>OY969725.1:1867500-3311769 GCA_963702195.1 uncultured Actinomycetes bacterium | reverse complement strand
AGGAGGAGGTCCCTGGTTCGAGTCCAGGATCGCCCATCACATCATCCATCCAGGCGTGCGCAATCGTGAGAAAGCGGCTCGCGGATTACGATGGGCTCCGCACGGTCTAGCCGAGCCACGCAAGCCGGCCTCGTTGCGTTCACGAGACGGTCTAGAGAGGAGGCAGAGTCCAGATCGCCACAGACCCTCTCGCTCCCTGGCGGGTCACCGACGCCGAGCCCCCGGTCGACGGCACGGACGCGGAGAAGCTCGAGTTTTGTCTGCGTTACGCCTTGCTCGCGCCCTCCGGTCACAACACACAGCCCTGGCTGTTCCGGCTGCATGGCGATGAGCTCGAGCTTCACGCTGATCGTTCGCGTGCGCTCCCGGTCGTCGATCCGCATGATCGCGAACTGACGATCGCCTGTGGAGCCGCGCTCTCTCACCTGCGCATAGCCGCGCGGCACCTGGCGCACAGCGCCAACGTCACCCTGCTCCCCGAGCTTGAGGAGCCCGACCTGCTGGCCCGAGTGCGACTCGACGAAGGCGATCGGCCCACCGAGGAGGAGGAGGCATTGTTCCGCGCCATTCCAGAGCGCCGGACCACGCGGCTCGTCTTCGAGGATCGCCGTCCTCCCGAGGAGCTCGCTTCAGCCTTTCGGCGGGACGCCGACGAGGAAGGCGCCTGGCTTCACGTCGTCGACGACCGCCAGCGCACGCAGGTGGTGGAGATGATCGCGGAGGGGGATCGTCGGCAGATGTCGGACAAGCGCTTCCGTCGCGAGCTGGCGGCCTGGATGCACCCGAACAGAAGCCGCTCCGGCGACGGCATGCGGGGCTACAGCTTCGGGCTCGGCGACCTGGTTTCGGAGGCGACGCCCCACGTGATCCGTAGGTTTGACGTCGGCAAGCGTCAGGCGGCGACGGACGAGGAGCTGGTCCAGAACTCGCCGCTGCTGGTCGTCCTTGGCACTTCGACCGATGAGCCATCGGACTGGCTGTCTGCGGGACAAGCGCTTGGCCGGCTCCTCCTTCGGGCGCAGCATGCGGGAGTCACAGCGTCCTTCATGAATCAGCCCAACGAGGTCGAGGAGCTCCGTCCACGGGTGCTTGAGGCGATCGGTCGGGAGGGCTTCTCTCAACTCGTTGTCCGGATGGGTTACGGCCCTCGGGTCGAACACTCACCCCGCCGGCCCCTCGCCGAGGTGCTCTTGCCGGACAGCTGATCCGCCGAGCTGTCGTCCCGAGCCCGCAGGCTCGTCTTGTTGTGCAGCGGTAGGGTCGCGAGCCGATGGGAGAGCACCGCGGCGAGGCGACCACTTCGGGCATGAAGCCGGAGGGCTTCTACGACGCGCACTCGGAGTACCAGCGGCGGGTCGTGGGCGCGGGCGCGGCTGCGATCCGGAGGACGGTCGAGGAGCTGGACCTCGACGCCGTCACGGCACCACTTGCGATCGCGGACTACGGGGCAGGGACCGGCGCGACCTCGGTGCAGGCGATGAGGACCGCGATCGAGGCCGTTCGAGCTCGCTCCCGCGACGTCCCCGTGATCGCGATCCACAACGACCTGCCGACGAGCGACTTCGGAGCGCTGCGGCTCGCCGCGGAGAAGGGCGGGTATCGCAAGATCGAGGGCGGCCCGATCTACTCGACGGCGGCCGCAGGGAGCTTCTTCGATCAGGTGCTTCCGGATGCCGTCGTAGACCTGGGGACGTGCTTCAACGCTGCGCACTGGTATCGGCGGCAGCCCGACGTCGGACCCGTCGACGGCATGTACTTCTCGGCGGCGCAGGGAGACCAGCGGGAGCGCCTCGCCTCGCAGGCCGCGGGTGATTGGGAGGCCTTTCTCACCGCGCGCTCCGCGGAGCTGGCTCCCGGGGGGCGTTTCCTCGTCCAGGGGATCGGGACGGACGAAGAGGGGAGGGTCTCGGCGTCAAAGCTGCTCGATCAGATGTGGGACGTCGCCGTCGAGCTCAGCGACCGGGGGATACTCGACCGCGGGGTGCTGGACCGCTTCGTCTTCCCGGTCTACTGCAGAACGGCCGCCGAGGCGGCCGCACCGGTCGGGCCGGGCGGATCGCTGGCGGAGCAGCTGGGCTTGGTCACGGGCCACATGGAGGAGGTGCCCAATCCGTACTGGGAGGAGCTCGATCGGAGTGGTGACGCCGAGGAGTACGCCTCCGCCTGCACGGCATTCGTCCGCGCTTTTGCCGAATCGACGCTCGACCGGGAGCTGTTCGCGCCCGGCGCCCGCGGAGCCGACCCCGCGGCCGTCCGCGACGAGTTCTTCGAGAATCTGGAGCGCGCGACCGCTGCCAACCCCGCCGCCGGGCGATATCACGCGTTTGTGCTGAGCGTCGTGTTCGCCCGGGAGTCCGAGGGGCGCTAGTCGACCGAGTCGTCGCCGTTCGGCTTCCATGGGGCTCCCGGCTCCAAGACGATCATGATTGCCGCACCCGGCGGCGGATCGGCTGAGGCCATCAGCTGCCACGAGTTCGCGGCGGCGACGCAGAGCTGTCCCGGGCGAAGGCCCGCCGCCCAGGTGGCGCCGTCCGCATCGCGCACGCGCAGCTTGGAGCCCCCGACTCGCCTCGCGAGCTCCTCCGCGAGGCGGTCGGCGTCGGCGGCGGGGAGTCCGGAGTCCGTCCGGGCATCGCGGACCAGCTGCACGTCATCGATCCTCTTGACCTCCCCGAGCACGATGGCGACCGGCACCGGAGTCGCCGCCGCGACCGCCTCTCCGGACGTCCCCAATGCCGAGGCGGCCATCGCGGAGTGCTGGCCGATCAGCACCAGCGACGCCTGCTCGGCGGCGGCGGCATTGAGAATTCCCTCGGCCGCGGTCGTATGCACGATCAGCTGTGGTTCGGTGTCGATTCCAGCGGCGAACCCCGCCGCGCTGAGCTCGGATAGGAGCTCGCCGCTCGAGGCGGCCTCCGCGGGCGGCCGAGCCAGGATTCCCCGGACGACCCCGGTGTCCGGTTGGGCGATGCTCGCGCCGATCGCAAAGCCCAGCGGGGCCTGGCCGACGTCCTCCAAGGCCACGAGCACGCGCCTTCCAAGCCGCTGGGCTCCGGCTGTCGGGACGGGCACCGCGGACTTCGACCGCTCGAGCACGAGCGTGCCGACGACGATCGAGACCAGGATCAGAACGAGTACGGCGTTCACCACCGACTGGTCGAAGAGCCCAATGTTGAATCCGACGACGGTGGCCGCCAGGGTCGCCGCCGCCTGCGGGATCGTCAGGCCCAGCATCACCTCCGCCTGGGGGCGCGAGTAGCCCATCGTCAGGTGGGCGATCAGCGAGGCCACGGCCTTGCCTCCGACGCTCGCGGCGATGAACAGCCCGGCGAGCTTCAGCGTCTCGCCCTGCACCATCACGCTCGGCTCGAGAAGCATCCCGACCGAGACGAGGAAGATCGGCACGAACACGGCGGTGCCGAAGAAGTCGATGCGCTCCATCAACGGCCCCTCGTTGGGTACGAGGCGGTTCAGCGCCAGTCCGGCGAAGAAAGCACCCACGATCGGCTCGATCCCGAAGCTGTCGGCGACGGTGGCCGCTGCCAGGAACGACGCGAAGGCGAGGAGGTATCGCACCACCCGGTCGGTGCCGAGATACCGGAAGCCGAGCCGGGTCAGGCGTGGCAGGACACCAAGCGTGAAGGCGATCAGAACCGCCAGGCCCACGACGATCTGCAGAGCAACCGAACCCGGACCGCCGCCGGCGAGCTGGGATCCCGACACCGCTGCGAGGACGATCAGCGCCGCGGTGTCCGTGAGAACGGTCGCGCCGACCGCGGTCGCGACGCCGGTGTCGGTGGAGAGGCCGGCCTGACGAACGGTGGGATAGAGCAGCAGCGTGTGCGAGGAGAGCAGCGCGCCCAGCAGGAGCGCCGCCGCCGGCTCCCAGCTCAAGGCCAGCCCGATGAGGCTCCCAAAGAGCATCGGCAGGGCGAACGTGATGAAGCCGAAGCCGATCACTGCCCGCCGGTGCACCCGGATCAGGGCGAGATCGAGCTCCACGCCGGCGACGAACATTAGGTACAGGAGCCCCAGCTGCCCGAGCTCGGGAACCGTCGTGTTCCCAGCGCCGATCAGGTTCAAGCCATACGGGCCGATCGCGTAGCCGCCGACGAGCAGGCCGATGATCCCGGGGATCCTGGCTCGCCGGATGAGCGGGGGGCCAAGGATGACCACCAGGAAGAGCACCAGGAACTCCCAGGCGGGCCCGGTGGGAGAGTCGACCGACAGCGAGGCGAGCACGGGTATCGGCGGCGAAGGTGTCATCAGCGAGTGGTGTGAAGCAGCGGGATCGCGGTATCGGCATTCGCGGCGGCCGATCCGACCCACTGCTCGAGCCAGCCGTCGACGCTGCCATCGGCGATGAAGGCGCGGATCGCCGAGTCGACGGCCTGGACGTTGCTGGAGCCCTTGGGCAGCGCGGCGGCGATGGTCTCCTTGGACGGCAGCTGGACCGCCGCGTCGAGCCTGCCATTCGAGTGGTCGGCGATAGCGACGGCAAGCGGCAAGTCGAACATCACCGCGTCGACCCGTCCTCGCTCGAGAGCCGACATCATCTCCGGCTGGTTGTCGAAGATCCGGATCGGAGCGTCCGGGGTGACCATGGTCTGGATATCGTCGACAAACGTCGTTGAGTTGACGGCGCCCCAGCGGAGATCCTGCGCCGCCGCCAGGTCGGGGATCGAGGTGCCGCTTCGTACGACCACGGTCGGGGCATCGGTCAGATACGGGGTTGAGAAGTCGAGGTGCTCCTCGCGTTGCGAAGTTGGCGTGATCAGGTCCAGCGCCAGGTCGGCGCCGCCGAGGTCCCCGGCGACGATTCGGTGGAAGTGCACGATTCGGATCCGGACCGATTGCAGGTCGAAGCGATCGGCCAGCGCCCTTGCCAACTCATACTCGAGACCGCCGGTCGGATGAGCGGGGGTGCCCTCCCAGAACCCCGGATCCGGAACATCCGAGGTCGCGACGATCAGCGTGCCGGGCACCCGCGGCGTGAACGTCCCGGCCGCGGGCGAGGTGGACCGCACCCCGCAGCCGCCGGCCGCGGCGGCGAGAGCGATGATGCTCGAGGCGAGCGCCACAGCCGAGCAAGCGCGGGCTTTGTCGGCGCGCATGGTGCCGAGATTACGGCGGGGAGTGGGCGGATTCTGGAGCCAGCCGGCACCGAGCCGTCTCCCCCGGGAGTCGGCCGTCCCACTAGGGCTTGGTCTGCGTGGCCTGGTCCCGATCCGCCAGGACGCGACGCATCGCGTCCAGCGACTCGTCGAGCCAGTTGCGGAAGAAGCGGCGCCCGACCGTCCAGTCGAACATCCGGTACTGGAGCTTGAACGGCTCCATGCCGAAGGTCGCGTCGACGAAGGTCCCGTCCTGCGCCTCGGCGAGGGTCCAGCGGACGAACGTCCCCGTGTTGACGCACCGGATGATGAGGTTGCGGCAGTCGTCCATCGAGTCGACATGGAGGTACATCTCGTCCTTGCCCAGCGGGGTCTGGGTGACCTGCCGGTAGTTGCAGCCCGGCTCCAGTCCCTCGCATTCGACCGAGAGAACGCGGGGCCACCACTCGGGATGGCGGTCGACATCCGAGATGAGCTCCCAGACGACCTGGACGGGCGCCTCGATGTACGCCTGCTGACGCGCTTCGGACATCCGCCGTCGATTATGGCCGCTGGCCGCCGCCGGGCCAAATCCGGCCGGGATTCCGACCCCATACCCACACCTATAATCCCGGCAGGCCAGCGAGGGCTCGGAGACGAAACTTGCAACAGATGCAGATCTACGGCGTGAGCTTCGACATGGTCGGCAAGCAGCCGATCGTGCTGTTGAAGACGGTTGACGGCAACCGGTTCCTCCCGATCTGGATCGGGCATCCGGAGGCCGCCGCCATCCTGATGAAGCTCCAGGGCGCGTCCACGCCCCGCCCGATGACGCACGATCTGCTGTCAGACCTCCTCGAGCAGCTCGACGCGAAGTGCGAGCGGGTGTCGGTGACCGAGCTGCGCGACAACACGTTCTACGCGTCGATCACGGTCTCGGTCAACGGCTCCGAGCTCGAGATCGACTCGCGCCCCTCGGACGCCATCGCCCTCGCCGTACGAACGTCGGCCCCGATCTTCGCCGCCGACGACGTGATCGACGAGTCGTCGATCGAGTTCGAGCACGAGGTCGAGGACACCGAGGAGGTGGTCGAGAAGTTCAAGGACTTCCTCGACCAGGTCACGCCCGAGGACTTCGCCCAGGGCGAGGACTCCTAGCCTCCCCGGTTCCCCTTTCTCTAGACCGCCATCGCCTCGAACATCGGATGCGTCAGCCCTTGCTGCTCGCAGATCGTGGGGACGGTCTCCGGTCGCATCTCCAGGCCGTAACGCGCGCTGAGCTCCGCGAGCGCGCCCGGGTCGGGCTCACCGGTGCGAACGAGATCTCCGAGCTCGTCGAAGAAGTGCTCGAAGCCTCCCGGCGCGATGATCTCCAGGATGCGCGCCGGCTCATCGCCCGCGTTCCAGAATGTATGCCACTGCTCGCGCGGCTTGAACACGAAGTCGCCGACCTCCGCGTAGACGACCTCGTCGCCGAGGATCGCGCCCATCGTGCCCTCGACGACGTAGCTGTACTCGTCCTCTCGAGAGTGCCTGTGCAGCGGGGCGGCCAGATGCCGGGGCGGCATCGGGTGCTCGACCAGGGAGAAGCCTCCGCCGGTCTCCTCGGTCCAGGCCATCATCCTGGCCTCGATCGAGCCGAGGTCCACGAGCCGGCCGTCCGATGGCCCAACGTTGTGGGGGCCTTGCGATGCGTCGAACCTGGCCAATGTCTGCCTGTCGATGGTCATCCTTGATCTCCCATCATTTCGTTGAACATTGCTGTGCGGCGAACCTAGCACACGTCACCCCGATCTGTCAATATTGGGTGAACACCGATGTCCACCGAAGCCACGAAAGCCGAGCCTCGCCGCTATCGCAAGCGCCTGCGCGCCGAGCAGGAGCTCGAGACCCGCCGGGCGATCACCGAGGCCGCCGTGAGGCTTCACGGCACGGTCGGCCCCGCACGCACGACGGTCAGCGCCATCGCCGACGAGGCGGGAGTCCAGCGCGCGACCGTGTATCGCCACTTCCCGGACGAGCCGAGCCTGTTCCAGGCGTGCTCTGGTCATTTCATGTCGATGTACCCGCCGCCGGACCCATCGCGATGGGAGGAGATCGCCGATCCCGGTGAGCGGCTTCGTGAGGCGCTGACAGACGTCTACGACTGGTGGGAGGACACCGAGGACATGATGTCGCGGGTCATCCGCGACGCGCCGCTGGTCGACAGCCTGTCCACGCAGACCCAGGCCCGGCTGGCGTTCTTCGACCACATCGCGTCGACGCTCATGCGGGGCCGGGGGCTCCGTGGCAGGCGGCGGGCCCGCGTCGAGGCTGCCATCGGTCACGCGCTGGCGTTCTCCACCTGGCAGTCGCTCGTGCGCGAGCACGGCCTGACCACCGGGGAGGCCGTCGAATTGACGGCGGGGATGGTCGAGCGGGCGGCCCCGCCGCGCTAGGTTGCGCTCCGCGACCTAGCGTCGTTCGAGTGCGAGCTCCACGATTCGGGCGACGAGGTCCTCGAACTCGAGGCCGGCGGCATGAGCGGCCATCGGTAGGAGGCTCGTATCGGTGAGGCCGGGGATCGCATTCGCCTCGAGGACCTCGGCCCTCTCGTCGGCGTCGAGCATCAGATCCACTCGAGCGAATCCCGCGCACCCGAGCGTCTCGTACGCACTGGCTGCCACCTGTTGCACGGCGCTGGTGGCGGAGGGCGGCAGGTCGGCCGGGCAGATGTACTCGGTCCTTCCGATCTCGTACCGCGCCTCGTAGTTGAAGCGATCCTCCTCCTTGGCCCGGACCTCGACGATCGGAAGCGGCTCGCCGTCGAGCAGCGAGACGGCGAGCTCGCGCCCGGGCACGTAGCGCTCCAGCAGCACCCGGTCGTCGTAGCTGAAGGCGGCGACGAGGGCCGCCGGCACGTCCTCGCGCGAGGCGGCGAAGCGTACGCCGAGCGCCGATCCCTGGGCGGCCGGCTTGACCACCAGGGGGAAGCCGAGCCGATCCTCGATCTGCTCGAGCGCGTCGGCGGCTCCGAGCTCCCGGAAGGCTGTGGAGTTGAACGCGACCCAGTCCGGGGTGGGGATTCCGGCGCTCCGCAGGAGGTGCTTGGAGAGCACCTTGTCCATGCACCGGATGCAGGAGGCGACGCCAGGGCCGGTGTACGGGATGCCGAGGATCTCGAGCAGCTCCTGCGGCGTTCCGTCCTCGCCGCCGGGCCCGTGCAGGGCGATGAACGCGACGTCGGGGCGCTCCTCCTTCAGCGAGCGCACGAGGTCAGCGTCCGCGTCGAGAGGCACGACCTCATGGCGGAGCGAGGCCAGGGCGTCCTCCACTCGCGCGCCCGAGCGCAGCGACACCTGACGCTCCAGCGAGCTGCCCCCCTTCAGCACCGCGACCTTCACGACTTCGACGGCCGCGACCGGCGGAGCGGCAGCACGTCAGCCCCCGAGCTCCGGGGCTCCGAGGACCCGGCCGCCCCCGAGGAGGCGCCCGGAATTGTCTGCTCGGACGTGATCGTCTCGTACAGCCCGACCTGCTCGGCGACGACCGCGCCGATGCGGCGGATCCCCTCGCGGATCTCGTCTTCGCCGGAGCCCGAGAAGTTCAGCCGCATGGAATTCGTCCCGCGGTTCCCGTCGACGTAGGCGGCCGCGCCGGGGACGAAGGCCACGTTGTCACGCAGCGCCTTGGCGAGCAGGTCGGAGGTGTCGATGTAGTCCGGGAGCGTGGCCCAGACGAAGAGCCCACCGCCGGGTCGGGTCCAGGTCGCCTGTGGCGGGAAATGGCGCTCGAGCGCCTCCAGCATCGCATCGCGCCGAGCGCGGTAGATCTCACGGAGGCTGTCGAGGTATGGCTGCCAGTGGTCCCCCGCGAAGTACTCGATCGCGAAGTATTGGCTGATCGTCGAAGTGCAGAGGTCCGTCGCCTGCTTGCCGAGGGCGATCTTCTCCATCACCGGAGGGGGCGCGACCGCCCAGCCGAGGCGGATCCCCGGGGAGAGGATCTTGGAGAAGGTCCCGACGTAGATCACGTAGTCGCCGCCGTCGAGCTGGTACAGGGGCGGCTGCGGATCGCCCTCGAAGCGCAGCAGCCCGTATGGGTTGTCCTCGACCAGGAGTACCTCGCGGTTGCGGGCGAGCTCCACCAGGCGCCGCCGGCGCTCCAGCGACAGCGTCACGCCCGCGGGATTCTGGAAGCTCGGCACCGAGTAGATGAACTTTGGCTTTCGCCCGTCCGCGTCGAGGCGATCCATCAGCGCCTCGAGCTCGTCGACCCGCATGCCGTCGTCGTCCATGGGGATCTGGTGGGTCTCGGCCTCGTACGAGCAGAAGACCGGCACGGCGCCCGGATAGGTGGGCGCCTCGCAGATCACGACGTCGCCCGGGTCCACGAGCGTCTTGGCGATCAGGTCGAGCGCCTGCTGGCCGCCGGTCGTCACGATGATGTCGTCCGGGTCGGGGGACATGCCCTCGGCCGCCATCACTCGCCCGATCGCAGCCTTGGTTCCGTCGAACCCCTCGGTCGGGCCGTACTGGAGCGCCTCGGCCGAGGACTCCTGCGCGATCTTGGTCATCTGCGCGGCGAACGTCGCGGGCGGAAAGGTGGACGTGTCGGGGAGCCCGCCGGCCAGCGAGATCACCTCCGGCCGGGCTGTGATCGCCATCAGGTCCCGCATCGCCGACGAGCGCATCACCCGGGTGCGCTGCGCGAACAGACCGGCGTAGCGCTCGAGGTCGCGCGCCGTCTGGTGCGCCCGGCGGTGGGCGGGAGACGCCGCGCTGCCGCGCTCCGAGGGCCGATCCTGCGGTTCGGACATCGGTGAAGTGTGCCCGAAGCGTCCAGGGCGGGGGTGCAACCGGCGCGCGGCGGTCCGTTCGTGGCTAGATTCGCCTCGTGAGGGTTCGGATAGGGGTCGCCTTCCTGCTCGGCGCCATGGCGATGGCGCCCGCGAGCGCCTGGGCCGGCAAGGGCTCGCTCTATCGCGGTCCCGCGCCGCGCCCCGGGCCGTCGATCCTCTACCGGAAGCCCGCGAAGGCGCCGCAGCTGGACAACCGCGGGATCTGGCACGCGAAGCCGATCCTGATCTCCGGTGCCAGCGCGTACCGCCGCGGCGAGTTCCTCTACCAGGACTACCTCTACGACGACCACGGCGCCAAGGCGGCCTCCCGCGATCCGGCCGACCCGCGGACCGCCGGCGACTCCTTCTCGCGGCCGAACGGGACGTACACCTATCCCACCGATCCCGCCTATGCCGGGAACGCCGCCGACCTCGTCGAGTTCCGGGTGAAGGCGCTGTCCCACGCGACCGCGTTCCGGATCACCCTCAACACGATGAAGAAGCCGTCCCTTGTGGCGACCACGATCGCGATCGGCAGCTCGGGGCAGCCGCGCGCGGTTCCGGACGGAGCGAACGCGAGCGAGCCGGCGCGCCTCTTCCTGACCGTCCACGGCCGCCACGCCGACCTCGTCCGGGCAAAGAGCGGCAAGCGTGCCTCGGGCCCCGCGCCCAAGGTCTCGATCAGCAAGCGCCGCCGGCAGATCCAGGTGAAGGTCTCCCACCGCGCGTGGAGCCCGGGCAGGCGAACGGTCCGCATGGCGGCGGGGGTAGGGCTCTGGGACTCCAAGTCGCACGGATACCTGATTCCTGGAGCGGCGGCGACCGCCACGAAGCCGGGAGGTGCTGCCGGCCTGGGGAATCCGTCCGCGTTCTTCAACGTCGCCTTCCGCTTCGCCGAGCCATGGCAGCACCCGTTCCCGCCGGGCTCGGTCTTCAGCGACCCGGCATGGTGGCGCGACCACGACCAGGGCGACGACCTCGCCAAGGGCGACCTCGCCCCGTTCCACGCCGACGTCGACTTCTCGAAGCTCGATCGGGGCGTGACCGACGAGATGCGCGGAAAGCCGACCGGCGTGCCCACAACCGGGCCGATGGACAGGATCCTCGCCAGCCACTTCGAGAGCAAGCAGGGAACCGACTACTCGAAGACGTGCGGCTCGGCGACGGACTGCCCGGGCGAGCTCCGCGGCAGACTCCAGCCGTACGCGATCTACGTCCCGCGCAAGCCGATGCCGCGGCGGGGCTACGGAATGACGCTCCTGCTGCACTCGCTCGGGGCGAGCTACAACCAGTTCGGCGACACCCGCAACCAGTCGCAGCTCGGGGAGCGGGGGGGCGGCTCGATCGTCATCACGCCCGAGGGCCGCGGCCCTGACGGCTGGTACTACGGCCAAGCCGGGGCGGACACCTTCGAGGTGTGGGCCGACGTGGCGAAGCACTACCGCCTGGACCCGTCGTGGACGTCCATCTCCGGGTATTCCATGGGCGGCTACGGGACCTACAAGTTCGCGACTCAGTATCCGGACCTCTTTGCCCGCGCCAACCCCGTCGTCGGCCCGCCAGGGCTCGGGATCTGGGTCCCACCCGCCGACCCGGAGCCCGGCGGCGCCGCGAGCAACACGAACCGGATGCTCGCATCCGTCCGCCAGATCCCGTTCATGATCTGGGACGGCACCGAGGACGAGCTCGTGCCGGTGGCGGGCGCGCAGACTCAGGCAAACACGTTCGACAGCCTCGGCTACCGCTACGTCTTCGACCTGTTCACGGCCGCCGACCACTTCGCCCTGGCGGTCAATGACCAGTTCGCGCCGGCGGCGAAGTTCCTCGGCAGCCATCGGGTCAAGCGCAATCCGGCCCACGTCACGTACGTGGTCAACCCGACCATGGACTTCCCGAAGGACGGCACCGTGGCCAACCACGCGTACTGGCTCTCGGGGCTCGAGCTTCGGAGCTCCGGCGGCGGGGCCCCGCTCGGAACGCTCGACGCCCGCTCCGAGGCGTTCGGGGTGGGGGACCCGCAGGCCGGCCCGACGAAGCACATCGCGGGCGTCCTGACCGGCGGCAACGAGCAGGCAATGCCCTACATCGAGCAGTCACAGTCCTGGGGAAATGCGGCGCGGACGAAGCGCGGCGACGTGCTGCACCTGAGTGCGGAGAACCTCTCACACGTGGTCGTCCACCCGCGCCGCGCGAAGCTCGGCTGCCACGCGAAGCTCCAGATCGAGACCGACGGCCCGCTCCGGGTGCGGCTCGCGGGCTGCCACCGCACCGCCAGCTTCGGCTGACCCCGACCGCATAGGGAAGGCGCCCGTCGATAACCCGTCAATGGCCGCCCCGATTGGGGGCGGGGCCAGGTAGAGGCGCTAGCCTCTCTGCGCTCATGAGCCTCTTCCTCGCCATCTGCCAGGGGGTCGGGCTCGCGATCGCCGCCGGCACCTTCGCCGGCGCCTCCGGGCGCCGCGATGCGATCGGTGTTGCGCTCGCGATCGCCGCCGCCATCGGCGGCGCCGTGCTGTTCGGGGTCTCCATGTCCAATCGCGACCACCCGGCCATCGTGGGCATCCCGCTCGGCGCCATCCTCGCCGTGATCGCCTATGGGGTCGTGAGCGCGGTGGTGGCGGGCGCGCAGGCACGGGTGCGCGGGGCGTCCTCGATCGGGCTGATCGTCGCCGCCACGGCTCTGGTCCTCGCCCTGATCACGGCGTTCGTGTGGGAGCCGTTCGGGCTGCTCCTGCTGGCCCTGTTGCTCTGGCTCGCCTCGGCTCGGCAGCGCCGCGCCCAGCGCAAGTACGAGGGGTTGCGCTCGCTTCGCTGAGCCCGCCCACTCCGGCCGTCACACTCCAGCAATGCCCACGTCGCGAAAGCTCTGCCTGATCGTCGTCGATTCCCTGCGAACCGACATGCTGCTCCGGGCATCCGCGGAGGACCTGGCGCCCAACTTCACCGCCCTGCTCGATCGCGGAACACTCATCGGCGACTGCGTCTCGGCCTTCCCGTCGGTCACCCCGGTGGCATGCTCGGAGATCGCGACGGGCTCCGGGCCGCAGCACCACCACATCAGCGGCATGAACTGGTACCACCGCGCCGAGCGGCGGTACGTGGAGTACGGATCCTCGTGGGAGGCGACCCGCGCCTTCGGGCTCTTCCGGACCCTCTACGACACCGTTTACAACATGAACATGGCCCACCTCTCACACGAGGTGGAGACGATCTTCGAGCGCCTCGGCGACGCCGGGGTGCGGACGGCCTGCACCCCGTTTCTCATCTACCGCGGCAGGCGCCGCCACGAGCTCGGGCTCGAGGGGCTGATGCGCCGCGTCGCGGTGGCCGCCGACTTCCGCCACGCGGTCTGGGGCCCGGACGAGCTCTTCTACGGCGAGCTCTACGCGTCGCGGAAGGTCCCGTGCAAGCCCACGCTCGCGCGGCCGGGCACGCGTGACGCCTACACCGCCTGCGTCGGCAGGGAGCTGATCGCCGACGACGGCTACGACTTCCTCCTCTTCTCCCTCCCCGACAACGACCATCACACCCACACCAACGGGGTCGGGGCGATGCGGAGCTCGATCGCTCACGCGGACCACAGCTTCGGCGAGCTGGTCGACGCCGGCGGGGGCATGGACGCCTTTCTGGACTCCCACGCCGTGATCCTGATGGCCGACCACGCGCAGACCGACGTCCAGCACGAGCTGCCGCTGGCGGCGGCGCTCGGCGCCGACTGGCCGGTGCTCGCTCCGAACGCGGAGCGCCCCGAGCTCGCAGAGCTCGCCGTCAGCCCGACCGCTCGCGCGGCGGCGGTCTACGCGCTGGCTGAGCCGCCCAGGCGTGAAGGGGTGATCGCCGGTGTCCGGAGGCGGCTGACGGAGCTGGAGGGCGTCGACCTCGTCACCCGGCTCGACGGCGCGAACGGTCCGGCCCCCGAGGCGATCGTCGAGCGCGCCGGCGCCGAGCTTCGGTTTCAGCCGGGGACGCAGGAGACCGACCTCCGTGGCGACGGATGGGACCTGGAGGGCGACCGCTCCGTGCTGGCGCTGGAGCCGCAGGACGGCCGGATCGCGAGCGTCGACTACCCGGACGGCCTCGCCCGCCTGTGGTCGGCGCTCAACGCGCCCCATGCCGGTGACGTCGTGGTCTCGCTCGACACCGGCTACGAATGCGTCGACTGGGGTGGCACGAGCCACGCCGGCGGCGCGAGCCACGGTGCCCTGCTCGCCGGGGACTCGCTTGGCCCGCTCCTGCTCTGCGGCCTGGAGGGCGTCGGCGAGGTGCGCGAGCAGTGGACCCTGCGGGACGTTGCGGGACTCGTGTGCGACCACTTCGGAATCGGCTCCGGTCCGGAGGCTCGGGCTGCCGAAGTGGCGGGGGCGACTCGATGACGCCGCAGGGGCGTGGCAGCGAGACGGTCGAGCGAGCCCCGGACGTCGGGTCGTCTCCGGCGCGCCGGGGTGCCCGCGCGCGAGACGCCAGCGCCCGCGCCGCCGATTGGACCTGGGGCATCCTGCGCCGGATCCACCTGGGCACAAGGAAGCCCGAAAACTGGGTGCAGCTCTTCAAGTTCGGGGTCGTGGGCGGGAGCGGCTACGTCATCAACCTCATCGTCTTCGCGCTCCTGACCGAGGCGCTGGCCGTCCATCACATCGCCGCGGCGGTGCTCTCCTTCTGCGTGGCCGTCTCCAACAACTTCCTCATCAACCGGCACTGGACCTTCCGGGCCACCGAGGGCCACGCCGGCTTCCAGGCGGCGCGGTTCTTCACCGTCAGCGTGCTCGCGCTGGGCGTGAACCTCGTGCTCCTGTATCTGCTCGTCGATGTCGCGTCGGCGCCCGAGCTGCCCTCCCAGGCGCTCGCCGTGGCCCTGGCGATGCCTTTCAACTTCCTCGGCAACAAGCTGTGGACGTTCGGGGTGGACGGGCGCTGACCCCGCCCCTGCGGCGGGGGCCGATCGCCGCGGCGCTGGTGGCCGCGGCGCTTCTCGTGGGCCTCCCCGCCGCCGCCCACGCGCAGGGGATCTCGGCCGCCGGATCGACCCCTGGCTCCAAGGCGGCGACGACGACCACCGGAACGACGACGACCGGGGACGAGTCCGACCACCACCTCTCTTCCGAACGGGCGACCCGGATCGCCCGCACCGACCCGCAGGTCGCCGCGGAGCGCAAGCGCTGGGGCCATCTCGATCCGACCGCCACCCCCAAGCCGGGCACCTGGCAGGTGGACTTCTACGCAGACGGGACCGAGCGGGTGCAGGTGATCGTGGACGATGCGACAGGACGGATCACCGAGACGTGGACCGGCTACCAGATCGCCTGGCAGATGGCCCGCGGGTACCCGGACCAGTTCGGCCACAAGCTGAACGCGCCGTACGTCTGGCTGGTGCTGGCCGGGATCTTCTTCTTCGGCCTCCTCGACTTCCGCCGCAAGTGGCGGATGGTCCATCTGGACCTGCTCGTCCTGCTGTCGTTCGGGATCTCGGAGATCTACTTCAACCAGGGCAACATCGGGGTCAGCGTGCCGCTCACCTACCCGCCGCTGCTCTACCTGCTGGCGCGGATGATCTGGGTGGGGTTCCGCGGTGCCGGGCAGGGGCTCAGACCCTCCACACCCACGGCGTGGCTTGTGGTCGCCGGCGCGTTTCTCCTCGGCTTTCGCATCGCCCTGAACATCGCGGACTCGGGAGTCATCGACGTCGGGTACGCCGGTGTGATCGGGGCAGACCACCTCGTCCACGGGCAGGCGATCTGGAACAACTTCCCCTCCGACAACACGTTCGGCGACACCTACGGGCCGTTCAACTACTACGCGTACGTCCCGTTCGAGCTCGTCTTCGGGTGGAGCGGTCACTGGGACAACCTGCCGGCGGCGCACGCCGCAGCGATCGCCTTCGATCTGGCGACGGTGGGGGGCCTGTTCGCGCTCGGCCGCCGGCTGCGCCCGGGGCGCGACGGCACCCGGCTCGGCGTGATCCTCGGATTCGCCTGGGCCGCGTACCCGTTTACCGATTACGCCCTGCAGTCGAACTCAAACGACGCGTTGGTGGCCGCTCTCCTGGCCTGGGCGCTCGTGGTCTTCGCGTCGCCGGTGAAGCGAGCCGTGCTGCTCGGCCTCTCCGTCGCGACGAAGTTCGCGCCCCTGCCGCTTGTCCCGTTGTTCGCCGCCGGGGATCGCGGCCTGCTGACCAAGGGGGATGAGTCGACGTCCCTGCTTCGCCGCCTGCTCCCGGCCGCGATCTTCTGCCTCGCCCTGGCCGTCGTCATCGGCGCGATGCTGGCCCTGCCGGCGATCGACCCCGGGCTCGGGACCTTCTACGACCGAACCATCAAGAGCCAGCTCGATCGCACGTCGCCGTTCAGCGTCTGGGGCCAGGACAACTCACTCGAGTGGCTCCAGAGCGCCTTCAAGGTATTCGCCGTCGCCCTGGCTATCGGGGTCGCGTTCCTACCACGCCGGCGCTCGCTGCCACAGGCCGCCGCTCTCGCCGCCGCGGTGATGATCGCGGTCGAGATCACCGCCGAGCACTGGTTCTATCTCTACATCCCGTGGTTCTTCGGGCTGTTGCTCGCCGGGCTGACCGCGGCGACCAACCCGGCGAGCTCCGCCACGGTGACGGCGAGCTCCGTCGCCAGCGCCCCGGGCATGCGCCGCGAGAAGATCGCCGCGAGCGCCCGGTAGTACGCCAGCACCTCGTCCCGCCCCGCGTTGAAACGGTCCCACAGCTCCTCGCCGACGTCGCGGTAGTCGACCACGATCGTCCTGACGTTGTGGACCTTGTCGGCGAGGGAGACCCGCAGCGCCGGCTCGCTCGCCTCCGAGAGGTGCTCGAGGTAGGCGCGCTTTCGCTCCCGCCAGGGCGGCTTCGGGTCGCCGAGGCTGTCGCTGCAGGATTCGACGATCTCTGCCACCTCGTCGCCGAACTCCGAGCGGATGCGCCCGAGTGTCTCGCGGCCTCCCTGGTCCTCCGCGGCGTCGTGGAGCAGAGCGGCGATCGCCTCGTCCTCCGGGGAGCCCGTCTCGATGACGATCGAGGCCACCCCGAGGAGGTGCCCGAAGTACGGAACGCCCGAGCCCTTGCGGGTCTGGCGCGCATGAAGCTCGTACGCGAGTTCCAGGGCCCTCGTGAAGCGGGGGCCGAGCGATGGGGTCGATTCACCGCTCACGGCGACCGATGCTATTGGGCCGGAACGAGAACCTGCTCGATTGAGCTCGCGAGCCCGTCGTCGCGGACGTCCACGACCACGGCGTTCACCCAGACGTCCTCGTCGGCGGTGTCGAACTTGACCGGCATCTGGGTGCGAAACGACTCCAGCGCCTGCTCGCGCCGGACCCCGATCACCCCGGCCCGGGATCCGGTCATGCCGACGTCGCTGATGAACGCGGTCCCGCCGGGCAGGACGCGGGCATCCGCGGTCGGGACGTGTGTGTGGGTGCCGAGGACTGCGGCGACGCGGCCGTCGAGGTGCCAGCCCATGGCGATCTTCTCGCTGGTCACCTCGGCGTGGAAGTCGACGATCACCGCATCCGCCTGGCCCGAGAGGCGCTCGACGATCGAGTCGGCCTCCGGGAAGGGCGACCGCGCCGCCTTGAGCTGGACCGATCCGCTCAGGTTCACCACGGCGACGCGGCGATCTGCGACGGTCACCACGGTGGAGCCGCGACCGGGGTTCCCGGTCATGTAGTTCGCGGGCCGGATCACCCGGTCCGCGCGGTCGAGGAACTCGTATGCGTTTCGGTGGCGGTAGACGTGGTTGCCGGTGGTGATCACGTCGACCCCCGCCTCGAACAGCTCGTTCGCGATCTTCTCGGTGATACCCAGCCCGCCGGCGGAGTTCTCCCCGTTGGCGATCACGAGGTCGGGGGCGTGGCGCTCGCGGATCTGCGGCATCGCGCCGGCGAGCCCGGCCCGCCCGGGGCTGCCCACGATGTCGCCGATGAAGAGGACGCGCACCGCCGCAGCCTAAGCGCTGGGCGTCGAAACGGCTGCCGCTCCGGGCGACTCCTGGTCAGACGGCGCGCGACCGATGGCCCGACGCGACCTCGAGCTCACGGCGGATGAGCTTCGCGAGGTCGCCGGCGGTTGCGCAGGGGCTCTCGGGCCAGCTGGCCGCGACGGCCATGTGGAGGTGGTGCGGATCGTGGTCGCTCGAGTCGGCTTCGAGGGCGGCGCTCGAGCCGCGGAACAGCCGGGGAGGCAGCCAGGCGCTCAGCAGCCATCCCTCGCCGACGAGGAGCTGCACCGGCTTCAGGACGGATCCGACCGGTCCCCCCGAGTCGTCGCCGGGCACGTCGAGCTGCAGGTGGCGTACCAGGAACGCCGCGGTCATCCGGATCGACGTGGACCCGTACGGTCCAGCGGCCGGAAAGCGGCGCGGAGTCGCGAGGTCCCGGGCCATCCGCTGAGTCAGCGCGCCCTCGCATACCCGGTTCAGGGCGCCAAGGGAGCGGGCGCTGCGAAGCTTCGAGTGGTTGACGTCGACCCAGCGAACGCCGTCGGCGTGCTCCAGATCGTGGAGTGGCAAGTTGCGAGGCCCTTCACCCGGAGCCCACGCGCTCGCCCGCCGAACCAGGCCCGATTCCGATTGAGCGAGGGGGGGCTTTGTCCGCCCGCCTTGGGTTCCTACTGAGACCACAGATTCCTTTCTGTCCCTGGTGCAATTAAACCCGCTCACGTGCACATAGTTGTGGCGGCCGAATCGATGAAATTCCAGCCGGCGCATGTACGAAGCGGCCAGGCCCGGTGAGCGTGGAGGCACGGGTCCAGCGGGGCGACGCATTAGGTCCACTAGCTTTCCCGGCGTGACCGGGCAGGAGGCAGGCGGCGACGCCGTGATCGAGACGCGCGGGCTCGCCAAGGCCTTCGGCGACCGCGACGCGCTGCGCGGCGTGAGCTTTCAGGCCCACCGCGGAGAGCTCCTGGCGGTCATCGGCCCGAACGGCGCCGGGAAGACGACGCTGCTGTCGATCCTCGCCGGCATCCGAAGGCCCGATGCCGGGTCCATCAGCCGTCCGCCGGGGGAGATCGGGTGGGTTCCGCAGCAGGCTGCGCTTTACCGGCGCCTCACCGTGGCGGAGAACCTGCGGTTGTTCGCGCGGCTCGAGAAGGTCTCCGATCCGGAGGCGGCGGTCGAGGAGATGCTCGCCCAGACGGCCCTCGGCGAGCGGCGCGACGACCAGGCGGGAACCCTGTCGGGCGGCAACCAGCAGCGGATCAACATCGCGATCGGGCTTCTGGCCCGACCCGCGGTGCTCCTGCTCGATGAGCCCAGTGCCGGGCTCGACCCGCGACAGCGCGAGCGGCTGTGGGAGTTCGTGCTGGCCCTGGCCGGCGGCGGTACCACCGTGATCTTCTCCACCCACGACCTCGCCGAGGCCGAGCGCTACGGGCAGCGTCTCCTCGTGCTCGCGGACGGCGAGAACCTGTTCGACGGGACGGCGCCCCAGCTTCATGCCGCGGTCCCCGAGTCAGGCGCGCGGGACTTCGAGGGCGCGTTCGTGGCCTTCCTGAGAGAGCGGGGCCACTGATGCGGCGGGCGGGCGGCTGAGCGATGCGCTGGCTCTTCATCAAGGACCTTCAGATCCTCCGCCGGTCGCCCCTGCTGACCGTCCTGCTGATCGTCTACCCGATCGCGATCGCGGTGCTGATCGGCTTCGCGCTGTCGCGTGGGCCGGAGAAGCCTCGGGTCGCGTTCCTCAACGAGATCCCCGGGGGCACACCCCTCGTCATCAACGGCCAGCAGCTGGACATCACCAGCGCCCGCGGGGAGCTGTGCTCGCGCATCGACTGCATCGACGTCTCGAGCGAGGCACAGGCGCGCCAGATGGTGGAGTCCGGCGACGCGCTCGCCGCCCTCATCCTGCCCAAGAACTTCATCAGCGACCTCGAGTCGCTGGCCTCGCTGAACCCCTCCCAACCCACGGTGAAGGTGCTGGTCAACGAGGAGGACCCGGTCAAGGCGAGCCTAGTCAACGACCGCATCAACACGCTCATCAACCAGGCGAACCTGAAGCTCTCGAAGAAGGTCACCCGCCTCTCAGCGACCTACCTCACCCTTCTGCTGCAGGGCGGCCACCTAAGCCTCCTCGGCCAGACGCTCAACGTCCTCGGGCTCGAGAACACCCAGAAGATCCTCGAGTCGATCCAGCCGCAGCTCCCGAAGAACAGCGCAGCCGCCGGGGAGCTGGCGCGGGTGATCAACTTCGCGCGCCTCGCGCGGCAGAACCTCAACCTCGCCACCCCTCTTCTGTCCTCGATCGCCCACCCGATCGACGTGCAGAAGGAGGTCGTCTCCGGCTCGCCGCCGAGCCTGGACGCCTTCGCGATCTCGGTCGCGGCCACGGTGACCCTGATGTTCGTCACGGTGCTCCTGGTCGCTGGCTCGCTGGCCCTCGAACGGGAGGAGAACGCGTTCGCCCGCCTGACCCGGGGGCTGGTCGGCAAGTGGGCGCTCCTCGGCGAGAAGGTCTCCCTGGGAGTCGTCCTCTCGGTCCTGGTGACGCTGGTGATGCTCGGCGGCCTGTCGCTGTTCGTCCACATCGACTGGAGCCGCTTCGCGCTGATCCTCTTGGCGATCGCGGCGGGCGGCCTCGGCTTCGCCGCCTTTGGCGCCGCGATCGGCGCGGCCGCCCGGGAGGTCCGGGCGAGCTCCCTGCTCGCATTCATGATCTCGCTGCCGATCGCGTTCGTCTCGCTGGTCGAGTCGGGCACGGTGAGCCCGGCGCTCTTCGACGTGATCAAGGTCGTGCGCGCACTGTTCCCGTTCGACGCGGCACTCGACGCGATGTCAGGGGCGCTCGACGCCTCCGGCCCCGCCCTCGGGATGCCGATCCTGCACCTCGCGATCCTGGGCGCCGCCTACGCGGCACTGGCACGCATCGCGCTGCGGCGATTCGCGTAGGCCGGGTCGACGCAGTCGGCGCCCGGAAGCCGGGAATAGATTGCGGTGATCCGACCAAGCCAGCCCGAAGGAGGCACTGCATGGCACCGGCAACTCAAGAGGACGCGAACCTGCTCGTCCAGCTTGCCCAGTGGGGCGCGATGATCGACGTGGGCCCGGCGCTCGGCGCGATCTTCGACGAGGAGTTCGACCCGGAGACCGCCGAGATGGGCGACCCGCCGGTGCGGACGATCCTGGCCTACGGCGAGACCATCGGCACCCTGGTCAAGCACGATGTCCTCGACCGAGCGCTGGTACTGGACTGGCTCTGGGTGCAGGGGCTATGGGAGAGAGTCGGACCGGCCGCGATGCGGGCGCGGGAGCAACTCGGCGCCGGCGCCCTGTACGAGAACTTCGAGGCGCTGGCGCAGTCGCAGGCCGCCTAGCCCCGACGGAGGAGCCGGTTTGCCTTCGCGGAGCCCCGGGTAAGCAAGCGCGAACGGATGCAAGAGCTGGAGCGCGCGGAGGAACGAGTCGAGGAGCAGGCGCAGGCGGTCGGACAGCACGAGTTCGAGACCTGGAATCGTGCGAAGGCCCCCGGAAGGTCGTCCGGGCGCATCCCCTTCGGCTAAGACTTCTGTTTCGAGCAACAGAACGCGGATGACTCGGCCACCGAGCACAGACGAGCTGTGACGAGCAAGGCTCCGCGACGTGGGTTCGGTGGTGGTGCGTTTACCAGGATTGGCGACCGGCGCGCCCCCCTCAGGTGGTTACCGCAAGGGTCGCCCCGCCGGGCGTCGATAACCCTTCAGTGACGGCGCCGCGAGGTCCGTCCGTGTCGGGACGGCTGAAGGGTTGTGGCCGGTCGAACCGCGCAGTCGTTCACCGCCACGCGTCGGATGCAGATTGCGTTGATTGGGCCATGTGCGCCGGACTGGCGCCGCCCGTCCGCGCTCGCAGCACCCGGCTCCTAGAATCAGGCGGGTGAGCTTTCCCGCCACCCGCATGCGGCGCATGCGGCGCACGAAGACGCTGCGCGACCTGGTGCGCGAGACGGATCTCTCCGCCCAGCACCTCGTGCAGCCGCTGTTCGTCGTCGCCGGCGAGAGCGTCCGCGAGGAGGTGCCGTCGATGCCGGGGGTCGAGCGGCTGTCGATCACCGAGCTCGTCGCCGAGGCAACCGAGATCCAGGCCGCCGGCGTCGGCGCCGTGATCCTGTTCGGCATCCCGAGCGAGAAGGACGAGGCCGGCTCGGGCGCCTACGACCCGGAGGGCATCGTTCAGCTCGCCGTTCGGGCGCTCAAGGAGGCGCACCCGGATCTGGTCGTGATCACCGACGTGTGCATGTGCGAGTACACCTCCCACGGGCACTGCGGCATCGTTCGCGACGGCGAGGTGGACAACGACATCACGATCGAGTTGCTCGCGAAGACGGCGATCTCGCACGCCGACGCGGGCGCTGACGTGGTGGCCCCCAGCGACATGATGGATGGCCGGGTCGGCGCGATCCGGTCCCAGCTCGACGAAGAGGGGCACTCGGACGTGCCGATCATCGCCTACAGCGCGAAGTACGCCTCCGCCTACTACGGGCCCTTCCGCGAGGCCGCCGAGGCGACGCCCGAGTTCGGCGACCGCCGCGGCTACCAGATGGACCCGGCGAACGCGCTCGAGGGAGTGCGGGAGGCGGAGCTCGATCTCGCCGAGGGGGCGGACGTCGTGATGGTCAAGCCCGCGACGCCGTATCTCGACGTGGTCCGGCGGGTCAAGGACGCGACCGGCGCCCCGGTTGCCGCGTTCCAGGTCTCCGGCGAGTACGCGGCGCTCAAGGCCGCGGCGCAGAACGGCTGGATCGACGAGGAGCGCGCCGTGCTGGAGACCCTGACGTCGATCCGCCGGGCGGGCGCCGACCTGGTCCTCACCTACTACGCGAAGGACGCGGCGGCTTGGCTGTGACCCCAGCGGGCGCCGCTCGCAACGAGCCGCGTCCGAAGGTTCGCTCGCGCAAGGGCGGCGCTGCCGTCCCGCTCGACGACGCCGACAGGCAGCTCATGAACCTGCTCCAGTCGAGCTTCGCGCTCGACCCCGAGCCGTTCGCGGTGCTGTCGCGCGATGCCGGCATGCTGCTTGACGAGGTCAAGCAGCGCACCCAGCGACTCCTGGACGAGCGCATCATCCGCGAGATCACGCCGATCTTCGACACCAGGGCCCTCGGCTACGAGTCGATGCTGGTTGCCGCCAAGGTGGACTCGGAGCATCCCCACCGTGCCGCGAAGATCATCAACTCGCATCCGGGCGTTTCCCACAATTACCTGCGCACTCACGAGTTCAACCTGTGGTTCACGATCGCGACGCCGCCGGACTCTGCGCTGGGCCTCGAGGGCACGCTCGAGGTCCTCCAGGCCGAGACGGGCGCCGAGTCGATCCGCCAGCTTCCGACGCTCACCCTCTTCAAGATCAACATGAACCTCGAGATGGAGCAGGGCACCGACGCCCTCGCCGCCTCGATCGACGCCGCCCCGCCCCGCGAGCTCGAGCGCCAGCCCTACGATGAGACAGACGTCGCCGTCATCCGCGCTCTCCAGGGGCCGATGTCGGTGGTCGACAGGCCGTACGACGCCGCCGCGCGCGAGGTCGGTATGAGCGTCGAGGACTTCCTCGCCCATCTCGAGGGGATGGTCGAGCGCAAGCTGCTGCGCCGCGTCGCCGCGATCCTCTTCCACCGCCGCGCGGGGTTCTCGGCGAACGGGATGGGCGTCTGGCGCGTTCCCGAGGACAAGATTCTGGAGGTCGGCGGGCAGATGGCCGCCGTCCGCGGGATCTCCCACTGCTACCAGCGGCCCACCTACGCCGACTGGCCGTACTCGGTGTTCACGATGGCCCACGGACGCTCCAAGGAGGAGTGCGACGCGATCCTCGACTCGATCGCCGACGAGCACGAGCTCCACGGGGAGGACCGCGCCGTCCTCTACTCGTCGACCGAGTTCAAGAAGATCCGCCTGCACTACTTCACCGACGACTACGCCGCCTGGGAGCGCGAGCACGCCGGTGTCTGAGTGACCCAGGGCGGCGACCGGTCAGCCGAGCTGTATCGCCGGGCGCTCGAGTTGATGCCCGGCGGCGTCAACTCTCCGGTTCGGGCAATGCGCTCGATCGGCCGCGAGCACCCGGTGTTCATCGCCCGCGGCGAGGGCGCCGAGGTGATCGACGTCGACGGCAACCGCTATGTCGACTGGGTCTGCTCGTGGGGTCCGTTGATCCTCGGCCACGCACACCCGAGCGTGGTCGCCGCGGTCACGGAGGCCGCGCAGCGGGGGACCAGCTACGGCGCTCCGACCGAGGGTGAAGTGGAGCTGGCCCGCGAGGTGATCGACCGCTTCGCCGCCGTCGAGATGGTTCGCCTGGTCAGCTCCGGCACGGAGGCGTCGATGAGCGCGATCCGCCTCGCCCGGGCCGTGACCGGCCGCGACACCATCGTCAAGTTCGCCGGCGCCTACCACGGCCACGTCGACGGCCTGCTCGCGGACGCCGGCTCTGGCCTCGCCACCCAGGGGATCCCAGCCAGCCCCGGGGTCACGGCCGCTCAGGCCGCGGACACCGTGGTCGTGCCGTGGAACGACCCGGAGGCCGTCGCGGCCGCCGTCGTCGAGCATCCCCCCGCCGCGATCATCGCGGAGCCGGTGCCGGCGAACATGGGCGTGGTCCCCCCGCAGGCCGGGTTCCTGGAGTCCCTGCGCGCGTCCGCCGACGGGTCGGGGGCCGTGCTGATCCTGGACGAGGTCATCAGCGGCTTTCGGGTCGCCCGAGGGGGTGCCCAGGAGGCCCTCGGCGTCGAGGCGGATCTGACGATCATGGGCAAGGTGCTCGGGGGCGGGCTGCCGGCCGCGGCCTACGGCGGACGGCTCGACCTGATGGAGCGTGTAGCGCCCGCCGGCGACGTCTACCAGGCGGGCACCCTCTCCGGAAACCCGCTCGCTGTCGCCGCCGGCCTCGCCACTCTGCGCGAGCTCGACGCGGCCGCCTACGAGCGGCTCGGCGCTCTGACCGAGCGGCTTGCCGCAGGCCTGCGCGACGCCGCCGGCGAGCGCCCGGTCGACGTGGTGTCGGTGTGTGGCCTCGTGACCCCGTTCTTCAGCGCGGCGCCGGTGCGGGACTTCGCGGGCGCCTCGGCCTGCGACCTGGATGCGTATGGCCGCTTCTGCCGGGCGCTGCTCGACCGGGGGGTCTACCCGCCCGCGTCGCAGTTCGAGGGCTGGTTCGTCTCGCTCGCCCACGACGAGGCCGCCATCGACCGCACCGTCGAGGCGGCCGCCGAGGCCTTCGACGCGGCGCTCGTGTGAGCGAGGCGCCGACCACCCCGCTCACCGAGCTCGTGCCACCGCCGAGGAGCGGGCGCGTGTTCGAGCGCACGGTCGCTCCAGGCCTCGCCGACGCCACCGGATCGGGCCGCGTTCGCCTGGATGCGATCGCCCGTTGGCTCCAGGACGTGGCGTACGGCGACATCGTGGACGCCGGGCTCGCCGAGCGGGGGGCCTGGGTCGTCCGCCGGGCCCGGGTGAAGGTCGAGTCGTTCCCGCGCTTCGGGGGGGAGGTGTCGGTGCGCACCTTCTGCAGCGCGACGGGGCGCCTGGCGGCCGAGCGGCGCACGACCGTGTCGGGTGGGGGCGCCGCCGTGGAGGCGGTCGCGATGTGGATTCACGTCGACACCGAGACCCTGCGGCCGCTCCGCCTCGGGGAGGAGTTCCAGAAGGCCTACGGCGAGAGCGCCGGGTCGCGCAAGGCGAACTTCCGGCTCGGCCACCCGGGCCCACCCGCCGGGGCCGTGCGCTCACCCTGGCGGTTTCGCGCCAGCGACGTCGACATCGCCGGTCACGTCAACAACGCCGCCTACTGGGAGGCGGTGGAGGAGCTGTTCGCCCAGACCGGTGAGCCCGACTCGGCGGACCTCGAAATCGAGTACCGCGAGCCCGCACAGCCCGGCGACGCCGCGATCGTGCGCGCCGGGCCGATGATGTGGGTCGTCGGCGCCGATGGCGCGGTACACGCGTCGATCGCCGGGTTGGCAGCCTGAGGCCGCCCACCGGCCAGTAGTCTCGCGCCGATGCCAGAGCCGGGCGACGCACTCAACGAGCTGGCGGATCAGCTGCGCGGCGAGGAGTCCGTCATCTCCCCCCACGTGCACGATCCCGACGGGCAGGTCCCCGCCTTGGGGGTCCTGGTCGCAGGCGGGCCGCGCGCCGCCCAGACCCCCTCGGAGTACGCGATCCTCTTCGAGTCGATCCGGGAGGGCTACCTCCTGCACTACGCCGACTCCCGGGTGGTGAACGGCGCCGACGACGACCTCGCGCTGCTCGCGGGCGACTACCTGTACGCGCGGGGATTGGAGCGGCTGGCGGCGCTCGGCGACCTGGATGCGGTCCGGGAGCTCTCAGACCTGATTTCGCTGGTCGCCCAGCTCCACGCGGCCAACCACGCGACCCCCGGCGGCGAGGACGGGTCGGGCGCGCTCTGGCTGGCCTCGGCGATCACGGTCGCGGCCGGCCCCCCGCCCGGCCACGCCGACGCCAAGCGGGCGCTCCGCGACGGCGATTCGGGTGCCTCGCGGGTGCTGTGGGAGGGAGCCGTGTCGGTCGCCGAGGTAGCCGGCCTTGCCGAGCGACTGGACGGAGCCGCCGAGTCGATAGGCTTCCGGCCCCATTAAGGGACGGTGCGCGCTAGGCGCGCGAGCATTCACCCAAGCCTGAATTGGCCGACGCCGCCGACAAGACCAACGGGAACGCGGGCGACGGTTCTCAGCCGAAGCCGCACCCCGCGGGCTACTTCGAGGGCGAGTCCATGAGCCGCCGGAGGGCGCTCACGGTCGCCGGCCAGGCCGTGGGCGGGGTCGCCGGCGCGCTCATCGTCCTCCCGGCCGTTGGGTTCGCCCTGGCGCCGATCTTCGAGAAGCCGAAGGAGCTCTGGGAGAGCGTCGGGTCGCCGTCTCGCTTCACGGACACGACCTACAAGCCGGTGGTCTTCACGATCGTCGAGGGGATCGGCGAGGCCGGCAAGTCGACGGCCTTCGTGCGGCGAGGGTCCGCGAAGCACAACGAGGACCCGAACAGCTATGTCGCCATCTCCACGCGCTGCGCCCACCTGGGCTGCCCGGTGAACTACGTCACGGCCGCGGAGAGCTTCGTCTGCCCGTGCCACGGCGGCGTCTACGACTTCCAGGGGAAGGTCATCGGCGGCCCGCCGGTGCGACCGCTCGACCGTTTCCAGACCCGGGTGGAGAAGGGCCAGGTGCAGCTCGGCCCGCGTTACAGCGTGACCTCGCAGCTTCAGCCGGTGAGGGCCAGGGATCCAGGCGAGTACACCGGTGGGGTCTGGAACTACATCTATCCGCCGCGCCCGGACACGGCGCCGGCACCATAGGCGGATCGCGATGAAGTTTCCCGACGTCCTCATCCCGCCCCCGCTGAAGAAGCCGCAGAAGCCCGGCACCAACGGCGCGAACGGCGGCGGTCCGACAGATCGCGCCAAGGAGGCGCCCGCAGACCTCGTCGGCTGGCTCGACGAGCGCACCGGCGGCGCGAGCTTCCTGACCGGGATGCTCTACCGGAAGGTCCCGAAGGGCACGAACTGGTTCTACACGCTGGGCTCGGCCACCCTGTTCGCGTTCGTCGTCCAGGCGACGACGGGGGTCTTCCTGGCGATGTACTACGACCCGTCGCCGACGCAGGCGTACAGCTCGGTCACCCACCTCACGAACGACGTCTTCCTCGGCGAATTCGTCCGCGGGATGCACAAGTGGGGCGCCAGCGTGATGGTCATCCTTGTCTACCTGCACATGGCCCGGACCTTCGTCTTCGGCGCCTACAAGTACCCGCGCGAGCTCAACTGGCTGATCGGCGTGACGCTGCTGATCCTGACGATGATCATGGGCTTCACCGGGTACCTGCTGCCGTTCGATCAACGGTCCTTCTGGGCCACGGTCGTGGGGGTGAACATCAACGGCACCGGGCCGTTCGTCGGCCCGTACCTCAGCGACTTCTTACGCGCCGGCGCGGACTTCAACGCCGTGACGCTGTCGCGGTTCTACGCGATCCACATGCTGATCGTTCCGGGCCTGATCATCGCGCTGATCGGCGCGCACCTCTACCTCGTCGTCAAGCTCGGGACGACCGCTCCGCCGTGGCTCCATCCCAAGCGCAACCGGGCGATCGCGAAGGAGGAGCGGGTTTGAACCGGGCCGAGAAGCAGCGGTACCTCCGCGAGTACGAGCAGCTGAAGAAGCAGGGCAAGCCCTTCTTCCCCTACGCGGTGATGAAGGACTCCACGATGGCCCTGATCGTCGTGCTCGTCATCGTCGTCCTGTCGCTCGTCCTCGGTGCCGAGCAGGGCCCCAAGGCCGATCCGACGACGACCACGTACACGCCCCGACCCGACTGGTACTTCTTCTTCCTCTTCGAGCTGCTGCGAGTCCTGAAGCCGCCCTACCTCGTTCCGCTGGCGACCATCGGGATCCCGACGATCGCGATGATCCTGCTGTTCCTGCTCCCGTTCTACGACCGCGGTCCAGAACGCAGGCCGGAGCGCAGGCCGGTCGCGATGACCGCGATGAGCATGACGATCATCGCCATGGCCTACCTGACCTACAAGGGCGCGAACGCGGGGCCGCCCACAAATGTGGAGATGAAGGTGCCGCCCCAATACGAGGCGGGCAAGCTCGTGGTCGCGCAGTCGGCCTGTCTTGCATGCCACAAGATCGGCGACAGCGGCAACGGCACCCTGGCGCCCGACCTGACTCACATCGGGTCGCGCATCCCACGCGCGGCGATCCTGCGCTCGCTGGTGGCGGGGCCGAGCATCATGCCCTCGTTCAAGAGCCTGGGCCCGAAGAAGCTCAACGAGGTCGCCGATTTCCTCGCCTACCTGAAGTAGCCAGGCTGCACTGAGTGACCAGCGCGGTCATGGCCACCACCTCCACGCCACTTCCCAATCGCTCCTCCGACGAGTTCGCCGGCCAGGTGCGGACGATGTTCGACCGCATCGCCGGCGTCTACGACCTGATGAACACCGCGATGACGGCGGGCATGCACCACCGGTGGCGCCAGCGCGCCGCCGACCTGGCGGAGCCCGCCGCGGGCGGCGCGGCCCTCGACGTCTGCTGCGGCACCGGAGACCTGGCGCTGGAGCTGAGCGGCCGGGTGGGCCCCGAGGGAACCGTGGTCGGCTGCGACTTCTCGGACCGCATGCTCGACGCGGCCAGGAGCAAGGCGGCGGCTCGCGGCGCTTCCAACGTGCGCTTCGATTGGGCGGACGCCCTCGAGCTGCCGTACTCCGACGACTCGTTCGACGCCGCCACGATCGGCTTCGGCGCTCGCAACCTCTCCGACCTCGACCGCGGGCTCGCCGAGCTCGCCCGCGTGCTGCGCCCGGGAGGGCGCCTGGTGATCCTGGAGATCACCCAGCCGCAACGGCCGCCGCTCTCGATCTTCTTCTCGCTGTGGTTCGACCGCCTCGTCCCGCTGCTCGGGACGCTGGCCGGGGACCGAAGCGCATACACCTACCTGCCGGAGTCGGTGAAGCGCTTCCCGCCGCCGCACGGGCTCGCGGAGCGGATGGATGCGGCGGGTTTTGGCCGAATCCGCTACTTCGTGCTCGGGGGCGGCATCATCACTATCCACGCCGGCGCCATCAGCGCCGGATAGGAAGCCGCCTGGGAGGGACCGAAGCGATGCGTCAGATGGGAGGCTCGAGTTGAACCGGACCGCGGTCCCGCCGCCGGTCACGATGGTTCTAGACGCCGCCGACGCCTGGCTGCCGACGAGGATGGAGGCCGTCGAGGAGCGACTGCGGCGGCTCGTGGAGGGGCACGGCGACGATCTGGCGGAGGACGCCGGGGCGACCCTCGCGGCCGGCGGCAAGCGCCTGCGCCCGATGCTCGTGCTGCTCTGCGCCGGCCCGGGAGCCGGCGAGCCGGCGATTCGGGCCGCCGCGGCGATCGAGCTCGTCCACATGGCGACCCTGGTCCACGACGACGTCCTGGACGCCGCACCGCTGCGGCGCGGCCGGCCGACCGTCGTCGCCCGGTCCGGCCGCGACCGGGCGCTTGCCGTGGGGGACCTGCTGTTCTCGCGGGCGTTCGCCGAGCTCGGCCGCGACGGCAGCGAGCGGCAGGTGGAGCTGCTTTCGGGCGCGTCGGTGGCCCTCGCACTGGGGGAGCTGGCGCAGCGCCGCGACGCGTTCGACATCTCGATCTCCGCCGAGCGCTACCTGGACCGGTGCGGGCTGAAGACCGCCCGCCTGTTCGAGTGCGCATGCCAGATCGGCCGCGCGGGCAAGGGCGGCGAGCTGGCCGCAAACTCCCCTGATCCGGACCTGTCGCTGGAGCGCGCGCTACAGATCTTCGGGCGCGAGATCGGGCTCGCCTTCCAGCTTCTCGACGACGTCCTGGACGTCACCGGCCCGCCCGAGCGCACCGGCAAGGCGCGCGGGACGGACCTGCTCGACGGCACCGTCACGCTCCCGCTGATCCTGGCTCGCGAGGAGGACTCCTCCCTGGCCGAGATCGACCTGCACGAGCTCGATGCCGCGGGCGCCGCCGGCGTCTGCGACCGGGTGGCGGCCACGGGCGCCCTGGAGCGCGTCCGGGCGGACGCCCGGCGAAGGGTCGAGACGGCCAAGCACGCGCTGGTCAGCAGCGGCCTGCGTCCGGAGCAGCGCCAGCTGCTCGACCTGGTCGCCGACGGCGTGGTCGAGCGCTACTCGTAGGACTCGTGGGAAGGAAAGACAGCCCGCGAGGGGACGCCTACTCGATTGCTAGAAGTCTTCGGGGAGGATCTGGTCGCCGTTGAGCGCGTTCACGAAGCGGTCGATCTGGTCCTCCATGTTGGCGCGGACCAGGATGTTGAGATCGTCGAGGACGGCCTCGGTCCCGAGGTCGAGCGCCTCGTCGAGCCGGTCGACGACTTCCTGGCTGTAGCGCCCGCCGCCGTTCCACTCGCACTCGGGGCACCGCAGCGCGACCTGCCACTGCCGCTCACTTGCCGGCGCCCAGTCGGTCGGATAGACGAGATCCGAGCCGCACTCGGGACAGATGTGGAGATGGCCGCGCCGGCGCCGCTGGGTGCCGGCCACCCGAGCCTCGAAGACGCTCGGCTCCAGCCCGCGGTCGAGGTCGCTTCCCTTTGCTGTCTCCCGGTCTGCCATTCGAAAGGTCTATCGGCTGAGCCACCCAGATGCTTTAGGTGGTACACCCCCAATCAACATGCGGGACAGCCGCTAGTTGCGGAGTTGATCAGAGGCGACCGTCTCGACCTGACCTACGCGGGCCAGGGCCGGGCGGTTCACAACCCGGCTGGAGCTAGCTAGTCGTCCTCGCGGAAATTCAGGTAGTAGCGCGAGGGAGTCGGCCCCCGCTGGCCTTGGTACTTCGACCGCGTTTCATCGCTGCCGTACGGATGCTCGGCCGAGGTAGTCATCCGCAGGAAGGAGATCTGCCCGATCTTCATCCCGGGATAGATCGCGATCGGCAGGTTCGCGACGTTGGAGAGCTCAAGCGTGAGGTGGCCGTCGAAGCCGGCATCGACGAATCCGGCCGTGTTGCTCGCGAAGACGCCACCCTGACCAGCAAGGAAGTTCTCGATCTTGCGCCGGCCCGGCCTCACCTCGAGGTCGAAAATCGGCTCGATCGACCCCGTGTCGCGGACTTCAATCACCGAATCCCAGAGAAGGTGACCATCGACCAGGCGGTCGAGGCGATTGAGGGCGTCGGGGCAGTCGGGCCGCCGTGAATAGGTGGTGCGGAGTCGCCGCAGCGTCGCGAGGCGCACTGCGTCACGCCCAGTTCGATTCTCAAGGTTGCAGAGGTCAGTTGGGTTGCGGTAGCCACCGAGCTTGCTGGCTGCGATCTGGCTCAATCCCAGCCCCTTCCTGATCTCAACCAGCAGCTGATCCGGAAGCGGAACGGATGTGAGGAGCTCGTGTTCCCTCAATGGGAGATAGACCTGCCAGAAAGGCCGCCCCTGACGATCGCGACGGGACGTTCCAGCACGTCGCCCGAGTCGCTCGGCGAGGAGTAGCAGATCCGTCACGAGCCCTTCCGAGCACGTCCAGACAGATGTGCGCCGCGCGTCCCGCGAGCCGTCGCCGTCAACGAGTCCGTCCAGGAACCCCTGCATCCGGGCGTACGGCCACCCGAAGACGATTGGCGGGATGCGCTTCGCGTGCGCCCCCTCTCCCGTCCCGAGCCACCGGAGAATCAACGAGAAGAACGCCGAGCATCCGGTGACGGTCCCTGTACCCCGGTATACGGGAATGCCGAGGCGCCGCAGAATCCCCTCGACTCGGTCGAGAATCCCCTGGTCGGTGTTCGAGATAGTGAACTGCTTCTCGCGGCGCGAGCCCTCTGCTATGTAGAGGCCCAGCAGCCAGGCGAAGTCCGAATCGATCTTGAGGAATCTCGGAAACGCGTGATTGGCCTGGCGGATCGACAGGCGGTCGTCCTCACCCAGAGCGGTCAGGGTGTTAGGGATCTCGGCGGCGACCTTGAGCGGGAGCCGCTGCCGGTCGCGGTAGTAGCCGAAGTGCCTGATCCCGACGTCTCGGAGGCCCTTTCGGACCAAGGACTCGTGCAGTTCGAAGGCCATCGCTGCGGTTGGCCCAGTGCACATGACTCGGCCGTGTTCCTCCTGGGGAATCACGTCGAGTAGGTCAAGACGTGGTTCCGACGCGGGTGGGTCAGGGACCAATCGCGGAATCGCGACCCGAGTCCCGGGTCGAAGCTCCAGCGTCCTGGTCTTCGCCAGTCGACCAGCCTGGTCAAGCGTGAAGAGATTGTGGCCTGCGGTGATTCGAACGCTTCGGCCTGATGCCAGCCGCACCTCGTAGATGCGATCGGGCGGCCCTTCGAACCATCCGGTGATCTCGTGGTAGTCGACCTCGAAGCTGCCCGGATCGAACGAGACCACCGAGCCCGCTAGGCGATTGCGAACGATCTCGCCGATCGGCCGAGGCTCAAGCCGGCCCTCGTGGAGCAGCATCACTGGTTCCGACGCAGGCAGGCTTGAGTGGATCAGCAGGCCGAGACGGCCGAGCGAGCTCTTTCCCTCTAGCCTCCCGACCAAGTCACCCGCGAGCGCGACCCGCTCGCGGGTGGAACCGAGGACGAACTCGCCTGGGTGGAGGATGAAAGCCTCCCCGTCGTCGACCTCGACGAACTCGGTCAAGTCGTCCTGCGGCTCCTTGGGGTCGATGAACGGCGTCGTGTCGTTGCGGAAGACCCGGAAGTAACGGTCGACGTGCAGGTCGACCGACGACGGCTGGACCGCGTCGCCCGCGAGTGGCTCGATCACGATGCCGCCGCCGGCCAGCTCGTCCCGAATCGTCCGGTCCGACAGGATCATGCGCGGCAGCGTATATCCGCCCGAGGCGGGGCCATCTCCGCAAGGGGCCTCCCATACGGGCCGGTCATCGCTCGGATCTATGTGCCGGGCGCCTCACGTCGGTACCATCCCTCGCGATGCCAAACGTTGGACCACTTGAGCTGATTGTCGTTCTCATCATCGCGCTCGTGATCTTCGGGCCGAAGCGGCTGCCAGAGCTGGGGCGTTCGATGGGCAAGGGTATTCGCGAGTTCAGAGGATCGATCTCCGGCAACGATGACGACGATGACGACGAGGAGTCGTCAAAGCCGGCGGCGATCGAGGGCACGCAGGATGCCGAGGAGCCCGTCGAGGGCGAGGTCGTTACCAACCAGCGCTCCTGAGCCGTGGCCCGTCACAGGGCGGCGAAGTTCGACGACCAGCTGACGCTCGTCGAGCACCTGGATGAGCTGCGCAACCGCATCATCATTTCCGCGGTGGTGCTGTTCGTGGCCTGCGCGCTCTGCTTCTGGCAGAACCACCTGCTGCTGGAGATCGCCAACCACCCGCTGCCCAAGACCGTCAACGGCCAGGATCTGAAGCCGAGCACGTTCGGGGTAGCCGAGCCCTTCATGAGCACCCTGAAGATCTCGATCTACGCGGGCATCCTGATCGCGCTGCCGGTGATCCTCTACGAGCTGTACGCGTTCCTCCTGCCGGCGCTGAAGCCGACCGAGAAGCGCGTCCTCCTGCCCTTCCTGATCCTGGTCCCGGTCCTCTTCATCGCCGGGGTCGTGTTCTCGTACTTCGTCGTCGTGCCGGCCGCGGCCAAGTTCCTCCTGAACTTCAACCAGACCGAGTTCAACGTGCAGGTGCGAGCGAGCGACTACTACGGGTTCCTGCTGACGACCCTGCTCGCGCTCGGGCTCGTCTTCCAGATCCCTCTGGGCGTGGTCATCCTGACCCGGCTCGGCATCGTGACCCCCAAGCAGCTCTCTCACAACCGCCGCTACGCGTACCTGATCCTGATCGTCATCGCGATGCTCCTGCCCGGCACCGACCCGGTGACGATGCTGATCGAGGCGGCGCCTCTGCTGATCCTCTTCGAGCTCTCGCTCGTCCTGGCCCGGTTCATGGGGACGCCGGGCGAGACGAGCAGTCCCACTGAGCCGGAGCCTCCTGGAACGCCCGCAAGCTAGGCTCAACGCCGATGCTCTTTGACCTTCGCGGCAAGCGCAGGCACCTCGTGCAGGTGTCGTTCGCGATGCTCGCCCTCCTGTTCCTGGTCGGCTTCCTCGGCTTCGGGATCGGGGTCGGCGGGGGCGCCGGTGGGATCTTCGACGCGCTGGGCCTCAGCGGCGGCGGCAACAGCAGCGGCTCCGCGACCGGCGTCTACCAGGACCACATCGACAAGGCGAATCAGAAGCTCGCCAAGAACCCGAAGGACACGCAGGCACTTCTGACCGTCGCCAACAACGAGTTCCTGCTGGCCAAGCCCGGCATCCAAACGGATCCCAACACCGGCCAGCCCACGGGGGTCACCAACGACGCGCACACCGCTCTCGGCAACGCGGCGGATGCCTGGGGCAAGTACCTCAAGGTCAACAAGGGCAAGGACGACCTCACGACGGCCTACAACATGGTGCTCGTCTACATCCTGCTCAACGACGCCAGTGGCGCGGTGAAGACCCAGCAGGTGATCGTCGACGCCAAGCCGACCGCCGCCGGATACGCGCAGCTCGCCCAATTCCAGTACGCCGCCGGCGACATCTCGGGTGGCGACGCCTCACGCGACAAGGCGCTCAAGACGGCGCCCAAGTCGCAGCAGAAGACCTACGAGACCCAGCTCAGCCAGATGCGCAAGCAGGGCATCCAGTTCCAAAAGCAGGTCAAGCAGGCCAAGAAGCAGCAGAGCAAGGGAACCAGCACGACACCGGGCACGAACCCGCTTCAATCGCCGTTCGGCGGCGTCGGCTCGACCTCTCCCTAGCGGCGCCGTTTCGAGCCCGTCGCGCCCCGTCCGGCGCACCGCTGCCCCGCTACCATCGTGCGCCGCCGGGCCGTTAGCTCAATTGGTAGAGCAGGGGCCTCTTAAGCCCAAGGTTGAAGGTTCGAGTCCTTCACGGCCCATCACGGACGTTCCGATGAGCGTTCGAATATCTCCGGGTCCCAGATCCGGCTTGAGGACTTGGTTTGCGAGCCCGCCCGAGCCAGTCCGAAAAAGAAGCCCGATTTCCGGACCGATCTGGCCCAAGATTGGTCCTCGCGAGTGCGCTTGCCCAAGGCCTCGAGACGCTCTGCAGCGAAGGGTCAGTGGGCCACGACCAAGTTAGTCGCGCAAACGGTATAAGCGGGTCGTTCGAGTGGCGGGCTCCGAGCAGTTCGGTAAGCGGCGCGCACCTGAGGGTCAGCCACGAGCAACAGCGAACCGATCTGGCCTGCCCCGCTTTTCGGGGGCCGGGACCCCCGCTCCGTGCAAGGTTGCTGTCGTCGCTTGACTCGCCTCAGATGCGCGCCTACGGTTGCATCGTGGACCAGTGTGAGGGGCGGGAGCGTCTCTTCGGCTTGGCTGAGCGTGTGCGCGACAGCACGGATGCGCTGATCGCGAGCCTCGATGGCGTCGATCAAGCGACCGCACTCACTGACAAGCGCGCGAGAGAAAAAGAGACGGCTGCCGCCGTCAAGGAAGCAGAGAAGGTGCGGACGAACCAGCATCTCGCCAGCATTGAGGCGGCTCTAGCTGCGACGCTCGATGAGAACGACGCACTGAATCAGCGCTACGGGAGTCAAGCATGGGCCATCCATCGACTGGTAAGCGAGGTGGCTGGGGCGTGGCCGCACACAGGTGCCTCTGTCGCCGCGGTGACCGCGGCCGCCAGCAGGTCGAGGAACACGGCCAACGAGCTGGCCCTGGCCTGCGCCTGCCTAACCATTCCCTTGGCTCTCGAACAGCGGCTCCGGCGAAAGCGCGTTGGCGCCTTTCTCGATTTCCACCGCGAGTTTGCCGGCGAGCTAGCAGATGCCAAACAGCGCACGGAGCTCCTCGAGAGCCTCTCTGAAGAGGAAATCGGAGGCGTTGTCGACGCCGATCGCGGCCTCGTCTATCGCCTTTCGAGCAACGCCTTCTACCGAGCCTTCACCTACGTATCGCCACTCCTCTTCGCGCTGGGCAGCGCCGCCCTCTTGGTCGGGATTGGCAACCTCGACAATCTCGGCGTCGACATAGGGGACAACCTTCACCTGAACAATGTCGGCCAGCTGATCGCCGCGTATCTGCTGGTGCTGGCCGGCGTCGTCTTGCACCTGCTCGTCGAAAACGTCAAGCAAGACCAGCTCGGCACCGCACCGGTGCTCGCGATCAGCGACGGGCTCAATTGGCTTCACCTACGCTGGGCGGGCCTTGCCTGGACCGTCTTCTTGCCGATGCTCGTAATCGTCATCGGCTTGCGAGTACTGGGTATCGGCTCGGACTCCAGCGACCTGCCCCTCTATGTGTTCGCAGGCTTCAGCTTCGACAGCGTCGTCGGATTGATCCTGACCCGCTTCAACAATTCCTCTGCGACCGGGGTCAAGAAACTGACGGCCCGGATCGCTGGCGATGGCGACTCGGTCCAATAGGGCGGCCCCGATCGCCGCGGTTGTCTTGTCCCGCGGCTGCCTGAACGAAGCACTCCGTCGCGGAGCCCGGAGAGCATGAGTCGCCGCCTTCTCCTGGCCGTCCCCGTGCTTGTCGCGATCCTGGTGCTCGTAGCGGCCGTGACGGCCCTAGCCTCAGATCGCCACACGAGCGTGGCCAACGCCATCACAACGCTGACCGCCGTTCTGGCCGTTGCCGGAGCAATCGTTTCAGTGCGGGTGGCCCGCGATCTTCACCAAAAGGAGCTGACCCTCAAGTACGTCGAGCGACTCAACGATCCGAAGACGTTCGAAGCGAGGGCAGAGCTCGTTCGGTGGGTGGACTTGCGGATGCCGCCGACGCGCGTTGACCGTGAAGAATGGAACAAGCTCGCTCGGGCTGAACAAGAGAAAGAGCAGGCCGCGTGGGAAAGACTGACGAAGGCGGAGCGCCAGGAGGCGAAGCTTGAGTACCTCGGCGGCCTTGACCACGCGGGAACGCTGCGCTTGTTCTCATACGCAAACCTCCTCGAGGAGATTGGCGGCTCGATGGAGCTTAGGCTTCTCCACAAGCCGACGGTCAGGCGCCACATATTGCCCGTGTCCGAGCCCTACTTCTCATTGCCGCTGACCAGGTCGATACGCAAGCGATGGGACGCGGAGATCTGGGAATACTGGGAGGCGATGGTTCGCGAGCTCGAGTGACACCCCTAACAGTGGCTGCGGAGCCGCGATCACCCTCTAAACTCTTCGCCATGGGTCCCTTTCCCGGCATCATCGAGCCTCCCGATCGGGGCTGCTCGGACTAGCGGCAGACGTTCGGCGGGCCTCCTGCTGACTCGCTCAGGCCGCTTGCGCAGCCTTTCTCGACAACGTCAGCTCTGAGCGTTGCGCCCGCGACCCCGACGGGCGACGCCGGCCGGTATGGGCTCTTGCTCAGGCCACGAAGGTGCAGAGCGCCCCTTCGCAGGTACTAGACGTAGGTGTCCCAGACGAGCAGTCCGGCAAGGGCGGCGATGCCAAGCAAAGCCGCGATCAAGGCCCGGAGCGCGTTGTCGACGTTTCGGTTCTTGAGGTCCGAGATCTCCCAGTTGTATGCGAAGTGATGAAGCGTGTGGGCCGCGCGCATTCCCAGCTGCTTCTCACGGGGTTCGGTCGGATCCAGGGGCAACTCATGCGGGTCATTCCACTTCCAAGTTCGCGTCGCGACCAGCGCGCGCAGGGCGTAGATCGCCGAGGCGATGAAGAAGGCGGCGGTGGCGCAAAGGACGATTGCGAAAGCGTGGCGGAGGCTCGCGTTGGCGATCTTGGAGGAATCAACGACGATCCCGGCGCCGCCGAGCGTGAAGCTGGCCGCGATCGCCACCGTCCCGGCAATCGTCGTCGCACGCCGGTCTGCGGCGGCGGCGCGCTCGATGGCGCTGTCGGCAATCCGCGTGACGTGCTCCAGTGTCTCCCGCGCCTGTTCGCGCGTCTCGCATCGCAGGCCCGCGTACAGCTCCCCTACGGTCTTGCCCCGCCTCTTGTCGATGTCGCGATTCCACCAGCGAGCATGGAGTCGTGGCCAGAGGAGATCGGACAATTCTGGGTCGTCCTCGGGACCAACCAGTTTCAGCGTGCGCTGCCTTCTTCGTGGAACGGTGATCGCCATCGCTTGGCCGATTATCCAGTCGCCGGGGGCCATTAGCAAGACCCGAGGACCATCGGACAGCGCCGGAGTGCTTCGCGCTGCCCCGACCGCCCGCAGGCGGCCTCGTCCGGCGGCGCCAAGCCGGCGGCCGACAGTGCCTTCCTCCAGCCTCCGGAAGCGGTCGGCGATCGTCTCGGCGCACGGGGCCGCTGCGCCGACTCCCAGCTCGCGATCGCGCCAGCCCTGATAGCGAGCGACGGTAATCCGATTTACGCCCAGGGCACGCGACGCCGCTCGCGCGTGTTCTCGGTGGAGCAAGTGCGCGGTCCGTTGAGCGCCGAGTCCAGACCAGCCAAGCGAAGCGCCGCGGTGAAGGATCCGAACCGCGAGAGGAAGCTGTTGGGGCTAATCAACAGCGTGTTGGCCGCCCGCCCGGAGCGCTCCTGGTTGCGGGCCCACTCGCGGTACTCCCGGAACAGAAGCCTTGACTTGCCGAGCTCGGCTCCACAGCGGCGAAGGTCGGTGATCACCTGTGAGCCGCCGGGCGCGCTCCCCACGGTGCGAAGGCGAAAGCCGAGATGGTCCGGGGTGACCTTCAGTCCCAGCGCGTCCATGGCCTTCGCCCAGCTTCCGAAGGTGTTCGAGACGAAGGTTCCCGAGGGAATGGTGGGCCGGTCTTCGCGGGCAGCTCGCCAGGCCTCGTCGCGACGCTTGGACACGGGACCGCCGGTGTCAGCCAGGAAGCGTTCGACCGCGTGGCGGGCGACCGTCACCCGCTCGGGGACCGAGGCAGAGGTCTCCGCGGCGTCGTCCAAGCCACGCCAGCGACCCCACCTCGGGAACTTCTAGGTGTCGACTGCCGCTTGTTCAAGCGGTTTGTGACCTCGACCATCAGATGCGCTGGGAAAACCCGCAAGGGCTGGGAAAGCCGCGGTCCGGCGACCTAGAGATGCCTAGTACTTATGCTGTTTCTTGAGCACCCGGAACGACCCCATCATCATCATCATCGGAGGCGCCCGGGTCGCGGGTCGCCTCAACCCGCCCTCCGTGAAGGGCGCCCGGGCCGTCTGTTGGGGCACGGTGAAAGTGCAAGAGCATCAGTGCGGTCCGGTGCCCCGCCCGCTCGCCCTCGGCTGTCGCCGCCAAACGGGGCGCCGCCTCCGCGTGGAGCTCGAGCGCGTACTCGACGAAGTCGTTCACCTTCTCGGTGAGCTTGTCGTAGGCCTCGTCGTCCAGTTCGAGCCAGGTGCGGGTGATCTGGGTCGTCGGGTGGTCGAGCTCGTGGGCCTCGGCTGCGGCGTTGATGTCCGTCCATATGTCGCCCAGAATCTCGCCGGAGATGGCGCGCCGCGTGGATATCGGCAGCTCAGCCCATACCTCATCCGTCCACCACGGCCGCATAGTCGCCCGGTAGAAGTGCTCGAGCGCTCCACGGACCGGCTCCGTCCTGACCAGCTCGATGGCGTCGGTCTGCGCCAGCACCTTGACGTGGTAGGCGACGTTCGGGAGCGGCAGCTCGAGCTCCTGAGCAAGCTCGCTCGGGCTCGCCACCCTCAGGTTGAGCGCCTGCAGGATGCGGTGGCGCAACGGATGGGCGAGCGTTCGCATGAGGCGGATGTCCGGCTCCGCCTTCGCCTTGGATTCCCTCTTGACGTCTTCAGTCACGGTTGTCCAGCGCAGTTTCCTTCGCGCCCGGTGGAAGCGCACCCTAGTCGTTCCCTCGGCAGCGCAATCCCTTGCATCGAGGCGAAAGTCCCGTACACCCACCTACACGACTACGATGGACGGCGTGAAGCAAACCTCCAACCGGCGGGAGCTGCTGCGCGGATCGGCGAGCAAGCTGCGAACCGGCCTCAGCGGCCGCGCGGGGGCGCACCGCCGACGCTACGAGAAAATCGTCTCCGAGTATCGGAAGACGATCGACCGTCTCGCGAGGTAGGCCACAGCTGCGCGACCCCGCGGGGGGGCGCGACGAGCGATGGGGCCGCGACGCAACGGAATAGGGGCGTTGGCGGCGGCATCGCTGGTCACCGGGCTTGCTTCATGCGGGGGCGGAGGCCCGGAGGAGACGGCGTCGCTGCGGAGCACCGTCCCGATCACCAATGCGACAAAGAAGAGTTGCCGTTCGCACGCGGCCCGATCAAGAGACGACCGTCTACGCGGGCGGTGGGGGCGACCGATGGCCCGAAAATGGCTGGTTCCTGATCCTGCGGACGGGAGCAGCGCCGCGAACCGATTCGTCCCCGTGCAAGGAGCAGGAGCGCTGAAGATCACAGACGCACCACTGGGATGCCGCGTCATCGTCTGGGCTCAGAGACGCGGAGACCTCGAATTCACGAGCACGAATGTGGTCACGGGGACGCTCCATCTGCGCGATGACAGCGTGACGATCAACCACTGAAGGTGGGCAGGCAATCAGAACTGGCGGGGGCTTCTCAAGCGTCGACGTGCCGCCCGCGCGCGCCCACGATTCTCAGCCTTCTCTGAGCTGATTCCCGCGTAACTCTCGCAGGCGGGCTGCACGATGCGGCAGCCCGGCGGTTGAAACACGGGGTCCGCCCGACCCGTCCCCCCGATCGGCCGCCGGGCACCAACAACTACGACGAAAGGCACCGCCCGCATGTTCTACCTCCGCTACATCTGGTCCGAGCTTCGCCGCCGGCGCGGCCGAACGATCTTCACCGCGCTCGGCCTCGGCGTCGGCGTCGGCCTCGTGGTCACGGTCAGCGCGCTGTCCTCGGGACTCGACCAGGCGCAGTCGAAGGTGCTCGAACCGCTGACCGGCGTCGGCACAGACATGAGCGTCAGCCGGCCGATCGTCGTGAGCGGCTCCGGCTCCGATCAGAGCTTCGCTCCCGGCCAGGGGCTCTCGAAGAAGGAGCAGAAAGAGCTCCAGCGCGAGAACGGCGGCGGCAAGTTCGACCTCAACAAGCTCGGAAAGCCCGGCCAGCACTTCAACACCACCAACTTCATGACCACCGACCTCAGCTTCCCGGCGAGCGAGGCGAAGAAGATCGACGGCATCGACGGGGTCCAGGGCAGCTCGGGAGGACTGACCCTGAACATGGTCCACCTCACGGGAACCGTCCCAAAGAACACGACGCAGAAGCAGGGTCCCGTGATCGCCGGCGGGCCGCCCGGCGCGGCGCAGGGCGGCAACGTCAACTTCCAGCCGATCTCGGTCTCGGGGATCGATACCAAGGACTCCGGCATCGGCCTGATCACGCCCTCTCAGATCACCAAGGGCGACTATCTCGGCGGCGAGAAGTCCAAGGAGGCCGTGCTCTCGCAGACCTACGCCGACCAGGAGAACCTCAAGGTCGGCGACCAGGTCAAGGTCGGCGACGATCAGCTCAAGGTCGTAGGCATCTCATCGGCCCCGCTGGGCGGCTCCTCGTCGGACGTCTACGTGCCGCTGGCGCTGCTGCAAAAGCTCTCCGACCACCAGGGGCGGATCAACACCCTCCAGGTCCGGGCCACGAGCTCCGATGAGGTGAGCTCAGTCGCAGCCGAGATCAAGCAGACCTTCAACGGCTCGCAGGTCACCACCGCGAAGGACCTCGCCAGCCGGGTCTCCGGGTCGCTGGTCGACGCGAAGAACCTCTCCTCGAGCCTCGGCACGGCGCTCGCGATCGTCGCCCTCGCCGCCGCTTTCCTGATCGCGAGCCTGCTGACGCTCTCGTCGGTCAACAAGCGCACCCGCGAGATCGGAACGCTGAAGGCCGTCGGGTGGCGCCAGTGGCTCGTCATCCGGCAGATCAGCGGCGAATCGGTCGCCCAGGGCCTCGTCGGCGGGGTGATCGGCGCAGCGATCGGGATCGGCGGAGCGCTCGTCATCGACTCGCTCGGCATCAGCCTGAAGGCGACGGTCGCCTCGCAGGCGAGCGGCCTCGGACCACCCGGAGGCGGTCCCTTCGGCCAGGGCGAGGTGGCCTCCGGCGCGAGCTCGATCGCCCTCAATGCCCCGATCGACGCCGGCGTACTCGTGCTCGCTATCGCCCTCGCGGTGCTGGGTGGACTGATCGCCGGCGCCGTCGGCGGGGCGAGAGCGGCGCGGCTGCGGCCGGCCGAGGCACTGCGGAGCGTCGAGTGAGCGCACCACCACAACGAGAGGAAGACACCCAGATGAAGGTAAGTGACATCAACACCCGCGACGGTCGCCCCAAGCTGCTCTACGAGCTGCGCGGGGTCGTGAAGACCTACGGCGCCACCGACACCATGGTGCGAGCGGTCGATGGAATCGACCTCGAGATCGCCGAGGGCGAGTTCATCGTCATCGTCGGCCCCTCGGGGTCGGGCAAGTCGACGCTGCTTCAGCTCCTGGGCGCCCTCGATCGCCCGAGCGCGGGGACGATCAGCTTCGAGAGCCGAGACCTCGGAAGCTCGGGCGATCGCCAGCTCGCCGAGCTTCGGCTCAGAACGCTGGGCTTCATCTTCCAGCAGTTCAACCTGGTGCCGACGCTGTCGGCGCTCGAGAACGTCGAGCTTGCGATGGCGCCGATGAAGCCGACCGCGTCCGAGCGCCAGCGACGCGCTCGTGAGCTCCTGGAGCGGGTCGGGCTCAGCCCTCGCGCCGATCACCTGCCATCGCAGCTTTCGGGTGGCGAGCAGCAGCGGGTCGCCATCGCGCGTGCACTGGCGAACGAGCCGGAGGTGCTCCTCGCGGATGAGCCGACGGGCAACCTCGACTCGAGGACCGGCGAGGAGATCCTGGCCCTTCTCTACAGGCTCTGGCAGGAAACGGGGGTCACGGTCGTCTTGATCACCCACGACCAGGCGATCGCACAGACCGCGCCGCGGGTGCTGACGATGGCCGACGGGCGGATCGCCTCGCAGACGGCCCCTCGGACCGAGGAGCTCCCCGAGGCCCGCGCGGGGGCGACGCGATGATCGGCGTGCGCAAGAGAAGAGCGGCGCTCGCCGCCCCGGTCGCAGCGGCAGTCCTAGCGCTCTCGATCGCCGGCTGCGGCGGCGGTGGAGGCTCCGCGAGTACGGCCAGCGCGAGCGCCAGTGCACAACAATTCCAGGACTGCCTCAAGCAGCAGGGCGTCACGGTCCCGAGCGGCGGGGGCCCAACAGGCAATCCTGCCAACGGTCAACCCCCCACCGGTCAACCGCCGAGCGGAGGGCCCCCCGGTGGAGCGAATGCGGAGAAGATGCAGAAGGCCTTCGCGGCCTGCCAGCAGTACGCACCGCAGGGTGCCCCCTCAGGAGGGTTCCCGAGCCCGCCCGGACAGCAGTAGCAGGGCGTGCCCAGGCCCTGCTCCGTGGTGCACTAGGCGTGCGCCGGTGCCGCCTCCCGATGGACCGCGTCCCACCTGCGCCCGATGTCGCGGAGCATCGCCGGGTAGACGATCAGGTGGCGGAACGGCTTGATGGCGGCGAGGTAGGCCTCTCCGAGGAGGCCGTTGGGCTTCACGTAGACGGCCATCTGCCCCCGGCAGCCACCGGTGCCGTCGTCGACCCACCCGATGTGCATGACGCCGTGGACGGTCCGGTTGGCGAGCTCCGCGGCAATCTCATCCTCGGTCGCGTACAGGGGGCTGAACGGGAGAGCCTCGAACTCCGGGCGGGACGCGGCCGGAAGTCCCGGGTGATCTCGTGAATTCGCCACGGCCGGGAGGTCTGGGCGCTGTCGGCGAGTCTCATCTGTGCCCTCCAGCCGTACCGTAGGCCGAGGAGCGCCGGCGTTCCGTGCGCGCCGTCACCGAGTATTGGCCAGCTGGCCAATACCCTTACCGGGAGGGGGATGTCCACGGACGGCGACAACGTACGGTTGGCGAAGCGGTTGTTCGAGCGCTGGAACTCTGGTGATCGCACGATCGACCCCGAGCTGGTGGATCGCGACGTCGAGCTCCACAGCGCGCTCTCGTCGACGCGAACCGCCCCGTACCACGGTCATGCCGGCATCAGGGAGCGGGTCACGGAGGTCGAGGACCGCTTCGAGGTCTGGCGGCTCGAGGTCGACGATGTCAGGGCGCTGGACGACGAGCGCGTGCTCGTGACCGGCGTCATCCACACGCGGGCCCGCGGGAGCGACATCGAGGTTCAGCAGCCGTTGGAGTGGCTCCTGACCTTCCGGTCCGGGAGGCTCCTCCGCTACAAGGCGTTCGCCGACGAGGAAGCGAACCCCGCCGGCGTCGAGTAGCCGCCCGGCCGGGGACGGAGACGCCCCACTAGGGTTGGCCCGCGCCGGATGAGTTACATCGACGACACCTTTCTGGCCTACGCGCTCGACCGGCCGGTCGAAAAGCGTCGGATCGAGGACTCGCTCGAGCGCGTGCGCGCGCATTACGCCGAGCTCTACGCGGACCCGCTCACCGGTCGCTCGCACGTGACCCGGGCATGGGGATGGCGCTCTGGCGCCGGGAGGATCCGCGCCTGGCGCGTCTGCTTCGTCGAGCACGCGCGGCGCCTCAGCGCGGCGCTATCGCGATGACCTGCCCAACTCGCGGTCTACTCCTCCGGATGGATCACGAGCATCGCGATCCGCGAGTGGAAGTGCACGTAGGCGCCGACGCTGCCGAGGAGGTTCGTGGCCACACGGCCGCGGCCGCGTGAGCCCATCGCCAGCAGGTCGTGCCGGCCGCTGCGGATCTCCTCGACGATCCGCTCGCCGGGGTTGCCGTGCTTCATGACGGTGGTGACAGGCAGCTCCTCGGGCAGCGATTCCACGGCCTCGCGCAGGAGCTTCTCGGTCTCCTTGCGAGCCTCCTCCTCGAGCAGCCCCGTGTCGATGCCGGCCCGGTAGGCGAAGGGAGGCACCTCGGGCGCGACGGCGATGATCGTGAGCCGCGAATTCAGCGCCCGAGCGAGCTCACCGGCCGCTTCCAGCGCGCGCTGGGCGGTCTGTGAGCCGTCGACCGCCACGAGGATGTCCCTGAACATGTCGCCGCAATGATTGCGCGAGCCCGAGAGGGCGCGCCAGCCCGTGCCCGCCTCGAGTTTCCGGCGTTGATCCCAGGGGATAGGGTTGACACGGACCACCGGAGCCCCGATGACGCTCGAGAGCAAGGAAGCACCCGTCGACCAGCGCCTCATCAAGGCACTTGGTCACCCCGTGCGGATGCGCGTGCTGGACATCCTGAACGCTCGGGTGGCCAGTCCAAGCGAGCTCGCCAAGGAGCTTGGCGAGCCGCTCGGAAACGTCGCCTACCACGTGAAGATCCTGGAGGAGACTGGGTCCATCGAGCTGGTCAGAACCGCACCCGTCCGCGGCGCCCTCGAGCACTTCTACGGGGCGACGACCGACATCAGCGCGACGTGGCTTGATCTCGACGACGAGGGCTACGAGGAGGTCGCCGGATTGCTGAAGACGCTCGTCGCGCGAGCGCAGGAGCTCCAGGCGGAGGCGGACGCGCGGCTCGCCGCCCGCTCGCCGTCGGAGCGACGTTCCACGGCGTTGATGATCATGCGCGTCCATCGCGGCCCCGCCGCATCCCCTCCCGGGGCCGAGGCCCGCAACGGCGAGCCCAGCGGCCCGTAGCGAGTCCAGCGCAGGCGCGTTACGCCCACCCCTTCACGGGTAGCCGGGGCACCATGCGTTACTTCTACGGTGCCGCCCATGAGCAATTTCGACCCGAGGATCTGCTGCGCCAAGCGACCGAGGCTGAGCGGGCGGGCTTCGACGGCATCGGGTGCAGCGACCATCTGCAGCCGTGGTGGGAGCCGGGAGAATCGGGCCAGGCCTGGATCTGGCTGGGCGCGGTGGGGCAGGCAACGCGAGACGTCGCGATCGGAACGGCGGTCACCCCGCCCGGGCCGCGGTATCACCCGGCGCTGATCGCCCAGGCCTGGGCGACCCTCGAGCGGCTCTTCCCGGGCCGCCCCTTCCTGGGCTTCGGTTCCGGAGAATCCCTCAACGAGTCTCCGCTCGGGGCGGATTGGCCCTCCGTCTCCGACCAGGTCGATCGGATGGAGGAGGCGCTCGAGCTCATCAACGCGCTGCTCGCCGGCGAGCGGCTGACGTGCGAGGGCCGGTTCTTCAGCGCCGACGCCGCATACCTCCACACCAACGCGTCCCGGCGCGCGCCGGTCTACGTCTCGGCGTTCGGTCCACGGGCAGCCGGCGTGGCAGCTCGCCACGGGGACGGGATGTGGACGCTGGCCGACCCCGAGACTGCGCCGGAGGTGATCGACGCCTACCGGTCGGCGTGCGACGACGCCGGCAGGGAGCCGGGGGAGATCGTCCTGCAGGCCCAGTTCTCGTGGGCACCCGACGACGATTCGGCCCTCGAGGGGGCGCGCGTTTGGAAGGGAGCCCAGCCGGACGAGTTCTATACGGACGACTGGCACGAGCCCAAGGCCATGTACGAGCGCGGCGAGGAGCAGGTCAGCGACGAGGAGTTGAAGGAGGCGCTGATCATCTCCTCGGATGCCGAGGTCCACGCCGACCGCATCCGGGAGGTCGAGAAGCTGGGCGCCACGACCGTCGCCCTGATGAACGTCTCCGGCGCCGATCCGCACGGCGCGATCGACACCTACGCGGAGCACGTGCTCCCCGCGCTCAGGCCGGTGCGCGCCTGAGGAAGCGGCGCACGTCACCGCTGGAGGTGGCCCTCAGCGGATCCAAGGAATGCGGCGACCTCCGACGGAGCGAGGCGGCTCCCCTGCGTGCGGGCGTTGATGGCGGCTGCGATGAGCTCGCCCGGAGCCAGCCCCTCCTCGACCGCCCAGCGCCCCGCCGCGGGCTTTGACGACCAGCGTCCCTCCTCGGCGAAGCGCAACGCCCGGCACGCGTTGAGCACCGCGTCGCTCATCCCACCGGCGTGGTCGCGATGCCAGCGGATCGACTCGACCAGGACCGGCGCCAGCTCGGCGGGTCGGATCGGAGCGAACACCTCACCGGCCGGGGGGCCGACGAGAGCCACCCCGGCCTGTGCAAGGACGCTGCGGTCGATGGGGAACCAGTGCGATCCGACCTCGCCCGGGGCGCCACCGCGCTGTGCGCGCAGCGGTACCCCCTCGCCGGTGTTGAGGTTGAGCTCGAAGTCTCGGGTGGCGCTGCCGGAGCGCGCCGTCTCGGCGCGGTAGACGACGAGCTCGAGACGCCTGGCGGGGCAGGGCAGCGCCTCGTGGCGCAGGCTCGCGGCAGCCGCATCCGCGAGCTCGCGCGAGAGGGGCGAGCAGCCGACGGCCGCGACGTCCAGGTCGCTGCGGCCGGGGAGGTAGTCGCCGAGCGCGAACGAGCCGCCGGCATAGACGCCCACCAGGTCCTCCCCGAGCGCCTCGCGAAGCCGCTGCGTGGCGCTCTCCAGATAGCCGGCTTCGGCTTTCAGGTCGGCTGGGGTTTGTGAGTTATCTGACAGGGTAGGAGGCGGCCAGTCGAGCCGTGGAGGAGGAGAAATCGGTACGACTTGGCTCAGATTACGCCCGGTAGGTCTCGCCGGTCTCGCGTGCGCGGCCATCGCCGTCGCCGGATGCGGGAGCTCCGGCACGGGCGGCCCGGTGGCCCTGAACTGGTTCGTCGCCACCCAGCCCGGTGGGACCATCCAGAAGGTCGCCGCCGATTGCAGCAAGGCGTCGAACGGCGAGTACGACATCAAGCTGAACCTCCTGCCCACGGTTGCCAGCGATCAGCGCGAGCAGCTGGTGCGCCGCCTGGCGGCGAAGGACTCGAGCGTGGACCTGATCGGCATGGACGTGATCTGGACGGGCGAGTTCGCGAACGCCGGATGGATCCGCCCGTTCCCGAGTGCGAAGGCGCAGAAGGTGACCAAGGGTGTCTTTCCCAGCGTCGTGAAGACGGCGTCGTTCAAGGGCCAGGTGTATGGCGCGCCGTTCAACTCCAACACTCAGCTCCTCTGGTACCGCAAGGATCTGGTGACGAAGGTCCCGACGACGTGGGGGCAGATGATCGACGAGGCCGAGCAGCTGGCAAAGGAGGGAAAGCCTCACAAGATCCAGCTCCAGGCCAACAAGTACGAGGGCTTCACGGTCTGGTTCAACGCGCTCCTCCAGTCCGCGGGAGGCCAGATCCTGTCCGGGCCCCAGACGGTGGCGCTGCAGCAAAAGCCGACGGACGAGGCGCTCCAGGTCATGGGCCGCCTCGCGCACTCGCCCGCCGCGGCCACCAACATCTCCACCTCGACCGAGGACACAGCACGGCTCGGCTTCGAGTCGGGCAGCTCGGCGTTCATGCTCAACTACACGTTCGCCTACGGAAGCGCCAAGGAGAACGCGCCGGACGTGTTCAAGAACATGGGCTTCGCGAGGTATCCCGGTGTCGTGCCCGGCAAGCCGAGCAAGCCGCCGCTCGGGGGCTTCAACATCGGCGTCGGGGCCTATTCCCAGCATCCGGACCAGGCCTTCCAGGCTGCCGAGTGCATCGGGAGCGCGAAGGGTGAGCTGACCGCCACCGAGCTCGACGGGCTGCCGCCGAGCCGGCCGGCGCTCTATTCCAACAAGGTCGTCAAGGACGCTTACCCGGGCTTCTCGAACCTGGTGGAGAAGTCGATCGAGTCGGCGGGGCCGCGGCCCCTGACCCCGGTCTACCAGGACGTGTCCCTGGCGATCCAGGACGCGCTCCAGCCGCCGGATCGGATCGACCCGAACGACGTGACGCCGTCCTACGACGAGCTGAAGTCGAACGTCGAGGACGGCGTCGCCCGAAGGGGCCTGCTGTGAACGCGACCGCTGGCCGGCTGCGCCTGGGCGGCCGCCGGCCCGCCGCGACCGGGCGCGCCCGCTCGGAGCGTCGCCTCGGCTGGATGCTCTGCGCACCCGCGGTGATCGTGATGCTGCTGGTGACGGCGTACCCGATCGTCTACGCGATCGTCCTGTCGCTTCAGAACCTGGACCTGCGTTTCCCCAACGACACGAGCTGGGCCGGGCTGACCAACTACAAGACGGTGCTGACCGCGTCGCTGTGGTGGCAGGACGTCTGGAACACGGTCTTCATCACGATCGTGTCAGTCGCGATCGAGCTCACCCTCGGGATGATCATCGCCCTGGTGATGTACCGCGCTCTCTTCGGACGGGGGGTGGTCCGGACGTCGGTGCTGATCCCCTACGGCATCATCACCGTGGTCGCCGCGTTCGCCTGGCAGTTCGCGTTCGCCCCCGACACGGGGTTCGTGAACCCTGCGCTCGGCATCGACAAGGCCTGGTTCGGGGGCCACTGGAGCGCGATGGCGGTGATCATCATGGCCGAGGTCTGGAAGACGACGCCGTTCATGGCGCTGCTGCTGCTGGCCGGGTTGACGACGATCGACGAGGGGCTCTACGAGGCGGCGAAGGTCGACGGGGCGAACGCGGCGCAGCGCTTCTTCCGCATCACCCTGCCGCTGATGAAGCCCGCGATCCTGGTCGCGCTGCTGTTCCGCACCCTGGACGCGTTCAGGATCTTCGACAACCCCTTCATCATGACTCGGGGCGCTCAGGACACCGAGTCGGTGTCCATCCTGGGCTACAACCAGATCATCTCGCGCACCAACCTGGGCCTCGGGTCGGCGGTCTCCGTGCTCATCTTCCTCAGCGTGCTGCTGATCGCGTTCGTCTTCATCCGGGCCTTCGACGTCCGCCTGGCGGAGGGAAGGCCGGGGACGTGAGGGAGGCTTAGATGCGCCGAGGCACGAGGGAATACGCGCTCTGGAGCATCTTGATCCTCGTCGTGCTCGTGTTCGCGCTGATCCCGCTCATTTGGATCATCTCCCTGTCGTTCAAGACCCCAGAATCGGTCATCGACGGCCGCTTCCTCCCCGCACATTGGACGTTCGACAACTACAAGGTCCTGTTCGAGGGCGGATTCGACAACAGTCCCTTCCTGCATCCGCTGGTCAACTCGATCGCGATCGCGCTGATCGCCACCACGATCGCGATCGTGCTCGCAGCGTTCGCCGCCTACGCGATCGCCCGCCTCAACTTCCCCGGCAAGGCCCTGATCCTGGGTGGCGCGCTCGCGCTCGCGATCTTCCCGACGATCTCCACGATCGGCCCCCTGTTCGACATGTGGCGAGCGATCGGCCTCTACGACACCTACCTCGGCCTGATCATCCCCTATCTCACCTTCTCCCTCCCGCTTGCGATCTACGTGCTCGTTGCCTTCTATCGCGAGATCCCCTGGGACCTCGAGCAGGCGGCGCAGGTGGACGGCGCGACGCCGTTTCAGGCATTCCGCAAGGTGATCCTGCCGCTCGCCGCTCCGGGCACGTTCACGGCCGCGATCCTCGTCTTCATCTTCTGCTGGAACGACTTCCTGTTCGCGATCACGCTGACGTCGTCGAACAACGCCCGCACGGTCCCGGCCGCGCTGGCTTTCTTCACCGGCGAGTCGCAGTTCACCGCGCCGACGGGGAACATCGCCGCGGCGGCCGTGATCGTCACCGTCCCCATCATCATCTTCGTGTTGTTCTTCCAGCGCCGCATCGTCGCCGGATTGACCGCGGGCGCCGTCAAGGGCTAAAGGAGGAGGGAAAGGAATGGCCGAGATCGTTCTCGACAAGGTCACGAAGCGCTACCCGGACGGCTTCGAGGCCGTGCGCGAGATGGACCTGGAGGTGGGCGACGGCGAGTTCATGATCCTCGTCGGTCCGTCCGGGTGCGGGAAGTCGACCGCGCTGCGAATGATCGCCGGCCTCGAGGACATCACCGCCGGCGAGCTGCGCATCGGGGAGGACGTGGTCAACCAGATCGCCCCCAAGGACCGCGACATCGCGATGGTGTTCCAGAACTACGCGCTGTATCCCCACATGACGGTCAGGGAGAACATGGCGTTCCCGTTGAAGCTCGCCAAGGCGCCGGAGAGCGAGATCACCGGCAAGGTGGACGAGGCGGCCAAGATCCTCGACCTCACCCAGCACCTCGACCGCAAGCCGGCCAACCTCTCCGGAGGCCAGCGCCAGCGGGTGGCGATGGGGCGGGCGATCGTCCGCGACCCCAAGGCGTTCCTCATGGACGAGCCGCTGTCGAACCTCGACGCGAAGCTCCGGGTCCAGATGCGCACCGAGGTCTCGCGGATCCAGGCGCGGCTCGGAACGACCACCGTCTACGTCACCCACGACCAGACCGAGGCGATGACGCTGGGCGACCGGGTGGCGGTGATGCGCGCTGGGGTCCTGCAGCAGGTCGGCTCGCCGGCAGAGCTCTACGACAAGCCCACCAACCTGTTCGTGGCGGGGTTCATCGGCTCGCCGGCGATGAACTTCATGCCCGCGACGCTCAACGGCGAGACGGCGCACCTGCCGATGGGCGAGATTCGCCTCACCGGTGAGTCTCGCGAGCGAGCCGCCGGCGGGCAGGCGGGCCAGTCCGTGATCGCCGGTGTCAGGCCCGAGAGCCTCGAGGACGCCTCGCTCGTCTCCGACGACGTCCGGGATCGCGGTTCCGCGTTCAAGACCACGGTCGATCTCGTCGAGTCGCTCGGCGCCGAGAAGTACGTGTACTTCCAGGTCGAGGAGTCGCAGGTCGAGTCGGAGGAGCTCCGCGAGCTCGCCGAGGACGCCGGCACGGCCGAGGTCCCGGGCGCGAGCGACGGCCAGGTCGTCGCTCGCGTCGAGTCGGCGAGCCGCATCGAGCGCGGCGCGGAGGTCGAGCTCTGGCTCGACTCGTCGAAGCTCCACTTCTTCAATCTCGAGAACGGGCGGAGCCTGGCGGCGTCCTGACGCCTGGCCCGAGTCGCTTGGCGGGCGGACCGGCCGGCTACGGCAGCTCCTTGCGCAGGCGATGGACGAGCGTGTCCTCGTCGGGCGACGGGTGGCTCAGCTCCCGCCGGAGCCGCTCGACCACCTCGTCACTCCACTCGTGGGTGCGCAGCAGCAGGTACCGCAGGCCTGCCACGCGCAGATAGGCCTCGGTCTCGGTGCCGGAGCCGATCAGGTCGGCCTCGCGAAGCATGGTCACCACCGGGTCGTACTCCTCGCTGAACCAGCGCTCGGCGACCGCCTCGCGCGTCAGGAACTCGCCGAGCCCCTGCATGGCGCGCAAGCCCCAGGCCTCCACGCTCTCCGCCAGCTCGGCGTAGCGCCACTCGTCCGAGAGCTGGATCCGCGCCCGGAGGTCGGCCGGAAGCGGGACGCGCTCGAAGAACAGGCGCTCGTGGCTCTTCAGGGCGAGGTCGCGAAGCCTCGTTCGCTGCCCTGCCCCGATGGCCGTGACGACCTCGGTGACGTAGGCGTCGATGGTGCCCAGCCCCATTGCCCGCGCGACCGACACTCGGTGGTGGCCGTCGCGCACGAAGTGCATGTCGCCGACCCTGTAGACGTCGATCGGCGGCATCGATTCGCCGCGCCGCACGGCGGCCGCGATTCCCTCCCAGCGGCGGCGCACCCTGCGTGAGGTGGGGCGGAAGCTGCGGTCGAAGTCACGCGAGCGGTCCACGGTCCCGACGATGGAATCGAGCGGTATGACCTCCAGCCCCACATAGCGCTCACCCCGCCAGCCGAGGGCGTCGGTGACCTCGTCGAACGGCAAGATGACGTTGACGTCGTCGGGCTCACGGCGCAGGCGCCTTGCCAGCCGGGACAGGGCCTGCCGCCGGCGCGCGCGACTGAAGTCGCTCTGCGCGTCCTGGGTGGGAAAACCGGTGTCCGGCGCCACCCGGCCAATGTAGCTCCGTGGGAGCTGAGAGTTGCTAGCCGCGCTCTGAGGCGACTGGCGCTTCGGCGCTCGCGAAGCGGCCCCGGAGGACCTTCTTGTCGAACTTTCCGACCGAGGTCTTCGGGACCTCGGCGATGAACTCGATCCGCTCGGGGATCCACCACTTCGCCACTCGTCCGGCGAGGTGCTCGCGAATCGCGTCGGCATCCGCCTCCGAGCCGGCGCGCAGGACGACGCAGGCGCACGGCCGCTCGCTCCAGCGCTCGTCCGGAATCGCGATCACGGCGGCCTCGACCACGTCGGGGTGGGCCATCACCGCGTTCTCCAGCTCAACCGACGAGATCCACTCGCCGCCCGACTTGACCAGGTCCTTGGTGCGGTCCACGAGCCGGATGTAGGCATCGCGCTCGAGCTCGGCGACGTCGCCGGTGCGCAGCCAGCCGTCCTCGGTGAACTTCTCGCCGGAATCCGGGTCCTGGTAGTAGGCGCGTGCGATCCACGGGCCGCGGACCTGGAGCTCGCCGCCGCTCGAGGCGTCGATGCGGAAATCGATGAAGGGGAGGATCCGGCCCTGCGCGGCGCGCAGCGAGTACTCCTCGTCCTCGGAGAGCTCGACGTCACCGGGCATCCTCGAGGTCGCCGCCAGCGGGCTCGTCTCGGTCATCCCCCAGCCCTGCACGAGCGAGATCCCGAACCGCTCGGCGAAGCCGCGGATGAGTGACTCGGGCACAGCGGCCCCGCCCGCCTTCAGCTCGCGCAGGCTGCTCAGATCCGGCGGCGGGTCGAGCTCGAGCATCCCGTTCCAGATGGTCGGGACGCCGGCGCTCCACGTCACGCGCTCGGTCGCGATGAGGTCGGCCAATCCGCCGGGTGAGAGGTCTGGGCCCGGCAGGACCTGTCGCGCGCCCACCATCGTCGCGACGTATGGAATCCCCCACGCCATCGCGTGGAACATCGGCACGACGGGCATCACCGAGTCGGCCTCGCGGATCCCCATCGAGTCCGGCAGCCCGGCGCCGAGCGTGTGCAGGACGATCGACCGGTGCGAGTACAGGACCCCCTTCGGCCGCCCCGTGGTGCCGCTCGTGTAGCACATGGCCGCCGCCGTGTTCTCGTCGAGCTCCGGAAACTCGAACGAGGGATCGCCGGTCGCGATCAGCTCCTCGTAGGCGAGCGCTCCGTCCCGCTCACCGGGGCCGTCGGGCATCACGACCTCGCGGTCGGTGGCCTCGAAGGCAGGCATCGCCCCGGCGAGGGAGGCGTCGACGAACACGATCCGGTCGTCGGCGTGGGTCGTGATGTAACGGAGGTCGTCCTCGAACAGGCGGACGTTCAGGGTGTGGAGGACGGCGCCCATCGACGGCACGGCGAGGTAGAGCTCGAGATGGCGGATCGAGTTCCAGGCGAAGGACGCGACGCGGTCTCCCGGCTGGACCCCCAGCTCCGTGAGGGCGCTGGCCAGCCGCCGCGCGCGCTCGACGATCTGGGCGTAGGTCGTCCGCTCCACACCGTCCTGGGTTCGCGCGACCACCTCGCGCCGCCCGAAGACCGTGGCGGCGCGCTCGGCGATCTGCTTGACGAGCAGGGGGCGATCCATCATCAGCCCGTCCATCGTCGATCCCTTCGCTGTGACTGCCCTACTCGTGGCCTCGCGCCTCGCCGGTGATCTGATAGCTGAGGTACCAGATCAGGTGGCGCGTCGCTCCGACACCGAGGTTAAGCGGGGCGAGAATCCGGCTCATCGACATCGAAATCTATATCCCCCCATCACGGCGGCTCAATCAGGGCACCCGAAAATCGGTCAGGCTTCGTGCATGAGCGTCTTGATCGTCGGAACTCACGCGAATCTCGGCGCGGTCGAGGACGGGCTCGCCGCGGCCGGGATCGAGGCCGAGCGCCGGCCCGACGACCCGGACCTGGCGCGCGGCCCGGATGAGATCGCCGCGATCGCGCGGGAGCTGCGGGAGTTCGAGCGCCTGCTCCGTGAGAACAAGCCCGATGCCGTCCTTGTTGTGTCGGACTCGAGCGCGTCGCTGGCGGCCGTGCTCGTCGCGACGAAGCTGGGAACCCCGGTGGCCGCAATCGAGCCCCCGGGCGCTGGCGGAGGGGCGAACGCGCGCCTGATCGCTCAGCTGTCCGACGCCCAGCTTGCGGCCGAGCCCTCTGCGGTCTCCGACTGGCTCCGCGATACCTACACTGAGCGGCAATGAAGGTAGGGATCGTCGGCCTCGGATACGTCGGGCTGCCCCTCGCCGTCGCGTTCGCCGAGGCGGGGTGCGACGTCGTGGGCGTCGACACGGACCCCAAGCGGGTCGAGCGCCTGCGCCGCAGCGAGTCCGACGTCGAGGACGTCCCGTCTGACCAGCTGCGGGCTGCCGCCGAGCGCTTCACTGCCACCGACCAGTACCGAAACCTCGCCGGCTGCGAGGCCGTGGTCATCTGCGTCCCGACACCGCTGGCGAACAACCGCGAGCCGGACCTCTCATACTTGGTCGACGCGGCGACCCAGCTCTCCCGCGTTCTCCACGAGGGCCGCCTCGTGGTGCTCGAGTCGACCACCTACCCGGGCACGACGCGCGAGCGTCTGCTCCCGATCCTGGAGGAGTCGGGACTCGCCGCGGGCCGCGAGTTCAACCTGGCCTACTCGCCGGAGCGAATCGACCCCGGGCGGACCGACCACACAGTCCGGAACACCCCGAAGGTCGTGGGCGGGCTCACCGACGAGTGCCGCCGCCGGGCCGCGGAGCTCTACGGGCTGATCTGCGACGACGTCGTCGAGGTGTCCTCACCGGAGGTGGCGGAGCTGACGAAGCTGCTCGAGAACATCTTCCGATCCGTGAACATCGCGCTCGTCAACGAGCTCGCGCAGCTATGCGACCGGATGGGGATCGACGTGTGGGAGGTCGTGGACGCCGCCGGAACGAAGCCGTTCGGCTTCATGCGCTTCGAGCCGGGCCCGGGCATGGGCGGCCACTGCCTGCCGATCGACCCCTTCTACCTGGCGTTCAAGGCCCGCGAGCACGACTTCTACACCGAGTTCGTCGAGCTGGCCGGGAAGCTGAACCAGGCGCAGCCCCACTTCTGCGTCTCCAAGATCGAACGCACGCTGAACGACGTTTCCAAGCCTGTCCGGGGCTCGCGCGTGCTGCTGCTCGGTGTCGCCTACAAGGGCGGCGTGGGCGACCTTCGCGAGGCTCCCGCACTGAAGATCATCCGCTTGCTTCGAGACCTGGGCGCCGACATCGCGTACCACGACCCGCACGTCCCCGAGCTGCCGGAGTTCGGCCTCTCCTCCGTCGACCTGCATGCGGAGCTGCCCGCGGCCGACATCGCCTGCATCATCACCGCCCACCCGGAGGTCGATCACGAGCGCGTCGTCCGCGACGCCCAGCTGGTCATCGACTTCCGCGGTGTGACGCGCGGCATGACCGCCCCGAACCTCGTCCGCCTCTAGCGTCCTCGCTTCGTGCTTGCGGCAGGGTGATTGGCGCATGAGCTCCCGCCCACGCCGATCTCGCCTACGTCGGTCTCGCCTCCCGCGGATCCTGCGCCGCAAGAGCGCTCGCCGCGCCGACCGCCTGACCGTGGGCCTCGCCACGGTGGCCGTGGGCACAGCGGGCACGGTGCTCGCAAGCGAGGTCGTGCGGCTCGCCAGGCGCCGGGTGCGGCCCGCGGCCGTCCCCGCGATTCTCCACGAGGGTCCGGAGCGCCCACTCGAGGCGACGGGCAAGGCCACGCAGGACGCCGTCGCAGTCCTGGTCGAGGGATACGAGGCGACCTCCCGCACGGAGAAGGTGCTCTTCAACATGCTCTCCGGGTTCGTGTCGGCGTTCGCGCTCATGCGGCTCTCGACGGCTGGCATCCGCGGCGGCTGGTGGCCCGCCGGCAACGTCCGCCTCGGGGGCCGCCACATCCACCACTTCGTGCCGGGCATCCTGATCGCCTTCGCGTCGGGCGCGGTGGCTCTGCTCACCCAGAACCAGAAGCTCGAAACCACGCTTGCGGTCCCGTTCGGTGCCGGCATCGGGCTGACGTTCGACGAGGCAGCGCTGCTGCTCGACCTGCGCGACGTCTACTGGACGCGCGAGGGGATCCTCAGCGTGCAGATCAGCCTCGGCCTGGCCGCGACGCTGGGCGGCACCATCCTCGCCCTGCGGATGCTCCGCCGTGGCGAGGAGCGGGTCCAGGCCGAGGGCCGGATCCCGCCGGCTTAGGGTCGGGCCCCCTGCCTCCAGATGGCTCACGATCCCGGTCGCCGTACGCGTGTCGAGTGGGCGCCCTCGAGAGCCCCGGCGTGGTCGAGCCGCGGCGCCGATAGGGCGACGAGGCGGGCTGTCGCGGTGGCGACATGCGTGGAAAAGGCGCACGAAACGCTCGCGCAATCACTGACCCCTCCCTCACCGCCTTTGAGCGCCGGTGGCGGCGATTCGCCGAGGGGGACGACGGACCGAGCGCGCTCAGCACGGGTGGATGTCTCCGCATGCGTGGCGAAGTCCAGTCTCGATTCCTCGCCACCGGCCGAGAGCCTGGACTTTGTCGAGCTATTGCCGACGAACTCCAGGGTCGGCAGCCCGGCCAGGGGGCGGCGATGCGTGGCCGAACGGGAAGCGAGAGGGGGGCCGGGTCAAGTGTCGCCCCTGGGCACGCGGTAACGGGCGAACAGCTCGCCGTCGGAGTCGAGGAGCCAGACCACCGCGAGTGGACGCTCGAGCTCCGGAAGGCCGACGGCGAGGCTGGGCCCATCGCCCCCGGCGAGCTTGGGGGCGTGGGTGACGAAGAGCTCGTCCACCAAGGCGGCCTCGAGGAGCTGGGCGTGCAGGCGCGGACCCCCCTCGCAGAGCAGCGCGCGCACGCCGCGCTGAGTCCGCAGGTATTCGAGTGCCTTCACGAGGTCGACGCTCCCCTCGTGGCGCACGACCCGGACTTCGGCGACGGTCTCCGGAGGATCGGCGTCCGAGGTGGTGAAGATCAGCACGCGCGCGCCACGGTCCTCGAACACCGGCGCGTCCCAGGGAAGGTCCAGGCGCCCGCTCACGATCACGAGCAGCGGGTCCTGCGAGAGCCCTCGCCGCTCGCGCAGCCCGCGCTTGCCCGGGTCGGCGACGGGCCGGCCGTAGCGCTCGGCGCGCATCGTCCCCGCACCGATCAACACCGCGTCCACACGGGTGCGAAGGCAGACCAGCATCTCCGTATCCCGATCGCTCCCGATCGCTCCCGAGCGACCGTGCAGCGTCGCCTTGCCGTCGACGGTGACGGCGAAGTTGGTGACCACGTAAGGGCGGTCGGCGCGAGCACCCGAGATCAGGTCGAGCTGGATGATCTGGTCCGGGATCGTTGTCGGCCCCGGGTCGGGGATCAGGCGGTCCATCTGCGCGACGGAAATCTAGCCGTCCAGCGCGGCGCGTATGCCCGGGACGTTGTCTGGTGTACGGTCGCCCAGCAACCTAAGGAAGGGAATCGATGGACACCTACGCGATCCTGCGACGGAGCGGCTGGCGATCGGGCGGCGACCTCGAGCAGGCCGCGGAACGTTCGCGCCAGGTCGGCGACGAGCAGATGGCCGACGACATCCGGTGGATTCGCAGCTACGTCCTCCAGGAGGACGGGGGCAGCGTCGGCACCGTGTGCATCTACCAGGCGACGAGTCCGGAGGCCATTCGCGAGCACGCCTCGCGAGCCGACCTCCCGTTGGACGAGATCATCCCGGTGGCCGACACGGTCCTGGTGCGCCCGGACCCGGAGTAGCGCCCTAGGACAGCCAGCCGAACGCTCGCCCGGCGAGCCTCTCGAGTTGGGCGACGTCCTCTCGGAACAGCTCGACGAGCTGCTCGCGGAGCGAGTCGGGCAGCTCGGGCTTTGGGACCTCGCCGCGCTCGGGGTCGTGGACGACCCGCTCGGCCAGCCACCTGAGTGACTCCGGCAGGCGGTCGAAGTTGCGGTCGATGGCCCGCAGGCCGGGCAAGCGGACGGCCCGGTCCAAGAGGCGGAAGCGGCTCCCTCCCTTCGCGACGCCCGTCTCCCACTCGCGCTCGAACTCGTCGGAGGTGAAACCGGGGTCGACGCCGAGGAACTCGAACGCGAGGCGCATCGTGCGCGGCCGGTCGTCCTTCAGCTCCTCCCGCCCCACGATGGAGAGGGTGTCCGCGCCGAACTCCTCCAGGTAGGGCTCCGCCTGGAAGAAGTAGCGGCTCCGGGCGACGTAGCTGGATTCCGGGTCGGAGAGGGCTTCGACCAGCGAGCGGTCCTCGTAGCCGCCGCCGACGTTGTGCAGGTAATGCGAGAGCATGCGGTCGATCGGGTTCCGCACGACGTAGATGAGCCGGACCTCGGACCGCAGCAGCTCCCGCATCCGCGCGGGAACGCCGGCGAAGCTTGGGCGGTTGGTGTAGTGCGGCGAGCTCTCGCCGCGAATGCGCGCGGAGGGGTCGAAGTGGCTCGCGTACCAGTCGCGGCCGAGCGGCCAGTTGAGCTCGGTGACGAAGAAGTTGAGCTCCTTGGGCCGCGACATCGCGATCTCCGGGTGGAGGTTGAGGTAGTGGTGCAGGCTCGTCGTGCCGCACTTGAGCCCGCCGATGATGATCAGGTTCGGAAGGGCGCCCTTCCCGCCGGGGCCGCGCGCGTGGCGCTTGGCCCTGCGGCGCTCGGCGGCGAATCGCTCATGCGCCCGCGCGACCATCGCGCGGTCGGCGGGGTCGCCCGGGAGGCGCTCAGCCTCCGGCGCCAAGCCGCTTCGCGGCGTCGCGAAGGTTCTTGACCGTCGCGGAGGGCGCCTTGCGGCCCTCGAGCTTCTCGCCGTTGCGGTTCACCCAGATCACGGGCACGTTCATCTTCAGGGCCGGCGCGACGTCGGTCTCATAGCCGCTGGCGATGTGCAGCCACCCCTTCTTGCCCCCGATGCGCCGCGCGCATTCCTTGAAGTGCGCCGGATCGGGCTTGTAGCTTCGAACCTGCTGCGCAGTGACCACCAGGTCGAGCTCGGTGCGCAGATGGCGACGTGAGACGCCCAGCAGCTTGTCGTCGATGTTGGAGACGATTCCGACCTCGTAGCGTTTGCCGAGGCGATCCATGGCGGCGTTTGACTCGCGGAACGGAGCCCAGCGGGGGACGCTGTCCGGCAGGAACTGGGCCCGCGACGGCTCGAGCTCCCAGCCGATCTCCTTCGCCGTCCGCACGGCCGCGCGGCGGAGCACCTCCGCGTAGAGCTCGTACGACCCCCGGATGATCTCCGCCTGGAGCTCGAAGAACCGGTTCATGAACGGCTCCTCCTCGAAGCTGAACCCGTCCCGGTCCGCCTCCTTGCGGAACGCCTCGAGAATTCCCTTCTCCCAGTCGATGAGGGTTCCGTAGCAGTCCGTGGTCACCCACTTGATGTCCTTGAGCTTCGGCAGCGCCATGAGCCGCGGGATTATGCCAAGCGGCGGGTCCCGGACCCCGGCTCGCCTTCGGATAGGCTCCCCGCCCCCGAAATGGACCTACTCGAGTATCAGGGCAAGAAGCTGTTCGCCGAGCACGATGTTCCCGTGCCCGACGGCCGCCAGGCCGCGACGGTGCCCGCGGCGGTCGAGGCCGCCGAGGAGCTCGGCTATCCGTGCGTGATCAAGGCCCAGGTGCGGATCGGCAAGCGCGGCAAGGCGGGCGGCATCAAGATCGCGAACGACCGCGACGAGGCTCTGAAGCACGCCGAGGCGATCATCGGCATGGACATCCGAGGGTTCACGGTCCACGAGGTGTGGGTGGAGCAGGCCTCGAAGATCGACGCCGAGTACTACGCGTCGATCATCCTCGACCGTTCCTCCAAGAAGCTCCTGGCGATCCTCTCCCGGATGGGGGGGATGGACGTCGAGGAGGTCGCCGAGGCGGACCCGGCGGCGCTGATCCAGCGCCACATCGAGCCCGGCGAGGAGTTCACCACCGACATTGCGAGCCAGATGGCGGTCGACGCCCGCATCGACGAGGACGTGACCGGCGGGGTCGCCGAGGTCATGGTCAAGCTTCACGCGACGGCCCTCGCGGAGGACGCGACCCTGATCGAGGTCAACCCGATGATCGTGACCACCGACCGCGAGGTGGTCGCGCTCGACTCCAAGATCACGATCGACAACAACGCCATGTACCGCCACGAGGAGCTGGCTGGGCTCCGCGACCTCTCCGCGGAGGACCCGCAGGAGCGGATGGCGGAGGAGAAGGGCCTGACCTACGTCAAGCTCGGCGGCAACATCGGGATCCTGGGCAACGGCGCCGGGCTGTGCATGTCCACGCTGGACGTGGTCGCGCAGGCGGGCGGCAAACCGGCGAACTTCCTGGACGCCGGCGGCGGCTCGAAGGCGGACGCGATCGTCGACGCGCTCGAGGTCATCACCTCCGACGAGAACGTGAACGCGATCCTCTTCAACATCTTCGGCGGGATCACCCGCTGCGACGAGATCGCCAAGGGGATCATCGAGGCTTCGAAGCGGATCGACATCGGCGTGCCGATGGTCGTGCGCCTGGACGGGACGAACTCGGAGGAGGGGCTGGGGCTTCTGGCCGACGCCGATCTCGAGGACCTTCACGTGGAGAAGACGATGCTGGGGGCGGCCGAGCGCGTCGTGGAGATGTCCGCCTGATGTCGATCATCGTCGACCAGGACACCAAGCTCGTCATCTCCGGCCTCACCGGCCGCGAGGGATCGTTCCACGGCCTGCGGAACCGCTCCTACGGGACGGACGTCGTCGCGGGGGTCACACCCGGCAAGGGCGGCCAGGACGTCGAAGGGATCCCGGTCTACAACGAGATCAAGGAGGCCGTCTCCGAGGAGGGCGCCAACACCTCGATGATCTTCGTCCCGGCGCGGTTTGCGGCGGCGGCGATCGACGAGGCCATCGATGCCGGTGTCGACACCGTCATCGCGATCACCGAGGGCATCCCGGTCCTCGACATGCTGCGCACCTACTGGAAGGCCAAGGAGGCCGGCGTCCGGCTGATCGGGCCCAACTGCCCGGGCGTGCTGTCGCCGGGCAAGTCGAACGTGGGCATCATCCCGGCGCAGTTCTTCGACCCCGGGTCCATCGGCGTGGTCTCGAAGTCGGGCACGCTCACCTACCAGATCGGCAACGAGCTGAAGCAGGCCGGGGTGGGTAACTCCTCCATCGTCGGCATCGGCGGCGACCCGATCGTCGGCTCCGACTTCATCGACGTCCTCACCCTGTACGAGGCCGACGACGAGACCGAGCTGATCGTGATGGTGGGCGAGATCGGCGGCGACGCGGAGGAGCGCGCCGCGGACTTCATCGCCGAGCAGGTCTCCAAGCCGGTGGTCGCCTACATCGCCGGCTTCACGGCACCCCCGGGCAAGCAGATGGGTCACGCCGGGGCGATCATCTCCGGCTCCTCCGGCACGGCCGAGGCCAAGAAGGAGGCGCTGGAGGCCCGGGGCGTCCGCGTCGGCCGCTCGCCGACCGAGGCGGCGCAGGTCGCCGTCGAGGCGCTCCAGTCGGCCAGGGCATAGCCGGCGCCCTCAGTACAGGCAGCGGCGATGAGGGAGGCATCCGCGCCGGCCCTCGCACATCCGCGGTCGACTCGGCACACGTTGGGCTACGCGACGGCCTCGGCGAGACTCCGAAGCGTCGCCGTCACCCCGAGCTCGACCAGCTGGCACCGCGCGACCAGTCCATGCTGTCGTGCGGCAAGCGTCGCGATCGCTCGCTCGCAGCACGGCCGATCAGCCTCGCCATCGCCAGCCCCCGGGACGTGTGCGCAGTTGAACACCTATATGGGGGCCAACGCCGATCACCCCGGTAGTACAGCGTTGAGGGTGTACACGGGTCGGGAGTTTGTGCCGGCTTCGTGCCGACCTATACTCGGGCGGCTCATGGCTTCCGAGGTGATCAGCTTCGCCCGTGGCGCTCCGAGCGCCGACATCCTCCCGGTCGACGCGGTTCGCGAGGCGGCGCAGCGCGCGCTCACGGACGATTGGAAACGAGCCCTCTCCTACGGCACCGGGATCGGACATCCGGGCCTTTGCGAGTGGATCGCCGAGCGTCACGGCCTGACCGATCCCGCCCAGGTGATGGTCACCAACGGCTCGCTCGAGGCCGGGGCGATGCTGTTCCAGCACCTGGTCGGCCCCGGTGATCGGGTGGTCGTCGAGCAACCCTCCTACGACCGGACCCTGCTGCTTCTGGAGCGTCTCGGCGCCGACCGGGTCGGCGTGCCCCTGGAGGCCGACGGCGTCGACGTCGACGGCGTCGAGCGGGCGGTCTCCGACGGCGAGCCCGCGAAGCTCGTCCACGTGATCCCGAACTTCCACAACCCCGCGGGCTGCACCCTCTCCGCCGACAAGCGCGGGCGGCTGGTCGAGCTGGCCACCGAGCACGGCTTCTGGATCCTCGAGGACGACCCGTATCGGGAGCTGCCGTTCGACTCCGACCCACCGCCGACCATGCTCACGCCGGGCGAGGGCGGACGGGTCATCCACGCCTCGTCGTTCTCGAAGACGGTGAGTCCCGGCGTTCGTGTCGGCTACCTGGCCGGCCCGGCGGACGAGATCGCGAAGCTCGCCAAGCGGGCCAACGAGATGTACATCTCGCCCAACATGCTGGCCGAGGCGGTCGTTTACGAGCTCTGCCGCTCCGGTGGTCTCGACGAGAACATCGCCTTCGTCAAGGGCGCCCTGAAGGAGCGCCGCGACACCCTCGTGGAGGCGCTTCGCGAGCAGATCCCCGAGGCCGACTTCGTCGAGCCCGGTGGCGGCTACTTCCTGTGGCTGACGCTTCCCGACGACGTCGACACGGTCGAGACGCATGCGGCGGCCTTGGAGGAGAAGGTCGCCTTCATCGCCGGCCCCGACTTCATGCTCGAGGGTGGGCGGTCGAGCCTCCGCCTCTCGTTCGCCAGCGTTCCTCCCGACCAGATCGGCGAGGGCGTTGCCCGCATCGCCCGCGCACTCGAGCGGGTTCGGGCTGCAAGCCCGGCCTGAGGAACGCGCGCCTGGACAACCCGGCGGCCGCAAGATTGGCCGACCGTCCATAGGAACGGCACCGACTCGTCGCCAATCTTTTACCCGGGCGTTACATCTCGCTTAGCCCGCGGACCTACCCTGGCTCGGCCGTCAGGGACTACCACCGAGGAGGTGACTCACCGATGACTCCGATCACCGTAGTCGAGGGAAATCGAAAGCTGGATCCGGTAAGCGAGCGAAACATCGCGGAGCGGCGCTTCTCCGCGCTGGCCTCCGCCGTTCGCGAGCACGAGGCGTTGGTGCGGCGCCGCCAGTTCGCGGTCCGCCCGCAGGACCAGGCCCTGTACCGCCGGCTGCGTCAGATCTGCGGCGAGCTCGCGGCTTAGGCGATGCTCGACCGCCCGGCCAGAGCGCGCCTGCGGCCGGGGCCGCCGGCGCTAGCGGCCGTACCGGTCGCTCGAGAGCTCGAGCTGCTCCGGCAGCGGAGCCCGCGGCGGTGGAGACGGGTCCGCCCGGACCGAGACGGTCTCGGCGACGCTGCGCGAGACCACGTGCCGGCCGTCATCCGAGCTCAACACGACCTCGTCGCTCGTGGAGCTCTCGAGCGTCCCGTCGAGGCCGGGCCGCATTCCGGCCTCCTTCAGGTAGTGAAGGAGCTCCTCGGCCTCGTTCTCGAACCGAAGCACGTGAACCGCCGCTCCCGGCTCCACGTCGGCGAGTAGCGCTCCCTCCTCGCGCACCCCTTCCACGAGCGGATGCCCGTGCGGGCAGGTCTTGGCGTCGCCGATCGCCGCCAGCATGCGCTTCTCCAGGACGGGCGACATCGCGTGCTCGAGCCGCTCGGCCTCCTCGTGCACCTCGTCCCACGGGATGCCGAGGACGTCGGTGAGGAAGCGTTCGATCAGCCGGTGGCGGCGGACGATGGCCTGCGCGTGCTCGCGGCCGCTGTCGGTGAACGTCAGCGACTTGTCAGGGCGCCGCTCAACGTAGCCGTCGCGCTCGAGGCGGCCGATCATCTCGTGGACGGTCGGCGCGGAGAGCTGCATCGCACGCGCGATGTTGGCGCCGGTGATCGGCAGCCCGGCCTCCTCCAGCCAGAACATGATCTGGAGGTACTCCTCCTCGGCGACGGTGGCCTGCTCCTGCGGCATCGCGACCGATACTAGTGGCGGCCCTCGTGAGAGGATCAAGCCATGCGGATCGAGCGCGGCACCAGGGCGATCGTCACAGGAGGGTCGCGTGGAATCGGCAGGGCGCTCAGCATCGAGCTCGCGGGCCGCGGCGCCCGGCTCGGCCTCGTGGCACGCGGGAAGGAGGCGCTGGACGAGCTCTCCAGTGAGCTGCCGGAGAGCCCCGACGGTCCGCACGCCACCGCTGTGGCCGACGTGTCCAAGTGGGGCCAGACGAGCCGGGCAATCGAGCGGCTCGCGAAGCGCCTGGAGGGAATCGACCTGCTGGTCGTCAACGCGGGCGTCCTGCACTACGGGCCGTTCGCAGAGCAGGAGCTGGCCGAGGCCGAGTCGATGGTCCAGGTCAACGTGCTCGGGACGATGTACACGGTAAAGGCGGCGCTGCCGCACATGCTCGGCGAGCGCGGCGGGCACATCGTCGTCCTCTCCTCGGCGGCCGGGCTGCGGTCGTTCCCGTGGGGCGCCGTCTACGGGGGGACGAAGGCCTTCGACCGCGGCTTCGCGGAGGCGCTTCGCCACGAGCTCGCCGGCAGCGGAGTCTCGGTCACCACCGTGTATCCCGGTGAGTTCGAAACGACGATTCTCCGTCATCAGCGTGAGCGCCTTCCGGCCTGGCGCTCAAACGACGAGGAACGCCCGGTCACCGAGCTCGTGGACGCGATCGTCGAGGGCGTCGAGAGCGACTCGCGGGCGGTGTACGCGCCGCCCGCGGTGCGGGTCCTCGGCCTCAGCGGCATCGTGCCGCGGCTGGTCGACCGGCTGCTGGTGAGGATCCGGGGCCGGTCCGCGGCCCCTCGCGTGGACTGAGCTGGTTAGAGCCGTCCGCCGACGTCGCGCTGGGAGAGCCGGCTGACCCTGACCGTCTGGTCGCGGAACTGAAGGCGCTCCGCGTACTTGATCAGCTTGACCGACCCGAGGCCGGCGACGACGAGGCTGTGGTGGTCCTTCGACAGGCGGATCAGCCTGTAGCGGTGGCTGTTCCCCCGCAGGATCACGGTGTCCACGCCGGCGTCTCCCCAGACCTGGTCTGCGCCCTGGCGCGGCCGCAGCTTGTCGTTGCCGGCCGCCCCGTGAATCACGTCGGCGTGAGGGCTCCCGGAGATGCGGTTCGCATCCTGCCCGCCCCAGATGGGCATCGCCCGGCCCTGAACGTGGGCCTGGAGCGCGCCGTGATTCGACCACTTGATCTGGTGATAGGTGTTATCGGCGCTGTCGCGGATCACCAGGTAGTGGAAGGAGCCGTCCGAGCCCTCGGCGGGACGGAGGACCAGGTCCTCGTCCAAAGGCCGCTTGAACTTGGTCCAACCGTTCGGCAGGATCGCGTCGTGGAACGCCTGGGCGACCCCCTCGGGCGTGTCCTGGCCTGACGCGTGCATGATGTAGACGTTGCCCCACCGGTCGCGGACGAAGTAGCGCGTGATCGGCACCGCGCCCGGGCTCCCGGGAGCGGCATCGTTCTCGTTCGCCCAGAACTTGATGTTCTGCGCCTTGAAGTTGGCGGTGACCTTGACCACTCCCGGAGGGGGCGTCTCGACCAGGTTTCCGGCGTAATAGGCATTCCTGGCCGGCAGGCCTCTGTAGTCGTCCGAGTGGTACGGCGACATCGCGTTGACGGCCAGTGACATCGCGCCCCAGGTGTAGCCGTCGGACGTGGTGATGTAGCTCGTCGTGCAGATCGGCTCGCCGGGCGAGGCGATGAACTGCGATTCGTTGAACTGAAGGTTTCGGGTGGTGTTCGCGATGTACGGCGAGGGCGGCTCGTAGCCGGCGTTCCAGACATCGTCGGGGATCGGGTCGTCGCCGGCCCCCTTGTAGGTGGGAAGGGCCTCCTGTGGATGCCGGTACACGGAGCCGATGTCGATGATCTCGTGCGCGACCTCGAGCTCCTTCCATGGCGCCGTGGGGCAGGACGTGGCCGTGGCTCTGTCGGGGCCGAGGACGACGGCCATGAGGGCCAGTCCAGCGCCGAACAACGTGAGAAGGGTCCGGATCCCGCGCATCTCCCAAAACTATACTGAATATGGTAATGCCGTGTCGCGGACCGCGCCGGGACCGTCCGATGCCTCGGCGCGCCCGCTCGGATAGGTTGCCGAGACCGGTGACCACCGTTCGCGAGGCTGCCTACGAGCTCTTCCGCGCCCGCGGGATGACGACCATGTTCGGCAACCCGGGCTCGACCGAGCTGCCGATGCTCCACGGCTACCCCGACGACTTCGAGTACGTCCTCGGGCTGCAGGAGGCGGTCGTGGTCGGGATGGCCGACGGCTACGCCCAGGCCTCCGGCAGGCCGACCCTGGTGAACCTGCACACCGCCCCGGGGGTGGGCAACGCGGTCGGGGCGATGTTCAACGCGCAGGCGAACAAGTCCCCGCTCGTAATCACCGCTGGCCAGCAGGTCAGGGCGATGATCACGCCGCAGGCAAATCTCACCAACCGCGATGCGATTCGGGTCCCGGACCCGTTCGTGAAGTGGAGCTATGAGCCGCCGCGCGCCGAGGACGTGCCGCTGGCTCTGGCGCGCGCCGTCCACGTGTCCTCGCTCCCGCCGAAGGGGCCGTCGTTCGTCTCGATCCCGATGGACGACTGGACCGCCGAGGTGGACGACGGTGACGTCGCCCACGCGATCGCCCGCTCCGTGAGCGGGCGGGCGGCGGCCGACCCGGGGCTGGTCAAGTCGCTGGCGGATCGCCTCGCCAGGGCGAAGAGCCCCGCCATGGTGGCGGGCCCGGACGTCGACGCCAGCGGAGCCTGGGACGCGGCTGTCGCCCTCGCCGAGCGCCAGCGCCTGCCGGTGTGGGCCACCCCGGCTCCGGGCGGCGGGCGGATCGGCTTCCCGGAGGGTCACCCGAACTTCCGCGGCACGCTGCCGCCCGCGATCGGACCCCTCGGCCAGATGCTCGAGGGACACGACCTGGTGGTCACCCTCGGCACCTCCGTCTTCCCGTACTACCCGTACATCCCCGGCCCGCTGCTTCCCGCGGGCACCGAGCTCGTGGCGATCACGAGCGACCCCGACGAGGCGGCCCGGGCGCCGATGGGCGACGCGATCGTCGCCGACGTCAAGCTCACCGCCGAGGCGCTGCTCGAGGCCGTCCCGGAATCCGACCGCGAGGCCCCGGAGCCGCTCGGCGAGCCCCAGGCGCCGCCGGAGTCCGATCCGCTGAGCCCTTCGACCGTCCACGCCGCCCTCGGGCAGGCGCTTCCCGACGACGGCATCGTGGTGCTCGAGTCGCCGTCGAGCACGATGGCGCTGCGCAACCAGCTGCGGCTGTCCCGCCCGGGCAGCTACTACTTCGGCGCCGGCGGCGGTCTCGGCTTCGGCCTCGCTGCCGCCGTGGGCGTGCAGCTCGCCGAGCCCGACCGACCGGTCGTGTGCGTGATGGGGGAGGGCTCGGTGCAGTACGCCGTGACCGCGTTCTGGTCGGCCGCGGCCTACAGGGTGCCGGTCACCTTCCTCGTGCTGCGAAACTCCGAGTACGCGATCCTCAAGTGGTTCGCGGACACCGAGCAGGTGACCGGCGCGCCCGGCCTCGACCTCCCGGCGCTGAACACGGCGGAAATCGCAGCGGGGTACGGGGTGAAGGCACGGACCATTGGCGGTCTCGATGAGCTCCGCTCCGAGCTCGAGACGGCGATCCCCTCGAGCGAGCCGGAGCTGATCGAGGTGGGCGTCGAGCCCGGAATGGCGCTCTTTTAGGCCGGGAAGTGCCTCTTCTTCAGCCAGACGTTCAACGGATCGCCCCGGAGTCGACCGACCCGAGTACAGGTCCCGCGCCGGACTGGATCGCCGCGGGGACGCCGCAGCCGCTTCGCTCGAAGCTCGAAGCGCTGCTCGGACCGGATCGCGTCCTGAGCCGTGCGCTGGACCTGATCCGCTACGCCTCGGACGCGAGCCCGTACCGGCTCTTCCCGCAGGCCGTGGTGGAGGCTCGCGACGCCTCCGACGTCGCGAAGGTGCTCCGCTTCGGCCGCGAGCAGGGCCTCCCGGTGACCCTGCGCTCAGCCGGGACGAGCCTGAACGGCCAGAGCCAGAGCGACGGGATCCTCGTCGACGTCCGCCGCCACTTCACGGGCGTGAAGGTGGAGGAGGAGGGCGCCGTTGCGAGGGTGCGGCCCGGGACGGCGCTCGGCCACGCAAACCGGGTGCTCAAGCCGTACAGCCGCCGGCTCGGCCCCGACCCGGCGAGCACCGACTTCGCCACCGTCGGCGGCGTGGTCGCCAACAACTCCGGCGGCATGCGTTGCGGCACGACGCAGGACTCCTACTCGACCTTGCGCTCACTCACCCTCGTGCTCCCGTCTGGGACGACGATCGACACGGCTGCCCCGGGAGCCGAGGAGCGCTTCACCGAGGCCGAGCCGGAGCTGGCACGGGGCCTCGCGGAGATCCGCGACGAGATCCGGGCCGACACCGAGCTCGCCGAGCGCATCCGCCGCAAGTTCCAGATCAAGAACACCATGGGCTACCGCCTGTGCGCGTTCCTCGATGCCGAGACGCCCCTGGAGATCTTCCGCCGGCTCGTGGTGGGCTCCGAGGGCACCCTCGCCTTCGTCGCGGAGGCCGTGTTCGACACCGTGCCGCTCCTGCCGCATACGACCACGACCTGGGTCCACTTCGCCGACATCCCCAAGACGGTCGAGCCGGTGCCGGACCTGGTGGCGGCGGGCGCGACGGCGGTCGAGATGATGGTGGCGCCGGCCCTGATCGCCGCGAGCTACTCGATCCCCGGAACACCGGAGTACTGGCGCGAGCTGCCGCCGGAGTCCGCCGCGCTCCTGATCGAGTACCGCTCCGACGATCCGGCCGACCTCGACGGCATGGAGAAGCAGGCTCTGGAGGCCCTCGCCGGCAAGGAGACCATCCGCGGCGCTGACTTCACGCGCGACGAGGAGCTCACGGAGATGTACTGGCGGACGCGTGAGGGCCTGCACGGGATCGTCGGACGCATGCGGCCGCAGGGCACCGTCCTGATCGTCGAGGACGTCTGCGTGCCACCGGAGCGCATCGCCGAGTCGGCCACGGACATCCAGGCGCTGCTCGGCAAGCACGGGTTCCTCCCCGGGGTAGCGGGCCACACCTCCGCCGGGAATCTCCACTTCATGCTCACACCCAACTTTGGGCTCGCCGAGGACCGGGAGCGCTACGAGGGGTTCATGAACGACCTCGTGGACCTGATCGTCGAGAAGTACGACGGCTCGCTGAAGGCCGAGCACGGCACGGGGATCAACATGGCCCCGTACGTCGAGCGGGAGTGGGGCGCCAAGGCCACCGAGCTCATGTGGCGCATCAAGCGCCTCGCCGATCCCGACGGCGTGCTCGGGCCGGGCGTGATCCTGAACACGGATTCCGCGGCGCACCTGCAGAACCTGAAGGCGAACCCGCCCATCGAGGAGGTCGCCGACACCTGCGTCGAGTGCGGCTTCTGCGAGCCGGTGTGCCCCAGTCGCCTGCTGACCACGACGCCGCGCCAGCGGATCGTGCTCCGCCGCGAGATGGCCCGCCAGCCCCAGGGCTCCCGGCTTCAGAAGGCGCTCATGGAGCAGTACGAGTACGACGGCATCGAGACCTGCGCCGCGGACGGCAGCTGTCTGCTCTCGTGCCCGGTCGGGATCGACACCGGCAAGCTGATCAAGGACTTCCGCAACCGCGAGCACGACGAGAAGGCGGAGCATTCGGCGCTCAAGGCCGCCAAGCGCTGGGCCGGGTTCGAGCGGGCGGCCCGGATGGCGCTCCGGACCGGCGGCGGCATGTCCAGGGCGGTCGGCGACGGTCCGTTGCGCGCGGTGACCAGGGCGCAGCGGCGCTTCGTCAGCTCCGAGCTGATGCCGGAGTGGGGGCCGGGGATGCCGAGGGCCGCGTCGCCGCGCCTGCCCGACACGGCCCGCGAGGGTGCGGCGGCCGTCTACGTGCCGTCGTGCATCAACCGGATGTTCGGCGCCTCGAGGCGGGCGAACGGCGGTGGTGCGGAGATGGGCGTGGTCGAGGCCATGGTGGCCGTCTCGGCCCGGGCGGGTCAGCCCGTGTGGATCCCGCCGGACGTCGCGGGGAACTGCTGCGCCGTCCCCTGGGGCTCCAAGGGCTACAGGGAAGGCCACGCCTGGATGGCCAACAAGATGGTGGACAGGTTGTGGCACTGGACCGACGAGGGCGAGCTCCCGGTCGTCGTGGACGCGAGCTCGTGCACCCATGGGATCGTGAACGAGGTCGGCGATGCGCTGAGCGAGGAGAACGCGGAGCGGCACATGAAGCTCGAGGTCGTTGACGCGACCGACTGGGCGCGCGACCGGCTACTGCCCAATCTGGAGGTTGCGAAGGCGGGCTCTGTCGCCGTTCACCCCACCTGCTCAGGCCGCCACCTCGGCATCGATCGCCGGGTGCGAGAGGTCTCCGCCGCGCTCGCCGACGACGTCTTCGTCCCACCCTCGGCGGCCTGCTGCGGCTTCGCGGGCGACCGCGGGTTCCTGCACCCGGAGCTGACCGCCTCCGCGACGCAGGAGGAGGCGGCCGAGGTGAAGGGCAGGACGTTCGACGCCCACGTCTCCACCAACCGCACCTGCGAGATCGCCATGGAGCGCGCGACCGATCGGCCGTACGTTCACGTCGTTCAGCTGCTCGAGGAGTTGACTCGGCGAGCCTGACCGCGGCCGTTACGGTGCCGCCACCGCGCGAGCCAGTGGCGAAGCTGTAGTACCCGGCGCGATCCTCGCTCGGTCACCTGGAAGCTCTCACAGGCGCCCGGTCGCTCGGCGAGGATCGAGTCGATCAGCTCCGCCGTCCGCGGATCGGTCGTTCCCCGGCGGACCCACTCGTCGAAGTCGAGCCGGAACGGGATGACGATCTCCGCCTCGAGCTCGAGGCCCGCCGCCCTCCCGAGGGCGACGAGGCGGGACCGGGTTAGACAAGCCCAATGTGACGGATCGCGCAGCCGCTCGATCTCCTCGCGCCAGGTTGCCGTGGCCCAGTCGTCATCAGTGATGACGTCGCCCACGACGATCGCGCCCCCCGGCCGCACCGCGCGGGCCATCTCGCCGATCACGCGGCCGGGTGCCGGAATGTGGTGAAGGCTGAACCGCGTGACGGCTCCGTCGAAGCTGCCGGGTACGACCTCCAGGGCCGTGGCGTCGCCGGTATGGAAGCTGACGTTGCCGATGCCGGCGAGGTCGGCTGCCTCGCGTGCTTGGTCGAGCATCGCGGGGGTCAGGTCGACGCCCACGACCTCGGTCACCCGGCGGGCCAGCGCACGGCTGACGAGCCCGGTGCCGCATGCCGCGTCGAGCCAGCGCCCCCCGCCGCTCGGAGCCAACTCGATCAGCGCGTCCAGCGTCTCCGGGGCGCTCATCACCGCCGCGGTGTCGAAGGTGGACGCCTGCTGGGTGAACTCGGTGAGAACCTGGTCGTCGTGCACCCGTCCGATGTTAGGCCGCCCCGGCGGGCGCCTCGCTTCGAGCGCACGTGACCCGCGCGCCCTTCAACCCCATCGATTATCGGGCGCGACAGGAGCCCCGGCCCGGCCGGCGAACCCCTCGGCATGAGCACGACTCGTCTCGAGGCGTTCTCGGACGGTGTGTTCGCGATCGCGATCACGCTGCTGGTGCTCGACATACACGTCCCCGTCCCAGTGGCGGGCGCGAACCTCGCGGACGCGCTCGGGGCGCAGTGGCCGAGCTACGTCGCCTATGCCGTCTCGTTCCTCACGATCGGGATCATCTGGATCAACCACCACGCGATGATCCGCCGCCTCAAGGCCGTCGATCACGAGATCATGATCTTGAACCTGCTCCTGTTGCTTTGCGTGGGGCTCCTGCCCTTCACCACGGCGCTCATGGCCGCGTACCTGAAAGAGACCGAGGGGGAGACACTGTCGGCCGCGATCTACGCCGGCTCGTTCTTCGCGATGTCGATCGCGTTCGCCTCTCTGCAGTGGCGCATCCTGATCCGCAAGCCGCATCTGCTTGCCGAACAGATGGACTACGCGCGGCGGCGCACGATCCTGCGGCGGACGATCGCCGGCCTGGCCCCGTACCTGATCGCGACGGTCCTCGCTCTCGTCTCTCCATATGTGACCCTGGCGATGTGCGCGGCAATCGCCGCCTTCTACGCGCTGCCGATCGCGAGCTCCACCGAGGGAAACGCGGCGCCCGCCTAGCGCCGCTTGGCCAGCGTCGAGACGACGGCCTCGTACACGCCGTCGCCGGCACGGCCCTCGGTCACCTGGACGTTCGGCCGCCCGGCGATCGCCTCGCGAAGCGCCGGGTCGCGCTCGGGGCCGTTGGCGACCACGAAGAACGTGCCGACGAACTCCGCCGAGTCCAGGTCCTCGACCGAGTCGCCGACCGCGATGCACTCCTCGGGCGCGTAGCCGCGGGCGCGCATGTGGAAGCCGACCGCCTTCGCCTTGCTGGCGCCGCCCGGGACCAGGTGGTAGGCGTGGGCGACCTCGTCGAGTCCCTCCACGGGGCGCGTGATCGCGCCGTTGTCGAGGAAGCGGAGGTCCTCGTGCCCGTGCTCGGCAAGCAGCGCGTTGGCCTCGGCGACGTCCACCCTTCCCCGGAAGAGATGGGAGAGCTTGCGGTCGTGGTGCCAGGGGCGATGCCACTCCAATCGGCCCGGGAAGCGCTCGAACAACAGGTCCGGGATGCCCGCGGCGAGCATGCGCTCGGCGGGTGTGCCGTCGTCGTCCGGGACCCAGTCGCCGGTCAGGAGGGTTCGCTCGCCGTCGATGAACACGCCGCAGCCGGCCTCGTAGATGTAGGAGGTCTGGGCGAGGAGGCGCGCGTCGGCCATCACCTGGGCCTCCCGGCGCCCCGACATGATCACGACCTCGACGCCCGCCCGGTGGCAGGCCTCGAGCATCCGCGCCTGCCGCAGGGAGAACTCGCCCTCCCAGTCGCGAAACAGCGAGCCGTGGTGGCCGAGGAGGGTCCCGTCGAGGTCGGTGTACAGGCAGCGAAGCGCCACGGCCGCGCACCGTACAGGGCCGTGCCTCCGACGTCGACGAACATCGACGGGGTTATGGGGGCCATGGCCCCGTTAACCCCGTCAATGCGAGCGGAGGGGATCGCCTAACGTAGTCAGCCGTGACCCGCTGGCGCCTCGTCGACCGCGTGCTGGAGTTCCCGCCGCCGCTCGCGGCCGGGATCGTGAACGTCACCGACGACTCCTTCTTCGCGGGCGCGCGCAGCGGAACGCCCGAGCGTGCGATCGAGGACGGCCTGGCGCTGGTGGGCGAGGGCTTCGACCTACTGGACGTCGGCGCGCTGGCGGCAAGAGCCGGGGAGCCCGTGCCGGTGGAGGAGGAGGCGGAGCGCCTCGTGCCGGCGATCGAGGGCCTCGTCAGGGAGGCTGGCGTGCCGGTCAGCGCCGACACCTTTCGGGCCGAGGTCGCCGAGCGGGCGCTGAACGCGGGCGCGGTCGCGATCAACGACATCTCCGGCGGAGCGGACCCCGAGCTGCTCGAGGTCGTCGGCCAGCGCGGTTGCGGGTACGTGCTGATGCACATAGAGGGCCCGCCGCGGTCAGAGCGCGAGCTCGCGGAGCACGACGATCCGGTCGCGTATCTCATCGGATGGTTCGCCGAGCGCCTGGAGAGCGCGCTCGCCCACGGGATCGCGGAGGAGCAGATCGCCCTGGACCCCGGGTTCGACTTCGACCTCTCGGTGCGCGACGACGTGCAGATCCTGGCCCGGATCGGCGATCTGCGCCGCCTCGGGCGCCCCCTGTTCGTGGCCCTTTCGAGGAAGGACTTCCTGGGCGCGCTCCTCGCCGGGTCCTGGGAGGAGCGGGCGCCAGCGGCCGAGCGCGAGTGGGCGACTGCGGCCGCCACGACCATCGCGGTATCCGCCGGCGCGGAGATGGTGAGGCTCCACGACCGCTCGGCGCTGGACGCCATGCGAGTCGCCGCGGCGATCGCCGATGGAAGCTAGCGCCACCGCCGAGGCGGGATGGGCCCGCGCGATCGAGCCGGGGCGGGCCAACGGGCGCCTGGTGGCCGAGAGCCTCCAGCCCGGAGCGCCGGCGCAGACCGTCGCGATCCCCGGCGGGATCGCCCCGGACCTGAACGCCGCGCTTCTCGGCAGCGGCATCGCGGCCCTCTACTCCCACCAGCTCGAGGCGCTCGACGCGGCGCGGGAGGGGAACGTCGTCGTCACCAGCGGCACGGCGTCGGGCAAGTCGCTCTCGTTCAACCTCCCCGTGCTGGACGAGCTTGCCGGCGACGACCGCCGGCGCGCGCTCTACCTCTATCCCACCAAGGCCTTGGCGCAGGACCAGGCCCGCAAGCTCTCGGAGCTCGGGCTACGCCAGCTTCGCCACGCGATCTACGACGGCGACACTCCGCGTGACGACCGGCCGCAGATCCGCCGCCGCTCGAACCTCATCCTCACCAACCCGGACATGCTCCACGTGGGGATCCTGCCCCACCACAAGAACTGGGGGGACTTCCTGGCGAACCTCGGCTGGGTCGTGGTGGACGAGGCACATACGTATCGCGGCGTCTTCGGCTCCCACGTCGCGAACGTGCTGAGGCGGCTGCGGAGGGTCGCGCGCCGCTACGGCGCGGAGCCGCGCTTCGTGCTCGCGTCGGCCACGATCGCGAACCCGCTCGAGCTCGCGGAGGGCCTGGTGGGCGAGCCGTTCCGCCTGGTCGACTCGGACGGCGCCCCGCGCGCTCCGCGCCGAGTCGGCATGTGGAACCCGCCGGTGATCGACCCGCGGTCCATGACCCGCCGCTCGGTCCTGTCGGAGGCGGCGGAGCTCCTCGCCGACCTGGTCGGGCAGGGGATGCGGACCATCTGCTTCCTGCGCAGCCGGCGGGGGATCGAGCTGATCCAGCGTTTCACGCGCATGCGACTCGAGGAGCTGGGGCGCCCGCAGCTCGCCGAGCGGATCGCGCCGTACCGGGCGGGCTATACCCCGCAGCAGCGCCGCGATATCGAGGCGCGCCTCGCCGGCGGCGATCTGCTCGCGGTCGTCGCGACCGACGCGCTCGAGCTCGGGATCGACATCGGCTATCTGGACGCGGCGATCTGCGTGACCTTCCCGGGCACGGTCGCGAGCCTGCGGCAGATGTGGGGTCGCGCGGGGCGGCGCACCGAGGGCCTGGCGCTGTACATCGCCGGCGAGGACGCCCTCGACCAGTTCTTCTGCCGCCATCCGGACGAGTTCCTGGAGCGCCCGGTGGAGGCGGCGATCATCGATCACGAGAACGACCGCATCCAGCTCGCCCACATGCTCGCCGCCGCCTACGAGCTCCCGCTCAGCGAGTCCGACGCCGAGTTTCTCGGCCCGCGCTGGCGCGAGCGCGCGGAGGCGCTGGTGGGCCTCGGCGAGCTGCGTCGCGGGCGGGAGGGGCGTTACCTGCCCCGCGGCCCGCACTTCCCCGCCGCCGACATCTCGCTCCGCTCGGCCTCGCCGGACTCGGTGGCGATCGTCGAGCGCGACTCGGGAGAGCTGCTGGGCGCGGTGGAGGCCGAGCGCGCCTTCACGACCGTCCATCCGGGAGCGGTCTACCTGCACCTCGGGCGCTCCTACGAGGTCCGCGAGCTCGACATCGAGTCACGACGGGCGGCGGTCGACGCCTTCGACGGCGACTACTACACGCAGCCCAAGAGGGACACGGAGGTGTTCATCGAGGAGGTGGGCGAGCGCCGCGACGTCGCCGGCGTGGAGCTGAGCTTCGGCGAGGTGTCGGTGACCGAGCAGGTGATGGCCTTCCAGCGCAAGAGCCTCACCGACCATGACGTGATCGACATGGTGGCCCTGGATCTCCCCGAGACCAACTTCCCCACCCAGGCGCTCTGGTACGTGCTGCCCGACGAGCTCGCCGGCCCGCGGTCGCTGCCGCCCGACGTCCAGCTCGGCGCGCTGCACGCCACCGAGCACTGCCAGATCGCGGTGCTCCCGCTGCTGGCGATGTGCGACCGCTGGGACATCGGCGGCCTGTCGACCAACGTGCACTTCCAGACCGGCCGGCCGACGATCTTCATCTACGATGGCCACCCGGGCGGGGTCGGCCTCGCTCGCCGGGGCTACGAGCGGTTCGAGCGCCTGCTCGCCGACGCGGCCAAGCTGGTCGGGGAGTGCCCATGCGCGAGCGGCTGCCCGTCCTGCGTGCAGAGCCCCAAGTGCGGCAACCTCAACGAGCCCCTGCACAAGCAGGGGGCGCTGGAGCTGATGGCCGGGATGCTGGCGAGAGTGAGCGAGGAGACCCGATGACCCGGCCCCTTCAGATCTCGGTGATCGGAAAGGGCACTCCCGACCCAGAGGTGGACGAGCTGGCGTTCGCGGTCGGCGAACGGTTGGCACGGGCAGGAGCGGTCGTCGTCTGCGGCGGACTCGCCGGGGTCATGGAGGCGGTCTCGCGTGGGGCGGCGTCGGCAGGAGGCACGGTGATCGGCATCGTCCCCTCGAGCGAGACGGCCGATGCGAATCCCCACTGCACCCACGTGGTCGCGACCGGCGTCGGTCACGCGCGAAACCTGGCGGTCGTCTCGTCGGGCGATGCGGTCCTGGCGATCGGCGGCGAGTGGGGGACCCTGTCGGAGATCGCGCTCGCCCGCGCCCTTGGCCGGACGGTGGTCGCGATTCGGAGCTGGACCGTGAGCGGGCCCGGCGCGATGGAGGCCGGGCCGGGGATCGAGGTCGTTTCCGAGCCGCAGGCCGCCGTCGATCTTGCGATTCAGGCGGCGGAGGAGGCGCGATGACCGCCGCCCTCCGACGGGGCCTCGAGATCCGGCCACCACGGTCGGACGACGCCCGCGCGATGGCGAAGCTGATGGTCACGGGCAACTTCACCTACCGGGTGTGGGCGCCGCGGTCCTGGATCCCGCCCGGCCGTGAGCGGACGCAAGCGCAATGGCACCTGCGGCTGCGCGACGACGATCGGTGGAGCCGCGTCGCGCTCGACGACGATGGAGCCCTCGTCGCGCTGGCGTCCTGGCGTCCCGCCCGCGAGCACGGCGAGGAGGGGCCAGACGTCCCCGGCGTCGGCTACGTCTCGCACCTCTACGTGCACCCGGACCTGTGGGGCAACGGCATCGCGAGCGGCCTGCTCGAGCTGGCCGAGGATGCGATGAGGGAGACGGGCCGGATACGGGCGATCCTGTGGACGCCCACCGATGCCCCTGCCCGCAGCTTCTACGAGCGCTGCTGCTGGCGATTGGACGGCAGGGAGCGCTGGAGCGGCGAGCTTCAGCTACCGATGGTGGGCTACGAGAAGCACCTGTAGACCGATCCGATTCATCTAGCCTTAGCGACCCGGCGAGGTAGCTCAGTTGGTAGAGCACACGACTGAAAATCGTGGTGTCGGCAGTTCGATTCTGCCCCTCGCCATCCGGGCTCGGGTCAGAACGCCTGCCTCCCACGGCTCACCCTCCGGGCTCGCCTCGCAGTTCGATTCTGCCCCTCGCCATCCGGGCTCGGGTCAGAACGCCTGCCTCCCACGGCTCACCCTCCGCGCTCGCCTCGCAGTTCGATTCTGCCCCTCGCCATCCGGGCTCGGGTCAGAACGCCTGCCTCCCACGGCTCACCCTCCGGGCTCGCCTCGCAGTTCGATTCTGCCCCTCGCCATCCGGGCTCGGGTCAGAACGCCTGCCTCCCACGGCTCACCCTCCGGGCTCGCCTCGCAGTTCGATTCTGCCCCTCGCCATCCGGGCTCGGGTCAGAACGCCTGCCTCCCACGGCTCACCCTCCGGGCTCGCCTCGCAGTTCGATTCTGCCCCTCGCCATCCGGGCTCGGGTCAGAACGCCCGCTCCTGCCTACGTGCTCACGAGTGCGCCCGAGCGCAATGGCGGAAACTTTGCTCCCCGATCTGCCGAACTAGCCTGGTAGATCTCGATCGGCTCGGGGAGGCCCTCGAATTGCCACGGGCCGAGGGTCTTCAGACGGACCCTCTCATCGAGCGCCTCGACGACGGCTTCGTGAACCGCCTCGGAGAAGAGAACCTGCCCGCCGTGGCCGGCGAAGCAGATCCGTGCGACCGTGTGGACCGAGAGCCCGACGTAGCCGTGGTCGGTGAGCGCGGGCCGGCCGCGATGTAGCCCGATCCGAAGCCGCACGTCGTTGCCACCCGGCCACCGCCCAGCCTCGACCTGGCGCTGGATCGCGATCGCTGCCTCCAGCGCCGCCGGTGCGCGCTCGAAGACCGCGAGGAAATCGTCGCCTCGCGAATCCACCCGATGGCCGCCTGCCGCGCGCACGGCCGTTCGGATCAGGCGGCGGACATCCGCGATGAGCGACGCGTAGCCGTCGCCGAGCCCCGCGAGCAGGTTGGTCGAGCGCTCCAGGTCCGTCATCAGGAACGTGACCTGTCCGCGCGGCAGCTTCTTCTGCGGCTGCAGCTCAGCGTTGACGAAGCCGATCGGCATGATCCCGTGCTTCTTCGCCGCGTTGAGCAAGCGGGTGCGCGCGCGATCCCTCTCCCCGTCGTCCTCGAAGGCCACCTGGTTGAACCGCGCCAGGGCGTTCCGCACGTGGCTCGCATCGTGGATCGGCAGGCGCCGGCGACCCGCCGAGTCGATGTAGGCGAACGCGCGATCCGGAAGCCGCGCGCGGTCCTTTGCGGTCAGCCGAGCCACGCCACGATGATCGCGTATGGTCCGGCTCGGAGGCGTCGTTGCCTTGAGAGCGGCAAATCCAGATCGGATAGGGGCACCGGTGCTCTGCGGCAGTTGCCCGGTACCGCCGGGTGCATGGTCAACGCGGCGGCTATCGCCTGTTCTCTCGGACGGGCCTTCGTCGACCCGGAGGGCGTCGCGGTCAGCCCGGACAACAAGAACGTCTACGTCGGAGCCTTCGGCAGCGGCGCCGTCGACCTCTTCAACCGCTAGCGCCAGCAGTCGGGTCGCCTGATCCAGAAGCGGAAGCGCCTGGGATGCATCGTGAAGCGCAGAACCCCCGGCTGCACCCGCGGGCGCGCGCTGGCGGCAGCGAACGCGATCGCGCTGAGCCCCAGCGGGGGCCGCGTCTACGTTGGCGCGTTCCGCGCCGACGCGGTCGCCGTCTTCCGCCGGGTGGGCGGAGGCGGCGGAGGCGGATGCCCGTGCGGTATCCCGCGACCTGGTCATGTTCGCGTGAGCTCTCTGCGTAGGGTTTGGCGCGAGCCAATGGGCAAGCCCTACGTCCTCGCGCAACTGAGCGATTCACACATCGGCGCCACCTGGGCCCGCGGTGATCCGATCGCCGGACTCTGCGCGACCGTCGATGCCGTGCGGCGACTGCCGGACCCACCCGACGCGGTGCTGATCTCGGGAGATCTCGCCGACAACGCGAGCGCCGACGAGTACGCCGTCGTACGGGAGTGCGTCGCCCAACTCGACGCGCCGGTCTATGTCCTGCCCGGGAACCACGATGACCGGGATACGCTGCGCAGCTGCTTCGAGCTGCCCGGACCCATTGGGACACCCATTCAATACGCTGCCGACCTCGGGCCGCTTCGGCTCCTGGCTCTCGACAGCTCTCGGCCAGGCGAGGACCGGGGAGAGCTCGACCGCGAGCGACTGGACTGGCTCGACGCGGAGCTGACCGGGGCGCCGAATCGTCCTACCGTGGTCGCGATGCACCATCCGCCATTGCTGACGGGCAGCACGCCCTGGGATGAGATCGGGATTCCGAGCAGCGAGCGCGCCGCCCTCGCTGAGATCGTCGCCCGACATCCGCAGGTGCTGCGGATCGTCGCCGGCCACCTACACCAGGCGATCGCGGCGGAGCTCGGCCACCGTGCGGTGCTCGCGGTTCCCAGCACCTACGCGCAGGCGCAGCTGAACCTCTCCTCCGATGAGATCGAGTTCAGCGACGATCCGCCGGCCCTCGCCGTGCACGTGCTGACCGACGACGAGCTCACCTCATACATCCAGCCGGTCACTCGGGTCGGAGGGGATCAGCCACTAGTCGGCCGCGCGCGCGAGGCGTGAGGCGAGCGACCGCAGCTCCTCGATCAGCTCCGGTGGCTCGAGCACCTCGAAGTCCCCGGGCAGCATCGAGATCCGCATCGCCAGCCATCTCAGGTCGTCGTCTCCGGTCGTGAACTCGCACGTCCCCTCGTCCACATGCTTAAGCGTCCCCCAGTACGCCGGCACGGTTTTGGAGACCTCCTCGGCCGGCGCGCGGAGCAGGATGCGAGCCTCGTAGCGGGTCGGCGCGGCGCTGATGCTGCGCTCGACATAGGCGCCCGCGTTCCTGGCCGGCAGCCTGCGCGCCTCGAATCGCACCCCGGTCGATGCGGGCCGGGCGAGGCGGTCGATGCGGAAGGTCCGCCAGTCTTCGCGGCCGCGATCCCAGGCGACGAGGTACCAGCGGCGGCCCCGGTTGACGACCGAGTGGGGCTCGACCTCCCGCCTGCTGTCCGTGCCGTCGCGCCGCCGGTAGGCGAAGCGCAGGCACTCCGAGTCGCGGCAGGCGGCGGCGATGACCGTCAGGTGCTCCGGATCGACCGTCGGCCCGCCCGCGGGGAGGGTGAAGGTCGCCGAGCCCAGTGCGCCCACCCGCCGCCGAAGGTGCGCGGGCAGCACCTGCTCGAGCTTGACGAGGGCGCGCACCGCGGTTTCCTCGATACCCGTGACCGAGGCGCCGGCGGCGGTGCGCAGGCCGACGGCGATCGCGATCGCCTCCTCGTCGTCGAGCAGCAGCGGCGGCATCGCGCTGCCGGCGCGCAGCCGGTAGCCGCCGGCAGGGCCGGTCAGGGACTCCACGGGATAGCCGAGCCGGCGCAGGCGCTCGACGTCGCGCCGGATCGTGCGGCCCGACACCTCGAGCCTGTCGGCCAGCTCGCCCCCCGGCCAATCGCGGCGTCCCTGGAGCAGGGAGAGCATCTCCAGGAGTCGGCTCGAGGTTTCGCTCATGGTTGCTTCATGGTCCCGCTGATTGCGGACACATCCTGGCCTAAATCATTCATAGGGTGCCTCGCGAAGCCAACCGATCGAAGAGGAGCAACAGATGCCCGAGCGAGACGGATACATCCCAGGCGTTCCGTGCTGGATCGACACGAGCCAGCCCGACCCCGAGGCGGCGGTCGACTTCTACCGAGGCCTCTTCGGGTGGGAGTTCGAGGACGTGATGCCGCCGCACTCGCCCGGCAAGTACTTCATCGCGCGGATTCGCGGCGGGGACGTCGCCGCCGTCGGTTCGATCCCCGAAGCGGCGCCGCCGGTCGCGATGTGGAACACGTACGTATGGGTCGAGAGCGCGGACGATGCCGCCGCCACGGCGAAGGACGCGGGCGGGTCGGCGGTGATGGACCCCTTCGACGTGATGGACGCCGGCAGGATGGCGGTGCTGATGGATCCTGAGGGCGCCGTGTTCTGCGTCTGGCAGGCGAAGGAGCACAAGGGAGCGAAGGTCGTCAACGAGCACGGGTCGCTCAACTTCAACGGACTGAACACACGCGATCCCGAGAGCGCCAAGTCGTTCTACGGCTCGGTGTTCGGGTGGACGACCCTTGCCCTCGGCGGCGGCGCGGAGATGTGGACTCTGCCGGGGTACGGCGACTACCTCGAGCGTGACAACCCAGACCTCCGCAAGACGGTCGCGGAGGCCGGCGGCCCGGCCGGCTTCGCAGACGTGGTCGCGTCCATCAACCCGATCCCGGACGACCAGCCGGATACGCCGGCGCACTGGAGCGTGACCTTCGCCGTCGACGACGCGGACGCGATCGCAGCGAGGGCCTCAGAGCTGGGCGCCAAGGTGGTGGTCCCGCCGATGGACGCTCCGTGGGTGAGGATGACCGTGGTCGAGGACCCGCAGGGGGCGACCTTCATCGCGAGCCAGTTCGTCGCCGAGAACAAGGACCTCGGCCGGCCGGCGGACTCGGCGGCGGCCGGGTAACCGCCCGCCGCCGCCCTACGTGCCGGCGAGCTCGAGAGCGTCACCGGGGTGCAGCACGCGGGCCGCGTAGGCGCGGCCCGCTGCTGCTACCCGGAACCGCCCCGCCGCGTCGTCGATCGGCCGGTACCACGGCTCGATCCCGTAGCCGTCGTAGTGCATGGGCACGACGGCCCGCGCCCCGAGCAGGTCGCCGGCCAGCGCGGCCTGCTCGGGCTCCATCGCAGCGGCGAGCACGCTCGGCGGCTGCAGGTGCGGAAAGTCGACCACCGGGCCGTTGACCGGCGCGAAGACCAGGTCGAAGGGCCCGTGGCGGCGGGCCATCCGCCACCAGTAGCCGTGGAAGATCGTGTCCCCGAGGTGCAGGACGCGGTGACCTTCCGCCTCGATCAGCCAGGAGACCTGGAGATCGCCGAGGCCGTCAACGGCGGGCAGCGCCGTGATCCTGAAGGGGCCGGCCTCGACCGTCTCCCACTGCTCCACCTGGCGCCGGACGAGGCCCGAGTCTCCGAGCTCCGCGTTCGCCTGCGCGAGGGCGAGGTTCTCGGCGCCGTCACCGCCCGGCCAGCTGGGCTCGTGGACGGTCGCGCCCGGCGCCAGGGCCGCGGCAAGCGCTCCCGCATCGGCGTGGTCGCGGTGCAGGTGGCTGACCATTCCCGCCACGGCTGTCCGCCGGGCCTCGGGCACCGTCAATGCCGGCAGCGGGACCTCGCCGGCGCCATCCCCCAAGGCGGCGAACGTCGCCCCCGGGTCCTCGAGCGGATCGATGACGACCGCGGTCCCCTCAGCCTCGATCTCGACCCCAGCCCAGCCCAGCCATCGCACCTTCATCCGCTTCCTCCTTTTATCGGACGATCGTACGGTATCATGCGCGGCATGCCACGCCGTCCAGCCGCAGCCGTTGCCGAGACGCGCTCCGAAGTCACGCGGGCGGCCGTCGAACGCGCCTCGGTCGAAGGCCTCGAGGGCCTGACCATCGGGAGTCTCGCCGAGGAGACCGAGATGCGGAAGAGCAGCGTCTTCAGCCTCTTCGGCAGCAAGCAGGAGCTCCAACTCGCGGCGCTCGACGCCGCGGTCGAGCAGTTCACCGATGAGGTATGGGGGCCGGTCGCAGGCGAGCGTCCCGGGCTACCCCGCCTGCTCGCCCTCTGCGATAGCTGGCTTGCCTATCACGAGCGGGGCGTCATGCCCGGGGGCTGCTTCCTCACCACCGCGACGGTCGAGTACGACGCGCGCTCCGGGCGCCTCCACGACGCCGTCGCTCGAACGATGCAGCGCTGGTTCGGCGTGCTCGAGGGCGAGGTCGAAGCAGCGATCGAGGCGGGCGACCTTCCGGCCGAGCCGTGTGCGCGCGACCTTGCCTTCCAGCTCAACGCTCTCGCGGCCGGCGCCAGCTACGGCTTTCAGCTCTCACGCGACCCGACCGTGTTCGACGTCGCCCGCCGATCGATGCGGCGCGCGCTTGGCTCAACAGGCGATGCGATGCCGCATTCCGAGCGCTAAGGCGTCGCCGGCTCCTTCGCGGGGCAGCCCGCCCGCATGTCGACGCAGGTGGCCAGGTGCCGGTTCTTCGGGTTGTGCAGCGCGTACTCGGACTCGTAGTAGAACGAGACCGCGTCGGCGACCGGGATGCCCGCGATCTTGTACGGGACGTTGCCCGAATAGGGATCGCCGGGCGTGACCTTGTCCGGGCCATACGCGCCCGCGCCGATCGAGTGCACGTCGGCCGAGCTGTCGAACTTGGTCGCCGTGAGGCGGGTGAATCCGCTCGCGTTGTGCTTGAGCTCGAGGTCGAGGAAGGCCTGGGTGTAGTAGGAGGCCATCCGCTCGCTGAGCTCGTTCGCGGGCAGCACAGCCGGCACGTAGGAGTAGGTGAGATGGGTGGCGTTGCGGAAGGCGACAATCTCTGCGTCCTGCCCCGCCGCCGCGACCTGCTTGTAGCCCGCGTCCTTCGCGTGCGGATCCGGCGGCGAGGCCATCGGCTGCGGGTTGAACAGGTAGTCGTTGGTGAGCGCCAGCGCCGGCGCGTGGATCAGCTTGGCGCTGCGGTACTTGGGCGCGATGCTCACGTCCGAGCAGTCCGTGATCGCGTCCAGGTTGTCCCAGGCGACCACCGCCTTGACGCGGTTGTCGCACTGGCCGACCTCGCTGACTCCGGCGGCTCCGAGCGAGTGCCCGGCGACCGCGACGCGATTCGGGTTGATGTCCCGGAAGTCCGGGTCATAGACGCCGTGGTAGCGCCGACCCGGTGTGGAGAGGAAGTAGTTCAGCGAGTCCTCCGCTCCCTGGAAGAAGTTGTAGTTCTGCTGATAGGGCACGCCGGGGCAGCCCGCCGACGGATCCGACGGATCGGGCTGGCAGTTCGCAGGGAACATGTCCGAATCGCCCTGGCCCTGGACGTCGTAGGTCATCACGACGTAGCCCGCCTCGGCGAGGTCCTCCGCGGCCCAGTAGTAGAGGTTCTCGTACGCCTGCACCGAGCCGTCCGTGATGACGACGGCGGGATATCCGCCCTTCGGCTCCGGGACGGTCGCGGGAGGCGTGAAGACGTGCCCGCGCAGCTGTGCCCCGTCGAGGGAGGTGAACTTCACCGGCGTGACCTCGCCGAGGCCCTGATCGGTCCAGCGGCTGAGTGTGCGGAACGGGTCCGCGGCCTGTGAACCGGGGACCAGCGTCGTGACGCCGCCGTGGACGTGCGTCGGCTCACCGGCCTGCTGGCTTGCCTGATCGACCCAGAGGGACGCGCCCTCGGTGGTGTTCCCGAACCCGAAGGCGGGATTGGCGAACTGGTCGCGCAGGCGGAGAGTCGAGCAGTAGACGTTCTCGGCGTCGCGGGCGTGCCACTTCGCCGTGTTGGGGGCCGGGTTACCCGCCGGCGCCACGCAGTTCATGTCCACGCCGGCGACCGGATCGGCGCTGGCCGCCGGCACGACGATGGGTAGCCACGCGACTCCGAGAGTCGCAAGCACGAATCGGAGCACCGACGCTCCACGCGGGGGTCGCACGATCTTTGCCTCCTCCAGTTCCCAGGTCTTCAGGTGCCGGAGGAGCTTCTACCAGCGGGCCGGCGACGTGTCAAAACACAACCGTCATCGTGTCTCAAATGTGAGCTAGTGCTACTCAGCGGCTTCCCCGGGGACTCGCTCTCCGTAGCGAGGGAGGCCGTCGTCCGGCAGCTCGTCCCACGGCGCCGCGTAGTCGACGAACTGGTGGAAGCTCGGCCGGATGCCCGGGTCCTCGTCGAGCGCCCCCATCCGTACGCCCATGGTGTCCGGGTTCTCGTGGTCGGTGCTGAAGAGATGGCTTCCGCACTCCCCGCAGAAGGACTTCGCCCATCCGTCCGCGGGGCGCCACGAGCGGACGAGCCCCTCGCCACTCGTGATCTCGAACGAGCCTGGGGCGGCCAGCGCGCTGATCGAGAACGCGGTACCGGTGCGGCGCTGGCAGCGGGTGCAGTGACAGTAACGCGCGCTTATCAGTGGCTCGGTCACCTGGAACCGCACCCCCTCGCAAAGGCAGCCCCCCGTCAACGGCATGGTCGCCAACGCCTTACCTCCTCCTGTATGGGCTCAGCTCTTGACTACCCGGTAGCTGACGTGGGTCACGCCTACGCCCTCGACCGCTCGCAGCTGCTCGAGCTCGATCGCCGCCGCGTCGCCGAGGTTGTCGAAGAGCCGCTCCCCGCCACCGAGAAAACGCGGCGAGATCGAGATCTCCAGCTCGTCGACCATCCCGGCGCCCAGATATTGCTGGATCGCCTTCGCGCCGCCGATCACCGTGATGTCCGCATCTCCGGCTGCATCTCGAGCCCGCTCGAGAGCCGATTCGACCCCCTCCGTGACGAAATGGAAGGTCGTGTCCCCCTCCATCGCCAGCGGCTCTCGCTCGTGATGCGTGAGGACGAATACGGGGACGTGGTACGGGGGATTGTCGCCCCACCAGCCCTTCCATGACTCGTCCCACGGGCCCGGCCCGCCGCCGAACATGTTTCGGCCCATGATCATCGCGCCCACATTCTCCGACCACGCCTCGACGACCGGCGAGCTGGCGGTGACCTCGCCGCCCTCGCGGCCGTGCGGCTCGCGCCAGGCCTTCAGCGGAAAGATCCACTCGTGCAGCTCCTCCCCACCGATGCCCAGCGGGTTCTCCTCGCTCTGGTTCGGCCCGGCGACATAACCGTCGAGGGACATCGTGATGATGGCTTTGAGCTTTCCCATGTCGTCTCCTCCTCTTCGCTCGTGCTGACCTATGGACCGCGCCGCGACCGCGGATTCATCGCCGTCAGTCGAGGATCTCATTCTTGGGCCTGTCCTGGTCGAGCAGAGCCTCGGCCTGCTCGGACCCCGTGGCCGGCACGGCGGCCGGATCGAGCAGCCCCGCCTGGACGAGCACACTCGCCTGGTCCCAGTAGATGTGCTCGTGGTGGACCTTGCCGTCCTCGAAGCCCACGACGACGACGACCGGGATCTCGATCCGCTTCCCGGTGGGCGGAATCCCGGGCAGCATGATGTCCAGCTCGCGGTCGTGCGTGAAGGTCATCAGCAGCTCGTCGACGACCTGGTGCTCGCCGATCGTGCGCGAGATCTGTCGCGTCTCGGTGTCGTCGGGCCACTGGCCGATGAAGTGGTGGCCGTAGAACTCCCGTACGCCGTCGGTTCCGTTGCCGCCCGTGATCGTGGGGACGTGGTGCACGTACGGGTCGGGGGACATCGTGACCATCGTGGCCTCGAGATCGAGGTCCTGGAATTCAGCCTGCACGTGCGCGTCGAACGTCGCGGCGAGGTCGCTCATCGTCCTACCTCCTCGTCTGGGTCAGCCCTTGGTGGTCTCACCGTGGCTCAGCGCGGCGACGGCGCCCAGCCCCAGGTAGATGATGCCGCTGGTCTGCGCAAGCCGGCGGCTGTGGAGCCAGCTGCGCAGGCGCCCGCCCGCGCTCGCCGCGGCGAGCGCGAAGAGCGAGTCGCCGATCGTGGCGATGACGTTGAAGATCAGCCCGAGGATGAGCGTCTGTAGCCACACGGGCCCGACCGCGGGGTCGATGAACTGCGGCAGGAAGGCGAGCAGGAACAGCGCGAGCTTGGGGTTGAGGGCTCCCACGATCACCCCGTCCGCGTAGAGCCGGCGCGGGGACCGCGAGCGCGTGACCGCCGGGTCCGCGTCGTCGCCGTTGCCGGTGAGGGCACGAATGCCGAGGAAGATCAGATAGGCGGCGCCGAGGTACTTGGCGACGCTGAACGCCTCCGCCGACGAGGCAACGATCGCCGCCAGCCCGACGGTCGCGGCAAGCACCTGGACCAGGTTGCCCGTCTCGACGCCGAGAGTGGAGATCAGCCCGCCGCGCCGCCCGTGAACCACGCCGCGGGAGACGATGAAGATGAGCGCGGGGCCCGGCAGCAGGACCAGCCCAGTGCAGGCGAGGGCGAACAGGTAGACGGCCTCCGGCCGCGGCACGCTTTGACCTTACCGGCGGTGCCCTGGGAGGGACCCAACGGACGCCGGCGCGCCGTTCGACGGCGACCGCGCGGCCGACCGCAGGTCCGCACACGCGAAGTCCCCGATCCCGGCCTGGAAGGGGACTCTCGCCGAGAAGCCGAGCACATTTGCCGCGCGTTCGGTCGACGCGAACACGTGACGGACGTCGCCCAGGCGGAACTCGCCGGTGATTCGAGGGAGCGGTCCGCCGGTCGTCGCCGACAGCTCCGCCGCGAGCTCGCCGACCGTTCGAGGTGACCCACTCGCGACGTTGAACGGCCCGTCGACCCTGTGCGGCGCACCGAGTGCCGCGAGGTTCGCGACCGCTACGTCTCGGACGTGCACGAAGTCGCGTCGCTGCGCGCCGTCCTCGAAGACCAGGGGAGGCCGCCCGGCGGCGATCGCGCTGCGGAAGATGCTGGCGACACCGGCGTACGGAGTCTCGCGTGGCATCCGGGGCCCGTAGACGTTGTGGTAGCGAAGGGCGATCACCGACGCACCGGTGGAGCGGGCGAACGCCGAGCAAAGATGCTCCTGGTTGAGCTTCGTGGTCGCATAGACGTTGCGCGGGTCAAGTGGGGCATCCTCGGGGACCGGCTCGGGTGTGAGCGTGGCACCACAACGCTCGCAGCCCGGATCGAAGCGACCGGCGCGGAGTCGCGCGATGGAGCGGGGGCCGGGACGCACGACGCCGTGATCGCGGCACCGGTAGCGCCCCTCGCCGTAGACGACCATGCTGCTGGCAAGGACCAGCCGCCCCTCAAAGCCCCGCTCGTGGAGCGCTCGCAGCAGAACGGCCGTCCCGAGCGAGTTGTGCGAGACGTAGTCCGGGGTGTCGGCGAAATCGACGCCCAGTCCGACCATGGCGGCCTGGTGCGAGACCGCGTCGACGCCGTCGACGGCCTTGCCGGCCATGTCCGCGTCGCGCACGTCACCCCAGAGATACTCGGCCTCGGGATTGACGTAGTCCGGCATTCGGTCGTGGGCGAAGGGATGGAGGTGATCCAGGACGCGGACTCGGTGCCCCGCCTCCACCAGCGCATCCACCACGAAGGAGCCGATGAAGCCGGCCCCGCCGATCACCAGCGTTCGCTCGCCGCTCACCACGGCGTACGCACCAGGGTTTCGATGGCGATGGCGCAGGCAGCCTGAGCCGTGAGCCATCCGCGGACCGATCCGGGCGGCCTCCACAGGCCGGCGCCGGCGACCAGCAGCCACGGCATGAACGGCAGCCAGATCCGCTCGACCTCACCCTTCGACATCCCGCTGAGGTCGGCGAGCGCGACGGCCGCCAGCCCCCCGGCGACGAGCACGAGCAGGCGGCGATCGCGCAGCCGAGCGAGCGCCACGAAGGTGGCCGGGCCCACCGCGAGCGCGAGCGCTGCAAGGTCGGCGAACAGGAAGTACCCGTAGGGGCGGCTCACGGCGGCGCTTCTGAAGAGGTACTCGCCGCGCGTCGCCTGGAGCCCGTCGATCCACCAGAAGCCGGCTGCGAGGAAGGCGGCCACGACGACGGCGAGGCCCACCGACGCGATCGCCAGCGGGCGAACCCGGCGAGCGGCGACGGCGATCGCGAGCGGGACCAGTCCCAGCAGGATCAGGCCGTAGGAGAGGAAGAGCGCGATCCCGAACAGGAGCCCGCCCGCGAGAGCGGCGAGATCGGAGTGCGCCCCGCGCCGGTGAATCGCGACGACCAGCAAGGCCACCGCCCAGGCGCCGACGCCGGCGTACAGTGCGTCGGCCGAGACCGCGATCCAGATCGCGGCCGGCGCGATGACCAGGAACGGCGCCGCGCGCCGAGCGGTCTTCTCGCCGGCCGTCTCGCGGACGGCGATCAGGGCCGCCGGCGCCATCGATGCCGCCACGAGCACGATCAGCACGCTCGCGGGCCAAGGTCCACCGAGCCCGATGCCGGCGAGCCCCCACACGATCAGGGCCATTCCCGGCGGGTGCCCGCGGATGTGGGTCGCGTATCCGCCGATCCGCTCGGTGAAGTGCGTCAGGAAGTCGCCGGGAGAGGAGATCTGGCCGACCACGGCGAGGTACTCGTGCGGGCTGGTGAGCGGCGCCGAGATCCCTGCGGTCCCCTCGACGAGCGCGAGCGCCGTCGCCCAGACCACGATCCCACCCATCGAGGCCGCCAAGAGCCGCAGCCAGCCGAGGCGCATGGCCAGCGCCGGAGCGAATCGCACCGACGCTACGGCGACCGCGATCGGGATCAGAAGGCGAGGCGAGAGCAGAGGGTCGACGTACCCGAGCAGGGGCGGGGCGTTCATCACCAGGTGGTGTCCGGACAGGATCAGTCCCGCGCCCCAGGCGGCGCAACCGGCGACCAGAGCGATCCACAGCCCGAGCGCGGCGCGCGTGGGGTCGAGTCCTCTGCGCTCGGCTCTCAGGGCGGCCGTCGGCGCCTCGGCGGCGGTGGGCTCCATCGGGACGCAACGTACGGCCACCTGCTTACAGGTCGATTAATGGGTCTGTAATCCCCGATTGTCAGCCTGGACGGCCACACATGCCCGACGTCGTCCTTCCAGTGCTCGACGAGGCTGAGGCCCTGCCGTGGGTGCTGGGCCGCATGCCGCGTGGCTACCGGCCGATCGTGGTGGACAACGGCTCGAGCGACGGCTCGGGTGAGATCGCCCGCGAACTGGGAGCGGCGGTGGTGGAGGAGCCTCGCCGCGGCTTCGGCGCCGCCTGCTGGACGGGGCTCGCCGCGGCCCAGGACGAGCTCGTCTGTTTCATGGATTGCGACGGGTCGCTCGACCCCGGGGAGTTGCCGCGCGTGATCGCGCCCGTCGCGGGCGGCCGCTGGGACCTGGCGCTCGGCCGGCGATGCGCCGCTCCCGGCGCCTGGCCGATCCACGCGCGCGTCGCGAACCGCGGCCTCTCGTGGGAGGTTCGGCGCCGCACCGGCCTCGAGCTGCGGGATCTGGGGCCGATGCGAGCTTCGCGAGCGCGGCCGCTGCGGGAGCTTGGGATTCGCGACCGGCGGTTCGGCTGGCCGCTGGAGATGGTGCTGCGCGGAGCGGGCGCCGGCTGGCGAATCGGCGAGGTCGAGGTCGCCTACCGTCCGCGGGCGGGGCGGTCGAAGGTGACAGGGACCCTTCGCGGCACGGTTCGCGCCGCGCGGGACATGACGAGGGCGCTGACCTGATGGAGCCCGCGCTGATCGTCATCGCGAAGGCACCCGTGCCCGGACGTGTGAAGACCCGCCTCTGTCCGCCGTGCTCGCCTTGGCAGGCCGCATCCATCGCCGAGGCGGCGCTCCGCGACACGCTTGCGGCCGTGGCGGCCACGCCGGCTTCGAGGCGCGCCATCGTTCTGGACGGAGAGCCGGGTCCGTGGGTCCCGGACGGGTTCGAGGTTCACCCGCAGGTGGATGGCGGGCTGGACGCGCGCTTGGCGGGCGCGTTCGAGTCGGTCGGCGGACCGGCGCTGCTGGTCGGCATGGACACGCCCCAGCTCGACGCCGAGCTGCTCCGCGGGTCGCTCTTCACCCTGTCGCGACCTGGCGCCGGAGCGGTCCTTGGGCCAGCCACCGATGGCGGCTACTGGGCGATCGGCCTGCGCGACCCTCGCCCGGACGTCTTCATCGGCGTCCCGATGAGCACTGCATGGACGGCCCGCGCTCAGCGTCATCGCCTCCGGCGGCTCGGGATCCCGTGCGTCGAGCTGACCGAGCTTCGCGACGTCGATACGTTCGACGACGCCCTGGCGGTCGCGGCCGTTCAACCCGCGTCGCGCTTCGCAGCCGAGGTCGAGGCGGCCTGCGCAGCCATGACCGCGGTGCCGGGGAAGGTGGGGTGACGGAGCCTTGCGCATCCGGGCGCAGGCCGTGGTCTGGGCATCGGTCGTCACCCTTTGCCTCCCGCTGTGGGCCTGCGGGGCCGACCTGCCGCCTGCGGCGGAGCCAGCCGTCGCCCCTCCGATCAGTCGGATGCCGGCCGGACAGCTGGTTCGGGTCGGCGAGCGGCCGGAGGGAATCGCGATCGATCCCGCCACCGGCTTGATCGCGGTGGCCCTGCACGGCTCTAGCCGCCTCATTCTCGTCCGGGCCGACACCGGCCGCGTCGTCCGGCGCGTCCCCGTGCCCGCGACGTCCAGGCACCTCTCACTGGCGCGGCCCGGCGGCCCGGTTCTGGCACCCGCTGAAGGCGCGGATCGTCTCCTCCGGGTCAGCCTCCCGGAAGGGACGCTCGCCGAGGTGGCGGTCGGCGAGCATCCGCACGACGTCGCGGCGGTGGGGCGCCGATACTTCGTGTCCGACGAGTTCGGGGACGCGGTGTCGGTCGTGCGCGGTGACCGAGCGGTGCGGAGCCTGCCAGCGCCCAGGCAGCCGGGCGGCATCGCGGCGTCCGGGAGCCGGGTGGTGCTCGTGGCCGTACGTCAGCGGGTCCTGCGCGTCTACGACTCCCGCACCCTGCGGTCCATCGGCGACGTCAGCGCCGGCCGTGGGCCCACTCACGTCGCCGCCGCGCACGGCCGAGCGTTCGTGGCCGACACCGACGGTGGCCGAATCCTCGTGTTTCGGGTTGAAGGGGCTCCCAAGCAGGTCGCATCGGCCACGGCGCCGGGCGCGCCCTACGGAATTGCTCTCGACCGGCGTCGCCGGATCCTCTGGACGACGCTCACAGCGCGCAACGAGGCGATCGCTTATAGCGTGCGCGCCCGTCGCCCGCGGCGCCTGGCCACGTACCCCACGCTTCGCCAGCCGAACTCGATTGCCGTCGATCCGCTCGACGGCGCGGCCTGGGTCACCGGAAGCGACGGCGATCGGATCGAGCGCCTTCCGCGGCCGGTGCGGGGAGGCGGCGACGGGTGAGTGCCGAGGATCCGCGAGGTTCCCGGCCCCCACCCCCCGGGCCGTTCCGGCCTGAGTTCTGGCGCAGTCCGCTGCGCGGTCCATGGCTCGCCTCGACGCTCGGCTCGGCCCTGCTCCCGCTGATCGTCATCTGCGCGATCACGGGCTTCCTCTCGCACGTCGCCTACTACCCGTGGCTCGACGGGAACTCGGTGACGGGCAGCGGGGGCGTCAACGTCGGCTTCGACCTCTACTTCTTCGATTGGCCGACGTCGCCACCATGGCTCTACGCGTTCACCCAGGGGCTCCACGTGACGTGTGGCGTGATGGCGATCCCGATCCTGCTGGCGAAGCTCTGGTCGGCGATGCCGAAGCTGTTCGAGTGGCCGCCGGCGCGGTCGCTCGCCCACGTGCTCGAGCGGCTGTCGCTTGCGTTCCTCGTGGGCGGCAGCCTGTTCGTCTTCTTCACGGGGGTGATGAACATCCAGCTGTACTACCCGTGGGGGTTCAGCTTCGTCCCGGCTCACTACTACGGGGCGTTCATCTTCCTCGCCGCCCTCGCACTCCACCTCGTGCTCAAGCTGCCGGTCGTCCGCCGCGCGTTTCGCGAGCGGGGCGTTGTGCGACCCCTCCGGCAGGACCTGGCGCACACCGTGCCCGAGCCGCCGCGGGAGGGGACGACGGCGCCGGGGAGCCCGGCGCCCGCGACGCTCTCACGGCGTGGCCTGATGGCCACCGTCGGCGCGGGATCCCTGGGCCTGGGGTTGATGACGGCGGCTCAGCAGATCGGCGGGCCACTCCGGCCGCTCGCGCTGCTCGCGCCGCATGGTCGCTCGCTGGGATCCGGTCCCAATCAGTTCCAGGTGAACAAGACCGCCGCCGCCGTTGGCGTCACCCGCGGCCAGGTGGGGCCACGATGGCGCCTGCGGCTTCACGGTGGTCGCGACCTCGAGCTGACCCGGGCCGAGCTCTTGGCGATGGACCAGCACACCTATTCGCTGCCGATCGCGTGCGTCGAGGGGTGGTCCACCACGCAGTCGTGGACCGGGGTTCGCCTCCGCGACCTGCTGGCTCGGGCCGGCTCGGTGGAGCCGACCGCCGTCCTCGTCGAGTCGTTGCAGGCGGGCGGAGCCTTCAGCAAGGCGGCGCTCGCCGCCGAGCAGGTGGCCGATGAGCGATCGCTCCTGGCCCTCCGTGTGAACGGCGTCGACCTCTCGCTCGACCACGGCTATCCCGCCCGGGTGATCGTTCCCGCAGCACCCGGCGTCCACTGCACCAAGTGGGTTTCAACGATCAGCGTCATCAGCGCCTGAGATGAACCGGGTCCGGGACCGCTACGGCTCGAGCGTGTTGCACCTGCTGGCGGTCCTGGCGACTTTGGCCGTGGCGGGCTACGCCTTCGTCGCGATCATCGCGCGCCCAAACGCGATCAACGTGCTGCTCTGGTTCGGTGGCGCGATCGTGGCGCACGACCTGATCGCGTTTCCCCTGTATTCGGCCCTGGCGCTGCTCGCCGGCCGGGGTGCCCGGTTGGACGGGCGGCAGCTGGACGTTCGGGGCGCCGTGGCCCTGAACCACGTGCGCGTGCCCGCGCTCCTGTCCGCCTTCGCCCTCGTGGTGTGGTTCCCGCTGATCCTCGGGCTGAGCACCGACCGCTACCGCGCCGACACCGGACTTTCCGTAAGCGTCTACCTGGGCCGCTGGCTGCTCCTCACCGCGGCGCTGTTCGCCTGCTCGGCGCTCGTCTACGCGCTGCGTCTGCGGCGGCGGGCCACGCGAACGAGCTGAGCGCCTGGTCCAGGTCATCCCACAGGTCATCCAGGTCCTCGCAGCCCACGCTCATCCGGATCAGCCCCGGCGGGAGCTGCCTGCGGCCGGAGGGGCGGAAGTGATGTTCGACCAAGCTCTCCACCCCGCCCAGGCTGGTGGCGTGGGTCCACACCCGTACCGAGGCGCAGACGGTCGCCGCGTGCTCGGCGCCACCCCTCACCTCACACGCAAGCATCGCCCCGAAGCCGTCCAGGACGCGTAAGGCTATGTCGTGGCCGGGATCGGCCACGAGCCCGGGGTACCGCACCCGCTCGACCGCCGGGTGGCGCTCGAGGCGCCGGGCGAGCTCGCCCGCCGTTGCGCAGCTTCGCTCGAGCCGCAGCGGCAGCGTGCGCAGCCCGCGGAGAGCAAGGAACGCTTCCATGGTCCCCGGGACGGCGCCAAGCGCGGTTCGCGAGCGACGCAGCCGTTCGAGCCAGCGGCGATCTCGAGTCGCGGCGGCGCCCAGCAGGAGGTCGGAATGGCCGCCGATGTACTTGCTGGCGCTGTGGATGACCACATCGGCGCCGAGGTCGAGCGGGCGCTGAAGCGCCGGCGTCGCCAGGGTTGCGTCCACGACGGAGGTCACGCCGCGAGCGCGCGCCGCCTCGACGATCGCGTCCACCTCGCAAACCTCAAGCGTTGGGTTCGTCAGCGCCTCGAGCCAGACGAGGTCCGCGCCGTCCAGGGCGGTGATGATCGCCGCGGTGTCGCTGGTATCGGCCGTTCGAACGTCGAGCCGACCGGTCCGCGCGCGATCGGAGAGCAGCGCGCGGAGCTCGAGGTAGCCGTCGTCGGGCGCCACGACGCGGGCGCCCACCGCGAGCCCCTCGAGGACCGCGGTCGCGGCTGCCATCCCCGACGAGAAGGCGATCGCCTCACCTCCCTCCAGCGCTCCGAGTCCTTCCTCGAACGCGGCCCAGGTCGGGTTTCCCTCTCGCGCGTAGGCATGCGATCCGTTGGCGTGGAACGCCGACGCGAACACCGGGGGCAGGTTCAGGGGCTGGCCGCTGCCCGCCTTCCCGCGGCCGGCCATGACCGCCCTCGTCGAGGGGCTCAGGCTCAGCCGGCTGCTCGGGTTCTCCGGTTGCGCCGGGCCGCGAGGTCGCAAGGTGCCGGCGACGCTATCCGCGACTCCTTTCGCAGTAATTACGGGATCAGCGCGTATCGGTTCCGTGACGCACCCCGCCTAGGTCGCCAGAGCCGATCCGAACTCAAGCCCGCGAGCGGCAGCAAATCCACCTATACGGTCGATTATCTGCCACTCGCTACGCGGGCTACGTGGTTCTTTCCGCCAGCGGCAGCAAATCCACCTATACGGTCGATTATCTGCCACTCGCCGCCGGAAGCGAGGACCGCGGTGCGACCTGGAGGTCAGGGCACGCGTGCGAGCTCGTTGGGAATGATCGCGTCACGGTCCGAATGGTGGTGGCTGGGGGTTTGATGCCGCCGAGTCAGCGTCATCCTGAGCCAACCGGATACGCACTTCGGGCCCATCTCGATAGGGCTGGGATGGGCTCTACGGAGCCAGGCTGGCTTCAGGCCTTCCGCCGTCCGGAACCATCACGGCGAACCGCGATCCCCGCGCGGACGCCGATTCGACCGCGATCGTGCCGCCGAGCGCCTCGACGATGCCCTTGGTGAGCGCGAGGCCGAGCCCGGACCCGTCGCTTGCTCGAGCGGAGTCCCCGCGCCAGAAGGGGTCGAAGACCCGGTCGACGGCGGTGCCGTCGATTCCCTCGCCGGTGTCCGTGACCGCGAGCTTGAGCTCCCGGCGGTGGTGGCTCGCTTCGATCACCACGGTGCCGTCGCTCGGCGTGTGACGGATCGCGTTCTGCAGGAGGTTTTGAACCACGCGGGTGAGCCTGGGGGAGCACGGGACCGCGGCCGCGCCGTCGATTCGCGCCTGCACCACCAGCCCCTTGGTCGATGCCTGTGCCTCGCAGGCGGCCACGGCCGACCGGACGACCTCCTCCACCCGGGCTCGCTCCGTCTCGGCCTGGATCGCCCCGGCGTCCAGCTGGACGAGCTCGAACAGGTCGTCCACAAGCTCGACGAGCGACGCGACGCTCGCGCCCATCTCGTGGACGTAGCGGCGGATCGTGGCCGGATCGCTGGCGACCCCGTCCTCGATCGACTCGATCATCGCGCGCAGGCCCGACAGCGGCGTTCGCAGGTCGTGGGAGATGGCGGTGACCAGATTGCGCCGCTGGACCTCGGCCGCGCGCTCGCGCTCGAGCGAGGAGCTCAGGCGTTCGGCCATCTCGTCGAGGCTCCGGGCCAGCGAGTCAATCTCCTCGCCCGCGCCGAGTCGGCCGGTTCGGGCCTCCAGGTCCCCCGCGGCCAGACGTCGCGCCGTCTCGCCGACCCGCGTCAGCGCGCTCGACGTGGCGCGAGCGGTGGCAAGCGCCGCCCCGATCGCGGCGGCCGTCGAGTAGATGAGCAGCACCGCGAGCACCGTCGCGACGTGGGTGTCGACCAGCATCAACAGCGAGAGGACGACCAGGTTCGCGAAGCCAACGAGCGTCGCGAAGACGGCGATCGACACCAGCCGCACGCGCAGGGACGCGCGCGCGAGCCGCGGCGCGACGAGCCCGGTCGCGGCCGCGCTCAAGGCGATCGCAACGACGATCAGGAGCGCGAGCTCCGCGACATCGCTCGCCCCGAAGGCGCCAAGCCCGATCGCCAGGGTCGCGACCGCCCCCAGCGCGGCGATGAGCATCGAGGCGACGACGGGGGAGGTCGGCCCGCGATTCATGGCTCGAACCGGTAGCCGACGCCCCACACCGTCAGCAGGTGGTCCGGCGCCGACGGATCGCGCTCGATCTTCTCTCGTAGTCGCCGGATGTGCACGGTGACCGTCGAGGGATCGCCGGCGTAGGCGATGTCCCAGACCTCCTCGAGGAGCTGAGCCCGGCTGAAGACGGTTCGTTGGTTGGCCGCGAAGTGGCTGAGCAGGTCGAACTCCTTCGGCGTCAGCTCGACCGGGTCACCGTCCACCGTCACGTCCCGGGCGTTCGGGTCGATCTCGAGCGGTCCTGCCTTGAGCAGCGGCTGGCTCCGAGCGCTCGTGCCGTCCACTCCGGATCGCCGCAGGACCGCACGGGCGCGGGCGACGATCTCGCGAGGAGAGAAGGGCTTCGCGACGTAGTCGTCGGCACCGAGGTCGAGGCCGACGACACGATCGGTCTCCTGCCCGCGGGCGGTGAGCATGATCACGCCCGTGCCCCGGCGCCGCTCGCGGACTCGCCGAAACACCTCCATGCCGTCGATTCCGGGCAGCATCAGGTCGAGAACGATCAGGTCGGGGCGGTGTTCCTCGAATGCGTGGAGCGCGCTGGGGCCATCGCTGGCGGTCGCCACGTCGAAGCCGCCTCGATGCAGGTAGCGCTCGAGCACCTCGCGGACGATCGGCTCGTCGTCCACCACCAGAACGCGTCCATGGGACGCCGTCATACCCCCATTGTTAGCGCGGGTCATTGCGAAACGCTAAAGGGAGCCCGCCGGACACGATCGGCGGATCCGTGAAGGCGCGGACCTTGACGAGCGGTCGGGCCGTCTGTAGGCTGCCGCCGCCTTGTAATCGAGCCGACCGGCTCAACCACAGCACCAGTGACTCCGCCGTGCAGGGACTCATCGGGTCTGGGGCATACGGAAGGAGTAAAGGTGCGTATGAGCATCATCAATCGGATCGGCCTTGCCACGATCGCTGGCTGCGTCGCGGTCGGGGCCCTCGCCTTCGCCGGATGCGGCGGCGGCAGCAGCAGCACCGGGGCGAGCGGCGCCAGCGGCGCCTCCGGATCGACCCCGCTGAGCCAGGACGAGTTCGTCTCGCAGGCCAACGCGGCGTGCAAGGACGGCAACGACAAGATCGAGGCGCTGCAGGCGCTGCCGTCGAATCCCGACCTGAACGATCTCGCCAACCTCACGGCCGAGCAGATCACGATCGCCAACGGGGTCTACGGCCAGCTCTCCGGGATCACGCCTCCGTCGAACCTGCAGTCCAAGTTCGACGCGTACCTGGCGAACGGAAAGAGCCAGATCGCCATCGCCCAGCAGCTCGAGAGCGCGGCGAAGTCCGGCGACACGAGCCAGGTGAAGACCCTGGCCCAGAAGCTCGCCGTGGGTACCGACCAGGGCAACACCGACGCCAAGGCCCTCGGCCTCGCCGAGTGCGCCAAGCAGGTCTCACCGCAGGGGTAGTCAGCATCGAAGCGGCGTCGGACCGGGCGGGCGTTCCTCCCGCCCGGTCTCTTGACGCCCAAACCCGGCACCGGTAGGCTGCCGCCGCCTTGTAATTCGAGCCGACAGGCTCATCCACAGCACCAGTGACTCCGCCGTGCAGGGACTCATCGGGTCTGGGGCATACGGAAGGAGCAACTGGTGCGCAGGACCATCATCAATCGGATCGGCCTTGCCACGATCGCTGGCTGCGTCGCGGTCGGGGCCCTCGCCTTCGCGGGATGCGGCGGCGGGAGCAGCACCAGCACCACGGGCGCCAGCGGCGCGAGCGGCTCGGCCCCGCTAAGCCAGGACGAGTTCGTCTCGCAGGCGAACGCGGTGTGCAAGGAGGCGAACGACCAGGTCGCGGCCCTGAAGGCTCCGAGCGCGACATCGTCCGTCCAGGATCAGATTCCCACGCTGGAGCAGAACATCGCGATCGGCAATGACCTCTACACCAAGTTGAGCGCGATCACGCCGCCGAGCGACCTGCAGGCGAAGTACGCGACCTACCTGAGCGAAGGCAAAGGCCAGATCGCCCTGGCCAACCAGGTGCTCGACGCGGCGAAGGCCAACGACACGGCCAAGATCCAGCAGATCGCCGCCAAGGCCAACGCCAGCACTGCCCGGGCAAATGAGGAGGCCAAGGCCCTCGGATTGACGGAGTGCGCCAAGGACGTTCGCCCGCAGGGCTAACGGTTTGATCTCCACCCCCAGCGGGAATCCTCTCTGGGGTGGAGGAGCCGCGTAAGCCGACGCAGCTGAGGCGGCGCGCCTGGTGGGGCGTGCTCAAGCGGACCGTGTCCGAGTTCCGCGACGACAACCTCACGGACTGGGCCGCGGCGCTGACCTACTACGCGATCCTCTCGATCTTCCCGGCCCTGATCGTCCTCGTGTCGATCCTCGGCCTCGCGGGCGATTCCGCCATCAACGCCGCCCTCGACAACATCAAGGAGCTCGGGCCCGGCCCCGCTCAGGACATCGTCACCGGTGCGATCAAGGAGATCGCCGCCAGTTCCAGCACGGCGGGCGTCGCGTTCGTGCTCGGCCTCGTGGCGTCGCTCTGGTCGGCGTCCGGCTACGTCGGCGCCTTCTCGCGCGCCTCGAACGTGATCTACGAGATGGACGAAGGCCGCCCGTTCTGGAAACTTCGTCCGATCCAGATCGCGATGACGCTGATCCTGCTGCTCCTGGTGGCCGTCAGTGCGATCGCCGTCGTCATCAGTGGCCCGCTGGCCTCCGAGGTCGGGAAGGTCTTCGGAGTCCAGGGCACCGCCGTCACGATCTTCAGCATCGTGAAATGGCCCGTGATCGTCCTCGTCCTGATGACGATGCTCGCGATCCTCTACTACGGGGCCCCCAATGTCCGGCATCCCGGCTTCCGCTGGATCACGCCGGGCGGCATCCTTGCCGTCCTGCTGTGGATTCTGGCCTCCGTCGGCTTCGCGGTCTACGTGGCCAACTTCGGCTCCTACAACGCGACCTATGGGAGCCTCGCCGGGGTCATCATCTTCCTGATCTGGCTGTGGATCTCCAACGTCGCCGTTCTTCTTGGCGCCGAGATGAACGCGGAGATCGAACGCGGCCGCGAGCTCGAGGGCGGCGTGCCCGAGGACGAGACGATCGCGATGGAGCCGCGGACGCCCGCCAAGGGCCAGCCGAGGCAGGCATGATGAGAAAGCTGCTGTTGATCCCCTTCAGCGTCGTGGCGGGGCTCCTCGCTGGCCTCCTCTCGAAGAAGTTCGTCGATCTGACATGGAGTCTCGTCGATGACGAGGAGCCACCGGAGCCGGGGGATCGCGAGGTCAGTTTGGGGAAGCTCGCCCTCGCCCTCACGATCCAGGGCGCGACCTTCGCGCTGGTCCGCGGGCTGGTCGAGCGGGGGTCGCGCCACGCCTACCACCGGTTCACCGGCACCTGGCCCGGGGACGAGGAGCCCGAGCAGACCGAGTAGCTCGCGGGTCGCCGCAGGTGGGGAGATTTGGCACGTCCGCCGCCCTCTCTACTGTGAGCGCACGATGAGCGAACAGGTCTCACTCACTGAGCAGCCGGCGATCGCCGGCGCGACGGAGAGCGTCGCGAGCAGGGAAAACGGGAACGGGCCGGGGCGCGCCTGGGTGCGCGATCTCGCCGACGGACAGGCGATTGCGGGTGTCTTCGGCGTCCGCCAGCGCGAGCTTCGCCAGCGGCGAAACGGCGGCGACTGGCTGCGGCTCGTCGTCTGCGACAGCTCCGGTGCCGTCGAGGCGGTGGCGTGGGAGGAGGTCGCTGAATGCTTCGAGATCGCGGAGCCCGGCTCCGCGGTGCACATCACCGGGCGCTTCGCGATCCACTCCCAGTACGGGCCCAAGATCACGATCGAGACGATCCGCTCCGCCCGCGGCGACGAGTACGAGGCGTCCGACCTCGCCGAGGGACCGAGCGTCCCCGTCGAGCGGCTCGAGGCGCAGCTTCGTGAGCTCCTCGGGACGATCCAGAACCCCCAGCTGGCGGCGCTCCTCGATCGCTTCTTCGCTCCGGACTCCCCGGTCTGGCACCGCTTCCGCGAGGCGCCGGCCGCCAAGTACTACCACCAGGCGTATCGCCATGGGCTTCTCGACCACACCGTCTCCGTCGCGCAGGCCGTGAGTGCCGCTGCCGCCGCGTTCCCGGGGCTCGACCGCGACATCGCGATCGCCGGGGCGCTCCTTCACGACATCGGCAAGACGATGGCCTACAACGACGATCCCCTGGCGATCGACCTGACCGACGCCGGGCGACTCCAGGGGGAGATCCCCCTCGGCTACTACCTGGTCCGCCGCGAGGTCGAGCGGATGGACGGGTTCGACCCTGACCTGGCCCAGGCCCTCTTCCACATCGTCCTTGCGCACCACGGCTCGCTCGAGAACGGCTCGCCCGTCCTCCCCGCAACCCGCGAGGCCACCCTGGTCCACATGATCGACAACCTGGGCGGCAAGCTCGGGAGCTTCGACCGGATCGAGCGCGGCCTGGCGGACGGCGAGACCTGGTCGCGCTTCGACCGCGGGCTGGACTCCGCCGCCTACTTCCGCTCTCGCGCCGCATAGGCCCCACCCGCTGATCAAGCGGCCGCAATTTGCGGGGGCGTTCTCGCGGACCAGATAACGGCTGGCAACTAGCCCCTATGCTCAGCGCCAATGGACCGCACCTGCCAGTTTCGGGGCTGAAGCCCCTCACCAACAGACTATGGCCAAGGACACCGAAAAGCTCATCCGCCAGCTCTCCCTGATCTCGTTCCTGATGGCCACGGGGAGGCCCGTATCGGCGCTCGAGATCAAGCGCGAGGTGGAGGGCTACAGCTCGATGAACGACGACGCGTTCGCGCGGCGCTTCTACGCCGACCGCGCGGAGCTCGAGAGCCTCGGGATCTCGCTCCAGGTCGACAAGCCGGCCGAGGGCTTCTTCGAGGCCGAGCTCTACGCGCTGCCGCCCGAGAACTACTACCTGCCGCCGATCGAGTTCACCGACGGCGAGCTGGCGGCACTGCGCACCGCGCTCGTGTTGCTCGACGGGGAGTTCGCGTACGCCGAGCCTCTGCGACTGGCGCTGCAGCAGGTCTCGTGGGGCCGACCGAGCCCGCTTGTCGAGCCCGACACCGCACCGATCGACGTCAAGCTCGCGCCGTCGGGCGGCGGGCGCGAGATGTCGCAGCGTCTGGCGAAGATCGAGACGGCGATCTCGCGGCGCAAGACGATCGAGTTCAGCTACTACTCGATGCAGCGCGACGAGGTCTCCGACCGAAAGGTTGACCCGTACCACCTCGTCTTCCGCAACGGCCAGTTCTATTTGATCGCCCACTCGCACGAGCGCGACGACGTCCGCGTCTTCAGGCTGTCGCGAATCCGGGCCAAGGTCTCCTACGCCACCAAGGCCGAGCACGACTTCGCGCCCCGCGAGGACTTCGACCGGCGCGACTACGCCTCCCGGGCCGATTGGCAGATGGGCGAGATCGCCGGCACCGCGAAGGTCTTCCTGCGCGAGCGCATCGCCTGGCTGGTCGAGCGTGACTTCGGCGGCTTCGGGAAGCTGCGGAAGGCCGCCAAGAAGGACGGCGCGCCGGGGCGCGGCTTCATCTACGAGACGAGCTACGCCTCCGGCCGCATGCTGACGTCATGGGTGCTCGGCTGGCGTGAGAATGCCCAGCTTCTGGAGCCGGCGGATCTCGCCGAGGACGCAGCCGAGCGCCTGGCGCTCCTGCGCAACCGCCACCGCACCGACTTCGACGTCGCGAACACGGTCAAGCGACCGATCGCCGAAGGCAACGGCAGGCCACGGTCGTCGAACGGCCGTTCCGAGGCGGTGATCCGCCCGGAGCGCTTCGCCCGGCTCGTGACTCTGGCGGGCCTCCTCATCGGCGCTGCCCGCGATGAGACCCAGCTTCCGGTCGATCGCGTCCTCCAGGAGCTCAACGTGAGTCGCGAGGAGCTCCACGAGGACCTCGACGTGCTGAACGTCGTGAACTTCGGCGGCGGCACCTACGTCCTCTACGCCGAGATCGACGGCGACGAGATCCAGGTCGACCCGGACACCTATGGCGACAACTTCGCGCGGCCGGCTCGCCTGCTGCCGCTCGAGGCGAAGGCGCTCGTCGCCGCCATCGACCTGTTCGGCGATCACCTGCCGCAGGCCGGCCTATCCACGGCGCGGGAGAAGATCGTCGGAGCGCTCGGGCACGACCCGTCGCACGAGGGCCTCGAGATCGCTCCAGGCCGGGACGACTCCGAGGTGGTGCGTTCCGTGAACGAGGCGATCGAGCGGCGCCGGGTGCTCGAGCTCCACTACTACAAGGAGAACGAGGACGAGTTCATCAAGCGTGAGGTCGAGCCTTACCAGCTGGTCAACGGGCCCGAGGGCTGGTATTTGGGCTGTTACGACCTGGGCCGGGACGACACCCGGCATTTCCGCCTCGACCGCATGAAGGAGGCGCGGGTCACGGACGAGTCCTTCGAGCCCCGTGAGGGCGTCGAGGAGCGCCTCGCCGAGCAGGAGTGGCTGGTGCACGGGGAGGTCGGGACCGCGGGCGTCGCGCGCGTCTGGGTCTCTCCGGACCGGGCACGGTGGCTGCGCGAGGAGCGGACCGTGACCGACGAGCTCTCGGACGGCGCAGTCGTCGTCGAGTTGCCGTACGGCTCAACCGACTGGCTCGTTCGGGAGGTCCTGAAGGGCGTGGGCGACCTCGTCGTGCTCGAGCCCGACGACGCCCGCGACGCGGTGCTGAAGGCCGTCAGCGGAAGTTAGCGCCCGGGGCGCGGTCATCGACACCGCCCCGGGACACCCCGAGATCGTCCGCTTCGTCGCGCCGAACCCGGGCGCGATGACCCTCGAGGGCACCAACAGCTATGTGGTTGGCTCAGACCCGGCCTACGTCATCGATCCGGGGCCTGAGGACGCCGGCCACGTCGCCGCCCTACGCGACGAGGCCGAGCGTCGCGGCGGGCTCGGCGGCGTCCTCCTGACCCACTCGCACGGCGATCACTCGGCGGCGCTGCCGATGCTCGACGCCGGGGTGGTGGAGTCCGGGCCGTTCGAGGTGATGCCGACGCCCGGGCACGCGGAGGATCACGTGTGCTTCCTGGCAGGCCGGGTCTGCTTCACCGGCGATCTGATCCTCGGCGAGGGCTCGACGTTCGTGCCGCCCGACGGCGGCTCGCTCGCCGCCTACCTCGATTCCCTTCGGCGGATCCAGGAGCTCGACCTGGAGCTGCTGTGCCCCGGACACGGACCGTACGTCACCGATCCGCGGGCGAAGATCAGCGAGTACATCGACCACCGCCTGGATCGCGAGCGAAAGCTGCTCGCGGCGCTCGATGCCGGCGAGCGCTCGCGGGCGCGCCTTCTCGACGCCGCCTGGGACGACGTCCCGGCGGAGCTCCGCGCGGCCGCTGCGCTCGTGATGGAGGCGCACCTGGAGAAGCTCGATACCGAGGGCCGGCTACCGGACGACCTCTACGACTAGGCGACCACTGCGCGCCGTTTCCTAGAGTGGAAGCGTGAACGTCGGGACTGTCGCAAAGCGGACGGCGCTCGCAGGCGCCGCGTTCTGGGGCCTCGCGGGCACCACGACGGCCGGGCTCTGGTACCAGCTCTTCAGGCGGCCGCTGCCGCGAACGACGGGCGACCTCCGGGTGCCCGGCATCGAGGGGCAGATCGAGATCGCGCGCGACCGCTGGGGCGTGCCGCACGTCCGCGCCGACACCGACCTCGACCTGTGGTTCGGCCAGGGCTTTTGCCACGGACAGGACCGCCTCTGGCAGATCGACCTCTACCGCCGCATCGGCTCAGGCCGGCTGGCGGAGGTTGCCGGGACTGCGGGCCTGCTCACCGACCGCTTCATCCGGACCCTGGGGCTGCGCCGCACCGCGGAGGCCGAGGCCGCCGAGCTCGAGCCTGGGATCCGCTCCCGGCTGGACGCGTACTGCGCGGGCATGAACGTGGCCGCTGCCGATCGCCCCCTGCCGGCGGAGTTTCAGATCCTGCGCCAGCGCTTCGAGCCGTTCGGTGCGGCCGACGCCCTGACGATGACGAAGCTTCTGTCCTACGGCCTGTCGACCAACTGGGAGCGGGAGCTGCTCCGCGCGGAGATGACACGCGAGCTCGGCCCCGAGCTCGCCGCCCGCCTGGACCCCGGCTACCCGCGCGGCAACCCGGTGGTGCTCACGCCGGGCGCGGGGTGGAGCGGGGACGGCCTCGCGCTGGCCGAGCAGATCGCGAAGGTTCGCGACACGATCGGCCTCGCGGTCGAGGCCACGGGGTCCAACAACTGGGCGGTCAGCGCCGAGCGCTCGGCGACGGGCGGGCCGCTCATGGCGGGCGACCCGCACCTGCCGCCCAGCATGCCCGGGATCACCTACCAGGTCGGCCTCTACCTCGGCGGTCGCTTCTGCCGCGGCGCCAGCCTGCCCGGCCTCCCGGGGGTGACCATGGGCCAGAACAACGACGTCGCGTGGTCCTTCACCAACGTGATGGCGGATGTGATGGACCTCTTCATCGAGCGGATCGACGGCGGTGAATACGAGGTCGAGGGAGACCGGAGGCCGCTCGAGGTGATCGAGGAGGAGATCGAGGTCAAGGGCCAGGCGTGGCCCGATCGGCTCGTCATCCGCCAGACCGAGCACGGACCGGTCGTGAACGAGGCGCTCCGCGCCGACGACGCGGAGCCGCTGGCCCTGCGGTTCTCCGCGCTCGACTTCCCAGGGATCACCGAGGCGAACTTTGCGGTGCTGGACTTCGAGAGCGGCCCGGCTCTGGTCGCCGGCCTCGCCGGCCACGCGCACCCGGTGTCGAACCTCGTGTGGGCGGATCGCCACGGGTCGATCGGCTATGCGACGGTGGGCCGGATCCCGTTGCGCCGGGGCGGGTGCCCGGACCTGCCGAAGCCAGGGTGGTCGGGCGAGTTCGATTGGGACGGCTGGGTCCCGTACCAGGAGCTCCCGCGGATGGACGATCCCGAGCGGGGCTTCGTCGTCACCGCCAACAACCGCGTCGCGCCGGCCGACTACCCGCACCACATCTCGAGCGACTACCTGGACGGCTTCCGGGCACGGCGAATCGAGGAGCTCCTCGAGGCCCAGCCCGAGCACGACGTCGAGAGCTTCGAGGCCATCCAGACGGACATGCAGTCCCTCCCCGGCCTGGAGACGGTGCACCGCCTGGTCCGGCTGACCCCGCGCGACCAGCGCGAGCTCTCGGCAATCGAGCGCCTGCGCTCGTGGGACGGAGACATGGGCCCCGACTCGATCGCCGCGACCATCTACCAGGCCTTCACCCTGCGGCTGGGGCGGGAGGTCGCCCGCGCCGCGATCGCCGACCGGGATCTGGCCGAGCGCTGGCTCGACCGCGCGGACAACGGGTTCGTGGCCCACGTGACCTCCCCCTGGCGGTGGCAGTCGCACCTCCTCTCGCTGTGGGAGGAGGGCGACGACGAGCTGATCGGCCGCCCGTGGGAAGACCTCGTCCTCGACGCCCTGCGGGGGGCCATGGACGACCTTGAATCCGAGTTCGGCCCGGGCCAGGACGCGTGGCGCTGGGGTCGCGTGCACCCGCTGGTGTTCCCGCATGCCCTTGGCGCCGCGAACGCCTTCTTCGCCCGGATCTTCAACCGCAGGCTCGAGGTCGGGGGCGGCCAGGAGACGGTCGCGCAGGTTGGCTGGGACCCCAACGACCCGTTCACCGCGATCTGGGCCCCGTGCTGGCGGATGGTCGCCGATCCGACTGATCCGGAGCGGTCGCGCTGGCAGGCGTTCACCGGGCAGTCTGGTCACCCGGCGAGCCCCCACTACGACGACCTCCAGCCGGATTGGAAGGAGGGCCGCACCCAGCCGATGGCGGGCGAGGGGCCATGGGAGAAGCTGACGCTGGAGCCGGGATGAGCCGGCGCGGCGAGATCCAGCTCTTCGCGGAGGAGCAGCGCGAGCTGATCGGTGGCGAGCGGATCGTGGTGGTCTCCAGCCTTGGTCCGAGGGGGTGGCCGCACTCGATGCCGCTCTGGTACGTGCCGCGTGACGGCGAGATCTGGATCTACACCTACGCCAAGTCGCAGAAGGTGAAGAACCTCGAGCGTGACTCACGCGCCACGCTCCTCATCGAGACGGGCCACGAGTACGCCGAGCTCCGAGGGGTCGAGATCGAGGCGGAAGCGGAGATCCACCGCGACCTCGAAACCGTGTTCGAGCTGGCCCTGGAGCTGACCTCGCGCTACGCCGACGGAGCCCAGGTCTCCGGAGACGCGGCGGAGGCGCTGAAGGGCCAGGCGCAAAAGCGCGTCGCGATCCGTTTCCAGGCGCGGCGAGTCGCCACGTGGGATCACCGGAAGCTGGGCGGGACCTACTAGGTAGCCTTCCCGCGGTCATGGAGAGCCTGAAAGGTCTGATTCTCTCGGGGGGCGCGGGCACGCGCCTGCGCCCGATCACGCATACGTCCGCCAAGCAGCTCGTGCCCGTGGCGAACAAGCCGGTTCTGTTCTACGGCATCGAGGCCCTCGTCGAGGCGGGCGTCGAGGAGATCGGCATCATCATCGCCCCGGAGACCGGCGATGAGATCGAGGCCGCAGCGGGCGACGGCTCGAAGTTCGGGGCCCGGATCACCTATATCCGCCAGGACGCTCCGCTCGGCCTCGCCCACGCGGTCCTGACGGCAGAGGACTTCCTCCATGACGGGCCGTTCGTCATGTACCTCGGGGACAACCTGCTTCGGGACGGCATCACCGACCTCGTCGGCGCGTTCCGCGAGTCCGAGCCCGACGCGTCGATCCTCCTCACGCGGGTCCCCGACCCCGAGCACTACGGTGTCGCCGAGTTGAACGGAGAGGAGGTGGTGCGGCTGATCGAGAAGCCATCCGACCCGCCGAGCGACCTGGCTCTCGTCGGGGTGTACATGTTCGGCCCGCAGATCTTCGACGCGGCCAAGGCAATTGAGCCGTCCGGACGCGGCGAGCTCGAGATCACCGACGCCATCCAGTGGCTGATCGACAACGGCAAGTCCGTCGCCAGCCACACGGTCACCGGCTGGTGGAAGGACACCGGCCAGCTCGATGACATGCTCGAGGCGAACCGGCTGGTGCTCGAGGACATCCAGCGCTCGGTCGAGGGTGAGCTGATCGAGTCGAAGGTAGAGGGTCGCGTGATCGTGCGGGAGGGCGCCAGGCTCGAGCGCGCGATCGTGCGAGGCCCGGCGATCATCGGCGCGGGGGCCCGGATCACGGATGCGTACATCGGCCCGTATACGTCCATCGACGACGGCGTGGTCGTCGAGCGCGCCGAGGTAGAGCACTCGATTCTCCTCTCGGGGTCGAGCGTCACGGACCTGGACGCGCGCATGGAGGCCAGCCTGCTCGGCAGGAACGTCACGCTCTGTCGCGGCGCATCGCTCCCCAAGACCCTGCGCATGATCGTCGGGGACAACGCGGAGATCAAGATCCCATGACCCCGCGCCGTCCCGAGACGCTGAAGGTGCTGGTCGCAGGCGCGCGTGGGATGCTCGGCCGCGACTTCATGATCGCCGCCCGAGACCGCGGGCACGACGTGGTCGGACTCGCCCACAGCGCGCTCGACATCACCGATTCCGCATCGGTCGAGCAGGCCATGTCGGCGCACGAGCCTGACGTGGTCGTCAACTGCGCTGCATACACGGACGTTGACGGCGCCGAGTCCGACGAGCGAGGCGCGATGCGCGTAAACGACGAAGGGGCGGCCGTCCTGGCGGCGGGCGCCGCTGCCCTCGGCGCGAAGATCGTCCAGCCCTCGAGCGACTACGTGTTCGACGGCTCCTCGAGACGCCCCTACCTCGAGTCCGACGTGACCGGCGCGATCTCGGCGTACGGGCGCTCGAAGCTCGCCGGCGAGACCTCCGTGGCGGTGTCCAACCCGCGCCACTTCATCGTCCGAGCCTCGTGGCTCTTCGGGATCGGCGGCAAGAACTTCGTCGAGACGATGCTGCGCCTCGGCGGCGAGCGACCCGAGGTGCTGGTCGTGTCGGACCAGGTCGGCTCTCCGACCTACACGCGCCACCTGGGCGAGGGCCTCGCCGAGCTCATGGAGCGCGACGACTTCGGCATCCATCACATGGCCGCCGAGGGCAGGTGCTCCTGGTACGAGTTCGCGCAGGAGATCTTCGACCAGGCGGGCGTAGAGTGCCGCGTCATGTCGGGGACGACCGAGATGCTCGCCCGTCCGGCGCCGCGGCCCGCGTACTCCGTTCTGGGCACCGAGCGGCCCGACCCGATTCGGCTGCCGCACTGGCGTCAGGGGCTCTCGGAGTACCTGGCTGAGCGCGACGCCGCCCGGCAGGAGGCCGCCGCGTGAAGGTCCTCGTCGCCGGCGGTGCCGGGTTCATCGGCTCTTGTTACGTGCGCAAGCGCCTCGAGGCCCACCCGGATGACTCGGTTCGGGTCCTCGACAAGCTCACCTATGCGGGCCGGCGCGAGAACCTCAAGGGACTCCCCGACGACCAGGTCGAGCTCGTCGAGGGTGACATCGCCGACATCGAGCGGGTCGCCGAGGCGGTCGAGGGCTGCGATGCGATCGTCAACTTCGCCGCCGAATCGCACGTCGACCGCTCGATCGAGTCGCCGGGCGAGTTCATCGAGACGGACGTGTTCGGTGCCTTCGTGCTGCTCGAGGCGGCGCGATCGGCGGGCATCCGGCACCTCCAGGTCTCGACCGACGAGGTCTACGGCTCGATCGAGTCCGGCTCGTTCACCGAGCAGTCGCCGATTCAGCCCTCCTCGCCGTACTCGGCCTCGAAGGCGGGCGGCGACCTGATCGTCGGCGCGTACCACCGCACCTACGGCTCCGATGCGTTGATCGTGCGCGGGTCCAACAACTACGGCCCGCGCCAGCATCCCGAGAAGCTCATCCCCCTCTGCGTCCTGAACGCCCTGAACGGCGACCCGCTCCCGGTCTACGGCGACGGCATGCAGGTTCGCAACTGGATCTTCGTCGAGGACATGTGCTCAGGCATCGACACCGTGCTGGATTTCGGCGAGGCCGGAACGGTCTACAACCTCGGCGGCCCCGAGGAGCTCCCCAACATCGACGTGGTCAAGAAGATCCTCGAGCTGGCCGGGCGGGACGAGTCGTTGATCGAATACGTCACGGATCGGCTCGGACACGACCGCCGCTACTCGCTCGCCTCAGATAGGGCGAAGGCCCTCGGCTGGGAGCCGGAGATCCTCTTCGACGAGGGGCTCGAGCGCACGGTCGAGTGGTACCGCGAGAACGAGTGGTGGTGGAGCCCGATCCGCTCCGGCGAGTACCGCGAGTACTACGAGCGCCAGTACGGGCGGGCGCTCGGCTGATGCCGACGCGGCTGGAGACGAAGCTCGACGGCCTGGTGCTCATCGAGCCGGAGGTCCACGGCGACGAGCGCGGCTTCCTGGTCGAGACCTTCCGCGACGAGCTGTGGCGCGAGCTCGGCATCGACATGCGGGCCGCCCAGGAGAACCACTCGCGGTCCGGGAAGAACATCCTCCGCGGCCTCCACTTTCAGACGAGCCCGGGCCAGGCCAAGCTGGTGCGCTGCATGCGCGGCCGAATCTGGGACGTGGCGGTTGACCTGCGCCGCGACTCCCCTACGTACGGACAGTGGGAGGGATACGAGCTGGACGACTCCACGCACCGCCAGTTCCTCGTGCCGATCGGTTTCGCGCACGGGTTCTGCGTGCTTAGCGACACCGCGGACGTCGCCTACAAGCTCTCGAGCCTCTACGACCCCGCGACCGAGGCCGGCATCGCATGGGACGACCCGGACGTTGGAGTCGAGTGGCCGATCGCCGAGCCGATGCTCTCGGACCGCGACAAGACAGCCCCGCGACTCTCGGAGATCGCGGACAGCCTGCCCTGGTAGGCGTGCGGCCTAACCCCAGCTGATCTCGACGACCGGTGGGTGACCGCTCTCCCGCGAGTCGACCACCAGCTTCCAGCTCGCGCCGCGGCCGGCCACGCTCCAGCCCTTCACCTTGAGGCCGTTCCACGCGGGCAGCCGCCCGCTGTCGAGGCACTGATACGCCGATTGGACGATGCCCGTCAGGGACCAGGAGCTCGTTCGCGCGTAATCCTGTGTCGCCCCATCGCACCCGTTCCCGCCCGGCATGTTCCGCCAGGTGACGCCCGCCTCGGTCCAGCGGCCCTTCACGAGGCTCGCATTGACGTTGGCGCCGGGATAGCCGTCCGGCTTCCTCGGACTTCCCGAGTACCTCCCTCGAAGCTCGAGGACGGCCCGGCTCACGGTGCACTGGAGCGGCAGCGTCGGCAGGTCGAACTTGAGCAGGCTGCGGGAATTGGTTGGCGTGTAATTCACCTTCCACGTGCCCCGGTGTCCGTAGTGCCGGCCCGGATGCACGGACGAGACCTTCGCGTCGGCGGTCACCGGGACGGTGGTTCCGCCCGGGATACACACTGGCCCCGCGTTCGCGGAGTCCTGTGGCCTCGCCACTGCAAGCGCCGCGACGGCCGCAAGAGTCGCAGCGCCGGTTACCCGCAGGGCACGGCCCTCCGGTCTCCTCCTCCTCGTTCCCCCCGCGCGGCAGGTCACGATCGACCGACTGTAGTTCCCGCCGCCGCGCCGTGCGCCATACCGGCGCCGGCGCCGCTTTCGGGGAAGCGATTCCTGTCGTCTAGGGGCTGGCGATGAAGATTTGCGTCCGCCAGGTGGCCGGGCAGTTGAGCGCCGTGGTGCAGGCGGGCTTGTTGCCCGACGCCCACTCGCTGACGTTCCAGATCCGGGAGCTGTTGCTCGGGTCCGGGGTCGCCGAGGCGTAGTCGCCCCAGCGGCATGGGTCGCCCTGATCGGCGTCCGAGCAGTCGAAGCCGGCGATCGGCCCCGGCGACCGCTTGACCGTGACCGGGCTCGACTGTCCCTTGCCGCTCTTCTTCGAGACCATCTTGATGGCGGGGAAGCTCGAGCCCGATGAGGTGACGAAGTTCAGCACCATGTTCTTGCCGCCCGACTTGCTGGACCCCTTGACAGCGCGGTTCGGGGAGACGGCGCCGTCGAAGACGTACTTCGAGCCCGTGGACACGGACCCGTTCCGGATCAGCTTGGGATCCGACGGGTAGATCTCGTACCAACGGACCTTCGATCCCGCACCGCCGGAGACGGTGTGCTGAGTCCACACGGTGAACTTGTCGTTGTGGGACGGGTCCACGCCCGCGACGGCCTGGGTGAGCCGGCCGTCCAGGGTGTCGACCTTGACGCCGTTGCCGCTCTGCGGCGCGTTCGGCGGCGTTGCGTACTGATTGACCTTGAGCTGCGTTGCCGTTCCCTGGATCTTCGCCTTGCCGTTCTTCTTCTTGACCTTGAACAGCGAGATCTTCTTGCTCGGCAGGGTGCTCGGGATCGCAGCGATCCAGCCGTTGCCCTTGGTGTCGATCTCGTTCGCCGGGACTGGAGTGAACGCCTCGGTCGAGTCGTTGCTCATCAAGGGCGACTTGCTCTTCACGCTGGGCGAGCTGGGACAGCCGGAGCCCGACCCCGGTTTCTTGATCGCCAGGGCCTCCGCGCCGAGGAACAGGGAGCCGCTGCTGTTGAACAGGTTGACGCCGATCAGGGCGAAGTAGCGGCTGTCGCCGAGCTTCGGGTAGTCGGGGAACTGACTGCCGAAGTCGATCGAGTACCTGCACCAGTCCGAGCTCGAGCCGCTGGATGGCGACGCGGACTTGCTGAACCCGAACGCGAGATTGTTGTTGGTCTGCGAAACGGCGTCGATCGTCGTGTAGTAGAAGCGCTTCGTCGTCGGGTCCCAGATCACCTGCACGTCGAACAGGGCGTCCGAGCTCGACACCCCGGCGAGCGTGTTCAGCGAGCCGGAGGCCATCGGCGACGTGGCGCCCTTGTCGTAGATCCCGAACTGCGAGTTCACCAGCTGGATGAACCGCTGCGTCCCCACGGCGCCGGTGGAGTCCGACGGCGCGAAGTCGGTGTCGGAAAGCCCCTGCCACGAGTCGACCGTGCTGGGCGCCCGCTTGGCCATGACCGGCGCGGTCAGCGCGAGGGAGGGAGTCGCCCTGGCGGCCCTGGCCTTGCCCCGCTCATACACCCGCCGGTCCGGCACGAGGTAGCCCTGGCTCAGGGCTCGGCGGGCCGCCGGGCTGAGCGTCCCGTCGGCGACGGGGTTGGGCCTCGCCGGCACTGCCCGCAGTGGCCTGGAGTGGCCACCGGACGCGAGCGCCGGCGCAGCGAGCACGCCGGCGACGACGCCGGCCAGCACGAACCAAGCGAACCGATATCGAGAAGTACTCACCCTGGGCCTCCGATCCCTCGCCGTGATCCTATGCCGAGTCGCCGCGCCGCGGAAGGTGTTGTCGGCGATCGGGCGGATTACCCCCCGCCTGGCTCCTGCGTAAGATCGGAGGGTTGGCCACTGACGCGAAATCGACTGCCGAATCCGTGCTGGAGCCGTTTTCCGACCCCGTACGGCGCTGGTTCGAGGGCTCGTTCGCCGAGCCCACGCCTGCGCAGGCACTGGGGTGGCCCCACATCGTCTCGGGCGACCACACGCTCATCTGCGCCCCGACCGGGTCGGGCAAGACGCTCGCGGCGTTCCTGTGGGGCATCGACCGCCTCGCACGGCGCGCGGAGCTCCCGGCAGACGCCGAGGAGGCCCTGGGCTCCGGCACGCGCATCGTTTACGTCTCGCCGCTGAAGGCGCTGTCCTACGACATCGAGCGCAACCTCCGGGCGCCGCTGCGCGGCATCGGCGTCGACATCGCGGTCGGATTGCGGACCGGCGACACGCCTCAAAAGGAACGTCAGGCGATGAAGCGGAAGCCGCCGGACATCCTGATCACGACGCCGGAGTCGCTGTACCTGATGATGACCTCGGCGGTCCGGGAGATCCTCACCGGAGTCGAGGCGGTGATCGTGGACGAGATCCACGCGGTCGCCCAGTCCAAGCGCGGCGCCCACCTGGCCCTGACCCTGGAGCGTCTTTCGCAGCTGGTGAGGACCAGCAGCCCCGCCGCCCCCGGACGCGAAGCAGAGGAGGCGGCGGGCACCGATGTTCAGAGGATCGGGCTGTCGGCGACCCAGCGGCCCCTGGAGCGGGTCGCGCAGTTCCTCGTCGGCCCGAAGCGCAAGTGCCAAATCGCGGACGCCGGGAAGCCCAAGGAGCTCGACCTGGAGATCGTCGTCCCGGTCGAGGACATGACGGAGCCCGACGCCTCGATCGAGAAACGGAAGGACGGCGGTGACTCGGGATTCCCTCCGCCGGGGGACGCGAACTTCGACGCTGCGCCCACCGCGCGCTCGATCTGGCCGGCGATCTACCCGGAGCTCCTGAAGCTCGTCCAGGAGCACAACTCGACGATCATCTTCGTCAACAGCCGGCGGGGCGCGGAGCGCCTGGCGAAGCGGCTGAACGAGCTCGCGAACGAAGAGCCTGAGAGCGAGCTGCCGGCGACCGAGCATTCCGGAAACGGCTCCGGGTCCAACGTCGAGCCTCCGATTGAGGTGGCGAGGGCCCATCATGGCTCGCTCGCGCACGAGGAGCGCGTGGTGGTGGAGGAGCTGCTCAAGTCCGGCCAGCTGCCGTGCCTCGTCGCCACGTCATCGCTCGAGCTGGGCATCGACATGGGGGCGGTCGACCTCGTGATCCAGGTCGAGTCGCCGAAGTCCGTCACCCGCGGGCTGCAGCGAATCGGCCGCGCCGGGCACAGCATCGAGGAGGTGTCGATCGGGCGCATCTTCCCCAAATTCCGCGCTGACCTCCTGGAGTGCGCCGTGGTGGCGAGGCGGATGCGCGAGGGCGAGATCGAGGAGACGGTGATCCCGCGCAACCCGCTCGACGTCCTCGCGCAGCACCTGGTGTCGATGTGCGCCGACGACGAGTGGGAGGTCGACGAGGTCGAGCGTCTGGTGACCGCCTCGGAGCCCTTCCACGAGCTCTCACGCGAGCAGCTCGAGAACGTGTTGGACATGCTGGACGGGCGCTATCCGTCCGACCGGTTCGCCGAGCTGCGGCCGCGGCTCGTCTGGGACCGGGCGGCGGGGACGATCCGCGGCCGCCCCGGCGCACGCCAGCTCGCGGTGACCAACGCGGGGACGATCCCGGACCGTGGCCTCTACGGCGTCCACCTGCCCGACGGCCGGCGCGTGGGCGAGCTCGACGAGGAGATGGTCTACGAGGCGCGGCCCGGGCAGACCTTCCTGCTCGGCGCCACCACCTGGCGGATCGTGGAGATCACCCGGGACCGCGTGGTTGTCACGCCCGCCCCAGGCGTCCCCGGAGCCGTTCCCTTCTGGAAGGGCGACGGCATCGGCAGGCCGGCCGAGCTGGGCAAGGCCATCGGCGCCTTCGCGCGCGAGGCGGTGAGCGCGAAGCCGGAGAAGCTGGCGAAGGACTACGACCTCGATCGCCTCGCGGCACAGAACCTGGTCGCGTACCTGCGCGAGCAGCAGGCCGCGACCCGCGTGGTTCCCTCGGACGAGACGATCGTCGTCGAGCGCTTCCGCGACGAGATCGGCGACTGGCGCCTGTGCGTGCTCTCGCCCTGGGGCGGTCGTGTTCACGCCGCCTGGGGCCTGGCCCTCTCGTCGCGGATCCGCGACGAGTACGACACGGAAGCGGCTGCGATCTGGTCCGATGACGGGATCGTCGTCCACCTGCCCGACGCCGACGAGGCACCGCCGTCCGACCTGATCATGCTGGAGGCGGACGAGATCGAGGACATGGTCGTGCGCGAGCTCGGCAGCTCGGCCCTGTTCGGCGCGCGCTTCCGGGAGAACGCCGCGCGGTCGCTCCTCCTCCCGCGCGCCTACCCGGGCAAGCGCACGCCGCTGTGGCAGCAGCGGCTCAAGTCCCAGAACCTGCTGGAGGTCGCCAAGGACTTCCCGCGCTTCCCGGTGATCCTCGAGACCTACCGCGAGTGCCTGCGCGACGTTCTGGATCTCCCTGGGCTGGAGTCGCTGCTTCGCGACCTGTCGTCGCGGAAGATCTCGCTGGTCGAGGTGGAGACGGACACCGCCTCGCCGTTCGCCTCCTCGCTCCTCTTCGACTACGTCGCCACGTACATGTACGAGGGCGACACGCCGAATGCCGAGCGCCGCGCGGCCGCGCTCTCGCTGGACCGTGAGCTCCTGCGTGAGCTCCTCGGCCAGGAGGAGCTCCGCGAGCTGATCGATCCGGACGCGCTGGCGGAGGTCATCGACTCGCTTCAGCACAAGGTCGAGGCGGCGCGGGCGAAGGACCGCGACGCCCTCCAGCAGATCCTGAGGCGGCTCGGCGACCTGACCGCGGACGAGGCGGAGGAGCGCGTCGTCGAGGGCTACTCGGCGGCCTCCATGCTCACCAAGCTCGAACGCGAGCGCCGCGCCGCGCGCATCCGGATCGGCGGCGAGGAGCGCTGGATCGCCGCCGAGGACGCGGCGCTCTACCGGGACGCCCTCGGCGTCCCCCCGCCCCCTGGCCTGCCGGAGGCGATGCTGGACGCAAAGGACGATCCCATGGTCGCGCTGATGCGCCGCTACGCCCGGACCCACGGACCGTTCACCACCGAGGAGCCCATCCACCGTTACGGGATCGACCCCTCGCCCGCGCTTCGCGAGCTCGAACGGGCCGGTGACCTCGTCCGCGGCGAGCTTCTGCCGGGCGGGACGGAGCGGGAGTGGTGCGATGCCGACGTCCTGCGCCGCCTGCGCCGCGCAAGCCTGGCCCATCTGCGCGCCGAGGCCGAGGCGGTCGAGACCCGAGAGCTCGCCAGGTTCCTGCCGGGCTGGCAGAACGTGGACGCCTTCCGGCCGGCGGGCGCGGGCCCCGACCGGCTGCGCGAGGCCCTCGTCCCGCTCCAGGGGGTGGCGCTGACGCCGGAGGTCTGGGAGCGCGACGTGCTTCCCCGCCGGCTCGGCGCCTACAGCCCGGCGTGGCTGGACGAGCTCTGCACCGGCGGCGAGGTCGTGTGGGTCGGCGCCGGAGCGCTCGGCCGCAGCGGCGGGAAGGTGGCCCTCTACTTCCGCGAGGACGTGCGCCTCGCGGGCCCGCCGCCGTCGAACGCGAAGATCGAGGCGCCGAAGGGCGATGTCTATGACGCGATTCGCGACCTGCTCGGCCGCCGGCCCTGCTTCTGGATCGACCTCGTGGACGAGCTCGACGTCTCGCCCGAGGACCTGCACAACGCGCTCTGGGACCTCGCCTGGGCGGGCGAGGTCACCAACGACGCGTTCGCCCCGCTGCGCGCCCGCCGCCTGCGTTCCGTGCAGCGCGCCGCGCAGCGCGGCCGCCGCTTCGCCGCCCGCCGGGCGGGAGCGTCGAACGCCGTCCAGGGACGGTGGTCGCTCACGGCGGCCCTGTTCGAGAACGCCCCGGCCACCGGGCCGCGGTGGCGAGCGCAGGCCGAGCTGATGCTCGAGCGCTACGGGATCGTCACCCGCGAGACGGTCCTCGCCGAGGGCATCCCCGGCGGCTTCTCAACCGTCTACGGCGAGATGTCCAACCTCGAGATGCTCGGGACCGCCCGGCGCGGCTACTTCGTCGAGGGACTCGGGGGAGCGCAGTTCGCGCTTCCCGGCGCGATCGAGCGCCTCCGCTCGCTGCCACATCCGGAGGGCACCTGCACGATCCTCGCCGCGACCGATCCGTCCAACCCGTACGGCGCGGGCATCCCATGGCCCAAGCGCGAGGGCGGCCGCCGCCCGAGCCGCACGCCCGGCGCGTACGTTCTGCTTCGCGACGGCGACCCGCTCCTGTTCGTCGAGCGGGGCGGGCGCGGGATCCTGAGGCTCAACGACCTCGATGGTGATGCCTTCGCGGAGGCGGTCGGCGAGCTCGCGTCCGCCGCCCACGACGGGCTGCTGCCCCGCCTTGCGATCGAGCGCGTCGACGGCGAGCCCGTGATCGGCTCGGGCCTGGAGGAGACCCTGATCGAGGCCGGCTTCCACCGGCAGCCCCGCCGGCTCGTCGCATCGGCGTAGGCTTTGGCCATGACCCGCGCCGAAGCGGAGGCGGAGTGCGCGCGACTCGCGGCTGAGAGCCCCGACCGCTACACGCATCGCTGGCTGCCGCGCGAGGACACGGAGGGGGACTGGTTCGTATTGAGAATCGGCCTGCCGCCGTCGGAGCAGGAGACCACCGCCGAGACCCGCGGCGACGAGCGCCCCGCCACGCCCGACGACCCGCGCCCGGCGATCTTCCAGAACATCCCGCCCTGGGCAGCCGGCGGCGGCTAGAGCGCTGCACCCCGCCCGTGGCCGAGGGCGACACGATCCACCGCACGGCCAACGCGCTCGAGAAGGCCCTCGGCGGGAAGACGATCTCGGAGGTCGCGATCCCGAATCCCCGAAGCCCGCTGCGGCGGCAGGGCCGCCGGGTCGATCAGCTGCGCGGCGCGACGATGGAGAGGGCCGAGCCACGGGGAAAGCACCTCCTCCTGCACTTCGACCGGGGCCTCGTCCTCCATTCGCACCTCGGCATGCGTGGCTCGTGGCGGATCTCCAGCGGCGCTCCCGCGGGCGATCCGCGGGCATGGGTCGTGCTGTCGGCGCCCGGTGCAGAGGCGGCCGAGCTCGGTGGCTCGCACCTCGACCTCCGAACCGACGCCGAGCTGCGGTTCAATCCGCAACTGCGCGCGCTGGGCCACGACGTGCTGGCCAAGGATTTCGATGGCGACGCCGGCGTCGCGGCTCTCCGCGGCGCCGACCAGTCCCGTGAGATCGGCGAGGCCCTGCTCGACCAGCGGGTCCTGGCCGGCGTCGGGAACATCTACAAGTCCGAGGGATGCTGGTCGGCCCGGGTCGATCCGTGGCGGCGCCTGTCGGACCTCGACGACGAGGATCTCCGCCGCCTCGTCATCGAGATCGGTGGGCTGATGCGCTACGGCGTGGAGACCGGGCGGACGCCCAATTCGATCTACCGGCGGACGGGTCGGCCCTGCCCCCGGTGCGGGGTGCGGATCTCCTCGCGCGGCCAGGGCGACGCCAACCGGGCCACGTACTGGTGTGGCGCGTGTCAGCAACAGGACCAGGGCGGCATAATCGGCGCCGTGGGGGAGGAAGGATGAGCCCAGGCGAATCCATCGACCTGCTCTCGCGGGTGCCGCTCTTCTCGGAGCTCTCGCGAGCGGAGCTCGAGCGCATCTCGCGTGTCTCCGTCGCGCGGTCGTTCCCCGCCGGGGTTCGCGTCTTCCACGAGGGCGACCACAGCGACGCCTGCTACCTCGTCCGCACGGGCGACCTGCGGGTGACGCGCGAGCATCCCGATGGCCGGGCGATCGCGCTCGCCACGCTTGGGCCGGGGGATATCTTCGGCGAGCTCGCGATGCTGGACGGCGAGGCACGCTCGGCCAGCGTGGAGACGCTCACCGACGCCGAGCTGCTGGCGCTCCCCGCTCTGGACGTCAGGCGGCTGCTCGCGGACCACCCCGACATCTCGGTCAAGCTGATCGCCGCGCTGACCCGACGCCTGCGCGAGACCAACGAGCGCGTGGCTCGCCAGTCGTTTCAGACCGTGCCGAGCCGCGTTGCCGGCGTCCTGACGCAGCTGATCGCCGAGGAGAGCGCGTCCCAGGGGCGGCACGGCATCACGATCCGCATGACGCAGGCGGATCTGGCGCAGCTCGCGGGAACGTCGCGCGAGAGCGTCAGCAGGTTCCTCGCCACGCTCGAACGGGCGGGGGTCGTGCAGGTCGGGCGGGGGAGGGTCACCGTGGTCGAGCCCCGCCGACTGCGCGCCTACATCTTCTAGTGGTTCGCCGCCTCCCCGATGCCGAGGAGTTCGCCTCGCAGCGCGCGGACATGGTCGAGCGGCAGCTGCGGCGGCGTGGTATCGGCGACGAGCGGGTACTCGATGCGATGGCGGCGGTCCCCCGCGAGCGCTTCGTCCCCGAGCCCTACGCGCGGCGAACCTACGCGGACTCGGCGCTGCCGATCGGCCACGACCAGACGATCTCCCAGCCCTGGATCGTGGCGGCCATCTGCCAGGCGCTGGAGCTCGCCGGCGCCGAGTCGGTGCTGGAGGTCGGGACCGGCTCGGGCTATTCGGCGGCGGTGCTCTCGCAGCTGGCCGGGGAGGTGGTCACGATCGAGCGCGTGCCCGAGCTGGCCGAGCAGGCTCGCTCGACGCTCGCCGACCTCGGCGTCGCGAACGTGGAGGTGGTGATTGGGGACGGCAGTGCCGGCCTGCCGGACCGCGCGCCATTCGACGCCATCGCGGTGCACGCCACGGCGCCCGGCCCTCCGCCCACGCTCGTCGGCCAGCTCGCCATCGGCGGTCCCCTCGTCGTTCCCATCGCGAGCCGCCGCGCCGACATCCTCATGGTCTTCCGCCGCCTCGGCGAGTCCGTGGACGTGACGACCGGCGAAGGCCTCGAGCGGGAGGTCATCGGCCCGTGCCGGTTCGTTCCGCTGATCGGGAGTGAGGGCTTCTCGGAATAGCCATGGGGGCGGTTCTCCAGGAATCACTTGCTGCGGCTTCGCCGCCTTACCTGCCGCTGCCGCGACCCAAGGTCGCGGCCATTAATTACCGTTAGTCTGGCGCTGTGAGCCCCCACCCCGCCAGAGGTTCGGTCTCACCATGACGAGCGGCCTGTTCGCCCTCAACTTCTTCTCCCCGGCGTTCGTCGATCAGCTCAAGCGGGGGCGAAAGAGCGCGACGATCCGGCTGGGAGACAAGTCGCGCAAGTACCAGCGGGGCCAGATCGTCTGGATCACGGTCGGCCAGCAGCACAGCCCGCGTCAGAAGCTGTTCTCGGCGGTGATCGACGACGTCGACGTGAAGCGGGTGCGCGAGCTCTCGCCCCGGGACATCGAGCACGACAACCCCGAGTTCCGCCGCCTCGACGAGATGACGAGCTTCCTGCGCCAGATCTACGGCCGAGAGATCCAGGCCGAGGACACGGTGACGGTGATCCGGTTCTCGCAGGTCGTCGAATCAGTCGCTCCACACATGGGAAACGGCGAGACACCCTCCTCGCGCAACTAGCCCACTCCCGGCCGATGTCCGAGTACAGCTTCCTCACCGCCTGGTGCCTCGAGGCCCCGCGCGAGCGGGTCTGGGAAGCGATCTGGGACTCGGAGGAGTGGCCACAGTGGTGGCGCGGCGTGACGGCGGTCGCGAAGTTGTCCGACGGCGACGAGGCCGGGGTGGGGCAGGTGGGCAGGTACAGCTGGCGCTCGAAGCTCCCGTACGCCCTCGACTTCACGATGACCACCACCCGGGTGGAGCCGCCCTATCTGCTCGAGGGCGAGGCGACCGGGGAGCTCGCCGGCACCGGCCGCTGGCGCCTCTTCGCCGAGGATGGGCCTGCGCCGGTGACCGCGGTCCTCTACGAGTGGAACGTCCGCACCACGAGGCCGTGGATGAACGCGCTCGCGCCGCTCGCGGCTCCCGTGTTCGCCTGGAACCACGACTGGGTGATGCGCAACGGCGGCGAGGGGCTCGCGAGGCTGCTCGACTGCCGTCTCCTGGCCTCGGACTGATCTGAGTCGCAGCGACTCAGATTCGCGCTTGCAATCGGCGACGAGGCGGCTACACTTCGCGGAGCGCTTTGGCACTCTCATATGTAGAGTGCCAGGTCAGGCGGGAAGCAACTCTTCAAACCGCAAGACGGAGGTAACGAACGGATGAAGCTAAAGCCCCTTAGCGATCGGCTGATCGTTCAGGCGATCGAGGAGGAGGCGACGACCGCAAGCGGTCTCGTCCTCCCCGATACCGCCCAGGAGAAGCCCCAGAAGGGCAAGGTCATCGCGGTCGGCGACGGCCCGATCGAGGATGGCGAGCGCCGCGCGCTCGATGTGAGCGAGGGCGACGAGGTCCTCTACAGCAAGTACGGAGGCACCGAGATCAAGGTCGACGGTGAGGACCTGCTCGTGCTTCGCGAGTCGGACGTCCTGGCAAAGGTCGTCTAGGAACAACGAGATCGAAGGAGTTTGAGAAATGGCTCATAAGGAGCTCAAGTACGACGCGGAGGCGCGGGCTGCACTGCAGGCCGGCGTCGATGGCGTCGCCAACGCGGTCAAGGTGACCCTTGGCCCCAAGGGGCGCTACGTCGTCCTCGACAAGAAGTTCGGCGCGCCCACCATCACCAACGACGGCGTGACCATCGCCCGGGAGATCGAGCTCGAGGACGTGTTCGAGAACCAGGGCGCCCAGCTCGTGCGGGAGGTCGCCACGGCGACCAACGACGTCGCGGGCGACGGCACCACGACGGCGACCCTGCTCGCGCAGACGGTCGTCCGCCACGGGCTGAAGAACGTGGCCGCCGGCGCGAACCCGCTGGCGCTCCGCCGCGGAATCGAGAGCGCGGTCGACCAGGTGGTCGAGAACCTGCGCGACAAGCAGTCGAAGGAGATCGCGGGCAAGGAGCAGATCGCCCGCGTGGCCGCTATCTCGGCGGCCGATGACGAGATCGGCAACATCATCGCCGACGCGATCGACAAGGTCGGCAAGGACGGCGTCGTGAACGTCGAGGAGGGCCAGACGTTTGGCATGGAGCTCGAGTTCACCGAGGGGATGCAGTTCGACAAGGGCTACATCTCGCCGTACATGGTCACCGATCAGGAGCGGATGGAGGCGGTGCTCGAGGATCCGTACATCCTCATCGCCAACCAGAAGATCGGCTCCGTGCGCGACCTGCTGCCGATCCTCGAGCAGGTGATGCAGAGCGGCAAGCCGCTCGTGATCGTCTCCGAGGACGTCGAGGGCGAGTCGCTCGCGACGCTCGTGGTCAACAAGCTCCGGGGCACGTTCACCGGCGTCGCCGTAAAGGCGCCCGGGTTCGGCGACCGGCGCAAGCGCATGCTCGAGGACATCGCGATCCTCACGGGCGGCGAGGTGATCACCGAGGAGATGGGTCTCAAGCTCGAGAACACCCAGCTCTCGCAGCTCGGCCACGCCCGGCGCGTCGTCGTCTCCAAGGACACGACGACCGTCATCGACGGTGCTGGTGAGAAGTCGCAGATCGAGGGCCGGATCAACCAGATCCGCTCCGAGATCGAGTCAACCGACTCGGACTTCGACCGCGAGAAGCTGCAGGAGCGGCTTGCGAAGCTCGCGGGTGGGGTCGCGGTCGTCAAGGTCGGCGCCGCAACCGAGACCGAGATGAAGGAGAAGAAGCACCGCGTCGAGGACGCGCTGCAGGCCACCCGGGCCGCCCTCGAGGAGGGCATCGTCCCCGGTGGCGGGGTCGCGCTCCTGAACGCCCAGGACTCGATCGATCCGAGCAGCCTCTCCGACAACGACGAGCGCACGGGCGCGGAGATCATCCGCCGCTCGCTCGAGGAGCCTCTCCGCCAGATCGCGGAGAACTCGGGCCTCGAGGGCTCGGTCGTGGTCGAGAAGGTCCGCGGCCTGAAGCCCGGTGAGGGCCTGAACGCGGACACCGGCGACTACGGCGACCTCGTCAAGGCCGGCGTGATCGACCCGACGATGGTCACGCGGTCCGCGCTGCAGAACGCGGCCTCGATCGCGAAGAACATCCTCACCACCGAGGCCATCGTGGCCGAGCCGCCCGAGAAGGACGGCGCTGCCGCACCGGCCGGCATGCCCGACATGGGCGGGATGATGTAGCGACCGCCTCGAGCGGAAGCGTTGAGAGGGCCCGGCGAAAGCCGGGCCCTTTTTCCGTCTGAGCGGGCACGTGACGCCGACCGGAGAGGGCGGCGAGGGGACGCGCGCGCCGATACCCTCACGCGCCGATGAGCCGTCACGGCCCAACCCGATCCCACGCGGTGCTCCACCTCGACGACGTCGAGGCCCTCCCAGGCCCCGGCACGCTCACGTGGCGCCCGGTGCGGGCGGCGCTCGGCCTGCGGGCCTTTGGGACCAACGCATATACGGCCTCCGAGGCCGGCGCCGACGTCGTGGAGCCCCATACGGAAGATCCCACGCTCGCCCACGAGGAGCTCTACTTCGTCCACGCGGGCCGAGCGACGTTCACGATCGACGAAGAGAGCTTCGACGCTCCGGCGGGAACCCTACGTGTTCGTTCCCGACCCGACCTCTCACCGGCAAGCGGCCGCTGCCGAGGCGGGCACGACCGTCCTGAGCTTCGGCGGGCCGGCGACGTTTGAGCCCTCGGCGTGGGAATGGACGTTCAGGGCGGCCGCTGCGCGCCAGGGCGGTGACGCGCGCCGGGTGCGCGAGCTCCTCGACGAAGCGGCGGTGAAGTTCCCAGCCAGCGCAGCCGTGAGCTACGAGGTCGCCTGCCTGGAAGCGACCGCCGGAAGCCGCGACGCGGCCCTCGAGCGCCTTGGCGAGGCGGTCGCACGGGAGCCGAGGATCGCCGCTGCAGCGCGCGAGGACGAGGACTTCGAATCGCTGCGCGGCCTGCCCGAGTTCGAGCGCATCGTCAGCTGATTGCCAAGCCCCGCTGGGGGACCGGAGAGGATTGGACGATCGAGGTCGTCGTCTGGCCGAGGACCGCGAAGCGGTCGATGACCTCCTCGAGGTGCTCCACGTCACGGACGTTGGCGCGCATGATGTAGCAGTCCTCGCCCGTGATCCGGGTGCACTCGACGACCTCCTGGGTCGCGACCGCCGCCTCGGCCACGTTCTGTAGCTGGCCCGGGGCTGGGCGGATGCGGATCACGGCGCCGAGCGACAATCCGAGGGCCCGAGGGTCCACGTCCGCGTGGTAGCCGCGGATCACCCCGCGCTGCTCAAGGCGCCCGAGGCGCTCGGTCACGGCGGGGGCCGAGAGCCCGACGCGACGCCCGAGCTCGGCCATCGTCAGCCGCCCCTCGGCCTGAAGGGCGGCGACGATCCGGCGATCGATCTCGTCGATTGGCGAATCGTTGGCGTTGAGGGCATTGCGCCGTTGATTCGCAGGCATCGACCGCACTCTACCGCGTAGAGACCATGGACACAAGCCCTATCGCCAGGCAATCTTCACCCATGGTCAACCGCGTTCCGCCGCACCTCTACTTCGTCACCAGCGCGGTCTTTCACTACCTGGGCCCGGCGTTCGCCGTCCTCCTCTTCGCCCGAATCGACGTCCTCGGGGTCGCCTGGCTGCGGATCGCGTCGGCGGCGCTGATCTTCGCGATCTGGCGGAAGCCGTGGCGCACGTTCGCCCAACTCGACCCGGGGGGGCGGCGTCTGCTCGTCGCGTGGGGGGTCGTCCTCGCGGTCATGAACGCCTGCTTCTACATCGCGATCGACCGGCTCCCACTCGGCACCGTCGCCGCGATCGAGTTCCTGCCGGTCATCGCGCTCGCGGCGCTCGGCGCGAGGACGGCCCGCAACGTCGCCGCGCTGCTGCTCGCGGTCGCCGGCGTCTACTTGATCACCGATGTGCAACTGGTGGCGGAGCCGCTCGGAATCGCCTTCGCGTTCGCCAACGCGGCGCTGTTCTCCGCGTACATCGTCCTCGCTCATCGTGCGTCCCGGTACGAGCGCATGGGCGGCATCGACGGTCTGGGCGCCGCGATGCTGATCGCGGTCGTGGTCGTTACCCCGATGGGCGGGTGGCAGGCGGCGCCGGCCTTCGCGGAGCCGGTCGTGCTCCTGGCAGGAATCGGGGTCGGCGTGTCTTCGTCCGTGATCCCGTACGTCACCGATCAGCTCGCGATGCGGCGCCTCGCACGGCCCACGTATGCGCTGATGGTCTCGCTGCTGCCGGCGACGGCCACCGTGATCGGCGTCGTGGTCCTGGCGCAGTTCCCCTCGCCCGCCGAGCTCGCGGGCGTCGCCGCGGTGATCGCGGCGATCGCCATCCATCGGGAACGCACAGACGAAGTCGCCGAGCCGGACGCGGAGGCCCTCGCGGCGTAGCCCTCAGGCGGGCAGCAGACGATCGAGCGTGTCTGGCAGCGCGGCGAGGTCAGAGAGCTCCGCGGCGGGCGCGTCTCTCGTTGCCTCCGCCTCGCGGTTGATCCACACGCAGGGGATCCCGAGCTCTGCGCAGGGCTCCACGTCGTGGAACAGGCTCGCCGCCACGTGCGCGTGGCGGGCGGGGTCGGCGCCGGTGGAGCGCAGGAACTCGTGCCAGTGGCCGTGCGCGGGCTTCTAGGAGCCGATCTCCGACGCCACGATCGCCAGGTCGAACGGCACCCCGATCCGCTCCATGGAGGCGTCGATGTACTCGCGGTCGGTGTTGGAGAGGATCACGAGCCGCCAGCCTCGATTCCGCGCCTCCCGCAGCGCGTCCGGGACCTCCTCGAAGACGGGCCAGCCGGGCAGGGAGCGCCCGAGCGAGTCGCGCTCGGCCTCGGGCAGCCCATGGCCGAGCGTTGACGCCACCTCCGCCAGGCACCGCGCGAGCACCTCCCGATAGGGAGCGCCGGGCGTCGCGCTCTCGATCTCGGGCTCCACCTGGTGGTAGCGGGCGAGTGCGGAGCCGCGCACCTCGGCGCCGAACAGCCGCTCGAACTCGTCAGCGAGCCCGCGGTTCCAGTCGACGAGGGTGCCGTAGCAGTCGAATGTCGCCCAGCTAGGGCTTGGCACTTAGACGAGCCGCGGTCACGACCGACGACTGCGGCCGGATCTCCTGATCCGGCTTGAAGCTCGACCCCGCCTTCAAGATCGTGATCGGGCCGACGCTCGGATCCCCGCTGGCCTCGAGCCGGTAGGGGCCCAGGATCCCGCCACCCCGCGTGCTGAAGACGGCGTCGACGACGCCGGCCCGGTGCGGCCCCGCCTGTCCGACCGCGTCCAGCAGGACGGCGGCGGCCTCGCCGGCGTAGGGAGCAAACTGCTCGACAGGCTGGTTGCCGATCTCGTTCTTCAGGTCCTTGACGAGCGTGGCGCCGTCCCCGGTCAGCGCCTCCGGAGCGCGCCCGGGGATGCTCGCGAACATGCCCTTGCTCGCCGAGCCGGCCATGTCGATCGTGGACTGCTGGGCGAAGCCGTCGAAGGCGATCAGCGGGACCTGCTGGTTGGAGCCGAGCGCCGCGACCTTGTCCTTGATCAGCGGGCCGCCGTTGTCTTCGATCAGGCCGGCGAGCACAACTCCGTCGGCGCCGCTCTGCTTGACCTTGTCAAGGAGGCCGGCAAAGCTCTTCGCCTTCGGATCCCAGGCGGCCGAGCCGGCCACCTTCAGCCCCACGGCCTCGGCGCCGCCCCGGAAGTTCGCCCCCTGGCCCGTGCTCGTCGGATCGTCGGCCGCGTACAGGATGTAGGGCCGCTGGACTCCCTGCTGCTTCGCGAACTCGGCCAGGGCCGCGCCCTGGAACGCGTCGTTGGGGACCACGCGCGCATAGTTCCGCTTTCCGCTCGGATACAGGCTCTCTGGTTGTCCGTCCTCGCACAGGGGACTCTTCTCGGTGAGGCACACCGCCGTGTTGCCGGGCGAGATCATCGCGACGCCCGCCTTGTTGAGGATCGGGATCTCCTCCGCGGCGCAGCCGGAGTTGTAGGTGCCGATCACGCCGAGGACGCGCGGATCGTCGGCGTAGGCCTTCGCGTTGCCCCGGCAGGTGGCCGGGTCCCAGAGCCCGGTCTTCGCGATCGAGTCGTCGCAGGCCTGAAAGCCCACCGTCGTGTCGCCCGCCTTCCACCCGTCCTGCTCCAGCACCAACCGGATGGCGTCGACCTGCTGCTTGGAGCGCTCCGCCGAATCGCCCTGCATCGGCAGGTCGGAAACGATCAGGGCGTCCGGCGTCCCGCCCCCTCCGTACTGGACATCCGCGCACCCGGCGGCGCCCACGCCCTGCACCGAGGCCGAGGCGGTCGAGGAGGAGCTCCCCGACCCCCCGCACCCGACCAACACCAGGGCCCCGATGGCAGCGACGACCACAATCACGGCAGCCGCGGCTCTGCGGGGTCGCATCGGAATCATCGCGCTGACCCTATCCGGCCCGGGAGACGCGAGGCGATCCAGACGTCTGGGTCGTCGGGATAGGGTCTGCCGGCGGCATGGCGTACCTCGTAAAGGCGATCTCTGGGCTCGGGCTGTTCGGCGGCGGCATCGCACTCGCCAACGTGAAGCTCGTGAAGCTGCTCGAGACCGGGACCTGCGCCTCGGGCAACACGCCCTACCAGATCCGCCATCCCTGCCCGCCGGGCACCGGTGGCGCGATCCTCCTCCTGATGGCCGGCATCTTCGCCGCGGTCATCGGCGCGGGTCTGTTCGCGGCCCGGGGCACGCCATCGTGGGCGAAGGGCAGGCCCCACCGCGTCTCCACCTTCTCGGTCACCTGGGGTATCGGCTTCACGGCGACGGGAGCCGTCTCGCTGATCACGGCGCTGGGCGACGACTCGCTCGGCCAGGGCGGACAGCTCGGCGGGCTGATCGTGGGCATCACGTTCCTCGTCATGGGCGCGCCCGTCCTGCTCTTTGCCCTCTGGAGCCTGATCGACAGCCTCGGATCACGCGATGAGCGCCCAATGTCGGCGGCGACCAGCCTGGGACCAGGCGGTGGAACGGTCAGCACAGGGGCGTTCGAGGGCTTCGGGACCCCAGCGCCGCAGCGCGCGTCGGGATTCGGAACGGTGGCTCAGCCGCCACCTATCACCAAGAGCGATCGCATCGCGAAGCTCCAGACGCTGGCCGAGCTGCGTAAGTCGGGGGCCCTCACAGAGCAGGAGTTCGAGCGCGAGAAGGCGAGGCTGCTCGGCGAGTCCTAGGCGCCGAGGACCGCGTCGACGGGAAGCGGCTCCACCCCGAGAGCCTCGGCATCGGCGGTGCCCCTGGCGCTCACCATCGGCACCTCCATGAGCTCGGCCTCCTCCCAGGTGGCGAACACGGCCTCGCCGAACATCCGCCGCAGGGCGACCAGCGCCAGGTGCACGAACCCCAGCGGGACGTGAATCAGGGGCCGTTCGTGCCCCGTCGCGCGAGCGACCGTCCGGGCGATCTCGTCGTAGGTCAGCTCCTGGGGCCCAGCGAGCTCGTAGCGGGCCTTCTCGTCCGTGCGCTCCAGGGAGGCGACCACGCAGCGGGCGACGTCGTGGGACCAGATCGGCTGGAACCTCGCGGTGCCGGACCCGGATATCGGGAGTGCCGGGAGGAGCGCCAGCCGCTTCATCAGCCGCACCCAGCGGTCGGCCGGGTCGTACACGATGGACGGCGCGAAGATCGTCGTTGAGAGGGGTGCCGCCGCGACCGCCTGCTCGGCCAGGGCCTTGGCGCGAAAGAACCGTGTCCGCTGCACCTCGCTGGCGCCGATCGCCGAGAAGAAGACGAACCGCTCCACACCCGCGCGCGCCGCCGCCCGCAGCAGCCGGGCCGTGGCCAGGCCGTTCAGCTCCTCCACCCGCGCGTGCGGCTCGTCGCGGATCGCGGCGGCCAGGTGGATCACCGTGTCGACGCCGCGCAGCGCCTGGCGCTGAAGGTGGCGATCCCCCAGGCGCGCCAGATCGCCCAGGGCGATCTGCACGTCAACGCGGTGACGGCCCAGCCCTCGTGGATCGCGAACGAGGGCGCGCACGTCGTGCCCACCCCCCAGCAGCAGCGGTAGAAGCGCCCTGCCGACCGTTCCACTGGCCCCGGTCAGGAGGATCACGGGGCTGGACTCTATCCGCCGCCCGGAGCCAGCCCGACCGCCGGGGCGCAAGCGCTGATCGTCACTTTTCCTGCGGTCGGCCGCGAGGCCAACTCGCCTAGAATGTCGCTCCGCTCCCGCGGGAGGGCCCGCGGGGCGACCAATCTCTGGATTTCACCGACCGAGGCACCAAAGAGGGAGAAAATCAGCCGTGGCCTACGTCATCGCCGAGCCCTGCATCGGAGAGAAGGACAACTCGTGCGTCGAGGTCTGTCCCGTCGATTGCATCCATCCGACGCCCGACGAAGCCGACTACGAGGCCCAGCAGCAGCTCTTCATCGATCCCGACGAGTGCATCGACTGCGACGCCTGCGTCGAGGCCTGCCCCGTGGACGCCTGCTTCGCTGAGGACCAGCTCCCCGACGAGTGGTCCAAGTACATCCAGATCAACGCCGAGTACTACTCGAAGTCGTAGCGCGGCGCTCTACGCACCTGATTGAACGACCGGCAGCTCGGTCCCGCTGACCGCGGGCTCGGGCATCGCCGCCGGTGGAGGCGCCTGCATCACCGGCAGCTCCTGCGGCGTCGCGGCGACGATCCCGCGCGCGGCGTCGCGGATCGCCTGCGCGGCGGGCGCGTTCGGCGCAGACAGCACGAGCGGTGAGCCGGCGTCGGCCGCCTCGCGAAGCTCCTCGGACAGGGGCACCTTGCCGAGGAGCGGGATGTCGAGCTCGTCGGCCAGCAGCTGACCGCCACCCTCGCCGAAGATGGTCACGCGCTGGCCGTCCGGGCCGGTGAAGGCGGACATGTTCTCGATTGCCCCGAGGAGCTCGAGGTCGACCTTCTCGGCCATCTCGGCCGCTCTGCGGGCGACGCTCTGCGCGGCGGGCTGAGGCGTCGTCACGATCATGATCTTCGCCTGCGGCAGGAGCTGGGCAAGGGTCATCGACACGTCTCCGGTTCCCGGCGGGAGGTCGAGCAGCAGGTAGTCCAGCTCGCCCCAGTCCACGTCCTCGAGGAACTGCTGGATCGCCTTGTGGAGCATTGGCCCCCGCCACACGACGGCGGCGTTCTCCTCGAGGAAGAAGCCGATCGACATCGCCTTTACCCCTGAGGGAGCCGTGAGCGGAACGATCTTGCGCTCGGCGTTGACCTCCGGCTTGGCGTTCACGCCCAGCATGCGCGGGATCGAGTACCCGTAGACGTCGCAGTCGAGCGCGCCAGCCGATTGGCCCTCGGCCTGCAGCGCAGCGGCGAGGTTCGCCGTCATCGTGGACTTGCCCACGCCGCCCTTGCCCGACGCGACGCAGACGACGTTCTTGACCTGGGCCAGCGCCCCCTCGGGCAGCCGTTGCCGGCCGAGCGTCTGCTGAAGGCGGCCCTTCTCCTCGTTGGAGAGGACGTCGAAATCGACTCCGACTCCCGTAACCCCCTCCAGCACGCCGACCCGCTCGGCGACGGCGTTCTGGAAGTGGGAGCGGATCGGGCAGCCCGGGGTCGTGAGCGAGACGACGATGTCGACGCGGCCGTCGTCGGCGATCTGGATCGAGCGCACCATCCCCAGCTCGACGATGTTTCGCCGCAGCTCGGGGTCGATCACACCCTGGAGGGCGTCCGTGATCTGTTCCTTGGTGGGTGCCACGGCATTCATTGTGACAAAGGAGCCCGAACGTCGATCGACCGGCACGATGGCCGGTCGATCGGGGAGGAGAGGTTGCTGTTCTGCTCGCGAGGTTTGCTGCGAGCAGATCCCTCCGGGACGCCACCTCTCGGGCGGCCCGGGCTAAGGGGTCAGACGAGCGTGGTCACCCGCTCCTGCACCGCGGTCTGCGCCTGCTTCAGGCCCTTCTCGACCTGGGTGCGGTTCTGCTTGACCGTGGTCTCGAACCGGCGTCGCCGCTGCTTGACCTCGCGCTGGACGCGGTTCCGGGTCTGGCGCGCACGCGTGCGAGCCTTGCGCCGGGAGGTGGCCCCGCGGCGCTCGAGCCTGTTCAGCTCGCGCTCGACCTGAGTGCGGAAGCTCTTCAGCTCGCGCTCGGCGGTCTCGCGCTTGGTGAAGGGCTCGACGACCTCGTTGACGCGGTCGGCGACCGTGAGGACGACCCCGACGGGGACGTTGACGGACCGCTCGGCGGTCTGGCGCGCGTAGGAAACGCTGCCATTCCGGACCTTGGTCAGGCCCTCGCGGATCTTCTGGGCGTCCGTGCGGCTGGTGGTGGTCTTGGTACGCGGCGCGGCCTTGCGCTGCGTCGTGCGCTGCGTCGTGTTGGTGGTAGTGGTGCCGTTGGCTGCCATCTTTCCCTTTCCATCCCCCTAGGGGCTTGCGCTCGAAGTCCTTATTTCTAAGGTTATTCGAGTCTATCAACGCGAACAGGTGTTTGTACCCTTCGCGCGGGTGCGAGTTACACGTTCCGCCGCCGCGGTTTTGCCAATCCAGGTACGCAATCACGTACCTGAGGCGCCAAAACCTTCTTCAGGCCGCGGAAACGGTGGTTTGGTCGACTCGCTCGAGCCACCGTGACGGGTGCTCGAGCTCCTCGGCCGTCGGCAGCACCTCGGGGCCGGTCCACACCCGGTTGAGTCCCTCGATGCCGCCCTCCTCGGCGACCGCGTCGCAGAACGACTTGCCCAGCTTGTACTGGCGGAGCTTCAGCTCCATGCCCAGGAGCCTCGAGACGACCTCGCCGAGGCCACCGCGGCGGGCTCGCCGCATGTCGAGGCGTTCGCGCAGCCGGGCGTAGCCGGGCTCGGTCGCTGCGCCGGCAGCGTCCATCACGTGCTCCGCGTGCCCCTCGATCACCGACATCGCCGCCTGCAGCCGGTCGAGGACCTGAGCCTGCTCCGGCCCGGCCAGCACCCGAGCGAGATCGCCTTGGAGGAGTGACCTGATCGTCTTGCGGGGGTCGCTGGTGAGCACGCCCTTGGCGAGCCCCTGCAGCGACGCCCGGTCCATCTGCGCCGCGGCGCCGTCGATGAGCTGCTGGAGGAGGCCCGCCAGGTGGCCTCGGAGCCACGGCACGGAGGTGAACTGCACCGCGTGGGTCGTCTCGTGGATCGCGATCCACTTCAGGAACACCTCCGGCGCTTCGCCGAGCTGGAGGTGCGTGCCGGCGAGGTTCGGCCCGACGAACAGCAGCCGCTCCGGGCGGTCGGACTGGACGATCGCGACGTCGTACTGGCCGAGGACCTTGCGCGCCCCGTAGCCCACCGCGATCCCGGCCTCGGCCCCGGCCGCAGCTCCGGCGAGCGAGCGGGCCATGCCACCCAGGGGCCCCGGTGCGTTGATCCCGCCGGCGATGCGCAGCTCGAACTCGTGCGAGACCTCGCGCAGCGTTCCCAGGCCGACTCGCGCCCACTCGGCTCGGTCGACCACCTCCGGCGCAGGAATGGGACGGGCGGGGCGCAGACGCGTGTACTCAGCCACCAGGCCGAGGGCCTCCTCGCAGGCGGATTCAACCGCGGGGCCCGAGAAGTAGCCCGGGTCGGTTCCACCGCCGGCAACGCCGATAGCCACGCGCTGGGCCAGGCTCCAGTCGACGAACCGATCCATGGTCAGCCCGCGGGCTCGGGCGCCGGCTCGGCGAAGACCTGAGCCTCGAGCACGGTTGCGAGCATCTCGGGATCGAGCCCCGCGGCCACGTGGTAGCGGGCGTCGAGGTCCAGGCTCACACCAAGGCCCTCCCCCGCGAAGGCCACCACCGCGCCTGCCTCGCGGGCGATCAGCTGGCCGGCCGCGGCGTCGACGGAGCGGCACGCGCGGCCTGTGAGCATGGCGTCGAAGCGACCCCCGCCCACGTAGCACAGCGAGATCGCGATCGAACCGACCGAGCGCATGCGGAACGCCTTCCCCTGGAGAGCGTCGAGGACCGGGATCAGCCGCTCCGGCTTGGCTCCCTCAAGGCCGACCACTTCGAGCCCGAACCCCGGCCCCTGGGCGCGCAGCGGCTCTTCGTTCACCTGCGCACCCTTGCCGCGGCGCGCGAAGTACTCCTCGCCGGAGCCGAAGTCGTACACGTAGCCCACATCCACGTCGGCCATCGTGGAACCGGACGCCACGGCGATGCTGAGCGAGAACGACGGGAGCATGCGCCGCGCGTTCAGGGAGCCGTCGAGGGGGTCGATGACCACGGAGGCCCCCGAGCCGCCGTCGCCAAACCGGACCTCGCCGCGCTCCTCGGAGATCGCCGTGAACTCGAGCCCGTCGTCGCTCAGGCGCTCCAGCTCCGCGAAGACGATGTCCTCGCTGCGGCGGTCGATGGCCAGTGTCCGGTCGCCGCCCTCTCCGACTCCGTCGTAGACGGTCCGGGCGGCGATGCTGCGTTTCTCCGCGAAGAGCTCGCGCTGCGCGGCGACCATCCGCCGGCAGGCACCGAGCCAATCGGCGCCGGTCACCTCGCCCGCCGCGGAAGCGCTGGTGTCCGCTTCAGAGGTCTGCCTGCGGGCCACGCCACCATGCTAGTTGCCGGCCCCGGCAGGCCCTCGTGCAGGCGCTAGCGTTAGCCGGATGGAGGCAGAGAGCCCACCGGGACCGCAACCCGCGCCGACCGATCCTCAGGCGCGCGTAATCGGTCACCGTGAGGGCCCATTGCTCCTCTCCGGAGCGGCCGGGACTGGTCGAAGCGAGGCGCTGGCCCGCCGGCTTGAGAGCCTCGCGGCTGCCGGGGTGGAGCCCCAGTACGTCCTGATCCTGACCCGTTCACGCGCGGGAGCGACGAGGCTGCGGGCGCGGGCCGGCGCGCTGGTGGACCCGCCCTATGAGGAGCTCTGGATCGCGACCTACGAGTCGGCCGCCGAGCGCCTGCTGAGCGAGTACGCGCTCGAGGCCGGCCTCGATCCCTTCTTCGCCACGGTCCGCCTCGCCGACCGGCTGGCGCTGCTCCTCGACCATCTGGATGACCTCTCGCTTCGCCGTCACGAGATCCGCGGCAACCCGGCGGGCCTCCTGGCGCGCTTGCTGCGGCGAATCGACGCTTTGAAGGCGGAGGGAATCGCACCGGCGAGGCTGCGGGACTGGGCCGAGGAGCGCGAACGCGAGTCGGCGGTCGCGCAGGACAAGGAGCGCGCCCGCCGCGAGCGCGAGTTCGCGGAGCTCTACGCCAGCCACGACCGGATCCTGCGCGAGAGCGGGAGCCTGGACGCCGGCGACCTCGTGATCGAGCTGGAGCGGCTCCTTCGCGAGCGGCCCGATGTGCGGCGGGAGGTCTCGACCCGCTTCCCGTTCGTGATGGTCGACGAGCTCGAGGACGCCGGGGCTGCCCACCGCGCCCTGATCGACGCGGTCGCCGAGCACCAGAACCTCGTCTGCGCGTGCGACACGGCGCAGTCCATCCGCCGCCCCCCGGCCGCCGCCGTGGACCCCGGGCCGTCGTTCATGGAGCGATACCCGGAGGCGGAGCACGTGGTGCTCGACCGCCCGCGTCGCTTCGGCCCGGACGTGGCGCGCGCCGCGGGCGCGGTTGCCGCCCTTGCCGGGGATGGCGCTCCGGATCCCGGCGGCCAGGACCGTGGAGGCGAATCGCTGGTGCGCTTCTGGCGCTGCACCACGGAGCGAGCGGAGGCGCAGGCGACCGGGCGTGAGATCGAGCACCTGCTCGCCGCGGGAGAGGTTCGGCCGGAGGCGGTCTGCGTGATCGTGGGCTCGGGGTGGCGGGAGGCGCGCCTGGCGGCGGCCGCCCTCGAGGAGCGGGCCGTGCCGTTCCGGTTCGCGGGGGATGCTGCGCTCTTCCAGCGCCCGGAGGTGCGCGACGTGCTCGCCTGGCTGCGGATGCTGGCCGACCCCACGGACTCGGCCGCGGTGGTGCGGGCGCTCACCCGCCCGCCCGTCGAGCTGCGCTCGATCGACCTCGCCCGCTGCACCGCAATCGCCCGGCGGCGCAAGCTGGACATGATCTCGGCGCTCGACGCCGCCCTCGAGAGCCCGCAGCTCCCGCCGGAGGCGCGCGATCGGATCAAGGCCTTCGGAAAGCTCCAGCGCTCGGCGTCCGCCGCCATGGAGGAGATGCGAGCCGATGTCTTCGTCCGCCGCCTGATCGAGCGCATCGGCCTGCGGCGACACCGGCTCTTCGTCGCGACGCCGGAGGCCGCCGAGCGCCTGCAGAGCCTCTCGCGACTGTCGGAGCTCGCCGCCGCCTGGACCCGCCGTGAGCCGCGCGGCTCCGTTCGCGACTTCGTCCGGCACCTGACGGCCGTCGCGGACGCCGGGGAGCTCGACCCCGACGATGCGGCGACCGCTCCGGGCGGATCGGTCGTCCTGGCCGAGCCGGAGCAGGTCAAGGGCCTCGAGTTCGAGCACGTCTACGTCCTGGGCCTTCATCGCGGAGCGCTTCCCGCACGCGACTCGGCCGCAGGATGGCTGCCGCGGAGCCTGATCCCGGGTGCGGTGGCCGCGGTCGAGGGAGAGGAGGCGACCAGGGCCGCCCGAGCCCGACTCGCCTACCTGTCGATGACCCGGGCCAGCCAGGCGCTCGTGATGTCGTGGCCGGAGCGCGCCGCCGACGGGCAGGTGGCCCCCTCGCCTTTCTACGAGGCCGCCCGCGACGCGCTGGAGGCCGAGGAGGAGATCCACGAGGAGGAGCTCTTCGGCCCGGCGGAGGGCCTTCACTCCACTTACCGCATGCTCCGCGACGAGGTGCTCGAGTCGTCGTGGCGCGCCGGGTCCGCACTGTCGGAGATGCGCCTGGACACGGCCGAGGACGTGACGCAGGCGGTCGCGCGCTACCTGGAGCTGATCAAGCTGGCGGCCCTGGTCCAGCGACCCGGCACGGAGCCCGCGGTCGAGACGATCGCGACCCTGAACGAGCTCCTGGGGCGAGCCGCCTCTCCCGAGCAGCGGGCGGCGCTCGAGGCGTCCGCGCTCGACGAGTACGTGGTCGCCGAGGAGCGGGACGCAACCGCGCGTCGCGAGCTGGTGGCCGCCCGCCGCGAGCCCTCGCTCGAGCAGTTCATCCCTCGCCGGGGCGACGGCCTGGCGCTCTCGGCCTCCGACATCGACCTGTACCGCACCTGCCCACTCAAGTACAAGTTCGCGCGCGTCTTCGCGATCCCCCGGGAGCCGACTATCAACCAGCGCTTCGGGATCCTCATCCACCAGGTCCTCGAGCGCTTCCACACCGAGGCCATGCGAGCCGGCGCGCTTGGCGACGCCGGGGCGGGCTCCCGCCCGGGCTCCGGGGCGCCGGGCACCCTCGATCGCCTCCTGTTCCTGTTCGAGGCGGGCTGGCGACGAACCGGGTTCGGCTCCTCCGACGACGAGCTCCAGTACCGCGACCGGGCGGTCGCGGCCCTCGCCCGCTACCACGAGCGGGAGCGCAGTGCCTCGTCGAGCCCGGTGTGGCTCGAGCGGGGGTTCTCGTTCGCGATCGGCGACCATCAGCTCCGCGGCCGGGTCGACCGGGTCGACAAGCGACCGGACGGCGGCTACGAGCTGATCGACTACAAGACCGGCGAGCAGCGCACCGGCCAGGGCGAGGACGTACAGCTCGCCCTCTACCGCCTCGCCGCGCGCTCCGCGTGGGAAATCGAGGCCGACACCGGCAGCTACTGGTACGTGCTGGCGGACGAGCGCGTCGAAATGCCGGCGGCTCCCGACGACGCCGAACGGGTGGAGCGGACGGTGCTCGAGGTGGGCGCCGGGATCGAGGGCCAGGACTTCGAGCCGCGGCCCTCTTATGAGATCTGCTCATGGTGCGACTACCGCCTGATCTGCCCGGCGGCAGAGGCGTAGATTGCTCGTGGGGGCGACCTTGAGGAGGCACAGATGATCCTGGTGACTGGAGCAGCGGGCATGTTCGGAAGCCGGACCGTGGGTGAGCTCGCGGGCCGCGGCGTTCCCGTGCGTGCCCTTGTCCACAGCGACGATCAGGCCGACTCCCTGCGACGGCCGGGGGTCGAGCCCGTTGTCGGCGACATGGACCGGCCCGATTCGCTCGAAGCGCCGCTCGCCGGCGTTGACACCGTGTTCTTGATCTCACCGATGGACGATCGCGTTGCCGACCGCGAGGCGAACGTGCTGGCGGCCGCGCAGCGCGCGGGCACTCGGCGTCTCGTGAAGCTGTACGGGGCCGTGAAGCACCGCGGCGATCCGCTCGACGTCATGCACCGGTCGAGCATCGAGGCGGTCGAGGCATCCGGCCTGGCGTGGGCGCTGGTCTCGCCGAACTCGGTGATGGAGACGAGCTTGCTCTCTCAGGCGGGGGCGATCCGGGAGGTCAACGGCATGTTCGCGTGCGCCGGCGACGGCAAGGTCGGGCACGTCGCGGCCGACGACGTGGGCCGAGCCGCCGCGGTGATCCTGACGGAGCGCGACGAGGACGGGCGCAACTACGAGATCACGGGGCCGGAGGCGCTCTCCCTCTCGGAGGTGGCGGAGCGATTCACCCGGCTCCTGGGCCGCGAGATCGCCTACAACGACTTGTCCGAGGACGATTTCCGCAACTTGATCGTCGAGCAGACCGGGATGTCACCGGAGGAGGTCGATATCAAGATGATCCTGCACTTCCGCGCCTGGAAGCGAGGCGACGCGGCGCTCGTCACCGATACCTACCGCGAGTTGACCGGCGACGACCCCACGAGCGTCTCCGAGTGGATCGAGGCCCACCGCGACGCGTTCGAGGCCTGAGGCCAGCCGACGGCCGTTGGCGTCGCGTCCGCGGGCCGACGGCACGCGCGCGTTCGTTTAGTTGTGCCTAGTTCTCTTCCCGGCCGCGCTGCCGTAGGAAGCGCTGGAAGTCCTGGGCGAGGTCGTCGGCAGACGGCATGTTCTGGCTGATCTCGTAGTCCTCCTCCTGGGAGGCCTCGAGGTTCGCCACCAGCTCCTCGATCTCGGGGTTGGCCGAGACGGCCTGGTCCACCTGCTCGGTGAAGCGCTCGGAGGCGTCCTCGAGCTCGGAGGCCTCGACGGCGATCCCGGTCAGCCCCTCGAGACGGCGAAGCAGCGCGAGCGCCGCCTTGGGGTTGGGCACCGCGGCCACGTAGTGGGGGACCGCCGCCCACAGGCTCGCCGACGTCATGCTGTGGCGCCGGCACGAGTCGTGGATGACGCCGACGATCCCCGTTGGACCCTCGTAGCTCGAGCGGCTCATGCCGAGCTGCTCGACGAGCTCCGGGTCGGACGCCAGGCCGGTGATCGGCACGGGCCGCGTATGGGCGACGTCGGCCATCAGGGCACCGAGCGAGACGACCATCCGGACCCCGAGCTGCTCGGCGGCGGAGACGATCGAATCGGCGAAGGTCCGCCAGCGCAGGTTGGGCTCCACGCCGCTCAGCAGCACGAGATCCCGCTCCGCGGTGGGCACGCGAACCGACAGGAGCGTGTTTGCCGGCCAGTCGACCTCCCGCGTCTGACCCTCGACCAGCCGGATAGTCGGCCGGTTGACCTGGAAGTCGTAGAACTCCTCGGGGTCGATCCTTGCGGTGACCTCCGGATCGAGCGACGCGGCCATGGCCTCGAGGGCGGTGCTGGCGGCGCTCGCCGCGTCATTCCAGCCCGCGAACGCGCATACGAGCGTCGGCGAGCGGAGCTTGGGGAGATCGCCTTCCCAAAGGATCGGTTCCACGACGCGAGCCTATTCGTTCAAACGGGAGCGCTGCGCGGGTTGGGCCGTCCGGCCTCGCGGTCACCATCGAGGCATGGAAGCTGCAACCGCTCCGACCACGGATACGCGGCCCTCGCCGAGGGTGGCGGACCTCCGCCCGGGACGCCGGTTCGAGGGGCGCTTCGGCTGCCTGCGGAAGGATCGCCTGACGTCGCGCAACGGCGGTTCCTACCTGTCGGTCGAGCTTCGCGACCCGACCGGCACGCTCTCGGCCAGGGTGTTCCGCGAGGCCGACCGGATCGGGCTGCGCTTTGAAAGCGGCGACGCGGTCCGCGTTCGCGGGCGGCTGGAGCGCTTTCGCGGCGAGATGGTGGCTGAGCTCGACGACGTCGAGCGCCTGAAGCCCGGGACCTACGACCCGGCGGAGTTTCTGCCCGCTGCCTATCGCTCGGTCGAGGAGCTGGAGGGCTTTCTCGAGCACCTGGCGCGCGAGATCTACGACCCCGCGCTGCTGCGACCGGTGGCGCGGCTCCTGCTGGGCGGTCCGGTCGCCGAGGACTTTCGGCGCGCCCCTTGTACCCGCGCCGGCCACCACTCCTACCTCGGAGGACTCCTCGAGCACACCGTCTCCGTCGGCACGCTGGTCACCGATCTCTGCCAGCTGCACCCTCGCCTCGACTCCGACCTGCTGATGGCCGCGGCGCTGCTGCACGACGTCGGCAAGGCCCGCGAGTTCACCTACGGCGCCCGGTTCGAGCAGAGCGACGAGGGCAGGATGCTCGGCCACCTGGCGATCGGCGCCCAGCTCATCGCCGGCGCCGCGGAGGACGTGCCGGCGGAGCGCCGCCTACCGCTCCTGAACTGCGTGCTCTCCCATCACGGAACCGATGGTGGCCGCGGCTTCGACTCGCCCGAGGCCCTGGCCCTCTACCGCCTCAACGCGCTCGACGCCTCGGTCAAGGGGGCCCTGGAGCACGGTCTGTAGCTGCGGGCCGGCTCGGTTTCAGCACCCGCCGGATCAGCTGGGCCGCGATCACCAGACAGAGCGCTGCGAACATCAATTCGAGCGTTCGACCGGAGACGGCGTTCGCGAGGGCCACGCCGCCGACGACGCCGACGACGCCTATGCCTCCCATGACGAGTCCGTCGCGGACCCTGACGTTGCCGTACCCGTACTGGCGGTAGGCGCCTAGCGCGGCCACGAAGACGATCGCCATCAGTGACGTGGCCTCGGCCTTGACCTGGGTCTGGTCGAGGAGGATCACCAGCGCGGGGACGAAGAGGACGCCGCCGCCCACGCCGACGAGCCCGCCGAGCATGCCTCCCAGGAATCCCAGCGCGCCTGCGGCCACGTACTCCATCAGAAGATCAGCTCCGCGGCGGTCGCCACGAGGAGCGCGGCGAACATGAGCGAGACCGCGCGCTCGGGGATGCGCTGCTGGACCGCGGCCCCGGAGACGACTCCCGCAAGAGCGGGTATCCCGACCAGCGCGGCATAGCCGGGATTGACGTTGCCGTAGATCGCCTGGTCAATCGTCCCGTAGGCGCCGATCAGCACGATGGCGGCAAGGCTCGTTCCGGTGGCCTGACGCTCGCGGTAGGCAAGCCAGAAGATCAGCATGGGAACGATGACCGTTCCCCCGCCCACGCCGAAGAGGCCGCTGAAGAAGCCGCCGAGGGTGCCGATCACGAGCAGCTTCACCAAGCGATCCCGCGCCACGGGCGGCGATACTAATGCCGATGAGGCAGGCGACAGACGGCGACTGGTGAGCGGGGCGCCGGGCTCAGGCGCCCGGATCGCGGAGCTCGTCGCGCCCCTCGGCGCCGAGCCTGGGGCGTCGGCGGTGCTCTGCGACATCGACGGGACTCTCGCCCCGATCGTGTCCGATCCCGAGGACGCGGCGGTCCCGGGGGAGACCCGCGAGGTCCTGCGCCGGCTGGCCGCCCGCTATGCGCTGGTGGCGTGCGTGAGCGGCCGGCGGGCGCTCGAGGCGCGGTGGATCGTCGGGGTCGAGGGCCTGGTCTACTCGGGAAACCATGGCCTCGAGCTCCTGACGCCGGGAGCGACCGACGCCGAGCTCGACCCGGCCGTGGCCGACGCTGCCGGGCGCGTCCGCGACTTCGTGCTCGGGCTCGACGCGGACGAGGTGAGCGCGGCGCGGCTTCGGCTCGAGAACAAGGGGCCGATCCAGGCGCTTCACTGGCGTGAGGCGCCCGATGAGGAGGCCGCGCGGCAGGTCGCCGAGCGCATCGCCCGCAGGGCCGAGGCCGCGCGCCTCGTTCCCCATTGGGGTCGCAGGGTGCTCGAGATCCGGCCGGTGGCCGACATCGACAAGGGCACGGCGGTCGAGCGCCTGCTGGGAGAGCGCTCGGTCGAGCTCGCGCTGTTCGGCGGCGACGACCGGGGCGACCTCGACGCGTTTGCGGCCCTGCGGGAGATGGCGAAGGCGGGCCGCCTGCGCACGGGCGCATGCGTGGCGGTGGCCTCGGACGAGGCCCCGCCGGAGCTCGCCGACCGGGCCGACGTCGTGGTCGACGGGCCCGGCGGCTTTCTCGAGGTGCTCGAGGCACTGACGGCGGCGGGCGGCTGATGCTGTTCGTCGATCTGCTGCGCCTGACGGTGCTCCTGATCGCGGGGGCGGCCTCCGTCCTGGGGATCGTGACCGTGGTCGCGGCGGACCAGAACGCCGATTACGCGGTCGTCTACGTCTCCGGGGTGTGGTGGCTGGTCGGTGCGATCGCCGGGATCTCGCTCGGCGGCTCGCGGCGGTCCGGGGAGGCGATGGGACGCGTGCTGTCCGCAGCCCGCACCTCGACCTCACTGCCGACCGAGAGCGCCGGGCGCATCGCCTTCCAGCGGCTGTGGCCGATCGGCCTCTTCGCACTCGTCGCCGGCGGGCTCGCCGTCATCTGGCCGCAGGTGACCGGGGTCGGAGCCGGGTTCGCGATCCTCAACGCCCTGGCCTGGCGGGGGCGCGAGCGCGCGGTCACCGCGATCGAGGAGCGCGACGGAGTGCGCTTCTACGTGGAGCCCAGCTCGGCCTTCTCGCCGGTGAAGCTGATCAGGACGCCCGGGCTGGGACGTGACCGTGTTCCGGCAGGACATCCTCCTCCGCCTCCTCCGGCCATTCGCTGAACGCCGCGCGCGCGCCGACCGCCGCCGCCAGTCCCGCCGCGCCGGCCATCACCAGGGCCGCCCGGGGGTCGATCGACTGGCTGAGGAAGCCCGCGATCGGCCCGCCGATCGGCGTCGAGCCGAGGAAGACGATCGAGTACAAGGCCATGACCCGCCCGCGCATCGCGGGATCTGCGGCGAGCTGAAGCGAGGAGTTGATGCCAGCTGCGAAGGTCACACTGGCGGCGCCGAGCGGGATCAGGGCGGCGACCTCGAGCGGCACCGACGGCGCGACCGCGGCGAGCAGGGCGACCGCGCCGAAGCCGAACGCGGCCGCGATCAGCAGGCGCGGGCCGACGCTTCCGCGGGCCCCGGCAACGAGGGCTCCCGCGACCGACCCAACGCCCATGGCGGCCGCCAGCGCCGCGTAGGTCGCCGCCCCGCCGTCGAAGCTGAAGCGCGCCAGCAGCGGCAGGATCACCTGGAAGTTGTAGCCCAGCGTCCCGACCACGGCCATCATTCCCAGCGGGATGGCGAGCGCGGGAGTCCGGGCCACATATCCGAGGGCCGCGCGGATCGCGCCGCGCCCGCGGTGCGCCACCGGCGCGGGCCGGAGCTCGGCGGGGTTCATCGCGCGCAGGGCGACGATCATCGCCCCGAACGAGAGCGCGTTGAGCAGGAAGCACGGGCCGACGCCCAGGGTCGCGATCAGGATGCCGGCGCCCGCAGGCCCGAGGATGCGGGCCGAGTGGATGATGGCGTTGTTCAGGCTCACGGCGTTGACGACGCGGTCGGGGCCGACCATCTCGATGGCGAAGCTCTGACGGGTGGGGTTGTCGATGGCGTTCACCGAGCCCCGCACGAAGACGAGCGCCCAGACCATCCACGGCGCCACCGCCCCGCTCACCGTGATTCCCCAGAGGACGAGGGCGGGCGCCGCCATCAGCGTCTGCGTGACGATCAGCAGGTTTCGCTTGGGGAAGCGGTCGGCGAGCAGTCCTCCGAACGCCCCGAAGAGCAGGAACGGGAGGAATTGGAGCGCCGACGTGACTCCCACCGCCAGGCCGCTGCCGGTGAGCGACAGGATCAGCCACATCTCGGCGACGACCTGCATCCAGTTGCCCGTCAGCGAGACGAGCTGGCCGGTGAAGTAGCGCCGGTAGTTCGGGACGGAGAGGGAGGTGAAGGATCGGCGCAGGGCAGCGCTCACCGGCGCTCGCCCTCTAGGAGATCCTCGAGGATCTCGGCGGCCCGGTCGAGGGTGGCCAGATCGGCCTCGTCGAGCCCGCGCAGCCGGCGGGCCAGATAGGCGTTCTTGCGCGTCCGAAGCTTCTTCATGAGCGTCCGGCCCTCGGCGTTGATGCCGACCGTGAACGAGCGCCGGTCCGCGGGGTCGGCCACCCGCTCCACGAGCTCCGCCTCCTCGAGCCGAGCGACGATCCGGGTGGCACTGGGGCGCTGGATGCGCTCGATCTCGGCGAGCTCGCTGGGGGTCAGGGGACCGTGACGCTCGATGCTCGCGAGGGCCGAGAGCTGGGATGGGCCGAGGTCGGTGCCCCCCTGCTGGCGCAGACGCCTGGCGGTCCTGGTGACTACGAGGCGAAGGTGGGCGGCCAGTCCGCTCAGATCACGCTCGGCGTTCGTCTTCCGACCACTAGTTACCATCGCTAATTATCGTAGCGAACTAGTTTGAGACAGCCAGGTTGGCTTCAGGCGGGTTTGGCCTTTGCGCGCTTGCGCAGGCGCGAGAACTCCCGCCACCCCCTCGTGTTGGCGATCCTGTCTGCCGTCAGCCAGGCACGACGCGCGGTGGCCACCGAATAGACCATGTTGCTCAGCGTGTCGGTGCCGTGGGCGTCGGTGTTGAGGCAGATCGTCACCCCTGCCTCCGCGGCAAGCCGGGCGTGGCGTTCCGAGAGGTCGCGGCGGTTGGGGTTGCCGTTGATCTCGAGCATGGTCCCGGTACGCGCCGCGGCCTCGGCGATCTTCTCGACGTCGACGTCATAGGGCTCGCGCCGGTTGATGAGCCGACCCGTCAGGTGGCCGATGCAGTCGACGAGTGGGTTCTCGATCGCCGTCGTGATCCGCTCGGTCATCGCGCCCTTGGAGATCTTGAAGGAGGTGTGGACGCTCGCGATCACCCAGTCGAGCTCCGCGAGGAGGTCGTCCCCGTAGTCCAGCGAGCCGTCTGGCATCACGTTCACCTCGGAGCCCGCCAGCACGCGGAAGCCGCGAACGCCTGAGTTGAGCTCGCGCACCTCCTCGATCCGCTCGGCCAGCCGCTCCGGCGTGACGTGGTTGCCGAAGCCATGGCTCGCGGAGTGGTCCGTGACCGCCAGGTAGGCATACCCGCGAGCCCGTGCGGCCTCCGCCATCTCCTCGAGCGTGTTGCGCCCGTCGGAGATCGTCGTGTGGCAATGCAGGTCGCCGCGGACGTCGTCGAGCGTGACGAGCTCCGGAAGCCTTCCCTCCGCGGCCGCCTGGATCTCGCCGTCGGCCTCGCGGAGCTCCGGCTCGATGTAGTCGAGCCCGAGCCTGCGGTAGACCTGCCTCTCGGTCGCGTAGCGTGCGACCTCTCCCGACTCGGAGTCGGTGATCCCGTGCTCGGATACCGAGAGGCCCATCTTGACGGCCCGCTCCCGCAGCTCGACGCTGTGCTCCGCCGATCCGGTGAAGTGCTGGAGCAGGTTGCCGTAGGCGTTGGGTGGGACGATCCGCAGGTCGATCGCGACCCCGTTGTGTGTGGTCACATGGGCGCCGCTCTTGCGTGGTGACCCTCCGGCGACGACGAGCGGGTGGTCCAGAAGCGCCTGCGACAGCGCGACAGGATCGCCGCTGGTCGCGATCAGGTCGATGTCGTGACAGGTCTCGGCCCTCCGCCGCGCGGAGCCGGCCACCTCGACAGCCTCGCTGGCCGGATGGTCGCGAAGATCGGCGGCGATCGTCTCGGCGATTGGCAGGACCTCCGACAGCAGCAGGCGCTCGGCCGGCCCCTTGTCGGCGAGCTTGCCGAGCGAGGCCAGTACGTTCTCCTCGGCCTTCGGCCCCAGACCCTTGACGTTTCGGATCCGCTGTGCCTCGGCCGCCTCGCGCAGGTCGTCGAGGTTGGAGACCCCGAGCTCGTCGTAGAGGCTCCGGGCGGTCTTGGCGCCGACGCCGGGAACCCGGGTCACCTCGACCAGCGACGCCGGGAACTTCCGCTTCAGCTTCGCGGCCGACGGGATCTCGCCGGTATCGAGGAGAGTGACGATCTTGCCCTCGAGCGTCTTGCCCACCCCCGGCAGCTCCGTCGCTCTGCCGGCCCTGGCGAGCTCCTCCACCGACACGGGGCTCTGGCGAATCACCCGCGCGGCCTCTCGGTACGCCAGCACGCGGTAGCGGATGGCGCCGTCGAGCTCGTACAGGGTGGCGAGCTCCGTCAGCGCGTCCGCGATCTCCGCGTTTCTCATGGCTCAAAACCTATTGGCGGCCGTGCCGAAGTAGAAGGCCGCTGAATAGCATCGGGTCGTGCCGGAGTTTGAGCTGAGGGGCTCTAGCCCCGAGACTGGCTGGTGTCGTTGGTGATGGGCGCCCGGGTCTGGGTCGTCATCCCCACCTACAACGAATCCGCGAACGTCGAGGCGATCGTGGATGCCGTCCGTGAGGCGCTTCCGCCCTCGCGCCGCATCCTGATCGTCGACGACTCCTCACCCGACGGGACGGGCGCGATCGCCGATCGGCTCGCCGAGGCGCACGACGACGTCGTGGTGCTGCACCGGCCCGGCAAGGCCGGCCTTGGCCCCGCGTACGTGGCCGGCTTCCGCGAGGCGCTCGACGGAGGAGGGGAGCTCATCGCCCAGATGGACGCCGACTTCTCCCACGATCCCCAGGACCTGCCCCGTCTCCTCGAGGCTTCGGAGGACGCGGACCTCGTGCTCGGGTCCCGCTACGTGCGTGGAGGCGGGGTCACCGATTGGGGCACCGGCCGGCGAGCGGTCAGCCGGTGGGGTAGCGCCTATGCGAGGGCGGCGCTCGGAATCGGTGTGCAGGACCTCACCGGCGGGTTCAAGGTCTTCCGGCGCGAGGTGTTGGAATCGATCGACCTCCCGTCGTTGGCGTCGCTCGGATACGCGTTCCAGGTGGAGACCACGTACCGGGCCGTCAAGGCGGGATTCCGCGTCGTCGAGGTTCCCATCGTCTTCCGGGATCGCAGGGTGGGGGAGTCGAAGATGAGCGGCGGGATCGTGTTCGAGGCCGCGTGGCGCGTCCCCGCGATGAGGCTGCGCGGGCATTGATCGGGGCCGCCGGCTTGCGATCGGCATATGCTTCCGGCGCCGTGCGGCCGGCACCGTCCACCTCGGTTGCCAGCTACTATATTTTGTATAGTAATGGCGGCTGGCCCGCCGAAGCGTTTCGATCAACGAGCGATCAGGAGAGAAGAAGTGACTGGGAAGCTCCCCGACGTGACCGATGGAACGTTCCAGTCCGAGGTGCTCGACGCCGAGCAGCCGGTGCTGGTCGACTTCTGGGCGCCATGGTGCGGCCCGTGCCGCGTGGTCCATCCCATCCTCGAGGAGATGGCCGCCGAGCGCGATGACCTTCGCATCGTCAGCCTGAACACGGACGAGAACCAGCAGACCGCCGCGCGGTACGAGGTCCTCTCCATCCCGACGCTGATCCTCTTCAAGGACGGCGCGGAGGCCAAGCGGGTCATCGGCGCGATGCCGAAGCGCCGGCTGGAGTCCGAGCTCGAGCCCGCGCTGGCCTAGCGCTCGGCTAAGACGGCGGGCAGCTCGGCCAACGAGCCGACGACGACGTCCGCCAACTCCAGCGCCTCGGGCGCCGGCGGGAAATCCGGGTGGAGGGCGACGATCACCATCATTCCCGCCGCGTGGGCGGAGCGGATCCCGTTGGTGGCGTCCTCCACGGCCGCGCAGGTAGACGGATCCGTGCCGAGCCCCCGTGCCGCCTCCAGGTAGACGTCAGGGGCGGGCTTCCCGCGACCGACCTCCTCGGAGGACACCGTGACGCGGAAGCACGACGCCAACTCCGTGCGCTCCAGGACGAGGTCGATCAGTGGCCGGTTGGACGATGAGGCCAGCCCGAGCGGCCAGGTCTCGGCGAGGGTGCGGACGGTCTCGGACGCGTGCGGCATCAGTGGAACCTCGCGCCCGAAGCGCTCCCGCAGGCGCTCGACCACGAGGTCCGAGATCTCCTCCGGCTCCACCGGCACGCCGAGCGAGTCGCGCATGTAGCGCGACCACTCGTGCGAGCTCATGCCCATCATCTCGTGCTGGGCGCGATCGTGCCAGCGGCCGCCCAGGTCCTTGGTCACCTGCTCGCGGACCTCGCCCCAGACCGTCTCGGAGTCGATCAGCACTCCGTCCAGGTCGAAGATCACCGCCTCGAGCGAGATCGCGGCCTCGCCTAGCCGGCCCGCTCGAGGGCGATCCGGAGGTCACGGCCGTCGATCTCCGTGGCGGCGCCGGCCGCCTCGCCGTCGTAGCTGACGGCGATCGCAAGCGTCTCGCCGGCGACGTACGCCTCGTGGGCGCGGGCGGCATCGAGGAGCTCGGAGTCACCTCCGAGCACCAGTCCGATCCGATCCGTCACCTCGAGGCCGGCGTCGCGGCGGGCGATCTGAACGGCGTGGACTATCTCCCTCGCCAGTCCCTCGCGAAGCAACTCATCGTCGAGCTCGAGAGCCAGTGCGACCGCGCGCCCGGCCTCCGCCTCCACGCGATAGCCGTCGAGCGGCCTCATCACGAGGCTCATGTCCTCGGCCTGAAGCTCGTGCTCCGTGCCGTCGACGTTGATCCCGAACTTGCGGTTGCCCGCGATCGCGTCGGAGACCGCCGCCGGGTCCAGAGCCTCGATCGCCGCGGCGGCCTGGGGCATCAGCTTTCCGAACCGCGGGCCAAGCGAGCGGTAGTTGGGCTTGACGTCGTAGTGGACGAGCTCGGCCTCCTCGGAGACGAACTCGAGCTCCTTCACGTTCAGCTCGCCGGCGACGAGGCCCTCGAGGCGCCGGATCGCGTCGCGCTCGGCCCCACGGGCGACGATCACGGCCTTGCGCAGAGGCTGGCGGACCTTGACCTTGGCGTGCGCCCGCGCGGCCCGCCCAAGCTCAACCGCTCGCAGGGCAGCTTCGACGCCCGACTCGAGCTCGCGATCGACGTGCGCATCGTTGGGCGCCGGGAAGTCGGTCAGGTGAACCGAGTCTGGAAGCTCGCCGAAGCTCTCGCCCTCACCGCCGACGAGGTTGGTGTAGATCTCGTCTGCCAGGAAGGGGACGAACGGCGCCAGCAGCGACGAGACCGTCAGCAGACAGTGGCGCAGGGTGGCGAAGGCCGCCGGGTCGCCGTCCCAGAAGCGGCGCCGCGACAGGCGGACGTACCAGTTGGAAAGCTCGTCCACGTACTGGCCGATCGTCCGCCCCGCGGACGTGCAGTCGAACGCATCCATGCTTGCGATGACCTCGCCCACCACGCCCTGTAGGCGCGAGAGCGCCCACCGGTCGAGATCGGTGCCCTGCCCCGGCTCGACCGTGGCGATGTCGGAGGGGACCAGCCCCTCGGCGTTCGCGTACAGGACCCAGAACGAGTACGTGTTCCACAGGGTGGTGAAGAAGCGGTAGACGGTCTCGCCGAGGGTCTCGGTGGAGAAGCGATATCCGGCCCACGGCTGCTGCGCGGTCAGGTAGTACCAGCGGAACGCATCGGCCCCGTGCCGGCTGATCACCTCCCACGGGTCGACGACGTTGCCACGGCTCTTGGACATCTTCTGGCCGTCCGGGTCGAGGATCAGCCCGAAGCAGACGCAGTTGCGGTAGCTGGTCTGGTCGAAGAGGAGCGTCGAGATCGCGTGCAGCGAGTAGAACCAGCCGCGGGTCTGGTCGATGCCCTCGCTGATGAAGTCGGCAGGGAAGCGCTCTGAGAAGGTCTCCTCGCCCTCGAAGGGGTAATGCCACTGGGCGAAGGGCATCGAGCCCGAGTCGTACCAGGCGTCGATCGTCTCGACGACGCGCCGCATCTCGCCGCCGCAATCGGTGCAGCGCAGGGTCACCTCGTCGATGTAGGGCCGGTGGAGGTCGTCGGGGACGGTGCCGCCCCGGTCGCGCAGGTCCTGGATCGATCCCGCGCAGAAGCGCTCGTCGCATTCCGCGGACGTGCATTCCCAGATCGGCAGCGGCGTGCCCCAGTAGCGCTCCCGCGAGAGCGCCCAGTCCTGGTTGCCCTCGAGCCACTTGCCGAAGCGCCCGTGCTTGATGTGCTCGGGGTGCCAGCCGATCGTCTCGTTCTCGGCCAGCAGCCGGTCCCGCACGTCAGTCGTGCGTATGTACCAGCTCGACTTCGCGTAGTAGATGAGCGCCGTGCCGCAGCGCCAGCAGTGCGGGTAGGCGTGCTCGATGACCTCGGCACGCAGGAGCCGCCCGTTGGCGCGCAGCGCCTCGATGATGTCCGGGTCGGCCTCCTTGACCTTGCGGCCTGCAAAGTCGGTGATGCGGTCGTCGAAGGTCCCGTCGGGCCGCACCGGGTTCTGGAGCGTGATCCCGTACTGCTCGCCGAGGCGAAAGTCGTCCTCGCCGAACGCGATCGCCGTGTGGACCAGGCCGGTGCCGTCGTCGGTGGAGACGAAGTCGGCCTCGAGGACGGTATGGCCGCGGGGCCCGTAGTCGGTGATGTAGCCGAAGGGCGGCTCGTAGGCCGTCCCCGCCAGGGCACCCCCCGGGAACGTGGCGAGAATCTCCGCGCCTTCGCCGAACACCCGCTCGACGAGGGCCTTGGCGACCACGAAGACCTCATCCGCGCCCTGCGGTCGCACGCGTGCGTACTCGATCTCGGGGCCGACCGCGACCGCGGCGTTCGAGATCAGGGTCCAGGGGGTGGTCGTCCAGACGACCAGCTGGTCCCCGGCCGACAGCGGCGGCTTTGGGTCGCGGACCGGCAGCTTCACGTAGACCGACGGGTCCTCGACGTCCTGGTAGCCCTGCGCCACCTCGTGTGAGGAGAGCGCCGTTCCGCAACGCGGGCAGTAGGGGACCACCTTGTGCCCCTGATACAGGCGCCCGTCGTCCCAGATCTTCCGCAGCGACCACCAGACGGACTCGATGTATTCGTCGCGCAGCGTGACGTACGCGTCGTCGAGGTCGATCCAGAAGCCGATCCGCTCCGTCAGCCGCGCCCAGTCGTCGACGTAGCGGAACACCGACTCGCGGCACTTCTGGTTGAACTCTGCGATGCCATAGGCCTCGATCTCGTCCTTCTCCTTGATGCCGAGCTCGCGCTCGACCTCGAGCTCGACCGGCAGCCCGTGGCAGTCCCAGCCGGCCTTGCGGGGGACCCGGTAGCCGCGCATGGTGCGGTACCGGGGGTAGATGTCCTTGAAGACGCGGGACAGGACGTGGTGGGACCCCGGCCTGCCGTTGGCGGTCGGCGGGCCCTCGTAGAAGCTCCAGACCTCCGCGCCCTCGCGTTGCGCGACCGATCGGTGAAAGACGTCGCGGTCGCGCCAGCGCTGGAGGATCGGGTCCTCGAGCTCCGGAAACGACTGCTTCGTGTCCACCGGCCGGTAGGGCATGGGCGTCTGATTCTGCCAATCGCAAGCCGAGTTCCGGTGCCGGGCTCCCGCCCGCTCGTAGCATGAGGTCGATGAGGCGTGCGATTGCGACGGCCGCGGTACTGCTCGTGAGCGCGCTCGCCGCATGCGGCTCGAAGGGCTCGACCAGCGCGCCCACCGCCTGTCTCGACCCTGTCGGAGGGTGGCTTTCGGCGCTTCGGAGCGCGCCGAGTGCCGTGCGGCTCTCGGACCAGACGCCGATCAGCGACTGCTTCACCGGCGCCGAATCCCCGGACATCGCGCAGACGGCGGTCAAGGCAGCGACGGTCCTCAACGCGCAGGCGAGGCGCGACCCGGGCGGGCCGGCGAGCATCAGCCTGGGATACCTGGACGGCGCCGTCCACGTGGGGACCGCCCACGTGCCGAGCGAGGCGGACCTGGTGCGCCGGATCGACACGGCGGCTCGCTACAACCCGCACGGCGGCTCGCTCGGCGCGGCCTTCGAGCGCGCTTTCGGGAAGGGATACGCTGCCGGAGAGGCCACCGGATAGCGACCAACGACGGAGGAACGATGGCGGCGACCGACACGGAACAGCGCGAGCAGCTCTGGGGGGCGGAGACGGTGAAAGCAGTCGAGAACTTCCCCGTCTCAGGACAGCCGATCCCGGCGCCGGTCGTGCACTGGCTCGGTCAGATCAAGGCGGCGGCGGCGCGCGTGAATGCCGAGCTGGGACTCCTCGACGCCGATGTCGCCGCGCGCATCGCTGCCGCCGGCGACGCGATCGCGAAGGGCGAGTACGACGACCAGTTTCCAATCGACGTCTTCCAAACCGGCTCCGGGACCTCGTCGAACATGAACGCGAACGAGGTGATGGCGAACCTCGCGGGCGATGACGCACACCCCAACGACCACGTGAACATGGGCCAGTCGTCTAACGACGTCTTCCCGTCCGCGGTGCATCTCGCGGCACTCGAGCAGGTGACCCGTGACCTGCTACCGGCCATGGACGAGCTTGCATCAGCGCTCGAGCGCCAGTCCGAGGTGTTCGCCGACGTCGTCAAGGCGGGGCGCACTCACCTGATGGACGCGGTGCCGGTCACCCTGGGGCAGGAGTTCGCGGGCTACGCCGCGCAGATCCGCCTCGGCGCGGAGCGCGTTCGCGGCACCGTTCCGCGGGTCGGCCAGATCCCGCTGGGCGGCACGGCCACCGGCACGGGCCTGAACACGCACTCGGAGTTCGCGCAACGGGTCCGGACCAAGCTCATGGAGGCGACCGGGCTCGAGATCTCGGAGCCGGCCGACTCGTTCGAGGCCCAGGGCAACCGCGACGCGCTGGTGGAGCTCTCCGGCGCCCTCAAGGTCGTCGCGGTCTCCCTCAACAAGATCGCCAACGACATCGCGCTCATGGGCTCCGGCCCGCGAGCCGGGCTCGCCGAGATCAAGCTCCCCGCTCTCCAGAAGGGCTCGTCGATCATGCCGGGCAAGGTCAACCCCGTCATCCCGGAGGTCACGATCCAGGTTGCCGACCAGGTGATCGGCAACGACGCGGCCATCACCATGGCCGGCTCGCAGGGCCAGTTCGAGCTGAACGTCAGGGTGCCGCTGATCGCGCGCAACCTGCTCGACTCGATCAAGCTGCTCGCGGCGGCGTCGAGGCTGCTCGACACCCGATGCGTGCGGGGGATCGAGGCCGACGAGGAGATGACCAGCCGCCACGCCGAGGCGACCCTGGCGACGGCGACCGCCCTCAACCCCCACATCGGCTACGACGCGGCGGCCGAGATCGTCAAGGAGGCGCACGAGTCGGGCAGGCCGCTCCGCGAGGTGGCCCTCCAGAAGGGCGTGAGCGAGGAAATCCTCGACGCCGCCCTCGACCACCGCAAGATGGCGCGCCCGCACGACTGAGCCCGAGCCCCTCGGGCAGCCGTCCGCGCCGCCGGCGGGCGTAACGCCAAGGCTCCTCGGGCGACCAATTGGAAGACGCCGTCATTGACGCGGAACCTGATTGGAAGGAGCCCGATGACCACCGAGAACGGCACCACGACCCAGACCGAGAAGGCGACGTTCGGCGCCGGCTGCTTCTGGCAGGTCGAGCAGGCGTTCCGGCAGCTCGACGGTGTCATCGATACCGCGGTCGGCTACGAGGGCGGCCACGTCGACAACCCCACCTACGAGCAGGTCTGCTCCGGTGAGACCGGGCACGTCGAGGTCTGCCAGGTCACCTTTGATCCAAAGAGGGTGAGCTACGAGGAGCTGGTGGAGAAGTACTTCGAGATCCACGACCCGACGCAGCTCAACCGCCAGGGCCTGGACGTGGGCTGGCAGTACAGGTCGGTGATCTTCGCCGAGTCAGACGAGCAGTCCGCGGTCGCGCGCAAGGTCATCGAGCGGGCGCAGGATCGCTTGCGTGATCCGATCGTTACCGAGATCGAGCCGGCCGCCCCGTTTTGGCGCGCGGAGGAGTACCACCAGTGCTATCTCGACAAGCGCGGCTCGCACGGACTGCTGGGAATGCTGCTCGGGCGCTAGCGAATCGGGCTGCTGACCGAGCCCCTCGAAGCTGTACTGCAGCACCCCGGCGGTGTTGCCCCCTTGCGCCGAACCCCGATCCATCTCGCTGCTGGCGTTCACCGAGCACAACTTCGGGCCGGCGCCCCTGAACGAGAACGACGCGAGCGCTTACGACTACAAGAACGCGTTCGATTTCAGCCAGGCGCCGCTCGCACCGGTGCCGATGCCCCAACCCAAGCTGTCCCCGCGGGCCGAAGTCACGAAGCATCCGGTCGAGGACCCGGACGGGACCTGAGCGCCGCCGTCCCTAGAGGTTGACGGCCACGTACTTCGTCTCGAGGTACTCCTCGATTCCCTCGTTGCCGCCCTCGCGCCCAATGCCGGACTGCTTGACGCCCCCGAACGGGGCGCCGGCGTTGGACACCATGCCCTGATTCAGGCCGATCATCCCGGTCTCGAGGCCCTCGCAGACGGTCAGCGCGCGCTTCAGGTCCCGTGTGAAGACGTAGGCGACGAGCCCGTACTCGGTGTCGTTCGCCGCGGCGATCGCCTCCTCCGTGGAGTCGAACGACGCCACCGGCGCGACCGGGCCGAAGATCTCCTCCTTCAGGAGGCGGGCCTCCGGCGGCACGTCCCCGAGCACCGTCGGCTCGTAGAAGTACCCGGCCCCGTCGGCCTTCGTGCCGCCCACGAGCACCTTGGCGCCCTTGCCCGCCGCGTCGTCCACGAGCTCGGCGACCTTCCCCCGCTGGTCTGAGTCGATCAGCGGCCCCACGTCGACGCCGTTCTCGGTCCCGCGCCCCACGCGGAGCTTGCCCATGCGCTCGGCGAGCCTGTCCGTGAACTCGTCTGCGATCGAGCTCGCTACATGGAAGCGGTTCGCGGCCGTGCACGCCTCGCCGATGTTCCGCATCTTGGCGACCATCGCGCCCTCGACGGCCGCATCGAGGTCGGCGTCCTCGAAGACCAGGAACGGTGCGTTGCCGCCGAGCTCCATCGAAACCTTGAGGATGTTCTCCGCCGATTGCTCGATGAGCGTGCGGCCGACCTCGGTCGACCCGGTGAAGGAGAGCTTGCGAAGCCTGGGGTCCGAGATCACCGGGCCGGCCACCGAGCCGGAGGACGAGCTCGTGATGATGTTCAGGACGCCGCCCGGGAGCCCGGCGTCGGAAAGCAGCTGGGCCAGGGCGAAAGCCGAAAGAGGAGTGAGCTTGGCCGGCTTCCAGACCATCGTGCAGCCGGCCGCGATCGCGGGGCCGACCTTGCGGGTGCCCATCGCCATCGGAAAGTTCCACGGGGTGATGAAGAAGCATGGGCCGACCGGCTGGCGCATGACCAGAACGCGGCTGGCCGCGTTGCCGGCGGTCTTGTAGTAACCGTCCGCGCGCAGCGCCTCGCCCGAGAACCAGCGGAAGAACTCCGCCGAGTAGGCGATCTCCCCCTTCGACTCGGCGACGGTCTTGCCCATCTCCAGGGTCATCAGGAGGGCCAGCTCGTCGGCGCGCTCGTTCAGGAGCTCGAACGCTCGGTGCAGGATCTCCGAGCGCTCGTTGGGCGGCGTGGCCGCCCACTCGGCCTGCATCCCGACCGCGGCGTCGAGGGCGGCCTTCGCATCCTCCGGCGTCGCGTCGGCGATCTCGCAGAGTGCCTCCCCCGTGGCCGGGTCCTCCACGGCAAGCGTGTCGCCGCCACCGGCGTCGCGCCATTCGCCGCCGATGTACAGCTGCTTGGCGACTCTGTCGATGACGGTCTGCTCCTGGGTGGCGATGGCCATGTGAAACCTCCGTTGGTGTCTTCGTTTCCAAACTACCCGACGGCACGCCGTACGATCATCCGGGCAGGGAAGTGGGAACGGCGGTCGAAGCGCGATTCGGCGGCTCGCACCACCGGCGGGCTCGAGGCAGATGAACGAGATGCGAGCAAAAGGACTTGCCGTGGCCGCACTGGCGTGCGCGGCGCTCGTCGCGATGCTCGCCGCCTCGAGCGCTGTCGCGGCCAAGTGGGTCATCCACGGGCGCGGCTTCGGCCATGGCGTCGGCATGAGCCAGTACGGCGCCTACGGATACGCGAAGCACGGTCGCGACTACAAGTCGATCCTCAAGCACTACTACAGGCACACCCGCATCGGCAGCGCGGACGGGTCGGTGAAGGTTCTCCTCGCGTCCGGCCGTGGCTCGGTCGGCTTCGCGAGTGCCCACAAGGCCTGCGGCAAGCGACTTCACCGGGGCCGCGCCTATGCGTTCGCCGAGTCCGGCTCTCACGTGACCCTCACGAGCGCCCGGGGTCGCAAGCTCGCCAGGTGCGGGCGCTCGGGCACCGCGACGGGGGGCCACGGGATACAGGTGTCCGGCAAGGGCACCTATCGAGGCAAGCTGATCGCCAAGGCGTCCGGCGGCCTGCTGGTCACCAACAAGGTGGACGTCGACGACTACGCGCGCGGCGTCGTCGCCAACGAGATGCCGTCCTCGTGGCCCCAGAACGCCCTTCGAGCACAGGCCGTCGCGGCGCGGTCGTTCGCTCTCTCGTCGCACGCGGGCCACGGGTTCAACGTCTACGACGACACCCGCAGCCAGGTATACGGCGGCAAGGGGTCGGAGACCCAGAGCACCGACCGGGCCGTGCACAAGACGAGCGGCCAAATCCTTCGCTACCACAAGCAGATCGTGATGGCGATGTTCTTCTCCACCTCCGGAGGGCGAACCGAGAGCATTCAGTACGCCTTCCCGGGCTCCCGTCCCGTGGCCTACCTGAAGTCGGTCAAGGACCCGTACGACGACGTCTCGCCGTACCACAAGTGGACGGTCCGAAGGTCGCAGGGCGAGATGGAGTCGGCCCTCAGCGGCCTCTTCAGCGGCCGGCTGAAGAAGGTGAAGGTGACCAAGACCGGCGACTCGCCGAGGATCGTCAAGGCCAGGGTGGTCGGCTCGCGTGGCCGCTCGAGCGTCAGCGGGCTCACGCTCCAAAGCCGGCTGGGCCTGATGAGCACCTGGGCCAGGTTCCACCGGCACTAGGCCGGCAGGGCCCGCCGCTCAGCCGTCCGGATACGGCTGCAGCGGGATCCCGTGGCCGGTATCTCGCGTGCCGAGCTCGTAGGCCGCCGCGCCGGTCAGGTCCAGGCGCTGAGGCGGGCGCCCGTCGCGTTCCACCTCCAGCTCCAGGTCGCAGATCGAACAGTTGAGCGTGTTGTGCTCGGGACCCTTTGGGTCCGCGTAGACCCAGGCGACGAAGTTGCGCTGCTCCGATCCGACTCGTCCGCGCACCTTGACTCCCTTGCCCGAGATCTGGAACCGGCAGCTGGTCGGCTGCTCGGCGATCTTCGTGGACAGCATGCGGTCGAAGCCGCCGACGCGGTGCTCGGTGTCGCCGATTCGCAGCATGCCGTTGGCGACCCAGGGCGTGGTGACGGGACCGAGCTTGATCCGGCCCGCGGCCATGTCGAAGTACGTGGGCTCGTCCCCGTCGAGGAACGCGCCCTGGATCCAGACCCAGCGTTCTGCATGCTCGGCGCCCCAGTTGTGCCCGATCATGCCCGGCCATTGCGCGAGCTCGATCTCCTCGCCGCCGATCGCGAGGAGGCCGTCGAACCGGGCGCTCGGATACGGGGACAGGAGCTTGGTGCGTGGAATCGGCGCATCGTAGAGGCGGTCATACGGAAGGTGGTGGAAGGGCTCCCCCTCGTCGGTGAAGCGCAGGTCCCAGCTCGCCTCGACGTCACCGGCCTCGATCTCCCCGGTGGCGTGGCCGGGCTCGAGCTCGGCTCCGTTGATCCGGATGTACGAGCCGTCCGGCGCCGAGAGCTCGTCGGCCCCGAAGCTGGCCTTCGTCGCCCGCGGCCCCTCGGCCTCCGCGTCGAAGACCGTCAGCCAGATGGCCCCGGTGGGAGCCGCGTCCGGCCGCTTGTGAACCGTGTGGCGGATCCAGATTCCCTGGCCTCCACCGGGACGGGTGGCCTTGATGTAGTAGCTCTCGTAATGGCCGGCACGATGCTCTGTGCCGGGGAACCGCGGGGCGCTTCGCACGGCGCCAATCTAGTGGGTCGTAACCCGACCCACTCCGCCCGTCAGCTCCAGTGGTCCCACTGCCGCAGGTGCTTGGTCACGGAGCGCATCGCGTGGCCGCCTGAGTACCAGCCCGGCTTCGACCAGAGCTCGAAGTGCAGGTGGCATCCGGAGGCGTCGCCGGTGTCGCCCACCTTCCCGATCTGCTCGCCGGTGCGCACACGATGGCCCTGCTTCGCGCGCTGGCCTCGCTTGAGGTGCATGTACACGTAGTCGTGGCCCGTCGACTTGCCGTCGACGACCAGGTAGTAGCCGGCGCCGCCGGCCTGGTAGCCGCTGTACTGGACGCGGCCACCGCGCGCCGCAAGGATCGGCTTCCCGCACTCGGCGAGGATGTCCTGCCCCTGATGGACGTGACCCGCACGAGGGGCGCCGTAGCCATCCCCGTAAGAGTGCTTCGCGCGGACCGGGAACTTTTCGGGGAAGAACTTCACGGAGCGGTCCTCGCCCTTCGTGCGGTTTCGATCCACGTCGGCGCCGTGCTTGGTCCGGAGCCGGAAGAGATAGGTCCCCTTCTTCGCCGACTTGCCGTGGCGGTTGTTGCCGGACCAGGTCACCTTGTGGCTCCCGGGCTCGAGGTCGTCCTTTCGCCAGACCTTGATCACGCGCCAGTTCCTGCGGTTGACCAGCTGGATCTTCATGTTGCGAGGCCGATCGCCGCTGATCGTGTACCGGTAGGTCGCGCGGTTCTTGCCGTAGAAGAAGACCTTGCCCGGGGCCGCGGACTCCGCCTTGAGGAGCAGGGAGGAGCCGCCGGACTTCCCGCCGCCTCCGGACGTGGAGGTGCCGCCGCCGCTCTTCGGGGTCGTGACATCCGTCGTGGTCGTCGTGTCCTGACTCGAGGTCGAGTCGGTCGTGGTCGTCACGGTGTCCTGGGCGAACGCCAGCCCGCCGGTCGACGCCATCGCTGCGGCCACGGACACGACCGCGATCATTCCTCTGCGCCCGGCACCGGCCGGGCGCGTTCCATCGGTCTCACGGCTCAACTCGAAAGCCTCCTCTTTCTCGGGCCTACGGAGTTAGCTGTCGGGCTCGCGCTGAAAGAGCTGCGCTACGGCCGGATCGCCGATTCGCCCCTGGGGCACACGCCCCGTTGGTTCCCCCGCTCCCGGGCTGTGTGCGCACCGGGATTCGGCATTGCTAAGGCTTGCTCACTGAAAAGCAGGTGAAAGGCTAACAAACCGCAGGGCGGCGTTCCTCAGTTGCGGATCGTGATCACGTCGCCGTCGCGCACGACGTAGTCGCGACCCTCGATCCGCATCAGGCCCCGCTCGCGCGCGCCGACATAGCCACCGCTGGCGATCAGATCGTCGGCGCCGACGACCTCCGCCTTGACGAACCCGTCGGCGATCTCGGTATGGACGACAGCAGCCGCCTCGAGGGCCGACGAGCCTCGCCTGAGCGAGCGCGCCATGGCCTCCCGGTCTTCCCCGGCGGTGTAGAAGGTGATCAGGCCGAGGAGCGAGTAGGCGGCGAGCGTGAGCCGCTCGAGGCCCGACTCGTGGAGGCCATACTCGGAGCGCATCTCCTCCGCCTCGTCGGAGCCGAGCTCGGCGAGCTCGCTCTCGATCCGCGCCGACAGGGCCACGGCCTCGGCGCCGACGGACTTGGCGTGTTCGGCGACCGCGGCCGGAACGGCAAGCGCCGCATCCGCCTCGGCGACGTTGGCGGCGTAGAGAACGGCCTTGCTGGTCAGCGCGTGGAGGCGCCTCGGTGCGTCGGCGGCCCTTCCCTCGGCCGGCACCGTCCGCACGGCGCGTCCCTCGCCAAGGGCGGCGACCACCTCGCGCAGCCAGTCGGCCTCGGCGATGACCTCGGGATCGCCGCGCTTCGCCTGCTTCTCAACCCGTTCGAGGCGCCGGGTCGCCCCTTCGAGGTCGGCGAGCAGGAGCTCGGTCTCGATCGTCTCGATGTCGCGAACGGGATCGACGCTCCCGTCCGGGTGGACCACGTTCTCGTCGCTGTGGCATCGGACCACATGGCAGATGGCGTCGGTCTCGCGGATCGCGCCCAGGAACTGGTTGCCGAGGCCCTCGCCCTCCGACGCACCCCTGACCAGCCCCGCGATGTCGGCGAAGTTGATCGTCTCCGGCACCTGCTCGCTCGACCCGACCACGCGCGCGATCTCGCCCAGGCGCGGATCGGGGACGGGGGCCACGGCCACGTTCGGCTCGATCGTCGTGAACGGGTAGTTGCCGACCTGGGCGCCGCCCCGCGTGAGCGCATTGAACAGGGTCGATTTGCCCGCGTTCGGCAGGCCGACGATGCCGATCCTCACTGGGCCTGTGGATCCTGGCCGGTCGGGACCGCGGGCTGCGGCCGGTCGCCATTGGCCCCCGGTCCCGCGGCCCCCTCGCCGCTCGCACGGGCCGCATCGACCACGAGGTCGATCATTCGGTCCTCGGTCCCGCGACCCCGGAGCCCGGGCCACGCGGCGCCGATCGCGGCGCCGAGGGCCGCGCCGGCGACCACGTCGGACGGATAGTGCATGCCGAGGTAGGGCCGAGTGAGGCACATCGCGCCTGCGAGCGCATACAGGGGCACCCGGGCTCGCGGGCTCACCCTGCCCATGGCGCTCGCCGCCGCGAGCGATGCCGTCGCATGGGCGGACGGGAACGAGAGCTCGCTGGGAGCGCTCGCCAGCGGCGGAAGCCGGCGCAGGCGTGGGCGATCACGGCGCACGCCGATCTTCACCAAGTAGTTCAGCCCAACCGCGGCGGGCGCGACGGGAACGGCGCGGAGCCAGCGCGCGCGCCGCTCAGCATCGACGAGGGCCCCGGCCAGCCCGATCGCGACCCAGACGGCTCCCCACTCGCCGGCCATCCCGAGCCCCTGCATCGCGCGCTCGGCGCGCGGCGAGTGGCCGCGAGTTCGCATGGCGCGCAGCGCGCTCCGGTCAAGCCTTCCCAGACGCTTTCTCACCGGCGTGAGGATACGGACGCAAGCGCGGGCGATCCGAGAGAATCCGACCCATGGCGGCCACCACAGCCCGGATGGTGCCGGGATACCGGCACGTCCCCGGCAACCACTGTGGCTCGACGGCGCTGCGAAACCTTTTCGCCTTCGGTGGGCTCGAGATGTCCGAAGACATGGCCCTCGGCCTGGGCGCCGGCGTCAGCTTCTACTACGTCGTCCTCGAGGGTTCGTCTCCGTCCCGCTTCACCAACGGGCGGACCAGCCGGCTCGAGGAGCAGTTCGTAGAGCTCACCGGTGCGCCGCTGCGGCTCGCCACCTTCGACGATCCGGCCCCCGCCTGGGACGCCGCCCGCGGCACGGTGGACGACGGCCGGCCCGCGATCCTCATCACCGACCTCTACTACCTCGATCATTACGGGACCTCCGCGCACTTTCCCGGGCACGCCGTCGTCCTCGCCGGCTACGACTCGGAGGTCGCCTATCTGTCGGACACCGGATTCGAAGAGCTGCAGACCACCCGCCTGGAGAGCCTGAAGCAGGCCCGCCACGGCGATCACCCCGTGTTTCCCCTCGAGGGCCACATGTTCACCCTCGACGGAGCCGCGGAGGTCGCCGATCTGACCGCCGCCGCTCCGGGCGCGATTGCCCGCTGTGCCTCCGGGATGCTGGAGCCGGAGCTCGGCGACTTCCAGGGCCTCCCGGCCCTGCGCCGCTTCGCCGCCGAGGTGGGCGGCTGGCCCGAGGCCACCGACGACTCACGCTGGTGCGCCCGCTTCCTCCACCAGGTGATCGAGCGCCGGGGAACCGGGGGCGGCAACTTCCGGCTCATGTACTCGCGCTTTCTGGCGGAGGTCGGCTACGAGGAGAGCTCACTGGCCGCGGCCGCGGCCGCATCGTGGACATCGCTCGCAGCCGCGGCGCAGGGCGCGAGCGAGCCCGAGGCGCCGGAGGCCGGGTTGTGGGCGGCCGTCGCCGATGAAGCCGCGGCGGTGCTGGAGGCCGAGGAGCGCCTGTGGGGCGCCCTCGCGGCCTGAGCGCTCAGTCGGTGCCCTGAGCCAGCGGGTCCGGGGTTCCGAGCTCGGTGGACTCCAATACCTCGTAGGACTCGCCGGGGGTGGCGCCCAGGGCCAGCACCCGAATGCCGTCGTCGCCCGGCAGGATCTTGCGCTTCGTTCCGGCGCTCACCCGGACCATTGTGTTCTGGTCGAGAGGATGGCGCTCGCCGTCGATCTGGATCTCACCCGAGCCGCGGAGGGCCAGGTAGACCTCCTCCTGGCCGTCCTCCGAGTGGTCGTGCTCGGGGTAGTCGGCATAGCCGGCGGGGATGTCCATCACAGCCATGCCGAACGAGGTGACCCCCAGCTCGGCCCTGGCGAACTTGAACGAGCCCAGGTAGATGCCCTCCATGTCGTCGATCTTCTTTACGGCGTAACCGGACATAGGCGTGTCTCCTTCCGATCGTGGAATCGGTCGGCCGCACTCTAGCGCACGAACGTTCGTGCGGGATCGGGGTATGATTCGAACACGCCATGGCGACGAAGACGAGCACACGACCTCCCCGCCGTCCGGGCCGCACGCGGGACGCGATCCTGGGGCGCGCCGTGGACCTGGCTTCGACCGACGGGCTCCAGGGGCTGACCATCGGGCGGCTGGCCTCCGACCTCGAGCTGTCGAAGAGCGGCCTCTTCGGCCACTTCGGCTCCAAGGAAGAGCTGCAGCTGGCAACGATCGAGGAGGCGTCGAAGCGGTTCATCGCCGAGGTCATCGAGCCCACGCTCACGAAGCCCGAGGGCGCGCCGCGCCTTCGTGCCCTCGCCGCCAGCTACCTCGACTATCTCGAGCGCGGCGTCTTTGCCGGCGGCTGCTTCTTCGCTGCTGTATCGGCCGAGTTCGACGACCGCCCGGGCGCGGTTGGCGACCGGGTTCGGGATGCGGTGGGCGCCTGGTTGACGTACCTGGAGGGACAGGCCCGGGCAGCGGACGCCCGCGATCCGAAGCTCCTCGCGTTCGAGTTCCACGCGTTGGCCCAGGGCGCCAACTCAGCTTTTCGCCTGTTTGGCGACCCCGCCGCGTTCCGAAGAGCCCGCAAGGCGATCGAGGCGGCGCTGCGCGACCAGATTGGCGTCGACGGCGGCCGTCAGGCCTCGAAGCGGGCGAAGTAGGCGAGCGCGGAGCCCACGCGGCCGGCGAACCGCAGCCCTGCCGCTCCCGCGCGTCCCTTCAACGACCCCGTGGTGACCATGTGCGGGTCGCCGAAGAGCTCGCCCACGACCAGGCGCCCGCCGGGCCGCAGCACTCGGGCAATCTCGCGAAGCGCCGCTTCCTGGTCGGGGATCTCGCCAAGCACCGTGATCAAGATCGCGGCGTCGAAGGAGTCGTCCTCATACGGCAGCTCCTGCGCGTCGCCCTGGGTCGGGTTGACGTTCCAGAGCCCTTGCTCCCGCGCGCGCCGGACGGTGTGGTCGAGCATCTCCGGCTGGAGGTCGAAGATCTCGATCGATCCCTCGTGTCCGACCCACTGGGCCAGGTCGAGGGTGTAGTAGCCGGTCCCCGGCCCGATCTCCAGAACCCGCTCGCCCGCGGTCGGCTCGAGGATCTCCCGCAGGCGGTCGCGCGTGATCCCGGGATGCGGCGCCTGGACCCAGAACCGCTGGCTGTACGGACACGCCGACGGGTTCTTGCGCCACCAGAGCGCGACGCCCAGGACGGCGATGCCGCCGGCCACAAACAGCTTCCTCACTTGTTCGAAAAGCCGATGGTGTGCGCTGCCGCCGCCGTGCGGACGAAGACGACCTGCTCGGTATTGAGCGTGACCGGCCCGTCCTCGGCCTCGAGATCGTGCCAGCCATGCCCGCGCTGCACGGCATCGCGCAACGTTTGGAGGGCATCGTTGGTCACGCGCGCGGACATCACCTGTCCGCCCGCGAAGCCCACCTCGATCCGCTTCATCTCCGCCATCTCGCCTCCTATCCGTGGTCTGCGGCAGGCTCGACGAGCTCCGTGAGCACGCTGCCCGTCGACTTCGGGTGAACGAACGCGACCCGGCTCCCGCGGATCCCGATCCGCGCCTCGGAGTCGATGAGCGCGACGCCGGCCTCCTTGAGCCGGGCGAGCGTCGCATCGATGTCGTCCACCCGGTAGGCGACGTGGTGCAGGCCCTCGCCGCGCTTTTCGATGAACTTCCCGACCACCGTCTCGGGGCCGAGCGGCGAGAGCAGCTCGACGTGGCCGTCGCCGACGTCCAGCAGCACCGCCTCGACGCCCTGCTCCTCGACGATCTCGCGGTGGACGAGCGGCATGCCGAACGTCCCCTCGTACAGGGCCATCGCGCGGTCGAGGTCCGACACCGCCAGGCCGACGTGGTCGATGAGTCCGAACACCGCGCGTGAGTCTATGGGCTCGTACCTGAGATCCCGGGACCCTCTCTACTCGAGCGAGATCACCGGCAATCCGGAATCGGGGTCCTCCCGGCGCGCGACGTGCTCCGCTGCCTCGGCGACGAAGAGCTCACAGGTGGGACGGATGACGAGCTCGAAGACATGGCCGGCAATCGTCGACCCATCCTCGCGCGAGAGGACGCAGTGAACGTGGAGCTGGCGCTCCGCCGGCGGGTTGCCCGGGTCCGCGTCCTTCGGCAGCGTTATCCGCCCGTTCAGCGACACGACCTCCGTTTGGCCTGGGTCGGGGATGTCCACGTACTCGCGATCGTCGGGGTCGAACGCCGCGAGCTTGGCTGATGACACCGCGCCGATCCCGCTGAACTCGGCCACTCGCAGGCGCTCGCGCTCCGCGAATGCCTTCACCTCCTCCATGAGCTCATCCCCGCGCTCGAGCACCAGCACGTAGCGGCGCCCCAGCTCGGACTCGGCCACCAGCTTCGATCTCAAGGGCTAGTTCGGTTCGGGCTCGGGGGGCTTGGTCACGAGGGCCGCGGCGCGGTCTCCGGCAAGCGGCCGGTCGGGCTCGTCCTCGGCGCGGTCGGATGGCCGCTCCCGCTGGGTGCGGTCGCGGTCCATGATCTCGCGGATCTCGTCGTGCTCGATGACCTCGTTGGAGAGCAGGCGCTCGGCGATCTCGTCGAGCAGGTCGCGGTGGTCGACCAGCAGCCGGTACGCGCCGCGGTAGGCCTCCTCGGAGATCTCCGTGACCTCCTCGTCGCGGGTCTGGCGCAGGGACTCCGAGACGTTGTAGTCGTCGGCCGGCACCTGGTGTGAGCGAATGGAGGTGCCCATTCCGTACTCGTAGACCATCGACCGGCCGATGTCCGTGACCCGCTTCAGGTCGTCGGAGGCGCCCGTCGTGATGCGGCCGAACGTGATCTGCTCCGAGACGCGCCCCGCGAGCAGCACCTTCATGTAGTCGATGAGCTCCTCGCGCGACTTGAGATAGCGGTCCTCTTGGGGCAGGTTCAGCGTGTAGCCAAGTGCCTTGCCGCGGGGGACGATGGAGACCTTCTGCACCTTGTCCACGCTCGGCAAGAGCTCTGAGACCACGGCATGCCCGGCCTCGTGCCACGCGACGACACGCTTCTCGTGGTCGGTGATGACCTTGCGCGACTGAAGCCCGGCGACGACGCGCTCGAACGCGTCGTCGAAGTCGCCCTGGGTGATGAAGTCGCGGCTGTTGCGGCCGGCGAGGATCGCGGCCTCGTTGCAGAGGTTGGCCAGGTCGGCGCCCGTGAGCCCCGCGGTGTGCTGGGCGACGCGCCTCATGTTCACGTCCTGGGCGAGCGGCTTCGAGCGGGTGTGGACGTTGAGGATCCGCTCGCGTCCGCGCATGTCGGGTGGCGGCACGAACACCTGGCGGTCGAAGCGGCCGGGGCGCAGGAGCGCCTTGTCGAGCTTCTCGAGCATGTTCGACGCGGCCATCACGATCACGTTGTCCCGCGAGTCGAACCCGTCCATCTCGACGAGCAGCTGGTTGAGCGTCTGGTCGCGCTCACCGGAGATGTCCGAGCCGCGCTGCGCGCCCACGGCGTCCAGCTCGTCGATGAAGATGATCGCCGGCGCGTGCTCGCGCGCCTGCTTGAACAGCCGCCGGATGCGCGCGGCGCCGAGGCCGGCGAACATCTCGACGAACGACGAGGCCGACTGCCCGAAGAAGTTGGCGCCGGACTCGTGGGCGACGGCCTTGGCCAGCAGCGTCTTGCCCGTACCCGGCGGACCGTGGAGCAGGATGCCCTTGGGGACCGTGGCGCCGAGGGCCTTGAACTGCTTTGGCCGCCGCAGGAACTCGACGACCTCGCGGAGCTCGTCCTTCGTTTCCTCGACCCCGGCGATGTCGTCCCACGTCACCGAGCTCGCGGAGCGCGGCGTGATCTGCTGCGGCTTCGTCCGCGGCATGAGCCGCAGGGTTCTCCAGACCAGGTAGACCAGGACGCCCATGAGGAGCAGGGGGCCCCAGATCTGGACGTCATTCTGGAACTCGTACCAGTCGATGCCGAGGATTCCGAGAGGAGTCATCCGTTGGTGCCTTGCCTGAGCCCTGAGTGGCTCAGTAACGGTATCGGCAGTCTCAGGCCGTGGTTGAACGAGACGTGTCGCTCGCCTCGGCCCTGAGGATCTCCTTGAGGGCGGCCGAGCCGACCTCGAGCTGGTCCTCCGTCGGCTCCGCCGTTGACAGAACCCGCTGGATCTCGTGCCCGGCAGCGTGAATCCCGCGGCCCAATGGGGAATCCGGTGAGCGCTCGGCATAGGCGAACAGCTCGACCGCCGCCGAGACACTGGCCAATCCGGCCAGTCCGCGCGCCGCCGGCCCGGGGTTTCGGACGAGCCGCTCCACCAACAGCTGTCCAGCCACCGACAGCACGAGCAGCGGGAGGACCAGGTTGGAGCCGCAGCGTTCGTGCTCCTTCGGCGCGTCGGCCGGGTCGAGGCTCCCCTGTTCGTACGCGCCGATCGCCTTGTGCTCGACCCCGTGGTACGCGGCCAGGTCGCGATCGCGAAGGGCCGTCGCCGCCGGCAGCACGCCGAGCGTCGCGATCAGGGCTTCCCGCGCCACCGTCGAGGGGCCGAGGCGGCGAATCGCGCTCGAGAGCATTGCCGTGCTGAGGCCGATCGCCAGAACGCGCGAGTCCTCGATCGGCAGGCGGGCCGACGGCAGGCTGCGCCTGGCCATCGGGATCACGGCGAACGCCTCGGCGAGTCGCAGCGGGCCGCGCAGGAGCGGCACCGCCCCGAGCGGCCCGCGCGCGAACGTCGGCTTGGGCCCCGAGGCGACCTCGATCGTGCCGTCCGGGGTCCGGGCCGCCGCCGCCCACGCCGTCGGGCCGTGGATCAGGAGCCCGTTGCGAAGCGCCATCCCGCCGAGCCGCAGCGGCGGCTTCGGGGGCCCACCGTTGCCGGGCGCGTCGACGATGCGCTCCGCCGACGCTCCGTTCTCCGAGCCGCTCACTCCAGCACCCGCTGGATCGTGTCGCGGTAGAACCGAGCGGCGAACTCGATGTCGGAGACGGCCGCCCGCTCGTCGGCGCTGTGCACGAGCGGCGCCGCCTCGAGCAGCGAGAACTCGCGTTGCGGGCAGAAGCCGTAGACGGTCGCCGCGTCGAACGCCTTGCGGAACCAGTGGCTGTCGCTGAACCCGGCCATGACGATCGGGACGAGGGTCGCGCCGGGGTCGTTGTCGCCGAGCCACGCCTCGATCACGTCGCGGAGCGGCGAGTGCGAGGGCGAGCGGTTCCCGACGACGTGTTCCACAAACTCGAGCGAGTAACCGTCACCGCCGAGAATCTCCTCGGCCTGGGCGCGGACCTCCGGCTCCTCCATTCCGGGCGGGACGCGGCAGTCGACGAGGGTCTCCGCCATCGACGGGATGACGTTCTCCTTCTCCGACGCCCGGGCCTTGGTCGGAACGAGGGTGACCCCGAGCATGGGGTCGACCAGGTACGCGACCACCTCAGGCGCTTCCGCTCGCAGCCGCGCGACCGCGTCGTCCAGCTGATCCGGATCGGCGGCGATGTCCTCGCGGCGCAGCGCCGAGGCGAACTCGATCGCCTCCGGCGTCTTGGCGACCGGCGGCTGGGAGCGCAGGCGCTCCAGCAGCGGCGCCAGCTTGAGCAGCGCGTTGTCGCCGAGGGCCGGCGTCGACGCGTGACCGGCACGGCCGTGGGTCTGAACCAGGAAGCGGAACACACCCTTCTCGCCGACGCACAGCGTGTAAAAGCGCCGCCCGTCGACCTCGAAGGCGACGCCCCCGCCCTCGTTCAGCACGTAATCGCAGCGGACGCGGTCGGGGTGCTCGCGGCAGAGCCATTGGGCGCCGGCCGCCGCACCCATCTCCTCGTCGGCGGTCGCCACCACCAGGAGCTCGCCGGACGGCGGCCTCCAGCCGTCGCGCCCCAGGGTCGCCGCGGCCCCCACCTCGGCGGCGACCTGATCCTTCATGTCCTGCGCGCCGCGCCCCCGGATCTCGCCGTCCACCACGTCGCCGGCCCACGGGTCGAAGCTCCACTCCGACGGCTCGGCGGGCACCGTGTCGACGTGGCCAAGCAGGCAAAGCGTGGGCCCCGGGCTCTCCCCGCGCAGGCGCGCCACGAGGTTGGGCCGTCCCTCCTCCGCGGCCAGGAGCTCGCACTCGAATCCGGCGTCCGTGAGCGTGTCGGCGAGCAGCTCCTGCGCCGGCTGCTCGTTCCCGGGCGGGTTGACGGTGTTGATCCGCAGCAGCCGCTGCAGCAGGTCGACGGCCTCGGAGCCCTCGGCGGTCGCGACTGCGCCCTCTCCCTCCACCTTCGGGAGGTTAATGCGGTCCAGGCCTCGCCGCTCGAAGGCGTCGGCCTCCGGGTCATACTGGATTCATGGAGCGGCTGTTCGACACCGGGGAGGAGCCGCGGCAGCGCACCATCGTGCCGCCGGGCGAGGCGCCGCTGCCGGTACGCCTGCGCCCCGGATCCCTGGACGAGCTCGTCGGCCAGGAGCACCTGCTGGCCGAGGGGTCGCCCCTCCGCGTGGCGGTCGAGACCGGGGAGCCCCACTCAGCGATCTTCTACGGGCCGCCCGGCTCCGGCAAGACGACGCTGGCGCGAATCATCGCCGCGGCCGCTCGGGGCGCGTTCGAGGAGGAGTCGGCGGTCAACGCAGGCCGCGCCGAGGTGCGTACGGCCATCGAGCGGGCCGAGGAGCGCCGCCGGGCAGGCGGGCAGCCGACGATCTTCTTCCTCGACGAGATCCACCGCTTCAACAAGGCCCAGCAGGACGCCCTGCTGCCCGCGGTCGAGGAGGGGCTCCTGACCCTGATCGGCGCGACCACCGAGAACCCCTACTTCGAGGTCAACTCGGCGCTGCTCTCGCGGGCGCAGATCTACGAGCTGCGCCCGCTTGGGCCGGAGGCGATCCGGCGCCTGCTCGATCGGGCGCTCGCCGATCCCGAGCGCGGACTGGCTGATCCGCCCCCGGTCGAAGACGAGGCGCTGGAGCTCCTGGCCGGGCGAGCGGACGGCGACGCGCGGGTCGCGCTGTCGGCCCTCGAGCGGGCGGTCGAGACGGGCCGCGCGGCAGGGCACTCCGTCGATCTGGACACCGCGGAGGAGGCGTTGCAACGCAAGGCGCTGACGTACGACCGTGAGGGAGACCGCCACTACGACTACATCTCGGCCTGGATCAAGGCCACCCGCGCGTCGGACCCGGACGCCTCCCTCTACTACCTGGCTGTGATGCTCGAGGGCGGCGAGGATCCGCGGTTCATCGCCAGGCGCATGGTGATCCTCGCCTCCGAGGACATCGGCAACGCGGACCCGCAGGCCCTGGTGGTCGCCACCACCGCCGCGGCCGCCGTGGACCGCGTCGGTCTGCCCGAGTGCCAGCTGAACCTCGCCCAGGCCGCGACCTACCTCGCGCTCGCGCCCAAGTCCAATGCCTCCTACCGCGGGATCCAGCGCGCGGGCGCCCACGTCCGCGAGCATGGCGCGCAACCGCCGCCGCCGTACTTGCGCGACGCCCACTACCCCGGGGCGAAGAAGCTCGGGCGCGGGGTGGGCTACGTCTATCCGCACGACGAGCCAGGGGGCGTGGCCGGTCAGCGGGTGATCCCCGAGGGCATGGAGGGCGAGCGCTTCTACGAGCCGACCGACCGTGGCTTCGAGGCTGAGCTCTCCCGCCGCCTGCAAGAGCTCCGGCGGGCGCTGGGCCGGTCTCGCTAGCCCGGCCCCCTCTCGCCTCTCGTGGCGCCGTCGATCGCCGGAATCGCACTGAACGCGCACCGCCACCGGGATCGTGAGCACGCCTGGTCGGTAGCCCACCGCGGCGGCTCGCCACCGCCGGCGCCCAAGGGCCGCGAGGGGGAAGCGTCACCGTCGCCCGAGCGTTTCGTGCGCCTTGGCGCGCATCTCGTCACGGCCGGGAGAGGGTGATCGGCGTTGGCGCCCTATATGGGGGCGAACGCCGATCACCCCAGGGCTAGCCCGCGAGCTCGCGGGTCAGCTCGCCCGCCGGGCGGATGTCCTTGATGCGCGCGACGCACTCGCCGGCGTAGAGCGGCCCGGCCTCGACGAGGTTGTCGCGACGCCCGGCGGTGGCGGCGGCTGGGCCGAAGAGGGGAACCCTCGTGCTCTGGCTGGTCGCCAGACGCGCCTGGACCGTTGGCGGGACCCGCGCGAGGACCGGCGCCGTGATGCGATGGGCCGCGCGAAGCCACCCCGGGCCGCGGACGTCACCCCGCAGCCACCGCTGGGTGGCCGCGTTCGGGATCACGCGGTGGGGCGCCGGCCAGCCCGCGCCGAAGAGCTCGGTCAACAGCGTCTGCCGCGCGTCGATCAGCCGCCGCTTGTACTCGGGATGGGCGCCGCTCTCGGAGCTCATCAGGAAGCGCGTGCCCGCCACCGCCGCCTCCGCACCGCCCTCCAGGCGCGAGCGTGCATCCGCCGCGGTGGCGATACCGCCCGCCGAAAGCACCGGCGTATCGCCCAGGCCGGCGCGGAGCCGTTCGAGGAGCTCGGCGGCGCCGGTGGTGCCGCGCACGTGCCCTCCCGCCTCCCAGCCCTGTGCGATGACGCCGTCGGCCCCGGCCGCTTGCGCCAGGAGTCCCTCCTCGACGGAGCCGCACTGGTGGATCCACACTCCGGGCACCCGGCGCTCCGGGGCGCCCCAGAACGTGATGACCGCGTCGGCCCTGCGGGCGGCCTCCCAGTCCTCGGGGCGCGCGAACGGGAGCAGCAGGTTCACCGCGATGGGCTTGGCGGTCAGGCGCCTTGCGGTTGCGAGATCGGCATCGAGCGGCGCGAGGCCCAGCATGCCGATCGTGCCCAGCCCTCCCGCCTCGGAGACGGTCGCGGCGAGCTCGGGGCCGGCGAGCCCGCCGCCCATGCCCGCCTGCACGATCGGGAGCTCGAGCCCAAGTCGGTCGAGGATGCTCGTCACACGCGGAGTGTGGCGCCTCCTCGGGACCGCCGCAAATACAATCGCGCCGTGGGCAAGCTCGAGTCCTTCAACCCGGCCACGGGCGAGCTGATCGGGACCGTCGAGACGATCAAGCCCGACGAGGTGCAGGGAGTCGTCGACGACGTCGCCGAGGTCCAGCCGTTCTGGGCGCAGCTGACGCTCGCCGACCGGGCTCGCTACCTCCGCAAGGCGGCGGACGTTCTCGTCGAGGAGGTCGACGAGGTCGCCGGGCTCCTGACCCGCGAGCAGGGCAAGCCCATCACCGAGAGCTACACGATGGAGGTCGTTCCAACCATCGACGTGCTTCGCTGGTGCGCGAGCGCCGGCCAGAAGATCCTCGCCGACGAGCCCGTGCGGATGGGCCAGGCGCTCTTCTTCACCAAGCAGGCAAAGTTCTCCTACCAGCCGATGGGCGTCGTGGGTGTGATCGCTCCCTGGAACTACCCGTGGTCGATCCCGTTCGACGAGGTCGCGATGGCCCTGATGGCCGGCAACGGCGTGGTGTTGAAGCCAGCGAGCCTCACGCCGCTGCTCGGCGAGCGGATCCGCGAGACGTTCGAGAAGGCGGGCGTGCCCGAGGGGCTCGTGCGCGTCGTCCACGGCGGCGGTGCGATCGGATCGGCGCTGTGCGAGTCGACGGCGCGGAAGATCTTCTTCACCGGCTCGGTCGAGGTCGGCCGCAAGGTCGGCGAGCTGTGCGCCCAGCGGCTCAAGGGCTCGGTGCTCGAGCTGGGCGGCAAGGACCCGCAGATCGTCTGCGCCGACGCCGACCTTCCGAACGCGATCTCCGGCTGCATTTGGGGCGGCTTCGCCAACGCGGGCCAGACCTGCTCGGGGATCGAGCGCACGTACGTCGTCAAGGAGGTCGCCGACCGGTTCATCGAGGGTGTCACGCGCCGGGCAAGCGAGCTGTCCGTTGGCGACCCGACGGAGTGGGAGACCGAGATCGGTCCGATGGTCTCCGAGGACCAGTACGGCCTCGTCAACGAGCTTGTGGACGACGCGATGTCAAGCGGCGCGGACCGCGTGGCCGGCGGGCCGCGCGAGCTCCCCGGCTTCACCGGCAAGTTCATCGCGCCCACGGTCCTGGAGGGCGTCGAGGACGAGATGCGGATCATGAAGGAGGAGATCTTCGGCCCGGTGGTGCCGATCATCGTGGTCGACTCCGAGGAGGAGGCGCTCCAGCGCGCGAACGACTCGAACTTCGGCCTCGGGGCCTCGGTCTGGACCAAGGACCGCGCCAAGGGCGAGCGCATGGCGAGCCGGATCGAGTCGGGCATGGTGTGGGTCAACGACCATTCCTACACGCACGCCGCGTGCCAGTGCTCGTGGGGAGGCGTCAAAGACTCCGGTCTCGGGCGGTCCCACTCGAAGTTCGGGTTCTACGAGTGCGTGGACATCAAGCTCGTCGCGTGGGAGCCGGGACGGACGCGCGACTTCTGGTGGCAGCCGTATGACCGCACCCTCGGCCAGGCCGTCAAGGCCACGGCCGGCCTGCTCTACGGCCGCAACGGCCAGCGCGCCAGGGCGCTGCGCGAGGGCGGCATACCACTCCTGCAGGTCACCGCCCGCACGCTGCGCAAGGATCAGTAGGGGACGGCCGGCGCTCTAGGTCTGAACCCGCGCCGAGGGCGACCAGCCGCTCCGCTTGGAGAGCTTCGAGCTCTTCTCGGAGCGGGCCTGGATCTCGTAGGTGTGCCCCGGCCTGACGCGAACCGGTTTCTTGTGGGCGCCGAAGACGGCCTTCGCGGCCGAAACGTGTTTCTTCCAGGTCTTCCAGGCGCCCCCGTCCACGCGGTAGCGCACGTCGAAGGCGTTACCGGTCTGGTTGGTTCCCGGAGACCACCGCACTCCGAACGACCTCGCGGTCTGGTTGTAGACGGTCGGCCTGATCTTGATCGTGCCGGCCATCCCGCCGCTCCGGCTCCCGTGCAGCTCGCAGTAGTAGTGGAAGGAGCCCGCCGAAGGGGTGATCGTGTAGCCGGAGGGGTTGGAGTTGGTCAGCTTCCCGGAGTAGAAGAGCTTGTTGTCCTGGCGGACGTTGTGGGCGGCGAAGGTCGTGCCATTCGAGCCCCAGGTCCAGTGAATGGAGCCTGCGCCGACGTTCTTGGTCACGTTCTTGGGTCCGAAGCTGTTCGCGTTGGACGGTGCGACCGTGACCGTGGTCGTCGCGCGCCCGAACGCGAGCGCCGGAATGGCGAGCAGCACCGCCGCAGCGCCGATCAGTAGATACCGCCTCATCTCAACTCCCTCGTGAATCCATTCAACGCTCCCTGCAAGCGGCTCGGGGCCCGACTGGGACAATCGCAGCCTAATGGCGGAAGCGACCTCTGTCCAGCCACGCGACGATCCGGCCACGACGCCGGGGTCGGGGGCCGCAGTCGAGCTTAGCGGCCTGTGGCGCGAGTTCGGCGAGCGCGCCGTGCTCAGGGACGTCTCGATCGACGTTCCGACTGGCGCCACGCTGTCCGTGATCGGCCCCAACGGGGCCGGTAAGACCACATTGCTCAGGACCCTCGCGACATTGCTGCGGCCGACGGCCGGTGAGGTCTCCGTGCTCGGCGCCGGCCTCCCGCGCGACGCCTGGCGCGTACGGGGCCACATCGGCTACCTCGCCCACGAGCCGCTGCTCTACCGCGACCTCACGGGCGCGGAGAACCTGCGCTTCCAGGCGAGGCTCCACGGGTTGCCCGATGAGGGGGCCGAACGAGTGGGCCCGCTGCTGGACGCCGTGCGGATGTCACGCCGCGCGAACGAGCTGGTCAGAAACCTCTCGGCGGGAATGCTTCAGCGACTTGCCGTCTGCCGGGCCCTCCTGCACGGGCCCGAGCTGCTCCTCCTCGACGAGCCGACGTCCCACCTCGATCCGGAGGCAACGGGAATCGTCGAGCCGCTCCTCGGGCCCGAGCCCGGCCGCACCCGGGTTGTCGTCACCCACGACGTCGACGCCGCGCTCGCCCAGGCCGACCTCGTGCTGGCGCTCAGGGCGGGCGGGTCCGTCGCCTACGCCGGCCCGGCGAGCGGACTGTCGCCCGGGGATGCAAGAGCGATCTACGGAGGGTCGCCGTGACCGGTGCGACCGCGCAGCCCCGGCGCCCCAGCACCCTCGGCGCGCTTCGCGCGATCCTCGCGAAGGATCTGCGCGTCGAGCTGCGCACCCTTCAGTCGGTCCCGGCGATGGCGCTGTTCGCGCTCACCACGTTCGTGCTGTTTCGCTACGGGCTCGACCGCGAGTCGCTGAGTGGCGGGCTCGCGGCGGGTGTCCTGCTGGCGACGGTCCTGTTCGCGGCCATCCTGGCCGTCAACCGCCTGTTCGTGGCCGAGCGCGACGAGGGCGGCTTCGACGCGATCAGGCTCGCGCCCGTGGACGGGACGGCGCTGCTGGGGGCGAAGGCGGCCGCGCTCGTGATCTACCTGCTCCTGCTCGAGGTGATCGCCGTCCCCGCGTTTGCCCTGTTCTTCCTCGACACGTGGAGCGGGATCCCGCCGCTCCTCGGGGTTCTGTTGCTCGCCGACCTCGGGCTGGCCGCCACGGGCGTGCTGATCTCCTCGATTGCGGCCAACTCACGGGCGCGTGACTTGCTGGTGCCCCTCGTCCTCCTGCCGTTGCTCGTGCCGGTCATGATCGCGGCGGCCGGTGCCGCGCGCGAGCTGCTCGCCGCAGGCGGCCCGTCATACGATGGGGTGTTGAGGTGGCTGGCGGTGCTCGCCTTCTACGATGTGATGTTCGCGGCGGTGGGATTCGCCGTCTACGACTATCTCCTCGAGGATTAGCGCACCCGACGCCGCCGACGACCCTCGCATGAAGGCCCCCAGCCTCCGAGACACCGCGATCGCCGCCGCCCTCCTCCTGTGCGCGGGATTCGCCCTGGTTTTCTTCTACGCGCCCCTCGACGGCGACCAGGGCTTCATCCAGAAGATCTTCTACCTGCATGTCCCGCTGGCCATCTGCTCGCTCGCCGGCTTCGTGATCGGCGGACTCTTCGCCATCGCCCACCTGCGGACGGGCAGGTCGATCTACGACGTCCGCTCCTACGTGTCGATCCACCTGTCGGTGATCTTCGGCGTGGGCGTCCTGATCACGGGCTCGATCTGGGCGAAGGCCTCGTGGGGCAAGTGGTGGGTCTGGGACGAGCCGACCCTGGTGAGCTTTCTGATCGTCTTCCTGCTCTACGCGACCTACTACCCGCTGCGCTACGCGATCGACGACCGGGATCGCCAGGCCCGCTACGCGTCGGTGTTCGCGATCACGGCCGGGGCGTTCGTCCCCCTGAACTTCGTCGCGGTTCGCATGGCCCAATCGCTCGTCCACCCGCGGGTGTTCGCCACGGCCAACGGCGGGCTCCCCGGGTCGATGCTCCTGACGTTCCTGGTCTGCCTCGCCGGGATGGCGCTCCTGTGGGTGGCCCTGGTGCGCTTCGAGCTTGCGGCGAAGTCGGCCTCGGCGAGCCTCTCCCGTCTGCGCAGGGCGCTCGAGGGAGAGGAGTACGCGCCCCAGCCCTCATCGAGGATCGCCCCGCGAGTCCCGTCCAGCGCGACGTCCGCGTCCTGATGCCCGCCCTCCCCCTCGACGAAGCCGGTAAGTACGTCGCCGCGGCGTACGTGGTCTTCCTGGCCCTGATCCTGATCTACGTCGCGATCATGGCGGCGAAGCTCGCGCGCATCGACCGCGAGCTGGCGGAGCTGGCGGAGCTGGCGGAACGCCGTCCCGCGGCGAACCCTCCCGGCGCGGACGCGGAAGCACAAGAAAATGCCCGAGGCGAAGCCGAGGGCAATATGTTCGAGCGGGAGCGGAGCAGCCGGGAGGAACTGGTGTGACTGAGCTTCTCGCCCTCGGCGTGTCCCACAAGACCGCGCCGCTCGAGCTGCGGGAGCGCGTCGCGCTCACCGAGGGCCGTGCGGCCGGGGTCCTTCGCGAGCTGGTCGAGGCGCCTGCGGTGCAGGAGGTCGTCGCGATCTCAACCTGCAATCGCACCGAGCTCTATCTCGCCGCCCCCGACCCGGTCGACGCCGAGGCGCTCGCCCTGGGCGTGCTTGCCCGCGAGGCCGGGATCCCGCCAACCGAGCTCGTCGGGCACCTCTACTCGCTTCGCTCGGCCGGCGCGGCCCTGCATCTCTTCCGCGTCACAGCCGGGCTCGATTCGATGATCGTCGGCGAGGCCGAGGTCCAGGGCCAGGTGAAGCGCGCCTACGAGCTTGCGCTCGTCGAGGGCGCGACCGGGCCGATGCTCAACCGTCTCTTCCGCGGTGCGCTGACCGCCGGCAAGCGGGCGCGGTCCGAGACCGGGATCACCGAGCGGGGCGTGTCCGTCCCTTCGGTGGCCGTGGAGCTCGCGCAGCGCGCGCTGGGCGACCTTGCGAGCCGCCGCGTCCTCGTGGTCGGCGCCGGGGAGACGGCCGAGCTCACGGCCCGGGCGCTCGCCGCGCGCGGGGTGGACCCGGCGTTCATCGCCAACCGCCGCTACGACAGGGCGATCGGGCTCGCGCAGCGGTTCGGCGGGCGGGCGATCCGGTTCGAGGAACTGCCCGAGCAGATGGTGAACGCGGACATCGTGGTCGCCTCGACGAGCTCGCCCCACCACGTCATCGAGCGCGAGGAGCTCGCCGAGGTCATGGCATCCCGGGGTGGCCGGCAGCTGCTCCTGATTGACCTCGCCGTCCCGCGCGACGTCCACCCGGACGTCCGGGGGCTTGACGGGGTGGGCCTCTTCGACATGGACGACCTCCAGACGCAGGTCGAGCGAAACGCCTCGGGCCGCGAGGCGGAGGGGCGGCGAGCCGAGAGCATTCTGCGGGCTGAGCTCGCGAGGTTCGAGCGCTGGCTCGGCTCGCAGGACGTCGTGCCGACGATCGCCGCGCTCCGGGCCCGCGCCGACGAGATCACCGCCAGCGTGCTCGCCGAGAACGAGCAGCGCTGGGAATCGCTGAGCGACGCCGACCGTGCGCGCCTTCAGGCGATGGCAAAGGCGATCGCGAGCCGGCTGCTGCACGAGCCGACGCTCCGCCTCAAGCGGTCCTCCGGCGACGAGGACGCGTACGTCTACGTCAACGCGCTTCGCGAGCTGTTCGGGCTCGATCCCCGGAGCGCCCCCGCCCAGGATTCCGATGCCGAGGTGCGGCAGCTGGGCGCCGCACGCCGCCGCGGCCGCCCGGCCAGTTGAGCGGCGGCCCGCCTCTGAGGCTCGGAACGCGAGGCAGCCGCCTCGCCCTGGCGCAGTCGCAGTCCGTCGCCGACGCGCTCCCGGATGCCGAAGTCGTGGCCGTTCGATCCACCGACTCCGAGCCGGGTGACAAGGAGCGCTTCGTCCGCGGCGTCGAGCGGGCGCTGATCGCGGGCGATGTCGACCTCGGCGTGCACTCCGCCAAGGACCTCCCGGGCCAGCGCCCCGACGAGCTCCGGCTCGCCGGTGTCGCCCCTCGCGAGGACCCACGGGACGCCTACATCGGGACGGGCGCGTCGCTGGGCGAGCTGCCCGCCGGCGCCCGCATCGGCACGTCGAGCCTGCGGCGGCGCTCGCAGCTCCTCGCGCTTCGCGACGACCTGCACGTGGTCGAGCTGCGCGGCAACGTCGACACCCGCCTCGGCAAGCTCGCCGACGGGGCGTACGACGGCATCGTCCTGGCGGCCGCGGGGCTACGGCGGCTGGGGTGCGAGGGGGAGATCGCGTTCGCCTTCGGGCTCGACGAGATGACGCCGGCGCCCGGCCAGGGATCGCTCGCGATCGAGTCGCGCCGCGACGATGCCGCCTCGGCGGCGGAGGCGGCGCGGATCTCCGACCACGACGCGCTCGTGGAGCTGACCGCCGAGCGCACGGCGACGCTTGCGCTGGACGCCGGCTGCCAGACACCGGTGGGCATATGCGCCCGCCTGGACGGCGGCGAGCTCTCCGTACACGGCTATGCCGGCCTTCCCGACGGCTCCGAGTGGGTACGCGACCGCGTCTCGGGCGACGGCGAGCAGCCGGCCGCCCTCGGCCAGGCGCTCGCGGAGCGGATGATCGCCGCGGGGGCACGCGAGATACTGGAGCGCGCGGAGGGGGCGGCCTGATGGCGGCCCGACCGGGCATCGTCTATCTGGTCGGGGCGGGCCCGGGAGACCCCGGCCTCATGACGGTGCGCGGGGCGGACCTGGTCGCGAGCGCCGACGTGATCCTCCACGACCGGCTCATCCCGAAGGCCGCCCTGCGCGGTGCGCGCGAGGACGCCGAGCTCGTCTACGTGGGCAAGCGCCCGGGTGCCCCGGAGATTCCCCAGTCCGAGATCGAGAGCACGATGGTCGAGCGGGCTCGCGCCGGCCGCAGCGTCGTTCGCCTCAAGGGCGGGGACCCCTTCGTGTTCGGCCGCGGCGGGGAGGAGGCGGAGGCCCTGGCGGCCGCCGAGATTCCGTTCGAGGTGGTTCCCGGAGTGACGGCCGGTGTGGCGGCCCCGGCGTACGCCGGAATCCCGGTCACGCACCGAGAGGACGCATCGGGCGTCGCGTTCGTCGCGGCGCACGAGGACCCGTCCAAGGACGGCTCGAGCATCGATTGGGAGGTTCTGGCGCGCTTCCCCGGGACGCTGGTGCTCTACATGGGCGTCAAGCGCCTTCCCGACGCCGCGGCGCGGCTCATCGCGGCGGGCAGGCGCGGCGACGAGCCCGCGGTCGCCGTTGAGCGCGGCACCACACCCGCCCAGCGGACGGTGTCGGCGACGCTCGCCGGTCTTCCCGAGGCGGCGGCGGATGCGGGGATCGCTCCGCCCGCCATCGTGCTCATCGGCCCGGTCGCGGCGCGGCGCGAGACGATCGGATGGCTTGAGCGGCGCCCGCTGTTCGGCCTTCGGGTGGTGGTCACGCGGGCGCGGGCGCAGGCGAGCGGCCTGGCGGCGACGCTGGCAGCGCTCGGCGCCGAGGTGATCGAGCTGCCCGCGATTCGCGTTGTGCCGAGAATCGACTCGGCCGAGGTCCGCGACGCCGTCAGCGCGATCCACAGCTATGGGCTGGTCTGCCTGACGAGCCCCAACGGCGTGCGATTGCTGTTCGAGGCGCTTGATCAGGCCGGCCTCGACGCCAGGGCGCTCGCCAACGCGACCGTCGCCGCGATCGGACCCGGCACGGCCCGCGCCCTGGCCCGAGGCGGGATCAGCGCTGACATCGTCCCCGAGCGCTCGGTCGCGGAGGCGCTCGTGGAGTCACTCGGGGCGGTGGACGTCACCGACCGACCGGTGCTCGTCGCCCGCGCGGCCGAGGCGAGGGACGTGCTGCCGGACGCGCTGCGCGAAAGGAGGGCGAAGGTGGACGTCGTCACCCTGTACGAGACGGTCGCCGAGGAGCCTGCCCCGGAGGCCGTCGAAGCCGCCCGGTCGGCCGACTACGTGACCTTCACGAGCTCGTCGACGGTGCGGAACTTCGTGGCGGCGGTCGGCGGCGACCTCCCCGAGCGCGCCAGGGTCGTCTCCATCGGCCCGGTCACGAGCGAGGCGGCTCGCGAGGCCGGCCTCGGCGTCGACGCGGAGGCCACCTCGCACGACCCGGACGGCCTGGTGGAGGCACTCCTCGCGGACGCAGCCGGTCGAGCGGTTCCCGGTTGACGCCGGCATCACGCCTCCCTAGCCTCAGTGGTGGCCGTGGAGCCCACGACGGGCTCGGAGCCACTAGGGAGCAGATGGCCGGGAAATGGATTGGCAGCAGCGCTCGGGAAAGCCACGGGTTCCACATCGAGCGTGACCTGCTCTGCACGGTCAACTCCGAGGGCTACTTCACCTCACTGAACAGCGGCTGGGAGCGGGCGCTCGGCTGGACCCGCGAGGAGCTCATGTCCCGGCCCGTGGTCGACTTCGTACATCCCTCGGACCGCGAGCGGACGGTCGCGGAGTTGTCGGAGGTGACGCGCCCCGACTACGAAGTCGTCAACTTCGAGAATCGCTACCGCGCTCGCGGCGGCGGCTGGCGATGGCTGCGATGGAGCGCTCGCGCCGACGGGGAGATGTGGTTCGCGGTCGCGTTTGACGTCACCGAGCAGAAGGAGATCGAGACTCACCTGCGCGGCGTGCTCACCGACGAGCACCTCCTCGCCTACAGCCAGCCCATCCTCGACCACCGGAGCGGCCAGATCGTGCAGGAGGAGCTCCTCGTGAGGCTGCGCGCCGAGCCGGGCTCCGCTGACATCCTGTCGCCGGCTGCGTTCCTGCCCGACGCCGAGCGGTGCGGGCTGATCGGCCTGGTCGACCGGTGGATGGCCGCTCACGCCGTCGCGCTGTCACGGCAGGGCCGGCGGGCCGAGGTCAACCTGTCGGCGGTCTCGCTCGGCGACGAAGAGTTCACGGCAAGCCTCGAGCGCTGGATCAACCGAGCGGGCGTCAACCCCGCGAACCTCGTCTTCGAGATCACGGAGACGGCCGCTCTGGAGCAGCTCGACCTGGCCGTGGACTTCGCCGAGCGGCTGACGGCCCTCGGCTGCCAGTTCGCGCTGGACGACTTCGGCACGGGCTTCGGCTCGCTGACGCACCTGCGCGCCTTGCCCGTGCGCTTCCTGAAGATCGACACGAGCTTCGTCCGCAATGCCTCGTCGAGCCGGGAGGACCAGGCGATGGTGCGCGGGATCGTCGCCATCGCGCGCGAGCTCGAAGTCCTCACCGTTGCGGAGGGCATCGAGGACGCGGCCACGCTCGAGCTGATCACCGACTACGGCGTGGACTTCGCGCAGGGCTTCCACATCGGCCGCCCGGCGCCGGTGGGCTGACGAGCCTCGACCCACACAAATTGCGGCGGCTTCGCCGCCTAACGGCACCTGCCTCTGCGGCGACAAAGTCGCTGCCTCCAATACGTTTGAGGCCGTGCCACCACGGCCGATCACCTTCCTCTCCGACTACGGCTACGAGGACGAGTTCGCGGGCGTCTGCCGGGCGGTGATCGCGCGGATCGCGCCCGGCGCGCCGGTGATCGACCTCACCCACGGGATCGAGCGTCACGCCGTCGAGCGCGGAGCGGCGGTCCTCGCCCACGCGCTGCCTTACACGCCCGCAGGCGTTCATCTGGCTGTGGTCGATCCCGGTGTCGGCTCCCCCCGGCGAGCCCTCGCGGTGCGCACCGCCACCGAGGACCGGGTCCTCGTGGGGCCCGACAACGGTCTGCTGTGGCCGGCGATCGAGCAGCTGGACGGGGCCGTCGAGGCGGTTGACGTGTCGCTGTCGCGCTTCCGGCTGGAGCCGATCTCCGCGACCTTTCACGGGCGCGACGTGTTTGCGCCGGTCGCCGCGCATCTGGCGTGTGGCGTGTCGCTGAGCGAAGCGGGAGAGGCGATCGACCCCGAGGCGCTCGTACGGCTCGAGCCCCCGCAGCCGGTGATCGAGGCGGATCGAGTGCTCGCGCATGTGGTGTCGCTGGACAGGTTCGGCAACGCGGCGCTCGACCTCGCGGACAGCCACCTGCCCGCCACCGGGCTGCGGCTCGGCCGCAGGCTGACGATCGAGGCCGGCGGCGAGACGCACGACGCGGCCTTCACGCTCACGTTCGCGGACGTCCCCGAGGGCGGGCTGATCCTCTACACCAATTCGTACGGCAGCCTCACGGTGGCGCTCAATCGCGGTGATGCCGCAAGTGACCTGGGGCTCGAGCCGGGGACCGAGGTCGTCCTGCGGGCGGCCGACTAGCGGTGGCTGACGCGCGCCCCGCCTTCGGCGCTCCCCGCCGTCACTACCGGACCACCGACTCCACCAACGAGCGCGCCCGCGACCTAGCCGTCGCCGGGGCGCCGTGCGGCACGATCGTGACCGCCGCCGAGCAGACCGCCGGCCGCGGCCGCCGCGGCCGCCAGTGGTCGGCGCCGGCCGGCAAGGCCGTCCTGTGCTCGGCGATCCTGAGTCCTCTGGACGCGCGCCACTCCCTCCTTCCGCTTGCGGCGCCGCTGGCCGTCTGCGAGGCGGTCGAGTCGCTCGCCCCACTCGAATGCCGGGTCAAATGGCCGAACGACATCTGGATCGATGAGCACAAGCTGGCCGGGATCCTCATCGAGGCCCAGCCGCCGGCGTGGGCGGTGATCGGTGTCGGCCTGAACGTCTCGATCGAGGCGGGCGAGTTCCCGACGGACCTGCGCCGGCCCGCGACCTCGGTGGGTCACGGCGTGGGCACTGAGGAGGCGCTCACCGCGCTGTGTGAGCAGCTGGAGGAGTGGGTGGAGGCCGATCGCGATCGGATCCTGGCGGAGTTCCGCGACCGCGATGCGCTGCGCGGGCGCGAGATCGGCTGGGCGGGGGCGGGTGGTGAGAGTCCGGAGGGCGCCGGCGTCGCCGACGGGATCGACGATCGCGGCAATCTGGTCGTGATCAGCAGCGACGGAGAGCGCCTGAGCCTCGGCTCGGGGGAAGTCTCGCTCAGCGTCTCCCGTTAACCCGATCGAGTGGACGGTTGACCGGAAATAATCCGGTCAAGTCTCCAGTCGATTTGGGTTTCTAGTCCGAGGTGGCTTCGGACGAGCTGGCGTCCGGGCTCTCTTCGCCTGACGCCTCGACGATGGCGTCGTTCTCGCCACCCTCCTCATTGCCGCCGCTTTTCGTGCTCTCCCTCCCGTTGGCGCCCCCGTTCCCTGAACCGTTCCCTCCGCCACGCTTGCTCCGGCGCCGCCTGCGCTTCCCCCCGGAGCGCGGGAAGTTGCGAAGCAGCTCGCGTGCGACGGCCGAGGGCTTGCGGGCCATGCGCATCCGGGCACCGCGCAGCACCTCCTCGGCCTCGGGGGTGTGCGCCACCGCCGCGGCCAGCAGCGAGATCGCCAGGCGGCGGTCCTGCTGGCGGGCGGCGTGGACGATGCGCCGAGCGTTGCGACCGTGGGCGCGACCCGATGAGTTGACGAACAGGCCGAGCAGCCGCTTGGTCTCGGGCCAGCGCTGGACCGCGTACTCCTCGTGGAGCTCACGGGTGATCGCCGCCAGGCGCCACACCCAGGCCTGGGCCTGGTCCCGGCGGCCGATGCGACGCTCGGCGAGGGCTTGGAGCAGCACCTTGGCGCCGGCCCGACGCTCCTCTCGCGGCCAGGTCGCCACGACCTCGAGCGAGTCGTCGAAGGCATCGGCGTCGCGCAGGGCTGCGATCTCCGACAGCGCCTTCAGGCGAAGCTGGTGATTGCGGTTGCGCTGCACGCAGGTGAGCAGGAAGCGGCGCCGCAGCTCCTTGGCCTGGTCGTGCTGGAGCATCGCCTTCGCCCGCCGCCAGTTGTTGGTGGTGACGCGGGCGCCCGCGAGTGCGGCCCAGGCGTGCTGCTCGGAGTAGTTGAGGTTCTCCACCGCGATCCGCCACAGCTCGCGCTCCAGGATGGCGAGCCGGCGTTCGGGATCCGCCGACACCGGCACCACGCGGCGCTCGACGCGCACGCGGCGGCCACGACCGCGGCGAACCGGGCCCACGACGATCGCGCCGCCGCGGTACACGTCGCGGTCGAGCAGGCTGTGCAGGGTGACGATGGTCTCGTCGCTGGTCGTCGCGGGGTGGACGAAGTCGATGACGATGCCCGCCTCCTTCTCGGGGGCCCGTCGGGTGACGCGCCCGACTCGCTGCTGGTAGACGCGCCGCGACGCGGTGGGGGCGAGGTGCATGCAGATCGTGGCGCGCGGCGAGTTCCAGCCCTCCGCAAGCAGCATCGCGTTGCACAGCACGTCCACCTCGCCGCGCTCGAACGCAGCCAGGATCTCGGCCAGCTCGCGCTTCGGCGTCTCGCCGGAGACGGCCTGAGCGTTCATCCCGGCGGCCCGGAACGACGCGGCGACATGGTTCGCATGGCGCACGCCGGCCGTGTAGACGACGCCTGGGACCTTGCGGAAGCGGGAGCGGTAGAGGTCGGCGATCGCGACGTTGAAGGGCTCCTGGTCGAGCAGGGCGGCCAGCTCCTCCTGGTCGAAGTCCTGGTCCACCTCGCCGCGCCGCAGGGGGACCTTGGCGATCGTCCTCACTCCGGGCCCGGGAGGGATCCGGATGCAGCGCAGCGGGGCGATGACGCCGCGCCGCGCCGCCTGCGCGAGATCGAACCGCGAGGTCTGCGTGGGGAACAGGTCGGCGACGTGGCGGGCGATCAGCGCGCCCGTGGCGGTCATGCCGATGAAGATGGGCTCCGGCCAGGCCCGGATGCAGGCGCTCGTCTTCTCGCCAAGGGCGGTGTGGGCCTCGTCGCAGATGACGATCGCGTAGGCGTCGGAGATCTCCTTGGAGTTGCGGACGAACCACTGGTACGTCTCGACGGTGACCGGGCCGTATGGATGGTCGTCGGTCCCGAGCAGCGGAGGCGAGAGCCGGTCCTTGTACCCGCGGTCGGAGATCTCGCCGATGAACTGATCGACGAGGTTGCGACGGTGGGTCAGGATCAGAACGCCGCCGGTTCGCGAGCCCTCGATGAAGCCCAGGGCGGCAACCGTCTTGCCGGACCCGGTCGCGTGCTCGAACCAGAAGCGGCGATCCGCGCCCGGATCCTCGGGCGCCTCCTCGACGACCTCCTCCTCGACCGGCTCGTCCCAGTCGAGCGGCTCCTCCTCCTCGGGGACGACCTCGTCCTCGTCGGCGATCGCCTCGATCGCGCCGTTGCCGTCGGCGTCGCCGTTCGCGGCTCCCTCCCCGCTGCCGTTGCTCCGGCTCGCCCGCGTGCCGTTGGTGCGATCGTCGTGATCGGAGTCCTCGAGCTCCGTGGTCAGCGCGGCGAGCGTTCCCGAGAGGACGTCGACCTGGTGCTCGGTCAGCTCGGTGTCCTTGGCGAGGCGAACCGGCTCCGCCGACAGCAGCCGCTCGAGCCCGAGCAGCAGCGAGTACCTCTGGCGCCACTCGGGCGAGGGCGTCTCATGGCCCGCGTCGAGCTCGGCGATCGCCGCGTCCACCGCGCGGTGGCGGGCCGTTCCGGGAATGAGATCGGCGATCGTCTCGCCCTCGAGCAGGATCGGCTCACGCGTGAACTCGCGCACGCGCTCCAGCTGATCCTCTTGGATCAGGCCGGCCGCATTGCCGGCGGCGACATCGAGTGATTCGCTCATGAAGTTCATCCCGCGCCCGGCACAGCCCACAGACCGTGGGTGGGCGCGATGTAAGCTCGCTGGAGGCGCGCTGGCCCGCTCGTGGCTTGACCCCTCTCGGCGAGTCGGCGGTTCCCCCGCGGTCCAGGTTGAAGCGTGGACCGAGCCCTAATTAAACCATCCGCGGTCCCATTCATGGGCTAAGCCGGTGTTTTCCACCCGACTGAGCAAGCTTCTCACTCGCGCTCTGTGCCTGGCGACGGCCGTCGCCGCGCTGGGGCTCTCGGCGTGCGGGAGCTCCGGCGGCGGCGCGTCGACGACGAAGCCACCGGACTACGCGCGGGCGCTGGCCGGGGCGCCGAAGCCGCTCGCCAGGCTCTACGCGCATGGCGACCGCCTCGTCTCAGGCGGCACCAGCGCGTTCGAGAGCAAGGTTGGGGCGCTCCGCGGCCATCCGGTGGTGGTGAACGTCTGGGCGTCATGGTGCGAGCCATGCCGCCAGGAGTTCCCGTACCTGCAGCGCCTCTCGGCGAGGTACGGCACGCGGGTCGCCTTCGTCGGCATCGACACCAGGGATAACGACGCCGCGGCGCGCACCTTCCTCGGCGAGCTCCCGCTCCCGTATCCCAGCTACACCGATCCCAACCAGGAGATCGCCCGATCGGTGGGCGCGAGCGTCGGCCTCCCGGACACCGTGTACTTCGACGCGAGCGGCAAGCGCGTCTACGTCAAGCAGGGCCAGTATGCGAGCGAGGCCGACTTCGCCGCCGACATCCGGGGCTACGCGCTCGGCGGCTAGCTTCTCGGGGCATGAGCCCCCGAGCCTGGGCGACATTCGCGGCGGTATCCGTCCTCTGGGGCATCCCGTACCTGTTCATCAAGGTGGCCGTCGACGACGGCGTCCCGCCGGCGTTTCTGGCGTGGGTCCGGGTGATGCTCGCCGCCGCGCTCCTGCTGGCGCTCGCCTGGAAGGCCGGGACGCTTGGCTCGGTTCGCGGCCACTGGCCCTGGCTGGCGGTGTTCGCGGCCGCCGAGATCGTGATCCCGTTTCCGCTGATCGCGGCCGGTGAGCAGCACGTCGCCTCGTCGCTGGCGGCGATCATCATCGCCACCGCGCCCCTCTTCGTCGCGATGCTCGCACTCCGCTTCGACGCGACCGAGCGGGTCACCGGGCGCCGGCTTGTCGGGCTCCTCATCGGCCTCGGTGGCGTCGTCGCCCTAGTCGGCATCGACGTTGCGGGCCAGGGCGACGAACTGCTCGGCGCGATGGCGATCCTGGTGGCGGCCTTCGGCTACGCGGTCGGGCCGATGGTGCTGAAGCGCCATCTCGCCAAGCTCGACCAGCGCGCCTCGATGGGCGCGAGCCTCGCGCTCGCGGCGCTCTTCCTCGCGCCGGCGGTCGCGCTGGATCCCCCGAGCGCGCCGATCTCGGGCGAGGCGATCGCCGCTCTCGTCGTCCTCGGCATCCTGTGTACGGCGGCGGCCTTCGTGCTCTACGGCATGCTGATCACCGAGGTGGGGGCCGGCAGGGCCCTCGTGGTGACCTACATCAACCCGGTGATCGCCGTCGCTCTCGGCGTGGCGATCCTCGGCGAGCGCCCCGGCGCCGGCGCGATCGCGGGCCTGCTGCTCATCCTCGCCGGCTCGTGGCTCGCCACCGGCGGCCGGCTTCCCCCGAACCCGACCGCGATCGTGACAAGGTTCCGGGCGCGGCGGGCTGCCGACGAGCCCGCCTAGGGGCTCGAGCTCGGCACGGTGATGCCGTGGCCGTGATGGTGGTGCTGGTGGTGTCGACTGCCCTTGGTCTTCAGCAACACGAGCTCCTGTCCGCTGACCACCCTGGACTCGTGCTTGGTGACCTGCGAGGAGGTGTGACGCAGGGAGCCGATCGAGCCGACGAGGTCGTTGTTGCGGGGAGCATTCTGGAGCCCCTTGAGCAGGGCGTCGAAGCTCTTGGCGTGCGCGCTGTGCCGGCAGACGCCCAGGAAGGCGCAGAGGAAGTCGCCACCGCCTGACTGGCCGCCTCCGACCGTCGCCAGCAGGAGCCGGTCCGGATGCTTGGGAACCCCCATCTTGAGCTTCTCGGTGCTGACCTTCCCGGTGTCCGAGTTGCGCAGCTTCACCTTGGCGAAGACTCGCCCGCCCGGTCGCACGCGCAGCCGTCTCGTCTTCTCGTAGCGACGGCCGTTCGCGGACCACTTCACCCCGCGGATGCGCAGCTCCTTGATCGCCTGCTCGACGTCGACGTGGATGTGAACAGCCCTCAGCGCCACGGGCGCGAGCTTCTGCGTCGTGAGCGTCTGCAGCGTGTCGGCCAGCTCGAACGTGGACCCGAACGAGATGTCCTTGTTCGACACCCACTGGTTCTTGCGGGTCAGCTTCCAGGACTTGCCGGAGTGCTTGATGTCGCCGAGGGCCGTGAATGAGATGCGCGCGCTGCCGCCGCTGACCTGGTCGAAGACCGAGTCGATGTTCGAGAAGCTGTGGATCCAGGCGATCTGGGGCAGCGATTCGCGCCGGTCGACGTTGGAGCCACGCACGATGTCGGTCTCGCCGGTGCGTTGGAGCCCCGTGTCCAGCGACTTCGTGTACTGGGTGACCGGCACGAGCGGCGGCCCGTCGCCGAGCTTCGCGCGCAGGCCGGGGAGCCGATCCTGGTCGACGATGCCGACCGGCTCGGTGACGTTCGCCATCTTGAATGGCCCGAAGACCGGGTCCTGGACGATGCCGAACGTGCTCGCCCCGCTCGCCCCGAGCTGGTTTGGCCCGGTGAAGAAGAACGGATGCCCGAAGGCCAGCGCCCGCCCCTGGCACACGTAGGTCGTCGTCCCGACGCCGGCCATCGTGATGTCGCCGTAGGAGAGCGCGGCCGCGAACGACTCGCCGGGCCGCATCGTCCCTCCGGTCAGCCCCCTGCCCGAGGCCGAGGAGCCGCCGAGCGTGGGAATGAAGAACGGCATGTGGTGCTTGATCGCCGCCTCACGGAGCCGCTCCCGGTGGGCCGGGGCGAGGCCGGAGATCGAGAGCGGCACTTCGAGCTGGGACAGGGAGTCGCCGACCTGCGAGGTGCGCATCCCCGACTCGCTGGCCACCCGCTCGCGGACGCCGTGCGAGAGCCGCACCCGCGGGGGGTCCGACGCGGCCGCGGCGCCGGATCCGCCGCCGCTCGGCCGCAGGAGCTGGAGCATGTCGGGGTTGGCGGGCGTGATCCCGGCCATCGTGCTCGTGGAGGAGAACCCGAAGGAGATCGCTCCGATCAGCTTGCCGTCCGTGGTGTAGACGGGCGAGCCGGACATCCCGAACCAGATCCCTCCGGCCTGGTCGATCGCGGAGCCGCTGGTGTCGACGATGATCAGGTCACGTCCCGGCGCGATGCCACTGGGCATCACGCCGAGGATCTTCACGTGGAAGCTGGTCGGTGTCGTCCCCCGGGTGACGCTGAAGCCGATCGCGTTCTGTCCGGGGGTGAGCGAATCCGCGGTGACCGTGTCCGCGCACTGCGGCAGCGGCGTTGACGGAGGTGCCGCGGCGGCCGGTACGACGGTCAGCGCGGCCACGATGAATGCCAGCGCGAGCCCCAGGCTCACCGTTCCCTGCGCCCGACGGTTGGTCATCAGGATTCCCCTCCTTTCAAGCACACCCCTGCGCTGGCCAGAGAATAGTCCGCGGGGGACCCGAAGTCGAGCGATTTCACGCGGAGCTTGCCGAGGCGGATAATGGGTCCATGAGGACCCTCGGGCTCCGCGTCTGGATCTGGGCCGCGGTCGCCGCGGTGGGGGCCGTCCTGGTCGCCACGCCCGCCCTCGGCCAGGGAAGCGGGCCGTCGGGCTCGAACGGCGTCGCCTACTCGATCCAGCTCCAGGACCCGATCGACCCCGCGACCCAGAAGTGGGTGAGCAGCGCCCTCGACGACGCGGCGAGCCAGCACGCCAAGCTCGCGATCATCCGGCTCGACACGCCGGGCGGCCTCTCGGACTCGATGCGCACGATCATCCAGGACATGGCCGCCGCGCCGATGCCGGTCGTCGTCTACGTCTCGCCCAACGGCGCCCGGGCGGGATCGGCGGGGGCCTACATCACCGAGGCGGGCGACGTGGCCGCGATGGCGCCGGTGAGCAACATCGGCTCGGCGACGCCGATCGCGATCGGCCCCGGCGGCGAGAGCCAGGACCTTTCACGCAAGATCAAGAACGACGCGGCGGCGGGCATGCGGGCGCTGGCGCACGCGCACGGGCGTAACGCCGATCTCGCGGGGCGACTCGTCACTCAGGCCAAGAACCTCACCGCACAGGAGGCGCTCGACGACGAGCTGATCGACGTCATCGCGCCGGACCAGCAGGCACTGCTCAACAAGCTCGACGGCTTCCAGATCCAGGGGCCGAAGAAGCAGGTGCTCGACACCAGCGGCCTGGAGATCCAGAACCACGACATGCCGTTCATCTATCAGGTGCTCGAGGTGCTGTTCAACCCGAACGTCGCGTATCTCCTGATCCTGGTCGGCATCCTCGGGCTGATCGTCGAGGCGTTCAGCCCTGGCCTCATCGCACCCGGGACGATCGGAGTGATCTCGCTGCTCCTGGGCCTCTACGGCTCCTTCCAGCTTCCGGTGAGCCTCGCTGGGGTGCTCCTGCTCGTCGCCGGCATCCTGATGATCATCGGCGAGGCTCACCTGCCGACCCACGGGATCCTCGGCGTTTCAGGGGTGGCGGCCATCATCGCCGCCGGGTTCCTTCTCTACCCCACCAACACCAGCGCCTTCGAGATCTCGCCCGTGGTGGTGATCCTCGTCGGCCTCATCCTCGGCGGGGGCCTGGCGCTGGTCGTCCGGAAGGCCGTGAAGGCTCGCCGCGAGCCCAAGCGGACCGGTTGGGAGGAGATGGTCGGCGCGATCGGCGAGGTGCGGGAGCGGCTCGACCCTGTGGGTCAGATCTTCGTTGAGGGTGCGTTGTGGCGTGCCGTGCTCACCGGCGCGAACGGCGATGGGCGGCCACTGGACCGCGGCGTTAGAGTGCGCGTGGAGGCAGTGGAGGGGTTGACGCTCCACGTCTCGCCGGTTGGCGCCCCCGATACGGCGGAGCCGAGCCGGCTGGCTACTTAGGGAAAGGAGCTCGGACGTGACCGTCGTCATCGCGATTGTCGTCCTCCTCATCATCCTCGTGGCGATCCTGCTCGCCTCCGGGGTCCGGATCCTCCGCGAGTACGAGCGGGGAGTCATCTTTCGCCTCGGCCGTCTCATCGCCCAGAAGGGACCGGGCCTGATCTTCCTGATCCCCATCGTCGATCGGATGGTCAGGATCGATCTCCGCACGGTGACGCTCACCGTGCCGCCTCAGGAGGTGATCACGAAGGACAACGTCACGGTTCGCGTCACCGCCGTGGCCTACTTCCGCGTCATCGACTCGAACAAGGCGGTCACCGAGGTCGAGAACTTCCTCCTCGCCACGTCCCAGATCGGCCAGACGACGCTGCGCTCGGTACTCGGCAAGGCCGAGCTCGACTCGCTGCTGTCGGAACGGGAGCGGCTCAACATCGAGCTCCAGCAGATCATCGACGAGCAGACCGAGCCATGGGGCGTGAAGGTCAGCACTGTCGAGGTCAAGGACGTCGAGCTGCCCGCCGACATGCAGCGGGCGATCGCGCGCCAGGCTGAGGCCGAGCGTGAGCGCCGCGCGAAGATCATCGCCGCGGACGGCGAGTTCCAGGCGGCCGAGAAGCTGTCGCAGGCGGCCAACATCATCAGCCAGAACCCCGCGACGCTCCAGCTCCGCTACCTGCAGACGCTGCTCGACATCGGCGTCAACCAGAACTCGACGATCGTCTTCCCGCTGCCGCTGGACATGGTGAAGCCGTTCGTGGAGCGCGGAGCGACGTCGAGCGTTCCGCCACCGTCGCCCTCGAGCACGCCGGGCAGCTGACCGAACCCGAGATCCGCATCGATCAGCTCACCGGGCTGCGGGCGATCCTCGCCCCGGGGCGGGCGGACCGCCCCGACGCCTTTGCTCCCGCGAAGGCTCAGCCGGACGAGGACTCCGCAGTGTCGTGTCCGTTCTGCGGGGGCCGGGAGGACCGGACGCCGGCCGAAGTCTGGGCCGCCCGGGCAGGCGGCGGCGAGCCGGACACGCGGGGCTGGACGGCTCGCGCCGTGCCGAACCTGTATCCGGTGCTGGCGACTCCGCAGGAGAGCGAATCGGGCGGGGAGGAGGCCGGCGCGGAAACCGGCCTCGCGAGCTCGGTGGATCCGCTCCGCGCGTCCGCGCGGGCGCGCCAGCCCGACCTGTTCGCCTCGCAGCCGGCCGTCGGCGCGCACGAGGTGATCATCCACGCGCCGGAGCACGTCACATCGCTCGCGGACCTCGGCGACGAGCGCTTCGCCGGCGCGGTCGCCGCCTGGCGCGAGCGGATGCGTGCCCATGCGGGGAGCGCTGCCTTCCTGCACCTGATCGTCAACGAGGGGCGTGACGCCGGCGCGTCGCTCCCGCATTCGCACGCCCAGCTGTATGCGCTGGGATTCGTGCCCGCCGAGGTGGCGCGGGAGCGCGAGCGGACCGGCGCGTATCACGAGCGGACCATGGGAGGGCACCTGCTCGCGGACGTGGCGGTGGAGGAGGTGCGGCGTGGCGAACGGCTTGTCGCTGTGGACGACGAGGCCCTGCTGATCTGCCCGTGGGCATCGCGCTCGCCGTTCGAGCTGCGCGTCGTCCCGCGCAGCGCGGCGCCCTCGTTCGAGGCCGACGGCGACGTGGGCACCGCCATGATCCGCCAGGCGGTTACGGCGCTCGCGGCGGTGTTCGGCGCCGCGCCGCAGCTCAACCTCTGGGTTCGGACCGCGCCGCGGGGCGTCGAGGAGTTCTGCTGGCACGTCGACATCGTCCCCCGGCTCACCATCCGCGCGGGGTTTGAGCTGGGGACGGGAGTGGACGTCAACGTGTATGCGCCCGAGCGAGCCGCGTCGGACCTCCGCGAGGCCCTCGACTAGGCTCCCCACCCCCATGCCGCCGATCCCGCGCCCATTTCCCAGGTTCATCGCCGACGCGCCGCAAGAGAGCAAGCCCTATGGGCGCTGGGAGGAGCGTCTGACCGAGGCGTTCGCGAAGGCCTGCTCGGCGCATGCCGAGGAGGCGGGCGCCCCGCTCGACCCCGAGTCCATCAAGTGGTTTCCCGAGCGCTCGTGGGGCGGCAGGGTCTACGTGCCCGCCACGGGAAGCGGTGCGGAGCGCGGTGCGGACGAGGACGGCGCCGAGGAGGAGGCTGGAAGCATCGAGTACTTCGGCTGGGTCTCGTTCGAGCGGCCCGAGGACGGCGAGCCGGGCGAGCTGCGCTCGACTGCCGATTACACGGACGTCACCGCTGAGGACAACCCGGATTGGCGGATCGACCTCTCCGACGACGTCATCGGCGCCTGGAGGGCGGAGGGCGAGCGGCGAGGTGACATCACCCTCGTGTGGGGCCTGCCCCTGGTCCGGGGAGCCATCGCCGCCACGGCCGAGCTCGACGGCGAGGTGATCGATCAGGTTGCGGTCACCGACGGGCGTTTCACCCTGGTCGCCGTCGATGCCGTGAGCGGGTTCGGAGACGACCTCTACCTCGAGGTCAAGCTGTGGAACCGGACGCTGCGCCCGATCGCGTCCGAGAGCCTCTACGCCGAGTAGCTAGCGCAGTTTGAGGGAGTAGCCCCCACGGCCGTGGGTGGCCGCGTAGAGCCGCTTCGCCTCGGGGGAGTAGGTGATGCCGTAGACCGCGACCGCCGGCAGGCCCGACGCCGCGTCGACCCACTTCGTGGAGCCATTGGCGAGCTTCGAGACGCCGAAGTCCGTTGCGACGTAAACGGAACCGCCCTCTGCTCCGAAGGCCCCCTTTGCCACGCCGCCAACTGAGGGAACGAAGGCGACCCCGGTCACCGGCTGGTCGCCGAGGTTGTGCGAGATGTCCTTGAAGGTCGCCTTGCCGGTGGACGGGTCGAAGTGGACGTCGAAGACGTGCCCCGGGGCGCCAGGCGTGTAGACGTTGTAGCCGGAGTAGGAGATGACCGCGTGGTTCGGGTCGTTCGGGTCGACGGCGAGCCCCGACACGAACCGGCCGGGTGTCTTGTTGGTGTCGATGCGGGTGAAGTTGACAGCCGTCGGGCTCGCGTCGGCGTTCTTGGAGACGAACACGCGCCCGATGCGGGTCGCCGCCCAGAGCGTCCGGTCATCCGAGGGCGCCCTGGTGGTCGCGACCACGTACTCGCCGGCGCGGTTGCCGAACGACGGCGAGGTCAGGTCCTGGCCGATCGGTTGCCAGTCGCCGCAGCCCACTCGGGTGGGATCGAAGTAGACGGTGTTGCAGTTGTGCGCCTTCAGGTAGGCCTCGGACCCGCCGTTGTCGTTGGTCCGCCAGACGTGCTGCATCCCGAGGAACAGCCGGCCGCCGACGTTCGGATCGGTGATGAAGGGAACGTAGAACGAGCGATTCTCCGGCGACGCCTGCAGCGGGTCGTAGGTGTCGTACCACTGTTTCGGGTCGTTGTCGGCGTAGTTCACACCGGGCGTGGCGTCGTAGTAGGTGTGGTAGCTGATGCTGCCGTCGTCCGGGTTGAATCCGGATTGGGCCCCGTCACCGCCGACCACCTCGGTCCAGGTGGGGTTGTCCTGGTAGTAGAAGGTCCCGTTGTCCTGGGTGCCGCCGAGCAGCCGGCGCTTCGGGTCGCTCGGGTCGGCCGACAGGGACTGGAACTGGATCGTGTTGAGGCCGTCGTTGAGCGAGTCGAGGCGCTTCGGGATGGCGCTCAGCAGCCGCCTGCAGTCCGTCAGGTCCGCCGGCTTGAGCGGCTGCGGGCCGGAGCCGTAGTCGTAGCGCCGCTGCGCGCACTGCGATGACTCGTCGGCGGCGTGCTTGACGTCGACTCGGATAACGCCGCCGTCGGACCCGACGAAGGCCATGCCCGGGTTCTTCGGGTCGAAGACGATCGCGTGCTCGTCGGGGTGCATGCCCTCCGGGATCCCCCTCGCGTCCTGCGTCATGTCGGCCCAGGTGACATTCGATGCCGAGGCGGCTGCGTTCGTGGAGCGCAGCACCGCGCGGCCGTTCGAGCGCGGCGGCTGGCCGCCGTAAAGCGGCAGCTCGTCGTAGTTCATGGAGCCGCCCAGCCAGAGTTGGCCCGGATGCCCGGGCGGGCTCTCGACGAAGTCGTCGTAGCCGCACTGCCCGTTCTGGCAGTAGTAGTAGGAGAGGAAGCCGTTGGTGCCGTTCTGGGAGGACGAAAGCTCGGTCCAGCCCGCGTTGTCGTTGTTCCCTAGGAGCTCCGTGGCCGGCTTGGAATCGGCGTTGTCGACCCTCCATACCTCCGCGACGCCCAGATCGTCCGAGGAGTCGCCCACGTAGACCCGCGTGTGGTGGTGCTTCCGGGCCAGGTCGAACTCGGTCCGGTCGCCGAAGGTGTCGCCCGGATCGCTGGGGTTCGAGAAGTCGGTCTGGTTCACTGTGTGGAAGATCTGCCGCCAGGTCTTGCCGCCGTTGTTGGAGCGCCACAGCCCGTAGCCGAACACCGCCGCGTAGATCCTTCGCGTGTTGTCAGGATCGATCTGGAGCTTGTTGACGCCGCCCTGGAACCAGTCGTTGCCGGTGGACGGCGGGGTCGGGTTCGCCGGCGTCTGACGCTGGAGGTCGGTCATCAGGCGGAAGTGGCGGCCGCTGTCGGTCGACTTGTAGACGCCGAGCGCCGGCGCGTTGGGCGGCGTGCGCCGGCCGCCGTTGACCGACGACGAGCCGTGGCGGGCGACGTCCGTGCCGATGTAGATCACGTGCGGGTGGCCAGGCCGGACGTCGATCGTCCCGATCGACCTGTCGATGGCAACGGAGCGCGAGCCCTTCACGAGCTTCCAGGTCTTGCCGCCGTCAGTCGAGCGGAAGAGCCCCAACCCCGCCTCCGAGTCGCCCGAGCCGTTGGGCTCGCCGGAGCCGGCGTAGATTGTGTCCCCGCTCTTGTCGTTCGGGTCGACGAACAGCGAGCCGAAGGAGTTCGTCGGCAGCTTCTGTGACGGCGCCTTCCACTTGACGTCGGAAGCCAGGGCGTCGGGCGTGCGCCAGACGCCGCCGCCGGCCGCTGCGACCCACATCCGGCATCCGTGGTGTCTCCTGCCGCACTTGGGATCGATGGCCATCGCGGTGACGCGGCCCGAGTTGGTCGTCGGGCGGCCCTGGCTCGTGTCGATGTTGAAGAACTGGGTCGCCTCGGCGGCGACGTCGGGTGTCTTGGGACCGAGGGCCCTCCAGCTCTGCGAGCTGCCGCGTGCCGCCGCCCGGTGGTCGGCTGCCGACTTGAACGAGCCGGCCGGCGCCGAGCTCGGAAGTGCCTTGAAGGCCTTCGCTCCCTGGAGCGCGAGGCGGTCGCTCACGTAGCTCTTCGGATAGGCGCGGTCCTCGACCTGCTCGCCGACCGGAGAGGTTGGCCCCTCGCGCGGCGCCTCGCCGCCGAGGTCGCCGGGAGAGTTCTGGTGCTGGCTCTCCACGCCCGCGTCGGAGCCCTGAGCATCTGCCTCGTCCCCGGCCTCCGTTCCGGCCGGGCCCTCGTGCTCCAGACGGACGTTCTGCGCCAGGGTCTGCGCGGACTCCTCGTCCGACCCGCCACTGGTCAGGATCACGACGAGCGCGGCGACAGCCGTCCCGAGGACGACCGCCCCGACCACCAACCTCCACCCTGACAACAGCTTGCCGATGACGGATGCCTACCACAACGGCGCTGGACGGGTCACCCGACAGCCGCGGCCGTCCGGTGGATTACCCGGCTACACCTGGCGCTCCCGAGTCCCTTGCCGCGCGTAACCAAACCGTGACACCACCGTATGTATCATCGAACGATGGCACGACTGGCTGAGGTCACGGGCGACTTCTCGACCGCTCATGAGGTTGAGCTTCACGGGCACCGGGTGAGCTACCGGACCGCGGGCTCCGGCCCGGTGGTGCTCCTCGTCCACGGGATCGCCGGGACCTCCGAGCAGTGGGCGGACGTCGCGCCGATCCTCGCGGAGGGCTACACGGTCGTCGCGCCCGACCTGCTCGGTCATGGGCAGTCGGCGAAGCCCATCGGCGACTACTCGCTCGGTGCCTATGCCGTGAGCATGCGGGATCTCCTGATCGCCCTCGGGCACCGGCGTGCCACCGTCGTCGGGCACTCGCTTGGCGGCGGCATCGCGATGCAGTTCGCGTACGAGTACCCGGTCTTCTGCGAGCGCCTGGTCGTCGTCTCGAGCGGTGGCCTGGGTCGAGAGGTCCATCCGTTGCTGCGGGCAGCGACTCTTCCCGGTGCTGAGCTCGTCCTGCCGCTGATCGCGAGCGAGCGGGTGCTCGGGTTCGGCGGCGCGCTGGGCGCGTTCTTGGCCCGGGCCGGCCTTCGCGCGGGCCCCGACATCGTCGAGATGGCGCGAGGCTACGCGTCGCTTGCCGACGCCGAGGCGAGAAGGGCCTTCCTCCACACCGTGCGCGCGGTGATCGACTACAGCGGTCAGCGGGTGAGCGCGGCCGACCGGCTCTACCTGTCGAGCATGCTCCCCTCCCTGATCGTGTGGGGTCGCCGCGACCCGCTGATCCCCGCTGACCACGCCGAGGCCGCGCACGAGCTGATGCCCGGCAGCCGGCTCGAGATCTTCGAGGAGGGCGGGCACTTCCCGCAGCTCGACGACCCGGTCCGCTTCGCCGCCGTGCTCCGCGAGTTCCTGAAGGAGACCGAGCCCGCGGAGTTCGACTTCACCGACGAGGACTTCGACGCGATGCGCGAGCGGATTCTCGCGCGCTCGCGGGGCTCGTCCTAGCGAGACCTACCGAGGGGCGACGACGAGAGCCGTCGCTGCAGGCCTCGCTCAGCGGTGGCGGTTGAACGAGATGACCTGCTGGATGCCGCTTGGCCGGTTCGTGTAGGCCATCGTCGTCTTCAGCAAGCCGGGCACGAAGTGGATCCGCTCGGCCTCGGCGCTCGAGCGCCACGCGCTCGGGTCCGCCGTGCCCTGCTGGCGGGTGAGCTTGTTGCCGGCGTTCGCAATCGCGTCCCAGATCGCCGTGCGGCACTTCTCCAGGTTCCCCGCGCCGCAGTAGCGCTTGGTGAACGGCTGCGGCTGCTTCAGGTGCAGCAGCCTGCGGATGTCGCGGTCGAAGTATTGGTACCAGCCGCTGTACTGGCCGCCCGGCGGCTGGTCGAACCGCGAGAAGAGCGAGCTGAGCTCGTCGCGCTGCGGGCCGATCTGCGGCTGCATGAACCGGTTGGCGATCTTCGTCCAGGCGGTGTCCATGATCGCCGCGCCCGGGTCGTCGATCTCGCCATCCCCGTTCAGGTCGAGGCGGTTGCCGCCGTTGTGCCGCCAGTCGATCAGCAGCTGGAGCATCTGGGCAGCCTGCTGGTTCGGGGCCTTCGTCCCCTTCAGCAGCTTCTTCAGGAGCGGGACCGTGTCGATCGCCCTCACGTCCTCCGTCGCGGCGGCGTTCATCGCCGAGGTCACGGTGGTGAGCGACCACTTGCCCTTCTTCTTCAGCAGCCTGAGCTCCCGGTTGAGCATGTCGACGCGAGCGGCCGAGCCGTTGCCGCCCCAGGCGTCATCGGCGGCGCCGAAGCCGTGGGCGCTGATGTTGTTCCAGTTCACCATCGTCCCGTGCACCGGCGTGGTCTTCGGGTCGATCCCCTGGATGTGCTTCTTGGGGGACAGGAAGCCGCGCCACTCGTACTGGCCCGTGCCGACGGTGGGCAGGCTGGGGTCGGTGCCCTTCGCCCGCCTTGGATCCAGGCCCGCGGTGTACAGGGCGGTGTGCTTGGAGTCCATGTAGAAGGAGTTGAAGGTCTGCGGCGTGAGCGCCGCGGCCTTGATGAACGACTTCGGGCTGTGGACCTGGCCGTCGGAGAGCCGGCGGTTGTAGAGCAGGTCGAGCGTGTCCTTGCCGTAGCTCGAGCGCTGCCGGGAGATCGCCACCTTGCGGCCGTTGACGGTCGCGTACCCGATGACCGGCCCGTGGACGGTGGTCTCGAACCTGACCGGGTTACCGGCGAGGGTGCCCGCGTCGAACTCCTGCATCGAGCGGCACTTGCCCTTGTACATGTACTTGGTGTCGCTGCCGCCGCACAGTGTCTCCGCGAACTGGTCGATCACGTCGGAGCCCGCCGACGTGAGCGTGCTCGCGAAGTCGGGGCCGCGGCCGATCAGCAGGTAGCCGGGGAACGGCGCCGAGGTCGCGCCGCGCCAGTTGAGGTCGCCGGCGTGCATGTCGATCTCGTACGTGAACCCGGGGTAGAAGTAGCCGATCTGCGGACCGCCGACCAGCAGCGGGTGTCCGGTGTTCGAGTGCTTCGCGTCGATCATCAGCTCGTTTGAGGCCTGCGGGCGCTCCTTGCTGTACTTGTGCGACACCTTGGCCTGTGTGGAGGGAGTCGGGGTGAAGCTGCCGGAGTCGAGGACGACGCTGCCGGGTGAGCCGGGCTCCTTGGGAGCGTGCTCGTACTTGAAGTGCCCATCGACCGTCGTCGGGCTGCCCTTGTTGATGTTCTGGCGCAGGTCGTTGAAGATCGCGTAGCCCTTCTTCGTGCCGCGGCGCTGCATCAGGCCGCCCAGGAACTCGGACCGGCGCGCCTCGTCGCCGCCGCCCTCGCCGACGAACTGGTCCTTGAGCGCGTTCAGCGCGAAGATGTCGGTGGGGGTGAAGGGCGGTGCGGAGGATCCGTGGCTGGAGAGGTAGTCGTTGATCCCCTCGCAGAAGACGTTGATGTCGTGCAGGACGTCCTTGCCCTCGGGCCCGGCTTGCTTGAGAACGTTCGCCTGCTGGGAGACAACGCTCTTCGTGTAGTCGCTGGGCTGGAAGTTCTGCAACGACGCGATCAGGTTCACCGCGTCGAGCCCGGGCGCGTCGATCGCCGCCACGTATGCGTTGTTCCGAGCCTCGGCGAGGAGCAGCCCGCGGTCCTCGGCCGCGATCCAGCCGGAGGCCCAGACGCCGCCGTCGTGGCTGTTGGACGTGACGTGGGGGACGTCGTACTTGTCGCGGACGATGCTCACGCCCGGCCGCGGCACGTTCTCGACCGTCCCGGGTCCCGCCGTTGAGACGCCGTACTTCTCCGACTTGAAGTACTGGGTGAGGTCCCCGCCGGTGACGTTGTCGAACAGCGGCGTGAGGCCGTCGTACATCAGCGCCTGAGTGTCTGCGTCGGGAGGGGTCGGCAAGGTGCCGTACTGCCCCGAGGGAATGATGTTCAGGGCGGTCTGCGAGTAGTCCTTCTGGACCGACGCCGGGTCCCCCGCGCTCGCTGCCGGTACGAAGACCAGCATTCCACCAACGACCAGCACTGCCGCCAAAGCTCGCTTCAAAGCACCTCTCCTTGGTTCCCGGCCTTCCATGACCGTCTCCTCCTAGGACCCTACACCAGGCAAGTATCAGCCCACGGGCAGGCCGCGACTCTCCGGGTCGCGGCCTGCGGCGACGTCGCGCAGCCAGGGGACGACCGTCTGGATGAACCGGTTGTGGGACGGGAAGTCCTCGAGCGGATCGAAGTGCCCCATGTTCAGGTCCTGGTAGAGCCAGTGGCTGGTCACCTTCGACCTGCGGATGAACTTCTTCGTTCCGCGCAGAACGCCGCCGTTGCTGAGGCCCGTCTGGAACGCGTAGAGCGGAACGTCGACGTCGTGGAGGTAGCGCGGATGGAGCCCGAGATACCGCGTGGCGCCGGTGGGCTCGAGCGTCGGCATCGCCTGGAACAGGTCGACATCCAAGCGGGCCGAGTAGTACCACTCGAGTCCGTTGCCCGGCTCCTGCGTGAACGTCTTGCAGACGCTCGGGACGCTGGAGTAGGGCCCGTTCACCCACGGCCGAGGGGATCCATGGGTTGCCAGGTGACCGGTCCGCATCTGGAACGCCGAGGCAAGGCCGTTGGTGGTGTACGCGCCCATGAAGGCCTCGTTCGTGATCGCCGCCGAGGGCAGCCCGAGCTGCTTTCGCAGGCTTTTCGGGATCACGCTCTGGAGGACCGAGGTGCCCCCCGGGTCGGAGAGCGCGAACTGACACGCCATCTCGGGCAGCACCCCCACCGTCCACAGCGGAACTCCCAGGGGCGCACCGGCGATGCCGAACTCCGACTGCCGGTCGTGCTTCGCGAGGCCCCGCTTCGCCTGGCTCCTGGTCATGTACGGCGGGTAGTACGCCGTGCCCTTGAGGTAAGCGTCGAAGGCGCCGAACTCCGCCCCATCGACCTGCAGCATCCCGGCGAGGTCCTTGTAGCCGGGCCGGCCGTGGAAGTTCCAGGCCGCGTACACGGGAACCGTCACCGCGCCGGCTGAGTGGCCGCCGAGGATCACCCGGCTCCCACCCCGGCGGGCGACGTCGACGACTCGATGGAGATCGTTGAGCGCCACGTCGGCGCCCCACTTGCGGATGTACGGAGCCCGGCGCTCGGATACGGGCTTGAAGGTGTGCCCGTCGACCCGCCCGCCCAGGAGGTAGTAGTCGAGCGACTTCATCGCATCGCCGCGTTTGAAGACGGAGATGTCCTCGAGCGCGTTGCTTCGCCGATCGACCGCCCAGACGGCCAGCCCCGGCACCCGCTGGACCAGCCACGGCGCGAGCCGGGCGTAATTGCCCTGGCTGCCGGGCGACCCGGGCGTCAGGATCAGGACCGTCTTCGCCTCGCTCGGCCCGTACTCGCGCAGGAACACCTTGTCCAGGCGCTTCGGGCCGGGCGCCGGGGCGCCCTGGATCGTCACCCGCTTGCCGTTGAGCTCGGCTCCGCGAGCGGGTCCGGCGGCAACGGTGGACACGATCGCTCCGAGCAAGGCCAGCAGGGCGTACAGCCATATCCGGGACCACCACGAGCGTGGGATCTCGATCCCCTCCGTCATCTGTGCACCTCCGTGCGCTAACAGGAGTCAGGCGGAGGCAAGCAGATCGTCCCAAGGACTGATGCGCCCGTCCAACTATGGACCCACCGACCCTACCACCGCCTCCTCGGCGCGCAGGGGGAGCGGACTACTCGGACTCGGCGAGGATCCCGTAGACCTTGCGACGGGTCTCATCGAGGAGCTCGCGCACCCGCTTGCGCTCCGCGGGATCGGCCGCCTCGCCGACCTGGCGCAGCGCCGCGAGCAGCTGGTGAGCCGAGCGACGAAGTCGCAGGAGCTCCGGGTCGTACCCGGCGGTGACCTCCTCCCAGGGCGCGTCGCCCGAGCGGGCCTCGTTCTCCTTGCGCCCGGCGTCGGTCAGCGAGAAGCGTCGACGCCCTTCGCTCTCCTCGCCCTCGACCAGCCCCTCGTCCTCGAGCAGCTGAAGCGTCGGATAGACGGAGCCCGCGCTGGGCACCCAGGCGCCGGCCGTGCGCTCGTCGAGCTCCTTGATCATCTCGTAGCCGTGCATGGGCCGCTCGGCAAGCAGCGCCAGCAGAGCGGCCCGAGTGTCTCCCCGCCGCGCCCGGTGGCCGCCGCCGAAGCGGTGGCTCGTGCGGCCGTAGCTGGACCGGGGGGGAGAACAGCGGTGCCGTAGATAGGTCTTTCTGTGCATGTCTCTACTCCTATATCGTGACGTAACGCGATATATCGTAACAGTCGGCCTCTTCGGTGCTTCACGCACGTATGGGTGGCCATGGGCGAAGCCGATCTCGCGACGTGGCTAGTCGGATGCGGTGGCGGCCACGACGCGGCCGGGCGCGAGGCGCGAGGCGACCAGGCCGAGGATCACCGCGATCGCCGCGCTCCCGATTGCGAGCCCCAGCAGCAGGTTCTCAATCGACGTGGAGAGGCTCGTGCCCGTCTCGATCAGCGCGGCGGCCCCCGACACAGCAAGCCCGGCGAGCCCGATCACGATCGAGAGCGTCACCCCGGATGCCTGCCCCGCTCGCTCGGGCGGGACCACCGTCTGGGTCCCGACGCTTGCCATCGCCCACCCGATCCCGAAACCTGCGCCGACCAGTGCCAGTGCCGCGAGATATGGCCCCAGAGCACCCCCCAGGGAAAGAACGAAAAGCCCGACCGAGCCGACCACGCTGGCAACCGTGATCGTGCGCGGAATGTCGAAGTGCTCGCCGAGACGCCCCGCGGCCGGCCCGGCCGCGCCCGTGGCAACCGAGGCGGCGAGGAAGATGATTCCCGCGTCGAACGGCGAGTAGCCCTCGACCTGCTGGAGGTAGAGCGTGATCACGAACGTCGCGACGACGAAGGCGACGTTTGCAACGGTCGCCATCAGCGTGACGAGCACGTAGGCACGGTTGCGGAACAGATCGAGCCCGACGAGCGGCCACGTTGCCCTCCGCTCTCGCAGAACGAATGCGACCAGGGAGAGCAGTCCCAGCACCGCGACGGCAAGCGTCGTCGTGGCGCTCCACTCGTTCGACCGGTCCACCGCGAAGGTCAACAACGCGATCCCCAGCACCACCGCGACGAGGCCCGGGAGGTCGATCGTCCGCGGGACGGTCGTGTCCCGTGATTCCCGTACGCCGATGCCGACGACCGCGATCGCCGCCGCACTCGCCGGAACGTTCACGAGCAGGACGACTCGCCAGTCGATCAACTCGGTGAGCCCGCCGCCGAACATCGGCCCGGCGGCCATCGCGACGGCGCCGATGCCGTACGCGTTGCCGATCGCCCGCATGGTCCGCTCGGGGGGAAACGCATCGGTGATCACCGCGATCGCCAGCGGAAAGAGGATCGCGGCTCCGACCCCCTGAACGATCCGGAAGCCGATCACGACGCCGGCATCCTGCCCGAGCCCGCCTCCGAGCGAGGAGAGGCCGAAGATCACCAGGCCCACCTGGAGCATCCGCTTGCGCCCGAGGATGTCGCCGATCCTCCCGCCGGGTACCAGGAACGCGGCCAGGGCGAGCAGGTAGCCGCTGATCACCCACTGCAGATCGGTCGTCGTCGTGTGCAGCCCGCTGGCCATCTGCGGCAGTGCCACGTTGAGCGCGAAGAAGTCGAGGTCGACCACGAAGATGCACAGCGAGGCCGCCGCCAGCGTCAAGCTGGGCCGGGCCTTCGGATCGGCTGCGTCCGCCGGTGCGGCACCGGCTCCGATGGCGCGCCGCGCCGAATGCCGCCAGCCGCGGACGCTCACGCGAGGATCCTAAGGGGCGCGGCCTGACCGATCGATTTCGGGGCCTAGACTGGCGCCAGGCCCCGATAGCTCAGCTGGATAGAGCGACTCCCTCCTAAGGAGTAGGCCGCAGGTTCGAATCCTGCTCGGGGCGCTCGTCGTTTGCGGGACTTTCCCAGAGGGTGGCCTGACCGGCCGGAGGGCGGGAGGTACGAAACGGGTACATACCTTTCTCCCTCAGGGCCTCCCGGGCCTGGCGGATCGCCTCCTCGGCGGGCAGCTGCGGCGCGTCCTCGAGCTCGTCGATGACGTGCCCGTAGGTGCGGGTGGTCAACTCCGCGCCGTGCCCGAGCTGGCGGGCGACGTAGATCACGTTGCGCCCTTCGTGCAGGAGCAGCGAGGCGAAGCTGTGGCGCAAGTCGTACGGACGCCCGCGCTCGATCCCCGCCGCTTGCAGCGCCGGCGTGAACACCCGCCGGCGCCACTTCTCGAACGCGTTGGCGGACCACTTCTCGCCGCGAGCGTCGGGGAAGACGTAGGCGTCCTCGGCCGGCCGGCCGCTTGCCCGCCTCCATGCGGCCAGGTCCTTCGACAGCGGAGCGAGCAGCCGCACCGTTCGCGTCGTGCCCGTCTTCTCGGCGTTGATGATCAGCGTGCGCTCCCGCACGTCGCGCCACCGCAGCTGCTCGCAGCTCCCCGGGCCGCAGGCCCGCGTAGGCGAGCACGGAGAGGATCGCCGCGTCGCGCGGGCCACATGCCGCGCGCAGGCGCTCCACGACCGCCGGCGCGAGCGGGCGGACCTCCTCGCCTCGCGGAAGCCGCGCCTTGCGCACGACGCGCTGCGGGTTGAAGTCGATCCGTTGCGACTCGGCTGCCCGCTGCAGGATGCCGCCGAGCAGCGTCATCGCCTTGTGGATCGCATGGGGGCCGACGCCGTCCCTGATCAGTCGCCCTGGAAGGCAGCGATCGTCTCCGCGTCGATCTCGCGCAGGCGAAGACCGCCGAGCCGCGGCGAGATGTGGCGGTCATAGGTCGACGCGTATGTCTGCCGCGTCCGTCGGCTCAGGTGGGCCGCGTGGGCGCGCGACCAGGTGCCCGTCACGTACTCGTCCAGCGTCTCTCGGCCGCCGTCGAGCGCTGCGAGATCGCCGGTCCGCTTTCGTCGCTTGATCTCCGCATCGAAGGCCTCGGCGTCTCGCTTGCGGCCGAGGACGCGCGAGCGGTTGCGTCCGCGCGCATCGCGCCAGCGAACCCGCCAGACGTCGCCGCCCTTCTTCGCCTCAGCCGCTCGACGCTCATGTGCGTGCTTCCCTCAGAACCCCGGTCAGCGCCCCACGCCCTCATCGGCCGGCGATCCTACTCCGCCTCAGGAGCGTTCTCGAGCTGAGCGAGGGCCTCACCAAGGGGTCGGCCCACCGCGCCCGACCCAAGCCGCCCACGTCGCTTCGTAGCGCGTCGAGGCGCCACCGCATTGGCCTCCAGCCACTCCTCCGTGGCGGCCGCCGGAACCAGGAGCCGCGAGCCATTCGCCACCTTGACCGCTTGAGCTCTCCGCGCTCGATCGCCCGGTAGATCGCCTTCGTCGAAAGTCCGACGAGAGCCGCCAGCTCCGCCGGGCGATATGCGAGCCGCTCATCGGCGGGCTGGCGTACGCCTCTCTTCCTCTTGCCGTCTTGTCTGAGGTTCGAGTCGGTCATCTGCTCTGCAAACCGCGAGCGACTGATGCCTGTACCTCGTAAGTGGGTGGCGGCCCGAAAACGTCCAAGAAGAGGCGTCGTTTCGGCACTTGATTGGGTGCGGCCGTCGTGCCGCCTACCTCCGGCCGATGCCCGACCCGACCAAGATCCGAGATCCGAGCGGCCGGTACGTCGTGCTCGCGGCCGAGAGGTGGCTGCACATCGTCGAGGGTCACCCGGAGCTGGAATCGCATCAAGCCGACGTTCTGCGCGCGTGCGCTTCGATCGCGAGGGCCACGTCGTTGGCCTGACCCTCGTGCGACCCAAGCGGTTGCTGAAGCGCGACGGCGAGCTGCGCGTGACGCTCCCAGTCCCCAGGGACATTCCGGCCGAAGAACTCGCCCCTGCCCTGATGTAGAGCCGCAAGACGGCGGGACCGTACGTCGGGGCAGTGCTGAGTTTCGTCCGCAGTCCCTTGCCGGCCAACCTAGGGCTCCGGGAACGCTCCTGGCATGCGATAGCGGGAGCTCGCCAGAATCGAACTGCAGCCACTACTGGGATTCCCGGACTCGTAGAGACGGCCGTTACTCGTCGAGTAGGTCGAACCGAAGGTCGCGAACAAATCGCGCGAGCTGGATGTCCTCGCACTTGCAGAAGTCTTCCAGCGATTCCCAAAACCTCCAGCCGTCGAGCAGGTTGGTGACAGCCCACCACTGGCTCCTGTCGTACTCGTCGAACTCCTCTGTGGTGTACGCGATCTCGTACCTCTGCATTGTCCGGATGTGCGGAAGGATCTCGGACGAGTCGAAACCCGTGGCCTGTTCCAGTTCCTCCAGCGGGATCCCCATATCGCCCCCTGATGCCGGGGCACCACGGTCGAGAATTACCAGCAGCAGGTCACGAGTAGGTGGAGCCAGCTGCTTCAACCGCTCCAGGCGCGGAAGGATCATCTCGTTCAGGGTCGCGAGGTGTTCGTCCGCGGTTAGATCACTGTCCACGAACCGACCAAAGCGCAGCGCGTTCTGAGGTTGGCCGAATGCGACCGCTCTTGTGATGTCGGTGATCGCCCGCTCGCCGAGCTGCGTCTCCTTCTCGCGGTACTTCCGCTCATGCAGTTGCTTGAGCTCTTTCATGTGCTGCGTTGGCCACTTCTGCTCGTCATTGGTTCTCGATGTGGTGGTCGAGACAAAGGAACACCAGATTTCCTGGTGCTCGCCGCTGCTCGTTTGTCATATTGGGGTTAAAGCGCGCCCCTGCTGGTTCGGCTGCCTCGATATGGCAAAGCTGAACGACGAACTGGTCCTCATCGTTGATGATCGGATGGTCGCATTCCTCCCGCGCAGCGAAGGCGCATAGGTTTCCCGACCGCGCGGCCACCTGCCGCACTGTCTCTTTGGTCGGCGCTAGGCGCTTGGGCGTTTCGTTGGTGACAGACGCTCTCGACGTCATCGATCTGATGCTAGGGAAGGGATTGAGTCCTGACGGTCAGGGCGGCCGGGAGATTCCGCGGTCGACCATGATCGCGCCAACTATCGCTCCGGAGGGTCAGGCAAGATGGGTCCGTGACGGATCCGCTTCTCGATCATCTGGACATTCCGGATGAGCACCGCCACCTCATCGCGGAAGCATGCGGTACAGCAAGGGTTGTGGCATTGCGCGAGCTGGACAAAGGGGCGAGTGGATCCAGTGTCTACCGAGCCCGTTGGGATGTGGGTGGTGTGCCGACCAAGGAACACGTGCTCAAGATCGGGCCCTACGCCAAGCTTCGTGACGAGCTCGACGCCTACGAGAGAGTTGCGACGGCGATCGACACCGGCGCTCCGAACATGAGGCTCGTCCCCGACGAGAACGAAATGATCGCAGTCCTGATTCAGGAGTTTGTGGGAGGCGCCGGCAAGTACTTCGCGAGTCTTCGCGAGCGTATTCGCGCTGCGAAGGGCACGGCCGAAGTGGTCGAGATGATCGATCGGATCTATCGAGGTCGCATGCAGCGGTGGCACTTCGTCGCAGGGGCAACGTATGAGGTCGCCCAGACTTCCTACGCGGGCTGCCTCAAGCGCTATGTCGCTCGCCGGGATGTGCACGCAGCCGCGGCCAAGCTCGGGAGCGAGGGACTGGATCGCCTTCTTGAAGAGAGATTCGCGCTAGATGTATCGGCGCTTGACACGCGCTCGAGCGAGGTCGCGGGTCGCGACGCCGAGGTTGCGATTGGGCCCGTGCACGGTGACCTGCACGCCCAGAACGTACTGATTGATGACGATGGTCGCGCTGAACTCATCGATTTCGGCTGGACGACGCTAGATGGATGGAGAGCGATCGACTTTCTGATGCTTGAGTGCTCGTTGAAGTTTCTCGTCAGCCCAGAGAACGCCCGGATCGAGGACCTGCTTGGACTCGAACAAGAACTCGATAGTCCCTCTCCGGCGTGGGACGAGTTCGAGGCGATCCGGGTCTATGGACGCGAGCTGGCGAAAGTTGGCGCCTGCGTCGAGCGGGTCAGGTGCTGCGCCCTCGAATCCGAAGCGGTGCGTAACGAATCGGCGTACCGACATGGATTAGTCGCGCTCACAGCGGGCCTAACCTCTCTCCCCTACGGTCTCAATGGGCTATTCGTCCTTCATAGCCTCGCCTACCACACGAAGAGGCTCATATGAATCCCACATCTCCATCCCGCGGACCCTATGACCGTCTTTACGCGAGCCGGGAGCTGCTCTGGTCTGACGAACCTGGACGCATGGTGAAACTCGCCATTGAACGCATGGATCCAGCGCGGGCGCTAGACCTCGGATGCGGTGACGGACGCAACGCGCTTTCCCTGGAGAAAGCGGGCTGGACTGTGGACGGGTTCGACATCAGCGAGATCGCCATCAGAAGAGCCCGCCAGCGATTCTCCTCCGCGCTTGATCGGCGACCCAGGAGTCGCCTGTGGGTGGGTGACGCCGCGACCAGCGATCCGCCGCAAGCGGCCTACGATCTTGTCTTGGCATATGGGCTCTATCACTGCCTCGATGAGCTGCGTCTTGAGCAGGTTCATGCCCGTGTAGTGGCGGCGGTCAAACCAGGTGGGCGCGTTGCGTTCTCGGCTTTAGACGACCGACTTCCGCTCCCTTCGGCCCACTGCACCAACCGTCTGCATTTGCGCGGCAGCCAGGAACTCATAGACCGTTTCTCGGGTTGGTCCACGGAGTCGCTTGAGCTCGGTGAGATCCGTGAGGACCACCAGCCGCTCGTCGGAGAGCACCGTCATTCCGCGGTCTGGGCGCTTTTCCGAAAGGACGGCGTATGAATGAGCCGATCGTCCTAACTGGCGCGCCTAGCGTTGGCAAGACGACAGTCGCCGGGATGATTTCGGCCGAGACCGGGGCTCCGGTCGTCGATGTAGGCGTATTGCTGGATCGTGAGCTTCGCCGACACGGCATTGAGCCTGCTCATCGCGCCGAGATCGGGCCGCTGTTTATTGAGCGGTTCTCAATTGACCGCGTGTTCAATCTCATACGCCCGGCTCTTGTTGCGCGACCGGCGACCGTCATTGACGCTATCCGCTCATCTAGAACTGTCGACGAGCTGGGCACCTCGCAATATCCGCTACGCCTCTGGCACGTCGAGATGGCGGAGCGTCAACGACTGGCGCTCCTCAGCGCTCGCCTTCGTGCTGAGGGAGTGGACCTACCGAGGGCCAAGCTCTATATGTCGGATTACGCAATTTGGGACCGCGACCAATTCAAGAACGCATCGATGGCCGATGTCGTCATCCACAACACAGGCGTCCCTCATGAATTGCGACGTGAGGTTCAGCGCCACCTGGGGCAGTTCGCACACGCTGAGCCGTGCGCTTGAACGGACTAAATTCACCGACCCTTGAAAGCACTCGTCGGTTGCATCCCTTGCTGCCGCTTCGCGCGATCAGGGCACTGACCGTGTTCAGCGCCGCGGTTCGCGCGCATGAGGAGCGTGACCGAATCCAATCGCGCCCAGTTGAGTGATCTGCGCCGGCGGGTCTCAGCCTGAGCCGGACGCGGATACCCTGCGCCTCCGATGGCCCTTGATCGGCTCGAGCTAAAGAGCGGCGTAGATCCGCGACACGCAGCCGAGACTCTCCGGGAGCGCATCGTTGAAGGAAAGCAACTTCGGAGTTTCGGTGTCGGGCCCGGACATCGCGATCTCCAGCACCGTTATCTCGAGTGGGCCGAGACGACGGAGGTTCAGCTGCGCTTCCTTACCTGGGACCAAGCGCTCGTGACCATGTTGCAAACCAGGAGGCACTGGGAGATCCGCCAACTTCACGGCGATATCCGCGACGCGCGACCCGTTCCCCTGGTCCAACTCGAGGTCGAGCTTCAGCTTGAGGCCCTCGAGCGGCTCCTTCGCGACCTCGAAGGGCGCATTCGGCGCTTTTCGGACGACGGACACGCAGCGATCCTGGACACCAACGTCCTGCTTCACCACCAACCGCCAGCGAACGTCGACTGGACGCGCATCGTCGACGCGCCGGTTCGCCTGATCGTCCCGCTGCGGGTTGTCGAGGAGCTCGACGAGAAGAAGTACGACCGTCGAAGCGAGATCGCGGATGTCGCCCGCCGGGTCCTGCCGCAACTCGAGACAGTCCTGGCAAAGAGCGGAGGCGCCGGCACGCTCCGGGACGGCGTGACGATCGAGGTTCCCGTTGCGTCCCGCCCGCGAAGCCGCCCCATAGACCCCGATCGCGAGATCCTCGAGTCATGCCTTGAGGTGCAGCAGTTCTCTGGACGCGAGGCGATCCTGATCACAGGCGACACGGCGATGCGAATCCGGGCCGAGGCCTTAGGGATTTCAGTCAAGAGAATGCCGTCGGAATACTTGCGCCAGCGCGACTGAAATGAGCCAGGCCGACCGCGACGGGATCAGTTCGTCTTCGGTTCACACCAGAAGGCCTCCGGTCTAGCCTGTTTCGTCCTCGATCAAACCGTACGGCGGCTCGTCGGCCTGCCCGGAGTAGCGAACGACGACGTGATCGTCGGCGACGTCGGGCGGCAGGTTGTCGACTACGACGATTTGGGCGGTCTTTCCCATGCCGGCGCTCCAGCTCACGATGTGCTCCCAGACCCGGCGTGGGATTGCCGTGTCAACGAATTCGTCACCGACAGACCCTCCCGTTTCAGGCTTGAGGTTCTTCTGCGGGCTGTCGATCATGAGGAACCCGGGATGGGGGTCCCCCTGCTCGACGGCGCGCTCGAAGATCGCTAGCTCCCACGCGAGCGAGATGAGCGTGAAGGCGCCCGTCGAACCAATGTCGGTGTAGCGGTTGCCGCGCACGTAGGGGACGAACTTGTCACTGATCGTCGGCGGTTCGGGCTCGTTGAGCTTCGGGAAGCCGAAGCTGCTGAGCAGCTCGGCGAATCGCTCGGAAAGGTCGTTCGTGACGAGCTTGCGATCGGGACGGTTGCTTCGCAGCTCCTGGATCTGCTGACGCAGCTCGGTGACGCGTTCATCGAGGCGGGCTGCATCCGCCCGTCGCCGATCGAGACTCTCGCGCCAGCGAATCTGACGGGCGACCTCGCGCTGTTCGCCCTCGATCGCTTCGCGCTCCCGAACCAGCTCGTCGCGCTGCGCCATGAAGGGTGAGAGGTCCTTCCCGACCTGGCTATCGAGCTTCCGTTGCGCCGCCGTCTCGGCCGCGGTCGCTTGCTCGTAGACAGCCTGTGCTTCGCCGAGCTGCTTCTCGACGTCTTCGATGTAGCGGTCGATCGCTTGGAGCCGAGCGCGGACCGCGGCGCGTTCGGAGGCGATGTCGACGGGCTCTTGCTGTACCGGGATGTGTTGCTCGCACAGCGAGCACGTGCCGCCGGCCTCGATCTCGACCGGCTTGGGCAGTTCCTGCATGCAGGCGGGACAGACGCGGACGCGCAAGGGGTCGAACAACTGGTCCGCCTCCTGGAAGAAGATGAGCTTGCGCTCGTCCTCCGCGTACTGTCCTCGGAGGGGCAGGAGACGACGGAGCAGGGTTTCGCGATCACGCAGGCGGGCCGCCGACTCCCCACTAGCTCGGCGACGCTCGGCATATTCCGCGCGAGCGTCCGCTGCGTACATCGTCGCCGCCTGCATCTGGCTGCTGAGGCTGTCGAGCCGCGTGCGGGCGTCGATGAGCCTGTCCTTCAACGCGGCAGCCTGGGCATCGAGTTCGAGGCTTCCGGGAACGTCGTTCTCCGCCAGGAAGGTCTCCAGGGAGGTGATCTCGGCGGCAAGATCACGGCGCTCCTGCTCGATGGTGTCGAGCTGCTTGCCCATGGCCGCGAGCTGGTCGTCGTAGACGCCGAAGAGGATCTCGATGACTTGGACGAGCTTGAGGTTGCGCATGTGGTTGGTTTCGATCAGGAGGGCCTTGTTGTCCATGCGCTGGTTCGTCAGGAAGCACAGCGGCATGACATCGCGGAACGACAATGGGTCGACCGCCGACTGCGCTTGCGTCGGGGCCTGCTTGAGCTGCATTCCTTCCAGCCCGATGGCGGTGAGGAGGAAGGCGGAGAGCGAGTTCGGGTCGCCCGGCGTCTCGACGGGTCGCCGCTCGGTCGCGTGCGGTTCGCCCAGCTCGTCTAGGGAGCAGCGATGGACGGTGGCGAACAGATCGCTCGAAAAGGTTGGTCGCTCGATGACGCTGATCTCGCCTTCGACCTCGATCTCGAGGAGCGCCGCGCGAACGCGCCGCTCGATTTCGAGATGCTTCGGATGCCGGCTCGATCCGAGGCAGTAGTCGATGAATTCGAGGACGGAAGTCTTCCCGGTCGAGATCTCCCCCGCGATCACCGAGAGAGGCCGCGGCTCGCCATCCGTGGTGAGGTTGACCCCGTAGTTGCGACCGATGCCGACGAGGCGAAGTTCGCGGAGACGCAGGCTCATGACGTAGCCTCGGCGTCCACAGGAATCGGCTCGAAGAGGTCGATGAGCAGCTCGTCTGCGCGCAGCCAGTTGCGCGTCTGCTCCTGGAGGGCTCGGTCGGAGAGCTTGTTGAGCACTCGCCCGACGAGCGCGGCGCTCGACCGATACGCCTGCGCGTAAAGCGACCGGAGCGCGGCGGCGTGATCCCTACCAGCGTCGGTCAGCGCATACACGACCCGTCGCGCCTCGGTCGTGGCCGAAGTAAGCCCGTAGGCGACGAGGGTCGCGAGGTCGTGCTGCAAGCGCTCGCGACGGGATGAGAACCGCTGCGCCGACGATTGGTAGGAGAGGTTGCGGGAGTCGAAGCCCGCGAGGACGAGGGTTTGGTGCTCGTCGGTGTCCCGGCCGAAGATCAGGAAGGGGTTGTCGGCGAAGAAGTCGTAGAGCGAGATGCGCTCCACGTCGAGGGGCTTCGGGGACGGTAGGCCGGGCACGGTGTCGAGGAGGAGGATCAACCGTCCGAGGCGGAAGGCGAGGAGATCATCGGGCCGAAGCGGGAGCGCGTCCGGCAGGCCCTCGATGGCGGGGACGTTCTCAGCCACGATGGGCCTCGACGATCGCGCGGAAGTCGCGCACCCATCCAGCGGTCCCACTCTCCACGACCTGGTGCATGGCGCCCTTACGATGAATCAGGTGCATGGGGAGCACCTCCACGCGCCCGCTGTCGTGCCGCCGCTCGATCGCCTCCATGACGTCGGGGTGCAAGTCGGGGAGGAGGCCGTCCCCGCCGTCGGGCTCCGTGCACGCCCGGTTGAAGCGGTCCTCCCAGATCGATCGCAGATCCGCGCGCTCAGCCTGGAGTGCCTGCATGTGCTCGGCGACGCGCTTGTCAGCGACCTCCCGGGCAAGCGCTTCGGCGTTGAAGAACTGCTGCTTCGCCGAATCCAGCTCGACGATCTGAGCAGCCTGGAGTTGCTTGATGAAGAGCATGTCCTCGTACGAGACGTCCTCAGGCAGTTCCGCGACCGGTGGCGGTGCTGGCGCCTTCTCCGGCTCGCCCGTGGCCGGGAAGTACCGCCCGTAGATGTGGGCGGCGTCCGGCGCCAGCAAGGTCTGCTCCAGGCCGGTCCGGGCCCATAGCTCGACGCGGACCTCATGCTCCTTCTCCTGCCGCTTCTTCCAGCCGGTCCACCACTTCAGGGCGTCGGGGTCTAGGTCGATCGGGATGCAAAGCGTCCAGACGTCGACCGTGAACCCCTCCTCCTCCGCCTTCTTCATGACCTGCTTGAACGACTCGCGGATCTGATCCTTTTGGGGCTCGCCGACGCCGTCGATGAAGAACTTGGCCTGCCAGACGGAGATGACCTCATCGATCTCGCCGACGATGACGTCAAGGCCCCAGTCCCCACTCTTGGCGTCGAGCATCTTCATGCCCTGGTGCTGGAGGCCGACGAGCTGCGCGACCAGCCTTTGGAACTTGGTCCGGGCACCCTCCCTGCCTCCCTCCCCGATGAGCTGCTCGAAGCTGATCACGGGAGTAGGTTGACTGATCCCGGTGACGTCAGTCCGAGCGCCGATCACATCGCTGGTGTCGGATCATTCGCAAAGGCACGCACTCGCGCGCGAGGACGAGCCCGCTGCGCGTGCGTGCACACTCTTCCGCCGCGATTGACCCGAGCGCGACTCACAGGAGACGCTCCCTTGTAGAGGGTTCCGCTTTGCGTGGTCCGGGCTCTGCTTTGGTCCGCCTGCGCGCTGAAGGGGCGCCCGCGGCGGGCACGCTGGTCGATGGGCGAGCGCCAGGCTCGCGAGCCTCCCGCGCCGCCGCCGCAAGCCCTGAATCATCAGCACCGCGGCGAGCAGAGACCGAGCGCACCTAACAGGACCAGCGCCCAGCATGTAGCGCCAGGCCTGCAGCAATGGCATCGCGACGCGCACGCTCGAGCCCCAGCCGAGACCACTCCGGGCACATTATCAACCTCCGTTGATATGTAGCATTGTCAACGTCATGCCTGCTCAAGGACAGGTCTCCAGGGTCGCTGTCGACGACGAGCGTTGGGTTGCGTTCCGCCAGGCCGCCCTGGCGCGCGGGATCTCGGTCTCGGCGTACCTCGGAAGGCTGGTCGAAGTGGAGCTGAGGCGCCGGTCAGGACGAGCGGTGGCGAAGGTCGAGCCCCAGGCGCCGGCCGAGGAGCAGGCGATCGCCGCGCTCGCCGAGGTCAGGGCGTCGATCGCAGAGCTCGACCAGATCGCGGGACGACTCGCGCGCTCGGCGGTTGACCACGGCGGATCGTGGTCCGACGTCGCGACCACGCTGCGGATCGACGAAGCCCAGGCCCGGACCGCCTACGAGCAAAGGCCGGGCCCGTAGTCTCTCGCTTGCCCGATCTAGATCGGGCAAGAGGTACAAAACGGGTACATGCCATTGCCCAGAAGGGGCCACGGACGGTCATCCGATAATCTGCGAATCGACTGATTTGCAGGCCATTCGTGCCCGCACTTGGTCGCCCGTCCCCGCTCGGCAGGCCCTCCTAAGGAGTAGGCCGCAGGTTCGAATCCTGCTCGGGGCATCGCGATTTGCAGGGGTTTCGTGCCCGGAATTCGGGTCTACTCTTGGCTCGGGCGCTGCACAGGCAGCCCGCGGGTACGAGGCGGGTACGTGTGATGTCGCACGGCGCGCGCCGACTGCGCCTCGGCGGGGCGTTGCGATTCAGGAATCGGTGCTCGTGACGCACCCGGTCGCCACGTCGTACACGAGCCCCGAGATCACCAGGTCGGCCGGCACCGCAGGATTCGCGCGCAGCGCTGCGACGTCGGCTGCCGTCGCCTTGTGCGGGTCGGTGATCTGCTTGGCCGGCAGCTCCTCGACGGGGACATCGAAGTAGCTCGCCATCAAGTCGTCGTACTCGGCCAGCCGCTTGATCCCGCAATCGGTGTGCTGGAGCACGATCAATTCGAAACCACCGGAGGCCCCGTACTGTGCGACCACCGTCGCCATCATCGCGACGGCCTGGACAGTGGGCGGCGTGATCCGCCCGGCGATGTTGCGGATCACGGCTGCTTCGCCTAGTTCCAGCCCGAGCACGTGGGCCGGGTCCACCCGCGGGTCCGCGCATGTGACGATGAGCGTCTTCAGCTTCGGGATCGCATGGAGCGGCTCGATAAACGCGGCGGCGAACGCCGTGTTGCGCTCCTTGAGGGTCTCGGCGACGGTCATGGCAGCATCCTCTCGTCGATTTCGGTGCGGGCCAGGTTGTTGGCGAAGTTGCCGAGCGTGTTCTCGGCCACGACCGCGACGACATCGAGCATCGTCGTGTCGTCGAGTCCGGCCGCGCGCGCAACGGCGAGCTGCTCATCGCTCACGCGCCCGCGCGACGCGAGGACTGCACGCGCCAGGTCGAGGAGCGCGTCCGCCCGCGGATCATCGACGGCGGCCGCATCGCGCGCGGCGGCGACGGCCGTTGTCCTCGCGCCCAATGCTCCGGCAGCCAGCGTGTGCGCCGTGAGGCAGTACTCGCAGCCGTTGAATGCGGCGGTCGCGATCGCCACGAGCTCGCGCTCGACGGCGGAGAGCGTGTCATTGCGGTTCAGCTTGCCGGCTTCGAGGTAGAGCTTGCCCACCCGCGAGCCCCGCGCCATCACCCGGATCGTGTTCGGTAGGAACCCGTACGTGCGCTCGGCGCGTTCGAAGAGCTTGCGCTCGGCGGAGTCGCGGGAATCCGGCGGCACGGGATCGATGCGCATCACCGGTCGAGTGGGTTGGCGGCGACGAGGTCGGTGAAGCCGAGCCGGTGCAGGAGCGCGGCGCGCGAGTGCGGCCGCGTCCGCGCCTGGCGCTTGGTCGCGGCGAGCAGCGACGCGCCCGTTCCGTCGCGCGGCCAGCGTTCGACAACGCGCTCGACCTCCCGCGCTGGAAGCTGCCGCATACGCCGCCCGACGACGTCGAGCATGACTCCCTTGCTCAGCAGGCTCGCCTCCACGCCGAAGCGCTCGGGCACGTTGATGTTCAGGTGCAGCGCGATGGCCTCGCCGACGCGATCGGCGCGGTCCTCATCCTCGCCCTGCGAGCGCAGCAGGTCGTGTGCGGCCCGCGCACCCTCGACGGCGAAGCACTGGCTGCCGGGGTCGCGGCAGTCGTGGGCCTCGGTGAGCCCGAGGTCATGGAGGACGCACGCGAGATAGAGCAGCTCACCGTCGTGGGCAACGCGGTCACGTTGTGCGAACAAGGCGGCGAAGGCCCACGTCCGCAGGCAGTGGCCGTAGAGCGCGGGCGAGGAGAGCTCGCGCACGCACTCCTCCGCTTCGCGGGCGAGCGTGCTGTCCGGCTGGTCGGGAAGCTCAGCCGGCAGCGGCCGGTCGAAGCGTGCGGATAGGCGGGCGAGGCGCGCGAGGACACCCTGCCGGATGAGCTCAGCGCGGTCGCCGCGGCTTACGCGGCCACCCGTGCGCTCCGCCCAGGCCCAGGTGCCGACGTCGGTGATCATGGGCGCATTTGAGCAAGCCCTCGACGGTGGTCGACGCCAGGTGGCCGGATTCGAGGGGTATACGTCCTTGCGGCCATCCAAGCAACCCGGCATGATGGCCTGGTGCGCAAGGTCGTCCTCGTCGCGTTCGACGGCATGCAACTCCTCGACGTTGTCGGACCCAGCGAGGTGCTGGATGCCGCCAGTCGCCTTCTGGGCGGCGACGGCTACTCGGTGACCGTGGCGACGCTGGGTGGCAAACCGGTCCGCGCGTCGGCCGGGACGAGGCTGGCCGCTGACGGCGCGCTCGAGCGGATCCGCCCCGCCGGGATCGACACCATCGTCATCGGCGGTGGGATGAACATCGAGGAGCACCTTGGAGACGGGCGGCTTGCCCTGGCCATCGGGCGCGCTGCACGCCGAGCGCGGCGTACCTGCTCAGTGTGCACCGGCGCCTTCGTGCTCGCCGACGCGGGCCTCCTCCAAGGCCGCCGCGCGACGACCCACTGGGCCTTCTGCCGGGAACTGGCCCGGCGCCATCCCACCGTGCGTGTGGAGCCAGACCGGATCTTCGTGCGCGACGGCAACGTGACGACCTCGGCCGGCGTGACAGCGGGGATGGACATGGCGCTCGCGCTGGTCGAGGAGGACCACGGCCCCGCTGTCGCGCGCACCGTGGCACGTTGGCTTGTGATGTTTCTCCAGCGACCCGGCGGCCAATCGCAGTTCTCCGAGCGCCTGACGTTACCCCCCCGCGTCGACGCACCGATCCGGGCCGTTCTCGACTGGATCGTGGCGGACCCGGCGGGCGACCACAGCCTTTCGGCTCTCGCCCGGCGGGCATCGATCTCGGAACGCCATCTTCGGCGATTGTTCAACGAACAGACGCGGACGACGCCGGCGCGGTTCGTCGAACGCGTGCGCGTCGAGGCGGCGCGTGACCTGCTCGAAGGAACAACTACACAGGTCGACGCGATCGCCGCGCGCACCGGCTTCGGCACGCCGGAGACTATGCGGCGGGCGTTCCTGCGCGTGCTCGGCGTCGGACCAACCGAGTACCGTGCGCGCTTTCAGCGTCCCGCCGCGAACAGGGTCACTGGTGTCGGTTAAACGGTTCGACGGCCGATTACTCGAGGCGGGGTACGAAACGGGTACATCAGGGTGCGCAGGAAGGGGTATCCGCGGACATCGACTCGAGACTGCATCGACCCATTCGACGACGGCGAGCTACAGAGAAAGCCCTGCAAAAGAGGGCTGCCAGTTCCGCGGGGCCGTATGCAAGCGCCGCTGCTCGGCCGGCTCGCCCACGGCGGCAGTGCCCTCGCCATCCGTGCCGACGAAGCTATATTGAATATGGCTTTGCTGAATCGGCTGCGCTCGACGCTGACCCAAGTGTTGTCCCGAAAGGGGAGATTGGAATGAGGTACCGACAGTCCGCGGCCGCTCCGGCACCGTCCACGGAGCGTAGCTTGCTCGAACACTCCCGAAAGGAGCACCGCCAGTGCTAGCGAAGATCCGACTCGCAACCGCAATGATCGCCCTCGCCGCGATCGCCGTTCTCGCGAGCGGCTGCGGAGGCTCCGGCTCCAACTCGAGCGAAGGCGGCGCGAACTCGTTCAGGGTCGGGCTCGAGGCGCCGCTCTCCGGCGAACAGGCGACCCTTGGAAACGGCATGCTGAAGGGTGCGCAACTCGCGGCGGACCAGCTCAACCAGCACGGGGGGATCCTCGGAAAGCAGGTGAGCGTGGTGCCGATCGACGACGCCGCCGACCCGCAAACCGGCGTCAACGCGGCGAACGCCGCCATCGACGGAGGCCTTGACGGCATCGTCGGCCCGTACAACTCCGGCGTCGGCATCAAGACCCTGCCGCTCTACATCGAGGACGGCCTGGTGCCGATCCGGTTGACCTCCGACGACTCGACGAACGGCCTCGGGTTCACGCTGCAGCCGATGACCTACCAGATCGCACCCGTCGCATCGAAGGCGCTGACAGACTGGCTCGGGGCGAAGACCGTTGCGATCGCCTACGACCCGACGCAGAACTACACAGTTTCGGTCTCCAAGGCGCTGAAGCAATCGCTTGAGAGGGCCGGCGTCACCGTGACCGCCTACCAAAAGGTGCAGCCCGGCAAGCAGGACTACACCGATGTCGTCGAAGGGCTGGCGGCTAAGAAGCCCGACGTGATCTACGCGGCGGTCTACTACCCGGAGGGCGCCCGGATCGCCAAGGAGATGCGCGAAAACCACGTCAACTCGCAATGCATCGCCGACTACGCCTCCTACGACACCGGCTTCGTCAAGACCGCAGGCGTCGCCGCGGCGCAAGCCTGCCCGGTGGTGGGCGTCCCCGCGCCCGAGGACTTCACCGGGTCGAGCTCGAAGGTCGGCGCCTACCGGCAGAAGTTCGGCACCGACCCCGGCACGTGGAGCCCCTACACCTATGACTCGCTCAACCTGCTCGCCTACGGGGTGAAGAAGGTCGGCGGCACCGATGCCAAGAAGCTCAGCGACGCCCTCGGCGGGGTCAAGGGCTGGGAGGGCTGGGCCGGCTCGGTGACGATCGATCCCCACAACGGCAACCGCCAGCCGGCGACCGTCGTGATCGCGGACACCGACGCCAACGGCGATCTACACGTCGACGAGGACTGGGCCAAGGCCGTCGGCGCCCCCTACTGAGAGCCGAGCATCGGCGTCCACCGCGCCCCCCGCTCTCCTTCTCGCCATTGTGGCGTCGCTGGCTTCCCGCGATTGGTCGCCCGTCCCCGTGCTCTGGCGTCGGGCCTCGGGGCATCCGGTACCGTCCGGCGGCGCAGGCAGCACTGGCGCCTGAAATACTCCGCGCGCCTGGAGGCGAGCGAGTGGCCCGAGCCGACTCTTCCTGTCAGGGGGGGTTCGACCGGAGCCCCCGCGGTGTGAAGGCAGGACGCCGCGACCACTAGATCCCGGCGAACTCGCCGTGGAGGAGGCTCCTATGAGACTTCAACGTCCCCTGTTCACCCTCGCTGCCGTCGGTGCAGCGGCCATGCTGTTCCTAGCCGCCGCCGGCAGCGCGACGGCGAGAGTGACTCGACCACATACCGTGATCCCGGGCGGGTGTGCGCTGCACGTCCAGGCCGGGTTCTCCCACTGCGACCTGAAGCTGTTGGCGAACCTGCACCGCCATCCGCTTGCGGCGGCCGCTCCCGCGGGCGGCTACGGGCCGAGCGATCTGCAGAGCGCCTACAGCCTGCCCTCCGGGAGCGGGGGCGGCGGACAGACGGTCGCGATCGTGGATGCCTACGACGACTCGACTGCTGAGGCCGACCTCGCGACGTACCGGTCGACCTACGGCCTGCCGGCCTGCACGACGGCGAACGGCTGCTTCAAGAAGGTGAACCAGAACGGGGTCCAGGGCTCCTACCCCAGCAACAACCAGGGGTGGGGCCTCGAGATCAGCCTCGATCTGGACATGGTCTCGGCGGCGTGTCCGAACTGCCACATCCTGCTGGTGGAGGCGAGCTCGAATTCGAACGCCAACCTCTACACCGCCGAGGACACGGCGGCGCGGTTGGGGGCAGACGAGATCTCCAACAGCTATGGGGCGAGCGAGTCGAGCTCGGATCCCTCGAGCAACTCGCACTTCAACCATCCCGGCACCGCGATCACCGTCTCCTCCGGAGACAGCGGCTACGGCGTCGAGTACCCGGCCGCGTCGCCGTACGTCACCGCCGTCGGCGGCACGACGCTCAACCGGGCGTCGAACGCGCGCGGCTGGAGTGAGAGCGCGTGGAGCGGATCGGGAAGCGGCTGCTCGGCCTACGAGGCCAAGCAGTCCTGGCAGGCCGATTCCGGTTGCGCGCGCCGGACGGTCGCCGACGTGTCCGCCGTCGCCGACCCCAACACCGGCGTCAACGTCTACGACAGCAACTGCAACGCGATCAACCAGCTCCTGGGGCAGTGCTTCAAGGGCTGGGGCGTGGTCGGCGGCACTAGTGCGTCGTCGCCTCTGATCGCATCCGTTTACGCGCTCGCCGGCAACGCGTCGTCGGTGAACTACGGCTCGTTCCCGTACGCGCACGCGTCATCGCTCAACGACGTCACCACCGGCAGCAACGGAAGCTGCACCACTGCGTATCTGTGCACGGCGGGGCCCGGCTATGACGGGCCGACCGGGCTCGGAACGCCGAGCGGCACCGGGGCTTTCTAGCTCGGTTCCGGGACGCCCCGGTTCCCAAGTGCCCACGCTCGGGGTGCCGATCCGGCGCCCCGGGCGTCGCCCTGCGTCCGTGCGCATAGGATCGGGTTGGCATCCACGCAAGGAGGTAGAGATGACGTCAGGACTCACGCGACGGCGGCTCGTCCGATCGGGAGCGGCCGTCGCGGCGGCGGGGCCCGTGGCGGCGCTCGCGGCGTGCGGCGGGGGCGGCTCGAGCACCGCGGCGACCACCACGAACGCGAAGCGGGAGCACCGGCTCGCTCGCAAGCGGCCGTCGACTCCCGAGGCGGCGCTCGAGGAGCTCATGGCCGGCAATGAGCGCTACATCCAGGGCGACGAGATCGACGTCGATCTGAGCGTCCGCCGGGTCGCTCTCGCAGAGGAGCAGAAGCCGTATGCGGCCATCCTCGGCTGCGCGGACTCGCGGGTGCCGCCCGAGGTCATCTTCGACCAAGGGCTGGGCGACCTGTTCGTCGTGCGAATCGCCGGCAACACGGCGCAGGACCCCCTCGTCGTGGGCAGCGTCGAGTACGCCGCGGAGCATCTGGGGAGCGTGCTGCTCATGGTTCTGGGCCACCAGAACTGCGGCGCCGTCAGGGCCGCCGTCGCGACCGCGACCGAGGGCGCTCATCAGGAGGGCGACATCCAGAGCTTCGTTGATCCGATCGTGCCGGTGGTCAAGAAAACGAAGAAGGCGTCCCCCGACGCGTCCAAGGAGGCGCTCACGGATCAGTCGATCCAGGCCAACGTCAAGCGCAGCGTCGATGAATTGAGCAATACGACCCTGCTCGAGCATCTCGTCGACGAGGGGAAGCTCAAGATCGTCGGAGGCGAGTACAACCTGAAATCGGGCAAGGTCGAAGTCCTCTGACTCGCGGGAATTGGCGCTGTACCTGTCATCTGCGCGAGTAGCCCGCCATAACCACCTGGTGGTGGCTGCCCTGGTCGCGGCCGTTGCCGTGATCGCGAACGGCTGCGGGAGCGGAGGCTCGAGCACCACGACCGCGTCGACGACCGCCGGCCCCAAGGAGACGGCGCAGAAGCTCCCGAGGCTCCCGCCGGGCTGGCGCGCTCATCGCGACACCAAGGTCGGCTACGCCATCGGCCTGCCGCCGGGGTGGAGAGCGGCGAGCCAGCGCCGCAGCGTCCTGTTTCGCTCCCCCGATCACCTGGTGGCCGTGACACTTGCCGCGAATCGCGACCGCTCCGTCTTCGAGACCCCACCCGGCAAGTTCGCCTCGCAGGCTCTGGGCGGCCTGCCCGGCTTCAAGGTCCCGCTCAACCCGGGGAAGGTGACCGCCTTCAAGGGGACTCCGCTGAAGGCGGTGCAGACCTCGGCCTCGGGGTCGCAGGCAGGAGGGCTGAAGGAGAACGCGACGCTTGTCGTCCTGCGGCGAGACCAGCTCCTCAACTACACGGTGGCCGTGCTCGCCAACTCCCAGCAGGCGGGCGCGAGCCTCGACCGGGCGGTGGCGCTGAGGATGATCCAGACGCTCCGCGACCAGCCCGTGAAGGGCTCGGGGAAGCCGTAGCCCTCCTGGCTATCCCGCGCGGTCCGCGCGGTCCGGGTAGATCTCGTCGATCGTGACCAGGGACTGGAACGGCGCCCCGGCCGCGGCTGAGATCGCGTCACCGCCGCCGGCCAGCCGATCCACCACGCAGAGAGTGGACGTGATCTCCAGGCCCTCTTCGCGGATCCGCTCGATGGCGGCGACGGTCGATCCCCCTGTGGTGACCGTGTCCTCGACGACCAGGCAGCTCGTACCCGGCTCTACCGGGCCCTCAACCCATCGCTGCAGGCCGTGCTCCTTGCGTTCCTTGCGGACGAAGAAGCCGACCAGGTCCGAGCCCCCGGCGACCGCGATCGCCGCGCACGCGAGCGGGATCGCCGCCATCACCGGCCCGCCGACCGCGTCGGCGCCCGCCTCGCGCGCGGCGGCCGCGATCAGCTGGCCGGCGGCGAGGAACCCCTCGGGCCGCAGCAGGGCGCGCCGCGCGTCCACGTAATAGGAGGCCTGCTGCCCGCTGGAGAGCGTGACGTCCCCGATCACCAGCGCGTGCTCGCGAAGCTGGGCCAGGAGGGTCTGCCGGGCGCGGTCGAGCTCAGGCGACGTCATCGGCGCCGGGCGCTACTGGTAGACCCAGATCGAGTCCCCGAGCGAGATCCAGTTGTAGATGAAGATCGAGTCGGGGATCGGGTTGCGGACGCAGCCGTGGCTCGCGTTGTACGGCGGGTCGGGGTCGTAGCCGTGGGTGGCATAGCCGCGGATGAAGTACGCGGAGTAGTACATCCGCTCGGAGTTGTAGCCGGGGTCCTTGCGGTAGAAGTGGAAGTGGCCACGGATCGTCGGTGTGGCCGGGGCCCCGGTGGAGACGGCGAACACGTGCTGGGCCTTGTGGTGGTCCGCGAGCGCCATCACCTGGTGCGAGATGTCGACCTCGACGTGCTTGCCCTTGCCTGGGTACTTGAGGTGGAACTTGCCCTTGTTGGCGGCGAGCTTGCGGAAGATCTTGGGGTTGGCGTTGTAGTTGCGGCTCATCCCGTTGACCTTGCGGAAGGCCATCACGGCCCACTGGGTGCGCACGCTGTACTTCTTGCCGTGCGAGCTGAAGTAGCCGCGCCTGTTGAGGAGATGGTTGAAGGTCCTGACGACCGAGTTGCGGTTGCCCGGGCCGAGGTCCGGATAACGGACCCCGAACTTCTTCGAGCGGGCGACGATGCGGCGCTGATTGGCGGAGCGCTTGTGCTCCGCGATCACCTTGTAGCCGCCCGGCGCGATGATGTCCTTGGAGTGGAAGTTGAACCGCCCCTTGTCCTTGCCGGGGACCTTGTTGACCTCGGGGTTGACGTTGCGCAGGACCTTGCCGTGGGAGAGGAGCTTGACTCGCACGTGCTCGCCGGCGACGAAGGGCCGCAGGTAGCCGAACGCGCGGACCGGCTTGCCCACGCGGACCTTGCCGTCCTTGTGAGTGCCGTGGACGACGATGCTCATGTGCGCCGGCGACCTGCCGTCCGGCGGTGGGTGCGGCGGCTTTGGCTGGCCCGTACCCGCCTGCCCGGCGGCGCCGGCGGTGGCCGACGGCTCGGTCGTCTGGCCAGTCGTGGTCGCCGCCGCCGTGGTGGTGGTGGTCGGGACCGTCGCGGGAGTCGTGACGTCCTGAGCGGACGCAACCGACGGCAGCGCGATCACCGCACACACCGAGACGCATGAGACGAGAACCGAGATGCCGCGCCTGCCCATCGTTGCCGTCATTCTGCCATGCATCCAGGCGAACGCAAGGATCGATTTCCTATGGAACGAGCCTTGCCCGAATGGCGCGGACCGGGATCGGGAACAGAATTGCGGTCACCACGGCCAGCCAGGCCGTATGGATCAGGATCTGCACGCCGTCGGGACCGGTCGCCATTCCACGCGTGATCTCGACCAGGTGGTAGAGGGGGGTGAACCAGGCGACGACCTCCACCCAACCGGGGAGCTGGTTGAAGGGGAAGAAGATCCCCGAGAACAGGAACATGGGTGTGATCCCGAGCGTGAAGAAGTAGCTGTAGAGGTCGATCTTCGGGATCAGCGACGTGAACGCGTAGCCGATCACCGAGATGCAGAGGGCCCCGACGAAGACGAACGGCGGGATCAGGATCGCCCACGGCGATGACACGAGACCCACCGCCGACACGACGATCAGCACGACCGTCCCGTACACGGTCGCGCGCGACGCGCTCCAGGCGAGATCCCCCGCGACGAGGTCGGCGGGCTCGATCGGCGTGGACAGGACGTTGTCGTAGAGCCGGAGCTCGTTCATCCGGAAGTAGACGTTGTAGGTCGTCTCGAACGCCGACGACCACATCGCCGCCGAGGCGATCAGCCCGGGGGCCACGAACTCCTTGTAGGGGACGCCGTTGATGCCGTGAGCGATGTAGGTCCCGAGTCCGAAGCCCAGCGCGAGGAGATAGAAGAACGGGTCGAGGAAGGTCGGCAGGAGCGCGCCCTTCCAGAGCTTGGAGAAGACCCGGGCATTGCGAGTCCAGATCGACAGGGCATGGCGCGGGGACGGGATGAGGTCCCGCATCCCGAGCTCGCCCCCCAATCCCGCGTAGCCAGGCTCATAGGACATGGCCACTACTCGCCCTCTCGCAGCGATCGACCGGTGAGTCGCAGGAAGACGTCCTCGAGCGTGGCCCGCCGCACCATCGCCGACTCGGTCGGGAACCGGTCGTGGTCGAGCGATCGCAGCAGCTCCTCGGCGTCGTCCGCGAACAGGGTGAGCGCGCCGTCGTGGAGCTCGTGGCCGTTGGCCCGCTCGCCGAGGGCCTCCAGCAACGCGTCGGGATCGCACTCGTCGGCCAGGTCGAGCTCCAGGGCCTCCCGGCCCGCGTACTCGCGAACGAGCGCCGGGGGGTCGCCCTCGGCGACGATCCTGCCCTCGTCCATGATCAGGAGCCGATCGCAGAGCCTCGCGGCCTCCTCCATGTAGTGAGTCGTGAGCAGCAGGGTCACGCCGCGGCGCCGCAGCCGCTCGAGCGCGCGCCAGACGGCGAGGCGCGCCTGCGGGTCGAGTCCGGTCGTCGGCTCGTCGAGCACGATCAGCTCAGGGTCGTTGACGAGCGCCCGCGCGATCAGCAGCCGGCGCTTCATGCCCCCGGATAGAGCGTGGATGCGCTCGTCCGCCCGGTCGCCGATCAAGGCGAACTCGAGCAGCTCATCAGCTCGCGGTGCCGCCACGTCCGGCCGGATCCCGAAGTAGCTCGCCTGCTGAATCAGGTTCTCGCGGACCGTGAGGTCGCCGTCGAGGTTGGTCTCCTGCGGAACCACTCCGATCCGCGCCTTGATCTGGCGCCGCTCGGTCCTGGCGTCCATGCCCAGGACGCGCAGCACGCCGTCGCCGACCCTCGCGAGCCCGTAGATCATCTTCATGGTGGTTGTCTTGCCGGCGCCATTCGGGCCGAGGAACCCGAAGCAGATCGCGGCCGGCACCTGGAAGTCGATGCCGCCGACCGCGACCCGGTCCCCGTAGCTCTTGGCGAGCTCGCGGGCCAGGACCGCCGGCCCGGTGTCCTCGGCGCCGGTCACGAGGTCAGGACGATGAACGCGAGTGTGTTGTTCAGCATGTGGAGGGCGATGGTCGGGTAGATCGAGCCGGTCTCCTCGTAGACGGTGCAGAGCGCGAAGCCCAGGAAGGCCAGCTGGGGGACGACGGTGAAGCTGCTCGCGCCCGTGTAGTGGAAGAGGCCGAAGATCACCCCCGAGATCAGCGCGGCGATCGGGAAGGAGAGACGCTTGCGAAAGCCGCCGAACAGGAAGCCCCGGAAGAAGACCTCCTCGGAGATCGGGGCGGCGACGATGATCAGGAGGCCCGCCATGACCGTTCCGAAGGCGCCGTGCCCGAAGCCCAGGTCGCGGGTGATGTCCTTCTGGTGGGTCTGGACCAGCGACGAGTAGACGGCCGCGAAGATGATGTAGGCAAGCGCAGCGGCGCCTGCCGTCGCCAGAGTCCCGCCCCGCGACCGCAGCGACCGGCGGAGCCCGAGCCTCCACCGCGGGACGACCGAGGTCCCGGGAAAGCCACGGTCCGCGCCGACCGTGAAGGCGATGGCGATCAGCGTCGCCGCGAGGAGAGCCTGCGCGGAGAGGCGGGCTCCCAGAGAGTTCAGCCCCGGATCGAAGATCGCGACGATCCCCACCTCGATCACGCTGAGGACGAGCAGCACGAGGATCCCCACGCCCACGCGCCCCGGCCCCCACGTCGCGGGGACCCGTCGCGGCGGGCCCTGCTCGGCGGTTCCGGGGGGAGGCTCCGATCCTCCGGAGCCGGGCGGCGGGGCGGTGACGCGCCCGCCCGCCTCGACGGCGCCGCCGGGGTCGGTCACGTATGCGTCGTCGCCCTGCATCAGTACGACGGTATTGGCAAGCCGATCGCCGAGCCGCTGCTTGCGGCGCGACAGCGGGATCATGAAGAGCCCGGCGACGCAATCGACACCGAGCAGCAGCGTGCGCACGAGCGCCCGGGGCCACGAGAGTCCCTGCTCCCGATCGCCGACGACCCGGATGCCGACTGCGCTCATCCCGAGCGTCTGGCCCCACCGCCACTGGGCAAAGACGATGTAGGAGAACCACAGGGCCGCGACAGCGAGCAGGATCAGGGCGGCCAGGACGGTCTCCCACGTGGTCGCGTAGTCGCTCGCCGCGTCGGGGCCGAGGACCAGGGTCGCGATCGAATAAGCCGCCCAGGCGACGACGAGGTCGAGCAGGATGGCGGCCATGCGGCGCGTCAGCCCGGCGTATCGGGGAGCCACGCCGGAGATCTCGGATGCGGTCACGAATCGAGATGGTGCCGGATGGCGCCCAGGGACTCGATGTCCCCGCCTCCGTCACGGTCGACGAGCAGCGCCCTGATGCCCGCCCCGAGCGCTCCCTCGACGTCCTCCGTTGGCGTGTCCCCGACGTGAAGCGCCTCCTCCTGAGCGCAGCCGGCAACCTCGAGCGCCGCCGCGAACAGCCGCGGATCAGGCTTCCGTGCACCCACCGCCGCGGAGGTCACGACGCCGTCGAGCGCGTCCGCCAGGCCGACGCGGGCGAGCACCTCGGGCAGCGAGTAGTCCCAGTTCGAGACGCACACGAGGCGCATGCCAAGGGCGCGCAGCTCCGCGAGAGCGGGCGGAGCGTCGGGAAAGGCGCGGAAGCGAATCGCGGCCATCATCTTCTCGACCGAGACGTCGCGGCCGAGCTCGCTCGAGAGGATCTCGGCACAGCGGCGCCGCAGCGCGGCCAGGGAGTCGGGATCGCGCCCCTCGTCGCAGTGCTCGCGGTAGTAGGACATCTCGGCGCGGAAGGCGCGCTCGAGCCGGTCGCTCGGCTCCGTGCCCAGGCCGGCGGCCAGGTGAACCCAGGGCGGTTCCAGCCGGACGAGCGTCCCGAGGGCATCGAGGAGGACACACCGCGTCACGCCCCCATTCTCACGTTCGCCTCCACCCAGCATCCCGACCCTGGACTTTGTCGGCATATCGACGACAAAGTCCAGTCTCGGCGCCTCGGGGCTTCGCCACGGCCGAGCGCTTGCCCTTCGTCGCTGCCGTTTTTCGCAGGAACCCACCCACGAGGGGGCGAATCCCTGAACGTGGTGCTCCTCGCCGACGGCCAGCAGGACCTGATCGCCGCGCTCGTCACCATGGGCGTTGCGATCGTGTTCGCGTTCGCGGTCGACCGCCTCGTGATCGCGCGCGGCGGCCGCGTCGCGTCGAGGGTCTCGCGAGACACGACGCTCTCGCGGACCGCGCAGACGCGGCTCCGCCTGGTCCGCCGCCTGATCTTCGTGATCATCCTTGCGATCGGCGCGGCGCTCGCGCTCAGCAAGTTCACCCAGTTCTCGCGGCTCGCCACCGGCATCCTGGCGTCCAGCGCCGTGCTCGGCCTGGTCGTGGGCTTCGCGGCGCGCCAGACCCTGGCCAACATGGTCGCCGGAATCCTGCTCGCGGTCACCCAGCCGATCCGCGTGGGCGACACGGTGACCGTGGCCGACGGCACCGGGCGGGTGGACGACCTCACGCTCTCCTACACCTTCATCGACACCGGCGACGGACGGCTGATGGTCGTCCCCAACGAGAAGGTCCTCTCGGCCCCGGTCTTCAACCACTCGACCGGCGACCGCACGGCGCCCGCGACCGTCTCCGTCTGGCTGCCGCCGGCCGCGGCGCTCGACGAGGCGCGGCGCGTGCTGAAGCCGGCGGGCGCGACGGAGGTGAGCGTCGCCGAGATGACGCCCGAGGGCGTGCGGCTCGAGCTGAAGGGCTCCCGGGACCGCGAGCGCACCCAGGTGGGGGACGAGGAGGCGGAGCTCCGCGAGCACGCGCACGAGGCTCTCCGGCGGGCGGGGCTCCTCGAGGAGTAGGCGGATTCCGGGCGGCCCCGTGCCTGAGCCCCGGTACCCTTATTCGATCTCATGACTCAGCGAGCGCGAAGACGGCATCGCCGCTCGCGGGGCTCGGTTCGGCGGAAGCTCCTCGTTGTCTTCGGGGCGCTCTTCGCCCTCATCGTCCTCGCGGTTGGGGGAGTGGCGGCGTGGGTGGTCAACATCGCCGAGGGCACCCCGAACATCAACCATCTGAAGCCGATCCGGCAGGGGAAGCAGTCGGAGATCCTCGCCGCTGACGGTACCCGGCTCGGCTACATCCAGTCGGACACGATCCGCCAGCCGGCCAAGGGCGGACGGATCCCCAAGATCCTCAAAGAGGCAACGGTCGCGATCGAGGACAGGAACTTCTACGAGCACGGCGGCGTCGACCCGGCGGCGATCGTTCGCGCCGCGGTCGCGGACGTCAAGGCCGGCGCTCCAGTCCAGGGCGGGTCGACGATCACCCAGCAGCTCGTTCGCAACCTGTACATCGCCGACCCGCAGGAGGACATCCAGCGAAAGATCCAGGAGGCGGTGATGGCGGACCAGCTCGAGTCGAAGCACTCGAAGCCGTGGATCCTGACCAAGTACCTGAACACGGCCTCCTACGGGACGAACGACGGACAGACGGCGATCGGAGTGGAGGCGGCCGCGGAGATCTACTTCGACAAGAGCTTGGGCCAGCTCACGCTTCCGGAGGCGGCGCTGATCGCCGGCCTGCCGCAGGCGCCCACCGACTACAACCCGTTTCAGAGCTCGACGGCCGCACTCCAGCGCCGCAACGAGGTGCTGCAGGCGCTGCACCAGCAGGGCTACATCGACCGCAAGGACTACGAGGGCGCCCTGCAGAGCGGGCTCGGCCTGAACCGCGGCCACAAGTACCAGCAGATCAAGCAGCCCTACTTCTTCGACTACGTGCAGCAGCAGCTGATCGACAAGTACGGCGTCAACACGGTCCGCAGTGGGGGCCTGAAGGTCTATACGACGATCAACTCGGCGCTCCAGGCCGATGCCCAGAGCGCGGTGGACACATGCTCGGTCTGCGCCTCCGACGGCAGCCTCGCTGCCGCGCTCACCTCCATCGACCCCACCAACGGCCACATCGTCGCGATGGCCTCGACGCAGCCGTACTCGCAGAGCTCCCAGTTCAACCTCGCCGCGAACGCCCACCGGCAGCCCGGATCCTCGTTCAAGCCCTACGTGCTGGCCACAGCGCTGCAGCAGGGCATGAACCCCGACAAGACCTACTACTCGAGCAAGTCCCCGATGGACCTCACCACGCCCCAGTACGGTCCCTGGACGGTGAACAATGCCGAGGGCGAGGGCGGCGGAACGATAAACGTGAAGCAGGCGACCATCGACTCGGTGAACGTCGTCTATGCCCAGCTCGACCTCGACGTTGGCCCGGACAACGTCAAGCAGATGGCCGACAAGCTCGGGATCACGTCGCCGCTCGACGCCATCCCGGCCGAGGGCATCGGCGGCCTCCGGATCGGGGTCACTCCGCTCGAGCAGGCTGACGCCTACTCGACCTTCGCCGACGGCGGGGTGCACCACCCGGCGACCGCGATCGCGAAGGTCGTCTTCCCCAGTGGCAAGACGGACGTCCCGGACGCCGGTGCAGCGACCCGGGCGATCTCCGACGGGATCGCCTACGAGGTGACAAGCATCCTGAAGGACGTCATCACCGAGGGCACTGGGACTCCCGCGAGCTTCGGCTGTCCGGCCGCGGGCAAGACCGGAACCGCGGAGGATTTGTCGGACGCCTGGTTCGTCGGCTACACACCGCGGCTCTCCACGGCGGTCTGGGTAGGCCATCCCCTCTCGCGCGACTCCACCGGCTACGGCGGGCCGACGGCCGGACCGATCTGGCGCGCCTACATGGAGCAGGCTCACGGCAGCTATTGCGGTGACTTCCCGCAGCCGCAGACCCCGTTCCAGCCGTCCTCGAGCTGGAGTGGCGCCCACACGGCCTCCAGCCCCTCGAAGGGCTCCGGCACGAGCGGCAGCTCGGGGACCACGTATCCGCCAGCGACCGGCTCGGGTGGCTCGGGCAGCACCAAGTACCCATCCCAGTACTACGCGCCCGGCGCCGGCGCGTCCCCATCGCCCGCACCGTCCCCGGGTAACAGCGGCGGCGGCGGCAACGGAGGCGGGGCGGGTGGCGGGCCGCCGTCCCGCGGCGGAGGCGGCGGAGGCGGCGGGACCGGGGGCACCGGCTGAGACTGAAGCTCGGGCGGCGCACCATGCGCTGCGATGAAGGCGCTCGCGGCGGTTGCGGCGCCCTTCGCGTTCCTGGGCACGTACGGGGGGGATCGAAGGCCACAGCGTTCCGGCGACGGCAGCGAGGGGCGCCGGCCTGGAGGTCGACGTCGCCCGGGCCGTGTTCGCGGCCGCCTATGCCCTGCTGGGGATCTGGCTGCTGATCTGGACGGCGCGCGGAGGCGACGGGGTGCGGGCCGCCGCCTGGGCGCTGCTCGGATTGCTCTGCGCCACGATCTACCTTCGTGCCCTGGTACGTGCTGTGGGCGCTTCCCCTGGTCGCGGTGTCACGGGATCGTCTTCTGATGCTGCTCACCCTGGGGCTCTGCGCGTACCAGCTGCCGGTGGGCGTGCCTGGTTAGCGCGACGAGCGGCTCCGACCAGGGCGACCGGGGCGCAGACCGTGACGATCACGAGCGCCGCGACGGGGTCCGGGAGCGCGAGCTCCGACAACAGGATCAGGCCGACCGCCACCGCCGAGGCCTTGAGCGCGGCGCGGATCAGGCGGGCGTGACCGGCGGAGGGTCGGGCCGCGTAGAGGGCGAGCGCCGTCGCCGATGCGACCAGCGCGAGCGCGCTCGCGGCGAAGATCACCGCCATGTAGACCGTCACCGGCGGCGAGTAGGAGCACTCCGATCCCGCGCAGGCCGGGGCGATGGTGGCGCCCACCACCGCCCCGGGGATGACCGCGAGGTAGGCGAAGCAGACGGCGCCAAGCGCGGCGAGTGCGCGCACGGGCTTCAATATGCCACCTGATGGCTGAGCGCGCACCATTGGGGGAGTTCGACCTGATCGCCCGGCTCGTGGAGCTGGTCGCCGACGCCGGCGCGGCGCCGGATGCCGGCCGGCGCGTCATCGTCGGAAGTGGGGACGACGCGGCAGTCACCAAGCCGCCGGGCGTTACCGCGACATCGGTGGACGCGCTGGTCGACGGCGTTCACTTTCGCCGGGAGACGGCTCCCCTCGAGTCCATCGGGCGCAAGGCGATCGCGGCGGGCCTCTCGGATCTCGCCGCGATGGGGGCCACGCCGGGTGAGGCATACGTCCAGCTGGGAATCCCCGTTGACCTGGACGAGGAGGGAGCGCTGGCGCTCGGCCGGGGCCTGGCGGCGGCCGCGGCTGCCAACGAGGTCGCGGTCGCCGGCGGCGACGTGACGCGGGCCCCGGTCATGTTCCTGGCGGTGACGGTGGTGGGCCACGCCGGCTCGCCAGACGAGCTGGTCTCGAGGGCCGGCGCCAAGCCCGGGGACGTGGTCGCCGTCACCGGCGAGCTCGGCGGTGCCGCCGCCGGGCTGCTGTTGCTCGATCGCCCCGAGCTGGCCGGCGAGCTCGGCCCGGACGTGGCGGATTCGCTTCGCAGGCGCCAGCTCGAGCCGTCACCGCGAATCGCGGCGGGGCGGGCTTTGGCCGCGAGCTGTGCCACCGCGATGATCGACCTGAGCGACGGCCTCGGCGGCGACGCGCTCCACGTCGCCGCTGCGAGCGGCGCCCGGCTCGCGATCGACCTCGACCGCGTTCCGGTCCAGGCGGGCGTCACCCAGGTGGCCGGCGCCGCGGCGATCGACCCGATCAGCCTGGTCGCCGAGGGCGGCGAGGACTACGAGTTGCTGGCCACCCTGCCCCCCGGCGCCGTTGACGAGACGCGGGCGGCCCTCGGGGCCGAGGGCGTTTCGCTGACGGTGGTCGGCGAGGTCACGGACGGCGCGGGGGTAGCGCTGCGGCTGGCCGATGGGTCGGAGCGCAAGGCGTCGGGCTTCGATCAGCTCCGGCGTTGATCAGCCCGGGCCCGAAGCAGAGCCATCATCCGCATCTTGAACAGCATCTCACGGGCAACCGCCTGCGAGTCGACGCGATACGTGCGCGCTGCGATCTGCCGTTTCAGCTGGCTCACCGTGTCCTGTCCAGATTGTGGGGTTGGCGCTGGGTGGTTCAAGTCCCGGCCGCTCTCGCGGTACTAGCCGTCATCCCTCAGATCGTCATCTTCGTCCCTGAACGTGATCGGAGATGTGTCCAGGGCCTCGACGGAGGGGCCAGCCGGCGCGGTCTCCGAGCCGGGGTCCGCCTCACGGTCGACCGGGCGGTCCGGTGACGGCGCGGCGGGTCGAGGCGGGGGCGGCACCCGCCGCCGCAGGGAGAGCGCGAGCAGGCCGAGCAGACCGCCGACGACCAGGCTCAGGGACAACATCGTCCCGAACCCGATCTGGCCGCCACTGACCATCAGCAACAGGAGCCAGGGAGCGGAGGCGCCGAGGGCGAGCTGTCCGGACACATGATCGACAGTCGCGATCAGAGGGATGAGCGAGCCGACCGCCGCTGCCACCACGAGCGGCCATGGCGCCAAGCCGCGGCGGCGGGCGCACGTGAGCCAGACGTGGGCCGTCGGCACCACAAGGAGCCCGAGGAAGGGGTTGGCCAGCCAGGCTCCGAACGCGGCGACGGTCGACACGGCGCCGAGCGCGGGGACCGCCGCCCGCCGGGATAGCGCCGCCGGAACCCGCCAGCCCCGGATCGCGTAGTAGGTCCCGCCGATGACGAGCGCGCACAGGAGCATCACGATCACCTGGCCGGCCCCGACCCCGTAGAGGTTGGGGTCGAACGGAAACGCCGGGCGCGCCACCAGGCCAATGAGGGAGAGGAGGTAGAAGAAGAAGAGCCCGGCGAGCAGGGGTATCGCGCGCGAACCGGCCCAGGCGATCGCCCAGCCGGGGCTCGAGTGCGTCAGGGACGTGGGTGAGGGGGCTTCAGGCGAAACTCGCCGGCGTCGTCGCGGATATGCCCGACGGATCCCGTCGGCGGCGGCCAGCGCCGCGGGTAGCAGGAGGGTCAGCGCGAGCAGCGCGAGCGTCCACCCGGGAACCAGGCTCCCCGCCATCGGCACGTAGGTCGAGGGGCCGTGAACGAGCGGCTGGGTTGAGGCATCGATGGCCGCGGCGAGCAGCAGGGCCGTGGTGCCGAACTGCCCCATGGTCGTCGGCGAGAGATTCGAGGTCTGGTCGGAGGACGCCGGCAGCGGCCGCTCCCCGGCCGACGACAGCCCGACCGCCTCCAGCCCGCTTTCGATCAGCACCGCCGTCTCCCCCAGGCCGCTGGGCACCGCCAGGTCGGCAAGGGCCCCGAGCGACCCCTCGCCTCCCTGCTTGTGAGGCGTCTGCTGGGACAGCACGTGCTCGGCCGTTCGCGCGAGCTGCCCCGGCGGGCTCTGCGAGCCGGCCGAGGACTCGAGGACGAACGGGGGGCGGGGGTTCGCGTAGCCCGGCTGCCAGAGGTCGATCACGGCGTCGATCTCCTCGCGCTGGGAGTAGTTGCGGGCGAACTCGCGCGCGCCGGCGGCGCCCGCGCTCGATCCGTCGGTGGAAACGAAGACGAGGGTCTTGGTGTGGCTCTGGGTCCGGAGCTGGTTGACGAGCTGGAGGAGCATTCCGGTGGCCGCGGCGCTGGATGCCGCGCCAGGGCCGCTCCCGGAATCGCGCGGTGCCATCAGGACGAGGGTCCGGGGCGAGTCGCCCGGCAGCGTGAGGATCACGTTCCGCATGTCCACTCCATTGCCGTCGAACTCCCCGGTGAACTGCTGGTCGGAGACCTCGCCTCCGTCCACCTGCCCGAAGCGCTGCGCGACGAAATCGGCGATCCGCGCGTCGCCCTCGCTCCCCGGCGCGCGGTCGGGCGCCATCTCGACCACCTGGCGGGCGAGCCTGGTGGCCGCCTTGCCGTCGAACTCGGCGGGCGCCACGGCGGTCGGCAACGGGTCGGGCGGCGCCGTCAGGGCGAATAGCAGCACGACGACTGCTGCCAGGGCCGGCACAAACCCTGCGCGGTAGATCCGGAAGTCGATCATGGAGGTATTCAGGTGAGGGGCTTTAGCCCCGAAACTGGCAGGTGCGGTTCAGGTGTTTGTTCGGTGAGGGGCTTTAGCCCCGAAACTGGCAGGTGCGGTTCAGGTGTTTGTTCGGTGAGGGGCTTTAGCCCCGAAACTGGCAGGTGCGGTGTATGGGTGTCGGCCAAATTACCCTTCGTGGGGCACCGTGGCTGGAGAGAGCACTGCATCGGCGCGGATCCTGCTCGTTGACGACGAGCAGTCCGTCCAGACGCTTCTGACCTACCCCCTGCGAAAGGAGGGCTACGAGGTCGTCCCCGCGCACGACGGCCGCGAGGCCCTGGACCGCTTCGCCGAGCAGCGGTTCGACCTGGTCGTGCTGGACATCATGCTCCCGAAGCTCGACGGGATCGAGGTCTGCCGCCGGATGCGAAGCCGCAGCCAGGTGCCGATCATCATGCTCACGGCGAAGGACGACGAGATCGACAAGGTGCTCGGCCTGGAGATGGGCGCGGACGACTACATCACCAAGCCCTTCTCGGTGCGGGAGTTCCGGAGCCGGGTTCGGGCGGCGCTGCGCCGGGCCGAGATGATCGGGGGCCGTCCCGGCGGCGAGGAGCCGATCGCCGCGGGCGGGCTGAAGATCGACTTCGAGCGCCGCGTGGTCACCATCCGGCGAAAGCGGGCGGACCTCACGTACGTCGAGTTCGAGATCCTCGCCGCGCTGGCGCGCTCGCCGGGACGCGTGCAGACGCGCGAGATGCTCCTGGAGCAAGTCTGGGGCGACTCCGCCTACCGGGACCCGCGCACCGTCGACGTCCACATCCGCCACCTGCGGGAGAAGCTCGAGCGGGACCCACGGTCCCCCGAGTACCTGTTCACCGTGCGTGGCGTCGGCTATCGCTTCCGCGACAAGGACGAGTGAGTCGCGGAAGGCGAACGCGCGCGGAACCAGGCCCGGCGCCCGTCCGGAACGGGCGCGGCTGGTTCAAGCAGAGATTCGGAACGGTGGGCGTTTGATCGGCGCAAGCGTCCGCAACCGGCTCGCGATCCTGTTCTTCGTGATCACGGCGGCCGCCGTGGGCTTCATGTACCTGTACGTGGTGCCGCAGCTGCGGTCGAACCTGACGGCACAGAAGCTCCAGGGGCTGGAGGACGTGGCCGTCGCGGAGAGCCCCCGCCTCGACCATGCGCTGCGCCACCACACGTCGCAGGCGCAGATCCGGCGGCTGGTCAGGGACGCGGCCCAGCGCGCGGACGCCAGGGTGACGATCCTGGGGGTCACGCCGGGCTCGGGTGGCTCCGACGGCGTGGTCGCCGACTCGGAGCTCGAGCGGACGGCGCTCCCGCCGAGCTCCCCGGCCGCGACGGCTGCCATATCGAGCGGGCAGGTCTCATCGGCGATCGAGGAGGTCGACGGGGAGCGAACCGGGGAGATCGCGGTGCCGATCTCCGTCGACGGCCGCCCCCGCTGGGTCGCGGTCTCCTCGACGCCGCTCGGCGACGTCGACGACACGGTGGCCCTGATCCGGCGCCAGATCCTGATCGCGGGGGGGATCGCGCTCATCCTCGCGTTGGCCGCCGGCTGGTTCGCGGCCCGCGCGCACGCCAAGCGACTCAACCGGCTGGAGGAGGCCGCACAGAAGGTCGCCGAGGGGGACTTTTCCACGCCGATCCCGGACGAGGGTTCCGACGAGGTGGGTCAGCTCGCGGCGACCTTCAACGAGATGCAGCAACGCCTGGCGCGCCTCGACAGCGCGCGGAAGGAGTTCATCGCGAACGCCTCGCACGAGCTCCGCACGCCGATCTTCTCCCTCGGCGGGTTCGTCGAGCTGCTCGACGAGGACGAGCCGGACCCCGCCGTGCGAGCGGAGTTCGTCCGGACGATGCGCGAGCAGATCGCGCGGCTCACCAAGCTGACCGCCGATCTCCTGGACCTGTCGAAGCTCGACGCGGACGTGCTGGAGGTCAGTGCGGATCAGGTGGATCTCGCCTCGGTCGCCAGGCGGGTGGCCGATGAGTTCGGGCCCGCCGCCGAGCAGCACTCGTCGCCGGTCGAGGTCGATGCCGACGGCGGGGCGAGGGCGATGGCGGACGCCGATCGGGTGGCGCAGATCATCCGTATCCTCCTCGACAACGCGTTGACGCACACTCCGGAGGGAACCTCCATCTCCATCTCAACTCAGCGGCGGGACGGGGCGGCCAGCCTCGTGGTCGCCGACAACGGACCAGGCATCGGCCCACACGATCGAAATCGCGTCTTCGACCGCTTCTACACGGGGGACCGTGTGAGCGGCTCGGGCCTCGGCCTGGCGATCGCGCGCGAGCTGGCCGTGCGCATGAGCGGCGAGCTGGCGGTCGAGTCCCGCCGCGGGCGCACCCGCTTCGAGCTGAGGCTCCCGGAAGGGGTCACCGACGGGGTTCCGGCGTGACGGTTCGGTCTGCGGCGCTCGCGTGCGCCTTCGCCGCGGCGGCGATCGGTCTCGGCGCCTGCGGGGGCGGAGGCGGTGGCAGCAGCACGAGCGATTCAGGCTCGGTCACGACGGTCGAGAGCACGCAGAGCTCGCCCCAGAAGACCGTCGTGGTGCAGTCCCAGGGCGGCAGCTTCAATCCCGAGGCGATCTACCAGTCGGCCTCGCCGGGTGTCGTGACGATCCTGTCGATCTTTCCCGGCGGCAGCCTCTCGAGCATCCTCGGTGGCGGCGGAGGCTCGGCGGCCGAGGGATCCGGGTTCGTCCTCAACGACAACGGTGAGATCGCCACCAACGCGCACGTGGTCACCGACGCCGACAGCGCCGGAGGCGGGCCGATCCACGAAGCCAAGGAGGTGTACGTCCAGTTCGGCGACCGCAACCGGGTGAAGGCGGACATCGTGGGCTTCGACCCCAATGCCGACGTGGCCCTGCTCAAGGTCGACCCCAGCGGCCTCGACCTCAAGCCCGTGACACTGGCGACCGACGAGAACGTGACCGTCGGCCAGCCCGTCGCCGCGATCGGGAGCCCGTTCGACCAGGAGCAATCGCTCTCCGTCGGGGTCGTGTCCGCCACCGATCGTGCGATCGACTCGCTCACTCGCTTCCAGATCCAGGGAGCGATCCAGACCGACGCGGCGATCAACCCCGGCAACTCGGGCGGGCCGCTGCTCGACGCGGATGCACACGTGATCGGGATCGACCAGCAGATCAGCACCAACTCCGGCGGCAATGAGGGCGTCGGATTCGCCGTCCCCATCCGCCTCGTGGCTCACTCCCTGGACGAGCTGCGGCAGAGCGGCGATGTCAAGTACGCCTACATCGGCGTGTCGACGCAGTCGATCTACCCACAGCTCGCGCAGCGGCTCCACTTGCCAGTGAACAATGGCGAGTTGATCGCGAAGGTCGTTTCGGGAAGCCCGGCGGAAAAGGCGGGCCTCCGCGGATCAGACCAGAAGATCCATTTCCAGGGCCAACCGTTCGACGTTGGGGGCGACGTGATCGTCTCGATCGATGGGCAAAGGCTCGTGAGCGACGGCGACCTGCCGGAGCTGATCGCTCGCCACGATCCCGGCGACACGATCGATGTCGGGATCATCCGCGACGGAGAACGCCAGACCATCAAGGTGACGCTTACGGAGCGCCCGGGCTGACCCCCGGTGGTGCCAGAAGCGCGGCTGGGTCACCATCCTCGAGCGGGATCGCTGGCCTGTGTTCCGAGCTGGCGTGCGCGCTTCGCGCCGAGCTTGTGGGCGAGCTCGGCGCACACCGAGGGCGTGATCACGTTGGTGCCGAGGGCGGCAGGGGACATGGCGGTGACGTCACCTTCGCGATCGACGAGCGCGCCGAGGCGTTCATGGAGCGGTTCCTCGCCGAGCGCGCGCCCGACGTGGCCTTCTACTCGGAGGACAGGGGACTGGTCACTCCCGCGGGCGATCCGGAGTGGATTTTCGTGGTCGACCCCATCGACGGGACTCGCCCGGCGATGGCTGGCTTCGAGGCCGCCTGCGTGTCCGTGGCCCTGGCGCCGCTGGGCGACGGGAACCCCACGATGGGGGACGTGACCGTCGGCTGCGTGGTCGAGATCAAGTCCGGGCGGGTATTCGTCGCCGAGCGCGGCAAGGGGATCGATCCGGCGCCGTCGCTGTCCTCGAACACCGAGCTTTCGCGGATGTTCTGGGCCTACGGCCTTCGCGGGCGCCCCGCGCGCCGGATCGCCGAGGTCCTCGCCGAGCTGATCGATTCCTCCTCGGTGGGCGGGGGAACGTTCGACCTTGGGTCCGCGACCTACGACACGACACGCGTCGTGACCGGCCAGCTCGACGCCTACGTCGAGCCGGGCGCCAGGCTGATCGCGGAGATCCCCGGCATGCGCGAGGAGTTCGAGCGAATCGGGGGCGGGGCGGTGCTCAACAACTCGCCCTACGACCTGGCCGCGGCGCTCCTGATCTGTGAGGAGGCCGGGGCCGTCGTCAGCGACGCCTGGGGAGGTCCGCTCGCCGCGTCGCCGCTGCTCGGCTCGGGCGCCGAGTACCAGCTGTCGTGCGTGACCGCCGCCACCCCGGAGCTCCACGCGCGGATCGTCAGCGAGATCGACGCGGGCATCGAACGACTGGCAAGGGCGCTGGCTTGAGCCACGCGCCGACGGGCGCCGCTATGTTGCCGCCATGCTCCAGGACGTCGCCCTAGGCGACCGGTCCCTCGCCGACTACACCCACCTCGTGGGTCGTGGCCTGGTCGAGGAGATCCGGGAACTGGCCGCTCCGCTCGAGGGCAAGCGGGTGCTGCACGTGAGCGCCACCGCGTTCGGCGGCGGCGTCTCGGAGATCCTGTACACGCTGGTGCCGCTCATGCGGGACGTCGGCCTCGACGTGCACTGGCGCGTGATCCTCGGCCGCGAGGAGTTCTTCAACGTCACGAAGCTGATGCACAACTCCCTCCAGGGTGACCCGCAGACGATCTCCGACCAGCAGTGGGAGGTCTTCGAGGCCTACAACGCGATGAACGCGCAGAGCCTCGACGACGACTGGGACGTGATCATCGTCCATGACCCCCAGCCGGCGGCGCTGCGGGCGGGCGCGACGAACCACGCCCGGCACTGGATCTGGCGCTGCCACATCGACCTCTCCACGCCGAACCGCGACACCCTCGACCGGCTCCTGCCCCTGATCTCCACCTACGAGGAGTCGATCTACCACATGCCGCAGTACGTCCCGGCCGGGATGGACGGCAACGTCCGGATGATCCCGCCCGCGATCGATCCGCTCTCACCGAAGAACATGGCCCTCTCTCCGGAGGACGCCGCGTTCGTGTGCCAGCAGTTCGGCATCGACACCGACCGCCCGCTGATCTGCCAGGTCTCCCGCTTCGACCCCTGGAAGGACCCGAAGGGCGTGATCGACGCCTTCCGGCTCGTTCGCGAGGAGGCACCCGAGGTGCAGCTGGCGCTCGTGGGCTCGATGGCCACCGACGACCCCGAGGGCTGGGAGTTCTTCCACGAGACCTTCAACTACGCCGACGGCGACCCCGACATCAAGATCCTGAACAACCTCAACAACGTCGGGGCGATCGAGGTGAACGCCTTCCAGTCGCAGTCCGACGTGGTGGTGCAGAAGTCGCTCCGCGAGGGGTTCGGCCTCACGGTCACCGAGGCGCTCTGGAAGGTGCGGCCGGTCGTCGCCGGCAACGTCGGCGGGATCCCGCTGCAGGTGAAGGACGGCGAGACCGGCTACCTCGTCTCCTCGCCCGAGGAGGCGGCGGAGCGCACGCTCGAGGTGCTGAAGGACCCGGGCCTCGCCAAGCAGCTCGGCCGCGCGGGCAAGGAGCGCGCCCGGGAGCACTTCCTCACCCCCCGGCTGCTGCGGGACTGGCTGCGCCTGTTCGGGGAGATGGACGTGTGAGCGACGATCCCCGCCTGGTGATCGTCTCCAACCGGGGGCCCGCGCAATTCGAGCGGAGTCCCGAGGGCGAGCGCACCGTACGGCGGGGAGGGGGCGGCCTCGTCACCGCGCTGAGCGGGCTGGTGGCCCATCGCGGCGCGCTGTGGATCGCGTCGGCGATGACCGACGAGGACGTCGCGGTGAGCCGTGAGGCGGGCGGAGAGCCGGTCACTCAGGAGCTCGACGGCGTCACCTACGAGGTGCTGCTGGTCGAGAGTGACGCCGACGCCTACGACCGCTTCTACAACGTCATCGCCAACCCGATCCTCTGGTTCATCCAGCACTACCTGTGGGATCTCTCCAACGCGCCGGACATCCGCCGCGAGGAGGCGGACGCCTGGGACTACGGGTACAAGACCGTGAACGCGGACATCGCGCGGTCGGTGCTCGCCGCGATCGAGGACGAGGCCGACCCGCTCGTGATGTTCCACGACTACCACCTCTACACGTGCCCGGCCCTGGTGCGGAACGCCCGGCCCGACGCGCTCCTCCACCACTTCGTCCACATCCCCTGGTCGCAGCCCGACAGCTGGCGGATCCTGCCCGGCCGCATGCGCGAGGAGATCTTCAGGGGCCTGCTCGCCAACGACATCATCGGCTTCCACACGACCGCCTACTGCCGCAACTTCCTCGCCTGCTGCCGGGAGCTCATGGAGGTCGAGGTGGACTACGAGCGCGGCGCCGTCCTGCACTCCGGGCGCGAGACGTGGGTTCGTGCCTACCCGCTGGGCATCGACGCGGGGCGGCTCGACCGCGCCGCGGAGTCCGAGCAGGTGCTCGCTTACGAGCAGGAGATCCTGCGGCGCCGGCGCGACCACATGATTCTTCGCGTCGACCGCGCCGACCTCTCCAAGAACGTCCTGCGGGGGTTCACCTCCTTCGACACCTTCCTACAGCAGCACCCGGAGTTCCGCGAGAAGGTCACCTTCATCGCGCACCTCCAGCCGTCACGGACCGACGTGCCGGAGTACGCCGAGTACCTGGAGCGGATCGAGGCGCTGGTGGCCGTCGTCAACCACCGTCACGGCACGACCGACTGGATGCCGATCGACCTCCGGATCTACGAGAACTTCCCCGAGGCGGTCGCCCGTTACAAGCACTTCGACCTGCTGATCGTGAACTCCCTCTTCGACGGCATGAACCTGGTCGCGAAGGAGGCGCCGGCGGTGAACACGCGCGACGGCGTCGTGATGCTGTCCGAGAACACCGGCGCGCACGAGGAGCTCGGCGACTGCACGCTGTCCGTCAACCCGTTCGACATCCAGGAGCAGGCCGACACCATCTATCGCGCGCTGACGATGGAGCCGGAGGAGCGGAGGATCCGTGCCACGCGTCTCCGGGAGATCGTGCGCGAGCGCGACCCCGGGGTCTGGATCTCCGAGCAGCTCGACGACATTCGCGCCAAGCGCGCAGCCGTGGCCGCGGCCGACTAAGCGGACAGCACAAGTTGATCGACGTCATCCTGCTGGCGTTCCTATCGGCGCTCTACCCGACCCTTCTCGCCGTGGTGGTCCTCGTGCTCCAGCGGCCCGACCCGAGGCGCCTGCTGGGCGCGTACCTGGTGGGGGCGATCTTGACCAGCATGGTCGTCGGCTACGGGATCGTCACCGCGCTCCGCGAGGGCAACGCCGTCGGCGGCTCAAACCACGCCGTCGGCCCGTGGGTCAACGTCGCGGGTGGCGCGATCGCGCTGCTTCTGGTCTGGTTCCTCGCAAGCGATTGGGGCCTGGAGCGGCGCGAGCGTATGAAGGCGAGACGCGAGGCGAAACAGGTGAAGCGCGAGCGTCCGCCGTGGTCCGAGCGCGTGATCCAGCGCGGCTCGGTCCGGCTCACGTTCCTGGTGGGAATGGTCCTCAACCTTCCCGGTGCGATGTACCTGGTGGCGCTCAAGGACGTCGCCGAGGCCAATATCGGCACCGCCGAGACGGTCGGCGTCCTGCTCGCCTACAACCTGATCATGTTCCAGTGGGCGGAGATCCCGCTCATCGGCTACGCCATCGCCCCGGAGCGCACGCAATGGCTGATCACGAGCATGAACCGCTGGCTCCGAGCTCACGCCCGCGAGGTGGCGATCGTCATCTGCTCGATCGCGGCCGCCTTCCTGATCACGAGGGGAATCGTCGGGCTCGTCTAGGTCCTCGGACGGGCGGCTGTCAAGCCGGGAGCCGCGGAGGTCTAGGATTCCCTGGCGTGTTCAGCGGTCTCGAGAATCCGATCCACCTCATGGTCATTGCCGTCGTCGTCCTGATCCTCTTCGGGCCGGCCCGTCTTCCCAGCATCGGTCGCGCCGTCGGCTCCGGAATTCGGGAGCTCAGGGGCTCGCTCACCGGCGAGGACGAGCCCGCCGACAAGAGCGGCAAGAGCTAGCGGGTAGGGCTCCCCGGCAGATCCGGCGCGGGCGAAGCCTGCCAGCGGAAGGGGCGGCCGTCTCGTGGGCGAAGTCCCACGAGCCATGGCCACCGGCTTCCCCGCGTTCCGCCGCGTCGACACGGCGCGATATCTGGCGATCCTGCTGCTGATCCTGTCGACGATCGGGTTCCAGGTGGCCGCGTCGGACAGCGAGTGGGCGCGGCTCGTGATCGTGGTCCTCGAGTCCGGGACGCTCTACCTCGCCCTGACCGTCGGGCGGATTCACGGCGTCGGGGACCGGATCCTGCTGGCCTTGATCGCGGCAGCCGTCGCTGTCTCGGTGATCGCCCTCGCCGGCTTCGCGACGCTCGGCGAGTTCGACGCACGGCTCATCAACCTGCTGCTGATCGCCTTCGCGCCGGTCGCGATCGGCGCGGGAGTGCTCGACGACATGAGGACGAGGAGCCGGGTGACGGTCCGGACTGTGATCGGCGTGCTGAGCGTCTACCTGCTGATCGGCCTGATCTTCACCTTCGTCTTCGGGATCGTGGGATCCCAGGTGTCCACGCCCTTCTTCAAGTACGGGCTGGCCGGCAACAGCTCCAACTACCTGTACTTCAGCTACTCGACTCTCACGACCGTCGGCTACGGCGACCTGGTCGCCGAGCTTCAGATCGGGCGCTCCTTCGCGATCATCGAGGCCCTGGTGGGGCAGATGTACCTCGTCAGCATCGTCGCGTTGATCGTCGGGAGCCTCGGCCGCCTGCCCACCAGTCATTCAACGTCCTTCTCGGCGCCTCCGTCGAAAGGCCGCGGTCGCTCGGACCGCTGACGATGAACGACTGGGTGCTGCTAGTCGCCGCGACATCGTCTTCGGCATCGCCGCCGCTGCTGTCGGCGGGCGCGCGCCCGCCTTCGCGCTCTCGCTGCCGGCCGCGCTCTTGATCAACACGGCGTTCTTCCACGTCCTGCCGAGCGTCACCGCTCGCCGGCCCAACCCCGGGCTGTTCACGGCGGTCGTCCTCTACCTGCCGCTCTCGATCTGGGCGTACGTCGCGGCCGGGGAAGACGGAGTGCTCGGCGCCGGCACGATCGTGCTCAGCGTGATCCTCGGAGCGGTGGGGATGGCATCCGTGATCGTGGTGCTGATGCTGAAGAACCGCTTTCGCTACGCCGACGTCTGAGCGTCCGCCACTTCGCTGCGGCCATGAGACGCCGGAAACCGGCGGATATGCTGGCCGCGCGACCAGGAGGATCACCGTGCCACCAGGCGATACGACCCCACCACGTCGGCGAGTTGCGCGGCTGAGCTGGCTCTTCGTGGCGCTGCTGCTCTTGAGCCTCGCCCTGCTGGGCGTGGCGGCGTGGGTCGCGCTTCGAGCGCATCCGCACGACATCGTCGGCCACCTTCCCCTCGGCTCAAACGACAACGTCCCCACCCTCAGCCCCATTCTTGGCGATTGCGCGTTCGCGGGCGCCCTCTTCATGGGACTGGCCGCCTTGAACGCCGCCGCACGGCTGCGGGTTCTGGCCCGCGACAGGCGCATACCCGATCCCTTGTCCCCGGGGATGGGCCGGATGCGCAGCCGTCTTCTGACCCCGCTCGGCCCGGCGGCGGTCCGACTCGTCGAGGACACCGACCTACCGCCCGGCAAGCTGCCGGACAAGGACTCCTCAGCCGAGCCGTTGAGGCTGACGGTTCTTGTGCCGGCTCACGACGAGAGCCTCACCATCGAGGCGTCGCTGGCGCCCCTGTGGGGGCAGGCCAGGCGACCGGACAGGGTCGTAGTGGTTGCCGACAATTGCACCGACGACACCGCCGACATCGCGCGCCGCCGGGGCGGAGGTCTTCACCACGGTGAACAACACCGAGAAGAAGGCCGGCGCGCTGAACCAGGCGCTTTCAGAGCTGTTCGTCGGTGTCGAGGCGCGCGACGTCGTGATGATCATGGACGCGGACTCCGTCGTCGTCCCGGAGTTTCTGGAGACGGGCATGGGGCGGCTCGAGGCCGATCCCGAGCTGATCGCGGTGGGCGGCGTGTTCTACGGCGAGGACGGCAACGGCCTGGTCGGTCAGCTGCAGCGCAACGAGTTCACCCGCTACCAGCGCTACATCTCCCGCCGTCACGGAAAGGTGTTCGTGCTCACCGGCACCGCGTCCCTGTTTCGGGCATACGCGCTGAAGGCGGTCGCCGACTCCCGCGGGCACCTCATTCCCGGCGAGCCGGGTCGCGTCTACGACACCCTCGCGATGACCGAGGACAACGAGATGACGCTGGCGCTGAAGTCCCTGGGAGCGAAGATGGTCTCGCCGATGCAGTGCCGGGTCATCACGGAGGTCATGCCCGACTGGAAGGCGCTCTGGCGGCAGCGGATGCGGTGGGAGCGCGGTGCGCTGGAGAACATCGGGGCGTACGGACTGACCCGCGCGACGCTGCGCTACTGGCTGCAGCAGATCGGCATCGCCTACGGGACGATCGCACTCAACGCCTATTTCCTGCTGGTGGCGATCACGCTGCTGGCGGCGGACGACTTCCAGCTCGCATGGGTCTGGTTCGCCGTCGGCTCCATCTTCGTGGTCGAGCGCGTGGGCACCGTCTGGCCGATCGGCTGGCGGGGGAGGGCGCTTGCGGCGCCACTCGTCATCGAGATCGCCTATGACCTAATGCTTCAGATCGTCTTCCTCAAGTCCCTGATCGACATCGCCGCCGGGCGCAAGGCGGGTTGGAACTACGTCCCGCGCGAGGCGGAGGCGGTTGCGCAATGACCCTCATCGGAGGCATTCTCTTCTCGGCCGACCTGCTCAAATCGGGCTGGTTCCAGGCCCTGGCCGCGTTCGTGGCGATCAACACCGTCGTCTACGCCGCCCTGAGCCTCGCGAAGCTGTGGCCGAAGCGGCGCGAGTGAGCGGCCTGCGAGTTGGTTCATCCAGCTCTAACGGCTCTGGGCCGCTTTAGACCGGGGCACCATCGCAAAGCCGTCCCGGCGTCTGTCCGGTGGGGGGCTCTCAGGGAACGGAGGAGACGGTCCTTTCTTTGGTCAGAACCATTTCGTTGAGCAGCCTGGAATCGATGAAGTGCTCTGGCTGGGACAGCCGGTTGGTGTAGGCAAACTCCAGGGAGGTCTTCGGATCGAAGTAGACCGTCTCGGTGGAGTAGGAGCCGGTGTAGCCGGAGCCCATCGACGCCGAGATCGTCCGGCGGCCCAACGGATCCGTGGCGGATCGATCGACAACCGCGCCAGGGAGCCGGCTCAGTACCTTGAACGCAGCTGCCCTCACCGGTGCTGGCGTGTTTGGCTTTCCCAGTACGGCAGAGCCGACTTCGAAGACGCGAACGTTCTTTGGATCGCCGCCAGAAGAGGCGACGAACCCTTCGAGCTGGTCGCGCAACTGCGCGGGGTCAGCGGAGAGCAGAGCGGTGACCGGAAACGAGCCCGCGCCGAGAGCCTGGTCGAACGCGAATGATGATCCGAGCTCTTGGTTCTTCACACCGGGCCCACTCGGCTTGAGGCTGGTGTCGTCATTCGCAGCGATGGCTCGCCTGCGATCCCGGGGGCCGGGCCACCGAGCGGGGAGCTCGGTCGTCCGCAGGCGACCCGAGCCGTCGGGGCGCACCCAGGTTTCGGTAACAAGGACCGGTCGGTATTGGGAATAGTTCCCGGAGATGCCGAGGCTGAGCGACTTGGTCCGGGTGTACTGGACCCCGGCGGCCGTGCCGGGTCGCTGCGAAAGAGCCTCGCCGGCTCGGTTCCCACCTCCCCCGCCGAGAGCGATATAGAGCGCTGCCGATGCAAGCCCGGCTGTCATTAGGACGCCCGCAATGCCGAGGCGACGCCGGCGGGCCCGGCGGCGAGCCTCCTCGATGAGGGCCTCGAGCTCGTCTTGCTCGGGCGCTTGGGGTGGAGCTTTAACGGACATGCTCACCGTTTCCCGCATGGGCACAGATGCTGCGTCGTCTCAATTGAATTAAGGAGCGCGTTCGCTTGATCGAGCGATTCCGTCTGGGGCCCGTCGGCACCGACGTGCACCTGCACCTCGAAGCGCCACCCACCCGTGTAGAGATTTTTTCGGGCCAGCCATCTACGCCGCTGAACGGCCACCCGTTGAAAATCGTCTGGACGTAGGTCGACGGCGCCCGCACGGGCTGCTTTCGCTCCAGAGGCTGGCGCCTCGGGAAATATCCCTACGGCAAGCCCGTCGGGTGGCGTCGGGATCGGCCATATCGGCCCGGGCACCGGACCCGGACTCGTCGGAAGCGGGAAGTTGGCGTAGCTCACGACGCTCACGATCGGGCCGCCGAGCGGAATCCCCTTCGCCAGCCGGGGTGGAAGCACTGAGACGCGGCTGGTCCGGTTATGCCAACCCGTTGGAAGTGTCGCGAAGAAGTGGATGCTGCAGCTCGGGATGCCATTTCCCGGGGTGCTTCGCTTGAGGGCCTTGATTGAGATTGGGCAGCGGTAGGCCGTCTCCGCGGGGCTCGGGGCCGATCCCTGCCTCGCAGTCGCCGCAGGCTCATTCGATGCTCCGCCTTCGGACGTTCCCTCACCCCCGCCGCCCCCGATCGCGAGGTAGACAGCTCCCGCCACCAGGGCAGCCGCTACCGCCGAAGCGAAGTAGCCGGCCCGCCGGCGCCATGCCCGCTGCCTCGCCTCCTCGATCAGCGCATCGAGCTCGTCCTGCTCGGCGGGTTGCGGCGGGGCTTCGACGGACACGATAGAGCTAGTATTACTAGCACCATGCTCGGAGTCAAGGTCGACCGGAGCGATTCAGCCGATCTGCATGAGCAGGTCGCCGCCGAGATTCGCCGTGCGATCGCCGACGGCGAGGCCAAGCCGGGCGAGCGCCTACCGCCGGCGAGAGACCTCGCGGCGGTGATCGGCGTCAACACCAACACGGTTCTGCGCGCGCTCCGGACGCTACGCGACGAGGGCCTGCTGGAGTTTCGTCGCGGCCGCGGGATCAGCGTCGCCGGAAGCCCGGAGCGCGGAGCGGTGGTGGCCCGGGCTCGGGAGCTGGTCGAATTCGCGCGCAGCCACGGCTACCGGCGCGACGACCTGGTTCGGATAATCGAACGGATCGGCTGATGGCCCATAGCCGCAAGACCATCCGCGCTCCGCGGCGCTAACCGACCACCGTGACGTGACGCGTCTTCGAGTGTCCGCCCCGATACGGGTAACCGCGCTGGCTGGGCACGACCGCCCGGAAGGCGTACCGGTGGCGGCCCGAGGTCGAATGGAAGCGGTAGTGGGCGCGGTAGGTGCCGTTGAGATTGGCGCGGCCGTTGCTCACCTCGACCCACCGCTTGCCCGATCGCGCCTGTATCCGGACCCACCGGCGAGGAGCGGCGGGCTCCTGGAGCCGGACCCTGAAGCGGACCCGGCGACCGTCGTGGAGTGCATGGCGCGGGCGGAGCTTCAGCCGCGGGCGCGCGCGAACGTGCAGGTCGAGGCGCCGCTCGGCGACGCCGTTGCCGCTCCACCAGTAGGCAACGCGGACCTGCCTGCTGGGGCCGGAGGGGAGCTCGGTGGCGAATCGCCCATCGGTCCCGGTTACCGGCGTCGCGGCGATGTGCTCTGCGGCGCCCGCCAGCGGGACGCGCGTGGCCACGCAGACCCGCGCCCCTGACACCGGCGCGCCCGCCGCCGTGAGCAGCCGGCCGCGAACGGTCGCCTCTCCCCGCCCATGTCCCGAGCGCGTGCGAGAGATGTGAGCCTCGAGGCCGGCCCCAGCGCCGGAGCTCGAGATCGGGCAGAGATTGTCGACCCGCACGTGGCGCTCCGCGCAGGCGCGGTTCGCCTGCGTGTCCAGCCCGTAGTCGACCGAGCAGATCCGCACCGTGTTCGGCCCCTGGCGGAACGGCGCCCAGGTGGTCGCGGCCTCGAAGGTGGTGCGGGCGTGAAGCGGGCACGGCCTGAGGCGCAGGGCGTGCCCGCTCGCGGCGCGGCATGCGGCGGCGTGAGCCGCCAGGGGCTCGCCGTTCACCTGGAGGAGGAAGCGATGGATCCCCGCTCCGACGTCGGCGGCCACGGCCTCCATCGCCTGGATCCCGCGCCTGCTTCCGGCGGCGAACGCCGGGCCGCGCAGCACGATCCTGGGCCTCACCCGGTCAGCCATGCGCAGCGAGATGCGCTTGATCCGAACGCCCGACTTCTCGCCCTTCCCGCAGCCGCCATCGCGAGCGCACACGAGCCTGGCGACGAACGCCCTCGCCCGGCCGTCCCAGCGCGAGCGCTCCATGCCGGGATCGGGGACCGAGAACGGCTGGAGCGACCCGGCGAGCGGCGCCGTCAGAAGCTGAGGGACCTGGCCGCCGGCACGCCGCCCGGCCGCGCCGACGCCGAGATGGGAGATGACGGTGCCGCGCGGTGCGCGCACGGACCAGCCGCCCCAGCGTCCGTGACCCGTCTTCCTGCCCTCGTGGCGGACGGCCAGCCCGGCCTGACCCTCGCCGCACGACGCATCGGAGACGTAGTGATGGGAGGTCCGCGCGAAGATCGCGTCCGGGTGAAAGGCGCCGAGCTCCGGGTTGCAGACCACCGCGCGATAGACGCCGGCCCTCGCCGCCGCCGGAGCGAGCAGTGACAGCGTCGCCGCGGCGAGGAGGGCGGGAACGGCAACGATCGGGCGTTTCATCGGTTGGGCCTCCCTTGGTCGTTGGTCAACGCTCGAATCCGAATTCCGAGGGTCCGCCCTCCTGCCCGGCCCCGCCCCCCGCCGCCGAGCTGGCTGGAGGGGAGGGCGAGCTCGTCGCGACGGGGGCGGGCGCGGGCGGCGGTGAAGCCGGTGGCGGCGGTGACGGCGCCGGGGGCGCAGGAGGCGGCGCCGCGGCGGGCTGCGGCGCGGGAGCAGCCACCGGCGCGGGAGCGGGGGCGCGGGAGGGCCGCTCATGGTCGTGCGTCGCCCGCTCGTGATGGCGTGGCCGGCGCGGTTCGCGCTTGGCGGCGTTTGCCTTCGGGCGAGCCTTGGCTGGATGGGCGACCCGGGGGGTACGCACGGGCGCCGGAGGTGGGGCCGGACGGGCCTGGGCGAGGCCGATGTCGTCAGGCAGTGGGGGCGGCTTCGGGCGCTCGAGCAGCGCCGGCAGGCCGACCACGAGCGCGGCGCATGCGATCGCTCCGGCGGCCAGCCTGGCGACGTTTACCCAGCGGATCCGAGTGCGGCTTCCCATCTACGGGTTCGAACCCCGGGCGCGGTCGCGGCGCCCCCCGGTCGCTATAGTCGTCCGCCGTTTTGGCCATCGCCGTCAACAAGGAATATGAGCTCGTGCTGATGCTCGATCCGGACGTCCCGGACGAGCGCCGCGACGAGATCGCCGCCGAGACTCGCCAGCGGATCGAGACCGGCGGCACGCTCAAGCACGACGCCTCGTGGGGGATGCGCAAAATGGCGTACGAGATCCGTCAGCGCACCGAGGCCGACTACCGGCTGTTCCGGTTCGAGGGCCAGAGCGGGGTGCTCGACGAGCTCAACCACAACCTGCGGATCGCCGACGGCGTTCTGAGGTTCCGGATCTTCAAGGTCGATCCGCGCTCGCCCTCGATCGTCCCGCCGCCGGCGATGGGCACCTCAGGCGCTCCCACCCGCGCCCCGCGCCGCGACGAGGGCCCGGCCGAGGCCGCCGCCGAGGCCCCGAGCGAGCCCGCCACCGAGGCGCCCTCCGAGGCCCCGAGCGAGCCCGCAGCCGAGGCGCCCGCGGAGGCCGAAACCGCTCCGGATGAGGCCGCCCCCGCTCCCGCCGCGGAGACCCCGGAGGCCGCCGAGCCGGCTCCGGAGGCCCCAGCGGAGGAGCCCGAGGCGCAACCGGCGCCCGAGTCGGGCGAAGAGCCGGCTTCCTAGCCGCTCACCGGCGCTCTCTAAAGCCGCTCGTTGCGCCTTCCTGTCCCCACGGGGGGAGAGAACACGCCGTCCCCGTCCTTAGACTGAGGAACCGAACAACGATTTGAGGAAGGTGCTGATTCAGTGGCAGCCACAAATATCAATAGGGTGACGATCACGGGGAATCTCACGAAGGATCCGGAGCTCAGGAGCCTCCAGAGCGGGACCGCGGTCTGCAAGCTTCGCGTGGCCGTCAACAGCCGTCGCAAGGACCAGAGCGGCGAGTGGGTCGACAAGCCCAACTACTTCGACGTGACCGTCTGGGGAGCACAGGGCGAGAACTGCGCGACCTACCTCTCGAAGGGCCGCCCGGTGGCGGTCGACGGCCGCCTCGACTGGCGCGAATGGGAGACGCAGGACGGCAACAAGCGACAGAGCGTCGAGATAATCGCCGAGTCCGTGCAATTCCTGGGTAGCCGTGACGGCTCCGGTGCAGTCCAGGGCAACGGGATCACGGCGCGGTCCGACGTGCCGGCCGACACGTCCGATTTCGAGAACACGGAGCCCGTGGGCGCAGGCTCGGCGGGCGACGACATCCCCTTCTAGGGCGTCTGAAAACCCAACTCTGGGGCGTCATTTCGCGACGCCCCGGCTATCATGCGCTCTCTCGCGCCGCCCCCACTGGACGGGCGGCGCGCGTATGAAGGCATGACACTGGCGAGCAAGAACGACATCGGCTGATGGCCCGGCGACGGCCAACTTCGACCACGGGCCCAGGCGCATCGAGCGCCGGTCGTCGGCGTCCCCGCGGCTCTGATCGGTTCCGCCCCCGCAAGTACACGCGGATCAACGTCGAGACGATCGACTACAAGGACCTGGGAACGATCCGCCGCTTCATCTCCGACCGCGGCAAGGTCCGCTCCCGGCGCGTCACCGGGCTCTCCCGCCGCCACCAGCAGCAGCTCGCGCTGGCCGTCAAGCGGGCACGCGAGATCGCGCTGCTCCCCTACGTCGGCGAGCGGTAGGAGCAGGGCACCCGATGGCGCAGGCGATCCTCCTCAAGGACGTCGAGAACCTCGGCCAGGCCGGTGAGGCCGTCGACGTCTCACCCGGCTATCTCCGCAACTTCCTTCAGCCCCGCAAGCTCGCCCAGCCGGCGACGGACGCCTCGCTCGAGGAGGCCCGGCGCCGCCAGGAGGCCGCCGACCGCGCCGCCAGGGAGGCCGCCGAGCGGGCCGAGGAGACCGCGGCGCTCCTCTCCAAGACCGTGCTCACGATCCAGCACCGCGCGGGCGAGGACGGAAAGCTCTACGGGTCGGTGACCAACAAGGAGATCGCCGACGCCATCGGCGAGGCCCGCGGGCTTCGCATCGACCGCAAGAAGATCCGCCTCGACGACCCGATCCGCGAGGTCGGCACCTACATGATCGAGGTCGAGCTCGCCGGCGAATCCTCAGCGCGCATCAAGACGATCGTCGCCGAAGAGAAGTAAGCCCGCAACTCGCGGCGAACTCTCCCGGCTCCGAGCGCACGTCTTTCACGAAATTTGCGGGAACGCCGCGCACGGCGTGAGCCTCGCTGTGCTTTGCTCGCGGCGGGGCAGTTGACGGGGCGAATCCGACCGGCCGCGGCCCTCTAATTAGCGGAGCCGATGCGCTCCGAAACCAACAACGGCAACCCCACATCTCAAACGGCACCAGCCAGTTTCGGGGCTAAAGCCCCTCACTCACAGAACATGGCCACCCCCGAGACCAACGTCCCGCCCCAGAACCTCGAGGCCGAGGGATCCGTCCTCGGGGCGATGATGGTCTCCGAGGGCGCGATCGCCCCGGTGATCCTGGACGTCCGGCTTCACGACGAGGACTTCTACCGCGAGCGGCACAGGATCGTCTTCCGCGCGATCACCGGCCTGTACGAGCAGGGAGAGCCGGTTGACGCCCTCACCGTCTCCGAGTACCTGGCACAGCACGGCGAGCTCGCCGAGGCCGGCGGCAAGGAGGCCGTCTCGGAGCTCGCCTCGACCGTTCCCGTCCCTGGCAACGCTCGCCACTACGCGCAGATCGTCAAGCAGAACGCACTTCTCAGGCGCCTGCTGGCGACCTCGCAGCGGATCCAGAAGTCCGTCCACGAGCGCGAGGGGGAGCCCGACCAGCTGGTGGAGCGCGCCGAGAGCCTGCTGTTCAAGGTTGCCCACGAGGAGCGCGCGAGCGACTTCCGCCTCGTTGCCGAGGTGCTCGGCGACGAGATCGACCGCCTCGAGCAGCTCGCCAAGGGTGACCAGACCATCACCGGCACGCCGTCGGGATTCCGCGACCTGGACGCCAAGCTGGGCGGCTTTCAGCCGGGCAACCTGATCATCATCGCGGCCCGGCCATCCCTCGGTAAGTCGGCGCTTGTGTGCAACATCGCCGAGAACGTCGCCTCCAAGTACGGCAAGCCGGTTGCCTTCTTCTCGCTCGAGATGTCGGAGGCGGAGCTCGCCCACCGCTTCATCGCCTGCCGCTCGCGAATCCCCAACGACAAGCTCCGCAAGGGCAACGTGTCGACCCGCGACTGGCCCCGCGTGGTCCGCGCCTGCAACGAGCTCGAGAAGGTGCCGCTGTGGCTGGACGACTCATCGGACCTGAGCCTGCTGGAGCTGCGCGCCAAGGCGCGGCGCCTCGCCGCCAGCGAGGGCGGCCTCGGCCTGGTGATCGTCGACTACCTCCAGCTGATGCGCGCCGAGGATCCGCGCTCGAACCGCGTCGAGCAGGTCGGTCAGTTCAGCCGGGGGATGAAGATCCTCGCCCGCGAGTTGAACGTCCCGGTGATCGGGCTCTCCCAGCTCTCTCGTGCGCCGGAGCAGCGCCCGGGAGGCAAGCCGATGCTCTCGGACCTTCGCGAGTCGGGCTCGATCGAGCAGGACTCGGACGTGGTGATCTTCATCTACCGGGCGTCGAAGTACGACGAGGACGCCGATCCGAGCGAGGCGGACCTGATCGTCGCCAAGCACCGCAACGGCCCCACCGGTGACGTGCCCGTGGTCTTCCTCGAGCAGTACCCGCGGTTCGTCGATCGCGCGCGCGGCTCGGAGCCCGGGATCGAGCAGAGAGCGGGTGAGGGCCCGCCGCTCATGGACCTGGCCGACGACGACTTCGCCGACGAGGCTTAAGCGGTGAGCTCGGCGCCGCGACCGGTGCGTCTGGCGGACGCGAGGGCGGACTCCGAGCCGTCGTGCCCGCTCGGGGTCTGCGACGGCTCCGGCTGGATCCTCGGCCCCGAGGACGTCGCGCGGCCCTGCGAATGCCGCGAGCGGCGCATGGCGCGCCGCCGGGCACGAGGAGTGGCTTCGGCGATCCCGCGCAAGTACCGCGGGGTGAGCCTCGACCGCCCACCCGTCTCGGACATGGCGCGCAATCCGCGGCAGGCCCCCGTCTACAAGGCGGTCAAGGGCTACGTCGAGGCGATCGACGACCGCCTCGACGAGGGCGAGGGCCTGTGGTTGATGGGCGACGTCGGCACCGGCAAGACGACCCTGGCGATGCTCGTCTCCAAGGCGGCGGTCGAGGCCGGACGCACGGTGGCGATCTACTCGCTCCCGCGTCTCCTGTCGCGCATCCGGCGCACCTACGATGCGGAGGCGGGCGAGCAGTCCTACCTGGAGTTCTTCGAGCGCCTCACGGAGGTCGACCTGCTGCACATCGACGATCTCGGCGCCGAGAAGCGCAGCGACTGGGTGCTCGAGCAGCTCTACGCGATCGTCAACGAGCGCTACGAGAGCCAGCGGTCGGTGGTCGTCACCACGAACCTCGACCAGGCCGCGCTGGAGGAGCAGATCGGCCCGCGAACCGTCTCGCGGCTGGTGGAGATCTGCGGCGATCCCCTGCCGCTCTTCGGCGACGACATGCGCTACGCGGTCTGACCCGCGACCGGTTCGCGGCTAACCGCCGGGGCATTACCTCATAATCGTCCACCTATGAAAAGCGGCACATGTCACCGTCGACGCCGTACGGCACCGACCTAGCGCACATGCCGGGAATCGTCATAGTCGGCGCCCAGTGGGGCGATGAGGGCAAGGGCAAGCTCACGGACCTGCTCGCCGAGCAGGCCGACGCCATCGTGCGCTTTCAGGGCGGCAACAACGCTGGCCACACGATCGTGCGCGACGGCGAGGAGTTCAAGTTCCACCTGATCCCCTCCGGGATCCTGTATCCAGGCAAGGCGTGCGTGATCGGCAACGGGGTGGTGATCGACCCTGGAGTGCTGATCGGCGAGCTCGAGGGCCTGCGCCGCGAGCGGATCGACATCAGCGGCCTGCGGATCTCCGCCAACGCGCACCTGATCATGCCTTACCACGTGCTGCTCGACACGGCGGGCGAGGCAAAGCTCGGCAAGCTCGAGATCGGCACGACGAAGCGCGGCATCGGGCCCTGCTACGCCGACAAGGCCGCCCGCCTCGGGATCCGCGTCCAAGACCTCCTCGACGCCAAGATCCTGCGTAAGAAGATCATGGCCGCCCTCGAGCCCAAGCAGCAGATGCTGCGCCCGTTCGCGAAGGACCCGCGGCTCGACCTCCATGCGATGACCGAGGAGTACCTGCGCTACGGCCATCGCCTCGAGCCGTTCATCGCCGACACCGCGCATCTGTGCTGGGAGGCCCTCGACTCAGGCAAGACGGTGATCTTCGAGGGCGCGCAGGGGACGCTCCTCGACCTCGACCACGGGACCTATCCGTTCGTCACGTCCTCCAACCCGATCGCGGGTGCGGCATGCGTCGGCGCGGGAGTCGGCCCTGCTGACATCGACGAGGTGTGGGGCGTCGCCAAGGCCTACGCCACGAGGGTCGGGGCCGGCCCGTTTCCGACCGAGCTCGACGACGATATGGGGGCCCACATCCGGGAGCGCGGCGGGGAGCGCGGCACGACCACGGGCCGTGACCGCCGTACCGGGTGGATCGACCTCGTCGCCCTCCGCTACGCGGCCAGGATCAACACCCTTTCCGCGCTCGCGGTCACGAAGCTCGACGTCCTCGCCGGCATCGATCCGATACGGGTGGCCGTTCGCTACCGCTCGAGCGAGGGCGCGCGGTTGGACGAGTTGCCCTACCACCAGTCGGTGCTGCACGCCGCCGAGGCGGAGTACGAGGACCTACCGGGCTTCGACGCCGACATCGGCGACTGCCGCAGCGAGGCGGATCTCCCGCGCGAGGCGCGCGACTACCTGGAGTTCATCTCACAGAACGTAGGCGTCCCGATCCGCCTCGTGGGCGTCGGCCCCGGCCGCGACCAGGTCATCTGGATGGGCGAGGCGGAGCGCCACCTGCGGGCGGCGTAGTAGTGAGCCTCGCCCGGGAAACAGCCACGCCGGCCACGACCGTGACGACGGCTGCACCGAGGGAGGACCCCCGGCGGTCGTCGCCCGCGGAAAGCCGTCGCTAACGCTTCAGCCGTCGGCGGACTGACGGTCAGCTGAAGAGTTGACCGCTCACAGGACGGTCAACCCTTCAACCTCGCCCCAGGGCATCGGCGCTTGAAGGGTTATGAGGGGTACGGCGCCCGAGCGTCCGCCGGGACCGCAAGGGAGATCGGGGGTGCAACCCTGCGCGAAGCGCTGTGGGGGCAGTGGACTGTCGCGGGATCGCCGCCGATCGATTGGTGAGGCGCGCACCGCCAAATAGACTCACGCGCCATGTTCGAGAAGGTTCTGGTCGCCAATCGGGGCGAGATCGCGATTCGCGTCATGCGGACGCTCACGGAGATGGGGATCGTGTCGGTGGGCGTGTACTCGGAGGCCGATCGCGACGCCCCGCACGTCGGCGAGGCCGACGAGGCGCATCTGCTCGGCCCGCCGGTTCCCGCGGAGAGCTACCTGAACATCGAGAAGATCCTCGCGACGGCCGAGAAGGCCGGCGCCCAGGCGATCCATCCTGGATACGGGTTCCTCGCCGAGAACGCCGACTTCGCCGAGGCATGCGAGAAGGCCGGCGTGGTGTTCATCGGCCCGCCGGCGAGCGCCATCGAGGCGATGGGGTCCAAGACCCGCGCCCGCGAGCTGATGGCCGAGGCCGGGGTGCCGATCGTCCCCGGGACCACCTCGCCCGCCGAGGACGTCGCCGAGGCGAAGACGCAGGCGGAGGAGATCGGCTACCCGATCGCGTGCAAGGCGGCTGGGGGTGGTGGCGGCAAGGGCTTTCGCGTCGCTCACTCGGAGGAAGAATTGGAGGACGCATTCGAGGGCGCCTCGCGCGAGGGCGAGAAGTTCTTCTCGGACCCGCGCGTCTACCTGGAGCGTTACCTCGAGGACCCGCGCCACGTCGAGGTGCAGGTGCTGGCGGACTCGCATGGCAACGTGATCCACCTGGGCGAGCGCGACTGCTCGATCCAGCGGCGCCACCAGAAGTTGATCGAGGAGGCGCCCGCCCCCCATGTGGACGAGGAGATGCGGGAGCGGATCGGAAAGATCGCGACGGACGCGGCGGCAGCCGTCGGCTATCGCTCGGCGGGCACGGTCGAGGGGCTTCAGGACGGCGACGAGTACTTCTTCCTCGAGATGAACACGCGGGTCCAGGTCGAGCATTGCGTGACGGAGATGGTCACCGGGATCGACATCGTCCGCGAGCAGATCAGGGTCGCCGACGGCGAGGAGCTCTCGGTCTCGCAGGAGGACGTAGAGCTGCGCGGCCACGCGATCGAGTGCCGGATCAACGCCGAGGCGGCGCACAAGAACTTCGCTCCGGCCCCGGGCAAGATCGCGAGCTACGTCGAGCCCGCGGGTCCCGGCGTCCGGGTCGACTCCGGCGTTCGCGCCGGGTCCGAGGTGACGCCGCTGTATGACCCGATGGTCGCCAAGCTCATCGTCTGGGACACCGACCGCGAGCGTGCCACCGCGCGGATGCTGCGGGCGTTGGGCGAGTACGAGGTCGGCGGCCTGGTGACGCTGATCCCCTTCCACGAGGCGATCCTCGCGACGGACCAGTGGCGAAACGCCGGGACCGCCCGCGACCTGATCGGCGATCGCAAGTGGCTGAAGGGCTTGGAGCCCGAGGCAACGGCACCGCCGGAGCCTGAGGCGGATGGCGAGGGTGAGCCGGAGGAGGCGCTGGCGCGGACCTACAAGGTCGAGGTCGACGGCAGGCTCCACAGCGTGAAGGTGATCGGCGCGGCGGCGCCGGCGGGCGGCAATCCCGGCCCTGCCGTGGCAGGCCTTCGCCGTCCACCGCGGCGCGAGCGAGCGGCCGGTGGCGCGACGGCTGGCGGGGGGACGGATGTCCTCGTCTCGCCGATCCAGGGCACGGTGCTCAAGGTCCCCGTGAGCCAGGGCGACGAGGTCGCCGAGGGTACCCTCGTCTGCGTGGTCGAGGCGATGAAGATGGAGAACGAGATCACCGCCCATCGGGCGGGCAAGGTGAGCGAGCTCGCGGTCGCCGAAGGCGGCGCGATCGCCGCGGGCGACACGATCGCGCGCATTGAGTGACGTGTCCCTACCCTGGCGCGGACCCGGCCCTGGGCGCCCCGAGCTTCCCCTCCCGCCCGACAAGCTTCCGATCCGCCGCGATGGCCACTGGCGCAAGCGCTGGCGCTACGTGGGCGTGTTCAGCGACGAGCTGCTGCTCTGCGCCGCCCGCATCAGCGTAGGGCCGCTCGGACAGACCTTCTGGGCGATCTGGGAGCGCGGAGAGCGAAAGCTCTGGGAGCGCACGGCGGTTCTGATGCCCGGAGCCCGCGGCGACGTATGGACCGAGGGCCCGGACGGCGACGGCCTCCTCATGCACAGCGCCGACGAGGGATCGGTGGTCCGGATAGAGGCCAAGCACCCGGAGGCGGGAGAGGTCCGGGCCTTCCTTCGCTTTGGCACCGCGAAGTGGGTCGAGGCCGTCTGTCCGACCACCGACGGCCAGTACGTGTGGACGCGAAAGCGCGTCGACGTGCCGGTCGAATGCGACGTCCGGATCGCGGGCCGTCGCATCCAGAGCGAGGCACGCGGCGTCGAGGACGAGTCCGAGGGCTACCACCCGCACCACACCGTCTGGAGCTGGTCGGCCGGAGTCGGAAAGGCCACCGACGGCAGATCGGTCGGCTGGAACCTAGTCAGCGGCATCAACGACCCTCCGGAGCTCTCCGAGCGAGGCATCTGGGTCGACGGCGACCCGACGGAGCCCGGCCCGGTCGAGTTCGACGGCCTGGAGGGGATCCAGTTCGACGAGGGGTCGCGCCTCGACTTCGCCGGCGAGTGCGAGCGGCACCGGGAGGAGAGCCGCTTCGGAGTTCGCTACATGTACCGGCAGCCGCTCGGCGCCTTCAGCGGCACGCTGCCGGGCGGCATCGCGCTCGAGAGCGGGCTCGGCGTGATGGAGCACCACGACGCGCACTGGTAGCGACCCCTAGCCCGGATAGACGCTTTTCACCTCCCACCGCCAGGGCGGCTCCTCGGCCGGCGGGAAGTCGTAGTGATCTCGTCCGTAGAGCGTCTCGAGCGGCACCAGGACCGGGTTCGCGCTGTCGAGGAGCGGCGTCTCCGCATAACGCTCGACGTCGGCTGCCGAGCCGTGGCGCAACTCGCGGTCCCAGCCCAGGCCCGGTCGGTAAAGCCAGTAGCGGATCTCGACTTCGCCGCCCGACCGGCGGCGATCGATCACCGATGTGAACGCCGTCACCCGCCGGCCGGATCGGGTGAGGCCCGCTCGATCACCGGGGACGGCGCAGCTCTCGCTGCGGCAGTAGCGGAAGTCGACCGGCACGAGTCCGAGGCCCGAAGGGCCGGCGACGGGCCGCTGGGAGGGGGCGAGAGCACGTACGAGCCCCGCGACCGGCCTGCTGTACGCCTCGGTCAACGGGTCCTGCCAGCACGGCTCGGGCAGGCGTGCCGGACAGCGGATCTTGCGGTCTAGCGCCGAGCCGAGCCTCTTCGCCTCGTCGGTCGGTGGAGCGGCGACGAGCGCCGCGATCGCTCCGATAGCGACCAGCGCGATCAGCAGGACCAGGCCGACGTGCTCGACCGAGGCGGCTCCGTTCTCCTCGCGGGCTCGCATGGAGCCAACCTAGGCTCCGAATCCGGGCCTGGGGCGCGCGGGATGTGCCGAATGCGAGCCCGGTTAGGCGAGGCCCTCGCGCGCCTCGCGCACGAGCGTCACCGACTCGGGGAAGACGATCCTGATCGCGTCGCGGACCTGGATCGCCTGCTCGTCGCTACTGCCCGAGAGGTCGAGGCGGTTGATCGCGGCGACGGTCATGTCGACCGCCAGCTTGATCGCGTTGTCGGCCCAGGCCACGCGTTGGCTGTCCTGCATCTGGTTGGCAAGCTCGCCAAGGCGCTCGCGAAGCTCATCGGGATCGCCGAAGAGGTTGAATCCTTCGCTTCCTTCCATACAAGGGATTCTAATGAGGGGCTTTAGCCCCGAAACTGGCAGGTGCCGTTGGTGGTGTGTTAGGGGGGTGGTCCCCGGCGCTAAGCGGAAGCGGGCTCCGGCTTCTTCTCCTCGGACGGTTCGGGGCGCTGGCCGGGCGCGGGCGGGAGCGCGCTCGCATCCGCTGGGCCGACGTGCGGCAGCCATTCCAGCCACTTCGGCAGATACCAGTTCCAATCGCCGAGCAACTTCATCGTCGCCGGCAGCAGCACGCCGCGGATGAGCGTCGCGTCGATCAGCACCGCCACCGCGAGGCCAATGCCCAGCTGCTTGAAGATCAAGAGCGACAGCGTGGCGAAGATCGCGAACACCGCGATCATCACGATCGCGGCGCTGGTCACGACCCCCGCCGTCGTCTTGATTCCGTGCGCGACGGCGTCCTCCGTCGACCGCCCGCGGTCGAATGCCTCACGGATCCGCGTGAGGATGAACACGTGGTAGTCCATCGACAGCCCGAAGAGGACGACGAACAGAAAGATCGGCATCCAGGAGACGATCGATCCGGTCGACTTGAAGCCGAGCACCGACTCGAGGTGTCCCTCCTGGAATATCCACACCAGGATCCCGTAGGCCGCTCCGACCGAGAGCAGGTTCAGCACGATCGCCTTCAGCGGGATCACGATCGAGCGGAAGGTGAACAGCAGCAGGATGAAGGCCGCCAGGAGCACGAAGCCGAACACCAGCGGCGCGTGCGACTTCATCGTGGCCGTGAAGTCCTCGGAGTCGGCCGTGTAACCGGTCACGTCGCCGGTGGCGCCCGGGACCTGATCGATCGTCGCCGGGATGATCGTGTTCCGGAGCTCCGCGAGCGCGGCCGTGGACTGGGAGTCGCTCCCGTCGCCAGCGAGCGGGATGCTCACCTGGGCGACGGTGTGGTCGGAGCTCACGTCGACGGTGATCGGCTGCTCGAAGAGCGGGTTCGAAGATGCCTGCTTGCCGAGCTCCGCGATCGCCGCCTTCATCTGCGGCGAGGTCACGTCGTCGGCGCTGACCGCGACCACCGCAGGGATCGGGCCGCCCGGGAAGGCTGCCTGGATCTTGTTGTAGGTCTGGATCACGTCGATGTCCTGCGGCAGCGACTGGACGCCAGGGTTGGCCGTGTGGAGGCTGAAGGCGGGAATCGCGAGAACGACGAGGAGCCCGCCCGTGGCGATGACCGATATCAGCGGGTGGCGCAGGACCGGGTCCAGGATGCGCGACCAAAGCGTGCTCTCACCGGCGTTCCAGGGATGGTTCTTGATGATCGGCACACCGCCCTTTTCGACCCGGTCTCCGAGCCAGCCCAGCGTCGCCGGAAGCACTGTGAGCGACCCCACGACCGCCAGCGCGACGACCAGGATCGTGCCCGTGGCGAATGATTGGAAGGTCGACGCTCCGGCGAGGTACATCCCAGCCATCGCAACCATCACCGTGAAGCCGGAGACCATGACGGCTCGGCCCGAGGTCGCCGCCGCCGCGGCAAGTGACGCTGTTTCGCTGCGCCCCAATTCGCGCTCCTCGCGCTCGCGGCGCAGGTAGAACATCGAGTAGTCCACACCGACCGCCAGGCCGATCAACAGGATCACCTCGTTCACCGACTGGTCCACGGCGGTTAGATGGCTGAGGGGCCCCATCAGGCCGATGGTCCCGATCACGGCGGTCAGCGCGAGCAGAAGCGGCACCCCCGCCGCCACCAGTGCGCCGAAGGCGATCAGCAGGATGATCAGCGTGATCGGCAGCGAGGTGAGGAGCGCCTGCTTGAAGTCGGCGCTGATCGAGTCGTTGAGCTTCTTGTTGATGCTCGCATCGCCCGACTCGGCGATCGTGAAGTCCGGATTCGCCGCCTGCGCCGCGCTGACCGCGTCGAGTGCCGCTCCGACCCGGTCCTGCGTCTGGGTGTCGTCGCCCGCGACCTTGAAGCGGATCAGCGCCGATCGCCCGTCCTTGGAGATCTGGCCGGCGTTGCCCGACGCGTACGGGCTCTCGATCTGCTGAACGTAGGGAACCTTCGCGAGGCGGCGCTGGACGTCCGTGACCGCCGCGCGGAAGCTCGGATCGGTCGCCCCTACGCTCCCGCTCTGGACCAGCACGAGCTCGTCGGCGCTCCTCGGGAACGCCCCCTCGATCGTCGTGGAGGCGCGTCCGGACTCGCCAACCCCGAGCTGGTCCTGCTGGAGGGTCTTCGTACCGACCGCGCCGCCGATCATGAAGGCGACGACGACGAACGCGAGCCATCCCCAGATTGCCGTCTTGCGGTGCTGAGCGCTCCAGCGGCCCGCGCGAGCCGCCAGTCCCTTGACGTTATTCGCCCAGCTCTCGTCCGGCTGCTGAGGGCTGGGTGGCGTGCTCGCCGACGACATCTGGCGCCTTCCGTAGTGAATCCGGCCGCGGGCGGAAGCCACTGGACGGCGAGCCAAGGTCTGCCAGTTCCAGTCGGCCGATCACGTCCATCGAGCCATCCCGACCACCCGACCCTAACATCCGCGAGATCACCGGCGCCGGCGACTCCGGGGGCATTTCGTCGCCTGCGGCACCCGTTGCTTCGGAGGCGGAACGGATAGCCTGGCCCGGTGGCGCTTCCCGAGCCCGCGGACTCCTCGACCGCGCTGATCACCGGCGCGTCAGCCGGGATCGGGGAGGCGACCGCGCGGGAGCTCGCGGCCCGCGGCCACGGGGTGACGCTGGTGGCGAGGAGGGAGGAGCGCCTGCGCTCGCTCGCCGGTGAGCTCTCGGACCGATTCGGCATTCGGGCCGAGGTGATCGGCGCGGATCTCGGCACCGCGACCGCCCGGGCCGACCTGGCGCGCCGGATCGACGAGCTCGGCCTCGAGGTCGAGATCCTTGTCAACAACGCGGGCTTCGGCGGCGGCGAGGACTTCGTCGAGACCGACCGGAAGCTCCTCACCTCAATGGTCGAGCTGAACTGCGTCGCGCTGCTCGAGCTGCAGGCCGCCTACCTGCCGCGGATGGTCGAGCGGGGTCGGGGCGCCGTGATCAACATCGCCTCGACCGCGGCCTTCCAGCCGCTCCCCGGCTCCGCAACATACGCGGCGACGAAGGCGTTCGTACTCAGCCTCAGTGAGGCGGTGCACGAGGAGCTGAAGGGGACCGGGGTCACTCTCACCGCCGTGTGCCCCGGGCCGGTCAAGACGGAGTTCATGGACGTCGCGGGCCTGTCCGCGGCCGAGGAGCAGCTCCCCGGCGTGTTCTGGATGTCGGCCGAGTCGGTCGCGAAGGCGGCGGTCGAGGCCGCGGAGGACGGCAAGCGTGCGGTCGTGCCCGGCCTCCTCAACCGCGCCGGAGCGATCACCGGCCAGCACGCACCGCGCATGTTCGCGCTGCCGCTCGCCAAGCGGGTCTGGCGCCGCGCGCTCTAGAGATGCCCGCCGCAGCGCAGCCATGGGCGATCAGCGGCACCTACCTGGAGTCCTGCAATTGCGACCCGATCTGCCCCTGCCGCACCGTCGGCGGCCGCAAGGGCGGTCGCTCCACCCACGGCGTCTGCATGGGCGCGCTGTCGTGGGAGATCGAGGACGGGGGAACGGAGGACGTCTCGCTTGCGGGTCTTCGCACCGTCCTCGCGCTGAGCTACGACGACGACGAGCCTGGCTCGCCCTGGGACTACGTGCTGTTCGTCGACGAGCGGGCCGATCCCGATCGGCGCCGGCTGCTCGAGGCCATCTTCCTCGGGCAGCTCGCAGGCACGCCCGAGCGGCAGTTCCCGTGGTCTTCAAGCCAGGCCGCCTGATCGGGACGCGAGTCGCTCCGATCGAGATCGACCATTCGGAGAAACGGGGCTGGTTTCGCGCCGGAAGGGAGGTCACGGTCCGCGTCGGGGAGCCGGTCACCGACCAGGAGCCGGTGACCTGCCTGATCTCCGGGCACCACCGGTCGGGGCACGAGCTCCATGCGGATTCGCTCGAGGTGCACGCCGAGCCGCTCGACTTCGGATTCGAGGAGGTCTGCGCCTACTGGTCGACCTTCTCGTACTCGTCCGAGGACTGAGAGGCGACGGCAACGAGCACGCCGCCGCTGCCGGCCACCTCCGCGATCAGCTCCATCGGAATCGCAACGAGCACGACGAGCGGGGTGGCGAGCACGGTCACGAGCGTGTCGATGCCGTACTTGAGCCGTTCGCCGAAGCCCTGCGGGTGCAGCTGGCCCTCCCGGACCTTGAGTGCGAAGTTCTCGGTGAAGGTGAACGCGTTGACGATCGTCTGCCACATCCACACGAGCGCGCGGCGCCGCCGGGGCGAGCGCAGCCGGACGATTCCGAGTCCCGCCCTCTCGGCCAGCAGTTGGAGCGCTTCGGACGTGGGGTAAAGGCCACGCCCGGGCTCGAGCGCCGCCCAGTGCTGGCCTCCGAGCCGCGCGGCGATGCTGTCCCGGTTGGCCAGCTCCAGCTCCAGCCGCCCATCGGGAAGGCGCCGCGCCTCGGCGAGCAGCTCGTGCGAGGCGTCATCCGCCGTCAGGCCGGCCGCGAGGCCAAGCCGGCAGTTCTCGCAGCGCTCGAGGAGAGTCGGCCCCGCCGGCGTGTCCAGCTCGAGCCAGCCGTAGAGCGGCTGCCCGCAGGCCGGGCACTCCCTGCTCTCGGGGGATTCCACTAGCGCGAGCCCGAGGGCGCCTCGTACTCGACCCCGGCTGAGGCGAGCGAGTCGAGGAAGTCGGCTGGATCGAACGCCTGCGATGGAGCCAGCGCTCCGCGCCTGTCATAGCCCTGCGCGACGCAGCGAAGCGCGCCCTCCACCGTGGTGCGAGCGGTCAGGCCGTAGGGATCGGATCCGCTCACGGTGCCGCGCGTCCGCTCGGCGCCGCGGCGCGCCTCGCAGGCGATTACGAACCGGCTCTTGCGGCGGCTCTCCAGGTTGGGTCCTTCGGGCATCCGCGGGATCAGCGCCTCCAGGCCACGGCGAATCGGGGTGCGGAGAGCAACCTGGAAGGGAACCATGGCGAGGGGTGCCAGCGGGCCGGGAAGCGGGACCGCGGTCGACGCGCTGAGCCGCGTCGTCACCTGCGGTGTGTCCACGTGCTTTGGGACCGTGATGTGCTCCCCCGCCGGATAGCGGACCATCCGCTGGACGCCGATGTCCCCCCCGAAGTCCCAGGTGCCCCGGCTGACCCTCTGGGAGGCCTCACGGAGCTGGCCACCGCGCCACTCGACGTCGCCTCCGGACATGATCCCGAGGGTCGACAGCGCGGTCCCCCGCGTCGGGCCGAACCCCTTCACCCAGTAGGCGAGCACCACCTCGTCCACCGGGCCGGCTCCGGCGGTCAGCGAGGCGATCAGGTCGCCGGGGACGTAGTCGAAGCCCATCGCGGTTACGAGTGCGGCCCCCGCGCGCTCCGCCGCTGCGCCGTAGCGCTCGAAGACGGCGCGCATGAAGGGCTGCTCGCCCGTCGTGTCGATGTAGTGCGTGCCGGTGTCAGTCGCTGCCGCCAATACCGGCTCGCCGTGCCGGACGAACGGCCCCGCGCAGGAGATCACCGCCGCGCAGGGCTCCAGCAGCTCGCGGAGGCTTGCCGGGTCGTCGAGCTGCGCCACTTTCGTCTCCGCGCCCCCGACCTCCTCGGCCAGGATCTCGAGCTTCGCCGCATTGCGCCCGGAGAGCACGAACTCCGCGCCTCGCCGCCGGAGCTCGGCGGCGACCAGGCGGCCGGTGAACCCGGTCGCCCCGTAGACGGCAATCGGCCCGGCCTGTGTGGATTCGTCGGGCATGGGGCCGGATGCTATGGGGCGAGAAGCCGGCGAGTCCCCCTCGGCGTCGTTACCGTACGGGCGGTGCAGCTCCGCGACATCATGACCAGCGCCGTGGTCACGGCGGGTTTGGAGGACGACATCCTCCACATCGCCCGCCTGATGCGCGATCACGGTGTCGGATCGGTGGTCCTGTGCGACCCTCAGGGGGATCCGGTCGCGATGGTCACCGACCGCGACGTCGCCGTTCGCGTCATCGCCGAGAGCCGTTCGGCCTCCGAGCCCGCGCGCGCCCACGCGTCACGGCCGCTCATCACCGGGGAGCCGGACATGGACCTCGAGGAGGCCGCCGCCCGCATGGGCCAGCATCGGATCCGGCGGCTGCCGGTCGTCGGCCCGGACGGGCTGTCGGGAATCGTCACACTGGACGACATCGCCGTCCGGACCGGGAACCTCGAGGTCGCACAACGGATGACGCACGACGTCATCGAGGGTGCCCTGCCCGAGTTCTTCTTCCACGAGCGCGGGTAGTGTGTCCGACGATGCCGCCGACTCCATCGCAGCGAATCTGGCAGGGTCGCTTCGAGGCCCTGATCGGGCTGGCCGCGCCGGCCTTCGACCTGATGCTCAACGCAGGCGACCGGGCGTCGCGGCTGCTCACCTCCGACGACGCCGACTACTACCCGATCCGCCCGGCGGCGGAGGCGTTCGAGCTCGAAGAAGCCCGTAGGCGCCAGGCGTCTGTCGACTGAGCGGGAGCGGCCGTCCCTAAGATAGGCGCCTTCGTGGGCCGCGAGCGGATTATCGAGCGCGAGCGTCGCTGGGCGGGTCCGGCGGCGGTCTTTGCGCTGGTCCCGCTCGTCCTCTACATCCTCTCGATCTTCGTCGTGGGCCAGGCCCATCTCGCCGGCGGGTCGAGTGAGGCCGATCAGCTCACCTCGCTTCACGACCAGTCGGGGACCGTGCTGATCTCGTCGGTGATCCGCGGCATCGGTTTTCTCCTGCTGCCGATCCCCTTCCTCTACCTGTTCCGGGCCGCCCAGGCGCGCAGCCCGCGCGTGCAGGCCGCGATGGTCGGCTTCGTGTTCATCGGGCCGGTCCTGTTCGGCGCCCAGGGAATCGTGCAGGCGATCGGCGCCGGGCAGGCCGCGTCCGACTTCGTGAACCTTCCATCGGAGACGACCCGCAGCTACGCCGACTATCAGCAGCAGGTCAAGCAGAGCCCTGACGAGATCGACAAGGTCACGATCTACACCGCGTCGGACAAGCTCGAGGTCGAGCAGGTGGGGGGCGGCTTCTACCAGGTGGACTTCCCCAAGCAGGACGAGAGCAAGCTCGCGGGCGCCCTCGACGCGAAGAGCATCGACAACGACACCGATACCGACACGGGAACCGGGCCTCCCGACGCCGAGGCCAACAAGGCCACCAGCGACAACAGCACGCTTCAGGCCTCCCAGGGCCTCCTGCTGCCCGCCGTCCTCGGCCTGGTGGTGATGATGGTGTACGTCCCGCTGCAGGCGCTGCGCTGCGGCCTCGTCACCAGGTTCCTCGGGAGCCTGGGGATGGCCCTCGGCGCCTCCATGATCCTGATCCTGCCGATCGCCGTGCTCGCGATGCTTGCGTGGACCGGGTTCGTCGGCCTGACCTTCGTGGGAAGGGTGCCGGGCGGGCGACCACCCGCCTGGGACGCCGGGAAGGCCATCCCCTGGCCGCGGCCCGGAGAGCAGGTCATCGAGGAGGGCGACGACGCGATCGAGGGCGACGCGACGGAGGTCGACGGCGACCAAACCGGCGATTCGGGGTCGAAGGCGCCCCCGCCGCAGAAGCGAAAGCGCAAGAGCCGGGGCGAGGCCTAGATGTAGCTACTCATGACGTTGTTCCAGCTCGGCAAGCCGAGCTGCGGGCGCCTTGTGACCGAGGGAGCCATGACGTCGGGTGAAGTTGTAGTGGGTGAGCCAGGCGGATAGGGCCGCCGCGCGCTCGGCCGAGGTGCCGTAGATGGCTCCGTGAGCCCAACGGCGAGTGAGTGTCTGGATGAAGCGCTCGGCCTTGCCGTTGGTGCGAGGGCGGTAGGGCCGGGTGCGCAGGTGGCGCAGGCCGAGCTCGCGGCAGGCGACGGCGTGAAGCGTCGAGCGATAACAGGCGCCGTTGTCGCTCATCACCCGCTCGACCTCGATCCCCATCGATTTGAACCACTCGACGGCTCGCCGCAGAAAGCCAGCTGCGGTCTTGCCCTTCTCGTCTTCGAGCACCTCGACGAAGGCCAGGCGGGTGGCGTCGTCGACGCAGACGTGAACGAACTCCCAGCCTTGCTCATAGGCGCGCCGTTGGCCCCACTGAGCGCTTCGCCCGGTCACCCGATGACCGGGCCTTGCGAACCGCGCCAGCTTCTTGACGTCGACGTGGACGAGCTCGCCGGCTCGCTTTCGCTCATAGCGGTCGGGCGCCGGCGTGGAGCAGAGCTTTGATCCGCCAGGCCGGCCTCTCCCTGGGCGCGCCAGCGCCCGACCCACTTGGCGGCCGTTCGCTCGCTGACGCCGGCGGCCTCGGCCGCCGCCGCCAGCGACCAGCCTTGCTCTTCGATGCGCTTGACGATCAGCCGACGGGAATTCGGGCAGGTGCGGGCGTTAGCGTGGAGCTTCATTCGGTGTCCTCCTTGGGTCTGGGTGGCTTAGACACCCCCAGCCTCCAAGGAGGCCCGGATGAACAACGTGGTGAGGAACTACACCTAGAAGACGCGGAAGCGCTCGCGCACGGCCGGCAGGCGCATCACGAGGCCAATCGCGAGCAGGAGCCCGCCGAGGATCCCGAGGGGTAGGACGCCGAAGCCGGTCAACGGCAGCGTGCTCGTCGATCCCGGGTCGGTGAAGCCGGTGCCGGTTCCCGTATTGCCGCCGGAGTTGTCGCCGTTCGACGAGGCCCCTGTGCCGCCGTTGCCATTGCCCCCGGTGCCGCCGTTGCTGCCGCCTGAGCCGCCACCGCCACCGCTCGACTTGGTCACCTTCACGGATCCCTTCATGAACGGGTGGATGGCGCAGTCGTACTTGAAGGTGCCGGCGTGCTTGAACTTGAACGTGTAGCTGTCGCCCTTCTTCAGGGTCCCCGAGTCGAGGCCGCCGTCGCCGGTGACGGTGTGGCCCTCGGAGGCGGGCGACTTGTTGTCCCACTGCACCTTGTCGCCCACGCTGATCGTGATCGCCTTCGGCGAGAACGCGAACTGCGAGGACTTCTTGCCGACGATGTCGACCCAGGTCTTTCCCTTGGCGGCGCTTCGGTGGCCGGTTGGGTCGCCGGCGGTTCCGGTGACGCCGGTCGCTCCCGTCACTCCGGTCGCTCCCGTGACGCCGGTGACACCCGTAATCCCGGTCACCCCGATGGCGCCGGTCGCGCCGTTCACGTCGGTGGGCGGGGGCGTCTTCGCGCCGCCCCCTGCCGCCAGTGCGGCGGGCGCTGCGACGAATATCCCTACCGCCGCAACAACGAGCACGGTCCTGCGTGCTCTCATGCGTAAGACCTTAGTTGACCGGTCCCCGTTTGCCAAACGATCGGCATACGGCCTGCCAGGCCGGTCGAGGTCAACCCTGCGCGGCTGCCACCCGCTTTCGGTGCGTTCGGATCTCGCTGAGGATGCGCTCGAGGCGGGGCTCGCGCGAGGAGTCCACATGGGTCATCGCCGCGGCGATCGCGGGATGTACGGCAGCGATGCGCTCATACATCGCCTGCGCGACCGCGCGGTACGTCGGGTGTCCCTCGCGGCCTGACCGCAGCTCGATCAGGTGCATCGCCTCGCGCGCGTTCAGGTCGAGCACGTACCTGATGCGGTAGCCGAGGCACAGTGCGTACGGCGCGGCGTCGTGGAGGCCGGCCGCGGCCAATCGGTCGAACTCGACGTGCGAGAGCTCGAGCGCCCGCTCGTACTCGTCTCCCACGCCGGCCTCGCGAACCTCCTCGGGGACGCCAGCGCCGAGGTTGGGCCCCAGCCGCTGCCACTGGCAGGTGAGCATGCGGTGGCGCTGGAGGTCACGGAACCCGCCGTAGTCGGAGACGATCTCGAACCGGTAGCGGACCGCCTCCCACCCGCGCCCCGGCCGGTGGCGGCGGTTGGCCCGCTCACCGGCGAGCTCGCCGATCAGCTCCCCGCGCTCGAGCGGGTCCAGCGCCTCGATGCGGCGCCGGACATCGCCCTCGCCGACCGCCGCGGACTCGAAGAGCGATGCCGAGAGCAGGTCATCCTCATCACCCTCCGCCGCGATCAGGTCGACGGACGGGACGTCGCTCTCCGCCGGGCGGTCCAACCCGAGACGGGCGACCGCCCTCTCGGTGGCGTCGCGGCGCCCGCGCAGGTACTCGATCCACTCACCCCCGCGATCGGGCCGCTTGACCCTCGCCACGAAGCTGGGAATGACCTGCTCGAGCTCGGAGAGGATCATCTCTCCGTAGGAGCGGGCCTCGGGCAGGGGGGATGCCATGAGCCGCAGCAGGAGCTGCTCGTATGCCTGGCCCGAGGCGAAGATGCCGACGTGGCTCAGCGTGGAGGCCGGGAGCAGGCCGCGCAGGAGATCCAGGGCCTTTGCGCGGATCGAGCGGCGCCACGCCGCTTCGGGTTCGTCGCCCCGCGGCCAGCGCTCCTCGGCCCAGGCCCCGACGGCCTCGAGGCTTCGCGAGTAGATGCCGAACAGCTCGTCCATCGCTGCGGCGTAGGGCTCGCCGAGCTCTGAGTCGCGGTAGTAGCGATAGCCGCCGCCGATCTCGTCGGGCATCGGCTGGTCGTAGGGGATGTAGCGGGTTGACTGCTCCAGGTAGGCGGCCAGGCGCCCGCGCTGGAGCACCTTGGTGAGGACGTTCGAAACCCACTCGCACGCCAGGTGCGCGCCCCCCACCTGGGCAATGGAGTCGTCGCCGTAGCCCATGAACACGCGCTCGTAGAGGCCCGCGGCTCGCTCGCCCTCGACGCCGTCGAACGGCCGCTCCCCGGCGGGGATGTCGCCGGCGAACTCGTCGAGGAACAGTCGCCGCAGCGTCCCCGGGTAGCGGGAATAGCGCGCGAACAGCGCTCCCTTGACCGTCTCGGGCAGGTTGACGAGACAGAAGACCGGGCGATCGAGGTTCGTGAAGTGGGGGCGAAGGACCGCCTCCTCCTCGGAGGTGAATTTCTCGACCGGATAGCGCAAGATCGCCTGATCGTAGTTGCGCCCGCGGCGGTGCGCGATCCGGCTAGGAGGTCGCGCCCCCGGCGGCGCCGCCCTCGACCGCCGCGGGCCGCGCGGCATGCTCCGCCCCATCCGCGGAGGGCCGCCCGACCAGCTCGGGCAGCACGTCCTCGCGGCCGTAATGGCCGACGACGTCGAACCAGCGCTTGGCGTGCAGCCCAACCCGCAGGTCGCAGTCGGCGACGACCACGCCCTCCTCGCCGTAGAGCGGCCCCGCCACCACCTCGCCGTCGCCCGGCTCGATGATCGCCGCTCCCCCTCTGCCGAAGATTTCCTTGCCCTCGGGCAGCGGCACCGGGAAGTCGTCGGGGAAGGCATCGGCGGGGATGAACTGCGGTGCCGAGACGACGAAGGCACCGGACTCGAGCGCGATGTGGCGCATGCTCGCGACCCAGCCGTCGGTGTCGTCGGCGGTCGGGCGAGCCAGATCTGCGGGCCGCCGCGGTACACCGCGTAGCGGGCGAGAGGCATCATGTTCTCCCAGCAGATGAGCCCGCCGATGCGCCCCGCGGCGGTGTCGGCGACGCGCAGGTCGTCCCCCGCGCCGACACCGTGGAACAGGCGCTCGTGCATCGTCGCCATCAGCTTCCGGTGCTTGGAAGCAAGGCCCTGCGGGCCGAATAGGAGCAGGGCGTTGTAGAGGGACCCGGGCCGCTCGGACTCGCGCTCGTTGACTCCGATGGCGCAATGAATGTCGAGCTCGGCGCATGCCGCGGCGATCCGGTCGGTGTGCGGGCCCGGAACGTCTACCGCGTTGGCCCAGAGCCGCTCCCAGAGCTCGTCCCAGCCCTCGAACGAGGCCGCGTCGTGTGTGCCCACGCGCCGGACTCATAAAGCGGGATGAACAGCTCAGGGAAGACCGCGAGTTGCACACCATCCTTCGCGGCTTCTCCAGCAGGCCGAGCGCCTTGTCGACGCTCGCCTCCGCATCGAGGATCACCGACGTGGCCTGGATCGCGGCCACTCGCACGGTCGGAAAGCTCACGCGCCGAGGATACGCCGCAGTCAGCCCAAGGCCAAGCTCCGCGGGAAGTTGGCCGACTGCTGCTTTTCGCGCAAAGCAGAAGTCAACCGGTGCGAATCGAACGTCGAGAGACAGCCGACACCAGGAAACCGGCGCCCACGAGTGCCGCGCACGCACCGAGGATCCAGGCCGAGACTGATTCGAGCCAGCGGCTGGCGGTCATCACCTGGGATATGAAGTTGTCGTGCTCTGATGCCCTCGCGACGGTGGCGTCGCCGAGCGCGACAAAGACGAAGCCGACCACGAAGACCCCGAGCGCTGCGGCGATCAAGCCTCTCGGGGACCCATCCACCTGGCCGTGGTTTGCCCCTGCATCCGGCGGGAGACAACGAACGCGATCGTCGCAAGAAGGGCGCCGCCGGCTCCGATCGCCAGGCCGAGCGCCGCGACGTGGAGGCCTCGGTTTCCGTTGTCAAGTAGGAGGATGTTGTCGAAGTGGACGATCGCAGCCGCGGTCGAGAGTGCCAAGGACAGCCCAAGGCCGGCGGCCGCCCAGGCCAAGAGCCCATCCCGTCTCGACTGGTCGTCGGCCGGTGCCGATGCGGCTCGGCGAAACGCAACAGCCACCGTCACTGCGGCGGCGAGCAGCGCCGTCGCAGCCAAAGCGCCGAGGACGTCGATGATCACGAGTGTGTAAACGCCTTGCGGGGTCGGCTCGGATACGCCGTAGAGCGCCTGGGCGGCGATCCATGCCGCAAACGACACCGCTGCCACCGAGGCGGCGAAGGCGAGACGGCGCTCTCGGCCGTCGATCCTGCCTGCTACCGCGAAGCTCACCAAAGCGAAGGCCGTCGCCAGCACCAGGTCATGTGCGACGTCGAGGCCCTTGCCTATGTCATAAGAGGTCGGCGCGTAGCCGATTCGGATCACCCCGATCATGTCGAGCAGCACCGCAGCTCCCGCGACCGCAAAGCCCACGGCGCCGAGGGCTGATCCGATCGCGATGCCCGCGTCGCGTACGGCTCGTGGGCGTTTCAAGATGTCCGTCCCTCCAGCTCCGAAGCCAAGCATTGCATGAGCAATATCGGATAGAGCAGGGCCGCACTTGACCCGACTGCTGCTTTTCGCGCAAAGCAGAAGCAAGGAAACGTCCTTCGGCCCAGGACGAACGAGAAGCGAAGGCGAGTTAGGGAAGCGGCTGCCAGCTTGGATCCACGGCGTTCCCAATCAGCCGACCGGCCGCGAGGTGCGGCTCCTCCGGATTAGGCGCGGTGGCGCTAGGTGCTGGGCGCCGGAGGGGCGGCCATCACCTCGACCCGTCCGCCGCCTGGCATCACCGCGAAGCTGCGCGGCTCGCCCCACAGCTGGTCGGCGTCCTCGACCGTGAAGCCCGCTTCGCGCAGGCCGCTGACCCCGCCCTCGAAGTCAGCGGCGACCACCGCGGGATGCCCCAGCATCGGCGTGGTCGGCTCGGGCGTGTGGATCAGGTGGATCTGCGTGGTCCCGGATTCCAGCCAGGTGACGAACGGGGCGATCGAGTCGGGCGCCGCGATCTGCTGAAAGCCGAGCAGGCCGAAGAACTCGATCGACCGGTCGACGTCGTCGGGCGCGACCTCCAGCGAGACGTGGTGCAGCACGTGCGACCTCAGCCCTCGCGCGGGCGGGTGCGGAAGATTGGGTGGTCCGGTGCGATGCGGCGCAGCTCCTCGTCGGACGAGTCGGGCCCGACGCCGCCGAAGAAGGCGCCGACCTCCCACTTCCACCGCCGCAGGTACTCCCTCAGAATCGGCGGCTTCTCGTCGTCGCCGAGCTCGACGGCCGTGAACTCCTCGGCGCGCCGACGGTGGAGAAGGCGCCCCTCGCCGCGCGCGCGGAGGTTGCGCACCCACTGCGTATGACCGCGCGGGGCAACGAGATACCGGGCCCCGTCAAGCGTCAACGGGTTGACCGGCGTTTGGCGAGGCTCGCCCGTCGTTCGCCCCCTCACCTCGAGCACCCGTGAGCCCGCGAGGGGCAGGCCGAGCCGGGTGAGCAGGGCCACGGTCGGATTGAAGACGTGGACGGTGATCCAGCCGGGGCGTTGGAAGCGATCGGTCACGGCTCGATTCTGTCACTCGAGCTGAGCGATGTTGCCGTGGACGCGGTATGAGTTCGACCGCAACCGATCAGGAGGTCCAGATGAGCGTCCGCTTCGAGCCCAATCCGCCGGTGGCGGTCGTCACCATCGACCGCCCCGACGTCGCCAACGCCGTCGACCGCCCGACCGCGGAGGCGCTGGCCAACGCGTTCCGGCGCTTCGACGCCGACGACTCCCTCGCCGTCGCGGTGCTCACCGGCGCCGGTGAGAAGTTCTGCGCCGGCGCGGACCTGAAGGCGATGCGTGAGCCCGGAGCACCGCGCGCGAGCCGGGTGCAGCCGGACGGCGACCGGCCAGTCGGGCCGACGCGGATGTTCCTGACAAAGCCGGTGATCGCCGCGGTCGAGGGGCACGCTGCGGCGGGCGGGCTGGAGCTCGCGGTCTGGTGCGACCTCCGGGTCGCGGCAGAGGACGCGGTGTTCGGCGTCTTCTGTCGCCGGTGGGGCATTCCGCTGATGGACGGGGGAACGATCCGTCTCGCGCGCCTGATCGGCCACAGCCGGGCGCTCGACATGATCCTCACCGGCCGTGGCGTAAGCGGCCGGGAGGCGTTCGAGATTGGTCTCGCGAACCGGCTGGTGCCCAGTGGCAGCGCCCTGGAGGAGGCGACCGCGCTCGCCCGCGAGATCGCGAGGAAGCCGCAGGCTGCGCTGCGGAGCGACCGGCGCTCCTCGTACGAGCAGTGGTCGATGACGCTGGAGGAGGCGCTTGCGAACGAGTACCGCCACGGGATGGCCACCCTGGAGACGGGTGAGCTGGTCGGCGGGCTGGAGGACTACGCCTCCGGCGGCTGGCGGGAGGCGAGGTAGGTCAGACCACGCGCGCCTGCCGGTACTCGGCGTAGAGGCTGAGGGCATACCGGCCAGCCCGGTGCTCACGCGCACGCTCGACGAGAGCCGCCGTATCCGGAGGCAGGATCTCCGGCTGGGGAAGCGGAACGCCGTAGACGGGCGGCACCAGCAGCGGCGCCGACATGGCCGCGAATGTCACGTCGGCGGCGCCGAACCGTTCGCCGCACAGGTGGGGACGGCCGTCGGAGAGCAGATCAGCAACGAAGTCGAGCTCGTGCCAGACGACGGCCTCGTCCTCGCGCTCGACCCCCGGGCGGATGCCGAGGACCCGGTTAATGAGCGCGCGGAACAGCGGAAAGCCCCAACGGCTCAACCGATCCTCCCAGCCGGGCACGCCGGCGTTGTTGAAGCGAAGCGCGAAGTCGGGCCGGGCGAGCATGTGCACGTACATCAGCCGCCGACCCCTCGGGCCGAGCATCTCGTCGAAGCGCCGGCAGACCGCCTGGACCTCTCGACGCTCGCTGGGGTCAGAGGGGAAAAGCCGCAGCTCGGCGGGGGTGCCCGCATCGACCCAGGTCACGATCCCCTCGGACTCCCCGATCGCCCCGTCCGGCGTCACCAGCACCGGGACCGTTCCCTTGCCGCCCGCCAGCCGGCTGGCGAGATTGTGAATGCCCTGTACATGCGGCTCCTCCCTGTACGGCATCCCGGCTCGCTCGAGGGCCCATCGCGCCTTCTCGCAGTAGTGGCTGATCGGGATCGTGACGAGGCGCAGCATTCGACCGGTGTTCCTACCCGGCTGGGGGCTCAGAGGAACGGCGCCAGAGATGCGCCGGCGTGGCTCGCCCAGTCGACGAGAGGGGTCGGGATCACACCGAAGAAGATCGTGGCCGCCGCGCACAGGACCCCCGGCACGATGATGGCGAGGCAGCGCGTGCCCTTCGGTGGGGTCGTGGCGCCCGCGGCCTCCTGGTCCGCCTCCGGAGAGCCGCCCGCCATCGCGGGCGCTGTTTCCTCCGCCGGGCGCATCCACATGGCGGCGACGACGCGCAGGTAGTAGACGAGCGAGATCATCGCCCCGATCACGATCGCCACACCCAGGTAGGTGTGAGAGGCGTCCACCGCCGCCTCGATCAGGTAGAGCTTGCCCATGAAGCCCGAGGTCAGCGGCAGCCCGGCCAGCGCGAGCATGGAGATCGTCATCGGCCACGCGAGCTCAGGCCGGTCGCGGCCGAGTCCCTGGACCGACTTGATGTCGTCGCCCCACGGCGTCTCGCGCTCGCGGATCACGATCACCGAGAAGGCGGCGAGGTTCATCAGCGTGTACGCGGCGAGGTAGAAGACCAGGGCGTCGATGCCCAGCTCCGAGGCGGCGGCCACGCCGACCAGCATGTATCCCGCCTGCGCCACGCCGGACCAGCCCATCAGCCGCTTCAACGAGTCCTGGCCGATCGCGCCGATGTTCCCGACCGCGATCGAGATGATCGCCAGGACGGAGAGCGCGGGCTGCCAGTCGTCGACGATCGAGCCGAGCGGGACGTCGAACATGCGGACCAGGGCGACGAACGCCGCGGCCTTCGTCGCCACCGCCATGAACGCCGTGATCGGCGTGGGAGCGCCCTGGTACACGTCGGGCGTCCACTGGTGGAAGGGCGCGATCGAGATCTTGAACGCGAGCCCGGTGCCGATCAGCGCGACCCCCATGAGGACGAGGGAGTCGCTCGCGTTGCCGTTGGAGATCACCTGGTCGATCTGGTTGAAGTCCGTCGACCCCGCGGCGCCGTAGATGAATGACAGCCCGTACAGCAGCGTGGCTGACCCGAGCGAGCCGACGATCAGGTACTTGAGGCCCGACTCGAGCGAGCTCGAGCGGTGGATCGCCGACCCGCAAAGCACGTAGAGCGGCACCGACAGCAGCTCGAGGGCGACGAAGAACGCGATCAGGTTCTGCGCCTGGGCGAGCAGCGTCATTCCGAGCACCGACGCCAGGAGCAGCGCCTGGAAGTCGCCGTGGCGAGGCTCCTCGCCGGGCGGAGCGGCGGCCGGGTCGCGCCATGACATCGGGATGCAGATCGCGGCCGCGAACATCGCGATCAGCGCCGCGGCAAGGCCAAGCTCGTCGAGGCGAAGCGCGCCGGAGATCAGGTCCTCGCGGGTTCCCCACTGCCAGATCGAGAGCCCGGCGGCCGCGCCGAGCGTCGTCAGCGACAGCGCCGAGACCACCAGCCGCTGGCGGCGGGAGCTCAGCACGCCGGCCATCAGGACGACGACGATTCCCGCGCTCAGCGCGAGGACGGGGGAGAACCCGGCGTAGTCGATGTGGGGGGCGGTGAAGTTCACTTGGTGACCTCGCTGACCGGCGCGTAGCCCGTCCAGCCCCGATGGTTGGCCGAAGCCGACAACGGCGGCGATCGCTCCGGAAGTCGGATGTGGACTGCGGCGGTTGTCGCCTCGACGGACCTATCCACCCGCCCGAGGATCAGGCCCGGATACAGGGCGAGCGCCACGATGCAGGCCACGAGTGGCGCGAGCACCAGCGCGTCGGGCAGGCCGATCTCGCGCGAGTCGGCGTTCTCGGTCCGCCGGTTGTGCATCGTCCGCTGGAACAGGCGGATCGAGTAGTAGGCGGCGAGGGCGATCCCGATCGTGGCCACGAAGGCGAAGACGATCTTCGACTGGAAGACCCCGATCAGGATGTAGAACTCGCCCATGAAGTTGGCGGTGCCCGGCATCGCCAGGTTGGCCAAGGTGACGATGAGGAACAGCGCGGCGAGCACCGGGGCGCGCATGGCGAGCCCTCCGAGCCGGGTCAGGTCCTCGCTCCCGGACCGTTCCCACAGGATGGCGACGATGAGGAAGATCGCTCCCACGACGAGGCCGTGGTTGACCATCTGCAGAACCGACCCGTCGGCCCCGTCGGGGCGCAGGGAGAAGATCCCGATGGTGATGAAGCCGAGCTGCGCGAGGGAGGAGTAGCCGGCGATCAGGCGCACGTTCGTCTGCGTGAACGCCATGATCGAGCCGTAGATGATCCCGGCGACGCCGATCACCAGGATCACCTCCTGGAAGTGGATCGTCGCGTTGGGGTAGAGCGGCAGGACGACTCGCAGGAAGCCGTACGCGCCGACCTTGGAGAGCACGCCGGAAAGCAGCGCCAGCACGGGCAGCGGCGCCGCGCGGTAGGCGTCGGGCATCCAGCCGTGGACGAGGAAGGCCGGCATCTTGATCAGGAACGCGAGCGCGAAGAAGCAGAAGATCCAGTACTGGCTGCCGCTCGACAGCGTGTTGGCCTGCAGGTCGGCCAGCGAGAAGCTGATGTGGCCGATGTCGCCCGAGGCCAGCACGGCGGTCGCGATCGCCGCCACGAGCATCAGCAGGGAGCCGACCAGCGTGTAGACGATCATCTTCGTCGTCGCGGCGATCCGGTTCTCGCCGCCGAAGGCTCCGATCAGGAACCAGAACGGCACCAGCATCAGATCGAAGAAGAGGACGAACAGCAGCAGGTCCTGGGCCAGGAACGCGCCGAGCGCGGCGGTCTCGGCGAGGCCGAGCATGAAGAAGTAGATCCGCCGCCGCTCGGGCATCCGGAAGATCGAGAAGGCCGTGGCCCCGGCCCACATCAGCGCCGTGAGCAGGATCAGGAACAGGCTGATCCCGTTGACGCCGAGCTGGTACCGGACGCCCAGGGCCGGGATCCAGCTGTCGTTGACCGTCTGCTGCAGCCCGACGGTGTCGCTGTTGAAGCCGGTGACGACGGCGATGGAGAGCGCGAGCGTGCCTAGGGTTCCCACGAGGGCAATGAGCGGCACGGCGCGCTTCGGGACGGCGAAGCAGACGAGTCCGGCGGCGAGGGGAAGCCAGAGGAGGATCTGGATCATCGCTCAGTGCTCCTCAGTGCGCCGCGATCAGGAAGTAGAGGCCGAGGGCGGCGAAGCCCCCGATCAAGAGCAGCGCGTAGGCGCGGACGAACCCGGATTGGGCGCCGCGGACCACCACGCCGACACCCCGCACGAGGTCGACGGCAGAGGACACGATGCCCTGGACGACGATCCGCTCGAAGACGTCGTTGCAGAAGCGGCCGACGGCCAGCAGCGGGCGGTAGACGACCGCGTCGTGGAGCTCGTCGAAGTACCACTTGTTGAAGAGGAAGGTGTGCACGGCGCCGAAGCGCCGGATGAGGGCAGCCGACGTGCCCGGCCGCCTGACCCACACGTAGTGCGCGATGGCGATCCCGGTGATCGAGATCGCGCCGCCGATCGCGAGGCCCTGCCAGTCGGACTCGATCGAGGGCAGCGCCTCGTAGAGGTGGGACTGCAGGAACGCCCCGGCGAGGAAGTTCTTCACCACCTCGTCGACGCCCGGGATCTCGATGAAGCCGCCGAAGATCGATAGGAACCCCAGGACCGACATCGCCAGCCACATCGGCCAGTCGCGCTCGGCGATGTGGTGCTCGGAGCCCGGGAAGCCGACGTCGGTGTCCTCCTTCTCACCGCTGAGCGGGTTCTCGGGAGGGGCATGGGCGAGATGGCCCTCCTCGAGCTCGCGCGCCTCCGGCACGGGCTCGCCCCAGAAGACGCGGAAGATGATCCGGAAGGCGTAGATGGCCGTCAGGAGGGCGGCGATGTAGCCGCCGATGGTGAAGATGACGTAGAAGCCGCCGCGGTGCAGGGCGTAGGCGAGGATCTCGTCCTTGGAGAAGAAGCCCGAGAAGCCGGGGAACGCCGCAAGCGCCAGCGCGCCGATGGTCATCAGCACAGCCGTCACCGGCATCGCCTTCCGGAGCCCGCCCATGCGGTCGATGTCCTGAGTCCCGGCCATCGCGGAGATCACCGAGCCGGCGGCCATGAAGAGAAGCGCCTTGAAGAAGGCGTGCGTCATGAGTTGGAACATCCCCGCGGCGTAGGCGCCGATGGAGACCCCGACGATCATGTAGCCGATCTGGCTGATCGTGGAGTAGGCGATGATCCGCTTGAGGTCGGTGACCGCCAGGGCACACGTCGCCGCGAAGACGAGGGTCGCCAACCCGATGAACGCCGAGATGTCCGCCGCGGTCGGCGCCTGCTCGAAGAGGACGTACATGCGCGCGATCAGGTAGACGCCCGCCGTCACCATCGTCGCGGCGTGGATCAGGGCCGAGACCGGGGTCGGGCCCTCCATCGCGTCCGGGAGCCAGGTGTGGAGCGGGAGCTGCGCGGACTTGGCGAACGCCCCGACGAGCAGCAGCAGGCAGATCGCGATCAGCACTCCCTGGTTGGTCGCGAAGTGCTGCGGCACCTCGTGGAAGACGGTGAGGTAGTCGAACGACCCGAGCTCGCGGAAGATGAAGAAGGTCGCCAGCACAAGGCCGACATCGCCGATCACGTTGATGACGAAGGCCTTCATGCCGGCCTTGGTCGCGGTGTTCCGGCGATACCAGAAGCTGATCAGCGCGTAGGAGGCGAAGCCCACGAACGCCCAGCCGACGATCAGCAGGACGAAGTTGCCCGCCAGGACCAGCAGCAGCATCGAGAAGACGAAGAAGTTGAGGTAGGCGAAGTAACGCGAGTAGCCCCGGTCGGAGTCGAGGTAGGCGACCGAGTAGAGATGGATCAGCGTCGAGACGCCGCTGACGACCAGGATCATGAACGCCGAGAGCGGGTCGACGAGGATCCCCAGCTTGATGTCGAGCCCCGCGGCGGACGCGTACGTCCACAGCGACGAGGTGATCTGGCGGTCGCTCTCGCCGTGGCCGAGCAGCGAGACGGTCGCGCCGATCGCGCAGACGAACGCGAGCCCGATGGCGATCGTCGCGATCCACCCGGCCGTGCGGCCGCGCATCACGCGCCAGCCGAACGCGTTGACGAGAAAGCCCGCCAGCGGGAACGCGAGGACGAGCCAACCCCACGCGGTGGGGCTCATCCCTTGAGGCTCCGCATGTCGTCCACGTTCAGCGGCAGGCGGCGGCGGAACATCGCGACGATCAGGCCGAGCCCGACGACCACCTCACACGCCGCGACCACCATCACGATCAGCGCGAACACCTGGCCCTCGGCGTTGCCGTGTGCGCGGGAGAAGGCGACCAGCGCGAGGTTGCCCGCGTTCAGCATCAGCTCGAGGCACAGCAGGATCACGAGCGGGCTGCGGCGGATCAGGACGCCGCCGGCGCCGATCGCGAACAGCACCGCGGAGAGCACCACGTACCAGGTGACGGTCACGCCGCCGTCTCCGTCACCCGGTCCGGCTCGTCGCTCTTTCGCGACCGGGCGGCGAGCGTGACCGCGCCGACCGCGGCGACGAGCAGCAGCATGGACGCCGCCTCGAAGACCACCAGGAAGCGCTCGAGGAGAAGATGGCCGATCTGGCTCGGCGTCCCGAACCCGCCCGGCAGCGTGGGCCCGCCGCTGTCGATCGCCGAGAGTCCGGTGCCCAGGATCGCGATCGCCAGCTCGACGAGGAGCGCGGCCGCCAGCATGGGGGCGAGGAACCGCTGCCCGGGGATGGGCTCCCAGAGCGGCTCCTCGACCGCGCCGACGTATGCAGCCACGAAGACGTAGAGCACCATCACCGCGCCGGCGTAGACGACGATCTGGGCGGCGGCGATGAACTGGGCGTAGAGCAGCAGGAAGAGCCCCGCCAGCGACACGAGGTGCACGACCAGCGCGAGCACGCTGTAGAACGGGTTGCGCATCGCGATCACCGCGATCGCGCCGCCGACGGCGCCGATGGCGCCGGCGAAGAACGCGACGTAGATCACTCGCCCTCCCGCCTGAGCGGTGTGCGCTCGACCGGCTCCGCGAGCAGCATCTCCTTGGTGAAGACGAGGTCCTCGCGGTTGTAGTCGGCCATCTCGTACTCGTGGCCCATCGTGATCGCGTCGAACGGGCAGGCCACCTCGCAGTAGCCGCAGAAGATGCAGCGCGCGAGGTTGATCTCGTAGATCTCCGCGTAGCGCTCGCCGGCGGAGACGCGGTCCTCGGGGTCGTTCTCGGCGGCGACGACGCGGATGCAGTCCGCCGGGCAGGCGGCGGCGCACAACGAACACCCGACGCACTTCTCGAGGCCCGTGTCCTCGAACTTGTGAAGCTTGTGGCGGCCACGGAACCGCGGGTAGACCGGTGTCTTCTCCTCGGGGTACTGGATCGTGACCGGCCCCTCGATGATCCGCGCGAAGGTCGTCTTGAGGCCGCGAAGCGTCTCGCCGAATGCCCGGTAGGCGCCGCCGACCCCGCCCGGCTCGGGCCCGCGCTGGACGGCGACGACGCTGTCATCGGAGAGGTACGGAAACTCCTTGCTCATGTGATCGTCACCAGGATCGCGGTCACCAAGACGTTCAGGGTTGCGAGCGGCAGCAGCACCTTCCAGCCGAGCGACATGAGCTGGTCGTACCGGACCCTGGGGAGGGTCGCCCGCACCCACATGAAGAGGAAGAGGAATACGAAGATCTTCACGATCACCCAGATCGGGTCGAGCCATCCCGGGCCGGGGCCGTGCCAGCCGCCGAGGAAGAAGGTCACCGCCACCGCGGAGATCACGAACATCTCGATGTACTCGGCCATCGCGTAGGACCCGTAGCGCATGCCGCCGTACTCGGTCCCGTAGCCGGCGACGAGCTCCGCGTCGGCCTCCGGCAGGTCGAACGGCGCCCGGTTGGTCTCGGCGAACCCCGCCACCATGAAGATCAGGAACCCGACGAACTGCGGGATCACGTACCAGACCTGGTTCTGCGCCTCGACGATCGAGACCAGCGACAGCGAGCCGGCCATCATGACCGCGCCGAGCAGCGCCAGCCCCATCGAGATCTCGTAGGAGATCAGCTGCGCCGCGGCGCGCATCGCCCCGAGGAAGCTGTACTTGGAGCCCGACGCCCAGCCGCCGAGCAGGAGCCCGTAGAACGCGATCGACCCGAACGCGAAGAAGTAGAGGATGCCGATCGGGACGTCGATGCCGTAGAGGCCGATCCCGTCCTGGACGTTTCCGAACGGGATGATCGCCAGCGTCGCCACCCCGGTGAAGACCACGATCGCGGGGGCCATGTAGTACAGCAGCGGGATGGCCGCGCGGGGGTGATAGTGCTCCTTGCTGATCAGCTTGATGGCGTCGGCGAGGGGCTGGAGCAGCCCCATCGGCCCCACGCGGTTAGGTCCGTAGCGGGCCTGAAAGCGGCCCAGCAGCTTCCGCTCCATAACCGTGAGCATCGGGACGATCGCGAAGATCACGGCAAAGATCACGATCGACTTCACGATCAGGATCCAGGTGGCCTCGACGAAGGTGGTGTCGGCGAGCAGCAGGCTCATTCGTCGCCTCCGGCCGGTGAGATCTCAACGATTTCGCCGACCAGGGTGCCGGCCAGGTCGCCGAGCCCCTCGATCAGGAACCCCGACCCGGGGCGCACCCGCTCGCGGAGCGCGACGCGCGCCCGGACGCTGGTGCCGTTTGAGCGGACGTCGACCTCGTCGCCTCCCCCGATGCCCAGCTTCTCCGCGTCGTGTGGCGCGAGCTCGATCGTTTGCCTTGGCGCGAGGAAGCGCAATGCGGGGCTGCGCTCGGTGACCTCGGCGGCCCAGAGGTCGCGGTAGGTACCGATGTGGATCTGGTCCTCGCCTCCGATCCCGGTCAGGCGCGGCCGCCACTCGACATTCACTTCAGGCCTCCGGAACTGCGCCGCGGCCTCCCGCTCCTGCCACCGGACGCCCAGGCCGCCGATCTCTTCCTCGGTGAGGCCCGCGTAGAACGGCACCTCCGAGGCGATCGCGGCCAGTGCCTCCTTCACCGAGTCGATGCCCGTCTGCTCACCCAGCAGCGCGGAGAGCTCGACCAAGACCTCCCAGGTCGGGCGCGCACGGCCCGGATTGGGAACGCCCTGCCGCACGCGCTGTATGCGGCCATCGGGGTGGGTGACCGTGCCTGCCTTCTCGGCGTAGGACTCGGCCGGGAAGACGACGTCGGCGTGCTTCGTCGACGCGTCGTCGAACATCGAGATCGCGAGTACGAAGGCCGCCTTCGAAAGGGCCTCGTTCCAAGCCGGTCCGTTGGGCGCGTCGCGTGCCGGGTCCGCGTTGACGAGGAAGGCCGCGTCGAGGTCGCCCTGGGTGAAGGCGGCCGCGATGTCGCCGCCCGCGAGGCCGTCCTCCGTCTCCGAGAAACCCGGCCCGGCAACCGGCAGGCAGCCGACCTCCCGTAGGCCGCGCTCGTTGGCGCCGGCCGGCACTTCGAGCAGCTTTGCGTCGATGCGCCGCGCCAGATCGACCAGCGCCGAGCTGGGTCGACCCGACCAGACGATGACGGCCGAGCCCGGGCGCAGGACGCCGGCGATCCGCTCGGCGTCGGCGGCGGACTCGCCCGGGGGTTGCTCGTACCCCTCGGCCCCGGACTCGCCGGCCAATGCTCGTAGGAACGCGCTGGTCAGGCCGGGTGCGTAGCGAGCCGTCTCCTCCGCGCCGCCGTCGAGCGCCGTCGGCCGGTCGGTGGCGACGGCGAGGCGGGTGCCGTTGCGGCGCACCACCTTGCGGATCCGCAGGTCGATGATGGGCATCGAGTGGAGGGGGTCGGTGCCCAGCACGAGGATCGACTCGGCGTGGTCGAGGTCGGAGACGCTCGCGGCGAGCTCCGGGCTCGCCAGCGCGGCCAGTAGCCCGCGGTCCGCCTGGGGGCCGTAGCTCGAGATCACGTGCGGCGAGTCGAGCCCGCGGCGCATGATCCGCTGGGCCAGGTAGCCCTCCTCGTTCGACGAGGACCCGCCGACGATCGCGGCGGCCCGCTCTCCTGCCTGACGAAGGCCGTTCGCCGCGGCCTCCAGCGCCTCGTTCCAGCTCACCGGCTCGAGGTTCCCGCCGCGGCGGACCATCGGCTCGGTGATCCGGTCGGCCGACTCGATCGCCTGGTATCCGAAGCGGCCCTTGTCGCAGAGCCATCCGTCGTCGACCTCGAAGTTGTCACGGGCGAGGACGCGCTGGATGCGCTCGTCGCGGACGGTCAGCTTGATGTTGCACTGGCTCGGGCAGAGCGTGCAGACGGTGCCCGCGTCCTCGATGTCCCAGGGCCGGGCGCGGAAGCGGTAGGCATCGGAGGTGAGGGCGCCCACCGGGCACAGCTCGATGATGTTGCCGTGGAAGGGGGCGATGTAGGGGCGGTCGTCGAAGGTGCCGACGAAGCTCGAGGCGCCTCGCTCCAGTAGCTGCAGCTGCTCGTCCTCGGCGACCTCCTGGCTGAAGCGCACGCAGCGATAGCAGAGGATGCAGCGCTCGCGGTCGATCTTGATCAGCGGCGAGAGCGGGATCGGCTTCTGGAAGTGGCGCTTGGGGTCGATCGATCGGCTCTTGCCGGGGCCCCACCCCAGCGAGATGTCCTGGAGCGGGCACTCGCCGCCCTTGTCGCAGACGGGGCAGTCGAGCGGGTGGTTGACGAGCAGGAACTCCACGACGGCGTTCTGCGCCTCCTTGACCCGGTCGGTCTGCGTGTAGACGACCATGCCGTCCCGCACCGGTGTCGAGCAGGCCGTCTGAAGCTTCGGGATCCCCTCGATCTCCACCAGGCACATGCGGCAGGCGCCGACCGGTTGCCCGAGCTTGGGCTCGTAACAGAAGACCGGGATCTCGACGTCGCCCTGCTTCGCCGCATCGACGAGCATCTCACCGGCGGTCGCCTGCACCTCGACGCCGTCGACGACGAGCGTGATCTGATCGCCGCTCACGCCATCGCCTCCACTTGCTCGAAAAACGACGCACCCAGGGACGAGCCCGAAGCGACCGGCAGAAAATGCACCGTATAGGTGCATTTCAGACCATTCGGCTTCGTTTCGGACGCGGCATGATCGCTTCGGGATTCCGGGGCCGCTCCCCTCAGTGCCGTCGTTGGGACGAGCGCGCGGCTCACGCTTCCGCCCCCAGCGGCACCGGCTTCACGTCGGTCGGGGACTCGTCCAGAGGGCGCGGGGCCGCCTCGCGCCCGGCCCGGACCGCCGCCTCGAACTCGTCGCGGAACTTGGCCACCATGCTGCCCACCGGCATCGCCATCGAGTCGCCGAGCACGCAGAGGCAGTTGCCGATGATGTTGTCCTGCACCGAGGAGATGACGTCGAGGTCCATCGGCGTCGCCTCGCCGGAGATCACCCGCTCGAGCAGCTTCACCGTCCAGTTGGTGCCCTCGCGGCACGGAGTGCACTTGCCGCAGGACTCGTGGTGGTAGAAGCGGGCGGTTCGCAGCGCCAGGTGGGGGATCGACACGGTGTCGTCGGCGACGATGATCGAGCCGGATCCGAGCATCGAGCCCGCGTCCGCCATCGCCTCGAAGCTGTATGGCAGGTCGAGCTCGTTCGGGGTCAGGACCGGGGCCGACGAGCCGCCGGGGAACCACGCCTTCACCTCGCGGCCCTCGAGCGGGCCGCCCGCAAGCCCGAAGATGATCTCGCGAGACGGGATCCCCAGCTCGACCTCGTAGTTGCCCGGCCGCCGCACGCGACCGGAGACGGAGACGACCTTCGTTCCGGGCGACTGCTCGGTGCCGAAGCTCTTGAACCAGTCGGCGCCGTTCTTGACGACGTGGGGGACGTTGGAGAGCGTCTCCACGTTGTTGATGAGCGTCGGCCCGCCGTAGAGGCCCTGGATCGCGGGGAATGGCGGCTTGAGCCGCGGGTTGCCGCGCTTGCCCTCGAGCGCGTCGAGCAGCGCGGTCTCCTCCCCGCAGATGTAGGCGCCGGCCCCGCGATGGACGACGAGCTCCACCCGGTGGCCCGTGTCGAGGATGTTCTTCCCCAGGTAGCCGGCCCGGTAGGCCTCCTCCACGGCGTTCTCAAGGACGTCCGCCGTCTGCGCGTACTCGCCGCGGATGAAGATGAACGCCCAGCCGGCGGCAGCCGCGGCAGCCGCGATGACGATTCCCTCGATCAGCTGATGCGGGTTCTTCGACATCAGCTCGCGGTCCTTGAACGCCCCCGGCTCCGACTCGTCCGCGTTACAGCAGAGGAACTTGTCCATGTCGCCGCGCGGCAGGAACGAGGCCTTCTTCCCCATCGAGAACCCGGCGCCGCCGCGCCCCCGCAGGCCGGAGTCCTCGAGCGTCGTCAGGAGCTCGTCCGGCTCGATCTCCTTCAGCGCCCGCTCGAGCGCCCGGTAGCCGCCGAGGCGCCGATAGGTCTCGATCGAGGCGAGCCCCGGCTCGTCGATGTGACGAAACAGCATTCGAGTCTGACCAGGCATCTCAGCCGGTCGCCTCCTCCGCCTCACCCTGCTTCACGCGCGGGTCCGGCTCGGGCTCTGGGCCGCCTGCCGTCTCCCGACCGAAGAGCGCCTTCTCGGGCAGCGGGTCGGCGCCGGCGCGCAGCTCGTCGATCACGGTCCGGGCGTCGTCCGGCGTGAGCGGGCCGTAGTAGCGATCGTCGATCGACGCCATCGGCGCGATGTCGCAGGCGCCGAGGCACTCGAAGCCCTTGAGGTAGACCTCGCCGTCCTCGGAGCTTGAGCCGGTGTGGTCGACCTCGTGCGCGTCGACGCCGGCGGCCTGGCAGAACGCGTCGAGGATCTCCTCCGAGCCGCGGAGCCAGCACGCGAGGTTGTGACACACGAGCACGTGGTGGCGTCCCACCGGGCTGGTGCGGAAGAGGTCGTAGAAGGTCGCGACCGACTCCAGATACCCGGGGGTGACGCCCATGACGGCGGCCGCCTGGCGGATTCCATCGGGCGTGCACCAGCCGTAGTGGTGCTGCACCGCCCAGAGGGCGGGGAGCGATGCCGAGCGGACCTCGGGGTATTTGGCCATCGCCGCCTCGATCCGCTCCTGGAGCTCCGGCGGCACCCGCACGTCGTGGAGCTCGGGAACCGGCTCGGCGTCCTCGGGGCGCATCGACGCCACGAGACGCCGTCGCTCCTCGGCCGACATGTCGTCGGTCGGCCGGATCTCGGGGACCCACCCGTCGCTCATCGGAGCGCCTCCGGCGGACCGAACGACGGCGCAATGAGGGGGAGGCCTCGGCGATTCAGATCGAGTGTGGGATTGACCGGACATATTCCGGTGAAGCACACACTCGAGGCCGGGGCCGCTCCCCTCGGTGCTGCCGTTCGGATTTCAGCAGCCGTCATCGGTCGATCCCCCCGAGGATCGGGTCGAGCATCGCCAGGTTTTGGATCAGGTCGGCGATGTATCCGCCTATGCACTGGTCGCGCAGGCACTGGAGGTTCACGAACGAGGGGTCGCGGATGTGGACCCGCGCGGGTTTGGCGGAGCCATCCGCCAAGATGAAGCAGCCGAGCTCGCCGCGCGGCGACTCGATCGCGAAGTAGGCCTCGCCGGGTGGCACGCGGAAGCCCTCGGTCACGAGCTTGAAGTGGTGGATGAGCGCTTCCATGGAGGTCGAGAGCTCGTCGCGCGGCGGGAGCACGACCTTGCGGTCGTCGGCGATCCACGGGCCGTCGGGCAGGCCGTCGATCGCCTGCTCGATGATCCGCACCGACTCGCGCATCTCCTGGACGCGCACCCGGTAGCGGTCGTAGCCGTCGCCGACGGTCCCGACGGGCACGCTGAATTCGAAGTCCTCGTAGCACTCGTACGGCGTGGTCTTGCGGAGGTCCCACGGCTCGCCGGCGGCGCGCAGCAGCGGGCCCGTCACTCCGAGGTCGAGCAGCCGCTCACGGGGCACGACGCCGACGTTCCTCGTCCGCTCGAGAAAGATCTCGTTGCGGTTGAGGATCGCCTCGTACTGGTCCAGGCGTGTGGGCATCTCGGCGCAGAACGCCTTCAGGTTGCGCGCGAAGCCGACCGGGATGTCCTCGAAGACGCCACCGACCTGGAAATAGCGCGTGTGCATGCGCTGGCCGGTCGACATCTCGAACAGGTCCAGCACCCGGTCGCGGTCGCGGAAGCAGTAGAAGAACATCGACATCGCCCCCAGGTCGAGGGCCGACGTGCCGAGCCACACGAGGTGGGAGTGGATGCGGTTGAGCTCCATATGGAGCACCCGCAGGTAGCTCGCTCGCGGCGGGATCTCCAGCTCCAGCAGGCGCTCGACGCACCCGACGAACGCCTCCATGTTGAAGAAGTAGGAGAGGTAGTCCATCCGCTCCACGAACGGGATGACCTTCCAGTAGGACTTGTCCTCGCAGTTCTTCTCGATCCCGGTGTGCACGTAGCCCACGACCGGCTTCAGGTCCCGGACGACCTCGCCCTCGAGGCTCACCAGCAGCCGCAGCACGCCGTGGGTCGCCGGGTGATGCGGCCCCATGTTGATCGTGAAGAGCTCCTGCTCGGGCTCGAGGACGTCGCCGGCGGCAGTGCGCTCGATGGGCGAGGTGCCGATGACCCCCTCGCCGGTCTCCCCGAGGATGTCGCCACCGTGCGCCGGCGCGGAGTGGTGCGTGTGCGTGCTCACTGGTACCACCCCGGCATCTCGGGCTCGTTGCGGGTGAAGATCACCGGCTCGCCGCCCATGGGGAAGTCGCGGCGCTGGGGCCAGCCGACGTACTCCTCCGGCATCAGGATGCGCCGCATGTCGGGATGGCCGCGGAAGAGGATGCCGAAGAAGTCGTAGACCTCGCGCTCCTGGAACTCGGCGCCGGCGAACAGCTCCACGCAGCTATCAATCTCAGGAAGCCGCTCGCCTCCTCCCAGGGAGCCGTCGGCGACCGGTGATCCGAGCTCGCTCGGATTCGTCCGGGGGCGATCGGGTTCGCTTGAGCTTCCGCCCGGGTCCGCGAGCGCGGCCCGGACCCGCAGGCGCTCGATCCGCGGCATGTTCAGGAGCTCGTAGACGACGCCGAAGCGCGGCTCGGCCGGCAGGTAGTCGACCCCGTGAAGGCTCGAGAGGAAGCGGTACTCCTGCCCGGGCGTGTCGCGCAGCCAGCGCAGCACGTCCAGGATCCGCTCCGGGTTGACGATCAGGCAGCCCTGTCCGTGCTCGTGGTAGGTGCCCAATACCGATCCCCCGGCCGCCCCGTTCAGCTCCTGCGCGATCAGCTCGAGGCCCGGTGCGTCGGGCATCAGGCGCTACTCCCGCGAGTGGCCACGCTGCGGCCCGCCTCATGGCTCGCGGCCAGCTCGCGCGCGGCCGCGTAGGCCTCGATCTCCTCCTGGGTCGCCTCTCCGGTCGCCTCGCGGGCCCACTCCTCGGTCCCGTACGCGTTGTAGCGGTGTCGCCAACCCGGGTCGGGGTTGCCGACGATCATCCGCTGCAGCTTGTTGAACCCGTAGACGAGCGCCTCGGGGCGGGGCGGGCAGCCCGGGACGTGGATGTCGACGGGCATGAACTTGTCTGCGCCCTGCACGACGGCGTAGTTGGCGAACATCCCGCCCGAGGAGGAGCACGCGCCCATCGAGATGACCCACTTGGGCTCCAGCATCTGGTCGTAGATGCGGCGGCAGACGGGCGCCATCTTGATCGACACCCGCCCCGAGAGGATCAGCATGTCCGCCTGCCGCGGGGAGGCGCGCATGTTCTCCGCGCCGAACCGCGCGATGTCGTAGCGCGGGCTGACGATCGACATCATCTCGATCGCGCAGCAGGCGAGCCCGAAGGTGGCGGGGAAGATCGAGTTGGCGCGCCCCCAGCCGATCGCCTTCTGCATCGTCGTGGTCAGCACCGACTCCTCCACGTGCTGCTCCAGGTCTGGGCCCTCGAGGTCGCCCCGCAGCAGGTCGCGCGCGCGGAGCTGGCGGACCCGCAGGTCGGTCCGCGCGGGCGGCTCGGAGAGCGGCGCGTGCGCTCGGAGCTTCTCGCGCTTCACCTCCAATTGAGCGCCCCCTTCCGCCACACGTAGACCAGCGCCACGAGCAGCAGGACCACGAAGACGATCACCTCCACCAGGACGAACACGGAGTGGGCCAGCTTCATGATCACGCCGACCGGATAGAGGAAGACGACCTCGATGTCGAAGAGGATGAAGAGCATCGCGATCATGTAGAAGCTCAGCCCGAACCGGAAGGTCCGCGAGACCTCGCTGGGCAGGCCGCACTCGTACGGATCGCTCTTCGCCTTGTTCGGCCGCCGCGGGCCGATCAGCCCGTTGACCGCGGCCAGCAGGCCGCCGACCAGCACTCCCAGGCCGGCGAATACGAGTACGGGGAGGTAGCTTCGAAGCAAAAGCTAGGACTCCCTCGATCCGGCGGCGAGCACAGGCGAGTTATATACCCACTTTGTGCCAACTTGCTACATAGTGATTTTCCGCATCAACAAGCGGATTTCCGACGCTTTCAGGCGGATTTACGAAGCGCCCGCGACGCCGGCCTCGAGCGGGAGCCGAGCTTGACCGACGTCCACCTCGCGGTCGGCATCTTCGTGATCGCCAGCAACCTCGTCGCCGGCGTCTGGGGAGGAGTCGCGTGGCTGCGATCCGTGCCGACGGTTGGCTTCTGGTACGCGCTGCGAACGGCGCAGGCGGCGGTGGTTCTACAGGTCGCGCTCGGCGCCGTTCTCCTGCTCTCGGGCCGCGAGGCGAGCTCGGGGCTTCATTACCTGTACGGCATCCTCCCGCTCGGGATCTCGCTGCTCGCCGAGGCGGCGCGCGCCGGCGCCGCGGAGCGCGAGCTGGAGGGCCTCGACTTCGAATCCCTCCCCAAGAGCCGCCAGCATTCAGTCGCGCTGGCGATCGTTCGCCGCGAGACCGGGATCATGGCCGTGTCGGCGCTGGTGATCCTGGGTCTGGCGATCCGGGCCGCCACGACGGGAGGTTAGTCCAGGGGGCGGTACTCGCCGTCGAGGAAGAGCAGCGGCTTCCCCTCACCAGCCTCGAGCTCGCTCACGGTCCCGGTGACGATCGAGTGATCGCCGCCGCCGTGCACCTCGGCGAGCTCACACGCGAGCCAGATCGCCGCGCCCACGATCATTGGGGCGCCGGCGCGCTCGGACCAGCCGATTCCGTCCCACTTCTCGGGGTGGGGGTCCTTGGTGCTGAACCTCCGGGCGACGTCCGCCTGGTCGCCCGCGAGAACGTTGATGCCGAAGATTCGCGCGTGCTCGACCGCGACGAGGGTGCGGGAGCCGAGGTCGAGTGCCGCCAGCATCATCGGCGGCTCGAGCGACAGCGAGGCGACCGCGTTGGCGGTCGCACCGGCTGGTCCCGAGGGCCCGATGGCGGTGACGACGGTGACGCCGGTGGGGAAGCGCGCCATCGCGTCCCGAAGGGCTTCGGGGCGGACGTGCGCCGTCATGTAGTGACCGGCTCCACAGGGAAAAGTATGATGCCGCCCGCGTGAGGCCCCTTGTGATCACAGCAGCGGTGCTGGCGGCCATCGGGCTCAGCGCCTGCGGCAGCGAGGGGATCTCCGTGCCCAAGGACAGCGCGGACTATCGCGGCGCGGTGCTCTTCTCCCAGCGGTGCGCCGGCTGCCACACGCTGAGCGCTGCCGGGACGCAGGGCTCGGCGAACCGCAACGTCCGCGTCCAGGGGCCGAACCTCGACCAGCGCAAGGAAACCCCAGACGACGTGCTCTTCGCGATCCGCAACGGGGGCTTCTCCGGCGGGATCATGCCGGCGAACGTCGTGACCGGCCGCGAGGCGAACCAGGTCGCGGCCTTCGTCTCCAAGTACGCGGGCCAGGAAACCAAGTAGGCGGGTAGAGCGCCATGCTCGACCTCCGGAGCATCCGCGAGGATCCCGAGCCGGCGCGCGCGGCCCTTCACAGGCGGGGCGCCGCGGAGCAGCTGGACGAGCTCCTGCGCCTTGACGAGCGGCGTCGCGAGATCCTGCCCCAGGTCGAGGAGGGCCGCGCGCAGCGCAACCGCGTCTCCGACGAGATCGCCCAGCTCAAGCGCGAGGGAAAGGACGCGGAGCAGCCGATCGCCGAGATGCGCGAGCTCGGCGGACGCTTGAAGGCCCAGGAGACCGAGCTGACGAAGGTGGAGGAGGCGCGCGACGAGCTCGCTGCGACGCTCCCCAACCTCCCCGACCCGGACGCGCCGGAGGGGGAACCCGACGAGGACGCGGTCACGCTCCGCGAGGTCGGCGAGCGGCGGGAATTCGACTTCGAGATCCGCGATCACCTGGATATCGGGGCCGCGAACGGCTGGATCGAGATGGAGAAGGCAGCGGAGGCCTCCGGCTCGCGGTTCGCCTACCTGATGGGAGACCTGGTGATGGTCGAGGTCGTGCTGGTGCGCCTGGTCCTCGAGCTGCTTCAGGAGGAAGGCATGAAGCCGGTCGTGCCGCCGGTCCTCGTCCGCGAGGAGCCGCTGTACGGAACGGGCTTCTTTCCCGGAGAGCGGGAGATGATCTACGAGGTCCCAAAGGACGAGCTGTTCCTGGTCGGCACCTCGGAGGTGTCCCTTGCGGCGCTCCACGCCGGCGACATCCTGGCCGCGGGCGAGCTGCCGATCCACTACGCGGGTTACTCGACCTGCTTTCGGCGCGAGGCGGGCGCCGCCGGCCGGGATACCCGCGGGATCTTTCGCGTGCACCAGTTCGACAAGGTCGAGATGTTCTCGTTCGTCGAGCCGTCGGACTCGCGCACCGAGCACGAGCGGCTGCTCTCCATCCAGGAGCGGATCCTGCAGCTGCTCGAGATCCCGTACCGGGTCGTGGACATCCCCACCGGCGACCTTGGCGCGCCCGCCGCGAGGAAGTTCGACTGCGAGGCATGGATCCCGAGCCAGGCGCGGTATCGAGAGGTGACGTCGTGCTCCAACACCACCGACTACCAGGCGCGCCGCCTGGACTGCCGCTACCGCCCCGAGCCGGAGGCGCAGCCGGTCCCGGTGCACACGCTGAACGGCACCGCCCTCGCCGTCGGACGGACGCTGATCGCCCTGATCGAGAACGGCCAGCGGGCCGACGGCTCCGTCAGGCTCCCGGCCGCGCTCGTCGAGGCGGGCCTTCCCGAGGCCATCGGCGGCGAATGAACGGCTTGCGAGGCGCCGCCGGCCGGCGTTAGGGTCGTGGGCGCGGGATCAACCTCAACGAAAGAGGGCATCGATGGGCTTCATGGACAAGATGAAGAAGGCCGCGGAGTCGGCGCAGGCGGCCACCAGCAAGGTCGGCGTGGGCGCGTCCGCCGACCAGATGGCGCTGGCGAACAAGGCGAAGCGCCTCACCGACGCGGGCGTGGACACCCCGGCGCACATCGACTCGATGACCTCGACCGGCAAGACCGACGCGCCCGGCGGCACGGAGTACGTGATCGCCCTGACCGTGAAGCCCGCCTCAGGTGAGGCATACAAGGCCGAGATCAACCAGTACGTCTATCCCTCCAACCCGTTCGCGGAGGGCCAGGACGTCAACGTGAGGGTGGACCCGGACGACTCGACCTCGGTGATGATCTGGGCCAGCCCCTAGCGGGGAGCGCGCCGAGGAGGTCTACTCCTCGGGGTCGAGCTCCAGCGCGCAGGAGTTGATGCAGTACCGCTTGCCGGTCGGGTTCGGGCCGTCGTCGAAGACGTGCCCCAGGTGGCCGCCACACTGTGCGCAGACGACCTCGGTCCGCTTCATGAACAGGCTGTTGTCCGGGCGCGTCTCGACCCGGTCGTCCTCCATCGGATCCCAGAAGCTGGGCCAGCCGGTGCCGGAGTCGAACTTCTGGTCGGAGCTGAAGAGCTCCTGTCCGCATCCAGCGCAGCGGTAGGTGCCGCCGGCCTTCTCGTCCCAGTACGCGCCGGTGAATGCGCGCTCGGTTCCCTTGTTGCGAAGCACGTCGTACTGCTCGGGCGTCAGCTCGGTCCGCCACTCCGCATCCGACTTCTGAACCTTCTCCATCTCGTTTCCTCGCTCCATTCGCGTTCTCACACATGAGGTTAGTCGCGCGAGGGCGCCAGGCGTTACGCGGGCGTGATCTGTGTTTTCGCGGCGGCGCACGGGGAACCCGCGCGGTATGGCTACCAAGATTCATCGAGCACGCAGGATCGTCGGGATTGCGATCGGAGCGGTCAAGGCGATCTTCCGGACCGGGAAGGCGTGGGGCTCGACCCGAACGCGGGTCGCCACGGTCCGCCGCCCGACGCCCACCGTGACGCCCGGCGCCGCGCTGGCCGTCGGGGCCGTCGGTGGCGCGGCGGGTGCCTACTTCCTCGATCCCAGGAACGGCCAACGCCGCCGCCGGGCACTCGGTAGACGGGTGCCGCCGGTCAGGCCGGCGGTGGCGCTGGTGCGGCGCGACGCGTCGAAGGAGGAGGCCGACGAGAGCGTTGACGTCACAGCGGTGAAGATGGCCGCCGGCAACGGTGCGGGGGCCCCGGTTCCCGAGAAGGAGACGACGGCCGTCGGCTCATAGGGCTCGCCGGTCCCAGCCGCCCATGGCTCCGGCACGCGGCGGACGCATACGATCCGTCGGGTGCCGGAAGCGTTCTTCTTTCCCGAGGCGGACCGTTACGTTCCCACCGAGCTGACCCGGGGCCCCTGGGACCCGGACTCCCAGCACGCCGGGCCGCCGGCGGCGCTCATCGGACGGGAGGTGGCGCGGCTCGACGGGGGTGTCGAGCGCCGTGTCGGCCGCATCACCTACGACATCCTGCGCCCCGTTCCGATCGCCCCCTTGACGGTGTCCGCCGAGGTGGTCCGGCCGGGTCGTGCGGTCGAGCTCGTCGAGGCGAGCCTGGCCGACGAGCAGGGCGAGGTCATCAGCGCCAGAGCCTGGCGGCTGCGCGACGGTGATGTCGATATCCCCGCGGGCCTGTCCAGCGAGGACGGCCCCGGCACGATCGGGAGCTCCCCCTCGACGCTGCGTCCCGGATTCGCCCCGCCGGGCCCGAGCGAGTGCCCGCCGGGGACCTTCCCGGACACCGGGCAGGACGTCGGCTACCACACGGCCATGGAGTACCGGTTCGTGAACGGCGGCTTCGCCGAGCCGGGGCCGGCGATCGCCTGGATGCGCATGAACGTGCCGCTGGTGGACGGTGAGGAGCCGACCCCGCTCGAGCGCGTTCTGGCCGCAGCGGACTCCGGTAACGGCGTCAGCTCGACGCTCGACTGGAACCGGTTCGTGTTCATCAACGTCGACCTCTCGGTCCACCTCCACCGCCCGTTGGCGGGCGAGTGGGTCTGCCTCGACGCGATCACGATCCCGGAGCGAAACGGCATCGGCATCGCCGACACCGCCCTCTACGACGAGCGCGGGCCGGTCGGGCGGGCGGACCAGACGTTGCTGGTCGACAGGCGCCGATGACCGCGCCCGATGGCAGGGCGGCGGTCCTGATCGCGCGGCGGCTGCTTCCCGCCGGGCACGATCGCCTCGCCGAGCGGTGTGAGCTCAGGGAGGGCGGCCTCGACGCCACTGCCCCCGAGCTCCTCGCCCTCGCGCCCGGCGTCACGGCGATCGTCGCCGATCCGACCGTGCCGGTGGGCGATGCGCTGCTCGATGCCGCCGGAGGGAGCCTGAGAGTCGTGGCCAACTACGCGGTGGGTTACGACAACGTCGACCTCGAAGCGTGCCGGCGCCGCGGGGTCGTCGTGACCAACACGCCGGGCGTCCTCACGAACGCCACCGGAGAGCTGGCGCTCGCCCTGACCCTGGCCGCCGCGCGGCTCATCAACACCGCCGAGGCCGAGCTGCGTGCCGGCCGGTGGCGGGGGTGGGATCCGGGTGAGATGCTGGGCCTCGAGCTGACCGGCGCCACGTTCGGGGTCGTCGGGATGGGCCGGATCGGACGCCGCTACGCGGAGCTCGTATCGGGCTTCAACGGCCGCACCCTCTACGCCGCTCCCACGTCCAAGCCCGAGGCGGAGAGGGAGCTCGGCGCGTTGAGGGTCAGCATGGACGAGCTGCTCGCCGAGTCCGACGTCGTCAGCCTGCATGCGCCGGCGACGCCCGAGACGGCTCACATGATCTCCGCGCCCCAGCTCGCGGCGATGAGGCCGCACGCCGTCCTCGTCAACACGTCGCGCGGGACGCTTGTCGACTCGGAGGCTCTCGCGAGAGCCCTAACCGAGGGGACCCTCGGCGCGGCGGGCCTGGACGTCTACGAATACGAGCCCGATGTGCCGCAGCATCTGCTCGACACGCCGCGCTGCGTCCTTCTGCCGCACATCGGCTCCGCCACGACGCGGGCTCGAAACGCGATGGCGGCACTCGTCGCCGACAACGTGCTCGCGGTCATCGACGGCGCCGAGCCGCCGAACCGAGTGGCGTAGACCCCGTGGGGCCTGTCGCAGCTTCTCGACCCGCTCGGGGCCGCGTCGTGCCTCAGTAGGTCAGTAGGCCCGCAGGTCGGGCTTCTTGCCCATCTCCTTGACGCCGGATGGGATCCGGTCGGCGATGACGTCGGCCAGCGTGACGTCGTCCAGGATGCCGCGAACGTTGTTTCGCAGCGCGATCCAAACCTCGCGCAATGGCCTTGCGGTCCCCTTGTACTCGAGCTCGTCGGGGGCCTCACCGCGTACATTGGCGAGCGGCCCCTCGACGGCGCGCATCACCTCGCCGATGGTGATCTCCTCCGGAGGCCGGCCGAGCCAGTAGCCGCCCTCCGCGCCGCGCCGGCTCTCGATCAGGCCGTGGTGGCGCAGGTCACCGAGGATGTTCTCGAGGAAGCGCACCGGGATGTCCTGGGCCGCGGCGATCTGATCGCCCTTCATCGGACCGGACTCGAACCCGGAGGCCAGCTCGATGGCAGCCCGGACGGCGTAGTCGGCTTTGGCCGAAACCCTCACCCACTCATTCTCCATCAACCGGCCTACGTGGCCAGCGGGTCGACGCTCGCGTGGTACAGGCCGTAGATCATCAGGGCTGCCGCGAGGAGCGCCACCACCGCGGGGATGACCCAGCTCTGCGGGTCGGTCCTGCGGCGGTACAGCGGGAAGACGAGAAACACGATCGCCTGCGCGGTGAACAGCGCGATCAGCGAGGGGCGGAGCAGCTGCGCGTAGATCTTCTCGGGGTTGATCAGGCTGATCGCGTCGATCGCGATGAACGGCACGGCGATCGCGGCGAGGGCCGCCCGGATCGGCACGCCCAGCACGAAGTTGGCGAGGCGGCCGAGGGCCAGGAACTCGATCACGACGATGCCGACGATGCTGATGACCGTCGTCAGGCCGATCGCGACCGCAAGCGAGTGGCTGGAGTAGGCGTCGGCGATCGCCATGCCGGGGAGCTCCGCCGATCGCAGCTCGGGTGGCATCTGGGCGAACGGGATCGCGACCACGAGCAGGTAAGCGCTCACCACGCAGAACGCGGCGATGATCGCGAGGCGGATCGTGCGGGTCCCGCCGCGGACCTCGCTGCCGAAGAACAGGGGGAGGCTCGCGCAGACGAAGAGCACGCTGAGCGCCAGCCCGCCGTCGAGGAGGGTGCTCGCTCCCACGTGGGGTGCCAGCGAGTGGGCGGGTTGAGCGGCGTGCGAGAGCTCGATCACGCCGAGCGCCAAGAGGAGGCCCAGCTGCACAACCGCCGAGATCAGGAGGAGCACGAGTGCCACCGTGACTCGCAGGAGGACGAGTGCCGTGATGGCGACCGGCAGGACCAGCTCTAGCTCCGTGCGCCATCCCGCGAGCCCGGGAAACACCGTCGGGAGATGGTCATAGACGACGTCGGTGACCGTGAAGGGCAGGTACAGCGCGTAGCTCACTGCCCAGATCGCTGCCTGGACCCTGGCCACGCCGGTGCCGGCCGCCGCCTCGACGAAGGCGGTCAGGCCGCCCGTGGACGCGATGCGACGCGAGTAGAGGACCCAGATCGCGATCGGCGCCGAGAAGGCGACGATCGCAATGACCGCGGCAAGCCCCGACGAGACCACCGCATCCCCAAGTGGGACGGGCAGGTACAGCGCGCCGAGCGCGAGCGGGCCGCCGATGGAGGCGATCGCAAGGCCCAGAAAGAGCGGAGCACCGAACGAGCGCTCCTCGCCTGGCGCGGCGGCCGTGGAGGCTTCTAACCCCAGCCGGCGCCGCCGCTGCTGCTCGTGCTGGTGGTGCTCTGGGTCGAAGTGGTGGAGGTGGGCTTCGAGGTCGTGGTCGTGGGCTTCGAGCTGTTGGTCACGGGCGTCGTGCTCCCGCCACCGCCCGCGCTGGTGTTGCTTCCGCTCGACCCACAGCCGACCGCGACTGCGGCGATCAGGGCCAGGGCGGCGATTACGGCCAGGGCCCGGTAGGAGAACCATGACCAGCTGTGGCGAAGCATCTCTTCCTCCTGCTCGACTGGGTGACTGCTACGGCGTTTGCCTCGGCCGGGATACCGCTCCGGGGCGCTCCCGGTTCAATCCGCGGCCCTAAGGCTCAGCCTGCTGTCGCCGACCAGACGAGCCCGAATTTGGCCGTAGCCTTCCCCCATTCGGCCCGGCAGGTCGCGCACGCGCGGGGGAGAGCGCTAGTCGGAGAAAGTCGGCCGGTAGCGGTAGCCGAAGCCGCGCACGGTTTCGATCGGATCCTCGTCGGCGGTCTCGACGAGCTTGCGCCGCAGATAACCGATGTAGAGCTTGACCTGCTGGCGGGAGCGGTTGACCGAGTCCCCCCAAGCCATCTCGAGCAGCTGGTCGTGGCTCAGCACCTGGTTCGGGTGCCGCGCGAGGGCCGCGAGGAGGCGAAACTCCGTGGGGGTGAGATCGAGTTCCTTGTCGGCCATCGTGACCCGTCGCTGCGTGAAGTCGATCTCAATCAGGCCGTCGGCGTGGACTTCGTCGCCGACATCGCTGTCGCCGGCTCGACGCAGCAGGGCCTCGACCCGCGCGATCAGCTCCTGGCGCCCGAACGGCTTGGTGACGTAGTCGTCCGCGCCCTCGCGGAGGCCGCGCACCTTGTCGAGCTCATCGGAAGCCGCGGTGAGGATCAGGACCGGCACGTCGCCGAGCTCGCGCACCCGCTCCAGCACCTGCCAGCCGTCCAGCTCCGGCAGGCCGATATCCAGGATCAGCAGGCTCGGGCGGTGCTCGTAGAACTGGCGCAATCCCTCGCGTCCATCCGCGGCCTCGATCGTGGCCATCCCTTCACGTTCCACCACGGTACGGACAAGGTCACGCAGGTCATCGTCATCCTCGACGATCAGGACCTTGCCTTCTCTCATACCTGATTCATACCAGCTTCGAAGGGCGTTCATTCTCGCCGGCCCGATAGTGGGCACGTGGCCAGACGCGCCCAACAAGGGGCTCCGCCGGTGGCGAACGGGACGGCCTCGAATCCTCGGGATGCGTCGCGGGCCACGTACGACGTCGGCGACCTTGCCGTCGAGATGCGGACCGTGGTCACGCCGGTGATCGGCTATCTCGAGCTGATCTCTCAGGAGGACGAGCCGATGTCGGCTGATCGGCACCTCCCCTGGATCAACACGATCGAGAAGCGGCTCGAGGCGATCCAGGAGCTGAACGGCCAGATCGCGCGGACGTGCGCGGTCCTCCGGGTCGCGGTCAGCGAGAGCGAAGCAGCGCAGCCACGCGGGCCTGAAGCTCCCTCGGACTGAACGGCTTCCTCATATAGCGCTCGCCGTCCTTCTCGATCCCCGGAATGAGGTCCTTCTCGTTGATGGTCGCCGTCAGGAGCAGGGTCGGGATCTCCGCGGTCTCCGGCTCGTCGCGGAGCGCCTCCACCACCTGGATGCCAGTGCGGTTCGGCATCACGACGTCGAGGACGCACACGTCGGGCTTGTGCCGCCGCGCGAGCTCGAGCGCCTCGTCGCCGTCGCTCGCTCGAAGCATCCTATGCCCCATTTGCTCGAGGGTCAGGCAGACGAGGTCAAGGATGTCGTCGTCGTCGTCCGCCGCCAGGATCACGCCATCGGTGTCGGTGCCTTCGCTCATCGCTGAGGAGCCTCCTTCGTCTCCAATTGTGAGCCGTCCACTGGCAGCTCGACACGGAACGTCGCGCCTTCGCCTGGTTCGCTCTCGACCGTGACCCGGCCCTGATGGGCGTCGACGATCGCCTTCACGATAGTCAGTCCCAGGCCGACACCGGGCACCGCCGAGGCGGCGGCACTCGGCGCGCGATAGAGCCTGTCAAAGAGAAGCCCCTGCTGGTCGGAGGGGATGCCGGTCCCCGTGTCGGCGACCTCGATCGCGGCGACGCCCTCGGACAAGCCGAGCCGCACGAAGACCTCGCCGCCCTTCGGGGTGAACTTGATGGCGTTGGAGAGGAGGTTGTCGACTACCTGGCCCAGGCGATGCGGGTCGCCCTCGAAGGCCGGCGTGGAGTTCGCCACCGCGGTCAGCTCGATCTCGCGCTTGGCAGCGGCCGGCCTGGCCGCCTCGACCGCGTGCTCGACGATTCGCCGCAGGTCGAGCTCCTCGGGCTCGATCCTGAACGTGCCCTCCTGGATGCGGACCAGGAGGAGGAGGTCGCCGACCAGCCTCATCTCCCGCTGCGCGTTGCGCCGGATCACGTCGAGGTACCGACGGCCCTGGTCCGTAAGGCGATCGGCCTCGCTCTCGGAGAGCAGCTCTCCATATCCGATGATCGAGGTCAACGGCGTGCGGAGCTCGTGTGAGACGAGGCCGAAGAACTCGTCCTTGGATCTCTCGGCCGCCTCCTCGGCGCGACGCCTGCGGACGTGGTCGCCGATCTGGGCGGTGATGGCATCGAGGGTGCCGATCATCTCCTCGTCGCGCTCGCGCGCACGGCGGTCGAAGAACTGAAAGCCCCCGAAGAGCTCTCCGGATGCCTCGATCGGAACCCATAGCTGGGTGCGGAGCCCGCCCAGGATCGCCTGCTCGCCGCTCGGCAGCTCTCCGGCGTCGTCGCTCTCGGTGAGCCACTGAAGCTCCATTGGCGCCTCCCGGGTCGGCCAGACCGCGCCCTCCTGGATCGGGTTGACCGGTAGTCCGGTGGCGGGTGCGGTCCACACATCGTTGCAATGGAGCTCCTCCTCCTCGGCGCTCCAGTACGCACCGCAGAGCCACGATCCGGCGCCGGCGATGAGCGGCAGGATCGTCGGCCCGACCTCCTCGAGCTCTGGGACCTGCGCGAGCATCCGGGTGGCGGCGTGCTGGGCCGTGAGGTAGCGCTCGCGACGCCTGCGCTCGGAGACGTCGCGATGGATCGCCGCACCGGCCACGATCCTCCCAGCGGCGTTCTCGATCGGTGTGGCGGTGACCGCCACCTCCACATGGCGCCCCCCTTTTCCGACGCGGTCATAGTCCACGTTCAGCGTTCGGTCGCCGCGCTGCATCCTCTTCAGGAGCGGCACGACGTCGTCCGGCCGGTCCGGCGGGACGAAGTCGAAGAGGGACATCTCCAGGGCCTCGCTCGCGCCGTAGCCGTAGATCCGCTCCGCCCCGGGGTTCCAGCTCGTGATCCTGCCGTCGAGCGTGAAGCTGAGGATCGCATCGCCCGTCGAGTCGACGATGCTGGCAAGGCGGTTGCGCTCGTCCTGCGATGCCTTGCGCTCCGTGATGTCGTGCCCGAAGACGTGGAAGATCCAGTGGTCGGACTCCCGCACGGCGGAGATCGAGACCTCGATCGAAAACCGGCGTCCGGCCCGGGTGAGCGCCCGGCTTTCGAAGCGGCGGCCGATCATGGTCCAGTCGCCCTCCTCCAGGAACCGCCGCTTGCCCTCCCGCATCAGGCCTCGTATCCGCGGCGGCATCGTGACCTCCGCGAGGTCCTTGCCGAGCACCTCCTCGGGGCGCCAGCCGAACATGTCCTCGGCGACCGGGTTCCACGCGAGGATCAGGCCGTCCGCGTCCATCGTGACCAGCGCGTCGGTAGAGCTGTCGACGATCGTGGTCAGGCGCTGCTCCCGGTCTTCCAGCAGCTCCTCGGCGGCCAGCAAGCGCCCGGCGACCCAGCCGACCACGATCGCCACCGGGAAGTAGACGGCGGCCCTCGCCACATACTCAGCGCCATTGATGTGAACGTCCTGAATCGCCGACCAGATCCCCACGCTGGCGAGTGCGGCGACCGCCGCGGCCAATCCGGGAACCAGGCCCAGCTCGAGTGCCACGAGGGCCATCGGGATCATCTGTAGGCCGAGCAGGCCGTTCTGCTGATCCGGGTTGAGCAGGCGCGCGACGAGAATTCCCACATACAGGACGAAGGCGATCACCAGCACGAACGCCGTGCGCCGCCGGCTCCGCGGGATCACCAGCGGGCGGAACATGTCGCTATTCAGATCCACCGGCCATCCCTGTCGTCAACCACTCACCCTCTCCGGAGCATAGGCGCTCGGACCTGCCCCGAAAAGGGGACGCTACGTGGCGAGGATGCGTTCCTTCTCCCGGTTGAACTCGTCCGAGTCCAGCACGCCGGACTCGCGCAGGCGCCCCAGCCGCTCGAGCGCCTCGAGTCGGGCATCGGAGGCGACCGCCTCCTGGGCCTCCGCGGGCGCCTTGCGCCGTCTGCGCCGGTCGCTCACCCAGTCGCGGACCCGTTCCCATCGAGCCCTCCACTCCTCCATGGCGCGCTCGGGCGTTTCCTCGGGGAAGTCGCGCATCGCTTGATGGCGGAGAGCCTCGAACCCGGCGATGAAGAGTGCGATGAGGACCAGCGACGGCAGCAGCCGGCTGGTTCCCTGGGTCGGGCCCAGCCAGAAGAAGATGAGCACGATCACTACGAGGGCGGGATAGCCCCACGCCCGCCGGGTGAGCACCGGGGTCAGCGCGCGCCGGATCTCCCGCGCCGGAGCGGTCTTTCCGGCAAGCCACGCGCCCACGACGATCAGCACACCGCAGGCGACCATCGCCACCCCCTCGTCGCGGAGGAGCGTCGTGACGATTCCCCACACCGCGTCGGCGGCGGGCCGCACCGCGTCGGTCTTGGCGAGCGTGTCGACCACGATGCCGCCCGCGATGCTGCGGGCGACGAGGACCAGGATCCCCACCGCCACGAACGCGAAGCCCGACGCCCGCACGGCCTCGCGGCGCCGGCCGCGTGGTAGGTAGATCGCGAGCGCAAACAGGGCCAGGGCGAGCGCTGGTAGCGCCAGATCGAGGACCCGCAGCACGTTCACCGCGTCCTGCGCGAGGCCCAGCTCGTCGGAGCGGAGCAGCTCGATTCGCGCGGCGTCCGGCGGGATCTTGCCCTTGACGTCCACGCCCGCGTTCTGCGCCACCTGGGTGACCACCCTGCCGAGGTCGAGGTTGACCACGCCACCCTGGGTGGAGAGAGTCTCGTTGCCGCCCTCGATGATCTGCAGGAACGCGTCGTGGGCCTTCGCGTTCGCCTGCGCCCAGAGGTTCTGGAACGTCGGGCTCTGGAGCGCCTGGAGTCCGGCGCGAAGGGCGAGCTGGTGGATCCCAGCCGAGGCTGGGCCGGCAAGGCCTTGGACGTTGTCAGGCAACGCCTTCTTCAGCTGGTGCTCGACGTTCACCTGCTTGAACAGGGCGTCCACCAGGAAGGTGTTCAGCGCGTCCTGGACATCGTGGTTCTCGAGCACCTGGGTGCTCGTCTCGGTCCACGTGCCGGTCTCGAGGATCTGGCGCTTCGCCCAGACGGCGAACACGGCGAAGAACGCGACGATGCTCGCCAGCACGATGATCGCGATCGAGGTGCGCCGCAGGCGGGGCGGCTCGGACATGCCGGGAAGCTTCGCGCCGGGCTCGGACGACAGCGGCCCCTCAGCCGGGTCCTGCGGCTCGCGGGACCTCGGGCTTGCCCGCGCGCAGTCGCTCCTCCAGGCGCTTCGCCTGCCCGGCCTCGACCGCCCGTGCCGCCCGGGCCTCGTCGAGCTCGATTCCCTGGGCCTCGGCGAGGTCCAGCAGGCGCTGGCGCTCGGTGGTGTCGGCCGCCCACTTGAGGAAGAACCAGCTCAGCACCACGAGCGTGACGATCATCCCCTCTCCCATCATGATCGCCCCGGCCACGCCCTGGTCGCTCAGCGGCGAGATGCCGTGCGCGGCGTCGCCCGCCTCATACGCCGGATAGAAGACCGTTCCGGACCAGATGAAGACGTTGCCGAGCACGGTGCTGACGAAGCGCACCCCGATCACGTAGACGACCTTCCACCCAGAGTTGAACCACGACGGGGTCGGCAGCGGGCCCAGGACCGGCATCCACATCACGCAACCGAAGAAGATGAACATCCCGTGCTCGAGGGCGTGAAGCCAGCTGTTGGTCAGCGTCGCCTCATAGAGCACCGGCAGGTGCCAGACGTAGAGGTCGATCGCCCACAGCGGCAGCGCGACGGCCGGGTGCGCCAGGATCCGCAGCTTGTCGAGCGGCTTGATCGCCAGGATGGGTTGCAGGAGGGGCCCGGTGAGCCCCAGCACCAGGAGGATCGCCGCGAGGTCCCCGATCAACAGGTGCTCGATCATGTGGCCCCACAGGAGCTCGTCCGAGATCTCGCCGAGGCCGATCAGCGAGAGCGCGATGATCAGGAGCCCAGCGGCGAACGACACCTGGCGCCAGGGCGCGACCGGCCGCCCGCGCTGGGCCAGGTGCTGCGCACGCCACCAGTACAGAAGCGCCGGGATCAGGATGGGGAGGAGCTCGATTGGTGCGAACTCGGGCTCGAAGTGAGCTTGCGGCAGGGTCATCTGGCGTTCCAGAGGCACGATAGAGATCGCCCGCTGGCGGGACGACTGAACTTAGGTAAGCCTTAATTAGTAGAAAGGCAGAGATGGCATCCTTCATCGCCGTGAAGCGAACGGCTGCAGCTCTCGCCCTGGCCGTCACCCTCGCCGTGCTCGTCGCGGCGTGCGGTGGCTCGAGCTCTTCGTCCGACCCCACCAGCACCGCCTCGGCCAGCACCGCCGACTACGCCGGTGCCACCGCCAACCCGCCGAAGCCCGCACCGGCGCTGAAGCTCTCCAACTACAACGGCACGCCGGTGAACATCGACCAGTACCGCGGCAAGGCCGTCCTGGTCACGTTCATCTACGACCACTGCCCCGACACCTGCCCGCTGATCGTCTCCAACCTGCACGCGGCGCAGGACCAGATGAACCCCACCGAGCGCAAGCAGATGCAGATCATCGCCGTCTCGGTCGACCCCAAGGGCGACACGCCGCAGACGGTCAAGAAGTTCCTCGCCGACCACCAGATGACCGGTCGGATGGACTACCTGATCGGCTCCCGCCCGCAGCTGGAGCAGGTCTGGCAGAACTGGAACATCACCTCGAAGAACGATCCGAGCAACAAGGACCCCGACTCGGTCGAGCACTCGGCCCTGATCTACGGCATCTCGGGCACGGGCGACATCACCACGCTGTATCCGGCGAACTTCAAGCCGGGCCAGATCGTCCACGACGTGCCCAAGCTTGCGAGCTCCTAGAGAGGGGAGCCCGCCAGGTGACCCGCGGACGCGCAATCGGGCTTGCCGTCCTCGCGTGCGTGGTCGTGGGCGTCGTCCTGGCCGAGGTGCTGACCGCCGGCGGGGGCGAGGGCACACGGAAGGCCCCGCAGCTACCCAACCAGGTTCTGAAGGGACCCCGGGTGGACCTGGCATCGCTGCGCGGCAAGCCGGCGCTGGTGAACTTCTGGGCGAGCTGGTGCGCGCCGTGCCGGCAGGAGGCCCCCGAGCTCAAGCGCTTCGACACGACCCTCGGCGGCAAGGCTAATCTGGTCGGCGTGGATTGGAACGACAGCACGGACAACGCGCAGAAGTTCATCGCCCAGGCCGGCTGGCAGTACCCGATCCTGCGCGATCCCTCGCAGGCAGTCGGGACGGCCTATGGGCTCAACGGCCTTCCGACCACCTTCGTGCTGAACGCCCAGGGCCAGATCGTCGAGACCCTCCAGGGCCCCCAGACGGCGGCCAAGCTGCGCCAGGCGCTGGCGTCCGCGGACTGAGCACGCGCTGATGGCATCCCGCAAGGAGCAGAAGGAGCAGCTGCGCGCCGAACGGATGCAGCGCGAGGCCGCCGAGCAGGCCGCCGCCCGCCGCAAGCGGCTCGTGCAGTACGGGGCCCTGGCGGGGCTGCTGGCCGTCGTCGTGGTGGCGGCGCTGATCATCGCCAGCCAGAACGACAGCAGCGACTCGAGCGGGGCGGGGGCGGGCGGCGACGTCGCCGACGTCTCGCTGGTGAACGACCAGCTCAAGGGGCTTCCGCAGAACGGCCTGGTGCTGGGTGACCCGAAGGCCAAGGTCAGCGTGATCGAGTTCGGCGACCTTCAGTGCCCGGTCTGCAAGCAGTTCTCCTTCCAGGTCGCGCCGGACATCATCAGCCAGATCGTTCGCAAGGGCGATGCCAACTACGAGTTCCGCCCCTGGGACATCATCGGCCCGCAGTCCCCGATCGCCTCCAGGGCGGCCTACGCGGCGGGCGAGCAGGGCCGCGGCTGGAGCTACATCGAGCTCTTCTACCGCAACCAGGGCGAGGAGAACTCGGGATACGTCACTGACTCGTTCCTGACCTCGATCGCGAAGGGCGCCGGGGTCAAGGACCTGGACAAGTGGAGCTCAGACCGCTCCGACAACTCCAAGTGGGACCCGCTTCTCTCCAAGAACGACAGCGACGCGAAGAGCCTCGGCTTCACCGGAACGCCGTCGGTCCTGGTGGAGGGCCCCGGCGGGAAGAAGCCCTTCACGACGATCCCCACCGTCGCCCAGATCCAGGCGGCCGTCAAGTCGGTCCAGTAAGGGGCCTGGTCGTCTAAGGCCTTAAGCGACCGCGGTCTGCGCGTCAGGCTCCACTGTGATGTCGGCCGCCGAGTCGACGAAGGCCCTGAAGAGCCTCGCGTGCGCCGGCGAGCTCGTCATCGACTCCGCGTGCCACTGGACGCCGACGGTGAACGGGCCGCGCGGTACCTCGATCGCCTCCACGACGCCGTCGGGGGCCCAAGCCACGGCGCGCACGCCCCGGCCCAATCCGCTTGTGGACTGATGGTGGTAGGAGTTGACGTCGAGCTCCGTGCACCCGAGCGCTCGGGCAAGCGCGCTGTCCGGCTCGATCTCGACCGGGTGGGTCGACGCAGGTCCGTCCGCGAGCTGGCGGTGCTGGATCGCGCGGCCGAACCGCTCAGGCAGATGCTGGAACAGCGTTCCGCCTCGGGCGATGTTGAGGGCCTGCGCGCCGCGGGAGATGGCGAGGAGGGGCATCCCGGTCGCGATCGCCTGGCGCGCGAGCGCGAGCTCGGTCGCATCGAGGTCCCGCCAGGTGGGCCCCAGCTCCGCGTGCGGCGACTCGCCGTACGACTCGGGGTGGATGTCCGGCCCGCCGGAGAGCAGCACGCCGTGCAGGTGGGCGAGGAGCGAGGGGATCGCCTCGATCTCGAGCGGCGGTATGACCACGGGAATCCCACCTGCGCGCTCGATCGCCCGCAGGTAGGTGACCCCCAGCGCCATCTCGCGGCGCGGGGGCTCCCCCTGCGGGGTCAGCTTGACCTGGTCCGAGAGCCGGACCTCGGACGTGGTGACGCCTATGAGCGGACGCGTGCCTGTATCCATGGCGGCAGGCTAGGCGTCGCATGCGCCGCGGTCACGGGCCACATGTCGAAGATTCGCGCCGCGAGCTTGTACATCCGGTCCACGGCCCGAAAACAGGGTGGTGATGTGGGGTGACCGAGTGTTGCCATCAATATGAGGGCGAAACTCGGCCACCCCCTCACCTCCACGAGAGGATGATGCGAGTGAGGCTTGAGATCAGGCCTGGGCGAGGGTGCGCGCGACGAACGGCACGGACTTGCCGCGGGGCACCGCGAGCACCGGGACCGTCGCGGTCTCGAGCTCGTAGGCAACCGACGCGCTCAGGGTGACGCGCCCGTTCTGGCCGTCCGACGTGGACCCGAGGACGAGGATGTCGCCCTCAACGTCATCGCCGGCGATCGTCTTCGCGCCCAGGCTGGCGGCGAGGGCACGGGCCGTCTCTGCGGCGGCGGCATCGCCGTCCTCGACGAGCGCGACCTGATCGACCTGGTGCGGAAGCTGCGAGCGCAGGTCCGCCGGGGCGAGCGCAACCGCCGCCGGGCCGCCGGTCAAAAGCCGCTGGGCGGAGCTGCCCGGCGCCACCGCGCCGGGGGCGGTGCGGTAGTCGGAGCCGAACACCACGAGGTCGGCGCCCTCCCGGAGGGCGAGCTCGCGAAGGCCGTCTCCGGTAGAGGCGTGGACGATCACGTGCAGCGGAACGTCGGGGTTGTCGAGGAGCGCCGCGCCGTGATCGAGCAGCTCCCGCGCCTCGCGCTCCTCGAGCGCCTCGCGCTCGTGGTCGGACTGCTGTGCGTGACGGACGTATGCCAGTGACAGATCGGCTCCGCCGCGGGCGAGCAGCTGCCCCAGCACGAGAGCGTCGCGGTCGTTGTCCGTGTCGTCGTAGGAAACGATGATCTTCGGGGCCATTTCAAAGTCCTTCCGTTATCCGAATAGCTGTCGCCGATCCATTTGACGCAAGCGTTCCAGGTTCCTGCCAACAGCACCAGTGATTCTTCTGGTAGAAGTCATAAGCTACGCTTATGTTGAATCCGCAGCGACTCCGAGTCTTTCGCGAGGTCGCCAGCCGGGGTTCCTTCTCCGCTGCGGCCGATTCGCTCTCGTACACGCAATCCGCGGTCTCGCAGTCCGTCGCCGCGCTGGAGGCCGAGCTGGGCGTGACGCTGCTGGAGCGCGATAGGCGGGGAGCTCGGCCCAGCAGTGCCGGCGAGGCGCTGCTCGGGCACGCGGACGGAATCCTCGCGCAGCTCGACGCCGCGGAGGCCGAGGTCGCGGCGATCGCGGGCCTTCGCGGAGGTCAGCTCGCGATGGCGTCGTTCCCGACCGCGGGCGCCACGATCGTGCCGCTGGCCGTGGCGACCTTCCGAGCCGCCCACCCGGCGATCGCGTTGAGCCTCGCCGAAGGCGAGCCCGAGGAGATCGCACCGCGACTACGCGCCGGCGAGTTCGACCTCGCGCTCCTGTTCGAGTTCGAGGGCGTCAGCGAGGGCTTCGACTCGGGGCTTCGGCGAATCGACCTCCTCGAGGACCCGATGTACCTGGCGCTCCCGAACGAGCACCCGCTGGCGGACGTTCCCAGGATCCGGCTCGAGGACCTGGCCGGGGAGGCCTGGGTGCAGACGTCCGCCTCCAGCCCCTGCGCCCGTCACGTCATCCGGTCGTGCCACGCCGCAGGGTTCGAGCCCAGCGTCTCGTTCGAAATCGACGACTACCAGACCGTCCAGGGACTGGTCTCCGCCGGCGTCGGCGTTGCCCTCATCCCGCAGCTCGCACTCTCGAGCGTTCGTGACGACATCACCATCAGGGCCCTCCATCCACGGGGGCCCGTGCGAACCGTCACCGCGGCGACTCGGCGCGGAAAGGGCGTCGGTCCCGCGGCCGAGCGAATGCTCGAAACCCTCGCCGACGTATCCAGGAAGTATGGGAGGGGCGCGCCATAGGCCCGCGCAAACGCTCCCGCCACTGGCGGGAGCGTTTGCTGTCGTCCCCTGTCGTCCCCGGATCCACGAGCTTCGTGCTCGGCGACCATTGTGCTCGTGGCGGACGCCGGCCGGATCAGACGGATGTCCAAAATTCGACGGGTGTGATTCGCCGCTTGGGCGAATGTGGCGGTTGCCCCGAGCCTCTAACCTCATCCGCCATGCCGCTCGAGGGACATTGGAACCGAGTCAACACCCCGCTGCGCCGGCTCAGCAGGCGTGAGCGCTACATCGCGATCGTTGCCGTCGGGGCCACCCTCGCGGCCTGTGTGGCGCTCGTTCTCGCCACCGTCGGCAACAGCAGGCCGGCTCCCGGTCCCGGCTGCATTCGCGCGCTGATCCCGCACGTCATGGGGGCGGAGACGCTCGATGCATGTGGAACGAGGGCGAAGAGGATCTGTCAGGCGCGTGCGAGCGACGCCGACCCGGGCGCCAGGTCCGTACAGGAGAGCTGCCGGCAGGCAGGCCTGCTCTGAACTGCCGCTCCCGAGCCTGCCGAGCGGCTTCCATCGGCCATACTCGCTCGGTTGGCCTTCCACGTTGAGATCCGGAGCGGCCACCGCTGGGCCCGCGAGTTCAACCTCGACGAGGCCACGCTCCGCGAAGCCGTTCTCGAGCCCTGGGTTCAGAATCGGCCGGTCCTGCTCGGAGATCGCGAATGGGAGCCATCCGAGTGCGCGCTGAGGGTGCTCGAGGGGCCCGAGCTGAGCCCGCAGGACCTCGCTTTCGGCCGCGGGTGGGGAGCGGCGGAGCACTCGGGGCGGGACGTGGCGCGGGAGTTGATCGGCGGGGCGGGACGCCGTGCCTCCCGCGTCGCGGTCCTGGCCGAGTCCGACGCGGCGCGCGGCGCGATCGTGAACGCACTGGACGACCTCGGTCTCCAGAGCGTCGCCTGGTCCCTGCGGCTGCTGGGCGAGCCCGGCGAGGCCCCTCCGGTCGCAGTCGTGCTCGCGGTCGAGTCCCCTGAGCCGAGCCGCGAGTGGATTTACGACGCCGGTTCGGCGGTCGGGGCCCTGCGGGGACGCGCCGTGGTCGTGCAGCTCGCCGGCCCGCGTCCTCCGGAGCTGGCTGCGCTGGAGAGCGTCGAGCCCGGCGACGACCTTCGTCCGCGCCTGGCGGCGGCGCTCGGCCGCGTCGGCGTCTGAGGCTGAGCGCATGCAGCAAAACGCCCCCGCCGTCCGGCGGGGGCGTTTGCGGTTGTCCCGGATTCGTTCCGGCTTCTCTCAGCCGGGTGCTTCGGCTGCCCGCTCGGGCGGCGCCGCTGGATACCCCGAGGGGAAGGCCAGCGAGGGCACGTCCGAGGGATAGACCTCGTGCCCGTGGACGGCGAGGTCGCCCTCCTCCATGTCCTCCTCGCTCATCCGGAGCGGGACGAACAGCTTCACGACGTTCAGCAGGATGAAGGTGCCGATTGCACAGAACCCGATGACCCAGAGCGCCGTGAGCAGCTGCCACTTCAGCAGCTCCGCGCCGCCGCCCGAGACGAGACCCGACGCCGAGACACCGAAGGCCGAGGCCATCGCCGCGTTGGCGAAGATGCCCGTCAGCAGGCCGCCCGCTACGCCGGCGAACCCGTGCGTGTACACCACGCCGAGCGTGTCGTCGACGTTGCGGAACGGCGCCACCCGGCTCAGGTAGTTGAGCGCGAAGTAGACGATCGTCGCGGCGATGAGGCCGATCGCGATCGCGCCCCAACCGTTGACGAAGCCGGCCGCGGGCGTGATCGCAACGAGTCCCGTGATCATGCCGTTGACGCTCGAGATGAGGCTCGGCTTGTGGCCGGTGAGATAGTCCCAGCCGACCCAGGCGAGGAATGCCACGGCGGTGCAGATGTTGGTGTTGAGAAGCGCGGCAGAGGCGTCGGCGTTCGCGAGGTACGGGTCACCTCCGTTGAACCCGTTCCAGCCCATCCACAGCAGGCCGGCCCCGACGGCGACCATCGCCAGGTTGTTCGGTGCGTCGACCTCGCGGTCGCGCTGCAGGCGCGGCCCGATCACGGCCGCCGCGACGAAGCCCGAGACACCGGCCGCGAGATGGATCACGTAGCCGCCGGAGAAGTCGAGGGCTCCCTGCTGGGCGAAGTAGCCCCCGCCCCAGATCATGAATGCGTTGATCGTGTAGATGAGGCTCGACCAGAGGATCACGAACGGGATCCACGCCTTGAAGTTGATCCGGCCCAGCACGGAACCGAGCATCAGGATCGGCGTGATCCCCGCGAAGACGAACTGGAAGTAGACCAGCGACGACTGCGGGAACGCCAGCTTGCCTACGTCGCCGAGCATGGGGATGGTCCCTTGATGCAGCAGCGACGAGCTCTGCAGGATCGGCCCCGGGTTTCCTACGAAGTTGGCGAAGAAGTCGCCTCCGCTCGCTCCGAAGAGCTCGAGTGGCGACCCGAAGGCCATCTTGAAGCCCCATCCAACCCAGAGGAGCAGGACCAGAGCGAACGCGACGAAGGCCATCATCATCGAGTTCACGGACCAGCGCTTCTGCATCACGCCGCCGTAGAGGACGACAAGGCCGGGAACGCTCATCAGGCCGACGAGCGTCGCCGCGGTCATCTGCCAGGCGTTGTCACCGGGACTCAACCAGTGCATTCGGTATTCCTTTCCAATCGAGGGCGCCGACCGGGCCCTTCTCATTGACAACCACACGCGCGGGCCGGCCGCGCCTGCGGCTGCCCACGGTCACTGCCCGGTCAGGTTGCCGGAGCGATTGGGTTCCGACTATCGACACCGGGCCAATCTGGATGGCCGATTTTTCGCCATTTGGTCGAACCACGCACGAGGCGGGATTTCCGCATGGCAAAGCGGCGGGCGGGGACGAAGGGTCCCGCCCGCCGCTTGCCCTACAGCTGGTTAGGCGGTATTAGGCGGCGCGCCAGGCAGCCAGCGAGCCCTCGCTCGCGAGGCGCTTGAGGCCGCGGGCCTCGAGCTGACGGGCGCGCTCCTGCGAGACGCCCACCTCGCGGGCCACCTCGCGCAGCGACGCCTCCGGGGCGCCTCCGGTCCCGAAGCGCAGCTCGATCACGCGCCGCTCGTCCTCGGGCAGGGTGGCGAGAGCGGCGGTAACGGCGTTCTCCTGCTCCCGCTCGTCGACCTCCTCCTCGACGCTCTCGGACGCCTCGGCTCGGAACTCCCCGAGCGTGGTGTCGCCGTCGTCGCCGACGGGGGCGTCCAGGCTGGTGGTCACCCGCGTCAGGTCGCGGACGGCCTTGACCTCGTCGAGGGGCAGCTTGGCCCGCTCCGCGATCTCCTCGTCGGCGGGCTCGCGGTTGAGGCTCGCGCTCAGCTCTGCCTCGACCCGGTTGACCGTGCGCTCGCGCTGGGCGATGTGCGCCGGAATCCGAACCGGGCGGCCGGTGTTGTCCAGGCCACGCTGGATGGCCTGCTTGATCCACAGCACGGCGTAGGTGGAGAACTTGTAGCCGCGCCGGTAGTCGAACTTCTCGGCGGCACGAATCAGCCCGAGCATCGCCTCCTGGACCAGGTCCTGCATGGATAGGCCATGACCCTGGTAGCGGCGCGCGAACTTGATTACGAGTCGCAGGTTCGAGTTGATCAGCCTCTCCTTCGCCGCGAGATCGCCGCGCTCGATGCGCTGCGCGAGCTCGACCTCCTCCTCCCGCGTGAGCAGGGGATAACGGCTCGCCTGGTTCAGGAAGAGCTGAAAGCTGTCGGTGGTTTCGGTCGCGGCAGCGTGATCGGCGCCGCGCCGCTCCGGGTGGTCGGCGAGAGGCGAGAACAGTGCATGCTCTCCCCGTCGTCGGTGATTGTCGTTGCGCTGGGTCTCAGCGCCTCTTGATCTGGGCATTCATCTCCTTCTTCGTTCTGATCCCTGCCAAAGACCGCCGCGACACTTACGCCACGCACCCGCTGGCGTTACTTTGCTTCAGAAAGTATAGCATTGCTTGCCCGATCAAGCAACTCAGCGCGGGGCGGCACAGCGAACCGGGCTTTATCGCATTATCGAGGCCGATTGTCAAGCCATCTTTAAGAAACGGCATAGGCCCAGCAGCGGCCTCACTAGGCCTGCAGGATCTCCCGGGCGCAGCGCTCGCCCGAGGCGACGGCACCCTCCAGGAAGCCCTGGTAGGCGTCGGAGGTCTGCTCGCCGGCGAAGTGGACGCCGCCCTCCGGCGACCTGATGACGCCGTAGAACTCGGTGTATTGGCCGGGGAGGAAAGCGGCGTACGAGCCGTGCGTCCACGGATCGGCCGACCAGTTGTCGAGCCACGCCCGCCCGTTGAAGTGGCGCGCGACACCTGGGACGGCGCGCTCCAGCGCGGCGAGCGTCTGGCGCACCACGCTCGGCGGGGCTGGGCCGTGGGGAGGGTGCCCCGGGTACCCGGCGCCGACGGTGCCGCCGGAGTACACCGTGATCAGCCCCGCCCGGCCCGGCTGGCCGAGCGAGCTCTGCCAGGTGTCGAGGAACGGCCGGTCGGTGACGAGCTCGCCGTCCCAACCACCGAAGCGCTCCGGGCGCTCGCGGAACTGGAGGATGACCTTGGAGTTCGTCCCCATCCCGAGCTCCTCGATGCAGCGCCGCTTCAGCTTGCGGAACCCGGCGCCCGAGAGATCGACCGCGCGGAGCGTCGTGTAGGGGATCGCGAGGACCACCCGGTCTGCGATCACTTCGTCGGCGACCCCCGCGAAGCGCAGGCCGTAGGAGCTGTCGTCCCGCCGCCACAGAGCGGTGAGCGGCGCATCCAGGTGGAGCGATCCGGCTGGGAGGCGGTCGGCGAGTCCGCGCACCACCAGGTCGTTGCCGCCGCGCACGTGGAAGCTCTCGTCCGACGGATCGCTGGCGACCGGATCCCTCCCATGGTCGGGCCCCTCCGTCAGGTATAGGAGGTCGGTCGCGGTGAGACGCCGAGCGTCGAGGCCGAATTCCTCGGAGAAGTACTCGCGCATCAGCTTCCGTAGCCGCGAGTGGCTCGCCGGCACGTTGCGGACGATCCACTCGCCCGCCGAGCGGCGATCGAAGCGCCGCGCCTGGGCGTTCGAGTACGAGTGCAGATAGCCCGTGCGCCTCTCGATCGCCCGCAGTCGCTTCAGCGTCCTCCCGTATCCGTGGTAGGCGTCCCGCGGCGTGCGGATCCGGCCGTCGAGGTAGAGAAGCGAGTGGCCATCGGAGCGGCCCGAGAGGTCCTCGAGCCGCAGGCCGAGCTCGCCCACGAGCCTGCGGATGTGTGCGTGGTCGGAGTCGATGAACTCACCTCCGTGCTCCCCGGACTGTCCCTGCGCGAACTCGCGTGCCGTCCAGCAGCGGCCGCCCACCCGGGTGGGATGCGCCTCGTACACGCCGGGTGCGAGGCCGCCCTGGTGGAGCCGGTACGCGCAGCTGAGGCCGGCGAGGCCCGCGCCGACCACGACCACTCGCTTCTTCCGCGGCCCGGGCGACGAGCCGCCGCAGGCCGCGAGCGGCCCGGCGAGGAGCGCGCCGGTGCCGAGCACGGCGCCTCGCGTGACGAGCGAGCGCCTGGATAGGGGTTCCTCCATGAGCCCCCGGTCTGGCCAGGTCATCGGTTGAGGGTAGACGGCAGCCATGGAAGGGCGCTCGCTGTCCGCGGGGCGGGTACGATTCTTAATGAGATGGTTAAGGATCCGCGGCTGGACACCACCTTCGGGGCGCTGTCGGACCCCACTCGCCGGGCGATCGTCGAGCGGCTCACCCGCGGAGAGGCTTCGGTGGGCGAGCTCGCCGAGCCCTTCGACATCTCGCTCCCGGCGATCTCCAAGCATCTGACGGCGCTGGAGGATGCTGGCCTGCTGGTGCGGATCAAGGAGGGACGAACCCGGCGCTGCCGCCTGGTCACCGAGCCGATGCGGGATGCGCTCCAGTGGATCGCGAGCTACGGGAGCTTCCGGGAGGATCAGCTCGCGCCCGACGGGTCCCAGCCGCGCTACATGCGCTAGCGGCCGTTCGCGCTAGCCGAGCACCTCGTCGGCGGCGCGCTCGCCCGATGTGATCGCACCGTCCATGTCCCCCCAGTTCCGGATTGCGGCTTCCGTGGACGCCCAGTGGATCGGCCCCACCGGCTTGCGGACTGCACCGGGGAATTGGGTCAGAACGCCGGGGGGTGGTGGGGCTGCGGCGCCGCCGCCGATGAACGGTTGCGCCGCCCAGTCGTACTCGAAGTACTTGGTCGGACGTCCGGCCGCCGGGCCGAAGCACTTGACGAACGTGTCGAGCACAGCCTGGCGGCGCGTCGCGGCGGACTTGTGTGCCCAGATCCGCGCCTCGTTGCCCGCGATCAACCCGTAGAGGCACCCGACGGAGGCGTCGTCTGGCGAGTTGTCGAAGCACCCGCTGAGCGGCGGGGCGACGCTGTTGATCATGCCGTTGTAGTTGTGCTGCCGCCAGAACGGCTTCGGGTAGACCGCGAAGCACTTGATCAGCCAGCCCTGCGCGACATGCTGGGTGAACTGGTCCCGGGCGGGCGGCAGCGGCGGGTCGTAGGCGATTCGACCGGCTGTAGGCGGCGCGGTCGCCACGATCACGTCGCGCGCCGTGTAGGTGCCCTTGTCGGTGATCACCTGAACCGAAGAGGCGCCTCGATTGATCTGGCGCACGGGCACCGACAGCTTGATCCGCGTATGACCCACCCGCTTGGCAAGCTCGTCGACGATCCGGCCGCTGCCTCCCTTGAGCCGGTACGCAAGCCCGCCGCCCTTCACGGTGACCAGGTGGAACGTCCCTCCGTTCGACCTCGCGATGAATAGATAGCCGAGGAGGGAGGTGTTCTGCGCGGTGCCGCCGACCGGACCGCCGACCGCGTCCTCGAGGATGGCACGCGCCCTGTGCGACGTCACGTTCTCGTCCAGCCAGCTGGACACGGTCATCGAGTCCCATTGCTCGGCGTTCTTCGCGGTCTCCGGTGCGGCGAGCGGGACAGTGTTGGCCATCTTTTCGAGATGGGTCAGGGAGGCGAGTGCCTGCTTCTGTGACTCGTGGCCGATCGGGGGTGCGCCTGTGAACGGATGCGCGTCGCCGTCGTAGTACACGGTCCTGCCCTTGTCGTAGGTCGGGAACGTCTGGATCCCGAAGTTCTTGCAGAGGGCCAGGATGCGCTTCTGGTTGTCCGCGACCCACTCCCCGCCGGCCTCGGTCACCTGGTAGGGCTTTGGCCCGGTGGAGAGGTTGAGCACGCGGCCGCCAAGCCGGTCGCTCGCCTCGAGCACGACCACGGACTTGCCGTTGCGAAGCAGCCGCCATGCGGCTGCGAGGCCGGAACACCCGGCGCCCACGACGACGACGTCGACGTTGCGGCCCGCGGTGCCCGCCAAGGCACGCGCGGGACCAGGCAGGCTGAGTGCCGCGGCGCCTGCCGCCGCCGAGGCGACGAGCGTCCGCCTCCTCATTCCGCGGCCATCCTTCGGCTCGACGCTCTCGCCGGCTGTGTGGCGGTCATCCATCGAGGGTGTCCTTTCCCTGGTTCGGCCGCGACGGCCCCGGCGCGGCGGCGTGGTGTACAGCAGCGACCCTACGCGGGCGAGGCGGCTGCGTCGATCAACGTACACCGCGCCGGACGCCGTGTCGTTGCCGATCCAATATCGACCGTTCCCTCGCCGAGAACGGTGGCGCCGCGCGGCGTTGAGCGCTTGGTTCGCTCAGATCCGAGAGGTTCGGGGCCACGGCGATCCGTCACTCGGCACGGGCGCGGGATGGGCGGGAGCCTTGGCCGCCGCGCGCCGGCGCTCCCACCGAGCCCATGCCGCCATCACGGCGCCGGCGTAGAGCCAGCCGAGCAGCACGTCGAAGAAGTAGTGCTCGCCGGTCGCGATCAGCGTCAGGCCCATCGCCAGCGGATAGAGCGCCAGCAGGGGCCGCAGGGCCGGACGGACGCGCCGCCAGAGGAACATCGCCACCATGGCGGTGAAGGCGGAGTGCAGGGAGGGCACCGCGGCGACCAGGTTGACGCTCGCCTGGCCCTCGGAGAAGAGTCCGGCCGTGCCGCCGCCGAGCATCTGCCACCCGTCGGCCGTGGTCCGCTGGACGCCGCTGAGCAGGCCGTCCTGCGCAGCCATCCAGGGGGGCGCCGCGGGGAAGGCGATGTAGGTCGCCAGGCCGGCCAGTGCGAGGGTCACCACCCGGTTGACGAAGCGCCGGAACGCGAGCCTGTCGCGGGCCCATAGGACACCGGCCACCGCGAACGGGACGATGAAGTAGGACGTGTAGGTGAGTGTGAAGGCAACGTCCCACCAGGAGACGCCGGTGCCGTTCAGGTGCGCCTGGAGCCACTCGGTCGGCGTTTGGCCGACGAAGACGAACCGGTCGAAGTCGAGCATCGGGTGCACGTGGACGCCGATCCCGAACGAGTCGGCGGCGCCGCGCGTGAAGTCGTAGGCGCTCAGGACCACGACCATCGGCAGCCAGTCGAGCACGAGCTGGAGGATCTCCCGGGGAGGGCGCCCCAGCGACGCGCAGGCGAGCGCCCCGCAGATCCAGAGCACGACCAGCTCGCGCTGAACGGGGATGCCGTAGACGGCGCTCCAGACGATCAGCGACGCGAAATAGAGGACCAGGGCGCCCCGTCGCACCGCCCGCCAGTGCGAAAAACGGAGACCTGACGCGCGCTCGGCCCCGACGTCTGCCCAATTCGTCGTGGTCACTGTCCCTAATTTACGCGGGTTCCCGAATCCCGGAAGGAGTTGTTCAGGTGGGCACTTCCACGACCGGAGGGATCAATCCTCGGAGCGTCCCGAAGTTGACGCCGATCGCCTCATCGGACTACTTCAACGCCCTCGTGCAGGGCTTCGAGCAGGTACGGCTGAGCTCGAGCAGTAGGGCGCCCGCCTACGAGCCGCGAACGCGCTCGATCCGAGCCCGGGTGGTGAAGACCCTGGTGCCTCCGTCGAGTTGCGCCCGCTGCGTGTACTCCTGATCCGGGTTCGCCGGCCCGAGCGGGACACCGATGCGGAGGCGGCCTGAGCGATTGGCGCGAAGCCGCTCGACGAGCGACTTGGCCCGTTGCGGGTGAAGATGCACCTCGAAGCGCGCGCCGGGCGCGTACCGGGCCGGGGTGCGGACGGTCGCGCGGCCGCTGCCGGCGAGCCGGAACCCGTGACGGGTCGCCCTGCTGAGCGTGCTGAACTCGAGCGCCTTGCGCTTGACGTCGACGTGCCACCCGAAGATCTCGTAGCGGGGCTCGACGGCCGTAAAGCCGACGCCGCGCGGCCGGCGCGGTGGATTCCGGAAGTCGCGCATGAACAGCGGCAGCTCCTCCCGCAGGTCGCGCTTCCAGTACGGCCAGGTGTGGCCGCCGGGCCCGTAGTCGCCGTTGATGTGCGGGATGTGGAGTCGCGCGAGCTTCGCGCTGTAGCCGACGGTCATCGCGTGGACCCCGGCCTCGATCGGGTCGCCGCCGCCGTAGGGCCCGCCTCGCTGGCCGTTGCCGTAACGCAGGGAGATCGACATCCCGCGTAGGTTGCGGGCCAGGTCCCACGGATTGTGGCCGCGCCAGATGACCTCCTGGGTCGCGTACGGGCCCCAGGTGTTGATCGTGGGGTCGCCGTCGGAGGTCCCGGTCTCCATCAGCACCTGAAACGGCTTGTAGTTCGTGTCCGAGGCGGGTGAGAAGCCGGCGACGTGGTTGAAGAGGTCGGGGTGGCGTGACGCGTAGCTGAGCGCGCCGAACCCGCCCATCGAGAGGCCGGCGATCGCGCGTCCCCGGCGCGCCGAGACGGTCCGGTAGCGCTGGTCGATCCACGGGATCAGCTGGTGGATGTCGTAGGTCTCGTACTCCGGCGGGCCACCGGCGCCGTGGTTGAACCAGTCGCTGTAGTAGCCGTTCTGGTCCGTATCGGGCATCACGACGATCAGCGGCCTTCCCGCGGTGATCTTCTCCGCGCTGCCCATCTCGGTCCAGTCGGTGTCGCTGCCGCCCGAGCCGTGCAGCAGGTACAGGACGGGATAGGCCCGTCTCGGGTGGCTCCGGTAGCCGTCGGGCAAAAGGACCCGCACCCCGGTGTCGTGGGTGAGCGCGGGCGTCCTCAGCTCGAGCTGGACGAGCCGCGAGTCCAGGCGCTTCGAGGAGACGACGTGGATGCCGCCCGGCCCCGCCACCGCTGGCGGCGCCGGGCCCGCGCCGATCGCCGCCAGGCCGAGACCCGCGAGGATCAGGGCGGCGAGGCGCCGCGATCGCATCAGTTCGCCTCCGGGCAGGGCTGCGCCCCGCCCGTCGCGCGCTGTGCGCGCTCCAACGCCACGTCGCCGGCGATCGCGCCCTGGCGCATCGTCCCGAGCCGGTTGACGAGCTCGGTGAACCCGCGCGTCTCCGAGCGCATGACACCGAAATCGATGCCTCGGACGCCAAAGGCCGGGTCATACAGGGTCTGGGGAGCCGCGATGACCCCGATCGTAGGGAGCAGGTGCTGGTTGAAGGGCGTCCCCTCGCCACCGAAGCTGCAATGCGCCGGGGTCGTCGTGCCCGGGGCGTCGGCGCCCTGCAGGAGGATCGTGCGCTTCATGTCGTAGGCCCGCACGACCGAATCGACCGTGGAGACGAGCTGGGGGCTCGAAGTCACGCCGATGAACTGGATCGCGCGCATGCCAGCCTGCCGGAGGACGTCCCCCGGCTTGCCGCCCGGCCGCGGCCGGGCCTCGTAGTCGATCGCACCCAGGTGCTCGAGCACGAGCACTGCGGAGACCGTGCCGCGGTCGTAGGCGTGGTCCAGGCGCTCGGCGAGCTGCTCGGCGCCGCCGTCGCGAACGTCCGGGTCCGCGACTCGCTGGTAGAAGTGGGCGGTCGAGAAGGCGAGCTCGACGGTGCGCGGCCGGCACCGAATCGGCAGCGATGCCAGGTAGCGGGCCATGGCCACCATCGCGATCGGCCCGTTGTCCTCCACGGCGTTGGTCCCGTCCGTGTGGCTGTCGATCACCAATCGCTTGGGACTGCGCCCCGGGATCGTCGCGAGGACCGACGGCGTCACGACGTGCTTGAACCGGGCCTGGACCGCCAGCCGCGCGGTCGGCCGCTTGCCCTGGGACAGCGTCCGCTCGATCTTCGCGGCTTCATCGACGCCGAGGAAGGCCCCCGGAACCTTCCACGCCGTTCCCTCGTAGGGCTCGTAGTGGCCGCGGAGCTGGCGCCGTGGCTCGTCCTTTACGAACAGGATTCCCTTCGCCCCCGCGGTGGCCGCGTCCCGCAGGTCCGCAACCCGCGCGTTGTAGTTGATGAAGTCCCCGTAGAAGTTGCTCGTGGGGTCGACCTGGTGATCGGGGTCGTAGCTGGTCCAGCTGATCACGGGCGCCAGGAAGGCCGCCGTCGGCACGCTTCCCGCCGGCGCCGGGCGAACCACGATCTTGCCTGCGGCGTTCGCCGGGGTGATCCGCTGGTCGTCGGGGACGAGCGCCAGCGGCGCTCGCGCGCCCCGGCTGCCGGTGGGCTTGGAGTAGGGCACCGGCCCCGCGACCGGAAGACGCAGGCTCCGTCCGCCCGCGTCCATGACGAGCGTGGTCTTGCGCGACCTCCACCGGCGGATCGGGAAGCGAAGCTGCCGCTGCCGCACGCCACGGATGCGGTCGAGGTGGCGCCGGATCCAGCCGATGTAGCGGTCCTGCGCCCGGCTGCCGGTGGGCCGCGCACCGAGCCGGCCCAGGAATTCGTTCTGGCGCTTCAGCTTGGCGGCGCTCGGGAGTGCGTGGGGCGGCGGAGTCGCAGGGCAGGGTGCGGCCGCGGCACCGGCTGGCAGCGCGAGCCCCGCGATGAGGCAGCAGAGCGCAACGCCGTATCGCGCTCGCCACCGCGGCGGCCGCTCTCCTCCGTAGAGAGACACGCACGTCTTTATAACAGACCGCTCGCCGCGCGTGCTGCACTGGCACACGAGTCCTCAGCCTTGCGAAAGCGTCTCAGGTGCGTTAGCCTCGCGGCCGGGTAATGGAGGACACCGATGTCTCTTAGTGCGAGATGGATGGCCGCCGCGGTGGCGATCGCCGGCGCGACGCTCGTGGTCGGCGCGGGCCCGCCGGGGCAGGCGGCCGCCGCCGGTCCGGCGCCGCTCTCACGAAACCACGCGCGGGTCGACGTGGATTCATCGCATGGGAGCGGCACCTTCGGTCGCTGGGGCGGCGACGGGCGTGGCCTTCCCCGGTACCGCTACAAGATCGACGAGGAGACCGCGCCGCAGGCGGCCCAGGAGGAGCTCGACGGCAGCCGCGACGCGTGGCACCAGCTCGGCAACGACCACGTGGTGGCCGACGCGTTCAACCACGGCTACACCCAGCTGTGGTCGATGGACAACCTCTACCAGTGGGCCAACTACGCCGAGCCCGCGTCGCATCATTACGCCGGCGGCTACGGATACCTCAACGTCGACGGCAAGGTTGGCGCGACGCTCTACGACGACCGCGCGCGCGGCCAGCGCGTGCAGCGCGACTTCGGCCTCGGCTACTTCCGCACCCGGACGGCGGTCAAGGGGATCGACGTCTCCTCCCGCGTCTACGCGCCCTTCGGAGACGACCCCCTGCTGCTGCACGACGTGGTCCTCCGCAACTCGACCCGGCACGCCAAGCGGGTCTCCTGGTTCGAGTACTGGGACGTCAACCCGTACTTCCCGGGAGGCCACACCCATCCGGGCCTCGAGACCCCCAAGTACGACTCGAAGATGCGGACCCTCTCGGTGCGGCAGCTGCCGGGACCCCAGAACGCTTCACCGCTGACGACCTTCGCGAGCGCCGTGCAGGGGCCGGTTCGCGGCTTCGACACCAGCGCGTCGAGGTTCTTCGGCTCGGGCGGCCGCTCGGCGCCGACCGAGGTCAAGGGGGATCGCCTGTCGGGGTCGATCGCCGGCCCGGTTCCCGACGGCAACGTCGGACACACGGGCTTCTTCTTCCGCTCCCCGGTCCGGCTGCGCCCCGGCCAGAGCGTGACGCTGCGCTACGCGTACGGGATGGCGAAGGGCGCGCAGGTTCCGGCGCTGGTCCGCAGCTACCGCAAGAGCCCGAACCCGTATGCGGCCTCGGCCTCACGCTGGGCGCGGTCGGTCCCGCAGGCGAGTCTCGGCGGCTCGCGGACCTGGCTCTCCCGCGAGCTTCAGTGGGACGCGTACATGGTCCGCTCTGACGCCACTTACGAGAACTGCGCCGGCCACCACATCCTGAGCCAGGGCGGCTACTACCAGTACGACCTCGACTTCCAGGGCGCCTATCGCGACCCGCTCCAGCACGCGCTCCCGATGATCTACTCGGATCCGTACCTCGCCCGCGAGGTGCTCCTCTACTCCGCCGCCGAGCAGCCCAGGGTCGGCGGCCAGATTCCGTACGCGCGGATCTCCGACTGCCAGCCCCTCGACCTTGGCACCGCCGACGACCTGGATCTCTGGCTGCTCCTGACCGCGGCCGAGTACGGCCTTGCCACACGCGACACCGGGTTCTTCAACCAGAAGGTTCCCTGGGCGGACGGGGGCTCCGCGACCCTGTGGCAGCACCTCAAGGAGGCGGTCGACCACCAGGAGTCCCTGCGCGGCCCGCACGGCGAGTACCTGAGCGGCACCACCGGGGACTGGTCCGATTTTTCGACCGCGTTCCTGAAGATGAGCGAGTCGAACCTCGTGGTCGCCCAGGCGGCCTACATCTATCCCCGCCTCGCCGAGCTCGCCCGCCTCCGCGGCGACGATGCGTTCGCCGGCCGGCTCCGCTCGCTGGGACGTGGGCTGCTTTCGGTGACGCGCAGCCAGTGGGTGCCGAGCGGCTGGTACGCCCGGGGCTACTCGGGCCCGATGCAGCTCGGCCGCGGGGTCATCTTCGGCGAGCCGCAGCCGTGGGCGATCCTCGCCGGGGCGCCGTCGAAGCCCCAGGCGGCCGAGCTGGTCCGCAACATCAGGCGATTTCTGACCGGCATCGGCGCGCCCGGCGGGCCGTCGCGGATCGGCTCCTCGCAATCACCCGCGGCGAACGACCCCGGGGTCCGCGAGACGAGCCTGGGCCAGAACCTGGGGGTGGGGGACAACCACGCGGTGTACGTGGGCGGAAGCTGGTTCGCCGTCAACGGCTGGCTGACCTGGGCGCTGGGCCGGCTTGACGGCGTCGTTCCCAAGGCCAAGCGGTACGCCTTCAGCGAGCTCGAGCGGAACACCCTGGCGCAGCACGCCACCGTGTACCCGAACCACTGGGACGGGATCATCTCGATCGACGATGCGTGCCGGTCCTGGTACTCGACGAACTCCGAGGAGTGCGGGGTTGGCCTCAGCACCAACTACGACACGCAGATCATGCACCAGCCGGCGTGGTCGCTCTTCGACGCGATCAAGCTCGCGGGGATCGAGCCCGACGCGCGCGGCTACACGGTGACGCCGCACTTCCCCATGCGCCGCTTCTCGCTCCGCCTTCCCGACGTTGGCGTTCAACGAAAGCCGGGGCTGATCCGCGGTTACGTCAAGCCGCGGGCGACGGCCGCTGTGCGGATGCGGGTCGCACGGCCGCCGGGCTCGACCGGGAGGAGGATCGTCGCGTACGCGGACGGGACTCGGGTCGCGAAGCGAGTCCAGCACGGGATCGTGAGGTTCACGCTGCGGGGCCGGGCGGGGCACGCCGCCGATTGGGCGGTGGTCGCTCGATGAGCTCCCGGGCCGCCACGCGCTGGCGCGGCGAGCCCCTGCCGCGCGGCAGGCACAGCCTGAGCGTGGAGGAGGTTCGCGCCTCCCAGCGGGAGCGCCTGCTCCAGGCGATGCTGCAGTGCGTGGGCGAGGAGGGCTACGCGGCCACCACCGTCCCCAAGGTGGTCGCCACGGCGCGCGTCTCCCGCAACGGCTTCTACGCGCTGTTCGAGGACAAGCTCGACTGCTTCCTCGCGCTCTGCGACGAGCTCGCGACGGAGTTCCTGGACGATCTCTACGCCTTCGGCTCCGAGCCGGACTGGAGGCAGGCGCTCGGCAAGGGCATGGGTGCCTATCTGCGCTTCTGGCAGGACCGGCCGGAGTTCAGCCGTGCCTACCTGGTCGAGCTTCCCTCCGCCGGTCCGCGCGCCTGGGCCCAGCGCGACAACCAGTTCAAGCGCTTCGAGCTGATCTTCGACGAGCTCGCAGCCCGCGCCCGCAAGGCGGACTCGAGCCTGCCGCCCGTCCGCCGGATGGCCTCGCGGCTACTGGTCCTCGGGATCACGGAGATCGTCGCGCTCGAAGTCCGCGAGGGCCGCGTGCATCGCCTCGAGGCGCTCCTCCGCGAGGAGCTCCTCGCGCTCGCCGCCGACACGCTGTGCTCGAGCGCCCACTGAGGCGGCCGAGCAACTCCGCACGACCCGCGCTAGCTGCCGGGGGCCCTGGGGACGAAGCGCACGGCTTGAACCGCGCCGGTGCTCTGGCCGAGCCCCCAGACCGCGACGCCGTCGCCGTTCACCGTGGTCGGCGCGACCGCGCTGGAATCGCCGGTGAGGCCCGAGAGCCTGACCGGCCCGCGGAACTGCCGCGGGCCTGGAGCCGACGAGCCCCAAACCTGGCCGGAGGATGCGTAGCGGGTCCAGGTGACGAGCATCGCCCCCCGATCGGAGACCGCGATCGCGGGCCGCTCGTAGGTGTACGGGTCATTGGCCGTCTGCACGGTGCTGGGAACGCCGAAATCGCCGCTCGGGCGGCTCGTGGCGACGCGCACGCGGCTCTGCCCGGGGGGGCCGGGCACCGGCACCTCGACCCAGGCCGCGCTGACCCGGCCTCGGGAGTCGACGCCCACTCCACGTGAGCCGGCCGCTCCGCCGCCAAGAATGGACAGCTCGCCGGTCTTGGAGAGCTGCTGCGCCTGGCCGAAGCTGTGGCCCCACGCGGCCGTGTTCGCCATGACCATGGCCGCCGGGTCACCGCCGTTCGTCTGCTCCCACACGACCGTCGCTCGACGGTCGTCCGAGAGGACCACCTGGGGCAGGTCGGACCCGTCCGCGGTCAGGCTCCGCGGGGCGCTGATCCGACCACCCGCGCTTTCACGCGCGACCACGAGCGGCTGCTGTGGCGGGATCGTGTTCGTGTTCTCGATCCAGGCGAAGAAGAAGTCACCGCGCGGATCGGCGGCAACCACCGGCAGGTCCGGGCTGCTTCCCTGGGCCACGGTCTGCGGTGCGCCCACCCTCCCGTGGGGTGAGATCACGGTCCGCTGGACCGCGGTGGGGGTCACGAAAGTGACGACGGCCTCGTTCCCCGCCGTGGCCACGTCGGGATAGAACGCATCGTTCCCGGCATCCGAGACCGGGCGAGCTGATCCGAAGCTTCCGCCGGACGGCGCCTGCGCCTCCACGGCCCGCACGTGCGTGCCGCCCGTCCGCTGCCAGACGACGGTGGCCCTCCCGTTGCTGCTCACCGCGGCGCGAATCAGCGCCGGGCGAGAGCCGCCCTGGGATACGAGCGCCGCACCCAGGCTCTGCCGCGGGCCCCAGCTGCGACCGCGATCGTCGCTCAACCGGGCGATGACCCGATCCGAGCCGCCGGTGGCGTACCACGCGGCGACGACGTTGCCCTGCTGATCGGAGGCGACCGTGGGAAGACCGGCCTGCTCGCTCGGGACCGTCAGCGTCCTTGGCGAGCTCCATACAGCGAGGGCGGAGACGGGCACCAGCACGGCGAGCAGGGTGAGCGCCGCTGCGAGCAGCACCACCGACCTCGTCCTTCGCAGCCCACGCGGCAATCTCACGTCAGTCGACGAGCCGAGGCTCTCCCTGCCCATATTCACTACCTCTCTGACTTGGGGTCTGGTGCCGCGTCCACGCCAGCGGCGGAGCCAGCCTAGCCGCTCAGCGGCCTAGCCGCTCATCAGCTGGGTGGGGCCAAAGCCATGTCCCGCAACCTGGCCATGTCTGTGTCCGCCGAGACTTCTGCTTTCACGTGCGGCCTCAACCGGTCGCTGCACCACCCTGAAATAGCGGCTGGCAGGAGGGGGTCTGCTCGGCTGCCTGCTTGAGCTCAGGACTGTTGCTGGTGAGGTCGGGCGGCTTGAGTTCCGCGCGCTTCTGCTGGAAGTTGCGGGCGAGGCTCTCCGCCGCCGAGTTCAATGCCTGGAGAGAGCTCGTCGGCAATCCGTGCGCCTGGCTCTCAGCCTGTTGGAGTAGCGCCGTGTACTGAGCGAGGTACGCGTCCAGCTGCAATTTGAGCTGGTCGCCGTTGGGCACATCCGGGGTCCCGGCGGCCTTGATCGTGGTCGCGAACTGCTGGATCGTACTCGTCAGCTTGGAGGTCAATGTCTCCACTTGCTTCTTGCCCGCAACCGGATCCGTCCCGCCATTTATCGCCTGCTGGAAAGCCGCCTCCTGCTTCGTAACCGTCGATTGGAGGCCGACCAAGGCCGGGCACACCGAGGCCATGAAGTCGGCCGCGCTGACCTGCGCAGTGCCGGAGGCTCCGCTGGCTCCGCTGGCGCCCGCGGTGCTACTGCTGCTCCCGCCGCCGCAGCCCGCGACGGCGAGCGAGGAGACCGCGATGCATCCGGCGATCACGGCAACCCGAATCCGTGGGACAGACATCCTTGTCGCTCCTTCCCAGGCGGCCCCCTCTGGGCGCGTTCATCCTTGAGGCTCGCGACCGTACCACCGCCCTTCTCCATGTCAAGCATCGGAGGCAGTGCGGTGGAGTGCGTCGATGCGTAGCCGAGCTGACTTCTGCTTTTCGCGCAAAGCAGAAGCGGTCGGAGCCTCAGCGCTTTCAAGGATTCAGCGTGACGGTGTCATCCTTCAGGTGCAGGGTCCCAGTGACCCCGTTCTTGCTCGTGAACTGGATGTTGCCGCGCCTCTGAGCCCAGCTCTCAACACTTCGACCGAGCGGTGCCTTCGTGATCTTGAGCGTCCCCGCCCTCGGCACTTTCACGGTCTTGGCCCTCTCCTTGACCCGTAGGTAGTTGTGGCGATAAATGCCGAACAGGCCGGTCGAGTGGCTACTCGCGTCGCTCCCAGCGTCCACCGCGGTAAAGCGGCGACGATCAGACGTCTGCCACTGATTCCTTAACGGCCACAGGACTACCGTCGAGAAGAAGCCGTCCGTTTGGGTATGACTGAGGATCTTGCCGGGTTGGGGAGCGCCTGGGTGACCGTGGAGGGGCGGCTGCTTTCTTGCTTGGCGGCGAGCCCGCCGAGCCTGCGCTGGAGGAGTCGTGGCTTGCGGGGGCGTGGATTGAGCTAGGGCCTTCGCAGAAGCGCCCGAGGCACGGACCCCGAATGCTGAAAAGTAGGTCTTCTTCGTAGGTCCGCCGCCGCTGGTCCCTGACGAGGTCGCCGCCATGATCACGGCGACGGCAGCTCCTGCGGCAGTAACTCCAGTGAGAACGATCAAGGCTCGGCGACGGCGGGTCCCAAGCATGCAGCAAAGGTAACTGGCTAGGGACGCGCGCGCCAGGCGCACCGGCGAAAGCAGGGGTGGGCGACCCGGGCTTGCTGCATGGATACTTCACGACCCATGACACCGCGCGGCATTCGCAGCAGACCCACGACCGTCAAAGATCGGCCCTGGCGCCGCGGCGCAGGAGCCGCACTCATGGTGATGTCGCTGGGCATCGCCGCCATGACCGGCTGTGGCGGCGGATCATCGAGCACGTCATCCAGCACCAACGCTGCAAAAGAGATCACGAATCCGTGCCGCGCTCGAGCCGCCCGGCTAACCGGAACACGCTCGGCACGCATTGTTCAAGGCGATTCTTCGCCGTACAGTGCTTCGGTGATCGGTCCCGTGCGAAACGCATGGTCAGCGAGTGTCGGCGGTCGCTCGACGACTGTCTACGCCGGGGGCCGGGGCTACGGCCATCCCGACGAGGGCACGTTCCTGATCACACGGCAAGGCGCTTCCCCGAGGACCGATTTCGTTTACGTTTCCCAAGCCGGCGGCCTCAAGATCACCAAGGCCCCCGTGGGCTGCCAGGTCATTGGCTGGGCACAAAAGCGCGGCAACCTTCAGTTCACGAGCACCAATGGCGTCACAGGGACGCTTCACCTCAAGGACGACTCCGTGACTCTCGACGGATAGGACACACGGCGCTTCTAGGACGTGGAACGGCCACCCCGCGCTGCGATACTCGGCCGGTGCTACTGCGGGCCCTGTTCGGCGGCATGTTGTTCCCTATGGCAGGAAGCCTGATCGCCATGGCGCTTAGCGGCTGCGGGGGCGGAAATGCGACGACGACGTCGCGGGACGCTGCCACGTCGGCCGCCAGCGGTCAAGCTCAGCGACAGCGGCCCGCGGGATGTTCCGGATGGCTCCACCATCCGCAACCAGCGCGGATCTTGCGCCGCCCGAAGTCGCAGTTCGGAGAGGAGCCGACCGTCGCCCACGTCGCGAACGGCTGGGAGGTGACTACACACCGCGAGTCGGCCACGATCGAGGCCGGGGCCGCCGACGAGGGCAGGACGACCGGGGTCTTGGTGATCACGCGCTTTCGTGCTTGCCAGAGCGAGCGCAAGACGAACGGCTACAAGCTGATCGAGCTGGCCGGAACCGGGGCTCTAAAGCTGGTCGGCCCTCATCTCCCGGCTCATCCACATCGCGGTTCGCTGCGCTTCGTCGGCGAGCACGGAGCAAAGGGCTCGCTCAACCTGCGAACGCAAACGGTGAGCTGCCCGGGAGCGAGCGCCTCGTGTTCGTTGATCCCGTCTCGGGAGTGCTCGGGGCTGCACGATGTCCGGGCTGCCTCTGGAACGGGCGTGATCAAGATCTGGGACGGCGACTGTGCCATGGCCGATGCGGTGCTCAAGGCCGCGCCGCGAAGCTGCGCTCGACAGGCTCACTGCCAGTTCGGTGGCGTCACTTGTACGCAGGGTGAAGGCAGCGTCGGGAACGTGCCGTTCGTCTGTCAAGACGGTGCGCGGCGGATTGAGTCCGACTGGGTAGTGGCCTAAGCGTGTGCTGGCGGACCCGCCCGGAGGGGTTGAGGCGGCCTCCAGGCTTCTGCTTTTCGCTGCGACCTCAAGGGGTCAATGCACCACCCCGGACCCGAGAAAGGGTGCCATAGCGGTGGAGCGGTGAGTAGGTAGCGGTCGCGCTCGCGGCGGAGCCGAGGCCGTAGGCCGAGGCGTAGCAGCGAGCGTGGGCTCAGCTCGCCGGTGTCTGCGCGAGGACCTCGGCGAGCCGCTCGGCGGGGGTCATCCAGCCGAGCGTTTGCCGGGGCCTGCCGTTTAGCTTCTCGGCGACGGCGTCGAGCTCTTCTTGTGTGAAGCGGCCGAGGTCGGTGCGCCTGGGGAAGTACTGGCGCAAGAGGCCGTTTGTGTTCTCGTTCGAGCCCCGCTGCCAGGGGCTTTTCGGATCGCAGAAGTAGATCTGGATCCCGGTGTCGACCGTGAACTGCAGGTGGTCGCGCATCTCCTTGCCCTGGTCCCAGGTGAGCGAGCGGCGAAGCTGCTCCGGCAGCTCCCCGATTGAGTGGGCGAGCGCGTCGCGGACCGCCTCGGCTCCCTGGCCCTCGGGCAGGGCGACGAGCTGGCAATAGCGCGTGGAGCGCTCGACCAGGGTCGCGATCGCGGTTGGGAGCTTTCCGAGCAGAAGATCGCCCTCCCAGTGGCCCGGCACGGCGCGGTCTTCGACCTCGGCCGGGCGCTCGGAGATCATCACCATCTGGCGGATCTTGCCCTGGCCCTGGTGCTTTGAGCGCTGTGTGGGCGGGCGGCGAAGGCGCCGGCGGCTTCTGAGGTGATCGCAGAGCCCCCGCTTTAGGGCCCCGCGCGACTGGACGAAGAGCGAGAGATAGATCGTCTCGTGTGAGACCTGCATGCCTGGATCATCGCTATAGGTGCGGCGAAGCCAGGCGGAGATCTGCTGCGGAGACCACTCGAGCCCCAGCTTCTCTTCGACCAGGGCTCGCAGCCTGGCGTTTGTGGCGAGCTTTGATCGCTTCGGGCGACGCGCCCTGCGCCACGCCCTAGCCTCGGCTGACCGCGCCCGGTAGCCGCGGCGACCGCCGTTTCGGCTCACCTCCCGAGCCACGGTCGTGTGCGGGCGGCCGATCGCCCGATCGCCCTGAAGCTCTCGCCGCGCGCCAAAGCGCGCGAGATCTCCTCGCGCTCAGTGGCAGAAAGACAGCGCTCGGCGCGCTTTCGCGGCTTCGGCCTGACGCCTCCGGTCAAGTTCAAGTACCGGGCAACGGTCGGGCGGAAGGTCCCCATCTCCCGCGCGATCGCGTGGATCGAGAGCCCCCTCGCTCGCAGCTCCCAGATCTGCTCGCGGCGCCACTGCGGCCACTGCCTCATCGCCACCACCTTTCGATCGCCGGGCAGCCAACCAGGCTGCCCGGATAGTCAGGTGGTGCGGTGATTCATTGAGACCGCATGCGGAAGCAGAAGTGATTTAGGACATGGGCGTGGCCACGCCCATCAGCCGCAGCCCGTGTTGTTGCCGCAGCTCGAGCACGTGTAGCACGAGCCCGTCCGCTGCATCATGCCGCCGCACTGCTCGCACGCCGGGCCCAGGTCGGAGCCCGACATCTTCGCCGGGACCACCGGTGGGGTGTCGGTGAGCGCCTCGGTGGGGGCCACCGATCCGCCACTTGCCTCGCTGCCGCCCTTGGAGTGGCCGTTGCCGTTGCCGCCGTTTGACCCGTTGGCCTCCGGCTCGTCGTCGAGCATCAGCGTCTGCTGGGCTTCGCGGCGGGCGCGGACCTCCGGGGTGAGGATGCCGAGGTCCTCCAGCTCGTCGAGGTCATCGATGAAGCGGCTCGCGAGCCAGCGCATGATGTAGTCGGGCATCGACTTGGCGAACGGGATCTCCGGGTTCGACGTGATCCCCTCCGGGTCGAAGCGCATGTAGCTGAACTTCTTCACGAATACCTCGAGCGGCACGCCGTACTGCAGGCCGATCGAGATCGCGGTCGCGAACGCGTTCATCATGCCGCGGAGCGTCGAGCCCTCCTTGCCGATGTCGGTGAGGAAGATCTCGCCGATCGACCCGTCCTCGTACTTGCCGGCCGTGATGTAGCCCTCGTGACCGGCGATCGAGAACTTGTGGGTGATCGACTCGCGCTCGCGAGGCATCTTGCGTCGCGTCGGCCGCGACTCGGTGGGCTCCGCGGCGGCCGCCGGCTCGGACTTCTTCTCGCCGGCGTCGGTGCGAAGGGCCTGTGCGGTCTTCGAGCCGTCACGGTAGATCGCGAGCGCCTTCAGGCCGAGGCTCCAGCCCTGGGTGTAGGCGTCGGCGATGTCCTCGACCGTCGCCGACTCCGGCAGGTTGACGGTCTTCGAGATCGCCCCCGAGATGAACGGTTGGACCGCCGACATCATCCGGATGTGGCCCATGTGCGAGATGGCCCGCTCGCCGACCGCCACGTCGAACACCGGCAGGTGCTCGTCCTTCAGGCCGGGCGCGCCGACGATCGTGGCCTTGTCGTTGATGTAGGCCTCGATCTGCTCGATCTCGCTGTCGGAGTAGCCGAGCGTCGCCAGTGCCATCGGCACCGTGCGGTTGACGATCGTCATCTGCCCGCCGCCGACCAGCTCCTTGAACTTGACCAGCGAGAAGTCGGGCTCGATGCCCGTGGTGTCGCAGTCCATCAGGAAGCTGATCGTTCCGGTGGGGGCCAGCACGGTCGCCTGCGCGTTGCGGTAGCCGTGCTCGTCGCCGAGCTCGACCGCCTCGTCCCAGGCCTCCCGGGCCGCTTCGACCAGGTCGCCCTTCACACCCGTCGCGTCGACCTCGTAGGCGGCATCGCGATGCATGCGCATCACGTTGTTGTGCGGCTCGCGGTTCTTCTCATACTCGTCGTACGGACCGACCGCTGCGGCCACCTCGGCCGACTTGCGGTAGCCGCGCCCGGTCATGAGCGCGGTGATCGCGGCGGCCACGTTGCGACCCTCGTCGGAGTTGTAGGGGACGCCGTCGGCCATCAGCAGGGCGCCGAGGTTGGCGTAGCCCAGGCCGAGCTGGCGGAACGCACGGGCGTTCGCGCCGATCTCCTCGGTCGGATAGCTCGACGGGCTGACGATGATCTCCTGCGCGAGGAAGACCACGTCCACCGCGTGCGCGAAGCGCTCGGTGTCGAAGCTGCCGTCTGAGCGGCGGAACTTCATCAGGTTGATCGAGGCCAGGTTGCAGGCCGAGTCGTCGACGTGCATGTACTCGGAGCAGGGGTTGGACGCGTTGATCCGACCCGACTCCGGGCACGTGTGCCAGCGGTTGATCGTCGTGTCGTACTGGACGCCCGGATCGGCGCACCGCCAGGCGGCGTCGGCGATCTCGCGCATCAGCTCGCGCGCTGCGACGGTCTCGACCGGCTCACCCGTGACCCGCGCTGTGAGATCCCAGTCATCGCCCGCCTCGACCGCCTGCATGAACTCCTCGGTCACTCGGACCGAGTTGTTGGCGTTCTGATACTGGATCGAGTGGAACGAGTCCGAGTCGATCCGCATGTCGAAGCCGGCGTCGCGCAGCGCGGCCGCCTTCTCCTCCTCGCGCGCCTTGCACCAGATGAAGTCCTTGATGTCGGGGTGGTCGACGTCGAGGACGACCATCTTCGCCGCGCGGCGGGTCTTGCCGCCGGACTTGATCGTGCCCGCCCACGCGTCGGCGCCGCGCATGAAGCTGACCGGGCCGGACGCGAGGCCGCCCTTGGACAGGTGCTCCTTCGAGGAGCGGATGTTGGAGAGGTTGATGCCCGAGCCGGACCCGCCGCGGAAGATCATGCCCTCCTTGGTGTTCCAGTCGAGGATCGACTCCATCGTGTCCTGGACGCTCAAGATGAAGCAGGCCGAGCACTGCGGGTGCTCCTCGAAGCCCACGTTGAACCAGACCGGGCTGTTGAAGGCCGCCTCCTGGTGGAGCAGGATGTGGGTGAGCTCGGCCTCGAAGGCGTCGGCGTCCTCGTCGGTCGCGAAGTAGTCGCCCTCGCGCCCCCAGCCGGCGATCGTCCGGGCCACTCGCGAGATCATCTGCTTGACGGAGCTCTCGCGCTCCGGCGAGCCGATCCGGCCGCGGAAGTACTTCTGGGCGACGATGTTGGTCGCGTTCTGCGACCAGGTCTTCGGGAACTCGACGCCGCGCTGCTCGAACGCGGGGTTCTCCGGGTCGCCGATGATCGCGTCGCGGACCTCCCACTCGACCTCGTCGAAGGGGTGGACGCCGGGGGCCGTGTGGCGGCGTTCGACCGTCAGTCCCGCATCCGTGGTCCGTGCGTCGTTTGCAGCCGTTTTACTCATCAAGTCCTCTCCTTGCGGCAGCTTTCGGGGGTGACTGAGGATCCTCGCGCCCGACCCGGACGGAACCACTCGGGCTCGTCGCTGCCGTTTGCTCGGAAATTGCGGGCACGGGGTCGGCCAGGGTTCCCAGGAACTGGAGGTAGGCCCCCCGGTCGAGGGTCTCGAGCTCCGTCAGGCAGAGCTCGCCGATCCGCTTGGTCTCCAGCGCGCCGGCGTCCGCCGCGGCGACCTCGATCCGGTCGACGATCGTCTCCACGTCCACGGCGGTCACCGGGCGCTTGTGGGCGGCGGCCAGAAGCGCTGCCCGGAGCTTGGTCCGGTCGAAGCGCTGCGTCTCGCCGTCGCGCTTGGTCACGAAGGCCGGCTCGGGGTCGCGACGCTCGAAGGTGGTGAAGCGGCGGCCGCACTGCGGGCACTCGCGCCGGCGCCGCACGACGTCGCCGTCGGGCGCGCGACGGCTTTCGAGGACGCGAGTCGGAGTGCGGCAAGAGGGGCAAACCACCCCATTGATTCTACTAGCGGTAGCGGTTTCCTTCCTCATCGTGGCGCTATATGTAGCGTTTGGCGCGTGGACGTTGCCAAGTAACGCCCGCACCCTCCGCGTTCTCTATGCTCGCTTGGTGACCAGGCGGGAGCGAGCGCAGCAGCGGGTGACCGACGCGAAGTCGGCGGCATCCGAGCGCATGTCGGAGGCCAAGGCGGCCGCGACCGATCGGGTCACGGAGGCCAGGAGCGCCGCCACGGAGCGCGTCACGGAGGCGAAGACGGCCGCGACCGAGCGCGTCACGGAGGCCAAGGCCGCCGCCGAGGAGCTCATCGCCCGCACCAAGCCACGCCTTCGGGGCGTGACCCACGAGTGGGCCTTCTTCATCTCCCTGGTCGCGGGCGGAGCGCTGATCTGGGCCGCGCCCTCCGGCCAGGCCCGGATCGCGATGGCGATCTACGCCATCTCCCTGTCGGGGCTCCTCGGCACGAGCGCCCTCTACCACCGGGTCAACTGGCGCCGGCCGGAGATCCGCAAGTGGATGCGCCGGCTGGACCACTCGATGATCTTCCTGCTGATCGCCGGGACCGTGACCCCGTTCGCGCTCCTGGTGATGAGTGGCCCGCTGGCGAGCGCGCTGCTGATCGCGGTGTGGGCGGGTGCGATCGCGGGCATCATCGTCGAGCTGATCTGGGTGGACGCGCCGAAGTGGGTGTCGACGATCGTCTACCTCGCGGTGGGCTGGATCGGCTTGCTCGGCTTCCCGGCGATCGTGGTGGACGCCGGGATCGGCGCCGGGATCCTGATCGCCGCGGGCGGGGTCCTCTACACGACGGGTGCGATCGTCTATGCGCGCCAGCGCCCGGACCCGAACCCGGCCGTGTTCGGCTACCACGAGATCTTCCACGTGCTGGTGCTGGCCGCGGCCGCCGCGCACTTCGCCGCGATCGCGATCTACGCGCTGCCGTCGGGCTGAGCCGAGGCCGATCTCACCGGTGCTTGACGCCCTCCTGGGCGAAGGCGGCCAGCTTTGGCAACGAGATCATCACGTCGCTCAGCGCCTCGTCGAGTGCGTCCAGGACGTCCGGTGACAGCTCGACTCCGGAGGCCGCCACGTCGGAGTGGACCTGTTCCGGGCGTGAGGCGCCGATGATCGCCGAGGCGACGTTCTGGTGGCGCAGGACCCAGGCCAGCGCCATCGCGACCATGCTGAGCCCCGCGCCCTCCGCGATGGGCACGAGCCGTTGCACCGCCTCGAGCACCGCATCGTCCATGTAGGCGGAGATCGCGAAACCCATCTCGTCGCTCGCTGCGCGCGAGTCCGGCGGGTGCGGTTCACCTGGCTTGTACTTGCCCGTGAGCACCCCCTGGGCGAGTGGAGACCAGACGATCTGGGAGATCCCGCGCTCGGCGCAGAAGCGGATCAGCTGGGCCTCAGGAGCCCGCCAGATCATGTTGTACTGCGGCTGCGAGGAGACGAAGTCCCTCGTGCCGGGGACCTCGAGGCTCGCCCGGACCTGCTCCACGGTCCACTCGGAGAACCCGATCTCCCTTACCTTGCCCGCCTCGACGACTTCGGTCAGCGCCTCCATCGTCTCCTCGATCGGCGTCTCCGGGTCGGGGCGGTGGCACTGGTAGAGGTCGATGTAGTCGGTCTGGAGCCGCTCGAGCGACGCGTCGAGCTGCTTGTGGATCTGCTCGCGGGACAGGCCGCGGTCGGTCTCCGACATCGGGAAGTAGAGCTTGGTCGCGAGCACGTAGGACTCACGCGGGTAGTCGTTGAGGATCTCGCCCCAGACCGACTCGGCCGCACCGGACCCGTAGACGTTCGCCGTGTCGAAGAGGTTGATGCCGGTATCGAACGCGGCGCGGGTGCAGGCTTCGGTCTGCTCGCGTTCGACCCCGCCGCCGTAGGTCAGCCACGAGCCCATCGCGATCTCTGAGACCTCGATCTGCGATGTGCCGAGGCGCCGGTACTGCATCAGCTCGCGGTCGGCGCGGCGTGGGACTCCTTGGCGGCCTCGATCAGCTCGCGGACGTCGTCCTCGCGCCCGGCGCGGATCAGCTCGACCGGGTCGGGATCGCCGTTGACGATTCCCTCGAAGAACTCCTTGCGGTCCTGATAGGTCGGCAGCGTCGCCTTCGCCCAGCCCCGGGCGTCGTTGAGCACCACGGCGAGCCGCGCGTACGGCTCACCGTATGTCTCGGCGATCTCGCGCTTCATCCGCTTGGCGAGCGCGGGTGAGGCGCCGGCGGTCGAGATCGCGATCGCCAGCGGCCCGGTGCGGACGATCGCCGGCAGGATGAAGTTGCAGAGCGGCGGCACGTCGACGACGTTGCAGAGCATCGCGCGGCGCTCCGCCCCCTCGTAGACGGAGATGTTGACGTCGGTGATGCTGGTCGCCGCGATCGCCAGGAACTTCGCGTCGAGGTCGGAGTCCGTGAACTCGCGCCGCTCCCAGCGGATCGAGCCCTCGCGGGCGTAGTCCTGCAGCTCGGGTACCGCGTCGGGGGACACCAGCGTCGCGTCGCCGTCGCAGGCGAGGAGCCCCTCGACCTTCTCGAGCCCGACCGCGCCGCCGCCCACGACCAGGCACGGCCGGCCGGAGAGGCGAAGGCAGGCGATGTAGAGCGGCGTCGAGAGCATGTCGCGCACGCACGACTGATCGCAGATCCCCTTGCGGAGCTGGCACACGCACTCCTTGCCTGCGTAGGCCTGGGCGGGCATCCTCCAGAGCGTAGAGGAGGCTGGTCGCCGCCGGCCCATCGGCGAAAAACGACGGCAATGAGGGGCAGGCCCATGCCGGATCGAGTGAGTCCAGTCCCGGAAACCGGGAACAGATTCACTTGACCCAGGGTTAATGCCGCTTCGACGCAATCCACGTCCGCTTTCCGGACGCAGATTGCGTTGACCCGGCAATCACCTCCGGGCGCCTGCCCTCATTGCCGGCGTTTTCGCGCAACCGGGTGTGCCGAGCGCCGGCCGAGAATTTGGCCAGCTGGCCAGGGCGGTCTAACCTAGGGCCGTGCCGCTGAGCGTCCCGCCCGCGCCGACGACCAACCCGCTTGCCCGGATCCGTGAGGACCTGGGCGCCGAGCGCCGGGCGACCAAGGGGGGGGAGCTGCCGCCCGGCGGCAAGCTCCCCAGCATCTCGCGCACCGAGCGGATGCGGCGCGACCCGCTCTCGGTGCTGCTCGCCGCCTACGAGGAGCACGGGCCGGTGTTCGCGATCCGGATCTTCCACGCGATCCACGTCTTCATGCTCGGTCCGGAGGCCAACCGCTTCATGCTGGTCACGGATCGGGACAAGTTCCGCTGGCGCGACGGCAGCCTCGGCGACCTGATCCCGTTGATCGGCGACGGCCTGCTGACGACGGACGGCGCCTACCACGACCGCGCCCGCGAGATCATGCTGCCCGTCTTCCACCGCGAGCGGATCGCCACCGCCGCGCACGTGATGAGCGAGGAGGCCGAGCGCGCGCTCGAGGGCTGGCGGCCCGGCATGGGCGTCGACCTCTACGACTGGACCCGCCACGTCACCATGCGCGTCGCGATGCGCGCGCTGTTCGGGCTCGACCCCGACCGGGCCGGCGTGGACGTCGCGGCCACGTTCGAGCGCGGGCTCTCCTTCTATGAGCGCGAGTACTGGCTCCAGGTGCTGCGCGGCCCCGGCAGCCCGTTCTCGCGTCTACGCCGCGTGCGGCGGACTCTCGACGGGATCATCCTCGGCGAGATCGCGCGCCGCCGCCGGGAGGGCGACGCCGGGGAGGACATCCTCGGCCTGCTGATCGAGGCCGAGGACGGCGAGGGCGACCGCTTCACCGACGAGCAGGTGCGCGACCAGATCCTCACGCTCCTGTTCGCCGGTCACGACACCACCACCTCGACCGTCGCCTTCCTCTTCTACGAGCTCGCGCGGCATCCGGAGTGGGCCGATCGCCTCGCGACCGAGCGTGATCGCGTGGCCGGGGACGATGCGCCCGACGCGACGCAGCTCTTGACGGAGATGCCCGACCTCGACCTGGCGGTGCAGGAGACGCTCCGCCTCTACCCGCCCGCCTGGATCGGTCCGCGCAGGTCGAACACCGACTTCGAATTCGGCGGCTACCGCATCCCGGCCGAGCTGCCGGTCAACTACTCCTCCTGGGCCAGCCACAGGCTGCCCGACGTCTTTCCGGACCCCCACGCCTTCAACCCGGAGCGCTTCGCCGCGGAGGAGAAGGCGAAGCTGCCGAAGGGTGCCTACGTTCCGTTTGGCGCGGGGCCTCGAATCTGCATCGGCATGCGGTTCGGCGAGCTCGAGATCCGCGCCGTCGCGGCAGCGATCCTGCGCCGTTTCCGCCTCGATCTGGAGCCGGGCCGCGACATGCGGATCCGCCAGATGCCGACGCTCTCGCCTCGTGGCGGCCTGCCGATGCTGGTGCTCTAGCCGAGCGGGGCGAAAAAGGCCCCTTGCTACTCTCGCGTCCGATTGGCGGGGCATCGTGTCCCGCCGCAGTGTCTAGGGAATCAACCGGGCGAGGCCGGTAAATGCGCCTGATAATCACGGAGAAGAACAACTCGGCGACGAAGATCGCCGAGATCCTCAGCGGAGGCGACGCCAAGGCGGACGCCGCGTACAAGGTGCCGTTCTACACGTGGACCGACGAGGGCGGCGAGCAGATGACCGTCGGCCTCAAGGGCCACGTGATGAGCCCCGCGTTCGCCGAGGGCTACTCCAACTGGCAGGAGACCGATCTCCACGAGCTGATCGACGCCGAGATCGTCAAGGAGCCGACCGACAAGAACGTCGTCAAGGCGATCAAGAAGGTCGCCAAGGACGCCGACGAGGTCGTGATCGCGACCGACTACGACCGTGAGGGCGAGCTCATCGGCCTCGAGGCGCTCGAGGCGATCGTCGAGGTCAATCCGGGCCTGGCCGGCGCCTCGAAGGGCTCGGACGGCGATGCCCTGGCCACGCGGCCGCGGATCAAGCGCGCCCGCTACTCCGCGCTCACCAAGCAGGAGATCGAGCGGGCATTCTCCAACCTCGACGATCTCTCCTACGACCTCGCCTACGCGGGCGCCGCGCGGCAGGACATCGACCTGATCTGGGGCGCGACCCTCACCCGCGCCGTGTCGCTCGCGACCCGGCGCTTCGGCTCCAACTTCCTCTCGGTCGGCCGCGTGCAGAGCCCCACGCTGGGGCTGATCGTCGAGCGCGAGCTCGAGCGCCGCGCCCACGTGGCCAAGCCCTATTGGGAGGTCTTCGCGCGCTTCCAGCACGCGGACGGGGCATTCGAAGCGCATCACGCCACCGACAAGTTCTGGGAGAAGGCGGAGGCAGACGCCGCGCTGGCAAACACCAAGACCCCGGGCCTGGTCAAGGAGGTGTCGTCGCGTCGAAACTCCCGGCGCCCGCCCACGCCCTACAACACCACGGCCTTCACCACCGACGCCTCCAGCCGCCTCGGCATCACGCCGTCGCGGGCGATGCGGCTCGCGGAGGACCTGTATATGGACGGGTTCATCTCCTACCCGCGGACCGACAACACGGTCTACCCGGCCTCGCTCAACACCCGCGAGCTGGTCAGCTCGCTCGTGCGGATCCCTCAGTTCCAGGCTGCCGCGCAGCTGCTCGACGGCGACCTCACCGCGACCCGCGGCAAGAAGGAGACGACCGACCACCCGCCGATCTACCCCACCCAGGCGCTTCACGCCAACGTCCTCGACGGGCCCAAGGCCCGCGTCTACGAGCTCATCGTGCGGCGCTTCCTCGCCACCTTCTCGCAGCCGATGATCACCGAGTCCACCCGCGCCGACATCGAGGCTCACGGAGCCGAAGGTGACCTCGCGTCCGCCGAAGGCGGAAGCGAGTCCTATTTCGTGCGCGGCTCGGTCGTGATCGACCCGGGGTACGCGGCGATCTACACCTACGCCCGGTCCGCCGACGAGGAGATCCCGAAGCTGGAGGAGGGCCAGAAGCTCGAGCTGGACGGCGCCCCGTGGCTGGTCGACAAGGAGACGCAGCCGCCGTCGCGGATCAGCCAGGGCCGGCTGGTCGAGCTGATGGAGGAGCGTGGCCTCGGGACCAAGGCCACGCGCGCCGACATCATCCAGAAGCTCTATGACCGCGGCTACGTCTACCGCAACCCGCCTGAGCCTTCGGAGACAGGGATCGCCATGTACAAGGCGTTCCACGACTACGTCCCGCGGATGGCCACCCCCGAGATGACCGCCGAGCTCGAGTCGGACATGGACCAGATCGCGGCCGGCAAGACCTCCAAGGACGAGGTGCTTCGGATCAGCCGCGAGATGCTCCACGGAACGACGACCGAGCTCACCGAAAAGCGCGAGGACCTCGCCAAGCAGATCTGGAGCGGGATGGACGAGGACAAGTTCCTTGGCCCCTGCAAGGTGTGCGAGGAAGCCGGCCGCAAGCACGACGACGGCTCGCCCAACCGGCTGCGGATCATCCAGCTCAAGGGCGGCAAGCGGATGTACGGCTGCGAGGGCTGGAACCGCGACGACCCCGAGTCGCCGGATTCGTGCCCGGTCAGCGGCCCGCTCCCGGGACGCGGCTATGACCTGTGGCGGCTCGAGGAGCGCTGCTCGATCTGTGGCGAGATGCCCCGGCTCACCGTCAAGGGCTTCCGCGGCCGTCCCTGGAAGCTGTGCCTGAACGACGACTGCCCGTCGATGGTCGAGATGCGCGCCAAGCGCGAGGAGCGAAAGCGCGCGCAGGAGGCCAAGAAGGCGGCCGCCGAGACCGCCGGCGCCAACGACGACGGGAGCGAGGGGGCCCGCCCGAGCGGCAACGGCCGCCGGCGCCGCAAGCCCTCTCCACAGACCGCGCGCCGAAAGCCGGCCCGCAGCAAGAGCGCCAAGTAGGCGGCGGGCGTGTTCGTCACGCTCGAGGGGATCGACCGCTCGGGGAAGACGACCCAGGCCGCCCTCCTGCGCCACGGGCTAGGTCCGGACACGCTCCTGCTCCGGGAGCCCGGTGGCACCGAGGCCGGTGAGCGGGTCCGCGACCTGCTGAAGGACGCCGAGCTCGAGCTCGACCCGCGCGCTGAGCTGCTCCTCTTCTGCGCGGCGCGGGCGGAGCTCTGCTCGACCGTGATACGCCCGGCGCTCGACGCGGGCCGCAGCGTGATCTGCGACCGCTTCGTCGACTCGACCGCCGCCTACCAGGGCGCGGCTCGCGGCCTCGGCGTCGAGCTGGTCGAGGGGCTGAACGAGGTCGCGACCGCGGGGTGCAGCCCGGACCTCACGCTCCTGCTTCGGATCGACCCGGCCGGTGCCGAGGCGCGCGGGCAGCAGCGCCTCGCCGCCGGCGGCGAGGACGGGTCGGACCGCTTCGAGGGCGAGGGCATCGACTTCCAGCGGACCGTCGCGGCCGCCTACGACGAGCTCGCCGCCCGCCACCCGGAGCGCATCAAGGTGATCGACGCCCAGGGCTCGCCGGGCGAGGTGCATGAGCGGGTGATGGCGGCGGTGGGCGAGCTCGCGCGCTGATGCCGGCAGCCACCGGGATCCCCGAGACGCTCGTCGACGCCACCGAGCACCAGCCTGGCGCCCGGGCCGCCCTGGCGGCGGCCCTCGTCGGGCCGGTCCACGCCTACCTACTCGCCGGGCCGCCCGGCTCGGGCAAGCGGAGCGCCGCGAGGGCCTTCGCGGCGGAGCTCCTCGCGCAGGATGCCCCTGACCCGGACGACGCGCGCCGCCGGGCGCTCGCGGATCCGTCGCCTCACCCGGATCTCGTGTGGCTGGAGCCCCGCGGCACCCAGCATCTCGTCGACGAGGTGCGCGAGCGGGTGATCACGGCCTCCGCTTACCGCCCCTTCGAGGGCGAGCGCCGAGTGTTCGTGATCGAGGCCGCCGACGCGATGGCCGACGAGAGTCAGAACGCGCTGCTGAAGACGCTCGAGGAGCCGGCCGACTTCGTCCACCTGCTCCTGATCAGCGCCGAGCCCGAGCTGCTTCTGGATACCGTCCGGTCGCGGTGCCAGATGGTGCGCTTCCGCCCGCTCACGGAGGAGGCGGTCGTCGAAGGGCTCGAGGCGCGGGGACTCGGAGAGACGGACGAGGAGCGTCGGGCCGCCGCGCGCCTCGCAGCCGGCGACCCGGGGCGGGCCCAGTACCTGGTTGGCGAGCAGGGACGCGCGCTGCGAGCGGTTGCCACGGAGTGCGCGAGTGTCGCGCTTTCCGGGGCACTGGCCGAAGCCCCCTGGCGCCGCCTCGTCGCCACCGCGGAGGCGACCGGTGCGAGCGCCGGTGAGGAGACGGTCGCGCGCCTGTCCGCGGTCGCCGCGGAGTCGGGAGAGACCGAGGGACGCGCGGCCCGGCGGGCTGCACGCGACGCGGAGGAGGCCGGCAAGCGAGCCTCGCGGCGTGCCCGCACCGATGCCCTCGACGCCGGGCTCGGCCTCCTCGCGGCATGGCTTCGCGACGTTGCCGCGGTCGCAGAGGGGGCGGAGGAGCTGGTGCTGAACGCGGACCGTGTCGACGAGCTGCGGGACGGCGCGAGTGGCCTCGACCCGCGCGCCGCTCGCCGCGGCGCGGAGCTCGTGATGGACACGCGGCGCCGGCTCACGGTGAACGTGGGGGAGGAGCTCGCGCTCGAGTCGCTCACCTTTCGCCTCGAAGCGCTCCTCTCCGGCGCGCGGAGTCCCTCCTGACTGCTCATAGACTTTCCGCATGGCCATCGGGGACTCGGCCGGGGGCGGCCGGTCGAAACGGCCCTTCGGGGTTCGGCTTTACCTGACGATCGGCTTCGCGGCCGTCGCGGCGATCGCGGCCGGCCTCTCCTACCTGCTGCTCACGGGCTCAAGTGACTCGGCAGCGAGCCAGCGCGCCGCCGACATCAGCGTCGGCCGCGCGGTCAGCCTGGCTGACCGGATCGGCAGGCATCCGGCCGGGCAGTCGCAGAATCAGTTCACATCGATCGCGGATCCGGGGTTCTCGGCGTGGGTCTATGGCCGCAACCGCAACCTCCTCACCTCGAAGCGCTCGCGCGGCTTCACCCTCCACGACGTGGAGAGCCACCCGGAGGACGTGACGTCCGCGCTGCATGGCGAGCGGACGGTCGACCGGCTGCCCGACGGCGTGACGGTGATCGCGACGCCGATCTTCCGCAACGGCATCCTGTCCGGCGCCCTGCTCGTGCGGGCCGAACAGCCGCAGGCACTCTCGCGAACCATCACAGGGCTCGGGGGCGACCGCCTGAAGGCCGCGATCGTGGCGGTCGCGATCGCCATCGTGATGGGTTTCCTGATCGCGACGGCGATCACGGTCCGGGTGAAGCGGCTCGCCTCGAGCGCCGCGCGGATGACCGAGGGCAAGCTCGACGAGCCGCTCGAGGGGACCGGCGGCCGCGACGAGATCACGGACCTGTCCAAGGCGCTCGAGACGATGCGAATAGCCCTGCGGGAGACGTTCGAGGCGCTCTCCTCGGAGCGCGACCGGCTGGCGGCCATCTTCGACGCGCTGACCGACGGCGTCATGGTCGTCGGCCCCGAGGGAGAGGTCCGGTTCTCGAACCCCGCCGCAGAGCCGTTGATCGAGTCGGACGGGACGGCCAACGACGTCATCGAGCCGTGGCTAATCTGGGCGCAGGAGCGCGGCGCGGCGGAGCGGGACGGGATCCGGGTCGGCGAACGCGTCTACGCGATCGGGGTTCGAAGGCTCGCGGCCGAGAACGCGGTGCTCGCGGTGACCCGCGACCGCACGGACGCGCTTCGCCGCGAGGTCGCCGAGCGCGAGTTCGTCTCGAACGCGGCGCACGAGCTGCGCAACCCGATCGCCGGCATCTCCGGCGCGATCGAGGTCCTGCGAGCCGGTGCCAAGGACGACCCCCGGGCACGTGAGCACTTCCTCTCCAGGCTCTCCGAGGACGCGGAGCGTGTGAGCCGCCTCACCGACGCACTCCTGACGCTTGCCCGCATCGAGGCAGTCGGGCGGGAGTCGAGCGAGGCCATCGACGTGGGGTTCGTGATCGAGGAGGCGGCGCAGGCGGTTGCGCCCCCGGACGGGCTCGACGTGCACGTGGACGTGGTGACCGGGATCACCGCCGAGGGGGACGGCGTCCTGCTGCGCCAGGTGCTGATCGGCCTGCTCACGAACGCGTTCAAGAACACTCCTGCGCCCGGCGCCGTTACGCTTCGCGCCCGCGGGCTTCCGGATGGAGAGGTTTTGATCGAGGTCGAGGACACTGGTAACGGGATCGCGCCCGACGAGGTCGGTCGCGTATTCGAGCGCTTCTATCGCGGGTCGAAGACCCTCGAGCAGGAGGGCTTCGGCCTCGGTCTGTCGATCGCCAAGCGGATGGTCGACGTGATGGGTGGGGAGATCGGTGTCGAATCCGAGGTCGGCGTGGGAAGCACCTTCTGGGTCCGCCTTCCCGCCGCGGCCACCGTCCCCAGCCCCGTCGCATGATCATGGCCGACGGCCGCATCCTGATCGCCGACGACGAACCCTCGGTCCGCGACGCCGTCGGCTACGCCCTGGAGCAGGAGGGGTTCGACGTCACGCTCGCCGAGGACGGCGACGACGCGGATCGCAAGATCGGCGCGGAGGCCCCGAACTTCGACCTGCTGATCCTCGACATCATGATGCCCGGCCGAAGCGGCCTCGACATCTGCCGGGACGTTCGCGCCCGCAGCCCGGTGCCGATCATCCTGCTGACCGCCAAGGACGCCGAGGTCGACAAGGTCGTCGGCCTCGAGGTGGGTGCCGACGACTACGTCACCAAACCGTTCTCGGTGCGGGAGCTGCTCGGCCGCGTGCGCGCCCAGCTCCGCCGCCGCGAGCTCGATCGCACCTCGTCGGAGCGCGAGGGAAAGACGATCGATGCCGGTCCGGTGAGGATCGACCTCGCACGCCACCTGGTCACGATCCGGGGCGAGCCGATCAGCCTGACCCGGTCGGAGTTCCAGGTGCTGCGCCTCCTCGCCGAGCGCCCGGGACAGGTCTTCAGCCGCCTGGAGATCATGGAGGAGCTCTGGCAGTCGGAGTTCTCGGGCGACGTTCGCGCCTGCGACGTCCACATCTCGAACCTGCGCCAGAAGATCGAGCGCGACCCCCAGGAGCCCGAGCTGGTCCTGACGGTCCGGGGCGTCGGCTACCGCCTCGCCGAGGGCGGGACGTAGCGGTTCGGTCGCGTCCTAAACTGAGCCGCCCCGCCGGCGTAGCTCAGTTGGCCAGAGCACTTCACTCGTAATGAAGGGGTCCCCGGTTCGAATCCGGGCGCCGGCTTGGCATCCATGCCGCGCCCGCGCCCGGCCGCCGTGCTGCTGCTCCGTGCCGGCGACTCGACTTTGTGCCGACAACGGCGCCTTGTCGGCATCAGGTGGAGGCACTGATCGGTGGCTGCGACCTATCGGTCCGGCACCTCGCTACGGTTCGCGATGGGCGCAGGATTCCCCGCAGGTCGTTGGTAGAGCGGTTGACGCTCGCGGCGTCGTCCGATTAGGGTGAACGGGCTTCCGAGAGAAGGACAGGGCATCGATGGCGAAGGACAACGTTGACGTCGTGCAGCACGCCTGGGACGCGTTTGCCCGCGGCGACATCGACGGCGCCGTGGAGGCCATCGCTCCGTCCGCCGTGACGCGGGTGCCCGAGTCGGTTCCGTGGGGCGGGACGTACGTCGGGCCTGACGGCTTCCGCGACTTCCTCTACAAGCTCGACCAGGCCTTCGAGACGTTCAAGGCGACGCCCGACAAGGTGCTGGGGGCCGACGACAACCACGTCATCGTCGTCGCCAAGACCAAGGGGAGGGTGAAGGGCGGCGCGACCATCGAGGGCAGCAACGTCTGGGTGTACCAGCTGCGCGACGGACTGATCGCCGACGCCGAGAGCTGGGGGGACACCGCCCAGGTCCTCCAGGCGCTGGGCTGAGCACCAAGGCCCTGGCCACTCTCTCGGTCGTCGTCGTCACCCATAACCACCACGACGTGGTGGGGCCGACGCTCGGCGCGATCGCCGGGCAGCTCCGCGACGGTGACGAGCTGATCGTGGTGGACAACGGCTCCGCGGACGGGACCGCCGACGCCGTCCGCGACTCCGCGCCGCGGGCCACCCTGATCGAGGCCGGCGAGAACCTCGGCTTCGCGGCGGGCTCCAACCGAGGCGCCGCGGTCAGCTCGGGCCAGCTGCTCCTGTTCCTGAACCCAGATGCCCTCGTGGCGCGCGGCTTTCGCGACGCCATCGAACTGCCGCTCGCCGAGCGCCGTGGGTGGACGGCGTGGCAGGGCCTCGTCACCGCGGACGGCGGCCGGACGATCAACAGCCGCGGCGGCGACGTCCACTTCACGGGGATCGCGTGGGCCGGTGGCGCCGGCGAGTCGATCACCGAGTCCGCCGGCGCGCCGCCCGGGTTCGTCTCGGGGGCCTGCTTGGCGATCCGGGCCGGGGACTTCGAGGAGCTCGGCGGGTTTGCCGAGGAGTTCTTCCTCTACCACGAGGACGTCGACCTCTCCCTGCGGCTGCGACTGGCGGGCGGACGTCTGGGGGTCGAGGGCGACGCGCGCGTCGATCACGACTACGAGTTCGAGAAGGGCCCCGGGAAGTGGCGTCGCCTGGAGCGCAACCGGTGGGCGACGCTGATCCGCACCTATCCCGGCGGGCTCCTGGTCCTGCTCGCACCGGCGCTCCTGGCCACCGAGCTCGCGCTCGTCCCGATCTCGATCGCCGGCGGCTGGTTCACGCAGAAGCTTGCCTCCTGGCTCGACGTGCTGCGCTGGCTGCCGCGGCTGCGGCGCGAGCGGCAGGCGATCCAGGCGACGCGCCGGGTTACGCCCGTGGTGTTCGCGCGGGCGCTGACGGCCGACCTCGACTCCGCCTATCTGGGCGCAGCCGCTCGCTCCCGCGCGCTCCGCGCCCTGCTCCGCGCCTACTGGTCCGCGGTGCTGGTGCTGCTGCCGGGTTGAGCCTCGGCCTGCGCTTCGCCGCCCTCGCTGTGGCCGTTGGGCGTGTCGCCGTTGGTCTGTGCCGCGCGCGCCGCCCGCGCCTCCGCGTCGAGGCGGGCGACCTCCTGCGCGAGGATCTTCGTCTCCTCGGAGAGGCGGCTCGTGATCACGGAGAAGTGCAGGAGCAGCAGAAACGCCACCGCGAACGCGGCGAGGAAGAGCACGTTCGGCGGGTAGTCGACCCCGATTGCGCTCGAGGCTGTATCGAGGAGCTGGTTCCAGATCGCCAGGACCAGCAGGGCCAGCGCGACGAGCATCCACACGAGCGCGTAACGCTCGACGAGTCGCCGGCGACGGACCAGCTCGAGCACGACACCCAGCATCACCGCGGTGAGGATCACCGCGACGATCCGCAGCTTGTCGTCCAGGTGGCCGCCCGCGACGAGGAAGAGGTTGGCGCTGAGGCCGGACACGGTCAGCCGCCCCTCGGCGCGCTCCCCGCTCCCGAGACGGCTGCCCCTGGGGCCACCGGGTCGCCCTCGCTCGTCTCGCCGGGCTCGTCAGCCGGAGTGGGTCGGCGGCGCACAAGGCCGATGAAGAGAGCGAGCAGCACCTTGGCCATGTAGTACGCGCTGCGCGGGTAGTCGATCGAGCTCTTGCCGAAGCCGCGGGCGTTCATGCGCACGGGCACCTCGTGGAGGCGCAGCCGGTGCGCGTGGAGCATCAGGATCGCCTCGACCTCGGGGTAGTCATGGGGGTAGTCGCGAGCGAACAACTCGATCCCTCGCCGGTTGGTGATCCGGAAGCCGGATGTCGGGTCGGTGATCCGCCGGCGGGTGATGGCGGTCAGAACGACCGAGAAGATGATGTTGCCGACGCGCCGGCCGATGGGCACCTTGTAGCCGGGGTCGCCGCGGAAGCGGCTGCCGCAGACCATGTCCGCCTCGTCCCCGGACGTATGGAGCTTTGCGAGCAGGTCCTCCAGGTGGGCCGGCTTGTGCTGGCCGTCCCCGTCCACCTGGGCCGCGACGTCGTAGTCGTTCCGGAGCGCGTATTTGAAGCCGGACTGCATCGCGCCGCCGATGCCGAGGTTGAAGGGATGGCGGACCAGGGCGGCGCCGCTGGCGAGAGCCTCGCCCGCTGTGTTGTCGACGGAGCCGTCGTCGATGACGACGACGTCGAAGCCCGGCGCGTGACGGTGGATGTCGCGCACGACGCGTCCCACCATCCCCTGCTCGTTGTAGGCGGGGACGATCGCGAGCTTGCGGAGCTGATGGTGGTCGCGCGCCATGGCGGATGGCAGGGCGGCTCCGGAGCTCTCCAGGGGTCCGGATGGACCGCTCAGCCGTTTCAGTTTAGGGGCCCGGCGGGTGCGGGTTGGGGCGGAAGCTTTCGCTCACGCCGCCGCAGCGTCAACCAGAACATGCCCGCGAACACGATCAGGGCAAAGATGTTCAAGAACAGCTTGTAGTTGACGGTCACGCTGCCGAAGATGTCCGTGCGCGTGGGTCGTGTCGTCGGGATCAGGTCGAGGGCGGAGAAGAGTCCGTCGACGATCAGCGCGGCGATCACCATGGTCACGAACATCAGGGCGGTGATACGGAGGGCGTACGAGAGCCCGTAGTACTTCCGGTACGCGATCACGATCGGCAGCACGATCAGGTCGGCGAACAGGAAGGCGATCACACCGGCGAAGGAGATCCCGCCCGACCACAGCACGGCGGCGAGCGGCACGTTGCCGACCGAGCAGACGAAGCTGAGGACCGCGATCAATGGTCCGGCGATCACGTTCTCGATCGTCCTGATGACGGGCGGCGCGTCGGTGACGAAGAGGACGTTGAAGAAGTCGTCGCCGAGCTGGCCGATGAACCCGGCGAGGAGGAAGCCGATCGTGACCTCCTTCCACAGCATTCCCCAGTCCATGCGGAAGTTCCAGGCGACGTTGGTCCACGCGTTCACGGACGTGAGTCGCCGACGCCAGCCCAATCCCTCATCACCGGCGGAGGGGTGCGCGTGGGCGGCGGCGGCCTCCTGGGCGTGGCGGCGCGCGACCTCCTCGAGCCGCGGCGAGACGAACAGCCTGAGGCTCGCCGCCATCAGGACGATGAGGATGATTCCGCCGACGTACTCGGCGAGCGTGAACTGCCAGCCGATCAGGACCCAGAGCACGAGGCCCAGCTCCCAGACCAGGTTCGTCGACGCGAACTGGAAGGCGAGGGAGGTCACGGCCGAGGCGCCCTTCTCGAACAGCGAGCGCGCGATGGCGATCGCGGCGTAGGAGCACGACGAGGAGGCCGCCCCGAGGCCGGTGGCCCTGGCGACCGGGCGGGGGCCGGTGCCCGCGAGCGCCGCCTCGATCCGCTTCCGGGGGATCCATGCCTGGACGATGGCGGAGATCGCAAAGCCCAGCACCAGCGCCCACCAGACCTCGTAGGCCATCAGGGCGGCGTCCTTCATGCCGTTGAGAAAGGTGTCCATGCGAGGCCGGAAGTATATACCCGAGGGGGGTATAGTGCAGACGGCGGGCGGGATCAACCGGCGGCAGGGTTCCGCTCGCTGCGAACGTACCTGCAACCGTGGCCGACGACAAGGCGCGCAAATTCGACCCGATCGCCGGCGGTCGATCCCGCCACCGAGACGAGGCCGAGGTCGAGTTCAACCGCATCGTCGCCTTCAGCGACGGCGTGTTCGCGATCGCGATCACCCTGCTGGTCCTCGGATTGACGGTGCCCCCGCACAAGAGCGACTTGCGGCGGGCGCTCCTCAACAACCAGGACGACTTCGTCGCGTATGCGATCAGCTTCGCGGTGCTCGGCCGGTACTGGCTCGCTCACCATCGCTTCTTCTCGGCACTGGACCGCTTTGACGGGCGGCTGATGGCCCTCAACCTCCTCTATCTCGCCTGCATCGCCCTGGTGCCGTTCACCTCGCAGGTGCTCGGCGACTACAGCTCCCATACCGAGTCCGTGGTCCTCTACGCCATCAACATGATGGCGGTCAGCGGCGCCTTCTATGGGCAGCTCACCTACAGCTATCGCGTCGGGCTGGTCCGGCAGGAGGCGATGCCGTATGAGCGCCGCAACGCCGGGCCCGTCAATCTGGTCGTCATCGGTGTGTTCGCGCTCTCCATCCCGGTGGCCTTCGTGAGCCCGTTCGCGGCGACGCTGATGTGGCTGACGATCTTCCTTCTCGGTCGGTGGGTGACCGGGCGGGCGACTCCGAAGCCCTCCTGATTCCCGGTCGCCGCGCATAGCCTTGCGGCGTGCCCGACTCGCTCACCAGGCTCACGGAGGAGATCGTCCATTGCGTGCGCTGCCCGCGCCTCGTGGAATGGCGGGAGCGAACGGCGGCGAACCCGCCCCGCCGATACCACGGCCACGAGTACTGGGGACGGCCGCTGCCCGGCTTCGGCGACCCGGACGCGAGCATCGTGCTCGTCGGGCTTGCGCCGGCGGCTCACGGCGGCAACCGGACGGGGCGGATGTTCACCGGCGACCGCTCCGGCGACTTTCTGTACGCCGCTCTCCACCGGACGGGCCTCGCGAATCAGGCGCTGTCTGCGAGTCGCGACGACGGGCTTCGCCTGATCGACGCATACGTCACCGCGGTCAACCGGTGCCCGCCGCCGGCGAACAAGCCGACGCCGGCGGAGCGCGACAACTGCCTGCCCTTCCTGGCGCGGGAGCTCGGGCTCCTCGAGCGGGCGCGGGTGATCGTCACGCTCGGCTCCTACGCCTGGGACGGCACGCTGCGGGCCCTGCGCGAGCGCGGCGTCGAGCTGCCGCGGCCCAAGCCCAGGTTCGGGCACGGGGCGGAGGCGAGCGCCGGGCGGTACACGATGCTCGGCTGCTATCACCCGTCGCAGCAGAACACGTTCACGGGGAAGCTGACCGAGGCGATGCTGGACGCTGCCTTCGTCCGCGCGCGCGAGCTCGCCTGACCGGTCCAGGGCGCGAATCACCATCCGGTCCGGCCGGCGTCCGCGATACTGGACGGGGCTGATGCTGCCGATCAACCTGCCCAACGTCCTCACGCTGCTTCGGATCCTGGCGGTGCCGGTGATCGTGGTCGCGCTCCTCGGGGAGACGCCCAACGGCGACGCGCTGGCCGCCGGCGTCTTCGCGCTGGCCGCCATGACCGACGGCCTGGACGGCTACATCGCCCGCAGGCGTCAGGACGTGACGACGTTCGGCAAGCTGATGGACCCGCTCGCCGACAAGCTGCTGATCGTCGCGGCGCTCGTCTCGCTGGTCTCGCTCGACCGTCTGGCGGCGTGGATCGCCATGGTCATCATCGCCCGCGAGCTGGCGGTGACGGTCCTGCGGGCCATCGCGGTCGAGCAGGGCGTCGTGATCTCCGCGAGCTGGCTCGGCAAGGTCAAGACTGCCCTTCAGGTCGCGGCGGTCTTCGCCCTGATCATCTGGAACCCGTCGCCGTGGCCGGTGGACGCGCTCGTCTACCTGGCGCTGGCCGCCACCGTGATCTCGGGCCTGGACTATTTCTTCGGGCTGCGCAAGCGGCTCGCCGAAGAGAGGGACCGGCGATTGGCCGACGAGAGCAGCGAGGGGGAGGCTGTCTAGTCCCCGCAGGGGGCCTCGAGCCACTCGCGCTCGGTCATGTGGTGGCGTGAGTGCTCGCCGGTCGTAAGCTCGGCGAGGATCTCGCGAACGAGGCCGGAGCGTTCCGCGATGACGGAGTGGCGGTGGATGGTCTCGAGGTTCTCCTGGCGGGCGAGGATGAAGCCGCCGCCGTCATCGAGCTGCGGGTAGGCCTCGGTGACGCGGCGCACCATCTCGCGGACGCAGTCCTCGACGAAGCGGGGGTTGCGGTGAGCCTTCTCGACGACCGAGACCTCGTCGGAGCGCTTCATCAGCTCGTAGATCTCCGAGCTCATCGACTGCTCCACGATGTGCAGCAGGTCGCGGGCGTCGACGTCCAGGTCGAGCTCCTCGGGGAGACCGATGTGCAGCGATCCGATGCCGCGCTGGTTGTGGGTCGCGACCGGGACGGCGGCGAGCACGCGCTCGATCTCGTCGTCCGTAAAGCCGTCGGCCGCCAGCCGCTCGCGGGAGCGCTCCGCGACGAGCTCCTGAGCGCACGGACAGGCGGTCATTCCCTGGGCCTCGACGCCGGTGAGCGTGCGGGTCCCGCGCTCGGACACGACCGCGGTGCCGAGGAGCGTGTAGATCTCCTGGGTGGGGAGCTCGGATACCGGGGTGCGGACCGTCTCGGGATATCGGGCGGCGATCGTCACCTCGGCTCGCAGGCCCTGCTGCTGCTCGCGGATGCGGGTGGCGATATGGGAGGCCAGCTCCTCCGCCCGGAGGGACTCGCCGAGGACGACGCGATCGATCGCCTCGCCGACGACCTCCTCGAAGCGCGACATGTGGACGCCTGCCTGCCGCGGGTTGAGGTCCACGAAGCACTCGAGCTCCGCGAAGAAGTAGTTGCCCGGACCGTCGGCGGCGCCGTCGGACATTGCGCGGTGCCCGCCGACCCGGATCACCTTCTCGATGCCGCGAACGCCGACGCGGGTGAGGCTCACCTCGGTGCTGGGTCTGGACGCCTGCACGTCGCGAGCTGGAAGTCCCATGGTCTCGGTCATCTGAAGAATCCCTTGCGGCGGCTTCGCCTGGCCCGACGGCCAAGGGTAGCGGTCGCAAATCGCCGCGCTCGACAAGGGCCAGTCCCTATACTTCCGCCCGCCCGGACCCCGAAAGTCAGGAGAGGTGGGGGCGGGGAATTGTCAGAGAAGGGAGACGCACTGGGTACCGGGGAGCCGGGGGCGCACGGCGGGGCCGATGAGCATGGCGCCAACGGCGCGACGTCCGAGTTGAACGGCGACCTGCCCTTCCAGGACACCGAGGAGCTCCGCGCTCTGATCTCCCAGGGCCGCGAGCGCGGCTACCTGACGTTCGAGCAGATCGCGGGGACGCTCGAGGAGGTCGAGGTCACCAAGGAGCAGGTCCAAGACCTGCACGCCTACCTGATCGAGCACGGCGTTGACGTCATCGCCCAGGACGGTCTCACCGCCTACAAGGAGGCGAAGGAGGGCACCCAGCCGGGGCAGGCGAAGAAGCCCGAGCTGGACCTGACCGTTGAGCCCAGCCTCGACTCGCTTCGCCTGTACCTGCGCTCGATTGGCCGCGTCGACCTGCTCACCGCCGACGAGGAGATCGCCCTCGCGAAGCGGATCGAGCGTGGCGACATCGCCGCCAAGCGCCACATGGTGGAGGCGAACCTGCGGCTCGTCGTCTCGATCGCGAAGGGGTATCTCGGCCGCGGGCTGAGCTTCCTCGACCTGATCCAGGAGGGCTCGCTGGGGCTGATCCGCGCGGTCGAGAAGTTCGACTACCGCCGGGGCTACAAGTTCTCCACCTACGCGACGTGGTGGATCCGCCAGGCCGTGACCAGGGCGATCGCCGACAAGGCTCGCACGATCCGGATCCCGGTCCACATGGTCGAGAAGCTGAACCGCGTGACGCACGTGGAGCGCCAGCTCGTGCAGCAGATGGGCCGCGAGCCGGAGCCGGGCGAGATCGCCGAGGAGCTCAAGATTACCGTGCGGGAGGTGCGCGACATCCTGCGAGTCGCGCAGATGCCGATCTCGCTGGAGAAGCCGGTGGGCGACGACGAGGAGTCGGAGCTGGGGGACTTCGTCGCGGACGACCGGACCGAGGAGCCATTCGAGTCGGCGACCGAGCGGCTGCAGCGCGAGGACATCCAGAAGGCGCTCGACGCGCTGCCCGAGCGGGAGCGCCAGGTGATCGAGCTGCGCTACGGGCTACGCGGTCACGAGCCGCTCACGCTCGAGGAGGTCGGTCGGGCGTTCGGCGTCACCCGCGAGCGGATCCGCCAGATCGAGAACAACACGCTCAAGAAGCTGAAGCAACTTCCCGAGGCCCAGCGGCTGCGGGAGCTCGCCTGAGTTAGGGCTACTCGGCGGGGCTGCGGCGCCGCCGGGTGAACCGGCCGGCAACCCGGCCCAGCGGTTCCGCCGACTCGCGGATCGCGCCGACCTCGGCGCCCATCGCCTCGACCGCCTGGCGCATGAGCCTGACCTCGTCCTCGAGGACGCCGACGCGCTCGTCGATGTCGGCGAGCTGGTTGACCGCCACCGTCAGCTCGCGCGTTGAGGTGGCGATCGAGCGGACGTCGGCCGCGGCCTCGGCGATCAGGCGGGGGAGCTGAACCGGGCGCAGCGCAGCGGCCGCCGGGCGGAGCACGATGGTCGCGGGGCGGATGGGAGCGGCGACGGTTTCGAGGAATGACATCTGAGCTGAACCTATCTGTGCGCGCGGCGGATCGCCGGGGCCGAATGTAACATCGTTTGATGGAACATCGGTTCGATGGTTGAGCGATGACGGACGTAACGGAGACGGCGGGGGCCGAGAACGGCGCGGCCTCGATGACGATCGACGACCTGGCGCGCCAGACCGGGATGACGGTTCGGAACATCCGGGCGCACCAGTCGCGCGGCCTGGTGCCGCCGCCCGAGGTGCGCGGGCGCACGGGCTATTACGGGGACGCGCACGTGGGACGGATCGAGCTGATCCAGGAGCTGCAGGCGGACGGCTTCAACCTGGAGTCGATCCGCAAGCTGCTGGAGGGGGCGGGAGGGTCGAGCTCCGAGGTGCTCAATTTCTCGCGCACGCTCCGCGCTCCATTCGAGGAGGAGCAGCCCGAGATTCTCACCGAGGAGGAGTTCGCGGAGCGGTGGGGCGGGCCGCTCGACTCGCGCCTGATGGCGCGCAGCCAGAAGCTGGGACTGCTGCGGGACCTGGGGGGCGGGCGCTACGAGATCCTCAGTCCCCGGCTGCAGCGGGCGGGCCAGGAACTTGCGGAGCTGGGGGTGGGGCCCGACGTCGCGCTGGAGGTCGCCTCGCAGGTGCGCAGCAGCGCGCGGCGCGTTTCGCGCGTGTTCATCGATCTCTTCCTGGAGAACGTCTGGAAGCCGTTCAACGACGCGGGCCGGCCTGAGGAGGAGTGGCCGAAGGTGCGCGAGGCGCTGGAGCGCCTGCGGCCGCTGGCCTCGGAGGCGCTGCTCGCGATCTTCCAGCAGGTGATGAGCGAGACGGTGGAGGAGGTCACGGGCCGGGAGATCCAGCGCGGGTTGAGCACCTCGGGAGGGGACCGCAGGACGGGTGCGCGCCGGCGGCGGCGGCGCCGACACAAGTAGGCCCACCCCACCGGGCCCGTTTGGCGGCGCCGCTTCGAGGGAACACGTGGTTCGCGGGGCAGTTGCCCTGCTTAGTCACGAAAGGAGACGCACATGGGGGACAACATCGATGAGGCGAAGGGCCGGGTGAAGGAAGCGGCCGGCGACATCACCGACGACAAGGACCTGAAGCGCGAGGGCAAGATCGACCAGGCGACGAGCGACGTGAAGGAGAAGGTCGGCGACGCCGCGGACAAGGCGAAGGACGCCGTCACCTCCGACGACGACGAGTAGCTCGCCGCGTGAGAACGAACTCGGCGACACAGCTCATCGCCGCAGTGGGGTGCTTTGTTTCGCTCACGTCGTTCTGAAGGTCTCGTAGAGTCCGATCCGCTCCAGCACGATTCGCCCGTACCCGTGGCTGCGGACCCGTAGGCGGTCGCCCACATCCAGCCCGGCCTCCAGGACAGCCTGCTGGGGGAGGGTCACCTTGCGCTTCTCGTTGATCGTGGTTTGGCCGGAGCGGCCCTGCTTGCGCTCGTATTTGGTGCGGGTGAAGCCCGACTCGCGGTTTGGGAGTGGGGGAGGCAGGAGTCGAACCTGCGAAGGCAGTGCCGGACCGTTTACAGCGGCCACCCTTTGACCTCTTGGATACTCCCCCAGCGCTCGGACCGAGTTTAGAACGGGCCGGTCTCCGTATATCAGTTGGTCGATCCGAGCGGTTGGGTCAATTTCGTACTCGGAGTACTTCGTCCCGCCCAGCCGGACTGAGTTCCGTGCCTCGAGGCAATCGGAGGGGATCAGCCAGCGGCGACCATCGCCGGTGAGCACGAAGAGAAGGTCGAGATGGGCAGGGTCGATCATCTTCGCGATACCGCTCCAGCTCTGATTGCCACCGCAGGTCTTCAAGGACACGATCCGTCGGAGGTGTCCGTCCGGAGTCTCCGCGAATTGAGTTGACGTCTTGACTTGGATGCGCAGCAGGCGCTCGTCCAGCAGGACAACAAGGTCGACGTCCGGGCTATGACCGGAGGGGATGAAGACCGTTGCCCCGAGCCGGGAAAACCATTCGATTGCCGATGCCTCGCCCAGGTCTCCCTGGCGGCGTCGGTTGATGAGCCGCTTGTCCTCACGTGTGTGGGGCGAGGGTCGATCCATGGGATCGACCCTACGCCGGGAGATGCCACACGTGGCGCGTCAAATGTGCCGGAAGAGTGACGAGGCGCGAACAGATTCGCCAGGCTGTGCCTATGTCCGTTCACGAGACCGCTCTGCGCGGATTCGCCTCCGCGGCTGACGTGTACGAGGAGAGCCGGCCCTCCTATCCGCAGGAGGCCGTGGAGTGGCTTGCCGGGCAACTCGACCTCGGGCCTCGAAGGACCGTCGTCGACCTCGCCGCCGGCACCGGCAAGCTCACCCGCCTCCTGGTCCCCACCGGTGCCACCGTCATCGCGATCGAGCCCGTCGACGAGATGCGCGATGCCCTGAAGAGCACCACCCCGACCGCCGATGCCCGCCCGGGCACCGCCGAGCAGACCGGCCTGACCGACTCGAGCGCCGACGCCGTGACCGTCGCTCAGGCCTTCCACTGGTTCGAAGCACCGAAGGCCCTCGCGGAGATCCACCGCATCCTGCGCGACGACGGCCGCCTCGCCCTCGTCTGGAATATCCGCGACCTCGACAACCCGACGCAGCGCGCCGTCGACGACCTCTTCACCCCGTACCGCGGCGACACTCCCTCGCACCGCAGCGGCCACTGGCGCGACGCGCTCGGTGCGAGCGCGCTCTTCGCAACCGCTGAGAAGCAACACTTCCCGAACATCCAGACGCTGGACGGCGAATCGCTCGTGCGCCGCGTCGCCTCCACCAGCTTCATCGCCGATCTCCCCGACCTCGAGCGCCGTCAGGTCCTTGACCGGGCTCGCGCCATCGCGGCCGGCCTCCCAGAGCGTTTCCCGTTCCCGTATACGACGGAGATCGAGATTCTCGGCCGCATCCCTTGACAACCGAACAGCGGCCACGACGGTACCCCCCGCTGTTCGGGCGATCGCATCGGCGTCGCCCGTACAGCCCAAGCCCGGCTGCCGGTTCCGGCGCTCCCATAGGTGCGATCGACGATCACGCTGGGCGCCCGTCGGGCTAGGCTCCGGTCGTGGCGAGGGTGCTCGTCGTCGAAGACACTGACGAGATCCGTGCCCTGCTCGAGATCTGGATCGCCGGCGCCGGCCACGACGTCCAGCCGACGGGCACGGCCGAGGACGCGCTGGAGCGCGCGCGGGAGTGCCCGCCCGACATCGTGGTCTGCGATCTGGGCCTCCCGGGGATGGACGGCCTCGAGCTCTGCCGCCGGCTCCGGTCGTTCCTGGAGGCCCCAATCCTGGTGCTCTCCGCCGCCGCTGGCGCGAAGACCGACGCGGCGGCCCGGAAGGCTGGCGCAACCGACTTCATGGTGAAGCCATTCCGGCGCCGCGGCCTGCTCGACAGAATTGCCGCCCTGCTCCAGCTGGGCGACGTCGCCGGCCCACCGGGATAACCCGCCGCTCAGCCGGGCGGCGACGGCGCCGCCCATGCGTCGAGCGCGTCAGCGACCTGCGCGCACTCCTCGACGACGCGGTTGGACAAGTCCGCCGCCTCAGCCTCACGGTTCCCTCGCGCGGCCTTCTCGAGCGCCTCGCTCGTCGACGACAGCCGGACGGCTCCGAACATGGCGCTTGCCGACTTGAGCGCATGCGCCTGCGCGGCGATCGACCCCATGTCTCCCCGCCCGCGAGCCTCTTCGACCCCCTGGGCCGTGTCGCCGAGACGCTGCCGGTAGCGCGCGACGAGCGCCGGCCCCTCGCTGCCCAGCTGGGTCATCAGCCGCTCGAGGATCTCCCGATCCAATGCGGTCCCCGGCTCCCCCATCTCAAGAACCTCGCGCCATTGAACGCATCCATACCGATCGTACGCATCCCTTGCGTGGCGGCGCCCGTTAGGTGTACAAAGAGCGGGTGGGGCGGTTGGACACGAGAATCCTGTTGATCGAAGACGACGAGTTGGTTGCCCAGGTCACGCGCGCGACACTGCGGGACCTGGGTCAGGTCACGTGGGCGGAGAGCGCCGAACGTGCCCTCGAGCTCATCCCCGAGGGTGGGTGGAGCCTCCTGGTCATCGACGTGGAGCTGCCCGGCATGAGCGGCCTCGAGTTCCTGCAGACGGCACGCGAGCGAGTTCCGGCGGCCGCGGCCTTGGTCATCAGCGGCCACGCGAGCTTCGACTACGCGGTCCAGGCGATGCGCCTGGGCGCTGACGACTACGTGACCAAGCCGGTCGACGCAGAGGATCTGCTGGACAAGGTGCGTGGGCTGCTGGCCATGCACGAGGAGCGCCCCGCCTCGCCCGACGACCGCGTGCTGGCGATCGGAGCCCATCCCGACGACGTCGAGATCGGCTGCGGAGGAATCCTGCTTCGCCACCGAGCCGCAGGCTCGCCCCTCGCGGTGGTGACGCTCACCTTCGGCGAGGCCGGGGGGGAGCCGGAGCGCCGGCGGCTCGAGGCCCAGCACGCCGCCGAGCTGATGTCGGCGCAGCTTTACTCCCTGGAGCTGACCGACACCACGCTGACGGACGGTGGCCCGACCATCCGCGCCCTCGAGGAGGTGGTCCAGGAGTTCGAGCCGACCACGATCTACACGCACACTCCGCGCGATGCGCACCAAGATCACCGGAGCGCGCACAACGCCACCGTGGTCGCTGCGCGCGGCGTTGCGCGAGTCTACGCTTACCAGAGCCCCTCCACCTCGGTGGAGTACCAGCCGACCCGCTTCATTTCGATCGACCGCCACATTGAGCGGAAGCTAGAGGTGATCAATGCCTACAAGTCTCAGGTCGAGCTCCGGCACTATCTGGACGAGGAGCTGCTCGTCGCCACCGCCCGCTACTGGAGTCGCTGGGCCCGGTGCCGTTATGCGGAGCCCCTCGAGGTCGTCCGCGAGACCCAGATAGCCGCGGCCGAGCCCAGCTCTGGGCTAGGGACCTCCCGGGATGCCGGCTGAGGCGGCCGCCCCGCGAGTGCTGGTCACGGGCGCGGGCGGCCCATCGGCCACCTCCTTCATGGCTGCCGTGTCCGGCGAGCCCGTGGAGCTCTGGCCCGGGGACATCGATCCGCACGCTCCCGGCCTGTACCTCGTGCCGCAAGAGCGCCGGCTCATCCTGCCGCGCGGGGACGCTCCGGGCTTCGTGGATCGTGTCCTGGCGCTCTGCGAGCTCCACGACATCTCGGTGGTCGTTCCGACCGTGGACTCCGAGCTCGTCCCGCTCGCCGAGAGGCGCGATGACTTCTCGAGTCTCGGGACCAGGGTGCTCGTCGCCGAAGCCGCACCGCTTGGAGAGTGCCTGGACAAGTGGACGCTGATGCAGCGCTGCGCCGGACACGTGACGATTCCGCGCTGCGCGCTTCTGGACGGTTCGTTCGAACCTGCCGATTGGGAGCCGCCCGTCGTAGTCAAGCCCCGCCGGGGCAGCGGCTCAAGGGGCTTTCGCGTCGTTCGCGACTGGGGCGAGATGCAAGCGCTCCCTCGCGGGGGCGAGAACCTCGTGCAGGAGCTGCTGCCGGGGACGGAGTACTCGCTTGACGTGCTCGCCGCCTCCGACGGTGTGGTCAGAGCCGTCGTTCCACGCGCCCGTCTGAAGGTCGACTCGGGCATTGCGATCACCGGGCGTACCGTCATCGACACGGAGCTCGAGCGGCTGGGCGCGTTGGCGTTCGAGCGGATGAACCTCAGCGGCGTCGCGAACGTCCAGGTGAAGCGTGACGCGGACGGGACGGCGAAGTTGATCGAGATCAATCCGCGGTTCCCAGGAACCATGCCCCTGACGGTCGCGAGCGGCGTCAACATGCCCGTGCTGGCGCTCCGCGAAGCTCTGGGCGAGCCGATGCCGCCAGGACCCCTCCCGTTCGAGGAGATCGCCATGGCACGCCACTTCACCGAGCGCTTCTTCCCGGTCGCCGAGCTGGACGCGCTAGAGGTGAGCGCCGATACGGGAGCGCACGGATGACCCGGCTCGCGACCGACATGGACATGCACGTCCACTCGACGTTCTCGGACGGTAGCGGGACGATCGATGAGAACGTCGCTGCCGCTGAGGCGGCCGGGCTCAGCCGCATGGCCTGCGTCGACCACGTCCGCGCAACGACGACTTGGGCGCCTGAATTCGCCGCCGCCGTGCGCAGCGCGAACTCCGAGACAGAGGTGGATCTGCGCTGCGGCGTCGAGGCCAAGCTTCTCGACACAACCGGCGCCCTGGACCTCCCGGTCGATATCGGCGGGGCGGATCACGTGTACGCCGCCGACCATCAGGTCCCCACGCCCGACGGGCCTGCCCATCCGAAGGCGGTGCGCGCCCGGATCGAGAGGGGGCAGCTCGCGCCGGCGACCGCCGTGGAGTGGATCGTGGAAGCGACCGCCGCGGCAGTCCGGAAGCGCGACGACGTGGTCATCGCCCACCTGTTCAGCGTCCTCCCGAAGATCGGCCTGGAGGAGGCCGGGGTTCCGCTCGACCTCCTCGAGTCGCTGGCTGCAAATGCCGCGGCCGCGGGCGCTCGAATCGAGGTTGATGAGCGCTGGCGCTGTCCGTCCGCGCGGACTCTGCGCCCGTTCGTCGGTGCCGGGGTAGAGGTGTTGCTGAGCACCGACAGCCATCGGCCCGAGACGATCGGTCGCTACGACTACTGCCTCGCAGTCTCGAGCGAGCTGTCGGGCTGAGGATCCGAGCCGGCGATGCGGAGCGTGATCGAGGGCGTGCTGGTCGGGATGGTGCTCGTCGGCGCCACCGTTCTCGTGGTGGGCTGCTACCAGTTCGCCCTCGCCGGGCTGAACGCGTTGCGGAGGCCGTACCGCCGCGCCGGCCCCTTCTTCCCACGGGTGGCGGTGGTGATCCCCGCCTGGAACGAGGCCGCGGTCGTCGCGCGCACGCTCGACCGCCTCATGGACATGGCCTACCCGGCCGATCGCCTGCGCGCCTACGTCGTCGACGACGCGAGCACCGACGAGACGCCCGCGGTCCTGGAAGCCAAGGTCGCCGAGCATCCTGGGCGCATCGTCCACCTGCGCCGGGACCGGGGGGGCGAGGGCAAGTCGCACACGATCAACCACGGCCTGCTGCGGATCATCGATGAGGGCTGGTACGAAGCGGTGCTGATCATTGACGCCGACGTCCTCTTCACCCGCACGGCGCTGCGCCGCATGACCAGGCATCTCGCCGACCCCGGCATCGGCGCGGTGACCTCCTACATCAAGGAGGGAAGCGATCCGCCGAACTACCTCAATCGCTTCGTCGCGTTCGAATACGTGACCGCGCAGGCAGCGGCTCGCAGGGCGCAGAACGTCCTGGGCGCCCAGGCCTGCCTTGCCGGGGGGGCGCAACTCATCCGGCGCGAGGCATTGGAGGCCGTGGGGGGCCAGATCGACAGCACCACGCTCGCGGAGGACACGGTCACCACGTTTCGGATCCAGCTGGCCCAGTACCGAGTCGTCTTCGAGGGCAACGCGGTCGTCTGGGCCGAGGAGCCCGGGTCGATCTCGGCGCTCTGGCGCCAACGCGTGCGCTGGGCACGCGGGAACGTTCAGGTCACCCGCCGGTACAGCTGGGTCTGGCTGCGCCGGTGGGTCGCGGGGGCGCTCGGCGGCCTGAGCTTCTCGGCGATCTGGTTCTCGGTGACCCTGATGCCGTTGTTCCTGATCTCGGCGTCGACCGGGCTGATCACGCTACTCATCATCGACCGCCACCTGGCTGTCACCGCCTTCGTCTGGTTGTGGGGCCTCACCGCCTTCACCTATCTGTTCGTCACTCTCTCCAGCCTCGCGGTCGATCGGCAGGTGGCTCGCCGGGCCTGGTTCGAAGGGGTGATGTTTCCCGGCGCGATCAGCCTGGCTCTGATCGCCTATGGCCTGGGCGCACCGGTGGTCGCCAATCTCACGGGCACGGACTTCAGGCAGTGGGGCCTGTTCAAGGCGACCCCCGCGACCGATGTGCTGTTGATCTTCGCCGACCTCTGGCTGACGCTCTCGATGCTCGCCGCGTACCTGCTCAAGCGGCTCGAATCGTGGGGCCGGTTGCGAGCCCTGGTCGGTCCGCTGCTCTACGTCGTGGGATACGGCCCGCTTCTATGCGCGATTACGTTCAATGCCTACGTCGCGGAGCTCAGGCACCGCGAGCAGGTCTGGGAGAAGACGGAGAAGAGCGGAAGGGTCGGCGAGTTCGCATGAGGGGCGATGGCCGAGCTCCCGATGACGGTGACCGTGGGTTCGACGCCGAGCTGCGACGGGACCAGCGTTTCGAGTGGACGATCACCGTCCGTGAGGCGCTGATCGCACTGCTCGTGCTTGCGGTCGTGAGCGGCCGCATCCTGCTCGCCTGAGGAAGGCGGCCGGCGCTACCGCTGACCTATCCGCCCCACCAGCCGCGACATCACCACCTGCGAGCGCGTGCGGATCACCAGTCCGTTCCGCTGCAGATCCATGATCAGCCGCTCGAGCGTCGCGTTGTCGGACGTGCGCACCCGGGCGATCGCATCCGCATCCCCGGTGACGCTCCATGCCTCCACGACCTCCGGGTGCTCGCGCAGGATCCTTGCGACCTGATCGAGCTGCGTTCCCGGCTTGAAGAAGAGCTCCACCAGCGCCTCGGTGTTCCACCCCATCGCGCCGTGGTCCACCACCGCGGTGAACCCTTCGAGCGCCCCGGTCTTGCGAAGGCGATCCACCCGCCGCTTCACCGACGGCGCGGACAGATTGACCCGCCGCCCGATGTCGTCGTAGGTGCGCCTTCCGTCCTCCACGAGCAGCGCAAGAATCCGCTTGTTCAATTCGTCCATTCGCAGGATTATTGCGGCAAATCGCATCTAATTGGGGATGACGACCTCCGCGGGCCGCCCTACCGTGTAGGAGATGCCGATCGCCGCGGAGAAAGGAGCAGGTGTGAAGACGCTCGCCCAGCCGAAGGTCGCTCGCGTCCTCTTCGACGAGTCCCACTCGGAGGCGTGGACCATCCGCCGCGAGCTGGCGGAGCAGATGCAGCCCGCCCACCCCGAGGACTCCTCCTACGCGATCGCCGCCGGCAAGCTCGCCAACCGCGACTTCGAGGTGATCCCCAACGCCGACCGGCCCCTCACCCGCGAGACCCTCGCCGGCGCTGACGTCGTCGTCATCGCACACCCTTCCGACCCCAAGTGGGAGGCGACCACCAAGTCCGGCCGCCCGACCCTTCGCGACGACGAGGTCGACGCGATGGACGAGTTCGTCCGCGGCGGCGGCGGGCTCATCGTCTGCGCCGAGACCGAGCAGGACAAGTACGGCAACAACCTGAACGCCCTCCTCGCCCGCTTCGGCATCGAGGTCCTAAACGCCACCGTCCAGGACTACGAGCACAACCACAGCGCCCCCTCGTGGGTCCTCGCCGACCTCGCCGACGGCTTCGCGAACGGCAATACCGCCGGCGACGGCGACTCTCCCACCGACGGCCCGCACACCGTCGATCTCCTCGCGCGCGTGCACGAGGCCTGCTTCTATCGCTCCGGGACCCTCGCGCTCCACAACGGCGGCCACGTGCTGGCCCGCACCTTCTCCACCGCGACCCCTCCGGGCGCCCCCATCGCGGCCGTTGCCCAGCACGGCACCGGGCGCGTCGTCGTCCTCGCCGATTCCGACCTCTTCGGCGACGACTGCATCGGCGAGCTCGACAACGAGGCGCTCTGGCTGAACCTCGTGTACTGGGTCGCCCAGCCCGCGTTCGGCGGCCTCGAGCCGGTAACCGACTCCCGGGCTGCCAACGACCGCCACTGGGCGGAGCTGAAGGAGGCCGTCGAGGAGCTGCGCGCCACCCAGGAGCCCGACGGGTCGGTCGACCTGTCGAAGCACGACGGGTCCCGCCTCGCGGAGCTCGTCGAGGAGATCTGCGGCGCCGTCGGCGCCCTCGCTCGCCATTTCCCGCACCAGCGCGACTACGTCGAGGCCCTGCGCGCCGACCTCCGCCACTGGGCGAACGGCGGCTTCGCCAAGCCCGACTTCATCCGCTCGGTCGAGGCCTTCCACCCGGAGGCCGACCGCCGCGACGGCACCGAGCACCTGGCCGTCTTCCCGATGTACAAGCAGAACGCCTCCAGCGACACCTGCTTCGAGGCACTCATCGTCCGCGTCCCCTGGCCCGAGTTCGTCGCCGACCTCGAGGCCTCCGGCTACGCCAACCCGAAGTTCGTCCCGGTGAACTTCGTCGATTACACGTCGGGCTACGACTCCGAGTGCGCCGTTCTGTTCCCGGAGACCTTCTCCACCGCCGAGCGCCCGCCCAGCTACTTCGGCGGCATCTTCTGCGACCGGGAGGCCGAGCGCTTCCGCCGCGTCTGCGGCAGCGCCGCCGACCTGCTGGACCTCAACCTCCCGCCGGACGCGGCCTGCCTGCTCACCTCGCCGGAGCTCTCGATGGACGCCTACATCGTGTGGGACCTCATCCACGACCGCACCCACATGCACGGCGACCTCCCCTTCGACCCGTTCATGATCCGCCAGCGCAGCCCCTATTGGATGTACTCGCTGGAGGAGCTCCGCTGCGACCTCACCGCGTTCGGCGAGGCGGTGAAGCTGGAGGCCGAGGGCTTCGCCTTCGCCCGCTACGTGCAGTACGCGATCCTGTTCGACCGCCTGTTCCGCTTCCCCGTCACCGGCAGTCGCAAGCGCAACTACGACGGCCTCGGCGGCCAGCTCCTGTTCGCCTTCCTGCACCAGGAGGGCTACCTCCACTGGACCGACAACCACCTGACGATCGAGTGGGAGCGCATCGCCGACGGCGTCGGCGCCCTCCGCGAGCAGGTGCAGGAGCTCTACCACTCCGGCATCGACCGCTCCAAGCTCGGACAGTGGATCGCGGCCCACGACCTCATGTCCACCTACGTCTCTCCAGCCGACGGCTCGGTGTGGGCGAAGGCCAACCGCGACCTCCCCGAGACCGAAGAGCCGAAGGAGCTCGTCGACCTGGTCAAGGAGGACGAGTTCCCGCTCAGCCTCTTCTACGTCCAGCTCCAAAAGAAGCTCGAGCCGGCCCTGGCGCGCCCTGACGACGCGCTCTGAGCGCGGACCCGCGTTAGGCTGGAAGTCGTGGGCAGGGTCAGGTTTCTCACGATCGCGTTCGCCGCTGTCCTGGCGGCACTCCTCGCGCTCGCGTCCACCGCCTCCGCCCGCGACCCGGGCCGATGGCTCCTCACCGGGGCGAGCTCGGTCCCGAGCAACTACTGGCAGGGCCTCACATCCGATCCCTCGGACGGCCAGCTCTTCTTCGTCGGGCTCTTCCAGGGCCTGTGGCAGACCACGCCACAGCTCGAGCAGACCGCCGGCGTCTCACAGGCGATTCCGAAACAGCTCACGAAGAGCGTCGGCTACAACCACATCGGCGACCCGACCTGGCTGAACGGGGAAGGCGGCCGCATCGTGCTCCCGATGGAGTGCTACAAGCCGAACGCCGATCCCTCGAACACCTGCGGCAAGGGCGCCTTCGGGATCGCCGACCCGCAAACGCTCGCCTTCCGCTACTACGTCCAGCTCGACCCGAGGTTCATCCCGAAGGCGATGTGGGCCGAGACGTCGCCGGACGGCAAGCTCGTCTGGACGTCGTCGGGCGACGACCTGATCGCCTACCGCGCCAGCCAGGTGACCCGGGCGAACGCAGCCCCTTCGGGTCCGCAGCTGAAGCCGGTCAGGACGCTCCCGAACGCGGTCCCGCCCACCGGCGTCACCGGAGCGGTCTTCCGGCACGGCCAGCTGCTGATCGCCGGAGAGTCGAACCACGACTACGACGTGTGGGCGGTCAACACGAAGACCGGGAACAGGAAGCTGAAGCTCGAACAGCACCTCTGCGGCGAATCCGAGGGCCTCGACCTCTTCTCCGAGCTCGGCGGCCGCCTGCACTGGTTGATCGCCCCGTCGGACGGCTCCGGTTGCACGCTGACGTTCGGCCCGACGAGCGCGCTGCTGCACTTCAAGCGCTCGCCTGGCCGACAGCGCTACGACGTGAAGGTCCTGGGCGTCGGGGGCACCGAACCCAGCGAGATGGTCGTCGGCCTAAAGGTCACGCGGTCCGGGGGCCGCCCGGTCAAGGGCGCGAGGGTCAAGTTCGCCGGCTTCCCCTCCACGGCACCCACGGACCGCAGAGGCCTCGCCAAGGTATCGGCTGACATCGAGACGCCGGGGTGGTTCGAGGCAATCGCCGTCAAGGGCAAGCGCTATGGCCTCTCGAGGTCCATCCAGATCGGCACGCCCGCCACCCCGGCATCCGCCTCAATGCGTCCTCGCGGCTAGGCGCTTGCCGTCAGCGCCGCGTCCAGGTCCTCCCAGACGTCCTCGGGGTGCTCGCACCCCACGCTGACGCGCACGACGCCCTCCGGGAGGTGCTCCTCGCCCGGCGCCGCCGCGCGGTTCTCGATCAGCGTCTCGACTCCGCCGAGGCTGGTGGCGTGGGTGATGAGCCGGACCTCCGCGCACAGCGCGTCGGCCTGATCGGAGCCGCCCTCCACCTGGAAGGCGAGCATGGTCCCGAAGCCGTCCATCTGCCTGCTCGCGAGCTGGTGCCCGGGATCGTCGGGTAGCCCTGGGTGGTGCACGGCGCGCACCTGCGGGTGATCGCGCAGCCGCTTGGCCAGCATCAGCGCCGTCGCCTGCATGCGCTCGAGGCGGACGGGAAGCGTGCGCAGCCCGCGGAGCGCCAGCCACGCCTCCAGGCCGCCCGGCGTGGCGCCGGCGTCGTGGCGCACGCCGCGCAGGGCCTCGGCCCCCGCGGCGTCCCGGGCGACCGCGATCCCGAGCAGCAGGTCCGAGTGCCCGCCGATCAGCTTCGTGCCGCTGTGGACGACGATGTCGCAGCCCAGCTCCAGAGGCCGCTGCAGCAGCGGGGTCGCGAACGTGTTGTCGACGACCGTCGGTATGCCGCGTTCGCCCGCGGCTGAGGCGAGTCGCTCGAGATCCGCGATCCCGACCATCGGGTTCGTCGGCGTCTCGAGCCAGAGCATCGCGGCACCGTCGAGCTCCGCGATGACGGCATCGGCATCCGTGATGTCGACCGGCGTCGTCTCCATGCGTCCCGCCTGCGCGTGGTCGCCCATCAGCCTCCGGACACCGAGGTAGGACACGGTGGGGTGGACCACCCGGGCCCCCGGCGGCAGCGTCTCGAGCACGGATGCCACCGCCGCCATCCCGGAGGAGAACAGCACCGCCTCGCCGCCCTCGAGCTCCCCGACGGCCTCCTCGAGCGCCTGCCACGTGGGCGTTCCCTCGGTGCGCGCGTAGGCTCGCTCACCGCCGGCGTGAAAGTTGGAGGCCATCACGAGCGGTGGCGCAAGCGGCTCCCCCGGCAGCCCCTCGCCGCGTCCCGCCTTGACCGCGATCGTCTCCGGCCTCAGTCGCCCGTCCTCGCTCACGACCGCAGCGTAGTCCGACTAAGCTGATCCGCGATGGCTGACCTCGACGGACGCGTGATCGCAATCGCCGGCGCCGCCGGCGGCCTTGGACCGACCGTAGCTCGCCGCCTCGCCGACGACGGGGCGACGATCGCGGCCACCGACGTGCACCAGGAGCGGCTCGACCAGCTCGGCAGCGACCTCGGGCTTCCCGAGGACCGTTTCGACGGCCGCACCGTCGATCTGCTCTCGGAGGACGCCACGCGGGACTGGGCCTCTGCGCTCGGTGACCGCTTCGGCAAGGTCGACGCCCTGCTCCACCTGGTCGGCGGCTGGAAGGGCGGCGATCCGATCGCCACCACGCCGCTTTCGGACTACGAGTGGCTCCACGACCTCCTCGTCCACACCGTGCAGCACACCACCCGCGCCTTCTATGAGCAGCTCGCCGCCAGCGCCCACGGCCGCTTCGTCCTCGTCTCGTCCTCACAGGCGCAGAGCCCCAGCGGCACCAACGCCTCCTACGCGGCGACCAAGGCCGCGGCCGAGAGCTGGACGCTGGCGCTCGCGGACTCGCTCAAGGACACCAATGCGACCGCCAACGTCATCGTCGTCAACGCGATTCTCACTCCGCGCATGCGCGAGGAGAGCCCCGACAAGAAGTTCCCCACCTTCACCTCGGCCGAGGACCTCGCCGACGCGATCCGCTTCGTCGTCGGCGATTCCGCCGCGAAGATGAACGGCAAGCGGCTCGAACTTCATCCGTGAGCAGCGGCCCGCCCCGCGGCTTCGCCTCCGACAACAACTCCGGGGCGCATCCGGAGGTGCTGGAGGCCATCTCCGCGGCAAACCGGGGCCATGTCGTCGCCTATGGGGATGACGAGTTCTCGGCCGCCGCCCGTGATCGCATCCGTGAGCACTTCGGCGAGTCCGCGGCGGCGTTCTTCGTCTTCAACGGCACCGGCGCGAACGTCGCCGCGATCGACGCGCTCACCGAGCCGCACGAGGCGGTCATCTGCACCGACGTCGCCCACATGAACGTCGACGAGTGCGGGGCGCCCGAGCGCATCGCCGGCATCAAGCTCCTTCAGGTGGCAAACACGGGCGGCAAGCTCACCCCCGACGACGTCAGCCGCTGGGAGGCCCACCGCGGCGACGAGCACGCGGTGCAGCCTCGGGTCGTATCGATCACGCAGGCGACGGAGCTCGGGACGGTGTACACGCTTGACGAGACGCGGGCGATCGCCGACGCCGCCCACGAGCTGGGCATCTACCTGCACGTCGACGGTGCCCGGCTGGCCAATGCCGCGGTCTCCCTCGGCGCGTCGCTGCGGGAGGTGACCACCGACGCGGGCGTGGACGCCGTCTCCTTCGGGGGCACGAAGAACGGCCTGGTGGTGGGGGAGGCCGTGGTCTTCCCCCGTCCGGAGCTCGCGGAGTCGTTTCTGTACACGCGAAAGCAGCTCGGCCAGCTCGCCTCCAAGATGCGCTTCATCGCAGCGCAGTTCGACGCCCTCCTGAGCGACGACCTGTGGCGACGCAACGCCGAGCACTCGAACCGGATGGCCCGCCGGCTCGCCGACGCGATCACCGTGATCGACGGCGTGGAGCTGGCCCATCCGGTCGAGGCAAACGGCGTGTTCGCCAACCTCCCGGCTCCGGTGATCGATGGTCTGCGCGAGGCACTCCCCGCGGCGATGCCCTTCTACGTCTGGGACGAGACCGCCGGCACGGTCCGCCTCATGTGCTCCTGGGACACGGCCCCCGAGGACATCGACGAGCTCGCATCCGCCCTCGAGCAGGCGATGAGCGATGTCGGCTGAGAACGTCGGAGTCGTCCGCTAGGCCGGCTCGCAGTACGCGTAGCTCGTGAGCTTGGCGCTGGCGAGGTCGGTGCCGGCGACCGCGGTGGCCCGCCACGTGTTCGTCACCCGGTTCGAGCCGATCGGGAACGCCACGCGCACGCCGCCCGACGCCCGCCTCAGGTGTCCGTCGAAGCCCCCCGAGACGACCCTCGTGCCGGCGGCGCACGCGGTCTGCGAGGAGCCAACCTTGGATCGTTGGATCGACTTGGTCGAGGCTCGAGTCGCGATCTGCGGCCCGTTCTTCTGGCAGTAGACGAACACCGTGAACGACGACTTTCCCGGTCCGTCGTTGTATCCCGCCACCTCCCAGCCGCCGCTCACCCGTCGGGAGCGGAACGCCGCCCCTGATCCCATGGCGCCGTTGCTGAACTGGTATCCGCCGCTGATCGGCACGCTCCCGGCCGGGCATGACGCCTTCGCGGCCCGCGTGTGCTTGATCGGAAGCTGGACGTGGAGCGAGCGCGCGACGATCGCACGCGGATCCGTGTCGCAGTAGGCGAAGTCGGTGATCGTGTGCGCCGCGCTCGAGGTGTTGATGCCGGTCACGCTCGACCCTCCCGCCAGCCGAACCGTGCCGAGCGGCACCACGCCGCCGCTGTCGAAGCTGACCGAGCTGAAGAAGCCTGCGCTCACCGGTGTCGTCCCCGCACCGCAGGAGGCGGTGGCCGACGCCGTTCCCCCGGGATTGACCGGGCGCGACTTGGACACCGTCTTGATCACCGCGCCGGCCGGCGCAGCGCAGATCGCCAGCGCCACGAGCGCGGTGAGGAATGCGACGGGTCGACCGTAACCAGGCAACGCGCTACCCCTTGCAGCAGGCGAACGCCGCCGATTACCCGCCATGAGCCCTCCTTAGCTGGTCGTCACCGATACGCCACCATACGCGATGTGAGGCCCGTCCGGGGAGCGAGGCGCCGCGCTATCGTGAGCGCCCCGCCCGGATAGCTCAGCAGGCCAGAGCACCTCCATGGTAAGGAGGGGGTCGTCGGTTCGAATCCGACTCCGGGCTTCCAGCCCTCGTCCGGGTTCGACCGCCGACCATCGCTCGGCCTCCGGCCTCGCTGATCGGTTCGAATCCGACTCCGGGCTTCGGTCTCCGCCTCGCCAGTCGCGCGAGAACACCGAGCCTCAAGCCCCTCCCGCGCTGCCTCCACTTGGTACCGACATCGCTCGCCTGTCGGCACAAAGTGGAGGCCTCCATCGGTGACAGGACAGAGTCTCGACCCGCGCCTGCCCGTCGGCGGGTAGCCCGGACGGCCCGCCGCGCGCCGCGACCCTAGACTGCCGCCTCGTGGACTTCGCCCTCACGGACGCACAGGCCGATTTCGTCGCCGCGATTCGCGACTTTGCCCAGCGCGAATGCGGGACCCAGGAGCAGCGGGAGGCGCTCACCAGCGGCTACAGCGAGGCCCACAACGACACCCTGTACCGGAAGATGGGGGAGCTCGGCTGGCTCGGGGTCACGATCCCGGAGGAGTTCGGCGGCTCCGGCGGCGGGATGCTCGACGCCTGCCTGTTCATGGAGGAGACCTCGCGCGGGCTCGTCCCGATGGGCGGCTACGCGACCACGCTGATCGTCGCCGGCGCCACACAGCGGTTCGGCACGGACGAGCAGAAGGCGGACATTCTCGGCGGCGTCGCCAAGGGGGACGTCGAGGCGATCGCGATGACCGAGCCCGAGGCGGGCTCCGACGTCGGCTCGCTCACGACCTCGGCGGAGCGGGTGAACGGCGGCTTCGTCCTGCGCGGCCAGAAGGTCTTCTGCTCCAACGCCCGCATCGCCCGCCACATCCTCGTCGTCTGCCGCACCACCAAGGGGGACGACAAGCACCAGGGCCTGTCGATGATCTGGATCCCGGCCGACGCAGGGGGCCTGACGATCGATCCCATCGACACGCTCGGCGGCCGCGAGACCGCCCAGCTCTACCTGGACGAGGTCGAGGCGCCGGAGTCCGCGCTCCTCGGAGAGGTCGACCAGGGATGGACGCAGCTGATGGCCGGCTTGAACGTGGAGCGCCTGATCCTCGCCGCCACCATGCTCGGCATCGGCCGGAGAGCCTTCGACGACACCCTCGCCTACGTCAAGGAGCGCAGGCAGTTCGGCCGCCCGATCGGCTCCTTCCAGGCGCTCCAGCACCGCCTGGCGGACCTCGCGACCGAGCTCGAGGCCGCCCGGCTGATGACCCACTGGGTCGCGTCGAAGGTCGACGAGGACCCCGACCGAATGCTGCCTCGCGAGGCCTCGATGGTGAAGCTCTTCGTCACCGAAACCGCCCAGAAGGCGTCACTAGAGGGCATGCAGATGATGGGTGGCTACGGCTACTCCTCGGAGTACGACATGGAGCGCCTCGTGCGCCAGACGCTGGTCTCGACGATCTACGGCGGCACGTCGGAGATCCAGCGCAACATCATCGCCAAGACGCTGGGGCTGTAGGCCGGGCGAGGCCTACGGCGCGCCGGTCCACCCGGCCGCGTAGCAGGGGGAGCCGCCGCAGGTGTTGATGATCTTGCCCTGCGGGCTGATGAACGCGGCGATCTGGTGGCGGATCTCAGGTGAGGTGTTGATGACCGTGTCGTGCGGGTCGACGCCGTAGGAGTCGTTCGGCGCGGTGTTGGTGATCGGGGCCGAGGCCGTGCCGAGGTAGCCGCCCGACCCGTTCGGCCGCTTGGGGCCGATGTCCCAGACGAAGAAGCCGTTGCCGTGGGCGGCCGAGCCGGAGAGCGGCCCGAGCGTCGGCAGCTGCGGGAAGAAGTTCACATACGAGCTGGGCGGTCGGCCCGGATCGAGCGCCGGGCGGCGCAGCGGCGCGCCGATCGTCCGCGCCTCCACCTCGGTGGTGACGTTCGACACCTGGTGGTCGCCGTAGGCCATGTCGATCAGCACGTGGTGGCGAGGCGTCCCCGGCAGCGGGTTGCCGGTCATGTGATTCGCGTAGCCGTCGGGCTCACCGCGGTCCCACTCCATCTGGATCATCGACAGGAGCAGCGGGCGGGTGCTCTCGTTGGGATACGACGGGTAGAGGACCAGCGCGTAGTCGGAGAAGTCGACGCTGCGGGTGAGCAGGGTCGAGTAGTTCATGCCGGGCACGTAGAGGACCGACCGCGTCACGTCGGGCTCGACGGCGGTCAGGGCCCCGCCGGCGATCCCGCCCTGGCTGTTGCCGTAGTAGTAGACGCCCTTGCTCGTGTCGATCGCGGACTGGCCGCCGAACTTGAACGCCGCGTCGCTCGCGAAGCCGTCGGGCAGGCTCATCAGGCGGCCGAGGTAGATGAAGTCGAGGAACCCCTGCTGGAGGCGGTCCGGCAGCGGCGGGAAGTTGGACATGTCCCTCAGGGCGGGGACCGCCTCGGGGATCACGTCCTCCTCCGCCATGCCGATCCAGTCCGTGGCGCAGGTGATCACGTCGTGGTCGTCGCCGAGCTGCCGCACGTTGGTGGTGTGGACCTCGCCGGCGTCGCCGAAGAGCCCGTGCCCGTACATCGACGTCCGGTCCGGGTGGACCACCTCCCAGTCGCCGGCCCCGGGCGTCTGCTCGTGGACGGCGGACTGCGGGATGTTGCAGGTGAAGTTCGCCGTGTAGAAGTTGCCCGGCATCTGGTGCGGGAGGCCGTCGGCGCCGAGCTTGAACCTGGAGCCCGACGGGCAGCCGACCTGGTTCAGGTAGCAGGGCACCTGGAAGGTCCCGGTGACCTCGCGGACGTTCTGGACGGCGTGGCTCGGGTCGGTCAACGCGAGGTCCTCGTGCCCCGGCGTCGGCGAGGGCTGGTCGACGGTCTTGACGTCGGTGATCTCAAAGCTCGGCGCATGGCCCTGCTCGATCCCGTCGCCCGGGCTTGTGTCGCCGAGCTTGGCGAGGCCGTTGTCGCGGATGTGCAGCATCCGCCCCGCGATGTTCTGTGTGCTGGCGACCGTGAAGTCCCAGGCGTCGTAGAGGTTGCCGCGGTGGATGCCGGCGGCGCGGAGCTTGTTGAAGACCGACTCGAAGTGGTGCCGCCGGCTCTCGATCGTCGGGATGTTCGTCTTCAGCCTGTCGCGGTACAGGGCGAAGCCGGGCGGAGCCGGGATCCTCCGGCCGCTCGCGGTGCGCAGGTCGCGCATGGCGACGATGTACCGGTGGCCCTCCTTGAGATTCTTGCCGACCCGGATGATCAGGTCGGTTCCCGCGGGGCTGGTCGCGTTGGAGTCCATCTCCGCCCAGACGAGCTGTCGCTGGCCGTTGGCCGCGTCGATGAGGACGATCGGCTGATCCCGCTTGAACGCCTGGTTCATGTCTGTGAGGCGTACGGCGTCCGTGCGGTTGAGGGCCTTCCTGCTGGTCAGGCCGGGGACCTGGGTGACGATGCTGGCCCCGGGGCTGAAGCCGTCGCTTCGGTTGAGCTCGGTGGGATTGACGGGGACGCCGTCCTTGTTCTGCGGCATGGAGGCGCTCTTCAGCTGGACCTGCCTGCCCGTGCCGGTGCTGGGATCGGCGACCGTGAAGTGGTCGCTCGGCCACGGGAACAGGCAGTTGGTTCCGGGAGCGGAGATCGTCTCGCAGCGCGAGGCCTTGTCGAGCTTCGCGCACTGGGGAACGGTGCGATCCAGCGAGGCCGAGCCCTGCGCGAGTCGGGTACTGCCGCCGGGACCGGCCGCGGTGACGATGAGCTTCCTCGCGCCGCAGCCGCTCAGGACCTCCCGGCCCTTGCCCCCGAGCGGAAGGTCGATTCGGTTCGCCCCGGGCTTCAGCGTCACGGTCTTCGGGACGGTGAGGAACGGGCCGTGGTTCAAGGCCGTCGTGTTGAACCTGACCCGGCGGCTCGCCGTTGAATCCGCCCGAACCGCCACGCTGTCCGCGGACAGCGCCGCCGAGTCACTGGAGGTCAGGACCTTCACCTGCAACCCGGCGCCGCGCTGCGTCACCTGTGCGCCCGTGCCCGCGCCGCGATCGAAGGAGCTGGCGCTGCCCGCCGCGATGCCGGCCGCGAGCAGCGCGACCGACACCCCTGCTCCAAGGGCGCCGATCCATCGGCTGCGACGCGAATCTCTCTTGGCCTCCACCCTTAGACGCGACCATATCCGGCCAGGCGGGTGGGCGCAAGCCGACGCGGCGTTGCTCTGGAGTCAGTCAGCCGCCGCAGAGCGGCGCGCGGTCACGGTTCGACGTTGGTGTAGATGTCGGTCTGGCCGAGCGGAGCTCCCGGCGTGTTTCGGCCGTCGGTCCAGATCGGGTACATCTGGCCGCCCTGGGCGGCGGCGAACCCGTTGTAGTCGCCGAAGAACGCGCCGGAGCTGAAGAAGCTCTGGTTCGGGTTCCACGACTTCGTGCTGATGTCCCGGTTGGTCCAGTTGCCTCCGCCGATCGGCGCGGCCCCCTGGAACGTGTCGATCCGGATGTTCTTGGGCGACTTGCGATTGTCGAACCAGATCGCGTGGAGGTTGCCCGCCGGGTCGACGTCCATCCACGGGAAGAACTGGTCCTTGCCCGCGGGCTTGCCGGCGCCGTTGACGGCGACGTCGCGCATGCTCGTCCACGTCTTGCCGTAGTTCCTGGACTTCGTGAACGAGATGTCGGCGCCGGTGTGCTTGTGGTTGATGTTGTTCTGAACGATGTAGTTCAGCGAATGGTCGACCGGGTTGAAGACCAGCGGAGCCGACGTCGACGCCGGGACCCGAGCCTCCTTGTTCGGGAGCAGGTCGTCGGGGTTCGGGTTGTCGGCCCATTGGCCCGCCTTGTTGATCCTGCTCCTCGGCGCGAAGTTGTTGCCCCCGTCGGTGGAGCGCCTCATGAAGATCCCGTGGTCGATCGAGGTGTTGCACTCCTCGGTCATGTACGAGATGTCGAGGCCGCCCTTGTCGTCGACCACAGGCTGCGCGCCCTGGTTCGACGACGGGCCGACGCCGTTTCCGCCCGGGTCGTTCGGCACAACGTTCCTGTGACGCCAGATCGAATCGGTGAGGTCGCCGTCGCCGTTCGGGTCGATGTTGTCCGTGAACGCCACGTTCACGGGGCAGTAGTCGCTGAACCCGCTCGGTTGGATGTGGAACTTGATGTAGGTGACGTAGATGCGCCCGAAGTGGGGGCTCGACGGGTTGTTGTCGACGGTGATCTGCTCTTTGTCGTAGAACAGCGCCGGGTTGTAGTCGCCGAGCCTGTCGCTGAAGTTCGAGATCGGGTACGCGCCCGTTCGCGAGCCCGTCCACGTCTGCCCGTTGTCGGTCGATCGGATGACCTCGACCTCCGACGGCAGGAAGGCACGGAAGAAGCACAGCTGCGCGAAGTAGAAGGCGTGGTCGCGGCGACTGTACGTGACCGCCGGGTCACCGCCTCCGCCGCAGAAGTCCCCGGTCTCGAGCGTGCGGGCGGAGCGGTCCTGCGTGGACCAGGTCTGACCCGCGTCCTGGGTCGTGTAGAGCTGCGAGCCGCCGTTGACGTAGTCGTTGGCACCCGCCACCGCGATGTCGCCGTTGAACTCGGAGTGAGCGACCTGGGTCTCGTTCTGGGGAAGAGGCGGGCTGGAGTCCAGGCTGTTCACCTGTTCGTTGTCGAGGGGCCCGGGTGGGGCGGGGGGCACCGCGCCGGACAGCATGCGCTCGCCGCTGGCCTTCGCCTGGGCCTTTTGAAGTCCTGGATCGGTGTAGGCGCGGACGCCGTTCGAGATCCCGCCCGGGTACCGCTGTACGTGCTTGACCCAGCGCGGAGTCGCTGCTCCCGCGACGCTCGCCGCAAAAGCCAGGTACGCCGCCGCCCCGATCGCCGCCGACACCAAACCCATCCGCTTCATATGCCCTCCTCGTCCCGTAACCCTTGAGTGCACGATAGACCTCGGAGCCGCGCCGCGTCGCGCACCTTCGGGCAGGACGGGAACGTGGACGGACCACCGATTGCCGGTCACCCGATCGCGGCGCCAACGAGCGCCGGCAAGCCCTACGAGGCCCGCGGCGCGGCGGTCGGGACGATCTCGCGAACGGCGTCGATCACCATGCCCGCGGTCTCGCCGGGCATGTCCGCCCACAGCGGCAGGCGCAGCAGCCGCTCGCTCGCGTTGTCGGTCACCGGCAGCTCACCGCTCGGGCGCCCGTAGCGCCGGCCCGCGGGCGAGGAGTGGAGCGGGACGTAGTGGAAGACGGCGTTGATGCCGCGGTCGTCGAGGTCCTCGATCACCTGGGCGCGCTCGGCGGGTCCGGCCAGCAGCAGGTAGTACATGTGCGCGTTGTGGACGCAGTCGTCGGGCACGATTGGGCGCCGCGCCAGCCCCTCGGCCTCGAGCTCGGCGAACGCCTCGTGGTAGCGGGCCCAGGTCGCGAGCCGCGACGCCGTGATTCGCTCCGCCTCCTCGAGCTGACCCCACAGGAACGCCGCGTTCAGGTCGCTCATCGCGAACGAGGAGCCGAGGTCGATCCAGGTGTACTTGGCCGTCTCGCCGCGCTCGAAGCGCTGGCGGTTGGTTCCCTTGTCGCGCAGGATCTCGGCCCGCTCGATCAGCTCGGGGTCGTTGACGAGGAGGGCGCCGCCCTCGCCGCAGGTGACGTTCTTGGTCTCGTGGAAGCTCAGAGCGCCGACGTCGCCGAACGACCCGAGTGCCCGGTCGTCGCGCGAGGCCATGAGCCCCTGCGCCGCGTCCTCGATCAGCATCACGCCCTGCTCGGCCGCCAGCTCGCGCAGGGGCCCCATGTCGCAGCCGACGCCCGCGTAATCGACGGGCACGATCGCCGCCGTCGCGGGGGTCACGGCAGCGGCCGCCAGCTCGGTGTCGATGTTCAGCGTGTCCTCCCGGACGTCGACGAACACCGGCGTGGCCCCCCGCAACACGAAGGCGGTGGCCGTCGAGACGAACCCGAAGGAGGGCATCACGATCTCGTCGCCCTCGCCGACCTCCGCCAGGATCGCCGCCATCTCCAGCGCGGCCGTGCAGGAGGTGGTCATCATCGCCCGCTCGGCCCCGGTGCGCTCGGTCAGCCAGCCCTCGCAGAGCTTGGTGAAGCGGCCGCCGGCCGACAGGTGGGTCGATGCGATCGCACTCTCGATGTGGCTGGTCTCCCGGCCCGTTCGGTACGCGCGGTTGAATGGGACCGAATGTGCCTGGTCGGTCACGACTGACTGCCGACGGCCAGTCCGGCGACGATCAGCCCGATGCCGATCGTCTTGAGCGGCGTGATCGCCTCGTTGAAGAAGACGGCGCTCAGAATCAGGACGAGCACGAACGACAGGCTCATGAACGGATAGACCACGCTCAGGTCGAAGCGGGTCAGCGCGGTGATCCAGCACATCGCGGCGATGAACGCCCCCACGAACACACTGATCACCCACGGGTTGAGAAGCAGCCGGCCCAGGAATTCCAAGCGGTTGACGGCCCCGGACGGGTAATCCCCGGCGCCGAGGATCTGCCACTTGACCACGAGCTGCCCGTAGACGGTCAAGCCGATCGTGAGCGCCACGAACAGCGCCGCCAGCGACTTGCTCATTCAGACTCCTTCACCGCGTAGCCGATGCCCGTCCGACCGTACCCGTTCCCGTTGTAGAGCATGTAGGAATACCCCCCGTGGCGGCGGACGAAGGGATAGCAGAGCATCTCCGAGTCCCAGCCGTCCTCTGAGGGCTCGAGCCCGGCGCGAGTGTCGTCGCGACGCCAGGCAATGCCGTCGGCCGACTCCGCGTAGCCCAGGCGGTAGCTCTCGCCGCGGGCCGCGAACCACATCCGGTAGCCGTCGGGGCCGCTCACCACGCAGGGGCGCGAGATCGCGTACTCGTCCCCGCTCGCGTAGTCGACGCAAACGGCTCCGTCACGTTCCCACGCGAGCCCGTCCCGCGACTCGGCGTACTGGATGCGGTAGCGATGCCGGGGCTCGCCCTTCGTGGCGGCCCAGCCGGTGGCCGACACGTACCACATCCGCCACTGGTCGCCTTCGCGGATCACGCAGGGCGAGGCCGTCAGATAGGGGTCGACGGCGTTGCGTTCCAGGACCGGGGCGGGCGAGTGCCGCCTGAAGGTCTGCCCGCCGTCGGTGCTGACCGCCAGGCCGACGTAGAAGTAGAAGGGGACGGTGACCCCGCGCGTCCAGCCCGAGTAGTAGAGGAGCCGCCGCTCGCCGTCGCTCGCGATCCAGGCGTTGGTCACCCCGGAGTCGTCGAACGCCCCGAGCGGCCCGGGCTCCAGCACCGGCGCGGGGTCGAAGCTCCCTACCTCGATCCTTCCCCCGCCCATGACGACCTCCACTCGCCCGATGGCCGAGCGCCCGTCGTCGTCGCGGGCCGAGAAGTAGAGCCAGTGGCGGCCGTCGGCGATGGGGTCGAGCGCCGGGAGCGCCGCGTGCGAGCGCGCCCAGGACACCGGCCCCGGCGGATCCCAAAGCCGGCCGCGCCGGACCCATTCGGTTTGGCCGGCGGGCATGCTCAGAAGTCGAGCTCCCAGCTCTTCTTGGAGCTGGCCTTCGCGTGGCCGACCGGGTAGACGTCGCCCTCCTCCGTATCGCGCATGATCACCGCGCCGGCGCCGATGATGTTGCGCGGCGCGACCTCGATCCCGTCCCGGAACGTCGCGTTGACCCCGACGAACGTGTAGGGGCCGATCTTCGTGTTGCCCGAGATCACCACGTGGGAGGCGATGAAGCAGTGGTCGCCGATCGTCACGTCGTGGCCGATGTGGTTGCCGCTCCACAGCACCACGTCGTTGCCGATCTCGGTGAACGGCTGCAGGACGTTGTCCTCGAAGACGAAGGTGTTCTCCCCGATGGAGGACTCGGCCCACACCTTGACGCCGGAGTGCACGTAGCTGAGGCAGCTGTAGCCGCGCGCCTTGCACTCCTCGTACATCTCCGCGCGGGCCGAGTTGGTGCGGCTGTAGCCCATCGCCACGAGGAGCTCGCACGAGTCGGGCGGGTGGGCCTCCTCGAGTCGCTCGAAGGGCACGATCGGAATCCCCAGCAGCTCGCTGTCGTCGATGTAGCGCTCGTGGACCGTGAACGCCTCCACCGTGTACGGGCTGTCGTCGCGCAGGTACACCGAGGCGATGCGAGCGAAGTCGCCCGTCCCGAAGATCACCGCCGAGCGCGTGCCGCCCGTCTCGTCGCTCATCGCGAGGCCTCCGTGTCCCCGCTCAGGCGCACGAGGGTCGTGAACTCGTACAGCTCATAGTCGTGAAGGATCGCGACTTGCCGCGAGAAGCGTCGGATGCAGTGGTCGAGGATGACTCCCGGGTCGGCGTAGAAGAGGTCCGGGCGCATGCGATCGGGGTCCGAGTAGGACGTGAGGACGTTGAACGCGAAGCCCCTGGCGCTCAGCGATCCGAGCCGGTCGAGGGTGCTGAGCACGTGCCCGAACCAGGTCTCGCTGTCGACGTCGAGCCTGACGTTGAAGATCCCGCTGGCGACCGTGTAGTCGGCCACGGGAAGCTCCGCGACGTCCGTCGTGAACCGCGCCTCGTGGCCGGCGAAGCGCTCGCGCGCGGCCTCCACCATCTCGGGCGCCAGGTCGAACCCGCTGTATTCGACCCGAGCCCCGGCGCCTTCGAGGTGGTCGAGCAGCGCCCCGTAACCGCAGCCGTAGTCGTTCAGCGAGAATCGCCTCTCTCCCTCGGCGATCTTCATCAGCTCGGCGAAGCGAAGCTCCTGCGAATGGGCGGAGCTCCAGTCCACGCCGGCGGGCGTCTGCCCGTGCTCGGCGAGCTTGCCGGCGTAGTAGCGGGCAACGCGCTCGGTTGGCTCGGCGGCGCTCAACTCTCGGTTCCCGATGGCCGCGGAGCGCCCGCGTGCCGCATGTGGCTCGCCGCGTCGTAACCGAGGTTGAAGAGGAGGTCGACGATCGACACGGCGGGCTCGAACGGCGGGTGGACCTGGATGTAGTCGGGGTAGCCCTCGTAGTCCATCCAGCGCACCGCGATGCCGCGAGACGTGAACTCGTCCTCGTCGAGATAGCCGCGGGCCGCCGGGCCGCTCACGTACTCGTCCGCCCGTGCCTGCTCGCAGATCGTGACCAGGCGCTCCGTCTTGGTGCCCGTGGACGAGTAGTCGGTCGACCAGGACAGCGGAGTCTCGATGCCTAGCATGGGGCAGAGCCCCTCCAGCAAGCTCCGGTTCACGTCGCTCAGACGCTCCAGGCCCGCGGCCTCCTCGTAGAGGGCGGCGATCCGATCGGCGACCGAGTCGAAGCCCGGCGCCGACGCATACGCCTGCCTCAGGGTCTGCCAGTGCCTTTCCGCCCACGAGGAGTCGGCGATTCGAACCTCGTCGATTCGCTGGTGGTAGCGACCCTTGACCTGCACCGGGACCGTCAGCCAGATCGGCCCCTGCGCGGTCTTGATGCGGTTGCGGTTGCGCCAGTCGCGCTTGGTGTACTGGACCTCGTCGAGCAGGATGAACTCGTCGACGAGGCCGATGACGTCGAAGTAGCCGCGCCACGGGATGTAGCTGGACTGGATCGCCGCGACGCGCTTCATCCGCCGTCGCCGGCGCGCCCGGACACCTGCCGCTCGGGCCGCGTCCCCACGCGGCTTGGCCCCGGCTTGCCGCCGACGATCGAGTCGACGACGAACAGCGGGCGCTCCCGCACCTGCTCGAAGACCCGCCCGATGTAGAGGCCCGTCACCCCGGTGCTGATGATGATGAAGCCGCCGACGGTCAGGGTGAAGACCGCGAGGCTCGTGAACCCCGGCGCGGCGTTCCCGGTGAGCTTGGTGATCAGGTAGTACGCGGCCAGGCCCAGCCCGGCGACCGACAGCGCGAATCCGACGAAGACGATCCAGCGCAGCAGCACCGTCGTCTGGAAGAACAGCCCGTCGAGCGCGTGGGCGATCAGCCCGCGAACGCCGTAGGAGCTCTTGCCGGTGTGGCGTGCCGGCTGTTCGTACTCGATCGACGCCGTGTCGAACCCGAGCCATTGGAGCATCAGCAGGTAGTGGCGGTGGCGATCCTTGAAGCGGAGGAACTCCTCGACGACCTTCCGCGAGATGATGCTGAAGCTTCCCGCCTCCTCGAACGCCGCCCCCGCGAAGATGTTCATCAGCCTGAAGTAGAAGCGGGAGCCGATGCGGCGAAACCCCGAGGTGCCCGCCCGGCGCCGCTGCGCGTAGACGACGTCGTAGCCCTCGAGCGCCTTGGCGTAGAGGCGGCGGATCTCCTCCGGCGGATCCTGCAGGTCGCAATCCAGCACCACCACCCAGTCGCCCCGCGCCGCCTCGAGCCCGGCCGTGATCGCGGCGTGCTGGCCGAAGTTGCGGCTCAGGCGGATCGCCACGGTGTGCGGGTCGCGCTCGGCGAAGCCGCGCAGCAGGTCCCAGGCCCTGTCGGGCGAGCGGTCGTCGACGAAGACGATCTCGAAGTCGGGCGTGATCTCCTCGAGCGAGGCGGAGAGGCGCGCGTGCAGCACCTCCAGGCAGTCCCGGCACCCGTATACCGGCACCACCGCGCTCAACTCAGGCACGGCGCCGTTTCGGCCTTGTTCCGCCCGTCCCCCGGGCACCTTCATCGTGCGAGGAGCGTATCCGCGCTGGAGGCGCTCGCGCGAAAATTCCCGCCCCGCCCATTATCATCGCCGCCGTCGGTGGCCCCGGGGAGGCATCGGCACGGCGCAGCGAGGTTGACCTCGAGCCACGGAGGAGCGATGATGGGCGAGAGCATGAGCAGGGGGATTCCAAGGCTGGCCGGTGCGGTGGTGTGTGCGGCAGCGGCGGCCACCGTGCTGCTGGTGGCGGCATCCGGCGCCGCGGCGGGCACCACCTCGAACCCCTGGCTCACCGACCGCTTCCTCAACATCGCCCACCAGGGTGGGGAGAGCGAGGCGCCGTCGAACACCATGTTCGCCTTCAAGTCGGCGATTCGCGACCGCGGCGCCGACATGCTCGAGCTCGACACACAGCTGACGCAGGACGGTGTCGTGGTCGTGAGCCACGACGACACCGTGAGCCGGATCACCGACGGACCGCAGACGCGCCCGGCCTCGCAGATCCGCGACATGCCCCTGAGCCAGGTGCAGAGCTACGACGCCGGCTACTGGTTCCACAACGGCAGCTACAGCCACAGCGACTCCGGCGCCACCTATCCCTATCGCGGCATTCGGACCGGCGCCAAGCCGCCGCCCCCCGGCTACACGGCCAACGACTTCCGCATCCCGACCCTCCAGCAGGTGCTGAACGCCTTCCCGCACACGCCGATCAACATCGAGATCAAGATGCCGAAGGTGCCGGGCAGCACGCTGCAGCCGGGGCAGGCCTTTGGCGACTGCGACTACAGCGGCACCGACCCCAACACCAACCTCTGCGACTCCATCCCAGGCGCGACGCCGCTCGCCGACGCGCTGGCCCACCTGTTGAACCAGGCTCCGTACTCGTCGCGGACCGACCTCAACGTCGTCTCGTTCGCGCAGCAGCCGCTCGAGGAGTTCCACAGCCTGGCCCCAGATGTCTCGCTGGCCCCGAGCGAGCCGGCGCTGAGCGACTGGGCCCTCCACAACATCCCGTTCACGCTGCCGGAGAGCGTCTTCCAGGTCCCGCCGCGCTACAACGTCAGCGGGCACGACATCGACGCGCCGGCGTTCCTGCTCAACAACAAGCACGCGCACGAGCTGGGCTATGCCGTCCACGTCTACACCGACGGCGACCAGGACGAGACCCCGCAGAGCTACAAGCACCTGATCGACCTCGGCGTGGACGGGATCATGACCAGCTACCCGAGCCGCCTCGCGATGTACCTCTGCCTGAACGGCATCCCGCGCCCGGACGGCTCCGCCCGCTGCGCCCGGCAGGACCCGAAGCTCAAGATCGGCGTCTCGCCGCAGAAGCGGGCGGTGACGGTGGGGACGACGCAGCGATACACGGTGAAGCTCAAGAACACGGGGGCGGCCACCGCGCGCCGGACGAAGGTCTGCGTGCAGGCGCCGCCGGCGCTGCTGGGCGCGCGCTGCAAGCGCGTCGGCTTCCTTGCCGGCCGGACGTCGGTCACCCGCATCTTCGACCTGACGCCGTCGAACCGGGCGCGCAACCGGCAGTTCACGCTCCGGTTCACGGGCAGCTCGACGGACGCCGCCAATCAGAGCGCGTCGGCTCAGCTCACCGTGAGGAAGGCGCGTAGCGGCTGATGCGGGCCCGGACCGGCAAGGTGATCGCGCTGGCCGCCGTCGCAGCGGCGCTGGCGCTGCCCGCGAGCGCGAGCGCGGCGATCGGCTCGGTCTTCGCCAACGACCCGTACGGCGACACCGATCCCTCGGGTGGTATCCCCTGCACGGTCCAGACGGGCGCCAACGACGGGATCCGCTTCTGCACGGCGCCCACCCGCTCGACGGCGCCGAGCTTCGACGGCACGCCGATCGACTTGAACGCGATGTTCCCCCCCGAGCCGGTCGGCGGCGAGCCGAGCGGAGGGTGGCCGATGATGATGGTCTTCCACGGCTGGGGCGGCTCGAAGAGCGGGCTCTCGAGCTCCACCCTGCGCTGGCTGAATCAGGGCTATGCGGTGATGAGCATCACGGCACGCGGCTTCCACGAGAGCTGCGGCAGCACCGGCTCGCGCGCCGCGGCCGGGTCGGCCTGCGACGACGGCTACATCCGGCTGATGGACGACCGCTACGAGGTCCGTGACGCCCAGGAGCTGGCGGGGATGCTGGTCGACCAGGGCGTCGTCGACCCGGACGAGATCGGCGCCAACGGCGGCTCCTACGGCGGCGGCATGTCGCTCGCCCTGGCGGCGCTCAACAACCGCATGATGATGCCCAACGGCGCCCTAGTGCCCTGGACGAGCCCGGTCGATCACACGCCGATGCACCTCGCGGCGGCCGCTCCCGAGGTTCCGTGGAGCGACCTGGCCTACTCCCTGGCGCCGAACGGGAGCACCCTCGACTATGCGGCGCACAACCGCTACCTGCGGCCGGGCGTCAGGCGAGCCGGGGTCGAGAAGCAGGCCTTGCAGTCGGGCCTGTTCGCCTCGGGCAACGCGACCGGCTACTACTGCGGTGCGCCAGGTACGCCCACGGCACCCACCTGCCCCAACCCGGATGCCGACATCATCTCGTGGAACGCGCTCGCCAGCACGGGCGGTCCCTACGACACCGGCCCGAACGCGCCCGCCGAGACCGAGGAGATCAACCAGATAACGACCTACCACTCGGCCTACTACATCGACGACTCCACGCCCCCGGCCCCGGCCCTGATCGCCAACGGCTTCAACGACGACCTGTTCCCCGTCGACGAGGGCGTTCGCTACTACAACAAGGTGCGCTTCGACCATCCCGGCGCCGACATCGCCCTGTGGGAGTCCGATATCGGCCACCCGCGCGCTCAGAACAAGTCCGCCGACATCGCCAGGCTCGGCAACCGCGAGAACGCGTGGTTCGACTACTACGTCAAGGGGGAGGGCTCGGCACCACAGCTTGGCGTGACCGCGCTGACCACCACCTGCCCGAGCAGCGCTCCGTCCGGGGGCCCGTTCCACGCGGCCGGCTGGCAGGGACTGGCCCCCGGCGAGGTGCGATTCGACAGCCCCGGCACGAAGACGATCGCGCCAACCGTCTCCGATCCGATCACCGCCTTCAACGGCCTCAGCGGCAATCCCTGCGGCACCGCGCCGAGCGCCAACAACCCCGACACCGCCAACTACCGGCTTGCGCCGGCGCCGGGCGCCGGCTACACGATCGTGGGCTCGCCGACCGTGATCGCGCTGTTCGGCGTCCACCACACGAACGATCAGGTCGCCGTCCGGCTGCTCGACGTGAACGGCGACAACGAGTCGCTGATCGCCCGCGGCCTCTGGCGCCCGAAGGTCGGCAACCGGTCCTACCGCCAGGTCTTCCAGCTCCATCCTCAGGCCTATCACGTGGCCCCCGGCCACGTGGTCAAGCTCGAGCTCCTGCCCAACGACGCCAGCTACGGGCGCAAGAACCCGTCGTCGCCCGACGACGCGGCCCAGCACCGCGTCAGCGTGTCCAACCTCGAGCTTCGACTTCCCGTCCGGCAGCGCCCCGGCGCCCTCCGCGGGCTCGTCCAGAGGCCTGCGGACAAGGTGCTCCCAGCGGGCTACAGGTTCGCCCGCGGCTATCACCATGCGCCGGCTCAGACCAGGATCACGGGCGGTCCGAGTGGGCGGACAGGCGGCCCCACCGCCACGTTCACCTTCGCCTCCACCGACGGCTTCCCGCGGTTCGAGTGCAGGCTCAAGCGCCCCGGGGACCAGGGCACCTTCCGGCCGTGCTCGCCGCGCGGCGTGAAGTCCTACCGCAACCTGCCCACGGGCGGCTACACGTTCCGCGTGCGCTCGATCACCCAGGGCGGCACCATCGACCCAAGCCCCGCCTCGCGCCGGTTCCACGTGGTCAGCCCTCGCTGACCCCGGGTTCTCCTTCGTCCGGCCTCTACGGACGCCCCGTTCCGGGTAACGTCGCGGCGTGGCGAATCTGGACGCCTCGAGCCGCGACTGGCTGACCTCGGCCGTCGCGCGCCTGCGCGACGTGGGCTATGCGGTGGTCGAGGGGGTCGTCGGCGACGAGCGCCTGGAGCGCGGCAGGGAGGGCCTCCGTGAGGTGCAGCGAGCCATCCGCGCCGAGCTCGGCCCCGAGCGGCTGGAGCGGGCGGGGGAGCTGGGCGTGCTGCGGATCATGGCGCGCTTCGACCCCTGGTTCCTCACCCTGCTGGAGACGCCGGAGTTGCTCGCGGTCGTCGACGCGACCGTCTCCGAGACCGCGATCCTCCATCTCCAGAACGGCTTCATCCTGCCGCCGGCGGAAGCGAAGGGGGACGAGGACCGCGGCGGCACCTTCCAGCAGACCTTCCACCGCGACTTCCCGCGGTACCTGGAGGGCTACGTGGCGTCGGTGAACGTGCTGCTCACGTTCGACGAGTTCACCGCCTCAAACGGCGGGACCCTGGTGGTGCCGGGCAGCCACCAGCGCCCGGAGGCGCCGGATCCCGGATACATGAGCGAGGCCGCGGTGGCGGTGGAGTGCGGGGCGGGGAGCATGGTCCTCTTCGACTCGACCCTGTGGCACGCGGCGGGCGTCAACCGCGCACAGAGCGACCGCCTGGCGATCAACCACCAGTTCACCCGCTCGTGGATCAAGCAGCAGATCGACTACGTGCGGGCGCTGGGCGACGACCTGGTCACCGACCAGCCGCCGCGCACTCAGCAGCTGCTCGGCTGGTACACCCGCGTCGTCACGAGCCTGGACGAGTACTACCGGCCGGCCGATGAGCGGTTCTACCGGGCGGGGCAGGGGTAGATCGGAACCATCGCGTGGTCACTTGGGGACACGTACCTCGGTCCCCGAGTCAACTCCGCGACGATCGTAGTAGTAACCGTAGCCCCTTCCATATCGCCGACCCTCGCGAATTCGATTGGCGGCGACGCCGAGAACCGGGGCATCTAGCTTTCGCAGTTGCTCACGAAGATGCGCAGCCTCATCCCGAGTCGTCTTCCCAACTTGACCGACGACGATAACGCCGCTCACCAGCTTCATGAGTGGAATTGCGTCGGCCAGCAGGGAGACTGGCGGGGTATCTATCACGACCAGGTCATACCGATCCGTGAACTCAGCCAAGACACGGGCCATCTCATGGCTATCGATCAGCTCTGCTGGGTTTGGTGGCGTCGCTCCAGCAGTGATGGCGTCCAATCTTCGCGCATCCTCTGAGCCGTTAGAGCGATCCTCCACCGTGATGGTTTGAATGGCACCATCGACCGAAACTTGATGCGTCAGTATTTCGGCTAGACCGGGAATCGGATCTAGCTTGTGGTATGTCGCGAGCGTCGCCTGGTGTAGGTCCGCCTCGACCAGAAGTGTCCGAGAACCAGCACTCGCCGCTGTAGAGGCCAAATACCATGCAACGGTGCTCTTCCCATCCTTCGGGGAGGCAGAGGTAACCAGGACCGACTTGACTTCCCGGTCAACATTGAAGTACCGAAGCCTCGTTCGAAGCATGCGAAAGGCCTCGCGATCGGCGAACGTAAGCGGTGCGCCGACCCCATTTGCGGTGGCGAGAGTCTTGCTGTCGGGAATTGACCCGAGCATCGGGAGCTCGAACGCTTCTTCCAGATCATCCACGCTACGGAGTCGCCGGTCGAAGCGCTCGGCTAGGAAGGCCAAGGCAATCCCGAGCAGAAGACCAAGTACAGCCCCGAGAATTGTGTTTCGTTGGGTCTTCGGCGACGAAGGCGACGTTGGAACGGTTGCCTGCTGGACGACCTCTGCATTCCCGGTCTGAAGCGCCTTGAGAGTCTCTAGTTGGCTGATGCGATTTTGGAGAGTCTGCCCCTGGTGACCTTGCCGCTCAGCAGGGGAGAGCCTGTCCAGGCTGTTCGATACAAGCTTCCGCGCATTACCGATCTTGGCCCGGTCGGCATGGCGGCGGAACTCTACGAACTGCGCTGCGTAAACATTGGCTAACCGCTTAGCCGTCTGAGGATCAGGGTCTGTCGCAGTAACCGAGACGACATTCGAGCTGCCCTGGGCATTCACGCTCATCTGGGACTCGACGTCGGAGGCGCTCAGGCCGTTGTCGATGGTCTCGGCGGTGCGCTCCGAGACGACGCGCAAAGAGGCGAGATCGACGTTTGTTGCAGCTTCTCGGGTGGGGTCGCTCGTGGGTTGCACATCAGCTGCGCCAAACAAAGTCTGGCCGAAGCCCGGGTCCCTGAAAAGGAGAGACGCCGTTGCCGAGTACTGCTTCTGTTGCGCCAGTGAAAAGCCGAGCGCGCCGCCCGTCACCACGAGAAAGCAGAGCGCTATGAGCCCCATCCGCCGCCGAAGCGTGGCGAGGACCACCCGGAGGTCCAGCCCCTGCCCCCCTTCTTGTCTGTTGTCCATCGGCTCGACGGTTCCTGTCTCCAGCTCGGCCCCAGCACGGGGCGATCACCCTGCGTGAAAGACGTTATCAACGCCGCGGACCGCTCCCTACGCTGGGGCCAGGATAGCCAGCCAAGGCTTGCCTTTGCAGCGCCTGGGCAGCGGGCGATCCCTCGATCCGTGACCGACCGACCGCCAAGGGACGGCGTGACCTGTCACCATCGTTTGGGGGTCCGCAGCCTTTGTCTCCGCCACAGACAGCTAGTCAGCAGATCGGCTCGCACGACTCGGCGGCCGTGGTCCGTGGGGTGGTGCCGGCGCTTGGTCTGGCGCTGGCTTCTGCCCTCCTGGGATACGAGATCGCGCATGACCTCGTTGTCGCAGGTGTGCTCGCAACCGTTGCGTTAGGCGCGATCACCTTCGCCCTGGTCGGCCTGGAGCGCTTTGCAGCGATCGTCGTCGCCGCCCTGCCTTGGCTAGTGCTTCTGATCAACCGCACGCCAACCTTGACGCTGACGTTAACCTCGGCAGTTGCAGCATTTCTCTTGCTTGTGGTTGCGCCGCCCAGCCGGAAGCTCGGGCTCCTCCCGTGGTTTGCCGTTGGCGCATTCGTACTCGTGATCGTGGCAAACGCCGTCCAAGCTACAGGCGGCTCGCAGCTCCAAGAGGCAGCGAAGTACTCCTTGTTCCCGGCGATGGCGCTCGTGGTCGCTAACCCAGATGGTCGCAGCATCCTCGTGAGGATGCGGAAACTGTTCCTTCTGAGCGGCGTGGCAGCGATGGCAGTGCAAGCAATCACCGTCCTCGGAAGCTACGGGCAGACCAGCACCTACTACGGGACTGGCGAGCAGCTTGGGCTCGTGGCAGAAAGCCCGCATGAGCTAGGCCTGATTGGTGTCATGGTCGCAATAGCGTGCCTCATAAGCGTGAAGGATCTCCGGTGGCGCGTCCTCGGGGCCGCGATCGCTGCAACGCCTGCACTCGCTACAGGCGTTCGCTCCGCGCTGGTCGCCTTGGCTGTCGCCCTCGTGTTGTTAGCCATCCACTTTCGCCTGCGGCCCGGAGTGATAGTGGGGGTCGCTGCAGTACTTGCAGCCATCATCGTCACCGGCGTCGGAACCATCATCGTCACCCGATATGAGATCGATCGCGCAAATGGTCAATTTACGAGTTTCAGTACCGCTGGATCCGGCCGAGGCGGTTTATGGGAATCGGCACTGAGTCAGTGGTCCTCCAGTAGCCCCCCGAGGGCCACCGTGGGATACGGCCTGAGGTCGATCCAAGGTATCGAGCAGCGTGCCCTCGGAGAAGTCGCCACCGCCCAAAGCGATCCAGTTACCATGCTCGTCGAGCTGGGGATCCTGGGTTTGGTGGCGTGGTTATTGGTGTGGCTCGTGCTCATCCGTTCGGGAATCAACTGGCTCGTGCTTGTGCCTCTAGCCGTGTACATGGTCGTTAATGGCTCGATGGAGTATGTCGGAGCAATTGTTTTTGGAATAGCGTTGGCTGGCGCACTAACGCCATGGCGTAAGTCAAGACACCCAGGCGTGGCTGCAGCATGACCCCGGGGCATTTCTGCCGACCTTGTTGAAATTGAACTGGCCGGTCGCGCACGCCCGGAGGGCGACGGCCCGCTTTCTGCGTTCCCATGGGTTTGGGCGAAATACATAAGCGCGTTGACCGATACGAGGTCTTAATTCTCGGCCCCTACCCTCCGCCACTTGGGGGGGTGTCCAGCCACGTCCAGCGGCTTACGGCTGCCCTCGTAGATAGGGGCGTGCGGGTTGGCGTGTTAAACCATTTCGGGCAAAAACCGGGCGCTGTGCGTGCTGGACCTGTAGTCGGTGCGCTAAACCGTAACCCTGCTCGATATTGGCGGGCGGTGCGAAGTGCTGACACGACGATCATCCATTATCACGATGCCCGGGCGGGGACCTTGGTCGCCGTGGCATCGGCGCGCCGGGGATCGTCGGCTGGCACATTTATCGCGACCCTCCACGGGCAGAGGACGGCAAGCCTCCTACGCTCGAAGGTACCTGGGGTCTCGGCTGTGATCCGGTGGGCGTTGGGGCAGTTCGACGAGGTGGTGGCGGTTAGCAGTGAGATCGCGGAAGTGGTCCGCGAGTCCTCCGCGGATACACGGGTTACGGTTATTCCCGCGTACCTCCCAGCGGAGTTCAAGGCGGTATCCGCACCCATGTCGCTGAAGGTTGAGCGGTGTCTCGATCGGGCGACCATCACTTTGGTTGTATCCGCCTACCGGCTAAAGGGTGGTGTGGGAACGGATCCGTATGGAATCGATCAGGCAGTCGCAGTGTTCCGCTCGCTGGCACGTCAGCACTCTGAGCTACACCTGGCTATCTTCTTGGCACATCCCCCCCGAGGCCCCCTAGCACGCCGTTACCTGAAACGGCTGATCGGAGCGCTCGACCAGTCGGGTCTTAACGGCCGATACGTGGTGTCTGTGGGAGAGAAGTTATCTCCAGTGTTCACACGGGACGTGATCTATCTGCGGCCTTCGCGCACAGACGGAGACGCCGTTAGCGTCCGTGAAGCCCTACAGCGAGGTGCCCCCGTGCTCGCAAGCGACGTTGTGAAGCGGCCGCTCGGTACGCGGGTTCTGCCACTTAATGACATCGCCGTTTGGGGCGCTGCGGTCGAAGAGGCGATGGCCGAAACACCAGGGCAAGAGGCGCCGGCTGGACCGAGGGCCGACCTCGCACCGCTTGAGGCGCTGCTCGACCTGTACGCCCGCCATATCGGCGCCGATGACACGCCGACAAGCGCTTTGTCGCACAAGTGACCAGGCGTGGAAGAACTGGCCTTAGCCGCGTCGCACTCGTGTCGTTCGCTGGCGTGCTTTCACCCGAGTCGCCACGAGCCGTGAGGACAGCGGCCATCGGTCAAGTGTTGGAGAGGATCTGTGAAGTTGAGTATGCGGGGGTTCCCCGCACGCGCCAACATGACGAGCGTCGACCGAAGCGCTTCTCAGCCCGGTTGAAGAGGCTTCATCCCTGGCTCGTCACGGATCGATACGAGCTCCTCGCCCATCGACGCTTCCGTGCATGGAGTCCGGAAGCAGAGGCAGCGATCCTTATTGGCTATCCATTCTCCCCCTTGGCGGCCGCTGCGAGGATCCTGCGAAAGCGCGAGATTCCCTACATCGTCGATGTCGGTGACCCCTGGGCGGTAGCCAACCCGATGCCAGTCCTACGCGGGCCAGCGCTGGTGCGGGCCCGGGTTTCGGAGAGGCACCTGATGGGTGGATCGGCGGGCGTTGTCCTCACGACTACTGGTCAGGCGAACCAGCTAGCCGCTAGCTTTCCGGGGCTCCCTCGCCTTGTCCAGGCGAATGGCCTGACCGTCCCTGATCCGCCAATGCCGTTGAGTGATCCACGCCCTCCCCTCGGGGGCACCCTTCGCTTGGCCCATTTCGGGCAAGTGCATAGTGCTCGGATCTCTATCGCGCCGCATTTGGAGAAGCTGACCGACTCTGGTCGGTTTTCCGGCGTAGAGCTTCACCTGTACGGGGCAACTGACACGCGGTTCATGAGATACGAATCACGGCAGATAAGGGTGATATCGCACCCGTCGATACCTTGGGAAAGAGCAATCGGGGAGGTGCAAGCATACGACGCCGCTTTCGTCGTCGGCAATCGCAATCCCCACCAGCTACCGAGCAAGGTCGTGGACTACAGCTCGTTGCCAGTGCCTCGCCTCGCGTTCGTGAATGACGCTGCATCGGACAGCATTGCGGCCTACGTCCAGAATGACCGACCGGGCTGGATTATTCTTGGATCAAGCGATTGGGATATAGCGCCGCATATTGAACGCCATCTACGGCGCCGCTGGCAACCTGCGATCGAGCTCGCGCCCGGCCGAGATCAGCGCTGGACCGAAGTTGGGGCTCGCGTCCTGGATTTCTTCCTCGAGCACGTTGGAAGCACTTCTCCCGACCCCGGGTCTGTTCCGCGAACAAGGGCCGACGGCGCAAGAACCTCGGCGCGGGCGAAACCTACGGCCGCTGAGGAGCAATGGCCCCGAGACTAGGCACACGCGTAGGGCGGCGGCCACGTGGTTTCGGATACCGGGCTTGGCCACTGAGGCCCTTGCTGCGGGGGATGCTTAAGCGCAAGCTCGCACGTTGTGGCGCTCGGACGCAGTTTGATCCCTCCACCTCCACCTTTGCAGGCATCGCTTGCATATCGTTCGGAGAGGACGTCTTTGTTGGGCCACGGGCCTTCATCAGCGCCGACGGGGTCCCTGTGTCGATCGGAGATGACACAGTCATTGGCCCTGACTTCTTCCTTCTCGCTGGTGATCATCGATTTGATAGCCCTGGGGTTCTGTATCGCGAGCACCACGGAAGCGGTTTGAACGCTCCCGTATCAATCGGCTGTAACGTCTGGATAGGGGCACGGGTCCTTGTCTTGAAGGGCGTCCGGATCGGGGATGGATCCGTGATCGGCGCCGGCGCGATCGTTACAGGTGACATTCCAGAGCTAAGTGTTGCGACAGGCGCTCCGGCGCGAGTCGTTCGGGAACGCTTCACGGGCCATGCGAGGGACGTACATTTGAAAAAGATGGAGGGCCTCTGGGGCAGTGTCCGCATCACCGTTTGACACAAAGCGAGTCGACACGAGGCCCGCGGTCTGTGACATCGAGACAGAGGGATCTTGACGTCGTTGCTTCAAGTTGAAGTTATGGAGACGGTAGACAAGGCTCAGTGGGACGACACGGCCCGCACCCTCAGCGCGCCCGTGTTTCATTCGTCTGACTGGAGCGTTTACCGATGTCGCCAGGCGGGTCGGACACCTCTCTTTGTCCAGTGGTACGAGCAAGGAGATCCAAGACCCGTCGCCATGGCGTTGGGTGTATTGGTGCCGGTTGTGCCGAGGCTACGGAGATTCGCGACGAGGCTCGAGTTCGACAGTCCGCCAGCTTCACGTGTGGATGGAGCAGACCTGGTTACGCCAGTGGCGGAGTGGGCACGCGCTCGACCCTCAATCGTCGAGATTCGGCTCGGGTCATTCGATCCCCGAGCGAAGTGGCGTGAAGGCGTGCTTCCGAACTCCCAGAAACGGCTGGAATTCACATTGGATCCCGGTCCTAAGGATCAGGTCTTGAGCCGGATGCACAGGCTTGCTCGTAGGTCCATTCGGAAGGCCGAGAAGTTCGAGATCGCTGTTCGCGTAGGCGGTCGCGAGGATGTCACTGCGTTCGCGGCCCTGCATGGTCAGACACGTCTCCGATTGAACAGGAAAAAGGGTGTACCGGTCGGTGCGCTAGACATCGAGGGAGTTCGTGGTCTGCTCGAGGCTGGCGTCGGTCGGCTCTACGTCGCACAAGACGCCGGACGACCCATAGTGGGCTGGCTCTTTGGCACGTTCGGGGCGAGCGCATATTCGCTGTTGAGCGGCGACGATGATCGTGCTCACGAGACAGGTGCTGTTTCTCTGTTGCTGACTCACGCCTTGTCTGATCTCGCCGATCGTGGTTTCGAGACCGTCAATCTCGGCGGGGTCGACGCATCTGCCAGCGATCCCGACTCGTCCGAGCATGGGCTCTTCCGGTTCAAGGCAGGTCTTGGAGCTGAGCCGATGCCGTGCGAGGGTGGTCGGCTTGTTTGCCGCGCGACCCGTGCTGCCCTCGTTGAATCTGCTCGCCGAATCGCCAGACGACGTGTCCGACGCTGATGTCACCCACCAGGGATCCAAGCGGAGTGGCTGCTTCTGCACAAGCGAAGGCGCTGTGCGCCGTTAGCCAATGAGTCCGCGCGTCCGACTTTCTGGCCGGCGCCCCCCTGCCCCGCGGCGACCCACGGCGAAGCGTATGACACAACTTGCCGCTGAAGTCCGACGCGCTCCGTTGGCCCGTGCGGCACTGCGGGGTGGGGCCATCAGCGTCGCTGGTGCGAAGCTCGGAAGGAAGAGAGAAGGACTGCTCGCTGGACTCTGCGTCGCGCTGCTTGAACATTCACTCAGCTCACACGGACACCGGCTGGACCGAGCGATTCGGAATGCTGAGGACGCCGCGCTGATGTTCGGCCGACTCGGGCGAGACGCGGCATCACTGGGGAGGTGGGCAATCGAAGCTGACTTTGCCCGCATCGTGATAGAGGAACTGGAGCGGCGTCCTAGCGTCGTCGTAGAGCTGGGATCAGGGGTGTCCACGCTACTGATGGCTCAAGTCCTGGATCAGCAGAAGTCCGGGCAGTTGATCACCATTGATCACGACGCCCACTTTGCTGAGCGGACTCAGGCTCTTCTCACAAGGGCCGAGGTGGCGCACCGCACGCATATGATCGTGGCTCCACTGACCCGGCAACAATTTGGAAGGACAGCGACCGAGTGGTACGACCGGAGCGTGGTGGATCGGGCCTTAGGTGATGAGAGGATCGATCTGCTGGTCATCGACGGCCCCCCGGATACACATGCGTGGTCCCGCTGGCCCGCGCTCGAAGTACTCCTTCCGTATCTGTCGGACGGCGCTGTGGCCCTCCTGGACGACGGTCGCGAGAGACACGAACGAGAGGCGGCTTTCCGATGGGCTCGGGAGCATCCGAGCTTGGCCTTGTACTGGCTCGACACACTTAAAGGGACATGGCGAATCGAGAAAACCGACGCGGGAAGCGAGTCCGCCAGCGAAAGGCGACTGCGGCAGATCTGGCGGACCTTAATTCCTCACCCGGCCGGCTTTGGTCGCTGGCCAGTCCGCAGGTGAGGGCATTTAGTCTGCTCCGTAGCGTAGGGCCTCTTCAATGAGAGAGTCGTTGGCGAAACTTGTGAAGTCCGTGCGTGACCGAGGCGCACTGGCCACGACCCGACTTCTAGGCGAGGCCCTACGGTCAAAAGTTCGCCGTCGGTACCGGTATTGGCAAGAATGGCGGTTCGACCGGAGCCACGCCATCCGCACCCGAGGCTTGGTGCGCGGAGTCGGGAATGAGCACTCTTTGCAATATCAACCACTCTTTTCGCCGACGGTGTTTTACGAGGCGCTCCGCCATGTCGAGACCAAGGAGCGAACATTCATTGACTTGGGTTGTGGTCGAGGCAAAGTCCTCTATCTCGCCCGCGACATGGGATTTTCGCGGATCATTGGTGTCGAGATTGACTCCCGCCTGTGCGCCGATGCCCGGCGGAACGCGCCTTGGGCCGAAGTGGTAGAAGAGGACGCAGCTAGATACAGGTTCCCCGCACCACCGCTGGTTGTCTACATGTACAACCCATTCGATGCGACCGTCCTTCAGCAGGTGCTCGAGGCTCTGCCGGATGGTGAGGTCACCGTCATTTATCAAACGCCCCAATTCCACCCTCAGGTCGCAGCTATGCTGAGTGTCATCGCTTCGGACCCCTCGCCCAGGGATGGGTTGTCGCTCGCCTCGCCCTGTCCAACCGGCAGCCCATACACGAGATCGACCAGGGCGCGTCGTAGGGAGCCACGCCGATGAGTCACTCCGCGACCGGGGGTCTCGCCGCTCCGGAATGGGTCTGGCCCAACTCATCCTGGGGACTTGGCTGCCCGGTCGGTTTTACGGCTCGGGTGCCGCTTATCCATTGACCGACGCGAGCGACAGCAAGTTGGACCTCTTGGCGAGCCACAGCAACGGGCCATTCGCGCCGCATGTCCGCAACGTGTACTCACAGTGCGGCGAAGATGGGATACTCCAGCATCTATTCGCGCGCCTAGGCATCACAAATGGTTACTGTGTGGAATTTGGTGCCTGGGATGGCCGCCATCTGAGCAACACATACAACCTAATCACCGCATACGGATGGCGTGGCACGCTCATTGAGGCCGACTCCGTGCGGTTCGCCGAGCTTCGACGTACGATGGATGGGATTGTGGGAGTAACGACCCTCCAGGCGTTTGTCGGATTCGAAGACGATGATGGCCTCGACGTGCTACTCGCGCCGACCGATACACCCAAGGACTTTGACCTTCTGAGCATTGACATTGACGGGAACGATTACCACGTGTGGGCAGCAATAAGTGCCTATAGACCGAAGGTGGTTGTGATCGAGTTCAACCCCACTATCCCAAACCACATCCCCTTTGTTCAGAGGCGCGACACCCGTGTGAAGCACGGTAGCTCGCTGCTGTCACTGACGGCACTCGCCGCAAGTAAGGGATATTCGCCGGTCGCGGTCACAGCCCAAAACGCGATCTTTCTCAAGCAGGAAGTCGCGCGGCGGCTCAGGATGGAGGCGCTCTCTCTCCATGATCTGAGGCCGTGGCACGACGGCGAGACGAACCTATTGCACCTCTACGATGGCACTGTCCTGCTGGCTGGCGCAAGCGGCGAGCAAGTGGTCGGAGTTCCCCACCGATTGCGTGGCCTCCAACTATTGCCCTCGTTTCTCCGTGTCTACCCGCCGGACGCGAGAACGTGGCAGCGAGGGCTTACGGCACTCTTTCGGGTGGCGAGGCGCAGACAGGGGACGAAGTACGTGGCCGGCGATCTGGGGAGACCCGGCGCCCGAGATGAGCGCGATCTAGGGCTACGTTTCGCGGAATGTGCTACCTGGGCCCATTAGCGTGGCCGCATACAAGATCCACCCGAGATGGTAAGAGCGGCATTCACGCAGAAGCTCAAGGGTCTCCGCGGGTGGCTGGGAGTGTGGACGCGTCGCGATCCACGAGTTCCGGATGGCAGCGGACCGTTGCATTCTTGACCACCCTGCGAGGCCGTCAGCATCGCCGCCAGAGCGCTGAACGGCCCGGAAGATGAACGGGGGGTCTTCGCAGACCAGCGGTGTGCCGAGTTCGTTCGTCCCGTAGACCCATCGTAGGCCGCGGTCGAGATGAGCCCCGTAACGCCCTTCGCCAATCCGTTCGGCGGCGGCGAGTGCCATGAACGCCATGGCGTCTTGGTGTACGGAATAGACGGGATACGGTTCCACTACGACTTGGTGCCTTAAGTGGTAGATCCACCACCATTGACCCAGAGGTCCTTGTGCTTTGCAGAGGCGATCGCAGACGCGCGCGATCTCAGTTGGTGGCGGAAGGCCAACGAGACGTACTGCCTCGGACAGTCCATGAATCGGGTAGACCTGACTCGCGAAGCTAGTCATCTGGCTCATGGCAAGGTCACGCGGCCTCCTCCGCCTGCCGAGGCTGTCAAATACGTGGGCGGAAGGGCTGAAGCGCGTTCGGAGCGCCTCTGCGAGTGTGCTGGTGGCACGCTCGATGAGCTTCCGGCGCCGACGCAGCTGCTGGGCCGCCGTGGCTAATGCAGCGAGCGCGAGGCCAAGGCCCATGGTGGAGGAAGTGCGCGAATCGACCGTGGCCAGCAGGCGATCCAGTACGGCTTCTAGCCGCCGGTCGTCCGCGAGTGCCGACGCCCAGCACACCGCTGCCAGTAGAGCCGGGTCACGGCTCGTCACAGCATGACGGTGCAAGGTGTCCAAGGAGCGAGGGACCAATTCCGCCAGCCCTCGTCCTAGGCCCAGGCGATCTGCTGCGAGAATGCCGACCGAGGTTGTCGCGGAATAGAGGAGGCTGGGCTCCGAGTTGATGAACTCTCCGCTACTACCGACTAGGGTCTTCCGCGCATAAAGACCGGTGGCGGGGTCCACCATCTGCGGGAGCGCGGACGCCGCGACGCTGACCAGGGCCTTCACGGAACGAGAATGACAGCTTCGCGCCATCCGCCCGATTCCGACCCCAATCAGATGCGAGACGGATCGAGGGTGCCGTCAGAGCAGACTCCGCCCACGGTCTTGGCCGGGCGCGACATCCGATCGAGAATCAAGCGCCTGGGTAACTTCAGACGGGGCTTCATCTACACGTTCGCACTGGACGTTACATCGCGCGTCGCGTCGACCGTCGGGGTAGTCATTCTGATACGCCAGCTTCCAACTGATGCGTATGCGTACGTCGTAGTGTTCTTAGCGGTCGGACAGTTCCTCGGGGCCTCGGCGACAGGCGGGGTTCGCATGCTCTACCTGCGTAACGAGGCCGAGCGGGTTTCCAGAGGCGGTGAGGGTGGGAGCGGCGGACTTGCGTCCTGCGCCCTGACGCAAACCGTTACGCTACTTCTCGTAGCGCTTGCAGGCTTGGTGATCGCCGAGGCCGCGAACATCGGTGCGACCGATGACAGACTGTCGCTTATTGGAGCGGCAACCCTGCTCGCATTTGGGATGGGGGCGACAGAGCTTGCGATTGCGAAACACCAGGCACACCTCGGATTCGTACGTGGGGGCCTCATAGCCGTTACGAGGAGCGCGCTACTACTTGCGGTAGCCCTTCTCACCTATGCGGGCGTTAGCTCGGGCCAGGCAATCGCCTTGTACAGCGGAGCCGCAGTCGCAATACTCGGACTGGGAACCGTCGCCGCAGCGGCTAGACGAGAAGCGGCTCCCGTGCATCTCCATTTCCGCCGATGGGTGTTAGGAGGGGAGGCGGGCTGGCTCACCGTCTATTACGTCGGCGCGGCGGGGTTCACGACGGTTGATGTGTTCCTGATTGCCTCGCTGCTTTCTCCCACCGATGTAGCGTCCTATGGTGCGGCGCAGCGATATCAGGCGGTCGTCTTGGGGGCGCTTCCGGCTCTGATCGCCGTGTTCCGGGTTCGCACGGCACAACTCGACATAGTCGACTCGCTCGATGCCCAGCGCGACATCTTTGTTCGTTGGGTTCGTCGCCTCGCCCTACCAGCGGTACTCACGGTGGTCGCTGTCGGAGTTGCAGCCCCGTTCTTGATCCCGCTCGCGAACGGCGGGCGCTACCCGGCGACTATCCCGATCTTCGAGCTACTCATGCTGGCGGCTGTTGCTACGTATCTGGTTACGCCTGCGCCGAGTCTTCTCATGTCGCAGCGGAGATTTCGGCTTCTCGCGACCGTCGTCGGCATCACCGTGACAGCGAATGTCATTGGTGATGTCGTGATGGCGAAGACCGTCGGGATATTCGGTCTTGTTGGGCTGGCGGTGGCGATCGACCTGGTCTTGTGTCTGGTCGTCGCGCGACTCGCTATGAGAATGCCGATTTGGCCGGGGCGCGTCGCGGATCCGACCTAGCTCCAACCGAATTGACGAGTCTCCGTTCTTCAGTCCATATCGCCAAACCTGGCTAGTGCTCGAAACATGTGTGCGTTCGTCCAACGCATGAATTCTCGCGTGTTGAGGCCGACGCGGGTGCGGCGAAACGCAAATCGCCGAGATCGGGACATCCAGAGTTCGCGAATCGCCAGGATTCCAATTCGCTCTGCCAGCTTCGCGCCGTAGGGAAGTTGCCCCGCCGTGGCGAGTAGGTCAATCGCGGACGCGCTGCAGTGAGTCTCCAACGGATAACGACGTTCAGCGTAGTAGCGAGCCCATCCGTCGCCATCGAAGAAACGCGAGCGCCAGCTCGCCAAGCCACGCTCGAATTCACTCTCACCGACCCCGAACTCGCGACCGATCCGCGATATGCCGTCGAGGGTGTAGGCGGTGTGGAAGTTGTCTGTCCAGGAATAGTTCGCGACCTCGCCGTAGGGCCAGGTGCCATTCTCGCGCTGCAGCGCTAGGGTCGTGGCGGCAGCCTCCAGAGCCGCCGTCTCCGCATGTGGGTCTGGACTCAGGCGGTGCAGCCGCGCAAGCGCTCCGCACACAAGCAGGTTCGCGTTGTGCACCAGAGGCACTTCGCCCGCGGGTACGTAGCCGAAGAACGGCCCGTGCCCGCCGCGTCTGAGAAGGGAGAGGAGGAAGGGACGGGCGGCGAGTGCGAGATCCCCGCAGTAGGTCTCGCCTAACCCCTCGTGGGCATCGCACAGGCCATCAATGACAAAGCAGGTCGCGATCGCGTTCGGCGTTCGGGGTCCGTAGGCGACGTTGCGTGTCTGGACTTCGAAGTGGTAGCCCCAGGCGGCGCCGTCCGGCAGGAGATTCATCTCTGCGAGGCGCCGCGGGAGCGTGGCGAGGAACTCGTCGGCGCCCGGGAGGCGCCGCCCGGTCACGGTCGCGTAGCCCGAGAGCACCAGACCCAGCGCCTTGGCGTTCGGTCTCAAGGGTGCGCGGAGCGCCCAAGGCGGAGGAACCGGCGACCGCTTATAGATCTGGATCACGGCCTGCTTCGACTGCCGCGTGCGGGCCAGCCGGCCGAGCGGGGAGTTGAGCCCTTCGTAAGGATCGGGACCGATCCAGCCCCTGGAGGCGCCCCAGCGCTCAAGTTCGACCAGCGGTTTGTCGAATGCGTGTTGCACTGGGTTGATCTAATCGGATAGTTTGCGGGGCGGTCTTCGCGGCATGGATGCTCCGGGAGGTAGCGTGAAAGACGGCGGCGATCTGGACAGGCATGGGATACGGCAGCGGCCGGTGGGCCCCCGATTCGGCGGATTGAACGTCGGCGTCGTCGGGCTGGGCTATTGGGGCCCGAACCTGCTGCGCGTCCTCTCTGACATGCGCGAGATCAATCTCGCGTGGATCTGTGACCTGGACCCCGATCGCCTCGAGCGCTGGTCGAGGCGGCACCCGAGCGCCCAGGTCACCTCGCAGACCGACGATCTCTTCGAGGATCCCGGGCTGGACGCGGTCTTCATCGCAACGCCGCCGCTGACGCACTCGGAACTGGTCGGCCGCAGCCTGCGGGCCGGCAAGCACACATTCGTCGAGAAGCCGCTCGCCGGATCGAGCGGCGATGCCGAGGACCTTCTGAGCCTTGCGACGGAGCAGAACCTGGTGCTGATGTGCGGCCACACGTTCCTCTACAGCCCGCCCGTGCGGACCGTGAAGGACTACCTGGACTCGGGCGCCCTCGGCGATCTGTTCTTCATCTCGTCAAGCCGGGTCAACCTCGGCCTCCACCAGCCGGACGTCAGCGTGGTGTGGGACCTCGGTCCGCACGACTTCTCGATCCTGCGCTACTGGCTCGGTGACCTGCCCGAGTCGATCTCGGCCGTCGGCCGCGATGCGATCGTCAACGGGGTCCCCGACGTCGCCTTCCTCAACCTTCGCTACGAGTCGGGGCTGGTCGCCAACCTGGAGATGAGCTGGCTGGCTCCGAGCAAGCTGCGCCGGACCGTGATCGTCGGCAGCGAGAAGATGATCGTCTACGAGGACGGGGCCGCGGAGCCGGTGCGGATCTTCGACCACGGGGTGGTCTACAAGGACCCCACGACCTTCGGCGAGTACCACCTCTCCTACCGGACCGGCGACATCGTCTCGCCCCGGGTCGACACGAGCGAGCCAGTTGCGCTCCAGCTCGAGGACTTCGTCGCCTCGATCTACAGGGGAAGCGCTCCGGCGGGACACGGGGAACTCTGTCGTGACGTGGTGCGGATGATCGAGGCGGCCGACGCCTCGCTCCGCGACTCGGGCGCGATGATGCCGGTGAGCGGGGTCGAAGACAGCGAATGGCAGGCGAGCAGGTGAACCCGACGCCGGAAGCGCTCACGGACGAGTCAGCATCCACGGGTCGGGTCGGAGACATCAAGGCCGCCGGAGACGTCACGGCCGCCGGCCTGGCGTTCGAGCACGAGTGGCAAAGCACGATCGCGTCGGAGCACGGCCGGCGCGACTACATGCTGCGCCGGGTGCTGCTGCTCAGCGACCTGGGGGAGATCGTTGCGGCCCTATCGGTAGCGTTCGCAATCGGCGGGGTCGACCGCGGGCTCGTCGACCTGCTCTGGCTGGCGCCGTTCCTTCCGGTCTGGGCCGTGCTGTTTGGTCTTTACGGGCTCTATGGGCGGGACCTCAAGCGCATCAACCAGGGGGCGCTTGATGATCTGCCCTACCTCTTCCACGCAATGCTCGTCGGCACGCTGCTCATGTGGGTGTTCTACCGGCTGATCACCCCGGTTCACCCGCTGGTCATGGAGGAGGTGGCGGTCTTTGCGATCGTGGCGGGTGGGCTCATCCTCGCGATGAGGTTCGTCGTCCGGAAGATCACCGCGAACGCCCTGGGGCCGGAGCGGGTGCTCCTGGTTGGGGAGGCACCCGTGACCGGAGCTCTGGTGCGCAAGATGCGCGCCCATCCCGAGTACGCATTGGAGCCCGCCGGCCTGATCGCGCGCGAGCACGATTTTGGGCGGGAGACTCCACTGCCGGTTGTCGGCACGCTGGAGGAGCTGGATCTGGAGGGAGCGACGAAGCTCCACCGGATCGAGCGCGTGATCGTGGCCCAAGAGGACGTGCCGGACGCGCTGATGCTTCAGATCCTCCAGGAGTGCGGGGAGCTGCATGTCAAGGTGAGCGTGCTGCCTCGAGGCGTCGAGACGATGGGCCCGTCGATGGAGGTGGACGACATCGAGGGCGTGACCGTGCTCGGGCTGAACCCTTTGGTCCTGCCGCGCTCCTCCCGCATGATCAAGCGCGGCGTGGACATGGTTGGGTCGGGCGTCGGCCTGCTCCTGTTGAGCCCGATGATGGCGCTCATCGCCCTTGCGATCAAGATCGACTCCCAAGGGGCCGTCTTCTTCAGGCAGCCCCGCATGGGTCGCAAGGGCAGGGTGTTCTCGGTGGTGAAGTTCCGGACGATGGTGAGCAACGCCGAGGCGCTCGCCGAGGACCTGATGTCGGCCAGCGAGGATCCGAACTGGTTGAAGCTCGATCGCGACCCGCGGGTGACGCGGGTTGGACGCTTCCTGCGCCTCTACAGCCTGGACGAGCTGCCGCAGCTCTGGAACGTCCTCCGAGGGAAGATGAGCCTCGTCGGCCCCCGGCCGCTGAGCCTGCTCGACCACGGCCAGATCGAGAACTGGGCCCGCGTCCGCCTCGACCTGGCGCCCGGGGTCACCGGGCTGTGGCAGGTTCTGGGCCGCACGAACATCCCGTTCGACGAGATGGTCAAACTCGACTACGTCTACGTCACCAACTGGTCGCCGTGGACCGACCTGAAGCTGCTCGCCTACACCATCCCCGCCGTGATGCAGCGCCGCGGCGCTAACTGACGGCGTCCTCCACCGCCTCGACGAAGCGCTCGATCGCGGGATCGCCGAGTCTGCGGAGCTCGTCGAGCGGCTTCGGATCGCCGGGACGCCGCTCGATCGGCCCGATCTCCTCGGCGCTGGTGATCCGCCTGAGCGCCCCACTCCGCTCGAGCCACGCGTCCACCGCCGGCCGTTCGCCGGCATACGCCGACAGCGTTGGAATCCCGATCAGCGCCGCCTCCCGGGTCATCGTCCCGCCGGCACCGATGACCAGGTCCGACTCGTAAAGCAGCGATCGGGACTCGACCGGGGCCGCCGGCATCGTGACGCTAGCGAGCTCACGGGCCGCGATCTGGTCGCGCTGCTCCGGATGGCGCGGCAGCACCACGAATTGCGCCCCGGCCTCGCTATCCATCCGGTCGAGCACCTGTGCGAACAGCGGGTTCTCGAAGCGGTGGTAGAGCGCACGGCTGGGCGGGGTCCTCACCACAACGACCGGCCCTGAGCCGCGATCGATGCCCAGATCCGTGAGAACCGAGGCGTCCGGCTCGAAGTCGCCGACATAGATCGCCTCCTTGAGCCCCGGGTAGCGAATCGTCTTCGCCGCCGTCGCCCCCTGGCGGCGCATGGCTTCGGCCGGGAGCGCCTCCGGGATCAGCACGCGCCGCGCGAGCCTGAACGCCAGGTTGTTCGCCGGCTGGTGCTCGAAGTCCATCGCCGTGACCGCCGGGATCCTGGCCGAGCGCGCCGCGACGATCTGGGCGTAGGAGTTGTGGGAGAGGGCGACGTCCGGCCGCGTGTGCCGCGCCCAGCGGCGAAGGGCCGCAACCCGGCCGGTGAGCGCGAGGGCCTTCCGGGCGCGGCCGCCGGGGCTCTCACCGCCGATCACCTCGACGTCCTGGCCGCTCGATCGCGCCAGCTCGACCGTCTGCGCGTTGTCGCGGGCCGTGATCAGGACCGAGTGCCCGCGCGCCTCCAGCGCCCGCGCAACCGGCGCGAACAGCAGCGGATGCGGCGAGTTGGACAGATCGATCCAAACCCGCAGCGGCCCGGGGACGGCCTTGGTGCCCGGCTGCGGCATCGCGCTAGCCGGAGAGGGCCCGCTCGACCTCGGCGACCACCGCGCGAACCGATCCGTCGTCGAGCGCCGGGCCCATCGGCAGCGCGATCCCCTCGCGGGCGAGGCGCTCGGCGTTGGGCAGGGACTCAGGCGCCTCGTACGAGGCCAGCGCGGGCTGACGGTGCATCGGCGTTGTGTAATACGCGCGGGCCTCGATCCCGGCGGCCGCCAGAGCATCGATCAGGCGGTCGCGCTCGGGGGTCATGCCGACGAACAGGTGGTATGCGGGATCGGCGCCCTCCGTCTCGGCGACGAGGTCGAGCAGCTCGCCGAGCTCCGCCTCGCGATAGAGCGCGGCGGCGCGGCGGCGCGCCTGCGTCCAGTCGTCGAGGTGGGGGAGGAGGATGCGCAGCGTCGCGGCCTGGAGCTCGTCGAGCCGCGAGGTGTACCCGGGTTCGGCGTGCAGCCAGTGGTCCACCGCGCCATGGTGTCGCAGGCGGCGCGCCACCTCCGCCACCTCGTCGTCGTCGGTCGCGATCGCGCCCCCGTCACCGAAGGCGCCGAGGTTTTTTCCGGGGTAGAAGCTGAACGCCGAGGCAGCGCCCCAGGCGCCGGCCCTGGTGCCGTCGAGGACCGCGCCCGCCGCCTGGGCAGCGTCCTCGAGCACCACGAGTTCCCGCTCGGCCGCTAGGGCGTTGAGCTCCGCCATCGGTGCGACGTTTCCAAAGATGTGGACCGGAAGCAGGGCCCTGGTCCGTTCCCCGATCGCGGCCTCAGCCGTGGCCCGGGTCATGCACTGGGTCTCCGGGTCGATCTCGCAGAAGACCGGAGTGGCCCCGCCGTGCACCACGCCCTCCGCGGTGGCGAAGAAGGTGAAGTCAGGAATCACGACCTCGTCTCCTGGGCCGATGCCCAGGGCTCGCAGCGCGATCGTGAGCGCATCCGTTCCGTTCGCCACCGCGATGCAGTGGCGACGTCCGACGTACGCCGCGAATTCCGCCTCGAACGCGTCGACCTCCGGGCCGAACAGGTAGCGGCCGGATTCGACGACCGCGCGCTGGCGCTCGAGGATCTCTCCGAGCAGCGGCTCAACCGCCGGGCGCGTCGCAAACAGTGGGATGCGCTGGCCGGCTACTGCCACTGCTCGATCAGGTCGGAGTCCCCCACCTCGCGCACCTTCCTGGCGGGTACGCCCATCATGACCGCGCGACTTGCGACGGAGCCCACGACGACGGCCCCGGCGGCCACGAAAGCCTCCTCGCCGATCTCCACTCCCGGGCACAGAACGGCGCCGCCGCCGATCCGGCAGGCGCGGCGGAGCTTGGGCCCCGGCACTGGTGCGTCGGGCGTATGCCGGGCCATGGTGTGGTCGTTGGTCGTGATCACGCCCGGGCCGATGAACACGTCGTCCTCGACCACCGTGTCGGCCGTCAGGTAGCAGTTGGTCTGCACGCGTACACGGTCACCGATGCGAACGTTGTTGTCGACCGCCGAGCCCCGGCCGATGACGCTTTCCGCCCCGATGACGGTGCGCTCCCGAATGTGGGACTGATCCCCGGCGATCGCGCCGTCCCCCAGCTGTGCACCGGCGAACACGATCGCCCCCGCGAGCACCGACGAACCGTGACCGAGGAGAGCCGGTGGGACATCCTCCCGCGGGGCGGAGGAGAGCTCGCCAAGGCGGAAGTGCTTGCCGACGATTGCACCATCCTGAATGACTACCCGATCGCCGATCGCCGTCCCCCCGTGGATAACGACGTTCCCACCGATCAGCAGGTCGGCTCCGATCTTGACACCGGGCCCCAACAGCAGGCCCGGTGCGAGATCCGAGGCCTCGAGGTCCTCCCCGGGTGGTTTGTCAAGCTCGCCCACGGGCGGATAGCCTACGGAGGATGAGGCAGGTCGCACGGCGGCTGAAGGATGGCCGCCTTGAGCTGCTGGAGGTGGAGGGACCAGCCATGTGGCCGGGAGCCGTCTCCGTCCGCGTCAAGGCGTCCGTATTGAGTGCAGGGACCGAGCGCGCCACCCTTGAGGTGGCGGGCAAGAGCCTGCTCGGAAAGGCGCGGGCGCGGCCCGACCAGGCGCGGGCGGTGCTCGAGCGCGTGCAGCGCGAGGGACTCCGTTCGACGATCTCGCTCGTCCGCCAGCGTCTGGAGGAGCTGGGACCCCTGGGCTACAGCGCCTCGGGAGTCGTGATCGAGGCCGGAAGCGAGACCCGCGGCCTCTCTCCGGGCGATCGCGTCGCTATTGCGGGCGGCGGCATGGCGAATCACGCGGAGATTGACGTTGTCTCCAGCCTTCTGTGCGCCCGGCTGCCCGATGGCGTCTCGTTCGAAGACGGGGCGTTCGCCACGCTCGGCGCCATCGCGATGAACGCATTTCGCCGCGCCGAGGCCGACGTGGGCTCGACCGTGGCCGTCATCGGCCTGGGGCTCGTGGGCCAGCTGGCCGTGCGGATCGCCAGGGCGGCTGGGTGCCAGGTGCTGGGCGTCGACCTGAAGCCCGAGCTCCTGGGGCTCGCCACCGCCGCGGGGGCCGAGGCCGTGCTTCGCTCCGAGCTCGGGGAGGGGTCGCGGTGGGCGGACTCGGCCGACGCCGTTCTGATCTGCGCCGCCAGCGCCTCGAGCGATCCGATCAGCCTGGCCGCGAGCCTCGCGCGGGACGGCGCGAGCGTGGTGGTCGTCGGAGACGTGGCGATGGAGCTGCCGCGCGCCCCGTTCTACGACAAGGAGCTCGACCTGCGGCTCGCGCGCTCCTACGGGCCAGGCCGCTACGACCCCAACTACGAGCTTCACGGCCTCGACTACCCCATTGGGCACGTGCGCTGGACTGAGCAACGCAACATGGAGGCCTTCCTGGACCTCGTCGCCGAGGCAGGATCCGGCCCGCCGAGCTCATCACCCACCGCTTCCCCTTCAACGAGGCCGAGGAGGCGTTCGGCGTCCTGAAGTCGGATGAGACCCTCGTCGGGGCGGTGCTCGAATACGGCGAGGAGCCCGAGTCGAGCACCGCGCCCAAGCCCGCGGCGGTGGCCAGGCGGCCCGTCGCAGCGAGCACGCCCGGCTTCGCCCTCGTCGGGCCGGGCTCCTTCGCCACCTCGACTCTGATCCCCGGCCTGACCGGGGCCGGGCTGAAGCCTGCGGCGGTCGTCTCCGCTTCCGGGCTTTCGGCCGAGAGCGCCCGTCGCCAGTTCGGCTTCGAGGCGGCCGCCTCCGATTCCCGGGAGGCCTTCGCGCGCGACGACGTCCAGCTTGCGGTGATCGCGACCCGGCACGACTCGCACGCGGAGCTTGCCGCTGCGGCGCTCGACGCGGGGCTGACGGTATACGTGGAGAAGCCCCTCGCGCTCGCCTGGGACGAGCTCGCCATGGTCATGGAGGCCCAGCGCCGCACCGGGGCCCCGCTGTTCGTCGGCTTCAATCGCCGCTACGCGCCGCTCGCCGCCGAGCTCCGCACGCTGCCGGGGCCGAGGCTGATGGCCTATCGGGTCAACGCCGGCGTCCTCCCCATCGCCCACTGGTCCAACGATGCTCACCGGGGCGGCGGGCGTCTAAAGGGAGAGGGCTGCCACTTCATCGACTTCCTCTGCGATCAGGCCGGTAGCGATCCGCGCGACGGTGAGGACGCTTGGGTTCCCGTCGAGTCCCGACCTCACGCTCGCCGCCGCAGACAACTTCAGTGTCCAGATCGAGTTCGCTGACGGAGGCGTGGGCACCGTCCACTACGCGGCGGATTCGCCGACCGGCCCGGGCAAGGAGCGCTTCGAAACGAGTGCGCCCGGCGCTTACGGGTTAATCGATAACTTCGGGCGCGGCGAGGTCTGGAGGGGGCGAGACCGCAGTCGACTTGGTGGTCGGACCCAAGACAAGGGGTTCGCCGGACAGTACGAGCTGGTCGCGAGGGTCGTTCGTGGCGAGGCGGAGGCCCCGCGTGCCGAAAGCTTCTATGTCTCGACACTGGTAACGCTGGCTGCGGCACGCTCGCTCGAGACTGCCAAGGCCGAGATCATTTTCGAACCACTACCGGGACGCGAAGCGACGGCCGGCACGGAGCTCGCCGGCGATCCTCAGCCGGCGCGATGAGGCGCGACGTCGAGGCCTTCGGGCGCCTGTACGAGGAACACGTGTGGAACATCTACGGATTCTTCGGCTACCGGGTGTCCTCCCGCCACGAGGCCGAGGACCTGACGCAGGCAACGTTCGAAAACGCGCTCAAGGCATTTTCCCGCTTCGACGAGCGGCGGGCCAGCTTCTCGACCTGGGTGATGACGATCGCCCGCAACCTGCTGATCGACCACTACAGGAGCGATCGCTCTTCCCGAAATGAGTCCCTGGGCACGCCAGCTGACGCCGAGGCGGCATTGGGCGAGCGCGCGGTCGAGGAGCATGATCTGGGGCTCGCGCCTGATCTCGAAATCGCCCTCGAAGGGTTGGGGCCCCGCGAGCGCGAGCTGATCGCGCTCCGGTTCGGCGGCGACATGACCACGCAGGAGATTGCCGAGCTGGCGGACTTGAGCGTCGCCAACGTGCAGCAGATCCTCTCGCGCTCACTCCGGCGGCTACGCGCCGACCTCGATGCCTCAGGTGCGGATGAGCCCGCGGGCAGCGCCGCGAGTCGCCGTGCGAGGCGCGGTTAGGCCGCGAGCGGACCGACGCCGGCTAACCCGATCGCCGCGATTGCGAGGAGTAGCGCCCCAGATCCCGCATAGGCGCCCACCAGCAGGCGCGGACGTCCGGGGACGAGCTGCCTTGCTCTCGGACTTCCCACGAGGTGGCGCTTCAGCGCGCCGCGGAACGCGGGTCGTGGGACGGGCCGTTCGCGCTCGAGGCGCTCGGCGAGCCGGTCGACGTTGTCGTTCTCGGATGGGCTCATTGGCTGAACAGTGCAGATCGGGGGTTGAGCGACTTCGCCCTCTTGTAGTCAGCGACGGCCGCCGACGCATTGCCGTTCTCGGTCTCGAGGCGCGAGAGGACGAGCCAGTTGTGCCAGTCGTTCGATGCCTGGGCCGTGGCGTCCTTGGCCGCCGTGACCGCTCCGCTCAAATCGCCCTTGAGCTCCAGCACCAGGGCCTCCTGGAGGCTTGCCGTCGCGGAGTACGGCTGGATGTCGCGAGCCGTCCGGGCGTTTGCCAGCGCCCCGTTGAGATCGCCCGCCCGCACGTCGGCCTGGCTCGAGCGCACGGCGTCCACGCCCGCCAGCGGGATCGCGATCACGATTAGGGCCACCAGCGCGATGGTGGCCAGGATCAGGCGGGGGCGCAGCGGACGCTCGGGCACCTGGTCCCGTGAGCGGGACGTGGTGCGGGGGCGCAGGATCGCCGCGGCCAGTAGCAGGAAGGCGATCGGGATCACGGCGATCTGCCACACCCAGTCCACTGCGGCGGCCACCGCGAAGGCGGCCGCACCGGCGGTCGCCCCTGCCAAGAGAGTGCGATCGCGCGATGCGGTCAAGGCCCGCCGGACGCCGACGGCGAGGATGCAGATCAAAAAGCCGGCGATCAGCACCAGGCCGACGATCCCGAGCTCGCCGAGTGCCTCGAAGTAGAGCGAGTGGGCGTTGACAACGAAGCCGGGAATCGTCCCGTGCTGCGCCCACCAGAATTCGTAAGTTCCGGAGCCGATCCCGATCAGCGGCTGAGTGGCGTTCGCGTCGACCGCCGATTGCCAGTACTGGTAGCGACCGTTGCCACTCGAGCTGAGAAATCGCTCGGCACCCGAGCCCGGGCCGGCCTGTGTCTTGAACTGGTGCCAGTCGTGAGAGAGCTGACCCGGGAGGCCGGCGGCTATCGCGACGACGACCGCCACCACGAGGCCGGCGGCCAGGCCCGAGAGCGCCGCGCGGCGGGAGATTCGAATTCGCGGCCCAAGCTCGTAGCGCGCCGCCAGTACGATCGCCGCTTGGACCAAGGCAACGCCCGCGCACACCACCAGGACGATCGCGAGCATCTCGTTGCCCTGGGTGTGAGCTGCCGAGTTGGTGAGCGCGTGGTCGAGGGCGTCGCGCTGCCTTGCGGCGCCGATCAGGATCGCGCTCCCGGCGCCGGTGACGAGAAGCGTCGGCAGCAGCGAGAGCCGCCGCGGGTGAAACGCCACCAAAACGATCAGCGCGACCGCGATCTCGAGCGCGCCCCCTCTGGAGAACGTGTAGTAGGCGGCGAGGGCCATAGCCGGGACCGCACCGGCAGCGAGGGCCTGGATAGGAACGCGGCGTCCGCGGCGGCGCGCTTGCGAGGCGATCGCGAGCACCAAAGGAAGGCCGATCGCTATCAACGCGGCGAGGCCGTTCCAGTAGTTGAGGGGATAGTTGAGGCGCGATCTCGTTCCGGCGAGAAACCGCGCCGTGTCGTTGGTGGGAAACCAAGAAGGGTGGAGTCTCGACAGCAGCGCCAGCACCGCGACGACCGCGATCGCCGCCGCGACCGCGCTCACGGTCCGGCGGATGCCCTCGCGTCCCTGCGCGGCCAGCACGAGAGCGAAGACCGCCAGGAACACCGCCACACGCCCAAGCTCGGTCACGCTGCGTCCGGCGCTGTCCGACCACGCGATGCTGAGCGCAGTCCATGCCACGAACCCTCCAAACACCCCTAACACGATCCAGCCGCTACGACCGATCCGGGTCGCCGGCACCACGCCCACCAGGGCGCCAAGCAGCAGAATCCATGAGATCGCGATGCCCACTTCGCCTCTGACGACGTCGTCATAGCCGCCGCCCTTCAGCGCCAGATAGACGATCAGCGCGAACGGAAGCAGCCAGCCGATCATGGGCGGCCCGACTCGGGACCACAGTGCGGCGAGGTCAACTGCGACGGGCGCCCTGGGTTGGAGCGTCCCGCCGTCGGCGCGCTCGCTCATCCTTGCGCTGTCGAAGGGCGCCATCATCTCCTTCTACGGATTCCGCGAGGCTCGCCTGACGAATACCGGTGCGACCTCGACCCGACGAACCCCCTCCCGTGTCAGGAACGCTCCGCCGGACTCGTATGGAGGGTATGTATGCGCAGGGTTTCGTTCTTGCTCACCTTGAGCTTGTCGCTGGCGTTTCCAGCGGCCGCGCTTGCCGGTCACCATCACGGCCATCACGGCAATACTCCGCCCGGCAACTCCGCGGTCGGCCAGTACCAGGGAGACCATTCCCGGTGGCGGCGGTAATCACCCCAGCCCGAGCGGAGGCGGCGGTAACTCCGGCGGCGGCTCGTCGTCGATCTCGCCGGCCACCGGCCAGGCTCTCGCGGCGCAGGGTGCCGCCGGGGCCGCGACCGCCAACCTCGCCAACGCCACCGCCCCCGGAAAGGGCTCGGCCTCGGGCGGCGCGAAGGGCCATGGGGCCGGCAGCAAGGGCTCGGCCGGGACCGCCTCCGGCTCGGACGGATCCGCGGCCAGCGGCTCGGGCTCGGGCATCAAGGGCATCGCCGACGCGCTCACCGGCTCCAATTCCGGCTCGGGCTCGAGCGGCATGGGTCTCCTGCTGCCGATCATCCTCGGCGCTGCGCTGCTCGCCGCCCTGGTGACGCTGGTGTTGCGACGGCGCAGGGGAACACAGCAGCCCGGCTAGCGGTGCATCGCTCGGGCGGGAGAGGCGTGGTGCGCCGAGGCGCGGCGCTGTGCGCGTTCGCGATTGCGTTCATGGCGCCGGCGATCGCCTCTGCCCATGGTCTGAAGACGGGCCTTCAGGACGATTCCCTCTTCACCTCGCCGGCCGCGTCGGTGCGGGCCCAGTGGCTCGATCGCGCAGCGAGCGAGGGCGCGGGCATCGTCCGAATCAACGTGCCGTGGCGAAGCGTGGTCGGCTCCCACCGGCCGGCGAACCCGGCTAACCCCGCCGACCCGGCGTACGACTTCGCCTTGATCGATGCCGGGGTCAGGGACGCCGAGGCACGAGGGCTCGACGTGCTGCTCACGGTCGCCTACGCCCCTCGCTGGGCGGAGGGGAAGAATCGACCGAGCCAAAGCAAGGCGCCTCCGGGCAGCTGGAAGCCGAATCCGTCCGATCTCGGCGACTTCGCCCGGGCGCTCGCCCGACGCTATTCCGGGAGCTTCGGCGGTTTGCCGCGGGTGCGTTTCTTCCAGGCCTGGAACGAGCCGAACCTGGCGAGCTATCTCACCCCGCAGTGGTCGCACGGGAAGAAGCCGAAGAGCCCCAAGCTCTACCGGCGGATGCTGAACGCGTTCTACGAGGGCGTGAACGCCGAGCAGTCCGGCGCGAAGGTCGTCACGGGGGGCACGGCGCCATATGGCAACCCGCCGGGCCAGGAGCGGATGCGGCCGCTCACCTTCCTTCGCAATCTCTTCTGCCTGAACCGCCACTTCAAGCCGAAGAAGTGCCACTCGAAGCCGCATCTGGACGCGCTCGCGCATCACCCGATCACGACGTCCGGGGGGCCACACAAGAAGGCCATCAACCGCAACGACATCGCAATGGCGGACTTCCACCGGGTGCGGAAAGTGCTCCATGCGGCCGAGCACACCGGCCACATTCGCCCGCGCGGCAAGCACCATCAGTTGTGGGCGACCGAGTTCTGGTGGAACACGGACCCGCCGAACCGCAAGGGGATCCCGGCCACGAAGCAGGCGCGGTGGATCGAGGAATCGTTCTACCTGCTGTGGAAGCAGGGCGCCCGGGTGGCGATCAACCTCGAGATCCGCGACGACGAGTACGACCGCCACAACCCATACGCAACTCTGCAGTCCGGCCTCTACGTCCACAACGGCAAGCCGAAGCCCTCCGCTGGGAGCTTCCGGTTCCCGTTCGTCACTCACCGGCGCTCCAAGAAGAGCGTGGGGACATGGGGGCTGGCGCCGCGGACGGGCACCGTTGAGGTCCAGGTGCGAAAACACGGCGGCTGGCACACAAAGAAGCGCGTTCACGCTCGGCAGGGGGGCATCTTCAAGCCCAAGCTGCGCCTGCGCGGATCGGCGCGCCTCCGGGCGCGGGTCGGCTCCGAGCACAGCCTGGTCTGGCACCAGGGCGGCTAGCGGGTGTCAGGTATCCCGGCACCGCTGCGTAAGGAAGTGCGAGTAACCAGACCCTAAGAGGGGAGTGCCGCGATGAAGTTGAGGTTCATTGGTCTGACCGCTGTGATTGTGCTCGGCGTCAGTGCAGTCGCCTACGCAGCCGTCCATCCGATTCCGCCGAGCGATTACCCGGAGGGCTTCACGCCGAACGGCGTGGCCCTACAGGGCAACAAGGCCGATGACTTCATCAAGGGGTCGGGCAAGCGCGATCTCCTCCGAGGAGGCCGCGGCCAGGACACCCTGATCGGCAGGGGCGAGGACGACTACCTGCAGGGTCAGAAGGGATCCGACACCGTCAGAGGCCGCTCCGGGGACGATCAGATGTTCGGAAACAAGGGCGCCGACCAGCTTTCCGGCGGCCAGGACGACGACTTCGTCAAGGGTGGCAGGCGCGGCGACAGCATCCAGGGCGCCAAGGGCGACGATTCCCTCTACGGCAACCGCGGCAGCGACTCGATCAATGGTGGAGCCGGTGACGATGCCCTCCGCGGCGGCAGAGGAGGCGACTTCCTCGTCGACCGGCAGGGGAAGAACGAGATCCACTGCGGCAGGGGTCACGACCACGTGATCACCACCAGGCAATCCCAGGTGAGTCATAGCTGCGAGGACGTCACCTTTATCTCCTGAGGGACAGTGCGGCGACCCGGCCGACGAGGTCGAAATTCGTAAGCGAGTGCCGGGCCCTTCGACGGGGCCCGGCACTGGCGTCTCCGGTGGCGTAACGAAGGGCGAGTAGCCTTACCGCAGCGGGGTGAGCGTAACCCCAGAGGGGAGTGCCGCGATGAAGTTGAGGTTCATTGGTCTGACCGCTGTGATTGTGCTCGGCGTCAGTGCAGTCGCCTACGCAGCCGTCCATCCGATTCCGTCGAGCGATTACCCGGAGGGCTTCACTCCCAACGGGGTGGCCCTACAGGGCAACAAGGCCGGCGACTTCATCAGGGGATCGCAGCATCGCGACCTCCTTCGGGGCGGCGGCGGCCAGGACACCCTGATCGGCAGAGGCGATGACGACTACCTGCAGGGTCAGAAGGCATCCGACACCGTCAGAGGCCGCTCCGGGGACGATCAGATGTTCGGAAACAAGGGCGCCGACCAGCTTTCCGGCGGCCAGGACGACGACTTCGTCAAGGGTGGCAGGCGCGGCGACAGCATCCAGGGCGCCAAGGGCGACGATTCCCTCTACGGCAACCGCGGCAGCGACTCGATCAATGGTGGAGCCGGCGACGATCTCCTTCGCGGCGGCAGAGGAGGTGACTTCCTCGTCGACCGGCAGGGGAAGAACGAGATCCACTGCGGCAGGGGTCACGACCACGTGATCACCACCAGGGGTTCCGACGTAAGCCACGATTGCAACGACGTCACCTTCGTCTCGTAGGGGACTGCAACGGCCCCACCGATCTGGTCGCAATCCGCAACCGAGCGCCGGCCCCCCTCAAGGGCCCGACCCCGTTCCGGGCGCTATCCTTCGCCGCACCTCGCGTCCCTCGCCACAAGCGGGGGGCGGGGTCTTTTTTCTGAGGAGGGGGGTTCCGCCGCTCCGGAGCACCGCCCGCTCGAACTCGAAAAGGAAAGCATCAGCAGTCAATGGCCCGTGGAGACGTCCGAATCGCAGTGACGCTCGCTTGCGAGGAGTGCAAGCGGCGGAACTACCAGACCAACAAGTCGCGGCGTAACACGCCCGACCGCATCGAGCTGCGCAAGTACTGCCACTGGTGCGGGCGCCACACGCCTCACAAGGAGACCCGCTGAGCGGGGCCCTGCCTGTCGATGGCGAAGACGCGAGCGCAGCGGAAGGCCGAGCGGCGGGCGCGCGAGCAGCGCGCCGCCAAGGAGGCCGAGCGCTCACGCGACTCGGACTCCCGCGCCCAGGCGCACACCCAGGTACCGGAGAGCGCCGACGTGATCGAGGCGGAGCTCGCAGAGGAGGGCGCGAACCTCGACGAGCTGACGCAGGCCCCGGAGACCGACGGCGACCAGACCGAGGAGGCGCCGCCGAAGAAGGAGAAGCGCCGCAGATCCCGCCCCCCGGCGCCGTCGCGCGCCGACGTCGGCAGGCCGGAGGAGGGAGCCGTCGCGGAGTCCGCGCCGACCGAGGACAAGATCAGCCGCCGCGCCCGCCGGCGCGAGGACAAGGAGCGCGAGCGCCGGCGCAAGGAGTCGGCAAAGCGCCGCGAGGCGCCGTCGCAGCCGACGGAGGCGCGCCAGCGCGGTCGGGTCATCGGCTTCTTCATCTCCTGCTGGGCCGAGCTCAAGCGCGTCCAGTGGCCCGACCGCGAGACCCTGATTCAGGCCTCCATGGTCACCGTGATCTTCATCGCCGTGGCGGCCGCCTACCTGGGAGCGCTCGACGCGCTCTTCAGCTGGCTCGTCGGGCGCCTCCTTTGAGTTCCACCCCGAAAGCCTCGACCACCACTCACTGAAAGCGACTTCAATTCCATGTTTCGTTGGTACGTAATCAACACCTACTCTGGCCACGAGAACAAGGTCAAGCACAACCTCGAGCACCGCGTGGAGACGATGAACCAGCGCCAGCGCGTGCGCCAGGTCGTCGTCCCGACCGAGCAGGTGTCGGAGCTCAAGGACGGCCAGCGCGTGGCGGTCGAGAAGCGGACGATGCCCGGCTACGTGCTGGTGAACATGGAGATGACCGATGACGCCTGGGGCCTGGTCAAGAACACCCCCGGCGTCACCGGGTTCGTGGGCTCGCGCAACAAGCCGATCCCGCTGTCGCAGCCCGAGGTCGACCGGCTCCTCCACCGCGAGACGGCCGAGCGCCCGCGCGCCCGCGCCCAGTTCACGGTCGGCGAGACCGTCAAGGTGATCTCCGGCCCGCTGTCGGACTTCTCCGGCGAGATCGCCGAGATCAACGAGGACGCGGCCAAGCTCAAGGTGCTGGTCTCGATCTTTGGCCGCGAGACGCCGGTCGAAGTCGGGTACGACCAGGTGAAGAAGGTCTAGGGCGCGGTCGGCCCCGGAGCCTCGCGCCCAGCGCGCGGGTAGGCGCGAATCTGTCCCACTTCCGGCGCGCGCGCGTGTTGATCCGCGCGCTCTGGGCGTCCACGATGACGCCCATGGCCAGCGCCCGGCAGAAAATCGACCGTATAGGTGCATTTGCGACCATCGGCGTGGAGCGGCGAGGGTTGGACTTGGCCGTCGCGGGCCTCGCGGCTCGGCAGCACGGGGTCGTGTCGGTCGCTCAGCTGCTCGAAGTCGGCTTGACACATCGCATGATCACCCGTCGTGTCGGGTCCGGATGGCTCCATCGGATCCACCACGGCGTGTACGCAGCGGGCCACACGAGGCTCTCATGCGAGGGGCGCTGGCTGGCCGCGGTGCTCGCATGTGGAGCAGGAGCGGTGCTTTCCCATTGCTCGGCGGCGGCCCATCAACGAATTCGCAACTCCAACGCGGCTCGTATCGACGTGAGCTCGCGCGGCCGGACGGGACGCTGGCGGCCTGGCATCGTTGTCCACAGCGGCGACACGCTGTCGTCGGCGGACGTCTGCGTCGTCGATGCGATCCCCTGCACGACCGTCGAACGGACGATCTTCGACCTGAGCGCAGTTCTGAATCGCGACGCGCTTGAGTACGCGCTACATCGCGCCCAGATTGGGCCTGCCGCGCTCGACTTCGGGAAGCTCGCCGCCCTTCTCGAGCGCCTCCCGGGGCGTCCGGGGACACCGTTGCTCCGGTCGCTGCTCGGCCGGCCCGCGAAGCTCAGCGATGCGGAGGCGAAGAACGAGATGGAGCGCGCATTCCTGAGGCTCTGCCGGAAGGCCGGCTTGCCCGAGCCGCGCGTCAACGCCTGGGTACCACTGCCAATCCCGGCCGGCGGGCACGAGGTGGACTTCACGTGGCCCGACCGCAGGCTCGCGGTCGAGACGGACAGCGCGGGCTTTCACGACACGACCCGAGCGCGCCGCAACGATCCCACGAGGGACCGCGCGCTGATGCTCGCGGGCTGGCGGGTGGCCCGGTTCACGTGGTGGGATGTGACCGCCCAACCGGCGCGCGTTGCCTCCGAGCTGAGCGCCCTCCTCGCGCTCGCCGCGTGACCGGCGCACCCGTCTCCCAACGGGCGGTCGGAAATCGACCGTATAGGTGCATTTGCGACCGTCGAAGCCCAACAGCGTCGTCGGCGACGGCCGCACCTCCCGCATCGCTATCCTCGCTCGCCGCATGGCGAAGAAGGTCCTCACCATGATCAAGCTCCAGATCCCGGCCGGGGCGGCGAACCCCGCTCCGCCGGTTGGCCCCGCGCTCGGTCAGCACGGGGTCAACATCATGGAGTTCTGCAAGGCGTTCAACGCCCAGACGCAGCAGGACACCGGGACGATCATCCCGGTCGAGATCACCGTCTACGAGGACCGCTCGTTCGACTTCATCACCAAGACGCCGCCGGCCGCCGTCCTGATCAAGGAGGCGATCTCGATCGAGAAGGGCTCCGGCGAGCCAAATCGCGAGAAGGTCGGCACCATCAGCGCCGCCCAGGTGCGCCAGATCGCCGAGCGCAAGATGCCCGACCTGAACGCCAACGACCTGGACGCCGCCTCGAGGATCATCGCCGGCACCGCCCGCTCGATGGGCGTCAACGTCGAGGGCCTGGAGTAGTAGCGATGGCGCACGGCAAGCGATACCGCGCGGCCTACGAGAAGATCGACCGCGCTCAGCGCTACGCGCCGGCCGAGGCGGTCGCCCTGATCAAGGAGACGGCTTCCACCAAGTTCGACGAGACGGTCGAGGTGCACCTGCGCCTCGGCGTCAACGTCCGTCACGCCGAGGAGCAGCTGCGCGGCACCCTGGCGCTTCCCCACGGCCTGGGCAAGAACGTCACCGTCGCGGTGTTCGCCGACGGCGACGGCGCCCGCGCCGCCGAGGACGCCGGCGCGGACTTCGTCGGCGCGCAGGACCTGGCCGACAAGGTCAACGAGGGCTTCACCGACTTCGATGTCGCGATCGCGACGCCCGACCTGATGGGCCCGGTCGTCTCCAAGCTCGGCCGCATCCTCGGCCCGCAGGGCAAGATGCCCAACCCCAAGGTCGGCACCGTCACCAACGACATCGCGAAGGCCGTCGGCGAGGCGAAGGCCGGCAAGGTGGAGTACCGCACCGACCGCCAGGCCGTCATCCACCTGACGATCGGCAAGGCGAGCTTCGACGAGCGCGCCCTGCTCGAGAACTACGCCGCCGTCGTCGACGAGATCGTCCGCGCGAAGCCGGCCGCCGCCAAGGGCCGCTACCTGCTCTCGATCACGATGGCGACCAGCATGGGCCCGGGCGTCCGCATCGACGAGTCGCGGACCCGCGAGTCCGAGATCCTGGCGGACGCACCGTCCGCCAACGGCGCCGGCGCGAAGGGCGACGAGGCAGTCGCCACCGAGGCCGGGGCGACCGCGTAACCGGGCGCCGCCTCCTCGAGCGAAATCCATACTCAGTATCGGATCGCTGATACCGTACTTCGACGCGGGCCAGCTGCCGCCCGTCCGCGCCAGAATTGGCTTCCCGCGCCGGCCGGTTCCCTCCGCCTGCTGATGCGGAACTGCGCTCCGAAGCCCTCGGCGATTCCCGGGATCCTCGACGGCTCGGGCTGGGACCCGCCGGCGATCCTGCCGCGCTGATCGGCCCGGGAACGGAGGGTTGCGCGGCGGGCGTAACCGCGAGACAATGGGGGTGTCAGTAAGCCTCGAGCAAGTGGGCGGGCGGACCTCGGCCACGGCAAGGAAGTAACGGAGTGCAGAACCGGCGAAGGATCGCCATCATCACCACCGCGGTCGCCGCTTGCGGGGTGGCCGCATCGGGGTTCGCGGCACAAGCCGTGCTCGCGAGCGGCTCCCACCACTCTCATCACGGCAAGCGACTGACCCTGTCCCCGCGCAAGGGGAAGGGGTACCCGGCGCGCCCGGTGAAGATCCGCGTGCACACCGGACGGAAGTCGCGCCGTCTCCACGCGCAGCTCAACGGCCACCCGATCGCCCGGTACTTCTCGCGGCCCTCAGATCACGGCGTGCGGAAGCTCGAGGCCTCGCTCAGCTACGGCCTGCGCCACGGCCAGAACAAGCTTCACGTCCGAGTCGGGCATCGGTCGCAGCTGACCCGGTTCCGGATCTGGCGCGGCCATCCGCTCGTGGGCGCCGGCCTCGACCGCCGCGTCGCCGCGGGAGACAAGGCGTACCTGAGCGCGCGGCTCCGCGAGTCTCGCAATCACCGCTCGCAGGCGGCGGCGTCCGAGAGTGGCTCGGGATCCAGTTTCGAGTGGAGTACGACCTCCGCTCCGCCGGGCGCCCCTCTGGGGGCTCCGGGCGATGCGACCAAGAGGCGCGCCTACATAGCCACGTCGGTGCCGGGTCGCTACAAGGTCAAGGTCAAGGCGACGGCCGCCAACGGCAAAAAGGGCTCGGATACCGCGATCGTGAACGCGGTCCCGCCCCCGGCCGTGCACGTGGACACGAACGCCACCGAGTATCCGGACGAGGGAAACCCGGTCTACGGCATCAAGGTCGGCGATCAGACGTACGCCGGCAAGGATTTCGCCTGGGCGCAACTCGTGGTTCTCGATCGGCAGACGCTCACGCCGATCCAGGGGCCCCTAGGAAACAAGAGCTACACCAACTGCAGCCAGTCGAATACGGATCAGTGCTTCAACGACCTGAAGAAGGATCTCGCGAGCCTGAACAGCCACGAGATCGCGATCGTGTCCAACCCGTGCAACGGGCTACTTCCGTTCCCAGCCAGCGGCGGCTCGCTCGAGGACGCGATGGCAGCGATCGGGGTCGCCAGGACGTCGTTCACCACCGACAAGTCCGATCCCTATGGCCGCTGCTCGGTCTCGGCGATCGGTGTGCCCAACAGCAAGCCCGGCTCGGCCGATTGGCATGCGGTCAGAGAGGAGCCCTCGACGGAGAACCCGAACCCGGGGTCCATGCGCGGGTACTTCTTCCGCAGCAACGACGGTAACTACACGTTCGCTCCCACGGACCGAACCGCGTTCAATACACAGGCGGACGGCTCGACTCCGTCGACCAACGTCGTTCAGGTCGGCGGCCAGACCTTCGAGCAGAGCTTCGACGGTGGGATCCAGGATGGCGGGGGCTTCCAGGTCGTGGTTCTCGACGCCCAGACACTGGACGGCAACTCGCACTGGTTCGAGACCGACCACTCGAGCAAGCAGGCGCTCCTCGACCAGCTCAACCAGATGCGGGACGTCCTGCATCAGGCCAACAAGGACCCGCGGCCGCAGCTGGTGTTCATCACGAGCCTCGGCGATCCCGCAATCCAGTACTACCAGCGCAACGGGGTGACGAGCCCGGACGGTCAGGTGAACGGCGCGGTCAAGTCGCTCGTGGACGAGGTCGAGACGCTCGGGGGCACCCGCAACGCCTTCTACCGGATGCTCGACCCCGGGCTCTACGACCAGAACGCCTACACCCTCGTGTCAACGTCCGCCAGCGGCCCGGCCCGGGGCCTGGAGGCGGTGGGCACCGGCATCTCCGGCGACGGCACGGGTCCCCTGAACACCGATCCGGCCTCCGGCGTCATCGCGCGCACCGGGCCGAACTACACGTACGAGGTCGAGACCTCGCAGCCCTCCGGCCCCGCCGACAGCGTCGCGGGCGCCGGCGCCGGCGATCCCACCCAAGGCGTCGTCGACCTCTGGAAGGTCGCATTCCAGGATCCGACCTCGTGGCCGGACCAGGCCACGAACCCCCCCAGCGCGCAGGACCGGGCCAGACAGAACGCAATCGAGTGGATCGGCGAGCACGCCGCGGATCTCGGCACGAACGACCCCCGCGCCGCTTACTGGACGATTCCGTACAGCGCCACGACCTGGAACCGGATCGCGTTCGAGATCCAGGGGCTCACCTACCCTTCGACGCGGCCGGACCCCTACTTCAGCGAGCAGGACCTGACCTGGGCGAAGACGGAGCTGGCGGGACCCAAGACCGATCCACCGCTGGTGGGAGGCGAGATCAAGTGGCTGGAGCGGACCCACACGTACCTGGACACCCTCGCCAAGCCCTTCACGGACAGCGGTCTCAAGGAGTGGGCCGCGGTGGCGGGCATCACCAACGACATCGACAAGCAGGTCAAGACCACGGACGACGCGGCCGTTCAGGCCACGAACCAGGCCTGGTCGGACTTCGCCCGGCAGCTGATCGCGGAGGTCGTTCCGGAGCAGGCGCAGACGCCGGCGTACATCCTGAACGACATCTATGAGCTCGCCTCGACGCTGAGCGAGATCAACGGCAAGCCCGTCGAAGACGAGTTCGACTCCACGGTCAGCAAGGTCGGCAACGCGCTCGCGGACCGCCTTCAGAAGTCCCAGGATCTTCTCCAGATCCAGCTTGCGAACACGATCGCGGCCGACTACGGCAAGCTCAGCACGGTTGGCTCCTGTCTCCAGGCGACCGCCCAGGACGCCCCCTGCCCGTTCAATCGCGCCGATTGGCAGCTGAACCAGGACTATCAGAGCCAGGCCGAGAAGCTGATCACGCCCGCCACCGAGGCCTGGGCCTACTCGCTGCTGCTTCCGGCCAAGTACACCGCGTGGTCGCTACCGGTGTGGTGGCGGACGAAGGTCGACAGGAGCTTCAGTGGCAACGACAACGTTAGGCCGTTCGCCGGGATCCCCGACTCGGCGCAGGTGGCGGTTCCGATCTACCGCAACATCCCGAGCTACGCCCACACCCTTACTCGGGGAAACCCGTGGAAGCTCAATCCCGGTAGCGACGCCTGGCACGTCCTTGCCCTCGGTCGCCTCGATGGTCAGGGATCGTTCTTCCACCCATGGACCATGCAGTTCCCGGATGCCTCGGTCACCGACAAGCTGTTCAACCCACCCGACGACCAGCATCCCAACAACCTCGGCGTCGATCCGGAGACCTTCTTCGACCGAAGCTTCAAGCCGAAGCCGCTCGATCACTACGCAACCGAGTCGTCGGACCCGCCGCAATGGTGCTTCTCCTACGGCGACCCGTGCCAGTGAGCCTGACCAGATGGGTTTCGCGCCCTCAAAGGGCTGTCAGCGCGCTGACAATGACGAGCCGGCCCCGGTTGACGGAAACGTAGACTGCTGCGGGTCGATGAGGCACGGACGCCACCTTCTCTGTGTGCTGGCGGTGGGCATCGCCTCCCTGGTGCTCGCCCCCGCCGCCGGCGCGACGATCTTCTGGACGAACCAGAACACGGTCTCCCAGGGCTTCGACGTGCTCGGATCCGTCGGCAGCGCGGACAACGACGGCACTGGAGTCAGCCAGGACCTCGTCCCGTACCAGGACAACCCCTGCGCGGTGGCCACAGATGGACAGCACGTCTACTGGGCCACCCGCAAGGGAACGATCGGGCGAGCCAACGCGGACGGCACCGACGCCAACTCCAACTTCATCACCGGGATCCAGTTCAGCTGTGGCCAGATTGCAGTCGACTCGGACCACGTCTACTGGACACAGCAGACTCGGACCAGCCCGGCAATCGGCCGTGCCGACATCGACGGCCACAACGTCGACCCGCAATGGCTCCCTCTGACGGGGGTGCCGCTGGGCATGGCCGTCGACTCGGACCACGTCTACTGGACCTGGCGCCCGGACTCCTCCAGCTCGAACATCGCCCGGGCGAACATCGACGGAAGCGGCGTGCAGGACGCCTTCGTCCACGTCAACTCGCAGAAGCCGTTCTTCCTCGCCGTCGACCCGGCGCACATCTACGCCGCGCCCCTGCTTGGGCCCGACATCCTCCGCGCGAACATCGAGGGCACGCACGTCGACCAGAGCTTCATCGACGTCCCCTCACAGGCGCCGTCGTGTGGGATCGCGGTTGACGACTCTCACATCTACTGGGGTGCCTTCGGCAAGCGCGGGAACACGGTCGCGCGGGCGAACATCGACGGCACGGGCGTCAACCCGTCGTTCATCGCCGGCGGCCGCAACACCTGCGGCGTCGCGGTCGGTCCGAACCGCGGGCCCGCCACGGGCTTCACCCTCGGCAAGGTGGATCGGAACGAGCGCCGCGGCACCGCCGTGCTGTCCGCCAGCGTCTCGGAGCCGGGCAAGCTCCTGCTCTCGGGCAAGGGCCTTTGGACCAAGATCCGGTCGCCGCTCCGGCCCCGCGACGTGAGGTTCTGGATCCAGCCGCGAGGCCACAAGAGGCGGGTCCTCAACCGGACCGGGAAGGTGAAGGTGCGCGCGCGAGTCACCTTCCACCCGCAATGCGGCTGCCGCGAGGTCAAGCGGCGCACGATCGTGCTAGTCAGGGCTCGCTCCGCCGGTCTGCCCTGAGCAGGCGTCCGGATCCCCATCGGCTAACATCGCCCGTCGACTTGCCCAAGACCGCCGGCGGGGTCCGCGACCAAGGGGCCCGGAAGACCGGCGCAGGTGAGGTTCAAAGCCGACGCTTCGAGCCCGCCTGCGAGCGGGCTCTTTTGATTTGAGGACCAGCAAGTGAACAAGGACCAAAAGGCAGCGGCAGTTGAGGAGATCGCCGAGCGACTCGGCGAGGCGGAGGCGATCTTCGCTGTCGACTACCGCGGGATCAGCGTCCCCGAGGCGGCCGAGCTCCGCGCCAAGCTTCGGGAGGCCGACGCGAGCTTCCGTGTGGTCAAGAACCGGCTCGCCAAGCGCGCCGCCGAAAAGGCCGGGACCGCCGAGCTCGACGAGCTCTTCGACGGGCCGATCGCGCTGACGTTCGTCAAGGGCGACGCCGTGGTCGCCGCCAAGGCGATCGCCACCTTCTCGCGCGAGCACGACGTCCTCGCGTACCGCGGCGGGATCATGGACGGCGAGCCGCTCGACCCCGAGAAGTTCGGCGCCATCGCCCGCCTGCCCGGACTCGACGTCCTGCACGGGCAGCTCGTCGGCGTCACCGCCAGCCCGCTGACCGGGCTCACCCGCGGGCTTGCCGCGATGCTGTCCGGCCTCGCGGTCGGCCTCGGCCAGATCGCCGAGCAGGGGCTGGTCGGCGGAGCGGAGGAGCTCGCCGCCGAGGAGGCGGCCGAGGAGGAGCCCCCGGCGGAGGTTCAGGCCGAGGAGGAGCCCCCGAGCGACGTGCAGGCCGAGGAGGAAGCCGGCTCGGACCCGGACGCCCCCGGACGCGAAGCGGAGGAGGCGGCAGGCAATGATTCAGAGACTTCAGAGGAAACCGAAAGCGACGAGACCCCCGAGGAAGCCGAAGCGGAAGGCGACGATTCCCAGGGATCCGATTCCGAGGAGGAAAAGTAGTGGCAACGAAGGCGATGTCCACCGAGGAGTGGATCGAGGAGCTCAAGAACATCTCCGTGCTCGAGCTCTCGGAGCGCATCAAGGCGCTCGAGGAGGAGTTCGGAGTGTCGGCGACGGCGGTTGCCGCTGCGGCCCCCGCCGCGGCCGCCGGGGACGGTGCCGACGGTGCGGCCGAGGAGTCGTCCACGGTCGACGTGGTCCTCACCGCTCCCGGCGACAAGAAGATCCAGGTCATCAAGGCCGTTCGCGCGGCGACCGGGCTCGGGCTGAAAGAGGCCAAGTCCCTGGTCGACTCGGCGCCGAAGGCCGTCAAGGAGGGCCTGGAGCGCGAGGAGGCCGATAAGCTGAAGGCCGATCTCGAGGAAGCCGGCGGCGAGGTCGAGCTCAAGTAGTCCAGCTCAAGTAGTCCGATCGGACCAGTAATCGAGCACACGCCTGCTAGTCTTGCCTAGGCGTGCATTCTTGTGGTATTTTGCAGGGTCGCGCGCCGTCGAGCCCTTGCTGCCCCGAATCTACTCGCGCAGATTCGCGTCCCACGACCTTCTGAGGAGTCGCCCAGTTGGCCACATCCCATGCTGCTGCTGCCCCTGTCACCCGGAGGACCTTTTCCCGCCTCGAGAACCCGCTTGAAGTCCCACACCTAATAGACATTCAGCGTCTCTCCTTCGAGCGCCTCACCAACCCGAAGGAGGGACTGCTGCGGGAGACGATCGACGACATCTCGCCGATCGAGGACTACACGGGCAATCTCGCGATTGTCTTCCAGGACTTCACATTCGACGTGCCCACGCACTCGATCGCCGAGTGCCGTGAGAAGGACATCACCTACTCGCGTCCGCTGAACGTCAAGGTTGCGTTCCAGAACCGCGAGACGGGTGAGATCCGCGAGCAGACCGTCTTCATGGGGGACTTCCCGTGGATGACGGGTCGCGGCACCTTCATCATCAACGGCACCGAGCGCGTCGTCGTGACCCAGCTCGTCCGGTCCCCCGGCGCCTACGTGATGGAGCCGAAGGACCGCGAGAAGCAGGTCTTCATCGCGAACCTGATGCCGGCTCGTGGCTCGTGGCTCGAGCTCGAGATCGACAAGAAGGGGCGCGTCTACGCCCGCATCGACCGCAAGCGCAAGCTCCCGGTCACCGTGCTGCTGCGCGCGATGGGCTTCGTCACCGACGAGGAGATCCTGAAGCTCTTCGACGACTCGGTCTACATCCGCCACACGATCGAGGCGGACACCGAGCCGACGAAGACCGAGGAGGGCGCGCTGGTCGAGCTGTTCAAGAAGCAGCGGCCGGGCGAGCCGCCGTCGGTCGACGCGGCGAAGACGCTGCTCGAGCAGCTGTTCTTCGACCCCAAGCGCTACGACCTCACCAGGGTCGGGCGCTACAAGCTGAACGCCCGCCTCGACCTGGACGTCGACCTCGACAACCGGGTCCTGACGCGCGACGACATCGTCGCGCTGATCAAGGAGCTGGTGGGCATCCCGAAGCTGCTCGGCATCCCCGAGGAGATCGACGAGGAGAACCCGATCAAGGACTACGCGGCCGAGGCGCAGACCTACCCGCGCGATCCGATCCAGGACCACCTCGACGAGTACGAGCACTTCGGCAACCGCCGCCTGCGGACGGTGGGCGAGCTGATCCAGGACGCGTTCCGGGTCGGCCTGTACCGCATGGAGCGCGTCGTGCGCGAGCGGCTCACCACCGAGGACTCGGACGCGATCACGCCCCAGACGATCATCAACATCCGGCCGGTCGTGGCGGCGATGAAGGAGTTCTTCGGCTCCTCGCAGCTGTCGCAGTTCATGAGCCAGACGAACTCGCTCGACGGGCTCACCCATCGGCGGCGCCTCTCGGCGCTCGGCGCGGGCGGGCTCACTCGTGAGCGGGCGCCGATCGAGGTGCGCGACGTGCACCCGACCCACTACGGGCGCATGTGCCCGATCGAGACCCCGGAGGGCCCGAACATCGGCCTGATCGGGTCGCTCTCCTCCTACGCCCAGGTGTCGGAGCACGGCTTCGTCACGACCCCGTACCGGGTGGTCAAGGACGGCGTGGTCACCAACAAGATCGTCCACCTGGACGCCACCCAGGAGGAGGAGCAGACGATCGCGCAGGCGAACGCCGAGATCGACCCCAAGAGCAAGCGCCTGAAGGGCCCACAGGTCCTCTGCCGCTCGGCCGACGGCGAGCTCGTCTCGGTGTCGCCGAAGCAGGTCGACCTGATGGACGTCTCACCGACCCAGATCTGGTCGGTGGCGACGGCCCTGATCCCGTTTCTCGAGCACGACGACGCCAATCGCGCCCTCATGGGCTCGAACATGCAGCGTCAGGCCGTGCCGCTGCTCAAGCCGGAGGCGCCGCTCATCGGCACCGGTATGGAGCACCGCGCCGCGGTCGACAGCGGCGACGTCGTCCTCGCCGAGAACGATGGCGAGGTCTCCTACGTCGACGCCGAGCGCGTCGTGGTCAGCCACGGTCAGAAGAAGGACGAGTACGAGCTCACCAAGTTCATGCGCTCGAACCAGGGGACGATCATCCATCAGAGCCCGATCGTCACCGTCGGCGCCAAGGTGAAGGCCGGCGACGTGCTCGCCGACGGGTCCTCCACCGCGGGTGGCGAGATCGCGCTCGGCAAGAACGTCACGGTCGCCTTCATGTCCTGGGAGGGCTACAACTTCGAGGACGCGATCATCATCTCCTCGCGCCTGTTCAAGGACGACGAGCTCACCTCGATCCACATCGAGGAGTACGAGATCGACGCCCGCACGACGAAGCTGGGCGACGAGGAGATCACCCGCGATATCCCGAACCGGTCCGAGGAGAGCCTGCGCAACCTCGACGAGCGCGGCATCGTCCGCATCGGCGCCGAGGTGTCGTCCGGCGACCTCCTGGTGGGCAAGGTCACGCCGAAGGGCGAGACCGAGCTGACCGCCGAGGAGAAGCTGATCCGCGCGATCTTCAAGGAGAAGGCGCGCGAGGTCCGCGACACCTCGCTCAAGGTCCCGCACGGCGAGGGCGGCGTCGTCATCGACGTCCTCACGTTCGACCGCGAGGCGGGCGACGACCTGCCGCCGGGGGTCAACAACCTGGTGCGCGTCTTCGTCGCCACCAAGCGCAAGATCGCCGAGGGCGACAAGCTCGCCGGCCGCCACGGGAACAAGGGCGTCATCTCGCGGATCGTCCCCCAGGAGGACATGCCCTTCATGGAGGACGGCACGCCCATCGACGTCATCCTGAACCCGCTCGGCGTGCCGAGCCGAATGAACATCGGCCAGATCCTCGAGACCCATCTCGGGTGGGCCGCCGCCAACGGCTGGTACGACGACGGGACGCAGGCCTACAAGGAGGCACATCGAAACGGCGGGCAGGTCCACGTCGCGACCTCGGTCTTCGACGGGGCCTCGGTCGAGGACGTGGACGAGGCCCTCGTGCGCTGGCAGGAGGAGCACGCCGACCGCGGGGTGGACCTCGCGGTGGACAAGAGTCGCCGCGACGGGACGAAGGCCTTCGGCACCACCCGGCTCTACAACGGCCGCACCGGCGAGCCGTACGAGGGCCGCGTGACCGTCGGCAACATGTACATCCTGAAGCTGCTCCACCTGGTGGACGACAAGATCCACGCTCGGTCGACCGGCCCCTACTCGCTGGTTACGCAGCAGCCGCTCGGCGGCAAGGCCCAGTTCGGCGGCCAGCGATTCGGCGAGATGGAGGTGTGGGCGCTCGAGGCGTATGGAGCCGCCTACACGCTCCAGGAGATGCTCACCGTCAAGTCCGACGACACCGTCGGCCGCGTCAAGGCATACGAGTCGATCGTCAAGTCGGAGAACATCCCCGAGCCGTCGGTGCCGGAGTCCTTCAAGGTCCTCTTGAAGGAGATCCAGAGCCTCGGCCTGGACGTCAACCTCGTTGCCGAGGAGGGCGCCGTGGAGGTGGGTGAGGAGGACGACGAGCTGCTCCGCGCCGCGGAGGAGCTCGGGATCGACCTCTCCGGAGTGCGCGCTGAGGGCGATGGCGCCAAGGGCGCCGCCGACGAGCGCGAGGAGCAGGTCGTGGCCGAAGGAGAAGCTGGAAGCACTAACGGCGCCGGCGCCGAAGAGGAGACGAAGGTAGAGGAATGATGGACATCAATAATTTCGACGCAATCGAGATCGGACTCGCCTCCTCCAAGAAGATTCGGAGCTGGAGCCACGGCGAGGTAACCAAGCCGGAGACGATCAACTACCGGACCCTGAAGCCCGAGAAGGACGGGCTCTTCTGCGAGCGCATCTTCGGTCCCACCAAGGACTGGGAGTGCTACTGCGGCAAGTACAAGCGGGTCCGGTACAAGGGCATCGTCTGTGAGCGCTGCGGCGTCGAGGTGACCCGCTCCAAGGTGCGCCGCGAGCGCATGGGCCACATCGACCTGGCCGCGCCGGTTTCGCACATCTGGTTCTTCAAGGGTGTTCCTTCCCGCATCGGCTACCTCATCGACATGGCTCCGAAGGAGCTCGAGAAGGTCCTGTACTTCGCGGCCTCGCTCGTCACCTGGATCGACACCGAAGCCCGCGACAAGGACGTGGGCAAGCTCGAGAAGGAGGTCAAGAAGGTCCTCGACGCCTACGCGGCCGAGCGCGAGCAGCGCGTTCAGCAACTCCGTGAGGCGATCGAGCGGCGCATCGCCTGGCTCGAGGGCGAGGGCACCAAGGACAAGTTCGATGAGGAGGACGAGCTCTGGGCCGACGGCCTCGGCGTCAACCCGAAGAAGCTGGAGGACGCCGAGCGGACGAAGACGATCAAGGACACCCGCAAGTCCCTCGAGGCCGAGATCGCCGACACCGAGGCCTACCTCGACGACGCCGCCGAGCGGATGGAGGAGGTCTGGAAGACCTTCCAGGAGATGAAGGTCAAGGACGTCATCAACGACGAGGCCGTCTTCCGCGATCTGAAGGATCGCTTCGGCTCCCCGTTCGGCTGGGGCGAGTACTTCCGCGGCGGCATGGGCGCCGAGTGGGTGCGCGACCTGCTGGAGCAGGTCGACCTCGAGGCCGAGTGCGAGGAGCTCGAGCAGACGATCAACACGTCGAAGGGGCAGAAGCAGGCCCGGGCGGTCAAGCGGCTCAAGGTCGCCTCGTCCTTCCTGCACTCCGCCAACAAGCCCGAGTGGATGATCCTCGACTGCGTGCCGGTGATCCCGCCCGAGCTGCGCCCGATGGTGCAGCTGGACGGCGGCCGGTTCGCGACCTCCGACCTCAACGACCTCTACCGCCGCGTCATCAACCGGAACAACCGCCTCAAGCGGCTGCTGGACCTTGGCGCGCCGGAGATCATCGTCAACAACGAGAAGCGCATGCTCCAGGAGGCGGTCGACGCCCTGTTCGACAACGGCCGCCGCGGCCGGCCCGTCACCGGGCCCGGCAACCGGGCGCTGAAGTCGCTCTCCGACATGCTCAAGGGCAAGCAGGGCCGGTTCCGGCAGAACCTGCTCGGTAAGCGCGTGGACTACTCCGGGCGCTCCGTGATCGTCTCCGGCCCGAGCCTGAAGCTGCACCAGTGCGGGCTGCCCAAGCTGATGGCGCTGGAGCTCTTCAAGCCGTTCATCATGGCTCGGCTGGTCGAGCGCAAGGCCGTCCAGAACATCAAGGCGGCCAAGAAGATGGTCGACTCGATGATCCCGGAGGTCTGGGACGTGCTCGAAGAGGTCATCAAGGAGCACCCAGTGCTGCTGAACCGCGCGCCGACGCTCCACCGCCTGGGCATCCAGGCCTTCGAGCCGGTGCTGGTCGAGGGCAAGGCAATCCAGATCCACCCGCTGGTCTGCCACGCCTTCAACGCCGACTTCGACGGCGACCAGATGGCCGTGCACGTCCCGCTGTCAGCCGAGGCACAGGCCGAGGCGCGGATCCTGATGCTGTCCTCGAACAACATCCTGTCTCCGGCGCACGGCTCGCCCCTGGCGACGCCCACGCAGGACATGGTCCTGGGGCTCTACTTCCTGACCTACGCGGATCAGGACGTGGACAAGATCGACCGCAAGAAGCTGAAGCGGACGCCGCATCCGTTCCGGACTGCGCAGGAGGCCGAGCTCGCCTACGAGAACGGCATCGTGGACCTGCACGACTGGGCGGAGTACCGCCGCACGGGCCACGAGCACTTCCTGACCACGGTCGGGCGGATCATCTTCAACGACAAGGTCGAGCGCGCGCTCGAGGTGACTCTGGGCGACGAGTACGACCCGGAGAAGTTCGAATACGTCAACCACACGATGAAGAAGAACAGCGTCAACGAGATGGTCACGAACCTCGTGGATGCCTACGGCGCCGCCGCGGTCGCGCAGGTTCTGGACGCCTTCAAGGACCTCGGCTTCCACTATGCGAGCCAGGCCGGCATCACCATCTCCAAGAACGACATCATCTCGCCGCCCAACAAGGCCGAGATCCTCGATGGGTACGAGAAGCAGGCCCAGGAGATCCAGGGCAACTACGAGGACGGCTACATCACCGCCGAGGAGCGCAAGGAGGCGGTGACGGACAAGTGGGACAAGGCCACCGAGGAGGTCGCGAAGGCCATGGAGGACAACCTCCACGAGCTGAACCCGATCTTCATGATGGCCAACTCCGGAGCCCGCGGATCGTTCAAGCAGATCCGTCAGCTGGCGGGCATGCGCGGCCTGATGGCCAATCCGAAGGGCGAGATCATCGAGCGTCCGATCAAGGCCAACTTCATGGAGGGCCTGTCGGTGCTGGAGTACTTCATCTCCACCCACGGCGCCCGGAAGGGCCTCGCGGACACCGCGCTGCGGACCGCCGACTCCGGCTACCTGACGCGGCGTCTCGTCGACGTCGCCCAGGACGTCATCGTCCGCGCGGAGGACTGCAAGACCAAGGAGTTCATCGAGGCTCCGCTCCGGCTCGACGACGGCAATCTCAACACGAACCTCATCGGCCGCCTCGCGGCGAAGAAGTTCGCGACCAAGCGCGGCCGCGAGCTCTTGAAGCGCGGGCAGGAGATCGACTTGCCCGAGCTCGAGGCGATCGCCGAGGCCTACGGCGACGAGGAGGTCACGGTCCCCGTCCGCTCGGTGCTCAAGTGCGAGCTCGAGTCGGGCGTGTGCCAGACCTGCTACGGCCGCACGATGGCGACCGGATCGATGGTCGAGCTGGGCGACGCGGTCGGGATCATCGCCGCCCAGTCGATCGGCGAGCCGGGAACGCAGCTCACCATGCGGACCTTCCACACCGGTGGTATCGCCGGCCAGGACATCACGCAGGGCCTGCCGCGCGTCGTGGAGCTGTTCGAGGCGCGCAAGCCGAAGGGCCTCGCGCAGATGGCCAAGGCGGCCGGCAAGGTCGCGGTCGAGGAGACCGACAAGGCGATGAAGGTGATCGTCACCGACGCCAAGGGCGAGGACGAGAGCTACTCGTTCCCGGCCCGCTCGCGCCTGAACGTGAAGCACGGCGAGCGCATCGAGGCCGGTACGCAGCTGAACGAGGGCTCGCTCTACCCGGCCGAGCTGCTCGACATCCGTGGTCGCACCGAGACCGAGCTCTACCTCGTCAACGAGGTGCAGAAGGTCTACAAGGCCCAGGGCGTCGACATCAACGACAAGCACATCGAGCTGATCGCGCGCCAGATGATGAAGAAGGTGCGGATCGAGTCGAAGGGCTCGACCACGCTCCTTCCGGGCGCGCTCGAGGACCGACACCGCCTGAAGCGGCTCAACAAGTCGGTGAAGGACGGCGGCGGCACGCCGGCCAAGGCCGAGGAGACGATCCTCGGGATCACCAAGGCCTCGCTCGCCACGGAGTCGTTCCTCTCGGCGGCCTCCTTCCAGGAGACCACCAAGGTGCTCACCGACGCGGCCCTCGAGGGCAAGCGCGACCGCCTGGTCGGCCTGAAGGAGAACGTCATCATCGGCAAGCTGATCCCGGCGGCGACCGGCCTCAAGCACTACCGGGCCCTCGAGATCGAGCCGGTGGAGCCGGCACAGCGCCCCGAGGAGGACCTCCTTGACGAGGAGGAGCTCGCCGCCGAGCTCGGCCTGACCGAGGACGGCGAGGAGGTCACGGAGCTCGAGGGCTTCGGCCCCTCCTTCGCGGACGAGCTCGAGGAGCTCGCCTCCGAGATCGAGACCTCCGACACCGACGGGGACAAGTAGGCCGGGGAATCCGTCCCGGCCCCACCGGGGCCCGAATCGAATAGCGGCAATAAGGGCGCGCCCCGGGGACCCACTCTGCGGGGCGGCCTGCCAAGCCCCGCCGCCCGCCACACCCGGCCGGTCGGCCCCGGAGCGGTCTCCGTCGCGAACCCTTCAGCCGCGGGCACGAGGCGCGGCTGAAGACTTAACCGTCCTGTGAGCGGTCAAGTCTTCAACGGCGGTTTGGTGAGCGGATGGCTGAAGGGTTGGCGCGCCTCTTCGCGGTCGAGCGTCGGATATCGGCGCTGTCACGACCGCATGGCGTAGTCGGTCGCGATCAGCTGGTCTCCGCTGGGATCGGCCGCGATGTGATCGACAACCGTGTGCGTGCAGGCTGGCTGCGACCGATGCATCGCGGCGTGTATGCGGTGGGATCGGTCCAGTCGGATGAAGCGCCCCAGGCTGCCGCGGCGGTTGCCTGCGGCCTGGACGCCGCGATCAGCCACGAGAGCGGGACCGTGCTTTGGCGCTTGGCTGCGTGAGCTGCTCAGCGGCCCGACCAAGCCCGCGCTGGCGCGGTCCGAGGCCGAGGAATGCCTTCTGAGCCTGGTCAGGCTGGCCGGTGTGCCCGCCCCGGAGACCAACCTCACCATGCATGGCTACGAGCTGGACTTCCTCTGGCGCCAGATCACGGAGGAGCCCGAAGCGACGCTCGTGCTCGTGACGCGCCCTCGCGGAGCGCGGCCGGGCCGCCTAGACGGACTCGCGCTCGGGCTCCGCGGAGCCGCGCGCGTGGGCCGTCGCCGCTCTGGCCGGGACGGGCGGTGTGAAGATGCGGGTGCGGCCGCCCGGCGGGCAGGATGGAAGTGGAAGCGCGTCCGGCGCGTGCGGGCCCCGGCGTGGATCGCGCGGCTTCTTTGGCTGGCGGCGCCAGTGCAGGAGGTCGCGGTCTTCGGCCTCCGGCGGCGCCTCCTCGGTCTCCGGCGTCTGCTTGATCGCCCACCAGACGAGGTAGAGCAGGGCAGCGACGGGGATCTTCAGGATCACCGCCAGGAAGAAGATCGGCCAGAACCCCTCCACGCGTCAGCCAGTGTACCCCTCGCGCGCCCACTCAATCAGCGCGTCGACATGCTCGTCCGTGAGGCCCTCGGCGGACTCCGTCTCCACCAGGAGCGTGGGGGCGGAGCGCTCGTCCGCCCAGATCCGGCAGGTCTCGTCGATCGAGTCGTCGACCCACGCCAGCGCCCGCTCGCCGGCGAAGCGATCGATCGCTTCGATCTTCCAGTGGGCGGTGCCGAAGCGGGCCCTGCCGGCGAAGGTTAGGAAGGGGAGCTCGCCCGGAAGCCCGAGGATCTCGGGGAGACGCTCGTTTGCACGGTCCTCCCATCCGGTCGCCCAGACGATCTCGTAGAAGGCGCGCAACCGCTCGAGCATCGGGCCGAGCCCCTCCGGGATGCAGTGCGCCATGCCGTTGATGAGGTGGAAGCGCCCGGGGGCCTCGCCGATGGGCCCCTCGAAGCCGAACAGGCTGATCACGCCGTCGACGTCGAGGGCCAGTACGGGGTGTTCCTGCGACACGAGGTCAGCGTAACGAGGTGCCTACCGGGCGCAAGTTCGAAACCAGCCGCGCCGTTCCAGACCGGCGCCTGGGCTGGTTTCTTCACACCGTTCGCGTCCCGCTCACTGGGGGCCTTGTACCATTCCCCGCCGTGCCTACGACCAGTCAGCTGATCCGCAAGGGCCGCAACCGTCCCACGAAGAAGGTGGCCACCCCCGGCCTCAAGTCCGGCCAGGGGCGCAAGCGCCGCATCGCGGCCCCGCAGCGGCGGGGCGTTTGCACGCGTGTCTACACGGTGACCCCGAAGAAGCCGAACTCGGCCCTCCGCAAGGTGGCCCGCGTCCGGCTCACCAATGGCATGGAGGTCACCTGCTACATCCCGGGCGAGGGGCACAACCTCCAGGAGCACTCGGTGGTGCTCGTCCGCGGTGGGCGCGTCAAGGACCTTCCGGGCGTCCGCTACAAGGTCGTCCGGGGCACGCTCGACGCCTCCGGCGTCTCGGACCGCAAGCAGTCCCGGTCGCACTACGGGGTCAAGAAGTAACCGTGCCCCGTCGCGCCCGCGCACCAATTCGCCCCGTCGAGCCGGATGCCACGCATCGCAGCCGGCTCGTCCAGCAGGTGATCAACAAGGTCATGAGCGACGGCAAGAAGTCGCGGGCCGAGCAGATCACGTACGACGCCCTAGCGGTCGTCGGCGAGCGCACGGGCCGCCCGCCGGTCGACGTCCTCGACGACGCGATCAAGGAGCTGACCCCGGTCCTGGAGGTTCGCTCCCGCCGCGTCGGAGGCGCCACCTATCAGGTGCCCGTCGAGGTGCCCGCCCGACGGGCGCGCACCCTCGCCGTCCGCTGGCTGGTGCAGTTCGCCCGGTCCCGGCGCGAGAAGTCGATGTCGGAGCGCCTCGCCAACGAGATGCTCGACGCCACCCAGCAGCAGGGCGGCGCCTGGAAGCGCAAGGACGACATCTACCGCATGGCCCAGGCCAACAAGGCCTTCGCCCACTACCGCTGGTAGCGCCTCCTCAGTAGTTCCAGAGGTGGACGCAGCCGACCGCTTCTGGCCGAGCTGCCGCCGAGAATGCAGTTTGTGTCGCCTGGCGGTACTGACCGCATTGTCGATCCCGGCGAGGGATCGAGGCTGGACCTTGGCACCCATACGGAAACAAGCTCCAGTCTCGAGCCTGGATCGACCTCAGCGATCGACCTCAGCCGGGCTGCGACGGCTGGAGCGAGATCGGGCTAACCGCCCCGGCCGCCCCTGGCCCTGGTGCGCCGGCGAGTGGCGCGCGTCTCGGGGCGGTCGTTGCTCGAACCCGCGAGCTCCGCGTCGAGATCGCTCAACGGAGCGGTCGCCGTGGGCTTCGATGCGGCCTTCCCGTCCTCCTTCGCCCCGCCCAGCCAGCGCGGGCGGATCGCGCGCAGCTGCTCGGGGCTCAGGGTCGCCAGCGCGACCCCGCTCAGGGCGAGCGCGAGGCCGCCCACCATCTCGAGCCAGAACCCGGCCTGCGGGTCGGCCTTGGCGTCGAAGAAGTTGGCCGCCGCCGTCGCGTTGCAGGGCCCCAGGGTCCCGGTGTTGTTGGCGTGCGGCAGGTCGATAGTCAGGAAGAGGATCAGGGCCGCCACGCCGGCGATGCCAACGGCGATCGCGGCGGGCTTGGAGCCGGCGGTGACCGCGACGATCACCGCGATCACCGCGAAGATCGCGAGAATCCCGAGGGCGAAGTGATGCCGCCCGGCTGCCTCGACGTTGCAGAACTCGGGGCCCGCCGAAGAGGTCGACGCCAGCTGGAAGGTGGTCATGAACTCCGAGGCGAACAGGGCCGCGGCCCCGGCGATGCAGGCGAGCGGCAGGAGCCGCTCCGGGTTCTGACGGGCGGAGAACAGGGCCCCCACGAGGACGCCGCCGCCGCCCGCGAGCGCCAGCGCCAGCCCGAGCGACGCCCCTGAAATCAGCGCGACGACGAAGAACAGGAGCCCCGTCACCACGGCGAGGCCGATCGGCGTCGGGACGGCCGACGCGTACTTGCGGGCGCTCACGTGCCCACTCCCGGCCTGAGCCTGGGGGCCCGGCGCGACTTGATCCGCTCGCCGGAGCGCCCGCGGCGCACCGCCCGCTTGCCGCGCAGCTGAACGGCGAGCAGCGGCCCCACGATCGCGAGGGTCACGCCCGAGAACAGCTGCACCCAGAACGGGCCAAGGAGCACGGCCTGAGCACCGGCATAGGCCTCACCCGTCGTTCCCAGGCGCAGGCCCTCGGGGCGATCTGTGAGCAGGCTTATCGCGACTACGGCCAATCCTCCGAACAACAGCAATCGGGCGAGCCGATAGTTGCGCCAGACGGCGAACACCGTGATGAACAGGCAGGCGACCGCGACCACGAAGACCCAGACGCCGTGCGCCGAGCGGGGCATGGCCTTCGCGACCTGGGGCGGCTGGGCGACCTGCTCGACCTTGGTGTACGCCGGCTTCCCCACCTCCACGGCCCGGTAGTCGGAGAATTGCGACGCCCCAAGCGTGATCGTCGCCGCGAGCGCGACAACGGCAAGGCCGCGGGCGGGTGTGACGGTGCGCTCGCCGAACGCGAGCGCCACACGCATGACCCGCAGGATGACTCGCCAGGCGGGGAGCACGCCGCGCACCCAGGCGGCGAGGATGGCCTTGCCGAGCGCCTCGGCGACCGTCATCCAGATCCGGGCCGGCCAGCGCAGCAGCTCGCGCGCAATCCCCAGCGCGTCCACGGCCACCGCCTTCGCCGCCCGGACGAGCTTCGCCCGCCGCTCCGCGGCGCTCGCGCCCCGTCCCCGGCGCTCGCGTGGCTTGCGCTCCTCGCGGGTCTTGCGCGCCTCCCGCCGCGCCTCCCGCTTCTCTCGTGCCGTCCGCGCCTCGAACTCCGTGTCCTTCTCGGACCTCATCTTCTGGACGCTCCTGGCGAGCGAACTGCGCGGCTTGTCCGCCCGCTTCTCGACGCCGCCGGAAGCCGATTCGGAGACGTCTGAGGACACCCGTTTCGGGCGACTCTCGGACCCGCGATTCTTGCGACGGTTAAGCCTCATTCAGCCTGTCTGACGGGCAGCATCCACCTGCTATATTCAGCCGTCGCTCGGGCGTCAGCCAGATGCTGCATCCGAGCGGACATCCAATCCATGGAGAGCCGCACGATATAGGCGATTTCGGGCTGATTCGGCACTAGCGCCAAGGCCCGTGCGGGCCTTTTTTGTGGGCGCATTCAGTGTCCGGCCCGACGTCTCCTCCTAGGCGGTGCCGCGGCCCGGTTAGCCGCGACGACTAAGCACACTTTACGCACAATGCCACGCACATTTCCACTCGAAAAGACCCGGAACATCGGGATCATGGCTCACATCGACGCCGGTAAGACGACGACGACCGAGCGGATCCTGTTCTACACCGGGCGCACCCACAAGATGGGCGAGGTCCACGAGGGCGCCGCCGTCATGGACTGGATGGAGCAGGAGCAGGAGCGCGGGATCACGATCACGTCCGCCGCGACCGCCTGCGAGTGGGAGGGCCACCGCATCAACATCATCGACACCCCGGGCCACGTCGACTTCACGGTGGAGGTCGAGCGCTCGCTGCGCGTCCTCGACGGCGCGATGGCGATCTTCGACTCGGTGGCGGGCGTGGAGCCCCAGTCCGAGACCGTCTGGCGTCAGGCCGACAAGTACCGCGTCCCGCGCATCGCCTACGTCAACAAGATGGACCGCACGGGCGCCGACTTCGACAAGGCCGTGCAGACGATGCGCGACCGGCTCGGCGCGCATCCGCTTCCGATCCAGCTCCCGATCGGCGCCGAGAGCGAGTTCACGGGCGTCGTCGACCTGATCGAGAACAAGGCCCTCGTCTGGAAGGACGAGCTCGGCACCGAGTTCTCCTACGAGGAGATCCCCGCCGACATGCAGGACGCGGCCCATGAGGCCCGCACCCACCTGATCGAGGCCTGCGCGGACTACGACGACGAGCTCATGGAGGCCTATCTGAACGACGAGGAGATCCCCCACCAGCGGATCGCTTCCTCGCTCCACCAGGCGACCATCGAGATCAAGGTCACCCCTGTCCTCTGCGGCTCCTCGTTCAAGAACAAGGGCGTCCAGCCCCTCCTCGACGCGATCGTCGAGCTGCTGCCCTCGCCGCTCGAGGTACCGCCGGTCACCGGCATCGAGCCTCCCAAGAAGGGCGAGGACGGCCAGGGTCGCGAGGCCGAGCGCCCGGCCGACGAGAACACCCCCTTCGCCGCGCTCGCCTTCAAGGTCATGGCCGACCCCTACGTAGGCAAGCTCACCTACTTCCGCGTCTACTCCGGCAAGCTCTCCGCCGGAAGCCGCGTGCTGAACGCCTCCAACGGGCGCACCGAGCGAATCGGGCGCCTCTTGATGATGCACGCCAACCACCGCGAGGAGATCGACGAGTGCTACGCCGGCGACATCTGCGCCGGCGTCGGTTTGAAGCAGACCGGCACCGGCGACACGCTGGCCGCCCCCGACGCGCCGATCGTCCTGGAGACCATCGAGTTCCCGGAGCCCGTGATCGCGGTGGCGATCGAGCCCAAGACGAAGGCCGACCAGGAGAAGCTCTCCGCCAGCCTCGCACGCCTCGCCGAGGAGGACCCGACCTTCCAGGTCCAGTCCGACGACGAGACCGGCCAGACGCTGATCCACGGGATGGGCGAGCTCCACCTCGAGGTGATCGTCGACCGGCTGCTGCGCGAGTTCAGCGTCGACGCCAACGTCGGCCGCCCGCAGGTCGCCTACCGCGAGACCATCAAGCGCCCAGTCGAGAAGATCGAGGGCCGCTTCGTTCGTCAGACCGGCGGCCGCGGCCAGTACGGCCACGTCGTCATCAACGCGGAGCCGGCTCCCGGCGAGGGCTTCGACTTCGTCAACAAGATCAGGGGCGGCAGGATCCCGAGCGAGTTCATCCCCGCCGTCGAGCAGGGGATCGAGGAGGCGCTGGGAAGCGGCGTGCGCGCTGGATATCCGATGGTCGACGTCCGGGTCGAGCTGGTCGACGGCTCCTACCACGACGTCGACTCCTCGGAGATGGCCTTCAAGATCGCCGGCTCCATGGCGGTGCAGGAGGCCGCCCGGCGCGCGGACCCGACCCTGCTCGAGCCCGTGATGTCCGTCGAGGTCGTCACGCCCGAGGAGTTCCTCGGCGACGTCATCGGCGACCTCTCGCGCCGGCGCGGCAAGGTCCAGGGCCAGGAGCCCCGCGGAAACGCCGTCGCGATCCATGCTTTCGTGCCCCTGGGGGAGATGTTCGGCTACGCGACGGACCTGCGTTCCTCTACGCAGGGACGCGCGACGTACACGATGCAGTTCGAGCGCTACGAGGAGGTGCCGCAGGGCATCGCCGAGGAGATCACAGAGCACCGCAGCCCGGAGCCCGTGGCGGCGGCGTAGTTTCTCCTATATTCCCCAGGTTCGCCCGCGTACCGGCGGATCTCCGGAAAGACCAGCACAACCAAGACCAAGACTTCAACCGAGATCAAAGAAAGGCCAAAGGAGCGAGATGTCCAAGGAGAAGTTCGAGCGCGATAAGCCGCACGTCAACGTGGGCACGATCGGTCACATCGACCACGGCAAGACGACGCTGACAGCGGCGATCACGAAGGTCCTTGCCGAGGAGGGCACGGGGACCGAAGCCGAGAGCTTCGAGCAGATCGACAACGCTCCGGAGGAGAAGGAGCGCGGAATCACGATCGCGACCTCGCACGTCGAGTATCAGACCGCGAACCGCCACTACGCCCACGTGGACTGCCCGGGCCACGCCGACTACGTGAAGAACATGATCACCGGCGCCGCCCAGATGGACGGCGCGATCCTCGTGGTCTCGGCGGCCGACGGCCCGATGCCGCAGACGCGCGAGCACATCCTGCTGGCTCGCCAGGTGAACGTCCCCTACGTCGTCGTCTACCTGAACAAGGTCGACATGGTCGACGACGAGGAGATCATCGAGCTGGTCGAGGAGGAGGTCCGCGACCTGCTGAAGGAGTACGAGTTCCCGGGGGACGACACCCCCGTGATCAAGGGCTCGGCGCTGAAGGCGCTGGAGGGCGACGAGGAGGCCAAGCAGTCGATCCTCGAGCTCGCGGAGGCCCTGGACACGTACATCCCGGAGCCCGAGCGCGATCTCGACAAGCCGTTCCTGATGCCGGTCGAGGACATCTTCTCGATCACCGGGCGCGGCACCGTGGCCACCGGCCGGGTCGAGCAGGGCATCGTGAACACCGGCGACGAGGTCGAGATCGTGGGGATCAAGGACACGCAGAAGACCGTCGTCACCGGCGTCGAGATGTTCCGCAAGATCCTCGACCAGGGGCAGGCGGGCGACAACGTCGGCTGCCTCCTGCGCGGGACCAAGCGCGAGGACATCGAGCGCGGGCAGGTGCTCGCCAAGCCGGGCTCCATCACGCCTCACACCAAGTTCAAGTCCGAGGTCTATTGCCTCAAGAAGGAGGAGGGCGGACGCCACACCCCGTTCTTCTCCGGGTATCGCCCGCAGTTCTATTTCCGGACCACCGACGTGACGGGGGTCTCGAACCTCCCGGAGGGGACGGAGATGGTCATGCCGGGAGACAACGTCGAGATGACGATCGAGCTCATCAACCCGATCGCCATGGACAAGGGCCTTCGGTTCGCCATCCGAGAGGGCGGCCGTACCGTAGGCTCAGGGGTCGTCACCGAGATTCTCGAGTAGCGACCAAGGGCCGGCTCGCTAGAGCTGGCCCTTTGTGTGGTCGGAGAGAAACCCGACCCGCATGAAGCCCCGTCGGCCCCGGACGCGAAGCGGAGGAGCCGACGGGGGGAGCTTGTTACATAAAACCCGGGGCGGCGCCCCACGAGCAAGGGGCGGTGCCCCGTCTGCGCGATAAGGACGCGTAACGAAATAGAGAGAAATTGGCTTCGATAGCCGCAAACAAGATCCGAATCCGTCTCAAGGCGTACGACCACGACGCCATCGATCGCGCTGCCCGCGAGATCGTCGAGACCGCGCAGCGCACCGGTGCCCGCGTCGCCGGGCCCGTGCCCCTGCCCACGGACAAGAACGTCTACTGCGTGATCCGCTCCCCGTTCAAGGACAAGGACTCGCGCGAGCATTTCGAGATCCGTACCCACAAGCGGCTGATCGACATCCACCAGCCCACGCCGAAGACGATCGACTCCCTCCAGCGCCTCGACGCGCTCCCGGCGGGCGTCGACATCGAGATCAAGACCTGAGGTTGCTGTGGCTGCGCTGATCGGCAAGAAGATCGGGATGACCCAGGTGTTCACCGAGGACGGCACCCGCGTGCCCGTGACGGTGATCGAGGCCGGGCCGTGCCCGGTGACCGGAGTCCGCGATGCCGAGGGCGACGGCTACTCGGCCGTCCAGCTCGCATTCGGGGAGGCGCCCGAGCACAAGCTGACCAAGGCCGAGCTCGGCCACCTCAAGAAGGCGGACGCCGGATCCCTCAAGACCCTTGTCGAGTTCCGCGACCCGGACGGCGAGCACGCCATCGGCGAGGTGCTGACCGTCGAGCAGTTCGAGCCCGGCCAGCGCGTCAAGGTCTCCGGCGTCGCCGTCGGCAAGGGCTTTCAGGGCACGATCCGCCGCCACAACTTCGGCCGCGGGCCCGTCTCCCACGGCTCGCACAACATCCGCGCCCCCGGATCGATCGGCGCGAGCGCCGATCCCGCCCGCGTCTTTCCGGGCATGAAGATGCCCGGCCGCATGGGCGGCAAGCGCGTCACCCAGCGCCGTCTCGAGGTGGTCGAGATCGACGCGGAGCGCAACCTGCTTCTGGTCAAGGGCGCCGTGCCCGGCCCCAAGAACGGCACTGTGGAGGTGAGGTCCGACTGATGGCTACGGCTTCCGCCACCAAGGCGCCGGTGCTCGGCAAGCAGTCCAAGGCGGATCTGCCCGCCGACGTGTTCGGCGAGGAGTTCCACGAGTCGCTCGTGCACGAGACGGCGCGCGCCGACCTGGCCGCGCGCCGCCGCGGCACCGCGTCCACGCTCGGCCGCGGCGAGGTGGCCATGACCACCGCCAAGGCCTGGCGGCAGAAGGGCACCGGCCGCGCTCGCGCGGGCGCGCTCAGCGTCCCGCACCGCCGGGGCGGCGGTGTCGCGTTCGGTCCCAAGCCGCGCCACTACGACGTGAAGGTCAACCGCAAGGCTCGCCGGCGCGCCCTGCGAGCGGCGCTCTCGGTTCACGCCGCCCGCGGCAGCATCGCCGTGCTCGACGGCTCCGGCTTCGACGAGCCCGCGACCAAGCAGGCCGCCCAATGGCTCGAGAAGTGGGCCCCCCGCGAGCCGACGCTCGTGGTGCTGGACACCGACGAGGTGGCGGCGCTGAAGAGCTTCCGCAACCTGCCCGGGGTCGGGGTCATGCAGGCGAGCCAAGTCGGCGTCGCCGACGTGATCGGCCACCAGTCGCTGGTGCTGTCGCAAACGGCGCTCGAGCAGGTCGCCCAGCGCGCGAAGGAGGCGAAGGGCTAGTGGACGCGCGTCAGGTGATCATCGAGCCCGTCGTCTCCGAGAAGAGCTACGCGCTGATGTCGGACGGCAAGTACACGTTCCGGGTCGACGACCGCGCCCACAAGACGCAGGTCGCGCGCGCCGTCGAGGAGATCTTCGAAGTGCGGGTCGCGGCCGTCCGGACGGCCAAGGTTCGCCCGAAGCCGAAGCGCCGCGGGCTGCATTCGGGGCGCACCCGGTCGTGGAAGAAGGCGATCGTCCAGCTGGCGCCGGGCGATCGCATCGAGCTGTTCGAGGGCGCCGCGGTCGCGGAGTAACGAGGAACGATGGCGATCAGAAAGTCAAAGCCAACTTCACCCGGGCGGCGGTTCGCCACCTTTCAGCTTCGCGAGGAGCTGACGGAGAAGCAGCCGCACAAGCCGCTCACCGAGGGCAAGGCAAAGTCCGGCGGGCGCAACACCCATGGCCGGGTCACCTCGCGCCACCGCGGCGGCGGGGCCAAGCGCCGGTACCGCAAGATCGACTTCCTGCGGCGCAAGGACGGCGTGCCGGCGAAGGTGGCCACGGTCGAGTACGACCCCAACCGCACCACCTACATCGCCCTGCTCCACTACGCGGACGGGGAGAAGCGCTACATCCTCGCCCCCCAGGGCCTGCGCCCGGGCGCGACGGTCGAGTCCGGCGACCGCGCCGACATCCGCCCCGGCAACTCGCTGCCGCTGCGGGCGATCCCCACCGGGACGATCGTCCACAACGTCGAGCTGGTGCCGGGCCAGGGTGGCCGGCTCGGTCGCGCCGCGGGCTCGGGGATCCAGGTGGCCGCGAAGGAGGGCCCGATGGTCACGCTTCGTCTGCCCTCCTCCGAGATGCGGATGGTCCGCGCCGACTGCCGCGCGACCGTGGGCACGCTCTCGAACTCCGAGCATCAGAACGTGGAGCTCGGCAAGGCGGGGCGCAAGCGCCACAAGGGCGTCCGCCCGCAGACGCGCGGCGTGGCGATGAATCCCGTCGACCACCCCCACGGCGGCGGCGAGGCGCACCACACGCCCGGTGGGCATCCGGAGACCCCGTGGGGCAAGCCGACTCTCGGCTACCGCACCCGCAAGAAGCGCAAGGCTTCCAACGCGATGATCGTCCGCGGCCGGCGCCGCGGCAAGCGGAAGGGAGGCAACAGGTAATGGGACGTTCGACCAAGAAGGGTCCGCACGCCGAGGAGCGGCTGCTCCGGCGCGTTCAGCAGATGAACGAGAGCGGCAACAAGCAGATGATCAAGACCTGGTCGCGCAGCTCGACGATCTTTCCCGAGATGGTGGGCCACACCATCGCCGTGCACGACGGCCGCAAGCACGTGCCGGTCTTCATCTCAGAGTCCATGGTCGGTCAGAAGCTGGGCGAGTTCGCGCCCACCCGAACCTTCCGCGCCCACTCCGGCAGCAGGGCGGCGGCTGAACGCTGATGGCGAAGGCGAAGGAAAAGGCGACGGAGGCGCCCGTGGTGCGGGCGAGCTCGAAGTACGTGCGGATGGCGCCGCGCAAGGCGCGTCTGGTGGCCAATCAGGTGCGCGGCCTGACCGTGCCCGAGGCGCGGACGCTGCTTCGGTTCTCCACCCGCGGCGCGGCCGTCGACATCGACAAGCTGGTGGCGTCCGCCGCCGCCAACGCCGAGGCCAACCACGAGCTGGTGGGCGACGACATGCGGATCGCCGAGATCACGGTGGACGAGGGCCCCACGCTCAAGCGCTGGCGTGCCCGTGCCCGCGGCCGCGCGACCCGCATCGACAAGCGAACCTGCCACGTCAAGGTGGCCCTGATCCCGACCGAGGAGGCGTAGTGGGCCAGAAGATTCATCCCGAGGGTTTCAGGGTCGGATACATCCACGACTGGAAGTCGAACTGGTTCAACGAGCGCGAGTTCTCCGACTACCTGTTCGAGGACATCGCGATCCGCGACCACATCCAGAACAAGCTGGCCCACGCCGGCCTGTCCGACATCCGGATCGTCAAGCAGCGCGGCGAGGTCACCGTGGACATCCACACCGCCCGGCCCGGAATCGTGATCGGCAAGTCCGGGTCGGAGGTCGACGCGCTGCGCCGCGACCTCCACAAGATCACCGGCAAGCCGGTCAAGGTGAATATCCGCGAGATCAAGCGCCCCGAGCTCGACGCGAAGCTGGTCGCTCAGTCGATCGCGGAGCAGCTCCAGAACCGCGTCGCCTTCCGCCGCGCGATGAAGCGGGCGCTCACCTCCGCGATGCGCTCCGGTGCCAAGGGCGTGAAGGTGCAGGTCTCCGGCCGCCTTGGCGGCGCCGAGATGGCGCGCACCGAGGGCTACGCCGACGGTCGCGTGCCGCTGCACACGCTCCGCGCCGACATCGACTACGGCTTTGTCGAGGCACGCACAACGACCGGTCGCATCGGCGTCAAGTGCTGGATCAACAAGGGCGAGGTCATGCCTGAGGGCTATCGCTCCGGCCAGATCGACGAGCAGGAGGAAGGCCTCGGCCCACGCCGCCGCCGGCGCGAGCGCCGCGATGGCCGCTCCGGAGACGGTCGCCAGCGCCAGGGTCGCCGCGGGGGCGGCGCCGCGCCCGCGCGCCCGAAGGCCAGCGCCCCGGCCGAGCAGAAGGCCCCCGCCGAGGCCGCGCAGGCCGCCCCGCCGCAGCCGGCCGCGGAGCAGCCCCCGGCCCCGCAGCAGACCCCCACCGAGCAGACTCCCGCCGAGGCTCCCCCCGCCGAGCAGGCCACGGCCGCCGAGCAGGCTCCCCCTGAGGCGACGCCGGCCCCGGAGGCGACTCCCCCTGCCGAGGCGCCTCCGCCCGCCGAGCAGGCTCCCGCCACCGAGCAGGCGGGCGCCGATGAAGCGGCCCCGAGCGGGGAGGCCCCCAAGCCCGAGGAGGAATCCAGCTGATGTTGATGCCGAAGCGCGTCAAGCACCGCAAGGTCATGCGCGGGCGCATGCGCGGGAACACCAAGGGCGGCAGCACCGTGGCCTTCGGCGAGTATGGCCTGAAGGCGCTCGAGCGCGGCTGGATCACCAACCGCCAGATCGAGGCGGCACGCGTCGCGATGACCCGCAAGATCAAGCGTGGCGGGAAGGTGTGGATCAACGTCTTCCCCGACAAGCCGTACACGAAGAAGCCGGCCGAGACCCGCATGGGCTCGGGCAAGGGCAACCCCGAGGGCTGGGTGGCCGTCATCAAGCCGGGCCGCGTGATGTTCGAGCTGGCGGGCGTACCCGAGGACCTCGCCAAGGACGCGATCCGCCTGGCCGGTCACAAGCTTCCGATCAAGACCAAGTTCGTGAAGCGCGAGGGGGCGGCGGAGTGAAGGGCTCCGAGGTCCACGCGCTCGACGACCATGATCTGGTCGAGCGGCTCAAGCAGGCTCGCGAGGAGGCGTTCAGCCTGCGCTTCCGGCACGCCACCGGCGAGCTCGAGAACTCCGCGGCGCTCGGCGACGCCAAGCGCGACGTCGCGCGGCTGCTCACCGTGGCGCGCCAGCGCAGCATCGACCTGGACAAGGAACTGAGGAACTGAGGCAGTGATGGCCGAGGAAGAGAAGCAAGAAGAGCAAGCAGCGAGCAGCGAGCAGCAGGCAGAGGAGCAGGCGCCCGCAGAGGAGCAGGCCCCGGAGGCCGAGGCCGCCGCAGAAGCTCCCGAGGCTGAGCAGGGTGAAGCAGACCCGGCCGCCCCCGGACGCGAAGCGGAGGAGGCGGACGGCGGTGATTCCGGGGAGCCCGAGGAGGTTCTCTCGCCCAAGCAGCTTCGCAAGCGCAAGCGCTCGCGTGCGTCGGGCCCTGCGGGACCGCAGCGTACGGCCGACGAGCGCGCGAGCGAGCGCGCCGAGGCCCGGCGTGGCGCTTCCGTGCGCCGGCGGCGTTACCGCGCCGCCCGTCGCTCCAAGCGGGGCGAGCCCGGGGAGGGCACGCCGAAGCCGGACCGCGAGCCCGGCTCGAAGAAGGTGCGTCAGGGCACCGTCGTCTCGGCTGCGGCCGACAAGACGATCACGGTCGAGATCCCCGTGGTCCGCCGCCACCCGACCTATGAGAAGGTCGTGCGCCGGACCAGCAAGCTGCACGCCCACGACGAGTCGAACGTCGCCCAGGAGGGCGACGTGGTCCGAGTGATCGAGTCGCGGCCGCTGTCGCGCACCAAGCGCTGGCGGCTGCTCGACGTGGTGGAGAGGTCGCGCTAGCGATGGTCCAGCAGGAGACAAAGCTTCGCGTCGCCGACAACTCGGGCGCGCGCGAGATCCTGGTCATCCGGGTGAAGGGCGGCCACCATCGCCGTTACGCGAGCGTGGGCGACGTGATCACCGCGACCGTCAAGCAGGCGACGCCGCACGGCGGCGTGCGCAAGGGCGAGGTCGTCCAGGCCGTCGTGGTCCGCACCAAGAAGCAGCTGGGGCGCCCCGATGGGACCTACATCGCGTTCGACGAGAACGCGGCGGTTCTAATCGACCCGCAGCGCAACCCTCGCGGCACCCGCATCTTCGGCCCGGTCGCCCGCGAGCTGCGCGACCGCAACTTCATGAAGATCGTCTCGCTCGCCCCGGAGGTCCTCTAGTGGCCAAGGGGATGAAGATCCGCAAGGACGACACGGTGCTGGTCACCGGCGGCAAGGATCGCGGCAAGACCGGCCGCGTGCTCCGCACGGAGCCGCGCAGGCAGCGCGTCTACGTCGAGGGCCTCAACATCGTCAAGCGCCACCAGCGCCCGCGGTCGATCAAGGACACGCAGAAGGGCGCTGAGGCCGGCGGCATCATCGAGAAGGAGGGGCCGATCCACGTCTCCAAGGTGATGCTGCTCGATCCCACCGACAACAAGCCCACGCGGGTCGGCGTGCGAGTCAAGGACGGCAAGCGCGAGCGGTACGCAAAGCGAACCGGCACCGCCGTGGACATCTAGGTCGAAGAAACATGGAAGCCACCGTCACAGAAGCCCAACGCGCCGCGCCGCCGCCCCGGCTGCGTGAGACGTACCAGAACGAGATCGCGCCGCAGCTGACCTCCAAGTTCGGCTACGCCAACCCGATGCAGGTTCCGCGCCTCCAGAAGGTGACGCTGAACATGGGCATCGGCGAGGCGAAGACCACGTCGTCCATCCTCGAGGCTGCCACCGAGCAGCTGGGCGTCATCACCGGCCAGCGGCCAAACGTGCGCAGGGCCCGGAAGTCGATCGCGTCCTTCAAGGTTCGCGAGGGGATGCCGGTGGGCGTCTCCGTGACGCTTCGCGGCGCCCGCATGTGGGAGTTCGTGGACCGGCTCGTCTCGATCGCGATCCCGCGAATCCGCGACTTCCGGGGGCTCAATCCACGCTCGTTCGACGGCCGCGGGAACTACTCCGTCGGCATCCGCGAGCAGCTGATCTTCCCCGAGATCGACTACGACTCGATCGACCAGGTGCGCGGCCTCGACGTGACCATCACGACGAGCGCCCCGACCGACGAGGAGGCCTTCGAGCTCCTGCTGGCCCTCGGCTTCCCATTCGCCCAGGAGGGGCGACCCGGGCAGGTCGAGCACGAGGACGCCGAAGAGGAGCGCCGGCGCGAGGAGGCCCGGCAGCGCGCCGAGGCCGAGCAGGCCGCGCTGGAGCAGCTCAAGGAGGAGAACCCGGAGGCATACGCGAAGCCCGAGCGCCCCGAGGAAGGCGAGGAAGGCGAGGAAGGCGAGGAAGGCGGGGATGCCGAACCCGAAGGCGAACCGCAGGAAGAAAGCGAGAAGGAAGGATGAGCAGGCAGCAAGCAGCAAGCAGCCGTCCGATTTGCGGAGCTGTGAGCTGCGAGCTGCAAGCTGCAAGCTGATATGGCAAAGACTTCACAGAGAGTTCGACAGCAGCGAAAGGCCAAGTACAAGACCCGGGCCTACAATCGATGCCGGCGTTGCGGCAGGCCGCGCGCCTACTTCCGCAAGTTCGGCCTCTGCAGGCTGTGCCTGCGGGACCTCGCCCACAAGGGCTACATCCCCGGGATGACCAAGTCCAGCTGGTGACGGAGCCGGCACGCCCATGACCCTGATGCTCACCGACCCCATTTCCGACTACCTCACGCGCGTGCGCAACGCGATCACCGCGCGGCACGCCGAGGTCGAGATCCCGTCTTCGCGCCTGAAGCGCGAGATGTCGCGCATCCTCGACGAGCAGGGTTACATCGACGGGTTCTCGGTCGAGCCGACTCCGGTCGGCGACGTGATCAAGATCAAGCTGAAGTACGCGGAAGGCCGGCGCTCCGTGGTGACCGGCCTGCGCCGCATCTCGCGCCCTGGCCGGCGGCGCTACGTGGCCCACGGCGAGATCCCGCGGGTCATGGGCGGCATGGGGACGGCGATCCTTTCCACTTCGGTCGGCGTGATGACCGGCCACGAGGCGAAGCAGAAGGGCGTGGGCGGCGAGGTCGTCGCGTACGTGTGGTGAGTTGACGTGAGCCGAATCGGAAGAAAGCCGATCGCCGTTCCGGACGGCGTCACAGTGGACATCAAGCCGGGGCTGGTCTCGGTCAAGGGGCCCAAGGGCGAGCTGACCCAGGACCTGAGCCCGGACATGAAGGTGACCCAGTCCGACGGCACGCTGACGGTCGAGCGCCCGACCGATCGCGGCGAGCACCGCGCGCTCCACGGGCTCACGCGCAGCCTGATCGCCAACATGGTCGTCGGGGTCACGGATGGCTACGAGAAACGCCTTGAGATCCAGGGCGTCGGCTATCGCGCGCGACTTCAGGGCAAGGCGCTGGAGCTCAGCGTCGGCTACTCCCACACGATCTCGGTGAGCGCCCCCGATGGGATCGAGTTCGAGGTTCCGGTGCCCACGCAGGTCGTGGTCAGGGGGATCGACAAGCAACTCGTCGGCGAGATCGCCGCGCGGATCCGACGCACGCGGCCGCCGGAGCCCTACAAGGGCAAGGGCGTCAGGTACGCGGGCGAGCACGTCAGGAGAAAGGTCGGTAAGCGCGCATGACCGTCCAGACCAAGCCGCAGCGCCGCATGCGCAGGCGCCGCCGGGTGCGGGCGAAGATCCGCGGCACGGCGGAGCGGCCGCGCCTGTCGGTGTTCCGCTCGAACCGCGGCATGTTCGCCCAGCTGATCGACGACGACGCGGCGCGCACCGTCGCGTCGGTCTCGTGGACCGAGGCCGACCTGCGCAAGCTCGGCCCGCTCGAGCAGGCCAAGAAGGCCGGCGAGCTCCTCGCCGGGCGGGCGAAGGAGGCGGGCGTGGAGGCCTGCCTGTTCGATCGCGGCGGCTACCGGTACCACGGCCGCGTGAAGGCGCTGGCGGAGGGCGCCCGCGAGGGCGGACTGAGTTTCTAACTCGCTACCGTGATCTGAGCCTTGAAAGTGAATCCAGACATCGAGACAGTCAGCCCCCAGGGGCTAGACCTCCAGGAGCGGGTGATCGAGATCAACCGCGTCGCCAAGGTCGTCAAGGGCGGTCGCCGCTTCTCGTTCACGGCGCTGGTGGCCGTGGGCGACGAGAACTCCGTGGTCGGGATCGGCTACGGGAAGGCGCGCGAGGTTCCGCTCGCGATCCAGAAGGCCGTCGAGAACGCCCGCAAGAGCCTGATTCGCGTGCCCATGTACGGGCAGACGATCCCGCACCGGATCATCGGCCGCTTCGGGGCCGGCCACGTCGTGCTGCGCCCGGCGAGCCCCGGTACCGGGGTGATCGCGGGCGGGGGCGTGCGCGCCGTGCTCGAGCTCGCCGGCATTCGCGACGTGCTCACCAAGAGCATCGGCACGCAGAACCCGATCAACCTGGTGAAGGCGACGATGGAGGGGCTCACGAGCCTGCGCCGCCCCGAGCAGGTGGCGAAGCTGCGCGGCCTGAGCGTCAACGAGGTGCTCGGGATCTCCAAGCAGCCGAAGCCGACCGAGACGGTGAACGGCAACGGCGCCCCGGACCCCGTCGCCGTGGTCGCGGAGTCGTCGCCCGGCGAGCCCTCGAAGCCGGCGGAGGAGGCCCCCAAGGAGGGCTCCGACGGTGGCTGATCTCGTCATCAAGCAGGTTCGCTCCGCCAACGGCACCAGTCCGGCGCAGCGCGAGACGCTTCGCTCACTTCGCCTGGGCAGGATCGGCCGCAGCGTCGAGCGCGCGGACAGCCCCGAGCTGCGGGGGATGCTCAACGTCGTCGGCCACCTCGTCGAGGTGGACGACGGGAAGGGCTCCTGATGCCGCGCCTCGCGCCCGATGAGGTCGGGCTTCACTCGGTGCGGCCGAAGGCCGGCTCCCGCCATGCGCGCAAGCGCGTTGGGCGCGGCGCCGGCTCCGGGCTGGGCAAGACCTCGGGCCGTGGCGAGAAGGGCGCCGGTGCCCGGTCGGGCAACAAGCGCAAGGCGGGTTATGAGGGCGGACAGAACCCGATCCACATGCGCACCCGCAAGCTTCGCGGCCCGCACAAGAAGATGTCGATGCCGTTCGAGAAGTTTCGCACCCACACGCAGCCGGTCAACCTCGCCGACCTCGAGGAGCGCTTCGACGCCGGCGCGGAGGTGACCCCCTCAACGCTTCGCGAGGCCGGCCTGGCCAAGCGCCGCCATCCCGTGAAGGTGCTGGCGCGCGGGGAGCTCACCAAGAAGCTCACCGTTCGGGCGCACGCGTTCAGCGGCGCCGCGAGGGAGAAGATCGAGAAGGCCGGCGGCACGGCCGAGGTCCTCGAGCCCCGCACCTCCGGCACCCCGGCCGCCGCGGACGCGGGAGCAGATGAAGGAAGCCCGAGCCGCAGGCGAGGGCAAGGTACTCAGGCGGGAGCGGAGCAGGCGGCCGGCTAGGTTCGATGCTCCAGACGCTCGCCAACTCCTTCCGAGTTCCCGAGATCCGGATGAAGCTCGCCTTCACCGCGGCGATGCTTCTGCTCTATCGCCTGGGCGCCTACATCCCGGCACCGGGCATCGACACGGGCGCGGTCAAGGACCTCGAGTCCAACTTCGCCGGCAACGGAATCCTGCCGTTCCTCAACCTCTTCAGCGGGGGGAGCCTGTCGCGACTGTCCCTGTTCGCGCTCGGGATCATGCCCTACATCACCGCCTCGATCATCCTGCAGCTGATGACGGTGGTGGTGCCGTCGCTGGAGCGCCTGTCCAAGGAGGGTGAGGTAGGCCAGCAGAAGATCACGCAGTACACGCGCTACCTCACGGTCGGGCTCGCGTTCGCCCAGTCGCTGGGCTACGTGTACCTCTTCAAGTCCTTCTCGGCGGGCGGCGTGAGCGTGGTGGGGAACCTGACGTTCCCGAAGCTGATGATGATCGTGATCGCCCTCACGGCGGGCTGCACGCTCCTGATGTGGCTGGGTGAGCTGATCACCCAACGCGGGATCGGCAACGGGATCTCGCTCATGATCTTCGCTTCGATCGCCTCGCGCATTCCGGCGGGCATCCAGGCGTGGTGGACCAATCCGGACCAGGTCTTCGTCGTGATGATGCCCTTCATCGCCCTGGCGGTGATCGTCGGGATCGTCTACGTGCAGGAGGGCCAGCGCCGGATCCCGGTCCAGTACGCGAAGCGTGTGGTCGGCCGGCGAATGACCACCGGCGGGCAGACCTACCTGCCGCTGCGCGTGAACATGGCGGGCGTCATCCCGGTCATCTTCGCCGCGTCGATCATGGCCTTCCCACCCACGATCGGCCAGCTCCTGAACACCCCGGCCGCGCTCGACTTCGCCGCCTTCTTCAGCCCGAACAGCTGGGCCTACGTGGTGGGCGAGGTGTTCTTCATCATCATCTTCACCTACTTCTACACGGCGGTGACGTTCAACCCGGTCGACCAGGCCGAGAACCTGAAGAAGTACGGAGGCTTCATCCCCGGGGTGAGACCCGGACGACCTACCGCCGAATACCTGGACAGGATCCTGTCCAGGCTCACCTTCCCGGGAGCCCTGTATCTGGGCGCCGTCGCCGCATTGCCGACGATCCTCATCAACCAGACCTCGGCGAACTTCTTCTTCGGCGGGACGTCGATTCTGATCGTCATCGGCGTGGCCCTCGACACGGTGAAGCAGCTCGAGGCACAGCTGATGATGCGCAACTACGAGGGCTTCCTGAAGTAGCCGCACCGCGGGCGCCGGCGCGTGCCGGGCGTGCGTCCGGCCGCAGCCTCCGGCGTGGTCGCGACCGCCCCGGCGTGGTTGTGGCGTCCCGCCACCCCGCGCCGTGGTGCTAGCCGGGTCGCACACCCCTCGGCGGGGTCGCGGCGCCGGCCACCCAACTGCAATGAGGGCAACGTCACCGTCCCGCGACGGTTTCGTTTCACTCTCCGCGCCCCGCGCGCGCATTTACCGGTCACCCTCGGGGGGTGATCGACTTTCCGTGGGTTATTTGCACGAAAACTCGAATACCTCCTCGAGAGCGGCGGCCGGACTTCGTCTCGTGAGCGTTCTCGACTCCCTCATCGCTCGTCTCGCGGGCAGGCAGCACGGTGTCGTGGCGCTGTGGCAACTCGCTGCGCTCGGAGTCGAAGCCTCGGCGGTCCGGAGACGGGTGGCAGATGGGCGCCTCAAGCGTCTCCATCGCGGCGTGAACGCCATGGGTGCGGTCGGACGCAAGGGCTACTGGATGGCCGCGGTCCTCGCGTGCGGGGAGAAAGCCCTCCTCAGTCATCGCGATGCCGCTGCGTTGCGGGCGCTACGTCACACGGCGCGCCGGGCGATTGACGTCACCGTGGTCGGCTCCCGTCGCCGCTCCCGTCCGCGTCTGACCATTCACTCTGCCGCGGAGCTTCACCCACACGACCGCGCCGAGGTGGACGGCATCCCAGTGACCTCGGTTGCCCGCACGCTGCTGGACCTCGCCGAGGTTGTCCCTGCGACGGAGCTCCGACGTGCCTACGAAGCGGCGGAGCGCCAGCAGGTCCTGGACTTCAAGGCGCTCAACGAGCTCATCGGCCGCTCGAACGGCCGCCGCGGCCTCGCTCCCCTCATCGCCCTCCTCGACTACAACCCTGCAATCGCGGTCGAGTCGAAATCCGACCTGGAGTCCGCCTTCATCGATCTCGTCCGCGAGACGAGCCTCCCGCTGCCAAGCCTGAACGTGCTCGTGGAGGGCTATCTCGTGGATGCCTACTGGCCGGCGGAGCGCATCGTCGTGGAGCTCCAGAGCTACGAGCACCACGCTCACCGGCAGGCGTTCGATCGTGACTACGCCAAGCTCGGCCGCCTGACCATGGCCGGCTACCAGGTGCTTCCGCTCACCGACCGGCAGCTGAAGCTGGAGCGGGACTGGGTGGCCGCCGCGCTCGCGGCTCTGCTGGGTGCGGGCCGAAGTGCCGTTCCGGTTCCGACTCTCTAGGCTCTCCGACCTATGTCCGAGCTCAATCTCGTGTTGCTGGGCCCGCCCGGCTCCGGAAAGGGGACTCAGGGGGAGCGCCTCCAGGAGGACTTCCGCCTGCCCTACTACGCCACCGGCGACATCCTGAGGGCTGCCGTCCGCGACGGGAGCGAGCTGGGCAAGGAGGCCAAGGAGTACATGGATCGCGGCGACCTGGTGCCCGACGAGGTCATGGTCGGCCTGATCGCCGAGCGCGTGTCGAGCGCGGAGGCGTCGGACGGGTTCATCCTCGACGGCTTCCCCCGCACGATGGGACAGGGCGAGGCGCTCGACGCGAAGCTCACGGAGCTGGGCCGCGAGCTCACCGCCGTGATCCTGATCGAGGTCCCCGACGAGGAGGTCGTCAGGCGCCTCAGCGGCCGGCGCGTCTGCGTCAAGGAGGGCCACATCTTCCACATGGAGTTCGACCCGCCCAAGAACGAGGGCGTCTGCGACATCGACGGCTCACAGCTCGAGATACGTGACGACGACAAGCCGGAGGTCGTCCGTCACCGTCTGGGCACCTACCACGAGAAGACTGAACCGCTCGTGGGCTACTACGAGGAGCGCGCCGTCCTTCGGCGGGTCGACGGGCTGCCGGCTCCGGACGAGGTCAGCGACCGCATAAGGGCGATGCTGGCGACCCTCCGCATGGAAGAAGAGCTCTAGTCGGCCTAGTCTCAAGCCAGTAGTGATCATCCGCAAGACCCCAGAGCAGATCGAGGCGATGGCCGCCGCCGGTGCGATCCAGGCTCGGTGCATCCGCATGCTCAAGTCCAAGTGCCACCCGGGCGTCACGACGGCCGAGCTCGACGAGGCCGCGGAGCGCTTCATCCTCGCCCAGGGGGCCGAGGCTTCGTTCAAGGGCTATCGCGGCTTCCCGGGGTCGATCTGCGCCTCGCCCAACTCGATGGTCGTGCACGGGATCCCCGGCCCCTACGCGCTGAAGCGCGGCGACGTCATCTCGCTCGACGTCGGCGTAACCAAGGACGGCTGGGTGGCGGACGCCGCGACGACCGTGTCGATCGGGCCGGTGCAGGCGGAGGCGCGGAAGCTCCTCGACGCGACCCAGGGCGCCCTCTTCGCGGGCGCCGATCAGGTGCGGCCCGGCAACCACCTCGGCGACGTCTCCTCGGCGATCCAGGAGCACGTCGAGTCGGCGGGCTTCTCGATCATTCGTTCGCTGGTCGGCCATGGGATCGGACGCGACATGCACGAGGACCCACAGATCCCGAATTACGGCGAGCCGGGCCGCGGCCCCCAGCTCGAGCCGGGGATGGTCCTCGCGATCGAGCCGATGGTCAACGCCGGCGGGCCCAACGTGCGCGTCGGCGACGACAACTGGGCGGTCTACTCCGCCGACGGATCGCTCGCCGCACACTTCGAGTTCACCGTCGCGGTCACCGACAACGGCCCGCGGATCCTGACTCCCTGGCACGAGGAATAGGCCGCCGGAATGAAGCCGCTCGCGGTCCATGGCGGGGCAGCGGCGGACATCTGGGCGGCCTGCGCTGCCATCTGGGCCCTGTTCGAGCTCGGGCTGGCGATTCGCGTCCGAGGGGCGAGCGGCAGGGACCGAAGCTTCTTGCCGCTCACGCTCGCGGTCGTCGGGGGGATGGCGTTGGGGCAGTTCGTGGCGAGGACGGCGGGGGTGACGTTGCCGGGCCCGGGTTGGTGGCCCGTCGCCCTCGGGGTTGCAGTGTTCGTCTCCGGGCTCGCCCTACGGGCCTGGGCCGTGCACGAGCTGGGCCGGTTCTTCAAGTTCACGGTCGTGGTGCAGGCGGACCACCAGGTGGTCGACACGGGCCCCTACCGCCTGATCAGGCACCCCAGCTATACCGGGCTGCTGATGATCGAGCTCGGCCTGGGGATCGCGCTGGGAACCTGGCTCTCGATTCCCGCGTGCCTGCTGCCGCCGCTGATCGCGTTCGCCGCCCGGCTCGTCACCGAAGAGCGGGTGCTGGCGCGCGAGCTCGGCGAGCCCTACCGCGCCTACATGGCGCGCACCCATCGTCTGGTGCCGGGAGTCTGGTGAGCGGGGGCAGCCGGACCTGCAGCTCGCGCACAGGCCGCGGATCACGACCTCGGCCCCGTGTATTGAACCGGCGCACCCTCGCCGGGGCGTTCCTATACTCGCGCGGCTTCGCGGTCGGTGGAACCCCACCGGTGCGGAGGTTGGGATGGGGATCAGGGCTCAGACACGGCCACAGGTGCTGCGCATCGGCGCCGGCGTCCTCACGCTCGCCGTCGCCCTGTCGCTCGCGCTTCTCGGTGCCTCGAGCGCGCCAGGGGCGCCCGCCCGGAAGGCGGCCGCCGTCGAGCCCTACGGGAAGAATGACGCGGGCGGCTTCCGCGACGTGCTGCCGGCCGGTGAGGCGGGAACCGACAACGTCACGCAGCTCGCGCAGTTCGAGGCGACCGGCGCCTATCCGCCGCACTGGACCGATCAGCAGCCCCTCTACGACAACCTGATCCAGGGGGCCGACCGGCTGACCAACGCGACGATTCCCGACTTCTTCAAGGACGCCACCTTCGGCGTCAAGCAGGGCGACGTCGAGTCGACGACGACGCCCAGGCCCGGCGTGACGATCATCCGCGACCAGCAGTACGGGATCCCGCACGTCTACGGTCAGACCCGTGCTGACGCGATGTTCGGCACCGGGTACGTGGGAGCGCAGGACCGGCTGTTCCTGATGGACGTCCTGCGCCACACCGGCCGGGCGGAGCTCTCCTCTTTCGTCGGCGGGTCGCCGTCGAACCGCGCCATGGACCATGCTCAGTGGCAGTTCGCGCCCTATACCGAGGCGGACCTGCGGAAGCAGATCGACGACGCCGGCAAGATCTACGGCAAGGCCGGCGAGCGCCTGGTGGCCGACGTCAAGTCCTACGTCGCCGGGATCAACGGCTACATCGCGGCCGCGAAGACGAACCCGAGCCTGATGCCGGCCGAGTACGCCGCGCTGGGCAAGCTGCCGAAGCCTTGGAAGGCCACGGATGTCGTCGCCGAGGCGTCGCTGATCGGCGGGATCTTCGGCAAGGGAGGCGGCCGCGAGCTCGACTCCGCCCAGCTCATGCAGGCGTTCGAGCAGCGCTTCGGTCCCAGGGCGGGCCGCCGCGCCTGGCTCAACTTCCGCTCCAAGAACGACCCGGAGGCGCCGACCACGGTGTCGCAGCGCTTCCCGTACGAGACCACGAGCGCCTTCGCCAAGCGCGGGCTGGCGCTGCCCGACCGGGGCTCCGTCCACCAGGCGCCCGTCGCGCCGCCGGTGCAGGCATCCAAGTCATCCGCGAGCGCTCAGGGCGAGTTCGGGAACGTGGGCGCCGAGCTCATGCAGGCGCTCCACATGCCGCACGCATCGAATTGGGAGCTGGTCTCCGCCCGCGAGTCGAGGACGGGCCATCCGATCGGCGTCCTCGGCCCTCAGGTGGGCTACTACGACCCGCAGATCCTGATGGAGATGGACGTCCACGGCCCGGGCATCGACGCCCGCGGCGCCACCTTCCCCGGCGTCAACCTCTACGTACTGCTGGGACACGGCCGCGACTACGCCTGGAGCGCGACCACCGCGACCTCCGACAACGTCGACACGTTCGCGGAGGTCCTGTGCCAGGACAGCTTCCATTACCGCTACAAGGGCAGGTGCCTGCCGATGCAGGAGCTCGACCGCACCAACAGGTGGACACCGAGCGCGATCGACCAAACGTCGCCGGGTAGCGAGACGCTCAAGGCCTACCGGACGGTCCACGGCATCGTGTATGCGCGGGGGAAGGTGCACGGGAAGAAGGTGGCGTTCGTCTCCGCACGCTCCACGTACTTCCACGAGGCGGACTCGGCCCTCTTCTTCACCCACATGAACAACCCGCACTTCATGCGGCACGGCCCGAGCTCGTTCCGGCGGGCGGCCAGGGACATGAACTTCGCGTTCAACTGGTCCTACCTGGACTCCAAGCACATCGCCTACTACCTGACCGGCTGGTATCCGCAGCGCGCCCACGGCACCTCGCCGGACTTCCCGATCCTCGGCACGGGTCGGTACGACTGGAAGGGTTACGAACCGAACACGCACGAGGCGGACTGGCTGCCGATCGACAAGCACCCGCACGCGGTCGATCCCCGGTACCTCGTCTCCTGGAACAACAAGCAGGCGCCGGGCTGGGCGGCCGCCGACGACCAGTACGACTACGGGCCGATCCACCGCCAGCAGATGATCGCCGACCGGGTTCGCAACGCTGTCAAGGGCAATCGCAAGGCCTCGCTGGCGCAGCTCGTGAAGTCCATGGAGGAGCCGGCGACGGAGGACCTCCGGGCGGTGAAGGTCCTGCCGATCATCGACCGGGCGATCGGGCGCCCCCAGTCGCACAAGCTGCGGCGCGCGCTCGCGATCCTCAACAAGTGGCGCCGCGATGGCGGCCACCGCCGGGACCTCAATCGCAACGGCACCGACGAGCACACGCGGGCGATCACCCTGATGGACGCGTGGTGGCCGCTGCTGGTCCGCGCCGAGTTCGAGCCGACGCTCGGCAAGAGCCTGTTCGGAAAGACCCGAGGCATGCTGCCCGTCGGAGACCACACCCGCGGCGAGCCAAACGCGCCCGACTTCTTCGCCGGCTGGTGGGGCTACGTCTCGAAGGACCTGCGCGACCTCTACGGCCCCAGGCCACGCGGCGCGTGGAGCCGCGCCTACTGCGGCGGGGGGTCGAAGACGAAGTGCCGCGCTGCCCTCCGCTCGTCGTTGCGCGGGGCGCTCAAGGTGACCCCGCAGACGCTCTACGGCCACGGCGACTGCGCCGGCGACCCCGACCCGCAGTGCTATGACCAGAACCGCTCGATCATCACCTCGGCGATCTCCATCCCGCCGGCGCCCTTCCAGAACCGGCCGACGTTCCAGCAGACGGTCTCGGTCAAGCGCAACCTGCCCTGACGGCCGGGCAGGGCGACCGGTGATACAAACGCCGGCGTGAGGCTCGAGACGCATGGACGCTGGCCGTGGCTGGCGGCGGGCGGCGTGGTTCCCGTGGCCGTCGTGGCTCGCCGCCGCCGCGAGTGGGTGCCGCTCGCCCTCCTCTTCGGACACCAGACCGAGGAATGGGTGTGGCCCGGCGGCTTCCTTCCTTGGTTCAACCGCCGGGTGATGGATTCCCCCGAGGACGAGTTCCCGCTCACGCGGCCGCTTGCAGTGGCGATCAACTGCTGGATGGGCTGGGGCCTGAGCGTGCTCTACGCGCTCGCGCCCAGGGGTGCTGCCGCCCCGTCGGCGCTGCTGTTCGCAAGCCACGTGGGCAACGCTGGATTGCACACAGCCATGGCCGTGAAGGACCGTCGGTGGAACCCGGGGGCGGTCACGGGTCCAATCCTCCTGCTTCCGTTGGGCGTGGCGGGACTGCGCCGGCTGTGGCGCGACCCCGGCGTCGACCGCGGCGCGGTGAGGGCCGGGGCGATCGCCGGCGCAGCGGTGTCCGCGGTCCTGCCCCTCGTCCTGCGCCGGCGACTCCGGCGCCGCTCCTCCTAGGCTGCATCCGTGCCGTTACCGCGCCCATGGAAGTCCCGAGCGGCCAGGGAGCCGGCGATCTCGATCGGCGACCCGCGCCTGGCCGACTGGGAGACCGTGGCGACGCTCGAGGACTCCAAGACCGCGGTGGCCTGGCGCGACCACCTGCGAAGCGCGGGCGTGGACGCCGCCTGCGTGGCCGACCATCCGCTCGACCGTTTCGGCCGCGGCGACGTCTTCTTGGTCGTACCGTCCGACCGGTGGTCGCAGGCGAACGAGATCGTCGAGAACCTCGACTGAGCTGTCACACCTCCGCCCGTCGCGGGGTCATCTCGGTAGACGAGAAGACGACCAAAGGAGCTGTGATGAACGGGACTACGCGTGGCGAGGTCTTCGACGAGGCGTCCAACTGGCTCGTGGGCGGCGGCATCGTGACCATGGCCCTGGCGCCGCTGGCGCTGCCGGGGATCGCCCTGCTCCTGGTGGCCGCGATTCCCCTGCTGGCCATCGGACTTGCCGGCGGACTCCTCGCCGCGATCGTGATCGGGCCGATCCTGCTCGTACGTGCCCTGGTGAGGCGGATCAGCGGGTGGAGCCGCCCGGAGCGCACCCGCGCCGAGGTCCTGCGCGTCCACCCCGCCAGCGGCGGGTAGGACAGCCATTTGACGCTTTATGCGTCATATGCAGGGTAAAAGGCGCCAAATCCGGTCGGGTGCGACCGCCTTGCCGGCTCATGCGTGGCCAGTCGGTCGCTCAGGCGTGCCCTGCTACCATTCTGCGTTGGCCGAAGGGCCTTATTTTTGTGCCCGCGGGGCCGATTCATGGGGCCTGTGGGACTTCTCCGAAATTGATTGGATACGACCCAGCGAGTAGAGGGTGAAGGTACGAGCGTCCGTAAAGCCGATGTGTGAGCGCTGCCGAATCATTCGGCGGCGCGGCGTCGTGCTCGTGATCTGCTCCAACCCGCGCCACAAGCAGAGGCAGGGCTGATGGCTCGGATCGCTGGGGTCAACATCCCGACCAACAAGCGCGTGGAGGTGGGGCTCACCTACGTCCACGGCATTGGCTCCTCTACGGCGACGAAGATCGTCAAGGACACCGGCGTCGATCCGGATACCTACGTCAAGGACCTGACCGACGACGAGGTCGTGAAGCTGCGCGAGGCGGTCGAGTCCCGTGAGGTCGAGGGTGACCTCCGCCGGGAGCGCTCGCAGAACATCAAGCGGCTCTCGGAGATCGGCTCCTACCGGGGGCTGCGGCACCGCCGCGGCCTGCCCGTGCACGGCCAGCGGACCAAGACCAACGCGCGGACCCGCAAGGGCCCCAAGCGCATGAGCATCGCCGGCAGGCGCAGGCCGCCGTCGCCCAAGTAGGGATCCGGGGGGTCAGGCAGCCATGCCACAACCAAAGCGAGGAAGTCGTGGAAAGGCGGGCTCGCGCCGGCGTGTCAAGAAGAACATCCCGTACGGCGTGGCGCACATCAAGACGAGCTTCAACAACACGATCGTGACCATCACCGACACCAACGGCAACGTCGTCTGCTGGGAGTCCGCCGGCTCTGCCGGCTTCAAGGGCTCGCGCAAGTCGACCCCCTTCGCCGCGCAGGTGACCGCCGACTCCGCCGCCCGCAAGGGCATGGAGCACGGGCTCGAGCGGGTCGAGGTGCACGCGAAGGGCGCCGGCTCGGGTCGCGATACCGCGATCCGGTCGCTGCAGGCCGCCGGCCTTCAGGTGACGACGGTCAAGGACGTGACTCCGCAGGCCCACAACGGCTGCCGCCCCCGCAAGCGGCGGAGGGTCTGACAATGGCTCGCGATACCGGACCCCAGTGCAAGCAGTGCCGCCGGGAGGGGCAGAAGCTCTTTCTGAAGGGCGAGCGCTGCCTGACGGAGAAGTGCGGCGTCGAGCGCCGCTCCTACCCGCCTGGCGAGCACGGCCGCGGCCGCATGCGCCAGTCGGAGTACCGCCAGCAGCTCCGCGAGAAGCAGAAGGCGCGCCGCTATTACCAGGTGCTCGAGAAGCAGTTCCGCAGCTACTACGACAAGGCCTCCCGCCAGCCGGGCGTCACCGGCGAGAACCTGCTCCGCCTCCTGGAGCGCCGGTTCGACAACGTGCTCGTGCGCCTCGGCTTCGCGGCCTCCCGCCGCCAGGCTCGCCAGCTGATCGACCATGGCCACTGGCTCATCAACGGGCGGCGGGTCGACATCCCGTCCTACCAGGTGCGCCCCGACGACGTGATTTCGATCAAGCCCAACTCCAGCGCCGCCGATGTCGTCCGCTCGGCTACGGAGCTCACGGCGGCCGTGCCGCCGTGGCTGCAGGCGGACCACGACTCATTGACCGCGAAGGTGCTCCGCCTGCCGGAGCGCGGCGAGATCACCACGCCGGTCTCCGAACAGCTGATCGTCGAGCTCTACTCGAAGTAGTAGGGCTCGCAACTCAAAAAGCGACAACGAAGGAAGCGATGACTACCCTGCCCGAATTTCAAATCCCGAAGATCTCCTCCGAGAAAGAGGATGACAACAACCGGGGGACCTTCACAATCGAGCCTCTCGACAAGGGCTTCGGCTACACGTTCGGCAACAGCCTGCGCCGCGTGCTGCTGTCCTCACTCGGGGGAGCCGCGATCAAGAGCGTGAGGATCGAGGGCGTCGCCCACGAGTTCTCGACCGTTCCCGGGGTGAAGGAGGACGTCACCGACATCGTCCTGAACCTCAAGGAAATCGTCGTCCGCATGCACACGGACGCCGACGAGGTCGAGGCCCCGCTCGTCGCGAGCGGTCCCGGCGAGGTGAAGGCGAAGGACATCGACCTGCCCGCCGGCGTCGAGATCCTGAACCCGGACGCCCCGATCGCGACGCTCGAGAAGAAGACCAAGCTCGAGATGTACCTCACGATCGGCCGCGGCCGCGGCTATTCGCCGGCCGAGGAGAACAAGACCGAGGATCAGCCGCTGGGCGTAATCCCGATCGACTCGATCTTCTCGCCGATCCGGCGGGCCGCGTACTCGGTCGACACCGCCCGAGTCGGCCAGCGGACGGACTTCGACAAGCTGGCGCTGGAGATCGAGACCGATGGCTCGATCGAGCCGTCGGGCGCGCTCCGTGAGGCGGCCGAGATCCTGATCAAGAGCCTGGCGATCTTCACCGACGCCGACCGGGTCGAGGAGCTCACCAGCCGGGATGGCGCGGGAGCCGCCGAGGCGGCCTTCGCTCCGGTGGCGGCGGCGGAGGGCGACGACCGGCTGATCGAGGAGCTGGAGATCGGCGTTCGGGCGTACAACTGCCTGAAGCGCGCCGGCATCCAGACCGTCGGCGATCTCGTCCAGCGCTCCGAGTCGGAGCTGAACGCGATCCCGAACTTCGGCAAGCGCTCAACCGACGAGGTCAAGGACGCCCTGAACGCGCTGGGCCTCTCGCTGCGAGACGAGTAGACGATGCGCCACGGCAAGCAGCGACACAAGCTCAGCCGTGACTCCGCGCACCGCAAGGCGCTTCTCCGCAACCTCTCGCGCGAGCTGATCCAGCACGAGCGGATCAAGACCAGCCAGGCCAAGGCCAAGGCCGTCAAGCCGGAGGTCGAGAAGCTGATCACCCTCGCGAAGGGCGGCAGCCTCCACGCCCGGCGCCAGGCGCTGTCGACGCTCGGCCAGGACCGCTTCCTCGTCCACAAGCTGTTCGAGGAGATCGGCCCGCGCTACGCGGAGCGCCCCGGCGGCTACACGCGGATCGTCAAGCTCGGCCCGCGCCGCTCGGACGCCACCGAGATGGTCTTCCTCGAGCTGGTCTAGCTCCGGCGGCCGAATAGCCTCTCGCCGTGGGCGTCATCCGGCTCACGATCGCGTATGACGGGGCGCCGTTCGCCGGCTGGGCCGCGCAGCCCGGGCTGCGAACGATCCAGGCGGAGCTCGAGGCGGTGCTCGAGCGGCTCTTCCAGCGGCCGGTGCCGCTCACCGTCGCGGGCCGCACAGACGCCGGCGTGCATGCCTGGGGGCAGGTGGCGAGCTTCGCCGTCGACGGGGAACCGCCCGACGCGCTCCTGGAGCGGATGAACTCGATGCTTCCACGGGAGATCGCGGTGCTCGACGTGGAGCCGGCCCCGGACTCCTTCGACGCGCGGCGGGACGCCCGCTCGCGGACCTACTGCTACTGGGTGCTGGCCTCCGACGTCCGGCATCCGCTCGAGCGCGAACGCGCCCTGTGGTGGCCGTATCCCACCAACCGCGAGGCACTCGAGCGCTGCGCTGCACTGCTCGTCGGCAACCATGACTTCACCGCCTTCACACCCACGCAGACCGAGCACATGCGCTTCGAGCGGGACGTCGTCCAGGCCGAGTGGCGGGCGCACCGGCTGGCCGAGCCGTTCAAGGGGGAGCTGCTCGAGCTCTGGATCGAGGCCGACGCGTTCATGCGCCGCATGGTGCGAGTTCTGGCGGGGACGATGCTCGAGGTGGCGGGCGGACGGCGCTCGCTCGAGGACTTCGAATCGCTGCTCGCCGGAGCACCGCGCGACCGCGCGGGGGAGACGGCACCGGCGCACGGGCTCTACCTGGCCTCGGTCCGCTACTGAACAACCTCCGCCGACATCCTCCGCCTCGTGTCCGCGGGGCATCGTCGGCCGACCGGTCGCCTCCGGCTCCCTGGGCGGGTTCACGCTACTTCGTCAGGCTCGCTGAGCTCGACCTCCTCGCCAAGGCTGGCAGGACGGTCGGGCAGGTAGATCGAGGATCCCGTTGCCACCATGACCGGCTTGCCCTCGGGGTTCGTCACCGTGGCCCGGGTGATCGCGAGGGTCCGCCCGGCGTGCACGATCTCGCCGCGCGCCACGAGGTCGCCCTCGCCCGGTTCCACCGGCCGCAGGAAGTTGACCTTGAGGTCCAGTCCGGCGAAGGCCAGCCCCGGCGGCAGGGTCGTCTCGACCGCCCCCAGCATCGCAAAGTCGGCAAGCATCGCAATCGTGCCGCCCTGGAGCATGCCCGTGGGGCTCGCGAGCCACTCCGTTCGCGGCATGGCGAACGTCGCCCAGCCCTCGCCGAACCCGGCCAGCCGCAGCCCGGTGAGGTGGTGGAGCGGTGGCGGCGGCAGCTCGCCAGCGAGCTGGCGGGTGAGGATCTCGGCGCCAGAGAGCTTCTCCCACACCTCCTGAGGGATGACCCCACCTGGCGGCGGCCGCAGGTACGGGTCGGGGGACTCGTGCGTGGCGGCGGGCGGCAGCTCGATCGACTCCGGCGGCTCGGGGGCGGGGTCGATGGGCGGGAAGATCGTCAGGCGCGAGGTTCCGTGGGCGATCAGCCGGTCCGTCTCCTCCTCGATCACGAAGACCTCGGACAGACCGACGGAGCGGCCGACGTGGATGGCCTGCCCTCCCGCCGAAAGCTTCCCGCCCAGGCGCGCCGGCCGCAGGAACGAGAGCGACAGCTCGGCGCTCGTGTAGGGCGTGGCCGGCGGAAGGTCGGTCTCGATCGAGAGCCCAAACGCGATGTCGGCGAGGATCGACAGCGCGCCGCCGGTGATCAGCCCGCTGGAGGCCGCAAGCCACGGCGACGCCGGCATCCGCGCCTCGGCGGTCCCCGTCCCGAACCCGGTCGGCATCGCGCCGGTGAGGTGGAAGAGCGGTGGGGGAGGCATCAGCCCGCGCCGCCAGCACTCCAGGCGCCGGCGGCCGGGCAGGCCCATCATGCGCGGGTCGGGATATCCGCCGCGGACCGGCTCGCGCCAGACCTCCGCAGCCTCACGGGCTCGCCCACGCTCCATCGGCGCCAAGCTATCTGAGCGGACCGCGAGGGAGCGTGACCGGCGTCCGCGGCCCGGTTCAGCCGCCGCCGTAGGCGACGATCAGGTCCGTCGCGATGCCGACGAAGAAGCCGAAGGCCAGCAGGCAGAGGCCGAGCTCGCGGTGGCCGTAGCGCCGCATCGCCGTCCACACCTCGCCGATCACGTAGAGGATCGCGCCGCCGGACACGGCGTAGAACGCCAGCTCCAGGGGCTCCGAGGTGACGTTGTAACCGACCATGGAGCCCAGGAGGACGGGGCCGCCGCCGACGAGGCCCGCCAGCGCGAGCCAGCCCCAGGTGGGACGCACCGAGCCGAGAGGCCCGACGATGCCGAAGCCCTCGGTCGCGTTGTGGAGGGCGAAGCCCACGATCAGCACCGTGGCGAGGCTGATCTCGCCGGTACTGGCGGAGACTCCGATCGCCAGGCCCTCGGCGAAGTTGTGGAGGCCGATCGCCACGGCGATCGTCATGCCGGTCCGCAGGGCCCGGGCGCGCGCGGCCGCCGCCTGCTGCTCGAGTGCCGCGGCGTCCTCGACCGTGATCTCGGCCGAGGCGCCGGAGATCGGCGGTTGCGTGGCGGAGCCACGGCGCATCAGCGCCTCGAGGATGCTCAGCCCGGCGCTGCCGAGCGCGAACCCGCCACCGAGGAGCAGGGCGAGCCCCAGCACGTGGCCGAAGCTCTCATCGCCGCCCTTGAGACCCGAGACGGCCTCCTCGACGATCGCGAACCCGTGCTCCATGACGTCGACGAACAGGAACGCGAGCACCCCGACCGCGAACATCGCGAGCGCCACACGGGCCCGCGGGCCCAGCAGCCGGAGTCGCGCGAACGGGAGCCCGAGATAGATCGTGAAGCCGGCGAGGGCACCGAGCAGGACGGTCTCACGGAAGGTCAAGCGGTTGTCTCCTGGTCGATCCGGTCACGTTGGCCTCCGGCCGCCGGCGCAATCCCGACGAGCAAGCTGAGGCTTCTAGCATATTAGGTAACCCTAATGCAATGCCGGGAGTCTGCTCGTGCTCCTCGCGGGCAAGTCCATGTGCTCCGCCCGCGGCCCAGTCTCGGTCGGGAGGCCGGTCCCTAGAATCGGCCGCGATGCGAGTCCTCCTGACCAACGACGACGGCATCGGCGCCGAGGGCATGCACGCCCTGCGCCGCGCCCTCCTGGAGATCGAGGGGGTCGAGCTCCACGTGATCGTTCCCGACTCCAATCGCAGCGCCACCGCCCGGAGCATCACGACGCGCTCCCCGCTCTCCGTCGAGGAGGTGGAGCTCGACGACGGCTTCATCGCCTATGCGACCGATGGGACGCCGGTCGACTGCGTGCGCTTCGCCGATCTCGGCCTCGTCGGCGAGCGGCCGGACCTGATCGTCTCCGGCGTCAACCACGGATCCAACCTGGGCGACGACATCACCTACTCGGGGACTGTCGCCGCCGCGCTCGAGGGGATCGTGCTCGGGATCCCGGCGATCGCCATCTCCCAGCAGGGAAGCGCGCAGGAGATGGGGTTCCTTCCCGGTCGCAGCTTCGACTTCGCGGTGGCATCCGGGATCGGCGCCGAGCTGGTCCGTCTGCTGTCGGACTCGCCCCTGCCCGCGGAGACGCTGCTGAACGTGAATGTCCCGGCGGGGGAGCTCGAGGGGATCGAGGTGGCCCGGCTCGGCAAGCGCCTCTACAACGACGAGCTGCGGCTGGTCGGCGAGGACGGGGACGGCCGGCGCCGGTACCAGATCTATGGGTTCGAGCCATCCTTCGAGGACGAGCCGGGGACCGATCTCGCCGCCGTCGCGCGGCGGCGGATCTCGATCACGCCTGTCCACTTCGACCTCACCGACCGCGACGGCCTGACGCGGCTTCGCGAGTGGGACCTGGACCGGATCTTCAGGGAGGTGCTCGCCGGTGCCACGTCGTAGCCGATCGGTCGCGACGCCGCCCAAGTGAGCCCGCGCGATCCGGCAAAACGTGCGGAGGAGCTTCGGCGCGAGATCTCCCGCCACGACCACCAGTACTACGTCCTCGACGACCCGGAGATCGGCGACGACGCCTACGACGCGCTGCTCGACGAGTTGCGCGGGATCGAGGAGGCGCACCCGGAGCTTCGGACCCCGGACTCGCCCACCCAGCGCGTGGCGGGGGGAATGCGCCCGCTGGACAAGTTCGGTGAGATCCGCCACGCGGAGCCGATGCTCTCGCTCGCCAACGCGCGGAGCGCCGAGGAGTTCCGCGGCTGGGAGAACCGCCTCCACAACCGGCTGCGCCAGCTCGACATCGAGCCGGGCGAGCTTCGATTCGTCTCCGAGCCGAAGATCGACGGGCTGGCGATCTCGCTGACGTACGAGGACGGCACGTTCACCCGCGGCGCGACCCGCGGGGACGGTTTCGTCGGCGAGGACGTCACCCACAACCTGCGCACAATCAGGGCGATCCCGATGCGGATCGACGACGCGCCCGGGCTGATCGAGGTTCGCGGCGAGGTCTACCTGCCGCGCTCGGCCTTCGAGGATCTGAACGAGACCCGGAGCGCCGCCGGCGAGGCCGCCTTCGCCAACCCGCGCAACGCCGCAGCGGGCTCGCTGCGACAGCTCGACCCGAACGTGACCGCGTCGAGGCCGCTGTCGATCTGGTGCTACGGCATGAGCGCGCAGCGTGACGGCGGCCTCCCCACACACGCGGACGAGCTCGACTGGCTGCGGGACCACGGGTTCAAGGTCAACGGGGACACGGCGATCCACGAGACCGCCGACGATGTCGTCGCGCGATGCGTGTGGTGGCAGGACCGTCGCGAGTCGCTGGACTTCGAGATCGACGGAGTCGTCATCAAGGTGGACCAGCGGACGCTGTGGCGCGAGCTCGGCGTGGTCGGGCGCGAGCCGCGGTGGGCGGTTGCGTGGAAGTTCCCCCCGATCACCGCCACCACCAGGCTCAACCACGTCTTCTGGAACGTGGGGAGGACCGGCGCGTTGTTCCCCTTTGCCGCGCTCGAGCCGGTGCGCGTGGGGGGTGTGACCGTCTCCACCGCCACCCTCCACAACGAGGAGGACCTGGCGCGAAAGGACGCTCGCGAGGGTGACGAGGTCGTCGTAACGCGCGCCGGCGACGTGATCCCACAGGTGATCTCGCCGCTGGTCCAGCGTCGCAAGGGCAAGCGCCTTCGCAAGCCCAAGCCGCCAGCCAAGTGCCCGCGCTGCGACACCCCCACGGTCAAGCCCGAGGGCGCCGTGTTCACGATGTGCCCGAACAGGCGCGGGTGCCCCGGGCAGGTCTTCCAGCACATCAAGCACTTCGCCGCGGTCATGGACATCGAGGGGTTCGGGGAGAAGCTCTCCGCGCGCTTCCTCGACGAGGACCTGATCCGCGACCAGGCCGATGTCTACGACCTCACGGTCGAGCAGCTCGCCGCCCTCGAGGGCTTCGGCGAGACCTCGGCCCGCAACCTGATCGAGGCGATCGAGGCCTCGAAGCGGCAGCCGTTCGCCATCGTCCTCTTCGCCCTCGGGCTGCCGGAGGTCGGCTTCGTGACCGCCCAGGCGCTGGCCGAGCACTTCGGCACCATCGACGCGCTGATCGAGGCCTCGGAGGAGCAGATCCAGGAGGTCGAGGGCGTTGGCCCGATCGTCGCCGAGCGCCTCGAGGAGGAGCTTTCGGAGGAGCCCACGCTCGACCTGATCCGACGCCTGCGCGAGCGCGGACTTCGCTTCGAGCTCTCCGAGGAGGAGCGCCGCGCCGAGGGTGGGCCGCTCGAGGACAAGACATTCGTGCTGACCGGCTCGCTTCCGAGCCTGACCCGCGAGGAGGCGACGCAGATGATCCGCCGGGCCGGCGGCAAGGTCACGGGCTCGGTCTCCAAGGGCACCGACTACGTCGTGGCGGGCGACAGCCCGGGATCCAAGCTGGCCAAGGCGGAGGAGCTGGGCACGACCGTCATCGACGAGTCAGCGCTGCGCGATCTTCTGCCGCGCTAACGCCGGTAGCGAGCGATCAACCCCGCCATCCGGTCCTGGGCGTCCTGCGCCACCGAGACGTTGACCGAGTTCATGAGGATCGAGAACGCGACCGTGTCGTGGCCGGCGTTGCAGTAGCCGGACAGGGAGCTGACCGCGTTCAGAGTCCCGGTCTTTGCGCGGCAGCGTCCCTCGGCGGCGGTGCCGCCCATGCGGTCCGCGAGCGTCCCCTCACGCCCCGCGAGGGGGAGCGAGTGGCGAAAGGCGGCGTGGTCGTCGCGGGTCTCGAGCGCCCGGAGCAGGTGGCCCACCGAGCTCGGCGAGGCCTGGTTTGAGCGCGAGAGCCCAGAGCCGTTGACCATGTTGACCTTCGCCCCAAGCTTGCGGGCATAGCGCTCGGCCTTGTGGGCGCCGCGGCGGGTCGTCCCGGCGTGCTTGCCGTTCGCCGCCAGGCGCTTCAGCAGCATCTCGGCGAAGAAGTTGTTCGAGGGCCGGTTCGTGGCCGTGATCAGCGCCGAGATGCTCGGCGAGTTGACCTTCGCGAGCGGACGGTGCCGAAGCGCCGAGCGGGACACCTGGCCGCGGCCCGTGCCCTTCTTGACCTTCACGCCGTAGTGGCGGAGCTTGCCGGTCAGCGCGCGCGCCGCCACCAGCTCGGGGCTGGGTGCGTAGTGGCCGTGGAGGAATCCGGAGTCGTAGGAGAGCCCCGAAAGCGGCGAGAGCTCGCCTGACGCGTCGACGCCGTTCGTGGGCACGCCCCGTCGGCGGTCGAAGACGCTGTCGTCTGCCAGCACCTTGCCGGTCACCCGCTTGATTCCATCCCGCCTGACCTCCCGCGCAAGCGGGCCGAGGGCGGTCACGGGCAGGCTGTTGTGCTTCGCGAATCCGCTGCTCGCGAGGGCCGGGTCGCCCGCCCCGACGAGCACCAGGTTGCCCCTGATCGCGTGACGGTGGAGGTCGGAGTGACGCTGCGGATAGACGCTCGTCGCGAGCTTCCCGTCCGCCCCGAAGCGATGGAGCACCGCCGCTGTCGTGAACAGCTTCGAGTTCGACGCGAGCACGCGCGGCGTCTTGGACGCCCAGCTGAAGAGCAGCCCGTGGTCCGGCGCGTCGACGTCGTACACCCAGGCGCCACTGGCACCTCCGACCCGGTGCATCTGCTTCGTCAGGCCGTGCTTCAGGTGGGCGCGGGAGATCGACGCCATGGCGGGCACAGCTCCGCCGAGCAGCGCGTACGCGGCGCCCAAGGCGACGATCAGCAGTCTCCTGCCCTGCACTGGAGCCAGACTAGCTGCCCGGCCAGTAATAATGAGTAGCTCCAATGGGCAAGGTCGTCGAGCTCGATACGCCGCGGACGGAGTCGCGGGGGGGTCGCGCCAAGAAGAGTCGCCGGCGCCAGTCCAAGACCGCGCTCGTCCTTGGCGGCGGGGGGTTCACGGGCGGCGTCTATGAGATCGGCGCGCTGCGAGCGCTCGATCTGCTCGCCGTGAACCGGACGATCAACGAATTCGACGTCTACGTCGGCACCAGCGCGGGCGCCTTCATCGCGAGCATGGTCGCCAACGGGATCACGCCTGAGGAGATGATGAGGGTGATCAACAGCGATCTCCCCTCGCCGCTCTCCGACATCTCGCTCGGCACGCTCCTGCACCCCAACTACGGCGGCTTCCTCCGCAAGTCGCTCACCTTCCCGCTCCGCGTCGCCGGCGTCGCCCGTGGGCTCCTGAGCCACCTCAACGAGATCTCCGCGGTCGACGTGGTCAACGGCCTGGCGGGAGGTCTGCCCACCGGCGTCTACAGCGGCAGGGGCATCGAGTCATACGTCGAGGAGGCGCTCTCCGACCCCGATCGGACCAATGACTTCCGGCTACTGAACTCCGAGCTCTACCTCACCGCCACCGATCTGGACTCGACCGAACGGATCGTCATGGGCGACGGCGAGTGGATGGACGTGCCGATCTCCACGGCGGTGGCCGCCTCGGGCGCCCTGCCGATGCTGTACGAGCCGGTGAGGATCGACGGCCGGGAGTTCATCGACGGCGGTATCCGCTCGACGACCAACATCGACGTGGCGGTCGAGCACGGGGCGAAGTTCATCGTGGTCATCAACCCCGTCGTCCCGTTCGTCAACGACTTCCGCAAGCGGATCCCGACGATCATGGGAACGCGGGCGCGGCGGGTCTCCGACATGGGCTTCACGGCGATCGGCAACCAGGCCTTCCGCCTCCTCTCCCACGAGCGGCTTCACATCGCGGTCCAGCACTGGGAGGAGCGCTACCCGGGCGTCGACATCATCCTGATCGAGCCCGAGTTCGACGACGAGCGCATGTTCGGCACGTCGATCATGGACTACAGCGCCCGCCTCGAGATCGCCAAGCACGGCTTCGAGTCGGTGACCCTGAAGCTGGCCCGCGACTACGAGCGCTACAAGTCGATCGCCGAGCGCCACGGGATCGAGATCTCGGCGCGGCGGGTCCGCCACGTCCTGGATCAGGTCGAGCGCGAGCGCGAGCCGCAGTCAGCCTGGCGGCGCGTCCTCGAGCAGACCACGGCGGTGCTGCTGCGCAGCGATCGCCAGCGCGAGGCGGACGAAGAAGAGGCCGGCTAGACGCTCAGTCATCGTGATGATGCCCTCGATGACGACGATGACCGCTCCTGGGCCGGTAGGGGCGAGCGCGAAGGTTAGAAAAGCTGCTCCGGCGCGCTCGGGGATGGCAGGTCGAGCGCGTTGGCTGGGTCCTCCGGCGCGGGGGCCGTCTCTAGCTGTAGCTCGCGGATCAGATCCTCCGATGCGACCTGCCGTGCGACGCCGCTCAGCACGACAAACGGCTGTAGCAGTGGATTGGCGAATCGATAGAAGTGGCTGCCCTTCTTTCCGGCCTTCTCCAGGACCCTGCCTCGCCTTTCTTCGGCGAACTTGTGTAGGTGGCGGGCGAAGTGAGGAATCTCGCGCGGCTTATCCATGATGCGGGACAACGGCTCTCGAACAGCGCCGGCCGTGAAGTAGCCCAGCTCGTCCTTCGGCGCTAGTGCGCAAGCCAGCAGGACTTCTTCGAACTGGCTTTCGTTGCGGGTGCTTCGCACCGCCACCTGGTAGGCGGTGCGAATGGAGTGTTGGGCCTTCGCGACAGCGTTCCCGATGGCGCTTTCGACGTCCGCCGAGGTCACATGATCGCGGTCGTCTTGAATTGCCCGCTGTGTTGCGTGGAGGGCAAGCAGATGGGTGTAATAGGGCAGGCCTTCCGACAGCCGCGCAAGCCGTAGTTTGGCGTCCTCCCCTATCGCCATATGCAGGTATCCCATGCCTCGGTCGATGATCTGGCCCAACTCGACCGAGGACATTCTCTGCATGGGAATCTGCGTTAGCGCCCGCTCGACCGATTGATGGTCGCCCACTAGCTCGGTGATGGCATCGGCGACGCCCACAAGGATCAACGTGACGTTGATGGCATTGTCCGAGAGGGACTTGATGGTGTCAGCCAAGAGTGAAAGGCCCTCGTTATCTTCGAACCGATCGAGTTCATCGACAACGACGAGCAATCGTTCATCGAGTTGCTGGAGGAGATAACGCACGTCCTCTGGATCGGCCGGGACCTCGGACCATTGGGCCTGAAACTCATCCTCGCGACCCATCTCGCGAAACAGCCGCATCCAAATGGCAGTTCTGACGCGCCCGGCCCCTACGACCACCATCAAGGAGGCCGCCAACCGTCTCGGCGTACACGAGAACACGATCCGCAATTGGATGGATCGCCACATCCTGCAGTCGTATCGACTGCCTAGCGGCCACCGTCGCCTCCCCGAAGCAGAGGTTGAGCGGATAGAGCAAGAACTGTTCGGCGTTCCCGCCTCATTCCCAGAGGTCGAGACGACCAAGGCTCCGCAGGCGCAGCGCGGAGACCCAGTAACAGGCAGCCTGCCGTAATCGCCGCGCCTATAGTGGCCGCCTAATGCCGCCACTTGAGTCTGCTGCGTATTACGAAAGCCGCGAAGTCGCTCACTCGCAGCAGGGCGACATTCATCTAGACCTAGCGTTTCCTCAGGCAACCGCTATCGCTGATGCGCCGGAACCACGTGGCGCACGAAAGCGAACTGGGGACGAGGGGGACGTGGCGCTTACCGATCCGTTGCGAGCTCCCGGGATTGTGTGCAATACCTCGGCCGCCTCGCTACTTCGCGTACAGCGCGTCGATGTTGCCGGCGTACTTGTCGGCGACGACGTTGCGCTTCACCTTCATCGTCGGCGTGAGCTCGCCGCCCTCCTGCGAGAGGTCGTGCGGGAGGATCTCGATCTTCTTCACCTGCTCGACCCGGGCGAACTTGGAGTTGACCTTCGCGAGGTGCTCATCGATCGCTGCCCGCACCTGCTCGATCGACGCCAGCGCCTCGGGATCCGAAGGGAGGCCGTGCTCGGTCGCGAACGCGGCGGCCTCCTCGGGGTCGAGGGTGACGAGCGCGATCAGGTACGGACGCCGGTCGCCGATCACGACGCACTGGGACACGAGCGAGTGCTGCTTGATCTCGGCCTCGAGGTTGGCCGGCGTGATGTTCTTGCCGCCCGCCGTGATGATGATGTCCTTCTTGCGGCCGGTGATCTTCACGTAGCCCTCGGAGTCGATCTCTCCGATGTCGCCGGTGTGGAGCCAGCCGTCCACGAGCGTCTCGGCGGTCGCCTCGGGGTTCTTGTAGTAGCCCTGGAAGATGTTGGGCCCGCGGACCAGGATCTCCCCGTCGGGGGCGATCTTGACCTCGCACCCCGGAAACGGCTTGCCGACCGTGCCGAACTTGAAGTCTTCGGCGGTCGCGATCGTCGCCGCGGTCGAGGTCTCGGTCATGCCCCAGCCCTCGATGACGAGCACCCCGGCAGCGTCGAAGAATCGGAGGATCTCCGGGTTGATCGGGGCCGCCCCGCTGACGGCGAGCTTGATGCGCCCGCCGAAGAGGTTGCGGATCTTGGACAGCACCTGCTTGTCCGCGATCTCGTACTGACGGCGGAGGAAGAAGCCGGGCTCCCTGCCCCCGCGCTCGGTCTCGCGCATCCGGTGCCCGACGCCGACGGCCCAGTTGAAGACCGCCTTCTTCATCCCGCCGGCCTTCTCGGCGGCCGCCGTGGCGGCCGTGTAGATCTTCTCGAAGATCCGGGGGACCGACGGGAAGTAGGTGGGCTTGACCTCGGCGAGGTCGGGGATGATCTTGAGTGGGTCGCGCTGCCAGTAGGCGAGCGTCGCGCCGAGTGCCACGGTGCCGAACTGGATCAGCAATGCGAACGAGTGGGCGAGAGGGAGGTACAGGTAGGTCAGCTCGTCGTCGCCCAGCGCTCTCACGTCGAGCACCATGTCGAGCATCGACCGGTAGTTGCCGTGGGAGATGACGCAGCCCTTCGGCGGTCCCGTGGTTCCCGACGTGTAGATGAAGGTGCAGATCTCGTCGGGCCTCACCGAGCTCCAGCGCTCCTCCCACTCGGAGACGTCGCGGGAGGCGCCGCGCTCGGCGATCTCGTCCGCCGAGATCGCGTCGTCGGCCTCACCGGTCATCAGGATCACGTGTTCGAGGACCGGGCACCGGTCCCGCACCTCGCGGATCTTTGCGAGCTGCTCGGCGTCCTCGACGATCACCGCCTTCGCGTCGGAGTTCTCCAGCACGTACCGGCACTCGTCGGGTGAGTTCGTCTGGTAGATCGGGACCACGGTCGCGCCGGCGGTGAGCGCCGCGAAGTCGAAGTAGGTCCACTCCGGGCGGGTGTTGGCGAGGATCGAGACCTTGTCGCCCTTCTCGATCCCAAGGTCCATCAGCCCGAGCGAGAGGCCCTGCACGATCTCGCCGACCTCGGAGTAGGTCTTGGAGCTCCACCCGGACGCCCCCTCCTCCTTGTACATGACCGCGCGCCGGTCGCCGTGCTCCCGCACGGCCAGCGGAAGCAGGTCAGCGACCGTGCTCGAAGCGACTCCGATTGCCGGGCCGGCCGCGACCGTGGCGGTCTCCATGCGTCGAAGGCTATATCAGCGAGGGAACGCGCCCCGGCGGCGCGCGAACTACGCGATCTGCTTGGCCCGGCCCGTGAGGCGGCGCAGCGATGAGAGGAACAACGTCTTGTCGATCCTGCCGTTGAAGATCGGGACACCCATCTCCATGCACTTCGAGATCACCTCGCGCCGCTTCATGTTGACCTCGTCGGCGAGCTCGGTGGGCGTCAGGTGTATTGCCACTCGTCGTCTCCTCCTGTTGCCTGTGGCAGTGAGTTTTATCCCATCCCGCGGATGTGTCAATGACTTTCGCCGCAAATAGCGGGATCGACCCCCGAAGCCCGGGCATATGGAGCTCGCGCCGTAGCATGTGCGCCGTGGCCGAGACCGTTTCAGACGCCGCCCCTGCGTCCTTCCTCGAGTCGCTCATGGACACCGAGCTCTACTCGATCGGGGCGTTCTTCTGCGACGAGCACCCCGACCTCGTGGATGAGGTCGTCGCCCGCAGCGAGGCGATCGAGCGGCGCGGGCTCGAGGCCTACGCGAGTGAGGCCGGCGGGCCGATCGAGGAGAGCTTCGAGACCCTGCTGACGGGCCTGGCGGTCCGCTACTACAAGGCGGTCGCCGGATAGATGTCAAGCCCGTGGGTGCCGCGCGTCCTGTTGGGCGTGGGGCTCGCCGCCCTGATCGGCGCGATCATCTCGCTATCCGTGGGCACGGGTGGCCCGAGGGTGATCAAGATCACCGGCGGCGACGCCGTGCAGGAGCTGGTCGGCGGCGTCGAGCAGAACGGATCCTCCCTGGGGTCGCCAAATGCGCCGGTGACCATCGCGCTGTTCACGGACCTGCAGTGCTCGACCTGCGACAAGTACCAGCTCGAGACCGTCGACCGGCTGATCGAGGAGTACGCGCGCGGGAGCGACGCCCGTCTCGAGTTCCACAACTACTCGCTGGGCCAGGCCGACGTCACGCAGGCCGCCTATGCCGCGACCGCGGCGGGCGAGCAGGACGTCGAGTGGCAGTTCGCGGACCTCTTCTTCCGCAACCAGGACGAGGCCCCGAACGGCACCGTCACCACCCAGTTCCTCGACGACCTCGGCAATGCCATCGACTCGTTCAGCACCCTGGACGTGAGCCAGTGGCACCAGGACATGGACTCGGCGCGGGTCAAGGACTCGGTCGACGCCGACCAGAAGCTCGCGGCGCAGTACCGCCTCCGCGTCGAGGCCCCGTCGATCGTGGTCGACGGGCCCGGCGGCAGCAAGGTGCTGCAGGACGGGCCCTCCAAGGCCGAGGTCGATGCCGCCGTGGCCGAGGTCAGCCACTCCTGACGTCCAGCTCCCGGCCCCTAGAATGACTGGCTCTCGGGGCGTGGCGCAGCCTGGTAGCGCGCACCGTTCGGGTCGGTGAGGTCGCTGGTTCAAATCCAGTCGCCCCGATATCAACTGAAGCCATGCGGACCGGTTCTGACCTAAATCGTCACTACCGTCTCGCCGTGTGATTGAGGATGGCAATCAGGCGGTCGAGGTCCGCTCGTTGCGGCGGACGTTCAAGGGCGATGTCGAAGCGGTCCGTGACATCGACCTGACCATCAGCCGTGGCGAGGTGTTCGGGTTCCTCGGCCCCAACGGCGCGGGGAAGACGACGACGGTTCGGATGCTCTGCACGTTGCTGCCGCCTACGAGCGGGAGCGCCAGCGTCGCCGGCGTCGACGTCGTCGCCGACCCGGCCGACGTTCGGCGGCGCATCGGGGTCGCGCTGCAGGAGATCGGACTCGATCCGGTCCAGACCGGCCGCGAGCTGCTCGAGCTGCAGTGCGGCCTCTACGGGATCACGGGGGCCGACGCGCGGGCGCGGACGGAGGAGCTGCTCGAGCTCGTCGGGCTGAGCGAGGCAGCGGACAGGAGAACCAAGACCTACTCGGGCGGCATGAAGCGGCGGCTCGACCTCGCGAGCGCGCTCGTCCACTCCCCCGAGGTGCTGTTCCTCGACGAGCCGACCACCGGGCTCGACCCGGCCTCGCGACTGACGGTCTGGGACGAGGTCCGTCGCATCAACGCCACCGGGACGACCGTCTTTCTCACCACCCAATACCTGGAGGAGGCCGACCAGCTGTGCGACCGGGTGGCGATCATCGACGCGGGCAGGATCGTCGCCGACGGCACGCCCGAGAGCCTGAAGGCGCAGATGGGCCACGACGTCGTCAGGGTCGAGCTGGACGGTGCCGATGCCACGCGGGTCGAGGCGGCGATGCGCGGGTTGCCGGGGCTCGAGCGAGTCGTTCCGGAGGCCGATGCTCTCGCGCTCTACCTGGAGGATGGCGCCGGGTCGATCGCGGAGATCGTGCGGCGGCTCGACGGGGCGCAGACCCAGGTTGGGGCGATCGCCGTCTCGCGGCCCTCACTTGACGACGTCTTCCTGCGTGCCACCGGGCGCCGGCTCGAGGGCGCCGAGGAAGAGCAGGAGCCGGAGGAGCAGGCCGCTTGACCGAGACGCTGCTGCTGGGCCGGCGGGCGGTGCGCGAGATCGTGCGCTACCCCGAGGCCACGATCCCCGCATTGTTCATCCCGCTCTTCTTCCTCGCGGTGAACATCGGCCAGGTCTCGGAGACCTTTCCCGACACGACGCCCTTCCTGAAAGGGCAGGGGTACGCCGCGTTCCAGATGCCGGTGTCGCTGATGTTCGCCGTGGCGACCGCCACCTCCGGACTCGCTCTGGTCACCGAGATCGACAACGGATACTTCGACAAGCTGCTGGCGGCGCCGATCCGGCGCTCCTCGATCATCTTCGGCAGGCTCGCCGCCGACCTGGTTCGCGGCCTGCTCGGCTCGAGCGTCGTCCTCCTCGCCGGGCTCGCCTTCGGCGTGCACATGGAGAGCGGCGTGCCCGGCGCGATGGTGCTCGTCGTGCTGGCCGCGCTCTTCGGCGTCGGCTACGCCGGCTTCGGGATCCTCGTCGCACTCCGGACGCGCAACGTCCAGGCCACCAACACGAGCTTCCTCCTCTTCTTCCCGCTGCTCTTCCTGACCCCGAACTTCGTCCCGTTCGACCGGCTCACCCCGGTGATGGAGGCGCTCGCCCGCGTCAATCCGGTGAGCTACGTGATCGTCGGGCTGCGGTCGCTGGTGATCGACGGCTGGGTCTGGGACAAGCTCGCGGTCTGCCTGGGCGTGATCGTCGCCCTGACCGCCGTGCTGACCGCGCTCTCGCTGCGGGCGATCGCGACGTACGACCGCGACTAGACCGGCGCCCTTGACAAGCCGAACAGCGGTCGGTGAGTCGTACTGGACGCCGAACGGTGACAGGCGATCGCCCTCGAGGAAAGGACCAAGGACTTGGAGGCAGGGAAGCCCCTCCGACGGATCGTGACGTGCGCGGGTTTCGCGCTCACCCTCGGCGGCGGGTGAACGTGCGCCCGTAGCAACGGGCTAACGTTCACCCGGATGAGGGTCTTCGTCGCGGGTGCCTCCGGTGTCATCGGTCGGCCGCTGGTGCGCCAGCTCGTCGCTGCCGGCCATGACGTCGTCGGGATGACCAGCCGCGAGGCGGGCAGGGCAATGATCTCGGAGGGCGGCGGCGAGGCGGTCATGTGCGACGCGCTCGACGCCGAGGCCGTCAACGAGGCGGTGGGGTCGGCGCGTCCGGATGTCGTCGTCAACGAGCTGACGAAGCTTCCCCGCGACTACGACACGCGCAACATGGACGAGCGCTTCTACGCCCCGACCAACCGGATCCGCACCGAGGGCGGGGGGAACCTGCTCGATGCGGCGATCGCGGCCGGCGCCCAGCGGTTCGTCACCCAGAGCATCGCCTTCCTCTACGCGCCCGAGGGCGAGATGGTCAAGGACGAGGAGGGGCGCCCGTCAACCGATGCCCCCGCACCTTTCGGCGACGGCGTGCGCGCGATGGTCTCTCACGAGCGGGCCGTGCTGGAGGCGGTCGGGATCCAGGGTCTGGTGCTGCGCTACGGATGGTTCTACGGTCCCCGCACCTACTACGCCGCCGACGGCAGCATCGCCGAGATGGTCCGCAAGCGGCGCTTCCCGGTGCTCGGTGGAAGCGACGGCCTCTTCTCCTTCATCCACATCGAGGACGCCGCCGGGGCCACCGTTGCCGCGTGCGACCGGGGCGAGCCCGGCATCTACAACGTCGTCGACGACGAGCCCGCGACCGTCGCCCAGTGGCTACCGGTCTACGCCGAGGCGCTCGGCGCGAAGCGGCCGTGGAAGGTCCCGGGCTTCATCGGCCGCCTGCTCGGGGGCACGGCCGCCCGGATGACCGTCGGGCTCCGGGGGGCGTCGAACGCGAGGGCCAGGCGCGAGCTCGGCTGGGAGCCTCGATATCCCAGTTGGCGCAGCGGCTTTCGCGAGGCGCTTGGATAGTCTGATCCAGAGTTCAAAACAGAGACGAAGGAGCGGTAGATGGCTTATTCGGTTCCCGATCTTCCCTATGACTACGCAGCGCTCGAGCCGCACATCGACGAGCAGACCATGCGCGTGCACCACGACAAGCACCACCAGGCCTACGTCGACAAGGCGAACGCCGCGCTCGACGGCACGGAGTGGGCCGACACTGATGTCGACGACGTCCTCCGCAGCCTCGACCAGCTTCCCGACGACATCAAGACCGCGGTTCGCAACAACGCGGGCGGACACTCCAACCACTCGTTCTTCTGGCAGATCATGAGCCCGGACGGCGGCGGTGCGCCGGACGGCGACCTCGCCGCCGCGATCGACGACACATTCGGGTCGTTCGACGCCTTCAAGGACGAGTTCAAGACGGCCGGAGTGAGCCGCTTCGGCTCCGGCTGGTCGTGGCTGGTCCACGACGGCTCGGGCCTGGCGGTCGTCTCGACCGCGAACCAGGATTCGCCGATCTCGGACGGCCAGACGCCCCTCCTCGGCGTGGACGTCTGGGAGCATGCCTACTACCTGAAGTACCAGAACAAGCGCCCGGATTACATCGACGCGTGGTGGAACGTCGTGAACTGGCCTGAGGTCGCGAGCCGGCTCGGCGCCGCGGGGTAGCACTCCGGTCAATGAGGGTGGCGCCCAGGGCGTCACCGGTCGAACCGGCGCATCGCCGAAAATCCGTTGTTACCTTGGCCGCCCGCTACGGGGTGTGGCAATGGGAGACCGGCTGAAACGGAGAGGACGGCGTCGGCGATTCGCGGTGGCGATCGGCGCAGCGGGCGTTGCCCTCATCGCCATTCCCGCGCTGGCCCTCGCCCACATCGAGCGCCCGGCGTACTGGCCGGACCCAAGGCCCGACCATCACGTCGAGCCCGCCGCCGGCGGCAAGGTGCCGAAGGCGCGCTCGCTGCCCTCGGCCTTCAAGGCTTCGAAGCCGGGCAGGACGAGGGTCGTATGCAAGAAGGACTCGATGGCGCGCGTGCGGCGCTCGCTCCGCCTGATGAGGACACGCGGATACGCGTTGCGGCCGACGATGAAGCGCCACCAGATGCGCGCGAGGAGGGCGCATCGGCTGCGGTCGCTCAACAAGCGATTCGCGAAGCGCTGCCGCTACCACTCGATCCAGAAGGCGGTCTTCGACTCGCACAACAACGACTTCATCGTCGTCATGCCCGGGATCTACAGCGAGCCGCACTCGCGTAAGCAGCCCACGCAGGATCCGAAGTGCCAGAAGTACCTCACCGACACCGACTTCGGCGGCGGCGGGCCGGTCGGCGTCTCCTACCGATACCAGTGGCACTGCCCGAACGACCAGGCGCTCATCAACGTGCTCGGGCGAAAGCCAGGCAAGGGCGCGCCGCCGCCGCCGCAGGCCGATCGCCACGGGATCCCAGACCTTGGCCGGTGCGTGCGCTGCAACCTTCAGATCCAGGGCTCGGGTCCACGGCCGGAGGACGTCGTGATCGACTCCGGCAAGGTCGCCGCCGGCAACGGCGGTCCCAGCGGCGTGGGTTCGAAGAAGGACGTCGCGCTCAAGGCCGACCGCGCCGACGGATTCGTGCTCAAGAACGTCACCCTCAGGCACGCGGTCGAGCACGACATCTACGTCCTCGAGACGGACGGCTACCTGCTCGATCGCGACAAGTTCTTCTACGCGGGTGAGTACGGCTCCCTGATGTTCGCCTCCGACCACGGCCTGACGGAGAACTGCGAGGCGGTCGGCAACGGCGACTCGGGCATCTATCCCGGCGGCGCGCCCGAGACGGACGATGACACCGCGCCCAACGCGCCGGACAAGCGGGACACCTCGTTTTACCCGCGCGCCCGCCTGAACCAGAAGATCACGCGGTGCGACATCCATCACAACAACATGGCCACCTCGGGCACGATGGGCAACGCCGTCCACATCGTCCACAACAACATGTACGACAACGCCGCCGGGATCGTCACCGACTCCTTCTACGCCGGCGGCCACCCGGGCTTCCCGCAGAGCGGCGCGGTGTTCGAGAAGAACAAGATCTACTCGAACAACTTCAACGTCTACCACTACCCGAAGGGGTATCCGGAGAGCCGTAAGGTCTCCTCGGCGGTGGGCGTGCCGCTGGGCACCGGTCTCCTGATCGCGGGCGGCAACGACGACGTCGTGCGCGACAACCGCATCTACGACAACTGGCGCCGCGGCGCGATGCTCCTGGCCGTGCCCGATGCGATCAGCTGCCCACCGGCAACGCAGACCTGCACCCCCGCGAACCCCAGCTCGACGTCGTATGACAACCGCTTCTACGACAACAGGATGGGCCGGGCGCCCAACGGCGACGTCAAGCCGAACGGCGTCGACTTCTGGTGGGACGAGTTCCCGACCGACACGGGGAACTGCTGGTACGGCAACCATGGCCCCGACGGCTCCAACGCGAGCTGGACCGGAGACCCGCAGCGGTTCGCGCGGCCGGGCATGTCCGTGCCGCGCTTCCTGCCCGAGGACTGCGGCACGAGTGCGGGAACCGGCAACCCAGCCAAGGAGGCGATGCTCACCTACTGCGCCGAGGCGTCGATCGGCGACACCACGTGCGACTGGTACGCGCAGCCGTCCCAGCCCGGAACCGCGGCGGCGGCGCGCGATCAGCGCCGCCAGAAGCATCAGTCGCGGATCCTGCTCGCATCGCAGCGGCTGTCCGCCCCCTCCTGTCAGCTCATCTCCGACACCCTGAGCTGCAAGGCATACGCGAACCGACCATGAAGCCGTCCAACGCTCCCGACGCGACGATTCACTCGGGGTGGAGGCTCCCGGCGATTCGAGTCGGTCGCCCGCGCGCCCATGTTCCACGGATCTCCCGGCTCGGTGTCCGAGCGCGATTGACGGTGGTGGCCGTCGCCGTCCTCTCGATGTCGCTTGCGGCCGTCGCGGCATGGGACGAGCTTGCCCCGGCCACGCCACCCGCCAAGACGGCGCCGGCCGCGGGCACGGCGTTCCTGGGTACGACCACATGCGCTGATTGGCGTGACGCCACCGTCGCAAGGCGGATGACGATCGTGCAGATGCTCGCCGTCGCGGCGACGCACCCAGACCCCGAGAACCCGGGAGCGACCCTCAGCAACGGCGCGGCGTACGGGCTCTTCCAGCGCATCTGCTCGGGCTCGGCGCCCGACTCGACGCTCCTCTATGAGAGCTACAACCGCGCCGCCTCGTTCCAGTCGGTCCGCGCGGGATCGCCCGCCATCTCGGGCAGTTTCGGCTCCCGCTAGAGGCTCTTAACACCAAGTCAAGAAAGCCCCGCCGGTCCATGCCTGCGGAGGCCCCTCCCCCGACGGTTGTCCTTTGACAACTCCAGGCGTGCACCGCGAAGCTTCGGGGGCGTGCGTGGAGGGAGTCACGGGCGGCACGGGATGGAGAGGACTGGATGACACTGACCAGGTCGTCGGCGGTGGGCCGCATTGCCGCCATCGTGGCGCTGGGAGTGGCCGCGGTGGTGGTCGGGCTGCTGCTCTTCCGCGGCGGCTCCAGCTACGAGATCACCGCCGAGTTCCAGAACGCCAGCCAGCTCGTCCCCGGCTCCCAGGTCGTAGTAGCAGGCGCCCCCACCGGCACCGTTAACGACATCGCCCTCGGCGACCACGGCCAGGCCCTGGTCACCTTCTCGGTCGATTCCCCCTACGCCCCGCTGCGCCAGGGAACGACGGCGACGATCCGCTCCTACTCGCTGTCTGGAATCGCCAACCGCCAGGTCGAGCTCGACCTGCCGGCGCCCTCCGCGGCCGGAGCCGAGATCCCCTCGGGCTCGGTGCTGCCGCAGTCTGAGACCACCTCCGAGGTCGACCTCGACCAGCTCTTCAACACCCTGAACGCACGGACGATCAACAACTTCAAGCACGTGATCCAGGGCTTTGAGCTCTCCTATGAGGGGGTCGCCCACCAGGCCAACGCCGGCTACCGCTACCTGAACCCGTTCCTTTCCACCTCCAGGCAGGTGTTCGGCGAGCTGACCCGCGACACGCCGACCCTACAGCGGCTGATCGTCGACACCTCGCACCTGTCGGGCGCCCTTGCGGCCAAATCGAGCGACATCTCGCTTTTGATCCACAACGCGAACCTGATGATGGGCGCGATCGCGCAGCAGTCGAACGCCCTCGAGCAGGCGCTGGTCAAGCTGCCCGACTTCATGCGCCAATCGAACACCACCTTCGTCAACCTGCGGGCCACCCTCGACGACCTGACCCCGTTCGTCAACGCCTCAAAGCCGGTCGCCGATCGGCTCGGCCCCTTCTTTTCGACCTTCCGCCGCGCCGCGGCGGACGCGGTGCCGACGATCACCGACCTCGAACGCACGATCCGCCGGCCGGGCAAGCAGAACGACCTGGTCGAGCTGACCCGCGACGCGGTGCCGCTGGCAAAGGCGGCGGTCGGCTCGGGCTCTCCGGACTGCGGCAAGAACCCGAACACCGACTACCAGCGGGCCGCCGACGGCAACTTCACCCAGGGCGCCTTCGGCGAGGCGGTCTGCTCGCTTCAAAACGGCCTGCCCTCGCTCTCCTTCTTTCGCTCCTACACGCCGGAGCTCGTCTCGTGGTTCAACGACTTCGGCACCTCCGGGATCGCGGACGCCAACGGCGGCATCGGGCGCATCGCGACCACCTTCAACGCCTTCAGTCCCGGCCTCCCCGACCTGTTCGCCAAGCCGCTGTCGCCGATCACCCAGATCGCCGGCATCGGCGGCACCGGCAAGAACGCTCGCTGCCCCGGCGCCAACGAGCGAAACCCGGGCGACAACTCGACCCCGTTCACCGACAACGGCACCCTGGCCTGCGATCCGTCTCAGGTGCCGCTGGGGCCATGAGAAGGCTCGCCCTCATCGCGGTCCTGCTCGGCGGCATCGCAGCGTGGGTCACCTCGCTGGCGGGCGCGTCTGACTCGCATACGTACCACGTCGAGATGTACAACGCCTTCGGGATCGTCAACGGCTCCAACGTGCGGATCGCGGGCGTCGACACCGGCACGGTCACGGATCTCGGCATCACGCCGCAGAAGCGCGCGGACATCACGATCGAGACCTCGGGCCCGCTGGGCGTGTTGGGCAAGGACACGCGATGCGCATCCGAGCCGCAGTCGCTGATCGCCGAGTACTTCATCACCTGCAACCCCAAGGGCCCGACCCTCCCCGACGGTGGGACGATCCCGGCCAGCCACGTCACCGAGACGGTTCAGCCGGACCTGGTCCAGAACACGCTCCGGGAGCCGTACAAGGATCGCCTGGCGATCCTGATCAACGAGTTCGGGACGGCGCTGGCGGGCAACCCGAAGGAGCTGAATCAGGCAATCGCCCTCGGCTCGCCGGCGCTTCGCAAGCTCCAGTCCGCGCTGCGGATCCTCGCCGACGAGAACCGCACGATTCGGGACCTCAACGCGAACTCCGACACGATCATCACCCAGCTGGCGAACAAGCGCCAGGACGTCATCAGCTTCATCCAGCACGCGCGCGACGTGGCGGCGATCTCGGCCACCCGCCGCAACGACCTCTCCACCAACTTCAACCGCCTCGACAACTTCCTGGCGCAGTTGAAGCCGACGCTCAGCAAGCTCGGCACGCTTGCCGACGCCCAGACGCCGCTCCTCTCCAATCTGAAGCAGGCGGCCCCCGGCCTCAACACCCTCGCGCTGAAACTGCCGGGGTTCAACGACGCCACCAACCGCTCCCTCACCAGCCTCGGCCAGGCGGCGGTCCCGGGTCGCACGGCGCTCACCCAGGGCAAGGACGAGATCCAGGCCCTGGCGAGGTCCGGCAAGAACGCCTACCCGGCGAGCAACACGCTCGACAAGTTCCTGCGCGACATCGACACGCCGAAGCGCACGGTCGAGATCGACCAGCGCGCCGCGCGCAGCTGCAACGACAAGAAGGCCCCCTGCTGGTCCACCGGCCGCAAGTCGCCCACCGGCTACACCGGCATGGAGAGCCTCCTGAATTACGTCTACTACCAGACGGGCGCCATCAACCAGTACGACCAGTACGGGCACGTACTGCACGTTCCCATCTATGACCTGAGCGGCCCCTGCGTGCAGGGCTACAACGCGGGCGACAACCCGGCGGACAACAACCCGCCGCCCGGCGATCACAAGATCGGCGTCCCGAACGCGGCGGGTGACGGCACGACGACGAGCCTCGCGGACGCAAACTCCTGCGTGTCCTGGCTCGGGGCGAACCAGCCCGGCATCAACGAGAACATCGGCTCGCCGCCGTATGACCCCTCGGTCTGTCCGGGCGGATCCACTGACCTGAAGCTCTGCAACCCGGCCGGCAAGAGCGCCGCTGCCGCGCCGAAGAGCAATGGGACGGCGCATTCGAAGAATCGATCCACGGGCGGGACCGGGCCGACGGGCGCGACCGGCGCCACGGGGCCGACCGGAACCACCGGTCCCTCCGGTACGACCGGGCCGCCGCTTCCGGTCAAGCCGCCGAGCGGAACGACCGGTCACATCGGAGACCGGCTGAGGCACATCCTCGGCATCGGCCACCACCACGTGCCACGCGTGGGCGGCGCGGTGCGGCGCCACACGCACAAGCCCGGCGGTCGGATCGGCGGCAACGTCGGGCACCAGGCAAACCACCTCCTGAACTACCTGTTCTCGCCATGAGACGCGGCAGAGGAACACCCCTGCAGTCGATCGCGGCGTCGCCGACCATGGTCGGCGCGATCACGACCCTGATCGTGATCGTCGCGGTCTTCCTCGCGTACAACGCGAACAACGGCCTGCCATTCGTCCCGACCTACCGCGTGTCGGTGGTCGTCCCGAACGCCGCTCGCCTGGTGAAGAACAACGAGGTCAGGATCGGCGGCACCCGGGTGGGCGTCGTCGAGTCGATCGACATCACTCATGTCGATCCGAAGGAGCTGGCCAGCGGCGCGCAGGGCTCCATCACTCCGACAAGCACCAACCCGTCGTCCAGCAACACCTGCTGCGTGGCCGCGGAGCTCAACCTGAAGCTGGACAAGACGGCGTCGCCGATCCCCGAGGACTCGGTGTTCAGGGTCCGCTACAGATCCTCGTTTGGCCTGAAGTACCTGGAGATAACGCGCGGAACGGGGAAGGCCGCGCCCGAGGGCTACGTCTTCGACGGGCTGGACGACGGCAACAAGTGCCAGCTCCCCACGAACCCGGCGACGTTCGCCTCCGACATCTCCTCCTCCGCCCGGAACGGCTGCTTCCAGAAGCAGACCGAGTTCGACGCGATCAACGACACCTTCGACACGCGCACCCGTGACAACGCGCGCAAGAACCTGATCGGGTACGGCGACGCGCTCGCCGGGCGCGGGGCGTCGCTCAACGAGGCGCTGTCGAAGCTCAAGCCGCTGTTCACCAACCTGAAGCCGGTCTCCAAGGTCCTGGCGAGCCCGAACACTCAGCTCCGCCGCTTCATCGAGGCACTGGGCCACACCGCGGAGATCGTCGCCCCGGTAGCTGTCCAGAACGCAGACTTCTTCGGCAACGCCTCGGTCGCCTTCGCAGCGATCTCATCCGATCCCGCGGCGCTGCAGGCGACCATCACCGAGGGCGTGCCGGTGGTGACCGAGGGACCCGGCCAGCTGCGGCGTCAGCGGCCCTTCCTGACCGAGTTCACGGAGCTCTCGCGCCGCCTCAACCCGGGCGTCCGCCAGCTGCGCGTTGCGATCCCCACGCTGAACCACGCGATCACGATCGGCACGCCGATCCTCAACCGGACGCCGCCGGTGAACCACAAGCTACGCGGCGTCATGGTCCAGCTGAAGAAGCTGGTCCAGCAGCCGGCGACGAAGACGAGCTTCCAGCGCCTCGAGGAGACCTTCGACAGCGCCACCCCGCTCGCGAAGTGGGTGGCCCCGGCGCAGACCGTCTGCAACTACTGGAACTACGACTGGACCATGCTGAGCGAGCACCTGTCCGACCGCGACCAGGTCGGGTTCGGCGAGCGGGTCGGGGTCGTCGGCGGGACCGTCGGGCCGGCCGAGAGCAACTTCGTCCAGGGTCCGCTGAACGCTTACTCGGGCATTCAGGCGAACGGGCAGACCGGGGCCACCGGGGATCCGCTCCAGGGCCTGCCACCCAACACCTTCGCGCCGCACCAGATCCCGATCCTCCACGGGAACTCCTACGCGCCGACCGGCCAACCCAACAACGTGGTCCGCAACTACGCCAGCAAGCTCGGCGTCTCCGGCTTTCAGCCGAACTACCACGAGTACCCGGACTGCCAGCCGGGCCAGACCGGCTACCCGCTGGGCAACTTCCCGGCGCCGGGGCAGCCGCCCTCCAACCCCGCCCAGATCCTCTCGAACCTGCCGGGCTCGCGCGGCATCAGCGACGTCTTCTGGAACGCCGCCGGCAAGCGCGTCCTGAAGAACACGACGATCCCGTCCCACCTCCCCAAGCCGATCCCATGAGACCCGGCCAGCACAAGCGCCTCCCGAACCACGTGATCGGCCTGATCCTGGTCGCGCTGATCGCCGTGGGCTCGTACCTGGCCTACACGAAGAAGCTCCCCTGGTCGCACGGTTACGAGGTCAAGGCCGTGTTCACCACCGCGGAGAACGTCCGGCCGAAGAGCCCGGTGCGGATCGCGGGCGTGAACGTCGGCGAGGTCACGAGCGTCGAGCCATGCACCAACGACAACCCGGCCTGCGGTGGCGTCGACGGCGGCGATGAGGGGGTCACGGCGTCCACCGGCGGGAACCCGTCCGGGGGTGGCGGCGCCAACGGCGTCCAGGCGGCGATCGTGACGATGCAGATCGACTCCGAGGGCCAGCCGATCAAGGACGACGCCACCTTCAAGCTGCGTCCGCGCCTCTTCCTCGAGGGCAACCTCTTCGTCGACGTGAACCCGGGGAGCCCGGAGGCGCCCGAGGCGTCCTCGGACCACACGTTCCCGGTCACTCAGACGTCCGCGTCGGTGCAGCTCGACCAGGTCCTGACGACGCTCCAGTCGGGCGTGCGGCGCAACCTCCAGATCTTCCTCAAGGAGTTCGGCAACGCGCTCGTCAAGTACGGGGGAGCGCAGGGCTTCCGCACGCTGTATCGGACCTCGCCGGGCGCCTACAAGTACACGTCGCTCGTCAATGAGGCCTATCTCGGGACCCAGCCCCACGACCTGTCGAACCTCGTGGTCAACCTGGACTCCGCGGTCCAGGCCCTCGACGCCGACCAGTCAGGGCTACAGGACCTGGTGACGAACCTCCGCGTCGTCACCGGCTCCTTCGCGGCGCAGAACCAGGCGCTCTCGGCCGCGATCGCTCGGCTGCCGCGACTGCTCGAGGTCGGCAGGCCGGCGCTGGCGGCGCTCGATCAGTCCTTCCCGCCGGTCCGCGCGTTCGCGCGCGAGGTCCTGCCGGGCGTGCGCTCTACGCCTGAGACGCTCGACGCGGCGACCCCGCTGCTCAACCAGATCCGCAAGCTCGTGTCGAAGCCGGAGCTTCGCGGCCTGAGCCAGGACCTCCGCCACACGATTCCGAACCTCACCAAGCTGTCGCACCGGACGATCCCGTTCCTTGACCAGTCGCGGTCGCTGGCGAGCTGCTTCAACCAGACGATCATCCCGTGGTCCAACTCGAGCGTCCCCGACAGCAACTTCCCGCCGCCGAAGGTCACCGACGGCGCCGGGACGCATCCGGCGACGGTCGCCGAGGAGACGGGCTACGGGCTGGCCGGAATCGGCGGCGAGAGCCGCAGCGGCGACGCCAACGGCGAGTACATCCGAGTCGAGGCGGGCGGCGGCGTGAACACGCCCATAGTTCCCGGGCCGCTGCAGGGGACCGCCGGCAAGGTGATCGAGGGCTCCCAGCCCTCGGACCAGACGGTTCCATTCGTCGGCTTCGCCGAAAGCCAGCTCCTCGGCTCGCAGCCGAATCTGGCCCTCGGCCACGAGGACTCGGTGAAGACGCCGTTCCGGCCCGACGCCGCATGTGAGAAGCAGCAGCCGCCGAACCTGGCGACGTCCAACGGCCCCGCGCCGAAGCAGGTCGCTCCGAAGTCGCTCCCGCTTCCCCTCTCGAGCAAGTCCTCCAGCAAGCAGTCCTCGAACGGGCAGTCGATCTTCCAGGCGTCCGAGGACTACGCCAAGTCCTACGGCACCGCGCAGCAGCTGACCAAGGAGGGGAAGGCCACGAAGGCGAGCAGGCTCATGGGCAAGGCCATGACGCAATGGCTCCAGGCGAGGGCCAAGTCCGATCCGCAGCTGAAGCAGCAGCTCGACGCCCGTGGCAAGGGGAGCGCGAAGTGACGACCGCGATCCGCAAGCACCTGCGCGACTTCATCGCGATCGCGGTCCTGATCGTGGTCGGCCTCGTCGCGACCTACATCATCGTCCAGCAGCAGCGGCTCCGGATCCCGATCCTCGAGTCGAAGCCGTTCGAGCTGAAGGCGGAGTTCTCCTCCGCGCAGGCGGTGGTCCCGGGTCAGGGCCAGACGATCAACGTCGCCGGCGTCGAGGTCGGTCAGGTCGAGAACGTGCAGCTCGAAAACGGCGTCGCGGTCGTCACCTTCGGAGTCGACCGCCAGTTCCTCCCGATCTACAAGAACGCCACGATCCTGCTGCGCCCGCGCACCGGCCTGCAGGACATGTTCTTCCAGCTCGACCCCGGCACCAGGTCCGCCGGCGCGATCCCCGATGGCGGGACGATCCCGACCAAGAACACCGCCCCCGACGTCAACCTCGACGAGATCCTCTCGGCGCTCGACGGGGACACGCAGGCGTACCTGCGCCTGCTCTTGATCGGCGCCGGCCAGGGCCTGAAGGGTCAGGGCCAGAACCTCGGCCAGCTCCTCGGGAGCCTCGGGCCGCTGAACAGGGACCTCGACCGCCTGAACTCGATGGTCGCCCAGCGCCGGCACGAGCTCGCCGACCTGGTGCACAACCTGGGCGTGCTGACCAAGACGATCGGCCAGCACAAGGGCGACGTCACCTCGTTCGTCAAGGCCAACAACGCCGCTCTCAGCGCCATCGGCGCGCAGGACCCGAACGTGCAGCGCGCCGTCTCGCTGCTCCCGTCGACGCTCTCGACGGCCACCGACACGTTCGGAAAGGTCAACGGGCTCGCCCACGAGCTCGGCCCGGCGTTCAACGCGCTGCGGCCGTTCGCCCGCCATCTCGACGCGCTGAACACCTCCGTGCGCCAGACGGCGGTCGCGGACACCCCGATCATCAAGAACCAGATCCGCCCGTTCGTGCGCGCCGCACGGCCCGATCTCCCGCCGCTCGACAAGGCCGCGCAGCGGTACTCGAAGGCGTCGCCCAAGCTCACGACGCTGGGCAAGGAGTTCAACCGGCTGGCGAACATGGCCGCCTACAACCCGCACGGCGCGCAGGGGTGCCCCGGCGGTCAGTGCGACCCGCAGCCGGCCGGTAAGCCGGCTCGGGACGAGGGCTACCTGTACTGGGCGGCCTGGCTCGGCCACAACGGCGACTCGGTGTTCGCAAACCAGGACGCGAACGGCCTCTACCGCCGCATCTACTTCACGGCGAGCTGCCAGCAGTTCCTGAACCTCATCGAGGCCTCCCCGCTGGCCTCGCTGGTCACGCCGTTCGGTGCGGTGCTCCAGACCGCGTGCCCGATTGGAGCGAGCAAGTAATGCAGAAGCAGGCTCCTTCGATAGGCCGGATTCTGGTGGCGGTTGGCTTCGCCCTGTCGTGCTTCGGGCTGATGCTCTTCCTGTGGATCGCGTTCGGCGGTCCGATCCCGCTGAAGCCGAAGAGCTACGAGATCACCGCCTACTTCCCAGAGGCGACCCAGCTGGCCAACGAGTCCGACGTGCGCATCGGCGGCGTGTCGGTCGGCACGGTCAAGACGATCCAGCTCGCGCCGGAGGACAAGCGCGTGAACGGCCAGGACACGACTCAGGCGACGATCGAGATCGATCCGCAATTCGCGCCGATCAACTCTGACGCCCGGGCGATCCTGCGGCAGAAGACGCTGCTCGGGGAGACGTACGTCGAGCTGACGGCGGGCAACAATCCCGGCACGCCTGTGTCACTCGGCTCTTCCGGCGGAGGCTCATCCCAGGAGGCCCAGAACGTCCAGGCGATCCCCGAGGACGGCAGCCTGGGGGTTGGCCAGACGAAGGACGCCACCCAGATCGACGAGATCTTCAATGCGCTCGACAAGCAGACCCGCACCGCGTTCCGCCGCTGGCAGGCAAACGCCGCCGTCGCCATCAACGGCCGCAGCGTCGATCTGAACGACTCCCTAGGCAACCTCGGGCCCTTCCTGGGCGATGCGACCAACGTGCTGCACGTCCTGCGCTCGCAGAAGACGGCGCTCCAGGGCCTCGTTCGCGACACGGGCACGGTGTTCAACGCTCTGAGCGAGCGAAACCAGGAGCTCTCGGGCGCGATCACGAACTCGAACCAGACGTTCGCGGCGCTCGCCAACCAGAACAAGGCGCTAGCCGAGACGTTCCGGATCCTGCCCGTCTTCGAGCACGAGTCCCACCTCACCCTCCAGCGGCTCGACAGCTTCCAGGCGAACACCCGGCCGCTGATCCAGAAGCTGCTGCCCGTTGCGAACGACATCTCGCCGACCCTGAGGTCCGTCCGCCAGCTCTCCCCGCACCTGGAGTCGCTGTTCGTCAACCTGAAGCCGCTCATCAGGGCATCGCAGAAGGGGCTCCCCGCGACCAAGTCCTTCCTGAGCGGGGTGCGACCGGTGCTGAGCGCGCTGGACCCGTTCCTCGCCAGCCTGAACCCGGTGATCAAGTACCTCGGCTTCTACCGCTCCGAGATCACCGGCTTCCTCACGGGTCCGCCGGCGGCGCTGGGCGACACCCTCGCGCTCAGCACCAACAAGCCGATGTGCGCGAAGACGGGCGGCACCCCGCCGAGCTGCCTGGCGGCGCCGATGCACGCCCTGCGACAGCTCGGCTACACGAGCCAGGAGAGCCTCTCGATCTGGCCGCAGCGCCTGTCGACGAACCGCGGCAACGGCTACCCGCAGCCCAACGCCCTGGCCGGTTACCAGGCGACGAAGCACGGGATCTTCCCGAACTTCGACTGCAAGCCGAGCGGCGGCGAGCTCAACAACAAGCCGCCTGACCCCACCAACGCCAACTGCTTCGTGGCACCCAAGTTCCCGGACGAGTTCGGCGGTGGCCAGGCGCCCAACATCTACGCCGACCCGTAGGGGCGAAAACGGCAGCACCGAGGGGCGCCCGCGCCGCCTCCACGCGCTCTTGACCGGTCAGTGCGTACCGGGCGGCTCTGAGGCTGACTCGGTCGGCACCAACCACCATCCTGACCGTGATGCGATCGCTCCGACGGCTCGCACGCGTGCCCCGATCTCCAAGTCGCACCGCGGGCCTCGCTTCCGGCGACGAGTGGCAGATAATCAACCGTATAGGTGGATTTGCTGCCACCCGCGGAGCGAACCACGCCGCCCGCGTAGCGAGTGGCCGGTCCCCGTCATCGCCGCGTGGAGGCCGCCGTCATTGCCGACGCTCCTTGGCCCGGACTCCTAGGGCTCATAGGATTCGGTAGCAAGCCGGGATCGAGAGGAGAGTAAGTGCCGTACTTCAAGGACGCCGACGAGGTCTATGCCACGCTCGGCAAGCTGTTCCAGGACCTCGCCGTCGACGAGGAGCTGGCGCCGAAGTTCCGTCGCGCCAACACGATCGTCCGCTACGAGTTCACCGACCCGGACTCGGCGATCACAGTTCGCCTTCAGGAGGGCCAGTCCGGCGACGTGGACCTCGGAGAGTCGGAGATGGAGCCCGAGGTGACGATGTCGATGGCGGCGGACACCGCGCACGAGTTCTGGCTGGGACAGGTCAACATCACGGTGGCCCTCGCCCGGGGCCAGATCAAGGCGAAGGGGCCGGTGGCGAAGATCCTGAAGCTCGTTCCGCTCACGAAGCCGGTGTTCCCTCGCTACAAGGCGCAGCTGGAGGCGCAGGGCCGGGACGACCTCGTTGACGTCTCCTAGCCGGGGACCGACAGCACCATGAGCGCCAAGGACGATCAGCAGGCCTGGGCGGAGACCGTGAAGGCGCTCGCCGCCGAGCGCGGACTCACCTACGAGCCGGTGGGCCGCCTCAATCCAGTCGGTCAGCCGGCGGCGCTTTGCCCGGGCGGCACCAATCGAATCACCGGCCAGCTCAGCGACGGCTTCTGGGGCGCGTCGTGCGACGCCGACGAGCGCGAGGGGGGAGGGCTCTTCGGCAAGGCCGTGCTTCCCGGCGCGGTGCTGGCGAAGTCGCATGTCCCGGACCTGGCCAAGGTGATGCCGCCCTTCAACGTGGAGTCGATCGAGAAGACTCCCGAGGAGCTCATCATGCAGCGCGCCTCTCGGCGCAAGGTCGAGTTCGAGAGCATCGACTTCAACAAGCGCTTTCTCGCCACCGTCCCGAGCTCCTACGATCCGGTCGCGCTGCGCGAGACGTTCAGCCCGGGGTTCCTCGAGTGGGTGACGACGATGGACAACGAGATCGACTTCGGCGTCTCGGAGCAGCAGCTGTGGTTCCTGTGGACGCTCCGCGAGCGCACCCGCGACGAGCTCGAGGCGGCCCTGGACAACGGCGGTCGCCTGTTTCAGCGGATCCGCAAGGAGGTCGAGGAGTCCAACATCCACACCTACCCGGCGGGGCCGTGGCATGCCGGGCTCGAGCCGTTCCCGCAGACCTGAGGCGGTCGCTCAGACGCCTTGGCTCTTGCGATAGCGCCGGGCGGTCTTGAAGAAACGGATCGACTTGGAGAGGTTGCGCCGGTAGCGGGCGGCCTCGCTCTCGTCCGGAAGCTCGAACCCCCCGACGAGCTTGTGCGGAACCACGGCCCAGCCGCCGTCGGCTCGGATTAGGTCGCCGCGGACCTGGAAGTTCTCCTGCCACGTGAAGTCGGGGCGGTGCGCGTGGGCCGTCACGCACGCGGGCCCCGGCATCAGCGGCAGCTCGGCGGGCACGGCGCCGATCGCGATTCGGCGCTGGCCGCGGTCGAGGCTCACGGGCACGCGGACGGCGAGCGGAAAGCCGTCGGGGGCCACCCACGCGAGCACCGCGGTCTCGTGCCGGCGCCCGAGCTCCTCGATCCGCTCGTCCCAGGCGATGCCGCCGCCGGTCTCGGGCGCGTGCGGCTCGAGCGGCTCCTCGCTGTGGCCCGAGCGCACCTCGTCCATGTGGGCGCCGAGGACGTCGGCAGGGCTCGTCACGTCGCCCCCGTCCCAGACGAAGACGCGCTCCGGGCGGACGTGGACGTAGATCCGCGTGTAGTACCAGTCGAAGAGGCCCCGGATGAGGTTCGGCGGATGCATCTCCTTGGTCGCCGGGAGCTTCTCCCCGGACTCCCGCCAGTAGCGCTCGCGGTTTGCCGCCAGGTCACGGTCGTCGACGTCGGCGGTGCCCTGGACGAGGACCCTGATCCCGCTGTCGATCCCCGACCCGGTCGGATCGGAGAACAGCAGGGCGACATGCGGGTTTCGCCGCGCATCGCGCGCCTTCTTCGGATAGCCGAGACCGGTGGTGACGTCGATGCACGGCCCACCGTTCTCGTAGTAGGGAGTCACCGGCCAGACGATCGGCTGCTGGCGCGAGTCGATCGTCGTGTACTCGCACGTGATGAAGGCCCCGAACACCTCGCGGACCTCCTGCGGCAGGCTCGCGGTCACGGGCCAACGATAACCAGGCCTAGCCGACGTCGCGTTCGGGGACGACGAGCGCGGCGGCCACCATGAGGACGGCCACATACCCGAGGTAGACGAGGGCGGCGATACCCGGCGCAAACAGAGGGTAGTCGGCGTTCTCGCCGCCGCTTCCGCTCATGCTCATTCCCAGCCCCTGGAGACTGAACTTCCCGTAGCCGTGGGCGAGGGCGGCGAGGGCCGGATCGACGACGAAGATCACGATCAGCACGACGACCACTGCCGCGACCTGGCTGGTTACGAGCGACCCGAACGCAACCCCCAGAATCGCCGCGAGCGCGACGTAGGCGATCGACCCTGCGGCGATGGCGACCACGTCTCCGCCCCCGACCCCCAGGGCGCCCACCGAGTGACCCTGCGCGGAGAGCCACGGGATGGAGATCGCCAGCACCAGCGCTGTGATCGCCGCGCCGGCGAAGAGGCCGCCGACCCCGTGGGCGATCCCCTTCGCCACGATCACGCGGCGCCGATCGGGCGCGACGAGGAACGTGGACGTGACCGTGCCGTGCCGGTACTCGCCGGCGGCGCCCGCCACCCCGAGGATGGTCATGAAAAGGCCCGCGATCCCGATGTTGCCGAGGAGCGAGCGAGCGTCGTCGTGGGTCCTGACGCTGTCGGTGGCCAGCGTGATCACCACGATCAGCACCGGCAGGGCGGCAGCCGCGAGGCACAGCCACCAGAAGGTGCGCGTGGTGCGCAGCTTGATGAACTCGGCGGCGATCAACCGCGTCATTGCGTCTCGGCCTCCTCGTCGCGCGTCAGCTCAAGGAAGACCTCCTCGAGGGAGGGATCGGCCCGCTCGGCGACGAGCTCGTGAAGGGTGATTCCGTTGGCGCTCGCGAGGTCGCCGATCCGCTCGGGGCTCGAGTCGCCAACCCGGATCAGTCCCGGCTCGACCACCGCGGCCGTCGGGCCGATGAGCTCGGCCAGGCGATCCGCCTCAGGGCTGCGGACCCGCACGGTGCCGGGTCCCGCGCCGCCGCCCGTCAGCTCGGCGAGCGTGGAGTGCGCGCGCAGCCGGCCGCGATGGATGACGACCACCTCGTCCACGGTCTGGGAGACCTCCGCGAGCACGTGGCTGGACACCAGGATGGTCCGGCCCTGCGCGGCGAGCGAGCGCAGGAAGTCGCGGAGCCACCGAATTCCCTGGGGGTCGAGGCCGTTGGCCGGCTCGTCGAGCACCAATGCCTCCGGGTCGCCCAGGAGCGCCGCGGCGAGGTTAAGACGTTGCCTCATGCCCAGGGAGTAGGCCTTGGCGCGAGTGCGACCCGCCGGCGCCAGCTCGACGAGCCGCAACACCTCGTCGACGCGGCTTACGGGCAGCCCGGCCGCTCGGGCGATGATGCGCAGGTGGTCGCGGCCCCGCCGGCCGGGGTGGAATCCCGACGTGTCGAGGACCGATCCAACGCTATGGGTGGGATCGTTCAGGGATCGATACGGACGGCCGGCGACGGTGGCAGCGCCGGATGTCGGGTGGGCAAGGCCGAGAATGATCCTGAGGGTGGTCGTCTTGCCCGCGCCGTTCGGCCCGAGGAAGCCCAGTATCGAGCCGGGCCGGACCTCGAAGCTCAGCCCATCGACCGCGACGATCCTCCCGTAGCGCTTGGTGAGGGATTGGACCGCGATCACGGCGTATCAGTACCCCGGCTCGCCGGGGAGGACCACGCGGCGCTCGCTCCCCGTGCCCACGACGCGCGGGAGCACTGGTTCGACGACGCGATCGCGAGCGGCCGCCAGCACCTCGTCTGAGCTCGAGAACGGAAGCAGCGCCTCGAGGTGCTTGATGGTGGGAAAGACGAGGTCGAGCTCACCGGCGCGGTGCCGCTGGAGTGCCTGACCGGGCGCGACCCACGCCGCCTCCGTCGTCTCCTCGCCGTCGGGGCGGGGAGGTGCGTGCGCTGGGGCCAGGGCCACGTAGAAGCGGGTGTCGAAGCGCACCGGCACGGGCTCCGGCGTGATCCAGCGCGACCAGGCGAGGAGCTCGACGTCGTCCGGCAGCTCGATCCCCGCCTCCTCGTGAAGCTCCCGGACGGCGGCCGACCTGTGGGCCGCCTCGCCGCTGCCGCCGTCCTCGGCATCCACCCCGCCGCCCGGGAAGACCCAGACCCCCGGCATGAAGTTCGCCTCGGGGCTGCGGCGAACCAGCAGGATCTCGACACCCCGATCGCGGTGCCTGCCGCCACGCCGCAGCAGGATCAGGGAGGCAGCGGGTCGGGGTTCGACGCTCACGCCTCGGCACCCTAGAGCCCCGCGCGAAGGGGCCGCGATCAGACTCGACCCGTTGGAGCTCCTCAGGTAACCTCGCCGCCCATGCCGACCGAGACCCAGACCGCGCAGCTCTGGATCTGCACCTCCTGCGGGTTCGTCTACGACCCCGACGAGGGCGATCCAGACGGGGGCATCCCGCCGGGCACTCCGTTCGAGTCGATCCCGGACGACTGGTTCTGCCCCGTCTGCGGCGCCCGCAAGTCCGACTTCGAGCCCTACGAGGAGTAGGCGCCCGCCTACTCGAGCGCGTCCTCGCGGCGCTTGCGGATCACCGCTCGCGCGGTCAGCCACGCCAGCCCGCCGATCAGCCCGATCGGCACCAGCACTGCGAGGCTGATCAGGAGGATCCCAGCCATCACCGTGAGCACGCGGCCCGCGTCGTGGAAGGCGTCGCCGATGCTCCAGGCGCCACCACCGCCGGAGTCCACTCCGGCCTGGCCCTGGATCTGCACGCTCACCGGCACCATGCGGATGCGGTCCTTGACCTGCCCGTAGCGGTCGCGAGCGGCCGCGAGCTGGTTCTCGACGACCTTGATGCGGGCGTGGATGCTGTCCTGCTCGGCGATCGTGACCGCGTTCGCAAGCTGGGTCAGCAGGTGCTCCCGCTCGACGTTCAGGTCGTGGACGTGAGCCTTAGCCGCGTCGAAGCGCCTGGTGATGTCCTTTACGCCCTCCGTCCGCGACGTCACGTGAGCCAGCTTCGACATGTCGCCGAGCGCGGCCTGGAGGTGCTGAGCGGGGATGCGCAGCTCGAACGTCCCGCTCCCTTGCTGTGACCGCGCGCGTTTCGAGTCGCTGTTCAGCGGCACCGGCGTCGGACCCGGCGCCCGGCCGCTGGTCACGTTCGAGGAGACGACGTAGCCGCCGTACCTGTCGACCACACCGACGACGCCGTCCGCCACGTCACGCACGCCCTGCGGCTCGGTGCTGAGGACAAGGTCGGCGGTCTGCGCGACCCTGCGGGGGCCGCCAACAGGCTGCACGGATCCCACGGCGCCGGTCGCGCTGCCGCTCCTGGCAAACGGCGCCGCCTCAGGGATATCCGGTTGCAACGACTTCAGCCGTTGCTGGACGCTGTCTGAGCTTCGGGCTCCCACAGGGGGCTGTCCGTGACTCACGTTCCCACCGGACGCCGCGGTCCGCGCCTTCGATGACTCGGCGACCGACGCCGGTGCCCCCTGGATGCTCGGGCTGGTCTGGCTCGACCCGCCGAGCTGGTCGCTCACGCTGATGCCGACCACCACGGCGACCAGCACCGTCGCGGCGGCGCCGACGGGGAGCAGAAGGCGGCGAGGGGGAACGGTCCTGAGCCGCTCTCGAAGGCCCTCGAGTGCGGGCCTGCGCTCCCCCTCGCCGCCATCGCTCACCCGGCCGTCGCGCGGGAAGCCTGCTGCGGCCCACTCGTCGAGCCTCGCGGCGAAGTCCGGTTCCGGCGCCGGGGCCTCGGCGCGAGCGTCTCGGGCGAGCTCGGCGAGGTCCTCGAGGTCGGGCGCGACGTCCAGGCCGAGCAGCCCGGCGTCGATCGCCGCGAGCTCGCGCTCCACGTCCGGGTCCAGGGGCATGTCTCCCTCACGCAGCCTCATCGCAGCTCCTCCTCAGCTGTTGGATCACTCGGTGCAGCTTGGTTCCGGCATTCGTCTCGGAGGTACCGATGACGCTTGCGATCTCGGCATTGGTGAGCCCGGCGAAGAACTTGAGAGCAACCAGCTCGCGCTCGCGCGGCGATAACTCATCGATCGCGCTTCGCAGCGCCGCGCGGCGGATCGCCACCTCGGCGCCCTCATGCGGGGGGACGAGGCTCTCGTCCTCCGGCTCGGCCACGAGCTGCGCCCGGCGCCGTCGCCGTCGAAGCTCGTCGAGCGCGGCGTTGCGAGCGATCCCGAACAGCCATGCCCGGCGACTGCCACGGCCGGGCTTGAAGGTCCGCCGCCGGCGGTAGGCGCGCTCGAAGGCCTGGGCGGTGACGTCCTCGGCCGCGGAGCGGTCGCGCAGCAGGCCCGCGACGTACGCGAAGACGTCGTCGCGGCTCCGTCGGTAGAGCTCCTCGAACTCCGCATCGACGTCGCTGGGAGCCTGCGTCGCAGTCGCGGCCATCCCCGTCACACCCCTACTACGATCGCGCGCCGCCCTCATCACACCCAATATCGGCACTGGGCGGCGAGTCGCCCAGCCGGTGGGTTACGCAGCGCGCGGGATCCGGAGCTCTTCGGTGTCCGGCTCGGCGAGGGGATCGATCGCGGTCACGTCGCCGTAGGCGCCCGCGAACGCGGCGCTGATTGATTCGGACACGATCCCCGCCAGCCGGCGCAGGTCGGCCTGCGTGATCGACAGCGGTGGCATCAGGACGATCACGTCGCCGAGCGGCCGCACGATCGCGCCGCGGCTCCGGGCCTCCAGCACGACCTGATGGCCGAGCCGCAGCGACGGCTCGTGCTCGCCCAGGTCGATCCCGATCATGAAGCCGCGGCCGCGCACCTCGCTGACCTCCGGCATCTCGGCGACATCGGCGAGCAGCTCGCCGAGCAGCCGGATCTTGGGCTGGAGGCGCAGCAGCGTGCTCTCGCTCTCGAACGCGTCCAGGCTTGCGAGGGCGGCCGCGCAGGCGAGCGGGCTGCCGGTGAAGGTGTGGCCGTGGAAGAAGGTCCGCCCGTCCTCGGCAGCGCCCAGGAACCCCTCGTAGACCCGCTCGGTCGCGAGCGTGGCCGCCAGCGGCAGGTAGCCGCCGGTGAGGCCCTTGCCGAGGCACAGGAAGTCCGGCGCAACGCGCTCCTGCTCGCAGGCGAACATCGTCCCGGTGCGGCCGAAGCCGGTCGCGACCTCGTCGCAGATCAGGAACACGTCGTGGCGGTCGCACAGCTCGCGGACCCGACGCAGATATCCGGGCGGCTGCACGTGGATGCCGGCCGCGCCCTGCACGAGTGGCTCGACGATCACCGCCGCGATCTCCTCGGAGTGGAAGTCGAGCACGCACTCGAGCTGCTCGGCGTCCCCGGGCTCCACGCGGTGGGCGTCGAAGAGGAGGGGGGAGTAGGCCGAGTGGAAGAGGTCGATCCCGCCGACCGAGACGGCGCCCAGCGTGTCGCCGTGGTACGCGTCGCGCAGCGAGACGAACGAGGTGCGCCTGGCGTGTTGGCCGCCCCGCTGCCGCCAGTACTGGAAGGCCATCTTCAGCGCCACCTCCGTCGCGGTGGAGCCGGAGTCGGAGTAGAACACCCGGTTGAGCCCGGGCGGGGCGATCCCAACCAGCCGCGCGGCCAGCTCGGCGGCACTCCGATGCGTCAGCCCGAGCATCGTCGAATGTGCGACCCGCTCGAGCTGGTCGTGCACGGCTTGGTCGATCAGGGGGTGGCGGTGTCCATGGACGTTGCACCACAGCGACGAGACGCCATCGATGTAGCGATTCCCCTCGACGTCGATCAGGTCGGTGCCCTCGGCCCGCTCGATCTCGAGCGGCTGCTCGCGGCACCAGTCCTGCTGCTGGGTGAACGGGTGCCAGAGGTGGGAATGGTCGAGGTCGGCAACCTGCGACATCGCGTCCGACCATAGAACGGCCTCCGGCGGAAAGCGCCGCTGTCAGCGGTCTTACAACGCCGACCCGGGCGGTGCACTAGTCTGCCCGTTTCCAGTGCCCGCAAGGATGCGCACAAGAGTGCTGCGCGAGACGCATGGGGCGGGCGACTCGAAAGGAGCAGCATGAAGGTCAGGTTGGGGATTGCAGCCGCGTTGCTGGCGCTGGTCGGAGCCGTCTGGGCGGCACCGGTATCGGCGAAGGGCAGGGACGTGTTCAAGGTCTGTAAGCACGGCTGCAAGTACAGCTCCGTCCAGAAGGCGGTGGACAAGGTCAAGAAGGGCAAGAAGTCGATCGTCAAGATCAAGCCCGGGACCTACCACGAGGGCGTCATCATGGGCGGCCACAAGTACGACAAGCTGATCATCACCGGCACCAAGTCGGCGAAGAAGACCATCCTCGACGGCAAGAACGCCCGTATCCAGGGCCAGCCGGCGCAGAACGGCATCGACGCCGTCAATGTCGACGGCCTCAAGATGAAGAAGCTCTGGGTGCGGAACTATCCGTCGAACGGCCTCTTCGTCCACGCCGATCCGGGCGACCACTGCCACGGCTTTGCGATGGTCAAGGACCGGGCATCGTTCAACGGCTCCTACGGCCTGTTCGCCAAGCACTGCACCGGCGGCAAGATCACTGACGGCAAGGCCTGGGGCCACGGCGACTCGGGGATCTACATCGGCGAGACCCCGCCGCAGAAGAACCCGAAGTGGACCGACATCTCGGACAACAAGGTCTACGAGAACGTCCTCGGCTACTCAGGCACGAACTCGAAGTACGTCGACATCCACGACAACCTGTTCTACAACAACGGTGCGGGCGTGGTTCCGAACACGCTCGACTCCGAGCTGTTCCAGCCGAACGCCAACGGGAAGATCCACGACAACAAGATCTTCTGGAACAACTTCAACTACTTTCTGCCGAAGTCGCCGGTGAAAACCGTTTCCGGTGGTCTCGGGCACATCGGCGATCGGACGATCAACTACCCGACCGGCGTCGGCGTGATCCTGTTTGGTTCCGACAGCTGGCTGGTGAAGAACAACGACATCTTCGGGAACTTCATGTGGGGCTCTGCGTCGTTCTCAGACGGGCTCACCCCAGGGACCAAGGCGCTCAACATGAACAACCGGTTCGTTGACAACACGATGGGCCGCGGCGGCAAGGACACGAACCGCTTCGACTTCTTCAACGACGGTTCCATGAAGGGGAATTGCTTCGAGGGCAATCAGTCGTCCACGTTCGACATCTCTCAGAACGCGAAGCACGGGAAGGGGTTCCTGTATCCGAGCTGTCCGGCACCCGCGAGCGCCGGTACGGGGACATACCAGGGCGACAGCGGCCAGATCGCTGAGTTGGCGAGCTACGTCATCAGCGACCCCCCCTGCTCGCAGCAGGACTCCTGGAAGCGCCACAAGCACCCGGCCTACAAGGGCCTGACCCCAATCGACACGAAGGACTTCGGCAAGTGCAAGAAGTCCCAGTGAAGGCCCTCACCCGCATCGGCGTCGCGGCTGCCCTGATCGCGCTGGCGGTCGGGGCCCTCGCCGCGACCGGCGTCGCGAGCCCCCTCGCCAAGGGGAAGAAGCCGCTGAAGGTGAAGGTGCTCGACGACTACTACACGCCTGGCAAGGTCAAGGTGAAGAAGAACGGCAAGGTGACCTGGAAGTGGGGTCAGGTCTTCAACAACCACAACGTGACTCTGAAGAAGGGCCCCAAGGGCGTGAAGAAGAGCAAGTTCACGTCACAGACGACCGGTGCCGAGGGCTTCAAGTTCACGAAGAAGTTCAAGAAGCCCGGCAAGTACAACTTCTACTGCACGATTCACCCCGACGTCATGAAGATGAAGGTCGTCGTAAAGCGGTGATCGGCGACTCGTAGCAGTGGACTTCGGGCAGTACGATCGACGTGAGTTCCTGGCGGGGGGCGGGGCGGTCTTCTTCTGCACCCTGCTCGGTCACAATCTGAACACGGCCAAGCCGGCCAACGTCGAGGCGCTCGCCAGGAACGCGCCGGTGCCTCCGAAGGTTGCGGCCGCGCAGGGGCCCGCCGACACCCAGTTCGTCTCCACGACGACCACGACCGCGGCGGCCCGGGCCCAGCGCCAGTACTGGATCAGCGCCGAGGAGCGCGGCTGGAACATCGTGCCCACCGGCCGCGACGAGATGATGGACAAGAAGGTCAAGGGGGACACACGCTTCAAGGCCTACACCTACCGGGCGTACTCGCCCGGCTTTCGCGAGCCGCTCAAGCGGGGCAAGATCCCGGGGCCCCTGATCGAGGCGAACGTCGGCGACACCGTCGCCGTCCACTTCCGAAACAAGCTCAAGGTCCCGGTGACGATGCACCCCCACGGCATCTTCTACAGCGTCGAGATGGATGGGGCCTACAAGGGCAAGTACACGGACCCGGGAGGCTTCGTGCAGCCGGGCGAGACCTTCACCTACATCTGGGACGCACGTCCCGGCACCGAGGGGCTCTGGCTATACCACGACCACGGCCCGATCGACCCGCTGGGCGTCTTCAAGGGGCTGTTCGGGCCGCTGATCATCCGTGATCCGTCGAAGCCCAAGCCCGATGTCGAGTTCTTCCTCTTCATGCATTCCCTCCAGCCGGTTGCGACCCACCTCGACCAGCAATTCGGGTGCTTCAACGGCCGCGCGTACGCCGGCAACACCCCGACGCTCGAGGCGAAAGTGGGCCAGCGAGTCGCGTTCCACGTGATCGCGCTCGACAACGACTTCCACACCTTCCACATTCACGGGCACCGCTGGACGGATCCGGACGGGACCGTGATCGACGACAAGACCATGGGTCCCGGCGAGTCGTTCACGTTCGAGTTCACGGAGAACAACCCGGGGCGCTGGTTCTACCACTGCCACGTATTCACGCACCTACACATGGGGATGAACGGGTGGTACGTCGTGCGCTGAGCCGCCAGGGCCGCCTCGGCCGTGGCGCGGTCGCGCTGATTTCGGCCTCACTCATGCTCGGCGCGGGGACCGCGAGCGCGGCGAACCGCCGGATCGCGATTGGCCACTACCAGTGGTCCACGCCCCAGATCCACCTCAATCTCGGCGAGCACGTGACCTGGTATTGGGTCGGACCGGACACGATGCATTCGGTCACGGGCACCTCGCCGAACGACGCGGGATGGGACTCGGACAAGGGCGCCAACACGCCGCGGCACGACCTGGGCGACACGTATCAGCTCACCTTCAACCACCCTGGGACGTATACGTTCCAATGCAAGCTCCACCCGAGCGTCCACGGCTCGGTAATGGTGTCCGACAAACCGGGCGACCCGAACACGGAGGCCGATCCGGTCCCGAAGATCAACATCGACGTCAAGCCACCGCACCTCAACGGCGTCAAGTTGCGGTCGAGGAAGTTCGGGCGCAGGGGCACGAAGCTGCAGTGGGGCACGAACGAGAAGGCGAAGCTCGACGCCGAGTACTACGAGGTCCGCCACGGGCATCGGGGCAAGTTCGCGGGCTGGAACCGCTGGAAGGGCCACGTCGGCTACAACGACTCGAAGTTCGGCGGGCATAGCAAGCACTTCGACGCCCGCCCGGGCCGCTACATCGCGGTCGTCCGGGCCACCGACAAGAGCAACAACACCGGCAAGAAGCTGAAGCGCCGCTTCAAGATCCGCTAGTCGCGGCCCGCGGCGATCGCCCAGGCGACGAACAGCGCCTGAACCGGTAGGCGCAGGTAGAGCGCCAGGCGTCCGCCGGGAACCTTGTAGCGCTCGGGGTGAAGGGCCATGTGGACGTTGGCGGGGAAGACGGCGAGGAGCGTGGCAACGCTCCAGGCCGACGCCGCCTTCCTGGCTCGCGGATGAAGGATCCCGGCTCCGCCGGCGATCTCCGCCACGCCGCTCGCGTAGACGATGGCCCGCTTGTTCGGCAGTTGCGGCGGCACGATGGCGGCATAGGTGCGCGGGATGACGAAGTGCATCGCCCCGGCGAAGATGAAGAAGGGGCCGAAGAGGCGGCGGCCGTTCACGGGCGTCCAGCCTATGCCACTATGTGATGTGCATCACAGGAGCAACCATTTCGCGTGCGGAATAGTTGCACTTGTGCAACTATTGGCCGGTGCCAAGCGTGACCACGCCACAGGCGAAGGCGAGAGAGAATTCCTCCGAGCTCCGCGAGACTGCGGCCCGCATCGGGGCGTTCCTGCGTCACGTGTTCATCTTCTCGGGTGGTGAGCACCTCCGAAAGATGGAGGAGAGCGGTCTCACGCTCACCCAGGTCAAAGCGCTTCTGATGCTCGCCGGCCCCGAGGGCGAGCAGCCCTACGCGGGACGTGACATCGCCGAGCGGCTCGAAGTGTCGCTGCCCTCGGTCAGCCGCGCCGTGGACGGCCTCGTCCGCAACCGCTTGGTCTCGCGCGTCGAGGACGCCGAGGACCGCCGCGTGCGGCGACTGTCGATCACCGACAAGGGGCGTCGCCTGGCCGGCGAGATCGTCGCCGCCCGCATGGCCGACATGGAGGCTCTGGCGGCGAGCATGACCGCGGTCCAGCGCCGCAAGCTGAATTCCGCGCTCGAGGAGGTACTGGGGCGCGAGGAGCTCGAGGCAGCGGCCAAGGAGCTCGAGGAGATGAGCTCATGACCCGACATCAGGCTCGCCTGATCACCGACGCCAACCGCAAGTGGTGGACGCTCGGCGCGATGTGCTTCGCGCTGTTCATGCTCATGCTCGACAACACGGTCGTCAACGTGGCGCTGCCGTCGATCGAGCGCGATCTGCACTCGAGCCTCTCGAGCCTCGAGTGGATCGTCAACGGCTACACGCTGGCGTTCGCCGTCTTCCTCGCGACCGGCGGCCGGCTCGGCGACATCTTTGGACGGCGCTTCACGTTCCTGATCGGTGTCGTGCTCTTCTCGGTCTCTTCGGCCACCGCGGGCTTCGCGCCCGACACGACGTGGCTGGTCGGAAGCCGCGTGGTCCAGGGGATCGGCGGCGCGCTGATGATGCCCGCGACGCTCTCGATCGTCACCAACGCCTTCCCGCCCGCCGAGCGAGGCAAGGCCATCGGCACCTGGGCCGGCGTCTCAGCCCTGGCGCTCGCGATCGGCCCGGTGCTCGGCGGGTTCCTCACCGAGGCGGTCTCGTGGCGGGCGATCTTCTTCATCAACCTGCCCGTCGGCATCGGCGCCGTGGTGGCCACGCTATTCGCGGTCCGCGAGTCGCGGGACGAGACGGTCGGCCGCCAGGTCGACTACGTCGGCGTCGCCACGCTCACCGGTGCCCTGACGGCACTCGTCCTCGCGCTGATCGAAGGCAACTCCTGGGGCTGGGCATCACCATCGATCCTCGCCCTCTTCGGCGGCTCCGTCGCCCTGCTTGCCGGCTTCATCCTCGTCGAGCGGCGGGTCTCATCGCCGATGGTGGAGTTCCCGCTCTTCGGCAGTCGCAACTTCGTTGGCTCGAACATCATCGCGCTCATCGTGACCTTCGCGATGATGGCCCAGTTCTTCTTCGTCGCCCTCTACATGCAGAACATCCTCGGGTACTCGCCGCTTCAGGCGGGCATCAGGTTCCTGCCGGCGACGCTGATGATCGTCCTCATCGCGCCGATGGCGGGCCGGCTGACCGACAAGATCGGCGCGCGCCTCCCGATGGCCGTTGGGCTGACGCTCGTCGCTGGGGCCCTGGTGTGGCTGACGCAGATCGATCCGTCGACCACCTACAGCGACCTCTTCCCGTCGTTCATCCTCATGGGCATCGGCATGGCCCTGGTCATGTCGCCGATGTCGACCGCGGCGATGAACGCCGTCGCCGATGCCAAGGCCGGCATCGCCTCGGGCATCCTGTCGATGAACCGGATGATCGGCGGCACGCTCGGCATCGCCGTCATCGGCGCGGTCTTCCAGGCGGCGGCGCGCTCCGACCTCGCCTCCTCGCTGGCGGGCACGGGCCTGACCGCGGGCCAGCGCAGCGACATCGCTCACGGCCTCGGCGGAGGCGTCTCCACGATCCCCACCGGCGTTAGCCATGCGGAGGCCGCGCAGATCGCGTCCGCCTCACGCGACGCCTTCATCAATGCGTTCGCGACCTCCATGAAGGTGGCCGTGGCGGTCGTGGTGGCAGGCGTGATCGCCGCGATCGCCCTGATCCGCTCCGGGCAGGGGCATGAGACCGAGGCACCGGCGGGCGGTGTCACTCCCGCCGCCGAGCTGGCCACCGGCGAGCACAGCGTCGCCAGCTCCTAGCCCGCCCCCTCTCGCCTCTCGTCGGGCCATCCATCGCCGGAACCCTCTCAACGCGCACGACCACCGGCAGCGTGAGCCCACCTGGGTGCGAGAGGAGGAGCCGCCCTAGGTGTAGTTCCTAACCACGTTGTTCATCCGGGCCTCCTTGGCGGCTCTCTGGGGGTGTCCATTAGCCACCCAGCACCAAGGAGGAGACCGGATGAAGAGCCACGCTAACGCCAAGCTCGGCCCGAAGGGCAGGCCCGTCATGCCCGCCGGCGGGTAGTCGATGAGGAGTGGTCGCTTACGCAGCCGCGGCCGTAGGCCGCCGGAGTGAGCGAGCGAACCTGCCGCAAGTGGGTCGATCGCTACCTGGCCGAGGGCAGGCGGGCCCGAGGACCGTTCCTCGGCCCCGAAGTCGATCCCCCACCGCACCCCGGAGGCGCGGGTCGAGGTGGTCGCGGCGCTGCGGCGCCTGCGCCTCACCGGGCCCGAGATCGCCTTCGTCCTCGGGATGGCGATCTCGACCGTCGGAGCAATCCTCGATCGAATCGGGCTCGCAAGCCCAGCCGCCTGGAGCCGCTCGAGCCGCCGAACCGCTACGAGCGCAAGCGTCTCGGCGAGCTCGTCCACATCTGACGTCAAGAAGTTGGGGCGGATCAAGACGTCGCCATCGGGTGACCGACTCGCGCCGCAAGGCGAGTCGGCACCGGGGCTCGGGCTGGGAGTTCGTCCACGTCTGCGTCGACGACGCGACGAGGCTCGCCTACGTCGAGGTCCTGGGGGATCGAGAAGGCGAGGCACGGCGATCGGCTTCCTGAGGCGCGCCCTGCGCCTCTACGCCGCCCACGGGATCACCGTCGAGCGGCTGATGACCGACAACGGCTCCGCCTATCGCTCGACCGCGCACGCGATCGCCTGCCGGGCGCTTCGCATCCGCCACATCCGCACCCGCCCCTACCGGCCGCGGACCAACGGCAAGGCCGAGCGCTTCATCCGCACCCTGCTCGGCGGCTGGGCATACGGGGCGATCTACCGCAACTCGACCGAGCGCACCGCGGCGCTATCCGGCTGGCTCGAGTTCTATAACTGGCGTCGACCACATGGCTCCCTCAGCAAGAGGCCGCCCGGCGCTCGCCTCGCCGAGCTGAACAACGTGGCTGGTTCTTACACCTAGGGCAGGCTCAGAGTCGGCCACCCAGCGGGGTCGGCGGGGTCGATCCTCGCCAGCGTCTCGACCCTGACCGCGCCGAGCCGCTCGATCGCCTCGCGATTCGAGCTCTCCACCGCTGACGGATCGTGCGGCCATGGCGTCAGGACGACCGCGGCCACTTCGAGGCCCACGGCCCTCGCCGCCTCGATGGTCATCAGGGTGTGGTTGATGGTGCCGAGCCCCGGCGAGGCGGCGATCGCGAGCGCGAGCGCGAGCTCCCTGGCCAGGTCGCGCACCAGGTAGCCCAGGGTCAACGGGACGAGGAGCCCGCCGACGCCTTCGGACACGAGGAAGTCACCCTGCTCCGCCGCGGCGTGCGCGGCGTCGACCAGGCGCCCGGGCTCGATGCGCTCGCCGTCCAGCTCCGCCCCCAGGTGCGGCGAGACGGGCGGGTCGTAGCGGTAGGGGGCGATCTCGTCGTCGGACTGATCCGAGCCCGAGGCACGGCGAAGCAGAGCATGGTCCGGCTCGCCGCCCTCGGAGAGCCCGCTTACGGCCGGCTTGAACACCGCGACCCGCTCGCCGGCCGCGGCGTGGGTGTGGGCGATCACGGCGGCCACCATGGTCTTGCCGACCTCGGTGCCGGTGCCGGTGACGAAGACGCCGCGCAAGCGGATTCAGGCGGCCCTGCGGAGCCGCGCCGGCGCCGGGCCCGGCTCCGCCCGCGCGCCGGCCTGAGCGATCCCGAGCTCGCCGGCCGCCCTCGCGATCACCCGGGCCGCCGCGCAGAGGTCGTTCTGCCGGTGGTTCGCCATCACCGAGAGGCGCAGGCGCGACGTTCCGGGTGGAACCGTGGGGGGGCGGATGGCCTGGGCGAACACGCGGCCCTCCAGCGTGCGCTCGCAGAGCGCCATGGCCTGCTCGGCATCGCCGACGACAACCGGGATGATCTGAGTGCGTGACGGCCCGGCGTCGAGGCCCTGCTCGAGGAGCGCCTCGCGCAGGGTCGCCGAGTTTCGCCGCAGGTGCTCGACCATTCCCGGCTGGCCGTCGAGCATCGCCAGCGCGGCGATCCCGGCCCCGACCGTGGGGGGCGGCAGGCCGGTGGAGAAGATGAAGGGCCTCGCCACGTTGATCAGGAGCTCGACGATCTCCGAGCTCGCGCACACGTAGGCGCCGTAGCTGCCGAGCGTCTTGCCCAGCGTGCCGACGACGACGTCCACCTCGCCGGAGAGCCCGGCCTCGGCGACGGCGCCGCGACCTTCCGGCCCCAGCGAGCCGATGGCGTGGGCCTCGTCGACGAGCAGGCGGCAGCCGTGCCGGCGCGCGAGCTCGAGGAGCTCTGCGATCGGCGCCACGTCGCCGTCCATCGAGAAGATCGAGTCGGTGACGATGAGGGACGCGCGGTCGCCCGCCTTGCGAAGGCCCCACGCGAGGTGCTCGACGTCCCGATGCCGGTAGACGAAGCGCTCGGCCCGCGAGATCCGGCACCCGTCGATGAGGCTCGCATGGTTCAGCTCGTCCGAGCAGACGACCTGCCCGCGGCCGGCTAGGGCCGAGACCGTGCCGAGGTTCGCGAGGTACCCGGACCCGAACAGGAGCGCGGCCTCGTAGCCCGTGAACGCGGCGAGGCGCTTCTCGAGGCGGTCGTGGAGCGACATGTTCCCCGAGATCAGGCGCGACGCTCCGGCGCCGGCGCCGAAGCGCTCGGCGGCATCGGCGGCCGCCTGGCGGACGCGGGGGTGGTCGGCGAGGCCGAGGTAGTTGTTGGAGCAGAGCAGCAGGACCTCGGTGCCGTCGAGCGTCACCCGCGGGCCCTGCGGGCTCTCGATCAGCCGGAGGCGGCGATGCAGGCCCGCCGAGCGAAGGTCGTCGAGGCGCTCGCCGACGTCGCTCATCGCGCCCGGAGGGTCAATCCCCCCAGCCCGCCGGCTGGGCGGTCTCCCGATCAGCCTCGGGGTAGGGCGGCGGCTTCTGCTTCTTCTTGATCACGCGGAGTTGCGTGGACGGGTCCCAGAACGGCGCCTCGGCCTGGCTGTCGACGAGCTCCTCCATCGGGGTTCTCGGCGACTCGCCCGCGAGATGGCCGGAGCGGTTGTCGGGGCGCGGGTTCGATCCGTTGTCGGGCTGGCGGGCGACGTTCAGCCCCAGTTCCTCGAACATCGCGCGGTCGTCGGCGGGCTCGGCTCCCAGCGTGGTCAGGAAGTTGCCCATCATCACGCCGTTGAGCCCGGCCTTGACGGCGAGGGGCTGGAGCTCGTCCAGGTTCTCCACCCGCCCGCCGCAGAGGCGGAACAGGGCGTCGGGCAGGATCAGGCGGAAGATCGCAACCCACTTCACGACCTCCCACGGGTCCATCAGCGGGCGGTCGCCGAACTTCGTGCCCGTCCTGGGGTTGAGCAGGTTGATCGGCACGGAGGTGGGATCGATCTCGGCCAGCTCGAAGGCCATCTCCACGCGCTGGCGGGGCGTCTCGCCGAGGTTGAGGATTCCGCCCACGCAACTCTCGAGGCCGGCCTCCTTGACCGCGTCGATCGTGCGGATGCGGCCCTCATAACGGACCGTGGTGGAGACCTCCGGGTAGTAGGAGCTCGCGGTCTCGACGTTGTGGTGGACGCGCTGCACGCCCGCGTCGGCAAGGCGCTTGGCGCGCTCGGCGGACATGTGGCCGACCGAGACGCAGCGCTTGAGGTTGGTGTTCGCGGAGACGAGCCGCGCCCCCTCCAGGATCTTCTCGAAGTCCCGCCGGGACAGCCCCTGGCCCTGCGTGACCATGCAGAAGCGATGCGCGCCCGCGGCCTCGGCGGCCTTGGCGTGCTCGAGGATCTGGTCCGGCTCCATCATCGCGTGCATGGGCGTGTCGGCCTCGGCGTAGCGGGACTGGGCGCAGAACCCGCAGTCCTCCGCGCAGCCGCCCGACTTGGCATTGACGAGCGAGCACATGTCGGTCGAGTCTCCGAAGCGCTCGGTGCGCACCTCCCAGGCGCGCTCGACCAGCTCGGCGATCTCCTCGTGGGTGGAGATCGCGGCGAGCTCCATGGCCTCCTCGAACGTGATCAGCGGCGGCATTCGAGGGCGGTGTGGCTGAAGGTCGGCTCGACGGCCCCGGTGACAGGCACGTGCGAAGGCTAGGAATCGCCTCGGACGGCCTGATGCGTACGATGGCGAAGTTGCCGGGGAAGCTCACGTTCTGGAGGCGACGCATCACCGCCATCTTCGTGGTGGCGGGAATCGGAGTTGCTCTCTGGGTTGCGCTGGCGGACGGCACCACCAAGCGCGATTCGCGCGCTGAGAAGCTCTCCGCGACGGAGCTGGCGGGCCAGCGCCTGATCACGGGCTTCAAGGGGGAAAGCCCACCGCAACGGGTCAAGCGCATGATCGGTCAGGGGAAGCTGGCGGGCGTGGTCCTCTTCAGCGAGAACCTCGGGTCGAAGCGTCACGCGCGGCGCCTGATCGGCAGGCTCCAGGCGATCAGGCGCCCGCGACACCTGCGCAGCCCGCTGCTGATCATGATCGACCAGGAGGGCGGGCTCGTGAAGCGCCTCCCGGGGCCGCCGAACGCGTCGGCGCAGGAGATGGGCAAGCGGGGCAAGCGCTACAGCCGCCGCCAGGGGACGAAGACGGCGGGCAACCTCGAGGCCGTGGGCCTGAACGTGAACCTGGCACCCGTTCTGGACGTGGGCCGCCGTGGGAGCTTCATTCGCGCCGAGCACCGAAGCTTCGGCGCCAAGGCCGGCCGGGTGATCGACACGGCCGTTCCCCTCGCGAGCGCCATGCAGGACAACGGTGTCGCAGCGACCGGCAAGCACTTCCCGGGGCTGGGTGCGGCGAAGAAGAACACGGACAGCGCAGTCCAGAAGATCAAGCTCTCCCGGTCGAAGCTGCGCAAGGTCGACGAAGCTCCGTACGGCCCGTTTGCCGAGAAGGGTGGAGACATGGTGATGCTGAGCACCGCCGTCTACACGCACTTCTCGCACCGACCCGCCATCGCGACCAAGAAGATCGCCACGGGCGAGCTTCGCCGTCGGATCGGCTTCAAGGGTGTCTCGATCACGGACGCATTGGAGACCCCGTCGGTCGCTCACTTTGGCGGCCCGGTGTCCGTCGGGGTGGGCGCGGCCAGGGCGGGCACCGACCTGCTGCTCTACAGCGACGCCGGCGACGCGGCGAAGGCCGGTCAGGCGCTTCAGAAGCAGCTCAAGTCAGGGAAGCTGAACCGCGCTCAGGCCGAGCGGTCCGTGAACCGTGTGCTGCGGCTGCGGGCCGCGTTGGGCAAGTAGGAGGCTTCAGTCCCTCTTCTCGTCTTAGCGGCCATCTCGCGGCTCGCAAACTGTGCTCTGCAGAGTTACGCTCTGTCGATGCCGGCCGCGGCCACACTGGTCATGTGGTTTCACCTGCGCTCGCCGGAGCTAGCCGAGGAGTTTGAGCGTCTAATGGCCAGCGATCGGGACATCGTCCATGGCTCGCTGGACACGATGCCGGATTGGCGATTGACGCGGCCGACGGATGTACCCGGACAGGCGATTGAATCAGCTGATTACGTGCTGATCGCCGAGATCGTCAACATCGACCGCTGGCAGCAACAAGCGGAGCTACGGGTCCAAGGCTTGGCGGATGACTTGGAGCACCTGGTGTCCAGCCGGAGGATGCTCGTCCTCGAACGCATCCTTTGAAAATGGGTTTCAGCTTTGACGCCGCTTCTGCTTTGGATCATGCTCTCTCCTGGCTCGAGCGCTGCGTCGAGCGTCAGCGACACACGTGAAAGCAGAAGCGCTCCAATCGGCACCGGTGGCCGGGACGCATCGTCGGCTCCCAGCCGAGGGTGAGATCGCAATCGTGTCACTAGGATCCGCCGAACGCGATCGGAGGAGGCATATGCACGCAGCAGTCCGGAAGTACCCAGTTTCGGATGTCGACGCCCTCGTGAAGAAGGTCGAGGAGGAGTTCGTTCAGCAGGTGAAGACAGTCGAGGGCTTCGTCGGCTATTACGTCATCGACGGCGGCGATGGCACCGCCACCTCGGTGACCGTCGGGGAGACAGCAGAGGCCGTCGACGAGTCGACGCGTCGAGCGGCCGACTGGGTCAAGGAGAGCGCTTCGGACGTAATCGAGGGAGCACCCGACGTCACCGCCGGAGAGGTGCGGGTCAGGGCCGAGCGCTGAGTTACGGCGCTTCTGCCTTCGTGTGTGAGCAGAAGCGGGCCAAGGGCCCGATACCGCGTTTGAGTTGATTCGCTACCGCCCGCGCCACTCGGGCTTGCGCTTCTCGGCGAATGCCCGGATGCCCTCGCGGAAGTCCTCTGAGGAAAAGCACGAGCGGCGCAGCTCGATCAGCTCGCGCTCCTGCTCTGACGTGAGGCGTGGGTATGAGTTGAGCATCTCGATTGCCCGCTTGTTGCCACGAGCGCTGAGGGGGGCGCCCGCGGCGATCTCGGATGCCAGCGCGACCGCCTCCTCGCCGAGCTTGTCGTCCGGGACGGTGTCGTTCACCAGCCCGATCGCCATCGCCCGCGGGCCGCTGATGTTGCGGCCGGTGAGGAAGAGCTCCTTGGTGCGGCCGTAGCCGACGACGTCGATGAACTTCTGGAGCCCCGTGTGGCTGTAGATGAGCCCGAGCTTCGCCGGGGGCATGCCGAGCTTCGCGCTCACCGCGCACAGGCGCAGGTCGCAGCGCACCGCCAGCTCGAGGCCGCCGCCCAGGCAGTGGCCGTTGATCGCCGCCAGCACCGGGTACGGATGCGCGCTGATCGCCTCCATCGCGTCGTGGAACGGATGGGCGACGAGGGCCTCCGCGTCCGTCGAGAAGGTGTCCTCTGGAATCCCGGCGATGTCGTAGCCGGCCGAAAACAGCTCGCCATCCCCGGTGATCACGACGCAGCGGATGTCGATTCCGCGGTCGAGCTGCGGCATCGTCTCGGCGAGCGCGCCGAGGATGTCGTGGTCAAGCGCGTTGCGGCGTTCGGGGTTGGAGATCGTGAGGCGGGCGACCGCGGGGGCCGGGTGGTCGAGGACGAGCTTGCCGCTTGCGAGCTCGGTGCGCTCGCCGTCCGCTTCAGGCTGCATGGCGCTACTCGAGGACGACGAGGACGTCGCCCTCTTGGACCGACTGGCCCTCCTCGCAGCGGATCTCCTTGACCGTGCCCGGGTCCTCGGCCTCGACCGGCATCTCCATCTTCATGGACTCGAGGATGACGACGGTGTCGCCCTCGTCTACCTCGTCGCCGGGCGAGACCTCGATCTTCCAGACGGTTCCGGTGATGTGCGCGGGGATATCGAACGGCATGGCGCGGCAGAATATCCGCCTTGCCGGAGGACGGAACAAGCGACGTCGTCGTGATCGTCGCCGCGCGCGACGAGGCGGAGCGGATCACGGGGACGATCGACGCCCTGAAGGATGCGTTCCCGGCGGCCCGCATCATCGTCGCGGACGACGCGTCGAGCGACGGGACCTCGGACCTGGCGCTGGCCCGTGGGGCAGAGGTCGTGAGCCGTCGCCGCCCTCATGGGAAGGGCGGCAGCATGAGCGCCGCGGCGGCGACGATCGCGCCGCTCACCGAGCTGGGCGACCCGCCCACCTTCCTGCTCTGCGACGGGGATCTGGGCGCCTCGGCTCGACAGCTGGCCCGCCTCGTTGAGGCCGTTGAAGCCGGCGAGTGCGACCTGGCGGTCGGCGCCTTCTCGAAGCGCGCGGGCGGCGGCTTCGGGGTCGCGCTCGGGTTCGCGCGGTGGGCGATCGAGCGCCGGTGCGGCTATCGCGCTGGGGCCCCGATCTCGGGCCAGCGGGCGATGCGCGCTGACGTGCTGCGTGCCGTCGTGCCGTTCGCCCCGGGCTATGGGATGGAGACCGCGATGACGATCGATGCAGTGCGCGCAGGCTTCACCGTTCGAGAGTACGAGCTCGAGCTCGAGCACCGGGCAACCGGTCGAAGCCCTCGCGGCTTCTCCCACCGCGCCCGCCAGCTCGTCGCTTTCGCCCGCGTGTGGTGGAGCCGACGGTAACGTCCCGCCGGTGATCCTCGCCATCGACCAGGGCACGACCGGCACGACCTGCTTGGTCTTCGACGGCGAGGGCCGGATCACCGGCCGCGCGTATTCGGAGTTCCAGCAGCACTTCCCCCGGCCCGGCTGGGTCGAGCACGACGCCACCGAGATCTGGGAGGTGACCCGCACGGTCGCAGCGGGGGCGATCGCCGACGCCGGCATCGACGGCGCGAGCCTCGAGGGCATCGGCATCACCAACCAGCGCGAGACGGTGGTCGCCTGGGACCCCGGCTCCGGAGAGCCGATCCACAACGCGCTCGTGTGGCAGGACCGCCGCACGGCGTCACGCTGCGACGAGCTGCGCGAGGCGGGCCACGAGGGCCTCGTGCGCGAGCGAACCGGGCTCGTGATCGACCCCTACTTCTCCGGCACGAAGATCGAATGGCTGCTTCGAAACGTCGAGGCGGCCAAGGGCGCGGTCTTCGGCACGATCGACTCCTGGCTCGCCTTCAAGCTGACCGGCCGCCACGTCACCGACTACTCGAACGCGTCCCGGACGATGCTGTTCGACATCCGCAGGCTCGAGTGGGACGAGGAGCTCTGTGCCCTGCTCGGCGTGGATGCGGCCTCGCTTCCGGAGCCGGCGCCGTCCGCCGTGGAGTACGGCACCACCGAGGAGTTCGGCGGGGAGGTCCCCGTGGCCGGGATTGCCGGCGACCAGCAGGCCGCTCTCTTCGGGCAGCGTTGCACCCGTCCGGGGCTGGCGAAGACCACCTACGGGACCGGCAGCTTCGTCCTGCTGAACACGGGGATCGAGGCGCCCGAGCCGGGGGAGGGTCTGCTGACCACGGTCGCCTGGGGAATCCACGGCAAGATCGACTACGCCCTGGAGGCAGCGGTCTTCGTCACCGGCGCGGCGGTCCAGTGGCTGCGCGACGGGCTCGGGATCATCGATGGCGCGGCCGAGACCGAGGGGCTGGCCGCCTCGCTCGACGGAAACGACGGCGTCTACTTCGTCCCGGCCCTGACGGGGCTTGGCTCGCCTCACTGGGACCCCTACGCCCGGGGGACGATCGTCGGGCTGACCCGCGGGGTCGGGCGCGCGCACCTGGCGCGCGCGGCCCTCGAGGCGGTCGCATACCAGACGGTCGACGCCGTTCGCGCCCAGGAGACAGCGTCGGGCAAGGCGCTCGAGCTCCTGAAGGCCGACGGCGGCGCCGTTGGGAACGCCTGGCTCATGCAGTTCCAGGCGGACGTGCTGGGCGTCCCGGTCGCGGTTCCCGAGATCACCGAGACCACGGCGCTCGGGGCGGCGTACCTGGCCGGGATCGCCGCCGGCACGTGGGACGCCGGCGAGCTCGATTCGATGTGGCGCCAGGCGGCGCGCTACGAGCCCAGGATGGGCGCCGACGAGCGGGAGAGCCTGCTCGCCGATTGGGGACGGGCGGTCGAGCGCGCGAGGGGATGGGCCAGGCCCGAGTAGCTCGCTCGACTATGAGTCAGAGCGCAGTAACCGTCGCGATTCCACGGGGTAGGAGCGACTAGCCGTACGCCGGCAAGCTCGCTATGCCCGATCTCAAGCCACAGGTCTACAAGGACCCGCGCCCCGCGGAGTACTTCGACCGCTTCCACGAACGCTCCCGCACCCGCGAGCCGGACTGGATCTACGACCTGGCTCGCGTCATCCTCACGCCCCCTTGCCTGCTCGTCTACCGGCTGCGCGCGATCGGGGCGGAGAACGTCCCCAGGACCGGCCCGGTCATCCTCGCCCCCAACCACTTCAGCCAGTGGGACCACTTCTTCGCGGGGGTCTTCATCCGGCGGAAGGTGCGGTTCATGGCGAAGTCGCAGCTGTTCTCGAACCCGCTTATCGAGTTCATCTTCAGGCACGGCGGCGCCTTCCCCATCCGGCGTGGCCACCACGACGAGGAGGCGTTCAAGACCGCCTTCACCATCCTCGAGCGCGGCGGCTGCATGCTGATGTACCCCGAGGGCGGGCGCTCGCGGACCGGAGGGATCGCGGAGCCGCGCCCGGGGGTCGGGCGAATCGCGCTTCAATCCGGCGTGCCCGTCATACCTGTGGCGATCCACGGCTCGCTTGCCGTTCGCGGGTGGCGAAAGCTCCGGTTCCCCAAGGTGACGGTGCAGTACGGCGAGCCACTGACCTTCGACGTCGCTTCGGAGCCGACCCGCGACCAGCAGCTCGACGTCGCGACTCACATCTTCAGCCACGTCCGCGAGATGTACGACACCCTCGATGCCAAGGGCCGCCGCGGCGTGATCAAGGCGCTTCGCGAGGGAATCGGCAACCCGGGCGAGCGGAAGGTCCCGGCAGAGCAGTCGCGCTAGAGGCCGCCTCGCACCGGTCGATCGCGGTTACGCCTCCGGCGATCCGGGTAGCGGGTCGCCATGATCGTTCTCGGAATCATTCTGGTCATCATCGGTGCGGTGCTCAACATCGGTCTGCTCTACGCGCTCGGTGGAATCCTTCTGATCATCGGTGTGATCCTGTGGATCCTCGGAGCGGTTGGGCGGCCTGTGGCAGGGCGCCGCTACTACTACTGACGCAAGCCGAACTCACTCGTACTTCGCTTCGAGCTCCGACCACTGCTTCGGGTCGTGCCCGGCGACGATCACGGCCTGCGGGTACTCGCCATGGAAGAGGCGGAGCTCCTGAAGCGAGCGGCGCCAAAGGTGCGGGTCCGCCGGCCGTGGCTGACGGGGGCCGCCCTCGAGCTGGTTAATCGTGTAGACGGCGTCGCCGGCGATCACGAAGTCACGGTCCTTGAGGCGCAGGATCACGCACATGTGGCCCATCGAGTGCCCCGGTGTGAACGCGAGGCGGATGCTCCCGTCGTTCAGGAGGTCGAAAGTGCGCCCGAAGGTCGAGTAGGACCCGACGTGCCGGCCGTTGAAGTCGATCAGGCGGTAGTCGAACGCGTAGTCGTAGTGCTCCGGCCTGTAGCCGCGAAGGATCGGCCGCGATCCGGTTGTCGCCGCCCTCCACTCGGCGTCGCTCAACACGAAGGTGGAGGAGGAGAAGTCGGAGATCCCGGACGCGTGGTCCATGTGGAGGTGGGTGAGCAGGACGAGCCGGATCGACCGGGGATCCGCGCCTCGCTCGCGTAGCTGCGCCGGCAGGTCGCGTCCCGGCTCGACTCGCGGCTGGGCAACCCGGGCCGCCATGCGGCCGAAGTTCTCGCTCGGCTTGGCGGCGATCGAGGGGTGGAGGCTCGTGTCGACGAGGATGTGCCCGGCCGTCGGATGGGTGATCAGGTACGCGGGGCACGGCACCCACAGCCACTTCGAGCGGGGCGTGAAGACCCCTCGCGCCTTCAGGCCCTCGAACGGGCCTCCGGGCGCCTCCATGGCCTGGAGCGGCCAGTGCACCTCGCCGCCGGAGAGGGGCTCCACGGTGACGCTTGCCTTGGAGTCGCCGCCGGGCAGGGGCTCGCTCAGCCACTTCGGTTCCGCCGTGACGCTCATGGGCCGGTCAGCGTAGCGGGGGTGGTTTCGCACTAAGCTCGCGCCGGATGAGCCGGGAAGAAATCACCAACGACCCCAGCCGGTCGCAGATCTTCCGGAACGACCTGTTGGCAGGTCAGGTCTGCGTCGTCTCCGGCGCCGGGACGGGCCTTGGTCGAGCGACCGCCGTCGAGCTCGCCTCGCTGGGCGCCACGGTGATCGGCTGTGGAAGGCGCCCGGAGCCGTTGGAGGAGACGGTCCGGATGATCCGCGATGCCGGCGGGGCGGCCGAGGGCGAGCCGATGGATATCCGCGACGCCGACGCGGTCGATTCGCTCTTCGACGGCGTGCTCGAGCGTCATGGGCGCGTCGACGCGCTCGTCAACAACGCGGGTGGCCAGTTCCTGAGCCCCGCCGAGGCGATCACGCCCAAGGGGTTTCGCACCGTGATCGAGCTGAACGTCCAGGGGACCTGGCAGATGACTCACGCGGCCGCCACCAAGGCCTTCATCCCGCAGAACGGGGGCAAGGTCGTGAGCGTCACTCTCTCGCCGCACAACGGGATGCCCGGCATGGCTCACTCGGGTGCGGCGCGGGCGGCGGTCGAGAACATGATGCGCACCCTGGCGATCGAATGGGCCCGATTCGACATCAAGCTGTGCGCAATCGCCGCCGGTCAGTTCGACACCGAGGTGATCCGCACGAAGTACCCGCGTGAGGTCAGCGAGAACGTCGCGAAGACGATCCCGCTGCAGCGCTTGGGAACGCCGGACGAGATGGCGTGGATGATCGCCTACCTGGCCTCGCCCGCCGGCGACTTCCTCTCCGGCTGCGTCATCACCATCGACGGCGCCCGCGACAACTGGTTCGGCGCCTGGCCGCCGCCGGGGGCGACCGGGGAGTCCGGCGAGCCGCTCGCCGAGGCGCGGCGGCCTCGGGGCGCGCCGGGTTGAGGGGCTTCTCCGCAGGCAGGCTCCGCAAGCTGTGGCCGGGGGCCGGCCCGTCCTCCGCGCCCTTGCCCGGCACCCTGCACCGTGGCGAGGGCAAGCGGTGGGTCCCACGGTTCGTCGAGCTGGTCGGCCTGCAGCCGGATCAAGCGGTGCTCGAACCGGGCTGCGGGACCGGGAGGATGGCGGAGGCCCTGACGGGCTACCTGAATGCAAGCGGCAGCTACGCCGGCTTCGACATCGTGCCTGAGGCGATCCGCTGGTGCGACGAGCACATCTCGTCGAGACACGCGAACTTCAGCTTCCGCCACGTGGACGTGTTCAACCAGGAGTACAACCCCGGCGGCTCGGTGCCCCCCGCGGAATTCACGTTCCCTTATTCCGACGCGTCCTTCGACTTCGTCTTCCTGACCTCCGTCTTCACCCACATGCTCCCGGCGGACGTACGTCACTACCTCGACGAGATCAGGCGGGTGCTTCGGCCGGAGGCTCGTTGCCTTGCGACGTTCTTCCTACTCAGCGACGAGTCGATCGCCTCCGCACGGGCCGGACGCGCATCCCGCCGCTTCGCGCACGAGGGCGACGGGTTCTTCTACGACTATCGCGATGCTCCGGAGGCGGCCGTTGCCTACCGCGAAGAGGACGTCCTCGCGTTTCTGGATTCCGCCGGCCTCGAGCTCGCGCGGCCGATCCGCTACGGCCGCTGGGCCGGCCTCGGCCCGGCGCCGAACCAGGACACGGTCGTCGTCCGCCGAGCGGCTTGAGCCCCTAGGTGGTCATCCCGCCGAACTGACCGCCGGTGACGTTCAGGATCTGGCCGTGGACGTAGTTCGCGAGGTCCGAGGCGAGGAAGAGCACCGGGCCCGCGGCCTCCTCGGGCTGCGCCGGACGGCCGAGCGGGATGATCATCGACGCCATCGCGCGCTGCTGCTCGGGGATCCCGAGCTCGATCTTCTCACCCTCGCGCTCGATCGAGCCGGCCTCCTCCTTCGCCGCGGTGAGGCGGGTCTCGACGAAGCCGAACGCGACCGCGTTCACGTTGACCTTGAACTGGCCCCACTCCTTGGCGATCGTCTTGGTCAGACCGGTGACGCCGGCCTTCGCTGCCGAGTAGTTCGCCTGGCCCGCATTGCCCATGGTGCCGGAGATCGAGGTGACGTTGACGATCTTGCGGAACACCTCGTGGCCCTCGCCGCGCTCGGCCTTCGCCGCGTCGCGCCATTGCGGCGCCAGGGCGCGGATCACGCGGAAGGGGACGATCGTGTGGATGTCGAGCATCGCCTGGAACTGCTCGTCGCTCATCTTGTGGACGACGCCGTCCCAGGTGTAGCCGGCGTTGTTGACGACGATGTCGACCTGGCCGAAGTCGTCGTAGGCGCGGGCGACCAGCTCGTCGCAGACGCCCGGCTTGGTGAGGTCGCCCCCGAATACGGCGGTGTCACCGCGGATCTCGCCCGCGGCCTGGTCGGCCACGTCGGCGTCGATGTCGTTGATCAGGACCTTGGCGCCCTCGCTGATGAAGAGCTCCGCCGTGGCGCGGCCGATGCCGCGCGCCGAGCCGGTGATGATCGCGGCCTTGCCGTCAAGTAGTCCCATCTGTGTGGTTTCTCCTTCCGATGCTCTCGAAGTGGGCGGGAACCGTATCGGGCGGGCTGTTACGGTCGCGCTATGGAGCCAGAGAACGCCGAGCTCATCCGGCGCTTCTATGCCGCCCTCGACGCTCGGGAGGGCGAGACGATGGCGGCGTGTTACACGCCCGACGCCCGCTTCACCGACCCGGTGTTCGGAGACCTCGAGGGCCGCGAGGTCGGTGCCATGTGGCGCATGCTCTGCGAGCGGAGCGACGACCTGTCCGTGGACCTGGTCGAGCACGGCGCCAAGGGAGACAACGGGTGGGCCCGCTGGGTCGCGACCTACACCTTCACCCAGACCGGGAGGCAGGTGGTCAACGACGTGCGCGCTGCGATGCGGTTTCGCGACGGGCTGATCGCTGAGCATTGGGACAGCTTCAATCTGCACCGCTGGACGAGCCAGGCCCTGGGCACCCCGGGGCTCCTTCTGGGCTGGAGCCCGCTGGTGAAGAGGCCGGTCAGGCGCCGCGCGCGCGAGAGCCTCGACGAGTTCCTGGAAGGTGAGGCCGGCTAGGAGAGCGTCCGGGCGATCACGAGGCGCTGGATTTCGTTGGTGCCCTCGTAGATCTGGGTGATCTTCGCGTCGCGCATCATGCGCTCGACGGGATACTCGTTGACGTACCCGTACCCGCCGAGCACCTGGACCGCCTCGGTCGTCACCCACATCGCGTTGTCGGAGGCGACGAGCTTCGCCATCGCGGAGTACTTGCCCATGTCGCTCTCTGACGCGTCGACCTTCGCGCAGGCGCGGTAGAGGAGCTCGCGAGCCGCAGCGGTCCGCGACTCCATGTCGGCCAGCTTGAACTGGATGCCCTGAAAGGCGGCGATCGGCTTGCCGAACTGCTGGCGCTCCTGCGCGTAGGCGGCCGCGTAGTCCGTCGCTCCCTGCGCTATGCCCACGGCCTGGGCCGCGACCCCCAGCCGCGAGCGGTCGAGGGTCGACATCGCGACCTTGAAGCCCTCGTTCTCGGCGCCGATCAGGTTCTCATCAGACACGCGCACCTCGTCGAAGATCGGCTGGCCGGTGGGGGAGCCGCGGATGCCCATCTTGTGCTCGAGCTTGCCCACGGAGAAGCCGGGCCGATCCGCCTCGACGATGAACGCGGAGATGCCGCGGGAGTGCCCGGCGTCGGGGTCCGTGACGGCGAAGACCACGTAGAAGTCCGCGACGCCCAGGTTGGTGATCCAGTTCTTGGTCCCGTCGATGACCCATTCGGAGCCGTCGCGCCGGGCACGGGTCCGCATGCCGCCAGGGTCCGAGCCGGCGTCGGGCTCCGAAAGCGCGAACGCCGGGGACCATTCGCCCGACGCGCACTTGGGCAGGAAGCGCTGCTTCTGCTCGTCGGTGCCGAAGAGGTTGATCGGGAGGGTCCCGAGCTCTTGGATCATCAGCATCAGGGCACTGGACGCACAGGCCTTGGCGACCTCCTCGACGGCGATGTTGAGCATCAGTGTCCCGGTGCCGGTGCCGCCGTGCTCGGTCTCGAAGGGCAGGCCGAACAGGTCGTGCTCGGCGAAGAGCTCGCGCAGGTCGCGCGGGTACTCGGCGTCGGCGTCGATCTGGGCTGCGCGCGGCGCGACCCGCTCCACCACGATCTTCCGGATCGTCTCCTGGAAGTCGAGGAACTCCTGGGGGAGGGCGTAGGTCGTGGGTGGCTCGATCGCGGTCGCCATCGCAGGCAGGTTATCCAGCGTCGCCGGTTAGGCTGGCCACCGACCGATGGGCCCGACCCACGGATGGGCGCACGCCGAGAAAGGATTCGAACATGCCAGGGGAATACAGCCAGGCTTCGCTGCAGTCGCACTTCGAGAGCATCAACCGCCGGTTCCAGATAATCGAGGAGCAGCTCGTGCGAATATCGGAAACGGGCGGCTTCGCCTATACGCCCTCGTGGTCCGAGGTGCCGGAGGAGGTCGTCGGCCTCGCCCGCGACGGAAAGCAGCTCGAGGCCATGAAGCGCTACCGGGAGCTCACGGGCGCCAACATGGAGCAGGCGCGGGAGGTCGTCGTAGGCCTCTGAGGCGCTCCGTCACGCCGACCGCCACGGTCGCGTCGAGGCGAAGGTCAGGAACGGCGTCCACCTATTCTCCGCGGCTCGATGTCCGACCGGGCCCCTCGCATCCTTGTCCTGTCCGCGTCGATCGGTGAGGGCCATGACCTTCCCGCTCGCGTTCTTGCCGAGGGGATTCGCGAGGCCGAGCCGGACGCGGAGGTACGGATCCAGGACTTCCTCGCGTTCATCCGCCCGACCATGCGGCGCATCATCATGGGCGGCTCGCAGTTTCACTCGGAGTGGGGCGGGCGCATGTTCGACCTCGAGTTCAAGCTGCTCACCGAGGTCCGCCCGACGATCTGGATTGGAGGCACTCTCGGGAGGCTGATGGGCGGTCGCGCCACCGAGAGGGCGGTCGCCGCGGCCCGACCAGACGTCGTCGTCTCGACCTACCCCGGGGCCACCGAGGTGCTGGGGCAGCTGCGCCAGCGGGGGAGGGTCCGGGTGCCGGTCGTCTCGGCCATCACCGATCTTGCGGCGCTCCGCTACTGGGCGCACCCGGCCGTCGACCTGCACCTGATCACGCACCCGGAGTCCGCCGAGGAGGTCCGCGCGATCGCTCCCGCGAGCGAGATCGTCTGCGTTCGCGGGCTGACCGACTCGAGCTTCTACGAGGCACGGGACCCGGGCGAGGCCCGCCGCGCCCTCGACCTGCCGGTCGACGGCCCGCTCGTGCTGGTGTCCGGCGGCGGCTGGGCGGTCGGCGACCTGGCGGGAGCCGCCGAGGCCGCGCTCGCCGACGGCGCGACATCCGTTTGCCTTTGCGGCCGCAACGAGGATGTTCGCCGGGCGCTCGACGGGCGGTTCGCGGGCGACGAGCGCGTCGTGGTTCTCGGGTTCAGCGACCGGATGGCCGAGCTGATGGCGGCGGCCGACGTGCTGGTCCACTCGACCGCCGGGTTGACGGTCCTGGAGGCGCTGATGGAGGGCTGCCGGGTGATCTCCTACGGCTGGGGGCACGGCCACGTGCGCGTCAACAACGAGGCATACCGTAGGTTCGGCCTGGCGCGAGTGGCGACGGACCGCGACGAGCTGGGCCGTGCGCTCACCGAGGCGCTGGCCGAGCCCAGGGCCCCGGATCGGTCGTACGAGTCCCTCCCCGAGGCCGCGTCACTGGTGCTGGGGATCGCTGGCCGGAGTCGGACCGGCTGAGCGAGGCTCCGACTCGGCCTCGGCGATCACGCCGGCAACCGCGGGGGAGCTTGCGAGCAGGCCCACGCCGGCCACCACGCCGAGCATGGCGGCCACGAGAACACCTCCACCGAGGGGCGTCGAGCCCCAGCTCTCGCCGCCGACGAGTGGCGCGAACGCCACCGGGATCGCGATCTGCATGGCGAGCACAGTCGGCGCGACCCGGGTCGCGGGCGCCCTCTGAAGCGCCGTCGACTCGCTGATCAGCCCCATCGCCACCACGGCGCCGATCAGCGCGACCCAGGCGACGACGGCGAGCCATAGCCCGCTCGACGTATCCTCGGCGACGAGCTTGGCGGCGAACCCCGCGAGTCCGTCGGCGGCGCCCGCACCGGCGACCAGCAACAGGACCGGGTTGCGACCGAGGCGGCTGAGGGCGAACGGGACCGCGGCGATCGCTGCGAGCAGGGCGAGCGCAACCACCAGGCCGGCGTCGCGCGGGACCTCGCCCGGCCCGGACGGCGCCGCCAGGGCGGTGACCGCCACCGAGCCGATGATGATCAGCACCGCCGCCACCTCGCGAACGCCGACAGGCTCGTGGAGGATGCGCCGGCCGAGCACGAGGAGCAGCAGAAGTCCGAGCGCCAGGGTGGGCTGGACGAGGGTGATCGGGGCCTTGGTCAGGGCCAGGACCTGGAGCGGAAACCCGAGGAGCGAGAGGGCGGTTGCCGTGAGCCACCGGCGCCGCGTGAGCAGGTGCCCGAGCAGCGAGATGCGCATCGCGTACCGGCTCGGCGCCTTGCGCGCCTCGAGCGCCTGGAGCGCGTAGCCCGTGTCGTAACACGCGGCCGCCGCAACCGCGATTCCGAACCCGACCGCCTCCGGTCCGCCGATCACTGGCACCATCCGCCCATGAGCAGGCAGATCATGCTCGCACCTACGGCCGTAGCCGCGTGGTGGTGCTCACCCGCGCTCGCGCCCGTGGCGCCGCCGGTCGCGAGGGCCCTCCGCCTGCCCAGGCGCCACTCGGACCCGAGCGGGGTCGCGGTCACGTTCGACGACGGCCCTCACGCGGAGGGCACGCCCGCGGTGCTCGAGACCCTGCGGGACGCCGGCGCAACGGCAACGTTCTTCCTGGTGGGAGAGCAGGTGGAGCGGAATCCGGCGCTCGCGGCCGAGATCGCCGCGGCCGGGCACACGGTCGCCGTGCACGCCCACCGCCACCGAAGCTCGCTGCGGCTGACCCCCGGAGCCTTCGAGTCCGATGTCGAGCGGGCGATCGCCGCGATCGCGGAGGCGACCGGGGTAGTGCCGGACATCCATCGCGCTCCCTACGGGATCTACAGCCCGCTTGCCCTCGAGGCGGTCCGGCGCCGCGGCCTGAGCCCGCTGCTGTGGTCCCGGTGGGGGCACGACTGGCGCGGCAGCGCTACGGCGCAGAGCATCGCGAATGAGGTCACCGAGGACCTCCGCGGCGGCGACGTGCTGCTCCTGCACGACGCGGACCACTACAGCGCGCGAGAGTGCTGGCGGGCGACGGCGGCGGCGCTGCCGGAGGTGTTGAGGAGGGTCGAGGCCGCGGGGTTGACCCCGACGGGCCTCAAAGGACCTCGTCCGAGGCGGGCGACTCGCGTCGCCACCTCGTGATCCCCCACGCGACGGCGAGCGCAATGAGCATCCCGAAGCCACTCAGGATCAGGGTGTGGACTCCGGGTACCGCAAGCTCGAGCTTCCGCTTGGGCCAGTGCAGGGTAATGAGCCCGACATAGAGCACGACCAGCCACAGCGCCCAGGTGATTCCCATGCGGAGGCGGCGCACGCTGGCCGTCTGCAGCAGCATGAGGCCGCCGAGAGTGCAGACGATCGTGGTGAGTCCGACCGCGTGGGCTTGCGCGTCGTCGAGACTCCTCGTTCGAAGAGCGATGACGTAGGTGATCAGAGTCGCGATGGCGCACGCGAACGCGACCGTGGGGCCGTCGCCGAAGACCCCCGAGGGCCAGGAGACGGACGGCCTGAGGCGACGACGGCGTCGCACCGGCACGGGCTCCAACGCCGCGAGGGGCTGCGGCGCGATCTCCGTCGCGGGCTCTGGCTCCGGCGCCGCGACGGGCTCGGCGTCGGAGGCGAGCCATGACATGTACCGCCTCACGCCCTCGCGGATTGGCGTGGAGGCCTTCCAGCCGAGCTCGCGCTCGGCCCGGCCGCTCGAGATCTCAGCCCCGTCGAAGTCGCCGCTGCGACCCGGCGTATAGACGACGTCGACGTCGCCGACCAGCTCCTGGACCGTCTCGGCGAGCTCGCGGATGGTCACCGTCGTGTCGCTCGCGAGGTTGTAGACGCGGTTGTCGGCGGCGTGGTCCAGCGCCTTTACGACGCCCTCCGCGAGGTCCTCGACGTAGACGAAGCGGCGCCCCTGGCTGCCGTCGCCGGCGATCGTCAGCGCGTCGCCCGCGAGGGCCTTGCCGACGAAGATCGGGATCACGGCGGAGGGGCGGGCACGCGGGCCGTACGGGATGCCGAAGCGGAGGATCGTGCAGGGCACGTCGTAGAGCTCGGCGTACGAGGAGCAGTACATCTCGCCGGCCACCTTGCTGGCCGTGTAGAGGTGCTTGGGGAGCCCCAGCAGCGTGTCCTCGTCGATGACGCCGTTGCCGTTCCCGTTGCCGGAGTCGCTGTAGGCCCAGATCGTGCTCCCGTAGACCACCCTGCCGATGCCGGTCGAGCGTGCCGCCTCGAGAACCGCGAGGGTGCCGCGGGCGTTGACGCGTTCGGCCTCCTCGGGCTTCTCGGCGACGATCCCGACGTCGGCCGACGCGGCCAGGTGGATCACGGCGCCGCAGCCATCCATCGCGTCCTCGAGCGAGCCGGTATCGAGGAGGTCGCCGACGATGGTGATGACCTCGTCGGGCTCGTGGTGCGGGGACGGGCGCAGGTCGAAATTGACGGGCTCGTGACCCGCCTCGAGCAGCTTGTCGACGACGTGCGAGCCGATGAAGCCCGACCCCCCGGTGACCAGAACCCTCATGACAACATCCTGTCGTCTTCGGCGCCGACCCCAGCCGGCTCCGGGCCGGCCCCCATGCCGGCGTGGTAGTAGAGCGGTACGCACCAGTGGTTCTCGGCGACCCAGTCGCTGTTGGGCAGGTGGTCGCCGGTGCCCGTGATGCGGTGGCACGGCTGGTCGTAGACCTTCCCCGTCGAGCGCTCGACCTCGTCGAAGACGATGTACTTGTAGAGGCCCGAGGTCATTCCCTGGGGGAGCCGCACGCGGTTCGGGTACCGCGGATCGAGCCGCTCACGGGCGAACCGGTTCTTGGCCGCGACGATCTCGTCGAGGCGCTCGGTCTGCACGAGCCCGATCGCCGCCGTGAACTCGTTGATCCGGAAGTTGAGTCCGGCGACCTCGTGGTCGGGCTTGCCGTAGTTGCGAAACGCCCGGGAGTGCTCCAGGAGCTCATCGTGGCGAGAGACAAGCATGCCACCCTCGCCGGTCGAAATGGTTTTCGTCGCGTAAAAGGAGTAGGCGCCCGCGTCGCCGAAGCTGCCGGGCCGCCGGCCGTTCCATTCGGCGCCGTGAGCGTGGGCGCAGTCCTCGAGCAGGAAGATCCCCTCGGAGCGGCAGTACTCGGCGATCCGCTCGGTCTCGAAGGCCATGTGGCCTCCGATATGCACCAGCACGGCGGCTCGCGGCCGGTGTTCGGCGGCCTTGCGCTCGAAGTCGTCGGCGGACATGCAGAGGTCGTCGCGGTTGCAGTCGACGAACACGGGTCGCCCGCCGGCGCGCGTGATCGCGAGCGGCGTGGCCATGAAGGTGTTCGACGGACAGAGCACCGCCTCGCCCTGGATGCCCGCGAAGTCGAGCGCGGCCAGGGCGGCGCCGCTCCAGCCACCGAAGGCCACGGACCCGAGCCCGTTCCAGCCGGCCCAGGCCGCCTCGAAGCGGCCCGTCATCTCCCCCTCCGACCAGCGCTCCGAGGCGACCACGTCGTCCCAAAGCTCGTGGAGTCGGGGCAGATCGCGACGGTCGAAGCCGATCGCGAACCGCGCATGGGCACCGTCTGGCATGGGCTCAGGCACTGGTCTCAGGGCTTGAAAGGGGACTAATGAACCGGGTGGCCGCGTCGAAGTGGGTGACGCGGCGCTGAGAGCTTAGCCGCAAATCGGCGCTTCGCCCCGGCGAAGCCCGTTCCCGGCCCCACGATGCGGGATTCCGGTCAGGGGGTTGACAGCGTCTGTGCGGCTACAGGCCCAGCTGCCTGCCGAGGATCTCCTTCATCACCTCGTCGGTGCCGCCGCCGATCGGGCCCAGGCGGGCGTCGCGCACCGCCCGCTCGATCCCGTACTCGCGCATGTAGCCGTACCCACCGTGGATCTGCAGGCACTCGTCGGCGACCTCCAGCAGGGCCCGCTGGGTGAACAGCTTCGCCATCGTGACCTCGCGCAGCGAGCCCGCGGTCGCCTCGATCACCTTGCGCGGGTCGGCCTCGCTCGCGCTCGAATCGTGCCCGGCGGCGAATGACCTCAACGCGCTGTAGGTGAGCGCACGCGAGGCCTCGATCCGGGTCGCCATCTCGGCGAACTTGTGGCGAATCGCCTGGAAGCGCCCGATGGGCCGCCCGAACGCCTCACGCTCCTTCGCATAGGCGAGCGCCACGTCGAAGACCTTCCGCATCCCGCCGACGGCGCCGATCGCCATCGACAGCCGCTCCCACTGGAAGTTGGCCATGATCAGGTAGAAGCCCTCGTTCTCGGCGCCGAGGCGGTTCTCCTCCGGGACCTCCACGTCGGTGAAGCTCAGCTCGCCCGTGTCGGAGGCGTGCCAGCCCATCTTCTCGAGCTTGCGCGAGACCTCATACCCCGGCATGTCGCGCTCGAGCACCAGGAAAGAGATGCCGTGGTGGCCGCCGGCCTCCGTGGTCTTCACCGCGCAGACGAGGAAGTCCGCCCGCACGCCGTTGGTGATGAACGTCTTGGCGCCGTTGACGACGTAGCCGTCGTTCACCTTGCGCGCAGAGGTCCGCAGGCTCGCCACGTCCGAGCCGGCGCCGGGCTCCGTGATCCCGAGCGCTCCGACGAGCTCCCCCTTGATCCCGGGCACGATCCATCGCTCGCGCTGCTCGGGAGTCCCGAAGTTGAACACCGGCGGCATCGCGATCTGGGCGTGGGCGTTGAGGCCCGCGGCGACGCCGCCCGACCCCCCCGCGCGTGAGAGCTCCTCGATCCAGACCGCGTCGTGGAGCAGGTCGCCCCCCTGCCCGCCGTAGCGCTCGGGGAACTTCAGCCCGAGGAACCCGAGCTCTCCGCAGCGGGCAAAGAGCTCGCGCGGGAACTCCCGCGCCTCCTCCCACTCGTCGACGTGCGGGGCGACCTCGGCGGTGACGAAGCGGCCCACGCTCTCGCGGAGCTCCTCGTGCTCCTCGGTGAACGGGGGCAGGGTCGCCCTGGCCCCGGTGTCCTTGACGACGCTCACTCGCCGTCCAGGATCGTGTAGCCGCGGCCCTCGAAGTCGAAGCCGAGCAGGTCGCCGCGCGGGTTCTTGGAGTCGCCGTGGTGGTAGGCGCGGACCTCGGCGATCTTCCCGTCCTCGATCCGGAACCACTCGGTGCCGCGGTTGAGGCGGCGCTCGCCCGACTTCGGGTCGCGCCAGCTCATCGTCCACTCGATCACGACCTCGCCCCCCTCGGCGCTCTCGATCCCGTGCTCCATCCACCATTGGCCGTCGACGTGGTCGATGCCCCACCGCGCGTTCTCGGCGATCGTGCGAGCGCCCTCATGGGGGCCGAGACGGGTGTAGTAGTGGGTCGCGTCGTCGGTGAAGTGCGACGCGATCTCGTCGACGTCGCCCGTATTCAGGGCCTCGTAGTAGGAGCGGATGTGGTCGAGGGCGGACATCGGTCGCTCGGGTCGTGAGCCTTGCAGGTTCCCGGGCAAGGGGCCTACGATGCACGTCTGGTGTTTTCAAGGACGATCCTCGCGGCCGTGGTCCTGTTGCTCGGAGTGTTCGCCGCCTCGGCGCGCGCGCTCGACGTGAGCGTCGTCAACCACAGCGGACGGCCGGCGGACCGCGTGTACGTGATGCTTCACGGGGGCTCGAGCGCCGACGGCACGCTCGTGAACGACGTACCGAGACGCCTCAGTGCGATATCCGGTCGCCAGTTCACGCTGAGCTCGCTGGCGGGCGGGCGGATCTTCTTCTCCTACGGGCGCCCCGTCACCTCGGCGGAGCCGCCGAGCTCCGACACCCGCTACGACAAGGTCGAGCTCTCGGTTCCGGGCGTGGCTAACCTGACCGCCGTCGACTACTTCGCGATCCCGTTCACGCTCCAGACGCTGGACGCGGCCGGGGACCCGCTCGGCCGGCTGACCTACAGCGCCGGCACCAACAAGATCCGCAGGGCGCTGATGGACGTTTCGGCTCCCGGGGCGCTCGTCCACACGCGGGAGGGGGGCTTCGCCAGGGTCCTCTCGCCTCAGCTCAGTCCCGGGAGCTATCCGAGCTTCTACCGCGACATCAGGTCGATGGCCGGCAGGCGGGTGACGCTTCGCGGCGCCTTCTACGGCACGCCCTACCAGGAGTTCACCTACTCGGGGCGCTTCGCGAGCGACGGGTCGATCAAGCTCAAGGGAACCCTGGCCACTCCCGGCGGTCCCACGACCTCCGGCAAGACCGTGGCCGTGAGCGGCCGCTCGCTCCCGCGAGCGGTCTACACGGTCAACGGGCCCTTCAAGGTCGGCGGCAAGCCCGCCAGGGTCTCCGACAACGACGTGTATTCGGTCCTCTACCGCGACCTGTTGTCGGGCTTCGCATGGGGCTACATGGGGGGCAGGTACGGGAACGACAGCGCGAACTGGTGGGGGAAGCCCCCGTTCCAGGCCGCGCGCGCCACCAAGAAGCCTTACGCGACGTTCAACGAGTACGCGGCGGCGATCTACCGCTATTCCAACGCCTACGGGTTCTCGTTCAGCGACACGGGGCCGAAGCCGGTCCAGCTGCCGCTCGACCATGCCGCGACCCTGCGGATCACGATCCTCGGGGACCGCTGAGCGGGGCGGCGTCCCTCGCTCTCGCTCAGCGCATGCCGAACCCGGTCGGGGTGCGCTCGAGCTCGTGGCGGTCGACCACCCGGTCCGCGAGCCCGTACTCGACGGCCCCGGAGGCCGTGAAGTAGCGGTCCCGCTCCATGTCGTCGTGGACCTCGGCGACCGGGCGGCCCGTGTGGTGGGCGTAGATCTCGTCGATGCGCCGTCGCAGGGCGAGCACCTCGCGGGCGTGGATGTCGATGTCGGTCGACTGGCCCTCGAAGCCGCCGGACGGCTGGTGGATGAGGATCTTGGAGTTCGGGAGGGCCATCCGCTTGCCCTCCGCACCGCCCGCCAGGAGCAGGGCGCCCATCGACATCGCGATGCCGAAGCAGATCGTCTGCAGGTCGGGCTTCACGTACTGCATCGCGTCGTAGATCGCCAGCCCCGCGTAGACGACTCCGCCCGGGGAGTTGATGTACAGGGAAATGTCCTTGTCGGGGTCGTCGGCCTCCAGGTGAAGGATCTGGGCGACGATCAGGTTCGCGACCTCGTCGTCGACCGGTTGGCCGAGGAAGACGATCCGCTCGCCCAGCAGGCGGGAGTAGATGTCGTAGGAGCGCTCGCCGCGGGCGGTCTGCTCGACGACCATCGGGATCAGCGCCATCGGGACCTCCTTCGTTGCTAAAGTGCAACCGTGCGGTTGCTATTCGCTCGAGGCTAGCAGAAGCGCAACCCGAAGGTTGCGAATCATCGAGACCGGAGGACAAGATGGACGACGAGAGGCGTGAGGTCGAGCGGGAAGCGGTGCTGGACGCGCCGGCCGAGGAGGTCTGGGAGGCGCTCACGGACGAGCGGCTGCTCGGCGAGTGGCTTGCGGAGGAGGCCGAGCTGGAGCCCGAGCCCGGCGGGCGGGCGAGCTTTCGCTTCGCGGACGGCACCGAGAAGGAGGGGACCGTCCTCCGAGTCGAAGAGGAGCGCGAGCTGGCCTTCACCTGGGCGCGGCCCGGGGAGCCGGAGACCGAGGTCGAGCTGACGCTGGTGCCGCTCGTCAGCGGTACGCGGCTGGTCGTGGTGGAGCGCGCCGGCGCCGTTGCCGCGCCGACAGCATTTGCCGGAGCCGCGTGGGGCGCTCGCCTCTCCGCCCTCCAGCTGGCGCTGTCGCTGGTTCTCGTCTAATGGCGGTCGAGACCGTCTTCGCGGCGCTGGGCGACCCGACGCGGCGCCGGATGGTCGAGACGCTGGCCGGCGGCGCGACGGTCACCGCCAGCGGGCTCGCGGCCGAGCTGCCCATCACGCGCCAGGCGGTGGCGAAGCACCTCGCCGCCCTGCGCCAAGCGCGACTCGTGAACGCGAGGCGGGTTGGGCGCGAGACCCGCTACAGCCTCCACGCGAAGCCGCTCTCCGAAGCCGCGCAGTGGATCGCGACGGTGGGTGCCGAGTGGGACGAGCGGCTGGCCGACCTCGGGCGGCTGGTAGAGCGCCGGTAGGGGCTAGATGTCCTGCCCACGGAGGTTGTGAACACGGCTGATCGGCGGCCGGTCACCCAGTGAGCTGTGGGGGCGTCGCCGGTTGTAGTAGCGAAGGAAGGATGCCAAGGCCCGCGAGCGCTCGGTTGAGGAAGGCCACGAGTGCGCGTAGGCCCACTCGCGCTTCAGCGTTTGGATGAAGCGCTCAACCTTGCCGTTCCAGCGCGGCGTGTAGGGCGGCGTCAGGATCTGGCGCAGTCGCCGGCGCTCGAGCGCTCCGCGGAACGCGAACGAGCGCCGATAGGCGAATGCGTTGTCGCTCATCACCGCCTCCGGCGGCTCCATCCCGAGCTCCTGGAAGTGGGCGATCGCGCGCTCGAGCACCGCGGCAGCCGTGGCCGCGTCCTGGTCCGGGCGCTGCTCGACGTAGGCATAGCGACTGTGGTCATCGATGACGCAGTGAAGCCAGACGTAGCCGGCGCCGCGGTTTCGGTTCTTCTCGGTGCGCTTGCCCTCGGCGCGATGCCCGGGGCGCTCAAAGCGCGCCAGACGAGCCATGTCGACGTGAAGCAGTGCCCCCCGGCCGCGACCACTCATAGCGGCGGTAGCTCGCCCGAGGTGAGCGCCGGCGCCGCGAGAGGCCGTGGCGCCAGAGCACCTTCCAGACCGTCGAACGGGCCCGCCGGCAGATTCCGGCCAGGCGGCCCGGGCCAAGACCGGTCTCGCGCCGAGCCCTCAGGATCGGCTCCTCCTCGGTCCTCGACAGGCGTCGGGGTTGGCGATGGGGCCGTGAGGAGCGATCGCAAAGCCAGCTGGCCGAGGCGAGCTCCTCGGCGCTCGCCGCCTGGCGGCGATGCCACCAGCGATGGGCGGTCGCTGGAGCGACGTTGAGGGCGGCGGCCGCCGCCCTCAACGTCATCCCGACTCGATCGCCTCGCAGAGCGCGATGCGGCCTGCCGGTCCGAGTGCGGCGTTAGCGTGAACCTTCATCCGGGTCCTCCTGAGTGTTGGGGCGTCGAACACCCCAAGCCTCTGGGTGGACCCGGATGGCTTTTCAGCTGTTCACAACGTGTGTGGGCGGTTCAGCTAGAGCCCGTACGAGCGACCGATCACGTCGAGCATGATCTCGTCGGTCCCCGCGCCGATGCGGTTGAGCCGCACGTCGCGGTAGGCCCGCTCGATCTCGTACTCCTTCATGTAGCCGTACCCGCCGAGGATCTGGACGCATTCGTCCGCGACCTCGCAGCCGACGCGCGACGTGAACAGCTTCACCTCGGTGATCTCGCGCACCGGGTACTCGCCGTTCGCGTAGCGCCAGGCGACCACGTAGTTGAACTGCTTGGCGGCCTCGATCTTGGTGGCCATCTCGGCGAACTTGTGGCGGATCGCCTGGAAGCGGCCGATCGGGCGGCCGAATGCCTCGCGCTCCTTCGCGTAGGCGAGGGTCTTCTCGAACATCCGCTCAGCGCCCGCGACCGAGCCCGCGGCGGCGACCATCCGCTCGCTCTGGAGCTCCCAGGAGATGTGGTAGAAGCCCTTGCCGATCTCGCCCAGGACCGCGTCGGCCGGGACGCGGACCTCGTTGAACGCGAGCTCGCCGGTGTCCGAGGAGTGCATGCCCATCTTCTCGAGCTTCCTCGAGACCTCGAATCCGGGGACGTGGTTCCCGTCGTCGTCGCGCAGGTCGACCAGGAACAGGGTGATGCCCTCGTGGCGCGCGTCGGGATCGGTCTTTGCCACCAGGAGGATGAAGTCGGCGCGCGGGCCGTTGGTGATGAAGGTCTTCGACCCGGTGATCACGTACTCGTCACCGTCGCGGATCGCCTTGGTGCGGATGCCGGCGACGTCCGAGCCGGCGCCGGGTTCGGTGATCCCGAGGCACCCGATCTTTAAGCCCTTGATCCCGGGGACGAGGTATCGCTGCTTCTGCTCCTCGGTGCCCAGCAGGTGGACGGGCGGGAGAACCATGTCCGTCTGCACCGCGAACCCCATGTTGGTGCCGCCGGACCCCGAGTAGCTCATGCACTCGGCGCGGACCAGCGAGTAGTAGTAGTCGCCGCCCTGTCCGCCGTACTCCTCGCCGAAGCAGAGGCCGAGGAAGCCCAGCTCGCCGGCGCGCCGCATCGCCTCGTTGGGCCAGGTGGTCTCCTCCCATTCGTTGCGGTGCGGCCAGAGCTCCTTCTTCACCCACGCCTCCATCGATTCGCGCAGATCCTCGTGCTCGTCCGTGAACAGGAGGTGCTTGCGATGGGCCTCGTGCTGGGGCTTGATGACGGTCGCTGCTTCCACGTTGGCTCCTTGATCGACGGTGACTCACTCGCCGCACGCACGCCGTCAGGCGCGGACGCACCCGCCGCGGGCGGCTCGCGCAGCATAGAGTATTACTTCATACTTTGTGCTACGGTGGCCGCCGATGAGCGACGAACTGGTCCTTTACGAGGTGAGCGAAGGGGTCGCGACCGTGACCCTGAACGACCCGGAGAAGCGCAACCGCCTCTCGCAGGAGATGCTCACCCAGCTCGTCGCCGCGATCAGGCGCGCTCGCGACGACGCCGAGGCGAAGGCGGTTGTCCTCACCGGGGCGGGGAAGGCGTTCTGCGCGGGCGCCGACCTCGGCGGCTTCGGCTCCGACGCGCCCGCGATCGCCAAGCACTTCGGCACCGACCTCTTCCTCGAGTACTTCCGGCTGATGCCCCGCCTTGGCAAGCCGACGCTCTGCGCCGCCAACGGCCACGTGGTCGCGGGGGGGATGGGGCTGGCGCTCTCGTGCGACCTCGTGATCGCGAAGGAGGGCGCGGACTTCTGGACGCCCGAGATCAACATCGGGGCGTTCCCGTACATGATCATGGCCCTCATCTACCGGAACGTGCCGCGCAAGAAGGTCAACGAGATGATGCTGCTCGGCGAGCGCGTCTCCGGAGATGACCTGCTCGCCTACGGCCTCGCTAACAAGATCGTCCCGGAGGCGGAGTTCGACGACGCCGTCGCCGATTGGGCCGGCCGCCTCGCCTCGAAGAGCCCGGTGCTGATGCGCCTTGGCCACGACGCGATGTACCGCCAGCAGGACATGGCGCTCGACGACGCGCTCGAGTACCTGCGCTCGCAGCTCTCACTGACCTTTACGACCGAGGACATCGTCGAGGGCGCCCAGGCCTTCTTCGAGCAGCGCGAGCCGCAATGGAAGGGGCGCTGATGGCGACCGAGGAGACGAAGGCCGCGCGAGGAGGCGAAGAAGGTGGCCGACGCCGCCAAGGAGGCGGAGGCACCGGAGGCACCGGCAGAGGTCAAGGCCGGCGAGCAGACCGGAATGAAGTCGCTGGTGGAGGGCCTCCACGAGCGACGCGAGAAGGCGAAGCTCGGCGGGGGCGAGGAGAAGATCGCCCTCCAGCACGAGCGCGGCAAGCTCACCGCCCGCGAGCGGATCGACCTGCTCGTCGACCCGGGGACCTTCGTCGAGCTGGGCATCCAGGCCGGTCCCCATTCCTCCCAGCGGTCGATGGAGGGCAAGGAGGCTCCGGCTGACGGCGTGATCACGGGCTGGGGCGACGTCGAGGACCGCACGTGCTGCATCGCGGCCTACGACTTCACCGTGATGGCCGGCTCGATGGGGATGACCGGCGAGTTCAAGGTCGGACGCCTGCGCGAGATGGCGCTCAACAAGCGCATGCCGTTCATCTGGCTGCTCGACTCCGCCGGCGCCCGCATCCAGGAGGCGGCGGGGTCCATGTTCGCCGGCTCCGGCCACCTGTTCCGCGAGGAGGTGACGATGTCCGGCGTGATCCCGCTGATCGCGGCGATGCTCGGCCCCTGTGCGGCGGGCACCGCATACATCCCGGGGCTGTCCGACTTCGTGCCGATGGTCGTCGGGCAGGGGGCGATGGCCCTCGCCGGGCCCCACCTGACCAAGGCGGTCACCGGCGAGGACATCTCGATGGAGGACCTCGGCGGCGCCAGGGTCCACTGTCGCGTCTCCGGCGTCGGCGACCTCGAGGTGTCCGACGACGCCGAGTGCATCCAGGCGGTGAAGGACTACCTCTCGCACTTCCCGCCCAACTGCGAGGAGACGCCGCCCGTGCGAGCGACCGAAGACCCCGACGATCGCATGTCGGAGAAGCTGCTCGACATCGTCCCCGAGTCGGCGCGACACCCCTACGACATGTACGAGGTGATCCGCGAGATCGTCGACGACGGCGTCTGGTTCGACATCAAGCCGAAGTTCGCCAAGACCCTGATCACCTGCCTGGCGCGGTTCGGCGGCCAGCCCGTCGGCATCGTCGCCAACCAGCCGAAGCAGCTCGGTGGCATCCTCGAGAACGACTCAGCCGACAAGGCGGCTCGATTCGTGAATCTGTGCGACGCCTTCAACATCCCGCTCGTCTTCCTCCAGGACGTGCCGGGGTTCATGGTCGGCTCCAAGGTGGAGCACGCCGGCATCATCCGCCACGGGGCGAAGATGCTCTACGCGATCTCGCGGGCGACGGTGCCGAAGATCACCGTCGTCATCCGCAAGGCGTACGGCGCCGGCTACTACGTGATGAACGGCAAGGCCTACGAGCCCGACCTCATCGTCGCCTGGCCCAGCGCCGAGATCTCGGTGATGGGGGCCGAGGGCGCGGTCAACATCATCGGCCGCTCGGCGATCGAGGCGTCCGACGACCCGGAGGCGACCCGAGAGGCGATGCTCGCCGAGGTGCGAAAGGTCATCGACCCCTACATCGCCGCCCACAACGACCTGATCGACGACATCATCGACCCGCGCGAGACCCGCCCGACGATCATCCGCGGCCTGCGGATGGCGGCGGGGAAGCGGGTGCAGCGTCCGTGGAAGAAGCACGGGGTGATGCCGGTATGAGCGCGGCCGCCGAGGTGACCGAGGTGCGACTGGGCGACCAGATCCTCGCCTTCGACGGCCGGGTGGTCGAGGAGTTCGGCGGCGGGCGGAAGGACAGTGAGCGAAGGATCCACGCCGGGCTGATCCAGAAGATCGACGCAAAGGCGGTGGGCAGCCGCGCCGCGCTCACGATCAAGGCCGGCGGCAGCGCCAAGATCGTGTGGGCCGGCAAGCTCGACGCCGACACGCTGGAGCGGCTCCAGGCGCTGGTCGCCGAAATCCGCGCCGCTTCGGGATTGGAGTTGCCATGAGCCGCTTTTCCGACCCGGTCGTGATCAGCTGCAGCATCAGCGGCGCGATCGCGAACCGCGACCAGTGCCCGGCGATCCCCTACACGCCGGAGGAGTACGCCGCCGAGGCGCGCCGCATCGTCGACGAGGGCGGGTCGCAGATCCACATCCACGCCCGCACTCCCGACGGCGTCCCGAGCTACGAGATCGACGACTTCCGCGCGATCACCGAGGCGATACGCGCGGAGGTCGACGACGTGATCATCAACTACTCGACGGGGGCGATCGGCATCCCCATCGACAAGCGGATCGCCTACCTGCGCGAGCTCAAGCCGGACGTGGCGGCGCTGAACATGAGCTCCATGAACTACGCCAAGTACTCGCGCCGCCGCAAGGACTTCGTGTTCAAGGCCGTGTTCGAGAACAGCTTCGACACGATCATCGAGTTCCTGAAGGCGATGCGCGAGCTGGGCATCAAGCCCGAGCACGAGTGCTTCGACGCGGGCCACATCGCCAACCTCGACCCGCTGCTCGACATGGAGCTTCTGGCCGAGCCGCTGCAGGTTTCCCTGGTGATCGGCGTCAACGGCGGCATCCGGCCCAACGCGCGCAACGTGAGCTTCATGGCCGACCAGATCCCCGGCGGCCCGGAGGGACGTAACGCATGGCAGGTGATCGGCATCTCCCGCGACCAGTGGCGGCTGATCGGCGCCGCGCTGGCGCTCGGCGGCAACGCGCGCGCGGGGGTCGAGGACAACTTCTATCTGCCGAACGGCGACATGGCCCGTTCCAACGGCGACCTGATCGCGAAGGTGCGCCAGATGGCCGAGGACATCGGCCGACGGCCCGCGACGGTGGCAGAGGCCCGCGAGCTGCTGGGGCTGCCACGGCGGGAGGAGCCGACGAGACGGGAGGTCCTCACCCACCCGATCGAGGCGGCGGAGGCATCGCCCGAGTGACGGAGCCGGCGACGGTGACGCACGAGACCTACCGCGCGACGATCGCCTGGGACGCCAATCGCGACGACCTGCGGGCGCACACCATCACGCTGGCCGACGAGACGGTCCCGGCATCGAGTGCCCCCGAGCGCGGCGGCGATCCGGCGAAGGCCGATCCCGAGCAGCTCCTGGTGGCCGCGGCGTCGTCGTGCCACATGCTCTGGTTCCTCGACCTCTCCCGGCGGGAGCGGATCCGCGTGCTCTCCTACGAGGACGAGGCGGGGGGCGAGATGGACAAGCGCCGCTTCGTGCGTGTCGTGCTGCACCCCGCGATCAGGTTCGATTCCGACCCGGAGCCGGAGGTCGTGGCCGAGCTCCACGATCGAGCTCACGAGGCCTGCTTCATCGCCAACTCGCTCAACTGCCCGGTCGAGGTGGAGCCGCGATGACCGGGCCGCTGTCCGACGTCCGTGTGCTGGACCTCACCCGGCTGCTGCCCGGGGGCTTCTGCTCGCTTCTGCTCGCCGACTTCGGGGCGGACGTCGTGAAGATCGAGGACACGGGCATGGGTGACTACGTCCGCTGGGCGCCGCCGTACTACGGCTCGGAGGAGCACCAGGCGCTCGGTACTCGCTCCGCGCTGTACCTCGCGCTCAACCGCGGGAAGCGCTCGGTTCGCCTCGACCTGAAGTCGGACGCGGGCCGCGAGGCCCTGCTCCGCCTCGCCGGCGACTACGACGTGGTGCTCGAGAGCTTCCGCCCCGGCGTTCTCGACAGGTTGGGCTGCGGCTATGCGGCCCTCCGCGAGACCAACCCGCGGATCGTCTACTGCGCGATCACGGGCTACGGCCAGACGGGCCCCAACACCCAGCGCGCCGGGCACGACATGAACTACCTTGGCCTCAACGGCCTGCTCGGCCTGACCGGGGAGCCGGATGGGCGTCCGATCCAATCCGCGGGCCAGATCGCGGACCTCGGCGGCGGCGCGCTGATGGCGGCCTTTGGCGTGATGGCCGCTCTTCGCGAGCGCGAGCGCTCCGGGGAGGGCCAGCAGGTGGATGTCTCGATGACCGACGGCTCCCTCGCGTGGCTCGCGATGGTCGCCGCGCAATACCTGTGCGACGGCCAGGTCCCGCAGCGCGGGCGCGGGAGCCTGAGCGGCGGGATCGCCTGCTATCTGCCGTACGAGGCGTCCGACGGCTGGGTGACGTGCGGAGCGCTCGAGCCGAAGTTCTGGCGGAACTTCTGCGAAGGCGTCGGTCGTCCGGACCTGATCGAGAAGCAGTTCGCCGCCCCCGACTCGGAGGACGGCCGGGCGATCGCGGCGGTGTTCAAGGAACGAACCCGCGATGAGTGGCTCGCCTTCAACGACGAGCACGACGCGATGATCGAGCCGGTTCTGGACCTCGACGAGGCACTCTCCTCCCAGCTCGCCACCGAGAGGGAGATGGTGGTCGAGATGGAGCAGCCGGAGCTCGGGCCGGTTCGCCTGCTCGGAGTGCCGATCAAGCTCGACCGCACCCCCGGCGACGCCACCCGCCCGGCTCCCGCCCTCGGGGAGCACACGGGCCAGATCCTGGGCGAGGCCGGCTTCTCCGAGGAGGAGGTCGCCTCCCTTTTGGAGTCCGGAGCCGCGGCGGGTACCAACGCCGAGGCGGAGGGTGCGAGGTTCATGGGATGAGCGCCGAGCAGCTAGCAGACAGCAAACAGCAAGCTGACTCGAACGGGCTCTTGAAGATCTCAGAGCTCGCCGAGCGTTCGGGGGTCCCGGTGGCGACGGTCCGCCACTATCTGCGCGAGGCTCTCCTCCCGGAGCCGGTGAAGACGAGCCGCAACATGGCTTACTACCCGCCCGAGTTCGTGGAGCGGATCCGCGTCATCAAGCAGCTTCAGGAGGAGCGGTTCATGCCCCTGCGCGTGATCCGCGACCTCCTGGAGCGCGAGGACGCGCAGCCGGAGCGCCTGCGGGCGATGATCGAGCTCGAGGACCGGATCCTCGAGCGCGCCCTCGCGGGCGAGCGCGAGCGCATCGACGCGAGCGAGGTGCGCGAACGCTACGACGTGCCGCAGGAGGTCCTCGACCGGCTCGCGGAGCTGGAGATCCTGACGCCGGACGAGGGCGGCTACTCGCCGTCCGACGTGCGGATCATCGAGGCGATCGGCCGCTTCCGGGCCGGCGGCTACGACGAGAGCATCGGGTTCACCGTCTACGACACCCTGCGCTACGCGCGGGCGCTCGAGCCGCTGGTCGCCGAGGAGGTCGACGTCCTGACCAAGCGCCTCGCGGGCGACGTGGATCCCGACCGCGCCCTGGAGATCATCGAGGCGGGCATCGGGCCGCTCAACGACCTGATGACGGCGCTGCACACCAAGCTGCTCGTCGCGCGCCTGAGGCACCATGCGGCCGGACGCGACCGCGGGTAGCACCGGCGCGCTCATCTGCGCGATTGGGACGGGGCTTGCGGCGCTGTCCCTCGTGCTCGCCGCGATCGCCGGCCCGCCCTACCTCGGGCTTTCCGGAATCAACGGCTGGATGATCGTCTTCGTGGCGGCCGTGCTGGCCGCCCTGATCGCGATCCCATTCGCGCTCGAAGCCCGCCTGCGTGGATCCCACTCCGACAGCGATGCCCGCTGGGACAGGGCGATTCCGGCCTGGGGCGGGATCGCGCTGGTCGTGACGGTCGCCGGCGCGCTGATCGGTGCGTCCGGCGACTTCGCCGGCGACTCGCTGGCCGGCAGCGCCGGGCTCATGGTGGCCGGCGCGGGCGGCCTGATGCTGATCGCCGTGGCGACGGCGCTGATCTCGGGCTGAGCGGGCGCTGGAGCAGGTCAGGCGGTGGCGGCCGCTCGGGCGCCGTCGGTGTCTCGCACGGCCGCCAGGACATCGCTCGCGAGCTTCGAGCCGTCACTGGGCCGCATCGGGGTCACCACGATCTGGACAACGATCTCGTCGCGGTCCAGCTCCTCGAGCTCCACGTGGGGCGAGTAGCGCGTGGGAATCGTGATCGACCGGGCGAGCAGCTCCTGCACGTCGTGGGGGGTGGTCTCCGCGCTGAAGCGCGCCCGGAGCTCCACGCGCTCGGGCTCGCGCAGGGGAACGATCGCCACGTTCAGGAGCATGCTGTTGGGAACCATCATCCGGTCCGCGCCGTTCACCAGATCCGTGTAGAAGAGGCCCAGCGAGCTCACAATCCCCTGCTGGGATCCGGCGAGCGCGCCGCCCACCAGCTTGACCCGCTCGCCCACGCGGAACGGTCGCGTGCTGAGCAAGACCAGCCCTGCGAAGAGGTTGCCGAGGGTCTGCTGCGCCGCGAGACCGAGGATGACCGCCGTAAACGCCCCACCGACGGCCAGCGTGCTGGCGTGGAGGCCGGCGATCCGCAGGGCGACGACGAACACCAGGACGATGGTCACGAGCCGGATCAGGAAGCCGACGACGCCGGCCGTACCCGGCTCCATGCGCCCGAACAACGCCGGTGCGAGTCCGCGCCCGAGCGATCGCGCGAGCCACCACCCGAGAATGACGAGAGCCGCGACAGTCGCGATGCGAACGTAGACCCCGAGTCCGGGAAACAGAGTGCCGCGGTTGCTGAAGAGGATCAGGACGCCCGCGATCAGCGCCGCGAGCACCACTACGGTGCCGCGCGCCCGCTTGGCGTCGCGGCGATCGACCTCGGCGCCAAGCCCGACCTGCCGCCAGACCTCGGTCCTGGACTCGAAGGCCGTGCGGGCGCGGCCGAATCGTCCCCTACCGAACATCACCCGAGCGCCTTCCCGTTCGCGGGCCCGGTACACGACTGCGCGTGTGGTCCTCGTCACACGACTGGGGCCTGAATCTCGCCGCCCGCGGCGAACCTATACTCCTAGATTGACTGGTCAGTCAACCGATCTGCGGGGCCGGATGGAGAGATGCGAGCCGCGGCGATACAGCTGAACTCAACGGCGGATGTCGGCCGGAACCTCGAGGCCGCCGAGCGCCTGGTCCGCGGCGCGGCGAAGGTAGGTGCCGAGCTGATCGCGCTACCCGAGAAGTGGAACCTCCTGGGCGATGCCGAGGCACTCCACGAGGGCGCCGAGCCGCTTGGCGGCCCGAGCCTGGCCGCCGCCGGCTCGTGGGCACGCGAGCTGGAAATTCACCTGCTCGCGGGCAGCATCGCCGAGCGGGTCGAAGGCCAGCGGAGGCTCTTCAACACGTCGGTGCTCATCGGCCCCGACGGGGAGCTCCACGCCCGCTATCGCAAGATCCACATGTTCGACGTGGACGTCGGCGGCGTCTCCTACCGCGAGTCGGAGACCGAGCAGCCCGGGGACGAGATCGTCGCCGCGGCGATCGGAGGTTCGCTGCCGGAGATCACGCTCGGGATGACCGTCTGTTACGACCTGCGATTCCCCGAGCTCTACCGGATCCTGGCGGTCCGCGGCGCGACGGTGCTGAGCGTGCCCTCGGCGTTCACGTTCGAGACCGGCAAGGACCACTGGGAGGTGCTGCTGCGCGCGCGAGCGATCGAAAACCAGGCATTCGTGATCGCGCCGAACCAGGTGGGCGAGGCGCCCCCGCACTACCACTCGTACGGCCACTCGATGCTGGTCGATCCCTGGGGGACCGTGCTCGCCGAGGCCCCCGACGGCGAGGGCTTCGTCGCGGCCGAGCTCGATCTGTCGGATGAGGACCGCGTCCGCTCCAAGCTCCCCTCGCTCGCGAACCGGCGTCCCGGCTCCTATCGCTGGCCCGAGGACGCGCACATGGAGGTCCCGACCCATGCCTGAGGCGATCGTCCGATGAGCGCGGAGGCGCCGGCCGTGGACAAGCGCCGCCAGATCCTCGATGCGGCGATCAGGGTGTTCGCCCGGCAGGGCTTCAACGCCTGCCGGGTCTCCGACATCGCGGACGAGGCCGGCGTGGCCTACGGGCTCGTCTACCACTACTTCAAGTCGAAGGACCAGGTCCTGAACGAGCTCTTCACCGAGAGGTGGTCGCTGCTCCTGGCCGCGATCGAGGAGGTCGACGGCCAGTCCCTGACCGGGCGCGAGAAGCTGGACGCTGTCGCCGGCTTCATCATCGACTCCTACCGGTACGAGCCCGAGCTGATGAAGGTGATCATCGTCGAGGTGACCCGGGCGGCGAACTCCTTCGGCCGCACCCACCTACCCGAGATCCGCCGCGCCTACGACCTGATCGCCAAGATCGTCGCCGACGCCGAGGCGGCCGGCGAGTTCCGCAACGACGTCGATCCGGAGTTCGCGTCGATGTGGTTCTACGGCGCGATCGAGCAGCTCCTCTCCGGCTGGGTCTTCGAGCTGATCCCCGGCGGCGACGGCGACTTCGACCGCGCTCGCGAGATGCTGGTCGAGACGATCTGCGGCGGCCTCGAGGCCCGCGGCCGCGCCTCGTAGGGCCCGCCCAGCCATGTGGGAGTCGCTTGGATCCTCGTACCGGCAGGATCGCGCGCTGCACGGCGCGGCAAAGGCCCTCAACGTGGTGGTGGGATCGGTCGCGCTCCCCGTGTGGCTTGTGGGCCAGCGCCTGCGTGAGCCGCTTCGCTCAGCGCTCGGGCGCCTCGACCCCTCCCCGACCGAGCTGCCGGTGGCGCAGCCACGCGAGCGCACCATGGCCGCGCTGATGGAGGACCTCGAGTCGATTCCGAGCGCCCTGCACCACTCGGAGGTTGCGTTGCTGCGCAAGGGCGTGCCCGACATGTCCACCTTCGTCCTCGCCCAGCAGCGGGAGGCGGCGAACCTCGGCTACGCGTATCCGGCCCAGTTCTCCGACCACGTGTTCGAGGGGGCGGACGGTGAGCGCATCGCGGCGAGCATCGGGCTGCACGAGGGCGTCCGGCGCCCCGGGCTGATCGTGGTGCACGGACTGTTCTCGTCGCGCCGCTTCGACTACGTGCGCGACATCGCAGTCCGCGCGTTTTTCGAGTGGGGCTTCAACGTCGCCGCCATCGACCTGCGCAGCTTCGGCCTCACCAACCTCACCAGTCCGGCGCCGACGAGCACCGGCTGGAAAGAGGGGGAGGACATCCTGGCCTGCGCCCGGTACCTCAAGGAGCTTGGGTCAACCACGACCGGCGCGCTCGGCATCTCTCTCGGGGGTTCGTCGGTGCTGGGCGCCTGCCACCCCGAGGGAGCCGACGATGCCCTCGACGGCGGCATCCTCGCGATCTCGCCGCCCAGCGACCCTCGCGCGATGGCCGAGCGCCTCTCGGTGAAGCTCCCGCTGACCCATCCCGCCTACGCGCTCAACCGCGGCTTCTGGGCGATGCTGACCTCGCGCATCCGGCAGTCGGGCTGGGAGGACGTGGAGGACTTCGTCGACCCGATCGAGCGCATCTCGGCGCCCTACTACGAGGTCGAATCGGAGGAGCTCTGGCGCCGGGCCGCGGCGCGCGAACACATCGCCGACGCGAAGGTCCCGGTCCTCGTGCTCCACCCAACCGACGACGAGATCATCCCGGTCGAGCAGGCAGAGGAGCTCGCCGCGGCGGCGAGCACGAACGACCTCGTCCGGGTCTGGATCCTGGAGGGTGGGGGGCACGGCGCCATCGACGCGGTCGATCGAACATGGTTCTGTGCCGTGACGCGCGGTTTCTTCGAGCGCTGGGCCGGGTACGAGGCGGGCGCGGGCGCCCGGGAGGGCGAGGAGCGCCCGGAGCGGGCGGACAAATTGATTTACTCCGCCGCGAGGTAACGGAGATGGAGAACGACATCGTCAGAAGATTGCTGTGGGCTGGCCTGATGACAGCCGCCGGCGCGCTCGCCACCGTCGTGGCGAACCGCATCGCAGCGGCTATCTGGGTCCGGGTCTTCGGGGAGGACCCCCCGGAGTGAGCACCCCCGAGACGCCCCCGCCGCCTCCGCCTTCCGACGCGGACAAGGCGCTTGGAGAGCTCGTCATCGACGTCTCCGAGCGGACGTCGACGCTGATTCGCGAGGAGATCGAGCTCGCCAAGACGGAGGTCCGCGAGAAGATTCAGAAGCTTCTGCAGGGGTCGGTCGTCGGGATCGCGGCCGGCGTCTTCGTCCTCATGGCGCTCGCGATGTTCATGCACGGCATCGCGTGGCTCCTGAACCACCTGTTCTTCTCCGGCGACGTCTACGCCGGCTTCCTGATCGAGGCCGCCTTCTGGCTGATCGTCGCCGCCATCGCGGGCCTCGTCGCCTACCGCTCCTTCCAGGCGGGCGCGCCGCCCACGCCGGACCTGGCGATCGAGGAGGCGAAGCGGACCAAGGAAACCCTGGAGGCCGGCACCCGGTGAGCAACACACCGGACGTCTACGTCTCCGGCGCCGGAGAGCCGGTCGGCCGCGCCGCGGCCGGTGCGCCGGGCCGCAGCTCTGACCAGATCCGTGCCGACATCGAGCGCCAGCGCACCGAGCTGGGGCACTCGGTGGAGGCGCTGCGGACCCGCGTCGCCGAGCTCACCGACTGGCGGCGGCAGGTCCGGGAGCACCAGCGCGAGCTCGCCATCGGCGCCGCGATCGTGGGCTTCACGATCGGCGCCAGGATGATGCTGCGCCGCCGCAGGCGGAGCTAGCCGCCACCCGAGCCCACGCGTCCGGGGCCGCGCCTAGTCTGGCGCGGGATGGACCACACGCAGGTCTCGGCCCGCGCGGTGGCGAAGGTCGTGCTGGTCGCGGCCGCGGTGATCGCCGCGCTCTACTTCTCGTACCTGATCCGCACCGTGATCGGGCTCTTCGTGATCGCCGCGTTCTTTGCCGTCGCGATCGCGCCGGCGGTCAACTGGCTGGATCGGCGGAAGGTGCCCCGGTGGGTCGCGATCCTGCTCGTCTACCTGAGCATCGCCGCCTCCATCTTCGGTATCGGGCTGCTGATCATCCCGCCGCTCGTCACCGGGGTGGAGAGCCTCTCGAGCGACCTCCCCGGATACGTCGACGACCTGCGCAACAACCAGACCTTCCGCGACTACGACAACCGCTACCACATCACACAAAAGCTGAAGCAGCAGGCGGATCAGCTTCCGAGCAAGCTGGGGGACGCCGCCGGGACGCTGCGGGACGTGACCGTCGGTGTGTTTTCGCGCTTCGTCCAGCTCTTCTCGATCCTCGTCATCACCTTCTTTCTGGTCAAGGACGGGAGTCGATTACTGGAGTTCTTCTACAAACAGATCCCCGAGGAGCGCGCACGCCGGTTCCGGAAGATCGCCGGCGACATCTCCGATGCGATCTCGGGATACGTATTCGGGAACTTCGTGATCAGCATCCTCGCCGGGCTCGTCACCTACGTGACGCTCCGGATACTCGGCGTTCCGTTTGCGCTGCCGCTGGCGATCCTGTTCGGGTTCTTCGACCTGATCCCGCTCGTGGGCGCCACACTGGGCGGGATCCTCGTCGGCATCGTCGTCGCATTCGCGGCGGACTTCCCGATTGGCGTGATCGTCTGGACCGCAGTGCTGATCCTCTACCAGCAGGTCGAGAACAACATGATCCAGCCGTTCGTCTACGGCAAGGCCGTCCAGCTCCATCCGCTCATCGTCATCCTGGCGATCCTCGTCGGGGCCGCCCTGCTCGGGGTGCTCGGCGCCCTGATGGCCATTCCCGCCGCGGCGGGAATTCAGGCCGTGGTGCGGGACTACTGGCGCTTCAGGCACCCCGAGCAGAGGGCGGGGGACGCGGGCGACGGGCCGGCCGAGGCGCCCGCCGAGGCCGGCTAACGGAAGTCGGTTGTGCCTGGAGCGCGGCGCGGCCGCCCGGTTGGCCGCTCAGCCGCCGTCGGATCGGTTGCCCCGGAGCCACTCTCCGAGCGAGTCCAGCAGGCTGCCCATGCCCTGCTCGCGCCGGGCCGGCATCTCGTGGCCGTCGAGGAACGCGCCCTGCTCGGTGAAGACCAGACGGGTACCGCTGTCGCCCTCGAGGGTGAACTCCACCGTCGCCAGCGAGACCGAGATCCTCCTCTCGTCCAGGAGCATCTCGTAGGTGTAGACGATGCGCCGGGCCGGGACGATGTCCTGGTAGAGCGCCTCATAGGTGTAGGTGCTGCCATCCGGCGCGATGCCCTTGCTGCGCTCCCGCCCGCCGAGGCGGAAGTCGAGCTCCAGATACGCGTCGGAGTCGACGAACCAGTGCGCCTTCGCCTCCTGATGGGCCCAGGCCGCGAACGCGTGCTCGGGCGATGCCTCGTACATGCGCTCGACGACGAAGGTGGCGTGCTCTACGGATCGTTTGCTCATCGCGTGGCTGCCTTCGGTGGCTCGTCGCTTTCGGCGAGGTAGTCGCCCAAGCGGTCGAGCCGGCGCCCCCAGTTCGAGCGCCGGGCGCTGATCCACTGCTCCACCGGCCGCAGCGCCGCCGGCTCGATCTGGCAGGTGCGTACGCGGCCGATCTTCTCCGAGCGGACGAGCCCGCTGGTCTCCAGCACCTGAAGGTGTTGCACGACCGACGGCAGCGACATCGGCAGCGGGCGTGCGAGCTCTGAGACCGAGGCCGGGCCGCGGCTCAACCGCTCGACGATGACCCGCCGGCTGGGATCGGCCAGCGCGTGGAAGACGCGATCGACGCCCTCGCCACCCGAACGATACTTAAGCATCTACCTAACTATACTCCCGGCGCAGGCAGCTACCGGGAGGTCACGTGCGTGATGAGCAAGCTTAGGTGCGATATCTCGATCTCGCTGGACGGCTTCGTCGCCGGCCCGAACCAGAGCGAGGAGAACCCGCTCGGCGAGGGCGGCGAGCGGCTCCACGACTGGGTGGTTCCGCTCGCCGCCTGGCGCGAAGCCCATGGCAAGGAAGGCGGCGAGGTGAACGAGAGCGCACGGATACTCGCCGAAGCGCGCGAGAACCTGGGCGCCGGCGTGATGGGCCGGAACATGTTCGGTCCGGTCGGCGGTGGTCCGTGGGGCGACGAGGAGTGGACGGGCTGGTGGGGCGATGACCCTCCCTACCACTACCCCGTGTTCGTTCTCACCCACCACCCGCGCGATCCGGTGGAGATGGAGGGGGGGACCACGTTCCATTTCGTCACCGACGGAATCGAGTCCGCGCTCGAACAGGCCAGGGAGGCCGCCGGCGGCAAAGACGTGATGCTCTGGGGCGGCGCTGACGTCGCTGGGCAGTACCTGGCGGCGGGACTACTGGACGAGCTCGAGCTTCACTTCGTTCCGGTGGTGCTAGGCGCCGGTGCCGGCCTCTTCGACAATCTCGGGGACGCGGAGGTGCAGCTCGAGCAGGTCCGGGCCGTCGAGGCGCCCGGCGTCGCCCACCTCAAGTACAGGGTGGGCTAGCCGAGGACGGCCCGCGGAACGCCGCCGATGCCGATCAGGCCGGGCCCGACGTGGGCGCCGATCACCGGCCCGATCTCGGAGACGAAGATGGGCTCGGTGCCGAACAGCTCACGGCACTGCTCCACGAGGCGCTGTGCCGTATCCGGGTCCTGGATGTGCTGGACGATCCAGCGGTCGGCGCCGTCGTCGCGGCGCTGGCGCCCGTAGTCGACCATCCGCTCGAACGCCCGGCGACGCGTGCGCACCCTCTCGACCGGCGTGATCTCCTCGCCCAGGGTCAGGATCGGCTTGATCTGAAGGGCCGAGCCCAGCCACGCCTGGGCGGCCCCGATTCGCCCGCCCTTGCGCAGGTACTCCAGCGTGTCGATCGCGAACCACATGTCGAGCTCGTCGCGGCAGCGCTCCGCGGCCGCGAGCGCTCCGGAGCCGTTCGCGCCTCCCTCGGCCGCCGCGGCGGCCGCGAGGACCACCATGGCCTGGCCGCCGCAGGCGGAGCGGCTGTCGTAGACCTGGATGCGCTCGCCGCCCTTACCCTCGGCCGTCAGCCGCTCCTTCGCCTGGGACGCGGACTCGTAGGTCCCCGAGATCCCGGCCGACAGGTGGATGGAGACGATGTCCCTGCTCTCTTCGAGCAGCGGCTCGTAGACGGCGCAGAAGTCGCCGACCGACGGCTGGGACGTGGTGGCGCCCTCGGCGCTGGTGCGCAGGCGCTCGAAGAACTCCGTGTACTCGGCCCCGGTGATCTCGATTTCCGGCCGCTGCTCGCCACCGAGGGAGACGTAGAGGCTCACTCGCTTGATGTCGTGCCGCGCGACCAGCTCCTCGGGGAGGTAGGCCGTCGTATCGGTGACGACGGCGGTCTGCGCGTCGGCGGACACCGGGCGGTTCTATCACTTCGCCGCGGCCCGTCCCGGAGCGGGCGCGCGCCCGCCGCGTCTACCATCGGACAGTGGGCAAGACTCTGGTCACGGGTGGGAGCGGTTTCGTCGGGTCGCACGTCGTCCGCGCGCTGGCCGCGCGGGGAGACGACGTCCGGCTGCTCGTGCGGCGTGGTTCGGGGCTCGACCACCTGGCGGACCTCGAGTTCGAGCGCTCCAGCGGCGACGTGATGGACAGGCGGGCGGTCACCAGGGCGATGGACGGCGTCGAGCGCGTGTTCCACATCGCCGGGTCCACCTCGATGCACCCCCGCCATCGGGAGAAGGTCTTCGACCTGAACGTCAAGGGGACGCGGATCGTCTTGGAGGAGAGCCTCGCCGCCGACGTTCAGAGAGTCGTCTTCACCTCATCCGTGGCCGCGATCGGCCCGGCGAAGCCGCGCGGCACCGCCGACGAGTCGCAGCCCTTTCGGGCCGGTGCGCTCGGCATCACGTACGCGAACTCCAAGCACGAGGCCGAGGTGGAGGCGCTTCGGCTCACCGCGCACGGGCTCCCGGTCGTGATCGTCAACCCGTCGTTCGTGCTGGGCCCCGAGGACCCGAAGGGCACGTCCATGGAGCTGGTGCGGCGGTTCCTGCTCGGCCGCATACCCGCGTACGTCGACGGCGGCCTCAACATCGTGGACGTCCGCGACGTTGCGGCCGGCCACCTGCTCGCGGACGAGAAGGGCGAGCCCGGGGAGCGTTACATCCTTGCGGCGCGCAACTTCACGTTCGACCGCCTCTTCGCCGACATGGTCCGCCTCTCGGGCCGCGAACATGCGCCGGTGAAGCTTCCGGGACCACCCACTCTGCTGGCGGTCGAGCTGCTGGTTCGTGCCGGGATCCCGATTCCGATCGCCCCCGACGAGGTGCGCTCGGCGAACTGCTGGTGGACCTATCGCAACACCAAGGCGCGCAGGGAGCTCGGCTTTGCTCCGCGCCCGCACGAGGAGACGCTCGAGGATGCGATCCGCTGGCAGATGGAGCAGCTCGGCGACCGGGTGAGGAGGGGCCGGGGCGTGCAGGAGATGGCCCTGGCCGCCATGGCTCCCTTCGTGCGGCTCGGCGGGTGGGTGCTTCCCCGATGAGCGAGATCGTGCTCTACCGCTGCCCCACCCGCACGAACGTCCTCTGCCCGTGCGGGGCCGTGGCGCGCCGCCTCGGCAAGCTCGAGCTGTCGCACCGGACCGAGCGGGTGCCCTACAGGCGGAGCTCGCGCCCGGAGATCGAGGAGCTCACCCGCCAGCGCCGCGTGCCGGTTCTGGTCGACGGCGACGAGGTCGTCCACGACTCCAAGCGGATCATCCAGTACCTCGAGTGGAAGTACGGCAAGGACGAGGAGGAGTCGCACAAGGAGAAGGCGGAGAAGCCCGCCAAGCCCGCCAAGAAGGAGAAGGGAAAGGAGCGCAGGCGCGTGCTCCGCAGGCGCCGGGTGAAGGCCGGCGAGTATGACGGTTGAGCTTGCCTATACAATTTGAAGCGATGGATACTCCTGACAGTGCAGTTCAGCTCACCGACAAGGCGGCGGGCAAGATCAAGGAGCTGATCGGCTCCAACGACAGCGCCGACGAGCAGGCGCTCCGCGTTGCGGTTCGCGGCGGTGGCTGTTCCGGCTTCCAGTACGCGCTTGCCCTCGACCAGCCCAAGTCCGACGACCACGTCTTCGAGCACCAGGACGTGGCGGTGGTGGTCGACAAGGTGAGCATGCAGTTCGTCTTTGGCTCGGAGGTCGACTACGTCGATGGCCTCCAGGGCGCCGGCTTCGTGGTCAACAACCCGAACGTCGTCGCCGCATGCGGCTGCGGATCCTCGTTCCAGGTCCGCGAGGACGCCGCCGAGCAAGCGGCTGTCTAGCGTCCTCTGAGAGTCGGCTCAGCGGTTAGGCGCCGTCGACCTGAAGCGGCGGGCTCTGCTGTGGGTCAGCGGGTGTCTCGGGCTGTGCGGGCGCGGCGGGCGCCTCGGGCTGCTCGACTCCGAGCGCCTCGGCCAGCTCGCCGGACTCGAACATCTCCTCGACGATGTCGGCGCCCCCAACCAGCTCGCCGTTGACGTAGAGCTGGGGGAACGTGCGCCAGTCGGAGATCTCGCCGGTCACCTCGCGGAGCGGGTCCAGGATCGGCAGGACGTCGATCGCCCCGTACTCCGTTCCCATCTGCTCCAGCACGCCAACCACGCGCATCGAGAAGCCGCACTGCGGCATCTCGGGGGTGCCCTTCATGAAGAGCAGCACGCGGTTCGAGCGCAGAACCTCCTCCACCTTCTGCTTGAGCTCTGGGTTCGCAGGCATGAACTCACCTTAGCGAGTTCGCCCTCGCGCCCTCAGAGCGGCTCCGTCGTTATGGACAGCGCGTGGATCGAGCCGTCGTCCATGCGGGCCTGAACCGCGGCGCGTACCAGCCGGTGCTGGTCGATCCGGCTCTTGCCCTCGAACTGCGGTGCCCTCACGGTTGCCCGGAGGTGGTCGCCGGTGCCGGTCTCGTCGATCACCTCCACCTCCGCGCCGGGGAGCGACTCGGCGATCATGCGCTCGATCTCGGCGAGGTCGACCATGAGCGCCTACCCGGAGACGGGCGCCCCACGAGCCGCGTCGAGCATCTCGCCGACCCGCACGAACTTCACGCGCGGGCGGCCGAGCGGCTTGCCGCGCTCCTGCTCGACGGCGTCGATCGCCTGCCAGCCCTCGAAGGTCACGTGGTCCGGAGCACGCTCGTCGAGCAGCTCGGCGATCGCCATGCGGTCGCCGGCGGCCGGCGGGGTCGGGAGCCGGTCCGCGGCGGCGTCCTCGACGAGGTGGTTGACCGTCTCCTGCGCGTCCTTCTTGTTCGTCCCGATGACGCCGGAGGGCCCGCGCTTGATCCAGCCGACGGCGTACTGGCCCGGAACCTGGTCGCTGGTCTCGAGATCGGTGACGCGACCACCCTCGTTCGGGATCACGCCCCGGCGGGCGTCGAAGGGGATGCCCTCGAGCCCGATTCCCTTGTAGCCGACGGCGCGGAAGATGACCCCGCACTCGATCGTCTCGCGCTCGCCGCTGTCGCGCGGGCGGATCGCGCCCGACTCGTCGCGGTGCAGCTCGTTGCGACCGATCACGATCCGCTCCACCTTGCCCTCGCCCTGGATCTCGACGGGAGAGCGGAGGAAGCGGAGCACGATCTTGCGCGGCTTCCCCTCTACCTCGCGCTGCGCGAAGTCGGTGAAGATCTCGACGTTCTTGCGGGTCGTGATGTCCGCGTCGCCTGACTCCAGGTATTCGCGACTGAGGTCGTCGAGCTCGACCTCGGCGGGGTCGACGTCGATGTCGGCGTCGATCATCTCGCCCAGCTCGCGGAGCTCGGGATTGGTGAACGCCGCTTGGGCGGGCCCGCGGCGGCCGAGGACCAGGATCTCCTTGATCCCGTTCTCGGCGAGGGCGTCGATCGCGTGCTCAGCCGTGTCGGTGGCCTCGAGCTCGGACCGGTTCAGCCCGAGCATGCGGGCGACGTCGGTGGCGACGTTGCCGTTGCCGATCACGACGGCGCGCTCGCAGGTGAGGTCGAACTCGTGGTCGGCGAAGTCGGGGTGGGCGTTGTACCAGGCGACGAACTCGGTGGCCGCATGGCTGCCGGCGAGGTCCTCGCCGGGGATCCCGAGGTGCCGGTCAGTCGGGGCGCCGTACGCGTAGATGACCGCGTGGTAGTGCTCGGCGAGCTCGGCGGCGCTCAGGTCCCTGCCCACCTCGACGTTGCCGAAGAAGCGAAAGCCCTCGCGGGCGGCGGTTTTCTCGTAAACCCGGATCACCGACTTGATCTTCGGATGGTCGGGCGCCACGCCGGCCCGCACGAGCCCGAACGGCGTGGGAAGACGGTCGAAGACGTCCACCTCGAAGTCCAGGTCCTCGGAGCGCAGCAGGTGCTCGGCGGCGTAGAAGCCGGCCGGGCCAGAGCCGACGACGGCGACGCGCAGGGTGTTACCGGGTATTCCGGGTGGGGCGTTCATGGGGCGGAGAAGGTTAGGCGAGCGCCGGCTCGGACCGAGCCGTAGCGGCTCCGTCGAGCGCGTCGAGGGCCTTGGCGACGGACATCGCTACGCAGGTGAAGATCGGCGTGTCGCGCAGGGTGTAGGAGCTCGATTCGGTGCCACGGAGCTCCTGGACGAGGTCGAGGAACTGGCCCGGATCGTCGCCCTCGAAGCTCACCACGAACTCCTGGTCGTCGATGCCGTACGAATAGGCGGTGTTGATCGTGATCTCGGGGTAGCGGCGGCCCACCTCGATGTGGGCCTTCATGATCCGCTGCCGCTCGGCAGCGGGCAGCGTGTACCACTCCCGCTTCTTGTCGAGGGGGTAGACGAACAGGTAGCGGCGCTCCGAGGTGCAGATCTCGGGGCGCGCCTCGGAGTCCGAGTAGGGGGAGCGCTTGGTCATCGCCAGGTAGGAGTGGGGGGTGGACATCCACCTCGCGAGCCCGCTCTGCGCGAGGACCACGTGGAAGGTGTGGATGTCGTCGAGTCGGGGGCTCTGGGAGAGCAGCAGTAGGTCGGTGTCGCCCCGAGTACCGACGGTCGAGTAGGCACGGAGGGAGCGGTCCTGGGCGAAATCGTCGCAGGCGGCCCGAAACTCCCGTTTATCCTCCGCGCGCGCCTCGGGATCGCGGCGCTGCCACGCGGGGTCGACCTTGAAGAACGTGAACTTGGCGAAAGTGCGATCGGGCACCGTCGCGATGGTAGCCCTTGCGGCCGCCCTGCTGGCGGCGCCGGCCGCCGACGCCAAGCCGCAGCCGCAGGTCACCATCGCGGTGCTCCCGCACGGCGTGGCCGTCGGTCAGCTGGCCGGGGTCTCCGGGATGGGCGTCGGGATTCTCTCGGCCGGGATCGGTGACGTTTCCCCGCACCAGACCTACCTCGATGTCTCGCAGGGCACCAGGATTCCCGGGTCGCTGTACGACCGACCCCTCCCGCGACTCGCGATTCGACCGGGAGGGGGGGATGAGGTGGAGAGGGTCCCGGCCGGCCAGTGGGCGACGGTCCGCGAGCGCGCCGACTCGGCTCCTGCGGACGTCGTGCCCGGGCTCCTCGGAACGGCCCTGGCGCAGGGGCATACGATGGTGCGCTCCGACACGCGCGCGGCGGGGTTGATGCTCGTCGGTGAGCAGGGAGTGATCGTGGGGCCCGTCTGCCGCCACGCGTGTCCCGGGGTCGTGGTCGAGTCGGCCGACCTGGCCACGGTGCGTCGCCAGGCCGCGCGCCTGCGGGGCGGCGATCTGCTGATCGCGATGGGGCGGCCGCCCCCGGCCTCGAACCAGGGGCTCGCGCTCGGGATCGCCGGCAGCGGGTTCGACGGAACGCTCACGTCCGATTCCACGCGGATGCGCGGCTTCGTCCTGTCCACCGATCTTGCGCCGACGATCCTCGCCTGGCTGGGGATCGCGAAGCCGAGTGACATGGCAGGCGAGCCGATCCGGGCAGATGGTGCGGTGGACGCGTCTTACGTCTTGGACCTGCAGGACCGACTCGCGGAGGTCGGGCCCCGGCGCGCGCCCGTGATCGGCATCAGCGTGCTGATCTGGGTGGTGCTCGCGGCGATCGCGGCGGTCGCATTCCGGCGCCAGGGCCTGCGCATTGCGCTCACGATCCTGGCCGCGTCGCTGGCGCTGGTGCCGGCGCTGCTCCTGCTCACGGCTGCGCTGGAGCCGAGCGAGCTTGCGGAGCGCCTGATCGTCGGCGTCGGATGCCCTCTCGGTGCCGCGCTCGTGCTGTGGGCGGCGCCGGGCATGCGCGGTCTGGCGGTCTGCGCGGGGGCCTCGGTGCTCGCCTACGCGGTCGACGTGATCGCCGGCTCGCAGCTCACCGAGCTGTCGCTGATCGGGCCGAACCCGATCGAGGGTGTGCGCTTCTACGGCATCGGCAACGAGCTCGAGGCCACGGTGGCCGCGCTGGTCCCGATCGGAACCGGTGCGGCGCTGGCCGGGTGGGCGCCGCGCGCCTCGGCCCGGGCCGCCGCCGCCGCATTCGCGATCACGGCCGTGCTCGCGGTGGCCGCCTTCGCGCCGGGCAGCTTCGGTGCCGACGTCGGCGCGGCGATCGGCATCCCGGTCGGGGCCGCCGTCGCGATCGGGGTCTGTCTCGGCGTTCGCCGCACAGGCTGGATCTGGGTGATCGTCGCGCCGATCGCTGCTGTCGCCGTGCTCGTCGTGATCGACCTCGCCATCGGCGGGAACGCCCATCTGACGCGCAGCGTCCTCGACGCGGGCGGGCTGGGAAACCTCGGCGACGTATTCCAGCGCCGCCTCCAGCTCTCTGCCCACAGCTTCACCCGCTACGCGGGGAGCTTCATCTTCTGGATCGTGATCGCACTGATCGTCGCCGGGCTCACCCAATGGCGGCGGATCGAGAGCTGGTTCGGCGCGCGGCGGAGCGCCTGGGCGGGCTTCACTGGGGCCATCGCGGCGACGATGGCGGGCACGCTCGCAAACGACTCCGGGGCGCTGCTTCTGATGATCGGCGCGGTGCTCTGCGCGGCGATGGTCGGGGTCGCCTGGGCCACGCACGACGAGCGCCGTTCCCCGGCCCTTTGGAGACCCTCCGGTCCGGTAACCTGAGGTTCGCTTGGCGACCCGAGCTCAGGCGGCCACTTCACCCAGCTGAGTCAAGCGCTCACCCCTATGCGCATCGCAATCGTAAGCCCATACTCGTGGACCTACGCGGGCGGCGTCAATCGCCACGTCGAGGCCCTGACCGGGGCCCTGTTCGCGCGTGGCCACGAGGTTCGCGTCCTGGCGCCCTGGGATCCGCCGGACCGGACCTCGCGCGTGCTGCATCGCGCACCCGCCGAGGACCGCTCGGTGCCCGACTACCTGGTGCCGCTGGGCCGCACCGTCGGGCTCGGCGCCAATGGGGCGGTCTCCAACCTCGGCGTCTTCCACTACGGCGTGAACACCATGCGTCGTGAGCTTCGTGCCGGGGGGTTCGACGTGGTCCACGTCCACTCGCCGGAGGCGCCCGCGATCGCGTGGGACGCGTGCTCCTTCCGCGACGCTCCGGTGGTCGGCACCTTCCACTCGTACTCGACCAAGCCGCTGCCAAACTGGATCGCCAACGGGCTCGGCGCGCGGCGCAAGTTCAACCAGCTCCACGCCAGGATCGCCGTGTCGCAGGCCGCGGCGTGGACCGGGCGCCGCTGGTTCGGCGGCACCTACCGCGTGATCCCGAACGGCGTCGACGTGGATGCTCCGCCGGTGGGGGCGAAGCCCGCGTCGAATGAGCTACGCGTCCTCTTCATCGGCCGCCCCGAGGAGCGCAAGGGACTGCCGGTCCTGCTCCAGGCGTTCGAGGGCCTGGTCGAGCATGTCCCCGCCCGGCTCACGGTCATCGGCTCGACTCACGACGACGTCAAGGGCTACCTGAGCGACCCGGCGTCCGAGGATCGGATCGACGCGCTCGGCACGATCGGCGGGTCCGAGCTCTGGCGCCGCCTGCACGAGGCGGACGTCCTGTGCGCGCCCTCGCTCGCCGGAGAGAGCTTCGGGATGGTGCTGACGGAGGCCTTCGCGGCGGGAACGCCCGTCATCGCCTCCGAGATCGCGGGCTACGCCGACGTCGTCACCCAGGGCGTCGACGGCATCCTCGTGCCGCCGGCCGACCCGCAGCGCCTGGCGGAGGAGCTGCAGGAGCTTTACCTGGAGCCGGAGCGGCGCCTGCGCATGGGAAGGGCGGCTCGCGAGAGTGCCCAGCGGTACGCGTGGCCGAACGTGGCGGCGGAGGTCGAGGAGGTCTACCAGCAGGCTCTGCTCGCGCCGGAGCCCGCGACCTCGACCGAGCGCGTCGTCCGCAACAGCGGGCTGGCGCCGATCGACGGCAGCCGGCCCACGCCGCCGGAGCGCCTGCCGTCGCTCGACCCCGAGCCCGCCCGGGCGATGCGGCGTCATGGCCTGGCGCGCAAGGCGGCGCTCGGCGTCGCCGGGGTCCTGGGTATCGGCCTCACCGCCCTGGCTGCGAACAAGATCGGGCTTCAGAACGTGGTCGCGAGCATCGTGCGCTCCGACCTCTCGCTGGTCTTCCTGGCCGTCGGGCTGATGATCGCCGCGATGATGCTTCGCGCCGCCTCCTGGTACGCGATCGCCCGCGCGGCGCTTCCACACAATCCGCTCCGCCGCCGCGACGTCACCTCGGCGACGATGATCGGCGTCCTGATGTCGGCCACGTTGCCGGCGCGCCTGGGTGAGCCGGCGCGCGCGATGGTGCTCTCTCGGCGTACCGGGCGCATGCGTTCCACGTTCCCGGTGCTCCTGGGCACGCTCGTCTCGCAAACGGTCTTCAACATCGCCGCCCTCGTCCTGCTGGGCGTGATCATCGTCAGCTCCACGGACCTCTTCCACTCGTCGTCGACGAAGCTGTTCGCTTTCAGCCTCGTGCCGCTGCTGATCCTGATCGCGGTCCTCCTCGCCCCGATGATCGTCCGGCAGCAGAACGGGAGCGGTCGCCTGGCAAGGATCTCGGCGGCGATCCGGGCGGCGCTCCTTCGCGTGCGCACCGGCCTCAGCGTCTTCCGCAATCCGCGCCTTGGGTCGTTCGCGGCCGCCGCGCAGCTCGGCGCCTGGGGCGTGCAGCTCCTGGCGTGTGCGGTGCTGTTCCGGGCACTCGGCATGAGCGGAGTCGGGATCGGCGCCGCGGCCGCGGTTCTCTTCGCCGTCAACGTCACCGCCGTCGTACCGGCCACGCCGTCGAACATCGGCGTGTTCCAGCTCGCCGTGATCAGCGTCCTGACCACCGGATTCGGGGTTGCAGCCGCCGACGCGCTCGCTTACGGCGTCATCCTCCAGGCGGTCGAGGTCGCCACCGCCGTGGTGCTCGGGCTTCCCGCGCTCGTCCGCGAGGGCCTCACGTGGTCCGACATGCGCCTGCGCGCCCTCAGCGCGGCGCCCGTTCGCCTGTCGCCCCGTAAGTCCGGCGCCGGTGCGACCGAGACGAGCTGACTAAGCACTGACTAACCTAGGCCGCCCGCCCAGACGACCAGGAGAATCGATGGCTCTTTCCAACATCGCCGGCTTTCCGCGCATCGGACCCAACCGCGAGTTGAAGTTCGCGACCGAGGGCTACTGGCGCGGGGACCTCTCCCGCGAAGACCTCCTCGCGACGGCCAAGCGGATCCGGGTCGACAACTGGAAGTTCATGCAGCAGGCCGGTGTGGACCTGATCCCGTCGAACGACTTCTCACTCTACGACCAGGTCCTCGACACGATCGCCCTCGTCGGGGCGGTGCCGGACCGTTACGAGCATTCGGGCGGCGCAGTGGACATCGACACCTACTTCGCGATGGCGCGCGGACGCCAGGAGGAGGGGATCGACGTCACGGCGATGGAGATGACCAAGTGGTTCGACACCAACTACCACTACATCGTCCCCGAGCTCGGGCCCGACACCACCTTCTCGCTTTCGGCGACCAAGCCCTTCGACGAGCACGCCGAGGCGATGGAGGAGCTCGGGATCGACACGGTCCCCGTGATCGTCGGCCCGGTCTCGCTCCTGCTGCTGGGCAAGTCGGCCGAGGGCGTTTCGCCCGACTTCGACCGGCTCGACCTGATCGAGTCTCTCCTGCCGGTTTACGGAGAGATCATCGAGCGCCTCGCCGAGCAGGGCGCGACCTGGGTCCAGCTCGATGAGCCCTGCTTCGTGCAGGACCGCTCGGAGCACGAGCTCGACGCGCTGCGGCTCGCGTACGAGGAGCTCGCCAAGGTCCACGAGCGAACGCGCATCTGCGTCAAGACCTACTTCGACCACGTCGGGGACGCGTATGGCGTCCTCCGCGACCTGCCCGTGGAGGGCATCGGGCTCGACTTCCACCGCGGTGGGCCGGACCTCGACCGGGAGATGGTCCGAAAGGGCGGACCGCGGAACATCGAATTCGTGGCCACCGACGGTGGGCTCGGGGACAAGTGGCTGTTCGCCGGCATCGTCGACGGACGGAACGTGTGGATCAACGAGCTCGAGCACAGCCTCGACCTCCTCGGCGGAGTGCGCGACCGCTGCGAGCAGCTCGTGGTGTCCACGTCGTGCTCCCTCCTCCACACGCCGCTCGACCTCGACAACGAGCCGCCTTCCGAGGTGCTCGACGACGAGCTTCGCTCCTGGATGGCGTTCGCGAAGCAGAAGGTCGGCGAGGTCGTCACGCTCGCCACTGGCATGGGGGAGGGCCGCGAGGCGATCGCGGACAAGCTGGACGCCAACGACCGCGCGCTCGACGACCGGCGCGAGTCGCATCGCACGCGCAATCCCGCGGTGCGCGACCGGGTGGCCGCCCTCACCGACGCCGACGCGCGCCGCTCGAGCCCGTTCGAGGTGCGCCGCGAGGCCCAGAGGGCCCGCCTGAACCTGCCGCTGTTCCCGACCACGACGATCGGGTCCTACCCGCAGACGGCCGAGATCCGCCAAGCGCGCAAAGAGCTCCGCGAGGGCGCTATCGATCGCAACGAGTACGACAAGCGCATGCGCTCCGAGATCGAGCGGGTCATCGGCTTCCAGGAGGAGATCGGCCTCGACGTCCTGGTCCACGGCGAGCCCGAGCGAAACGACATGGTCCAGTACTTCGCCGAGCAGATGGAGGGCTACGTGTTCACGCAGAACGCGTGGGTCCAGTCGTACGGCTCGCGCTACGTGCGCCCGCCGATCATCTACGGGGACGTCAGCCGGCCCCAGCCGATGACCACCGCCTGGATCGCGTTCTCGCAGTCGCTGTCGGATCAGCCCGTAAAGGGCATGCTCACCGGCCCGGTGACGATGCTCCAGTGGTCCTTCGTCCGCGACGACCAGCCGCGCTCGGCGACGTGCGAGCAGCTCGCGCTGGCGATTCGCGACGAGGTCTCCGACCTCGAGGCGGAGGACATCAAGGTGATCCAGGTCGATGAGCCGGCCATCCGCGAGGGCCTGCCGCTGCGCAGGGACCGATGGAACGAGTACCTGGAGTGGGCGGTCTATTCGTTCCGCGTGGCCACCACCGTCGTGGGCGACGAGACCCAGATCCACACGCACATGTGCTACTCGGACTTCGGCGACATCATGGAGCAGATCCAGCAGATGGACGCCGACGTGAACCTGATCGAGGCTGCACGTTCGCGCATGGAGCTGCTCCACGACTGGGAGCGGACCGGCTACGGGCAGGAGATCGGTCCGGGCGTCTACGACATCCACTCGCCGCGAGTTCCCTCGACCGAGGAGATGGTCGAGCTGCTCCAGGCCGCCGCCAAGGTCCTCGACCCGGAGCAGATCTGGGTCAACCCCGACTGCGGCCTGAAGACACGCGCCTGGCCCGAGGTCGAGGCCGCGCTCCGCAACATGGTGCAGGCGGCGAAGCAGCTGCGCGAAGAGCTCGTCCCCGCCGGTTAACCCGCCGCCCCCCTTCGAATGTGGGACTTGGGGTGATATGGACCCCAAATCGTCCACTCGACGATCGAGTGGAGAGTTGACCGCCCATCTGGGGGTGAATCCTCCACTCGATTGATTCCAAAAGAGGGGGGGCTGCGGGCTGCCCTCATTGCCCAACCCGACGCCGGACTGCCCGCCCCGCCGAGATTCAGAGCACGACGCCGTGCCGGACGACGTTCGCCGAGACGACCTGCTCGTCCGCGAAGTGCCGCAGATATCCCGCGCCGCCAGCGTGGGCGCCGGTCCCTGACAGGCGGTTGCCGCCAAAGGGCTGACGTCCGACGATTGCCCCGGTGATCGCTCGGTCCACGTAGACGACGCCGGCCGGAAGGCGCTCGATCATGGCGTCGATCCGGTCCGGCTGGCGGCTGAAGACGCCGGCGGTCAGTGCCTGCGGGAGGTCCAGGACGCGGTCGGCCGCCTCGTCCAGGTCGCGGACCCGCTCCACGGTGAGGAGAGGCCCGAAGATCTCGTCGCGCAGGACGGTGTTGTCCGCGGGAAGGCGATCGCCGTCGACGAGCAGGGGCGCGACGTATTGAGGGCCGTCCGCCGGCTCGGCCCGGGCGAGCTCCGCGCCCTTCGACGCCTCCGCGTAGCGGCGGAACTTGGCGACCGCGTCCGGGTCGATGAGAGCGGGGACCTCGGTGGCGAAGTGATCGGCCGGGCCGACACGGAGGATCTCGACCGCCCCGGCCAGCCGCTCGGCGAACCGGTCGGCGACACCCTCGTGCACGAGCGCGCGCGAGGCTGCCGAGCACTTCTGGCCGCCGTAGCCGTAGGCGGAGCGCACCACGGCCGGGACCGCCTCGTCGAGGTCCACGTCGGAGTCGACGAGCACGCAGTTCTTGCCGCCCAGCTCGGCGACGATCCGCTTGATCTGGCGATGGCCCTCCGCCTCGTGGGCGCGGCGCTGGATCTCCAGGCCGACGGCCACCGAGCCGGTGAACGCGATCGTTGCGATCCGTGGGTCGGCCACCAGCCACCGACCGAGCTCGCCCGCGGCGGGGAGGAAGGCGAGCGCGTCCTCATCGACGCCGGCCTCCAGCAGCACGCGGGCCAGCTCCCAGCCGCACCCCGGGCTCTGCTCGGCCGGCTTGAACAGCACCGGGCTGCCCATGACGAGGGCGGCCGAGACCATCCCGCACGGGATCGAGAGCGGGAAGTTCCACGGGCTGATCACGGTCGCGGGGCCGCGCGGGCGCAGCCGCAGCTCGTTCCGTTCCCCCGGAGCCTGGACCAGCTCCTCCTCCATCTCCCGGGCGCCCAGCGCGTAGAAGCGGAGGAAGTCGATCGCCTCGCAGACCTCCGCGTCCGCGTCCTCCCAGGGCTTGCCGACCTCACGGAGTACCAGCGCCGTCATGCGATGTCGTCGTTCGTCCAGCAGCTCGGCGGCGCGCTCCAGGACGGCCGCTCGCTCCTCCGGCGCGCGCTGCGGCCAGCGCGAGGCGAGCGCGAGCTCGAGGGCTCGCTCAGCCGAATCGGTCCCCGCCCAGCCCAGGCGGGCGACCCCCCGCTCCGGCGCGCAGGGATCGGTCGAGGTCTGACCCCCGCCGCGCCGAGCCTCTCCACCCACGAGAGTCTCCGGCCGAAGCGGAAGCTCGCGATCGAGCGCCGCGAGGGCTGCGGTGAGGTCCTCGCGGACCTCGGGTCGGCGCAGCTCGAGCATCGGGTGGTTTCGGAATCCGTTCACGCGGGCGCCTCGAGGAGGTCGTCCGGCGACTGGTGTCGCTGGCGGAGGAGGAAGCCCTCGTTCGAGGAGTTCTCCAGGAGCCGCCTGACGAGATACGCCATCCCCGCGACCAGGTCGCCGATCGGCGTGTAGATCCGTACGCGGTATCCGAGCCGTGCAACGCCCTCGGCGAGCTCGTCGCCGAGCCCGCGCAGCACCTGCAGCTCGAGCTCGGCGGGCTTGCCGCCCTGGCGTTCGTGGTAGGCGATTGCGTGCGCCAGCGACCGGAGATTGTGGGTGGCGATGGCCGGGCGGACCGAGTCGCGGGCGTCCACGAGCCGGCGGGTGAGGCGCTCGAAGCAGGCGTCGGACTCGCGCTTCTCGCTCCACACCGGCGGTTCCCAGCCGCGCTGGCCGGCGATGACGCTCTCGTGGTCCCAGTAGGCGCCCTTCACCAGCCTGATCGTCGGGGGCACCTCGCGGTTCGTCAGCGCGGATGAGGACACGATCCGCTCAAGGGTCTCGTCGGCGTCGCGCAGGTACGCCTGGACCACGACTCCGACCGAGGGCGCCGACCTGAACTCCTCGCTCGCGAGCACCTCCTCGAACGCCAGGAGCAGCGTCTCGCGACTGTCGAAGTCCTCCATGTCCAGGTGGACGTGGGCGCCGAGCTCTCGCGTGAGTCGCAGGAGCGGGGTGAGGCGGCGCGCCGCGTCGGCGGCGCCGACCTCCGGGGCGAGGGGGCGCAGCAGGGGGGTAAGCGCCGTGAGCTTGATCGAGAGGTTGGCGCGCGGCAGCGGACCGTGGAGGTCGGCATCGAGCAGCGGCTGCTCCGGCCACTCGCTCGTGACCTCGCTCAGCACTCGCAGCGTCCCGGCGCAGCGCTCGAAGTAGGCCTCCGCCTCCGCCTCCGAGACCGTCGACTCGCCGAGCAGGTCCAGCGCAAAGGCCTGGCCGTGGCGCCACATGCGTCTCAGGTTCCGGGTCGCGGAGCGGACGTCCCGCCCGGCGATGAACTGCCGGGCGAGCAGGGCGGTGGCGGGCCCGCTTGCCAGCCCGTACGCGGCGAGGACCGGTCGCGGCGCACGACCACGGAGCGGCCGCAGCGTCGCCGGGATCGGCTCGCCGTCGACCTCGCGCAGGAACGCGCGCAGGTGCTCACCCCGGTCGAGCGCTCCGCGGCAGGCGGGCGCGGCGTCGACGAACCGGAACATCGCCGAGCGCAGAGCGGGGCGCCCGTCGAGGCTGCCAAGCTGCCGCCGGCCAAGTGCCAGCGCCGGCTGCCGCCACGACGACGGCCCGACTCGCCACAGCTCCTCCGCAAGCTCCCTGATGCGGGTCTCGAGCCCAACCTCCATCCAGCCGCGAGGCTACTCCCACCCGGCGCGGCAGTTGCTGGTCGGCCGGAGGCCGGGGTATGCTGAGCATCCGGTGAGATGCGGGATCGCACAGGGACGGGCGTTCGGCCATGTATCGCGGCACTTGGTGGCGGCAGCCGTCGTGATCGGTTCGCTCGCGGCGGCGTCGTACGCGACGGCCGCGCCCGCACCACGTGGCCTCGCGGCATCCGGGGGCGGGATCGCGTACGCCCAGGCGCCGGAATGGATTGCCGCCCACCGGGGCGGCTACGGCAACGATGCTTCGAGCCCCGGTCCGTCCGTCGTGGTCCACGTCTCGAACGCCGGTGGCCGGCATGGCTTCATCGAGGTCTGGGCGCAGGTGCGCGCCAACCCGAACGGCACCGCCGTCGGCCTCTTCGACGTGACCGGGGGCAAGCGGAGGTTCGTCGACGGGCAGGACACTCTCTGCTCGCAGTTCGCAAGCGCGCCGATCCCGGGCGAGCTCTTCTCGACCTTCGACGGGGTGCCGGGCACGTACGGGACGCCGATGGCGACGTGCGCCCCAACTACGGGTGCGCCGGGCCCGGTCCTTTTTCGCGTGCCGGCGGGCAACCGCCGGTTCAAGCTGATGTACGCGGATTGCGGATGCGATCCGGGTGCCGCCCGGGTCGCGCACCGGAGGCTGTGGATCCGGCCCGTGCCGGCCTCCTAGAGGCTCTAAAGTCCCAGGCGGTTGCGGATACCGCGCGCGTTCATGAAGCGGTTGGCGCGGTTGACGAGCTTGCGGCGCACCGACGTATAGGGGAACCACAACGGGTCGCGCTTGCCCTGCTTGACCCGCGGGATCACGAGGGACTCGGGATGGACGAACTTCTTGATCCCGTACGAGGAGTGGCGGAAGCCGATGCCCGAGTCCTTCCACCCGCCCATGGGGATTCCCATCGCGAAGTAGGTCGTGAGCACGTCGTTGACGTTCACCGCACCGGCCTCGATCCGCCGCGCGATCGCCTCGCCCTCGCTCGCGTCGCCGGCGAAGACGGACGCTGACAGCCCGTAGCGGCTGTCGTTCGCCATCCTCACGGCCTCGTCGGCGTCGCTCACCTTCATCACGGGGATCACCGGCCCGAAGGTCTCCTCGGTCATCACCTTCATCGAGTGGTCCACGTCGGCGATCACCGTGGGCTCGTACCAGTCGCCTGGGCCGTCCTTGCGCTTGCCGCCCGTGAGCACCCGGGCGCCCTTGCCTCGTGCGTCGTCGACGTGCTCGGACACGATCTTCGCCTGCGCGGGCGTGGTCATCGCACCGATGTCGGACCCGTGTGACCTGCCGTCGCTTCCCTGGCGGAGCTTGCGCACCTGCTCGGTGAGCTTGCTGACGAAGTCGTCGTAGATCGGCTCCTCGACGTAGACGCGCTCGATCGACATGCAGATCTGGCCCGCGTTGGCCAGCGCGCCGGTCGTCGTGGCGTTGACCGCCCGCTCGATATCGGCGTCCCGCAACACGATCAGCGGGTCCTTGCCGCCGAGCTCGAGGCTCACGGGCGTGAGCGTGTCAGCCGCGCGCTTCATCACGACCTTCCCGGTGCGGTCCGAGCCCGTGAACTGGACGTAGTCGACCTCGTCCACGAGGGCGCCGCCGGTCTCGCCGACGCCGTTGACGACGTCGAGGACGTCCGGGCCGCCGATCTCCTCCTTCCACGCGCGGGCGATCTCCATGACCGACAGCGGCGTGTGCTCCGACGGCTTGATGACCACGGCGTTGCCGGCGAGGAGCGCCGGGAGCGCGTCGTCGTAGGCGAGGATCACCGGGAAATTCCAGGGGCTGATGACGCCGATCACGCCGAAGGGGCGGTAGACGACCCGCAGGCGCTTCACCCTGAGGGGGAGGAGGTGGGGGGTGGGGGACTCCTCGGCGAGGAACTCGGCCGCGTTCTCGCAGTAGTAGTTGATCGTCCCGGCGATGAACGGCGCCTCCTGCTCGGCCTCTGCCCGGACCTTGCCGGTCTCCTCCTGCATCACGTCGGCCACGCGGGACTCGTTTGCGATCAGCCAGTCGCGCAGGCGCTCCAGCCAGCGGCGCCTGCCGGCGAGCCCGATTGCCTCCCACTCGGGCTGGGCGGCCCGAACGCGGTTGACGACCTCGGCGACCCGCTCGGGCGGATCCACCGGAACCTGGCGGATGATGGACCCGTCAGCCGGCCGACGGACGTCAATCGCCGGGCCGCCGGCCGACGCCCCGTTGCCGGATGCCGGCGAGGTGCTGGGGGTCGCGGTGGCGCGCTCCATGCCCTCCGGACTCTACCCGGCCGGCGCTCTAGCGGCGAACGAGCCGGTACACCGGGCCGTTGAGCGAAGTGACGTAGACGCGATGGCGCGCGCCGACGCTGAACGAGCTGGGGTTGTCGACGTGAAGCCCGATCGCATGGTCGTGCCGGGCCCGTGGATGATGCGGGGCGAGGCTCCGGATGTCGCCCGCATAGAAGTCGGCATAGATGTAGCGGCCGCGCAGCGCGCCGAGCTTGTGGTCGCGGACCACCACGCCGCCGGTGATCGCGCAGGAGCCGCCGCCGCAGTTGGAGGCGTTGTGCGCGTATTCGAGGATCGGCGGCCGGTAACGGTGCTTGGGCCGGGGCGCTTCGTTGTCGCCGGGATAGCTGAACCGGTGCCGGCCCTCGAAGTGGTCCCAGCCGAAGTTCGATCCTCGAAGCGCCCTGCGGCCCTCGAAGTCGACCTCCTCCCAGCTGCCCTGGCCGACGTCGCCGATCAGGATGCGGCCTCCCTCGAAGGAAAACCGGAACGGGTTGCGCAGGCCGAGCGCGTAGATCTCGTTGCGGCCGTGCTTGCCGACGTACGGGTTGCCCTTCGGGACGCCGTACGGCTTCCTGCCGCGAGCGTGCGGGTCGATTCGCAGGAGCTTTCCGAGCAGGACCTTGCGGTTCTGCGCGTTCTCGTGCGGGTCGCCGGCGAACCCACCGTCGCCGGTGGCCAGATACAGGTCGCCGTCCGGCCCGAACGCGAGCGTGCCCCCATTGTGGTTCGACGCGCCCGGGTGCGGGATCACGATCACCCGGTGGCGCGACGCCCGCTTGGCCCGGGAGTTGGACTTGGCCTGAAACCGGTCGACCTCGATGTTCCCGTCGGAGTTCGCGTAGTAGACGTAGAAGGCCTGGTTGTGGGCATAGCGGGGGTCGAAGGCCATCGAGAGCAGGCCGCGCTCACCGTCGGTCGTGACCCGGCCGTGGATGTCGAGGAAGGACCCCTTCATCCGGCGCCCGTTCTTCATCACCTCGATTCGACCGGCGCGCTCGACGACGTACAGGAACTTCGGCGCTCCGGGCGCGTGCGTCAGATACATCGGGGAATCGAAGTTGCCGATCCGGTGCTTGGCGATGCCCTTGCCGGCGTGCCCGGCCGCGGCCGGCGGGGCGCTCGCGGCCCCCGCTTCCGCACCGGCGCTCACGATGGCCGCGCCGGCCAGGAGGGCGGCGGTCGTGCCCACGACCGCCCGCATCAGCGCTGGACGATCCGGTAGACGTGGCCGTCGCCGAGCGAGGCGACGTAGAGTTGCCCCGAGCCGCCCACCCCGAACGCGCTCGGGTGGGAGACGTTGAGGCCGGTGGTGCGGTCGTGGCTGGCCTGCGGAGTCGTGGGGACGAGGCTTCGAATGGTGCCGTTGCAGTTGTCGCTGTACACGTAGCGGCCGTTCAGCAGGCTGAGGCTCGGGTTGTGAACGACGAAGCCGCCGATGATCGCGCAGAAGCCGTCGCTGCCGTGGTCCTTCAGCTCGATCGGGAAGATCGGCGGCCGGTGATTGTGGTTGGGGTCTGGGCGGCCGGAGTCATGGACCGCACGGCCCTCCCATGTGGGCCAGCCGAAGTAGGAGCCCTTCGCGCGCGCTCGCGTCACGTAGTCGACCTCCTCCCAGGCGCCCTGGCCCACGTCGCCGATCGCGAGGTTCCCGTTCGCGGAGTCGAACGAGAAGCGCCAGGGGTTGCGCAGCCCGTAGGAGAAGATCGCGTCGCGGCCCGGCTTGCCGACGTACGGGTTGTCCCGGGGAATCGTGTACGGCGCCGCCGCACGCTTGTGGGGGTTGATCCGCAGGAGCTTTCCGTTGAGGACGTTCAGGTGGCGCGCGTTGTCGAACCCGTCGTCCGCGCCCCCGCCGTCGCCGGTCGAGATGTAGAGGTCACCGTCCGGCCCGAACTGGAGCTGCCCTCCGTTGTGGTTGCCGGCGTCCGGATGCGGGACGACGATCACCCGCCTGAGCGAGCTCCTGTTCGCCTGGGTGTTCGAGGCTGCGTGGAACTCGTCCACCTCCAGGGCCCCGTCCCCCCTCGTGTACGCCGCGTAGAACAGGCGGTTCGATCGGTATCCGGGGTCGAACGCCATCGAGAGCAGGCCCTGCTCGCCCCCCGAACGGACCCGGTCTCCGATATTCAGGAATGGCTGGGACCGCACCGTGCCGTGATCGATGACGCGGATCGTGCCGCGTTGCTCCACCACGTAGATGAAGCCCCCCGCGCCGGGGGCGTGGGTGACGTAGATGGGCGAGTTGAACGTGCCCACGGACCGCAGGCCCAGCGTCGGCGTGCCGCCCGATGCGCGCGACCCGATGAGCACCAGGCCGACCGCCAGCAACACCACGAGCGCACCGGCGATGAGTGACGATCGCCGCAGATGACCGCTCACTTCCACCATTCATCGGAGGGTACTCCCGGCGACGCGCCGTGGTTCAGGTTCCCACCCGGGTTGCTCAGCCCGCCGGATCGATGCGGTAGACGGGCCCATCGAGCGACGTTGCATAGATGTGTCCGGCGTCGTCGGTGCCGAACGAGCTCAGCGATGGGACGTTTGGGCCAAGTGCGCGATCGTCGGTCGCTCGCCTGCCCGGGACCGCGGGGAAGCTCCGCAGGTCGCCCGAGCAGTAGTCGCCGTACACGTACCGCCCGTAGAGCGACTCGAGCGATGGGTCGCGCACGACGTATCCGCCCGTGACCGAGCAGCCCTGGGCGTGGTCGTAGGCGAGCACCGGCGGAACCGCGTTGGGCGCCGATTGGTCGTCGTTGAAGCCGGCGAATCCCTCGAACGCCGACCAGCCGAAGTTCGCCCCGCGGCCCTGGCCTTCACCCACGAGGTCGACCTCCTCGAAGCGGTTCTGCCCCACGTCGCCGATCGAGAGGTCCCCGGTCAGGCGGTCGAACGAGAAGCGCCATGGGTTCCTGAGGCCGTACGAGTAGATCTCGGGCCGCGCGCCCGGCCGGTTCGTGAAGGGGTTCGAGGTGGGGATCGAATAGGGCCGACCGGCGTGCGCCTTCGGGTCGATGCGGAGGATCTTGCCGAGCAGCGTTCCCAGGCTCTGGCCGTTGCGATCGGGGTCGCCCTCCGATCCGCCGTCGCCGAGCCCGATGTAGAGCAGGTGGTCGGGGCCGAAGAGGAGCAGGCCGCCGTTGTGGTTTGGAAACGGCTGGGCGACTCGCAGCACGACCCGGCGGCTCGAGGGATCGACGGTGAGCGGGTTCGAGCTCGAGCGCTGGTACTCGACCACCCGGGTGTCGCCCGCCCTGTCGGTGTAGTCGGCGTACACGAGGCCCGAGCGCTCATAATCGGGTGAGAACGCGATCGAGAGCAGCCCCTGCTCGCCGCAGCACGACACCTGGTCGCGCAGGTCGAGGAACGGGGTGGAGCCCGTGCCCTGAGGCGTCAGGGCCTCGACCCGGCCGGTCTGCTCGACCACGAACAGGTCGCGGCGGTCACCCGGCGCCTGGGTCACGTAGAGCGGGTGGTCGAAGTCGCCGAGCTTCACCAGCCGCACCCCGCCGTCGCCGTCGCCGACGGGCGGCTTGCCGTTCTGCGGGTGCGTTACGGGCGGTGGCGTCGTCGTGCCGGTGGGGGACGAGGATCCGCCGCCGCACCCGGCGAGCGCGACGGTGGCGGCCAGCAGGGCGGCCGCAAGCTTCAGACGGCCGCCACTCCCCGGGCGCCCCGCTCGACTACTGCTTCGCGCAAGTGACGACCTTGCCGCTGCCGGTCACGCAGCTGTTCGGGGGCTTGGCGGAGATCGTGGCCTCGAACTCGCCCTTGACCGGGCTGCCGTCGGGCGTCACGGCCCTCGCCTGGCCCGTCAGTCCCGCCGCGACCTGGTAGCGGACCGTGTACGTCCCGGCCCGGACCGGGGTGACGCGCCATGCGATGTCCTTCCCCTCGCCGGAGGGGAGCGAGCCGAACTGGAAGGTGCCGGTCTGGGCGGCGGCGGCGCCCGCGGTGGGCGCCTGCTCGATCTTGCTGAGCGGGTACTTGTCCGTGATCAGCTTCGGGTAGTGCTCCTCGAGCACCCACACCGGGCGGAAGCGGCTCGCCAGGTTCGGCTCGTCCACGCGGATGTTGAACGAGCCCTGCCCCGAGCCGGTCGAGGTCGCCGGCGACTTCAGGTTCGGAGTGCCCTTGGCGACGGTGTTGATGGTCACCGCGAGGTCCGGAATCGTCTGGTCGCCCGCGTTCTTGACGCTGAGCACCAGGTACTTCGACTCGGCCAGCTTCTGGCGGTGGGGGAACTTCGCCGTCGTGACCTGCACCGGGAAGTTGCCGGAAGGCTCGGTGGCGTCCTGACGCTGGCCGCCTCCGCAGCCCGCGACGCCGGCGCCGATTGCGAGCAAGGCGAAACCGACTGCGATCCTCGCTTCCGGACCCCGGAGTCGCCGCCTGCCGGCGTTTGTGGCGCTCTCCCCCAAGGCGCGGGGAACATACCACCTGCTAGGCGCTCAAAATGCCACTTCGGTGTGGGCGAAATCTTGGCTGCGCGGCCAGAAATGGTTACCGGTGGCGGTGGGGGAGTTCATGGATTACTGTTACCTGTCGGTCCGTTGAGCGTGCGCGGCCACTGAGGAGAGATGGTTCGAACCGTCGCAGACAGAGCGTTCCTGCCCGCCAAGAGCCTGTTCGAGCAGGTGGGGAACATGATGATCCTCACCGGCAAGACGATCACGGCCGCGATCAGGCCGCCCTACCCCTACGGCGGCGAGTTCATCAGCCAGTTCATCTTCGCCCTGCAGCTGACCTGGTTTCCGATGCTGATCTCCACCGTCGCCTTCGGCTTCGGCGCCCCCGGCCTTCAGGCCGCCAACTTCCTCACCCTGTTCGGCGCCCTCGATCGGTTGGGCGGCTTCTTCATCTTGGCCAGCGTCCGTGAGTTCGCGCCGTTCGTGACCGCGGTGGTGGTCGCCGGGGTCGCGGGCACCGCGATCACCGCCGATCTCGGCGCTCGCAAGATCCGCGAGGAGCTCGACGCGCTGCAGGTCCTGGGGGTCGATCCGATCAAGAACCTGGTGGTGCCGCGCTTCCTTTCGCTGATGATCCTCACCGGCCTGCTCGACATCTACGCGCTCCTGTTCGGGATCGCCGGCGGCATCTTCGCCGAGCTCGCCTACCACGCCCCGCTGGGCGGCTTCTTCGCCACCCTGCTCAACAACGCCTCGACCACCGAGCTCTGGGGCTCGATCCTCAAGTGCACCCTGTTCGGGGCGATCATCGCGATCGTCTGCTCCTACAAGGGGATGAATGCGTCCGGAGGTGCCGCCGGGGTGGGGAGGGCCGTCAACGAGGCGGTCGTGATCGCCTTCTTAGGCGTCTTCGCCTTCAACTACGTCTTCACGCAGACGCTTCTGGCCACCCATCCTGAATTGAACGTGATCAAGTGACGTCTATCCGCTGGCATGCTCCGCTCCCGCTCGGAGTACCTGGCCCTCGCCTACGGCTCGGGCATTTCCATTGTGCTCCCGCGTCCGCTGCCAGCGGGTCTCAGGTGACCTGATGCCGGGTTGGTTGGCGGTACCCAGGGACTGGCTCGCCTCGCTTGGCGAGATCGCCCGCTTCTGCGGGCGCACCATGGGCCTCGTCTACTCGGGGCGCGTGCTCCAGTTCTTCGGCGAGGCGCTGCGCCAGGCCGGGATCCTCATCCTCGGCTCGACGATCGTCATCTGGGGCCTCGTGTTCATCCTCGGCCTCCAGTGCGGGATCGAGGGGGCGTACTTCAACCGGTCGGTGGGCGCGCCCGCGTACGCCGGCGTGTTCGCCGCCTGGTGCGACCTCCGCGAGGTGATCCCCTATGCCTTCGGCTACATGATGGCCGCCAAGGTCGGCACCGGGATCGTCGCCGAGCTCGGTGCGATGCGGATCTCCGACGAGATCGACGCCCTCGAGGTCATGGGCGTCCCGCCGATGACCTTCCTGGCGGCGACGCGCCTCCTCGGCGCTTGGATGACGCTTCCGTTCATGTACCTGGCCGCGATCGGGATCGGCTACTTCGCCAGCTGGCTCGCCGTCGTCAAGCAGATCGGCGACGTGTCGTCCGGCGGCTACTTCCTGGTCTTCTGGATGTTCCAGAACCCGCCCGACCTGTTATTCAGCGTGATCAAGGCGATGGTGATGGCCACGGCCATCGTCCTCGTCGGCTGCTACTACGGCTACACCGCATCGGGCGGCCCGGTCGGAGTGGGTACGGCGACGGCGAAGTCGATGGTGCTTAACATCGTCTTAGTGCACATCATCGGGATGATGGGGACCCTGGTGTTCTGGGGAGCGAATCCGCGGGCACCAATCGGGGGCTGACCTTGCCCAAACAGGAGGCGAACGGCTGCAATGGCTGACGAGACGCGAGAGACCCGAGAAGAGAACTACGAGCAGGACGCCTCCGGCGAGGACGCTCCCCGGGACGTCGGGGAGGCGCCCGAGGAAGTCGACCAGGCGCAGGGCGGCGACGAGCAGCCGTGGACCAGTCGGGTCCCCGCCGACGCCGGCGAGGCTTATGAGGAGCCCGCGCCCGAGCTGGGAAGGCTGAACCGCGACTACACGATCCCCGGCGTCACCTCGGAGGAGACGAACCCCTACCGCTGGCACACCGGCAAGAAGCGCGACCACGGCGGCGAGGACGCGATCGAGATCATCGACGTCGTCAAGCAGTTCGGCCGCACCCGGATCCTGAACGGGCTCAACCTGGGGATCCCCGACGACCAGATCTCGATGGTGCTCGGGCCCTCCGGGACGGGCAAGAGCGTGCTCATCAAGCACATCGTGGGCCTGCTCTATCCGGACGCCGGTGACGTGCTCGTGCACGGCGAGTCGGTCCCGAACATGACCGACGACGAGCTGTTCGAGATGCGCAAGAAGTTCGGCCTGCTGTTCCAGGATGGGGCGCTCTTCGGCTCGATGAACGTCTTCGACAATGTCGCGTTTCCACTGCGGCAGCACACCGACAAGGCCGAGGAGGAGATTGGCGAGATCTGCAACCGGCGGCTCCGCGAGGTCGGTCTCGCCGAGGCGACGCAGAAGATGCCCAACGAGCTCTCCGGCGGGATGCGCAAGCGCGCCGGCTTCGCACGGGCACTCGTGCTCGACCCGGCGGTCGTCATGTTCGACGAGCCGGACTCGGGGCTCGACCCGGTGCGGACGGCGCTTCTGTGCGAGCTGATCCGTGAGATTCACGCCGAAAACAGCGGCTGCTACCTGGTGATCAGCCACGACCTGGGGACCGCGCGGCGGATCGCCGACTTCCTGGCCGTGCTCTGGAAGGGGCGGATCGTCGAGTCCGGTCCTGCGGACGAGCTGTTCAACTCCGACAACGAGTTCGTCGCGCAGTTCCTCAACGCCGAGACCGTGGGCCCCCTCGCGATGGACTAGCGGCGTGGCCGGCTGGCCGCGTCCGTAACCTGATTCCGTCGTGCGCACTCGGAATCTGCTGGCACGGATCGCCGGGCGGGCGGTTGAGCGGCCATTGCCGGTCATCGTCGGCGCTGTCCTGCTTGCGCTCATAGGCGCTGTCGCTGCGCTCAAGCTCGAGGCAGATCGCAGCCCGGACTCGCTGGTCGACAAGGGCTCCCCGACCTACACCGAGACACAGAGCTTCTACGAGCAGTTCGGCGACGAGCCGGTCGAGGTCCTGGTCAAGGGCGACCTGCGCCAGCTGTTCTTGACCAGCAACCTCGGCAAGCTCTTGGCGCTCGAGAGCTGCCTGTCAGGCAAGGTGAAGGGCGGCGAGGTGATCCAGGGAGAGCCGGCCCCGGCGCCGTGCACTGCGATCGCGAAGCTCGACCCGAGCGCGGTCGTGTTCGGGCCGGCGACCTTCCTCAACCAGTTCGCGATCGAGGCCAACGACCTGTACCAGCAGCAGGCCCAGGCGACACTCGTCAAGGCGAAGCGCGCCGGGCGGCGGGCGGCAGCGCTGGCGGCGAAGCGGGGCTATTCGCAGGCGCAGCAAAGACAGGCGGCGACGGCGGCGAGCCAGGGCGTGGTTCAAGGGTTCGAGCAGCACCTCTACACGCTGGGCGCCAAGTACGGGCAGCAAGGCCTCCCGAGCCTGGACAACAAGCAGTTCATCGAGTCGGTGATCTGCAACCCGGGCATCCCCGGATGCACGCCGAAGCCGCGCCTCGCGTCCATCGCGCCGAGCGCCAACTCGGCGCTGATCTCGGTGCGGCTGCGCCCCGGCCTCAGCGACGCGCAGCGATCCGAGGCAATCTCGCTCTTCAGACAGGCGACCGACGACCCGGCGTTCCAGCTGCGGAAGTTCTCGTCGTTCGGGCCCACGCAGCCCAGCTACGTGGTCAGCGGCGTGCCCGTCGTCTTCGAGGGCCTGGCGCAGGAGCTCTCGACCCAGATCTTCATCCTGCTCGCGGCGGCGCTGGCCGCGATGGTGATCACGCTCGCGCTCGTGTTCCGCTCGCCGCTACGCCTGTTGCCGCTCGGCATCGCGCTCGGCGCGGCCGGGATCACGTTCGGCTTCCTGTCGCTGGTCGGCGGGTCGCTCACGATGGCGTCGATCGCCGTGCTGCCGATCCTGATCGGGCTGTCGGTCGACTACGCGATCCAGTTCCAGGCGCGCTTCGTCGAGGCGGTCCGCGACGGATCGTCGCCACCGCGCGCCGCGGTGGAGTCAGCCGCCCGTGGCGGCCCGGTGATCGCGACGGCGTGCCTGGCGACCGCCGCCGGGTTCTGTGTGCTCCTGCTCTCGCCGATCCCGATGGTTCGCGGATTCGCACTGCTCCTGGTCGGAGGCATCGTGGCGGCCTTCCTGCTCGCGCTGACGGCCGGGCTGGCGACGCTGTCGCTGCTCGGACGGCACGGCGGCCCGGGTGGCTCGACGCCGCGGCCCGGGCGGCTCGACGGCGCCCGGCGCCGCGTGAGCGCCGCGGCCCGGCCCGTCTCGGAGCTCAGCTCCAGGGTCGGCGCGGCCGCCGGACGATTCGGCAGGCGGGCGCTCGCGATGTCCATCTCCGCGCCGGGGCGAGTGCTGGCCGTGGCGGCGGTCCTCGCCGCGATCGGTTGGGGGGTCGGCACGCAGATCCCCGTGATCTCGGACATCCGTCAGCTGGTGCCGGGGAACCTTCCCGCGTTGCGGGACGTGGACGAGCTCGAGAACGCCACCGGAGTCTCCGGGCTCACCTACGTCACGGTCACCGCGCCCGACCTCACGAACCCGAAGGCGATCTCCTGGATGCACGACTTCGAGCAGCGCGTGCTCGAGCGGCATGGCTACACGAGCGCGACGCAGTCGTGCCAGTCCGCCGGGACCGAGATCTGCCCCGAGATCTCGCTGCCCGACTTCCTCTACGGCGACTCGACCGCCGCCCCGAGCAGGCAGCGGATCAAGACCGATCTCCGCCTGCTGCCGCGCTACGTCTCGCAGGCGATGCTCACGACCGACCCGGCGACCGGCAAGCCGGGCAACACCGGCGTGATCACCTTCGGGATCAAGGTCATGCCCTTCGACCAGCAGAAGGCCCTGATCGACGACATCCGTGATCAGATCAACCCTCCCGGCACGGCGAACGACCCGCCGCCCGGCGTCTCGGCCGACGTCCTCGGTCTGCCGGTCCTCGCCGCCGACGCGAACTCGTCCCTGTCCGACAGCCGCTACCTCGTCACGCTCGCCGGCCTGCTCGCGGTCGCGCTGATCCTGATCGCCGTGTACCGCTCGGCCCGGCGCGCCCTCGTGCCGCTGATCCCGATCGTCTTCGCCACCGGGTGGTCGTCGCTCATCCTGTGGATCACGGGCGTGCCGCTGAACCCGATGTCAGCGACCCTTGGCGCTCTCGTGATCGCGATCGCCACCGAGTTCAGCGTGCTGCTCTCGGCCCGCTACTACGAGGAGCGGGCCGCGGGCGGCTCGCTGGGCGAGGCGCTCAGGCGGGCCTTCGCGCGCACCGGGGTCGCCGTCGCCGCGTCCGGTGTGACCGCGATCGCGGGCTTCGCCGTGCTCGTCTTCACGAACATCAGGATGCTCCGCGACTTCGGCCTCGTGACCGTGTTCGACCTCGGCGTCGCGCTCCTGGGCGTGCTGCTCGTGCTGCCGGCCGCCCTGGTGTGGGCGGAGGGCGGCTTTCAGCCGTTTCCGACCCTCGCGGCGCGGCTGCGCCGCCGAGGCCGCCCGGCACCCGCCGACGCCGGCTGAGCGGTGGCTTCGCAGGAGCCCTCCAAAGGCTCAGGCCGCCGCTACTCGACCTTCGTCGGGATCGCGTTCCTCGTTCTGATCGTCGTGGCGACGCTGAACACCATTCGCACCGAGAGTGGGGGAACGCTCGGTGTGGATGGCGCGCAGCGCGGCATACCGCTCTCGGAGTTCGCGGTGCCGAACGCGCTCACCGGACCGCTGAACAACGATGCGAACGTCTACCAGGACGACTGCTCGACCTCTGAGAACCCGTGTCCCGCGGGCGCCCGCCGGCCGTCCGCCTGCCAGATACCCCGCAAGGGGGCGATTCGCGTCTGCGACCTGTTCAATCGCCCGCTGGTGCTCTCGTTCTGGTTCACCCGCGGCGCTGACTGCCTTCCCACCCAGGACGCCCTGAACGCGGTCTCCGAGAAATACAGGGGGCGTGTCAACTTCCTCTCGATCGACATCAGGGACGACCCGGGCGACGTGCGGAGCATCGCTCAGGCGCACGGCTGGACGATGCCGGTGGGATACGACCGCGACGGGGCGGTAAGCGACCTTTACCGGGTCGGAGGCTGCCCGACCGTGGCGTTCGCCTACCCGGGCGGGATCCTCGACTTCGCGAAGGCGAGCATCGCCGAGCTCTCGCAGCCGCAGACGGAGGACGGAAGCCTCCGGGCCGGGATCGAGCGCGACGTGAGAACGCTGCTCCGGCAGACGCGGGCGCGCGAGGCGGCGAGCCGATGATGGGCCCCGACGCGGTGCCGGAGGCCGGCTGGATCGCGCCCGAGCTGCGCGAGGAGTTTCCGGGGCTCGCGCTTCGCCACCTGCTCGTCGAGCAGGGATCGGGCCGCAGTCCGCGAGAGCTCAAGGCGCGCCTCGCTCAGATGTCCAATCGGTTCTCGGGCCCCCAAGCGATCGCCCTGCGCCACAAGCCGATCCCGTACGCGTACCGGGTGTTCTTTCGCCAGATCGGGCTGGATCCGGACGAGCAGCCCACGCCGGTCGAGGCCGTGGCGCTGGAGCGAATCAAGCGGGGCGGCTTCATCAGCCAGAGCCTCCTCGACGACGCGCTGACGATCGCGATCATCGAGTCCGGGGTCGCGCTGAGAGCCTTCGACGCCGATCGCGCCGAGGGTCGGCTGGGCATCCGGACCAGCGCCGAGGGCGAGGGCCTCGAGGGCCGGCCGGGGGCGCTGCCGACGGGGACGCTCGTGATCGCGGACGAGGCGCGCCCGCTGGCGCTGCTCTTCGGTGCGAGCGGGGCGGGGCGGGGCGTGAACCCGAAGACGCGCCGGATGATCCTCGCCTCGATCCAGGTCAAGGGCGTGCCGGACATCGCCGTCGAGGAGGCGATCTGGCTGGCGGCGAGCATCGTGCGCGGGGGCGGCTGAGTCGCGCAAGAACGGCCACCCCGGGGCCGGCTCGAAGCCTTTCCGAGAACCGCCGCGCGACCGAGTGAGCGATTTGGGGTCATATGGACCCCAACTCCGACATTCGGCGCTCGAGTCGAGGATTGGGGACGGCGCCCCCGTACGGGGTTAGACTGTTCGGGTCCATTCAGGGCGGAAGGAGAGGCTTCGTGCCCGAGGAGCTGCTTGAGATCGAGCGAGTCCCCGGTTCGTTGGATGAGCCGGTTCGGGCGCCCGAGTCCGCCTCCATCGAGGCCCCAGCGGGGCCCGCCGCCGATCGGCTGGCACGCCACGAGCTTCGTCGTCAGATCGCGGTGCTGGAGAAGCGCCTGGGCGAGCTCTTCGCCTCGGCGTTCCCGCGCTCCGGCATCGAGTGGGGCGTGCCCGCCGTCGGCGGTCCGCGGGTGCTGGGCATCGCGGATCTCGAGCGAGTCCGCGACGCGCTGGCCGTCCGGCTTCGCGAGGCGGAGGCCGAGCTGGCTCGCCAGGGCGAGGTCGAGGAGGCCAACCGCGGCCTGCTCGAGTCGATGATCGCCGAGCCCGAGCGCTACCGCTGGGTACGCGTGGCCGCCGAGGACGTGGGCGAGCGCCCCTGCCAGCACTGGCACTCTCGCCCGCGGTGGGGCATCCTCGGCATGCTCCTCGGCTGGTGGCGCGTCAAGCACTCGTCCGGTTGCCCGTTAGCCACGGGGCTTGCGGCCCCCGCCCTCACTAGGTGAGCTCCAGGAAGCGGCGAAAGCGCCGGCCGCGCAAGCCGCCGCCACAGCCGGCTGAGAGCAGCGCGAGCGACGCCGCGACACAGAAGGAACCGTCTCTGCCGGCGCGCCGGCGCCGCGCCGCGAGCCTCGACGAGCGGCCGCCGGCGCCCTGGGGGGACGTGCCCCTCGTCGAGCTTGTCGTGCTGGGCGGCCTCGTCATGCTCGTGGTCGGCTTCGTCGTCGGCGGATCCAGGGGAACGGTCATGATCGCCGCCGGGGCCGTCCTGTGCTCGATCGCCGGTCTCGAGCTGTCGATCCGCGAGCACTTCGGCGGCTTCCGCTCGCACACCTTCCTGCTCTCCGGCGCGGTCGCGGTGGCGGTGCTGGCGGGCCTCTACTTCCTGGTGCCGTCGCTGTGGCTGCCGATCGCGCTGGCGATCTCGCTGCTGGGTTTCGTGACGATGGCGATACTCCTGACCCGGGTGTTCCAGCGGCGCTCCGGGCGCGCCTTCAAGCTGCGCTGACGACTGAGCCGCGCGCCACCTCGCATCAATCCGTTGCTTGGCGCGCGGCTCAGCTACAGCTGGTGGCTAGCGGCGGCGGATCGCCTTCGCCGCGAGCTCGGCCGCGAGAACGTTGCGCTGGCGATCGGTCAGCCTGCCCAGCTCGCGGTTCTCATTGAGCGCGAGCGAGGAGAGGAACTTCCGGACACGGGTGCGACCCCACCGCCGCTGGCTCCGCAGGAGCTCGCCGATGGTCATCGTCTCGACCTCCCACGGGCAGTCTCTGACGACCTCCGTGACGTCGAGCTGGTTGGCGAGAATCGCGCGCTTCAATGACGCGCGTGCGAGGCGAACGCGGTTCGCGTGTGCCAGGGCCTGCATGTGCTGTGGCGGCGCAGCGGCGACCGTCGAGGCAGCGGACATTGTCACTCCTCCTCTGAGTGTGAATCGAGGCTTACCGGGGATGGAGCCGGACGCTCCCCCCTCCATTCCTTCGAGGCCCTGGGGGTGGTCAGAACGAAAAGCTTTGCTCTTGTCCCTTCCGACCGCTCCCCGCCCCGGGGTGACGTCCGGCGTGCGTGGGAACCTAGGCGAGACGGATGCCGAGCGTCAACTGACGCCCCCCTCTGCCTGCCCAAGTCGTTCGCTAAGAGCAAGCTTTTCGTGCTCGAATTTGTCTTGTCCGGAAATGGACAAGCCGAAACTACCCAGACCGGGGGAGGTCTGGGAACTCCGCGGCGACCTTGGCGAAGATCTCGAGCGCCCGATCGAGGTGGCTTCGCTCGTGGGTCGCCATGAGGCTGGTGCGGAGCAGCGCCCCGCCGGGCGGCACCGCGGGGTGGAGGGCGACGTTGGTGTAGACGCCGGCGTCGAAGAGTGCCTTCCACAGGAGCACCGCCTGCCAGTCCTCTCCGACGACGACGGGAACGACCGGGGTGGTCGCCTCCGAGCCGTCCGGAAGGCGGCCCGGGTCGACGACTTTCAGGCCGAGGTCGGCGAACCCGCGCCGCAGGTAGCTCGCGTTGTCGAGCAGCTTCTCGAACAGCGGCCCGCCCTCCGCCCGGCAGATCCGTACTGCCTCGAGCGCGGCGCCGACCGCTGCCGGGACCGCCGCAGCGGTGAACATGAACGGCCGCGACGCGATCTTCAGGAACTCCACGACGTCCGCGGGGCCCGCGATGAAGCCGCCGCACGAGGCGAGGCTCTTGGAGAAGGTGCCCATCCGTAGGTCGACCCGGTCGCCGACCCCGAACAGCTCGCACGAGCCCGCGCCGGTCGCCCCCAGGACGCCGACCGCGTGGGCCTCGTCCACCATCAGCCGGACCCCGTAGCGCTCGGTGAGCTCGAGCACGTCGGGGACGGGACAGAGGTCGCCCTCCATCGAGAAGACGCCGTCGACCACCACCAGGACCCCGCCGCCGTCGCTGACGCCCCGCTCGAGCATCTTCTCCAGCTTGTCCATCTGGTTGTGGCGGAAGGGCCGCAGCTTCGCTCCCGAGAGGCGGCAGCCGTCGAGGATCGAGGCGTGGTCGCCCGAGTCGCAGATGACGGTGTCGCCGGGGCCGAGGATGGTCCCGATCGTCCCGAGGTTCACCTGGTAGCCGGTCGTGAACACGAGAGCCTCCTCGGTGCCCATCCAGTCGGCGATCTCGCGCTCGAGCTCGACGTGGAGGGGAATCGTCCCGTTCATGAACCGCGAGCCGGTCAGGGCCGTCCCGTAATGCTCCAGGGCGTCGCGAGCGGCGGCCTTCACCCGCTCATCGCCCGTGAGGCCGAGGTAGTTGTTGGAGCCGAGCATGATCGTCTCGCGCCCCTCCATCTCCACGACGGGGCCGGCCTGGGAGGAGATCAGGCGGAAATAGGGGAGGAGGTCGGCCTCCTTCGCGGCCTCGAGCTGTTCCTTGCGCTCGTGGGTGCGCGCTCGCTCGAACACGTCGACGGGCGCGCGCGTGGTCTCTGTCATGGCGAAAGTCTCCCACGCGCGGCGGGGACGCGGTTTGCATGTTTCGACTACGGTGCCGCGCATGCCGAGCGTGACCGTGCGGCCGGTGAGCGGGAAGCGGGACCTCAAGGAGTTCATCCGGGTGCCGTTTCGCCTCCATCGGGGCACACCCTGGGTGCCGCCGCTGATCATGGAGCGCAAGGACTTCCTGGACCGGGAGAAGAACCCGTTCTTCGACCACGCGGAGGCCGAGTACTTCCTCGCCGAGCGCGACGGCGAGACCGTGGGGCGCATCACCGCCCACGTCGACGAGCGCTGGACGCAGTTTCAGGGCGGCAACGACGGAATGTTCGGGTTCTTCGAGTCCGAGAACGACCCCGAGACGGCGACGGCGCTCGTGGAGGCCGCGACCGGCTGGCTGCGGGCGCGCGGCCGGGAGCGAATGCTCGGCCCGATGGACTTCACCACCAACGACGAGTGCGGGATTCTGATCGAGGGCTTCGAGCACCATCCGATGGTGCTCGAGCCGTGGCACCCGCCGTACTACCGCGAGCTCCTGGAGGGGCTGGGCATGACCAAGTCCATGGACCTCCTGATGTGGGAGCTCTGGCTCGGGAGCCTGAAGCAGGGCGATCGCTTCCACGACTTCATCCACGAAGCCGCGCGAAAGGCGGAGACCGAGCACGGCGTCACCGTGCGCCAGATGCGAAAGAGCGACCTCGAGGCCGAGGTCGGGCGGTTCATGGAGGTCTACAACGAGGCCTGGGGGCCGAACTGGGGGTTCGTCCCGATCACGGAGGAGGAGGTGCGCTTCCAGGCCAAGAACCTGAAGCCGATCCTCGACGAGAACTGGGCGATGATCGCCGAGCGCGAGGGCGAGGTGGTGGGCGCGGCGCTGACCCTCCCCGACATCAACGAGGTGCTGGCGAAGATGAAGGGGCGGCTGCTCCCGTTCGGATGGTGGCACTTCCTCGTCGGGCGGCGCAAGATCGACCAGGTGCGGGTGTTCGCCCTCGGCGTGAAGCCCGACTACCAGCACTACGGAGTCGCCGCAGCCCTCTACGTCAGGCATGTCGAGACGGCCGCGCGAGTTCGCCAGAAGGGCGGGGAGATGGGTTGGATCCTCGAGGTGAACGAGCCGATGAACCGGGCCATGGAGGGGATGGGCGGCAAGGTCGTCAAGCGCTACCGGCTCTACGAGCTCCCGCTCTCCGGATAGGGGTTCCGCAAAGTGCGGGAAGGGCTTCGGGCGGATGGCCGCGCGACGCCCCGCTCACCTCTGGGGCCACCGTTAGACTGGCCCGGCCGGTGGCGCCAGCTCAGGAAAGGGGAGTTCGTTTGGCGGCGCGCGAGGAGGTAATCGAGATGGACGAGGTCGTCCTGGAGGCGGAGGCGGTCGAGGAACCGCAATCCGATGACACGCAGGAGCTTCCCCAGCCCAGCCGTCTCCCAGCGCGCTCGCGCCGGGTCGACGTGGAGGCGTGGCGCGGCGAGGTGAGGACGGCCGCGATCGCGGCCGCCGGCGGGCTGGTGGCCGGAGCCGCGACGGTCGCCGCGGTCCGAGCCGTTCGCTCCGCCGGCCAGTCGAAGCGTCAGCGCTCCCGCCGCATCCTCGGGCGGCGCCAGGAGCAGGCCAACATCGTCGCCAGTCGCTCCTTCCTCGTGGACGTGCACATCCTCGGCAACGGCCGGTAGTCGTCGTGGCTGCCGGCGGCTCCCGTCGGGCGCCGGCGTGCCTGAACGTCGAGCTGAACCCTCCATGGCCGTACCGGCTGCCGGCTGCCGGCGGGGGCGACGCCGTGATGCGGGTCCGCCGGGGCGTGGTGACTCGCCTGCTCCACACCGACGGCCGTCCAGCGGTCGTGCGAGCCGCCCAGCGCCGCGACGGCGCCGTGCTGATGCGCGCCGAGGCGGACGCAGCCGAGGATCGGGAGCGCGCCATCGAGCGCATGCGCTTCGCCCTCGGGGTCGACGACGACTACCGCGAGGCCTACGAGACGTTTCGTTCCGACCGGCTCTTCGGATCCGCGATCCGCCAGAAGCCCTGGCACCGGCCGCGCCGGCGGCCATGGGCCTGGGAGGCGCTGGCGTGGTCGATCACCAAGCAGCTAATCGAGTCCGGGCGCGCCGCGGCGATCCAGCGCCGGATGGTGTTCCGGTGGGGCGTCACGAGGGCGGATGGGGACGGCATCACGCTGAGGGATGTCCCGACGCCCGAACTGATCGCCGGCCGGGCGCCGGCCGAGCTGGCGGCGAAGGACCTGTCGGCGGCGAGGGCTCTCGCGATGATCCTCGTGGCGCGTGAGGTGGTGGAGGGGCGTGTGGATCCGGCCGACGCCGCCGACGACCACCGGCTGCTGCGGATCCGGGAGATCGGCCCCTGGACGATCCAGTGTCTGGGCCTTTACGGCCGCGGCGAGCCCGACTCGCTTCCGGCCGGCGACCTCGGCTACATCAAGCTCGTCGGCCGCCTGGCGGGCCTGGGCCGCCGCGCCACCGTAGAGGAGGTGGAGGAGTTCTTCAGGCCGTACGAGCCGTTCCGTGGCCTTGCCGGCGACTTCATGCTGACCGCGCACCACAAGGCGATCGCGCACGGCCCGCCGCTCCGCATGGCGGCCTGAGGGCGCTCAGGCCGGCGCACTCGAGCGCGCGGTGCGCGGCGCCGGCCTGTGCGGCGGGGCCAGCACCTGATGCGTCGGCTCGGCGTCGACCGGGGTGGAGCGCCGCATCAGCGCCAGCGCGAGGAGGAGGCCCGCCGCGACGATCGCGGCGGACAGCTTGAGGCTCGTGCCGAGCGCCGAGACGAAGGCCTCGCGCGTCGCCGCCGTCACCCCGGCAGCGTGGCTCCCGGCGATCTGGTGGAGCGAGTGCTCCGCTCCCGATGCACCGGCAAGCAGCCCGTCCAGCTGGCGCGCCTGGTCGGCGGTGATGTTGACCCCCTGGTCCGCCGAATAGGTCACCGTCCTCTGCGTCTGGACCTCCTGGAACAACGCCCCGGACACCGCCACGCCCAGCGTCGATCCCAGCCCGCTCAGGGTGACCAGGATTCCCGAGGCGGCACCGGCGTGGTCGCGGGAGATCGCGTTCATTGCGGCGAGGTTCATCGGGGTAAGGGCGAAGCCCACGCCGAACCCCATCATCGCCGTGGGGGCCCAGAGCTGCGCGTAGCCCGTGCTGAGGGTCAGCGTCGACATCCAGTAGATCGCGGCCGCCATCAGGGCGAGCCCCGCCACGATGGGGGGCCGCGGCCCCACGCGCGCGGCGACCTTCCCGCCCAGCGGCGACCCGACGACCATGAGGCCGGTCAGCGGGAGCAGCAGCACCCCCACATCCGTGGGCGAGTAGCCGAGGATCTCCTGGAAGTACAGCGGCAGGAAGAAGAGCAGCGCTCCGAATGAGAAGTCCATCACGAAGATGACGATCGTCGAGCCGGTGAAGTTCCGCCTGCGGAAGAAGTCGAAGTTCATCAGCGGGTGTTGCGAGCGCAGCTCGATGAAGGCGAAGAGGGCGAACCCTGCGACTCCGACAACGAAGAGCGACACGGTCACCGGCGAGCCCCATCCCCATGCGGAGCCCTCGTTCAGGGCCAGGGTGAGCGCCGTGAGGGCGATCGCGACCGCCACGACCCCGGGGACGTCCACGGTGCGCGAGACCGTCGGGTCGCGGGACTCGCGGGCGCCCCGCAGCGCCATCGCGATGATCGCCAGCGCGAAGATCACGTCGACGACGAAGATCCACCGCCAGCTGAGCTCGCCGGTGAGCACGCCGCCGACGAGCACACCGATCCCCGAGATCAGCTCGGTGGCTGCGCCCCAGAGCCCGATCGCCACTCCACGCCGCTCGCCGGTGAAGAGATTGGTGAGCATCGCGAGCGACGACGGCATCAGGATCGCGCCGCCGGCGCCCGCGATCGCGATCCCCGCGATCAGCACCTCGGTGCCCGGCGCGGCGCCGGCGAGGGCCGAGCCGAGGGCGAACAGCACCGCCCCGAGCAGCAGGGCGCGGCGCCGGCCGAAGATGTCGCTCATGCGGCCCGCGGCGATCAGGAACGCCGTGAACGGGACGTAGAAGGCGGTGAACGTCCATTGCAGCTCAGGCATCGAGGCGTTGAACTGCGCGTGGATCGTGGGTATGGCAACCACGATCGCCGCGGTCGGAAGCTGCACGATCCCAGCCGCAGTCACCGTCGCCGCAAGTGTGAGCGGACGGCTGGCCGGAGCTTCCCGCGGCCGTTCCATTACGGGAGCCTAAGGCCAGCGCACGGCCGGCCGGGTGCTAGGGCTGCTGGGTTCCCGGCAGGAGGTCGTTCGTCAGCACGTCGTCGGTCGATGGCACCTCCTTGATCACACCGTTGTCGGCGAAGAACTGTGCGAACTTCCTCCACTGGCTCGGGTCCATGTAGCCGTAGTGCTTGGCGCCCTTCTGGGCCAGGAGCGGGAGCGTCTTGTCCACCTCGGCGCGCGTGGTCTTGGGGTCGAGGCCGTTGCCCGCCTCCAGGATGTCGTTGGTGGCGCCGGCCGGGTCGGCGACCGCCGCCTGGGTCCCGCGCTCGAGGGCGTCGAGGAAGAGGCGGATGTCCTGCGCCTTGGAGTCGAGGGTGTCCGAGTTCGCCACCAGGACGAGCTCGTTGTAGGTCGGGATCCCGAGCTTGTCCACCGGCTTCACGATCGGGTTCTTGCCCTGCTGCTGCAGGGCGACTCCCTCAACGTTCAGAAAGCCGCCGAGCATCGCCTGGGCGCGGCCGCCGATGAGCGCGGGCAGCAGGCCCTGCTGGACGTCGACCGTGTTGACGTCGCTGGTGCTGAGGCCCGCCTTGTCGAGGATCGTCTTCAGGTAAGCCTCCTGATAGGGGATGCCCGCCGTGGCGATCGTCTTGCCTCGCAGGTCCTTGACCTCCTTGATTCCCGAGCCCTTGAGCCAGATCATCGAGGTCAGCGGAGTGGGCACGAGCGCCGCGACGGCCGTCACGGGCAGGTGCTGGTCGTGCGCCAGCAGCACCTCGGGCTCATACGAGACGGCCAGGTCCACACGCCCCGAGGCGACCTCCTTGATCGGCGCGGACGGGTCGGACGGCGTCTGGGGCTGCACGTCGAGCCCGGCATCCTTGAAGTACCCGTTGTCGATCGCCTCGAAGATCCCCGCGTGGTCCGGGTTGACGTAGAAGTCCAGCGCGAGGCTGAAGGGCTGCGGCTTGCCCGCGCTCGTCGACTCGGACTTCTCCCCGCAGCCGGCGGCGAGCGCCCCGGCACAGACCACGAGTGCCACCGCAGCGACTCGAACGAGTCCTGGATGGCGAGTGCGTGAGAAACCTGCCCCGGCGCCCGCCCGGAGGGGGCGCGGCAGGTTTCGAACGAACCTCTTACGTGGCTTGATCACTGGCCTCCTCTGTCGATTAGGGGGTTCTCGCCGAGCGGGGGCCCCACCAGGCGACCCGTCGCTCGATCACCGCGAGCAGTCCGAACAGGACGATCGCGAGCGCGGACAGTACGACGACAGCGGCAAACGTGCGTGCTGTCTGCAGCTGGGCGGACGCCTGCTGGATCAGATGTCCCAGCCCGGAGCTCGATCCGGCCCATTCGCCGAACACGGCTCCGATCACGGCGACGGCGACGGCGATCTTCGCTCCGCTGAAGAAGTACGGCAGGGCGGTGGGCCCTTCCACCCGGCGAAACGTCTGCCAGCGGCTCGCGTCCAGCGTCCGCATCATCTTCGTCAGGTCCGGGTCCACGGAGCCCAGCCCGTCGAGCGTGTTCACCGTGATCGGGAAGAAGCAGATCAGCGCGATGATCACGAGCTTCGGCCCGATCCCGAAGCCGAGCCAGACCACGAGGATCGGGGCGATGACGACGATCGGCACGGTCTGCGACGCGACGAGCAGCGGGTAGAACGCCCGCCGGAGGGTGGGCGAGAGGTGCAGCACGACGGCGAAGCCCACCCCCGCCACGATCGAGAGGGCGAAGCCGGCGAGGACCTCCTGAAGGGTGATCGATCCGTTGTCGAGCAGGAGGCTGCGATCCGTCCACAGCGACTGCGCGATCTCGCTCGGCGACGGGACCAGGAACGGCTCGATGTTGAGCGCGTTGGCGATCACGTCGAGGCTCGCCGCCAGCTGCCAGAGCCCCAGGAGGACCGTCACGATGACGAGCGGCGGGAGCCAGCGCCTCATCACGAGCCCTTCGACAGCGCCTCGAGGGCGCGCTCGCGGGCGGCGGTGAACTCGGGCGCGGTTACGGTGTCGGTGCGAGGTCGTGCCCGCGGCGCCGGGGCGGCGAGCTCGCCCACGGCCCGTGTGGGCCGGGGCCCCAGCACGATCACGCGATCGGAGAGGTACAGGGCCTCCTCGACGTCGTGGCTGACCAGGATCACCGTTCGCGACTCGGCCGCGAGCGCCTCGGCCAGCCACTCCTGCATCTCCGCTCGTGTGATCGCGTCGAGCGATGCGAAGGGCTCGTCGAGCAGCAACACCGGCTTCCCGGCGAGGAGGGTGCGAAGGAAGGCGATCCGCTGGCGCATGCCGCCGGAGAGCTCCGCCGGCCGGGTGCGCTCGAACCCGGCCAGGCCGAAGCGCTCGAAGAGGGGGTGGGCGTCGCGCCGGGCGGCGGTCCGCGAGGCGCCCCGGTTGCGCAGCGCGAGCGCGGCGTTGTCGATCGCCGAGAGCCACGGCAGCAGCAGGTCGCGCTGCGGCATATAGGCGCAGCTCCGGAGACGAGCCGCGGCTCCGGCCTCCCCGTTCACGGCGATCTGGCCCCCCGTCGGCTCGCGCAGGCCGCTGACGAGCTCGAGGAGGGTGGATTTCCCGCAGCCGGACGGCCCGACGATTCCGAGCACCTCGCCCGGCCGTACACCCAGGTCCAACCGCCCGATCACGTCGAGCTCGCCGAATGAATGCTCGAGGCCCTCGAGCTCGACGGCCGACCCGGCGGCGGCATGCCCGTTTCCGCGGGGGCCGGCCGCGCCTTGCCCGCCCGTCGCCTCGGGGGCCCTCTTAACCGATTGAGGCTCCGCTACGGGAGCCTCGGAAGTCGTTCGCATGCTCCCTCCGCGCGCATTACCGCACAGGTTCTAAGGGTCAGCGCCAGGTGGGGTGGCCAAAGGCGCTATCTCAGCCCGCTAGCCCGCGAGCGCCCCTGTCGTTCAACGCCCAGGAGTCTACTCATCATCCGCGGCTGCACCGGCCCCTCGGGCGCCCGATCACGGGTAGGCGATCGAGCGCGGTCCGCAGCTCGGCGATGTCCGTGAACACCTCGACCGCTCCCGCCTCGTGCAGCTCTGCCTCGCCGAAGCCGCCGGTCAACAGGCTGACCGCCGGGATCCCCGCTCGCGCGGCCGCCCAGCAGTCCCAGCGAGTGTCGCCGATCATGACGCCGGAGTCGGCGCCCGCCTTCTCCATCGCCGCGTGCACGAGGTCGGGCTCCGGCTTGGTCGAGTCCACGTCGGCCGACGTGGTCCAGTCGGTCGCCAGATCGCGCGCGCCGAGCAGGTCGAGGTAGTGCTCCAGCTCGTGCTCCTTGGCGGAGCTGGCGAGGACAACCGCGTCGGCCACCTCGCGAAGCTCCGCGATCAGCTCGCGCGCGCCTTCGAACGGGCGAACCTCCTCGACCATCGCCATGTAGAGCTCGCCCTCGATCTCGCGGATGTCGTCGCCGCACCGCTCTTCGACCTCGTCGCCGGCGACGGCACCCACGAGCTGATCCCCGCCCATCCCGATGTGGCGGTGTATACGCCAGATCTCCGGCGTCACGTCGTGCCGTCGAAATGCGCGGTACCACGCGATCGCATGGTGGTAGTTGGTGTCGACGAGCGTCCCGTCGACGTCGAGAATCGCCGCGTTGGCCATACGCTGCTGCTACCCGGCTGCGATCAGGACTACCCCTGGGGAACGAGCGGTGTGCCGCCGGCGACCACGTTCACGAAGTTCTCCAGGTGGCGCGTGGTCCAGCATTCGAACGCCGCCGTGCAGTGGTTCTCGTAGGCGGCCATGACCGAGTCGCCGTAGTTCCAGTACAGGCGCGGCTCCGGGTTGAGCCAGAACGTGCGGCCGGCGCGCTCGGTGATCTGAGCGAAGACCTCGGCGTGGGGCTCGCGGCCGTTGGTCCTCGCGTCGCCGAGCACGATCACAGTCGAGCGCGGGCCCAGGTCCTCGACGATCTCCTCGAGGAACTCGAGCCAGACGCGCCCGTAGTCCGTGTAGCCGGAGACGTCCGCCACGCCCCCCTCGCGGCTGATGCGCTCCGAGATCGAGCGGAAGTCGCGCTCGCGCTCGAAGACGTCGGTGACCTCCGAGATCCGCTCGATGAAGACGAAGCTCCGCAGCTTCCGGAAGGAGTCGTGCAGAGCGTGGAGCACGGAGAGGAAGAACATGCTCGCCGAGGTCACCGAGGTGGAGACGTCGCACAGCACGTAGATCTCCGGGCGGCGGGGGTGCTTGGGGCGGTACTTCAGGCGGAGCGGGACCCCGCCGGTGTCGAGCGAGGCCCGCATCGTTCGCCGCATGTCGACGATCGCGCCCCGGCGCCGCCCGCGCTGCTCGTGCCCGAGGGTCGCCAGGCGGCGCTTCAGCTGGGCGACCGAGCGGTGGACGGCCGCGAGGTCCTGGGCGGGGCTCGTGGGCAGCGCGCGGTCGAGCTCGGCCAGCGGGCGGGAGGGCGGGAGCTTCTCGGTGCGCTCGATCAGGTCCCGCTCGAGCTCGCGCCGGAGGTGGCGTTCGAACCGGTTGATCTGCTCACGGTCGAGCTCCACGTCGCCGCTTGAGCCGCGCCCCTGCGACTGGAGGCCAAGCGTGCGGCGAATCCTCTGCACGTCGACGCCGATCACACCCGATCCCTCGCCCTGGCGGCCGAAGGCCGCGATCGCCAGCCGAGCGAGGTCGCGCATCTCGCCGTCACGCCCGTCCGCGATTGCCTGGCGGACCGCCGCGCGGAGCTCGTTCAGGTCGAGGCCGTCGCCGCCGTCGTAGCGGCGGTCCTCGCCGATGCCCCGCTCGAGCGCCTCGGACTCCGCCGCGCGGAAGAAGTAGCGGTCGAAGAGGAGCTCGAAGATCCGCCGGTCCTCCTGCGACTTCGCGACAGTGGCCGCGAGAGCCTCCCGGAAGTCCTCCTCGCGACTCCAGGGCACCGTGTCGAGCGCCTCGAAGGCATCCAGGATCTCCGAGGTGCCGACCGCCACCCCCTCGCCGCGGAGCTCCTCGCAGAACGAGACGAGCCTTGGCGCGAGGCCGGGTGGTAGCGCGCTCATCCCGCCGCTTCCGCGCCGAGGCCCTGGACGCCGCCGAGCTTCATGCCGACGCGCTCGGCAACCAGGTCCATGTCGGTGCGGTGCTTGACGATGATGCTCATCGTCCGCGCGAAGAGGGCGCCGTCGATGTCGTCGGCCCCCAACAGGAGCAGAGCGCGCGCCCAGTCGATCGACTCGGCGATCGAGGGCGGCTTCTTGAGGTCCAGCTGGCGGACCATGTGGATCACCTCCACGAGTCGCCGAGCGAGCTGCTCGTCGATCTCGGGGGCGTGGAGGCGTACGATCTCCATCTCGCGCTCGACCTCCGGGTAGTCGAGCCAGAGGTACAGGCAGCGGCGCTTCAGAGCCTCGGTGAGCTCGCGGGAGTTGTTGGACGTGAGCACCACGATCGGGTGTGTGCGCGCCTCGATCACGCCGAGCTCGGGAATCGAGATCTGGAAGTCCGACAGCACCTCGAGGAGCATCGCCTCGAACTCCTGGTCGGTCTTGTCGATCTCGTCGATCAGCAGCACGACGGGCTCCGCAGACGCGATCGCCTGAAGCAACGGCCGGGTGAGCAGAAACTCCTCGCTGAAAATGTCCGACATAACTCCGTCTGCGTGCTCCGCTTCGCGTCCGCGCGCAGCCGGGTTCCTGGCAGGATGCCCACCTTCAACCGGGCTTTCGGTGGCCTCCGCCTGGATTCGCAGGAGCTGCTTGCGGTAGTTCCACTCGTACAGGGCCTTGGCCTCGTCCAGGCCCTCGTAGCACTGGAGCCGGATCAGCTGGCGCCCCGTCGCCCTGGACATGGCCTTGGCCAGCTCGGTCTTGCCCACGCCTGCCGGGCCTTCGACGAGAACGGGCTTGCCCAGTCGCTGCGCCAGGTATGCGACCAGGGCCGCGGGCTCGTCCGCGAGGTACCCGACCTCGCCCAGCGACTGCCTGACGTCGGCGACGGACCCGGGATCGGCGGTGTCGGCCATGTCGGCGATGATAATGAGCGGATGGCGGCGGCCGGGATCCTCCCGCATTCGATCGGTCCCTACGTGTCGCTCATGATCGCGGGCTTCGCGATCGGGATCCTCGGCCACATGTTTCGCAGCCGATGGCTGGTGGCCATCGGGATCCTCCTCATCTTCCTCGCCGCGCTTGCCCTCCCGCTGGCGCTGAACGTCACCACGGAGAAGCCCGATGCGCCCGGCCCGCTGCCAAATCCATACTGACGCTCGAAGCTGAGAGGATCGGTGACCGTGGGACGCCTCGACGAGCTGGACCTGTCCAAGTCGCTCAGCCGCAAGGAGGAGGAGCGGGCCCTGGACCGGGGATGGGAGCGCCTGACCCAGCTGCGGCTGACCCTGGGCGGCCTGATCGGTGACCACCAGCTTGGCCCGCCGCTCTGCGTGATCTTCGAGGGCTGGGACGCCTCAGGCAAGGGTGGAGCGATAAAGCGCCTGGTCGCCCAGCTCGACCCGCGCCACGTGCGGGTGAAGCAGTTCGCAGCCCCGACCTCGGACGAGAAGCGCCACCACTTCCTGTCGCGATTCTTTGAGGCCCTGCCCGGCTGGGGCGGGATGGCGGTGTTCGACCGGTCCTGGTACGGGCGGGTGCTGGTCGAGCGGGTTGAGGAGCTCGCCAGCCGTGAGCAGTGGCTGCGCGCGTACGACGAGATCAATGGATTCGAGCGCAGCCTCACCGACGAGGGCCTGATCCTGGTGAAGTTCTGGCTGCACATCTCGCCGGACGAGCAGCTGAAACGTTTCAGGAGCCGCGAGAGCGACCCGCTGAGGACGTGGAAGCTCACCGACGAGGACTGGCGCAACCGCGACAAGCGCGAGGCCTATACCGAAGCCGTGGAGGACATGCTCGCGCGCACCGATCAGCCGAACGCACCGTGGGAGCTGGTGGAGGCGGACTCGAAGCGCTACGCCCGGGTCAAGGTTGTCGAGCGGGTCATCGAGCGAATCGAGGAGGGCATGAAACAGTGGGGCATGCACCCTCCCAAGCCCCTGGAATGACAGCGCGCCTATCCGCACAAGCGGTTACTCTCGCTTCGTCTGGACGTTCCGCGCCGCCAGGGACGGCGCCAAGCATCGATGCCCGATACAACTGATGGACCTGGTGAGAGCGTCTCCGCCGAGCCTGGTGAGGGCGCGGCCGGAGCGCCTCGCCTGCGTGCGGTGAAGCCGATGGTCACGGCCTCCTCGACGGCCGCCACGGCCGCCGAGGCCCGCGAGGCCGCCGAGGGGGTCACCGAGGCGGTCGCCGCCGCCCGCACCGACAGCGTCGCGACGCTCGCGGCGGACGTGCGCCGGCTCCGCGCCGAGCTCCAGGAGGCAAGGGAGGCGATCGATTCCGCGGAGCAGCGCGCCGCCGAGGCCGAGCAGGCGCGCGCGGAGATCATCGAGCACGCTCGCGAGGCCGTCGAGATGCGCCGCGAGGCGGTCGAGTGGGCGCGCCGCGTCCAGGCCGAGGCGAGGCGCCGGATCGCGGACGCCGAGGAGCGCGCGAACCGCGCCGTCGAGGACGCCGAGGCCGACTCCAGCCGCGAGCTCTCCGAGGCTCGCGAGCGGCTACGGGCGCAGGCCTCAGAGAAGCTTCGGGCCGCCGCCGAGGAGATCGAGCAGCGAGCCTCCGAAAGGCTCGACGACGCGGTGAAAGAGGCCGCGGACCGGGCCCGTGCCGAGGGGCTCGCCGAGGCCGACGAGAAGCTGCAGGCCGCGGAGGCGCGGGTGGCCGAGGCCGCCTCGGAGGCCGACGGGCGCGTGCGCGCCGAGGCCGCGCTCAGGGCCGAGGCGGAGCGCATGCTCGCCCGCGCCGAGCGGCGCCTGGAGGCGCTGGTCGAGCGCCTGGCCCGCGAGGCCGAGAAGCGCGCGCGCGAGCAGGCCGAGGCGCGCCTCGCGGGCGAGGTCGCGCAACTCCAGCAGGAGGCCGCCGAGGCCGCCGAACGAGCCCGCAACGAGGCCGAGAAGCGCACCCGCGCCCAGCTCGAGATGCGTCTGCGCGAGGAGGAGGCCCGGGTGCGCCAGGAGGCCGAGTCGAAGGCGCGGGCAGAGGCCGAACAGCGTCTCAAGGCGCTCGAGACCCGCCTGCTTCGCGAGGTCCAGCAGGAGGCCCGCGCCGCTGAGGCGGAGTCACGCCGCGACGCCGAGCGCCGGCAGGCCGACCTGGCCGAGCGCCTCCAGGCCGAAGCGGAGGCGCAGGCCAAGTCAGCCGCCGAGCGCGCCCGCCGCGAGGCGCGGCTGGGCGACTAGCTCGGGCGGACTTCGAACCGGTCTACAGGACCGGCAGGTACTTCTCGAGCTCCCACCGCGTGACCTGGACGCGGTACTCCTCCCACTCCGCGCGCTTCAGCTCGACGTAGCGGTCGAAGATGTGGTCGCCGAGGGCCTTGCGGACCAGGTCGGACTCGGCCAGCACGTCGATCGCCTCGCCCAGCGTCTCCGGGAGCTGCTCGATGCCCCGCTCGATGCGCTCGTCGTGGGAGAGCTCGTAGAGATTGCGCTCCATCGGCTCCGGGCACTCGTAGCCGTTCTCGATCCCGTCGAGGCCGGCGTGGAGCATCGCCGCGAACGTCAGGTACGGGTTGCAGGACGGGTCCGGGCACCGAAGCTCGGCGCGCGTCGCCTGCTCCTTGCCGGGGTGATAGACCGGCACCCGGACGAGGGCCGACCGGTTTCGCTGCGACCACGCGCAGTAGACCGGCGCCTCGTAGCCCGGCACCAGGCGCTTGTAGGAGTTGACGTTGGGGGCGAACAGCGCGGCGATCTCGCGCGCGTGGCGCAGGAGGCCCGCGATGTATGCCTTGGCGGCGCCCGACAGGTGATGGTCGCCGTCGGCGTCGTAGAACGCGTTCTTGCCACCGGAGAAGAGCGACTGGTGGGTGTGCATCCCGGAGCCGTTCTCGCCGAACAGCGGCTTCGGCATGAACGTCGCGTAGACGCCGTGCTCGGCGGCGATCTCCTTGACCACGATCCGGTAGGTCATCGCAGCGTCCGACATCCGCAGGCCCTCCGCGTAACGCATGTCGATCTCGTGCTGGGAGGGGCCGACCTCGTGGTGGGTGTACTCCACCGGGATCCCGACCGCCTTCAGCGCGTTGACGGTGTCCCGCCGCAGGTCCGAGGCGGCGTCGAGGGTGGTGAGGTCGAAATAGCCGCCCTTGTCGAGGATCTCCGGCACACCGTCCTCGGGGAGCTCATCCGAGGCGAAGTAGAAGAACTCGAGCTCCGGCCCGAGGTTGAAGGTGTCGAACCCCATGTCCGCGGCGCGGGCGAGCGCGCGGCGCATGACGAACCGGGGATCGCCCTCATAGGGCTCGCCGCCCGGCTTCAGCACGTCGCAGAACATCCGCGCGACGTTCCCCTTCTCGCCATGCGTGCGCCACGGGAGGAGGGTGTAGGTGTCGGGGTCCGGCATCGCGATCATGTCCGACTCCTCGATCGCGTTGAAGCCGGTGATCGACGAGCCGTCGAAGCCCATTCCGTCGGTGAGCGCGCCCTCGAGCTCCTCGCGGCCCACGGAGAAGCTCTTCAGCTGTCCGTTGATGTCCGTGAACCAGAGGCGGATGAACTCGACCCCGTCCTCGTCGACGCGGGCGATGATGTCCTTGTGGTCGGTGCTCGGGGTGGCGGCGGTGGTGGCCATCTGTGATGTGTCTCCTTGTCTGCTTCCGTTGTCGAGTCGGGGATGAGCTGGAACCGCCGGGCAACTGCCCGCTGGCGCCTCATCGGCGCGCCGTACTCTAGGCGGCCGAGGGGGCGCCGACAATCACGATTCTCGGAATTTGAGCCAAAGCTAAGGGTCCGAGGGCAGCGATGCGCTGGCCCCGCGTCTTAAATTTTCGGCACGGGCTTGTACCGAGTGTCGAAAGCCCCTGCACCTGAGCGGGGAACCGCACGCGGCGCACGGAGTCCGAACGCTCAGGCTGGCGTCGCGAGCCCGGCAGGGGTCGTCGCGGGGCCGACATCGAGCTCTCCGCTCTCCATCGCCATGGCGACCGCGGCGGGGTCGCCGCCGAGCTCCGACCAGCGGCGACGGGCCGTGCTGTGGAGGGCGTCGAGGAACCCGTCGGCGTGCAGCGGGTCGTGGTGGAAGAGGAGGAGGCCGCGAGCGCCGACTCGCGAGGCGAAGGTGAGGGCGTCGCTCACCCCCGAGTGTCCCCAGCCCACGTGGAGCGGATACTCGTCGTCCGCGTACTGGCAGTCGTGGATCAGGAGGTCGGCGTCGCGCGCCAGCTCGTAGCCGGATATCCATTCCCGCTCGGTCTCCGCGAGCACGGTTCCCAGCGCTGGCTCGTGATCCGGGATGTAGCAGAGTGAGGTGTCACCCTCGGTGACCCGGAAGCCGAGCGTGGGCCCGCGGTGGTTCACGGCCTCGCAGCGGATCGTCGCGGAGCCGAGCTTCCACTCGCTCGGCGGCGTGTCGTGGAACGAGACGTCGCACGGCAGCTCGCGGACCTCGACCGGCGACAGGGGCGCCGAGATGTAGCGCGCGACGCGGTCCTCGAGCGAGGCCTCGGGCGAGGCGGGGCCCCAGATCGTGATGTCCGCGTCGGCGCGAAAGCAGGGCGGGAAGAACATCAGCCCCTGGATGTGGTCCAGGTGCAGGTGGGTCAGCAGGATGTTCACGTGCGGCGAGGCCGTGAGGTCGAGGCCGAGCGTGCGGATGCCCGTCCCGGCATCGAGGATCAAGTGCTCTCCGCTCGCCAGCGTGATCTCGACGCATGACGTGTTGCCCCCGTAGCGGTTCATCTCCGGCCCCGGTGCCGGGACCGATCCCCGCGCGCCCCATACCTTGATCTTCATTCCTGCTCCTCGCTGTGCTTGCCCTGCGGCCAGAAGAAGATCATCGCTCCCGACGATCCCTCCTCGGACGCCACGATTGGAAACGCGCTCGATTCGATCTCCCTGCTGCCGCCGTTCGCCGACCGGATCGTGAATACCGCATGGGCGGGGCGGCCGTCGCGCACCGCGCGCGTGGTGGGAAGCTCGTCGAGCTCCACCGGCTTGCCGTTGGCGTCGAACGGGCCGTATCTCGACGTCCACTCCTCGGGGCTCATCCTCCCCACGTCCTCGAACGAGCGGCCCAGCAGCGCCCCGGCGGCCTCGTTGTAGAAGACCAGGGCGGCATGCTCGTCGACGAGGAAGGCCGGGGTGGAGATGCTGGTGAGCAGGTTCCGGGCGAGGATCAGCTCCAGGGGTTTCTGAGCCGGCATCGCCTCTCATTCTTCCATCCTTGAATCAATCGACACGCGATGGAGGGGCGATGGGTAGCCTGGCGATTCGAATGATGCAGCGCACGGCAATCGCCGCGGCCGCTGTTCTGGCGCTCCTGGCGGCCCCGGGGGTGGCGGTGGCGCAGACCACGGGCGTGACCCCGCAGCCCATCCCGCAGGGCCCGATGGCGGGGGACATCCAGCCGTTCGAGGGCTCGCCGGCGAAGCCGGACCCATTCCATCTGCCGCTCGTTCCTCAGAACCCCTTCATGGCGCCGAACGGCGTCTCGAACCTTCACAACGACGCCTACCAGACCGACGCATACACGTGGAGCGGGCCCCTCGGGCACAACATCCAAACGCAGTCCGCGTTCTACACGGGGGCCGTGCTGACCCGCGAGTGCGCCTCGATCACCTTCGACTCGAAGGGCCGGCTGGTGGCGATCTGCGTCGGCCTCGACCGGCCGGTCGCGGCGATCATCGATCCGGCGACGTTGACGCCGCTCGCGACCTACCCGCTTCCGCCGCGCCAGCCGAGCGCCGGGAACCCGTTCACCGACTTCAGCGGCGGCGGCTACTTCTACCTCGGTCGCGGCGACCGGGTGATCGCTCCGACCACCACACGCCACGTCTTCGTGATCGCGGAGACCGGGGGGCCTGGGTTCAAGAAGAGCCGCGACTTCGACCTCCGCGGCCTGCTCGCGAGCGACGACAAGATCATCTCCGCCCTCCCGGACTGGGAGGGGCGGATCTGGTTCGCCTCCGCGGACGGCACCGTGGGGTGGATCAACCGCCAGAGCGGGAAGGTCCACACCCGCGACCTCGGCTCGCCGATCGGCAACTCGTTCGCGGTCGACGAGCGCAAAGGCGTCTACGTCGTGACCGATCGGGCGCTCTACCGGCTGAGCGCCAGGCATGGCCGGGTCCGCGTCGTCTGGCGGCACGGCTATCCGAACGACGGCACGGTCAAGCCTGGCCAGACGGAGGCCGGCTCGGGCGCGACGCCGACGATCATGGGAGGGGGCCGCTACGTGGCGATCACCGACAACGCGGACCCGATCGACATCGTGGTCTTCCGGCGACGCGCCAATCCCAGGGGCGGCCGGGTCGTCTGCAAGGTGCCGGTGTTCAAGAAGGGCAGGTCCTCGACCGACCAGTCGCTGATCGGGGCCGGGCGGGCGCTGATCGTCGAGAACAACTATGGCTACAAGGTCACCGCAACCGAGCAGGGCGGAGTCACGGCCCCGGGCCTCGAGCGAGTGGACGTCGACCGCGACGGCAGGGGCTGCCACAAAGCCTGGCACAGCGCCCAGCGCGCTCCGTCCGTCGTGCCGAAGGTGTCCGGCAAGGCCGGCCTCGTCTACACGTACACGAAGCCACCGCGTGCGGACCACCAGGACGCCTGGTACCTGACCGCGCTCGACCTCGACACCGGCCGCCGCGTCTGGAGCCGGCTCTCAGGCGAGGGCCTCGGCTACAACAACAACTACGCGCCGGTCACGATCGCCCCCAACGGCACGGCCTATGTGGGCGTGCTCGGCGGCATGGTGAAGTTCCGGGACGCCGCCAAGCGTCCCTGAGCCACCTCAGCAGAGCTCGAGCAGCTCGGCGAGCGACGCATCCAGCCCGTCCGCCAGGTCGGCCACGCCCGGGACGGCCCCCGGATCGGTGCAGAACCCGAGGCTCATCCGGCCCGCGAGCGAGATCGCCGAAGCGCGCAGCGCGTGGCGGTCCGCGGGCTCGGCGACGGAGTAGAGCTCGGCCACGTTGCCGCCGAGCATGCTGACCGGATCCCTCGGGCCCGGGACGTTGGACACCGAGAGCGCGAACTCTCGCGGGCCCGACGTCAGCTCGGAGGCGACGCGGTACAGCGGCCTGATGTGGGAGAGGCTGTGGAAGAACGAGTACAGCTCGGCGGGATCGTGGTGCTCCTTGCGGCTGCTCGTCTCCGCGTTGATCGCCTCCAGGCGGGCGCGCGGATCCGCCTCGGAGATGGGCAGGTCGCAGAACAGGAACGAGTCCCGGTTGCCGAGAGCATCACCGTTCTCGTCGCGGTGGTGCATGCTCACGGGGATCTGGACTCGCATCGTCTCCATGGGCTCGTCATGCGTGGAGAGCCAGCGGCGGATGGCTCCGGCGACCATCGCGAGGACGACGTCGTTGACGGTCACGTCCTCCCCGGCGGCGCGCTCGATGCGCTTCAGGTCCGCCAGGTCACATGACGTGAACGCGAGCTCCCGGTCGCCGCCGATGCGCTGGTCGAACGCCGTGTCGGCGCCGAGCGGCCAAAGCTCGCGGCGGAGGGTCGCGGGCAGCCCCATGAGCTCGCGGCCGGTCCCCCTCCAGCGCCGCGGCGACACCGCGGCGCGCGCACCGGCCGACACCGCGCCCCCAAGGTCCCGAACCCGGCTGCTGACGCCCGCGGCCAGCAGGCGGGACGGGGCGGGCTCGGACCGGGCCTGCCAGGGCGTTACTTCCCCCGGCTCGGCCCCCGAGCCGTCATCCCACAAGAGCTGCGAGAGCATGCGAAGAGCGGTGACCCCGTCGGCCATGCAGTGGTGGATCCTGATGACGAGCGCCGACCGACGGTCGTCGAGCGGGCCCGCGAAGTCGATGCACCACAGTGGCCGCAGGTGGTCCAGGCGTTCCGCCATCGCCTTGCCCGCGTACGCGAGGAGCTCGTCCCGGTTTCGGACCGGCTCCGAGGCGAGCCGGACGTGGTGTCGGATGTCGAAGCTCTCATCGTCGATCCAGGCCGGTGTCGCGAGGTTCAGGGGCGTGGGGGCCAGGCGCTGACGGGCGCGGCGGTGGCCGGCGAGCCGGGACTCCACCCGGCGCCGGACGAGGTCGAGAGTCAGCGGCTCCCCGCCCTCGGGAGGGTCGACCACCACCATCTTCAGCGTGTGGCCTGCGATGACGTCGGATTCGAGCCTGAGGATGCGCGTGTCGTCGGCGCTGAGTCTCTCCACCAGAGCGTTTATCGCAGATCTCGGGGTAGGGGGAGGCCGCGCCCGCCTGCGGCGCGGCGATCCTCCCCCCTTCCCCGGCTAGCTTTGCGCCGGGCCGAGGCCCAGGGCGCGGGCGCTGACGGGCGCGACGAAGGTCCTGGAGCCCGCCCGCAGTCCGATCGCCGCCACATCCGGCGGATCCAGGCCCGAGCTCAGCTGGGCCTCGTCGCTCTCGCCCGCGTAGACGTAGCGGAAGGAGCCGGCGGGGACCTTCGTCCCGTCGCTGCGCCGCAGCCAGACGGTGCAAAGCGTGCCGGGCCGGAAGCCGCGGACGTGGAGGCTGACGTCGCTGCCCCAGGCGCGGGACTCGAGGCTGGCGTTGACCGAGACTCCCTTGGGAAGACCCTTGAAGGCGACCGTCTCCGGCTGCGGCTGCGTGGGAGTCGAGCCCGTCAGCGACACGGCGAGCAGGATGGCGGCCGTCGCGGCCGCCGCCGCGGCTCCGAGGCCGAGTCCGAACCGCAGGCGCCGCCGCCGCGTGGCGCCGCGCTCGGCCGCGATCCGCCGAGCGATCCGATCGCCGAGGTCCGGCGGGGGCGCCGGGGCGGGGGAGAGTTGGTCGGGATTTGCGCGCTCGAGCATCGCTGCCATCGGGGCCAGCCCATCGGCCTCGGCGCGGCAGTCGGGGCACCCCTCGAGATGCGCCTCGGTGGCGGCGCGCTCGGAGTCGGAGAGCTGCCCCAGTACGAATGCCCCGAGGCGCTCGCGCCAGATGCGGCACTCGTCAGCCGTCATAGCCCATCTCCTCGAGCGCGTTGCGGAGCGCCCTCAGGCCGTAGTACACGCGACTCTTGATCGTTCCCTCGGGCACCCCCAGCTCCAGCGCCACCTCCGCGTAGGGGCGGCCTCGCAGGTAGGTCTCGACGAGCACCCGGCGGTGCTGGTCGCCGATGCGCCTCAGGGCCTCCTCGACCTGCCAGCTGACGAGAATCTCCTCGAACGGCTCGTGTCCCTGCTCCGGGAGCTCGCCGGTCGCAACCGGCCGATTCGAGCGCGCCCGGCCGAGGTCGATCACCACGTTTCGCAGGATCGCGAAGAGCCATGTCCGGAGGGAGCCGATCTGCGGGTCGAATCGATCGCCTGCCCGCCACGCCCGCAGGAACGTGTCCTGGACGGCCTCCTCGGCCATCCCGGGATCCTCGAGCGACCGAAGCGCGAAGCCGTAGAGCTCGCCGGCGTGGGCCGCGTAGGCCTCGCGGACGTCCGAATCCTTCGTCAGCGCAGTGTCAGCCATGGGGTCTTCCGTGTCCGTGGAGTGTCCACACGTCCCCCGTAATACTCCTCCCTGGGCGGCGCGGTTCACCGTCCGCACGCCTGCGACAGGCGTCCACAACGCTTAAAGGCGTTCGTGCGCACGCCGATAAACAGGACGAACGTGCGCGCCAGGGACCGGAACAGCCTCGCCGACCAGCTCGCGGCCGCGCGGCAGCGCATCGCCGAGCTCGAGGGAAGGCTGTCGCAGCTGGAGCATCGGGACCCGCTCACCCGGAGCCTCCTGAGCCTGCGCGCATTCAGGACCCAGCTCGAGCTGGACGCCGCGCGCGCCGACCGCTACGGGCGGCCCCTGAGTGTCGCCCTGCTGGACGTCGACCGCTTCCGCCAGCTCAACCTCGAGCACAGCTACGCCGCCGGCGATGCCGTGCTCGGGGCCGTCGGGCACCTGATCTCGGAGGAGACCCGAATGAACGACCTCGCCTGCCGGATGGGAGGGGACGAGTTCGCGATCCTCTTCGGCGAGACCGAGGCGGCCGAGGCGCTGGCGGCGGTCAAGCGGCTGCTGATCAAGATGGAGGAGCTCGAGGTCGGTGCCATCCGGGGCATTCCCGTGTCGATCGGCGTCGCGGGGCTGGAGCCCGGACAGGCACCGGAGGCGCTGCTCGCGGCCGCCGGAGCGGCGCTGGATCAGGCACGCGGCGCGGGTGGGAACCAGGCTGCGATGCAAGCCGGGGGCAAGGGCAGCGACCCGCCCGAGCACGGCCAGGGGAACGTGATCGCCGCCCTCGCCTCAGCGCTGGAGGAGCGCGACCGCTACACCGGCGAGCATTCGGAGAGCGTCGTCGACCTCACCGCCCGCGTGGGCGACGCACTCGCGCTGAGCGCCGACGAGGTCGAGCAGATACGCACCGCGGCGCTGCTCCACGACATCGGCAAGGTCGGCGTCCCGGACGAGATCCTTCACAAGCCCGGCGAGCTCGACGAGCGGGAGTGGGAGATCATGCGCCAGCACCCCGTGATCGGGGAGCGAATCCTGCGTGCCATCCCCGGATTCGGGGCGATCGCGAGGATGGTCCGCCACGAGCACGAGCGGTGGGACGGAGCCGGGTATCCCGACGGCCTCGTCGGCGCCGCGATCCCGGTGGGCAGCCGGATCATCCTGGCGTGCGACGCCTACCACGCCATGACCTCCGACCGTCCCTACCGGAGGGCGATGCCGCACTCCGACGCGATGGCCGAGCTCACGGCGAACGCCGGCGCGCAGTTCGACCCGGACGTCGTGCAGGCGCTCGTGGGATACCTGTTCGGCCGCCGCCAAGCCGGCCTGGCTGCGGTGTAGTCGCACCGCGGGCGGAATCGCACCCGCGGCGATCCACGGCCCAGAACGACTGCGACCGGCCCCGGGCTGAGCCCGAAGCCGGCGCAGGCAGCTAGTCGGTTTCTGAAAGGTCCGTCTAGAGCTTGCCGATCTTGAAGATCTTCGTGCCGCAGTCGGGGCAGGTGCCCTGGATCGCCGGGCGACCGTTCTTCATGGTCACCTGCTGGGGATCCTTGATCTCGACCTTCTTGCGTTCCTTCACGCAGTAGCCGGTTGGCATCTGGTCTCCTTTCAGGAACCGCGTGTATGCGTAGTCGCCTCAGGCATGCGATTTCTCTCCTCAGGCGTGGAGCGACCGTAGAGCACCCGCCGGACGCGTGCGTGGGTATCTAGTGTGCTTTGTTACTAGCGTACGGCTGAGCGGAACGAGTTCCGGAGCTGAGCGCGCTGGGGGACTAGCCCCCGCGGCGGATCACCACCGCCGTCGCCCCAGGGGCAATGAGGGGAGGGGTCACCGGTCGCGCGAGCGTTTCGTGCCACTCGGCGCGCCACCCGTCACCCCTTGCCATCGCCGCCCAACGCCGGGGGGTGGTTGAGCTTCCGTGCAAATAGCGCACGGAGAGTCGATCACCCCCCATGCCCTCAACGCGACCGCCGCCCTCATTGCCTACCCAAGCCAGCGGCTCGGCCACGCCGGGGCTGTGTAGAGGCGGCCGGCGCCGCCGCGGCCCGGGGCCGACGTTGCTCCGACGCCCGCCCGAGCCCTACGGCGTCAGCCGCCGGGCGAGGTTCCGCCGCTGCCGCTTCCGCCACCGCCGCCGGATGAGCCGCTTCCGCCGCCGCCCCCGGATCCCGTCGACCCCGGCAGCCCGGTCCCTGGGAAGGTGCTCCCGAACCCGTTCGAGCCGGCCCCATTTCCCTTCTTTCCGGAGCCCGTCGTGCCAGAGCGCACCTCCTGCTTCAGCGCGTCCAGCTGCCGCTGCAGGTTGGCCTGGTCGCCCGAGAGCCCGTCCACCTTCGTCTTCAGTGCAGAGATCCGGTCATCGAGGGATTTCACCTTGTCCTGCGCCGCCTGCGCCGCCTCGTCGGAGACCGTGGCGATCTGCGTGCTTAGTGCGTCGACGTCGTCCTTGGAGGCCGAGTCCTGCTTCAGCTGGAGGACGAGGACCACCGCGACCACGCCGGCCGCGAGGCCGAGCACCGAGATCGCGCCGAGCAGGTAAGTGCGGACACCGAGGCTGCGGTCGAGCTGCGCCATCCAGGCGCGGAGCCCCTCGATCGGGCTCTGCGGGTCTGGAGGAGGCGACGCCTCCACGGGCTCAGCCGCCGGTGCGGGGCTCGGCCACCTCGCCGCCCGGCGGCTCGAGCTCCAGTCCCTGGTCCACCCACGCCTGCAGCCCGCCCTCGACGTGGTAGGCGTCGAACCCGGCGTCTCTGAAGGCCGCGGCGGCCATCCCCGAGCGATTTCCGGAGCGGCAGCAGAGGACGACGGGCCGATCCCTGGGGATGGACTCGGCGTTGGCGGTGAGGTCGTTCATCTCGATGTGGTTGGCGCCCGCAATGTGTCCCGCCTCGAATTCGTAGTCGCGGCGGACGTCGATCACGAGGGCGCCGGAATTCACCAGCTCCGAGACGCGCTGCGGCGCGATGTCGGTCTCGGTCGCGGTCCCGTCGGCCACGGCCCCAGCTTACGGCCTGCGAGCCTCGCCACGCTCCTTTGCGGCGCGGCCGGCCCCTCCCCCATATCCTTCTGCACCCCCGAACGTCCGACACCCACCGAAGGGAGAACATCAGATGCCGGAAGCCGTGATCGTCGATGCCGTCCGCACGCCCATCGGCCGTGCGTTCAAGGGCAGCCTGGCCCAGCAGCGCCCCGACGAGATGGGCGCGTTCATCGTCGACAGCCTGCTCGAGCGCAATCCCGACGTGAGCCCCGACATGATCGAGGACCTCTTCTGCGGCTGCGGCATGCCCCAGGGGCTTCAGGCCTTCAACATCGGCCGCATCATCTCGCTGCTCTCCGAGCGCCTGCCGGAGTCGGTCAACGGCGTCACGGTCTCGCGCTACTGCTCGTCGAGTCTCGACGCGATCCGGCACGCGGGCAACGCGATCAAGGCTGGTGAGGGCGACGCGTACATCGCCGCCGGGGTGGAGTGGGTCAGCCGCTACAACGAGCGCACCGAGCCGGCCGGCGCCGCCGACCAGAACCCGAAGCTCCAGGGCAAGGACGGCACGCCCAACGCCTACATCGAGATGGGCCTGACCGCGGTAAACGTGGCCAAGCGCTATGAGGTCAGCCGGCCCGAGATGGACAAGTACGCGCAGCGCTCGCAGGAGCTCGCGGTGGGCTCACAGGAGTCCGGCTTCTTCGACCGGGAGATCGTCCCGGTCACGCTCGAGGACGGCACCGAGGTGGCCAAGGACGACGGCCCTCGCGCCAGCTCGACGCTCGAAAAGCTCTCCGAGCTGCCCGAGGCGTTCGGCGGCGGTGGCGTGACCGCCGGCAACTCGTGCCCTCTGAACGACGGCGCGGCGGCGGTCCTGATCATGTCCGACACCAAGGCCTCCGAGCTCGGCCTGGAGCCGCGGGCCCGGATCGTGACCGCGGCCACGTACGGGAACGAGCCCGAGTACATGGGCGTCGCGCCCATCGGGGCGATCAAGAAGGTGCTCGATCGCGCCGACATGAAGATCGACGACGTCGACGTGGTCGAGCTGAACGAGGCGTTCGCCGCCCAGGTCATCCCGATCATGGCCGAGTGCGACATCCCACTCGAGAAGCTGAACACGCACGGCGGCGCGATCGCCCTGGGCCACCCGTTCGGTATGACCGGGGCGCGCATCATGACCACGCTCCTGAACGTCATGGAGACGGACGACCACCAGGTCGGGCTCGAGACCATGTGCGTGGCCGGCGGCCAGGGCAAGGCGATGATCGTCGAGCGCCTGAACTAATACGTCGCCGACGTCGCCGCCCCGCTCATCCGAAAAACGCCGCGGTCGTCCGGGCGAACGCCGCGGACATGCGGCTGCGCCTCCGCGGGCGCCGCGCTTCCGCGCGCCGGGGTTCTGGGGAGGGCCGCTTCCAGGCGTCCTTCGTCCGCCTGGCGATCTCGCGGTCTCGCTCCTCCATCACGGCAATCATGAGTGCGGGATGCATACTGGCTACCTCCTTCGGTGCTAACCTGTAAAGCACATTAGCTGGTTACAACACTACCAAACTTTGTTTGATGGTGTCAACCGGCAACTACAAGTTGGTGGTGTCGAGACATGCCCGCCCAAACCAGAGCCTCCGACGACATCGAGCTGGTCAACTCCTTCGTGAACACGCTCGAGAAGAACCCGGCCGGTCCCGACGTGGAGAGCTTCGACTCGCCCGAGGCGCTGCGCTCGTGGATGAGAGAGCAGGGCATCCCCGCCGGCGACGACCTGGGACCTGCAGACGTCGAGAGGGCGATCGAGTTCCGAGAGGCCATGCGGCTGCTCCTGCTCTCGAACAATGGGAGCGAGCTCGACGCCGGCGTGCTGCGCCGCCTTCGTGCCGCGGCCGACGCCGGGCTCATTCGGGTCGAGATCGAGGACGACGGCCAGGCGTACCCTCGCCCAGCACAGGCCGGCGCGTCAGCGCTGATCGCGAGGCTCCTGGCTGCGGTCGCCGACATCCAGTGCGCCGGCACGTGGGAGCGGCTCAAGGCGTGCGCCGCCGACGACTGCCAGTGGGCCTTCTACGACACCTCTCGCAACCGGTCCCGCACCTGGTGCTCCATGGAGTCGTGCGGCAACCGGGCCAAGACCCGCGCTTACCGCGCTCGTTTGTCAGATAGTTAGCCGGCCGCTTCGGCCTTGCGAAGGCCGCGGAGCGCGAAGACCGACAGCAGTGCGGCGAGCCCGGCGGCCGCGGCGAACGCCAGCGGGACGTGGAAGGGGTCACCCGCCATCAGGCTGCGGCCGGACTCGACGATCGCGGTCATCGGGTTCACCTTGGCCACACTGGCGATCCATCCCTCGAGCAGGTTCCGCGGCACGTAAATGGGTGCCGTCATCAGGATCATGAACAGGGGCAGCTGCATCGCCGGCGCCGCCTGGAGGGTGCGCATCCGCGTCATGACGCCCGCCGCGAACAGAAATGCCGCGACGTTCACCACCAGCGCCAGGCCAACCAGCCCCAAGAGGTCGATGCCGTCGCCGCCGACCTGCATGCCGGTCGCGAGTGCGATGCCGAAGACGACGACCCAGACGAAGGCGGCGCGGATGAGCCCGGCGACGCCAAACCCGGCGATCACCGCGGAGCGATCGCGCGCCGCGAGCATCAGGCGGCGGGTGAACCCGGAATCGAAGTCCGCGCCGATCGAGAAGCCGATGAAGACGCCGCCGAAGGCCGCCGACTGGAGCAGCACGAAAACGAACTGGAAGGCGTCGTAGTTGTAGTAGTTGAACCCCGGGAGGCTGCCGACGGCCGAGAGCCCGCCCGCGAACGCCATATAGAAGAAGAGGGGGAACGCGATCATGGGCAGTAGCAGCGCCGGCGCCCGGATCACCGAGTGCAGGTTCCGCCAGGCGACCGTGCGAACCACCGCGAGATAGCGGGCCCGGCGCGTCACGTCCGCACCATCCTGTTGCGCAGGGCCACCGTCGACGCCCAGATCGCCACAACGAAGATCGCGATCGCCACCCCGAAGCCGAGCGCCAGCGCCTCGAAGTCCCAGCCGGTGATGATCAGGCTGCGAAGGCCCTCGATGAGGTAGCTGACCGGGTTGATCGTCGCCACGGTCCGGTACCAGTCCGACGCAATCAGGTCGCGTGGCAGGCTCGCCGAGCTCAGGAAGAGCAGGATGAACATCAGGGGGAAGAGTCCCTGCACCGCCTCAGCCGAGCCGGTCCGGAGCCCGGCGAAGAGGCCGACGGCGCCGAAAGCGGCCGCGATGCACAGCGACAGCACGAAGAGGACGAGTGCGCCGAGCACGCCGGACTGGATGCTCGCTCCGGCGGCGAGGCCGGCTGCCAGGAACGCCACGGCCTGAAGCGCTCCGATCAGGAGGACGCCGGAGAGCTGGCCGACGAGGAGGGAGGGCCCGCTCATCGGTGTGAGCGCGAGGCGGTTGAAGAAGCCGCTGCCGATGTCCTGGGCGACGTTCGTGCCGGCGGTGTTGGTGGCGAAGATCGACCCTTGCATGAACGGGAAGGCAAGAGCGAACGCGAGGTAGGAGGTGGTCGGGAACCCCGGGATACTGGTCGCGGCGCTGAGGCCCGAGGCGTTGATGGCGAGGAGGAACAGCGGGAAGACCAGCGGCGGCACGATCACGATCGGCTGACGGATCGTGCGGATCACCGAGCGCCAGGCAAGGTAGGGCGCCTGACTGCGGAGCGTGGGTGTTGCCGCTCGAGCGGTCATCGGTCCCCTAGGCGGTCGCCTCGGCCGGGTGCTCGCCGGTTTCCTGCTCGACGGCCTCCTCGTCGCCGGCACCCTCGAGCGAGCGGCCGGTCTTCGCCAGGAACACGTCGTCCAGGCTGGGGGCGTGGAGCTGGAGGTCGGCGACCTTGATGCCCTCGCTGTCGAGGCGTCGCACGACGTCGGCGAGCTCCTCCGTCCCGTCCGCGAGCCGCACCGCGGCGGATCCGTTGCTCACCGGAAGCGGATCCCCGAACCCCGCGAGCACGGCCTCGAGCCGCTCCTTCTGAGCGACGTCAGTCGGCACGGCCTCGAGGGTCGGGCGACCGATCTGGGCCTTGAGCGCGGCCGGGGTCCCTTCCGCGACCAGCTTGCCGCGATCGATGATGCCCACCCGGTCGGCGAGCGTGTCGGCCTCCTCGAGGTACTGCGTCGTGAGGAAGACGGTGACCCCATCGCGGCGGGCCAGGCCCGAGACCTCGTCCCACAGCGCGGCGCGGCTCTGCACGTCGAGGCCGGTCGTAGGCTCGTCGAGGAAGAGGATGCGCGGCGAATGGACCAGGGCCAGTGCCAGGTCGAGCCTGCGCTTCATGCCGCCGGAATAGCCGCCGACGCGGCGGTCGGCGGCTTCGGCGAGCCCAACCCGGGCGAGCAGCGCGTCGCCCCGGCGCGTGATCTCCTCAGCCGACAGCCCGTGGAGGCCGCCCTGAAGCTTCATGTGCTCGCGCCCGGTGAGCAGCAGGTCGAGCGCTGCGTCCTGGAGGGCGACGCCGATCGCATCGCGAACCTCGGCGCCTTCGGCGACGATGTCGTGACCGGCGACCGTCGCCGAGCCGGCGGTGGGCGGGAGGAGCGTGGTCAGCATGTGGACAGTCGTGGACTTGCCGGCGCCGTTCGGGCCGAGGAATCCGTAGATCTCGCCGGGCTCGACCCGAAGGTCGATGCCGTCGACCGCTCGCGGCCCGTTCTTGAACTCGCGGACGAGCCCGTTCACCTCGATGCCGTTGCCTGCCTCCATATGACCTCCGCCTCCCCTGTGCGTTCCGACCTGTTCGTTGGGCATCACGATGATTGAATGTATCAAAGGTCCAGCTGGTGGAGTATCATCGCTCGCGTGACGACTGCAACGACCAAGAACGGCGCTCGAGCCACCACGGACGCGGCGAGCGAATCCTGGTCCCTGCTGCAGCAGCTGGTCCACTCGCAGCGCCCAGGGTTCATCGCCGTGATCAAGGAGTACGACCTGATCGTGCCGCATTGGATCGCACTCCAGGCCCTCGACGAGCCGAAGCCGATGGGCGAGCTGGCCAGGGCCCTCTCGTGCGACAACTCCAACGTCACCTGGATCACCGACCGCCTCGAGGAGCGCGGTCTCGTGACCCGAGCTCCCGCCCCGCACGATCGCCGCGTGCGCCTCCTCGTACTCACCAAGAAGGGGCGTGCGCTGCGCGAGGAGATCGGCGCCCGCCTCGCCGAGCCGCCGCCGCCGATTGCCGGCCTGTCCAGCGAGGACCAGCGCACGCTCCGCGACGTGCTGCGCCGGGCGGTCGAGCGGCTCGAGGCCGACGAGTAAACCCGGCCGCCTCAGTCCTCGAAGAGCGCGTAGCCGTAGCTGCCGCGCGCATACGCCAGCTTCGCGATGGCGGCCATCCGCTCGTCGTCGTTCTCCGAGATCTGCTCCAGGCGGGCGCGAACCCTGCCCGCCGCGCGGGTGCAGAACGTCTCGGCGATGTAGCGCTCCTGGCCTGATGGCTCCACGCCCTGGTCCTCGAAGACACGGGTCACCCGGGAGAGGACGGCGATCTGCGCGTAGATGTCGGCGATCGAGTCGGCGATCCGCTTCTGCGCGAGCTGGCGCTCGACGATCTCGCGCCTGTGCTCGCGAAGCAGCGACTCGGTCACGGCCCGGAGCTCCTTCACCTGATCGGAGGCCGAGTCCGCCAGATCGGAGAGCTCGGGGTGGGCCCGGGTGATGCGGTCCGGGCGGACCTCCTGCTGGATCCGGCCGCTGACGTAGTCGACGAGCACCCCGATGGAGCCGATCGGATCGCCCAGACCCACCTCACCGAGCCCCGAGAGCCGCTCGCCGACGGGCTTCATGCCCGAAAGGGCGATGAACTCCCGCATCACGTCGTTGGCGCCCTCGAAGATCGGAAAGATGCGGATGTCGCGCAGGATCTTCTCGTAGGGCTCGTCGCGCATGTAGCCCGCACCGCCCTTGAGCTGGAGGACGCGGTTGGCCGCGTACCAGAGGAACTCGGTACCGGCGACCTTGCAGATCGCCGACTCGAGCGAGTAGTCCGCCACGCCCGCGTCCACGAGGCCGCAGGTCAGGTAGCACATGGACTCCAGTCCGAACAGGTAGGAGACCATCCAGCCGACCTTGTCCTGTACGAGCTCGAAGTCGGCCAGCGGATGGCCGAACTGGCGACGGTCCTTGACGTGTGCGATGGCGCGATCGAGCAGTCCCTTGGTCGCTCCAACCGAGCCCGTGCCGAGGCCGATGCGCCCGTTGTTCAGGATCTGCATGGCGATGTGGAAGCCGTCGCCGGGCTCGCCGAGCACGTTCTCCGGCGGCACGCGAACGTCCTTGAAGTACAGACGGCGCAGGTCGTTGGCGCGGAGTCCCATGGTGTCGAACCGCTCGCCGACCTCGAACCCCCGCATCTTGCGCTCGAGGATCAGCGCCACGTGCCGGTCCTTGCCGTCGACCTCGCAGCGCGCGAACGTCGTGAACACTGACCCGGTGCCGCCGTTGCCGATGTAGCGCTTCTCGCCGTTCAGGACCCAGTACCCGTCGGGCTGCTGGACCGCGCGGCTTTCGATGTTGTAGGCGTCCGAGCCGGCGTTCGGCTCGGTGAGCGCGAACCCCGCCAGCTTGCGGCCCGTCGCCAGGTCGGGGAGGAAGCGCTCCTTCTGCTCCTCGGTGCCGAACAGGTGGATGCCCTTGAAGCCGATGGACTGGTGCACGCCCATGACGATCGACAGCGTCGCGTCGATCTGGGCGAAGGTCTCGAACACACGGGCGTAGCCGGTCTGGGAGAGCCCCTGGCCGCCGTAGCGCTCGGGGACGTAGAGACCGCACAGACCGGCGTCGCCGAGCTCGCGGACCAGCCTGTCGCCGATCCAGCGCTTTTCCTCGATCTCGCGTGGGTCGATGCGCTCGCCGATCCCGCGCGCTGCCTCGATCAACCCTCGGACGCGGTCCTGCTCGGCCTCGTTGGGCTGCGGCCATGGGAAGACCATCTCCTCGTGGATCTCCCCGCAGAAGAGCGACTTGGCGAACGACGATGCGGGCTGCTCGGAGCTTTCGGTCTCGCTGCGCACTGTCGCCGCCGCCTCCATCAGCCCTCGAAACTACTTCCCCGACGACCGTCCCGCCACCTCGACCTGTCTCTTCGCGACAATTCGCGCATGGAGTCCGGGCCGGTCCGTCCACGCACCCCCAGCTCCGCGCGGCGGCAGCGCCGCCCGGCCGCCTATCGGCGCCGGCGATTTGCGGCACTGGTCCTGGTTGCAGCGGTCGCCCTCGTTGCTGGACTCCTCGTCGGGCAGGGTGGCGGCGGCAAGTCGCTGACGCCGCACGAAGTCGTCCGAATCCAGCAGGAGGCGCAGCCCGTTCACTTCACGGTCTCGGCGAGCGGCGACCTGCTCATCCACTCCCCGCTGTGGGAGCGGGCCCTGGCGCTCGGCGGGGGCAACCGCTACAACTTCGCGCCCGAGCTCGCGGCGCTGAAGCCCTATGTCGCCGACGCCTCGCTGGGGATCTGCCACGTGGAGACGCCGATGACCCCGGCGCCGCCCACGAGCTACCCGATCTTCAACACGCCACCCGCCCTCGCGCAGGGGATCAAGGCCACCGGCTGGGACGTCTGTGACACCGCATCCAACCACTCCCTCGACCAGGGGCAGTCCGGAATCGGCGACACCGGCAAGGCGCTGGACGGCGACGGGATCGCGCACACGGGCTCGTTCCCGTCGTCGGGGGCCCAGCAGCACGACGTCGTGATGAAGAACGTGCACGGCGTGAAGGTCGCCTTCCTCGCCTACACGACGGACACCAACGGGATCCCGCTGCCGCATCCCTGGTCGGTGAACATCGCCACTCCCAAGCGGATCCTCGACGACGCACGCAAGGCGCACAAGGATGGCGCGGAGGCGGTGATCGTGAACATCCACTGGGGCGGCGAGATCCTGCCCGAGTACCAGCAGACGCCCAGCTCGGGCCAGCTCAAGATGGTCAAGGAGGTGACGAAGTCACCGCTGATCACGGCGATCGTGGGTCAGGGACCCCACGCGGTGCAGCCGATCGAGCGAATCAACGACAAGTTCGTCGTCTTCAGCGAGGGCAACCTGATCTCCAACCAAAGCCCCGCGGCCGGCCTGCCGGCGGAGAGCCAGGACGGGATGGTGGTGCTGCTGCACTGCACGGAGACGGGAGGCAAGACGCGCGTCACGAACGTCAGCTACGTGCCCGTCTTCGTCAGCCAGCCCGACTACACGGTCCTACCGGTCGGGTCAGCGCTGAAGAAGGGCCAGGGTGATTCGACCCTTCTGCGCGACTCCTACAAGCGGACGGTCGACGTCGTGGGCAAGAGCAAGCGGATCCAGCCGATTCCGGACAAGCTGCCCTAGGTGGCGCGGACGTCGAAGGTGTGGCTCGCGAAGACAGGCTGGGGGTTGTGAACGGCGAGGCGCAGGGCTTGAAGGCGGCATGATCCAACGAGCACGCGAACTTGGAGCCCTGCTCGGACGCCTTGAAGCGGAAGGTCGGGGTGCGATCCCGCGTGGTGCCTGAGACCGGCCCCGACGTGATGGTCGTCTGCGGAGCCCTGGTGTCCCGTTCTCCCCGTGAGAACGGTGACGGCGGCCTTACTTCCGGTTCTGGGAAGCGCCCCGGGCGAGGGCGGCGAACTGAGCCCGGAGGAACTCGCGCGCCACGCGAGCGGCGGCTTTGCGATCCCCGCTCCGATAGACGATCGCCGTTGTACTGGAAAGCGTCGGGGTCAGGGCGACGACGGGGGCCGGCCGGTAGAACCTTCGGTCCGATTCGTTGAGGATCGCGACCCCTTCACCGGCGAGGACGAGGGATCGGGCCATGGTGACCGAGGCGACGCCGAAGTCGATCCGCGGCTCGAAGCCGACCGATGCGCCGGCCTCCTCCATGAACTCGCGCGCCAGGGGCGGGAGCAGCCAGCTCTCCTCACGCAAGTCGTCCAGCTTCACCCCATCCCGGCCCGCCAGGCGGTGGTCCGGCGGCAGCGCGACGACGACGGCCTCCGTGCGCAGCACGTCCATCGTCAGGCCGGGTGGCTCGGGCACGTCGCTGAAGGTCGCGAGAGCGAAGTCGACCTCACGCGAGCGGACCTGCTCGAGCATCGCTGCGGTGGTTGGCCCTTCGGACACGTTCAGCACCACCCCGGGGTGCGCCCCCTTGAACTCCGTCATCAGGTACATCCAAACCGGGGAGGCCTCCCAGCCATGGCCCACGACCACGTCCGCCTGACCGCCCGCGGATCCGGCAATCGACGCGACGCTTGCCTGGGCCTGGTCGACGGCGGCGACGATCTCGACCGCCTCCTCTCTGAAGGCGTCGCCCGCGGGCGTGAGCCTCAGCTCCTGGCCCGGGGTCCGGATCAGCAGCTCGGCGCCGAGCTCGGTCTCGAGCAGCTTGACCTGCCGCGACAGCGCCGACTTGGCTACGTGCAGCTCGTCCGCGGCCTTGCCGAAGCTGCCTGCACGGACGACCCCGAGGAAGTACTCGATCTGGCGTATCTCCACGACTGAGCGCCGCCAGGATAGTGCGCCCTGCGGATCCGGTCGGGCCCGCAGAGGCACGCAGACGCTCGTGGGGCGCTCCAGCACACCCCCATTAAGCCCAACGAGGCGGGGATTGTCGACATCGATCCGGCACCAACCGTTCGCGCTCCGCGGACACGGCTTAGTGCAATTCGTCGTCCACCTGGTCCGCGATCAGCCGCGCCAGAGCGAGGGACGACGTCGCTGCCGGTGATGGCGCGTTGCGGACGTGGATGGCACGCTCCGTCCGGTGGACCACGAAGTCATCGATCAGCGATCCGTCGCGTCCGAGAGCCTGGGCGCGGACTCCGGCGGGGCCTGGGAGCAGGTCGGCGACGTCGAGCTCGGGGACGAAGCGGCGCAGATCGTCGACGAAAGCGCGGCGGCTGGCGGCATTGCGGGCCTCGCGGACCGCGGTGCGGCGAAAGCGCGCGGCCAACCGCCACGATCCGGGCCACCCGAGCGTCCGGGCGAGGTCACTTGGGCGCACGCGCGACAGCCGGTAGGCGTCGCGGGCGCCGACCATGAGCGCGGACGGGCCGAGCAGAACCTCACCGTCGATCCGGCGGGTCAGGTGCATACCCAGGAACGGCAGGTCCGGGTCCGGCACCGGATAGATGTTCGCCCGCACCAGGTCGCGCCTCTCTGGCCGCAGGCGCAGGTACGCGCCGCGGAACGGGACGATGCGCGGCTCCTTGGGTGCGCCGCACGCGACCGCCAGGCGGTCCGACCAGGCCCCGGCGCACGTCACGACCGCCCTGGCACGGGTGGTGCCCTGCGCGTGCCGGACCGAGATCGCGCTCCGCTTCGGCTCGAGCCTCGCAACGGGACAACCCGTTGCGATATCGCCCGCGCACCCTGCGAGGTCGCGACCGTACGAGGCCGCGACCTGGGCGAAGTCCACGACCCCGGTCGTCGGCGAGTGGAGAGCCGCGACCCCGGTCGCGCAGGGCTCGATCTCCCCGATCTCGGCCCCCTCGACCCGGCGCAGCCCCGGAACCTCGTTCTCCCGCCCCCGGCGCTCGAGCTCGGCCAGCGCGCTCCGCTCGGCCTCGTTCGTGGCCACGATCAGCTTCCCGGAAGCCTCGGTGCGAATCTCGTGCTCCTCGCAGTACGCGTAGAGCTCGCGCGCACCCGAGACACACAGTCGTGCCTTCAGCGACCCGGGCCGGTAGTAGATGCCCGCGTGGATGACGCCGCTGGTGCGGCCGGACTGGTGGGCGGCAATCGAGCGCTCCTGCTCCAGCACGGCGATCCGGATGCCGTCGTGCCGGAGGGCGAGCTCGCGTGCGGTCGCGAGCCCGACGATTCCGGCGCCGACGACGACGACGTCGCACTCGCTCGGAGGTGGCCCGGAGCTCGGCATCGGGCGATCGTAGGCGAGCATCTACGATCGACCCGTGGCACTTCCGCTCAAGCCCCCGGTCAAGCCCCAGCTGGCGCTCTCCCGAAAGCAGCTTCCCGAGGGCGACGGCTGGGCCTATGAGCCGAAGTACGACGGCTTCAGGGCGGTGGTCTTCGCCGACGGAGATGACGTGTTCGTGCAGTCGCGGAACGGGCGACCGCTGTCGCGCTACTTTCCCGAGCTTCGGTTCGGCGGCGGGCGCTACGTGCTCGACGGCGAGCTGGTGATCCTGGGCGCGGACGGGGTCGAGGAGTTCGACGCGCTCCAGAACCGGATCCACCCGGCGGAGTCGCGGATCAACATGCTGGCGGAGCAGACGCCCGCGCGGTTTCGTGCTTTCGACCTGCTCGCCGAGGGCAGGCGCAAGCTGCTCTCTCAGCCGTTCGAGGAGCGGCGCGCGGCGCTACAGGCGCTGATCGAGAGCCTCGACGATCCCGGCTCGATCGAGCTGACGCCGCTGGTCACCGATGCAGACGAGGCCCGCCCGCTGCTGGACTCCGGCGAGGGAGTCATCGCCAAGGAGCTGGCGGCTCCCTACCGTCCCGGGGAGCGCAAGGGGATGGTGAAGGTCAAGCGCCTTCGCACCCTCGACTGCGTGGTGGTCGGGTGGCGGCCGGGCAAGGAGGAGGGAACGGTCGGGTCGCTGATCCTCGGGCTGTACGACGACGGCGACCTGCGCGTGGTCGGTCACACCTCCAGCTTCAAGGCGAAGGAGAAGCGGGAGCTGCGGGAGACGCTGGCGCCACATGAGACCGGTGAGCGCGGCTCCGCCGACCCCAGCCGGTGGGCGGCCGACCGCGAGCTGGAGTGGGTCTCGCTGCGGCCTGAGCTGGTCGTCGAGGTGAGCTTCGACCACGTGAGCGGTGGGCGCATCCGCCACGGAGCGAAGCTCCTTCGCTGGCGCGACGACAAGAACCCGCGCGAGTGCACGTTCGGGCAGCTGAGCTAATCGTGCCTTTGGAGCTCGAGACGATGACCTACGACCGCGACGGGCGAGTCGCGCGAATCACGCTCGACCGGCCGGAACGCGGGAACGGGATCACGCTGGAGATGCCGCGGGAGCTCTCGGCGTGCGTGGAGCGCGCCAACCTGGACCCGGAGGTTCACGCCATCGCGCTGTCCGGAAATGGGAGCGGGTTCTGCGGCGGTTACGACCTCGTCGCGTCGGCTGAGGGCCGGATGTCGGACGAGTTCGGAGAGGCCGACGTGCCCGCCGACTCGCCGGTAGATCCTGCCGTGATGGCCGCCAACCACGACCCCGAGGGCACGTGGGATCCGGTCGTCGACTTCCAGATGATGTGGCGGAACGTGCGCGGCTTCATGAGCCTGTTCCACTCGGAGAAGCCGGTGCTCTGCAAGGTCCACGGCTTCTGCGTCGCCGGCGGCACCGACATGGCGCTCTGCTCCGACCTGCTCGTGACCGCCGACGACGCCCGGATCGGCTACCCGCCGGCGCGTGTCTGGGGCGTGCCGACCACCGCGCTATGGGCGTGGCGCATCGGGCCCGCCCGCGCCAAGCGCCTGCTCCTGACCGGCGACTCGATCACCGGCACCGAGGCGGTGGAGTGGGGGCTGGCGAGCGAGTCGGCGCCCGCCGCCGAGCTCGACGAGCGCTTCGAGGACCTGGCTGAGCGGGTGGCTCGCCTGCCGGTGAATCAGCTCGTGATGCACAAGCTGCTCGTCAACCAGGCCGCCTACGCGCAGGGGCTTCACGCGACGCAGGCTCTGGGGACGTTCTTCGACGGCGTCGCGCGGCATACACCCGAGGGCTACGGCTTCACCAGACGGGCCGCGGAGGCCGGCTGGCGCGAGGCCGTTCGCGAGCGCGACGAACCGTTTGGGGATTCGGCGTTCTAGAGCCGCCGGTAGGCTCCCGCCGCCCGTGGCCGAAATCAACCCCGAGATCACACCGGCGACGATCCAGGAGCGAATCGCCGGGAGCTTCCCGGCCGACATGGGCGTCGAGGCCCTCGAGCTGACCGACGAGCGCTGCCGCGGTCGCATCGTCGTCGACGATCGGCACCTCCATCCAGGGCGCCTCGTCCACGGCGGTGCCTGGGTCGCGCTAGCCGACTCGGTCGCCGCCTGGCAGACCTTCCGCCACCTGCCGCCCGGCTACGACTTCACGACGATCGAGATGAAGCTCAATGTGCTGGCGGGAGGACGGCCGGGCGACGAGCTCGTCGCCACCGCCGAGCACCTGCACGCCGGACGCACAACGCACGTCGTCGAGGTCCGTGTCCATCGCGGGGACCGCCTGGTGGCCAACCTGGTGGTGACCCAGCTGGTGCTGGCGCCCGACGGCGGCTAGTCCTCGCCAATCGAGCAGTCGTCGTCGAGGTCGGAGAGCCGGCCCAGCAGTTCGGCGAGCGCCTCGACCTCCTCTTCGCTCAGGCGTTCACCGATCAATCTCTCGACCTCCGCCAGGTGGGCGGGCGCGCACTCGCGGAGCTTCTCGATGCCCGCGTCGGTGAGCACCGCGTAGGTCACGCGCGCGTCCTTCGCGCACGATCCCTTCTCGACGAGGCCGGTCGCCTCGAGGCGGTCGAGCATCCGGGTGATCCCCGACGGGGAGAGCCGGACCTCGCGCGAGAGATCGATGCGCCGCATGGAGTGGTCCTCCTCGCGCGAGAGCAGGAAGAGCACCTCGTACTCGCTCATCGTGAGTCCGTGGTCGGACTCGAGTTGGGCGCTGAGCCGGCGGGTGAGCGTCGCGTGCGCCCCGAGGAGGTGCCCGAACGCCCTGGTCGTCTTTAGAGATGTTTTAGGAGTCAATTGTTGCATACGCAAACATCTGCTAACCTATTTGTTTGACAAGTCAAGTATAGCCACTCGCTTAGGAGGCAGATTCAATGGCAACGGTAGCTGAGGAAACAGCGATCCCCACGGGCATCTGGAAGTCGGATCCGGTGCACTCGAGCGTGGGTTTCTCCGTCAAGCACATGGTGGTGGCCACGTTCCGCGGGTCGTTCGACGAGTTCGACGTGACCCTCGACAACACCGGCGGCGAGCCCGTGATCTACGGCGCCGTACGGGTTGCGAGCGTCGACGTCCGCGACGAGAAGCTGAATGGCCACCTGCTCTCGCCCGACTTCTTCGACGCCGAGCGCACGCCCGAGATCCGTTTCACCTCGACCGACATCCGGACCGAGGGAGACGAGCTGGCCGTCGACGGCGAGCTCGAGATCAAGGGCACCAGCCGGCCCGTCGAGGCCCGCGGCACGATCGTCGGTCCGGTCGAGAACGTCGCCGGCACGGAGGGCATCGGCATCGAGCTCTCCACCACCGTGGACCGCCGCGAGTACGGCCTCAACTGGAACGCCGAGCTTCCCAAGGGCGGCTTCGCGGTCGAGAACGAGGTCACGCTCCACGTCCACCTGGAGCTCGCGAAGGACGGGTAGCGATGCGGCTGCTCGGCATCTCCGGGAGCCTTCGCAAGGGCTCCCACAACTCGCACCTCCTGAGGGTGGCGGCACAGGTCGTGCCGCCACCCCACGGGGTCGAGATCTTCGACGGCCTGCGTGACGTCCCGCCCTACGACGCGGACGAGGACACGGATCCCGCGCCCGAGGGCGTGCGGCGACTCAGAGACGCGATCGCCGGCGCCGACGCGGTCCTGATCGCGACCCCCGAATACAACTCCTCGCTCCCCGGCCAGCTGAAGAACGCGATCGACTGGGCGTCGCGCCCGTTTCCCGACAACGCGCTTCGCAACAAGCCCGTCGCCGTGATCGGCGCCAGCACCGGCATGTTCGGCGCCGTCTGGGCGCAGGCGGAGGCGCGCAAGGTGCTTGGAGCGACCGGCGCCCGCGTCGTCGACGTCGAGCTGCCCCTCCCTCACGCCGAGGCGGCGTTCGCCGGCGACCGGCTGGCCGACGCCGAGGTCCACGGCCACCTCGCGGCGATCGTGGAAGAGCTCATCCATGCAGCTGAGGCGTCAAGGGAACGAGGGGAGCTGGCGGCGGCGGCCTAGGCTCGCACGCGTGCGCCGACCTCCAAGTCGCATCGCGGCCCTCGCTTCCGGCGGCGAGCGGGAGATAATCAACCGTATAGGTGGATTTGCTGCCGCTCGCCGACCGAACCAGGTCGCCCGCATGACGAGTGCTGGCGCCGCAAGGCGACCATCGTGGCCTGGGCCGCCCTCGTTGCCCGATTTCGCTCGAGCCCTCGGGCCCGGTTCGGCGGTGCTCGACCCCTACGGCACCCGGTGGACCTCGAACATGTTCGTGCCGAGTTCCTGCTGAGGGAGCCCGGCGGTGATCCCGATCAGGTCGCCGCTCACCGCGATGCCCGCGTCCTTGGCCAGTTGCGCGCAGTCGGAGAGCAGCGCGCGCAGGCTCGTCCAGTCCTCGGCGAGCATGCAGCCCACGCCGAACAGCAACTCGAGCCTCCGGACCGTCTCGATCCGGGGCGAGACCGCGAGCACAGGCACCCGCGGGCGGTGCGATGAGACGAGCCGCGCGGTCCGGCCGCTGCGCGTGGGGACCACCAGGGCCGCCAGGCCAAGCGTATACGTCGAGCCAACCGCGGCCCGTGCGACCGAGCTGGCGACGTCGCTCGGGTCGCCGGTCGCCCGGTTGAAGACCCAGTCCCAGTAGGGGAGGTCGGGCTCGGCCTCGCGCGCGATGCGGTCCATGACGCGCACGGCCTCGACCGGATACTCGCCCACGGCGGTCTCCTCCGAGAGCATGACGGCGTCGGTGCCCTGGTAGATGGCCGCGGTGACATCCGAGACCTCGGCGCGAGTCGGGCGGGGGGAGGAGACCATCGACGCGAGCATCTGAGTGGCGGTGATCGATGGCCTCGAGTGGCGACCGGCCAGTTCCAGCAGGCGTCGCTGGACGGTCGGGACGCGCTCGATCGGGATCTCGATGCCCAGGTCGCCGCGGGCGACCATGATCCCCCCGAACGCCGCGCGGATGATGGCCTCGGCGTTGTCGGCTGCCTGAGGCTTCTCGATCTTCGCGATCAGGGGGATGTCCGCGCCGGCGACTCTGACCCGCCGCTCCACCGGTTGCAGGTCCTCCGCGCGCCGGACGAACGAGACGGCAAGCAGGTCAACCGCCTCCTTTACCGCGAAGTCGACCCAGTCCAGGTCTGTGCGGCTCGCGGCCGGAAGCGGGACGTCGGTCCCGGGCACGTTGAGGCCCTGGTGCGAGGACACCGCGCCACCAACCTCGACCTCGCACTCGATCCTCCCGGGCGCGGTTCGCAGGGCCCGAAGTCGGACCCGGCCATCGGCCAGATAGATCTCCTCGCCCTCGTGGACCGCCGAGGGCAGCCCGTCCCACGAGACTGGGAGGTGGTCCGCGCCTCCCACCTCCTCGCCCGTCGTGAGCGTCACCTTCGAGCCCGCATTCAGATCGACGACCCCGCCCTCGACCTCGTCGAGGCGGAGCTTCGGGCCCGGCAGGTCGCCGAGCACTCCCACCTGCCGGCCCGCCAGCTCCGATGCCCTCCGCGCCATCTCGATGTTGTCCGCGTGCTCGTCAGGCGTTCCGTGCGAGAAGTTGAGCCGCAGCACGTCCGCCCCGGCGTCGATCAGCTCCGCCATCACCTCCACGGAGCGGGTGGCCGGACCGATCGTGGCGACGATCTTCGTTCGCCGCCCGGGGTGCATCATCGGCGGCGGGCTGCCTGCTGCCGATTCCGTGGTCACGTCTCGACCTCCGGCTCACCCGGGGCCGGCACCTCGAGCATTTGGATGTACGGAAGCCTCCAGGCGAGCGCCGCGAGCACCAATCCGGCCGCGACGCACAGGAGGCAGAGGAACCACTGCCCGGCCGAGAGCAGCTGGAGGTCGAAGAAGGACCGCACGGGCGCAGCGGCGAGGATAAGCGCGTACAGGGCTCCGAGTCCGGCGACCATGGCAAGCATGTAACTCTGGATGGTGATGTGCTCGCGGCCCGGGCCGCGTTCCAGCAGCAGGATGAAGCACAGGCCCAGCACGATCAGCGTGGTTGTCGCGGCGGTTCGCCCTTCGTCCAGGGTCCCCCCGACGCGGACGAGGAAGTAGCAGAGCAGCGACCCCACGGCTATGCCGCCGCCTGCGGGGACGGCGAAGGCCGCGAGCGCCCGTAGCAGGCGTCCTCGGTAGAGAGGCCCCTCGCTGGGCGCGAGCGCGAGCACGAACGAGGGGATGCCGATCGTGAGCAGGGCGGCCACGGTCAGCTGGCGCGGAAGGAAGGGAAAGGTGAACCCGAAGATCGCGGTGATCAGGATCAGGATGCCGGCGTAGATCGTCTTGGTCGCGTAGAGGCGGCCAAGGCGGTGGATGTTGCGGGCGATGCGGCGCCCCTCGCCGACGGCGCGCGGGAGCATCGAGAACTGGTCGCGGAGCAGCACGATGTCGGCGATTCCCTTGGTGACCTGGCTGCCCGAGCCCATTGCCACGGCGAGCCTCGCCTGCTTGAGCGCCGGGACGTCGTTGACGCCGTCGCCGATCATCCCGGTGAACCGGCCACTGGCGGCCAGCGCACCCACCAGCGCCTTCTTCTGGTCCGGGGTGATGCGGCAGAAGATGGTGTTGCTCTCGGCCGCCGCCGCCAGGCCCTCGTTGTCGGCGGGCAGCTCGGGTCCCTCGATCACCCCCGCCTCCCGCGGCACGCCGACGGCGTGGGCGACGGCGGTGACAGTTTGGCGGGCATCGCCCGAGATCAGCTTGAGGTCCACGTTCTGCTCACGCAGGAACTCGATCGTCTCCGCCGCGTCGGCGCGGAGCTGCTCCTCCAGCACGATCAACGCCCGGGGCTCCAACGGCGGCGGCGGCTGGCTACCGGGATCGTCCGGGAGCGGCCCGCGGGCTTCGGCGAAGGCGACGACCCGCCTGCCCGCGGCGGTGTGCTGGTTGAGCGTCCGCTGGAGCGATGGCGGGAGCTGGAGAGCGCCCGAGGAGGCGAGCACGTCTGGCGCGCCCAGCACGTAGCTGGCGCCGGCGCCCCGACCGTCGAGCGTCAGGCCACTCCACTTCCACACCGACGAGAACGGGACCTCCGCCAGCACCCGCTCGGGCTTGCCCGGATAGCGCTCGGCGATCGTCTCGAGCGTGCGGTTGCGCTCGCCGGCCGAGTTGGCGAATCGCGCGAGCGCCTCCTGCGCGACCTTGGGCTGCGTCTGGTCGGCGACCTCCACCGACACCAGGCTCAGGGTTCCGTCGGTGAGCGTCCCCGTCTTGTCGACGCACACGGTGTCGACCGCGGCCAGCGCCTCGGTCGCTGCCATCTGCTGGACGAGTGTGTTCATCCGCGCGAGCCGGATGGCGGCGACCGCCAGCGTGACGCTCATCAGGAGGACGAGGCCCTCGGGGATCAGCGTGACGAGGCCGGCGGTTGCGGTCTGGGCGGCCTCGTCGATCGCGACGTTGCGGATTGCGAGCGCTCCGAGCAGCAGGACGGCGAGCGGGGCCATCAGGATCGTTGTGGCTCGCAGCACGCTGTTGACCTCCAGCTGAAGCGGCGAGGGAGGATGGCGGAAGGTGCGCGCCTCGCCCGCAACCTGCGCCGCATGGCTCTGCTCCCGGACGGCGTCGAGCTCGTAGTAGCCGGAGCCGGCGATGCAGAACGACCCCGAGAGCAGGCGGTCGCCATCACGCTTTCGAACGCCGTCGGACTCGCCGGTGAGGATGGACTCGTCCATGGTCAGGCCGCGCGACGAGCGGACGACGCCGTCGGCGACGAGCTGATCGCCGGGCTCGACTCGCACGACGTCTCCCGGAACGACTTCGTCCTCGGAGAGCTCGACGTACTGTCCGTCCCTGATCGCGTGGGCCTTGGGCGCCACGAGCAGAGCGAGCTGGTCGAGGGTCTCCTTCGCCTTCATCTCCTGGCGGATCCCGATGGCCGAGTTGACGACGGCGATCAGCCCGAACAGCGCGTCGGCGAACAGCCCCAGCGCGAGCATGATCACGAAGAACGCGCCGAGGATCGCGTTGAAGAGGGTGAAGACGTTGCCGGCGACGATGCTGGCGACCGAGCGGCTGGACGTCTGCTCCGGAAGGCCGAGCCTCTTCAGGCGCGCAGCCGCCTCGGCGTTGCTCAGGCCCTGGAATGACGCGGCTTCCACGGCACCATCTATACCGGAGCGCCGCCTGTCCCGAGCGCCGTCCATCGTCACCTCAGCCCTGTCGCAGGAATAGCATCGGCACGAAGTTGTCCGGAGATGGCAACAAGGGAGACGTGGGACGCGCCGAGGCGCTGTCGGTCACGTTCGAAAAGGCGACGAAGGTCTATCCCGGCGCGGACCACCCCGCCGTGAGCGAGCTCGACGTCGACGTCCAGGCCGGGGAGATCTGCGTCTTCGTCGGCCCGTCGGGTTGCGGCAAGACAACTGCCATGCGGATGGTGAACCGCATGGTCGAGATCACCGATGGGGACATCCTCGTCGGTGGGACATCGGTGCGCGATCGCTCGGCGTCCGAGCTGCGCCGGGAGATCGGCTACGTGATCCAGCAGACGGGGTTGTTTCCTCACCGCACGATCGGCCAGAACATCGCGACCGTTCCACATCTCCTGCGCTGGGACGGTGATCGGGTCGACGCTCGGGTCAAGACCCTGATGGAGTTGATCTCGCTGGATCCCGACCTGGTGGACCGCTACCCCGCGCAGCTCTCAGGCGGCCAGCAGCAGCGAGTGGGAGTGGCGCGCGCGCTCGCCGCGGATCCGGGCGTGATGCTCATGGACGAGCCGTTCGGCGCCGTCGATCCCATCAATCGCGAACGACTTCAGAACGAGTTCCTCCGCCTCCAGGCGGAGGTCCGCAAGACCATCCTCTTCGTCACCCACGACATCGACGAAGCGATCAAGATGGGCGACCGGGTCGCGATCCTGCGCGAGGGAGGGATCCTGGCGCAGTACGCCACCCCGGCTGAGCTCCTGATGGCGCCGGCAGACGGCTTCGTCGAGGACTTCGTCGGCGCCGACCGGGCACTGAAGCGGCTCGCCCTGCTGCGGGTCTCGGACATCGACCTGTGGGAGGCGCCGCTCGCCTATGTCGGCCAGCCCACCGCCGAGGTGCGGGCGAAGCTCGAGGGGGCCGAGGTGCCGCACGCGCTGCTCGTCGACTCCGAGCGACAGCCGCTCGGGTGGCTCTCGGAGTCCGACCTCGCGAGCGAGCTGGTCCCGGCGCAACCGGACATATCCCCCGATCCCGTGATCGACCGCGATGACGTCATGCGCGATGCGCTGTCGGACCTGCTCCAGGCCGAGACCATGTACGCGCCGGTCGTCGACGAGACTCGGCGCATCGCGGGCGTGCTGTCGGTCGAGATCATCTCCGAGTTCCTCGGATCGGAGGAGGCGCTCAGCGAGGAGCACGAGGCGGTGGAGCGCCCGACAGCGGAATGACCGTGCTCGCCGCGAAGAGCCTGCTGGTCGCGGATACCGCGAACAAGTGCGCGCCGGGGCTGCCGGAGAGCTTCTGCCACCAACACGAGACAACCGGGTGCGTGGGTGGGAATGGCCTCTTCTGCGGTGGCTGGGCGGTCGACAACCTCGATCGTTACGTGGGGCCGTTCTTCCGGCATCTCGAGATCGTGGCGATCTCGGTGGTCGCGGGGTTCATCATCGCCTTGGCGCTCGCACTGTTTTCCCACCGACACCGTGCGCTCATCCCCCCGATGCTGGGCGCGACTGGGGTTCTCTACACGATCCCGAGCATCGCGTTCTTCTTCCTGCTGCTGCCGATCACGGGCTTCGGCCTATGGACGGCCGTGATACCGCTGACGGCCTACACGCTGCAGATCATCTACCGCAACACCCTCGTGGGGCTGGCGAACGTCCCCGCCGACGCCAAGGATGCCGGGCGCGGGATGGGGATGTCCGACCGCCAACTCCTGTGGCGGGTCGAGTTACCGCTCGCCACACCGGAGGTGGTTGCCGGACTGCGGATCGCGATCGTGTCGACGGTGGCGATCGCCACGCTCGCCTTCTTTGCGGGCGCCGGCGGGCTCGGTGACCCGCTCATCGCCCAGCCGGACTTCAAGACCAACATCATTCTCGTCGGCGTCCTGACGATCGGGATGGCGCTGGCACTGGATCTGATCGTGGTGCTCAGCCAGCGGTTCCTGCTGCCGTGGCAGCGCGCGAGATCGCGATGATCCTGCTCGCCAGCATCATCGATTCCTTCACTGGCGCGTTCGATTTCATCCTGCATTCGCGGCAGGCCGTGGGGAGCGGCCACGTCGATGTGCCGGTCGGAGGAATCCCGTTCATCTGGACCTTTGCCCGAACCCAGCTCGAGGTGAGTGCCGTGGCACTCGCCGGGGCTCTGGCCGTCGGCCTGCCGATCGGACTGATCCTCGGCCACATCGGCAAGGGCGAGTACTTCGCCGTGGGCTTCGGCAATGCGGGACGGGCGGTGCCCGAGATAGCGGTCGTCTTCCTGCTCGCAGCCGTCATCGGCATCGGGCTCGGGAATGTGGCGCTTGCCCTCGGGATCCTGGGCGTCCCGCCCATCCTCACCAACTCATTCGTGGCCATCCGTCAGGTGGATCCCACGGCCGTCCAGGCAGCCGAAGGCATGGGAATGCGCCCGTGGCAGGTGATCCTCCGGGTCGAGCTGCCGCTCGCCGCGCCCACGATCATGGCCGGCATCCGGACCGCCGCGATCAACATCTTCGCCACGGCAACGGTCGCGTCGCTGGTCGGCCTCTCCACCCTCGGGGACCTGGTCACGGGCACAGACACCTACGGCACGGATGGCGTGGTCGCCGGCGCAATTGTGATCGCGGTGCTCGCGGGCGCCATCGAAGCCGTGCTGGCTGGCGTGCAATGGCTCGTCACCCCGCGCGGCCTGAAGCTGCAACGCGCCTCCCGGTCCGCATAGGATCTTCGCGATGGGCTCAGTTGGCCTTAACGTCCAACGCTGGAAAGGGGATAGGGAGTGATGAGAGGTCTTCGACTACGCGGAGCGTTCGCCTTCTTGCTGGCCGCGGCTCTGGCGATGGGGATCGCCGCGTGTGGCGGCGGGAGCGGCACCAGCACTACCGGCGCTTCGAGCTCCGACAACCTGATCCAGTCCAACCCGGCCAACGGCAAGGTCACGATCACCGTCGGGTCGAAGAACTTCACCGAGGAGTACATCCTGGGTGAGATCTACGCGCAGGGCCTGGAGGCCGCGGGCTACGACGTCAAGAAGAAGCTGAACCTCGGGTCGGAGCAGATTGCGCTCAAGGCCATCCAGGACGGCCAGATCAGCGGCTACCCGGAGTACACGTCCACCGTGCTCGGCTCGCTCTTCAGCGTGCCGGCCGACCAGATACCGGCGAACGCCCAGGAGGCGTACACGCAGGCCAAGGCCAAGTTGGCGAAGGAGGGTGTCGTCGCGTACCCGCCGACGCCGTTCGCCGACTCGAACGCCGTCGGCACGCTCACGTCTACGGCCGAGAAGAACAACCTGACCGACATCTCGGACCTGAAGGGTGTCTCGCAGAACATGACGCTCGCTGGGTCGCCCGAGTGCCGCGAGCGGATCGACTGCCTCGTGGGGCTGGAGAAGAACTACGGGCTGCAGTTCAAGAAGTTCATCCCCGTGGACATCGGCCTGCGCTACACGGTCCTCGACAAGGGCGACGCGGATCTCTCGATCGTGTTCACGAGCGATGCACAGCTCGCGAACTCGAAGAAGTACACGATCCTCAAGGACGACAAGGAGCTGATCCCGTCGGGGAACGTGATCTTCCTCGCGTCGAAGAAGGTGGCCGACGACGCCGGGCCCGACTTCGGCGACACGATCGAGCAGGTTCAGGGGAACCTGACCCTCCCGGTGATCCAGGAGCTCAACTCCGAGGTCGACATCGACAAGAAGGAGCCCGCAGCGGTCGCCAAGAACTACCTGCAGAAGAGCGGGTACATCAAGTAGGCAGCGGGCCGCTTGCAGTAAAAAGGGGTTTGGCTCGGACAGGCGCCGGGGCCCAAGGGCCCCGGCGCCGGCCGACGCTCACTTGGTCCGTATAGGGTGGCGCGATGAAGCTCGGCCTCAATCTCGGCTACTGGGGGATCGGACCGCGCGGCGACGAGGCGATCGAGGCGGTCCGCGCTGCCGAGAGCGCCGGCTTCGACTCCGTCTGGGTCGCCGAGTCCTACGGATCCGATGTGGTGAGCGTGCTCGCATGGCTCGCGCCGCAGACGGAGACGATCCAGCTGGGCGCCGCGATCATGCAGGTGCCCGCGCGCGCTCCGGCTGCGGCGGCGATGGCCGGCTGTACGATCGACGCCCTGTCCGGGGGCCGCTTCATCTTCGGCTTCGGCCCCTCGGGCCCTCAGGTCTCGGAGGGCTGGTACGGCGTCCCGTACGCGAAGCCGTGGGGACGGACGCGCGAGTACGTGGAGATCGTCCGCAAGGTGGTCGCCCGAGAGGATCGCCTGGAGCACGACGGCGAGCACTTCAAGCTCCCGCTCGAGGGTGGGGAGGGCAAGGCGCTGAAGCTCAACTTCCACCCCGTGCGAAACCACATCCCGATCTTCCTCGGCGCGATCGGCCGCAAGTCGGTGGAGATCACGGCCGAGATCGCCGACGGCTGGATTCCGATCTTCTCCTCGCCCGACGCCTTCCGGGCGACCTGGGACGAGCACGTGGAGGCGGGTCTGGCCAAGGGCGGTCGCACCCGCTCCGACCTCGAGATCTCGCCCACCGTCCAGGTCGCGATCGATGGCGACCTCGACGCGGCGAGGGCCGTGGTCAAGGCCGGCCTGATGCTCTACCTCGGCGGCATGGGCAGCCGCAAGACCAACTTCTACGTCGACCTCACGCACCGCTTCGGCTTCGGCGAGGTGGCGGACGAGGTCCAGTCGCTCTACCTCGACGGCAAGCGCGAGGAGGCCTACGCCGCGATCCCCGACGAGCTGGTCGAAGCGACCGCGCTGGTTGGCGGCGAGGACGAGGTCGCTGACCGGCTGAAGCGCTACGAGGACGCTGGCGTCGACCGGCTGATCGTCTCGCCGATCAGCCCAGAGCCCGACCAGCGCCTGAACACCGTCAAGCGCCTGGCCGAGTTGGCCGGCGTCGGCGCCGCGGCCTAAGCGGCTTCCTGGGCGTCCACACTCGGCTCGGGCGGCTCGATCGCCAGGTGCGGAAGGCGGCGCTCCATCCAGGAGGGGAGAATCCAGGTGGCGCGCCCCAGGAGCTCCAGCGTGGCCGGCACGAGCAAGCTGCGCACCACGAACGCGTCGAGGAACACGGCGGCGGCGAGGCTGACGCCGAACATCTTCACCACCCGCTCGTCGATCAGGACGAAGGAGAGGAACACGCAGACCATGATCGTTGCGGCGGCGGTGATCACGCGACCGGTGACGGCCAGGCCGTACCTGACGGCCTGCGTGGCCTCGCGCCCATGCGTCCACTCCTCGTGAATGCGGGACATCAGGAACACCTCGTAGTCCATCGAGAGGCCGAAGACGATCGCGAACAGCATCACCGGGATGAACGAGTCGATCGGTCCGGGCTCGACCCCGAACAGGCCGCCCAGCCACCCGTGCTGGAAGACCGCGACGATCACGCCCAGCGAAGCCCCGATCGAGAGCAGGTTCATCAACGCGGCCTGTACCGGGATCACCAGCGAGCGGAAGACGACCAAGAGAAGGAGCGCCGAGAGCAGCACGACGATGCCGATGAACACGGGGAGCTTGCCGGCCAGGACGTGGCTGAAATCGATCTGTCCGGCCGTGACGCCGCCGATGAGGATCGTGGTGCCGGTCGCGCTCTCAACCGGCGGCAGGGTGTTGTCTCGCAGGCGGTTCACGAGCTGCGTCGTCGCCTCGGCCTGGGGAGCTGTCGTCGGATAGGCGAGGAGGACCGCGGTGCGCCCGTCGGGCGACAGTTGCGGCGGCGTCACCGACGCCACGCCGGGATCATTGCCGAGTGTCGACGACACGCTGGCAAGCGCACCCTTGCCGCCGGTCGGGGGGACGGTCGTCACCACCTGGAGCGGCCCGTTGAAGCCCGGGCCGAAGCCCTCGGCGAGCAGGTCATACGCCCTTCGCGTGGTCGTCGAGGGTGGGTCGTTGCCGGCGTCGCTCGAGCCGAGGCGGATCGTCAGCACCGGGGCGACCAGAACGACCATGATTGCGAGGCCCGCGACGGCGGACGGCCAGGGATGACGCTGGATGAATCCGGACCAGCGGAACCAGAATCCGGTTGGCGTGGTGGCCGTGCGCGCTTCGGGCCGGCGCTTGCGGGCCCGCCGACCTTCGCGCCCGATTCTCGCGCCGAAACGTGACAGCAGCGCGGGCAGCACGGTGAGCGCCGCCAGCAGCGTCAGGAGCACGGCGAGCGATGCGGCCACGGCGACGCCGTAGAGGAAGCTGACGCCGAGCGCGAACATGCCCATCAGGGCGATGATCACCGTGCAGCCGGCGAAGACGATCGCCCGCCCGGCGGTATCCATCGCCGCCAGCACCGCTGCGTCCGGCTCAGCGCCCGCGCGGTAGTTCTCCCGGAATCTGGTGACGATGAAAAGCGAGTAGTCGATCCCCACCCCCAGGCCGATCATCACCGCCAGCTCGGTGGCGAAGTCCGGCATGTCGAGAATCTGCGATCCGAGGGCGATCAGCCCGACCCCGGTCCCCAGTCCGAGGAGGGCGGTGATGATCGGGAGCCCCATCGCGATGAGCGAGCCGAAGGTGATCAGGAGGACGACGATCGCGGCAAGCACCCCAATCGCGGTGGTGAACCCGAATGACGGCTGCTGGGCCGTCTCGATCGCCTGTCCTCCCAGCTCGACCTGAAGGTCGTTGGACCGGGCGCCCTCGCCGAGCGAGATCACCTGGTCGATGGCGGACTTGGGGAGCTGGTTGGCGCGCTGGTCGAAGTTGACAGTCGCGAAGGCGATGCGGTCGTCCTTGGAGATCGCGTCGGACCCGGCCGGGCTGAAGGGGCTGATCACGCTGGCGACGTGGGGCACCTTGGCCACCTGCCGCAGCATCGGCGTGATCTGCGAACGGATCGAGGGGGCGTCGACGCGCCCGGACTTGGCCTGGAACACGATCTGATCGGTGTCGCCCGCCTCGGACGGGAACTCGCGCTCCAGCAGGTCCAGCGCCCGCTGGGTGTCGGTTCCGGGAAGCGAGAAGTTGGTCGCCTGCCTGGTGCCCACGGCCTTCGCCCCGAACGACACGGCGATCAGGAGAACCACCCAGGAGATCAGGACGATCCGCCGGTGTCGGATGGCGGTCGCGGCAAGGCGCGCGACGATGCCGCGATGCGGGCCTGTCCCAGCTCGAGTGACCATCGACCCAGGATTAGCACACGCGTGCTTCGGGCCTGGACTCGTCGCGACGAGATCGCTCGTGGCGCCTCGGGCGGCAGGACCGCAGAGGAGTTTTGAATAGGCTCTCGCGGCTCGCATGAGGGTTGGTGTCCCCAAAGAGTCACGGGAGGGCGAGCGCCGGGTGGCGCTGATCCCCGATGTCGTCAAGTCGCTCACGGGCGAGGACGTCGAGGTCCTGGTGGAATCCGGGGCTGGCGAGGCCGCGGGACATCCCGATTCCGAGTACTCGGACGCCGGCGCCTCCGTGGGCTCCGGCGAGGCTGCCTGGAGCGCGGACGTCGTCGCCAAGGTGGCCCTCCCGACGCTCGACGAGATCGGCCGCCTCCACTCCGGGCAGGTGCTGATCGGCCATCTGGCGCCGCTGACCTCGGGCGAGACCACCAAGGCCCTCGCCGACGCCGGCGTGACCAGCTTCGCGATGGAGGCGATCCCGCGGATCACGCGGGCGCAGGCGATGGATGCACTCTCCTCGCAGGCGAACGTCGCGGGCTATGCGGCGGCCCTGCTCGCCGCGACCGAGGTCGGGCGCTTCTTCCCGATGATGACCACGGCGGCCGGGACGGTCGCTCCGGCCCGCGTGATGGTGCTCGGCGCCGGAGTCGCGGGCCTGCAGGCGATCGCCACCGCCAAGCGCCTCGGGGCCGTCGTCACCGGTTTCGACATCCGGCGTGCCGCCTGGGAGCAGATCGCGAGCCTCGGCGGCAGGCCGCTCGAGCTCGACTTCATCCCGGATGCGGAGGCCGAGGGCGGCTACGCGCGTCCGCTGACCGACGAGGAGAACAAGAAGGTCCGCGAGGCGCTCGCCGCCGCCGCGGCGAGGCAGGACGTGATCATCACCACGGCCCTGGTCCCGGGCCGGAAGGCGCCGCTGCTGATCACCGCCGACGCCGTGCGCAGCATGCAGCCGGGATCGGTGATCATCGACCTCGCCGGCGAGTCGGGAGGGAACTGTGAGCTTTCGAAGGCGGGCGAGACGGTCGTGGAGAACGGCGTCAGGATCATCGCCCCGCTCAACCTCCCGAGCGAGATGGCCACCCACGCCTCCCAGCTGTACGCGAAGAACGTCGAGAACCTGCTGAAGCTCCTGGTGAGCGAGGAGGGCGAGTTGAACATCGACTTCGAGGACGAGGTGGTCGCCGGCGCCTGCCTCACGCACGAGGGAGAGGTCAAGAACGAGCGCGCCCGCGAGGCCGCGGAGGCGAGCGCCTGATGCCCCTGATCACCGAGATCACGATCTTCGTCCTCGCCGCCTTCGTCGGCTTCGAGGTGATCTCGAAGGTCCCGACGACGCTGCACACGCCGCTGATGTCGCAGACCAACGCGATCCACGGCATCGTGCTGCTCGGCGGCCTGATCGTCGTGGGCCTCTCGAACTTCTGGCTCGACAACCTGATCGGCACCATCGCCATCTTCTTCGGGACGATCAACATCGTCGGCGGGTTCATGGTCACCGACCGGATGCTGGGCATGTTCGTTCGCAAGCCAAAACCGCCGGAGGACAGACAGACCTCGGACGACGAGAAGGACGAGTGATGACGCCTCTCGTCGCCGCCCTCGATCCGCAGTCGGCCTTCGTGCAGGCCTGCTACATCGTGGCGTTCTCGCTGTTCATCCTCGGAATCCGGCGCGGCACCCACCCGACCACCGCCAAGCAGGGCAACCTGATCGCCGCGACGGGAATGGTGATCGCGGTCGCCACGACGCTGGCCCTGAAGGGGATCGGCAACTGGGGCCTGATCGCGATCGGGCTCATTGCCGGATCGATCGTGGGCATCGTGGCGTCGCGGCGTGTGCAGATGACCGCGATGCCCCAGATGGTTGCCCTCTACAACGGCGTCGGCGGCGGGGCCGTGGCGCTGATCGCGTGGGCCGAGTTCCGGCACGACCTCTCGCTCGGCGAGGCGATCCCGCTCGACACCTTCATCCCGATCCTGCTCTCGATGGTCATCGGCTCGGTCTCCTTCTGGGGCTCGAACATCGCCTTCGGCAAGCTCCAGGGGCTGATCTCGGGCCAGCCTGTGAAGGTCCCGGGGCAGCAGGTGCTGAACGGGCTGCTCCTGGTCGGCATCCTCGCGGCGTGCATCGTCCTCGGCATCGACCACAACTCCGGCCCGTCCCAGGGGTTGTTCATCGCCGTCCTCATCGCTGCGGCGATCCTGGGGAACCTGTTCGTGCTGCCGATCGGGGGCGCGGACATGCCGGTCGTCATCTCGCTCCTGAACGCGTTCACCGGCCTGTCGGCCGCGGCCGCCGGGATCGCGCTGGACAACGTGGTCCTGATCGTGGCGGGGACGCTGGTCGGCTCGTCCGGAACGATTCTCACGCTGGCGATGGCGACCGCCATGAATCGCTCGGTTCCGAACATCCTGTTCGCCGGGTTCGGAGCGCTGCCAACCGGGGGCGCGGCGACCGAGGAGCGACCGGTCACCTCGATCGGCGCCCAGGACGCGGCCATCAAGCTCGCCTACGCCGACTCCGTCGTGATCGTTCCGGGCTATGGGATGGCCGTCGCGCAGGCCCAGCACGCCGTCAAGGAGATGGCGAATGAGCTGGAGAAGCGCGGCGTCCACGTCGCGTACGCCATCCACCCGGTCGCGGGACGCATGCCCGGCCACATGAACGTGCTCCTGGCCGAGGCGGACGTCCCATATGAGGAGCTCAAGGAGATGGACGAGATCAATCCCGAGATGCCGCACACGGACGTCGCGGTCGTGATCGGCGCGAACGACGTGACCAACCCAGCGGCCAAGGACGATCCCGATTCGCCGATCGCGGGCATGCCGATCATCGAGGTCGACGAGGCCCAGCAGGTGATCGTGATCAAGCGCTCCTTGAGCCCCGGATTCGCCGGGATCGACAACGACCTCTTCTACCACGAGAACACGTCGATGCTGTTCTCCGACGCCAAGCAGGCGGCGGGGGACATCGCCGCCGAGATCGAGAACCTCTAATCCGTTGGGCGCCCCGCCCCGCGTGCTCGCTCGGTGGGGTCAGCCGATCTCGCTCGCTCGCGGCACGTGACAGTGTGGCTGGATCCGATCGCTCACGCAGACGGCCACCTTCAAGTCCTGCTGGACGGTGTGATCGTCGCCGCCCATCGTGTAGTCGATCGTTATCCCCCGCAGGACCTTCCGGCCCGCTGAGGCGCGGAGCTTCAGGTAGGGCTCGACGTTGCTGTGCGGCGGCACCACGAACCCGTCCAGTTTCCTGAGGCCAGTGATGTGGTACTCGGCGCTCGGCCAGCGTGCGCTGCCCGCGGTCATGAACGATCGCCGATGTGGCCCGAGCACGGCGGCGCGAACGAGCCTCACTCCCGAACCGGTCTCGAGCCGAACACCACCCAGCCTGAGCGCCTCCTGTCCGTCGTTGACGAGGACGACGCCTCCGAAGGCAAAGGCGCGATGTGGCTTAACGGGAAACGAGAGGTTTGTGTATCCGGGCGTCTTCAGGTGGACGTCGGGGGAAGCGCTGTCGCCACATCCGCTCAACGCCAAGGCGAACACGGCCGCGGCGACCGCGGCCTGTCTCATCGATGGCGCCTCGCACCGCTGAACACCCTATGGCCGCGAAACGCGGACTTGCCATGTCTCCCGCAGACATAGTGGTGCCGTGTTCTGCCACCAAAACTCTCGTGGAGCCGTGCGAACTCGGACGCTCCGCTCGTCCCAGATCCATGGAACTTGATCCCCCAACCGTGGAACGACGGGCCGATCGAGAAGCCTTGGGAGTACCTCTTGAACCGGTGGTGTGTCCGTGAGAAATGGGTGTGCTTGGGAAATCTGAGGATCGGCTTCCGCGGGCACCGATGCAACGTGTGGTCCTGATGCTTGTGGCGGACCCGCTTGATCCAGCGCACCGGCGCAAGCCCGAATCGCTGGTAATGCTTGTGCGTCCGGTAGTCACACCATCGGGACCGGCCCTCGAGGTACTTGAAGCGGGTGTAGACCCGAATCTGGCCGCGTCCGGCGGTCGAGGCCCCGACGGCCGCGCTGTGGCTGTTGCCCACGTGGGTGGTGCCCGCGATCGAGAAGAAGCTCCCATGCACCGAGACGCCTTTGGTTGCCTCGGTGTCGGCTGAGCGACCGTAGCTGAACGAGGCGTTCGAGTCGCGGTAGGCGTTGTTCGCCTCGCCGACCTGGTCCCAGCGCTTGAACCGGCGAATGACCTTCTTCTTGATCGTTCCCGGCGTCGGGCAATGCCACCTCCTGGCACGCTTCCCCGACGTCGCGCCGACCGCCGAGGCCTGCATTTTCACGGTGATCTGTTGCGGGGCGGATTGCAGCTTCGCCGGGCTCCCGAGTCGCCCGATGTCGATCGAGAAGCCCGCGACGCCGGCCATGTCGCCGCCGTTGTCGGCGACCGCGTCCAGGTTGACCACCCCGCCGTTGCCCGCCGCGTCCCGCTGCAGGGCCGCCAGACCGCTGTCCGGGAGGGTCAGCGCGAACCGACCGTCGTTGGCGGCGACGGTGGTGGCAACCGGGGCCGACGTGCCGGACCAGTCGGAGCCGGTGGTTGTCGGATAGACGCGGACGAGTCCGTTCGAGACGGGCGCACCGCTGTCATCTCGAAGTGTGCCTGCGGCGATCGTGATCCCGGGGGAGGTGGCGGCCCGGGCTCGCGATGAGCGCGGGGTGGCGGATTGCCAGAGGACTAGACCAACAGTCGCGGTTGCCACAGCAACCGCCATGATCGCGTACCGCTTCATGCCTCCTCCAACTCAGTCGCGCACGTGAATGCGCCACCGCATTGTCGCACTGCCGGTGCGGTCTCACAACCTGGAACCGGATGACCTCCGCCGGCCATCCCACTGGAACCGGCCGGTCGCGTGAGGCTCAGCGGGGCTCTTCGTCGGCGCGACGGTGGCGGCGGACGATCGGGCCGATGTAGCCGATCAGCACACCCAGGATCGCGGCGATGAGCAGGCCGAAGATGAGCGGCATCGAGGCGTCGAAGAAGAGGAACTTGATCCTCACGCTCTGGGAGTTCTGTGCGATGAAGATCAGCACCAGGAGGATCAGGACGCCGAGCCCCCACGCCCTCCAGTTCGTCTCCTTCTTCTGCGGCTGAAGGTCCCCTCGATCGGCCACGCCGCGACTCTATCTCCCGAGCCCCGTCAGTCGACGGCCTGGATCGCGGATTGGATGTCGTCGAGGCTGGGTGGGACGAGGCGGTGTCCGCCTGGGCCTTCGACGACGAACGACGGCGTGCCCCTGAATCCGAGCTTCCCCGCCTCGGTGTTGGTCCGCGTGAGGGCGGCGTTCCACTTCCCGGAGTTCCGGTCGCGCTTCCACCTCGCGATGTCGGCCACTCCGGCGCCGTTGGCGATCGCGGTCAGGAACGGGTCGGTGACGTACCCCGATTCCTCGGCGCCCTGGTTGCGGTAGAAGAGCTCGACGAAGTTCCAGTACCGGCCCTGCTCGGAGGCTGCGAGGGCAGCCTTCGCGGCCAGGATCGAATCGGTGTGCGGCGCGTCGCCGATCACGGGCCACTGGCGCAGGTCGTAGCTCGCCGTGCCCTTCCTCACGACCTGGTCGATGAGCTCGGGCGCGACCGATTCGGAGAAGCTCTTGCAGACGGGGCACTGGAGGTCGCCGTACTCCACCACGCTCACCTTCGCCTTCGGATTCCCCAGGATGGTGCCGTGCTGGGGGATCCCCTGGAGCTGCTCCTTGACAAGGCTCACGTCCTCCAGATGCGTATCGCCCCCCGACCCGCCTCCCGTCTGACTGACAACGATCAGGACCGCGATCGCGCAGACACCGAGAAAGGCGACGCCGCTCGCGATCTGCCGGGCGCGGGTGCGGTCCACGTGACTACGGCTCGTCGACCTGAGCGTGCATGGGCTGCGCCGTGAGCTCGGCGCCCACGTAGCCGAACGCCCGCAGAGCGCTCACGACGAAGAGCAACATCATCAGCACGGCGCTCGCGACGCACCACTGGCAGATCGCGTCGATCACGAACAGCTCCAGGTAGGTCAGGTAGACGCTGAAGCCGAACCCGACCAGGGCGACCCCCAGCGCGCCGATCCGGGCGATGTCGCCGCGCATGAGGGCGGCCCCCAGGAGCAGCACGTAGCCGACGACGCCGAACACAGCGACGTTCACCCCCGCGACATGCGAGTAGTGGCTCTTCGCGACGGTCTCGCAGCCTTGCCCGCCCGCGAGGCACTGCGGCGAGCCGCCGCCGGACTCGACGATGGCGATGTAGAGCGCGACGCCAATGCCGGCGAGCGCCAATACCCCTGCGATCGTGCGCAGAACCCGCTCCGATGGCATGCGGGCACCGTAGCGTGCGCACACCCCCGGCAGCGCGTACCGAGCGTCCTCCCGTCACTTGACCACAAGCCGTCACCCATCCGGCACTTTGCGCGCGCCACGCGCGATGACACGGTTCCTAGCGTCGGGCCATGCGCGCCCGATGCTCGAACCGGCTCGCCGGGCAGGACGGTCAGTCGACCGTGGAGTGGATCGGGCTGTTGCTCGTGGTGGCGGCACTGTTGGCGGGCGTGCTCGCGGCCGTGGGCTCTGGGTTGCCGGGCGGCCTGTTCGCGCGAGCGATCGCGACGCGGCTGCTCTGCGCGGCGGGCATGGACGCGGTGTGTGGCGAAGACGGCGATCTGGTCGCCGCGTATGGACTGGAGCTCGCGGGGCAGGTGGAACGAAACGCGCCGCGGATCCTTTATGAGACGGGGATGTCGGCCCTCCCGGTCGATTTCCGCTCCTGCCGCCAGGACGGCTGCGCAGCAGGCGCGGAGGCGGGACCGATCTGGGACTCGGACGCGGGCGAGCCGGTCGCGGGCTTCGTCCACGCCGTGGACTGCCGCACCGAGCTCGCGCGGGCGGAGAGCACCGCACACGGCTACGACTGCACTGGCGAGCGCTCCGGGAACCTCTATCTCCAGTACTGGTTCTACTACGCCCACTCATCGAGCCTGAGCTCCGTGCGGCCGGTGCTGAAGGACCTGCCAGTCGATGATCCGCTCCATGACGACGACTGGGAGGGGATGCAGGTGCGGGTCACCCCGGACGGGACCGAGAGTCGTGCGACCTCACATCACGGCTACAACTACGACGCCGACCCGATGAGCTGGCCCTCGGACCTCGGCCTGACGCATCGCTCCGCGTGGGGGCGCAGCACCGGTGATCTCTTCGTCTCCGGCGGCAGCCATGCAGGCCATGTCCACGAGGACCGTCGCCCCACCGTCCCGCCGCCGCAGTCGCACTGGACGCCCGCGTCGCGCCTGACCCTGATCCCGATCGAGACGCTCGGTAACCGGGCACTCGCGACGCGCTTCGCGATCACGCCGCCCTGGGAGAAGCCGGTCTACCGGGACCCGGAGGACCAGGGCACGTAGAGCCGCCCTCGGCGGCTCGCCGCCGCCGCCCAAGGGCAGCGAGGGGAGGGGGTCACGGTCGCGCGACCGTGCCAGCGTCCCCGCAGCGCCTAACGGACCTCGCGCAGCTCGCCCGTATCCACGTCGTAGACGAAACCCCTGATGCTGTCCTTGCTGGGAATGAAGGGGCTCTCCCGAAGCCGGGCGATCGACTCGCGGACGTTCCGCTCGAGGTCGGCGAAGGTCCCGGCCGACCACTCCGGCCGCCGCCCGGTCTCGTCCTGCAGCTTCTCGGCGAACTCCTCGTCGGTGATCCTGAGGAGGCCGCAGTCGGTGTGATGGACGAGGACGATCTCCTCGGTCCCGAGCAGGTGCTGTGACAGCGAGAGCGACCGGATCGCATCGTCCGTCACCACCCCGCCGGCGTTGCGGAGAATGTGGGCCTCGCCCTCGTTCAGGCCCAGGAGGCGGGTGGGGATGAGGCGGGCGTCCATGCAGGCGAGGACCGCCACCCGCTTCGACGGCGCCGCGGAGAGGTCCGAGCCCTGGAAGCCCTCGGCGTAGGCCCGCGCGTTCTCGAGCAGACGATCCGTCTCGCTCACTTCGGCCCCATCCTCAGCGCGCCGTCCAGGCGGATCGTCTCGCCGTTCAGCATCGTGTTCTCGACGATGTGGCGGGCGAGTGCGCCGTACTCCTCAGGGAGGCCGAGGCGGCTCGGGAAGGGGATCTGGCGGCCCAGCTCGGCGCGGGCCTCCTCGGGCAGCGCCGCGAGGAGCGGCGTGTCGAACAGGCCCGGAGCGATCGTCACGACGCGCACGCCACGGCTCGCGAGGTCGCGGGCCGCCGGCAGCGTCAGGCCCACGATGCCGCCCTTCGAGGCGGAGTAGGCGACCTGGCCGATCTGGCCGTCGTAGGCGGCGATCGACGCTGTGTTGATGCACACACCTCGCTCTCCCTCGTCGTCGGGCTCGTTTTCGACCATGGCCTGCGCGGCGAGGCGCAGCACGTTGAAGGTGCCGATCAGGTTCACCTTGATGACGTTGTGGAAGATCTCGAGGTCGTGAGGCTGTTTGCCGGCGGTGCGCTGCGCCCAGCCGATGCCGGCGCAGCAGATCGAGATCCGCAGGCCGCCCTCGGCGCCGGCCGCGGCGTCGACCGCCGCCTGCACCGGCTCGGGCTCCATCACGTTCGTCTCGACGAAGCTCGCCCGCTCGCCGAGCTCGGCCACGAGCGCCTCGCCCTTCTCGGAGTTGAGGTCGGCGATCACGACGGAGGCACCCGCCTCGTGCAGGCCACGGGCCGTCGCAGCCCCCAGGCCGGAGGCGCCACCCGCCACCAGAGCGCTTGCACCCTCGATGCGCACGGCGCGGGAGGATATGTCCTTGCGCGCCCGGGGGCGTCTCGTATGACCCGCGGGACCGACTCGGTAGCCTGCTCCTATCTCGGCGCCGGCTCAGCTCAGTACAAGGGACGAGATCGCAGACCGACTGGAGGAGGCACGGCAGCGCACGCTCCAGCTGGTCGCGCCGCTGACCGACGAAGAGCTCAACCGCGTCTACTCGCCGATCCTCAGTCCGCTGGCGTGGGACCTCGGGCACATCGCGAACTTCGAGGAGCTGTGGCTCGTACAGACCGTCGGCGACCGCGAGCCGCTTCACGGCGATCTCGGCCGCTTCTACGACGCGATCGAGAATCCGCGGGCGACGCGGAACGAGCTGCCGATCCTGCGCGGCGACGACCTCCGCTCCTACCTGGAGGACGTCCGCGAGCGGACCCTCGACGCGCTCGACGGGGTGGACCTCGAGTCCGGCGAGGACCCCCTGCTGGCCGGCGGGTTCGTCTACGAGCTCCTGATCGCCCACGAGCACCAGCACACCGAGACGATGCTGCAGCTGATCCAGATGATCGACGGCTACGAGCCCGTCGAGGAGGTGCCGCCGCCCTCGCCCGCTCCGGAAGCCGTCGATGGCCCGGAGATGGTGCCGGTGGAGGGCGGGACGGTCGAGCTGGGGGCTGGGCCGGACGGGTTCGCCTACGACAACGAGCGCCCTCGCCACAGCGTCGAGCTCGATGCCTTCCTCATCGACCGGACGCCGGTGACCAACGGCGCGTACGCCGAGTTCATGGCCGAGACGGATGCCGAGCCGCCGATGTACTGGGAGCGTGACGGCGAGGGCGGGTGGCTGCGCACCGCGATGGGACGCCGAGAGCCCGTCGATCCCGGTGAGGTGGTTGTCCACGTGTCGTGGCACGAGGCCGACGCGTTCGCTCACTGGGCCGGAAAGAGGCTGCCCACCGAGCAGGAGTGGGAGGCCGCGGCCCGCGGCGCCGACGCCGATCGCGCCAACCTCGATCAGCTTGCCTTCGGCACCTCGCGGGTCGGCGCCTACGCCGACGCCCCTTCCGACTGCGGGGCGCTCCACATGCTGGGCGACGTCTGGGAGTGGACGTCGGCGGACTTCCTCGCCTACCCGGGCTTCCAGGCGTTCCCGTATCCGGAGTACTCGGAGGTCTTCTTCGGCGACACCCACAAGGTGCTGCGCGGCGGCGCGTGGGCCGCCAGGCGCAACGTCGTCAGGACCAGCTTTCGCAACTGGGACCTGCCAGAGCGGCGCCAGATCTTCGCCGGGCTGCGCTGCGCGAAGGACGCGGGATGACGAATCCGTCGACGCCGCAGATCACGGTCGACGTGCATCTGCCCCCGGGCGGGCCGCTGTCCGGGATGGCCGCCGACGTCCGCGCGGGGCTGACCAAGCCGTTCAAGGAGCTCTCGCCGCGCTACTTCTACGACGAGCGGGGCTCGGAGCTCTTCGAGCAGATCACCGAGCTGCCGGAGTACTACCCGACCCGCTGCGAGCGCGAGATCCTCCAACACCACGCCGCCGGGATCTGTTCGACGGCGGGCGATCCCGCGACACTGATCGAGCTGGGGTCGGGCTCCGCCGCCAAGACTCGCGTGCTGCTCGACGCCATGCGAGACGCGGGTTGCCTGGACGCCTACGCGCCCGTGGACATCTCCGAGGAGATCACGCGCGATACGGCCGGGGCGATCGCCTCTGAATACGGGATCACGGTGCACGGCCTCGTGTGCGACTTCGAGCGCGACCTCGAGCGGATGCCGCTGGGCGGCCCGCGGGTGATCGCCCTGCTCGGCGGCACGATCGGCAACTTCGAGCCGGCGCAGCGCGCCAGCTTCCTGGCCCGGGTGGCGAACCTGCTCGGCGACGACGACCACTTCCTGCTCGGCACCGACCTGGTGAAGGACCGGGCGACCCTCGAGGCCGCCTACAACGACTCCGCCGGAGTCACCGCCGAGTTCAACAAGAACGTGCTCGCCGTCCTCAACGACCGGCTGGAGTGCAATTTCGACCTCGACGCCTTCGAGCACGTCGCGATCTGGGACGAGGAGAACCTCTGGGTCGACATCCGGCTGCGGTCCCTCGCGAGGCAGGTGGTCGACATCGAGGCGCTCGACATGCAGGTCGCCTTCGACCGCGGCGAGGAGATGCGCACCGAGATCTCGACCAAGTTCGCCCGCGCGGGGCTCGAGGGCATCTACAGGGAGTCCGGTCTCGAGATGGCCGGCTGGTGGACCGATCCGGAGGGCCTCTTCGCCCTCTCGCTAGCCCGCAGGGGCTAGCGACTCGATCAGCTCGCCCATCCGGTCGGGCATCGTGATCGGCGTGAGGATGGGCAGCGTGATGCCGCCCGCGACGAAGGCCTCGAGGCGCTCTCGCATCTCGTCGGGCGAGCCGAAGATGAACGTGTCCTCGATCACGTCCCAGGGCGCCGCCGCGATCGCCGCCTCCCGGTCCTTCGCGGTCCAGGCGGCGACCATGTCGTCGATCTGCTCGCCGTAGCCGAGCCAGCGGAAGAACGCCTCGTACACCGGCACGGTGGCGTAGGAGGCGAACATGAAGCGCGCCAGCGACTCGACCTCGCCGCGTTCGCCCGGGATGCAGAAGAACCGGCACAGCAGCTCGAAGCCCTCGGGGGCCCCGTCGAGCTGCTCCGTCACCCGTGGCAGGCCGGCCAGCGGCAGGAAGTTGGTGAACGCCCCGGCGGCACGCTCGACGGCGAGTCGGAGCATCTTTCCCCTGAGCGCCGCGAGGATGATCGGCGGGGGCTCGACGGGCGCTTGCTCGAGCTTGAAGCCGGTCGCGGTCCGCTCGCCGGCGAAGGCGGCGTCCATGAAGTCGACGGTCTCCGCCATCCGCGTCAGCGGCTTCGAGAAAGGCATGTCGTTCCACCCCTCGACGATGCGGTCCGAGGAGGCGCCGATGCCGAGCGCGAACCGGCCGCCGGAGAGGTCCGCGAGCGCCGCCGCCTGCTGGGCGAGCAGCGCCGGCCCGCGGGTGAAGACGCCCACGACCCCGGTGCCGAGGCGCGCGCTCTCGGTCCAGGTCGCGGCGGCCGCGAGCGGAGTGAAGCCGTCCGGGCCGTTGGTCTCGCCGCTCCAGATGTCCGTGTAGCCGGCGGCCTCCGTGCGACGGACGAGGTCCGCGTGCTCGCGAAGCGGGAGGTTCGGAAGCGGCAGGGTGAGTCCCCAGCGGTTCACGCGGGCGACCCTATCCGCTGAGGCACCCGTCGCGCCGGGCGGAAGCCTGGGTTAGAGTCGAACGCACATGGACTTCTCGCGCCTCGACCGCAACCGCGTTCTGGTCGGGGGAACGGCTTCGATCGTCCTGATCATCAGCCTCCTCCTGCTGCCCTGGTACTCACTGGAGCACACGGTTTCGAGGACCCCGGGCAATCCCAGCTACGACCCGAACGCATTCATCTGCGGGCAGGGTGATTTCAGCTGCACCGGGTTCAACACGTTCCCGATCATGCGCTGGCTGCTGCTCGCCGGTGCGCTCTCGCCCCTGATCCTCGCCTGGATCATCGTGCGCGGGCACAAGCTGTCCTGGGCGCCTGGCGAGATGACCATGGTGGTGGGCTTCACGATGATGGTCCTGGTCGGCTACAACGGGATCATCGACAAGCCCGGCAGCGGTCCGGCGGAGGTGGGGATCAGCCTCGACTACGGCTACTGGATCGCCCTTCTCTGCACGATCGCCATTGCCGCCACCGGCTTCTTACGTTCCCAGGCCGGGCAGCGACGACAACGCAAGGCCCCGGGCACCGTCTGACCCACATCGCCTAGGCTCTGGGCCATGGCGGCGGAGGAGAGCAGCGTCATCTCGCACGACGTGCGGGAGACGACCAAGCCCGACCGAAACCTGGCGCTGGAGCTGGTGCGCGTCACCGAGGCCGCGGCCCTGGCGGCGGCCCGGTGGGTGGGCCGCGGCGAAAAGGAGAAGGCGGACCAGGCGGCGGTGGACGCGATGAGGCTGCTGCTCGACACCGTGCCGATGGACGGCGTCGTCGTGATCGGGGAGGGGGAGAAGGACGAGGCTCCGATGCTCTACAACAGCGAGCGGATCGGGGACGGCAGCCCGCCCGAGGTGGACATCGCGGTCGATCCCCTGGAGGGGACCACCCTCACCGCCCGCGGGATGCCCTCTGCCCTCGCGGTGATCGCGCTCGCCGAACGCGGGAGCATGTTCGATCCCGGCCCCTGCGTGTACATGGAGAAGCTGGCCGGCGGCCCCGGCATCGCCGACCTCCTCTCGCTCGACGAGCCACTTCCGGACGTGATCCGCAAGGTCGCCGATCGCAAGGGCGTCGAGCCCACCGAGATCCGGGTGATCATGCTCGATCGGCCCCGGCACGAGGAGCAGGTTGAAGCGATCCGGGAGGTCGGCGCCCGCATCAGGTTCATCAGCGACGGTGACGTCTCGGCGGCGCTTTTTGCCGTCTCGCAGGGCACCGGGGTCGATCTGCTGTGGGGGATCGGCGGCACGCCCGAGGGCGTCCTCTCGGCCGCGGCGATCAAGTGCCTGGGGGGCGAGCTGCTCGGAAAGCTCTGGCCGCGAGACGACGAGGAGCGCAAGGCGGCGGTGGACGCCGGCTATGACCTGGACGAGGTGCTGGACGCCGACCGGCTCGTCGCGGGCAAGGACGTCTTCTTCGCGGCGACCGGCGTGACCGACGGAGATCTCCTAGAGGGCGTCCGCTACCTCGACGACGGCCACGCCACGACCGAATCGCTCGTGATGCGATCCCGATCCGGGACGGTCCGCACGGTCCAGGCGCGGCACGACCGCCCCAAGCTCCGCGAGATCACCGGCGGCCGCTACGGGTAGTCGGCGGCCCTCGCCACCCGCATCGTCCCGGTGTCGTGCAGCTCGTAGCGGAGGGCGTTGATCACGGCTCCGGCCATCATCGAGAGGCTCACGAGGTAGAACCACACCAGGGCGATCAGGATGAAGCCGATCGTTCCGCCCACGTTGCCGATGCTGGAGACGTTCGCGAGATAGAACGGGTACGCCGCGTTCGCAACGCCGGTCGTGAGCGTCACGAACAGGGCCCCGGGCCACACACCGCGCCATGGCACGTGTCCCTTGGGCACGAAGTAGTAGATGACGCAGAAGATCAGGAAGACGCCGATCAGGGCCGCGGCGAGCAGGAGCGCGTTGGCGAGCCAGCTGATCTCGTCCAGGCCGAACGGGAGGTTGCCCGCGCTCGTCACCAGGAACGCTTCGAGCGTGGGCACCACGACGCTCGCCGCCAGGAACAGCGTCAGGCCCAGGAGCATCACGAGGGCGAAGCGCTTCTGCTCCAGCCAGCCGCGGCAATGGACGTGGTAGATGCGGCAGAAGGCGGTGTCCATCGCCCCCCAGAAGGAGGTCCCGATCCAGATCGCGCCGATCGCCGCCGCCACCCCGAGGGTCGCCGAGCTGTCGCGGATGTGATGCAGGGCGCTGTCAAGCGTGTTCGTCTCGACCGCCGGAAATAGGCGCTGCAGGTCGTTCAGCACGTTCGCCTCGACGTCCTGGCTCTGCAGGATCCGTCCGAAGATGAACAGGACGAGGAGCGCGAACGGAAACAGCGCCAGCACCAGGTTGTAGGCGACCATCCCGGCGAGTCCCGTGATGTTCTCCTGGTAGGCACGGTGCCAGAACGCGCGCAGGAAACGGGTCGACTGCCGTGGGTGCTCCTCCTCCTGCGAGCTCTTGGGGCGGCGAAGCCCCAGCGCCGTCAACGTCGCTCTCGCACCGCTTCCAGCGCGCGGGAAACCAGCCGCACGCCGAGCGTCGCCGCTTCGGCGGCGACCGTGATGCCTGCCCACGCGACCTCCTCCACGCTGCCGCGCCCGGATTCGGCCTCGCGAGCTTCGGCTGCAGGGCTCGGCGGAGGCGCGGGCTGCTCGCGGGGCGGGCGGGGCGCCTTCGCCTTCGGTGGCGGGCTCGGAGCGGCCCTGCGGGCCTTTGGTTCCGCGGGGCCGGCCTTGGCGGCCTTGGAGTCGGAAGCGGCCGCCTTCGACCCCTTGCCCTCGCCGCGCCGCGGGCTGCGGACGCCGGGGCGCTCGCTCGGGAGATTGCCGAAGACGCCGCGGTCGCCCGATGAGGGCGTGGGGTTGTCTCGGTCTGCCGTCATGTCCTCATATTGCAACGTTCTCGAAGACGGCGCCGGTCCGGAACTCCGCGCCCTCCGTTGTGTTGTAGCGGGTGACGTTGGCGATCCGGCGGGACGTCCAGTTCGCAGGAATCGGTGCATGGCCCCGGATTCCCGCAGCAAATGGCGGAAAACCGGAGGGATCGAGAGACCGAGCGGATATCATGCGGGAACCATTTGACGATCCCTACGCTGGGAAGGACCCCAGCCCGGAACCGCGTCGCACATCGAATCGCATTCTCGCCGCAAGATCGGGATTAGGGGCTTCGAGCCGACAGCAGCCGACTCGCGAATTCGCGGCGAGCGTCCGATAGACAGAGACAGAGCAACGCAATCCACGACACTAGGCTGAAGGAAGACGAGAGCGAGCGAATGCTAGTTGCCGAGATTCAAGAGCTTGACGAAGTAAAGACCCTTGTCGTCAAGGGTCAGCAGGTTGGCGTCATCTCCTACGGCGAGGTCGCGACGGCAGTCTCCGAAGTCGACCTCGACGAGTCCGACATCGAGGAGCTCTACGCGTACATCGAGCGGCAGGGAGTCGAGCTGGTCGAGGACGTTGACCCCGCCCAGGCCGCCGCCCCCGACACGGAGCCGACGGACAAGCGCGGCAAGCGCCGCAAGACGACCGCGCTGGACCTGAAGCCGGACATGACGACGGACTCGCTCCAGCTGTTCCTGAAGGACATCGGCAAGGTCCGCCTGCTCACGGCCCAGGAGGAGGTCGACCTCGCCAAGCGCATCGAGCGCGGCGACCTCGACGCCAAGCAGAAGATGGTCGAGTCGAACCTCCGCCTCGTCGTCTCGATCGCCAAGAACTACCGCAACCAGGGCCTTCCCTTCCTCGACCTGATCCAGGAGGGGACGCTCGGGCTGGTCCGCGCGGCCGAGAAGTTCGACTACCGGAAGGGCTTCAAGTTCTCGACCTACGCGACCTGGTGGATCCGCCAGGCAATCGCGCGCGCCCTGGCAGACAAGGCGCGGACGATCCGCATCCCGGTCCACGTCGTCGAGAAGCTGAACAAGATCGGCCGCGCCGAGCGCAAGCTCGTCACCGAGCTGGGCCGCGAGCCCACGCCGGAGGAGATCGCCGAGGTCACCGGCATCGATCCCGAGGAGGTCGACCAGATCAAGCGCTCGGCGCAGGCGCCGGTGTCGCTCGAGAAGCCGGTCGGCGACGAGGAGGAATCGGAGTTCGGCCAGTTCATCGCCGACGAGAAGGCCGAGTCGCCCTTCGACCGCGCCGCGGACCTCCTGACCAAGGAGGCGCTGCGCGAGGCGCTCGAGAACCTGTCCTACCGCGAGCGGCGCGTGCTCGAGCTGCGCTACGGGCTCGGCGGCGAGCATCCGCGAACCCTCGACGAGGTCGGGCGGACCTTCAACGTCACCCGCGAGCGGATCCGCCAGATCGAGAACCAGTCGCTCAAGAAGCTTCAGTCGCTGGCCGAGGCGCAGAAGCTGCGCGAGGTCGCGTAGACCGTTAGGTCAGGCGCTTCACAAAGCGCCACTTGAAGCCGATCGGCTCGAATCCGGTCTTGCGGTAGAGCTCCGGTGTCGTCTCGTCGTCATTGGCGATCACGAACGTGAGCTCGTTGCCGCTCTCGGTGGAGGCGCGGGCCGCCGCGCTGACCACGCCCCGGGCAAGTCCCTCCCCCCGGTGTGAGCTCGACGTCGCCACGTCCTCCACCTGGCCGACGCCCTCGCTCCCGAGCAGCCAGGCTCGGGAGACCACGTCGTCGCCCTCGCGGATCGCGAACCAGCGCCCCCCGATCGTCGCCTCGAGGCGGCGATCGAGCTCGCCGAGCTGCTCGGCGAGAGCCTGGTCGCCGGGAAACAGCTCGAGCGTGATCTGGCGGCGACTCGGCGCCACGTCGGCGAACGAGGCCTCTCGGATCGCCGCGTCGGGCGCCGGCGGCACCTTCCGGAGCACCATCAGCACGAAGCGCACCTCCTCGAACTCCGCCGCCTGAAGGCCCGGCCGCAGCGACGCGGCGTCGTCCTCGTCGCTCACCACCACCGCGGCGTGTGCGAGGCCGGCCGCGTGTGAGACCTCGATCGCTTCAGCGCCGGCCCGCTCGCCGTTGCCGGGCCGCTCGACCCGGAGGTAGCTCGCATCCCAGACCCTGGGCAGCTCGGGCGTGACGAGCGCGGTGCCGAGGCTCCACTCGCGCACCTCGCTGGCGGCGCCCTCGTCCACTCGCGCCATGAAGGCGAGAGCGCGGCGTAGCTCCTCCTCCTTGGATGTCATGCGCGTGAGGCTACGAGGCAGCCTCGACATCCGTCCGCATCCCTAAAGCGGGGCCCCGAAGCACCGATAACCGGTGTGATGGCGTTCGATATCGACGCGGCGCTGCGCTACGTGGTCGAGCGGGAGGGCTCGGACCTTCACGTGAAGGTGGCCTCGCCACCGATGGCGCGCGTCCACGGTGCGCTGAAGCCGATCGAGGACGCAGACTCGCTGAACGCCGAGGAGACCGAGGCCGCGCTCGAGCGCATCCTCACCGACGCCGCTTTGCTCAAGGAGTTCGCGGACGAGGGCGAGGTCGACTTCTCCTACGAGATCCGCGGTCTGTCGCGATTCCGCGTCAACGCGTTCCGCCAGCGCGGCTGGGTCTCGATCGCCTGCCGGGCGATCCCGTTCCAGGTCCGGACGATCGACGACCTGGGCCTGCCGGACGTGATCCGGGAGCTCGCCGAGCAGCCGCGGGGGATCGTCCTGCTCACCGGCACCACCGGCTCCGGCAAGTCGACCACGCTGGCCGCGATGATCGACCACATCAACTCGAGCCGCTCCCGGCACGTCGTGACGCTCGAGGACCCGATCGAGTACCTGCACCGGGACAAGCTCTCGATCATCAACCAGCGCGAGGTGGGCCAGGACACCGAGAGCTTCGCTCGCGCGATGCGGCGCGTGCTGCGCCAGGACCCGGACGTGATCCTGATCGGGGAGATGCGCGACGAGGAGACGGTGCGGACCGCACTCGCCGCCGCCGAGACCGGGCACCTGGTGCTCTCCACGCTCCACACCCTGGACGCCTCGGAGACGATCAACCGGATCATCGACTTCTTCCCGCCGCACCTGCAGCAGCAGGCGCGGGTGATGCTCGCCTCGACGCTGCGCGGGGCCGTCTCGCAGCGGCTGGTGCCGAGGATCGACGGCAACGGGCGCGTCGCGGTGTGCGAGGTCATGGTGGTCACCGGCCGCGTGCAGGACCTGATCCTCAACCCGCAGGAGACCGGCCGGATCACGGAGGTCATCGCCGAGGGCTCCTACTACGGAATGCAGACCTTCGACCAGGCCCTCCTGAGGCACGTCGTCGACGAGAACATCGCCGAGGAGACCGCGTTCGAGGTCGCCTCGAGCGCCCACGACTTCAAGCTCATGCTCGCCGCCCAGGGCCAGCGGGCGAGCGGGATCGAGCAGGTCATGGGCAACGGCGACCGCGCTGAAGAGTCACTTCATTCCGTAAAGCACTAGCTATACTCGGCCTTGCGGTGGGGGAGCCGCTACCAACGACCTCGTCCCTGCCATTTAGCCGCAAATGACCGAGAATCCATGTCCCGTCGGATGTTGTGCGGAGATCATCTCCGGCAAGTGGACACTCCTTCTGATTCGCGACCTGGCCGAGGGAAGCCAGCGCTTCTGTGAGCTCGAGCGATCGCTCGACGGCATCAGCCCGCGCACCCTCTCCCTCCGCCTGCGGGCGCTCGAGGACAACGACATCGTCGAGCGTCGCACCTATCCCGAGGTCCCGCCACGGGTCGAGTACGCGCTGACCGAGAAGGGCCGCGCGCTCGTTCCGCTGATCGAGGACATGCGCGCCTACGGACGTCGTTGGCTCCTGAAGAGCGAGCGCGCCCAGCCCGCCGTCGCCGCCTGAGCGCCGCTCCTAGTCATCTCTGACTGCAACCCCGGTTGCAGCCGCAGGAGGGGCCCGTGCGTGGGCGAAGCGTGCGGTCATGCGTGATCTAGTCGTCGGTGAGGCGTTGAAGGTGATGGCCCGCGACGCCTCGAAGCGCCTCCGTGAGCTGGTGGCGCAGGGCGAGCAGCTTCCGTACGACGTACACGAGGGCGAGGCCGGATCGCCGCTGCCGCAATACGTTCCGCTCACCGAGCGCTTCATCCGCGATCACTCGAAGAGCCTCAGCGCGCTTGACTCCTTTGGCGCCGCCTGCGCGGCGATCGAGTCGGCCGAGCTGTCCTCGGCCTACCTGGAGAGCTTCGGCATCGGCGTGCCCGGCGATCCGCGCAAGCGCGGCGAGCTCGCCGGCGTGGTCTTCCTGTGCCGGCTGTGGGCCGGCTCGACGGACTTCTCGCCGGACGACGCCCGTCTGGGCGCCGCGATCGCGGAGCTCGAAGCCGGGGGAGAGGTCGCGGCGGACGAGATCGAGGTGGTCGTTCCGCTTCGCGGCGTCCACATGCCCATCACGCGGCTCGAGCTTGCCACCGCCACCATCGTGCGCGCAGACACCGTCGACGTCCCCGCCGAGGCGAAGGCCGCCGAGGGCTCGGGTTCCGCCGGCTGGGAGCCGACCTTCCTCGCGGCGACGCGGGTCAGCGACGCCGACCCAGCCGACGGCCGAAGCCTGGACGCCGGCGCGCGGGCGGTCGAGGCGTTCCGTCAGCTCATCACCACGCTGCGCCTCTACGCGGGCGGAGGCGTGGGGCTCGGCCCGTACGCGTGGACCCGCGCCGGGGAGCATCGCTGGCGCCGGATCGCGACCGGCGCAGGGCGCCCGCGCCCGGGCGGCTACCGGCTGGTCGAGGAGGAGCTTTCCGACCTCGCAATCTTCTCGCGGACGCTCGCCTACCGCTCGACCGCGTTCGGCCGCCCCGCGAAGAGCGAGCCGGAGCTTTCCGGCGCGCTGGCGCGTGCGATCTCCCGCTTCGAAGCGGGCCTCGAGCGCGCGGTCGTCATCGACGCTCTCAACGATTACCTCCTGACGCTTCGCTTCGTGCTCGAGGGCGGCGGCGCCGCCCAGCTGGGCCTGCCGATCCGCGTCGCGGCGCTCTGCGCCGAGCCTGAGCAGCGCGGCGAGGTCAAGGCTGTCATCGACCGCGCGGTGGGCCTGGAACGCGAGCTGTGGAGCGGGGAGCCCGCCCCCGTCGGCGAGGGAGCCGCCACCCCCGCGCAGACGGCCGCCCTGGTCGAGGACCTGACGCGGGCGATCTTGAGGGATGCCGCATGCGGGCACCTCGGCAGCGACCTGCGGGCGACCGCGGACGAGATCCTGCTCGCCGACGGCCTCGCGGTAGGCGAGGGGCGCGCCGAGCAGCGGGGCGATTCTGCGGAATGGGATGTCGCCGCGGACGGTTCCGGCGAGACCCGCGAGATGTCGGTGTCCGAGCTCGAGGAGGCGCTTCAGGAGGAGCCCTCGCCCGCCGAGAGCGATGCCGAGCCCGCGGCCGACGGCGAGGAGGACCCCGAGCCCGAGCCCGCCCTGGAGGAGCGAGCCGAGGATGGCGAGCGGGTGAGGAACCATCCCCGGCACCCGTTTGGAACGGGTGCGGCTGGTTCCGAACAGGAGGCGCTCTGGATCGACGTGCCCGGCGAGTGGCACGAGGCCGAGCCGGAGACGGAGACGGAATCCGTGCAGGTCCCGGAGCCCGAGGGGCGAATCACGGTCGAGTCACACCCCCGCTTCGAGGAGGAGGAGACAGTGTTCGAACGCAACGCAGATGCTCGCGAGCCCGAGCCGGCCACCGTCGACGAGGTGGAGCGGCTGCGGCGCTCGAGACTTGCCGAGCTCGTCGAGGAGCAGCCCCCCGCCGAGGAGGAGCCGGAGGAGCGCCCCGACACGCGCGAGCGCGTGGCCTACCTGTTCCCGAGGCCGGAGACGACCGAGTGGAACGTGCGCGAGCTGAGCTACGACCGCCGGCGCCGCGCCCAGATCCACGCCTCCTGACGAGGCCCAGCACCCGAGAGCTTTCTCCTCCGATCACCCAGGAAGAGCGGCTTGAGCTCCCGGCGGGCCCTGTGCCCGCCGGGCTCGGGCCTCTCTAGGCCTCGGCGGCGATTGCGGTCCGCTCGCGCGCGCCGGCCGCGAACAAATAGTCGTTGATGCGCATGAGCCCCGCGAGGTCGTGGATGTCGGTGTCCAGGTACGGGACCTGGATCACGAGCCGGGCGCGCATCTCGGCGGTGAGCCGCTTGATGTTCTGAAGGTCGCGCGCGGCCAGCGCCCGGTAGTCGTCGAAGTTGGAGATCACCCGGCGGGCGAGATCCTCGTCGCGCAGCGCCGCGAGGAGCTCGCTTCGCAGGGCGTCATGGTCGTAGTCCGGGAGCTCTGACTCGTAGTGGACCTTGTTGACGATCACGCCGCCGAACGGCAGCTTCGCCTCGACCAGCTTGCGATGGAAGTACACCGCCTCGGTGATCGGCTCCCCCTGCGGCGCGCAGACGACGAGGAAGCACGTCTCCGGGTTCGCGAGCAGCTCGCTCACCCGCTTGGCGCGCTCGCGGAAGCCCCCGACCATGCCGCTGAAGGCCTGGAAGAACTCGGACAGGTCCTCGAGCACCTCGACGCCGGTGAGGCGGCGCAGGACGGAGAACATCATCGACGTTCCGCGCCCGAACACCTTCATCCCGAGGCCGGTCGGCTTCATGAACACCTGGAGCGCGCGGCCCTCGATGAATTGCATCAGGCGCCGAGGAGCCTCTAGGAAGTCGAGGGCGTTGCGGCTGGGAGGCGTGTCGAGCACGAGCAGGTCGTACCGGTCCTCGGCGTGGAGCTCGAAGAGCTTCTCCATCGCCATGTACTCCTGCGAGCCCGCCAGCGCGGCAGACAGCTGCTGGTAGATCCGGTTGGAGAGGATCCGGTCGCGGGTCTCGGCGTCGGGGGCGTGCCGGCGCACGAGCTCGTCGAAGGTCGCCTTGGCGTCGAGCATCATGGCCCACAGCTCACCGCCCTGGGTGTCGATGCCCGCGTCGGCGAACAGCTTCGGGTCGACCTGCCGCTCCTCGTTGCCCAGCTCCGGCAGCCCGAGCGAGTCGGCGAGCCGCTTGGCCGGATCGATCGTGAGCACCGCCACCTTCTTGCCGCGCGCGGCCATCCCCGCGGCGATCGCCGCCGAGCTCGTCGTCTTGCCCACGCCACCCGAGCCCGCACAGATGCAGACGCGCTTGCCGTCGAGCAGCTCGCCGACGCCGGCCATGTCAGTCGATCTCCCCGGACAGCTCGCGGATCTCGTCCACGCCCAGCTCCGGCTCGAACATGAACGGCAGCGTCCGCACCGGCGCACTCACGAGCTCCGTGAGTCGCGCCAGCTGCTCCCGCTGCGCCGCCGCGCGCCGCGTCTCGCTGAGAGCCGCGCGAGATGCCGCCCGGAGGGCCCCGTTGCCGTTCGACGAGGTGGCCTCCAGGCGCTCCGCCTCGTCGCTCGAGAACCGCTCCTCATACAGGGCGTTCATGTAGACGCGGTCGACCGAGACGCCGACGTCCTCGGTGAGGGTCCGCTCGAGCGATGCGGTCTCGTTGACCGGCATCTCCTCGGGCAGGGCGACAATGGCGACGCCGGTCTTCCGGTGGTTGACGAGGAAGGTCTCGAGCGCCTCCGCCTGGGCCTTGATCGGCCCGACCCGCGCGACGTTGGCGAACGTGCGCGGCGTCTGCAGGAACGCGACGCCGTGTCCGGTCGCCGGCGCGTCGACGATCACGAGGTCGTACTCGCGGGCCTTCTTCACCTTGCGGTCCGGCAGCGCGACCTCCCAGATCTTCCCGATCGTCACCAGCTCGCGGAGCCCCGGGGTGGCTGCGGCCAGATAGCCGAAGATCCGCGACCGGTACAGCAGGTCGCGCATCGCGCGGACCTTCAGCTGGATGAGCAGGTACTCCCGCATCGCCTCGTCGGGATCGATGGAGATCGCCCAGAGGTTCTCGGCCATCTCCACCTCGTGAAAGCCCACCTCGGCACGGTTGAAGACGTGGGACGTGTGCTCCTGGGACGACACCTCGCACACGATCGTCCGCCGGCCCTCGGCCGCCGCTGCGAGGCCCATGGCCAGCGCCACCGTCGACTTGCCGACGCCACCCTTCCCGGTGACGATCACCAGGCGCTTGTCCAGGAGCTCGCGCACCTCAGCAACATACCCGCGACCCTCGAGCCACTAAACAGGCGGTCCAGCGGCCACACGGCCGATGATCGATGGATTCCGTCCGCACGGCGGACGTTTTCCGGCCATCGCACCCATCGGCAGCCGAATGTGCACGCGACGAATGCGTCTCATGAGGAGGAAACGCACAAGAGCGTGCGAATAAGCGCGATCAATGGGTCTCTTCAATCGTGGTTCCAAGTCAGACGTCCCCCTGAGCGGGGACGAGTGGTCGACCAACGGCGGCCCGCGCAAGCCTGAGGCGGCTCCCGAGCCGAGCGAGCCCGAGACGGCCGCGGAGAAGACCCCGGAGGTCGAGGAGACGCAGGTCGAGGGGACGCCGGAGCGCCCGGAGACGCCCCCGGTCGTTGCCGAGGAGCCCCAGAGCGCCCCCGAGCCCGAGCCCGCCCCCGAGCCCGAGCCCGAGCCGGATCCCGAGCCCGAGCCCGCCGCGACCACCGAGTCCGCGCCGGCCGAGGCCAAGCCGATGCCGCCCACGAACCTTTCCGAGCCGCAGGACGGCGACGATCAGCGCCTGAGCGCCGAGCAGGCGCTCGCGCCGGTCCGCCGCCCGGGCATGGGACGGCCGCCGGGAGCTCACATCGGCGACGAGTCGGAGCGGCGCGCGAAGATCATCTCCTTCGCCAACCAGAAGGGCGGCGTCGCGAAGACGACCACGACCCTGAACCTTGCCGTCGCGTTCAAGGAGTCCGGCCACAAGGTGCTGGCCGTCGACCTGGATCCGCAGGGCAACCTGACGATGAGCCAGGGCATCGACCCCGACAAGGTCGACCGGTCGATGTACGACGTCCTGGTCGACCACATCCCGATCCGCGACGTGATCCAGGAGCGCGAGATCGACATCGCCGTCGCCTCGATCGACCTCGCGGGCGCCGAGATCGCGATGAGCATGCAGATCGGCCGGGAGCGCTCGCTGGAGAAGGCTCTGTCGGCCGTCGTCGACGACTACGACTTCGTCTGCATCGACACGCCGCCGAGCCTCGGATTGCTCACCGTCAACGCGCTGACGGCGTCGGACAAGGTGATCGTCCCCGTCCAATGCGAATATCTCTCGATGAGGGGCCTCGTCCAGCTCCAGAACACGCTCGAGATGATCCGTGAGAACCTGAACCCGAGGGTCCAAATCGAGGGAATCCTCCCGACGATGCTCGACTCGCGCACAATCCACGCCAAGGAGGCGGTGGAGATCCTCGAGGAGAACTTCGGAGAGCTCGTCTTCAAGTCGCGCATCCGCAAGGCCATCAAGTTCGCCGAGGCGCCGGTCAGGGGCTCCAGCGTGCTCAAGTACGATCCGCAGGGAAACGCAGCCAGGTACTACCGTGAGCTGGCCGAGGAGGTCCTGACACATGGCGCGTCGTAAGCGGGCCAGCATGCGCGAAGGCCCGCTCGCAGATCTCTTCCGCTCCACCGTGCCCTCCGAGGGCGAGGAGGAGCAGCCCACGGAGCAGCAGCGTGTTCCCGAGCGACAGGCGCCCGAGCAGCCGTCCGCTTCGGAGGAGTCCACGACCTTCTTCGATCGTGAGGAGGACGCCGTCCGGGCGCCGGAGCCGCCCCCGGTCCGCCGGGAGCCGGAGCCGGAGCCCGATCCCGCGCCGCCGGACCCGGAGCGGGTGCGCGCCTACCGCGTCGACGACCTGCCCGACGTGCCCGCGCCCAAGGAACGGCTGAGCCGAATCTTCGCCGACGACTCGCACGACGTGGAGGGCCCGGCCTACGGGCGCGAGGAGCCCGGCCTGTCGGACTACCACGGGCCGCCGCGTCCCCACCTGCCGATCGTCCGCGTCGTCGGCGTGGGCGGAGCGGGTGTCAACGCGATCAATCGCATGATCGAGGCCCAGGTCCCCGGGGTCGAGTTCATGGCCATCAACACCGACCTTCAGTCGCTTCAGCAGTCGACCGCCGACGTCACCGTCCATCTCGGCAGCGGCGTCGCCCGGGGCCTCGGGACCGGCTCCAACCCGGAGCTGGGCTACCAGGCCGCCTTCAAGGAGCAGGACAAGATCAAGCGCCTGCTCAAGGGCTCGGACATGGTGTTCATCACCGCCGGGGTCGGCGGTGGGACCGGCACCGGAGCCGCGCCCGTGATCGCGCGGCTCGCGCGTGACGTCGGCGCGCTGACGGTCGGGATCGTCACCAAGCCCTTCCAGTTCGAGGGCACCCGCCGCGGCACCCAGGCCGACCAGGGCATCGAGGCACTGAGCTCCGAGGTCGACACGCTGATCGTCGTCCCGAACGAGAAGCTCCTGAGCGTGCTCGCGCGCGAAACCACCATGATCGAGGCCTTCCAGGTCGCCGACGACGTCCTGCGCCAGGGCGTGCAGGGCATCTCGGAGCTCATCACGCTCCCCGGCCTGATCAACCTCGACTTCGCTGATGTCCGCACGACGATGCGCGACGCCGGGCAGGCTCTGCTCGGGATCGGGATGGGCACCGGCGAGTCCCGTGCGGTGGCCGCCGCCGAGCGGGCCGTCTCGTCACCGCTGCTCGAGACGTCCGTTGACGGCGCGCGCTCGATCCTGCTCTCGATCACAGGCGGCCCCGACATGGGCCTGCTGGAGGTCTCGGAGGCCGCCCAGGTGGTGCAGGAGGCGGCGCATCCCGACGCCAACATCATCTTCGGAGCAAATCTCGACGACACGCTGACCGACCAGGTCTGGGTCACCGTCATCGCGACCCGCTTCGACGGGCGCGGTCGGCGCAAGGACGGCTCCGGCGGAAACGAGCGGCGTATCGCCGGAACGACCCAGGCCGCGGTGCGGAGGCCAGCCGATCGGCGCGCCGGCACCGCGAAGAGCTTCGAGTCGCGCCCGCGCGACCTCTCCATCGACGTCCCTGAATTCGTACCCGGTCGCTAGCCGGAGCGCGTAGCGTGAGCGCACGCGGTGCTGTGGCGGCGGGCCACCCGCTGACTGCGGAGGCCGGTGCGCGCGTCCTCAGGGAGGGGGGCAACGCCGTCGACGCCGCCGTCGCCGCGGTGCTCACGTCGTTCGTCGCCGAGAGCCCGCTGACGGGACTCGGGGCCGGCGGCTTCATGCTCGTACACGACCCTGACCGCGAGGACGTCCTCCTCGACTTCTTCGTCGAGGTTCCGGGCCGAACGCTCGGGGGCCGGCGCTCCGAGCTCGTCCCGATACCCGTCTACTTCACCCCCGAGTCCCCGCAGGTCTTCAATGTCGGCGCAGCGTCGTGCGGGGTCCCGGGGACGGTCGCCGGGCTGGCGGCGGCGCTCGAGCGCTTCGGCTCGGTGCCGCTCGCCGAGCTCGTGCGGGGGCCCGCCCGGCTGGCCCGCGACGGGGTTGAGGTGAACGCCCAGCAGGCGTTCATCTTTCACATCCTGGAGCCGATCCTCACCCACCAACCGGAGGGTGCGGAGATCTACGCGCCCGACGGCCGGATCCTGGGCGAGGGCGACCGGTTCAGGTCCCGTGAGCTCGGCGACGCCCTGGAGCGCTACGGGGCCGAGGGCCCCGACCCGTTCTACAGAGGCGAGGTCGCGCGGGCGATCTCCGACTGGGTGGTCGAGCGGGGCGGAACCCTCGGGCGGGACGATCTCGCCGCATACGAGCCGCGGATCAGGGAGCCCGTTCGCGCCACGTATCGCGAGCATGACGTCTTGACGAACCCGCCACCCTCCTCGGGCGGCGTGCTGATCGCGTTCGCGCTGGCGCTCCTCGAGCTGGCCGGCGCCTCGGACCTCGCGAGCATCGTCGCGGCCATGGAGGAGGCACAGGTCGCGCGGACCGAGACCTTCTTCCACGGGCTCTACGAGGAGGGATTTTCGACCCGCTTCCTGGCGCCCGAACGGCTCGCGGCGGCGGCCGCCCGGGTGCGCGACGGCGCCCGCCCCCCGGAGCGGGGAGAGGCCGACGGAACCGACCGGCTCGGATCGACGACCCACATCACGGCGGTCGACGGGGTCGGCCGGTGCGCGGCGGTCACGTGCTCGAACGGCACGGGCTCCGGGGTGATCGTTCCCGGGACCGGCGTCCACGTGAACAACATGCTGGGGGAGGAGGACCTGAACCCACTTGGCTTCCACGTGACCCCGGCCGGCCGGCGGGTGACCTCGATGATGTCGCCCACCGTCGTCCTGCGCGACGGCCAGCTGGAGGTCGGGCTGGGGAGCGGCGGCTCCAACCGCATCCGCTCAGCCGTCCTGCAAACGATCATCCGCGTCATCGCCCAGGGGATGGACGCGCAGGACGCCGTCTCTGCGCCCCGCGTCCACTTCGAGGCGGGCGCCGTGCAGGCCGAGCCGGGAGTGGACGAGCACGGGCTCGACGTCCTGGCTCAGCGCTCCTACCAGCTGGTGCGATGGCAGGAGAGGAACCTGTTCTTCGGTGGCGTCCACGCGGTCGTCCGCGACCCCGCGAGCGGTGCCCTGAGCGGCGGCGGCGACCCCCGCCGCGGGGGCGCTGTGGCGCTCGCCTAGGCGCAGTAGCATCGTCGGGGAGGGCTTCAAAGGGGTGCGCCGTGGCCAAGGCACTGCTCTTAATCGACTTCCAAAACGACTTCACCTCGGGAGGGGCTCTCGAGGTCCCGGGCGGTGACGAGATCGCGGAGCCGGTCAAGCGGCTCGCGGAGCATTTCGATGTCGTCGCCGCCACCCGTGACTGGCACCCGCCGGATCACGCGTCCTTTCGGGAGCAGGGTGGCCCGTGGCCGGTGCACTGCGTTCGCGGAACCCACGGCGCCGAGCTCCATCCCGCCATGCAGGCGATCGATCTGGACGCCGTCGTGGACGTGGGGCAGGGCCGCGAGGATGAGGGCTACTCGGGCTTCGAGAACTCCGACCTCGCACGCATCCTGCGCGAGCATGAGGCGGACGAGGTCTACGTCTGCGGCCTCGCCACCGACTACTGCGTGCGGGCCTCGGCGATCGACGCCCGCAGGGAGGGCTTCGACGTGACCGTGGTGGAGGACGCCGTGCGCGGCGTGGAGGTCAACGACGGCGACTCCGAACGCGCCTTCTCAGACATGCGGGACGCCGGCGCCCGGATCGCGAGCTCTGATGACGTGCTGGCTGGCGCCGGCTCCGGCTAGCCGACGATCACCTTGCCGTTCATCTTCGCCCGCTCGGCGATCTCGCCCGAGCGGGCCACGGCGGCGACCAGGGCACGCAGGGCGTTGCCCAGCATGCGCATGCGCTCTGACTCCGCGCGCTGCTCCAGCAGCGCCTGCTTGGTTTCGACCGGCAGCTCCACGCGCGCGGCGATGCCGTAGGCGTCCTCCGTGGAGATGTCCAGGTCGTCCGGCTGGTCCCCTGAGACGCTCTTGACCAGCTCGACGAACGCCTGCCGCGCCATGTCGGCGGCCTCGGGGTCGTCCTCGCTGGGCTCCTCATCGGCCGAGATCGGCTCGACCTCGCCGGCCGGGTAGTCCGGCTCCTCGAATCGCTCGAGGACGCGGAACGGCTGCTCGCCGGTGACGACGATGTTCATCCGCCCGTCGTCGAATCGCTCGAGCACCTCGGTGACTCGCGCCGTGCACCCGATCCGGTGCGCGGTTCCCTCATCGTCCCGGAAGACGATCCCGAACGGCTCGGCGGTCTCGAGGCAGTGCCCGATCATCCGCACGTACCGCTCCTCGAAGATGTGGAGGGGGAGCAACTCGCCCGGCAGGATCACGACCGGGAGCTCGAAGATCGGCAGTTCGACGCCGTCGTCCACCATGTGCCCATTCTAGGAGCCCCGCTCCATCCCCTCCCTGGGAGAATCGCGCGCCATGGCCATCGACTTCGAGCGCGAGGGGCTGCTGAAGGGGACGCGCGGCAATGCCCGCGAGGCCAGGCGAGAGCTGCTGGAGGAGCTCGCCGCGGACGGCGTTCCGCTGGAGGATCTGCGCAAGGCCGTGGAGGAGGATCGGCTGGCCCTCATCCCCGTGGAGCGGGTACTCGAGCGTGAGGGGCGCCGGTACACGGCCGCGGAGGTGGCGGAGCGGGCGGGTGTGGACGAGGAGGTCCTGCGCCGCAACCGGCTGGCGCTCGGCCTTGCGGATCCGGGGCCCGGCGAACCGGCGTTCACGGACGAGGACCTGGAGGCGGCGCAGAGGTTCGCGGCGCTGCGCGATGCCGGCCTCCCGGACGAGGGCATCCTCGAGGTGTCCCGGGTCATCGGGTTGGCGCTGGCCCAGGTGGCGGCTGCGAGCCGGGCGCTGGTCGCCGGGTCGGCACTGGCCGAGGGCGGCACGGAGGCGGAGATCGCCCGTCGCCTTGCGGAGGGAGCACGCCGGCTCGGGCCGATGATGGGTCCGGTGCTCGAGTACGTGCTCAACCTTCACCTGCGCGAACAGGTGCGAAGCGACGTGATCGGGCGCGCCGAGATCGCCTCCGGGCGCCTCCCGGGCGCCCAGGAGATCACGGCCTGCTTCGCCGACCTGGTGGGCTTCACCAAGCTTGGGGAGGAGCTTCCGCCCGAGGAGCTCGGAGCGATCACCGGGCGGCTGGGCGAGCTGGCCAGCGACGTCGCGGACCCACCGGTGCGCCTCGTGAAGATGATCGGCGACGCAGCGATGCTCGTCTCGCCCGACAACGACGCGCTGGTGGACGCGGCGCTTGACCTGGTCGCTCGCTCCGAGGCCGAGGGGGAGGGGTTTCCACCGCTGCGTGCCGGCCTCGCGAGGGGACCCGCCCTGGCACGCGGAGGCGACTGGTACGGGCGCCCCGTCAACCTGGCGAGCCGCATCACCGCGATCGCCTATCCGGGGAGCGTGTTGGTGAGCGAGGAGGTCAAGGACGTGGCCTCGAACGGCCATCGCTGGTCCTTCGCCGGCGAGCGCCGCCTCAAGGGCATCGACGGCCGGGTGAGGCTCCACCGGGTCCGCGTCGAGGAGGGTGAAACGTAGGGCCGCTTGCCGAGACTCACGGGTGGCTAACTTTCCCTTGAGCCCCAGGCAGTGGTCCTCCTAGTCCTCTTCGCACTCCTCGCGGGCGCCGGTACGGCGCTCTCGCCCTGCGTGCTGCCGGTGCTGCCCGCGGTGCTGTCCGCGGGCGTCACCGGAGGCCGCAAGCGGCCCCTCGGCGTCGCTTTGGGCCTTGCCCTCTCGTTCACCTTCGCGACGATTGCGCTGGTATACGTGATCGCGGCGCTCGGGCTGCCGAACGACCTGACGCGCGTCCTGGCGATCGTCACGCTTCTCGTGTTCGGCGTGCTCCTCTGCGTCCAGCCGCTGGCGGACCGCGTCGAGGCGTGGATCTCGCGGGTCGTGCCCAAGCCGGCGCGCGCGGGCGGCGACGGCTTCGGCTCCGGGATGCTTCTCGGCGCCAGCCTCGGTCTCGTTTACGCGCCGTGCGCGGGGCCGATCCTCGCCGGGGTGATCACCGTCTCCGCGGCGCAGGACTTCACCGTTGGGAGGCTCGCCGTGGCGCTCGCCTACTCCATGGGGTCGGCGATCGTCCTCTATCTGCTGATGCTCGGCGGGCGGCGGATCACCGACCGCCTCGGGGCACTGCGGGCTCGCGTCCAGGTCGCGATGGGCGCCGTCATGATCGCGGTCGCGGTCGTGATGATCGCCAACCTCGACGTCCGCTTCGAGAGCGCCATCGTCGGGCACCTTCCGTCGGCGCTCGTCGACCCGACGAGCCGGATCGAGCAGAGCTCCAGCGTCGAAGGAAACCTCCAGGCGCTCCGTGGCGGCGGGCCCGCGTCGCACGAGACGGGCACCAGTCAGGCAGCGGCGGGCAAGCGCCTGCCCGTCTACTTCCAGGCGCCGAACTTCACCGGCACCCAGGACTGGTTCAACACTCCTGGAGACCGGCCCCTGAGCCTCGACCAGCTGCGAGGGCAGGTCGTCCTCGTCGATTTTTGGACCTACACGTGCATCAACTGCATCCGCACCCTGCCCTACATCGAGGCCTGGTACCAGCAGTACCACCGCGACGGCTTCACCGTGGTCGGCGTCCACACGCCCGAGTTTCCGTTCGAGCGCGATGCATCGAACGTGCAGCGCGCGATCGGCGACTTCGGCCTCACCTACCCGGTCGTCCAGGACAACGACTCCGCGACCTGGAACGCGTACCACAACCAGTACTGGCCGGCCGACTACCTGATCGACGCGAAGGGGCGGGTGCGGCTGGTCCATTTCGGCGAGGGCTCCTACACCGAGACCGAAGATGCCATCCGCAGCCTGCTCGCCGAGGCCGGCGACGGCGACCTGGGCGGCCACGCGAAGGCCCACGTCGAGCACCCGGACGCGCACGCGACGCCGGAGACCTACCTCGGCGCCGCCCGGGCCGAGCGCTTCGCCAACGGCCCGATCCTGCCGGGCACGCAGCGGTTCGACGCCGTCTCTCCCTCCTCGCTCTCCTCCGACCAGCTGGCCTACGGAGGCCAGTGGCGGATCGATCGCGACTCGGCGACCGCGGGCGCCGGAGCGAGCCTGGAGCTCAACTTCACCGCCAAGCGGGTCTTCCTCGTCCTCGGCTCGCCGGGCGAGCCGAGGAAGATGCAGGTGCTGTTGGACGGCAAGCCGATCCCCAGCTCGCTCGCGGGCCAGGATGTGCACAACGGGGTCGCGACGATCTCCAACCAGCGCCTCTACCGGCTCGTGGACCTGCCGCACCCGGAGTCCCACGTCCTCACCCTCCGCCCGGAGCAGGGCATCTCGGGCTACGCGTTCACATTCGGCTAGCAGGCGACATCTAACCTGCCCTCGCGTGCAGCCGGTCAACCTCTACAGCGACACCCAGACGCGGCCCACGGAGGGAATGCGGGCGGCGATCGCGGCGGCGGAGGTGGGCGACGAGCAGCGGGGGCTCGATCCCACGACGAGCCGCCTGCAGGAACGGGTCGCCGAGCTCCTCGGCCACGAGGCCGCGCTGTTCTTGCCCAGCGGGACGATGTGCAACGAGATTGCGATCCGGCTCCACGTGCGCCCGGGCGGCGACGAGGTGATCTGTGACCGGACTTCCCACCCCGTGAACTACGAGGCGGGCGGCCCCGCCCAGGTCTCGGGCGCGATGGTCCGGACCGTGGACGGCAGGGACGGGATCTTCACTTCGGACCAGTTCGAGGCGGCGATCAGGGCGCCGGGGGACCGCTACGGGCCGCGCTCGCGCCTTGTGTCGGTCGAGCAGACAACGAACATCGCCGGGGGCCATGTCTGGCCGCTGGAGACCATTCGGGACGTGCTCGACGTCGCGAGGCGCCACGACATGCGCGCGCACCTGGACGGGGCCCGCCTGATGAACGCGGTCGCCGCTTCAGGCGTGCCGGCCAGCGACTACGCGGGCGGCTTCGATACCGCGTGGCTCGACTTCACGAAGGGACTGGGCGCCCCCATCGGCGCGGTCATCGCGGGCTCCGATGACCTCATCTCGGAGGTCTGGCGCTGGAAGCAGATGCTCGGCGGGGCGTTCCGGCAGTCCGGGATCGTCGCCGCCGGATGCCTCTACGCGCTCGATCACCACGTGGACCGGCTGGAGGAGGACCATGAGCACGCACGGCTCCTGGCCGAGGGACTGGCGGAGCTGGCGGGCGTGCGGCTCGATCCCTCGTCGGTCGAGACCAACATCGTGATCTTCGAGGTCGGGGATGCGCCCGCCCTGGTGGAGGGGCTTGCGGACCGCGTGGAGCTGCAGGCGATCGACGCCCGCCATGTGCGGGCCGTCACCCATCTCGACGTGAGCCGCTCCGATGTCGACGCGGCTCTGTCGATCTTTGCCGACGCCCTTCGCTAACCGGCGGCGAGCGACCGCGCCAGCACCAGGACATGGCCGAGCGGGTACCCCGGCCCAGGATCGTGGTGCCCGCCTCCCGCACTGCCGAGCTGGGCGTGGGTCGCCACGCCCGGCCGGACCACGGTGCTCCCGCTGACCTTCGCGCGCGCGATCGGGATGCCCCAGCGCCGGTGCCAGTGGGCGATCCACCTGGCGGTGTCCTCGAGCTGCGCGGCGCGCTGCGTCAACCAGGTGCCCCGGCTGTACTCGTCGGTGCCGATCTGCTCGATGCTGACGCTCGCGGCGTTGAAGGCCACCTCGGTCCACGCCTTGCGGGCGTCCCTCACGTAGCGCGCGTCGTGCCCCTGCTCGTCGTTGGCGACGTGCGAGGAGACGGCGCTGCCCGGATCGGCGAACCAGGCTCCAAGCCGCTTCAGGTCCTTGAGGCCGGGCAGGTCCCAGAAGTGCGGGCGGCCGCCGTCCGGGTCCGTGGTCGTGTGGAGCACGATGAGGCTCGGCCGGACCCCGTCCCTGGAGGACTGGTTGCCGACGATCCGCACATAGTCGGGCTTGACCGCGCCCGCCGTCGAGGGGATCGCGAGCACGGACGCAGTCGCCGCGAGCGCGGCGAGCGAGATGGTGAGCTGCCTCCGCCTGGTGAGGGCGACGCGGATCCGTCCATGGATCGCCATGCGCCAACCGTAGCCGGTCGCGCTCAGCCGATCGCGTACCGCAGCTCGACCATTCCCGTGTCGAACGCGCGCGTGCCGGCCAGGCGCATGGGGCCGCCCTGAAGCCGGCGGTCGAAGAGGGGCTTGCCGGTGCCGAGCACGACCGGGACCACGGTCGCGATCACCTCGTCGAGGAGGCCGGCGTCCGCGTACTGGGACGCGACCTCCCCGCCGCCGACGATCCAGACGTTGCGCTCCCCCGCCGCGTCGGCCACCTCCGGATGGAGCCCTCGCACGCTGCCCTGGGCGAATCTGACGTCGACGCCCTCCCCCTTCGGCACCGCAAGCTCGCGCGTGGTGAGCACCCAGAACGGCTTGTTCGCGTACGGCCACTCCTCGACGTGGTTCAGCACCCACTCGTAGGTGGTCGAGCCGCTCACCATCGCGCCGACGTCCTCGTAGAAGCGGTCATAGCCGCCCTTCATGGGCTCGGCACCGGGGCCGTCGTACGCGCCGTCGTAGCCCGTCAGCCACTCGAGCCCATCGTCGGCCTCGGCGATGAAGCCGTCGAGCGACGTCGCGCAGTAGTACTGGGTCCGCCCACTCATTGCTGGTCAGGTACCGGGCGTCTTCTGCGCGGACAGCACCAGGTTGTAGAACAGAGCGGGGGGGAGCCTCGGCTCGAGCAGCGCGGTGTCCACTCGCTGGAGTGCCAGGTAGCCGCGGAAGGCGAACTCGCGCCAGCGCATGGGCACGTCCTCGGGCTCGGCTGAGCCCTCCAGCGTGCGCATCGTCCAGCCGAACGCGTTCGCGAGTAGCTCCTCACCGACGATCCTCACGTCATCGAAGCCGGCCGCGCTCACCATCCGGTTGAGCGCGGAGGGGGAGAACGCGTGGACGTCGACCTCCGGCTCCAGCTCGTGGCCGTCGCACTCGGACTCGGACTCGGGCCGGCGCGCGGAGGCACCGAGGGCGAGCCGCCAGAGCGGCGCGGCGAGCTGGGCACCGCGCTTGGGCACGGCAGCGAGCAGGTCGCCGTAGCGCGACGGCTCACCGCAGAAGGCGATGGCGCCGCCCGGCCGCAGCACGCGCTGGAATTCCCGCAGCGCCCGGTCCAGGTCGGGGATGTGGTGGAGGACCGCGTGTCCGAACACGAGGTCGAAGCTCTCGTCGTCGAACGGGAGGACTTCAGCGTCGGTGACCTCCGTCTTCACCGCGAGCCCAAGCCGTTTCGCCGTTGCCGCAAGGGTGGACAGCATTCCGGGCGAGATGTCGGTGGCCGTGAACCGCTCGATCGCCCCCATCTGGACGAGGTTCAGCGAGAAGTAGCCGGTTCCCGAGCCGATCTCGAGCGCGTCCCCGAACGGACGGCCCGGCCACGAGCCGAGGGCCTTCGTGAGCTTGCCGCGCACCTGCTCCTGCCCGATCGGCCCGAAATCGATGCCCCACTTGGCGTCGTACTCGGTGGCGGCGGCATCGTGGTAGCGGACGTTGACGTCCTTGATGTGCTGGGCCGGGGCCGCTGACCGAGCGGGCATGGCGCGGGATGGTATGCGGGAATGCCCGCTACCGTGCGCGGACCCTCAACGGCGACCGGCAGTGCCAAGACGTGAGCGACGACCTTCACACGCAGCAGAACCAGCCGCCGGGCGTCCCGCCCCTGTCCCTGACCGGAGAGCGCACGCTCCCCAACGTCCCGGAGGAGAACTACTGGTTCCGCCGGCATCTGGCCACCTACGAGTGGATCGCGGAACGGGTGTGGGGGCTGAGGGTCGCCGATCTCGCCTGCGGGGAGGGCTACGGCGCCGAGGTCCTCGCACGCGCCGCGGCCGATGTCGTCGGCGTAGATGCGAACCCGGATGCCCACGAGCACGCGCGCCTCCGGTACCGGCGCGGCAACCTGCGCTTCGAGCGCGGGCTGGTCGAGGAGTTCGACGCGCCCTGCGACGCGATCGTCTTCCTGCAGACGATCGAGCACATCCACGACCCCGGCGCGCTGCTCGACCGCTTCGCGCGGGTGGCCCCAATCGCCTACGTCACAACGCCCAACCGCCTGACGCTCGCGCCGCCGGGCGCGGAGAAGTCCGAGAACCCGTGGCACCTCCGCGAGTACACGCTGAGCGAGTACCGGGAGCTGCTCGCGCCGCACTTCTCGCGCGTGGAGGTCCTGGGCATCTTTCACGCTCGGAAGCTGCGGGCGCACGAGCTGGCGCTGCGCGCCGGGTGGGATCGGGTCCATCCGGCGCTCGGGGTCACGAAGCCGTTCTACTCGCGGTTCGTGCCGGCGATCGCGGCCTCAGACTTCCGGGTGGCCGCCGACGGCGATCTGGAGCGAGCGCTCGACTTCCTGGCGGTCTGCCGTGCCTAGTGGCACCAGGCGCGGCGGGCCCGTCGGCGACCTGGCGCTCGTCCTGCACTCCCACATGCCGTATGTGGAGGGGTTCGGCACCTACCCGTTCGGAGAGGAGTGGCTGTTCGACGCCGTGGCCCGCTCCTATCTGCCCGTCCTCGCGGAGGCGCGAGACGTCACCGTGACCGTGTCACCGGTGCTCGCCGACCAGCTCGAGGCGGCCGGCGTGATGGAGCGCCTCGAGGCGTTCGTGCGGGCATTCCGGCTGGGGGCGGCCGAGAGGGACGCGGACGATCCTGTCGCGGAGCTGCGCCCGGCCGCGGCGGCGGAGGCGGCTCGCTACCGGCGGGCTCTCGACCGCCTCGGCGATCTCGGTGGAAACGCATTGGCCGCGTTCAACGAGGCGGCCCGCGAGCGCGGTGTCGCCCTGATCCCCACTGCGGCAAGCCACGCGGTCCTGCCGCTGCTCGCCACCACGGCCGGCCGGCGTCTTCAGATCGACGCCGCGCTGCGCTCGCACGCGCGCCGCTTCGGCCCCGCACGAGGGTTCTGGCTTCCCGAGTGCGCCTACCGTGGCGGCATCGAGCCCCTCTTGGCCGAGCGCGACCTGCGTTTCTTCTGCACCGACCAGAGCGCCCACGAGCCAGGGCTCGCATCGCTCGTCCCCGCGCGCGCAGGGGCCGACCTGGTGGCCTTCACGATCGACTGGGAGACCGTGGAGCTGGTCTGGTCGGATCGCGGCTACCCCGCCGATCCCGCGTACGCGGACTTTCACCGCCTCTCGATGGAGGGGACGAGGCTCTGGGCCGTCTCCGGCGGCGTCTACGACCCCGAGGCCGCGGCCGCGCGGGCGGACGAGCACGCGGACGAGTTCCTCCTCCGCGTCGCCCGCCGCCTCGAGGGCTTTCGCTCCGAGCGCGGTCGAACCGGGCTCGTCACCTTCACGATCGACACCGAGCTCCTGGGGCACTGGTGGTCGGAGGGGCCGCGGTGGTTCGCGGGCGTGCTCGCACGCGCGGAGGCGCACGGGGTGCGCCTCGTCACGCTGCCCCAGGCCCTGGAGCGCCACGAGCCCGAGGCGAGGGCGCTCATGGAGTCCACCTGGGGCGAGGGCAAGGACCTTCGCACCTGGGACTCGCCGGAGGTCGGTGACATGGCCTGGGCTGCGAGGCGGCTCGAGCTACGGCTCATCAAGGCGATGGGCGCCGGCGAGCTCACAAGGGAGGCCGCGGAGCGCTCCGCGCGCGAGCTCCTGGCGCTCCAGGCCAGCGACTGGGCGTTCCTCGACCGGCGAAAGCAGGCGGGGGATTACCCGTTTCAGCGCTCGGCGAGCCACGCGCGGGCGCTGCTGGAGGCCGTACACTCACGCCGCCGCGTCGATCCCTCCATGCGAAACCTGGCACCCGACCTGAGCCTGGCCCCGCTGCTGGAGCCGTGACCACCGTCCTCATCCTCTCCTGGGAGTACCCGCCGCTGATCGAGGGCGGGCTGGCCCGGCACGTCCGCAAGCTGTCCGAGGCGCTGGTCGAGCTGGGCACCGAGGTCCACGTTCTCACACGTGGCGGTGAGGAATCGCCCGCGGAGGAGGTCGTCGCGGGGGTCTCGATCCACCGCGTCCGCGAGCCGGGGCGGCCAACCGACCTCGGCGAGTTCGTCGCGTGGGTCGAGCGGATGAACTCCGACATGCTCGCCGCGGGCGTCGAGCTCGGCGACCGCTACGACTTCGACCTCGTGCACGGGCACGACTGGCTCGTGGCCATGGCGTGCGACCACCTGGCCCGCCGGTTCTCGTCTCCCCTGGTGACCACGATCCACGCCACCGAGCACGGGCGCCACCAGGGCTGGGTCGACAGGCATCCGCAGTCGCACATCCACGGAGTCGAGCAGTGGATCACCAACCGCTCCGACCGCGTGATCGCGTGCTCGTATTACATGCGCGAACAGATCGCCGACATCTTCGGTGTGGGCGACGAGCGCATCGCGGTGATCCCGAACGGCATCGATCCGGGCGATCTGCGGCCTCAGGAGGCCCCCGAGCTCGAGCGCCTGCGCCTCGAGTTCGCCGAGCCGGACGAGAAGCTCGTGCTCCTGATCGGCCGCCTCGTCTACGAGAAGGGCTTCCAGCTCGCCCTCGAGGCGATGCCGGCGTTGATCGAGCGCCTGCCTCGGACCCGCTTCCTGGTCGCCGGCTCAGGTACGCACGAGGACGAGCTGCGGCGCCAGGCGGATGAGCTGGGCCTGATGGAGCACGGCACGTTCCTGGGCTGGATCGGCGACGACGTGCTCCACTCGCTCTACCCGATCGCCGACGTGTGCGTGGTGCCGTCGATCTACGAGCCGTTCGGCCTCGTCGCACTGGAGGCCATGGCGTCGGGATGCCCGTGCCTCGTCGCCGACACCGGTGGCCTGCGCGAGGTGGTGCCACACGAGGAGGCCGGGCTTCGCTTCCGCGCCCGCGACCCGGAGGCCCTCGTCGAGGTGGTCGCCCGCGTCCTCTCCGACGACGACCTCGGGCGCCGCCTGGTCGCCGAGGCCTACGAGCACGTCCGCCGCTTCGACTGGCTCGACGTGGCCGAGCGAACCGCGGCGCTGTACGACGAGCTGGTTGGAGAGCGCGTCTAGCGAGGACGTCTAGAACGGCGTCGTGTTGCTCTTCAGCACGTCCTCGGCCACCTTCTCGACCGGGTAGTGCCGCAGCAGCGTGTCGCGCGCCTTGGCCACCGTGTGGCCGCGGACGAACATCATCTTCGCCAGCCGCCGGGAAGCCTGCTGGTTGTCCTCGACCTTCTGGCGCACCCGCTGCTCCCACAGCGAAAGCGCCTGGGGCACGGTCGCTGCGTCGGCCCGACCGAGCTCGTCGGCGAGCACGGCCGCGGACTTGATCGCGTTGGATGCCCCGACGCCGGCGGTGGGCAGGAACCCCGTCGCCGCGTCGCCCACCAGTGCCACCCGGCCGACCACCCATTCCGGCGCGCGCTGGTCGACCATGGCCCATGGGAAGACCCGGTCATCGCCCACGGCCGATAGCGCGTCCTGGACGGGACGTGGATAGTCGCCGAACGCCTTCCGGATCGTGTCGCGGAGCGCGTCCTGGGCCATGTCGTCGAGGCCGTCGGGCGTTGGGAGCGCCGCGATGGCGTTGATCGCGCCCTTCAGCGGATAGAGGCCGAACAGCGCGCCAGCGCCCCAGAACTCCGTCACGTCGCTCCCGATCGCATCGCTCTCGGGCGCCCACCAGGTGAACGCGGTGTAGCCCCAGTCGTCCAGCTCGGTGTCGCCCAGGATGAGGCTCCTGACCTCGGAGTGCATGCCGTCCGCACCGAGGACCAGGTCGGCCTCGAAGGTCTCTCCACTCGACAGCGTGGCCCGGACCATGTCATCGGTTTGCTCGAGGGCCTCCACCGTGGTGCCCATCCGAAGGTCGGCGCCGTCGGCGCCCTTCAGCAGCAGGTCCAGGAGATCCGCGCGCTGCAGGGCCCCCATCGAGCCTCCGATCCGGCCGAGCACCTCGGCGAGGGACATGCGCTGGAGCTCGTTGCCGTCCGCGTCGCACATCACGTAGTCCGCCATCGCCATCGACATGTCCGCGTACGCGTCGTAGACGCCGGTCTCCCGGAGCGTGTTGGCGCTGAACGGGTAGAGGCCGATCCAGAAGCCGACGCGCTCGTATTCCGGAACGCGCTCCACCACGGTCGGCGTGATGCCCCGAGCACGCAGCTCGCCCGCCAAGGTCAGGCCGGCCATGCCGCCTCCGACGATCAGAATCCTCATGAAGTCTCCTCCTCGTTGCCAAGGTCAGGATTCTCCTCCGGGATCACGGCTCCTGCGAGCTCGGGGTCGACCGGGTCGGGCCAGCGCAGCCTCTTCGGCGGCTCGCGCATCCGCAGGATGCGCGCCGGCACCCCGCCGACGACCGCGTTCGCGGGCACGTCGCGGGTGACCACCGTATTGGTCCCGATGATCGCGTTGTCCCCGACCCGCACGCCGCGCAGGATGCAGGCGCCGTAGCCGATCCACACGTTCGCGCCCACGTCGACGTCCCGCTTGTAGATGCCCTGTCGGCGGATCGGGCGCTCGACCTCGGCCGATCCGTGGTCGAAGTCGATGAACATCGCGCGATCGGCGATCACGCACTGCTCGCCGATGCGGACGTGCTGGAAGGCCGAGATCGTGCACTCCTGGCCCAGCACCGTCTTCGGGCCGATCACCACCTCACCCTCGTGGCAGCGGATCTTGGTGCCGTCGCCGACCCACACGAAGCGCCCGAACCGGATCGTCCCCTTACGCCCGATCTGGATCTCGAGCCGGCGGCCGAAGAACAGCAAGCCATCCGTCTGCCAGCTCCAGCCGGCGGGCGTCAGCAGGCGGCGCCACGCGTAGCGCACCGCGAGGCGCGCGTACTTGGGCGTGAGCATCCGATTGCGGGCCAGAAAGCTGAGCAGGCGAAGCACAGCGGTCGCACTCTAGTAGCGCTCCGTCCGAGTACTTAGACTCAGCTCCGCCATGGCCAGGGCCGCCCAGTCCACCGACGCGCCCCTCGCCGAGCGCATCGTCGCCGGCGACAAGCGGGCGCTCGCCCGCGGGATCAGCCTGGTCGAGAACCGGGCCCCGGAGGGCGACCGGCTCGTCGCCGAGGTCTTTCCCCGAACCGGTAAGGCCCGCGTCGTGGGCATCACCGGCCCGCCCGGGGTGGGCAAGAGCACCCTCATCGGCGCGCTGACCAAGGAGCTCCGCCAAGCGGATCGGAGCGTGGGGGTGCTGTCGATCGACCCGTCGAGCCCGTTCACCCAGGGGGCGATGCTCGGGGATCGGATCCGGCTGGCCGAGCACTTCCTCGACAGCGAGGTCTTCATCCGCTCGATGGCGACCCGGGGGTCCCTCGGCGGCCTCGCCGAGGCGGCCCTCCAGGCGGCCCTGCTGATGGACGCCGCCGGGAAGGACGACGTGCTGCTGGAGACCGTCGGGGTCGGCCAGGGGGAGATCGACATCGTCGACCACGCAGACACGATCGTGCTTGCTCTGATGCCCGGCTCAGGGGATTCGATCCAGGCGCTGAAGGCGGGGGTCATGGAGATCCCCGACGTGATCGTCGTCAACAAGGCCGATCACCCGCTGGCCGACACGATGATCCGAGAGGTGCGCTCCGCCCTCGGCCTCGGCCCGCAGGGGGACTGGAAGGTGCCCGTCGTGAGGACCGAGGCGGTGAAGGACGAGGGCATCACGGAGCTCCTGCGCCAGATCGACGCGCACCGGCAACACATCACCGAGACCGGCTCGCTCGCCGAGCGCCGCGCGCGCAATCTCCGCGCCGAGGTGCTGGGCATCGCCGCGGCCCGCCTCCGCCGCCGGCTAGAGGAGCGTGCAACGAACGACCCGGACTGGGAGGATCTGCTGGCGAGCGTGACGCGCCGCGAGACCGACCCCGCGAGCGCCGCGCGGAAGCTGCTGGAGACCATCGACGATGCCTGACGACCAAACCCCGGACGCCGCAGAAGCTCGGACCTGGATCGGGTCACGGCTGGACGAGATCGGCGGGGCCGCGGTCGGAAAGATCGACGGCTTCTTCGTCGACGCCGACACGGGGCGCCCCGAATGGCTCGTGGTGCGGCTCGGGCGCTTCGGCCAGCATGGCCTGGTCCCGGCACGCGAAGCCGTTGGCGTCCCCGGGCGCGTGTGGGTTCCCTACGCCCGCGAGGCCATCAAGGGAGCGCCCAAGGCCGGCACCAAGTCGCCACTGACGAGAGAGGCCGAGATCGAGCTTCTCAAGCACTTCGGCGCCGGAGGAAACGCCGGCCGAACCGCCGAGCTCAGCGCCCGGGGCTTCGAGGCGATCACCGCCAGCCCGGCGTCCTAGCCGTCTTTTGACTAAAGCGTTCCGGTCGCCCAGTCGAATGGCGCCGGGCCGGCCGCTGTGCCAGCGCCGTCCGCGGCGACGATGACGCGAGTGCGACGTCCACCCGCTCCGCGCTGCACGCGGACCTGGGACCACTCCGCGCAGGGCGCGAAGGCCTCGGTCAGCTGCAGGGCGAGTCGGGACGGCGGCCGTTTACGCCCGTTCTCTTTTCTGTCCACTGGATCCCCCAGCTCGAAGGTTCCGACGACGGAAGCGACTCTACGCCGCCCTTCGGCCGGAATCGTGCCGTCCGTGACAAGAGCCGCGAATCAACACCCAAATTGCGGCGAAGGCACAGTTCCGCCGTTGGGGTCGGCGGGCCTCCGCGTGCGGCTAAAGCCCTTCCCGGAATGCTCCGATACGGTGGATGAGGACACGAGTGTTGTTCCGGTCGGGAGTAGAGCCGGGGGCACTCCGCAGGATTCTCGCGCGATGAGTAGCACCGGACGACCAGACGTAAGGCACGAGGCGGTCGAGCGCCTCACCGGCATTGGGAGCTTCGAGTGGGCGACTGGCTCCGGCCAGGTGACCTGGTCCGACCAGATGTTCAGGCTGTTCGGCCATGAGCCCGGGGAGGTCACACCCGGGATCGACCTCATCGTCTCGCGCACGCACCCCGACGATCGCGCGGCGATGCGACGGCTGATCGAGCTCCAGCGGGACAGCGGCCACCAGCGGAGTCACGTGTTTCGCGTGATTCGGTCCGACGGAGACGTCCGGTTTCTCCTGGCCGTCGTCGGCGAAGTGATCCCCCACCGGGGCGGGGAGACGACGTTGCTCGGCACGCTCCAGGACGTGACCGAAACCCACCTCACGTCCCAGGGGCTTGCCGTGTACCAGCGGCTCTCAAACGTCCTCGGGTCGTGGGACGCGCGTGAGGACCCGGTGGACGATCTGCTCGCCGAGATATCCCACGCCCTGGAGTGGGACGCGTCAGCGCTGTGGGTGCCGCATGAGGACGAGGGTGTGCTCGAGTGCCTCAGGTTCTGGGCGATGCCCGGCGTCGACGTGAGCCAGCTGGAGCGGGCGTCCAGGAGCTTTCGCTTTCCGGCGGACGCGGCGATCGGCCGCGCCTGGCGGACTGGGGCGACCGTCACCGTCCCCGACGTCGCCTCGGACCCTGGCTTCCTGCGGCGCGATCCCGCGCGGCGAGCTGGTCTGCGCGGATGGGCCTCGTTCCCAGCGCTGCACGGTAACGACGTCGTCGCCGTCGTGGAGCTCTACAGCCGCGATTGCAGGCGGCTCGGCTTCGGGCTCGACCAGACGCTCGACTCGGTCGGTCGGGTGCTCGGTGAGTCCCTCGCCTGGAGGCGAGGCCACCTCAAGGCCACCGGCCAGCTCACCGAGCGGGAGCGCGAGGTGTTGCAGCATGCGGCCGACGGCATGCACATCAAGGAGTCGGCCGGGGAGCTCGAAGTGACCCCGGCCACGATCAAGGGCCACTTTCGAAACATCTACGAAAAGCTGGGTGTATCCGATCGGGCGGCCGCCGTCGCGGAGGGAATGCGGCTGGGTCTGGTCCGCTAGGCGGTCCCGATGGAGGGTTCGACTGCGGCGCCGACACCCCCCGGGTGGGCTATCTCGTGCCCGCCGGGCTCTCGGCAAGCGAAATGCCGGTCGTCGGGCCTCCCCAAACGGCGTAGGGGGTTCCCTCCGGATAGATCCCGTAGCGGCACCGGATGGCGACACCGTCGCTGGCGGCTTGAATGGGCGCAGCCACAGAGAGGGGACGGAAATGCACGCACACGCACACACACCGCTGAATCTGCCGCATCCGAAGGAGGTGGCCGCCGCGACCGCCATCGCCGTCGCGCTGGGCGTGGGCGCCAGTTACGGGCTCGTGAACGAGCCGACCGCCGCTTCTCCTCCGTCCCAGGCCGCTCCGGTGAGCGCTGACTGGACGCAGGACCCCACCGCCGGTCCGCCCGGCATCTGGGCGGCGCCGTCCGGCGGCCCGGTGAGCGCTGACTGGAGGCAGGACCCCACCGCCGCTCCGCCCGGCATCTGGGCGGCGCCGTCCGGCGGCCCGCTGGGCCATCACTCCCACCGGGGCTGACTGTCGCGGCCGTCGATTCGGCGTCGCGTCAGCAGCCCAACTGGCGCGCGATCACCATCTGCTGGACCTCGTCGGTTCCCTCGCCGATGGTGAGGATCTTGGCGTCCCGGTAGAAGCGGCACACGGGGTACTCCTCGATGTAGCCGTAGCCGCCGTGGATCTGCACCGCCTCCTCCGCGGCGCGCACCGCCAGGCGGCCCGTCTTCAGCTTCGCCTGGGCGGCCGCGAGCGTGAACGACTCCCCCCGCTCCTTGAGGATCGCCGCCTTGTACGTCAGCAGGCGGGCGGCTTCCAGCTCGGCGGAGATGTCGGCGATCTTCATCTGGATTGCCTGGAACTTGGCGATGGGTTGGCCGAATGCCCGCCGCTCCTTCGCGTAGGCGATCGCCTCGTCGAGCGCCCCCTGCGCGAGGCCGACGCCCATCGCGGCGACACCGATCCGGCCGCCGTCGAGGATGTGAAGGAACTGCTTGAAGCCCTCACCCCGGCGACCGAGGAGGTTCGCTTCGGGGACACGGCAGCCGTCGAAGGAGAGCGGTCTGGTGTCGGAAGCGTTCCAGCCCATCTTCCGGTACGGCTCGCCCTGCTCGTAGCCCGGCGTCCGGTTCGGGACGATGATGTTCGAGATCTCGCCGTCATCCGAGGTCCGCGCGGTGATCGTCACGCAGCCCGAGATGTCGGTCCCGGCATTGGTGATGAACTGCTTGGCGCCGTCGATTACCCACTCGCCGTCGTCCAGGCGCGCGCGGGTGCGGGTGTTGCCGGCGTCCGAGCCCGCCTCCGGCTCCGTCAGCCCGAACGCCGCGAGGCGGCGCCCGCTCACGAGCTCCGGGAGCCACTCCGTCTTCTGCTCGTCCGTTCCCCAGAGGTGGATCGGCATCGTCCCCAGGGAGGTGTGCGCGGCCATCGTGATGCAGACCGAGGAGTCGACGCGGGCGAGCTCCTCGACGGCGATCGCGTAGGCGAGCGTGCCGGCCCCGCCGCCGCCGTACTCCTCCGGAAACGGGATCCCCATCAGGCCCAGGTCGCCCATCTTGCGGACGATCTCGTAGGGGAACGACTTGGTCCTGTCGAGCTCTGAGGCCACCGGCGCGACCTCCTGCCTGGCGAACTCGCGAACCGTGTCGCGCAGGAGGCGCTGCTCGTCGGTCAGGTCGAAGTCCACGCCGACCTCAGTCCTCGGTGAGCAGGCTCACGAAGAGGCGAACGCCGAACCCGGTGGGCCCGTTGCCCACGTAAGCGCGCCCGACGTCCCAGGCGGTGCCGGCGATGTCCAGGTGTACCCAGGGCACCTCATCGGTGAACTCCTCCAGGAACTCGGCCGCGTAGATCGTCGACGCCTTTCGCTTGGCCGAGCTGTTGGTGAGGTCGGCGACCGTGCCGCGAGTCAGATCCTTGTACTCGGGGTGGAGGGGCAGACGCCAGGCGAGCTCCCCGGTCCGCTGACCCGCCTCGGAGACCCGGGCGGCCCACTCGTCGTCGTTTGAGAGCAGGCCCGCGTACGTGGATCCGAGCGCGATCACGACCCCGCCGGTCAGTGTCGCGATGTCCACGACGCGCTGGGCGCCCAGCTCGCGGACGCAGTGCGTGAGGGCGTCGGCCAGGATCAGCCGGCCCTCGGCGTCCGTGTTGTTCACCTCGACCGTCTTGCCGTTGAGCTGCGTGATGATGTCGCCGGGGCGCGTGGCCGTCCCGCTCGGCATGTTCTCGGTCGCGGGGACGCAGGCGACCACGTTGCCGGCCAGGTCGAGCTCGGCGATCGCCGCGACCGTCTCGAGCACGGCGGCGCCGCCCGACATGTCCATCTTCATCTCCTCCATCTTCGCCGAGGGCTTGATGGAGATCCCGCCGGTGTCGAAGGTGACCGCCTTCCCCACGAGGCCGATCGTCTCGCCGCCGGAGCCGCCTCCCGCGTAACGCAGGCAGATGAGCTGCGGCTCCTCGGCGCTCCCCTGCGAGACGGCGATCAGGCCGCCCATGCCGCGCTCAGCGAGCTCGTCACGGCCCAGCACCTCGACCTCGACCGAGTCGTGGGAGCCGGCGATCTCCCGGGCCCGGTCGGCCAGATAGGTGGGGGTGGCCACGTTCGCGGGCAGCGCCTGCAGCTCGCGGGCGCGGTTCGCCGCCTCGGCCGCCACTCGTGCACGGGTGACCGCGCCGTCCAGCTCGCCGGCGCGGCCCGGCGCGGAGATCACCAGTCGCTCGACCGTGGGCGGCGGCGGGTCGTCCGGGTCGCGCGACCTGAAGCGGTCGAACCGGAAGGAGGCGAGGATCGTGCCCTCGACCAGTCCGGCGGCAAGCGTTTCGGGCGTGGCGCCCGCGGCGCCCGATTCCGGCAGCGCCCAGGCGATCGTCGTCGCCTCATACACGCCGGCTTGGGCGACGGCCAGCGCGGCGCAGATCCGCAGCCGCTCAGCGTCGAGCTCCTCGCGCTTGCCGAGCCCGATGACGAGCACGCGCCGGTCGGCATCCGGGCGAAGCAGGGTCTGCTTGCGGAAGCCACTGCGCACGTCGCCACCGCCCGGCAGGCCGCGGTGCGCGGCATCGAGCTCCTCGCTCTCCGCGAGGCCGGCGACGTGCAGGTCCGCGTCGACTGCCTCGAGCGGCTCAGCGGTGACCTCGATCTGCACGGGCCGCGAGTCTATTGACGCACCATCACTAGCATCCCCGAGGAACGGTCAAGCTCGCGGCCGGTGGCCGGCCGCCCGTCCACGAAAGGCTCAGATGTCCCAGACGGTGATCCTCGGTACCGCCCGCACTCCCTTCGGAAAGATGGGAGGAGGGCTCTCATCCCTTGACGCGACCGACCTCGGCGGCACGGCGATCACCTCAGCGCTCGAGCGCTCCGAGGTTGATCCCGAGCAGGTCCAGACGGTGATCTACGGTCAGGTGCTGCAGGCCGGCCAGGGCCAGATCCCGTCGCGCCAGGCTCAGATCAAGGCCGGGATCCCACGCGAGGTGCCGTCGGAGACGATCAACAAGGTCTGCGCCTCCGGCATGCGCTCGATCGGCCTCGCCGACCAGGCGATCCGCGCCGGAGACGTCGACGTCGCGGTGACCGGCGGCATGGAGTCGATGAGCCAGGCGCCGTATCTCCTTCCCGGCGCCCGCTTCGGGTTCCGCATGGGCGACGTGCAGGCCATCGACTCGATGACCCACGACGGGCTCACCAACCCGTTCACCGAAAAGCAGATGATCAACGAGGCCTCCGACGTCTCCAACGAGCTCGAGATCACGCGCGCGGACATGGACCGCTTCGCCGCGCGCTCCCATCAGCTGGCCGCCAAGGCCACCGACGAAGGCCTGCTCGCCGAGGAGATCGTGGGCGTGACCGTGAAGAAGAGGAAGGAGGAGGTCGAGGTGGCGGCCGACGAGGCCATCCGGCCCGACACCACCGTCGAGGTGCTGGCGAAGCTGCGCGCGGTCGGCGGCGAGGACGCGACCCACACGGCCGGCAACGCGCCCGGCGTCAACGACGGCGCCGGCGCCGTGGTGGTCGCCTCCGAGCAGTGGGCATCTGCGGAGGGCCGGACCCCAATCGCGCGGGTGCTCTCCTACGGCACGGTCGCCGACGACTTCGCGTACCTGGCGCGCACGCCCGCGAAGGCGGCACAGCAGGCGCTCGAGCGGATCGGCAAGTCCCCCGAGGACGTCGACCTGTGGGAGATCAACGAGGCGTTCGCCTCGGTGGCGATCAACTCGATGCGGATGCTCGGAATCGACGAGGACAGGGTCAACGTCAACGGCGGCGCGATCGCGCTGGGGCACCCGATCGGCGCCTCCGGCGCCCGCATCGTCGGCGCCCTGGTGCACGAGCTGCGCCGCCGGGGCGGGGGCCTAGGGTGCGCCGCCATCTGCTCAGGCGGCGGCCAGGGCGACGCGATACTCATCGAGGTGAACGGGGCGTAGAAGGGCTCCGGCCGCTCGGTCTCTCGTAGCTGGTGAGGCTGGGTAGGGCAGCGCCCAAGGGTTGACCCTCCACTCGATTGCGGACCCAGCTCCGGTTGTCGCTTGCCCTCGGTGCCCGCCGTTGGGAGAATTCCGCGTCCATTGGGGCAGGAATCGAAGCTCAGCAGACGCAGGCTCGTCGGAACGGCGGCCGCCGGCGCGGCCGGGGCCGCGCTCGCCGGAGCTCCCGGGGCGCTCGCCGGATCGCGGCACCGGCGGCATCGGCGCCACCGGGTTGACGTCGCGATCGTCGGGGCCGGGTTCGCCGGGCTGACGGCGGCGGTCCAGCTCAAGCGGCACGGCAAGTCAGTGGCCGTGCTCGAGGCTCGGGACCGCGTCGGAGGGCGTGCCTACAACCACCACATCGGCGGTGGGGAGATCTCGGAGGCCGGCGCCACGTTCGTCGGCCCCACCCAGGGCCACATCCTGCGGCTGGCGAAGCGCTTCAACGTCGGCAAGTTCCCGACCTACGACACCGGGGACAACGTCTACTACAAGGATGGGACCCGCCTCACCTACAGCGACAACACGCCCACGGGAATCGTTCCTCCCGACCCGACGATAGCCGCTGATGCAGCCGCGCTCGTCACGCTCATGGACCAGCTCTCCACGGAGGTCCCCGTCGACGCGCCGTGGCAGGCCTCGCGCGCCGGGCAGTGGGACGGGCAGACGCTCGAGTCGTGGGCGCAGACGCACTCCAGCTACAGCAAGAACGAGAGCTTCCGGCGCCTGGTCGCCGTCGCCACGCGTCCGATCTTCGGCGCCGAGCCCCGCGAGATCTCCTTCCTGTTCACGCTCTTCTACATCGCCGCCTCGGGCGACGAGAGGCACCCCGGCACCTTCGAGCGCAACTTCAGCACCCGCAACGGCGGGCAGATGTGGCGCTTTGCCGGGGGCACCGAGCTCCTCGCCCAGAAGATGGCCAGGAGCCTCGGAGACCGAGTCGTGCTGCGCTCGCCGGTGACCCGGATCGTCCAGGGCGACGGGCGCGTGACGGTCCACTCGGAGCGCCTCGACGTGCGGGCGAAGCGCGTGATCGTGGCTATTCCCCCGACCCTCGCCGGGCGCATCCACTACCACCCGCAGATGCCGCCCGCACGCGACCAGCTCACCCAGCGCCTGCCGCAGGGGACGCTGATGAAGGTCGCGGTCGTCTATGACAAGCCGTTCTGGCGCGACGCCGGCCTCAACGGGACCGCGCTGTCGCTCAACGGCCCCGTGAATGCCACCTTCGACGACTCACCTCCCGACGGCAGGCCCGGGGTCGTGTTCGGCTTCATCGGCGGCGACGAGGCCCGCCACTTCATGCGGCTGACGAAGTCTCAGCGCCGCGCCGCCGTCCTCGGCAACTTCACGCATTATTTCGGCCCCAAGGCAAAGCACGCCCGCGAGTACCTCGAGGCCAACTGGACCCGTGAGGAGTGGACCCGCGGCTGCCCGGTCGCGGTCCCGGGCCCTGGCATCCTCGTCGCCTACGGCCACCTGCTTCGCAAGCCGGTCGGCCGCATCCACTGGGCGGGCACCGAGACCTCGACCTACTGGAACGGCTACATGGACGGCGCAGTGCGTTCGGGCGAGCGTGCAGCGAAGGAGATCCTGGACGAGCTATGAGACGCGCCACCATGTGTGGCGCGCTGGCGTTCGTGCTCGCCTTCGTCGCGCTCCCGGCCCAGGCGGCCAACAACCGGCCGCGATGGGACACGCGCGTCCTCGCGCTCGTCGGCAAGCCGGGCTTCCCAGCCCGCGCCTATGTCGCACCGAATGGCCACCGGATCTACGAGGGCACCTACGAGAACCCCACCGGCGGCCACCAGCCGTCGCGGGTCAGGGAGTACAGCGGCAGCGGCGCGCTGCTCCACAGCTGGAGCGTCCCCGGCCAGAACCTCTCCGGTGGCCAGGGGGTCCAGGTGGCGACGAGCGATGCGCGCGGGCGCCTCGTGCTGCTCGACCGGGATCCGGCGCGCGCCCTCATCCTCAACCCGAAGAGGCACGTCCACAAGTTCCGCAGCTATGCGCGGTTCGATGACCTCGCTCCATGCCTGCCCGGAACCACCGGCCCGAATTGCTCACCGACGCTCACCGACGACCCGCCGGTTCCGAACTACGCGGCATGGGGCCCCGGCGGCGCGCTCTACGTCACCGACTACCTCCAGGCCGTCATCTGGCGGGTGCCGCCGGGTGGTGGCAAGCCCAGGGTCTGGCTCGCGGACCCGAAGCTCGACGGCAACCAGTTCGGCACGGCGGGGATCGTGCTCGAGCCGGACCATCACACGCTTCTGGTCATGCAGCAGAGCTCAGCCGGGGGTGGCGACGGTAACCCGGCGACGGGCAAGCTCTACTCGGTCCGCATCCGCGCGGACCGCAAGCCCGGAGAGCTTCGCCGCATCTGGGAGAGCAAGCCCGTGGACGGGCCCGACGGCTTCTGGCCCGCTCGCTCCGGGCGGATCTATGCGGCGCTGGCGGGCAGCAACCAGATTGCGGTGATCGGCCGCGACGGCGCCGACCGCGGGCGCTTCCCGTCGACGCCGCAAACCGGCGACAACGGCTCTTCGGTGCCGTTCGACACACCGTCGAGCGTCATGTTCAAGGGGAGGCGGCTCATCGTCGCCAACCAGTCGTTCTTCGGCGGCGATGCGACGCATCAGGCGATCTTGGACGTCGAGGGTGAGCGCGGCATGCCGGAGTTCATCCCACGCCGCGCCGGTCTTCGTTCCCGCCACCGGTAGCACGGACAGCTAGCCTCAGGCCCATGGGACGGGGCGCGGCTTTCTTCGACCTCGATCGCACGCTGATGGCGGGCTCGAGCGGCATGCACTTCGCGCGCGCCGCGTACGGGAGCGGGCTGGTGCGCCGCCGGCAGCTCATGAGGTGGGGCGTCGAGCACGTGCACTTCCGTCTCCGGGGCTCGACGGACGAGCGCACCGCTCAGCTCCTCGCGCAGGTGAAGGAGCTCCTGGGCGGGGTTCCGGCCCGGGACATCGAGCGTCTCGCGCCCGGACTCCTGGCCGGAGTGCTGCCGCGCATCTACCCCCAGATGCTCGACGAGGTCCGCAGCCATCAGGACGCCGACCGGCCGACCTTCATAGTGAGCGCCGCCGGGAACGACCTGGTGGTCGTGCTCGCCCGCGTCCTCGGCATGGAGGGCGGCATTGGCACCCAGTACGAGGTGGACGGCTCCGGCCTGCTGACGGGCAGGATCGTCGAGCCGTTCGTCTACGGCGAGGGCAAGGTCGCGAAGATGCGCGACTTCGCCGAGCAGCACGACATCGACCTGGCGGCTTCATGGGCCTACTCCGACTCCGTCTCGGACCTGCCGATGCTCCGCGAGGTGGGACACCCAGTGGCCGTCAACCCGGACGCGGAGCTCGCGGAGATCGCCGCCGCTGAGGGTTGGCGGGTGATGCGCTTCGAGCGCCTCGGGCGCCAGCTGGCAATCGCCGGCGCGACGCTGGTGGCTGCCGCGGTCGGCGGCACGGGTACCGTCCTGGCGCGCCGCCGCCCGGAGCGCAGGGGCTACCGGCCGTCCCTTCGCCGCTAGGCATCCACAGCGCACCTAGACTTCAACCCATGGCGATCGAGCCAGAGGCGAAGCGGCGCTCGCATCAGTGGAGGGAGGAGGTCTACTCGGCGCAGCCGGAGCGCGACGCGCTGTTCGAGACCATCTCGGGGCAGCCGATCGAGCCCCTCTACGACGCCGAGAGCCTCGCCGGCTGGGACGCGGATCGCGAGCTCGGCTTCCCCGGCGAGTACCCGTACACGCGCGGCGTCTACCCGTCGATGTACCGCGGGCGCCTGTGGACGATGCGCCAGTTCGCCGGCTTCGGAACAGCGGAGGAGACCAACGAGCGCTTCCGCTACCTGCTCGACCACGGCCAGACCGGGCTGTCGACCGCGTTCGACATGCCCACCCTCATGGGCCTCGACTCGAGCGACGGGCGCAGCCTCGGGGAGGTCGGGGTGGAGGGCGTCGCCATCGACACCCTCGACGACATGATCGACCTGTTCGCGGGAATCCCGCTGGACAAGGTCACGACGTCGATGACGATCAACGCGCCGGCGGCGATCCTGCTCGCCTTCTACGTCTGCGCCGCCGAGGAGCAGGGGATTCCGCCCGAGGCGCTCGGCGGGACCATCCAGACGGACATCCTCAAGGAGTACATCGCCCAGAAGGAGTGGTGCTTCCCGATCGAGCCGGCGATGCGGCTCGTCACAGACATGGTCGAGTGGTGCACCGAGCGGATGCCGCGCTGGCACCCGATCTCGATCTCCGGCTACCACATCCGCGAGGCCGGCTCGACCGCTCAGCAGGAGCTGGCGTTCACGCTGAAGGACGGCTTCACCTACGTGGAGGAGGCAGTCGCGCGCGGCCTCGACGTCGACGACTTCGCACCCCGGCTCTCGTTCTTCTTCAACGCGCACATCGACTTCTTCGAGGAGATCGCCAAGTACCGCGCCGCGCGCCGGATCTGGGCCCGCGAGATGAGCGAGACCTACGGGGCAAAGCAGCCCGAGTCGCTGCGGATGCGGTTCCACACCCAGACCGCCGGCGTGTCGCTGACCGCCCAGCAGCCGCTCCTGAACATCGTCCGCACCGCGATCGAGGCGCTTGCCGGGGTGCTCGGCGGCACCCAGTCGCTGCACACGAACTCCTACGACGAGGCGCTCGCGCTACCCACCGAGGAGGCCGTTCGCATCGCGCTGCGCACGCAGCAGGTGATCGCGCACGAGACCGGCGTCACCCACACCATTGACCCTCTCGGAGGCTCGTACTTCGTCGAGTCGCTCACGGACGACATGGAGCGCGCCGCGTACCAGTACTTCGCCCGCATCGACGAGCTCGGCGGCATGGTCGAGGCGATCAAGCGCGGTTTCCCGCAGCGGGAGATCGCGGATGCCTCCTTCCGCTACCAGCAGGAGGTGGACTCCCGCCGCCGGATCGTGGTGGGTGTGAACGACTACCGGCTCTCCGCGGAGGAGGGCATCGAGATGCATCGCCCCGACCCCGCGGCTGAGCGAAAGCAGGGCGACCGGCTCGAGCGCACTCGCGCTGCCCGGGACTCGGCCGCGGTGGAGAGCGCCCTGGCCAGCCTCAAGGCCGCCGCGGCGACCGACGGCGAGAACCTGATGCCGCGTTTCCTAGCGGCGGCGCGCGTCCGCGCATCGGAGGGCGAGATGATCGCGTCCCTCCAGGAGGTCTTCGGCCGCTACACCGAGCAGCCAGTTTTCTGACAGCCCGCTCCGGGTAGCGGAGTCATATGTCGGATTTGGTTGTTGTTCGCGACGAGCTCGACGGTTGGGACGTGATTCGCGAGGACGATCCTCAGGCACTCACCAACACGCCCACCAGGGAGAGCGCGATCGAGGCCGCGAAGCGGTTCCTCGCCGACGAGGGCGGGCACGGTGAGGTCGTCGTCCACGAGAACGAGGTGCACGGCATCGACGACACCGGCCGCGGCGTGAAGGCCTACGTCGCTGCCCTTCTCGGCCTCCTCGCGGTGATCATCGCGATCATCGTGATCACCGCGCTCCTCGCCCACTGGACGCTCCCCGGCGGCGGCTAAGGAGCGCTGGGCCAGGTCGGCGCCACTAAGCTCCCGGCCGTGGAATCGTCACGCAAGATCCGCGTCGTCGTCGCCAAGCCGGGCCTCGACGGGCACGATCGCGGGGCGAAGATCATCGCCCGCGCTCTGCGTGACGCCGGCATGGAGGTCATCTACACGGGCCTCCATCAGACGCCAGAGCAGATCGCGGCGACCGTGATCCAGGAGGACGCCGACGCGGTCGGGCTCTCGATCCTGTCCGGCGCCCACATGACGCTAGTGCCGCGGGTCGTCGACCTCCTGCGGGAGCAGGGGGTCGAGGACGTCGTCGTGACGGTGGGAGGGACCATCCCCGCCGACGACGCGCCCGAGCTCAAGAAGCTCGGCATCGCCGAGGTGTTCACCCCGGGCTCCTCCACCGACGAGATCGTCGACTTCATCCGCGACGCGATCGAGGAGCGCCGTACCCTCGCCGCTCAGGCCTCCTGACCCAACGCGTTTCAGCCCCCGGTCGAGGGGGAAGCACCTGATTGACTGGTCAGTCAGACACCACACACTCGCTAATATGCCGCCCGCCATTCCCCCTGAAGGAGGGACCACTTGAAGATCTGTTGCCTGGTCAAAGAGGTTCCCGATGCCGCTGTGCAGAAGCGCATCGACTCGAACACCAAGCGGCTCGACCGCTCCGGAGAGAAGAACCTCAATCCGTTTGACACCCACGGCATCGAAGCTGCGATGCAGATTCGCGAGGGCGGCAAGGCGGACGTCGACGAGATCGTCGCCGTCACGATGGGCCCCGAGTCCGCCGTCCGCGCGCTCCACAAGGCGGTCGCGCTCGGCGCCGACCGCTCCGTCCACCTGACCGACGACGCGCTCGCCGGCTCCGACGTCTGCGCCACCGGTTACGCGCTCGCGAAGGTGCTCTCCTCCGAGCAGCCCGACCTGGTCCTGCTGGGCCAGCAGTCGGACGACGGCGAGTGCTACACGATCGGCGCCGTCGTGGCCGACCACCTGAAGATGCCCTCGCTGACGCAGGTGATCAAGATCGACGTCGGCGACGGCAAGCTCACCTGTGAGCGTCAGGCCGAGTACGGCTACGACACCGTCGAGGTCGACCTGCCGGCCGTGATCTCGGTCGGCGACGCGATCAACGAGCCCCGTTACCCGAGCCTCAAGGCGATCATGGGCGCCAAGAAGAAGCCGCTTCAGACCCACGCCACGGGCGACGTCGGCATCGAGGCCGGCGAGGTCGGGGAGGGCGGTTCGAAGACCCAGGTCCTGGAGATCAACCCGCCCCCGCCAAAGGAGGCCGGCGAGATCATCGAGGACGAGGACACGAACGAGACGGTCGAGAAGATCGTCGCGTGGCTTGACGAAAGGAAGCTGATCTAAATGGGAGGCATCCTGGTCTACGCCCTCCACGACGACGAGGGCAACTTCAACAAGAACTCGCAGGGCGCCATCTCCGAGGCCGCGAAGCTGGCCTCCGAGCTCGGCGCCGAGGCGGCCGCCGTGGTCGTCGGCGACGTCTCCGACGACGCCGCGGCCGGGCTCGGTGCCTATGGCGCCAAGCGCGTCTTCCGCGCCAAGGAGGCCCCCGAGGGCCTGGCCCAGCCGATCGTCGACGTGATGGCCAAGGTCATCTCGGACGAGGGCTTCTCGTACGCCCTGTTCGGCGGCGGCTTGCTCGGCTTCGAGATCGGCGCCGGGCTCACCGCCCGCCTGAACGCCGGTGTGACGATGGAGGTCACCAAGGTCAAGGTGGCCGACGGCAAGCTGGTCGCCGAGCGTCCCGTGCTCCAGGACTCCGCCATCGTCGACGTCGGCTACGTCGGCGACCCGGGGATCATCATCGGCCGCCTGAACGCGTTCGACCTCAACGATGGCGGCGGCGGCGCCGCGGAGGTCGTGGACGTCGACGTCGAGCTCTCCGAGTGGTCGACCAAGGCGCGCATGGTCACGCGCGGCGAGCAGCGCGGCGCCGACGTCAACATCGAGGACGCTGAGATCCTCGTGGGCGGCGGCCGCGGGCTCGGCGAGGCGGACAACTTCAAGCTCGCCGAGGAGCTCGCCGACGCGATGGGCGGTGCCGTCGCCGCGACCCGCGCGGTGGTCGATGCCGGGTGGTACCCGTACGCGGCGCAGATCGGCCAGACCGGCAAGACGGTCGCGCCGAAGCTGTACCTCGCGGCCGGGATCTCGGGCGCGATCCAGCACAAGGTCGGGATGCAGAGCTCCGAGAACATCCTGGCCATCAACAAGGATCCGAACGCGCCGATCTTCGAGTTCTCAGACCTCGGGATCGTGGGCGATCTGCACAAGATCGTTCCCAAGCTGACCGAGGCCGTGAAGGCGAAGAAGGGCTCCTAGTGGCAGTCGCACCCGCCGAGTTCCCGCCGCCGGTCGACCCGGCGGAGGACTACGTCACCGAGCCCACCGACCCCGAGGAGGAACGGATCGAGGTCGGCGTCGCGATCGTGGGCGGCGGCCCGGCCGGCCTCGCCTGCGCGATCAAGACGATGCAGCTGCTCTCCGACGAGCCGGACCTCGCCGAAAAGCTCGGCGAGGTCCCGGTTGCCGTGATCGAGAAGGGCAAGGTGACGGGGGCGCACCTCCTGTCGGGCGCGAACATGCGCCCGTCGGCGATGCAGGAGCTGTTCCCGGACCTGGACCCGTCCGAGTGGCCGGTCTATCAGGAGGTCACAAAGGACGCCGTCTACCTCCTGACCAAGCGCAATGCGATCCCGCTGAAGCCGCCGCCACCCAACTTCCGCAACCACGGCAACTACGTCACCTCGGTCGCGAAGCTGGGCCGGTTCCTGGGCGAGAAGGCGGAGGAGGCCGGCGCCTACCTGCTGACCGAGACGGCGGCCGACAAGCTGCTCGTTGAGGAGCGCGTCGTCAAGGGCGTGCGTTCGGGGGACAAAGGCCGCGGGCGCGACGGCGAGGAGCTTGGCAACTTCGAGCCGGGCTCGGACGTGGTCGCGAAGGCGACCGTGCTGGCGGAGGGGACCCAGGGTCACCTTACCGGTGCCGCAATGGACTTCTTCGAGCTCGGTGGCCTTCAGTCGCAGCGCTGGGAGCTCGGCGTCAAGGAGATCTGGGAGGTGTCCAAGCCCCTGGATCGAGTCATCCACACGATGGGCTGGCCGCTCCGCAAGGGACCGAAGTGGAACGAGTTCGGGGGCAGCTTCATCTATCCGATGGGCTCCGACAAGGTCTGCGTCGGCTTCGTAGCCGGGCTGGACTACACGGACGCGACCTTCTCCGTCCATGACACGCTGCAGCTGTTCAAGACCCACCCCTTCGTCCAGAAGATCCTCGAGGGCGGCAAGCGGGTGGGCTGGGGTGCGAAGACGATTCCGTCGGGCGGCTACTGGGCGCTCCCGCGGACCTTCACGGTCCCGGGCATGGTCATGTGCGGCGACGGCGCCGGCATGTGCAACGTGTCCGAGCTGAAGGGCATCCATTACGCGATGCACGCCGGGATGTACGCAGCGGAGGAGATCGTCGAGTCGCTGAAGCGGGATTCGGTCAACTTCGACGCCTACGACGAGCGGGTCCGGGGCAGCGCGATCACCCAGGACCTCTACAAGTGGCGCAACGTCCGTCAGGCATTCGGGAAGGGCTTCTTCTTCGGCGGCGCGGTCGCGAACATGGCGCTTGCGACCAAGGGGGCACTGCCGCCCGGGCGCTGGCACCAGCACCCTGATTCCGAGGAGGCGATGGAGCCGGACGGGGCGTCGAAGCACTACCCAAAGCCGGACAACAAGTACACGTTCGACAAGCTTTCCTCGGTGTTCGCCTCGGGCAACGCCACCCGCGACGACGCGCCCAACCACATCAAGGTCCAGCGGCGCGTGCCGCGCGAGGTCGCCCAGACCTGGGTCTCGATGTGTCCGGCGCAGGTCTACGAGATCCCCGAGGACCAGGCGGAGAACGGTGCCAAGGAGATCGACCTGAACATCGTGCCGTCCAACTGCGTGCAGTGCGGCGCGATCACGGCCAAGGGCGGCCGCCTGACACCGCCCGAGGGCGGCGACGGCCCGCTCTACCAGGAGACGTAGCTCACCTCCGCTCGCCGTCATCGGCGAGCCTGGTCGCCACTGCCGGCCGCGCGGTGGACGGCATCGTCGCCGCGGCGAGCGCCGTGCGTACGTCATGCGCGTGGTGGAGCGCGCCCTGGTCGCCCTCGAGATCCTGGATCCGGTTGAAGACCGCGAAGGCGTGCATGCCGCGCAGAGCCAACCCGAACGCCATCACCAGCCCACCGGCGACGGCGAGCACCCACCAGATGGACATGATGTCGCCGAGCGCGCCGATCACCAGCCCGCCGATCGTCATGGTCGTGAGCGTGGCGAGTGCGTAGAACCCGAGGATTCGACCCTCGATGTCGGGGGGTGCGGCCAGCTGCGCGATTGCGGTGAGCACCGCGGACGCGATCGTCAACGCGGTCCCGACGCAGACGATCGACACGACGAGAAACGTGAGCAGAACGGGCGTTGAATCGATGGTCGCCCCTGCGACGGCGTGGACGAGGATCGCCGCACCCGCCGCGACGGTGGCCACCCAGATGATCTGCGCGTAGGCGGTGCGCCGACGCTTGAGCCGCCGGAGTAGAACCACCACGCCGGCGGCCCCCGCATAGAAGCCGCCGGCGAGGATGCCGTAGTAGCGGGCCGAGCTTCCCACGTCCGCGGCGAGGCGCGGCAGCACCGACACCAGCGGGAAGGCGAGCAGCTCGAGGATCAAAGTGATCATCACTGCGCGGCGCAGTAGCACCCTCGCCCAGACGATCCGGGTCACCTGGCGAATCGGCACCGCGGCGGGGGGCGCACGTCGCGCCCGAGCAGCGGAGGCCGGTATGAGCGCCAGTGCCCAGCTATACGGCAGGTAGCTGAGGATGTTGAAGGCGAACAGCGGATCGGGCCCCAGCGCCGCCAGGACGGCGCCACCGAGGAGTGCGCCCACGATCTTCGCGACCGATGACAGCGACGCGAACAGCGCGTTGGCCTGATCGAGGCGCTCGTCGCGCGCGAGCGCGCGAAGGATTCCCTGCCATGGTGGATACGCGATCGCCGACGTGAGGCCGGCGACCGCGCTGGTCGTGACCAGCGCGATGAACGAGAGCTCGCCGCCGATGCTCAGTGCCAGGACGACGCCGTAGAGAAGCACCTTCGCGAGGTTGCTCGCGATCGCCAGCCGGCGGCGGTCGAACCGCTGCGCCCACCGTCCAGCGGGCAGCGAGACGGCGGCGTACCCGACGCTGTAGGCGGAGATCACCAGCACTGGCGCGATTGCCGTGCTCCAGCGCGCGTATGCCAGGTAGCCGAAGGCGATGCCTTGGAACGCCGATCCCAGGGTCGAGAGGAACGATGTCCAGGCCAGCCGCCGGAGCACCGAGCTCCCTCGCAGCAATGGCGGGAGCGTGAGCCGCCGAGCGATCGCCTCGCTGAACCCGTTGGCGGTCACGGCCGCATTCTTGCTTGAGCCCGGGCGGGGAGTCGATCGCCCGGGCGCGCGCCTAGAGCTCGCGCTCGTAGACGTACATCACCGGGCCGTCGGGCGGTCGTTCGCGGTTGACGAAGCCGAGCCGCTCGTAGAGGGCCCGGGCACCCGTGTCGTCCTCGCTGGTCGCGACCTCGATGTAGTCGGCGCCGTGCGCCTTCGCGGTCTCGAGCGCCGCGTTCATCAGCGCCAGGCCGAGCCTCCGTCTTCGGTGTCGGGGTTGCACGTAGAGCTCCGCGACGTAGGACTCGAGTCCGGGGGTCCAGATCGAGGGCCGGAACCGGAGGACCGCCAATCCGCGCGGCTCGCTGCCGCCGACAAGGAGGACGACGAAGTCGTCGCCGGCCATGAGCTTGCGCACCCGGTCGGCGAGGGCATCGGGGCCCGGCGTGATCTCCTCGAACTCCGTGTTGAAGTCGTGCAGGAGTCTGCCGATGGCCTCGGCGTCCGCGGCCCCGGCCGCGCGCGCGGTTTCAGTCACCGTCGATTCGGTGGGGCTCCGTCAGCTCGACGGCACCGAAACCGTCTAGCGGCGTGTCGAGGAGAAAGATCTCGAGCGTGAGGTCGGGCTCGATGTGAGCCTGGCTCAGGAAGGCCGCCACCTTGCGACCGGTCAGCTCCTCGACGATCTCCTTGTAGCGCAGCCCCATCATCTTCTGGAAGTCCCGTCGCATCTCGAGGACCTGATCCTGCTTGCCGGACTGCATCATCGTCTCCTCGATCGGGATGAAGCCGTTCCTGAGCACGCAGACGACGAGGTCGTCGAGCACGTAGGTCTTCGCCTTCATCGGGCCTCGGCCGTAGTGCTCGCGCAGGAGCTTGACAATGCGCGTGGAGATCGCGGACAGGAGCTCGCCCCCGGAGAGCGGCGCCGGTTGCTTGTCTTCGTCGGTCACGATCTCTTCCGCATCGAAACCACCGTGCAGGCTCTTCAATTTAGCTCCAACCCGCCATCTGAGGCCCCGATCAAGCGGTAGACTCCAGCCTGCGGCTCGAGGCGCTGCCACCGGCGGTCGAGCGGGTCGCACAGCGACGCGAGACGCGTTCCATGAGTCAGGAAGCTGGCTTCAGGGCGTTCGGCTCGCAGGTCAGGAGCCAGTGGGGATCCACGGATCACCGCGGTTCATCGGACCGGCGAAGCGGAGGCTCGAATGGGAATGGATCGCAACGGCAACTCTCGAGTGTCGCGCTCGGCTGTGCGGATGGGTCGGCCCGGACGGGACGCCAACTCATCCCTCCTGCATACGTTCGTGGAGGCGATGGGTGCGGACGCCGGCTGGCTGCTGGACGGCGACGGCGGTCAAGCGCCCGCCCTCATCTCCGCATGGGATCCCGACGGGTTCGGCGAGCCGCCGATGTGGCTCGGCGGCCGTTTCGTGCGCCGCCTGCTCGAAAGCGAGCGCCCCACGGCGGCGTTCAACACCATGGGAGTCCCCCGCACGATCAACACGGCCCACCGCAACGGCACTCACATCGGCTTCGCGGTGGGTGCACCGGTCAGCGCGCCGAACGGACGTGGCGCCGCCATCTGCGCCGGGTTCGCGGCCGCACAGACCAAGAGTCTCCCGAGCATGCTGTGGACTGCGGAGCAGTTCGCCGTCGTGGCGGCTCTGCAGCTTCAGGACGCCGGCGGCTTCGCGCGGCTGGTCGCCGGCTCGCGCCGCGATGCGCTCACGGGATGCCTGACGTATGTCGGACTCATCGATGCGATGGACAGCGAGGTCGATCGATCGGAGCGACGCGGACATCCACTGTCGTGTTGCTTCATCGACCTGGATGACTTCAAAGAGGTGAACAGGCGCAATGGCCACGTGTCCGGAAACCGAGTTCTCTCCGCCGTCGGCGAGGCTCTGCGGGCGAGCCTCCGTGCCTATGACGTCGTCGGGCGATTCGGCGGGGATGAGTTCGTCGTCCTGCTGCCAGAAACGAGCGGAAGGGATGCCCACCGCCTCGTCGAGCGCCTGCATCAGGCCGTCCGCGACGCCGCCCGCGGCGCCGCGGACATGCCGATCGATGCGGCGTTCGGCGAGGCGCAATGGAAGCCGGGGATGTCGACGGAAGACCTCCTCGACGCCGCCGATCGAGGCATGCGCAGGTCCAAGCACGCGACGCGATCGGCCGCCGGCAACGGTCGTCCTGGCTAGTCCCGAACGAACTGAGCGATCTCCTCTGCCAGGCGCTCGGGCTGGTCTTCCGAGACGAAGGTCCGCGAGTTCTCTATCCGCACGAGCCTCGCGTTTGGGATCTCGTCCTCGAGCCGCTCGGCGAAGCGCAGCTTGAAGAAACGGTCCTCGGGTGCCCATGCGATCAGCACCGGGCGATCGAAGCTGCGTAGCTTCTCGGCCGCTTCGATCGTGTACCGGTTCGAGATCGATCGCAGGAACTTGATCGCGTCACGTCGCACGCCGGCGTTCGTGAGGTACGGGCGCACCCAGGAATCGAGGACGTCGGGATCGACGTTGTCGGGGGAGATGAGCATGCCGAAACCGAGCGGGCTCCTCTGCACGGCGCGGAACCGCACGGGCTGCACCAGGGCGGTCAGGAGCCCCGGGACCTTCGCGGCGTACTGCATGGGCCGGAAGAACGGCGGCAGGAAGTTCTCGTAGGCGTCGCAGGGCGTGAGCACCAGACGGCCGAGCCGCTCCGGGTGGTTCGCGGCGACGAGCTGCGAGATCGCACCGCCGGTGTCGTTGCCGACCAGCGTCACGTCGTCGAGCTCGAGTGCGGCGATGAAATCGGCCAGGATCTTCGCGACGCCCGGAGGGGTGAGGTCCGCGTCCGCCTTCATCGCCTCGCGGTGAGAGCCGAGCGGCAGGTCCGGGACAACGCAGCGAAACTCGCCCTCGAGGCGGGGGGTGACCTTTCGCCACAGCGCTCCGTCCACCAGCAGGCCGTGGGCGAAGACTATGGTCGAGCCCGAGCCCGAGTCGCGGTATCGGATGGTTCCGGCGTCCAGCTCCACCGTCTCGACTGCGGTTGTCCCCGCGGGCATGGCGTCCTCCTCTGGGTTTAGCGTTACGTACAGCCGGTACGCAAGTAGCATACAGATTGTATGAAAGTGAGGAGCACCCGAAGAACGCAGGCCGAGCGCTCCGAGGCGACCCAGGCGGAATTGATCTCGACGGCCCGGCGGCTGTTCGCCGAGCGCGGCTATTCCGGTGTTGGCACCGAGGAGATCGTGAGCGCGGCGGGCGTTACCCGCGGCGCCCTCTACCACCACTTCGACGGGAAAACCGGTCTGTTCCGGGCCGTGTTCGAGCAGATCGAGGGAGAGCTCGCCGAGCGCTTCGCGCACGAGGCGCTATCCGAGGCGGACCCATGGGATGCGATGGTCGCCGGCCTCGAGCTGTTCCTCGAGGTATGCCGCGAGCCCGAGGTCCGGCAGATCGCGCTCCTCGATGCGCCGTCCGTCCTCGGCTGGACCACATGGCGGGAGATCGAGTCGCGCTACAGCCTCGGCCTGATCAAGCTCGGCCTCCAGAACCTGATCGATGCCGGCATCACGAGGCCGCAGCCGATCGACCCGCTCGCCCACGCGATCCTGGGAATGCTGACCGAAGCGGGCCTCTACGTCGCGGGGGCGGACGACGCCGATGCGGCGAGGGCCGAGATGGGCGAGGTGCTCCGGGGCACGCTCGAAGGCCTTCGAGCGGCCTGACCTCCGCCGCTAGAATCGATCGGGATGAAGGCTGACATCCACCCGGAGTACACGCTCGCGCACGTGCGGTGCTCGTGCGGCAACGAGTTCTACACGCGCTCCACGAAGCCGGAGCTTCACGTGGAGATCTGCTCCGCGTGCCATCCGTTCTACACCGGCAAGCAGAAGCTGGTGGACACAGGCGGCCGGGTCGAGCGGTTCAAGCGCCGCGCCGCCCGCAGCCAGCGTTAGGTAAGGCGCGCCCGTGGCAGGGGAGGGCGTGCAGGACCTCGAAGTGCCCACCGATGGCGCGCCGGAGCTGAACGGCCGTCCGCAGCTCGCCGAGGCGCGCATGCCCGACGGCCTGCCGGTCGCGAACCGGGACGCCCCCGTGGGCGGCCAGGCGGTGCTGGAGGGCGTGATGATGCGTGGCGTATCCACGTGGGCCGTCGCCGTCCGCAAGCCCGATGGCGAGATCCAGGTGAGCTCGGAGCCCCTGGTCTCCTGGGCCAAGCGAAACCGGGTGCTCCGCTGGCCGGTGATCCGGGGCGTCGTCGCGCTCGCCGAGTCGCTGAAGATCGGCTTCCGGGCGCTCGCGATCTCGGCCAACGCGCAGATCGAGCCGGAGGAGGGCGAGGAGGAGCCCCCGGAGATCGGCGGCTTCACCTGGGGCGCGACCATCGCGCTCTCGCTGATCCTCGCGGTCGGGCTCTTCTTCGTCGTCCCCGTGGGCGCCACCAGCCTGATCAAGGACCAGCTGGGTTCCTCGGTCCTGTTCTGGCTCGTCGAGGGCATCCTCCGCACCGCGATCTTCATCGGCTACCTCGCCCTGATCAGCCGCCTCAACGACCTGCGCCGAGTCTTCGAGTACCACGGAGCTGAGCACAAGACGATCTCGTGCTTCGAGGCCGGCGACCGGCTCACCCCCCCGCGCGCCGAGCGGTACTCCCGCCTTCACCCGCGCTGTGGCACCAGCTTCCTGCTCGTGGTCATGATCGTCGCGATCTTCGTCTTCGCTCCGCTCGGCCTGCCGGCCTGGTACTGGTTGCTCGCGTCGCGGATCCTCGGGATCCCGCTGATCGCGGGGATCTCCTACGAGGTGATCAAGTGGGCGGGCCGCAACCGCCGCAAGCGATGGGTACGGGCGATCATGTATCCCGGTCTGATGCTCCAGAACCTCACCACGCGCGAACCCGACCGCGACCAGCTCGCGGTCGCGATCGCCTCCCTGGAGGCCGTGCTGGCGGTCGAGAACCCCGAGCAGGCCGCGCGCGAGACCGACATCGAGATCGTCGCCTAGCGGCGGCTGGTCGCCGCCTCACGACAATCAGTGCGGCGCGCGTCACACTGAAACTGTGATCGAAGCCCTCGTCGAACAGATCCATGGCCGCTTCGCGGAGCTCGAGCGGCAGATGTCCGATCCCGAAGTGATCGGAGACCGCGAGCGCTACGCGGAGGTCGGCCGCGAGTACCGCGAGCTCCAGCCTGCGCACGAGCTGGCCGAGGAATACACGCGCCTTCGCGACGACCTCGAGGGGGCGCGCGAGCTCCTGGAGGAGGACGGCGACGACCCCGAGCTGCGAAGGGTGGTCTCGGAGGCCCCGGACAGGCTCGAGCGGCTGGCGGAGGAGATCCGCCTGGCGATGGTCGAGCGCGACCCCAACGACGACAAGAACGTCCTCATCGAGATCCGCGCCGGCACGGGGGGCGACGAGGCCGCGCTCTTCGCCGGGGACCTGTTCAAGATGCTCACGCGCTACGCGGAGCTGCGCGGATTCTCCACCGAGGTGCTCTCGGCGTCGCCGGCGGAGGTCGGCGGCTTCAAGGAGGTCACGTTCGCCATCAAGGGCGAGGGGGCCTACTCGATCTTCAAGTACGAGGGCGGGACCCACCGGGTCCAGCGGGTGCCGAAGACCGAGTCGCAGGGGCGGATTCACACGTCGACCGCGACGGTCGCGGTGCTGCCCGAGGCGGAGGACGTCGAGGTCGAGATCGATCCGTCGGAGCTCCAAGTCGACGTCTACCGCTCGTCGGGGCCGGGCGGGCAGTCCGTGAACACCACCGACTCGGCGGTGCGCATAACCCACGTCCCGACGGGAATCGTCGTCTCGATGCAGGACGAGAAGTCCCAGCTCCAGAACCGCGAGAAGGCGATGCGCGTCCTCCGCGCCCGCCTCTATGAGCAGAAGCTGGCCGAGCAGCAGGCCGAGATCGCCTCCGAGCGCCGCTCGCAGGTGGGGTCCGGAGAGCGCTCCGAGAAGATCCGCACCTACAACTTTCCGCAGGACCGGGTCACCGACCACCGCATCAAGCTGACGGCGAACAACCTGGACGAGGTGCTGACCGGCAACCTGCGCGAGTTCACCGACGCGCTCGCGGGCGAGGAGAAGCGGCGGCGCCTGGAGGCTCAGACGACCGAGGCGACCTCATGACCCCCACCGCAGCGGGCCAGGTGCGCGAGGCGATCGAGGCGGCGAGCGACGCATTCGCTGCCGCGGGCGTGGGCTCACCGCGCCTGGACGCGGAGGTGCTCCTGGCGGAGGCCACCGGCCGTGAGCGCGCCGAGCTGACCGCCGATCCGGACGCCGCCGTCGATCCGGGCGCCGCACGCCGTTTCGGGGCGATGGTGAGGCGGCGGGTCCGGCGCGAGCCGGTCGCCTACATCCTTGGGCGCAGGGGCTTTCGCCACCTGGAGCTCACCGTGGATTCGCGGGCGCTGATCCCGAGGCCGGAGACGGAGCTGCTGGTAGAGATCGCGCTCGAGCTGGAGCCGAGCTCGGTGCTCGACGTGGGTACCGGCTCGGGAGCGGTCGCGCTTGCCGTCGCCCACGAGATCCCCGGTGCCGAGGTGACCGCCACCGACACGTCCGAGCCCGCCCTGGCGCTTGCCCGGGAGAACGCAGCGCGGCTCGGGCTCGGCGGTCGGGTGTCCTTCGAGCGCGGGACGGTGCCGCCCGGCAGGCGGTTCGATCTCGTCGTCGCCAATCTTCCGTACGTCCGCGAGGACGAGATGTCCTCGCTTGAGCCGGAGATCACCGAGTACGAGCCGAGGCAGGCCGTGGTCGCGGGCGAGGACGGCCTGGAGGCGGTCGCCACCGTGGCCGCGGCATCGTCGGCCGCTCTCACCGAGGAGGGGGCAATCGCGCTCGAGGTCGGCGCCGGCCAGGCCGGCGCCGCGGCCGAGCTTCTCCTCGACCTCGGGTTCGGGCAGGTGGAGGGGCGCCAGGACCTGGCGGGGATCCCGCGGGTGGTGCTCGGTCGCACCGCGGCCTGATGGTCGTCTCGATCGCGCGCGACGGTCCCGAAGCGGCGCGGGCGGCGCTCGAGCGGTGCATCGTCGCCGGCGGCGTGGCGATCTTCCCGGCGGACACCCTCTACGGCCTTGCCTGCGACCCCTCACGAGCCGACGCCGTGGAGCGGATCCACGCCCTGAAGTGCAGGGACGTTGGAAAGCCGGCGGCGGTGATGTTCCTCGCGCCGCTGGCGATGAGGGAGATCCTTTCGACACTCGGCTCCCGCACCCGCGAGGCGCTCGGCGCCCTCCTGCCGGGCCCCGTCACCGCCGTCGTCGCGAACCCCGACCACCGCTACCCGCTCGCCTGTCGCGAGGACCCCGAGCGCCTCGGGCTCCGACTCATCGAGGGCCCGCTTGCGGGCCTGCGATGCGCGCTCTTTCAGACCAGTGCCAACCACAGCGAGGAGCCGGCGCCGAGCCGCTTTGAGTACGTCCACCCGGAGCTCCTCGGGCACGTCGACCTCGCGATCGACGGCGGCGAGCTCGGGGGTGCGCCGTCGACGGTGGTGGACCTCACGGCGCTGGAGGAAGGGGGCAAGTGGAGCGTGCTGCGCGAGGGCGCCCTGGGCCGCGCCGAGCTCGCCATCCGCCTCCGAGAAGCTTTTGTCAACTCAGGTACGCCATCGCGTCCCTGAACTGCCAATACCTTGCCCGGACGCCCGGGCGCTGCCCCTCGGTGCCGCCGTTTGGACGTCCTTAGCCCTCCCCGACGGCTGCTCGCGCCGCGTCCATCGCCTGCTCGAGCGTCGGGTAGACCTCGATGCGAAAGGCCAGCTCGTCCCTGAGCTCCCAAACCTGCACCACGCGCTGCTCGGTCTCGATGCCCGAGGTCCTCCCGCGCGTATGCAGGGTGGTCGGAATGACCACGCGATCGCCGACCTCGATGAAGTCGTCTGCCTCGAACCAGACCCGCTCCATCGCCTCGTAGAACGAGGAGAAGTAGCGCCGGACCCCCTCCTCGCCACGGTACGTGTCTGGCTCCGCGGCCATGTTCGCCGGGGTGGTGAGCTCGAACTCGGGGTGTACGAACCGCAAGAGCGCCTCGACGTCGCCGTCTCGCAGCGCCTCGAACCCCTCGCGCGCCAGCTGCAGGTTCACTCCGGTCACAGCCTGGAGTATTGCCCGCCAGGGCCATTGCTATCGTCGGCGCCGATGCTCGATCTCCCCGACGACTTCCAGACCGCGCCCCTCGCCGAGGTCGATCCCGCGATCGCGGAGGTGCTGAGGCGCGAGCTCCATCGCCAGCAGAACACGCTGGAGATGATCGCGTCGGAGAACTTCGTCCCGCAGGCGGTTCTGGACGCCGCGGGGTCGGTGCTCACCAACAAGTACGCGGAGGGCTATCCCGGACGGCGCTACTACGGCGGCTGCGAGGAGGTCGACGTCGCCGAGCAGCTCGCGATCGACCGCGCCCTGGAGCTGTTCGGGGCCGAGCACGCGAACGTCCAGCCCCACGCCGGCGCCCAGGCCAACAACGCCGCGTACATGGCGATGCTGGAGCCTGGCGACACGATCATGGGGATGGCCCTGGACCACGGCGGGCACCTCACCCACGGCATGAAGCTGAACGTGTCGGGCAAGCTTTACAACGTCGTCGCTTACCACGTGGGGCGCGAGGACTACCGCTGCGACATGGAGGAGGTCGAGCGGCTCGCGCACGAGCACCAGCCCAAGGTCATCGTGGCGGGATGGTCGGCCTACCCGCGCCACCTCGACTTCGCCGCGTTCCGCGAGATCGCCGATGGCGTCGGCGCCAAGCTCATGGTCGACATGGCCCACTTCGCGGGACTGGTGGCGGCTGGCGAGCACCCGAGCCCCGTCCCTCACGCGGACGTGACGACGACGACGATCCACAAGACCCTCTGCGGACCGCGCAGCGGCATGATCCTCTGCAAGGAGGAGCTCGCCAAGGACATCGACCGGTCCGTGTTCCCCGGCACCCAGGGCGGTCCGCTGATGCACATCATCGCGGGCAAGGCCGTGGCCCTCGGGATCGCACAGTCCGAGCCCTTCAAGGCCCGTCAGCGGCAAACGGTGGCCAACGCCAGGGCGTTCGCGGACGAGCTGATCGCCGGCGGCATCGACGTGCTCACCGGTGGGACCGACGTCCACCTCGTGCTGGTCGATCTTGGCCCGACCGGGCTCGACGGCAAGACGGCCGAGAACCGTCTCGAGGAGGTCGGCATCACCGTCAACCGCAACGCGATCCCGTTCGACGAGCGCCCGCCGATGAACCCGTCGGGGCTGCGGATCGGCACTCCGGCCCTCACCACGCGCGGCCTCACCGAGGACGATCTGCGCGAGATTGCCCGGGTGATCTCCGTTGCCCTCTCGGATCGCTTCGACGCCTCAAAGGACTCGCTTTCGGAGCGCACCGGCGCGCTGATGGAGCAGTACCCGCTCTACCCGCAGCTCTCCGCTACGCCGGTCTAGTTCGCTTAACGCGACAATGTGACCATGCCCGGGATCGGGGAGACCCTGCGCGAGGCGCGCACGGCGGCCGGCATCCAGCTCGACGACGCCGAGCGCACGATCCGGATCCGGATCCGCTACCTCGACGCGCTCGAGAACGAGGAGTGGGACGTGCTGCCCGGCGACGCCTACGTCCGCGGCTTCCTCCATACCTATGCCGACTTCCTCGGCCTCGACGGCGCGGCCCTCGTGGACGACTACGAGCGCCGGGAGGTCCCCGTACAGGCGGAGCGCCAGACGGACATGCCGTTCGAGGCCCCGCGCCCGGCGGGCGGCGGCAACCCCACCATGCGCCGGATCGGCTGGGGCGCAATCATCGTGGCAGCGGCCCTCGCCGCCCTGTTCATCGTCCTCGGGATCACCGGGGGCTCGAGCAAGAGCCCGAAGAAGCATCACCACCACCACGGCGGGAACAAGCAGAGCTCGGCCGCGACCTCGACGACCACCACGACCACCCCGCCGGATGCGACGGTCTCCCTGAAGCCGACCGGCACGGTGTGGGTCTGCCTCGTCGACCAGACAGGGAAGCCGCTCGTCAACGGCGAGACCCTGACCACGGGCGACACCCGCGGGCCGTTCAAGGCCAAGGACATGCAGCTCACGCTCGGCAACGGGGAGATTCAGATCCAGCTGAACGGCAAGCGGGTCCCGGTTCCGTCGGCCGCGAACCCTGTGGGCTTCGACCTGACGCCGCAGGGCGCGAAGCCGCTTTCCACCGCCGACAGCCCGACGTGCGCATAGCGGGCGGCATGCCTCTGCAGACCGGCCTCGACCGAGTGCCCCTCGGGGACGGGCCGACCCCGGTTCGCGAGCTCACCGGACTCGGGGCGAGCCGCGGCGAGGCTCCGATCTGGATCAAGGACGACGGCGCGTACAGCCGCGTCGGAGGCAACAAGGTGCGCAAGCTCGAATGGCTCCTCGCCGACGCGCGCCGGCGCCGTAAGAGCACGATCCTGACGGGTGGTGCGACGGGAACGAACCACGGCCTGGCGACCGCGGTGTTCGCGGGTCGGCTCGGCATGCGGACCGTGCTCGTCCTGGCCCCGCAGCCGGAGACCGACCACGTGCGTGCCCAGCTCGCGCGACTCCGCGCGTCGGGTGCCGAGATCCACATCGCCCCGGGCTTCTACAGGTCGTTTTTGCTCGCGGCGTGGCTGACGGCAGCGAAGGCCGGCCCCGGGCTGCGAACGCCGTACCTCGTGCCCCCGGGGGGGTCGACGCCCCTCGGTTGCGTCGGCTACGCCCGCGCGGCCCTGGAGCTCCGCGACCAGGTCGTCGCGGGCGACTTGCCCGAGCCATCTCACATCGTCGTCGCCCTGGGGAGTGGCGGGACGGCGGCCGGCCTCCTCGCCGGCATCTGGCTCACAGGGCTGCGATCGCGCCTCCTCTGCGTCGTGGTGAGCGATGCGATCCGGCTCGAGGCCCGCAGCGTCGCGCGGCTGGCCCGCCGGACGCTTCGGCTCCTCGCCGACCACGGCGCCGGGGCTCCCGCGGCGACCACGGCTGGCAGGCTCAAGCTCGAGCGGCGCTGGATCGGGCGCGGCTACGGCCACTCGACCCGGGAGGCGGAACAGGCGATCGAGCTCTTCGCCGAGCGCGAGGACGTGACGCTCGACCCGGTCTACACGGCGAAGACGGTCGCCGCCCTCCTCGACCTGAACGCCGCCGGCGCCCTCGGTGATGGACCAATTCTCTACTGGCATACGTACAGCCGACCGGATCCCACAAACCCGGTCGCCCCCGGACGCGTAGCGGAGGAGGCGACCGGCAGTTGTTGAGAGTCTGGGTCGATTGCACAGCGGCCGCGCACCCCCTGGTCCTGAGGCCGATCATCGAGCGGCTGCAGGCCCGAGGGCATCACGTGCGGGTGACGGCTCGGGAGTACGGGCAGACCCTGGGCGTGCTCGACCGGCTCGGCATCCCGTATCAGGCGGTGGGGCGCCACGCCGGCGCGTCGGTGGCGCGCAAGGCGGGCGCAGTTGCGTCCCGCAGCCTCTCGCTGGCGCGCTGGGCGCGGTCGCAGCGGTTCGATCTGGCTCTCGGTCACGGGTCGGTCGACCTTGGCGTTGTCTCGGCGCTGCTGCGCATCCCGTCGGTGCAGATGCAGGACTACGAGCACGCGGGCCTCCAGCGGCAGCTCGCGTTCAGGGTGGCACGGCGGGTGCTGGTGCCCGACGCCATCCCGGCCGAGGCGATGCGGCGCGCGGGGGCGAACCCGGGCAAGCTGTTCCGCTACCCGGGCTTGAAGGAGGACTACTACCTGGCCGACTTCGAGCCGGATCCCGCTGTCCTCTCCGAGCTCGGGATCGACGGCAGGCGCGTGCTGGTGGTCTTGCGGCCGCCTCCCGAGACCTCCGCCTACCACGCCGCCAACCCGCTGGCCGAAAGCGTGCTCGATCGCCTCGCCGGCGCCGACGACGTCACCTGCGTGGTGATCCCGCGGACCGACGCCCAGGCGGAGAGGATCCGAAGTCGGGGTACGACCAATCTCGTCATCCCGGATCGGGCGATAGACGCCCAGAGCCTGATCGCGCTGGCGGACCTGGTGGTGAGCGCAGGCGGCACCATGAATCGCGAGGCAGTCGCGCTCTCCACGCCCGCGTACACGATCTTCAGCGGCCGCATGGGCGCCGTCGACGAGCGGCTGATCGACGAGGGCAGGCTCATCCCGCTCTCCGACCCAGGCGCGCTGCGCCTCGCGAAGCGCGGGGCGGGGGCCGGCCCGCGGGCGCCCCAGGATCCGAACCTGCTGGTCGACGCGATCCTCGGAGCGGTGGGGACCGAGCGCTAGGCTCGCCGCCGGAGAGGCCCATTGTTCGTCCACGGAAGACCGGCGGAGATCTATGCGCTCTACGCGTTCGCGCTCGCGGCGATTCTCGCGTGGCTGCTGGTCCCTGCGACGGAGAAGCTGGCTCACCGAATCAAGGCGATCGACATCCCCAACGAGCGGAGCCTGCACGTCAAGCCGACGCCCAAGCTCGGCGGCCTCGCGATGCTGGTCGGCGTGATCGCAGCCGGTCTCCTGTTCCTGCCCTGGGCCCCGGTGACCAGGGCCATCCTCGCCGGGGCGGTCCTGATCGCGCTGGTGGGGGTGCTGGACGACGTTTTCGACCTGCCCGCGGGCGTCAAGCTGATCGGCCAGATCGCGGCGGCGATGATCCCGGTGTTCAACGGGGTCACGGTGGCCGACTTCACGCTGCCGTTCGTGGGCGGGGTGGACCTGACGCATGTCCTGTTCCACAACGTTCCGGTCCTCGGCAAGGTGACCGTTGGCCAGATCCTCACCGTGGTCGGCTTCGTCGCGGTCATGAACGTCATCAACTTCATCGACGGCGTGGACGGGCTGGCCGCCGGCGTGTGCCTGATCTCGGCCGTGACCCTGTCGATCATCGCGCTCTCGCTGGATCGGCCGGGCGCGGGGGTCCTCGCGGCGCTCACCGCCGGCGCCGCGCTCGGCTTTCTGCGACACGGCTTCCCGCCCGCCTCGAGCTTCATGGGCGACACTGGCTCGAACCTGCTCGGCTACCTGCTCGCCGCCGTGACCGTCCTGGGATCGCTGAAGACGAACGCGGTCGTCGCCCTGTTCTTCCCGCTGTGCGTCCTCGCGGTGCCCATCCTGGACTCGGGGTTCGTGATCGCGAAGCGGATCAAGCACCGGCAGCCGATCTACGCGGCCGATCGCTCCCACTTCCATCACCGGATGGCGAACATCGGCTTCTCGCAGCGTCGCACCCTCGCCTACCTCTACGGCTGGGCACTGGTGCTTGCGGGCTTCGCGCTTGCCCTCCGCTTCGTGCCCTACAGCGACAACCACGGCCACTTCGACCCTCTGTGGACGATCGTCATGGCCGTGTTCGGCATCGCGGCCGTGGCTGCGAGCATCTACCTGCTCGTCGCGCTCGAGATCCTGAAGCTGCGAATGTCCCGATTCCGCGAGCTCGTCGGGCTCGGGGTGCCGGTGTCGGCACCGGAGGAGGTGGACTCGGGCGTCGCCCGCGAGCTGGAGACGGGCAGCTTTCCGGCCGTCGATCCCGAGACCGGCGAGTTCATGGCGGTCGATCGCGATCGATGACGCCTGTGCCGAAGGGCACTAGGACCCAGGATCGGGCGCGGTCCGTTTTGGATATATTCGCCCCGCCGCCTGGCACCGGCGTCCGCCGGTCCTGCGCGGCTATCTCTTCCTTTGGAGCAGTTCCGATTGTTTCGTCCCGATTTCGAGACCCCAAATGACCGAGACCCCGCCTGGGGGGGCGGATGCGGCCGCGGCCGGAGCCATGCTCATCGCCGCGATGCTGGCTTGCGCAGCGGCCGGGTACGGGCTCGGCTCGCTTGTGGGCCTTGCGGTCCCACTCGGCCTCGCCGGCCTCTTCGTGGGGCTCGTCGTGGGGTTTGCCCTTGTCTACGCTCGCTTTAGACGGCTCTAGCACCCTCCCCAGCCGAGGTCGCGTGGGGACGGCGCTTCGGTATGCCGATCTGGGGTTGCTGGCGCTGGCGCTGCCGGCCTTCATCGTCGCCGGCTGGCCCCTGCTGGGCTACGCGGTTGCCGCGGTTGCCTGGCTCGCGGCGCGCGGAATCGAGTACGCGGCCAAGCGACGCGCCACCCGCTCGATGGCCGGTGGAGATCGCCGGACCGCACTCGGCACGATGGCCGCGGCAACGCTTGGGCGCGTGTGGTTGATCACGCTCGCCGTTCTCCTCGTGGGCCTCGCCGAGCGTGAGGCGGGGCTGGCGGCCGCGCTTCTCAGCCTCGCCCTGTTCACGGTTTACATGGCCGCCAAGGTCCTTGACCGACTGCTTTATCCCGAGGAGGGCCGGTGAGGACCCGCAACAAGGTCCTGATCGCGCTGGGCGTCTACATCCTCGTGCTGATCGTGCTCGCGGTCGCCTTCGGCAGCGCGGGCAAGAACGACGAGTTCCAGCCGCAGAACGAGTTCAAGCTGCCGGCGTGGGTCGACATCAAGATCTTCGGCATCGACATGTCCATCAACAGGGCGGTCCTCTACCTCTTCCTCGGGACCATGCTGACGATCGTGACCATGACCTGGATCGCGCGGCGGATGCAGCAGAAGCCGAACCGGGTTCAGATGGCCGTGGAGACCGCGTACGACCTGACCCACGACAACATCACGGGCCAGAACCTCGAGGGCAGGTACGCCACCAAGTGGTTCCCGTTCTGCGCCACGCTCTTCTTCTTCATCTGGTTCGCCAACATGATGGGCTACATCCCGCTGCCCACCAACACGGAGGAGACGGTGAGCATCTTCGGGCTGGCGGTGCCGACCTTCTCCCTGTACGCGGCCACGGCGAACATCTCCGTGCCGCTGATGCTCACGCTCATGGTCTGGTTCTCGTACAACATCGAGGGGGTCAGGACCCACGGCTTCGTCGGCTACTTCCGGACCTGGCTGCCCCCCGGCCTCGAGGACATGAACCCGATGGGCAAGGCGGCGATCTTCATGATCGAGGTGATCTCGCACTTCGTGCGGCTGATCTCGCTCTCCGTTCGACTCTTCGCCAACGTCCTCGCCGGCCACCTGCTGATCCTGTTCATGGCCGGAGGGCTGGCCGTGCTGCTCGGGCTCGCTGCCCTGGGCGCCCTGACCTTCCCCATGGCGTTCGCGTTCTACATCTTCGAGGTGGTCCTGATCGCCACCCTCCAGGCATTCATCTTCTCCATCCTCACCGCTATCTACCTCGGAGGCGCGACCTCCGCGAGTCACTGAGATGCGTCAAGAAACAAAAGGAGTTCACTCATGGTTGACCCACTAGCCGCGTCGAGCGGCGTCACCGACAGCGGGATCACCGATGCCGGCAAGGCGATCGCCCTCGGCGTCGGGGCCGGGCTCGGCTCCATCGGCGCCGGCATCGGCATCGGCTTCATCTTCGGCAAGGAGATCGAATCCGTCGCCCGCCAGCCCGAGATGAAGGACGAGCTGCAGGCGATCCGCTGGCTCGGCTTCGCGCTGACGGAGGCCGTCGCCTTCTACACGTTCATCTTCGGCCTGATCGCGTTCTTCCTCTAGGACGCTGGAGGAGATTCCTCAGATGGCGGCATCGATCCCACTCGCGTCCTCAAGCGGCAACTTCCTGGTTTCGCCCGCACTCGGGCTGATGATCTGGACCCTGCTCGCGTTCGGTCTGACCCTGTTCGTCCTGTCTCGGGTCGCGCTGCCGCGCATCGGCGAGGCGCTCGAGAAGCGCGCCAACGCCATCCGGGACAGCATCGACGCGGCCGAGAAGCAGCGCGCCGACGCCGACCGGCTGCTCGCCGAGTACCGCGAGCGTCTCAAGGAGGCGCGGGAGCAGGCGGACGACATCGTCGCGCGAGCCCGCAAGGCCGCCGAGGCGGCCGAGGCCGAGGCGACGGCGTCCGGCCGCTCCAAGCGCGAGGAGCTCGTCGCCGCGGCGCGTCGCGACATCGAGCTGGAGACCAAGCGCTCCCTGGACCGGATTCGCAAGGAGGTCGCGGACCTCACCGTGCTCGCGACGGAGAAGGTGACTCGCAAGACGCTCGACTCCGACGACCACAAGCGCCTGATCGACGACGCCCTGAAGGAAGTGGACTTCAGCGCACTCGCCCCGGCTGAGACGAAGGAGAACGGCGGCGGCTGATGGAGGAAATCGCAAGGGTCTACGCCGAGGCGCTGTTCGAGGTCGCCCAGGACAAGGGGAAGCTGGACGAGATCCACGAGCAGCTCGGCGAGGTCGCCGACGCGATCGCGGCCAACCATGATTTGCAGGTGTTTTTGTTCAGCCCATACTTCTCGTCGGCGGAGAAGCGCGAGGGCACGAGGAGGGTCGTCTCGGGGGCTGACCCGGAGCTCGTCAACTTCCTGGAGCTGCTCGCGGAGAAGCACCGCATGCCGGCGATCTTCCGCATCCGCCGCCGATTCGACGAGATGTGGGCGAAGGAGGAGCGACGGCTGAAGGTGAGGCTCACCAGCGCCGTCGACCTGCCATCCGACCTCGTCCAGCAGGTCGGCAGGGAGATCGGGGAGCAGACCGGCCAGACGATCGAGCTGGAGACCGACGTGGACGAGAACGTCCTCGGTGGGATCGTGCTCCAGGTTGGCAACATGGTCCTGGACGCGAGCGTTCGCAACAAGCTGGAAAGACTGAGAAAAGAAGTCGCGAAGGCGGCTTGACCGCAAGCGATTCAAGGAGTTAGACAAACGTGGAGATCAAGCCGGACGAGATTGCGAGCATCCTCAAGGAGCGAATCGAGGGACTCGAGACCGAGGGCGCCGACCTCGCGGAGGTGGGAACCGTGCTGTCGGTCGCCGACGGCATCGCGCGCGTGCACGGTCTCGACAACTGCATGTCGCTGGAGATGCTCGAGCTGCCTCACGACGTGACCGGGCTCGCGCTGAACCTCGAGGAGGACAACGTCGGCGTCGTCCTGTTCGGGGAGTGGGACAAGGTCGTCGAGGGCGACACCGTGAAGCGAACCGGCAATCTCCTCGAGATCCCAGTCGGCGAGGCCCTCCTCGGCCGGATGGTCGATCCGCTCGGCCGCCCCCTCGACGACAAGGGGGACATCTCGACCAGCGAGACCCGGCCGGCCGAGTTCAAGGCGCCGGGCGTGGTCCAGCGCCAGCCGGTGAACACGCCGGTCCAGACCGGGCTCAAGGCGATCGACGGCATGATCCCGGTCGGCCGAGGCCAGCGCGAGCTGATCATCGGCGACCGCCAGACGGGGAAGACCTCGGTCGCCATCGACACGATCATCAACAACAAGGACAAGGACCTCGTTTGCATCTACGTCGCCATCGGCCAGCGCATGTCCACCGTCGTCCAGGTGATGGAGATGCTGGAGGAGAACGGCGCGATGGAGAACACGATCATCGTCGCCGCCGCGGCCGACGAGGCCGCCCCGATCAAGTACATGGCGCCGTACGCGGGCTGCGCGATGGGCGAGCATTTCCTCTACAACGGCAAGGACTCGCTCTGCGTCTACGACGACCTCACCAAGCACGCCTACGCGTACCGGCAGATGTCGCTGCTCCTGCGCCGCCCGCCGGGCCGCGAGGCCTATCCCGGCGACGTCTTCTACCTGCACTCGCGGTTGCTCGAGCGCGCGGTGCGGCTCAATGAGGAGCTCGGCGGCGGGTCGCTCACCGCGCTGCCGATCATCGAGACGCAGGCGAACGACGTCTCGGCATACATCCCGACGAACGTCATCTCGATCACCGACGGCCAGATCTTCCTCGAGGCGGACCTCTTCTACAAGGGAACCCGCCCGGCGATCAACGTCGGCATCTCGGTCTCTCGAGTGGGCGGGAACGCGCAGACCAAGGCCATGAAGAAGGTGGCCGGGAAGCTGCGCCTCGACCTCTCCCAGTACCGCGACCTCGAGGCGTTCGCGCAGTTCGGCTCCGAGCTCGACCCCGAGACGCAGCGGGCGCTGGCCCGCGGCGAGCGGCTCGTCGAGATGCTGAACCAGAAGGAGCGCAAGCCCCTGTCGGTTTCGGACCAGGTCGCCTCGATCTACGCCGGCACCGGCGGCTATCTGGACCGCATCCGGACTGACCGGGTGCAGGAGTTCCTCGACCGTCTGCTGTCGGGGCTCCACTCCGACAACGGCGACCTGATGGCACGGATCAGCGAATCCGGGGAGCTCTCCGACGAAGACGAGAAGGCGCTCGGCGACGCGATCGCGGAGGCCATCGACGACTTCGGCCCGAACTTCGACGAGCAGGGCAACCCCCTCGAGGAGGGCGAGTCGGACCGGGTGCGCGAGCACCGCGAGGAGGAGCCTGAGCGCGAGGAGGTCCCGGCATAGCCACCCAAAAGGAAGTCAAGAACCGCATCTCCTCGGTCAAGAACATCCACAAGATCACCCGGGCGATGGAGATGGTGGCCGCGGCGCGCCTGCGGCGCGCCGAGCAGCGGATCGCCGCGATGCGCCCCTACGCGCAGGCGATCCGCAAGATGGCGCGTCAGGTCTCCGAGGCCGCGGTGGGCACCGTGCCGCGGATCCCGCTGCTCGAGGAGCGCGAGACCGCCGAGACCGTCGGGCTGCTGCTCGTGACCGGCGACCGCGGCCTCGCCGGCGCCTTCAACACGCAGATCATCCGCGAGGGCCTGCGCCTGAAGCGCGAGCTCAGCGACGATGGATCCAGGGTCACCTTCTCGGTGGTGGGCCGGCGCGGCAACTCGACGATGCAATTCCGTGGCGAGGACGTCGCCCACTCCTACCTGGGGTTCACCGACCGGCCGGCGTTCAGCGACGCCCGCGAGATCTCCCACGACCTGATCCAGGGCTACATCGACGGCGAGCTCGACCGGGTCGACCTGGTCTACAACCGTTACGTGTCGCCGTTGACGCAGTACGTGCGGCGCCAGACGCTGCTGCCGCTCGAGGAGGCCGAGGTGTACGGCGAGGGACTGCCTGATCCCGAGCAGCCCGCCGACGAGGACCTTGCCGAGGCCCACAGGAAGGGATCCTGGTTCTACGAGCCCGAGCCGGAGGAGCTCCTGCCGAAGCTGTTCGAGGAATACGCGTCCCTCTCCGTCTACCGGGCGCTGCTCGAGTCGGCTGCCTCGGAGCACGGCGCGCGGATGACCGCGATGCGGAACGCCGCGGAGAACGCGCAGGACATGATCTCCAACCTCACCCTGGAGATGAACCGGGTGCGCCAGGCGGAGATCACTCAGGAAATCTTGGAAGTCGTAGCGGGCGCCGAAGCCCTCGGATAAGGAGATAAATGGCTGACAGCAACGGAAACGGTCAACGCGTCGGGACGGTCGAGCAGGTGACGGGCGTCGTCGTGGACGTCGCCTTCCCCAACGAGGACCTGCCCGAGATCTACCACGCGCTCAAGATCGAGGTGCCCGAGGGAGACGGTCGCGACGCGATCGACCTGGTGCTCGAGGTCGAGCAGCATCTCGGCGACGACCGGATCAAGGCGGTCGCCATGGACGCAACCGACGGCCTGCGGCGCGGCGACGAGGTCACGGACACCGGCGGACCGATCACCGTCCCGGTCGGCGAGCAGACGCTCGGCCGCATCTTCAACCTCCTCGGAGAGCCGATCGACGAGGGCGAGCCGGTGAAGGACGAGACCCGCTGGCCGATCCACCGCGCCGCGCCCGAGGTCGAGGACCTCACGCCCACGCAGGAGATCCTCGAGACCGGCATCAAGGTCGTGGACCTGCTTGCCCCCTACGCGAAGGGCGGCAAGGTGGGACTGTTCGGCGGCGCCGGCGTCGGCAAGACGGTTCTGATCCAGGAGCTCATCCGCAACATCGCGGAGGAGCACGAGGGGCTGTCGGCCTTCTGCGGCGTGGGCGAGCGCACGCGCGAGGGCAACGATCTGTGGCTGGAGATGAAGGAGTCCGGCGTCCTCAAGAACACGATGCTCGTCTTCGGCCAGATGAACGAGCCGCCCGGCGCGCGTCTCCGGGTCGCGCTCTCCGGCCTGACGATGGCCGAGTACTACCGCGAGGAGGGCGGCCAGGACGTGCTGCTCTTCATCGACAACATCTTCCGGTTCGTACAGGCGGGGTCGGAGGTGTCGGCGCTGCTCGGCCGGATGCCGTCGGCCGTCGGCTACCAGCCCACGCTCGAGACGGAGATGGGCGAGCTCCAGGAGCGGATCACCTCGACCCAGCAGGGCTCGGTGACCTCGATTCAGGCGATCTACGTGCCGGCGGACGACCTCACCGACCCGGCCCCGGCGTCGGTGTTCGCGCACCTCAACGCCACGACGACGCTCTCGCGGCAGATCTCCGAGAAGGGGATCTATCCCGCGGTCGATCCACTCGACTCGACCTCGACCATCCTCAAGCCCGAGATCCTCGGCGAGGACCACTACCGGACGGCCACGCAGGTCCAGGAGGTGCTGCAGCGGTACAGGGAGCTGCAGGACATCATCGCCATCCTCGGCATCGAGGAGCTCTCCGACGAGGACCGGCTCACCGTGAACCGCGCCCGCAAGATCGAGCGCTTCCTGTCGCAGCCGTTCTTCGTCGCGGAGGCGTTCACCGGGCGAAGCGGCGAGTACGTGCCCGTGTCCGAGACGGTCCGCGGGTTCCGCGAGATCCTCGACGGCGAGCACGATGACCTGTCCGAGCAGGCCTTCTACATGAAGGGAACGATCGACCAGGTCACAGAGGACGCGCGCAGGGAGGACTCCTAGCGGTGGCGGACGACCGGCACACGCTCGAGGCCGAGGTGCTCACGCCCGAGGGCGAGGTGTTCAGCGGCGAGCTGCGGCAACTCTCGACGCGCACCGCCGTCGGGGAGGTCGGCATCCTGGCTCGCCACGCTCCGATGGTCGCCCGGCTGGTGCCGGCCGAGCTTCGTCTGCATCCACCCGACGGCGAGGTGCAGCGCTACGCGCAGGGCGAGGGCTGGCTCGAGGTGTTCGCCAACCGTGCCCGGGTGCTGATCGCCGAGGCGATGCCGCCCGATCAGCTCGACGCGGGCGAGTTGAAGGAGCGCCTCGATGAGGCGGAGCAGCGCCTGAGCGACGCGGAGGAGGGCTCCGCTGCCGAGGAGCTCGCCGAGCGCGAGAAGGCGCGGGTACAGGCCTTTCTGGACATCGCCGAGGGCGGCTCGTCGTAGCCTCTGAGCGTGTGGAAGCCCGCGCGCTGACCGAGGAGCTCATCGCGTACGACACCTCCACCGAGGAGGGCATCAAGCTCTGCGCGGGATTCGTCAAGGGCTGGCTGGACGCCCGCGACATCGCGGCCGACCAGATGGGCGTCCGCGGCCTGCCCGTCACCGTCGCCGAGGTCGGGCCTCCGGACGGCAAGCCGGTGCTGCTCCTCCACGGCCACCTCGACGTCGTACCCGGGAGGCAGGAGCAGTTCATGCCCCGAATCGAGGGCGACCGCCTCTACGGGCGCGGCGCCTACGACATGAAGGGCGCCCTAGCCTGCCTGCTCCTGGCCCTCGCCGATCTGCGATCCCAGGACGAGGTGCGGGTGCGGCTGGGCATCGTCCCGGACGAGGAGTCGGAGGAGGAGACGGACCGGGGCGGCGACCGCCTCGTCGAGGCCGGGTTCATCGGCGACTTCGCGATCACGGGCGAGCCCACCGATCTCCACGTGGGCGTGGCCGCGAAGGGGGTTCTCGCGATGCGCCTCCTGGTCAGCGGGCGTGCCGCGCACGGCGCGACGCCCTGGCTCGGGGAGAACGCGATTCTCCGTGCGTACGAGGTGTTCCGCGAGCTCGAGTCGCTACCGTTTGCGGGCCAAAGCTCGGAGCTCTTCGACCGGCCGTCGATCAACCTCGGCCGGATCCTGGGCGGCGACGCTCTGAACAAGGTTCCCGATTCCTGTGTCATCGATGTCGACGTGCGCTACCTGCCCTCGCAGGATCCCGGCGAGATACTCGCGCAGGTTCGCGGAGTCGAGGGGACCCGCGTGATCTCGACCTTCTCCCGCCCGCCTGCCGAGGTGGACCCCGAGTTGCCCTACGTACTCGCCTTGCGGGATGCCGCGGGGTCCGAGGGGGACGGGACGTCGCGCGGCATCGTCGGCCGCGACGGGGCCTCCGACGCGGTCTCGTTTCTGCGCGCGGGCGTCCCCGCCGTGGAGTACGGACCGATCGGCGGCGGGCACCACGGGCCCGAGGAGTGGGTCTCGGTGCCGTCGCTCGAGAGGTACCGGCGCTCGATCGTTGAATTCGTCCGAAGCCTCCCCACAATCGCCCGATGACCGACCGCGACGACGAGAAGACCCCGCGCGAGCCAGGCGAGGCCGCGGAGCCGCCCGAGGCGGACGACGCGCCGCCCGCGGCGACCTGGGCCGGCCGCCAGCAGAGCTCATCCGAGGATGCGGGCGAGCACCCGCAGCTCTCCGACGAGGAGGCTGACGAGGACGCCGAGGAGCCTGAGGACGAGGCAGGCGACGCCGACGCGGAGGAGGAAGGCCCCGACACCGAGGAGCGGCTCGCCCAGGACACGGTCGAGGCTGACACGCTGGACCTCGGCGATCGTGAGGCCGCCCGCGAGGCGGCCCTCGCGGGGCTACGGGCCCGGGCCGCCGAGAACAAGACCAAGCACGGGACCGGCGCGATCACGTCGCCGCCGCCCAAGACGCCGCCCCCCGCTGCCGCACCCGTGGCGGCGGTCGCGGCGGCCGAGGACGAGGGGCCGCCGCCGCGCCGGGGCATCTGGCCGCGGTTCGCCGTGGGGTCGCTGCTGATCATCATCGCGATCGCCACGGCGACCGCGCTGAGCCTGTTCTTCTTCCTCAACGGCGTCCTGCATGGCTTCCACGGCTTCCAGGGGGTGGAGAACGAGCTGGCCGTCGCCAACCCGGGCTCCCCGCAGACGATCCTCGTCCTGGGATCCGACAAGCGGCCGGGCGAGGTCGGCAAGGAGTTCGGTGCCCGGTCGGACACGACGATCCTCGTGCGGATCGCGTCGGATCAGATCACCGTGCTGTCGATCCCGCGCGACCTGAGGGTGAACATCCCGGGGCATGGGATCGACAAGTTCAACGCGGCCTACAGCGACGGCGGCGCGAAGCTGACGGTGAAGACCGTGAAGCAGGTGACCGGGATCCGGGACATCAACCACGTCGTGAACGTGGACTTCACCGGCTTCGCGGACGCGGTCAACTCGATCGGCTGCGTCTACGTCGACGTCGATCAGCACTACTACCACTCGAACGTCGGCCTGGCGCCCTCAGAGCAGTACGCCGAGATCGACATCCCGGCCGGCTACCAGCGGATGTGCGGGTACAACGCGCTCCAGTACGTCCGCTATCGCCACGACGACAACGACCTCGTGCGCTCGGCCCGCCAGCAGGAGTTCCTGCGCGAGATGCGGCAGGAGCTACCCGCGGGCCAGATCCTCAACGACTACGACAAGCTCAAGAGCATCCTCCAGAGGTACGTGACGCTCGACATCCGCAACACCGGCGACCTGCTCTCGCTGGCGCAGCTGGTCGTCGCCGCCAACGGCGCCCCGGTGGTCCAGGTCCACTTCCCGGCGCAGCTCGGAGGACCCAACGCGATCTACGTGACCGCGTCCGACTCGGCGATCAAGGCGGCCGTCGCGAAGTTCGAGGGGCGGACGCCCACGACCATCCCGGGCGCGTCGACGACCTCCAGCTCCAAGGGCAAATCGGGTGGCGGTTCGAAGGGAGGATCCGGGTCCGGAGGGTCCTCGAGCAAGCCCGCACCCCCGGCCCCGACGCTGATCGACGCCTCCAGCTCGGGCCAGCAGGTCGCGGCGCAGCTGGCGAGCGCGAAGGGCAAGGACGGCAAGCCGCTGGTGAACTTCCCGATCTACTACCCGACCAAGCTGATCCCGGGCTCGACGATCCTCGGCCCGGAGTTGACGCCGGGCCAGTCCCGCGCGTTCCCGATCGACGGCCCGGGCAACGACGTCTACCACGGCTACAAGTTCGTCGCCCAGGTTTCGACCGACGGCTACGAGGCCTACTACGGGATGTCGGGCACGGACTGGCCCGACCCGCCGATCCTCGCCCACCCGGACGAGACCAGGACGATCGACGGCACCGACTACCTGCTCTCGTGGGACGGCCCGCAGCTGCGGCTGATCGGGTGGAAGACCGACCACGGCTCGTACTGGATCGAGAACACGCTGCTGAACGTACTGACGCCGGGTCAGATGTTCGCCATCGCAGAGTCGATGCAGAAGTACACGGGCTAGTGACACCAACAAACGAACGACCAATCGGCGTGATCGGAGTGGGCTGGGTCGGCCTCGTCACCGCCGCGTGCTTCGCGGAGGTGGGGCACGAGGTGATCGCGATGGACATCGACGCGGAGAAGATCGGGTCGCTGGGCCGGCGTCAGTCGCCGATCCACGAGCCCGGGATCGACGAGCTCCTGGAGCGGAACGCCGACCGGCTGACCTTCACGACCGAGATGGAGGACGTGCTGGCGTCCGCCCGGCTCCTGTTCTGCTGCGTGGACACCCCGCCCACCTACTCGGGCGATGCCGACCTCTCGCGCGTGCAGGCGGTCGTCTCCCAGCTCGCCGATGACGGCGACCACGCGCTGGTCATGAAGAGCACGGTGCCGTCGGGGACCGGGCGCGCGATTCGCCGGGACGCACCCGGCCTCGCGTACGTCTCGTGCCCGGAGTTCCTTAAGGAGGGCACCGCCGTCGACGACTTCCTGCACCCGGACCGCGTCGTGATCGGAGCCGACGCCGGCGCGGAGTGGGCGGCCGATGAGATCGAGGCGATCTACCGCCCGCTCGGCGGCGAGCTGGTGCGGACCGACGTCGCGTCGGCCGAGATGATCAAGCTCGCCGCGAACGCCTTCCTGGCGACGAAGATCTCGTTCATCAACGAGATCGCCAACGTCTGCGAGGAGGTGGGCGCCGACGTCACGGAGGTGGCGCGCGGCATGGGCCTCGACAAGCGGATTGGGCCGTCGTTCCTGCGGGCGGGCGTCGGCTACGGCGGCTCATGTTTCCCCAAGGACGTCTCAGCCCTCAAGCAACTCGCCGGCAACACCGGCTACCACTTCCAGCTGTTGACTGCCGTCATCGAGGTCAACGAGCTCCAGAAGCGGCGGGTGATCGGGAAGCTGCAAAAACACCTGGGATCGCTCGCCGGCAAGACGATCGCGTTGCTCGGCCTGGCCTTCAAGCCGGACACCGACGACATGCGTGAGGCGTCGAGCCTCGTGCTCGCGGCCCGGCTCCAGGGCGAGGGCGCGAAGGTTCGCGGCTACGACCCGGTCGCCGAGCGCGCGGCGGCCGAGCTCCTACCCACGGTCGAGCTGTTCGCATCCGCCGAGCAGGCGCTCGAGGGTGCCGACGCGGCCGTGCTCGTGACCGAGTGGCCGGAGTTCGCCGAGCTCGACTGGGAGTCGCTGCGCGACCGGATGGCCAATCCGCTCGTCGTCGACGGCCGCAACTTCCTGGACGCCACCCGTCTGCGAGAAGCGGGCTTCGAGTACGAGGGCATCGGGCTCGCCAACGGCGACTCGGACGAGGGCTGATGCAGGCACTCGTCCTGGCCGGAGGCGAGGGCACCCGCCTGCGCCCGCTGACCCTGACGATCCCCAAGCCGGCGATCCAGCTAGTGGACCGCCCGTTCCTGCGCCACATGCTCGACTGGCTGGGGCGGCACGGGGTCGACGATGTCGTCATCGCCTCGGGGTTCGGCGCGGAAGCGCTCAGGGGAGCGCTAGAGGGGGCAGCCGGAGAAGGCCCCTCCATCTCCTACGTCCAGGAGAACGAGCCGCTGGGAACCGGCGGGCCGCTGCGCCTGGCCGCGGACGAGGGGATCCTGGACGAGCGGTTGCTCGTCCTCAATGGCGACATCCTCGCCGACCTCGACCTGAGTGAGCTGATGCACGCCCACGCGGAGAGCGGCGCCGCCGCCACGCTCGCGCTCTACCCCGTGGACGACCCGAGCGCCTACGGCCTCGTGCGCACGGAGGCGAGCGGCAAGGTGGCCGAGTTCGTCGAGAAGCCGGATCCGGAACGGGTCGACACCAACGAGATCTCCGCCGGTGCGTACGTCCTCGAGCGGGAGGTGCTGGACCTCATTCCCGCCGGCCGGATGGTGTCGATCGAGCGTGAGGTGTTTCCGCGCCTGGTGGCCCATGGGCTATACGGTCACGCCCTTGACGGCTACTGGATGGACATCGGGACCCCGGAGCGCTACCTCCAAGCGAGCTGGGACATCCTCGAGGGCCGGGTGCGCACGGAGGTGGCGGACCGCCTCCAGGGCGCCGGTCCCTGGCTGGACGCCGACGTGACGATCGGCCCGCGGGCATCCGTCGGCACCCGGGCGGTGATCGCCGCCGGCGCGGAGGTGGGCGACGGCGCCGTCGTGTCCGGCTCGGTGGTCATGGCCGGCTCCCGGATCGGCCCTGGGGCGGTGGTTTCCGAGTCGATCCTCGCTCCGGGCGTCCAGATCGGCGAAGGGGCGCGCCTCGGGCCGGACGTCGTGATCGGCGAGGACGCCCGGGTGGAGGATGGGGCGGAGCTCGGTCCGGGGGCCAGGTTGGCCCCGGGGGAGCTCGTCTCGTGACCGGCAACGACCACTCGAACCTGCTCGACGACGTCCTCGCGCTTCCGGACCATCTGAGCGACGCGCTGTGGCGCGTCGAGTCGGCGAGGATCGAGCCGTTCGACGCCCCGGGCGGGCTCGTCGTGTGCGGTATGGGCGGCTCAGCGATCGGTGGCGACCTCGCGGCCGTCGCCTTCGGCAACCGGCTGAGCAGGCCGCTGACGACGGAGCGCGGCTACGAGCTTCCCTTCGCCATGCTCCCCGACCGCGCCGTGCTGTGCTCGAGCTACTCCGGCGACACCGAGGAGACGATCGCCTGCTACGACGCCGCGGACGCCCTCGGCGCGAGGAGGATCGTGGCCACGACCGGCGGCCGGCTGGCCGAGGCCGCGCGGGCCGACGGCGTGCCCGTGATCGGCCTCCCCGCGGGGCTCCAGCCGCGGGCGGCCGTGGGCTACCTGTTCACGGCCGCCGCCGAGGTCGCCGCCCTCACAGGAGCGGCGCCGGGGCTGCGCACCGAGATCGACAGTGCCGGGGCGCATCTGAGGGAGGCCGCGCCTGCCCTCACAAAGCGCGCCGAGGAGCTCGCGGGGCACCTCGGCGGCTCCATCCCCGTGATCTACGGCGCCGATCTCACGGTGCCGGTCGCGCTGCGCTGGAAGACTCAGGTCAACGAGAACGCGAAGCTCCCGGCGTTCACGGCGGCGCTGCCGGAGGCCGACCACAACGAGATCGAGGGCTGGGACGGCGCCGAGCAGGCCGGGCGGATGAGCGCGATCTTCCTGGAGGACCGCGATCAGCATCCGCGCGTGCGGCAGCGGTTCGAGGTGACCGCCGCCATGGTCGAGCCTGCCGCGCATCACGTGATCCGCGTCGAAACCGAGGGCGAGAGTCGCACCGAGAGGCTGCTCTGGGCCGTGATGCTCGGCGATCTGCTCTCGCTCCGCCTGGCGGCCGAGCGGGGGGTGGATCCGTCGCTCATCGAGATGATCGACCGGCTCAAGGACGAGCTCGGTCACCCTTGACCACTTGGCCGAGCGCGATGCCAAGGAGGGATCCGGCGATGGCGTCGCCGGGGTAGTGGACGCCAGTGTGGACGCGGGAGTAGGCCACGAGCGTCGCCAGGCCGTAGAGCGGCGCGGCGGTGATCGGGGAGACGTGCCCGACGCCGGTGGCGAAGGCGAACGCCGCGGCCGAGTGGCCCGACGGAAACGAGCTCGAGATCGGCATGCGGACGTGGCGGGCGAGCGGCACCTCCTGGGCGGCCCGGTCGGGGCGCCGCCGCCTCCCCAGCGGCTTGAACACGAGGTTGACCACTGCGGCGGTCACGGCCAGCGAGCACAGCCCGAGCTTGGCGGCGCGGCGCCCGGAGGCGCCTCCGGCGGCCGCCAGCACGGCCGCCGCCGCGAGCGAGAGCTTCGAATAGTCGGCCGCGCGGCTGATGCGAGCCATCGCGCGGTCGAGGCTCGGCGTGGAGGTCCCGGCGATCGCCGCGTACATGGCGACGTCGAGCCGCTCGGCCTCCTCACGGATCCCGGAGATCGCGCTCACGACCGGAGAATCTCATGAGCCGCCGCCAGGCGGCCGCGAGCGCGGCGATCGTGCTGGCCGTGGCCACGGTTGCCTTCGGCATCGTCGTGGCGATCGAGGACTTCCCGCAGGGAGTTTGGGTCGTCCTCTGTCTGCTCGTCGCGGCGGCGGCGACGTGGTACGGGCTGGTCCGGCGGGGCCCGGCGCGCGTGGCGGGCCTGGCGATCGCGGTCCTTGCCCTCGCCGGAGCGATCGCGCTGATCGCGACGCATGGCCGGCTTATCGAGGACCTCGTCGTCCTGGTGGGTGCGCTCCTGTCGCTCGGTGCCGCACGGGCGGCGTTCGTCGTCCACGTGTCGCTGCCGGACGCGCCCGCCCCGAAGCGGCCCGTCCTCTTCTACAACCCGAAGTCGGGTGGCGGCAAGGCCGAGAGGTTCCGACTCGCGGACGAGGCGCGAACGCGGGACATCGAGCCGGTGGAGCTCGGTCGCGACGACGACCTGGAATCGCTCGTTCGCCACGCCGTCGCTCGCGGCGCCGACGGCCTGGCGATGGCGGGGGGCGACGGCTCGCAGGCGATCGTCGCCTCGATCGCGGCCGAGCTCGACCTCCCATACGCGTGCATTCCGGCGGGCACGCGAAACCACTTCGCGCTCGATCTGGGGGTCGATCGAGAGGACGTCGTGGGTGCCCTGGACGCTTTCGTCGACGGTGGCGAGCGGCGAGTGGACCTCGCCACGGTCAACGGGCGCGTGTTCGTCAACAACGTATCGCTCGGCCTCTACGCCGAGGCCGTGCAGCGATCCTCCTACCGTGACGCGAGGCTGCGGACCCTCCTGGACGCGATGCCCGCCGCCCTCGGCCCCGACGCGCCCGGTTCGGACCTCGCCTGGCGCGGGCCGGAGGGAGAGGAGCGCAGCTCCGGGGTGGCGATCCTGGTGTCCAACAACAGCTATCGCCTGGTCGCGGCGATCGGCTCAGGAACCAGGCCGAGGCTGGACGCGGGCGAGCTGGGTATCGCCGTGCTCGAGGCACCGCCCGAGCGCGGCGCCTCCGCCCGGGAGCGTGCCCGCCCCCCGATGCAGCAATGGTCATCGCCGCAGTTCGAGGTCAAGGCGGCCGCGATGGTTCCAGCCGGCATCGACGGCGAGGCCGCGAAGCTGGACCCGCCGCTTCGCTTCCGCATGCTCCCCGGCGCGCTCAGGGTGCGGATCGCGAGACACCACCCGGGCGCGTCGCCGTCCGTGGGCGTCCCCGAGGGGATCTGGGCGGGGATCCGAGAGCTGGGGCGAATCGCCGCGGGGCGCTAAGACCCCGCAAAGCGTCAGTCGTCGATGCTGGGCGGCCGGCGCGCCCGCTTGCGCTCCGACGCCCGCCGCTTCGACTCGAGTCGCTTCTTCCTCGCCGCCCTCCCCGGCTTCGTCGGGTGTCTCCGCCTGCGCACGACCAGCCCCGCCGCGAGCCTCTCCCGCAGCCGCTCGAGCGCCAGCTCCCGATTTCGCGCCTGGCTCCGCGCGTCCTGGGCCACGGCCGTCACCCGATCGCCGTATTTCGCCCGCAGCCGCGACCGCTGGCCGTCGCTGAGCGAGGCCGCCTCATCCACGTCGAACACGGCCTCGACGCGCGAGGCGGTCACGTTCGCGTGCTGGCCACCGGGGCCGGAGGAACGGCTCGTGCGCAGGTCGACCTCGGCGAGCGGCACGGCGAGCTCGGGGTTGACGACCATCGGATCCTCCACGGGACCAACTTAGCCATGGCGCCGTGACGGCGTGGCCCGTATCCTTCCCCACCTCGTTCACGACGAAAGGGATTGGTTTGGCAACGGCGGAGAAGAGCTACGACATCGCGGACATCGCGCTCGCTGACGAGGGACAGCGGCGCATCGAGTGGGCCGACCGGCACATGCCCGTGCTGCAGTCGATCCGGGAGCGCTTCGAAAAGGAGAAGCCGCTCGACGGAGTGACCCTTGGCTGTTGCCTCCACGTGACCACGGAGACCGCGAACCTGGCCCGCACGCTCGCGGCCGGCGGGGCGAGCGTGGCGCTCTGCGCGTCGAACCCGCTCTCGACGCAGGACGACGTGGCGGCGGCGCTGGTCGACCGCTACGGCGCCGAGGTCTACGCGATCAACGCGGAGGACAACGACAGCTACTACCGCCACATCCACGCGATCGTGGACAAGGGCCCCCAGATCACGATGGACGATGGCGCCGACGTCGTCGGCGTGCTCCACGGCGAGCGCTCCGACCAGCTGGAGGGCGTCCTCGGCGGCACCGAGGAGACCACCACCGGAGTGATCCGGCTCCAGGCGCTCGAGCGCGAGGGCAAGCTCGGCTACCCGATCATCGCGGTGAACGACGCGAAGACCAAGCACTTCTTCGACAACCGCTACGGCACCGGTCAGTCCACGCTGGACGGGGTCATCCGCGCGACCAACGTGCTGATCGCCGGCCTTCGGGTCGTCGTCATCGGCTACGGCTGGTGTGGCCGCGGGGTCGCGATGCGTGCGAAGGGCCACGGCGCCCACGTGATCGTCTGCGAGGTCGATCCGCTGCGGGCGCTCGAGGCCCTGATGGACGGCTACGAGGTCATGCCCGCCGTTCGGGCTGCGGAGGTCGGCGACGTCTTTATCTCCGTCACCGGCGACCGCGACGCGATCTCCGGCGAGATGTTCAACGTCATGAAGTCCGGCGCGATCGTCTGCAACTCCGGCCACTTCGACGTCGAGGTCAACAAGGAGGAGCTCGACGCGATCACCGAGGAGAAGTTCAAGGCCCGCCCGTTCGTCGAGGGACATCGCACCAAGGACGGGCGGGAGATCTTCCTGCTCGCCGACGGGCGGCTCGTGAACCTCGCCGCGGCCGAGGGCCACCCCGCCGCGGTCATGGACATGAGCTTCGCGAACCAGGCGCTGGCGGCGGAGCACGTGGTCAAGGACCACAACTACCTCGAGAAGAAGGTCTACCCCGTCCCCGACGAGATCGATAAGGAGATCGCGCGGCTGAAGCTGGCCTCGCGCGGCGTCGAGATCGACTCGCTCACGGAGAAGCAGCAGCAGTACCTGGCGAGCTGGGACCAGGGCACTTAGCCCGATGAAGGCCATGGTGATGGCGGCGGGCCTGGGGACCCGCCTGCGCCCGCTCACCTACGAGGTCCCCAAGCCGATGGTGCCGGTCGTCAATCGACCGATCATGGAGCACATCCTCAGGCTGCTGCCGCGGCATGGGTTCAGCGAGGTGATCGCCAACCTCCACTGGTTCCCGGACACGATCCGCAACCGGTTCGGCGACGGGTCCGAGCTCGGCGTCGAGCTCACCTACAGCTACGAGGATGAGCTGATGGGGACCGCCGGCGGGGTGCGGAACGTCTCGTCGTTCTTCGGCGACGATCCGTTCCTGGTGATGGCCGCCGACGCGCTCACCGACATCGACCTCGCCGCGCTCGTGGCCGCGCACAACACCAACGGCGGCATCGCGACCCTCGCGGTCAAGCAGGTCCCGAACGTCAGCGAGTTCGGGGTGGTGATCGCCGGCGCGGACGGGCGGATCCAGGGATTCCAGGAGAAGCCGGACCCGGCCGAGGCCCTGTCGGATCTGGCCAGCTGCATGATCTACATCCTCGAGCCCGAGATCTTCGACTACTTCCCCGACAAGCACGCGGTCGACTTCGCGCTCGAGGTCTTCCCGGCGCTGCTGTCCAACGATGTGGCGTTTCACGTCCACAAGATCGACTCCTACTGGAACGACGTCGGCTCCCTTCCCGAGTACATCCAGGGGAACATGGACGTGCTGGAGGGCGCTGTGGCCGTCGAGGGCGCCGGAACGCTCCTCGACCCCGCCGGCGGCGGCGCTGCCGAGGAGGCGGGCGAGGCGGGGATCGACGGGCCGGTCCTGGTGGGCGAAGGGTGCGATCTTGATCCCGGCGCCCGCCTTGACGGACCGCTCGTGATCGGCGACGGCTCCGCCGTCGCCGCCGGCGCGTTCGTCAAGCACGCGGTCGTGCTCCCCGGGGCACAGGTGCCGGCCGGCGCGATCGTCGCTGGCGCCGTCTACGGGCGCGCGGGCGCTCTCGCCTAGCGGAGATGGCGGCCAGGACGCCGAGCGTCGAGCTCCTCTGGTGGGAGGGCTGCCCGAGCACCGATGAGGCGCTCGCGATCCTGCGAGACGAGATGGGGTCACTCGGCCTCGACACCGAAGCGATCGAGGTCCGCGAAGTCTCCACCGATTCCGACGCCGAGCGCGAGCAGTTCGTCGGGTCCCCGACGATCCGGGTCGACGGGCGCGACGTCCAGCCCGTGCCGGACGAGCCCGTCGGCCTCAGCTGCCGGGTGTACCGCCTGGCGGACGGGCGGATCTCGCCGCTGCCGGCTCGCGGCGAGGTGCGGCAGACTCTGCTTGACGCGATGAGAGGAGGCGACTGATGGCTCAGGCGACAGCGACGAAGGTCGGGCAGCTCGCACCGGAGCTGGAGCTCCCCGACACCCATGGGACCGTCCATACGCTCCCCATGCCCGAAGAGGCGCCGGCCACCGTGGTGGTGTGGACCTGCAACCACTGTCCGTACGCGCTCGGCTGGCACGATCGCATCGTCCAGGCGGCCCGCGACTACGAGGGCCGCGGCGTGCGCTTTCTGGCCGTCAACTCCAACGACGCCGAGCGCTACCCGCACGACTCGCTGGAGGCCATGCGCGAGCGGGTGGAGGCCGAGAGCTGGCCCTTCCCGTACCTCCACGACGAAAGCCAGGACGCGGCCAGGGCCTGGGCGGCCCAGGTGACCCCGCACCTCTACGTGCTGGACGCCGACCTGCGGGTCCGCTACGAGGGTGCCGCCGACGCCGACCACATGGAGCCCGCCGAGAACGCCGCATGGCTGCGCGAGGCCCTCGACGCGGTGCTCGCCGGCACCGATCCGCCGCGCACGGCCACCGACCCGGTCGGGTGCTCGATCAAGTGGAAGCAATGATTCGATGACCGGCCGCAGGCGCCTGGTCCGGGTGCCCGCCTCCTCGGCCAACCTGGGTCCCGGCTACGACGTCCTCGCCGCCGCTCTCGACATCCACCTCGAGCTCGAGGTGTCGGAGTCAGGCGCGTTCGAGGTGGCAGCTGGGGGAGAGGGGCTGCCCACCGACCGCGACAACCTCTGCGTGCGCGCCTTCGAGCGGCTGCACAGCGCGGATGGCCTGCGGTTCGCGATCCGCAGCGACATCCCGGTGGCGCGCGGCCTCGGCTCCAGCGCCGCGGCGATCGTGGCGGGGCTGCTCGCCGCGGACCACCTCTACGAGCTCGGTCTCGATCCGCCCGACATCTACCGCCACGCGGTCGAGATCGAGGGCCATCCGGACAACGTCGCCGCCGCGCTCTTCGGCGGCTTCGCCGTCTGCGCCCTGGATGCAGTCCCCACGCGATTGGAACCCCCGCAGGGTGTGGAGGGTGTCCTGGCGATCCCGTCGGATGAGGTCTCGACCGAGGCCGCCCGCGCGGCGCTCCCGGCGGAGGTTTCGATGACCGACGCGGTCGCCAACATCGCGGCGGCCTCCCACCTGGTGCTGGGAATCGAGCGATCGGACCTGACGCTGATCTCGCGCGGGCTCGCCGATCGCCTTCACCAGCAGCGTCGCGCGGCGGTCTATCCGCGCTCGCTCGAGCTCCTGTCGCTCGCCTCCGACATCGGGGCGATCGGGGCCACGGTCTCCGGCGCCGGCCCTGCGGTCCTCTACTGGTGCTTCTGGCAGGACACCGGCAAGGTCTCCAAGGCGCTGGGCGAGCGAGCGGGCGACGGCGTCGAAGTCCGCCGCGCCCGCTTCACGCCCCTTGGCGCTGACGTGCCCGAGCTCTAGATGTCCTGCCCACGGAGGTTGTGAACACGGCTGATCGGCGGCCGGTCACCCAGTGAGCTGTGGGGGCGTCGCCGGTTGTAGTAGCGAAGGAAGGATGCCAAGGCCCGCGAGCGCTCGGTTGAGGAAGGCCACGAGTGCGCGTAGGCCCACTCGCGCTTCAGCGTTGGATGAAGCGCTCAACCTTGCCGTTCCAGCGCGGCGTGTAGGGCGGCGTCAGGATCTGGCGCAGTCGCCGGCGCTCGAGCGCTCCGCGGAACGCGAACGAGCGCCGATAGGCGAATGCGTTGTCGCTCATCACCGCCTCCGGCGGCTCCATCCCGAGCTCCTGGAAGTGGGCGATCGCGCGCTCGAGCACCGCGGCAGCCGTGGCCGCGTCCTGGTCCGGGCGCTGCTCGACGTAGGCATAGCGACTGTGGTCATCGATGACGCAGTGAAGCCAGACGTAGCCGGCGCCGCGGTTTCGGTTCTTCTCGGTGCGCTTGCCCTCGGCGCGATGCCCGGGGCGCTCAAAGCGCGCCAGACGAGCCATGTCGACGTGAAGCAGTGCCCCCGGCCGCGACCACTCATAGCGGCGGTAGCTCGCCCGAGGTGAGCGCCGGCGCCGCGAGAGGCCGTGGCGCCAGAGCACCTTCCAGACCGTCGAACGGGCCCGCCGGCAGATTCCGGCCAGGCGGCCCGGGCCAAGACCGGTCTCGCGCCGAGCCCTCAGGATCGGCTCCTCCTCGGTCCTCGACAGGCGTCGGGGTTGGCGATGGGGCCGTGAGGAGCGATCGCAAAGCCAGCTGGCCGAGGCGAGCTCCTCGGCGCTCGCCGCCTGGCGGCGATGCCACCAGCGATGGGCGGTCGCTGGAGCGACGTTGAGGGCGGCGGCCGCCGCCCTCAACGTCATCCCCGACTCGATCGCCTCGCAGAGCGCGATGCGGCCTGCCGGTCCGAGTGCGGCGTTAGCGTGAACCTTCATCCGGGTCCTCCTGAGTGTTGGGGCGTCGAACACCCCAAGCCTCTGGGTGGACCCGGATGGCTTTTCAGCTGTTCACAACGTGTGTGGGCGGTTCAGCTAGAGCCCTAGGAGTCCCAGCGCGCGGTCAGGTGGTAGATGATCGTGACGTCGAGGAGGATGAGCAGGAACGCCCACAGCGGGGCGAGCGGGAACCAGACGATCTGCGAGATGGCGTTCACGGCCACGAAGAAGACCGCGATCCATCGAGCCGTCGGGCTTCCCGTAAAGAGCGCCATGCCCGTCAGGGCCATGATCGATCCGAGGATGAGGTGGACCCATCCCCACGTCGTGATGTCGGCGATGATCGCTCCGTGCCCTCCGACGACGATCACCTGATCGTTGAGGATCCCGGCGAGTCCCCACAGGGCATCGATCGAGCCGACGATGACGAGCACCATGCCCGCGAACACCGTCCAGCCGGTGGGTTGCCGCTCCTGGACTCCACTTTCCATTGGTCCGCCCCTTCTCTAGCTTGTGCGTGTACGCACATTCGCCAGGTCTGAGAGGTTCCCTGCCGGAGCGAGGTGGGCTGCGGTCGTCAGTCGTTGTGGACGACGACTACGGGGCACGCAGCGTGCTTCAGGACCGCCGAGGAGGTGCTTCCCTCGAGCCTGGCGCGCAGGCCGGTCAGGCCTCGTGAGCCGACGACGATCGCGGCAACCGACTGCTTGTTGGCCACCTCAACCAGGGCCTCGGCAACGCTGACCCGCTCGGCGACGACGAGCGCCTCGCAGTCCAGGCCGGCGGTCTTGGCCAGCTCGGCTCCCTCGGCCGCGGTGCGGCGGGCGTGAACTTGTAGCTCGTCCTCGAGCTCCTGAGTCCCCTGGATGTCCATCGGGATCGGCGAGAGCTCAGGACCGGTCGGCTCCAGGTCGGACATGGCGTAGGCCAGGCCCGGCTCCCACACGGTGATGACGTACGCGTGGCGCCCACCGAAGAGCTCGGCGGCCGCGCTGACGGCCCGCTTGGCGGCATCGGAGCCGTCGTATGCGATCAACACGGGCGAGGCCGAGGCGTTCACGCAAGCAACGCTAGCCGCTCACAGCCGGGCGTGCGGTCTCAGCTCGAGGCCGGTCTCGGTCAGCCAGCGTCTGAGCTCGTCGTGCATCGCACGCACGCCAACGATCGGCTGCTCGGGCTCGCTCCATGAGGCCGGCACCAGGGCGAACGGCCGCATCTGCCAGCCGCCGAGCGCGCCGTGTGAGCCCATGAACTCCTCGAATGGCGCAACCTCGTTCGCCTCGGCGTCATAGAGGCAGTTCACGAGGATGTCGGGGCAGTTGGGGAAGCCGTCGGTGCGCCGCAGGTGGTCGGCCGCGGTGGGCCCGAAGTCCCGGAGTGGGTCCCGTCCCGTCACCCGGTCGTCCGCGAGGTGCCGGCTTCCGTTCCCGCCCAGCACCACCGCGCCGCCGCCGTCGGCCCGCACCATCACGAACCCGATCCCGGGATGCTCGACCAGCGTGCTGATCAGGCGCGGGTGGAGGGACTCGATCTCGCCGATCGAGAGCCGATGACTCCGCTCGGGGAGCGAGATCAACCCGAGCCCGCCCGACGCGAGGACGATGGCGGCGTGCTCGGACGCGTCCGCCAGCGCGCCCTCGACCGCCTTCCGGTTTGGCCCGAGGACGACGTCGCCGTCGACGAGCCGGTCACGCGTGGCTCGGGCGAGCATCCTGGCGCCGGGGTTCCGCTCATCCCGGGCGTCCGTGAGCACGCCGCCGAGGGAGCTCAGCGCCTCATCGGGCGCCGGCGGCGCATACACCTCGCCGCCGGTGAGCGCTCGCCGTACGAGGTCTTCGAGCTCCACCCGGTAGCGCTGGCGAAACGGGCGGCCCTGGGTCTGGCCGTGGTCCGACAACACGATCAGGCGATAGGGGCGCGGGGCCTGCTCGATCGCCCGCTCCAGGCGGGCGAGCTGGGCATCGTGCTGCCTCAGGACGGCGAAGGCATCGGGTGCCCCGATCCCCGAGTGGTGGGCGACCTCGTCGTAGCCGACGAAGGTCGAGTAGGAGATCGGGACGCCCTCGACGATGTCCCCGAGGAGCGTGGCGACGTTCAGGTCGCGCATGACCACCGTGATCGAGGCGCGGATGAGGGGGTAGAGACCGCCGCGCGCGACGTGCTCTGAGCCGCGCCTTCGCTGGCGGCGGGCGGCCCGCCGCTCCAGCAGCACGTCCCACGCAGACAGCGCGATCGTGCGCGTGAATCCGTAGGGATCGGCGAAGTACGCGAAGTACTCCCGCGCGCTGGCGCGCTCGCGGTCGCGAAGCACGCTCATCGTCGCCGAGCAGTGGGGCGCGTCCCCGGAGAACATGTTCCCCCGGCTGGCGCCGCCCACGGCGAGCAGGCCCCCGCCGTCCGACCGGCGCCGCTCGAGCTCCGCGGCGTCCTTGCCGTGATTGGACACGATCGTCCTTCCGCTCTCCTTCTCGTACCAGCGGAAGGCGGGCATGTCGTCGTTGCTGCCGAGGAGCAGGCCCGCCTGGCTCGCGCCGGTCTGCGAGGAGAGGTCGCACTCCCACGGGATCACATGATGCGAGCCCTCCTCGAGCCACCGCGCCATCGTCGGTGCGTATCCCTCGCTCAGCGCCCGCCGGAGCACGGGTTCCGAGAGCCCGTCGATTTCGAACATGATCACGCCGGGGACGTCGGTGCGCTCCCCCTTGCGCGCCCGCCGCGCGCGCCGGCGAACGAGGCGGAGCTGCCGCGCGTCGTCGTCGACGCCGACGGCGGGTGCCAGGACCAGGAGAGAGAGCGAGAGGACGAACGCCAGGAGGACAGCGCCGAAGAAGGACGGCGCCGAGCCGTCGACGATGCTGATCGAGACCGAGACCAGCGCCGCGTTCATGACCAGCGAGCCGAGGCCGAAGGTGAGGACGGTCAGCGGCAGGAGCAGCCGGATCAAGAGCGGCCACAGCAGCGCGTGGAGGATCGCGATCAGCGCGGTTGTGAGCAGGACGGCGCCGAAGCTGGGCACGTCGATGCCGGGCAGGGCCCCGGACATCCCCCAGAAGACCAGGGCGATCAGCAGCCAGAGCAAGAGGCCGCGCGCCGCCTTCCCGATCCCGCGCCTGATCCGATGCGAACGGCCCATCAGCCCTCCAGCGATGTCTCGGACCCGGGCTCCACGACCCTCACCTCGACCCCCGGCGCCAGCGAGCGCGCCAGGCGGGCGAACTCATGCGGTGGCGCCATCAGCGGCTCGGGCCGGAGCCGCCGGACGCCGGCCGGGTAGAAGGTCCCCCAGTGGATCGGAACCGCCAGCCGAGGCCGGAGGAGTGCCGCGGCTCGCGCCGCCTTCTCCGGGTCGAGGTGACCCTTGCCGACTGACGGCCCCCAGCCCCAGACCGGCAGCAGCACCACGTCGACCGGGCCGATATCGGACATCTGGTCGAAGAGGTCCGTGTCGCCCGCGAAGTAGACGGTGCGGCCGCCGCCGCTGATCACGTACCCGAGCGGCTCGATCTCGCTTCCCCAGCGACCGCGGCGACCGCCATGCTCGGCCGGTACCCCGGTGATCGCGACCTCGCCGACCGAAACGGTCTCGCCGCGCCCGACCTCCACGATCGGGTGAGGGCCCGCCCTCTCGACCCATCGCGACGCGCCCCGCGGGACCACGAGCGGGGTCTTCGACGGGATCCGCCGCAGGGAGGGGACGTCCAGGTGGTCCCGATGCAGGTGCGAGATGAGCACTGCGTCCGGCACCTTCGGCAGCGCCGGAGGCGGTGGCGGCCCCAGGCGCCGGAGGGGTCCGAGTCCGCCTCGCAGCATCGGATCCGTGAGGACCGAGGTCCCCTCGAGCCGGATCAGCGTCGTGGCGTGGCCGATGTAGGTCAGGCGGTCCATGTCGCCCTTGACTTAACCGGGCGTGGTGAGATGCTCACCGCAGCACCACCCAGCCACCGCCCGCAAGGAGGTCCAGTGCCGCTCGCAGATTTCACTTTCGGAGACGCTCTTCTCACCGTTCTCGAGATCTTCCTGTTCGTCATCTACTTCTGGATCCTCATCACGATCTTCTCCGATCTGTTCCGCGACCATCAGATGTCGGGATGGGGAAAGGCCGGCTGGGTCATCCTCATCTTCTTCGTCCCGTTCCTTGGGATGCTCATCTACCTCATCGCTCGCGGCGAGGGCATGCGCGAGCGCGCGGTGAAGGAGCAGGCGGACATGCGGCGGCACATGGACGACTACGTCCGCGAGACCGCCGGGAGTGGCTCCTCGGTTGACGAGCTGGCGAAGCTCAGCGACCTGAAGGACAAGGGCGCGATCAGCCAGGAGGAGTTCGATCAGGCGAAGGCCAAGCTGCTCTCGTGAGCTAAGCGGTCGGGTGCCCGGTGGCGACCGCCTCCGGGTGCCCTGGGTCTGCCGCCGGCGCCGGGTCGAGTCGGCGTGACAGCCACAGGCCGGCGAGCGCGGATCCGCATGCGAGCGCGACCGTGTTGACGTAGGTGGCTCTGGGAATGTCATCGCGCGCGACCACGCACGCGACGAGATCGATCGAGTCCGCGACCGAGCAGGCTTCGAGCCATCCGCGAACTGGGGTGCCACGGTCGAGAGCAATGACCACTCCAAGTCCGAGCACCAGGTCGCGGCCGCCGATCATGCGGGCGAGGGCCTTGACTCCCGCTCGCGAGCCCTCGCGCCCGAACATCACCCGACCGGCCAGCCCCGGCGCGGCGATCGCCGCGGCACCGAGCGCGATCCTCCCTCGCGCCAGCCCGGTCGCGACTTCCCTCGCCTCCATCACGCGATCGTAGACGAAGCGATATCAACGACGGCTCGAGCATCTCCGCGCACCTGGTCCCCGGATGACCGTATCGACTACGAGTGCCATTCCTGGCTAACTACCGATGCGAAGGCGGCGCTTGGGGTAGACCATGAGTGCATGGCTCGTATCAGTTCAAGGGTTCGTCATTGGATGACATCTGACCTCGTGGCGATACCGGTAACGCTCGCCGCAATTGCTGTGTTGGGCGTGGCGCTCGGCGGCTTCTATCTCGCCGGTCCAGTCGGAGGGTTGCTGTTCGCGCTACTTGGTCTCGGTCTCGCCTACCTGCTGATGATTCAGCCGGGTAGGCGGGGGCCGAACGGCGGCTAGCCGCTGCTGGGTCCGCCCGAGCGCGCGCCGTAGCGCAACGAAGGTTGCGGCCGGCGGGATCGTGATTGCGACCACGCTGCCAAGCGCGAGCTCGTCGCCCATGCGGCTGCCTGGCACGGGGCGACCGCGAAGCCGTTCGAGCAGCGCATCGAATGTGTTGGCCGAGCGATTCGCGACACCCATCACCCGGGTTACGACCTCGAGGTCAGCTCGCTCGTCCTCGTCGTAATGGCGAGCGAGCTCGGCTTCGAGCTCAGCCGGGACCGGGCCCTGATCGCTTCGGGTCCGCGCCTGTGCCCAGGCGATCGCCGCCCAGGTGCGGCGGTCGAAGCGCTCCAGGTCGTGTCCCTCGAGCGCCGCGAGCTCCTCGTCGGTCACCCCTTCCGCGAGCGCCCAGCGACGGTGTGCGAGCGTGCACAGACGACAGGCATTCGTCTCGGCGACGGCGAGCATGACCTCCTCGCGGAGACGAGGGTCGAGGCGCCGGCGTCCCCATATGGCGATCAGGTCGCGCCAGCGGCCGACGATCGCGCTGGCTTCTCGGAGGGCGGTGAGCGTCGTCGTGGTTCGAGGCCGGCGCATCCCAAGACAGCCTAAGCCAGGCGACGCTACCGCGATCGATCGGGCGAGCACTCCCGGACCGCCTCGCCCTGGGCGCTCATGCCCTCGAGTAAGCGCCCGCGGGCGCGACCTCGGCGCTGAGCTCGTCCAGCGGCTCCAGGAGGTCCTGCTTGCCGAGGCGGCGGAGGATCTCGCTGGCGAGCGACAGGTAGTCGGAGCCGCGGTCCGGGCGGTAGGCGAGGATCGGGACCGCCCGCTCGGCCGACTCCGCATAGGCGATCGACTGGCGGATCACGGTGCGGAAGAGCTTGTCGCCGAACCGCTCGCGCAGCGCCTCGAGCGTCTGGCGCGCGTGCTTCGTGCGCATGTTCGCGATGTTGAGACACACGCCGAGCAGCTCGAGCTGCGGGTTCAGGCTGTCGTGGGCAAGGTCGAGCACCTGAACCGCCTGCTCCATCCCCTGAAGCGAGAAGTACTGCGCCTCGGTCGAGAGGATCGCGTGCGTCGAGGCGACGAGCGCGTTGACCGTCAGCAGGCCGAGCGTCGGCGGGCAATCGATGAGGATCAGCTCGCGGTTGCGCTTCAAGTCCATGAGCGCGTTTCGCAGCGTGACCTCGCGGCCGATCTTGCCCGAGAGCGAGAGCTCGGCCTCCGAGAGCTGCAGGTTCGCCGGGATTACGCGGCCGTGAACGGCGTCCGCGGCCCGGACCTGTCCCATCAGGACGTCGCCGAGCGTGGGGTGGGCGTTCGGGTCCGTGTCGAAGTAGTCGGACAGGTTCCCCTGCGGGTCCGCGTCGATCGCGAGCACGTCCAGGCCCAGCCGCTCGAAGACGTCGGAGAGCGAGCGCACCATGGTCGTCTTTCCGGTGCCGCCCTTCTGGGAGAGGACCGCGATCGTCGCCGACATCGCGCCGGACTATACGTCCAACCCGCCCGTATACTTCTCCGGCCGGTTTGTCCCCGTCGCGCGCCCGCTCGAAGAAGGCGTGGAACCCGGGAGGTTTCGGTTGTCAAGCTCTTCCAGTCGCTTCTCGCCGGAGAAGGCGTATCGCCCGCGCGTCTCGCCGCCGAGCGTCGAGGATCGCGATGCGTGCGCGATCTACGCGTCCGTGCGCAAGGACGCCACGCCTGCCCGCGAGCCGGTCGAGCTGGCACTGGCCAACCTCCAGAAGATGATGCACCGCGCCGGGAACGTCGACGGCGAGGGCGACGGCTGCGGGGTCCTGGTCGACATCCCGCGCAAGCTGTGGTCCGAGGAGGTGCGCGCCGGCGGCCATAACCCGGCGCTCGCCCTCGACGAGGCATTCGCCGTCGCCCACGTGTTCTTCGATCGCTCCTCCGACGCCGAGGCGGCCCTTCACGACGCGCGCGAGATCCTCGGGCGGGGCGGCTTCCGCATCCTCGCCGAACGCCTCGGCAACGTCGACTCACACGCGCTCGGCGCGACCGCGCGCGAGGAGGAACCCCATTTCTGGCAGGTGGGCGGCCTGCTGCCGGACACAAAGAGGCGCCACCGCATCTGCTTCGACCTCATGCTCGCCCTGGAGGAGGAGATCGGGTGCCACGTGGCGTCGTTCTCGTCCTCCACGTGCGTGTACAAGGTGATGGGCGCGCCGAGCGTCCTCGGCGACTACTACCCGGACCTTCGCGACGAGCGCTTCGAGACGATCGGGTGCTTCGGCCACAACCGGTACTCCACCAACACCTGGCCCTCGTTTCGGCGCGTCCAGCCGTTCACGGTCCTCGGGCACAACGGGGAGATCAACACGATCGAGCAGCTGCGCCAGGAAGCACGGATGCTCGGGATCCGGATCCAGCCCGGCAATTCCGACTCCCAGGACCTGAGCCGCGTCGTCGACCACCTGGTCCGGGTCGACGGCATGTCGCTCGCCGAGGCCATGGAGACGGTCGTGCCGCCGATCGTCAACGAGATCCGCTCGCTGCCCGAAGACCTCCAACCCTTCTACATGTACCTGCGCGAGACCTTCGGTCCGTTCGCCCAGGGCCCGGTCGCGCTGATCGCGCGCCACGACGACGAGTGCGTGTTCTCCGCCGACGCGCTCGGCCTGCGCCCGCTGTGGAAGATGGAGACGCCCCAGGACTACATCTTCAGCTCCGAGCCCGGAGTCGTCGGCTGCGACGAGATGGTCTCCGAGCCGGAGCCACTCGCGCCGGGCGAGAAGTACATGGTCACCATCGACCGCGAGCGGCGTGCCTCCAAGCTCCAGGAGCACTGGCAGATGCAGCGGGCCGTGGCCGAGCGCTGGCTCGCGCGCACCGGGGCCTCCGAGCTCCCCGCATGGGACCGCGCGCTCGAGACCGGCGGGCCGCTCGAGGGCACCGAGATCCCGGGCTACACGGCCGCCGGCCCCTCGGAGCCGGTGAAGGTGTCCGACCGGATCCTCGCCGGCTTCGGGTGGCAGCGCGACGACGTCAAGCTCTGCCAGCAGATGGCGTCCAACGGCGCCGAGCCCATCGGCTCGCTCGGCTACGACGGCCCCCTCGCAGCGCTATCGCCCGAGCGCCAGAACCTGGCCGACTACTTCAAGGAGACCGTCGCCGTGGTGACCAACCCGGCGATCGACCGCGAGCGCGAGATCGAGCATTTCTCCACCCGTGCCGTGTTCGGCCGCCGGCCGTCGCTGCACTCCCCGGGCGCGGACACGGGAGCGATCGAGACCTCGTTCCCCGTGATCCTCGGCGGCCACCACGACCTCGCGCCGCTGGGCGATTCCACCTACCGCAGGATCGCCCGCGAGCACCAGACGTACCTCCTGGAGGACCTGTGGGAGGAGTTCCGCGACCGCGCGGCGGCGATCGACATCGCGCTGCTCGAGTCGGAGACAACGCACGGCGCGATCGAGCGGATCAAGCAGGAGGCCGTCAAGGCCGTGCGCCAGGGCGCGGAGCTCCTGGTGCTCACCGACCGCACGGTCTTCGACGGCGAGCGGCGCTACCTGGACCCGCATCTGGCGACCTCCGCGGTCGACCAGGCGCTGAAGCAGCTCCGCTTCGGCGAGACCGGCGAGGAGAACCTGCGGCGGCGCTGCTCGATCGTCCTGCGCTCGGCGGCGATTCGCAACGTCCACGACGTCGTCATGGCGCTCGGCCTGGGCGCCAACGGCGTCTGCCCGTACGTGATGGTCGAGGTGATCTGCGTCGAGGACTACGACCAGGACGTCTCCAACCTCTGCGGCGCGCTGCGCAAGGGAATCGAGAAGGTCATCTCGACGATCGGGATCCATGAGGTCCGCGGCTACGCGCGCCAGTTCTCCTCGATCGGCATCAAGCCGGAGCTCGCCGAGATCTTCCAGACCGACACCTACGCCGCGTCCGAGCGGGCCGGCGTGGGCTACTCGAACCTCGACGAGGACACCGACGAGCGCTTCGGGATCCTCACCGGCGACGCCGACGCGAAACCGGCGAAGACCTTCCGCTTCTACCCGAAGGTCTACAAGGCGGCGATCGCCGCGGCCAACGGAACCTCCGACTACGACGAGTACTCGGAGAAGGTCCGGGCGCTCGAGGCCGAGAGCCCGATCTCGATGCGCCACATCATGGCCCTGCGGTCCGACCGCGATCCCATCGACCCGGACTCCGTCGACGCCTCGGTGGGGCACCACGACTATCCGCTCGTGATCTCGTCGATGAGCTTCGGCTCCCAGTCCGAGCCGGCCTTCCGCGCCTACGCCGAGGCCGCCAAGGCGATCAACATCCTCTGCATCAACGGGGAGGGCGGGGAGATCCAGGACATGTACGGCCACTACCGCAAGTGGCGCGGGCAGCAGGTCGCGTCGGGCCGCTTCGGCGTCTCGGCCGAGATGCTCAACTCCTCGTACGTCGCCGAGATCAAGATCGGCCAGGGCGCCAAGCCCGGCGAGGGAGGCCACCTACCCGGCCGCAAGGTCTCCGAGAAGGTGGCCGAGGCCCGAAACGCCGCGCCCGGTACCGACCTGATATCGCCGTCGAACAACCACGACCTGTACTCGATCGAGGACCTCGCCGAGCTGATCGACGAGCTCAAGACCGTGAACCCGGACGTCCGGGTCTCGGTGAAGGTCCCGGTGGTGCCGAACGTCGGCACGATCGGCCTGGGGATCGCGAAGGCGGGCGCGGACATCATCACGCTGTCGGGCTTCGAGGGCGGCACCGGCGCGGCCCGCCAGCACGCGCTGCGCCACGTGGGCCTGCCCTCGGACATCGGCACGCGTGCCGTGCACCGCGCGCTGATGGAGGCCGGCATCCGCAACCGGGTCGAGATCTGGGCGGACGGCGGCTACCGCCACGCCCACGACGTCGTCAAGCTCCACTGCATGGGCGCCAACCGGGTGGCCTTCGGCACCCTGGCAATGGTCTCCCTCGGCTGCACGATCTGCCGCGGCTGCCAGCTCGACACCTGCCACGTCGGCATCGCGACGCAGATCGAGACCGTCGAGCAGGCGCAGGAGCATGGGCTGAAGAAGTTCACCCCGCAGCACGTCGACTCCGCCGCCGAGAGCTGCGCTCGGTTCTTTAGCTCGATGGGCGAGGAGGTCAAGCGGGTCGTGGCCTCGCTCGGGTACGAGCGGGCGCAGGACCTGGTTGGCCGCTACGACCTGCTCGAGCAGATCTCCCACGCCTCCCAGCTCGACCTCGCCGAGCTGATCACGCCCCTGGAGGAGTTCCTGGATCTCGAGCCCATCGACATGCCGGTCGCCGAGGAGGAGCTCGTGGCCGCCGAGGCGCGCGCCGAGGCGGGCCTCGTCCGCGCGAGGCCGATCCGCATGGCGCCGAAGGAGGTTTCCACGCAGCTCGCCGGGCTCGCCGGGAAGGTATTCGAGGGCGGGCCGGTGCACGAGGAGTACCCGCGTGCGCTCGACGCCCACGACCGAGTGCTGGGCACGGAGCTCGCCGGCGCGATCTCCCGCGCGCGGATCTACGAGTCGGCGCCGGCCGGCGACGCCGCCGACGTGCTCGCCGAGCTCGACTTCAACGGCGGTTCCGTGGCGGGCCAGGGCCTCGGGGCCTTCAACGCCTGGGGCGTCGTGATCCGGGTCGAGGGCGGCGCCCAGGACGGCGTCGCCAAGACGATGCTGGGCGGAACGGTCTCGATCATGAAGGGCAAGAACACCGAGGGGCGCCGCGTCAACGGCTCCGTCGGCAAGTCGTTCGCCTACGGCGCCCAGCGCGGGCGGCTCTTCGTGCAGGGCTCGGCCGACTCGCGCTTCTGCATCCGCCTCTCGGGCGCGGACGTCGTGCTCGGCGGCGAGCCGGCTGAGCCGCTCGACGACTCCCGCGGCTGCATCGTCGACCGCGCCAACGCCAAGGGATTCGCCTTCGAGTACATGACCTCGGGCCGCGCCGTGGTCCTGGGCGACATCGGCCCGTGGGCGTGCGCCGGCATGACCGGAGGCCGCGTGTACGTGCGGGTCAACCCGGACTGGAACATCGACGCCGACGCCGTCCGCCGCCGCCTGGGCGAGGGGGCCAAGGTCGAGCTCGCCGAGCTCGACGACGAGGGCGTCCTGGACATCGAGGAGCTTCTCGGCCACTACGCCGACGAGCTGCGCGCGACCAACCAGGCGCCGGAGGCGAAGCGCGTCGCGGCCCTCGCCTCGTCTGCGCAGGACAGCTTCCTGATGATCCTGCCGCACAAGGTCCAGGCGGACCCGAACATCTCGACCGAATAGGCGCGCGCAGGCGTTACTGCTAACGCCTTCCTCACGATTTGCTAACCTGCCGCGCGACCTGCTGAAGCACCCGCCATATACACGCGGGTAGCGGGGGACCCAATTGGTTTTGGGGCGAATCGCGGCTCGATGCCGCGTAGCGCCAGCTCTTCGGCGCGAGCCCGTCAGCTAACCCCGTAAGCAACGAAAGAGCTTGATTTGAACCTGTCACGGGGCGCGGTAGCGTCCAAACTCAAGATCGTTCTGGCCCTGATGGCCGTCGTGGCGCTGATCGGCGGGACCGCGGTTGCGATGACCTCGTCCGCTGTGGCGTCGAGCGGAGGCACCGGCGTGACCAGCGGCGGCGACTCCAAGAGCGGCGGCAGCAAGTACAAGCGGCTGTGGAGGAAGACCTCCCGCCACAACAAGCATTGGGCCAACAAGACGGCCGAGTGCGAGTCGGGCAAGGACCCGAAGGCCATCGGCGGCGGCGGCACATATCGAGGCGCGTTCCAGTTCATGAAGTCGAGCTGGCACCACGCTCCGAAGACGCCGGGCGGCGACCCGATCGACTACGGGTACAAGACCCAGGCCGTCGTTGCGGTCGCGCTGAAGAAGCACGCAGGCACGAAGCCCTGGCCCGTCTGCGGCTAGCCGGGTTCTAACCTCACATATGTGAGGGAAGCCCTCGGACCGCCCCTTCGCGCGGCAGCGCTCACCGCGCTGATCGTCGGGCTGGTCGTGCTGCTCATCAACCCGCCGTCGCTGGGTGGGCTGGACGATCTGATGGTCCTGATCGTCGGCGCCGTCGCCATCGCGCTCCTCACGGCCTGGCTGACGGTGGCGATGATCGGCAGGGAGATGCCGGAGCCGGAGTTCCAGCGGCTCGTCCACCGCAGCGAGGCGCTGGCGGCGTTGCCGCCGCCCGACCATCCGCCGAGCGAGTTCGACGAGCTCGTGATGAAGGCGCTCGACGACCTGCCAGAGCCGTTCCGCGAGGTGCTCGACCACACGCCGGTGATCGTCTCCGGCCGCGGCCACGAGGAGCACGCGTACGGCCAGTACGTCGGCGGAACGATCGCCCGGGACAGCTATCCGGACCGCATCGTGATCTACCAGGACACCCTCCAGCGGGACTTCGGGCACGACCCGGACCTGCTGCGGGCGCAGGTGGAGCGCACGGTGCGCCACGAGCTCGCCCATCACCTCGGCTGGGACGAGCCGGGCGTGCGCGGCCTGGGCCTCTGACTCGCGGTCAGGACCGCTTGCGCAGCAGCTTGCCGAGGCGGTGCATCGCCTTGCCGTTCGCGCGCCGCATGAACGCCCGCATCAGGGATGCGGTCATCCGCTCGTTCCGCGGCGCCTCCAGCCACGCGAGCTCGAACGCGATCCGCGTGCCGCCCTCGGGAAGGTCGGTGAGCGTGTAGGTGCCGCGCGTGCGCCGCTTGCCGCCCGCGCTCAGGGATTCCTCGACGATGCGACGCGGAGGATCCGCCTCGATCACCTCGATATGGACGTTCTCGTTCGACCCCGGTGCCCGGACCCTGGCACGGGCCTTCGCGCCCACGCCCGCGCGCGGTCCCTGGAAGTCCCACTTGTCCAGCATGTGGTCGGTGAACGCCTCGTGGTTGGCGAGCACGTCGAGGAACTCGTAGACGTCCTCGCGGGGGTTGGGCACATCGACGCTGACGGTGACCGGCTTCAAGTGCGGCTCATTCTCCCAATCCGCTCCCTTTTGGGACGATCTGGGCCGTGCCCCCCGACAGAACCGGTCCAAGCATCGACGTAGCCGAGGTCCTTGCCCATCGCGCCGGCGACGCGATGGACCTCCACGGTCGCTTCCTCAACCGCCAGATGGTCCGGGTGCTGAAGACCATCGGCTTCGATCGAGACTGGGTGGCCGGGGAGGGGTCCTACCTGATCGACTCGAAGGGAGACCGCTATCTGGACCTCCTGTCCGGGTACGGCGTGTTCGCACTGGGCCGGAACCCCCCGGCCGTGCGGGAGCAGCTCGAGCGCGCGCTCGCGGCCGGGACGCCCAGCCTGCCGCAGCTCGGGGTGACGGTGCTCCCCGGCGTCCTGGCGGAGGAGCTCCTCCGCCGAGCCCCGCGATCGGTGGGAACGGTCCTGCTCACCAACTCCGGCGCGGAGTCGGTCGAGGGGGCGATCAAGATGGCGCGTGCCGCCACCGGGCGGCCGCGCATCCTCTACTGCGACCACGGCTTCCACGGCCTCACGATGGGTGCCCTGTCGGTGAACGGGAACCCCGAGTTCCGGGAGCGCTACGGCCCGTTCCTGCCCGGCTGCGACCCGGTCCCGTTCGGCGACCTCGACGCCCTGCGGCGCGAGCTCACGGCCGATGACGTGGCGGCCTTCATCGTCGAGCCGGTCCAGGGGAAGGGCGTCGTGATCCCGCCCGCCGACTACCTACCCGAGGCCCAGGAGCTCTGCCGCCGCCATGGAACGGTGTTCTGCGTGGACGAGGTCCAGACCGGCCTGGGACGGACCGGCCGCTTCCTCGCCCTCGAGCACTGGGGACTGGAGCCGGACATGATCCTCGTCTCCAAGGCGCTGTCGGGCGGCTACGTGCCGGTTGGCGCAATCCTCAGTTCGCGCGGCGTCTTCGACCGCGTCTTCGACTCGATGGAGCGCTCGGTCGCCCACGGCTCTACGTTCGGCCAGAACGACCTCGCGGCGGCGGCCGCTCTCGCGACTCTTTCGGAGATCGACGACGCGGGCCTCGTGGAGAGGGCACGGGCGCAGGGCGAGCGGCTGATGGAGCTCACCCGGCCACTGGTCGAGCGCCACGAGGTGGTGCGGGACGTGCGCGGCCTCGGACTGATGTGGGCGATCGAGCTGGGGCCGCCGAGCGGCGGCGCTGCCAGGCGGATCTGGGATTCGATCGAGCGCCGGCAGGCGGGGCTCGCGGCCCAGCTGCTCGTGGTGCCGCTGTTCCGGGACCACCACATCCTCACCCAGGTCGCGGGCCACAGCATGAACGTGGTCAAAGCGCTGCCGCCGCTGGTGATCGCCGACGAGGACGTGACGCGATTCGCCGCCGCCGTCGACGAGACCGTGGGCCGCTTCGAGTCGCTGGGCCGCTCGATGGCCCGCCTGACGCTGGGCATGGCCTGGCGCGGCCTGCGCGGCCGACCGGCCCGCGCGGGCGTGGCGCCGCCGGCGGAGACCGCCTAGGGATTGCGCGCCGCGTAGACGCCGATCAGGAGGCGCTCGCGGGCGGCCAGTCCAGGCCCTATGTGGTCCTCGGGAACATCATCTACGAGGGGACCTCGCTCTGCCCGAAACTCGGGCCGTAGCATCACCGCTTGAGCTCCGGCTTAGGACCTCCTTCCACACTTGAGCAATGGAAGTTCTCGAGCTCGTCTCGCTGGTGACCGTCCTCATCGCTGCCTTCATCGTCGGCGGCATCTGGACGGCCACGGTCGTTCACTGGCTGCGGAACAACGATCCGCTCTCCTAGGCAGCGCCCGCAGCGTGCGGGAGAGGCTACGCCGAGAGCCCAGCGGCCTTGAGCGCGGTCGCGCGGTCGGGGTAGAACTCGGCGCGAACGATCTTCCCGTCGCGGACGGTATACAGGTACGCGACCTCCCCCTTGACCTCGGCGCCGCTCGTTCGCCCCCGCGCACGATGGCTGGCCACGAGCAGGACGACGCCGCCGAGGTCGCGCGCCTCGGTGACGTCGAAGCGAAAGTCGGGCTCAAAGGACCTGAACCAGTTGCCGAACCACTCGCCTACGGCCTCCCGGCCGCTGAACGTTCCCCGCTCGAGGGAGGCGTCGGGGTGGACGACCAGATCAACATCCTCGGCGTAGTAGCTCATCGCCCGGGGAAAGTCGCGCTCGTTCGTGGCCTCGTACTGCGCCCGGACGATCTCGATGTCCCGCTGCGACATCCCTGCCGTGACCGGCGCGCCTACTGGCTGAGCGCGGCGCGCACCGATTGCTTGAAGGACTTGGTGGTCTCGAGGACGGCGGTCGGCTCGTATCCGCAGTGGGCCATGCAGTTGTCGCAGCGTGGGTCGCGTCCGCGGCCGTACTTGTCCCACTCGGTGGTCTCCACCAGTTCCTTGTAGGTCTTGGCGTAGCCGTCGGCCATCAGGTAGCAGGGCCGCTGCCAGCCGAAGACCCCGTAGCTCGGGATGCCCCAGGCCGTGCATTGGTAGTCGACCTTGCCCTCCAGGAAGTCGAGGAAGAGCGGGGTGTGGTTGAGGCGCCACTTCTTGCGCCTGCCGTCGGCGAAGGCGGCGCTGAACAGCTCGTGCGTCTCCTTGACGCCGAGGAAGTGGTCCTGGTCCGGGGCCTTCTCGTAGGCGTAGGCCGGCGAGATCATCATCTGATCGACCTCGAGCTCGTCGTTGATGAAGTCGAGGACCTGGCGGACCGTGTCGGGCGAGTCGTGGGTGAAGAAGGTGGTGTTGGTGGTTACCCGGAACCCCTGCGCCTTTGCCGCCTTGATCGCCGAGACGGCTTTGTCGAAGACGCCCTCGCGCTCGACTGACGCGTCGTGGCGCTCGCGCATCCCGTCCAGGTGGATCGCCCAGGCGAAGTAGGGGGAGGGCTTGAAGAGCTCGAGCTTCTTCTCCATCAGCAGCGCGTTCGTGCACAGGTAGACGAACTTCTTGCGGTCGATGAGCTGCCGCGTGATCTCGTCGATCTCGGGGTGGATGAGCGGCTCACCGCCGGCGATCGAGACCATCGGCGCCCCGCTCTCCTCGATCGCCGCGATCGCCACCTCCACCGACATCCGGCGTCGGAGCACGTGGTCGGGATGCTGGATCTTGCCGCAGCCCGAGCATGCGAGGTTGCACTGGTAGAGCGGCTCGAGCTCGACGAGGAGCGGGAACTTCTCCCTCCTGGCGAGGCGCTGGCGGGCCAGGTAGCCGGCGGTCCTAAGGCTTTGTCTGAGTGGAACGGCCATTCGTGTTAGATCCTTTCAGTTCGGCCGGCAGGCCGAAGCGCACATTCTCGCTGATCCCGCCGTTCTCCATCACGTCGAGCGGTCCGAGCGCTGACAACGAGGCTACGAGGTCCTGCACGACACGCTCCGGTGCCGATGCGCCGGCCGTCACTCCAACCGTTTGTGCATCGGCCAACCAGGAGGGATCGAGGTCCCCGATGCCGTCGACGAGGCGCGCCGGGCAGCCTGCCCGCTCGGCCACCTCGACGAGGCGCAACGAGTTCGACGAGTTCGACGAGCCGACGACGAGGATCGCGTCGCACGTCGAAGCGAGCTCGCGCACGGCATCCTGGCGGTTCTGGGTCGCGTAACAGATGTCGTCCGTCCTGGGGCCGGTGAGGCCGGGGAAGCGGTCGCGCAGCTCGTCCACGATCTCGCTCGTCTCGTCGACGGCGAGCGTCGTCTGGGTGAGGTAGGCGACGCGGTCGGGGTCGTCGGCCACGACCTCACGTGCCTCGTGCAGATCCTCGACCAGGCGGATGGACTCGGGCGCCTCGCCCATGGTCCCCTCGATCTCGTCGTGGCCGGCGTGGCCGACGAGCATGATCGTGTAGCCGGCCTCGCTGAAGCGCCTGGCCTCCGCGTGGACCTTGCTGACCAGAGGGCAGGTGGCGTCGATCACGTCCAGGTCGCGGCCCCGGGCCGCCTCGCGGACCGCCGGGGAGACGCCGTGGGCGGAGAACACCACCCGGGCGCCCTCGGGCACCTGCTCGACCTCGTCGACGAAGATCGCCCCGCGCTCCTCCAGCTCGCGGACGACGTGTGTGTTGTGGACGATCTGCCTGCGGACGTAGAGCGGCGGCCCGTAGCGCTCCAGCGCTCGCTCGACGACCTCGATCGCGCGCTCCACGCCCGCGCAGGACGCCCGCGGGCTCGCGAGGAGCACACGGCGTTCACCGGTGGCGTCGCTCCACTGGCTGAGCGCGGCGGCCACGCGGGCGAGGGCTCGATAGGCCCGCAGCGCCCCCGTGACCGTGGCGAGGGGGCGGTGCAGTCCCCGGTCGCGCGTATCGAGGACGGTGCGCACGACCGCCCACGGGCGGCCCGTACAGCCGCGCGCCAGCCAGGCCGACTCCATGTCCACCGCAATGGCCCCGGTCGCGGCAAGGCGCTCGCGCTCCGCTCCGAAGACGAGGCGTGGGACCGACACGATCGGCCCCGTGTGGACCCGAAGCCCGGCGCGGCGCAGCATCGACGCGACGAGCTCGCTCGCGGCGCACTCGACCGGCTCGTCCGCGCCCCGAACCTCGGTTGCCACGACGACGTCCCCGGGCTGGAGCTCGGGCGAGAGCCCGCCCGCGAACCCCGTCAGCGCCACCAAATTCCCGTCCACGTGGCCGAGCCGTCCCGCCGCGCGACGTGCGGCCCGCCGCCCGATCCCGGTGCGAACCACGCCAGCGCCCGGGGCGCCGCGGCGAACCGCGCGCGCCTCGAACCGCATCGGCGCTGCGACCACGAGCCCCTCACCACGCTTCCCGCTCACGCGGTCACCTCCGCTCGCTGCGAGGCCGGACGAGTCCTGAGCGCCTCACGGGCCGCCGCGAGCCCGCTTCGCACGGCGCCCTCCATCGTCGCCGGCCATCCCGTCGCCGTCCACGCCCCTGCGAGGGCGAGCCCGGGGATCCGCGTGCGCTGCGCAGGTCGGAGTCGCCCGAGCCCTGGAACGGCGCGGAAGGTCGCGTTTTGCTCGCGCACCACCTCGAAGCGCTCGATCCGAGCGCCCCGGGCGCCCGGCAGGAGCTCGGCGAGCGCGGGCCCGAAGCGGTCGCGAAGCTCGTCGCGGCTCATGTGCGCCTCCCGATCCGCGCCGGAGAGCGAGATCGCCAGGTGCTGCCCGTCGGCGAGCCCGCTCTCGACCGTACGGTCGAACACCCACTGCACGGGCGAGCGAACGCCGGCCGCGAGGTCGAAGTCGGTCACGCGCCGCTCGTAGACGACGTGCAGATTCACGATCGGGGAAGAGCCGAGTCGCTCGAGCCGGGCGGGCTCGTCGATCGCGTCCTCCGGGAGGACGCCCGCCGCTCGCGTGTGGGGAAGGGCCACGACCACGCCGTCGGATTCCAGGGTCTCCTCGGCACCGATGACCGCGAGCTCGCCGGGACCCGTCGCCTCGACCCGCTCGGCCCGCCAGCCCGTGCGGACGTCAACTCCCGCCGACCGGAGTGCCCGGGCGCTCGGCTCGCCGTGGACCTGTGAGAGCGGCAGCCGGGCGTAGCCCACGTCGCCTGCCGCGGCGTCGTGCAGCAACCCCGTCTGGAAGACGAATGCGGCCATCGCCAGCGACGCCTCGGCCGCGTCGAGGTTGAGGGTCGGCAGCGCGATCAGGTTCCAGAGCGCGTCGACGGCGCTCGGCGACTGACCGTGCTCGGCGAGCCAGTCGCCGAAGGTCCGCGAGTCGAGGGCGCCATCGGCGAGGTCGAGGCGCGAGAGCTCGAGCGCGGCACGGGCGGCGCGCGCCCGCTCCCTCAGGGAGAGGTGCCCGTAGCGCGCCAGGGCCCGGGTCAGGTGCAGCGGGGCCGGCAGCGAGGAGCGGCGCAACCACTCCACCTGGCCACCCGGAGCGATGACCGGGATCTCCAGGCGCTTCTGGAGCGTGGTGGCGGACGCCGTGCCGAGCCTGTCGAGCAGGGCTCGATACGCGGTGCAGCACCGGAGGAAGACGTGCTGGCCGTTGTCCAGGACCATTCCGTCGCGCTCGAAGGAGTAGGCGGCGCCGCCGAGCCGCGGGCGGACCTCCACCAGCGTCACCGCGGCACCGGCATCGGCGCACGACAGCGCCGCCGCGATCCCCGCGAGGCCGCCGCCGACGACCGTGACGCGCCGCTCGCTCACGCGCCCGCCCCCGCGAGGCTGCGAGCCGCGACCCACGCCTTCTCCCAGGCCGGCAGCGAGACGCGCCGGCTGAGGACCTGCTGCGGGTCACGGTCGATCTGGCTCAGGATGCGGCGGTAGATGCCGGTCATCGCGCGCACGCATGCCTTCGACCGTGCGTCGAGAAGGGGCAGCAGCTGGAGCCCGCGAGCGAACCACTCGCGTCCGCGCGCGGCCTCGAAGCGGATGAGCTCCGCGGCGGCTTCGGGAGGCGAGCTCTCCAGGTCGTCGGCGCAGCCGAAGCGCCGGAGGTCCTCGGCGGGCAGGTAGACGCGCCCGCGCTGGTGGTCCTCGCGCACGTCGCGAAGCACGTTCGTGATCTGCATCGCGACCCCGAGGTCGTCGGCCAGCGGCACCGCCCGCTCCATGTCCGACGCGCCGAAGATCCCGACGCAGATGCGCCCGATCGACCCGGCTACCGCCCTGGAGTAGACGACCAGCTCGTCGAAGGAGGTGAACCGGGTGCCCTCGACGTCCATCTGGACGCCGTCGAGCAGGTCGGTGAACGCCTCCGGCGGCAGCGGGAAGCGGGCCTGCGAGTCGGCGAGCGCGACGATCACCGCGTCATCCCGATCGCCCTCCGTGAGCGCCCTCCGCGTTGCGGCGAGGTCGGCGAGCTTGCGCTCCGGAGGGAGGCTGCCGTCGCCGATGTCGTCGACGCGGCGCGCGTATGCGTACACAGCCGACATCGCGCGGCGCTTGTCCGCGGGCAGCAGGCGGATGCCGTAATAGAAGTTGGCGGCTGCCTTCCTAGTCACCCGCTCGCAGATTCGGTAGGCCTCCCTGCTCTCCATGCCTAGCGGGGGCTCGCGGTTCGAATCAGGGCCGCGATGCGGTCTGGCCACGATGGACGGGGAGGGCTGTCGGAGATTGCGAAACCGGCGCGCTCGATCCCGGCAAGGGCCGCACGGCCGCCCGCGACGAAGGCCGTGATGGCAAGGCGCTGGCGCCCTCGGAGGCTGGCGATCAAGGGCGCCCCGCGATCGAAGAGCCTGCGGGCGCGCTCGACCTCGAACGCGATCAGGGTGCGGACGCGCTCCGGCGACGGCGAGGCGGTGAGGTCCTCCTGCGTGCAGCCGAACCGCTCGAGGTCCTCCTGCGGGATGTAGACGCGGCCGCGGGCCAGGTCCTCGCGGACGTCCTGGAGGTGCTCGGTTACCTGGAGCCCGCTGCAGATCGCGTCGGAGAGCTCGATCCGCTCAGGCGTGGCCGCGTCGAAGACGTGCAGGACCATGCGGCCGACCGGGTCGGCGGACAGGGTGCAGTAGGAGAGCAGGTCGTCGAACGTCGCGTAGGAGCTCACCGACTGGTCTGTGCGGTTGGCCTCGACCAGGCGGTGGAGCGGCTTCGCGGGGATGTCCGAGTCGCGCGCTGTGGCCGCCATCCTGCGCAGGGCCGGGTGGTCGGGAGTCTGGCCGGCGTAGATGCGGTCGATCTCGGAGTCGAGCCAGTCGAGCAGCGCGAGCCGGTCGCCGGCCGCCTCGTCCCCCACCTGGTCGACGAGGCGCGCGAAGCCGTAGATGGCCAGGAGCGATTCGCGGAGCTTGGGGCCGAGCAGGCGGCTCGCGACGGCGAAGTTCTCGCCCCCGGCACGGGCCATGATCTCCTCTGAGGAGGGCACTCCGGCCGGAGTGCCCGGGGGCTCCTGCGCTGGGTTCGTCACCGCCCCGGCGGATGCCCCCCCGCCCACGACCTAACCCTTCTCGCCGGCCGCCGCCCAGCGCCCGAGGGCCATCACCGGGAAGCTCAGCCGGTACAGGTGGTAGTTGATGTAGAAGTGGCCCGGGAAGCCGGTGCCCGTGTACTGCGGCTCGTCCCAGGTCCCATCGGAGCGCTGGGTTGCCACCAGCCATGCCAGCCCCCGCTCGACCGCCTCCGTGCGCTCGCCGAGCGCGTGCAGCGCGATCAGTGCCCAGGCCGTCTGGGAGGCGGTGCTGGGGCCTCGGCCGATCCACGCCTCGTTGCCGTAGGAGCGGCCGTCCTCGCCCCAGCCCCCGTCGGGGTTCTGGACCCGCTCGAGCCATTCCGCCGCGCGGCGCAGGCGCGGGTCGCTTCGCGGAACGCCGCAGTCGACGAGGCCGGGGAGCGCCGCGCCGGTGCCGTAGACGTGGTTGACGCCCCACCGGCCGAACCACGAGCCGCCGTCCTCCTGCTCGCCAAGCAGGTAGGAGATCCCCTCGCGGGCGGCCGGCGCGTCCGCCAGGCCCTCGGCGGCCAGCATCTCGAGCACGTGCGCGGTGACGTCGGCGCTGGGCTCGTCGATCACCTCGCCAAAGTCGCAGAACGGGATGTCGCGGCACATCTCGCGGACGTTGTCGGCGTCGAAGGCGCCCCAGCCGCCGTTGCGGCTCTGCATCCCGACGGTCCACTCCGTGCCGCGGCGGATCGCGCCGGCGACGCGCTCGGGCTGCGGATGGCGGACCCGGCGGAGAGCCATCACGACCTCGGCGGTGTCGTCGATGTCCGGGTAGTGGTCGTTGTCGAACTCGAACGCCCAGCCGCCCGGGTCGAGCTTCGGGCGGCGGACCGCCCAGTCGCCCTTGATCCGGACCTCCTCGTCGAGCAGCCAGTCGGCGGCCGCGACGAGGGAAGGGTCGTCGGCATCGGTGCCCGCGTCGGTGAGCGCGATCATCGCCAGCGCCGTGTCCCAGACCGGTGACTGGCATGCCTCCAGGCGCCGCACATCGCCCTCGTCGATCAGGAACCGCTCGATACCGTCGAGGCCCTTCTTCATCGCTCCGTCGTTGACGTCGTGTCCGCGGAGGGACAGCGCCATGAGCGAGTAGACCCAGGGCGGCTGGATGCCGCCCCAGGACCCGTCGGCCTCCTGCCGGTCGAGGACCCAGCGCTCCACCCGCTTCATCGCCAGGCGACGGAGCGGCCTCAGAGGGTGGCGCTCATAGACGCGGCCGGCCCGGTCCAGCCACAGCAGGACGCGCCCGCGGAACGTGCGTGGCCGCGGCGTCACGGGGCGCCCGGTTCGAAGCTCGGAGAGGTCGAACGGCAGCGGGCGCACGGGGCGCTCGGCTCGCACGATCGTGAGTGCGGCGATCGTCTGGCGCGCCCAGCAGGCGAAGTCGTAGACGTTCAGGGGGAACCACGGCGGGAGGAAGATCAGCTCCGGGGGGAGCGCCGGTACGTCGTCCCAGTCCCAGAGCCCGAAGAGGGCGAGCCAGATGTGCGTGAACACGCGCGCGTTCTCGATGCCCCCGGCCGCGAGCACCGATTCGCGCGCGGCGGCCATGTGGGGCGCGTCCGGCGGATCTCCTGCGAGCCTGAGCGCCGCGTAGGCCTCGACCGTCGTGGAGAGGTTGGCGGGCGCCCCGTGGAAGTTCGCCCAGCTCCCGTCCTCGCGCTGCTGCGAGCGGATCCAGTTGGCGGCGCGCTCGATCGTCTGCGCGTCGCCGATGCCGAGGAACTCGCGCAGCAGGAGGTCCTCCGCGTCCATGGTGACGTTGGTCTCGAGCTCGGCCTTCCACCAGCCGGCCGGATCCTGGAGTGACAGCAGGTGGCGCCGTCCGCGCGCGAGCGCCTCCTCGAGAGCGTCCTGGGGGAGGGGAGCGGGTGCGGCCTTCTCTACGACCTGGGCTTCCGCTTGAGCTGTGGACGCAGGTTGCACTCGTTGACGCCTCGGGCGATGCGAAAGCCTACTCGTCGGCGGGGTGGAAAAGCCCGCTCGCAGCGCTTGAAATCAGGCCCCGAGCACGTACAGCCGATAGCGGCCGATCTCGAGCTCGTCGCCGTCGCGAAGCGGCGTCCACTCGACGCGCTCGCCGTTGACGAAGAGCCCGTTGAGGCTACGGTCGTCGAGCGCACGGAGCTCGTTCTCCGGCGTGCGCACGATCAGCGCGTGGCGGCGTGACACCGTCGCGTCGTCCAACCGCACATCGGCTGTGGTGCTGCGGCCGATCCGGGTCCAGCCGGTCTCGAGCTCGATGACGACGGGCTCACCGTCATCCTCGTAGGCGACGTAGCGCCCGGTCTCCTCGAGGCCCTCGCGCACCTCGTCGAGCCAGGTCGGGAGCGTCGGCGCGGGGGAGATGGCCTCGGTGTCGAGCGTCCGCGACTCGAACAGCGACGCCCGCCGGAAGCGGGTCTCGCCGCAGGCGGGGCAGCTGGGAACGTCGTCGTCGAGCTCGAGCACGACGGAGTATCCGCAACCCACGCAGACCAGTGATCCTGCTGCCAGCTCTCGTGACTCGCGAACTTTGAATCCTTCGTCTACCAGCAAAGCTCCAACCCCTCCGTTCGCGGCGATTGTAACTACGGTCGATTGGTGCCCGTTGTCACAAGGGCCGAAACGTTCGCAAATTGGAAAGATTGCCGATCGGATTTGGCCAATAGAATCGCGCGCCGGATGGGGCCAATTTCGGTTACCAGGGCGATCGACACACCGCGTGAACGCGTTTTCGACCTGCTCTTCGACCTCGCCAACCGACCCGCGTTCACCGACCACTTCATCGGGGACTTCAGGTTGGAGCGGTTCGAGTCGGAGGGAGTGGGCGCCGCCGCCCGTATGCGCATCGCGAGGGGCGGCCTCTGGATGGAGACGGCGATCGTCGAGGCGGAGCGCCCCTACCGGATTGGTGAGCAGGGCAAGGGCGGGCGCCTCGACCGGATCCCGATCCTCACGGCCTGGGAGATCGTCGAGGGCCCGAGCACGGCCGGCTCCGAGGTGACGCTCCGGTTCGGCACCGAGCCCTCGCACCCGGTCGATCGCATGCACGAGCTCTGGCGGGGAGAGCGCTACTTTCGCCGCCAGTGGTCGACCGCCCTGGCGCGCCTCAAGGACCTGGCCGAGTCCGGCCAACCCGGCGAGCGCGCGTCGATCGCCGGCGGCGCCCGCGTTCCGGTGACGTAGCCGGACCTCCGAGGATTAGACTTCCGCCGCCATGCAGCGCGCCCCGGGCTCCACAACGCGATTCGCCGCAGTCCTCGCGGCGGTCGTGGCGATCGCCGCCGGCGTCGTGCTCTCAGGGTGCGACACCGCTCCCGAGAACGCGGACCAGGTCACCGAGGGCCAGGGAATCAAGATCGACGACCTGCTCTTCAACGTCCAGATCACGCGCGAGCTCAACCCGTTCGACACCGAGGACAAGGCCTACCTCGTGGGCCAGAAGCCCCTCGGGCCGGACCAGTACTACCTCGGCGTCTTCATGCGCGTCCAGAACGAGGGGGACGCTTCGGCGCAGGTGCCGACGGACATGAGCGTCGTCGACACCGTCGGCGACAGCTTCAAGCCCCTTCCGAGCGACAGCCTGTTCGCCCTGAGGCTGGGCGACACCCTCCACGGGGGCGATCAGCTGCCCGAGGGCGAGTCCGTCGCCGCGAACGGGCCGATCCAGGGCTCGATGGTCCTGTTCCGCATCGACAGCTCCGCGATCCAGGACCGGCCGCTCACGCTTCACATCACGACGTCCACCGGCTCGACCGGCGAAGTCGAGCTCGATATCTGAGGCCGGACTCAGCCCACCCCGAACGCCGACGCCATCACCTGGCGGACGATCGGCGCCGCGACCGTCCCGCCGTCGCCGGGCGCGTTGACGACCATTGCGGCGACCGCGAGCTTCGGGTCGCTGGCGGGAGCGAACGCGGTGAACCAGGCGTCGATCCGCTGCTGGTTCGATCCAGTGGCGCTCTTGCCCGTCACCGGGCCGAGCTCGGCGGTGCCCGTCTTGCCGGCGACCTGGATCCCCGGCAGCGCGGCGGCCGTGCCGGTGCCGCTCTCAACGACGCCGATCATGAGGCCGCGGAGCGTCGTCGCGATGGGGGTCGAGGTGACCCGTGACGGCTTCACATCCGATTGAAGCGCACGGTCCGCCACCAGCGAGGTGGGCGAGATCACGCCCCCGTTGCCGATCCCTTGGGCGACCGACGCCATCTCGAGCGGCGTTGCGAGCACCTCGCCCTGGCCGATCGCGGTGACCGCCAGGTCGATGTCGTTCGGGATGTCCTTCGGCAGCGTGCTGGAGGGGATGCCCGCCGCCTTGACCGCCGGCTCCTCATAGAGGGTTGGCGGCGAGTTGAAGCCGTACCGCTCGGCGGTGTCGACCATGCCCTTGGAGCCGACCTTGGGCCCAAGCGGCACGAAGACGCTGTTGCACGATTCGGCGAACGCCTCCGCGAAGCTCCCGCCGCACGCCTCCTGGTTGGCGTTGTCGATCTGCCTGCCTTCGACCGTGGTCGAGGTCTGGATCGGAAACGAGTCGCTGACCTTCACGTCCCCGCTCTCGAGCGCAGCGGTCGTCGTCACGAGCTTGAAGGTGGATCCGGGCGGCTGCGGCGCCGAGAAAGCGAGCCCGGCGACGGCCCGGACCTCCCCGGTGCGGGCGTCCAGCGCCACGACCCCGCCGTAGGTGTTGCCCAGGGCGGCGACCGCGGCACGCTGGAGGTCGGGGTCGATGGTCGTGTGAACCGGCTTGCCACCGATCGGCTTGCTCGAGGCCAGCACGCGGCCGCCGGCAGCCGGCTTCTTGCCGCCCGAAGGGACGGCGACGAGCTCGCCGCCCGGATGCCCGGCAAGCCGTTGGTTGAACGCCAGCTCGAGTCCGCTGGAGCCGGTCGGGCTCCCGGGCGGAAACCCGAGCTTGGCGAGCTCGGGCGCCTGCTTGGCCTTCGGCGTTGAGACGCTCCCCGCTATCGCCGTGGCGGCGCTGCCGAGGGGCGACGTCCGGGCGTCGGCCGGTCCCTCCGCAAGCGGAGTCCCGCCCTTGGCGAGGATCGGAGCCCGCTTGGGGACGGTCGTGTGGCGGACCAGCCGTTCGCCCGGCCGCAGGCCGGGGAACACCAGGTCGGGGGCCCAATCCACCTTGCCGCCGTCGAGTGGGAGGGCGATCTTGCGAGAGATGGTCCCGAACGCGTTGGTGTGCAGCGTCACGGGGACGAGCGCACCCGAGTCCGTGTTCGACACCTCACCCGTGTCGACGCTGTGGATGGTCGCCGTCTTGGAGGCATCCTCGTAGTCGGCCGTGAAGCTCTTGAGCGAATACTGGCGCGCCGCGGCAGCGGAGACCTCCGCGTACATGCGGGAGAAGCTCCCGCTCTGCCAGGCGTCGGCAAACTTCTTGGCGCTGTCCAGGTCGGCGCCTCCTGCGCCGCCCCTGATCAGACCCGCCACGAACGCCGCCACCGCCAGCACGGCGATCGGTAGCGCTCGCGTAAGAAGACGACGCGTCCTGCTCGCCTCGGACTTCATATTGCTCAAGCGGGTAGAACGTTAGCCGCCAAATGAATTACGTCGATCTGATCATTGCGGTCTTCGCGGTCGCCTTCGCGGTGATCGGCTATGAGCGTGGCCTGGTCGCGAGTGCTCTTCCGCTTGCCGGGTTCGTGCTCGGAGCCGTCCTCGGTGGACGGCTCGGCCCCGCGCTCCTCGCGCAGGGCGGTGAGTCTCCCTATGCCCCGTTGATCACGGTCGTATGCGGGTTGCTGGTCGGAACCGCGTTCGCGGTGCTGATGGAGGGCGTCGCCGAGGCGGTGCGGACCCGGGTGCTGCCGCGGGGCGTGGTGGTGCGCCGCATCGACGGGATCGCGGGAGCGCTGCTGCTCGGCGCGCTCGGGTTGCTGCTCGCCTGGGCGTTCGGCGCCGCCGCCCTGAACGTGCCGGGGCCCGGCGAGCGCGGGATCCGCGACCAGCTTCAGCGATCGACGATCCTCAGCACCCTCAACGACGTCCTCCCGCCGAGCGGGCCGATCCTCAACCTCCTGCGGCACATCGACCCCGTCCCGGCCGTGACGGGCCCCGAGGCGAATGTGGGGGCGCCCGAGCCCGCGATCGCCCACGACCCCGGGGTCAGGCGCGCGGGCAGGAGCGTGGTGAAGGTGCTCGGCTCGGCGTGCGGCCTGGGGGTCGAAGGATCGGGATGGGTCGCGGGCCCGGGCCTGGTCGTGACCAACGCCCACGTCGTCGCGGGCGAGGCCACCACGACCGTGACCACCCGGACGGGCACCGAGCTGAGCGCGACGGCGGTGCATTACGACACCCACGACGACCTGGCGATCCTGCACGTGGACGGCCTCGGCCTGCGGTCGCTGAGCATCGTCCCGGAGCCCTCGTCCGGCACCGCCGGAGCCGTGCTCGGCTACCCGGAGAACGGCCCGTTCCACGTGGCGCCCGCCCGGACCGGCAGTACCGAGACCGTCATCAGCCAGGACTCCTATGGTCACGGCCCGATCCAGCGCCGGATGACGCCGTTCCGGGGCGAGGTCAGAAGCGGCAACTCCGGTGGCCCGGTCGTGGACGAGTCGGGCCAGGTTCTCACCACGGTCTTCGCGTCCGCCAAGGACAAGGGACCGCCGGGCGGGCTCGGCGTCCCGAGCGATGTCGTCAGCCAGGCCCTCCAGGGTCCGCTTCGCCCGACCGGGACCGGACCGTGCGCGGCATAGCCCACCCGCCCCCTTCTGTACTCTGGATCGAGGGTGGAATCAGGGGCTTCGCAAGCCGGGCGCCAAAGGCCACGGCCGCGGGGAAAGCCGGTGCGCGTGTCCCCGGACTTCCATCAGGCCGTGGAGTTCATCGGCAAGCGATGGACCGGCGCGATCCTCTGGGCCCTCTCCGAGCGAGCTCACTACTACGCCGAGCTGACGCAGGTCGTCCCGGGCCTGTCGGATCGGCTGCTGTCGCGCCGCCTCCGCGAGCTCGAGGCCGAGGGGCTGGTCGAGCGAAGCGTGCATTCCGGGACGCCGGCGCGCGTCTCGTACGCGCTCACGGAGAAGGGCAGGGCGCTGCGTCCCGCCATTCGAGAGCTGCGCGCCTGGGCGCAGCGCTGGAACGGCACCCACTCCTGAGCTACCAGTCGCGGGGATTGCCCGGCGGGATCTCGTCGCGAACGAGGACGGCCTCGATGACCTCCACGGGCATCGGGCCGGTCGTCCGGTGGAAGACGTCGAGCTGGTCGGCGCCGATCGTGCCGAAGGCTGCCTCCACCGCGCGCACGTAGGGGGCGAGGATGACGGCGCCCGGCGGCGGGGTGGGGGCGAAGTTCTCGGGCTTGGCGGTGAAGGCGACTATGCGGTCGAACCCCGTCGCGGCATCCGAGACGTCGATCCGGTCATAGCGGATCTCGCGGACCGCAAGCCGCTTGAGCTCCGCGTCCGTGACGCAGAACAGGATCCCGTTCGGCCCCGCGCCCCCGGGATCGGGCTCGAGGTTCAAGCCAACGCAATGGGGCGGGACGGCGCCCGTCTCCGAGTGCGCGAAGCTCTTCTCGGTCGCGAGGTTGTCGCGGACCTGAGACCAGCGTCGCCGCCAGCCGGGCAACCTGGCCACGGCCACGTCTTCGACCGGGCGCCCGAGCGTGCGCGCGGCGCTCGCGGTGCTGGCGAGCGAGCCGTAGGCGAACAGGCCGATCCGACCGGTCATGACGCCCACTGGGGCTTCCACGCGGGGGCGCCGCACAGGCGCGCCGCCGCCGGACAGCCGTTGCACAACGACCGGTGCGGGGAGTCCGTGCGCGCGAAGTCGCCGTCTCGGATCCGCTGGATCAATCCCCCCAGTCGCTCGCCCGCCGCGCGGATCCCGTCCTCGTCGTAGCGCTCGAGAACGGTCCGATCCGGCGCCTCCAAGAAGCAGTAGGCGGCCCGCACTGGGCCCGATCCGGCGCTCGCGCGGTGCACAGCCAGCGCATAGAGGTCGCGCTGGGTCGCGTACCGGCGCGCGAGCTCAGCGGGGTCGGCGCCTTCGACCGCGTCCGTCTTGTAGTCCACCACGAGCGGCCCTTCGGGCGTGTCGGCGAGCAGGTCGATCTTCCCGCGGACGATCGCGCCTGCGAGCTCCAGGGTGAAGGGGACCTCAGGGCGAAGGCGCGCCCCGCCAGAGGCGAGCTCGGAGCGCAGCTCTGACCGAAGCCAGCCGTCGACCAGGCTCGCCACCCGCTCCTGCGCATCAGGCTCACCCGCGAGGCCCTCGCGGGCCGCGACGCGTTCGAGCTCCGCGCTGGGGATCGCGTCCCAGGCGTGCCGGGCGGCCGCCTCGAGCAGCGCGTGCACGGCATTTCCAACGGCGAGCGAGCGCTCGCGCGGGCCGAGCTCCGGGTCCAGGAGCTCGTCGCCGTTTGGCGTGGGATGGTCGAGCGGCGACGCAAGGCCGAGGACGCGCTCGGCGTAGAACCGATAGCCGCAGTCGGCGTAGCGCGCCAGCGCCGAGTAGGAGAGATGGCCGGCGGCCGCTCGCCTGGATGTCTCCGGCAGGAGCGGCTCCCTCGCGTCGATTGGATCCTGCGGCGCCGGCGCGTCGCCGCCGCGCCGGGTGCGGAGCTCCGCCGCGCGTTCCGGGCTGGCGCGCTGGACCCTGATTTGCATGCGAGGCTCCTGACCGCTCGCCTCGCCTCCTCCCACGGCCGGGGCTCGCGGCAGGGTCACCTCGCCGTTCTCTGGAGACCAGCCGCGCGCGTGCAATGCCGGCAGCACGAGCTGCAGAGCGGTGTGCGAGGCCCGCAGGGACTCGGGCGCATCGTCGGCGGGGAGCCGGCACCTGCCACTAAGTATCAGGCGCTCCTGGGCGCGGCTGGCCGCGACGTAGACGAGCCGCAGGGCTTCCTCGACCTCGGCGTCCGCCTCGGACTCGCAAAGCTCGACCAGCTCCCACAGCCGCAGCGGGTCAGCCGCGGCCACCGGGACGCGCATCCCGAACCGGGACCCGCTCACGACGAGGTCGGGATAGGCGAAGGCGGCGCCCAGCCCGCGGCCCATGTCGGCGACCGCGACCACCGGGAACTCGAGGCCCTTGGCCGCGTGAACCGTCATCACGCGCACTCCGTCGTGTCCCTCGACCCGCAGCGCGGCCATCCCTTCGCGCTCGTCGCGGCGGGTCCGCTCCTCCGCGAAGTCGAGGAAGCCCCGGAGGTCGCGACCGTCGTGCTCCTCGTACTCGGCGGCGAGGCGCATCAGCTTCCGCAGGTTCGCCATCCGCTGCTCGCCGCCCCGCATCGCCAGGACCGCGAGGTCGTAGCCGAAGGCCGTGATCACGCGGTCGATGAGCGAGTCCAGGGGGCGCAGCGGGGCCTCCGCGCGCAGCCCGGCGAGCACGCTGCGGAAGCGCTCCAGGCGCTCGGTGTCGGCGTCCGGAAGATCGTCGGGCCACCCGCCCTTCTCGACGGTCGGCCAGACGTGGCGCGGCCCCCCATCCGGATGGCGCGCCGCGTTTCGCAACAGCCACAGGGCATCCGCCGAGACGCCGCAGGCCGGGGAGGCCAGCGCCCCGAACAGGAGCTCGTCGTCGAGCGGGTTGGCGACGACTCCGAGGAGCCGCAGGGCGTCCTCCACCTGCTGCTGGGACCAGTAGCCGCGCCCGCCGACCACGTACGGGGCCAACCCGGCCCGGTCGAGCGCGTCCTCGAACGCGTCGACGTGCGTGAACGCGCGCAGCAACACCACCATGTCGCCTCTGTCGACCCCGGCGTCGTGGAGCTCCCGCAGGCGCTCCGCCAGGAAGCGAGCCTCGGCCACGTACGACTGACTCCTTTCCCCGGGCGGGCGCTCGAGCTCGATGCCGTCCGCGGTCCATCCCTTTCCGGACCGGTCGTCGCACGTGTCGGTGATCAGGAGCTCGGTCGCAGGCCCTCCGCCCTGCGGCTCGCCGTCCACCTCGAGCCCCGCCTCGAGCGGCACGAACGACTCGCCGAACATCACCTCGCCCAGGAAGTCGACGGCCGCGAGCAGGTCCGGCCGCGAGCGGAAGTTTCCACGGAGCGGCAGCTCGTCCATCGCCTCGTCGGCGCCGGCCGCCGCCCGCTGCTCGCGAAACACCTCGAGGTCCGCGTGGCGAAACCGGTAGATCGACTGGTACTCGTCGCCAACGACGAACAGCCGCGTCTCGGGTCCGCGCAGGGCGTTGATCAGCTCGAGCTGCACGCGATTCGTGTCCTGGAACTCGTCCACCATCAGATGGCTGAAGCGATTCCGCCACGCATCGGCCACCGGGCCGGAGCCGCTCAAAAGCCCCAGGGCCCGTAGCTCGAGGTCCGCGAAGTCGGCGCCGGAACGCTCCGCCTTGAGCCGCCTGTAGCCGTCGTCGTACGCGGCGAGCAGGGCGGAGAGGGCGGCGAGCCCCTCGGCCGCGCGCCGCTCCTCGACCGGCTCCAGCTGCGAGGTCTCGTCCTTCTCCTTGACCGATCGCACCGGCGGCCCCGGGTCGGGCAGGCGCGGCGGATCCACGCCCTGGCTGCGCAGCCGCTCGTGGACGTCGACGACGAGGTCGCGCAGGCGCGGCAGCCAGAAGGCGGCGACGAACCGGGCCGCCGGCTCGCCCTCGCGTTCCACCACCTCCTCGACCGCGGCTGCGAAGGCGCGCTCGCGAAGGCGTGACGCTTCTGAGTCGTCGAGAACCCGGAATCGCGGGTCCATGTTCGCCGCCACCGGGTGGGCGGCGAGCACCCTGCGGCAGAACCCGTGGATGGTCGTGATCCACGCCCGCTCGCCCTCGCGCGCGGCGCGGGCGATGTCGCGTGCGCGTTCCAGCTCGCCCCGCTCTACGGCCGCGTGCGCGCGCTCGATCAGCTGACGCCGGACCCGCTGTCGCAGCTCGGCGGCGGCGCGCTCCGTGAAGGTGAACGCGAGGATCTCCTCCGGGCCCAGGCCGTCCTCCGTCACGCAGTCGCAGTAGCGCTGGACGAGAACACCGGTCTTGCCGGACCCCGCACCCGCCTCGGTGAATACGTCGCGATCACGACACGCGATCGCCTCGCGCTGGGCCGGGGTGGGTTCGAAGCCCATCGCCGGCTCCTTCCGATCCGGCTCGGCGGCGAGGAGCGCGAGCTGCTGGGGCGGACCGCCCGTCACGACCCGTTGCCCCCGTTCCCGTTGCCGTCGTCGGAGGAGACCGCGCGCTCCAGCCGGCAGATCGGCTGGTAGGAGCACCAGCTCGGGCACTCCCCGCCGTTGGGGTCGCGGCCGATCGCTCCGCGGCGCATGGCGGCGGCGCGCTCCCGGGCGGTCTCGACTCCCGTCTCCACCGTTTCCTCGACCCGCTCGAGGTCGACGAAGTCGGGCTTCTTCAGGTCGAGCCCCTCGGTGGCGTTGCCGGCCGCCACGAAGCCGCGCGGCTTCGGGTCCCTCGATCCGCCGAGCTGGTAGTACAGCCCGCCGAGGGGCTCGATGCCCCATTGGTCGCGGATCGCCCGCGCGTAGAGCTGGAGCTGGAGCTTGCCCTCCTCGGCCAGCTTCGCCCCCGAGGTCACCTTCGAGGACGTCTTGTAGTCGTAGACGACCCCGAAGCGCTCGTCGGGGGTCACGTCGACGCGATCGATCATCCCGTGGAGCTCGAGGTCACCGAGGCGGAGTGGGGGCTTCTCGGCATCCTCGCCGTCGCCGAACGAGGCCTCGAGCAGGAGGGGACGCAGGTCCGTCTCGCTGCGGCTCTCACGCTCCAGCAGCCGGTCGATCTGCGCTCGCATCCGGGCGAGGGCGACGCCGGCCAGCGGCCGATCGGCCGTGAGGCCGCGCGCCTCGGCCGCCTCGGTGAGCAGCCCACCAGCACGGCTCCGCCACCGCTCCAGATCGCCGGGGCGTGGGATGCGGTCGTCTCCGGGCGGCTCCCGGTAGAGGCGCTCCAGGACCTCGTGGACGATCGACCCGGTCGTGAGCGCCTCGGGCTGGGGATCGAGCCGCTGCGGCGAAAGCTCGTGATCGACGAACCAGCGATAGGGGCACTCGATCCACTTCTCGATCGTGCCGGCGCCCACCGGATTGCGCTCGGCCAGCTCCTCCAGCACCGCGGCGCTCACGAGCGGCCCCGGCAGCACCGGCTCGGAACGCGGGCCGGCGGCGGCCAGCGCGCGGTCGAGGGCACGACGGCTTGGAGCGTCGGAAGGCTCAAAGACGACGCGATCGAGCCCGTGGACGCGCTTGAGGCGCTCCTCGGCCTGCTCGGCGTCCGGAGCGAGCAGGTCGAGCACGTCGTCGACGAACGGCGAGCGCGCCGCCGGCCGCCCATCCTCGTCGGAGCTCCGCCAGGAGAGCCACAGCCGCTCGGTCGGTCGAGCCACGCAGGCGTGGAACAGGTACCGCTCTTCGAGCGCAGGATCCTGGCGCGTGAGCGCGCTGATGCCCAGCCGGCGCCGCCGCTCCTCGCCGAGCAGCGGGTCTGTGACCTCGGGCCCCGGAAACTCGCCGTCCTGAAGCGACGCACAGAACAGGTGGCGGGCGCGCGCCGCCCGCACGCGGTACGGGCTCAGAACCCGGACGTGGCCCTCCGTCGGACCCCGCCACAACGGCACGCGCACGTCGTCGAGGGCCTCCATCGCCTCGGCCGGCGTGGGGGGAGCGCAACCCGGGAGCCGCTCGAGCTCCGCCAGCTCTTCGAGGGTCGAGGCGGCGGCCTCCGCAGCACGAACCTCCAGCGGCTCGAACGGAACCTCGGTCTCGCGAGACCCGCCCGGCAGGTCCACGGGCTCGGTCCCGGCGTGCGGGTCCTCGGCGAGACGGCGGGCGGCCGCCGCGAGCTCGCGCAGCCACGCCGCGGGCTCGCGTGCCTCGCGGATCCGGGCGACGTCCCGCTGCGGGCCCTTCCAGCCCTCCATGGCCTCGTTCGCGGTCCCGATTGCCTCTCGCCGGACGTGCCGCTCGACGCCGTCCGCGATCGATTGCGGCTCCGTCCCGGGCGTGGCGCGCAGGAACTCCAGCAGATCCTCGGCCCCCGCATCGGGCGACGAGCAGCGGCCGAGTGCGACCACGCCGGTTCCCACCGCCGTGTGGGTCAGTGGCACCGATCCCTCGACCGCAACCGGGATCCCCAGTCCGCCGAGTACCTGGTTGTAGAGCCCGCCGCGCGCCTCTGGCCTGCGCAGCACCACCACCACTTCGTCGGCGGCGACGCCGGCGGCGAGCAGTCGCGCGATCTCACCGGCCACCGCCTCTGCCTCGCCGCGCTCGCCTCCGCATTCAAGGAGCGCGAGCCCACCGTCGGGCTCGACCCGCGAGTCCGTCACCTCGAACAACCGCCGATCGAGCTCGCGGAGCGTCGCGCTCGCCGTGTAGGACGGGTCGAATGGGAGTTGCTCCACGATGTCCGCGGAGAGCTCGTCCGTGAGGCGGGCAAGGAGCTCGGCGCGGGCGGTGAGGGCGTCGTTGTCCTCGTAGTTGACCGCCACGGTCACCTCGGCCGCGGCACCGAGCGCGTCCAGCAGGTCGAGCTGCTCCTCCGTCAGGTCGTCGAATCCGTAGACGAGGACGGGCCGGCCTCCCCAGGCGCCGGGCCGCTCGCGCAGGCTGCTCGCGACCGCCGCGGCCGCGGAGTGGGCGTCGTCGCGCCCGGTGCGCTCCCGCCCGTCGCAGTAGGCGGCGTAGAGGCCGGCGAGCTCCGCTTCGTACTCGCCGCCGTCGAGCTCGCCGGCCGCCGCCGCGAGGTCGTCGGGTGCGACGAGCGCGGCCTGAAGCTCGGAGAGCAGGCGGTCGAGGGCAGGAGCGAACCCCGGCTGCCGGCGTGACGCGGCCAGGACCCGCAGCTCCGCGTCCCGAGTGACGGACCGAACCAGGGCGAGGCGCTGCGCTTCGGTCAGCAGCGGCCGGATCGGCGCGCCGGTCGCGGCGGCGATCTCATCCGTCAGCCCACCGAAGGTCTGGATCGCCGCGCCGAGGAGGGCGCCACCCTCGGACACGAGCTCGCGCTCGAACCTTGCGGTGTCGTCGGCGGTCGGGACGACAAGCACCGGCTCGCGGTCAAGGGAATCCTCCAGGCGGGCGCGGATCGCCCCCGCGCGACCCGAGTTCGGCGGTCCGTAGATCACTGAAATCGGCATCTCGCCCAGCATAGGTCGGGATTCGGCGCCGCCCCGGCTGGTTCCGCCGATGCCGGGTCTATCTTCGCGACGTCATGCCACTGTGCTTCATCGACCCCGCCGACGCCGTCCGCGCGATCGCCGATTCGGTCGGCCGCGAGGCGCGCCGCCAGCTCCTTGGAGAGGCGGTCCGGGCCTGGGTCGACGAGATTCCCGACGATGAGCTCGAGGCGCACTACGCGCGGGCCATCGCCGAGCTCGACGAGCACGACATCTCGATGCTCGCCGCCTGGCACGCGTCGATGGACGTCGGCCATCCGGTCCCAAACCGGGATTTCCTGATGGGCGCGTTCACCTCGCTGGGCCAGCACCGCCGCGAGGCGCTGAAGCTCGCGGCCGGGTTCCGGGGCGAGGAGGCGGTGGATCGCGGCGTGACCGAGGAGCGCGCGCTCGAGACGGTGCTCGAGTGGCTCTCGCCGCCGCGCCTCATGGAGCTCGCCGCGGAGGCGCTGGAGCTCTACGTCTGGGACCGGGCCGGCTCGGACAACTAGAGCAGTAACGTTCGGAGTGGGATGGAGGTGGATCCTGCGTTCCTGCGTGGGCTGACCCAGTCCAGATTCTCCCGCCGTCAGCTCGTGCGGGCGGGGGCGACGGTCGCCGCCGTGGCAGGCCTCGGATCGGCGCTTGAAGCCTGCGGGATCTCGGGCACCCGGGACACCGGCGCGCCCGCCGGCTTCGACTGGGCCTCGTGGTGGGCGAAGCAGCAAAAGCACGGCGTGCTCGACTGGGCCAACTGGCCCCTCTACATCGACACCTCGCACGGCAGTCACCCGTCGCTCGAGCTGTTTGAGAAGCAGACCGGGATCCAGGTCAGCTACAAGCCGGTGATCCAGGAGAACGCCTCGTTCTTCGCCCAGATCAGCCCCGTGCTCCAGGCGAAGCAGGGAATCGGCTACGACCTCATCGTCATCTCAGACGGCTGGGAGCTGACCCAGATGATCGCCAACCGCTGGCTGATCCCGCTCGACCACTCGCGGATCCCGAACTTCGCCCGCTACGCGGGTCCGATCGCCAAGCACCCGCCGTTCGACCCGAAGAACCGCTACACGGTCACCTGGCAGGCCGGCATCACCGGGATCGGCTACGACCCGCGCATGACCGGGCGCGAGATCACGAGCGTCAAGGACCTCTGGGACCCGGCGTTTGCGGGCAAGGTGGGGATGATGTCCGACGACACCGAGCTCGGCAGCGCCGGGATGCTCGCGCTGGGCATCGATCCGGCAAAGTCCACGCCGGCCGACTGGAAGCGGGCAGCGGCGCTGCTCACCAAGCAGCGCGACGACGGCATCGTCCGCCAGTACTACGACCAGAGCTACATCAAGGCGCTGGAGGACGGGGACACCTGGATCACGCAGGCGTGGTCAGGCGACATCTTCCAGGCCAACTACTCGGGCTTTGGGCACCTCAAGTTCGTGATCCCGAAGGAGGGCGGGATGCTCTGGCACGACAACTGCATGATCCCGCTCCACGCGCAAAACCCCGTGGACGCGCTGGAGTGGATCGACTTCTATTACCAGCCCAGAGTCGAGGCGATGATCGAGGACTGGGTCAACTACCTCTGCCCGGTTCCCGCGGCCAAGAGCAAGATCGCCGCCGCGCTCGACGACCCGTCGGTGGCCAACAGTCCGCTCGTCTTCCCGTCGGTAGCTGACATCGGTCGCCTGCGCGGCTACTACGACTTCGAGGGCGTCGACGACCACGACGAGTGGACCTCGATCTTCGACCCGGTCATCCAGTCGTGAGCGCACGCGTCGCGAGGCTGCGGCGCACCGCCATCCCGTACGTGCTCGAGCTTCCGGGCGGCGCCTGGGTCGTCTTCTTCTTCGTCGTGCCCCTCGTGGCGATCCTCTCGGTCTCGCTCATGACGGGTAACTCCATCGACGGGTACACGCTCACCTGGAACTTCCACATCTACCCCGACGTCATCGGCCAGTACTCGACCCAGTTCGCGCGGTCCTTCTACTACGGCCTCGCGTCGACGGCGATCGCGCTCGTCGTCATGTACCCGGTCGCGTACTGGATCGCCTTCCACGGCGGGCGGCACAAATCGACTCTGCTCCTGGTGATCCTGCTGCCGTTCTTCGTCTCCTTCGTGATCCGGATCCTGACCTGGCAGTTCATCCTCGCCGACCAGGGCATCGTCCTCGGCTCGCTCAAGGACATCGGCCTGTTGCCCAGCGACTTCCACGTGCTCTCGACACCCACTGCGGTGATCGCGGGGTTGACGTACGACGCGCTGCCGTTCATGGCACTGCCGATCTACGTGGCGCTCGAGAACATCGACCGCTCCCACATCGAGGCGGCCGCGGACCTCGGCGCGAGCCGCCGCGACCAGTTCCTGAGAGTGGTCCTGCCGCTGTCGGCGCCAGGCATCTATGCCGGAATCCTGCTGGTCGCGATCACCAACATCGGCGACTACGTCAGCGCGGTGATCCTGGGCGGCCCGAGCACGACGATGATCGGCAACGTCATCCAGACGCAGTACATAGAGAACGCGAACTACCCGACTGCGTCGGCGCTCGCGCTGATCCTGATGGTGGCGCTCCTGCTCGGGATGTTCGTGTACACGCGCGCCTTCGGCACGCGCAAGCTCCAGGAGTACGTGTGAGCTCGGTCGCGGGCACCGGGGTCCTGGGCGCGCGCCCCTCGGCGGGACCGCGCCGCCTGCGCCGTCTCGTGCTGCCGGGCTACGTGGTCGCGGTGATCGCCTACACCCTCGTCCCGATCGCCGTGATGATCCTCTACAGCTTCAACAAGGCGCCCTCGGGGCGGCTGACCTTTGCGTGGAAGGGGTTCACGCTCGACTGGTACAAGCACCCGTTCGACATCCCGGACCTGACGTCGGCCCTCGTCCACTCGCTGGAGATCGCGTCGCTCAGCACGCTGATCGCCACCGCCCTTGGAGTCCCCGCCGCGCTGGCGCTCGCCCGTTACCGCTTCCGCGGGCGGGGGGCCAGCGACATGGTGATCCTCGCTGACATCGCCGCCCCCTCGGTCGTGGTCGGCGCCTCCTTGCTCGGCTTCTTCGTCTACCTGGGCGTGCCGCGTGGGTTCGGGACGATCCTGATTGCACACGTCGCGTTCAACGTGGCCTTCGTGGTGGTCGTGGTCCAGGCCCGCGTGCGTGACCTCGACGTATCGCTGGTGGAGGCGGCACAGGACCTGGGAGCGAATCCGCTCGTGGCCTTCTGGAAGGTGACCCTCCCGCTGATCTTTCCCGGGGTCCTGGCGGGCGCGCTCCTGGCGTTCGCGCTGTCGATCGACGACTTCATCATCACGAGCTTCGTCGCCGGCCAGACGCTCACGTTCCCGCTCTGGGTCTACGGCGCGGTCAAGGTCGGGATCCCGCCACAGGTGTTCGTGATGGGGACGCTGATCTTCCTGGCCGGCGTGGCAATTGCGATCGCCAACGTCTTCGCGCACCGCCGGCGGCGGCCGGCGGCGGCGTAGCATCGCGCATGCGATTGCTCGCCGCCTTCGGCGTGTTCGCATCGGACCGGAGGAACCACAACGGGTCACATCAGGGAACCCCTCGCGGTCGAGTGTCGCCACGCGGTCGCGTTCTACGATCCGAGCGTGGATCACGCCAGAGCCTCCGGTGATGACGATCGGCTGCTCAGCGAGCAGCGCGCCTACTATCGAGCGGTAGCGGCCGAATACGGGGATCACGCACTCCCGGACGGGGCGGCGAGCGCCAAAGAGATTGCCGCGGGCCTCACGTCCTTTGAGCCGCGTGGGGATGTGCTCGAGCTCGCCTGCGGTCCGGGAACGTGGACGCCGCACCTGCTCGAGCACGCGCACAGCGTCACCTGCGTCGACGCCTCTACGGAGATGCTGGCGATCGCCCGCTCCCGGCTCGAGGGCGAGCGTGTGCGGTTCGTGTGCGCGGACATCTTCGGGTGGGAGCCGGATCGCCCTTACGACGTCGTGTTCTTCGGCTTGTGGCTCTCTCACGTTCCGCCGGACCGCTTCGGTGAGTTCTGGTCCATGGTCTTCCGTTGCCTGAAGCCCGGTGGACGGGTCTTCTTCGTCGACGATGGATACCGCACAGAGGACGAGCTCATAGCGGGCGAGCGGGGGTTTGTGGTCCGTCGGCGCCTCAACGATGGAAGTGCCCACCGGATCGTCAAGGTCCCCCTGACGCCGGCGGAGCTCGAGCGGCAGCTGGAGAGGCTCGGGTGGCGGATCGTGGTGACGCGGACGTCAACGGGGCCGTTCTTCTGGGGAGAGGCGACGCGTGCCGGGTCGTCGCTGGTCACCAAGCAGGCGAGCTTCTCGGCTTCGTCGGTTCAGCGATTGCTCGCGGAGTGCGATCGGGAGGCGAGTCAGGTGTATCCCGGCGCTCAGGGTCAGGAACAAGGCTCCGCGGTCGCCACCTCCGATTTCGACCCCCCGCATGGCCGGTGCCTCGTCGCGGAGCTCGACGGCGAGGCCGCCGGCTGCGGCGGCCTTCGGGCGCTGAGTGACGGGGCGGCGGAAATCAAGCGGCTATACGTCTCCAGTGGGGTGCGACGCAAGGGGATCGGATCACGCCTCCTTGATGATCTCGAGCGGCTGGCCGCAGGCGCCGGATATCGCACGGTGCGCCTGGACACCGGGCCGCGCCAGCCGGCGGCGCTCGGGCTCTTTCGCTCGCGCGGCTATGTGGAGATCCCCGACTACAACGGCAACGAGCTCGCCGCGTACTGGTTCGAGAAGCGCCTGTGAAGGGCCCGCTGATGCGTTTGCACTCGCAGGTCACGAAGACTGATGCCGGTGGAGCGAATCGAGATCAACGCGCGTTCTCACGGTCTCGGCATCGCGCCCCGCTACCGAGCCTGTCGTTTGTCGGCCATACGCCGACTAAGTACAGGGTCGGCGCTCGCACGCCCGGGGGCGCCAAGAAAGCGAGATCGACCTGGCGGCCCCTGTCCGCCGGCGGTCGGTTGGCCTCAGGACTGGGGCCCGCTGTCGAGCGCTGCTTCGATCTCCGGGATCGCCTGCTCGTTGTCGCGGAAATGGACCGCTTGCATGCCGAGCTCGCGGGCGGCGTCGATGTTCACCTCCACGTCGTCGATGAAGAGGCAGTCCGATGCCGCCAGACCGTCGCCAAGGCGCTCGACCGTCAGCTCGTAGATCTCGGGCTCGGGCTTTCGCAGGCCCACGTACGCCGAGTCCACGATGACCTCGAAGATCTCGTCGACGGGGAGCATCGCGCGCCAGTGGGGCTCCCACTCCCGCACGTTGTTGGTGAGCAGGGCCATCCGGTAGCCGCGTGAGCGCGCCTCGCGCATCACCCCGATCATCGGCTCGTTGACGTCCAGCGCCTCGAAGTAGACGTCGGCGAAGCGGTGCATCTCCGGCTCGTGGCCCAGGTCGGCCCCGAGCTCGTGTCGCAGCGCGCCCAGGAATTCGGTCTCGGTGATGCGGCCGCGCTCGAGCTCGTAGAGCGGATGCTCGCCGTCCCGCTCGGCGATGCGCTGCATCGCGCGGCCCAGCATGCCCGCCTCGATCCCGATCTCGTCCTGGATCGCGCCGAACGAATTGAGGAGGGGCGTCGTCAGGACACCCCCGAAGTCGGAGATCACGGCCTTGACGGGGGCGGAGGCGCTCACGACGGGCGGAGGACCTCATAGAGGCCGAGGCCGCTGATTCCGTCGAGGCGAAACCGCATCGAAGTCGACTGGTCGCCCCGTGGGCCGGCGTCGGTCGCGCGATCGGCGGCGACGCGCAGGGGTGAGGAGTCGGGGTCCGTCCAGAGCTCGAGCCCGAGGCGGCGCGGCGCGCCCTCGGCGTCGTACTCCACGGAGACGAGCGCCTCCGATGCCGTGACCTGCTCGCCCTCGGCGTCCACCAGCCGGGCCGCCACGACGTCTGAGTCGTGCCCCCGGGCGCCCTGCGGCCGCAGGGCGACCACGCCCAGCGCGCCGCCGTCGTCGAAGAGCGCGGATACCAGCCGGATGCTGTCGAGCCGGCGCCAATCCGGCTCCGCCTCGAGCTCCCATGGCGAGGGCGGCGAGGATCCGTTCGCCTCATCCGCCGGCCGCGGCGCCCATCGCAGGCGCGCCCCCTCGCCGCCGCCGAGCTCGACGGCGATCATGACCGGCTCAAGATTCGGCATCTGTCCTCGGGCGTGGCAATTCGCGCTCGTTGTCGGGGACCTCGCGGGCGCTCCCCTCGTAGTCGTAGCCGCGCTGCGGAGCGGTGGAGCGGGCCCCGCGATAGCTCTCGTGCGCCCTCGACCCCCACTTGACCGAGCGCACGGCGAACGCGGCGCGCCCGAGCGCAAGCTTGGTCGCGATGCCGCGGAACAGCGCGCGGGTCGGCGGCATCAGCAGTAGCAGCCCGATGACGTCGGTGATGAATCCCGGCGCCAGGAGGAACGCCCCACCCACGATCACCATCGCGCCGTCGAACACCTCGCGCGTCGGGATCTTCCCGGCGCCGACAGCCTCGTTGAAGCGCCGCCAGGCGGTCCGCCCCTGGTGGCGCAGGATCGCCGCGCCGAGGAACCCGTCGAGGATCAGCAGGGCGATTGTCGGCAGCACGCCGATCGCCTCGCCGACCTTGATGATCACGTAGATCTCGGCAATCGGGAGGACGATGAAAAAGGCGACGAGAAGCAAAGCCATGGGGACTGTCAAGCGTAGTGAGCGCCTCTCGCTACGATGACCCCATGGCCGGCGAGGACACCGCGACGGTTACGCAGGACAACGTCTACGAGGCGCTGGAGGAGGTCATCGACCCCGAGCTCGGGCTCGACTTCGTCTCGCTGGGGCTCGTCTACGACGTCGAGGTCAAGGACGCCGACGTCTACGTGACCTTCACGCTCACGTATCCCGGCTGCCCGATCGGCCCGCAGGTCTCCGAGCAGATGAAGGAGTTCGTGAGCGAGATCGACGGGGTCGAGAGCGTCTATCCGAAGATGGTCTTCGACCCGCCGTGGACCCCGGACATGATGTCCGAGGACGCGAAGTTCGCGCTGGGGTACTGAGGGACGCATTCCCCTGCTCTAGCGCGGTTTCCGCCGCTACGCGCTCCGTGCGTTCTAGTGCCGATGCACCCGTCGTGCACCCAACGGCAGCCTCGCTGCGCTCCCGAAGCAGGTGGCTGAGCCGATCGGCGGCGTCATGCTGCGGGACGTGGTGCACATAGCGCATGGTCGTCTGAATGTCCGCGTGCCCCATGTAGGCCTTGACGTCCGTCAGCGGGAAAGCTTGCACGGCAGAGTCCCGAATGTGTGTCGGAGGTCGTGAAATCGAAGCTGCTTGAGTCCGGCCCGCCCGAGCGCCGCGACGTAGCGCCGTCGCAAAGTGGAGCGCTCGATGTGATCGCCCACCGCGTTCACGAACACGAGATCGTTGTCGCCCGTCCATCGCTCACGCCGGCTCAGCTTGTCGAGCGCTGTTCCCGCCTGGTCCACGAGCGGCACGGACCGGACTCGGCCTGACTTCGGCGGACCCTCGATGCCGCGGGTGAAGCTCCGGCGCACATGGACTAGGCGCAAGTCCCGGTCGACATCGACCCATCTCAGCGCAAGCAACTCCCCGAGCCGAAGGCCCGTGAAGGCGGCCACCGTGAAGATCACCGCGTCCTGTTCGCTCGCCGCGTCGGCCGCGAGAAGCTCGACCTCGCTGGGATCGAGCACATCGAAGTCGCCAGAGCGGCGCTCCGGCAGGCGCTCGGTGTCTGCGACCGGATTGGATGACAACGCGTGGAGCCGCTGCGCGTGCCGGAAGATAGACCCGAGTTGCTGCAGACGCTTATTGATCGTGCGGTCGCTCAGCCGACCCTCAGCGATGACACGGCGCTTCCAGGCCTCAATCCGCCCTGTCGTGATGGAGGCAAGCGGCGTGTTTTCGCCGAACTCCGTGTGGAGATGCCCCAACTCGGCTCGGTAGTCCTGAATTGTGGATGGGCGGCACCTGCTCTCCTCCTTCCAGCGAATCCACTCGGTCGCCGCAGCTTTGAGCGTGACGTGGGAGCCGGGCCGCGGCGCGACTGAAACGGTTTCGTCCTCGCCGGCCAGGATTGCGTGAAGCTTGGCCTTGGCCTGTCTCTCTGTGAGGAAGTCTCGCGGCGGCACGCTCCGCTTTCGCCACACCGTGCCGAGCGTTCGCTGTGGCCGCTTGCCGTCCGCGGTCCTCAGCTGGGCGCGCCAAACCTCGGTGCCGTCTGCAAGCTTCGCTGTGCGCAAGAAGCCGGTCGGCCTACGCGACATCGCGACTCCCCTTCTGCTTCGCGATCCAGCGGTCAACGTCCTCGGCATCAAAGCGACGGTAGCGCCCGCACCGTACGGACGGCAAGCTTCCCTCGCGGGCTGCACGATAGACCCAGGTTCGCGGGACGCGAAGGCGTGCCGCGACCTGCTCGGCGGTCAGAAGGGATGCGTCCACAGTTCGCGTCTGCCCCCTTCGTCTGATGACAGCACGGATGCGGCGAACGGTCCCATCGCTACCTCCCAAGCTCGTCGGAACCTGGCTGGCCGGCGAGATCCTTGAGGAGTGCGGGAACGAGGTCACTAACTGGGTCTTTGAACTGCCGGAGAATCTGCAAGATCAATTTGTTCGGCAACTCGAGAACTTCGGGTCTGGGCTCAGCGGATTCCGTGACATCCTCGGCGGGTTCATCGAGCGCTCTGATCGCTTCCGAGAACCGCCGGATTTTGATGAGGCCGCCGGGCGTTTTCTCCGGGCTTCGGCGGCCGTGGCACCGGAGGCGGTTGTCGCGAATATCCCACCGGCTCCTTACAGAGGCCACGCCCGAGCAGCTTCGCCAACTGCCGAGACGAGACCTGGTGTGGGCTTTGGAGTACCTGCTTTGGTGGCCCGAGACTTTACGAGGGGGCGATCGAAAGCCCCGCCGAACTGACCAGACCGAGCCGCACCAGGCGGGACGACGAATCCGGCTCCAATTGAGGGCAGAAACGGCAGAAATGCCGAAGCGATGCGGGGTGCAGCAGCGGCGGCTCGCGTGGCTCATAACCCGCACGTCACCAGCTCAAGCTTCCACCGGAAGGTCTCGCGGGACTTCCTTGGCGTCTGGGCTTGCATCGCCGAGAAAATTGGGGCCAGTTTGGGGCCTGGACACCTACGAGGCGGCGCCCTCGCGGAACTGTGTCTCGAACCGAAGTATGCCTATTTGCTGGGGTTTTCTAGTGCGCCCAAGAGGAGTCGAACCTCCACGAGCCGTTTCAGCTCACAAGGCCCTCAACGTTGCGCGCCCTGCGCCGAGTGTCGCAACTCGCGCGAAGCCGCAGCCCGGCGTCGCCGATCCCGCTAGGAGGTCGAGACAACGAGCGAGGTGGCAGGCAGCTCGATGTCTCCGGGCCCGCCGAAGGTGCCGAGTTGCTCAGCCATCTCCTCGCGAATCCGCCCTCGCTCCTCCTCGCCCAGGCCGTCGAGAACCATCGCGATTGCGCCAGCGGCGGTGTTGAGGAATTCCCAGTACTCGTCCGCTCCTGCGAATCGGAATCCGAAGCTGACGTCGTCGATCGCGGGCTCCGAAAAGCCCGCCTGGGTGAAGAGATCGCGCAGGCGATCTCGATCGGCGAGCGCGAGGATTCCCGGCGCACCGGCTTGCGGCGCCGGCATATGACCGCGCTCGTGAAGCACACGCGACGGTAGAGCGGCCCACGGGTTCTGCTCCGGTCCCGCGAATACAGCGCACGCTACCCGCCCACCCGCTCGCAGCACGCGGCGCGTCTCTCGGAGTGCCTCGCCGGGATCGACCATCAGCATGTAGCCCCAGCGGCAGACCACGCCGTCGACGGAGTCGTCCGGCAGCTCGAGATGCTCGGCGTCGAGAGTGCGGCACTCGACGTTCTCGAGGCTCAGCTCCTGTGCACGGCGCCGAGCAACCTCGACCATGGCCCCGGCGAAGTCGCTGACGATCACCCGGCCGCTCGGTCCGACCAGCCCGGCCGCTGAGAACCCTACGACTCCCGTCCCGGCCGCCAGATCGAGGATCGTCTCTCCGGCGGACGGTTCGAGGCGCTCGAGCATCCGTTCGGTCACCGGCCGAGCGACCTCCTCGATGTAGGCGTGGCGTTCGTCCCATCCCGGTGCCATCGCCTCCCACACGGTAAGGCTCGCACTCTTGAAGTCGCCGGGGTTCATGCCGTCATTCAGCCTAGTCAGCCGCGCGGCCTGCCGCAATCGCGTGAGGCTGTCGCGCAAAGGCGGGGTCGCGAAGGGCCCCAGCGGCGAAAACGGGGCTGATCTGAAAATGGCAGGGCCTTTTCGGCCCCGATCAGGGTGTTGCGGCCGCCAGTTCGTGTCGGTGGAGCTTCAGGAGGTTGTGAGTAGCCGCGATCAGGCGCCATTCCGAGCGGGCCGCCGCCCGGCCTCGTCGTTTGAAGCGGTCGATCCGCCGGTTCGTCTTGATCTGGGCGAAGACCGGCTCGACCATGCACTGGCGTTTGGAGTAGAGCGCGCCGCCGGCCTCTGAGGCGATCACTCTTCGCATGAAGTCGTATGGCCCGCCGAGCCGGTTCTTTCGTGGTCGGTTTCGGGTCGTGTCGGCGGCGACGATCGGGGTGATCCCGCGCTCGCGAAGCGAGTCGATGTGGTCGTTTGACCAGTAGCCGGCGTCGGCCAGGACCACCCCGGGGTCCTCGGCGACGCCGGCGGTTTCAAGCTCGCGCTCGGCCGCCGCGATCATCGGATCGAGCTCCTCGAAGTCGCCGCCCTTCGTGGTGACTTCGGCGGCAACGATGATCTGGCCTTCGGTGGTCACCGCTTGGGCGTTGTAGGCGGGCATGAAGTTGCGCCCGAACTTCATCCGCCGCGCGTCGGGGTCGGTGGTGTTGAGCTTTCCCTCGGGCCTGGGAGGCGACTCAAAGGGCTTGGCCGTGCCGGGGGCCATGCGGCGCGATCCGTCGGCGGCGACCCCGCGAGCCCGCCATGCCTCATAGGTGCGGTTTCCGCGCTGCTCGGCCCGCCAGTCCTCGGCCAGCCTGCGCCGGCAGGTCTCAAGGCGCGCTCTGCGATCGCGCCGGACCGGCTCGGGGCTTGCGGCCCGCTCGCGCTCGAGCTCCTCCTTGGCCTCGCGAAGCCACGCGCGGCGGCCGTGGGTCGTGCGAAGCCCCTCGGGCAGCTCGTCGCCGCGGGCCTCGCCGTGGAGCTCGTCCTCGGCGGCGTCGATCCGCCCCGCCTCGGCGAGGATCTCGGCGGCGATCTGCTCGTAGGTGCGGATCGCTGAGTCGGAGGCATCGGCGGCGAGCTTGGTGCCGTCGACCGCGACGACGGCGACGTCGATGATCCCGGCCTTCGCGCAGAGGCCGAGGACGCCGCCGAAGAGGTCCGCGAGGGCGGCTTGGTGGCGGACGCGAAAGCGGGCGATCGTCGCGTGGTCGGGAACCTGGTTGGCGCAGATCACCCGGAAGGCGACGTCCTCTCGACAGCGGCGCTCGATCCCCCGCGCGGAGCACTCGCCGATCGCGTAGGCGTAGGCGAGCAGGGTGACCATCATCTGCGGGTCGTGGGCGGCAGCGCCGTGGCCGTCGGCTCGGTAGTCGGCGAAGAAGGGCTCGAGGTCGAGCTCCGCCACCGCGTCGATCACGAACCTGCGAGGTGGTCGTCGTCGAGCCAGTCGCGCAGGTCCGGCGGCAGGAGCATTGGCTGGTCGCGGTCGCAGGTGAGGAAGTTCTGGGGCATGTCCCCAGTTTCTCCCTGCAAACGGACGGAATCGAACGCCTAGGCCGAGCGCGGCTCAGCGGATTAGGTGATCGTCCGCCCGGCTCGGGTGCTCAGCCAGCGCATCGCCACGGCGGCTGCCACGCCCACGATCGCGTTGAGAGCGCCAAGCGCCGCGCCGCTCGCGCTCCACGTGACGACCGCCCAGGCAACCGCCGCCACGGGAACGAACCACCAAGCCTGGCGGTAGAACAGGAGCCCAGCGACGAAACCGAGCACGAGGACGGTCGGAATCACAGACCAACGATACGCCGCAGGCTTGTTTATGCGACAGCCTCGCGTGAAAGCGACACTTCTGCTTTTCGCGCAAAGCAGAAGTCGCGTCAGCCTGGGCGGTTGGGTGACGCGTAGTCCCAAAACCCCGCACAGCCGGAGACAGGGGCCGCGCCGCGCGAGTGATGTTTGGTTGCCGAGATTCGCGCGGCGGTCCAGCATCCGCTGTCATCGCTCACGAGGTGGTAGCTGCTCGCGATGCCGCTGCCGGGGTCCGCTTCGACCCCACAACGCCATCCGCCGTGGCGGGGCATTTGCTTGCAGGTGCCTCCAGCGCCGTTCGTCGCGCCGGAGAGGGACGAGCCCAGGGCTTCGCCATTCACGTCGTAGACCCAAGTCGGGTTGGAGAAGACGAGCAACGCTCCGACGATCACGAGGACGACCAATCCCCCCAAGGCGAGCGCCCAGCGCATGGCCGGATCCTAGGGCCCTCGGGTCAGACTGACAACGCCACCCCAATCACTTCTGCTTTCGCGTGAGGCTGTCGCACAAAGGGTCCTCGCGACATGCACCCCTAACGAGGCTCAGATAGCGACTGGATCGACCGGGCAGCCGGCCTGCAGGACGCGCACCTGGTGGACGAGGCCGACGTTGTCCGGAGTGTTAACCCGTGCGGAGATCGGCTCCTATCGCCCCGGGTTGGGTTTATGCGACAGCCACGCGTGAACCCAGCACTCGGATGAGGCCGGTGCGGGCGATCGAGCCTAGGTTCGCGGCATCTTGGGCGGAGGCTTCCGCTTACGCCGTGATGCACCCGACGATGCACCCAACTCACGACTTCCGGGGGAACTCACATCACGTCCTGGTGCCTGAGCGCCGCCCGCGGCAGTGGACTCGCTTGCCTGGGGCGGACATGATGTCCGAGGACGCGAAGTTCGCGCTGGGGTACTAGGCGGCCGCGTCGGGCTCGGCGGCCCGCACCGGGGCCGGAGTGAGCGCCGCGGCCGAGATCACGAGGGCGAACGCCAGCACGCGGGTGATCACCCCGAGTGACGTATCCGGCATCGGTTCGCCGAACACGATCGGGCCCGCCGCGATCGTGAACAGGTTCGCCGCCACGCTCGTGACCGCGATCACCGGAACCGCCTTGCCGATCTGCAGGCTGCGTGCCGACACCGCGAGGCCGGCGAACGAGGCGAGCGCGACGACCGCCGCCAGCGGGTTGAGCAGCACGGCGCCGGCGCCGTCCGACAGGTGGTCCGTCAGCGCCTTGATCGAGGTGTCCGATGCCGCCCAGAACAGCCCGGCCGATGCCCCGAGGATCACTCCCTCGTGTGCGCGGTCGCGACTGGCGGCGGCGACCGCAACGGCCGCCACCGCGAGCCCGCCCACCCACGGCCACAGCCGGCTGGCGTCATAGGCCGAGTAGGCGCCGTCGCTCGTCCCGCCGATCGTCGCGGACAGGAAGGCGAGGCCGAGCGCGGCCAGGGCGACGCCGATCCACTCGCGCCGCGTGACCTGGTGCTCGAAGAGGCCATGCGCCGTCACCGTCAGGAGCACGAGCCCGCCCGCGATCACCGACTGCACCAGGGAGATCGGTGCCAGCGAGAGCGCGGTCACGTGCAGTCCCCAGGAGCCCATCGCGACCGCGAGGCCGAGCAGGTACCAACGGGAGCGAAACAGGGCCAGCGAGGTGCGGACCGGGCGGCGCAGCTCCACCTGCGGGGATTCGACGGCGCCTCGCTGCTTGTAGAGGAAGCCGACGACCGAGGCAAACGCGGTCGCCAGCGCTGCGAGCAGGCCGACTTCGACCGACAAGCTCATCGGGCGAGGATAGGGGGCGGGCTTCGCCGCTAGGCGGCGCTGGGCGGCGGGTCGTCGCCGTCCGCCTCGCTCGACTGGAGCTGCTTCTCGACGTGCTCGTCGAGCTGGATCGCACGGATCGCGTGCTGGTCCGGGAGCTTCTCGAGGATCTCGTGGATGACCCTGACGACGTCGGGCTCGTCGTGGCCGAAGTCGTCGAGGAGCGAGCGCAGCGCAGTGTGGGTGATCTTGAGCTGCGCGGGGGTCAGTTCGAGGTGGTAGTGGAACTGCGTCGTCTGCGTGATGTCGGAGCCCTCGTCGCTCATCGGTCAAATAGTACGCCTGAGCGGGGAATTCCTACTGGCTGGTCGCACGCTCGGCGTCCACCGTGTGCTCCGAGGCCGTGGCGGCCGCATCGACCAGCTCGGCGATTGCGGTCTCGATGCCGGAGGCGATCACGTCCACGTCGTCCATCGCGTCGTAGTCGGCGAGCAGCCCGAAGTTGACGCCGCCGTTGTAGCTCATGATCGCCACGAAGAGCGCCTGGTTGGGCGGCAGGAAGCCGATCGGGAAGATGTCCTCGAGCTCGCGCCCCAGGACGTAGAGCGGGACCTGGGGGCCGGGGACGTTCGTCACCGTCAGGTTGAAGAGGCGCGTGGAGAAGTTGATCCTGGCCGCCTGCGCCAGGAGCGTCGGCGGCGCGAAGTCGTTGAACCGGGAGATCACTTCGGCCCCGAGCGCCTGCTTGGACTGCTTCAGTCCCTTCATCGCCTGGCTCACCCACTCGAGACGACGGATTGGGTCGGCGATGTAGACCGGGAGGGGGGCCCGCATGACCGCGAGGCGATTGCCCAGCTGCCCGTGCTCGTCGGAGGCTCTAATGCTCACCGGGACCTGGGCGCGCAGCTCGAGCCCCTCGGTGCGGATGCCTCGGCCCCGCAGCCACTCACGCAGGGCGCCTGCCACCACCGCGAGCACGACGTCGTTGACCGTGCCCCCGAGTGCGTCCTTGACCCGCTTGAAGCGGTCCAGGTCGCTCCTGACCCAAGCGAAGCGGCGATGCGAGCCGATCTCGACGTTCAGCGGCACCTTCGGGGCCGGGTTGGCGAAGTTCCATCCCACCTCGCTCACGGCCTCCACCGCGTCGCGGACCTGCCGGACCGCGCTCTCGGGATGTTGGACCGCCCGCTCGAGGCGGCGGACGGCTCGCACCGGGGCCTGGGCGACGTCTTCGACGCCCTTCGCCAGCAGCGTGGCGGCCGATGGCTCGGGATGGGGCGTCCAGTCGTCGGCGGGGGCCGGCTCGGGGACCGGGTTGAGGTCGAACAGGACGGTGGCGATGTCGACGCCCGAGATCCCGTCGACCACCGCATGGTGGGTCTTGGTCAGGAGCGCGAAGCGGTTTCGCGTCAGGCCCTGAACCAGCCACAGCTCCCACAGCGGCTTCGACCGGTCGAGCTGCTGGGAGAAGACGCGTGCTGCCATCCGCCGCAGCTGCTCCTCGGAGCCGGGGGCGGGAAGCGCCGAGTGCCGGACGTGGTAGGAGAGGTTGAGGTTGGGATCGTCGACCCAGAAGGGACGGCCCGTCTGCGCCGGCGGATAGGCCAGCTTCTGGCGGAAGCGCGGCACCAGCTGGACGCGGTTTTCGATGTGATCCAGGAGGGCCTCGTAGCCTGGCGCGGGGCCTTCGAAGATCATGATCGCGCCCACGTGCATGTGGCTCGACGAGCTCTCGTTGGTGAGGAACGAGACGTCGGTGGAGCTCAGGCGGTCGAGATGCTGCGGGGCCATGGCGATTACCCTAGTCGGCCGTAGGGGAACGTTCCACTCGCAACGCCTTTCTGCTGGCGGCCGTCGTGGCAACGGCCTGCTTCCTGGCCGCATGCGGCTCGGGCGGCGCCGGCACGGCCCAGCGGAGGTCGCAGCCCCCGGAGGGCGCCTCCCGGTTCGACGCCCAACGTGCCTTCCGCGACCTCCGCGCCCAGGTCGCCATCGGGCCGCGTCCCACGGGGTCCGCGGGCGCCCGGCGCGAGGTTCGGCTCATCGTCCGGCGGCTGCATGTGGCCGGCCTGCGGGACGTCACGGTCCAGCGGCCCTACCGCAACGTGGTCGCCCGCATTCCGGGCAGGCAGCCGGGCACGGTCGTCGTGGGGGCTCATTACGACACCAAGAACGTCCCGGGGTTCGTCGGCGCGAACGACGGAGCGTCGGGGGTGGCCGTGGTGCTGGAGCTCGCACGCGACCTGCCGCCGCGCCTCGACGGTCCCTCGATGGACCTCGTGCTGTTCGACGCCGAGGAGTCACCACGTGGGACGTCGTTTAACAGGGGCGGGGACCGGGGCAGCGGCCAGTTCGTTCGCTACGCGCGCCGCGGCGGGGCTCAGGGGGCGCCGCCACTCGGCCAGATCAGGGCGATGGTGCTCTTCGACATGGTCGGCGACTGCGACCTCCACGTGCCGCGTGAGGCGAACTCAGACCCCGGCCTCTACCGGCTGTTCGCGGACTCGGCGGCGGCCCGCAGCCCGTCGGGCTCGAGCGCGCCGTTCACCGGCGAGGCGGAGGGCACCCTCGACGACCACACGCCGTTCCTTCAGGCGGGCGTCCCCGCGGCGGACCTCATCGACTTCGACTACGGGCCGGGTCCCTCGCCCGGTGCCTGGTGGCACACGCGACGCGACGACCTCTCGCACGTCTGCGCCCAGAGCCTGGGCGAGGCGGGTGCTCCGGCCCTCGCCGCGCTGCCCGCGATCCGCCGGCGCTAGTGCCCCGCCGCACTAGCCGGAGCGGGGCCGCCGGTACCCTTTGTCGTCCATGGCGGCCGCTGCCGAAGCCCCTGCCGTTTCCGCGCCGAAGCGCATCCTGCTCGCGGCGCCGCGCGGGTATTGCGCCGGCGTCGACCGTGCCGTGCAGGCGGTTGAGCAGGCGCTCGAGATCCACGGCGCGCCGGTCTACGTGCGCAAGGAGATCGTCCACAACAAGCATGTCGTCAAGCAGCTGGCCAAGCGGGGCGCCATCTTCGTCGAGGAGGAGACCGAGGTGCCGGAGGGCGAGGTGGTCGTGTTCTCCGCCCACGGTGTCGCTCCGAGCGTGCAGGAGAACGCCAGGGCGCGCGAGCTCCACACGATCGACGCCACCTGCCCGCTCGTGACCAAGGTCCACGTCGAGGCGCGCAAGTTCGCCGAGCAGGGCTACACGATCATCCTCGTCGGCCACGAGGGCCACGAGGAGGTCGAGGGCACCACCGGCGAGGCTCCTGACAACATCGTGCTGGTCGAGTCCGCGGAGGCGGTCGACGAGCTCGAGCTCGTCGACCCCGACCACGTCGCCTTCATCACCCAGACGACCCTCTCGTTGGACGAGACCTCAGGGATCATCGAGCGCCTCAAGCAGAAGTTCCCCAACATCGTCGGCCCCAAGTCCGACGACATCTGTTACGCGACCACCAACCGCCAGATCTCGGTCAAGGAGCTCGCCGGCGAGTGCGATCTGGTGCTGGTGATCGGCTCGGCGAACTCGTCGAACTCGAACCGGCTGGTGGAGGTGGCCCGCGAGTGCGGGGCCGCCTCCCATCTGATCGACAACTCGCTTCAGGTGCGCGAGGAGTGGCTCGAGGGGGTCGAGACGCTCGGAATCACGTCGGGCGCGAGCGCGCCGGAGGAGCTTGTAGAGGAGCTCGTCGACTTCTTCCGCGATCGCGGGACCGAGGACGTGTCCGAGGTCCGCACCGTCGACGAGGACGTCCGCTTCATGCTCCCCCGCGAGATCAGGGCCGCGCTGGCCGACCGCGCGAGCTGACGACCGGGATCACCGCACCGCACCCGGCGTTCTCGAAGCCGCTGAGAAGGTCCTGCGCGCTGGTGCCCTCGTCCGGGACGGCCACGACGGCGCCGCCCGAGCCCGCGTAGTTCGCGCTCGCTCCGAGAGAGCGCGCGAGCTCCACCAGGCGCACGTGACTGGGGTTCAGCGGGTAGAGCCGTAGCCTCGCGTCGAAGTTCCGGTCCAGCGTCCGACGCAGACCCTCGTGGTCGCCGGCCAGCAGACATTCCCGCCCCCGAAGCGCGAGGTCGGCGATCTCGTCCATCGTGCTGACCACCTGCGGGCTCCCGCGCTCGTAGCGCTCGCGCAGGTCGCCGTGAGGCCGCGACGACGCCTCCGCGGCGCGAGCCTCGTAGGCGACGAGGAGCGGCGGCAGGAGCTCGGGATCGAGCTCCTCGTAGACGCCGTGGCCGAAGTCCATGTACGTGAGGCCCTCGTATGTCTGCGCGACCCGGTCCTGGAGACCAGCCTCGATTCCGAGGCCCTCCCTCTCGACGGACAGCGCCAGCGCCGGGAGGGCCTCGAGGGGGATCGACACGTCGTAGAGCGAGCACAGGGCGCGGAGCGCCGCGACAACGATCGCGCTCGAGCCGCCCAGGCCGACCTCGCGGGGGATCGTCGTCCGCCACCCGAACGCGAGCGGCGGTTCTCCGATCGCGACCCCGCCCGCCTCGACGTGGCGGCGGAAGGCCGCCAGCGTCGCCTCGAGGAGCGGCCGCCCCGCGGCGGGCTGGACGTCGGGCCGCGCGGCGACCTCGACCTCGACCTCGGCGGCGAAGTTCCGGAAGGTGAAGCTGATCGTCCGTCCGCCGTAGCCGTCGGAGGGGTTCCCGAGAAGGGCCGCGCGGGCGTAGGCGGTTCCGCGGGCGCCGCTCATCCGTCGCCGGGCGGCAGGCCGGCCGGGAATGAGACGGCGTACACGGCCACCATCGGCGAGGCGGAGAGCGAGAGCCGGTGGGTCTCGTTTCGATCGTGCGCGGCGATCTCGTAGGTGCCCGGCGCGTCGACCCTGATCTCCGCCGGGGCATCGCCGTCGAGCGAGGCCGTGAGCCTGCCCTCGCCGTCGACGGTCGCCCAGACGCCGCCGGCGGAGTAGGGGATGACGAGCGAGTCCTCCGGGCCGCTCGCGCGCCACGGCTCGGAGATCGAGCCGCCCGGGAGCACCTCGTCGGTGGGCCGCGCGACGAGTGCGCCCGGCACGTCCGAGGGGCGCAGTGGCTCGAGCGGTGGCGGGAGCTCGACGGCGGGGGAGACCGCGAGGAGCTCGTCGGCGATCGCGGCCTCGGTCGCCGAGTACTCGCCCTCTCCGAAGTGAAACCAGCGGAGCGCCCCGCCACGGCTCCAGAGGAAGAGTGACGGCCAGCCCTGACAGCCGTAGTCGTGCCACGCTCGGTACTCGGCGTCGACGGCGACGGGGAAGGGAACTTCGAGCCGCCGCAGTGCCGCCGCCAGCTTCGCCTGCTCACCCGTGAACGGGAAGCGCGGCGAGTTGACGCCCACGATCGTCAGTCCGTGCGGCGAGTAGCGCTCGTGCCACGCGCTCAGGTATGGCAGCGTGCGAACGCTCGAGAGGTGAGCGGCGTCGATGAAGTGCACCAGGAGTGGGCCGCGGGCGCAGATTCGCTCCACGGGCGGGGGCTCCGCGCCCACCCACTCGAGGCTCGGCGCGAACGGCGGCACGGCGATGTCCATGGCTTCGGGGCGCACGGCGCCGGTATTGTGCTGGCTTCAGGCTGGCGGGTGGTCGAGAACCTAATCAGGAGGAGCACATGACGTTGACGATCTGGGACCGAATCGAGAACGCACGGCAGCGCTGGGACGTGCTCCGCCATCCGTTCTATCAGCGCTGGACCGCGGGCGAGCTGACCCCCGAGGAGCTGGCTCAGTACTCGGGTCAATACCGGCACGCCGTGGAGGCGATTGCGGATGTCAGCGAGGGCGCCGCGGCCGGCCGGCCGGATCTCGCCGAGCACGCGGTCGAGGAGCGCGAGCACGTCGAGCTGTGGGACCGCTTCGTCGACGCGGCGGGCGGCGAGGAGACCGCCGCGCCCACCCCGGAGACCGCCGAATGCGTCAGGGAGTGGACCGGCGGCGCCGACACCCTGGCGCAGCTCGTGACCCTTTACGCGATCGAGGCTGCGCAGCCGGAGATCTCACGCGTCAAGCGCGAGGGGCTCCTGTCGAGCTACGGCTTCACCGACGGCGACGGCACCGCCTACTTCCGGGTGCACGAGAATCGCGATGCGGAGCACGCGGCGCAGGCGCGGGAGCTCCTGGCCGAGCTCGCGGACGAGGCCGACGAGGATCGCCTCGTCGCCGTCGCCGAGGGCGCGTACCGCGCCAACTGGCGGCTGCTCGACGGCGTCTAGAGGAGCTTCGCCACCGGCGTGTTCTGGTGGGAGATCGCGATCGGGGTTGTCCTCGGCGTCCTGCTGGGCGTCGGGATCATCCTCGCGTTCGTCTTTCTCCTGAGCGGTAACACCATCGACGCACCGTCGATCTCGGCGCCCTGAGGCAAGGGGCACGAGGCCCGCTTCCGTCAGGACCGCATGCGAACATGCGTTCGTGTCCGGTGAAGCGGGGATCCTTCACGCCGACCTCGACGCCTTCTACGCCTCGGTCGAGCAGCGCGACGACCCGGGCCTTCGCGGCCGCCCGGTGATCGTCGGCGGGGGCGTGGTCCTCGCCGCGAGCTACGAGGCGCAGGCGTACGGCGTGCGCACTGCGATGGGCGGGCGGCAGGCGCGCCGCCTGTGCCCCAACGCCGCCGTCGTGTCCCCTCGGATGTCCGCCTACACGGAGGCGAGCAGGGCGGTGTTCGAGGTCTTCCGGGAGACCGGCCCGGTCGTGGAGGGGCTCTCGATCGACGAGGCCTTTCTGGACGTCCGAGGGCTCGATCACGTCACCGGCACCCCCGTTGAGATCGCGGCCGGGCTTCGCCGCCGGGTCCGCGACCACGTCGGCCTGCCGATCACGGTGGGAGTGGCCAGCACCAAGTTCCTCGCCAAGGTCGCGAGCGCGGCCGGCAAGCCCGACGGGCTCCTCGTGGTCGCCGCCGGTGGGGAGCTCGACTTCCTGCATCCGCTCGCGGTCGAGCGGCTCTGGGGGGTGGGGCCGGTGACCGCTCGGAAGCTGCGCGAGCGTGGGCTCGTGACCGTGGGCCAGGTGGCGCGCCTGGGCGAGGCGGGAATGGTGTCGATCCTGGGCCGCGCGGCCGGGCGCCACCTTCACGCCCTCGCCAACAACCGGGATCCGCGCCGGGTGCGGGGCCGCCGGCGACGCCGCTCGATGGGCGCCCAGCGTGCGCTGGGCCGCGGCTCTCGCTCGGCCCAGGCGCTCGACACGGATCTGGTCGGCCTGGTGGATCGCCTGACGCGCCGGATGCGAACCGCCCGCCGCGTTTGCCGCACGGTGACCCTGCGCCTGCGCTTCGGCGACTTCTCGCGAGCCACCCGGTCCCACACGCTGCCCTGCGCGACCGCGGAGACGCCCGCGATCCTGGCCACGGCCCGGGGCCTCCTCGCCGCGGCGATGCCCATGATCGAGCGCCGCGGGATCACTCTGGTCGGCGTCGCGCTCGGCAACTTCGGCGAGGGGAACGCGGTTCAGCTGGCGCTTCCCTTCGAGCGCGTCCGGCGGAGCGCCCTCGACGCCGCCCTCGACGACATCCGCGACCGGTACGGGTCGGACGCGGTCACTCGAGCAGTGCTCCTGGGCCGCGACCAGGGTGTCGCCGTGCCGCTCCTGCCGGACTAGTTGGCGGCCAGGATCTTTGCGAGACGGCGGTCCAGCGCCTCGGAGAGCGCTTCCCGGAGCGGCCCCTCGCCCGTGCGCTCGGCGAGCTCCTGGAGAAACCCGTCGATGATCAGCCGCTTTGCCTGCGACTCCGGCATCCCGCGAGATCGCAGGTAGTAGAGCTGCTCGGGATCGACCTGGGCGACGGCGGCGGCGTGCGTGCAGCGCACGTCGTTGGCCTCGATCTCGAGGCCGGGGATCGCGTCCGCGTGGGCTCGCGCAGAAAGCAACAGGTTGCGGCTCTCCTGGAAGGCGTCGGTCTGCTGGGCGCCCGGATCGACGCGGATCATGCCGCGCCAGACCGCCGTCGCGCGATCGGCCAGGACGCCGCGGAAGGCGAGGTCGGAGGTCGTGTGCGCGGCGGCGTGCTCCTGCGTGGTGTCGAAGTCGAGGTGCTGGCGGCCGGCGCCGGCGTACGCGCCGGTCACTTTCGCGGAGGAGCCAGGGCCGCCCAGCTTGGTCTCCATGCGCACCTTGCCGCGCGCCGACCCGAATCCCAGTGCAACCCACTCCAGCGAGGCGTCGCGCTCGAGCTCGGCGCGCTGGGTCGCGAACACCCAGGTCCGGTCCGAGAGCTCCTGCTCGCAGACGTAGCGGAGGTTGGCACCGGGGCCGACCCACAGCTCCACGACGCCGTTGAAGAGGCCCTCGCTCGCAGCGTCCGCGGAGCGATAGCGCTCCCAGACCTCGGCGTCCGCGCCCTCCTCGAGAACAATCAGCGTTCGCCAGTCGAGCCCCGAGCCCTCGCCCTCGTGGATCACCGACAGCTCGAGCGGACGGGCGAGGCGGGTGCCTCGAGGGACGTAGACGAGCGCCCCGTTCTGCCAGTTCGCCTCGTTGCGGGCCACGAACGGGTCGCCGACGGGAACGACGGACCCGAAGCGCTCGCGCACGATGTCGCTGAGCTGGCCGGCGGCCTCCGCGAGCGGCATGACCACGGGGGGGCCGTCGGCCGAATCCGTTCCCTGCGAGACGCCCTCCACCGTGCCGGCGGCGGGCGCGTATGAGTCCAGGTCGAGGTCGGACAGGTCGGTGAACTCCCAGCCCTTGTCCTTCGCGGTGGGGAGTTCCAGCTCGCGCGCCAAAGAGGCGCCTTCTCGGCGCCTCTCAACCAGCCAGTCGGGCTCTGCGGCGGTTACAGGGCTAGCCAATCGACCCTTCCATCTGGAGCTCTATGAGGCGGTTCATCTCGACCGCGTACTCCATCGGCAGCTCCTTGGTGATCGGCTCGATGAAGCCGTTCACGATCATCTTGGACGCCTCCTCCTCGTCCAGCCCGTGGGACTGGAGGTAGAAGAGCTGCTCCTCGCCGATCTTCGAGACCGAGGCCTCGTGGCCGACGTTGGCGTCGTTCTCGTCGATGCGGATCGTCGGGTAGGTGTCCGACCGGGACTCCTCGTCGAGGAGCAGCGCGTCGCAGACCACCTTGGACTTCGCCTCGGTCGCGCCCTTGGCGACCTCGAGCAGGCCACGGTAGGTGCCGCGCCCGCCGTCCTTGGAGATCGACTTGGCGAAGATCGACGAGGTGGTCTTCGGCGCGCCGTGGATGATCTTGCCGCCGGCGTCCTGGTGCTGGCCGTTGCCGGCGAACGCGATCGACAGGATCTCGCCGTGGGCGCCCTCGCCGAGCAGGTAGATCGACGGGTACTTCATCGTCAGCTTCGAGCCCAGGTTGCAGTCGACCCACTCCATCGTCGCGCCCTCCTGGGCGACGGCGCGCTTGGTGACCAGGTTGTAGACGTTTTGCGACCAGTTCTGGACGGTCGTGTAGCGGACGTGCGCGCCGGGCTTGGCGACGATCTCGACGACCGCGGAGTGCAGCGAGTCCGTGGAATAGACGGGGGCGGTGCAGCCCTCGACGTAGTGGACGTCGGCGCCCTCCTCGGCGATGATCAGCGTCCGCTCGAACTGGCCCATGTTCTCGGTGTTGATCCGGAAGTAGGCCTGGAGCGGCATCTCGACCTTGACACCGGCGGGGACGTAGACGAACGAGCCACCCGACCACACCGCCGAGTTCAGCGCCGCGAGCTTGTTGTCGTTGGGCGGGATGACCGTGGCCCAGTACTCGCGCACGATGTCCTCGTGCTCGCGCAGGGCCGTGTCCATGTCCATGAAGATCACGCCCTGCTTCTCGAGGGCCTCGTTGACCTGGTGGTAGACGACCTCCGATTCGTACTGGGCCCCGACGCCGGACAGGAACTTCCGCTCGGCCTCTGGAATGCCGAGGCGGTCGAAGGTGTTCTTGATGTCCTCGGGGACCTCGTCCCAGCTGCGGCTGTTCTTCTCCGAGGCCCGCACGAAGTAGTGGATGTCGTCGAAGTCGATCTGGACGAGGTTGCCGCCCCACATCGGCGTCGGGCGCTGCTGGAAGTGCTCGAGCGCCTTGAGGCGGAACTCCCGCATCCACTCGGGCTCCGACTTGTACTCGGAGATGTCACGAACGACCTGCTCGGAGAGGCCCTTCGGCGCCTTGTACGCGTAGCCGGTCTCCGGATCGTGGAAGCCGAACCGCTCGGCGTAGTCGGAGCCGATGTCCTTGAGGCCCTGCTCCTGCTCGGTGAGCTCCTTGGGGGAGAGGGGCGGGACTGTGATCTCGGGAGTTGCCATGAAGTCTCTCTATGCCTCCAGCTTCACTTCGCCATCCTCGACGCGAGCGTCGAATGTCTCGACCGGCTGAAACGCCGGGAGCGTCTTCGGCCTGCCGCTACGGAGGTCGAACAGCGAACCGTGCCGGGGGCACTCCACTGTACAGGCGGCGGCGTCGAATTCGCCCTCGGCCAGCGGGCCGTCGTCGTGGGAGCAGCGATCCTCGACCGCGTAGAGCTCCCCGTCGTCGGCATGGAACACACCGATCTTCCGGCCGTCGACCTCCACCAGGCGCATCTCGCCCGGGGGGAGCTCGTCGAGCTTGCAGACAGTCATCTCGGTGGCCATGGAGTCGATCGCGCGTTCCTTCGTGCCAGTCGTCACTTTATTCCTACCTCCGGACTCGGATTTTAGCGAGAGGCCCGGCACGACCCTTGCACGGTCCGCCGCCGTGCCCAACTGTGATCGGTATCACGGTTGATCGCCGGCTTCGCGGATACCAAGCCGCGAAGGCCGAACCGACGTTCGGACTGCCCCGGGTGCTGACCGTACCAGCGGTCGTCGCGCCCCGCCCAGGACGAACCGGCCGCTAAGGAGGCAAACAACCCCACGAGTCGTGGGAACACCGCCAGGAGGTGGTTCTAACGATGCGCATGCGCATCGCAGCAATCGCCACGAGCGTCGCCGCTTTGGCCGCGCCCGTGGCAGCGCAGGGGTCGCCGACGACAGTCGTGCCCAAGCGTCATCCCGCCTACGAGAAGCACTATCTCGAGCTTCGCAAGCAGGTCGTGAAGCACGTCGGGCTGAACGCCGCGGGACGAAACATCGTCAGCGACGGATATCGCGAGAGGAACGGCGACGTTCACGAGGCCACCAAGGCCGAGGTCGTCGCCTCCTCCCATCGCATGGAGGCTTCGCTGACCCGGCCCGCGCAGGCGCCGACGTCCACCCCGGACACGGCGACGACGGACACGAGCACCGCGACCGCGGCGACGAGCTACAGCGAAAGCTCGGCCTCCTCGTCGACGGTTCAATGCGAGTCGGGCGGCGACTACTCGGCCAACACCGGCAACGGGTACTACGGCGCGTACCAGTTCGATCAGTCGACCTGGGACGCGTATGCGCCGAGTGGCTACCAGGGCACCAACCCGGCGGCTGCCCCGCCGGCGGTACAGGATCAGGCCGCGGCCAGCGTGCCATATGACGCTTGGCCCAACTGCCCCGGCTGACACACGAGCTCCCAACCGGCTTGTCGCTTGAGCGAGGAGGGCCCCGGGGCGCGAGCTCCGGGGCTCCTTCTTTAGATACCGGTGCGGGCGGCCTCTGAGGGTTCGCCCTGCCGGCCCTCGTCCTCCCAGTCGGCGGGTGAGCCCAGGCTCGCGCTCTTCACGATCTTCATGCCGAGCAGCGCGCACTTCATACGCGTGGCCGAGATGTCGATGCCGAGGAGGTCGAGCACGAACTCCTTGGGGAGCCTCAGCAGCTCCTCGCGGCTCATGCCCTCGAGCTCGTCGGTGAGCATCGAGGTGGCGGCGGTCGAGATCGCGCATCCCTTGCCCTCGAACGAGACCTCGCTGACCCGCCCGTCGTCATCCAGCTTGATGAACACGTGCTGCTCGTCACCGCAGAACGGGTTGTTGTCCTCGTAGTCGAGGTCGGCGTCCTCGAGGCGGCCGAAATTGTGGGGCCGCTTGTAGTGCTCGAGGATCTGCTCGCGGTAGAGGTCGTCCATCGCCCCGAGCGTAGCGGAGCATCTACAGGCTGCAGACGACCACGCGTTGTTGCGTCTGAAGGGCCACGCGCCATGGGAGAGACGATCCGGTCGCCGCCGGCAGGTCAAGCTCTGCCTTGCCGCCGCCCGGCACGGTGCCGATCGGGACAGCGGCACCGTGGGCGAATCTCCCGGCGCGGAGCTTGACGCCAGGGCCCCCCGCCGCCTCGAACGCGAGACGCCCCGTTGGCGCGGTGAAGATGCCAGCAGCGGCCTTGGCTGCCGGTTGCAGCGCGATGCAGCCGCGGGAGGCCGGCTTCCAGCTCCCGCCGAATGCGATGGTGCCGCTCGGCGCGGGTTCCCGCGCTTCGGGCAGCCTCGCCGCGAGTCGCACCCGCGCGCCGCTCGCCTGGAGCGCGACGTAGTCGGCGGCGGCCTTGACCGTCTCCGGCCGGGATGCCAGCTCCGTCAAGTTGTACGCGGGGGAGCCATAGCGCTCGAACACGGTCGCGAGCGCGGCGGCGTTCAACTGGGCGACCTGGTCGCTGGCGGGAAAGCGCCCGGCAAGCGCACGGGACAGACTGAAGTCATCCGCGACGTGCTGGCCGCCAAGGGCAAGCGTGGTCAGCCCGCCACGGAACCGATCCGAGGCGTCGTTCAGCGCCTTCTCCTGGATCCGCAGCTCGTACACGTTCCCGGTGATCGAGACCGCGAACACTGCCACGATTGCCAGCGCGACCGGTGCTGTGAGCCTCTCGGGCAGCTCGAAGTCGCGGCCCAGCTCGCACAGCAGGAGCAGGAGGAGTAATGCGTCCGGGTAGTAGTAGCGCGAGGAGTTGGCCACCCGCTCGGGGCCCGGTGCGAGCCCGGTCGAGATCCAGAAGACGAGGAGGCCGGCCACCATTGCGAGAGCGAACGGGGAAATCGGCTTCCGGATGCGAAGCCGTGCCGCCACGAGCACGACAAGCAGCGCCACCAGGATCACCCCCAGCACTACCTCGACGGGGCGAGGGATATCGATGCCGCCGTAAGCGTTGTGCGTGACCAGCCCTGCGGTTGAGAGCAGCGTCGCGCCCAGCGACTTCCCAAGGAAGACCGGGAGATCCACGATCCGGGAGAACAACGACGGCGATGCCGGGGACTGGAACTCGAGCACCCACCAGATCACGTAAGCGACGATCGGCAGGGCGAAGACCCAGCACCGCCGCCACCGTTCCCGCGCCGGGCGACTCAGTACCAGGACGGCGGCAGCCGCGGCGAAGGCGAAGCCCGTGCTGTGGGAAGCGAGGCTCACCGCGAGAGCGAGGCACGCGGCGATGTCTCCCTTGAGATCGCGCCGCTCGAGCGCCAGGAGCATGGCCAGCCCGGCCGCGATCGCGACCAGGCTCGGCGATCGAAAGGACGCCGCCAGGACCTCCCACGAGCTGCCCAGGAAGAGGAGGATCGCGGTCGGCAGCACCGCGAGCGTGTCGCCGATCCGGCGGCGCGCCAACAGGTAGAACAGCCCGGCACAGAGCAGGAGGAGCACGATGTGCGCGATTCGGTACGGCGCGTAGGAGCCGATGCCGAAGCCGTCGAATGCGAGCTTGTACAGGAGGAGAGGAATCGCGATGAGGTGCTTACCGGGCGGCGGCTGGAGCAGGAGCTGGCCCACGGGCTCGGTTGCGGCTCGAAACGCGTAGCCCCATTCGTCGTTGAGGAGGGTCTCCTGGCCGGACCAGGCCCATACCAGCGCCGCCGAGAGCGCCATGAGTCCAGCGAGCACAAGCCATGCGAGCGGCCGACGCCAAAGCGCGGCCGGTCCCGGCGGCCCGCCTCCACCTGAGATCACGCGGCAGGTTATATCGGGCCGGGCGCCGAGCCCTCAGTCGAGCTCGAAGACTCGTCGGACGTCGGCCAGTCCGTCGACCAGGCGGTCGGCCTCCTCGCGTGTGTTGTAGACGGCGAGGCTTGCTCGAGTGGTTGCCGCCACCCCGAGTCGATCCATGAGCACCTGGGCGCAGTGATGACCGGCGCGCACCGCGATGGCGTGGCGGTCGAGGATCTCCGAGACGTCATGCGCGTGCACACCGTCCATCTCGAAGGAGATGATCCCGACGCGATCGTCACCCGCCGGCGGGCCAAAGACTTTGAGGCCGGGGATCTCCGCGAGGCGGTCGAGGGCGTACGCGCCCAGCTCCGCCTCGTGGGCGTGGGCGGCCTCGAGGCCGATTCCGTCGAGCCACTCGACCGCGGCCGCGAGGCCGATCGCCTCGCCGATGGGCGGTGTCCCGGCCTCGAACCGGGCTGGCACGTCGGCCCAGGTGATGCGCTCCTTGGTGACCTTGCGGATCATCGAGCCACCACCCTCGTACGGGCCCATGGACTCCAGCAGCTCCCCGCGCCCGTAGAGGACGCCGACACCCGTGGGCCCGTAGAGCTTGTGGCCTGTGAACCCGTAGAAGTCGGCGCCGAGCTCGGGCAGGTCGAGCGGCAGCTTCGGCGCCGCCTGGGCGCCGTCGACGACCACGATCGCCCCCGCGTCGTGCGCGAGACGGACGATCTCGGGGAGGGGGTTGACGGTGCCGAGAACGTTGGAGATGTGGGCGACCCCGAGGACCTTAGGGCCGCGCTCGAGCGCGGCTGCCAGGGCCGTCATGTCGAGCCGCCCTTCGTCGTCCACCGGGACCCAGTCGAGCTGCGCCCCGACCTCCTGGGCGAGCAGATACCAGGGAACGATGTTCGAGTGGTGCTCCATCTCGGTGAGCAGGATCCGGTCGCCCTCGCCGACGTTGGCCCGGCCCCACGCCTGGGCGACCAGGTTGAGCGAGCCGGTGACGTTGCGGGTGAAGATCACGTCGCGGGGATTGGCGCCCACGTGGCGGGCGATCGTGGCGCGCGCTCCCTCATACAGCCCGGTCGCCTCCTCGGAGAGGGTGTGAACGCCGCGATGCACGTTCGCGTTGTGCTCGCTCCAGTAGGTATCGAGCGCCTCGATGACGGCCAGCGGCTTCTGTGCCGTGGCACCGTTGTCGAGGTAGGCCAACGGCTTCCCGTGCACCTCGCGCCGCAGGATCGGAAACTGCGAGCGGATCTCCTCGATCGAGCGGGACCGGGCGGGTGAGGTCACGGAAGCGGTGGCCATCGGCGGTTAGCGCGGCCTAGGCGGCCGCCTCGATCTCCTCGCGGATCCAGCCGTAGCCGCGCTCCTCGAGCGTCGCGACGAGCTCCGGCCCGCCCTCCTTGACGATTCGCCCCTCGAACATCACGTGAACGAAGTCGGGCTTCACCAGGTGCAGGATGCGCTGGTAGTGGGTGATGATGAGCACGCCCATGTCGGGACCGGCGAACTTGTTGACGCCGTCGGCCACCGTTCGCAGGGCGTCGATGTCGAGGCCCGAGTCGGTCTCGTCGAGGACCGCGAGCTTGGGCTGCAGCATGGCCAACTGCAGGATCTCCATGCGCTTCTTCTCGCCGCCGGAGAATCCCTCGTTGAGGTACCGACTCGAGAACTCGCGGGGGATGTTCACGAGCTCCATCGCGGCCTCGGCGTCCTTGCGGAAGTCCTTCAGCTTGATCTCTGGCTCGCCCTGGGCCTCGCGGTGCGCATTGACCACCATCCGCAGGTACTTCGCGACGGTGACCCCCGGGACCGCCACCGGATACTGGAACGCCATGAAGAGCCCCGAGCGGGCGCGGTCCTCCGGCGCCTCGGAGGTGATCTCCTCGCCGTCGAACCGGATCTCGCCGTCGGTCACCTCGAGTGAGGGCTGACCCATGATCGCGTTGGCGAGCGTGGACTTGCCGGACCCGTTGGGGCCCATGAGCGCATGGATCTCGCCCTTCGAGACCTCGAGGTCGAGTCCCTTGAGGATCTCCTTGTCCTCGGCGCTTACGTGCAGGTTGCTGATCTCCAGATCGGCCATCTCTCTCCGTTGTCTTGGGTTGTCAGGAAAAGGCGGCTATGCGGCCTGGCCGGCAAGCGCCTGCCCGTCCGCGTGCTGATCGGCGAACTCGACCAGGTCCGCCAGCGTGGTCCCGGCGAGGGCCTTGGTGATCCCGCCGTGCACCCGGGTCCACAGAAGCTTGGTTGCGCAGGCCCGGTCGCCGTCAGCCTCGTGCGAGCAGAGCACCCGGCCCTCGCGCATATCGTCGTTGAAGCATTCCATCGGGGCGATCGGCCCTTCGAGCGCTTGGACGACGTCCAGCATCTCGATCTCCGAGGCGGGCCGCGCCAGCCGGTACCCGCCGTGGGCGCCGCGGACGGAGGTCACCAGCTCCGCCTCGCGCAGCTTGGCGACGAGGTGCTCCAGGTAGGAGAGGGGGAGGGTCTCCGCCTCGGCGACCGTGCTCAGGGCGACCGGCTCGCCGCCGCTGGAGGAATCCCCCGGTGCGCGACGTCCGAGCTCCACCATGAGGCGCACGCCGTACTCGGCCTTGGTCGAAAACAGCATCGGGACTAAATCCTACTCGACAGGTCGGATAAGCGCCGGGAGCTAGTTGTAACTACTCATGACGTTGTTCCCAGCTCGGCAAGCCGGAACTCGTGACGAAATTCCTCCAGCAGTGCAGGGCCGGACGACGGCGGTTCGCTCGGTCCATCGTCGCCCGACATCACGGCCTCGGCGAGCTTGGCAAGCGCGCTGAACAAGTCCTCGGTGCGCATCGCGGGCCGCGTCTCCCACCGGACGCGCGCGATCTCGTCGTCGCCGTTCAACATCGAGTGCACCTTGCCGGCGGGGACCTCGAGAACCTCGCCGGTCGCGAGCGTTCGCTCGTCGCCGTCGAGCCGCACCGTCATCTGCCCGCCTTTCTGACCGTCCGCCACAGCTCGCGGCCGTGGGTCTCGTCGGCGGCGCTGAAGTAGAGAACGCCGTCGACGGCGGTGAGCCAGCTTGGATATCCGGACTCGTGGCCTGGCTTGATGTCCCGGACCAGTCTCGTCCGCGCCCGGGTGCCGGCGCTTCGCCAAAGCTCGTTGCCGTGGGTGCCGTCGTTGGCCGTGAAGTAGAGAGCACCGCCGACGGCCGTGAGTTCGCTGGGGTAGCTGCTACGGCGGTCCGGGTCCCGGCCTCCCCGCTTGATGTTCTTGACCATCTTCGTCCCCGCCTTCGTGCCGTCACTCCGCCAGAGCTCGTGGCCGTGGGTGCCGTCGCTGGCGCCGAAGTAGAGGGTCTTGCGGGCGGCGGTGAGCTCGTCGACGTAGCCAGGGTCCTTCCCCGGCCCGATGTTCTTGACCATCTTCGTCCCCGCCTTCGTGCCGTCACTACGCCACAGCTCGCCGTTGGCGCTGAGGTAGAGGGTGCCGTGGAGGACGGTGAGCGAGTGTCCGAGCCTGATGTCCTTGACCATGGTCGTTCCCGCCGCGGTGCCGTCGCTACGCCACAGAGTCGCGGGGCCGCCGCGGCGGCTGTCGCGGGCGCGGAAATACAGGATGCCGCCCATGGCGGTGAGATGCGACGGCGCGGAACCGCGGCCCGCCCTGATGTCCTTGACCATCTTCGTCCCTGCCTTCGTGCCGTCGCTTCGCCACAGCTCGCTCCCGTGGGTACCGTCACCGGCCTCGAAGTAGAGGGTGTTGCCCAGGGCGGTGAGCTCGGAGGGGTTACTGGAATTGCCGCCCCGTTTGATGTCCCTGACCATCCTCGTGCCTGCCGCGGTGCCGTCGCTTCGCCACAGCTCGTGGCCGTGGGTGCCATCGTCGGCCGCGAAATAGAGGACTCCCTGGAAAATGGCGAGGCTGAACGGATCGCTGGAACCGCCCCCCGGGCCGATGTTCCTGACCATTCTCGTTCCCGCTGCGGTGCCGTCGCTTCGCCACAGCTCGCGGCCGTGGGTGCCGTCGTCAGCGGTGAAGTAGAAGGAATCGCCGGCGCCCTCGGTGAGCCGCTCGGGGTCGCTCCCAGTCGCGCCCGGGGCGATGTTCCTGACCATTCTCGTTCCCGCCGCGGTGCCGTTGCTTCGCCAAAGCTCCCCGCCATGGGTGCCGTCGCTGGCCGCGAAGTACAGGCTGCCGTCGACCCCGGCGAGCCAGGAAGGGTCTCCGCCTTGTGCGCCCGGCTTGATCTGCTTGACGAGCTTGGCGGTGACGCCGGCCTGCGCCGATGCCGGGACCGCAGCGAGCACGGCACATGCCGCAATCGATCCCACGACGAGCGCTCTTCCCACGCCTCTTCTCATGTTGAGCCTCCTCACCGTTCCTCCCCAGCCGGAAACAGCACCTTGAAGGTACCAACACCGCATCTCCGGAGAAGTCGCGGGATTAAGGCTCGATCAGGCCCTTGCGGATGGCATAGCGCACGAGCTCCACGCGGTCGCGCATGCCGAGCTTTCGCATCGCGTTCGAGCGGTGATTCTCGACCGTCTTCTCTGACAGGTGGAGGATCTCGGCGATCTCCTTATTGGTGTGCGCCTCGGCGACCAGCTTCACGACCTCCTGCTCGCGTGGCGTGAGCTCGTCCTCGCGGTGCGACCCTTCCCCGAGGACGTCTTGGATCAGCGCCCGCTGCGCCTCGGGGGTCAGGAACGGCTCGCCGCGCTCGACGGCCCGGACCGCGTCGATCAGGTCCGAGTCGGCCTGCGCCTTCAGGACGTATCCCGAGGCGCCGGCCTTGAGCGCCTCGAACAGGTAGCGCTCGTCGTCGTACATCGACAGGATCAGGATCGAGACGTCGGGCGCCTGCGCGCGGATCTCGCGGGTCGCCTGAAGGCCCGTGAGCTTGGGCATCTTGACGTCGAGGATCGCCAGGTCCGGCTTGTCGCGAATCGCCATGTCGCGAGCCTCCGCCCCGTCGGACGCCTCGCCCACCACCTCGATGTCCGCCTGGCGCTCGAGCAGCATCCGCAGTCCGGAGCGGACGATCCCGTGGTCGTCGGCGATCATCACCTTCATCGCTGCGGGGGGATCTGTTTCTCCGACCGGCTCGGCATATGCCCGTTGCGCTTCCATTCCCGATTCCTATCGGCCGGCTCCAGGGGCACCGTTAGCCGCACCCGGGTGCCCGTGTCGAGGCTCGAGGTGACCTGCATGTCACCGCCCACGAGGAGCGCCCGCTCCCGCATCCCGGCGATGCCGAGGCCCCTGGCCGCCTGGTCGAAGGTGAAGCCCGAGCCGTCGTCGCGGACCGTGAGCTCAACTCGGTCGCCCTTGCGGGTGAGCTCGACCTCGACCCGCTCGGCACCCGAGTGCTGGGCCGCGTTGGAGAGGGCCTCCTGGGCGACCCGGTAGACGACGAGCTGCACGTCCGCCGGCAGCCCCGAGAAGTCGCCGGAGGCCTCGAAGCTCGCGTTGATCTTGCCCCGGCGACCGAGCTCCTTCACGTGACCGGCGAGCGCGGCCTTGAGACCGAGGTCGTCGAGGGCGGTGGGGCGCAGCTGACGGGCGAGCCTCAGGAGCTCCTCCATGGCCTGATTGGCCAGGGCCTTCGTCTCGGCGAGCTCGTGCGCGAGCTCGACCGGGGCCTTGACGCGGGCCGCCTCCAGGCGCAGCAGCAGGGCCGTCAACGACTGATTCACCTCGTCGTGGAGGTCTCGAGCGACCCGGGCGCGCTCCTCTTCCTGCGCGGCCAGCGCCGTGCTCGAGGTTCGCCGCCGCTCGGCCTCCAGGCGCTCGAGCATCCGTCGGAACGCGCGGTTGAGCCGCTCCACCTCCTCCGGCTCCCCCCGTGCCTCGGCCGGAGCCTGGAGGTTGGCGCCGGGCCGGGACAGGTCGGCGCGCTCCATCTCGTCCACCAGGCGCTCGAGCGGGCGGAACCGCCGCTGGAGGACGATCACGTTGACGAGGATGGTCAGCGCGACCGCGAGGGCCAGGATCAGCGCGAGGCCGGGACGCCCTGAGATGTCGAGGTTCGGGTTCCCGGCGATGCCGGTCACGACGACCGCCGCGACGATCAGCAGCAGGTTGGCGACGAGCACCTGGGTGAGGAGGTTCTTGCGACGCATCACTCGTAAGTATCGGCGCCTTTTTCGAATTGGGGAACTAGGGGCTGGCCCCTAGTCAAGTCAGGGATCAGACCCCACCGGAATCGGGACACCGTTGTGCCACCATTGGACGGGCGTTCGAGTCCATCGCCCAAGGAGCTCGCCCCTCGAATGACCACCACCCGCAGATCCAACTTCACCGCCGGCCTCCGCACGGTCCTCCTGATGGCCGCGCTCGGCGGCCTTCTGGTCGTCATCGGGTACGCGATCGGCGGCATCCGGATCGCGAGCGTCTTCCTGATCATCGCGCTGGCGATGAACTTCATCGCCTACTGGTTCAGCGACAAGATCGCGATCGCCAGTGCCGGCGCGAAGCCCGTGTCCGAGGCGGAGGCGCCGCGCCTTTACCAGATGGTGCGCGACCTGACGACGCGCGCCGGGCTGCCGATGCCTCGCCTGTACGTGATCCCGACCGAGCAGGCGAATGCGTTTGCCACCGGGCGCAACCCCAAGCACGCTGCGGTGGCAGTGACCGCCGGGATCACCAAGCTGCTCTCCGAGGACGAGCTCCGCGGCGTCCTCTCGCACGAGCTCGGCCACGTCCGCAACCGGGACATCCTCACGCAGTCGATCGCGTCGGCGATCGGCGCCATGATCACCTGGATCGCATACCTGTTTCTGTGGTTCGGCGGCGACGACAACTCACCGCTCGGCCTGATCGCGAACCTGGCGCTCTTCCTGCTGGCCCCGATCTCTGCGAGCCTGATCCAGCTGGCGATCTCACGCCAGCGCGAGTACTCGGCCGACGCGACCGGCGCCGAGATCTGCGGCAACCCCGAGTCCCTCGCCTCGGCGCTCCTGCGCTTGGAGGAGGGCGTGAAGACGATGCCGATGCAGGTCAACCAGGCGACCGAGCCGCTCTACATCGTGAAGCCGTTTTCAGGCGGCGGCATCGCGAGCCTTTTCTCGACGCATCCGCCGATCGAGGAGCGGGTTCGCCGCCTCCGCCAAATGCGCCCGACCCTCTCCTAGCGCGAGCGGGCCAGGCGAGGGACCGGGCACGCGCGGTCCGTGCCGCCGATGCGCTCCGCGAGGTGGCAGTACGCCGGCTTCGGCCGCAGCGCGGGGGTCATGACTCCGTAGGTGCCGAACCGGCTGGTGCCGCCGAGGTCGGAAAGCGTGTAGATCAGGAACGATCGGACGTCCAATCCCCGGGTGGCCCGGTACATGCGGGCGAGCACCGGGCCCTGCTGGTCCAGCGAAACGGTGAAGTGCCCAGCGCCTCCTGCGGCGCCGCCGATCCCGATCTCGGTGATCCAGAGCGGCTTCGAGCCGTCGTTGAAGCGCTCACTGACCCTTCGGAGCTGCTCCAGGTTCTTGGTCATGCCCGCCACCCAGGGCGCCCGCGCAGGGTACGGGTGTGCTCCGATCCCGTCAAAGGACCGCTTGCCCGCGATCTCGTAGACGCGGGCGAGGAACTGGGCCGGGGGCATCTTTCCGCGCGACGGCGCGATGGGCGAAAGCCCCCCCGTCAGGATGGGCCCCAGGAATTCAGCCTGGCGTCCCGCCTTGTCCGCGGCGCGCAGCAGTCGCGCGTAAAGGGACGGGTCGGGGTGGGGGGCGAAGAAGCTGACGAAGTTCGGCTCGTTCCAGATCTCCAGCGCGCTCATCCTGGGCAGGTGGGCCATGAGGGACCGCAGGAACACCCGCCAGTCACCGATGTGTCGTGGCGAGGGCGGGAACGTGCACCTGGTACAGCTGCCGGGCCGGTCCCACTCCGGTGATCGTGCCCATTCGGGGGCGCTGTAGGCGACCACGACGGGCCGGATGCCGTCGCGCATCATCGTCCGGTACCGGCTGACCACCGGCCCCCAGTTGAAGCGCGGCACGCCACGAGCCTTGGCCTCGGATGGGGGCAGTGGCTCAATCGAGCCCCATAGCGCCTCGATCCGGTCCGAGTCCGCTCCGGCTCGCGCGGTCAGCGCGATCTGCGTGGCTCCGGTGATCCGTGTGCTGCCGGGACGGCACGGATGCCCTTCGGGCACCCGCGGCGCCTTGCTTGCCCCGGAAGTCGCGACCGGGCCGTAACAGATGTCCTGCCAGCCGGTTCCCGTGAAGCCCCATGGCGGAGACTGAGGGGGGTTGTGCTTCGGGAAGCTCACGCTCGGCGCGGTGGATTGGGGCACCGGCGCGGGGGAGGGGCCGGACCCGGCCGGCTGCCCACCGCCCCGTAGCAGCAGCGCCAGAGCGATGCCACCGCCGACGGCGACCAGGGCCGCCACGGCGATCAGTCCACGGCGCCGCGGCGGCGTCCTATTCGGCGTGTGATCCATCGAGGGGCGGGCATCATCGTGAACCTCGGCGCGGCCCGCGGTCATGAGCTACCATCGCGCGCTCCCAGCCTCCTGCGGCACCGCCTCGACGCCTCAAGTGCGCGGTTGCCAAAGCCGAAGAAGAAGACGGATGCGGAGGCTGCTCGAAGGCACCCGATCTGCCGCAACCACGAGGAGGCTCGCCCACCGATGACGCCCGCTCGCGCACCCAATGGCACCGCTCCGGCCGCGTCCAGGACGCTGCAGCGCGGCGCGTTGACGTCGGTCCTGGTCCTCTTCGCCCTCCTCCTGACAGCGATGGCGCCGGTGGGTGCCGACGCGGCGAAGAAGGTGCCGAAGGGCTTCTTCGGTCTCGCCGAGGGTGGCAGCTTCGCTCTGAAGGACTATGAGCGGATGCACAAGGCGAAGGTGGGGACCTACCGCCCCACGCTCGTCTGGAGGGCCGTGGAGCCGCGGCGAGGGGTCTTCCGCTGGTCGTCTCTCGATGCCAGGGTGGGTGCGCTCGCGCGGAACGGGATCAGCCCCGTCGTCATGGTCTGGGGACCCCCGCAATGGGTGACCGGCAGTGGCAACCCAGGCGTTCCGCCGCGGACCGGCAAGGAGCTGCGGGCGTGGAGCTCATTTCTCAGCGCAGCGGTCAACCGCTACAAGCGCGGCGGCCAATTCTGGAAGGCCAATCCGGACGTTCCCGTGAAGCCGATCGAGTCGTGGCAGATCTGGAACGAGCCGAACCTCCCCAAGTACTTCGCCAAAGACGATCGGGGCAGGAAGTCGGTGCCCAAGCCCGCCAGGACCTATGCGAAGCTCGTCAAGTCCGCAGACAAGGCGATCGGGAAGGCCGACAAGCACGCCAAGGTCATCCTCGGCGGGCTCAGCAGCAAGGCAAAGAAGAAGAAGCTCGAACCCAACACGTTCATCAAGAAGTTCCTCAAGACCAAGAGGATCACCAAGCGCTTCGATGCGGCCGCCCTGCACCCATACGCGCCGAAGGTCTCGAAGTACGAGTCGCGGATCTCGAAGTTCCGCAAGACCCTGAACAAGAACGGCGCGAGCAACAAGCCGATCTGGCTGACCGAGGTCGGGTGGGGATCCAAGCGCGGCCACGGCAGCCTGAACAAGGGCAAGAGCGGCCAGGCGAAGCTGCTCAAGAAATCGTTCAAGGTGACCCTCGAGAAGCGGCACAAATGGGAAATCGGTCGGCTGTTCTGGTTCGACTGGCGCGACCCTCCGAAGGGCGGTGGAATGGGCTGCAGCTTCTGCGCCTCCTCGGGCCTGCTCAAGAACAACGGGAAGTCCAAGCCCTCTTACAGGAAGTTCAAGCACTTCACGAAGCTGCAGGGCAGGGGTGGCCACCACCATTAGGCGTAACGCCGCCCGCAGGGCGGGCTATACTTTTTGAAGTAAATCCGGATCGAGATTCAGGAGTATTGATGGCGACTGCGGCCGAGCCGATCGAGCGGGTCAAGGAGAGGATCGACCTCATCGCGAACACGAAGGCGCGGGAGCAGGTCGCCGCGGGCGCGAGGCTGATCGACGTTCGCGAGCCGCACGAGTGGGACGAGGCGCACCTGGAGGGCGCGATTCACGTTCCCCAGGGCGAGCTCGGAGACCGGATCGGCGAGGTGGCGCCGGACCACTCCGAGCGGATCGTCCTCTACTGCCGCACCGACAACCGCTCCACCCGCGCGGCCGACGCTCTCCGCGACCTCGGCTACGAGAATGTCTCCGTGATGGAGGGCGGAATCGTCGCGTGGCAGGAGGACGGGCTTCCCGTCGTCGCCGCGACGGGGCTGAGCCCCGACCAGCGCATGCGGTATTCTCGGCACACGTTGCTGCCGGAGGTCGGAGTCGAGGGCCAGGTGAAGCTGCTCGACTCGAAGGTGCTGCTGATCGGCGCCGGCGGGCTCGGCGCCCCGTCCGCGTTCTACCTCGCGGCGGCCGGCGTCGGGACCATCGGGATCGTCGACGACGACGTCGTCGACGAGTCGAACCTCCAGCGCCAGGTGATCCATACGACCGACCGCGTCGGGATGCCCAAGACGGCATCGGCGAAGGCTTCGATCGAGGCGCTCAACCCCGACGTCAAGGTGGTCGAGCACCGCACCCGCCTGAACGCCGAGAACATCCTCGACATCATCTCCGACTACGACGTCCTCGTCGACGGGGCCGACAACTTCCCGACCCGCTACCTGCTGAACGATGCCTCGGTCAGGCTGCGGAAGCCGGTGGTCTCGGCGTCGATCCTGGCGTTCGACGGCCAGATCTCGACCTTCGTGCCGTATGAAGGCCCGTGCTACCGGTGCCTCTATCCCGTCCCGCCGCCGCCCGAGATGGCGCCCAGCTGCGGCGCTGCCGGCGTGCTTGGCGTGATGGCCGGGGTCATGGGCCTCCTTCAGGGGAACGAGGTCATCAAGCTCGTGGCCGGGATCGGCGAGCCGCTCATCGGGCGACTGCTGCTCTACGACTCGCTCGGAACGCGGTTCACCGAGCTCAAGGTCAAGCGCGATCCGGATTGCCCGATCTGCGGCGACCACGCGCCCGAGATCCCCGAGTCGGAGATGGGCAAGTTCCCCGACTACGAGGCCTTCTGCGCCGGCGAGCCCGTCGTGCGCGCCTAGCGGCTCGCAGCATAGGATTCCCCACCCGATGCCGACCGTGAAGATTCCGCCAGTGCTCCGCGCCCAGACCGGGGGCGAGGCCGAGCTCGACACGCCGGGCTCCACCGTGGGTGAGGTCCTGCGCTCGCTCGCGGAGGCGCACCCCGGAACGAGCTCGCAGCTCTTCGCCGACGGCGGCGACCTGAACCGCTACGTCAACGTCTACCTCAACGACGAGGACGTCCGGGTGCTGGACGGGCTCGACACCGCCGTCGCGGACTCGGACACCGTGGTGATCCTGCCGGCGATGGCCGGCGGAGTTCTCTGACGGGCCTCGACCTCGTGCTATGGTCCCGCCCGCTAGGGACCACGACGTAGGAGGAACCTCAATGCAAGGCGGGCAGAGAAGGGACTTCGTTGTGCTGCGTATGGCGCTTGGGATCGCTTGCGTGGCAGTTGTTGGACTCATCGCGGCGCCGATTGCGCTCGCAAACACTCCGGCGGGTGACCAGTACGGCTCGGCGCTGCCGGGCGGCGGGAACAGCGGCAACGACAGCGGCTCGAGCCCGAGCGGCTCCACCACGATTCCGGTGGCTCCCGACTCCTCGTCGAGCAGCCAGACGGCCACGGGCGACTCGAGCGCGACCAAGGCCAAGGCGAACGACACCGGATCCAAGGGCGGCGGCTCGTCGCACGACGGGCACAGGGCCGACACCCAAAAGGGGTCGGGCAAGGGCTCCGGCGGGCCGGGTGCAGTCAACCTGAGCAACCCCGTTCCGCAGATCGCCGCCGATTCGGCCGGCGACAGCTGGCTCCCGTTCTTCATCGGCGGCATGGTGGCGCTGGCCTGCGCGGCCGCGGCCCTGGTGTTCTTCCGGAACCGGCGTCGGACAGCGCAGGGATGAGGATCCTCAAGCGGGCCACTGGAAACCCCATGCGCCGGGCGGTCGCGCTAGCGGTCGTTGCGGCGTTCGTGATGCTGCTCGCGACGAGTGGGGCGGAGGCCAAGGGGTCCAACTTCTTCGGCCTGGACTACTCGTTCCACTTCCTGAGCGACAAGGATCCCACGATGCTCAAGAAGAGCGGCGCGAAGACCGTGCGGTGGACATTCTTCTGGCCTCGCATCGAGGGCAGGCAGGGCCAGTTCGACTGGTCGCCGGTGGACACCTTCGTCGGCGACCTCGCCGCCAAGGGCATCAAGGTCATGCCGACGCTGTACGGATCGCCGCACTGGCTGGAGAGCAAGGCGGTCAAGCCCCCGGTCGACTCGAAGAAGGCCCGCGACGCGTGGAAGACCTTCGTCACGGCGGCGGTCAAGCGCTACGGCCCCAACGGGTCCTACTGGACGGGTCCCTACCAGGCCGATCACCCAGGCAAGGCGACGATCCCCATCGGCACCTGGCAGGTCTGGAACGAGCCGAACCTCAAGAGCGCCATGAGCCCGCCGAAGCCGGCCCTCTACGCAAAGGTCCTGAAGCTCGCCCACGGAGCGATCACGAGCGCCGATCGGAAGGCGAAGGTCATGTTCGCGGGCATGCCGGGCTACTCGGGCTACGTCAACGCCTGGAACTTCATCAGGGGCGTCTACAAGAAGCACGCTGCCAAGTACTTCGACATCGCCGCGCTGCATCCGTACGCGCGAACGGTGAGCCAGATGCTGGGCGAGGTCAAGCGGTTCCGCAAGGCGATGCGCAAGGGCGGCGACGGCCACAAGCCACTCTGGGTGACCGAGATCGGGTGGGGATCGCTGCCGAAGAACGCCACCCAGTACGGGCTGACGAAGGGCAAGAAGGGCCAGAAGCGCATCCTCAAGCACGCCTTCAAAGCGCTGAAGAAGAAGAAGCACTCGTGGCACATCAAGCGAGTTGTCTGGTTCAACTTCCGCGACGGGAAGGGCGGCGGGGTGAAGACCTGTAGCTTCTGCTCGTCGGCGGGCCTGCTCAAGAACGACTTCAAGCCCAAGCCGGCCTGGAAAGCGTTCCGCCACTTCACCCACTAGTAGCCCGTCGGGCGCCCGTCGGGCGGGCATTCCGAAGGCCCATAGAGTGGTGGCGGACCGTGCCGAGAGCCGTGCTATGTTGCCCGCTGGCTGGGATCGACCCCTAGGGAAGGAGCCCGATGCAAGCGGGGAGACCAGGGATGAGGTCATATCGCAGGGGGTCGGCTGAACGATGCATGTGAACAGGGGTTAGTGATGCGAAGACTGCTGGGATTGGTTGCCGTGGCGATCGTCGCTGTGCTGCTCGTGGCGCCGGCGGCTGAGGCCAAGGGTGCCAAGAACCTCTTCGGGCTCAACTACGTGTTCAAGGAGATGAACGGCAAGGACGCGCGCATGCTCAAGAAGAGCGGGGTCAAGACCGTGCGCTGGCAGATGCAGTGGGCGCAGATCGAGCCCAGCCCCGGGCACTTCGATTGGTCCGTGCAGGACAAGATCGTCGGCGACCTCGCCAAGAAGGGCATCCGCGTGCTGCCGATCATGTGGCGCACCCCGGGCTGGGCGCAGAGCTGTGCCTCCCGGTGCAGCATCAAGCCGCCGCTGTCGTCGCAGAGTGCGAAGGACGCATGGCAGGACTTCCTGAAGGCGACTGTCAAGCGCTACGGCACCAATGGGAAGTTTTGGAAGAAGTTCAAGCGCAAGCATCACCACAAGAAGCCGCAGCCGATCACGACATGGGAGATCTGGAACGAGCCCAACCTGGCGACCGCGATGAGTCCGCCGAGTCCCCACCTCTACGCGAACCTCCTGAAGCTGTCCAGGAGCGCGCTCAAGGGCGCGGACAAGCACGCGGACGTGATGTTCGGGGGCCTGCTCGTCCACTCACCCGCCGGCCCAACCGCTCCGAACTTCCTCGACCGGACCTACCAGGAGTCCGGCGCCAAGAAGGCGTTTGACGTCGCGGCGATCCACGCGTACGCACCCTCCGTCAAGGACATGCTCTCGGACGTCGGTGACGTGAGGGACGTGATGAGTGACAACGGCGACGGCAAGACGCCGCTGGCGATCGCCGAGATCGGATGGGGCTCGGCGCCGAAGAACGCAGCCAACGGCGGCCAGACGAAGGGCCTACAGGGCCAGAAGAAGGTCCTCAAGCAGTCGTTCAAGAAGCTGAAGAAGAAGCGCAAGAAGTGGCACATCCAGAGGGTTCTGTGGTTCAACTACCGCGACTTCGCAAGCAGCGGGAACCCGCGGTTCTGCGCCTACTGCGGCTCAGCCGGCCTGCTGAACTACGACTACTCGCCGAAGCCCGCCTGGAACGCGTTCCGCAAGTTCACGCACTAGGTTCGCCGCTCGTCGACCGCTGACGCCGCAGGGTCAGCCGCCTTCGCGCCCGGGCGCGGAGCTGCGCGACCGCGCTCGGCCCGCCGCCACCGGCGAACAGCTCAGCCGGGTAGGGCTCGGTGGGGCTGGCGGTGCGAAACCCCTGGACTCGCCCCCGCACGCTCGCGAGGTTTCGGTCCACCAGCGCGTGGGCCGCGCAGACGGCCAGCTCGCGCACGAGGATCGCCGGCAGGCGACGTGGGGTGATCACGTTCCACTTGCGCAGCACATAGCCCCGCCCGAAGCCGGTCAGGTAGTTCTTGCCGACCGATCCGGCCCCGAGGGTCGAGGCATGCCGGTGGGTGCCCTGGGCTCGAGGTGCGAGCCGGCAGCGGCCCCCCGCTCGGATCAATCGCAGCGAGAGCTCGGTCTCCTCCCAGTAGGCGAAGATCCGCTCGTCGAAGCCCCCGACGGCGTTGAATGCCTCCCGGTCGAACGCCGCCGCGGCGCCCACCGGGCACGGCGGGTCGGCGGCGCCCGCGAGGACCGACAGCGGCTCCCCGTTCAGGTAGTCGAAGGCCAGCAGGGTGTGGTCCAGCAGGACCCCCGCCGTCTCGATCAGGTGTGGGTCCTGCGCGTCGCGGAGCACGCCGGTGGCCATCGTGACCCCGGCACCCGGTTTGACGGCGGACGACAGCTCCTCGACGAAGGGTGGATCGCAAACGACGTCGTCGTTGACCATGAGGAGGACGTCGCCGTCCGCTCGCGCTGCCCCCGCGTTCACGGCACGCGAGAACCCGAGGTTCCGCTCGAAGCGAAGCCGCTCGACCCCAAGATGGCGCTCGCAGGCTCGCTGGACCGACCCGTCCGGGCAGCCGTTGTCGACGACGATGACCTGGTGCTCCGTCGTCGTCTGCGCCGCGAGCGAGTCGAGGAGGGCGTCGAGGCGATCGCCCGTCAGGCTCGGGACGATGACTGACGCGCTTCGGCTCAACGGCCGGTGTTGCGAAGCTCGGCGAGCGTGCCGGCGGCGAATCCGCTGCCGAGCGCGAGCGCTCGTGCGACCAGGTAGCCCGGTAGCCGCCCCGTGAGCTCCGGCTCGCGGGAGCGGCCGAACCGGAGGAAGGGTATGGCGCTCGTCGCGAAGCCAACCGCGCCGGCCCCGGCGAGGCGCAATCCCCCCCGGTGCACCGGGGCGACGCCCAGGCCGAGGACGACCAGGCCGGCGAACCCGACCTGAAGCTTCAGGCCGAGCGGCGTATAGGTGTCCTGAATCAGCTTGTCCGGGTGGTGGCGGCCGATCCGCGCCTTCGCGTAGCCGATCCTGAACTTGCGGCGCACGTAGGCGCGCAGGCTCGTGTGATGGTGGTGCCTGACGGCGGCGTTGGGCACGAACGCGATCCTCAGGCCGGCGTCCGCGATCCGGAACGAGAGCTCCTGGTCCTCGGAGGTGGCACCTTGAAAGCCCTGGTCGAAGCCCCCGAAGCGCCAGAATTCCTCACTGCGATACGCGGCGCTGTAGGTGGCTACGAGCTCGACGCGCTCGTGCCTGGCCAGCTCCCGGTACTTCTCGTCGTATTCGAGCTGCGCGAACCGGGCCGCCGGCTCGGGCTGCGCGCTCGTCGTCACGCCCCGCGCCGCGACCACTCCGTCGTCGTCCAGCGTCTCGACCAGTCGCTCGACCCAGTCGCCAACCGGCGCGCAGTCCGCATCGGTGAACAGCAGAAGCGCGCCGCGCGCGGCCTTCGCCCCCCGGTTGCGCGCCGCGCCGGCGCCTCCGCGATTCTGGGTGATCACCTCGGCGCCCATCCTGCGCGCGATCTCGGGCGTGGAGTCGGTCGATCCGTCGTCAACGACGATCACCTCGCCGGGCACCACGGTCTGCTCGTCCAGCGCCGCGAGGCAGCCCTCGATCGTGGCCGCGGAGTTGAACGCCGGGATCACGACCGATACGTCGGCGCGCGTCTCGCGCCGGGCTTGACCCATGTCGCCGAGAGCCTCTGCGGTCCGGGTCGGCCTGTCGGGTCGCGTGGAGGCGCCTTAGGACTGCGCCGCGCGGCGGCGATTTCGGTAGACGAGCACCGCGCCAGCCGCGCCGAGTGCCAGCAGTCCGCCGATGAACCACGGAACCCAGCTGTCGCCCGCGGAGTCGGCGGCGATGTGCGGCACGGACTGGTTCGCGTTCTGTGCGGGGGTCCCCGTGTTGTTGGACTTGCCTGCGGGCGTCCCCTTGGCGTGGTTGCTCTTCTGCGAGGCCCCGCCGTTCCCTCCCGAGCCCGAGGAGGCGTTGCTCGTACCGGAGCCCGACGTATCGGTGCCCGACGAGGAGCTCGGGGCGACCGGGATCGTCGATTCTGAGCTGCCACTGGAGCCCGATGAGCTGTTGCTTCCGCCACCGTTGCTGCCGCCCACCCCAGGAAGAGCGGATCCGTACTGGTCCTGCGAGGGCGAGGTGGCTCCCGCCGTCGGGGCAAGCACCGCCGCGAAGAGTGCGACCACTGCGACCGCGATCACGAACCGTGGCATGTGGAATTCTCTGAGCTGCGCACCATCCATCCAGAGCGCCTCCTTCAAGTCGTGTCCCAGCCTTGGCTCCGCGGGCCATGATAATCGGACGGGAGCCGGCCTGCAGATCGCGCGCCGACCGGCTGCCTACAATGCGCGGATCATTCCCACGGGCGGCTCGCGAGGCGGGACCTCGCGCGTGCCGGGAGCGCGCCGCACTGTCCGAGGCTAGGCCTCGCGCTCGTCCGCCTAGACTGCGCGGCCTTCGTGCCCGCCCACCGACCTTGCAAGCGCTGAGTAAAGAGTCACAAAACGGGTTCGTCAGCCGGATCAATCCGGCGTGGGCGGCACCGGTCCTGATCGCGGCCGCCTACGCGGCACTGGCGTACTCGAGCGGCGGCTACTCGATCGAGGTCATCGCGGCGGTCACGGTCGGCGTCTGGTGGGTGGTGATCCTCGCGCTCATCACGCGGGTAGTTCCGCGGCGCCCGATCCCTCCCCTCGCGATCGTCACGGGCGTGAGCCTGGCGGCATTCGGAGGCCTGACGGCACTGTCCATGATCTGGGCCAACGACTCCGGCCGGGCGTTCACCGAGGTCGTGCGCGTGGCCGGCTACCTGGGGCTCTTCGTCCTGACGGTGGTGGTGTCCGCAAGGACCGGTGCGCGCCCCTGGCTGGCCGGGATCGCGATCGGGATCGTCGTGATCGTGGTCGGCGCCGACCTCAGCCGGTTCGATCCGTCCCTGTTCGGCGGCGCGGACCGCAGCATCTTCGTCAGCCTTCCGGCAACCAACGGACGCCTCAGCTATCCGGTCGGGTACTGGAACGGCCTCGGAGCGATCCTCGCCGTCGGCATCCTCCTCCTCGCCTGGTTCGGCTCGTTCGCTCGCAGCAGGCTATGGCGAGCGACGGCCGCCGCGGCGCTGCCGGCATTGGGTCTGGCCATGTACCTGACGTCCTCGCGGGGCGGGCTCGCCGCCACGGCCATCGGCGTCTGCGTGTTCCTCGTCTTCTCGCGCGAGTGGGTGCGGATCCTCGGGACGCTTCTGATCGGCGCGCTGATCACCGCGGTCCTGGTGGGCCTCGCCTCGCAGTGGGACGACGTGAGGCATGCGCTCACCACGCACGACGCGTACGTCCAGGGCCGTTGGCTGGCGCTGGCCACGGTCTTGTGCGTCGTGGCCGCCGCCGCGGCGCGATACGCCGCCGACGGTTGGCTCGGGCGCGTGCGCCTCCCGCGCCGGGTGGCGCGGCGAGGCCTGGCGGCGATCGTCGTGCTGGGGCTGATCGTGCTCGCCTTCTCGCACCCGGCCGACCGCCTCCGCGAGTTCTCGAACTCCAACGACATCGGGAGCGCGAGCTCGACGACCGGCGGGAGCCACATCGGCTCCCTCTCCGGCACCGGGCGCTCCCAGTTCTGGGGCCAGGCCATCGATGCCTTCGACAGCGAGCCCGTGGTCGGCATCGGCGCCGGCAACTACGAGCTCTGGTGGAACCAGCACCACACGATCGGCGTGGTGACCGTCGACGCGCACTCGCTCTACCTCCAGACGCTCGCCGAGCTGGGCATCCTTGGGATCCTGCTGCTCCTGGGTTTCCTGGGCACGGCCCTGTACGCCGGGTGGCGCGCGGTCGTCCGGCGCCCGGACGTGGGCGACGGCGGCGAGGTGATGGGCGCTGCACTCGCGGTCTTCCTCGCCGGCCTCACCTCAGCCGCGTTCGACTGGACCTGGCAGCTGCCGGCCGCCTTCGTGCCGGTGATCGTGATGGCGGCCCTCCTCAGCGGCCCGGCGACCCAGCCGGTCGCCGTGGTTGCGGAGCCCGGTGCCACCAAGCTGATGCCCAGGTGGCGGGCGCGGGGTGGGCAGTACGGGCTTGGCGTGGCGACGCTCCTCTGCGCCTGGGTGGCCATCTGGGTCGCGGGCGATCAGCTCGTCGCGTCGATTCAGCTCGACTCAAGCCGCTCCGCCCTCGCGACTGGGGACTACGAGAGCGCCGCGCAGAGCGCGCGCAACGCCTCGGCCATCCAGCCCTGGTCGTCCGAGGCGCAGCTGCAGCTGGCCCTGGCGGAGAAGGGGAACGGCGATCTTGCCGCGGCGATGGCCGCTGCGCGCGAGGCCGTCGCCCGTGCCTCGCACGACTGGCGGCCGTGGCTGGTCGCGGCGGAGGTCGAGGCGGCGATCGGGAACCGCCAGCCTGCCGCAGCGGCGCTGGCCATAGCGAACCACCTCAGCCCAAGGCCCCTTCGGGTGACATTGGCGCCCGAGCGGTAGTTTCGCGGACTTCGTGGGTTACAGGGATAGGCATATGATGCTGCGACGGGGGAACTGGGAATTTTGGACGCCGATTGGGCTCAGGCAGCGGATAGAGCGATGGGCGGCGGGGCCGTGACGGAGCCCGCGCCAGTAGACATGCCTGTTTCCGCGGGCCCGCAGGACGTGATCGACGTCCGCAGGCGCTTCCGCACCGAGCAGGTCGAGCCGACGATCCGCGAGGTCGGGCGCCGCCGGTTCTGGCGCGAGTCCCTGCGCCGGCGCATGCTGGGCGGCGCGGACGTCGCCACCGCGGGCCTCGTGACCGTGGTGGCGGCCACGAGCACCCCCGAGCTCGTGTGGTCGCTCGCGATCCTCCCGGTCTGGGTGGTGCTCGCGAAGCTCTTCGGCCTCTATGACCGCGACCAGATGTCGATCCGCCATCTCACGGTCGACGAGCTGCCGCAGATCGCGGCCTGGGCGGCGGCGGGCACGGCGACGCTGGGCGCGTTGCTCTACATCGTGCCGATCCCGGCATTCACGGTCGCGCACGCGGTGCTGATCTGGTTCTGCATCACGACCCTGTGCGCGTTCCTGCGCGGCGGGACCCGCTGGCTGTGGCGGCGGATCACGCCGCCCGAGCTGACCTGCGTGCTCGGCAGGGGTGACCTGGCGCGCGCTGCGCGGCGCAAGATCGAGCTGTTCGAGGACATGCACCTGAAGCTCGTCGACGTCGACGAGCGCCTCCCGCACGGAGGGGAGAACGGGGACGCCAAGGAGCTGGTGAGCATGGTCGACCGGATCATCGTCGCGACCGAGCAGATGAACGTGCCCTGGATCGGCGAGCTTGCGGTCGCCTGCCGGGTCCACGGCGTCAAGCTCAGCGTCGTCTCGCCCCTGCGCGGTCGCGCGGGCCCGCTGCCCAGGCTCTCCGAGGTGGCGGACCTTCCCGTGCTCGAGTACGACACCCGCGACGTGCCCCGATCGACGATCCTGATCAAGCGCGTCTTCGACGTGATCGCGTCGTCCTTTGCGCTGATCGTCTGCGCGCCGCTGTTCCCGATCATCGCCCTCGCGATCAAGCTCGACAGCCGCGGGCCACTTCTGTTCGTCCAGACGCGCGCCGGTCTGCGCGGCGTTCCGTTCCGGGTCTACAAGTTCCGGACGATGCGCGACGGCGCCGATCAGATGCTGGAGGAGCTGGTCCGGATCGATGACCTGCCCGAGCCGGTCTTCAAGCTCAGGCGCGATCCGCGCGTCACCCGGGTGGGTCGGGTGCTGCGGCGCCTGAGCCTCGACGAGCTGCCGCAGCTCGTGAACGTGCTGAAGGGCGAGATGAGCATCGTTGGCCCGCGTCCCGAGCAGATCGACCTCGTCCGGCGCTACCGGCCCGAGCACCGCTTCCGACTTGCCGTGAAGCCGGGCATCACCGGCTCGATGCAGGTCTTCGGGCGTGGGGCGCTCAGCTTCCCCGAGCGGCTGGCGGTCGAGCTGGACTACGTGGAGAATCTCTCGCTGAGCCGGGACCTCAGGATCCTCCTGCAGACGCTCCCGGCTATCTTCCGCGGCACTGGTGCCTACTGAAAGTCTCCGCGCCGCGAGGTCGGCGTCCGTCGAGGAGGCACGGAGTGACGGCGTGCCGGGGCTCGACGCGGGCCTCGACGAACCACTTCTGAGCGCCCTCGCCGTCGGTGCGGGCAACGCCGTCTTCGTCAAGGGGCGGTGCGCGCCGCCGGCCGGGCGCCGGATCGAGCGGCTGACCATCGCCCTCGGAGACGAGGAGCACCCGCTGATGGGCCAGGGCATCTCCGATCGCCGCGTCGGGGGCGCCGGCGACATGTGGTGGGGAGCCGTGCCGTTGCCTCCCGTGGCCCAGCCGGTCGAGGCGCCCCTGGTGCTGCGGGCGGAGCTCGAGGGGGACCTGCGGGCCGAGGCGCGGCTCACGACCTGGCGCCTGGTTCCGGCGCTCGACCTCCAGCCCGTGCACCTGCCGGCGGGGGCCGGCAAGGCGACCGGCCCGCTCGTCGCCGTCTGCATGGCGACCTTCGACCCACCCGTCGATCTGTTCTTGCGGCAGATCGAGTCGATCCGCTCGCAGACCCACGACAACTGGGTCTGCGTTGTCAGCGACGACAACTCGCCGCCCGAGCGGCTCGGAGAGATCCGGGAGATCCTGGGCGGCGACGAGCGCTTCGTGCTCGTGCCCTCCGAGGTCCGCCGCGGCTTCTACGGCAACTTCGAGCGGGCGCTCGCGCTGGCTCCGGTCGAGGCGGATTACCTCGCACTCGCCGACCAGGACGACAGCTGGCACCCCGACAAGCTCGAGGTGCTCCTCGGCGAGCTCGAGGACGGGGCCGTGCTCGCGTACAGCGATACGCGGATCGTGGACGAGAGCGGCAGGGTGCTGTCGGACACCTACTGGCGCTACCGGGCCAACAACTACGCCGACTTCACCTCCCTCGTGATCACCAACGCGATCACCGGCGCCGCCTCGCTGTTCCGGCGGGAGCTCGTCGAGCTGGCGCTTCCGTTCCCGCCCCCGCACGGGGACATCTTCCACGATCACTGGCTGGCGCTGGTGGCGTTGGCGACCGGCGAGATCCGGTACGTCGATCGGCCGCTCTACGACTACGTGCAGCACTCGGCGGCCGCGCTGGGATTCTCGAAGGCGAACGCCGGTCGCGGCCGGTGGGGGGATGGGCCGCGGACATGGCCCTCCGCATGCTGCGACTCGCGTCGCGAGTCGTTCGACCCGTGGGCCAGGTCCGCTATTTCGAGAACTACTGCCGGCTGGTGCTCATGGCGCGCGCGCTCGAGCTGCGCCTCGGCGACTCGCTGAGCCCCGCGGAGCGCCGCTCGCTGCGCCGGATCCGGGAGTGCGACGGCTCACCGGCCGGCGCCGCCTGGTTTGCCTGGCGGACGCTTCGACCGCTGCTCGGACGCAACGAGACCATGGGCATGGAGCGGGGCCTTCTGGCCGGCCTCATGTGGCGGCTGCTCGCGGACCTTCGAGCTCGGCTCACCAGCGCCCGGAGCGCCTCGTAGCGTGGCGGGACGGGGCCTGGATCCCCTGCGGCAGAGCAAGACCGCCCGCCGACTCCTGTTCGCGCGAGACGCGTTGCGGCGCGGCTCGCCTCGACTGCGGCGCGCCGCCGCGAACCATCCCGCGCGCGACCGGCTGATGCCGGTGCTCGTCGACTACTACAGCCGCGACGGCAGCACGCTGACGATGCGCCTGCTCGGCTCCTCGCCGCAGGTGGCCGTGGGCGGCACCTATCCGTTCGAGCACAAGTTCTTCGCCTACCTGTGGCGCTGGTCGCGCCTGCTCACCCGCCCGGACTGGGACGACGATGATTGGGACACCAACGACCTGGGATCCATCCTCCAGGAGCAGGACCGCTCTGTGCTCGGCCCGCCGCCCTGGCGCCGCCGAGACCTCATGGAGGGCACCGAGCCGGGTGCGCCGTCGATCTCGGAGCAGGCCTTCGATTTCGCCTGGCAGGAGTTCTCACGCCGCGCCAGCGCCGTGACCCGCGTCGCGCATCGCGATCCAGAGGCGGACGTGCGCTACTACGCCGAGAAGCACATGAACTCGTGGCTGCTCGACCGGACCGAGCTGCCGCCGCTGCGTCTGCTGGTCCTGCTGCGCGACCCGCGCGACACCTACGCGTCGCTGCTTGCGTTCCGCGAGGCGGCGAAGGCCGAGCTGGGACAGCGGCAGGCCACCGATGAGGCGGACTACTTCCGCCGCTTCGTCGAGCGCCAGCGCGACCGGCTGCGCTGGATCGCGGGGCTGGACGAGGGACCCGAGACGGCGATCGTCCGCTACGGGGAGCTGGTCAGGGACCTGCCCGGCGTGGCGGGGCGCCTATCGGCCTGGCTCGGCGTGGCGCTCGATGCGGATGCGGTGATGCGGGACAAGCGAGTGGGGTGGGTGCATCGCACGGCGGAGAGCCCCGAGGCGTCGATCGGGCGCTGGCGGTCGGACCTGCCGGAGGACGTTGCTGAGACAATCGGCCGTGAGCTGGGCGCCGAGTTGCGGGCGCTCGGATTCCAGACCTGATGGAGGCGAGAGACACCACTCTCCCATTCCCGCCACGAGAGCTTGTCGAGCGGACGGGTCCACGCCATGAGGATGAGAGCGACGAATGGCTCCGCGGACTGTATGAGCGAACGGGCCGTGCACGGCGACTCGCGATCGAGCGGGCGCTCCCCCAAGACTTCTCGTTCGACGGCAAGCGGGTGCTCGACTTCGGCTGCGGAGCGGGCCGAGTTCTCCGTCAGTTCGAGCGCGAGGCTGGATCGGGTGAGTTCTGGGGCTGCGACCTCTATGAGCCGACGATCTCCTGGCTCGAGGAGAATCTCACGCCGCCCTTTCGCTTCTACGTCAGCGAAGGCCGCCCCTTGCCCCATCCGGACGAGTACTTCGACCTCGTCTACGCGATCTCCGTCTTCACGCACATCACCGATGACTGGGCCGCGTGGATGCTCGACCTCCACCGCATCCTGAAACCGAGCGGGTTCCTGCTCGCCACCTTCATCGGGCCGCGACTGTGGGAGCGCTCGCTCGAGTCGTCAGGTGGACGAGGATGGGCTTGGGATGGCGATGCTCAGGCTCGAACAGTCCTACGACGAGACGAGCGGCCCGCTCGTCCTCCATTCACCCTGGTGGATCGAGGCCCACTGGGGGAGGGCGTTCGAGGTCGAGAGGCTGTGGCCGCACGGCTTCGTGTGGCCGCGCAGGGAGGGGGAGACGCAGGAGGAGGTCGATGTGCGCTTCTCGGAGGCCAACCGGGACACGGGGTCTTCGTGGGGCGCAAGCGGGCCGGCATCGTTCTCGCCCGCCGACCTGAGCGGCACGAGCCCGGGGATCAGCGTGAGGAGCGTGCGCGCAGGTTCCAGGCCGAGCTGCGGAGCGCGAGCGAGCCCGCGCGAAGCCCCCTCGCCCCGGGGCCGGCGCTCCTCTCGGTTGGCCAGGGTCAGGGCGCGCCTCTCGCGGTCCCCGCGACCAGGGCCGCTAGATCTCCTCGGCCACCCGGGGCGCTCGATGGATGAAGTACCAGGCTCCGAAGACGCAGACTCCAGCGTAAACGAGCCCCGGGATCAGGAGGCCGTCCAGGGGGCCCGGTGCCACCTGCGTGATCGGGGGAGCGCTCGGGTCGGTGACCCAAATTCGCGCCTGCTCGAGCATGGGCACGAACGGGTTGATGATGAACAGGGCGCCGCGCAGGGAGCTCGGGACCACGTCCACGGGAAAGATCACCGGCGAGCCGTAGAAGAAGATGAGGGAGATGACGCTCCAGATCGGCGCCGTGTCGCGAAACCGGACGTAGAGGCTGGACAGGAGCAGGGACATCCCTACGGTGAGAATCAGGAACGACAGGACGATAATCGGGAACAGCAGCCAGGTCGCCATCGGAGGCACGCCGTTGATCAGCAGGAACATGAGCAAGACGATCATGTCCGCAATGAACAGCACCCCGGTGGTGCACACCACCGACAGCGGGATGATGATCCGCGGGAACTGGGTCTTGCGCACGATGTTCTCGCGGGCGACCACGCTGGTCGTTGCGCGCGAGGTGCTTGCCGCGAACAGCCCGCGGTAGAGCATGATGTTCATCAGCAGCATCGAGGGGTAGAACGGCACGGCGCCTCCGAACCGCCCGACGGATGAGAACACCGCGTACATGACCCCGAAGATGAGCAGCGGCTCGGCCACCGACCAGGCCATGCCGAACGCCGCGCCCTGGTACCTGGTCTTGAGCTCGGTCTTGGAGATCTGAACCAGGAGCTGCAGGAAGCGCTTCGTCTCGCCCCCGAACGCCGCGGGCCCACTGACGTGCCTGAGCGGGATCGTCGGGGTCTCGGGAACGCTGGTCATGAGCCTTCGTGCCCCTCCTTGGGGGTGGGCCTCAGCGCACCCATGTCCTCCATGGTCACAGTGTGCTCGAGGCGCAGGAGGCCCTGGCCGCGGTAGCGGTCGCCGGGGATGGCGAACTCGATCGACTTCGCGTCGGAGACGGCCTTTTCGTTTCCCGCCTCGTCGCGCCGGTTGACCGCGCAGCTCAGGAAGTAGACGCCGGGCGTGAGGCGGTTCTCGATCGTCGCCTCGACGTGCAGCCGCTCGCCGGCCGGGAGCCGCTCGCCTCCGTTGAGGTCGTTCGCCGGTGGTGAGAAGATCCGAGCCCTGTTCTGGTTTCGGACCTCGAGGCGAAAGGAGGGGTTCTCGATCTCCTCCTTGGTCTCGACCACCGCGTGGAGGCGGATCGATTCCGAGGGCTCCACGATCGGGGAAGTGTCCCCCTGCAGGTCGCCGATCCAGAGGTCCACGATCTCGACCGGGTGGTAGATCTTGTCGGCGAAGTGCTCCTCGCGGGACGGCTTGCCCGCGACCGCGAGCTCGGAATACCGCCGTGCGCACTCCTCCGGGTCGCCGATCCGCTCGATTCGCCCACCCTCCAACAGCATCGCCCTGTCGCAGAGCTCCTGGATCGCCGTCATCTGATGGCTCACGAGGATCACGGTCTTCTCGCGCTCCTTGTAGCTCTGGAAGATCTCGGCGCTCTTGCGCTGGAAGGCGCTGTCACCCACTGCCAGCACCTCGTCGATCATCATCACGTCGCCGTCGATCTCGACCATGATCGCGAAGGCCAGGCGGACCTTCATGCCGGAGGAGTAGTTCCTGAGCTTCATCGACTCGAACCCTTCGAGGCCCGCGAACGACATCGCTCGCTCGAAGCGCGACTCCGCCTGCTTTCTGGTGAGGCCCATCATCACGCCCTGGATGACGAGGTTGTCTCGCGCGGCGAGCTCCGGGTGGAAGCCCAGGCCCAGCTCGATGATGGGAACGATCTGACCGCCCACGAGGATCCGGCCCTGGTCGGCCCGGTAGATGCTGGCCAACAGCTTCAGGAGCGTGCTCTTGCCGGAGCCGTTACGGCCGATGATGCCGAAGAACTCACCCTGGCCGATCTCGAACGAGATGTCCTTGAGCACCGGCAGCATCCGGTACCCGTGACGCCGACGGGGGTGCCGGATGCGGGTGGCGATCGTCTGGTTCGCCAGCAGCGGCACCTTGAAGGACTTGTAGAGCCCGTCAACCTGCACGGCGAGCGGCTTGCTTCGAGGCGCGCCCGCGCCCGGCTGCAGATCGAGTCGCTGGACCTCCGCTTCGCCGCTGGGCTGGTCCCGGCGCCCCAGCCGCGCCCGAACCCTCGAGACCCGCAGCCAGGCGATCGCGCGCGAGAGAGCGCCGTCGCGCTGCATCGTCTCGCTTGCCCCGAGCCGGGCGCGCAGTGAGCGCAGCCACAGCCAGCCAACTCCCCTGATGGAGTCACTCGAGAGCACCCTGCTCACGGCCCTTGCCTTTCGCCTGTCCCGCGCAAGCTGATCCGAGCAGCGTAGCTGGACGACCCGCGCGGCAAGGAGCAGCCTGATGTAGTGCTGGAAGTACATCCGGCGCCAGCCAGTCAGGACGTTGTGGCTCCTGATCGTCTCGAGCCGATGACCCGGGCTCGACGGTGATCCCCGGTTTGCGGCCACGTGCCCAAGCTCCGCGTCGCCATGCTGGACGTAGTCGTAGAGCGGACGGGGCACGTAGCGGATTACCCCGAGCGCCATCGCGACGATCGCAATCCAATGGTCATGCCTCTGCTCGGCGACCTCCGGCGGGAACGGCAGCGCGTAGTCCAGGATGTCGCGGCGGAACAGCGCGGCCGCCCCGGTGACCGTGTTGGCGATCAGCAGCGAGGCATAGTTCGAGTGGTTGTTCCTGCGCTTGGTCCAGTACGTATCCGAGAGCAGCGCGCCGTCCGCCGCCACGATCCGCATGTCGCTGTAGGCAAGCGCGTCGTCGGCGCCGATCGCCTCGGCGAGGGTGGCCAGCTTGTCCGCATCCCAGCGGTCGTCTTGATCGCATAGCGCTACGAATTCGGCCTCCCCGGGGGTCAACTCGAGCGCGCGCTCGAAGTTCCGGTAGACGCCCAAGCGGCCCCGGGATGGGAACAGCCGAAAGCGGGTGTCCTCGCCGAGGATTGCTCGCATGGCGTCCACGCGATCGGGATCGCTCGCGTCGTCGCTGATCACGCATACCCAGTTCTCGTGCGTTTGCTGCCTGATCGACTCGATCTGCTGCCTGAAAAGCTCGGGGGGAGGTTCATGGGTCGCCATCGCGATCGCGATCCGCGGTCCGCCCTTGGGATGCCACAGGGCCCCATCTCTCTCGTGGCCCGGGCCCGCAGCGCCGTCTCCGTGACCAACATCCCCGAGCGCGTCGTCTGAGAGTTCGATCTCCCCCAGCGCCGTGGTTGCCTCCCGCCGCCCGGCGAGCTTCGCTCGGAGCCTCAGCCGGAGCATTCCGGGCGACTCCGCCGGGACCGTCACCAGGGCCCACCAGTAATCGCGGGCTCGCGCACCGGTGCCGGGTCGCGGCATGCCGTAGGCGATCACCGGATTCCGGGTCCCGTTGGCGATGACCGCCAGGTCGCGGATCGGCCCGGCCTCCGTGGCGCACGTTCCCTCCAGGAAGAGGACGGTCCCCCTGCCCACTCCGATCCGACCCGGGAGCCCGCGGATGAGGCTGGCGTCGAGGTTGATCACGCCGCCTCCACGAATGCCTTGACTCGCTCGATGAGCTGGTCGTCGAAAGAGTCCTGCCAGCTCCGGCTCCAGTTCAGTCGCGAGCCGCGCATCCGTCGCTCGGTGTCCTCGGTGGCGCCCACGGCCTCGGTGAGGCCCGCCGTGATCGCCTCGATCGTCGGCTCGACCGGGATCAGGTTCTCCGAGATCGAGCGCAGCGAATCGGCGGTCTTGTTCTCGAACGTGCTCGTCACCACCAGCATGCCTGCGGAGGCCATCTCCAGCGGAACGAGGCTTGGATGTGGTGTGTCCATCAGCGAGAGGCCAACGGAGTGTTCCCGCAACAGGGAACGGTATTCGTCCTGGCTCTGGCGAGGCAGGACCTCCATCGAGGCGGCACCGGTTATGCGAACCGTGCTCGGCTCCATGGCGCCGACGCCGTAGTACCGCCACCCGCCTGGCAGGACCCCGTCCTCGATCGCCCGCGCGATCGCCATCAGGCCGAGCTCGAACATGTTGCGCTCGGCGTGCTCCTCCGGCCGCGCGTAGAAGAGCAGGCTCGCGGCCTGCCTGCGCATGTCCTCCGGCGAGGGCGGCTCGACCGGCGTGATCGCGTTGCGGAACGAGACGGAGCGCTCGTCGCCTTGCTCGGGGCCCTCCGCGAACACACCGAGCGAGTGGTTGCGGAAGTAGTCGCGCAGGAACTCGGTCGAGAACACGGCGAGGTGGGGGAAGGTGTACGCCTGCCTGGTCACGGCGCCGAGCGTCCCGACCGGATAGGTCAGCGGGTCGTACTCCTGGATCACGAAGACGAAGCGGTCCCGGTCGAGCTCCTGCGTCGCGCGGTGGGCCAGGTGCGCAGTCCACGAGGTGGTCGCGACGAAGGTGTCGTTCGGGCTCACCTCCAGCTGCAGCAGCTCGCGAGCCGGAGCGAACTCGAGCTCGACCTTGTCGAGGAGGGTGTCGAGGCCCTCGTAGCGCCGGATCTGGTCGCGCCACGCATCTCCAAGCCGCGTGGGGTCGACCGCGACTATCCGCACCCGCAGGCCGTGTTCGGCGAGCCGTCGCGCGAGGTTGAACTTGCCGATGTAGGCGCCGAAGAAGTGCTCCAGGTCGATCGTCGGCACGAGCATGTTCACGCGCGGCTCGCAGGTCGAGGTGACGCGCAGGTTGAGGGGGGTGATCTTGCGCGTGATCTGGTGCACCAGCTTGGGCGCGTCCGCGGGCGGTGCGCTGCTCTCGGACGGGGGCGGCGGCGCCGGCAGGGCCTGGCCGTGGCTCTCACGGCGGCGGCGCCGGATCCGGCCCTGGATCTCGACGAAGCGCCGCCACGCGATCCCGCGCGCGATCAGGCGCTCCTGGCCCATCGTCGGGGACCGGCGGCGCCTGGCGCCGAGCGATCGAACCGCCATCCGCAGGGCAAGCGGTAGGGACCGGTCGGCCTTGGTCATGCGCTTGACGGCCCGGCGCTTGCGGCCCGCCAGCGCATCGCCGCAGCGCATCATCAGGATCTCGGCGTGAAGACGGGCAGAGCAGGCGTTGTAGAAGTAGTCGAGCCTCCAGCGCAGCAGGCGCCAGGACAGTCGCGCCCGGCCCCTCAGGCGCGACTGGGGATCGCTCGCCCTCGCCGCGTCCCGTTTCTTCCAGCTGGCGCCCTGGCTGCCGAATGCGTTGCCGGGGTGCTGCACGTAGTCGTAGAGCGGACGATCGACGTAGGCGATGCGTCCGGTCGCGAGCGCGACCATCGCGAGCCAGTGATCGTGGAACGCGTGGCCCAGCGCCGCCGGGAACGGGAGCGCGTAGTCGAGCAGCCCGCGAGGAAACATCGTCGCCGCGGCGGTGATCGTGTTCGCGACCAGCAGCGACGTCATGTCCGTGTGGTTGGTCCGGCGGTCGGTCCAGTAGGTGGGGGAGATGACCTTGCCCTCGCCGTCGATCAGGTTCATGTCGCTGTAGGCGAGCGTCACCCCGGCCTCGATCGCGCCGCGGAGGGATTCGAGCTTGTCCGGATGCCACCGGTCGTCTTGGTCGCAGAGCGCCACCAGCGCGGCCTCCGCTCCCACAAGCCCGAGAACGCGCTCGAAGTTGCGGTAGTAGCCCAGCCGGCTCTCCGTCTGGGAGAGGGCGAAGCGCTCGTCGCCGTTCAGCTCCTCACGGATCGCGGCATAGACGTCGGGCCTCGAGCAGTCGTCGCTCACGAGGCAGATCCAGTTGCGGTGAGTCTGCCCCCTCAGTGAGTTCACCTGTGCCGCAAACAGGTCGAGCGGCGGGTTGTAGGTGGTCATGCAGACCGCGACCAGCGGCTCACCCGGGGCGGGCTCGGCCGGGAGCTCGACGCGGCCGTTCGAGGCCTGAGGCGCCTCCAGGCGCACGCCCCCGATCCGCCTGGTCGCGACCTCGCCCGTCGAGAGCGTCGCGACGAGCTCGAGCTCGAGCTCGTCGCTCCCGTTGGCGCTCGCGAACGGCAGGATCGCCCAGAAGCCGCTTCGATAGCGGTTGCCGTGGGGGTCAGTCCGGCGGTCCTGGGCGACGAACACATCCGCCCGGGGCATCGAGTGCGTGAGCAGCGGGTAGGTCGCGCCATTCGCGCGGATGCCGAGGTCGATGATCCTGCGCTCGCGGTGAAAGCACCAGCCGCTGACGAACATCGCGTTGCCCCGGCCCACGGCCAGTGGCTCGGGCCGAGCGGCTTCGAGCTTCGCGAAGAGAAAGGGATCGTCCCGGTGCCGGACTGCGTGCATTCTGAAAGTCGTGCCCCCCTCGAGGGTGGCCCCGCCAGCCACCGCCGGAAGTGTAGCCGTGCCCGCTAAGGTGCTCACGGCACGATGCTGGGCAGGAGCAAATTGAATCTCCCGGCACAGGGGAAGATCGGCGGGGATTCGCTACAGCCCCTGTTGGTCGACTACTTCACGCGCGACGGCAGCACGCTGACCATGCGTCTGCTCGCATCCTCCCCCCAGATCGCCGTGGGCGGGGGGTATCCGTATGAGCACAAGTACTTCGCGTACATCTTCCGCTTGTCTCACCTGATCGAGAAGACCGAGTGGCCGCGGCAGGTCTGGAATCCGGGGGCCCTCGCGACGCTGAGCCAGGAGAAGCAGATGCAGCTCATGGGCGCCCCGCCGTGGAAGGGGCGAGAGCTGCTCGATCCGGCCAAGGGCGAGGAGCCCTTCTCCGAGTACACGTTCCGCGCGCTGTGGGGGGAGTTCTCTCGCAGGGCCACCGAGCAAACCCGCAGCCGCCACAAGCGGCCGGATTCCGACGTCCGCTACTACGCCGAGAAGCACCTCAGCACCTGGCAGGTGGACATGACCGATCTCCCGCCGTTCAAGCTGATGGCGATCCTGCGGGACCCGCGCGACACCTATGTGTCGATCGCGTCCTTCGCCAAGAAGCGTGAGCGCGCGGGGATGCAGCGCTCGATGGGGCAGCAGCCCGGCGAATCCCACGACAAGTGGCTCAAGCGGCACCTCGCTCGCCAGCGTGATCGGCTCCGGTGGCTGCGCAAGGCGATGGACTCCGGGCAGATGCCGGTGGTCCGCTACGAGAATCTGGTCCTGAATCTCGACTCAGAAGCACGGCGCCTCGAGGAGGTCCTGGGCGTCGAGCTCAATCCCGCCGCCGTCGCCGCGGACGAGAAGCTGCGGGCGACGCACGTGAGCGCAGCGACGCCGGAGGCCTCGGTCGGCCGCTGGCGCCGGGAGATGGCCCCCGAGCTCGTGAAGAGGTTCAACGACGAGCTCGGAAAGGAGCTCGAGGCGCTCGGGTTCGACACCTCGGTGCCCGCGCCCGACGAGACGCTCACCGAGGGCAAGGCAACGGGCGGATGAGCCAGGAGCGGGAGCTGATCGATGCCCTCGCGGTGGCAAACGAGGACCGTGCGCAGCTGCGGACGGCGATGGTCGACTTGAGTGCCCAGCTTGAGGGGGCGCGTCACGAGCAGGCCGAGACCGAGCGCTGGCTCAGGTCCCTGGAGCACTCGCGAAGCTGGCGGATGACGCGCCCCCTGCGTGATGCGGGCGCCACCTGTCGCTCACTCGCGCGGCGCCTGCGCACCCGTTCGGGCCGCCGCGTCTGAGCGGCGAGGCGCTACCCTGCGCGCCCGTGCCGGGGACGGAAGACGCACGAGACGTACTTCGCGCCGCGACGGAGGAGCACGAACTGGCTCGCCAGGTCCTGAGTGACGGCGGCAAGGGGGCCGTGTCCGGCTCCGCCGCGGCCGCGATCCCCGGCCGGACCGATGCCGAGCTCGAGGCGCTGGAATCAAGGCTCGTCTGGATCTTCGGGTCGCCGCGCTCGGGGAGCTCCTGGATGCTGCGGCTCCTCACTGGGCACCCCGACATCGCGCCCGTGAACGAGTCCTACGTCGGGGCCCATCTCGTCCCGGTGGGCGGCGAGGTCAAGGCGGGCGAGTACTACGAGCACGGCGAACGAGCCGGGGATGCAAGCTACTTCTTCGCCCGCGACTACATGCCCGTGCTTCGCCCGCTGCTCCACGAGCTGGTCCTGCGCGGCTTCGACAACCAGCTCAGGCACATGGGGTTCGACCCGGTCCCGAAGTGGGTCGTGATCAAGGAGCCCAATGGCTCCCACGCGGCGGACACGATCGTCTCGCTCCTGCCGCGCTCCCGCATGGTCTTCCTGCTGCGCGACGGCCGCGATGTGGTCGACTCGCTGGTCGACGCGATGCTGGGCAGCGACAGCTGGTGGGCGGAGCGCACGCGCCAGCTCGGCCGACCGCCGCAGGAACGGTTGGCGTTCGTGGCGCAGAACTCCCAGCTCTGGGTTCGCCGCACGATGGCGAGCGAGCGGGCGTTCGAGTCCCTCCCCGACCGGCGGCGCCTGCTGGTTCGCTACGAGGACATCCTCAGCGACACGCCGACCCAACTGCGGCGGATCTTCGACTGGCTGGAACTGGAGTTGACGGAGAAGAACCTGGAGACGATCGTCAAGTGGCACGCGTTCGACTCCGCGCCCAAGGACCGCCGTGGACCCGGTAAGCCGATGCGGGCCGCCAAGCCTGGCCTCTGGCGCGAGAACCTGACCGAGGACGAGCAGCGCACCATGCACGAGATCATGGGAGCCAAGCTTGCCGAGCTCGGCTACGACGTCTAGATTGGGGGGCCTCGGCGGTCGACGTCATGGGTAGGAGGGCCGACACATCCACCTGGATCGGCGCCGCGTGGCGACTGCGGCTGGTCGCCCTTGGCCTTGCGGCGCTGGCGATCGTCGCGGTCCTGGGGACGTCCGGTGGCGCGTCGTCCGCCGGGCCCGCCGCCGGCCGCCACCCGGCCAGGCCCGAGCCCCCAAACATCATCGTCATCCAAACAGATGACCAGGACACCCTCTCGACGACCCATCGAGTGATGCCCCACACCGTCAAGTTGCTGGCGCGCCATGGAACGGCGTTCAGCGACTACGTCGACAGCGGCCCCCTGTGCTGCCCGTCGCGAGCCGTGATGCTGACCGGTCAGTACGGGCACAACAACGGCGTCCTGTGGAACGACCCCGATCCCTACGGTGATCTCCGAGGCAAGAACGACACGCTGCCCGTCTGGCTGGATCGGGCCGGATACCGGACCGCGCACGTCGGCAAGTACCTGAACAACTACGCCAGATCGACCGGGGATCCAGACAAGATCGCCCCCGGATGGGACCAGTGGGACACGGTGCTCGAGGAAAGCGGCGGACATCCGATCCCCTATTACGACTACACGCTTCACGAGAACGGCCGCTCAGTGCCGTACGGCTCGTCGCCACGCGACTATGTGACGCGCGTCCTCGACGACAAGACCGTCGGCCTGATCCACCGCTGGGTTCCGCGCCGACGCCCGGTCTTCATCGCGCTCGATCAGGTCGCTCCACACAGCGCCGCCAACCTCGGTGATCGGCGGTGTCAGGCGTCGGCGATGCCCGCCCCCCGCGACGAGGACCTGTTCGCCAACAAGCCATTGCCGCGACCACCGTCCTTCAACGAGGCCGACGTCAGCGACAAGCCGTGGTTCATTCGGGTAGAGCCTCGACTGACGTCGAGCGACATTGCACGGATGACGCGAAAGCAGGATTGTCGGCTGGCGTCGCTTCGGGAGGTCGACCGCGGGGTCAAGCAGATCGTCTCGGCGCTGCGGCAGGAGCACGAGTTGGGCAACACCGCGATCCTCTATACGTCGGACAACGGCTACATGCAGGGCGAGCATCGCGAGCACGCCAAGGTCGACCCCTACGAGGAGGCGCTGCACGTGCCCCTGATCGTTCGCCTACCGCGCCGGTTCAGGGGTCCCGGCGATGCCCCGCGAGCCCTCTCCAGCACGGTGGCAAACACCGACATCGCGCCCACCATCCTGCGTCTGGCCGGCGCGAGGCCCTGCAACGGGCGCGGCGAGTGCCGGGTGCTCGACGGCCGCTCACTCTTGAAGGCGATCCGATCCGACGGCCGCAGATGGCCTCGTCATCGCGGCATCCTGCTCGAGCTCAAGGGAGCGCGGGCCGGAAAGACGATGGCATGTGATTACCAGGGAATCCGCACCAAGCACCAGGTCTTCGTCCGCTACCTCGGGATCACCCGGCAACGCGAAGGACACGGGCCCTGCCTGCCGGACAACGAGGCCGAGCACTACAACCTGCGCCGCGATCCCTATCAGCTCACCAACGCATACCCGGCCCGCCCCGGAACTCGTGCGGCGTCCAAGGAGCGCGTGCTCGCCAACCGCCTCGATCGCCTCCGGGACTGCGCCGGCATCAAGCGTCGCGATCCGAGGCCGCCCTCAGGTCACTACTGCGAGTAGACCGTCACTGCTTGAGCAAGCTGCTCAAGTCAAGACCGCAGACGCGCACGGCGTCCTTCGACGGGCCGACGAGCAGCCGCCACGGCGTCTGATCGCTGTCCGGTGGAATGGGAATCAATGCCGCGCGGCCTGGGCCAAGCGAACCGAGCGGGTAGCCGTATCCAGGGCTGAACCGCCCCAACGCCAGAGGGACCCGGCTCGGGCCCGACGCGGACACGGCGCCTCCACCTCGGGGAAGCTGGAGCTGGGTCGACGCGGCCGTGTCTCCTGGATCGATCGTCACGCACCCGGGTGCCGAATTGTGGACCTTGGCATCCGTTGTGACGACGCTGGGGCGGACGGACTCGGACGAGGCCGGTATCGCCGGTACCGGCCGGAGTTGGAGGTTGAGCGCGTGGGCCAGCACCACGTCGGTGACGCGCTTGTCGGCGGGCGCCTGGCCGCGGAGCTCGGCGGGCGAGAAGGCGGGCGAGCCGTACGCGTCCGCGGTGACGAAGTACTGCTGCGCCGTGATCCCCGTGTGGGTGTAGGGGATTGGCGGCCTCAGCGAGGGATTCTCCGGCTGGAACTGCGGGGCGACCCGGTCCGCGGCCAGATCGAGGGCCGTGAGCTCTGACCTCACCTGGAGTCCGCGGTTCGCCCACACGCCCGCGCTCTGGTCGAGGACCGTGGCGTTGGAGTACACCGCGAAGCCGAAGACCGCGGCCAGGGCTCCCATCCCGGCGATCCGGAGGTCCCTGCGTCTGATCGTTGCGCCCTGAAACGCCTCACAGACCAGCAGCATGAGCAGAATCGCTCCTGCGAAGACGTATCGAGACGCATCCGGCTCCCGCAGCGCGCCGGGGGCGAACGCGGGCGCGGCGAAGAGGACGCCGATCCCCGCCAGAAGCGCCCAGAACATCGGGCGCATGCGGACGCTCAGCGCTCGCACCCCCACCGCGACGAAGACGAGCATCGCGAGCGCGTAGGTGACAGGCCTCAGCGGCTCGACGTCGCCGCTGAAGGGCGCGCGGAAGGCCCCGGTGACCGCGGCGGTCATTGCCGTCAGAGACTGAAACTCAAACCTGGGCACGTCGCCAAGCTGGTGTCCGAGCGAGAGGTTGTCCGGCGCCGGCTCGTGTCCGATCAAGTACCAGATGGCAAAGAGGAGGAGCGGGATCGCGAATATCCACGCTCGCCGCCAGCGCTCCTTGCCCGGGCGGGCGAGAACCACAACGGCGCCGGCGGTGGCAAATCCCAGCCCGAGGGGGTGGGAGGTGACCGAGATCACCAGCAGGACACAGGCGACGACGTCGCGCCGGAAGCCGGACCGCTCGAGCGCCAGCAGGGCGCCGAGCCCGGCCACCGCGGCGATCTGCTCCGGGATGCGGATCGCAGTGGCGGTCACCTCGCTTGCCGATCCCAAGAAGAGAATCAGCACGGCGCCCAGCAGGGCGACCAGGTAGCCGACGCGCCTCGCGGCGAGCAACAGGAACAGGAATGCGGTGGCGATCGTGAGCGCTACCGCGGCCATCCGGTACGGCAGGTAGTCGGAGATCCCGATGGTGGCGAAGGCGAGCTTGTAGAGGATCATCGGGAGCACCAGCAGGTACTTGCCCGGGGGGGTGACGAACACGACGTGAAGAAACGGTTGGGTGGCGAAGCGGTGGACGTAGCCCCATTCGTCGCCCTTCAGGGTCTGGCCTCGGCCCGCGAACCCGAGCACCAGGACCGAGATGAGGGCGGCGAGCGCGAAGATTGCGAATGCGAGGAGCCGGCGGCCCCGTTCGCTCCCGAGCGCCGACCTCAGCCGCACCGCGAGCCCGGGGGTGCCGATCGAAGATCGGTTCGGTTGCCCCGCTGTCGCGCTCTCCTCCACGGTCCCTCCAGCCAACAATCAAAAGGCGCACATGTTGCGGTCGCGCGCAGGATCGAGATCCCGCCGCCGAGTCGCGACCGCCATCTTTGCAGCCAGGGGTGGGCTACGCCGACGAGGCGGACTACACTGCCGGGCCGTGCGAGGCGGGCGCGAGAAAGAGGGCGTGCAGCATAAGCGCGACCTCGACCACGCCCACCAGGAATGTCAACGGCTGCGACAGGAGGCCGCGGCCGGGCTGCGGCGAGCGGCGGACGAGGCCGCCGCGGGCAAGATCGACGTCGGCCTGAGGCATGCGAGGCAGGCGCTGACCGACCTCGAAGCGGCGCAGCGCGCGTGCGCCCACTGGAAGAGCCTTCACCCGATCGACTGAGGTCTCAACCGCTGCGCTGAACGGGATCCGGCTCGGTTTCGTAATCCGTACTCGGCCCGGCGTGCGACCATGATCGTCCGCGCGCCCGCGCGCTAACGTCATGGCCTCACGATGGTGGGAAGGCGCAGATGACTCGCCGGGCGCGGGGGGCGGAGGCCAGCGGCGCCTCGCTCCAGCCACTTCTCGTGGACTACTTCACGCGCGACGGCAGCACCCTGATGATGGCCCTGCTTAGCACCTCACCCCAGATCGCGGTGGGCGGCGGATATCCATACGAGCGCAAGTACTTTGCCTACCTGTTCCGCTGGGCGCATCTGATCGAGAGGACCGAGTGGCCGCCACGGCTCTGGAACGGCTCCCGTCTGGCGACGTTGGGTCAGGAGGGCATGCAGATGATGGGCCCGCCGCCATGGATGCCGCGGGAGCTGTTCGGCGCCGATGAAACCGGGGCCGACCTGGCGGAGACCGCGTTTCGCGCGCTCTGGGAGGAGTTCTCGCGGCGCGCCACCGAGCAGACGCTGAAGGGGACGAAGCGCCCCGACGCGGAGGTGCGCTACTACGCGGAGAAGCACCTGAGCACCTGGACGGTCGACCTCGACCGCCTGCCGCCGGTGAGGGTGATTGCACTGCTGCGGGATCCCCGCGACACCTACGTCTCGATCATCTCGTTCAGCAAGCAGCGTCGCGAGCAGGGCCTCCCCGCGGCGATGGGGAGGCGGCCCAGGGAGTCGGCCGACCGCTGGCTGACCCGGCACCTCCGGCGCCAGAAGGAGCGGCTGCGGTGGATCGGTGACGCGGTGGAGCAGAGGACGATGCCGGTCGTCCGCTACGAGGATCTGGTGCTCGATCTGGACGGTGTGGCGCGCAGGCTCGAGAAGGCGTTCGACATCGAGCTGAACCCGGCGTCGGTCACCTCCGACTCGAAGATGCGCGAGATGCACGTCAGCGCGCACTCCCCGGAGGCCTCCATCGGACGCTGGCGCGAGGAGATGCGTCCGCACATCCTCAAGCGGTTCAACGAGGAGTTGGGCAATGAGATGAGAGCCCTGGGCTTCCAGGTCTCGGAGCCCGAGTCCCAGGCCCCCGCGCCGCAGACGCAGCGGCCCCCGCGCAGCCCGGCAACGAGCACGTGAACGACACCGAGAGGGTGCTGAGTGAGGCCCGGGAGGAGCACCGCCGCACGCGCGAGGCGCTGGGAGACGAAGCCGTGTCCGGGGCTGACTCGGGAAAGGCGACCAGCACCGTCGGCGGCGAGCTGGGCGAGCTGGAGGGGAAGCTCGTGTGGATCTTCGGCTCGCCACGCTCGGGCAGCTCGTGGCTGATGAGGCTGCTGAACTCACGGCCGGAGATCGCGCAGATCAACGAGTCCTACCTCCCGGTCCACCTGGTGCCGATGGGCGGCCAGGTGGAGGCGGGCGAGTACTACGAGCACGGGGAGCGGGCGGAGGACCCGAGCTACTTCTTCGCCCGCGACTACATGCCGGCGATCCGCCCCCGGCTGCGCGAGCTCGCGCTTAGCGGCTTCCTGCACCAGCTCGACTCGATGGGCCACGAGTCGATCCCCAGGTGGGTGGCGATCAAGGAGCCGAACGGCTCGCACGCCGCCGACACGGTGGTCTCGCTGCTGCCCGGATCGCGCGTGCTCTTCCTGCTGCGGGACGGCCGGGACGTCATCGACTCGCTGCTCGACGCGATGCTGACCAGCAAGAGCTGGTGGACGGAGCGGACGGGCGCGCTGGACCGGCCGCCGCAGGAGCGGCTCTTGTTCATCTCCCAGCACTCCATGCTGTGGGTGAGCCGCACGGTGGCGAGCCAACGCGCGTTCGATGCGCTGCCGCCGCAGCAGCGGCTGCTGGTGCGATACGAGGACCTCCTGTCCGACACCGCCACCCAGCTCCGCCGGATCCTCGACTGGCTCGACCTTCCGGTGGAAGCGCCGAGGCTTCAAGAGGTGGTCAAGCGCCACGCGTTCTCGAGCCTGCCGGAGGAGCGCCGCGGCCCGGGCAAGGACGTGCGTGCCGCCACCCCCGGCCTATGGCGCGAGAACCTGACCGAGGAGGAGCAGCGCGCCATGCAGGAGATCATGGGGCCCAAGCTCGCGGAGCTTGGCTACGAGACCTGAGCATCAGAGCGCGAGCGGGGTGAACGCCCACCACTAGACTTGCGCGCTACGTTGAATGGCGGGGAGCCAATCGAGCGCCAGTCCAAAGATGGTGGGATCCCCGGGTGGGGGTCTTCGCTCGCCAGCCTCGGCGAGCTGGTGTTTGGGGGCCTCGACGCGTCGGAGGCCAAGTCCGTGCTCGAGATCGGTGCCGGCAAGGGCGAGCTGACGGCGGAGCTCCTCGACTGGGCCGACCGGGCCGACGCGCGGATCGTCGCGCTCGACCCCGAGCCACCCGACGAGGTCCTGGAGCTCGACAGGCGGCGGCCAGAACTAACCCTGTTGGTCGAGACGAGCCACGACGTCCTGCGGAGGATCGAGTTGCCCGACGCGATCGTCATCGACGGCGACCACAACTACTTCACTCTGAGCGAGGAGCTGCGGATAGTGGCGGAGCGGACTCAGGGGGCAGAGATGCCGCTGCTGATGTTCCACGACGTCGGCTGGCCGCACGCCCGGCGGGACACGTACTACGTCCCGGAGCGCATCCCGGAGGAGCACCGGCAGCCGCTCGCGCACGATGTCCATCTCGCGCCGTGGGAACCCGGGATCGCCGAGGAAGGCCTGCCGTTCGACTGGGCGGCGGAGCGCGAGGGCGGCCCTCGGAACGGGACGCTGACCGCGCTCGAGGACTTCGTGGACGCGCACGAGCGCATGCGCCTGGTCACCGTGGCGGCCTTCTTCGGCTTCGGGGCGGTCTGGCACGAGGACGCCCCGTGGTCCGAGGCGGTGGCCCGTCTTCTGGAGCCCTGGGACCGCAACCCGCTGCTGGAGCGGCTCGAGGCCAACCGGGTGGGCCAGATCGCGACCCGCCACATCGAAGGCATCAGGGCCCGCCGAGCCCAGGAGCAGCTACGGCAGCGCGCTCGCAAACAGGCCGCAAGCCTGCGCGAGCTCGAAGCGCGGGTTCGCGAGCTCGGCGAGCGGCTTCGAGCGCAGGAGGCTCAGCTGCGCCCGCAGCGGGCGCTACTTGTTCGCATGCTGAACTCGCGCGCGATCGGCATCGCCGAGTTGCTCTCGCGCGGACGCCGCGGATCGACGCCCGCGGTCTCGCGCGAGGAGATCAGGCGGGTGCTCGCGGCCGGCGACGGCGACGCCTGAGCCGGGCCGCGACGCGGCGCAGGAGGCTTCCGCCCGCAGAGTTCGAGGCGCGCGCCGAGTTCGAGGCCTGCAGCCGGACGGCCAGTTGGTCCTTGGCGGCCCTGAGCTTCTCGGCCTCCGCCTCCAGCTCCTCTCGCTGGCTCATCAGGTGCTCGATCTTCGCGTTGCGGTAGAGCTTCGCCGACAGGGCGATCATCCTCTCGGCCGACGCTTGGGCCTCCGCACGCCGGGCGCGCGCCCTCCAGTCCTCGCCGCCGCCCTCCTGGCCGACGAGGGGCATCCGGCCGTCCCACTTCTCGGCGATCTTGATGTGCGCCTCCATCCAGTTGCCGACGTCGCGGATCAGCTTCAGCTCGTGGTTGTGCACGACCTTCAGGTCGGCGGTCACCACCTTCTTGCCCTTCGAGCGCGCCTGAAGGCAGAGGTCGAAGTCGTAGCCGTGGATCGCCTGACCCAAGGACTCGTCGAAGCGAAGCTCGCGAATCGCCCACGGCGTGAGCCCCAGCACGAACCCGTCGACGGTCTCGACCTCGCCGGTCCCCGCGTAGGTGGGCGTCTCCTCGGGCGTCCATGCCAACCCCGGGACCTCGCCGCCGCCGAGCTCCTCATAGCGGTGGGTGAACGACGCCCAGGTGACCGATCCTTCCCACCAGGCGATGTTGCGGACGCCGATCGCGCCGATGCAGCCCACGATCGCCACGTCGGGATCGCTGATCGCCTCCCGGATCTTCGCCGTGAAGTCGGGGTCGGTGATCTCGGCGTCCTGATGGAGCAGGACCAAGGCCTCCAGGTCGCGAAGCTTGGCGGCCTCGTCCATCAGCATGTTGTAGCTGCGGAACACCGAGCCGGCGCTGCCGCGGGCGAGGATCGCGGAATCGGGCTCGGCGACCAGCCGGATGCCCGGCTCAGCGAACCGCTCGTACTGCTCGGGGTCCGTGATCGAGACCCCGAAGGCGATCATCGCTCCCCTCTCATGACCCCGTCTACAGACTGGCGAAGCTCGGCCAGAGCCCCAAGTCAAGGTCCGGGCACAGTTCCGCGACCTGGCGGACATCGTCGGCAAGCGCCGAGGTCAACTCCTGGCGAAGCCGCGCCGGGAGCGGCGGGTTGTCACCAACGGGAAAGAGTATTCCCGACGGTACGCGGCGCTCGAGCGCGTCCGGGATGGCCGCGAGAGGTTCCAGTCCGAGGAATCGCTGCGTGCGCTGCATCTGTGCGAGGGGGTCGTCCACGCAACGTTCGTACTGCAAGACCAGCACCCGGTCCCTGCCGAGGATCTCGAAGGCCCGCTTCACCTGCGCGTGGTACAGGCTGTGGAGCACGGAGTGGTTCGCGACCACGATGTCCAGCGGGTCATAGCCGCGCTCGCGCGACCGCTTGACCACCGGGGCGATGCTGGAGCGGTACCGCTCGACCGGGTCGCGCAGCATGACCAGGTAACGCGCCTCGGGCGCTGCCTCCGCGAGCAGGGGGACGGCCCAGGGATCGCACATGTAGCCGGGCGTCCACTCGCCGGTGATCGAGCCCTCCGGCCGAGGGAAGAAACGTGCGTAGCGCGCCGCGAAGTCCGGCTCGACGTCCTCCGTCCAGTAGCGGTCGAAGAAGTGGAGCTCCTTGCGACGCCGGGGAGGAATGGCAACGAGCGGATGCGCCTGGAGGGCTCCGCCGAACCACCAGGTCGTTCCGCATCGCTGCGCGCCGATCCCAACGAAGTCGGGCGGCCCCGTGCTCCAGGACGGGGGGCATTCCGGCGCCTCTGGGAGCGCACGCTGCCGAGCTTCGCTCGCATGCTCTGATTGCATGGGTCCCGCCGACTGCACACGGCGATGCTAGCGGCCAAGCCGCAGCGTCCTGCGCCAGCCCACCCGGCTCGCGAGAATACGCCAGAATCCCGCACCGCCAGCGCGGCATCCACGCCAATGTTTCCCTTCTGGAAGAAGATCATCGAGCCCGCCCTCGTCGCAGCGGGCGCCACCCGCGTGGTTGAGATCGGAGCCGAGCGAGGCTGGACCACCGCGCAGTTGCTCAAGTCCCTTGGGCCGGACTCCGAGCTGCACGTGATCGACCCTGTACCGAAGTTTGACCCGAGGGAGCACGCCGATCACTTCCCCGGTCGCTATCACTTTCACCGCGACATCAGCCACAACGTCCTGCCCGAGCTGCCCCCCTGCGATGCCGCCCTGATCGACGGTGACCACAACTGGTTCACGGTCTACCACGAGCTGCGCATGCTCCGGGACACCGCGCGGGACGCCGGGGTGCCGATGCCGCTGATGGTGTTCCACGACGTCTGTTGGCCGTACGGCCGGCGCGACCTCTACTACGCTCCCGAGCGGATCCCCGAGGAGTTCCGTCAGCCGTACGATACCCGCGGCATCCTCCCCGATCGCGTCGAGTTGGCGGACGAAGGAGGCATCGACCAGGGGCTATGCAACGCCGTTCGCGAGGGCGGACCCCGCAACGGCGTTGCGACCGCGATCGACGACTTCATCGCCGAGCACGATCGTCCGCTGCGGCGGGTGGTGGTTCCCCTCTGGTACGGGCTTGCCCTCGTTGCGGAGCAGGAGCTGCTCGATGCGCGTCCCGAGTTGACAGCCCTGCTCGACCGGCTGGAGAGCGCCGAGGGCCGTTACGAGCTGATCGAGCTGGCCGAGTCGATTCGCGCTCGTGAGACCACGCAGCTGAGCAGCGATCGGGCTGCCGCCAGACTCCGAGCGGGCCGCGGCGCTCGCCGCTACATCGACCTTCTCAAGGGCGCCCTGCTCGACGAGCACTACCTGGAGAACGAGGCGCGGATCGGGTACCTGCTGGAGTGCATCCAGGCCGGCGAGGCGCCGAGCGCGAACAAGCTCCACAACCCCGCCCGCCACCTGGCCAGGCGGATGACCAGCCTCGAGCAGGCGCGTCGCGCGGGTGACGTCGCAGGCGACGATCCGGGATCGAACGGCCCGCTGGATGACCTCCCCTACGCCGCGGTTGGGCGTGTTCGCCTGGATCACCTCGAGGGCTGCCTCGACGTGATTCGGGAGGAGAAGGTCAAGGGGGCTCTGGTGGATTGCGGCACTGGGCGCGGCGGCACCGCCATCCTGATGCGCGGGTACCTCGAGGCCTACGAGCTACCAGGCCCCCGCGTCTGGGTCGCCGACACGTTCGGAGCTCGTCCTACCGGGGACGAGAACGGCGCGCACGCGTTTACGCCCGACCTGAACGCGGTGCGAGACGCGTTCGACCGCTTCGGGCTGCTCGACCACCGCGTCGCCTTCCTCCAGGGGCCGCCGGCGCGCACGCTCGCCGAAGCTCCGATCAAACAGGTCGCGTTGCTGCGGGTGGGCGGCCACGAGCCGGACGAGATTCGCGCTGCTCTTGAGTCGCTCTACGACCGCCTCGCGGTCGGCGGCTTCGTGGTCATCGACAACCACGGGAACCCGTCTTGCCGGGCCGCAGTCGATGACTTCCGCTCGGAGCGAGGAGTCAGCGAGCCGCTCGAGCGGGTTGGCTGGGACGGCGCCGTGTGGAGGAAGACGACGGAGCCCGATGAGATCGGTCAGCCGTCCGCCGTGCCCGAGGGTGAGGGCAGCCGCATCCCTGCGCCGGCCGGCACTCCAACCGCCGCCAAGGACCTATCCGTGGTCGTCGTCTTCCACAACATGCGCCGCGAGGCGAATCGGACCCTGCACTCGCTCACCCGCGCCTACCAGCAGGGAGTCGAGGACCTCGACTACGAGGTGATCGCGGTCGAGAACGGGTCAGACCCCGACGAGCGCCTCGGGGAGGAGCTCGTATCCAGCTTCGGACCCGAGTTCCGTTACGTCGACCTCGGGGACGACGCGGCCCCCTCCCCCGCACGCGCGGTCAATCGGGGCATCGCCGCATCCACGGGCCGAGCGGTGGGCCTGATGATCGATGGCGCCCACGTGCTCACCCCGGGCGTGCTCCGTTTCGGAATGCTGGGACTGTCCGCCTATGCGCCGGCGGTCGTCACAACGCGGCAATGGTACGTCGGCCCTGGGCAGCAGCCCCAGGCCCTCACGCGAGGCTACGACCGCACGGTCGAGGACCGCCTCTTCGAGCGGATCGAGTGGCCGATCGACGGCTATCGCCTGTTCGAAATCGGGCACTTCATCGGCGATCGCGACTGGTTCGACGGCATCGTGGAGAGCAACTGCATCTTCGTCCCGCGCCATCTGTTGGAGCAGGTGGGCGGCATGGACGAGGGCTTCGCGATGCCGGGCGGCGGATTCGTCAACCTGGACTTCTTCGAACGGACCGTCAGCTCGCCCGACATCAACCGAGTGGACATCCTGGGCGAGGGTTCCTTCCACCAGCTTCACGGCGGGACGACCACCAATACCACCGAGCTGGGCGATCTCTCCGGCCTGCTCAAGTCATATGAACAGCGCTATGTGGAGCTGAAGGGGCGCGAGCTCAGCGTTCCCACGAAGCGGCCGCACTACGTGGGCACGCTGCCCGAGGACGCCCTCCGCACCCGGCCCCGACGTATGGCTGCCCCGACGCGCTTCGGGGCCGGCCACGGCGACGCCCCCGACAGGCGCCCCAATGGGGAGCTTCCGGTGCCGCAGGAGCAGAGGGCGGCGTTCATCGACGCCTTCTGGCGCAGCGGAGAGTGGCACCGGGCGAGGTGGCTGGGCAGGTCGACGCACAGGGTGCCCACCGACCTGCTGGCGTACCAGGAGCTGATCTACCGGCTACGGCCCGACTGGATCGTCGAGACGCGCACCGGCGCGGGCGGGCGGGCCCTGTTCCTGGCATCGATTTGCGATTTGGTTGGGAACGGCCGGGTGCTCTCGATCGACGACTACCCGCCCGCCAGTCCTGCCGAGCACCCGCGGATCACCTACCTGCAGAGCCCGCCGTCCAGTGAGCGCACCGCAGCGGAGGTGCGCGAAATCGTGGGCGAGGAGGCGCTGGTGATCCTCGGGGCCTCCGACACCGACGAGGTGACGAAAGCGTTCGAGAACTATGCCGAGCTCGTCCCGATCGGCTCCTACCTCGTCATCGAGGACACCATCCTCGGCGGGCGCCCCGTGTGGACGGGCTTCGGCGTTGGCCCGTGGGGCGTGGTACAGAAGATCATCCGCGAGGGCAACTTCGCACCCGATCCCTCCCTCGAGTACGCCCTCACCTTCAACCTCGGGGGGTTCTTGAAGCGCGTCCGATGAGGGAGCTCAGGCGCCCCGGACCGAGGATTTCTGGCCGCCCCGCATTTTCTCCAGCTCCTGCCTCGCAAGCCTAAGCTCCTGCCTCGTGGCTTTGAGCTCGTCCCTCGTGCTCTTGAGCTCCCGCCTCGCGCGGTCGAGCTGAACTCTCATCGCCCGAGCTCGTAGCGATTGGGTTCGGCCAAGGGCCTCAGCGCAGGCGGCCTCGGCCTCGGCGCGAAGGGCACGCTCCTTCGGGTCCCCGCTGGGCTCCGGAAGATGGTCCGCCCACTTCTCACCCAGCCGTATGTAGGCGTCGATCCACTGCTCTGGATCGCTGATCAGCTCGAGCGAGCGGTGATGGATCACCCGGAAGTCGGCGGTAAAGACCTTCTTGCCGGCCGTGCGGGCCTGCATGCAGATGTCGAAGTCGTAGCCATGGAGCTGTCCCAGGGACTCGTCGAACCAAAGCTCGCGCACCGCCCACGGCGAGAGCACCATCACCAACCCGTCGATCGCATCGACCTCCCCGGGAGCGAGGTGGGAGGGGCCGGCCTCGGGTCGCCACGAGAGCGAGTCGAACTCACCCCCACCGAATTCCTCATAGTGGTGGCTGAACGCCGCCCAGGAGACCGTACCTTTCCACCAGGCGGGCTGGCGCACCCCAACCGCACCAACGCAACCGACGATCGCGACATCGGGATCGCTCAATGCTGCTCGCACCCTCGCCGCGAAGTCCGACTCGACTATCTCGACGTCCTGATGGACGAGGACGAGTGCCTCGAGGTCATCCTGGGCCCGCGCCTGTTCCAGCACCCGGTTGTAGTTGCGAAACAACGAGCCCGCTGCCTGATCTGCGAAGACCAGCGAATCGGGCTCGGCCGCCCGGCGGAGCCCCGGCCCGGCGAAGCGGTCGTAGATCGTCGGCTCCGTGACCGCCACGCCGAAGGCGATCACGGCTCCTCCCGATCGGCCGATGCCAGCGGCACCTTGCCCGGTCGCGGCCGGCCGGCCTCATGCAGCAGCTCGTTCGCGAACTCATACAACTCGACATCGAATGCGTTGTCCTCGGCGATCCGGGCGCGGAAGCTCTCCGGAACCTCCTCCGGCGCGGTGACGTTGATCGTTTCGGGGTCGCCGAGGCGCCAGCCGAAGCGAGCGGAAAGCTCCTCGCAGAAATCCTCGAAGTGCTCCTGCACCCCGATCACGTCGATCCCGGCCAGCGCTGCCTTGGCGCGCTCGAGGCGGTCGCGGTCGAACTCGACGCGGGTGAGCATCGCCGCATCCACCATCTCCGTGGGCGTCAGCGACAGCATCTTCGTCATCTGGTTGTGCAGCAGGCCCTCGAACCGCGCCTGATCGTCGTAGAGCTCCTCGAGCGGCAGGTCGCGAGCGGCTCGGTTGACCTTGCGGGTGTACCGCAGCTGTGAGAGCGTGCGCGCGACCGGCTCACGGAGCAGGGTCAGGGTGGTGAACCGCCCGTCGATCATCTCCGTCGTGCGCAGCGGGAAGTGCCCGGCTATGACCCGGATCTCATCCCCGCGTGCCGCAAGCTGCTCCCGCAGATGAGCGATTGAGACCGCAAGCCTCAACGGTTCCGTGCCGTCCAGGCCCTTCGCCGGGTAGACCGCGGCCTTGCCGAAGTGGTTGGCCAGCAGCTGCTCCAGAGCAGCTCCCGCCGTCTTCGGCACGCGGAGGAAGAAGTATCGGTGCGGCTGGGCGGCCGGGGAATCCGTCACGGCTCCTCCCGATCGGCCGATGCCAGCGGCACCTTGCCCGGTCGCGGCCGGCCGGCCTCATGCAGCAGCTCGTTCGCGAACTCATACAACTCGACATCGAATGCGTTGTCCTCGGCGATCCGGGCGCGGAAGCTCTCCGGAACCTCCTCCGGCGCGGTGACGTTGATCGTTTCGGGGTCGCCGAGGCGCCAGCCGAAGCGAGCGGAAAGCTCCTCGCAGAAATCCTCGAAGTGCTCCTGCACCCCGATCACGTCGATCCCGGCCAGCGCTGCCTTGGCGCGCTCGAGGCGGTCGCGGTCGAACTCGACGCGGGTGAGCATCGCCGCATCGTCCATCTCCGTGGGCGTCAGCGACAGCATCTTCGTCATCTGGTTGTGCAGCGCGGCGTGGAACCGCACCGGATCGTCATAGAGCTCCTCGAGCGGCAGGTCGCGAGTGGCTCGGTCGAAGTTGCGGGTGTGGCGCAGGTACGAAAGCGTGCGTTCGACCGGCTCCCGGAGCAGGGTCAGGGTCGTGAACCGCCCGTCGATCACCTCCGTCGTGCACAGCGGAAAGTGACCGGCTATGACCCGGATCTCATCCCCGCGTGCCGCCAAGCGTTCGCGCAGGTAATCAATGGACATCGCGACTTTTTGTACGTCCGTTCCGTCCAGGCGCCCGGCCGGGTAGATGGCGAGATCGCCGAAGTGATGCTTCAATCGCCGGCGCAGGGAGATTCCCCCTGTCTTCATGATGTGGACGAAGAAGTATCGGTGAGGCTGGTCGGACGCGGGCGCCGTCACGGGTCCACCCTGCTTACGTTGCCGAGGACCGTATCCGCCTCAACTCGTCCTCGCTTGTGCTCAGCCTTTCGCGCAGGTCGCTCAGCTCGCCCTCGAGCTCAAGCTCGCGCCGTGTGGGGATGTACGCGTGCGCAGCGCTCTTCCCGGTGCTCTCCGGGCGTTGCCCTCGCCCCGTACGATGAACGGGCGCCTCACTGGTAGCGGTTGGCTCGCTCTCCCGGCGCCACCGGATGCCGTTCCAGTCGACCTTCTCGATCGGCTCGGTGATCCCGTGCTGGCTCCGGAACTCGTCGACGGCCCGGCGGCACTCTTCGATCAGCACGTAGTCGTCGACGATCAGGTACCCGCCCGCAGACAGGCCGGGGTACAGGGACTCGAGCCCCACCCAGGTCGCCTCGTAGGTGTCGCCGTCGAGACGGACGACTGACCAGCGATGCTCGCGGAGGGTCGGCAGAGTCTGGTCGAACAAGCCCTCCACGAGCTCTATCCCATGCTCGCAGCCAAAGCGCGCGAAGTGGGATCGCACCTCTTCCGGCGGAACGGCGAGATAGTCGATCCGGCTCAGGTCGAGCCCGCTGTCCTCGGGGAATGTGTCCGCATCGGGCGCCGGGAGCCCCGAGAAGGAGTCGGCCAGCCACACCGTGCGCTCGTCCGCGCCCAGCGAGTCGAGCGTTGCGCGGGCGAGGATCGATGAACCGCCTCGCCAGACTCCCGCCTCGATTACGTCGCCTTCGACCTCGTCGGCAACCACCGATTCGACGCACCCTTGGAGATCGTCGAGACGTGACAGGCCAACCATCGACAGACCGCTGAACGGCCAATCTCCTCCCATTGCACGGAGGGGCAGCTCATCCGGACCCAGCTCCCGAAGGAACACCGGGCTGTCGACCCTGCGCGTATTGCCGGCCCTCTGGACGGAGAGGGTGCGGGCGCCCGCCAGGTCGCACAGGCAGAGCTTCAGCAGCTCGAGGTAGGCCGCCCGCATGTGCTCCTCCCCGGGGCGCGGCCGAGCCGCCCTGATCTCGCGATCGGGCGCGCGCTTGAGCAGCCAGCCGCGGACCGCCTCCTCGGTTGTTCGCGACTGGGCGTCCGCCCCGTCCGAGGCTGGGGCGGAGCTCTCCGCACGGCTGTCGCGATCGGCACTCAACGTCACTCGCAACATAGCGAGCCCGCGAATTCCGTACTGTTCGCCGCCGTGATCACTGCCGAGCGGGAGCCACGTTCCATCCAGGGGGACGAACTTGACGTCGTGCTCGATTACCCCCTGCCCAGGGACCTGCCCGCCGGGCAGTCAACGGCGCTGTTCTTGTCCGGTACCTGCTTCCATCGCCAGCGGCCAGTCGAGGCGCTGGTGATCACGGTTGATGGGGTGCGCCACCGGCCGATCGCGCAGCGGATGCCACGGCCCGATCGATTCCGATCACTGCACCCAGGCTCCTACCGGAGCGGCTTTTGGGCGACGATCCCGATAAGCCCCCCGCGGCAGCCCGGCGAGCTGAGGCTGGGTGTCGAGGCGCGGATCGCCGGCGGGACGACGGCACGCGCCACAGCCGGCACGATCGGCGTCGTGGAAGGGCGGGAGCCCCCCTCGTACGACGGCCTGCCCACGGCGAGGCAGCCGCTGACCGCGATTTGCATGGCCACCTTCAATCCGGTGCCCGAGCTCTTCCAGATCCAGGTCGACTCGATCCGCGCGCAGACCAACCGTGACTGGATCTGCCTGATCAGCGACGACCGCTCGCGGCCGGACCGGTTCGAGATGATCCGCGAGGCCGTCGCGGGAGACACTCGGTTCGTGTTGTCGCGCTCCGATCAGCGCCTCGGCTTCTACCGGAACTTCGAGCGGGCGCTCAAGATGGTCCCGGCAGAAGCCGAGCTTGTCGCCCTTTCCGATCATGACGATCGCTGGTATCCGGAGAAGCTCGCGGTATTGGTGGACGCGATCGGGGACGGAGAGCTCGCCTACAGCGATCAACGCCTGGTTGATGCCGGCGGGCACGTGCGCAGGGAGACGCTGTGGCGGGGACGGCGCAACAACCACACCAACCTCGCGTCGCTTCTGGTCTCGAACACGATCGCTGGCGCCGCCTCCCTCTTTCGGCGGCGCGTGATCGATTACGCCCTTCCGTTTCCGAGCGGGCCGGGTTGGCAGTTTCACGATCATTGGCTCGCTCTGGTGGCGATGACGCTGGGCGAGGTCGCTTACGTCGATCGCCCGCTCTATGACTACGTTCAGCATCCGGGTGCCGTTCTCGGGCGGGCGGCGTCGGCTTCGGGGCAGCCGCGACGGCGGCCGCGCGCGAGGCTAGACCGCTGGCGCGGTTTCCTCGACCGCTGGCGCGGTGCCTATTTCAATGCCTACCTGGACCGCGAGGTTCAGGCTCAGGTGCTGCTCGCCCGCTGTGGGTCGGAGACCACTCGACGCAAGCGCCGGGCCCTGCGGCTGTTCGTCAACGCAGGTCGGTCCCCACTGGCGTTCGCCTGGCTGGCGGTCCGGCCTGCGCGAGCCCTCTTCGGCCGCAACGAGACGCTCCTTTCCGAGGAGCTCCTGGTCCGGGGGATTCTCTGGCGGCACTTGATCGTCCTTCGCACGGGGCGCCGGGAGCGGCCCGGCGGGGTGATGCCGGACGCGAGTGTGCCTCCCGTCGATCCCGAGAGCGTCGGCTCGAAACGTCTCCGGCGCTGGCTGACGCAACCGTGAGCGATACCGGACCCGACCTCGAATCCCGCCTGGTGTGGCAGTTCGGCTCACCACGCAGCGGCAGCACGTGGCTTCTGCAGATGCTTGACCAGCACCCACTGATTCTGCCGGTGAACGAGCCCCTGATCGGCCTCCACCTGAGTCCTTTCCTGGCCAACGACCCCGGCTATCGTGCGGAGGATCTGGACCTCGAGACGTTCACGGTTCGGCGGGCGATGGGGGACGATCCTGATCGGTTCTTCGCCGAGTCCTTCGGCGATGTCTGGGTGCCCGGTCTGCGGCGGCTGCTCAACGAGCGGTTCGGCGCTCACCTGGCGCGTTTCGCCCAGAGCCCAGCGGACGAAACGATCCTCCTCATCAAGGAGCCGAACGGATCGCAGTCGGCGGACGTCATCATGCGCGCGCAGCCCCGCGCACGGCTGCTCTTTCTCCTGCGCGACGGCCGCGACGTAGTCGACTCAACGCTCGCCTCGCTCCTCGTTGGGGCGTGGGGACAGACGGCGCATCGCAACATGCGCGGCGTCTCCGAGTCAGAGAGGCTCGACGTCGTGACCCGTCTCGCATATCAGTGGCTGTGGCAGACGGAGGTCGTCGAGGTCGCATTCGCGGCCCATGGCGGGCCCAAGCACATGGTTCGCTATGAGGACCTGCTCCGCGAGCCGGAGCGTCACGTGGGCGAGCTCTTCGAATGGCTGGGCCTTCCGCTCGAGCAAGCTGAGGTGGAGGCGATCGTGAAGCGGTTGGCGTTCGAGAACGTCAGCGGTCGGGGCCCGGACCGATTTCATCGCTCGGCGACGCCTGGTGCCTGGCGGGAGAACCTGCGCCCTTCCGAGCAGGCCGCGTTACAGGAGGTGCTCGGAGCGAAACTGCGCGAGCTCGGCTACGAGACCGAGGCGGACGCGCCCGCCGGCGGGACCTCTGGAGACTTGACCCCCGCCCCGCGCGTGCGCCGGGCGAGTGCCGGGGCGTGGCTGGCAAGGATGCGGTCGGCGTCGCGTGGCAGAGCGACGCCGGCGAGCCCGGAGGGCGGGGCGAAGCCCGTACGCGAGTCCGCCCAAGCGCAGCCGAAAGGGCCTCATCCCGGCAAGGCGCAGGCGATCGACTGGGCCGTCGAGCAGCTTGGCATCGAATCCTTTGCGAGCCTGGAGTTCGATGGCATCTTCGGTGAGTGGGCCTTCTATGCGATCGACAAGCCCACGGTCGAGCACGGAGCGCTTGTCGATGCCCGCGCGCGGCGGGCCCGCGCCCATCTGCTGAGTGCGGTTGAGCTGGCCGCCGAGCGCCCGGGCATGCGCGTGCTCGACCGTGCTTTCTCGGATCCCGGCACCGTGAGCGATATCGGGGAGGTCGACGCGATCCTGCTGTTCGACGTGCTCCACCACATGGTGGACCCCGGCTGGGACCAAGTGCTCGATCTGTACGCGCCCGTCACCTCATCGTTTGTGATCGCCAATCCCCAGTGGGAGCGCAGCGAGACGACGGTCCGCCTGATCGACCTCGGGCGCGAGCAGTACCTCGAGGCGGTGCCCCCGACCGGGAGCCACACCGAGCTGTTCGACCGCTTGGATGACTTGCACAAGGGTCAGCAGCGGCTGTTTCGGGACGCGACGCATGTGTGGCAGTGGGGCATCACCGATGCCGATCTCAAGGCGAAGCTGGGTGAGCTGGGCTTCTCGGTGAAGCGTGAGTGGGAGGTCGGCCGGCTCCCGCAAGCGGAGGGATTCGTCAACAAGGCGTTCGTGTTCAGCCGATCCGGTGGCCCCGCCGACGAGCGCCCGAGCGGCGCGACCGGGTGAGCGCCTCCGTGACCGCCACCTCGACCTGCTGACGGGCACCTCACGCACACCCTCTATGCGGGCGCCGGCGGCCCGACGACATCCCCGGAGACCTAATCGAGAACCGGAGTACGGCGGGCCGGAGCTGGGACCATGATGCTGGGGGGTGCTCGCGGCGTACGGGGACGAGCGGCGAAGCGTGTGGCTCACCGACTTGTTCCAGGCAGCCTGGCCGCCATGGTGAGGTGCGCCTTGTAGGACGTCCCGGTGAACACCCTTCCGCGTCGTTCGCTACATCCGAAACGCCAACGTGAACTTGCGCGGCCACGTGAGCTCGTACGCGGGATGGATGCGCGGGTTGAAGGTTGTTCAGATCAAGGTGCGCGGCTGGATCTCTCCGGAGCCACCGGGTAACACCATCGGCACGAAGCAGCACTTCCATCGGAACTGCCCGATCTACCCGAAGCACTGCGCGTACCAAACGGATCGCTACTCCTTCTACATCACGCAGGGCTGCGTGAAGTGGAAGTTCCGCTACACGTGGTACACGACGCACGGCGGTCACACGCGGCGTGAGCGTGGGCATAAGGGCGGCAACTGTTAGCGAGCGCAGCTCAATGCTCGAGGACCAACCCTAGGAAGCGCTTCGTCCGCTCCTCGCGGGGGTTGTCGAGGACGTCCGCGGGCCTGCCCTGCTCGACGATGACTCCCTCGTCCATGAAGACGACCTCGTCCGCGACCTCGCGTGCGAACCCGATCTCGTGGGTGACCACCACCATTGTCATGCCCTCGTCCGCGAGCTCCCGCATCACGTCGAGCACCTCCTTCACGAGCTCGGGGTCGAGCGCGCTGGTGACCTCGTCGAACAGCATCACGTGGGGATCCATCGCCAGAGCGCGGGCGATGGCGACGCGCTGCTGCTGTCCGCCGGACAGCCGGTCCGGGTACTCGTTTAGCTTGTCGGCGAGCCCGACCCGGGTCAGCAGGTCCTCGGCCTTCGACTTGGCCACTCCCGACTTTCGCTCCAACACCTTCTGCTGAGCGAGCGAGACGTTTTCCAGCGCGCACTTGTGCGGGAACAGGTTGAACTGCTGGAACACCATCCCGACGCGACGTCGCACGTAGTTGATGTCACCGCGTTCCCCCTTCTCGCCGCCGCTGATCGCCTTGCCCTCAAGGAGGATCCGGCCGGAGTCCGGAGGCTCCAGGAGATTGATGCAGCGGAGCAGAGTCGATTTCCCGGAGCCGCTGGGACCCAGAACGCAGACGACGCCTCCCTTGGCGATGTCCAGATCGATCCCCCGAAGCACCTGCAGTCTTCCGAACCGCTTGCAAACGCCCTCCAGGCGGAGCACTGCGCCGTCCGTGGTCACGGGGGCCTCGCCTGCCTCCATGGTCGCCATGCTAGCCGCCCTCTAGATGCCGGCGCCGCTCGTGGCTCCGCTGCCCGAGGATGGGAGCGGCTGCATCGCGGGCTCGACATCCTCGCCGTCGTCCTCCCCCGGTCCCCCGCGTCCCGTGCGTCGCTGCTGACGGTGGATGAGGTAGTCGACCAGCCGCGCCAGCGGTAGCGTCAGCACGAGGTAAAACACCGCCCCCAGGGTGAGCGCCGAGCTGTTGAACGTGTCGCCCTGCACCGTCCGGCCCGCTTCCGTGGTTTCGACGAGAGCGATCACTCCAACGAGCGATGTGTCCTTGGTGAGCGCGATGAAGTCGTTCAGGAGTGGCGGAATCACCTTCCGGATGGCCTGCGGGACGATCACGTAGCGCATCGCCTGACCATGGCTCATGCCGAGCGACCGGGCCGCCTCCATCTGGCCGTGAGGCACAGCCTCGATCCCCGCGCGGTAAACCTCGGCCATGTACGCGCCGTACGTGATCGTGAGGGCGAGGACCCCGTACCAGTAGGGGTCGGGCAGCCCGAGGAACTCGGGAATTCGGATGTCCCGGGGCAGGAAAGTCAGGAAGGGAATGCCTCCGGAGACGAAGAAGATGACAAGCAGGAGCGGGATCCCGCGAAACACGTCGATGTAGCCGATCGACAGCCACCGCACGGGAGCCATCGCGCGCCCGGGGAGCTGGCGCAGGACCGCGAGGATGAGCCCCCAGACCAACGAGAACGCCCCACCGACCAGGGACAGGTAGACGGTGTACTTGAACCCCGTCAGCACGTAGGTGAAGTTGTCCCCCATCACGGTGAAGTCGAAGTACTGCTGGAAGAAGACGTTGAGTCCGCTTCCCATCACCACTAGTCCGTTGCCACTCATGTTCCGCTCCTTTTCGGTGCCTGCCCGCGCATTCTCGCCCCTCTGAACGACGAAGGGGCGCCTTGGCGCCCCTTCGTCGACCGTTCACTTCCAGGCTCAGCTGCCCTGGAAATCCTTCGGCGGGTCCTTGTGGAACCACTTCTTGTAGATCGTCGTGTAGGTCCCGTCGTCGATGATCGCGGCGAGCTGCTTGTTAACCGCGTCGCGCAGGCCCGGGTTGTCCTTGTTGAAGGCGAACCCGTACTTCTCTCCGGTGGAGATGTCCTGCACGACCTCGAGATCGGACTTGCCCTTGATTGCGTCTTCGGAGGAAGGCAGGTCGTTGATCACGGCATCGACCTGTCCGGCCTGGAGGGCGTTGAATGCGTCATCGATCGCGGCATACGTGCGCACCGAGGCCGCATCGGTCTTGTCCTCCGCGTAGGCAGCTCCTGTAGTGCCCTTCTGAGCCCCGACAGTGGCGCCGCTGAGGTCATCGGTGCTCTGGATGTCACTCCCCTTCACGACCGCGAGCGACTGGAGCGAGTCGTAATACGGATCCGAGAAGTCGACCGTCTTCTCACGATCGGGAGTGATCGTCGTCGCGGACGCGACCATGTCGAACTTGCCCTGCGCGAGATCTCGGAAGATCGTGTCGAAGGACGTGTCCTGGTAATCCGGCGTCACGTCGAGCCGCTTGGCGATCTCGTTGACAAGCTCGATATCGAAGCCGGTGTAGGTGGAGGCACTGCGCCCTTGCTCGAACGGCGGATAGGGAATGTCCGAGCCCACCAACAGTGTGCCGTCGGTGATCAGCCCGAGATCGCTGCCGCCGCCGCTCGTGGTGGAGCTGCCGCTGCCGCATCCCGCGGCGATTCCGGCTACTGCCACCGCCACCACTATCGCGGTGACCACTCTCGTCCTGGTGCCCCTCAACATGCTTGGTTTCCTCTCTTCGTGCGTTTGCGCGCTGCCGGGGGGAACATACCCGCTTCCTCACTACACTTCCTGAAGCGATGCTCGAGGAGACCCTCAATCGCCCCTGCGGCGGCCGCTACGGGAACGTCCTCGAGGCCGTCGGCAACACCCCGTTGGTTGAGCTGCCGCGACTTACCCCGACGGCGGGAGTGCGCATCTTCGCCAAGCTCGAGGGGCGAAACCCCACCGGGTCGGTGAAGGACCGCGTCGCCAAGGCGATGATCGAGGGTGCCGAGGCCGAGGGCGCGATCGCGCCCGGGCAGACGCTCCTCGAGCCGACTTCGGGGAACACCGGCATCTCGCTGGCGATGATCTGCCGGCGCAAGGGCTATCCGCTCAAGGTCGTGATGCCCGACAACGTGACCGAGGAGCGCACCCAGCTGCTGGAGATGTACGGCGCCGAGATCGTCTACTCGGAGGGCGCCAAGGGCTCGAACGGCGCCGTGGAGCTGGCGCTCGAGATGGCCGAGGGCGACTCCTCCTACTTCATGCCGTACCAGTACGGCAACGAGGCCAACCCGCGCGCCCACTACGAGGGGACCGCGCCCGAGATCCTCGAGGAGCTCGACGAGGTGGCCGCGTTCATCGGCGGGCTCGGGACCGGCGGGACGCTCATGGGCGTCGGCCGGCGGCTGAAGGAGCACGACCCGGAGACCAAGATCGTCGCGGCCGAGCCGATGCAGGGGGAGCTCGTGCAGGGCCTGCGCTCCCTGGACGACGGCTTCATCCCGCCGATCATCGACCTCAACGTGCTCGACCGGAAGATCATGGTCTCCAACCGCGACGCGATCCTGTGGACCAAGCGCCTGCTCAGCGACGAGGGCATGTTCGCGGGCGTGTCGACCGGGGCGATCGCCGCGATCGCCGTCCGGATCGCATCCGAGCTCGACGAGGGCAACGTCGTCTTCGTGGCGCCCGACGACGGCTGGAAGTACCTCTCCTCCGGCGTCTACACGAAGCCGATCGAAGAGCTGGAGGGCATCGACTCGACCGTTTGGTGGTAGCCGGCGCAGCCGTCGACAAGCGGGTCATGCGGCTCGCCCGCGATTACGACCCGCCCATCTTCGGCCAGGTTCCGGATCCGGACGCGGCGCTGTTCCTGTGTGCGGTCGACCACCGCACCGGCTACCGCGAGCAGCACATGGTGGCGGGGGAGGGCCCTTTCACGGGGAGCGCTCTGCTGTGGGCGGTTGCGCTTGACGCGGCCGGGCGCGGCCCCGGGGCCCTCACGGCAACCCGCCTGCTGGACGTGAGCGGCGCGGATGTCGCGGAGCTGCTGCGGATCGACGGCGAGACCGTCGCGGACCCCGACCGGCGGGCGATGCTGTGGCGGGACCTCGCGGCAGGGATCGAGCGAGACCACGGGGGAGAGGCGCGGGCGCTGCTCGACGCGGCGGACGGCCGACTCGGCGGGGACGGCGGGCTGCTGGACCTCCTCGCGGCCTACGAGGCGTACTCGGACCCGCTTCAGAAGAAGTCCTTCCTGTTCGCGAAGATCTGCGAGCGCAGGGGCTGGCTTCACGTGAGGGACCCGGAACGCTGGGAGGTGTGCGCGGACAACGTGCTGATGCGCCTCGCGCTTCGCTCTGGGCTCGTCCAGCCCGGGTCGCTGGCCGAGGTTCGGGCGGCAACCCGCGCCGAGCTCAAGCTGGTGGCGGAGCGCTCGGGCGTGCCGCCGCCGGTGCTCGACGACCTGCTCTGGGAGCTCGGCCGCGAGGACCCGGACCTGGTCGGCGCCGAGGCCGGCGACCTGCGCGAGCCACCGCGCGATCCCGACTCGCATTGGTATTGACGGACGCGCCTACCAGATGATCTCCGGTGGGTTCTTCGCGTATCCGAAGAACCACACGCAGAGTGAGACAACGGCCATGAACATCCCGATGTAGAGGAAGATCTCCAGCGGCCCGCGCAGGCGGCGGTCGGGGTCCTCCTCCTCGTCCTTCGGGTTGAGCACCCCGGTGACCCGCAGGTACAGCCCGTTCAGCCAGAACAACACGGGCGCGAACAGGGCCATCGCGATGGGTATGAGCACGACGCTCATCAGGAAGTGCCCGTTCCACGAGTCCGTGACCCGCGCGAAGAACCAGAGCAGGCCGTACGGGATGCCGACCCAGAGAAACACGCTGCCGACGCCGAGGAGCACGAGGATGAACACGGCCACGAGCCGGTCCAGCGCCCGGACCACCGGTCTGCGCTCGATCGCCGCGGCGCGGGCGCTCACCGGGTTGACCTCCACGCGTAGGCAAAGGCCAGAGTCAGCATCACCGCGATCTCAACGACCACCGCGGTCGCCGCGAGCAGGCTGACGCCGTACATCACGTGAAAGAAACCGGCGATGCCGAGGATCGATCCGAGCAGCAGGAGGATGAGACGGCCCAGGCCGACGGCCTTGCGCATCGGGGCCGGTGATCTCTCCTCCAACGCCATCTCCTCATCCTCCGATCGGTGCCCGGGGGTTCGCGCCCCAGAACACCAGCGTCCCCATCATCGAGATGATGTGGACGAGGACGATGTTAAGCACCATCGACTTCGCCGTCGCCGTACCCACCCCGACCGGGCCGCCCGACGCCGTGTAGCCGTAGTAGCAGCCCACGAGCACCACGGCCGTGGATATGCACATGCCCTTGACCAGGCTGAACAACAGATCGGGCGGGTTCTGGAACATCCAGAAGATCAGGAAGTAGCCGCCGGATGACACGTCGCCGATCTGCTTGACGACCGCGAGCCAGCTGGCGAAGAAAGCGATCCCCACGCTGGAGAGGAACAGGAAGGGAAACACCATCCACGCCGCAAGCAGGCGTGTCCCGGCGAGGAACACCATCGGCGGGACGCCCATGACCTCGAGCGCGTCGATCTCGTCGGAGATCCGCATCGCGCCGAGCTCGGCGACGATCCCGGTGCCGACCTTGGCCGAGAGCATGTACCCGAACGCGTACGGGACGACCTCCCTCAGGTCGCACCAGGCGGAGAACACGCCCGCGTACGCCGGGGCACCGAGGGAGCGATTGAGATACGCGGCCTCGATGCCGCACGACGACAGGCCGAGGATGAACACGAGCCCCCAGATCACGAGTGCGGAGCCGAGGATCAGGATCCCCGCCTGCCTGAGCGCCTCGCCGAAGAACACGAACACCCGGCCGGAGTAGACGATCCCCATCGTCCGTCCGCAGAAGCGTCCGATCTCACCGAGCGAGGCGAGCCAATCCCTGGGGACTGCCAGCCACCCGGGCATCTACTTGATGATGTTGAGCTCGGGATGGGTGGCCAGAAGCGTCTGCGTGAAGACGTAGTTGAAGGCGAAGACGCCTAAGAAGGCGATCACCACCGCCTCGTTGACGGCCCTACCCACGCCGGCCGCGCCACCCGATGCGTTCATCCCCTTGTAGGAGCAGACGATCGCGATGATCGCCCCGAACAGGGTGCACTTGAGGATCGAGCCCCAGAGCTCGGTGGTCGATGGCGTTGTTGAGAAGGGTGGCGAAGAAGCCTCCCAGCGGGGCGTGGTAGGCGAGCTCGGCGAAGATTCCGCCGGCGATCCCGAACAGGAGCGCATAGACGTCGAGGAGTCCCGTGATCAGCATGAGGGAGAGAAAGCGCGGCACGACGAGGTTCTTGATCGGATCGACCCCCAGGACCTGGAGCGCGTCGAGCTCCTCGCGGATCTTGCGAGCGCCGAGGTCCGCCGTGATCGCGGTGCCGGCGACCCCGGCGACCACCACCGCGGTCACGAACGGCGCGAACTCTCGAATCGACGCCAGGACGAAGAACCCACCGAGGCGATCAAGGGCCCCGAACAGCGTCAGGAAATTGGCCGCCTGAAGCCCGGGCGCCCCGAAGCCGAACGCAACCGTGCTGATGAGCAGCGGAAACCAGCACAGCTGCAGCGCGAAGATGAACTGGCTGATGAACTCGCCGCCATAGGGGTAGGGAGGGCGGATGGTGGCCGTGATCGTCTTGCCGGTGAGGACCATCATGTTCCCGACCTGCTCGAACAGGCTCTTCGCGGGAAGGAACGCCCTGTCTGCCGTGGCTCGGACCACTGTTGCCTCCTCCTAGTGCCGCCTCACGCGGCCCGGGTAACGGACATCCGGACGAGACCTTCACGCGCCACCAGTTCATGAGCGCGCCAACCGGGCCCCACTTCGGGTGAACCTCCCAGGTCCCGCAGCCCGGCTCCCCGAGGTCCTGGCTCGTCACGGTCTCCCACCGGTGCGCGGCGGGATCGGCCGCCATCTCCTCGAGCCTCGTCCGCGCCCGCCGCTGCCCCTCGCCGCGTCGCTCCGAGGCAGCGCGGGCCCGGTCCAGGCGCTCGATCAGCTCGTCGCGGATCCCTTCCAGCTCGGCCATGTCGGGGACGTGACCCTTTGGGCGAAGCAGGGGATGGGTCGGCTCGCCTGGCTTGCGGGTGTCGCCCGGGTAGGAGGCGAGCTGCGCCTCCAGGCGGGCGATCTGGCGCCGGAGCTCCTGCCGCCCGGCCCGCTCGTCGGTGGCCACCTCGGGTACCTCCGTCGGCTGTGGAACGAGCCCTTCGCCGGGCTCGCCGGCGGCCGTGCTGGCCGCGTAGATCGCCCGCGCCAGGTCGCGCGGATCGACGCCATGCTCGTGGGCGCCCTGGACCGCCTCCGCAGCCAGGCGCTCGAGGTCCGGAGAGCGTGGGGCGTCCTCGGCCACGAAGGTCCCCAGGCCATGGCGTGACGCGATCAGCCCGTCATCCATCAGCCGGCGGTACACCGCCCGGGCGGTGTTCACGTTCACGCCGGTCCCGCTCGCCAGCTCGCGGACGCCGGGGAGTCGAGCGCCCGGAGGGAGCTGGCCGCTGGCGATCAGGACGCGCAGCCGCCACGCGAGCTGGGCGCCGACCGGCAGGTCGTCGGCACGAGCCAGATCCGGCGCCAGGCCGGTCGAGGGGGGCGTGGGCGCGGGGGACTGTGCCATTGCACTAGCACACTAGCACACGCATGGTCACCACCTGCCCGTTGCTAGCCTCAGCCGACCGTGAGGATCGCGCGCTCGCTGCTCGACGAAATCGTCGCCCACGCCCGTGATGACGTCCCGAACGAGTGCTGCGGGATGGTCGCCGGCACGGACGGGCAGGCGACCCGGGTCTATCGGGCCCGGAACTCCGAGGCGAGCCCTTTTCGCTACACGATCCATCCGCAGGACCAGTTCAAGATCACGATGGAGATCGAGGACCGGGGCGAGGAGATCGCGGCGATCTACCACTCGCACACGAAGAGCCCGGCACAGCCGTCGCAGACCGACATCAACCTCGCGGAGAACTGGCCGGAGCCCCTCTACCTGATCTGCTCGCTCGCCGACGAGGACCACCCGGACGTGCGGGCATGGGCGATCCGCGACGGGAAGGTCTCCGAAGTCGGCCTCGATGTCGACTGAGGCGGACGAGCCGCCGGTTCTCCCGCTCGCCTGCCCCCGCTGCGCGCGCAAGTACCCGCTCTCCGAACGCTTCTGCGCCGACTGCGGCATGCCGCTCGTCTACGTGGGCCGCGGCGATGAGCAGCCGATCACCGAGACCCACGAACGGGCGCGCAAGATCAAGCCTCAGTACACCGGCGGGCGCCAGGTGCGGGTGGCGAGCGCGTCCAACCTCGCCGAGGCGGAGCTGGTCCAGGGGATGCTTCTGGAGGAGGGGATCCCTAGCTTCCAGCGTCGCAGCCGCGGCTTCGACGTGCCCGACTTCCTCGCCGCCGGGCCGAGGGACATCCTGGTGCCCGAGGCCGGTCTTGAGGCCGCCCGTGAGGTGCTGGCGCAAACGCCGGTCGGAGAGCAGCCGACGCTTGAGCCGGGGTCGGTAACCGGCACCCGGCCCCTGATGCTGCTGGCCGGCATCGTGGGGGCGATGGCGGTGGCCTTCGGCCTCGCCTGGCTCCTGCTCCAGCTCGGCAGTTAGCCCAGCTCGGTCGCCTCGACCGGGTAGCCGAGCGCTGACAGCTCGTCGCGGAACTCCTGTGAGAAGCGCTCGGCCAGCCCCGGTGCCAGCTCCGTGCGCCAGCGCCCGACGGATGCCTCGGGTGTCGACGCGCTCACATGTCGCCGACGGAGCTCGGCGTCGGCCGCCGCTGCGTCGGGATCGAGCGTGATCGACAGCCATTCCTCGAGCCTCTGCGCCTGGCCCTGAAGACCGGTCACCAGGTCCTCGTAGCGGAGTACCGGGAACTCGCCGGAGGCCTCAACCTCGGCGACCCAGCGCATCCGTGTGCGCTCGCGTTCGATGAAGCGGTCAAGGCGCTCCTCCTCGGACTCCCCCGGCGCCGAGCGCGCCCCCACGAATCCGGCCCTGCCTTCACGCTGCCGCTTGGCGTCGAAGGCGTGAAACGAGACGTACATGTCGCGGGGATCGCGCACGAGGACCAGCACCCGCACCGGGGGGAGCTCGCCGAGGTTGATCATCCGGGTGTCCCGGTGCTTCTCGGCGTAGTAGCGGACGTCCGCCTCGGGGTCGCCCTGCTCGACGCGCACCTGCTCGGCGGCGCGGCGCGAGAACTCGCTCCAGGCAGCCTCGTACATCCGCTTCGACATGGGGTCCTCCGGGTCGTGCATGAGGTCGGATGACCAGGGCGGGGGACCCATGACCGATTTCATCGACTCGTAGGTGAGCGAGCTCAGGTCGAGGTAGGTCCACGACACGCTCTTGTCGCGGCGCTCGAGCAGGCGCGACCATCGCCACAGGTAGGCGAAGTACTTCTTCTCGTACGGATACGGGCCCGGAATGGCCACGTTGGGGGAGGTGGCCAGCAGCCGCATCAGGAGCGTGCTGCCGTCGCGCCCCGTGTGATCGACCAGGATGGGTGTGAGCACGCCGGGAAACCCTACGAGCTATGCGGAGAGCTCGTCGCCCAGGTCGAGCGCCGCCACCTCGTCGGCGAGATCGAGGCGGCGCTCGGTGAGCTTGCGCAGGTAGCTGCGCCACTCGTGCTCGACGTCCCGGATGCGACCGTCGAACGCGAGCTCGAGGGCGCCTCGGGGGCCGTCGCGGCGCAGGCGCGACGCGAGCACGTCGCAGGCGTCCGGGCCACGCTCTCGCTCAAGCAGGTCGAAGATCGTGCCGCCGAGGATGATCGCGTCGCGCGCGGAGGGCGGAAACGCCGGGGGCCGCTTGTCTCGAAGCCGCGTGCTCACCGCCGCGCGGAACAGCAGCACCTGGTTCGCGTAGTACTGGGCCGCCCCCTCGATCAGCCAGGTCCACTGGAGGTAGCGCAGGAAGCGTCGCGGCCCCCACGGTGGTGGGAGGCGTTTGTTGTTGGCGCCCAGGACCACCTGCACGTAGAGCCGCTCAGGCGTCCCGCGGAGTGCCGCGAGCGAGTCGTCACCGGCGGCACGGCGATCGAGGTAGGTGCCGTTCAGGACGTGCAGCTCGGTCGCCATCGCCCAGCCCGCCAGATAGCGGCGGCCCGCTGGCGCCGCGGCGAGTCGCGCCAAAGGCAGGAACGGGTGCGCGGCGTCCAGCCAGCCCGGGGTTGGGTGGATGATGACCGTGATCCCCCCGGGCACGTCGTCGAAGCGCTCCTCCAGGCGGAGGCGGAGGTCCTCGAGCGCATCGAGCGTGCGCTGCGCGTAGTCGATGTCGTCGGCCTCATGCCGAGCTATGAAGCTCAACGACTCCGTTTCGATCCACGCCACCGCCGACGAGGTTAGATGACGGTGCCCCCGGCACCGAAGCTAAACGCCGAAATTGCGGGTTCGCGACGGCCCGGCTACTTGATGTGGACTGCCTGCTGGAACGTCGGCCGGTTGACCCATGGCATGCGCGGCTGGGTGATCGCCCCGACCGCGCGGTAGTTGATCGAGTCTGCACATTCCTGGGCGCTCGCCTGGTGCTGGTCCAGGCCGAGCTGACATGGGCCATCGGGATAGAGCTGCGCGTCGCTTGAGTGCGCGAGCGCGTCGTTCAAGGAGGCGAGCAGCGCATTGCGGCACTTGCTGAGCTTGCCGTCGCCGCAATAGACGCGTGAGTAAGGCCCGTCGACATGCGCCCCCATCAGATCGCGCAGATCCTTCTGTACGAACCCGTACGCGCTCGTGTCGAATGCCGAGCCGAGGTGGTCGGTGCGGTCGGAGTCCTCGGCCAGCTCACCCGCCACGTCGCCGTAGAGCGCCTTGCCGAGCCGGGGCTCGAACTGCGCCTGGACCAGGCGCGGCCACCAGGCGTCCATGATCCTGATCGCCTGCGAGTCGTCGTAGACCCCGTCGCCGTTGCGGTCGATGCGGTGGGCGCCGGATTCCTCCCATTTGGTGAGGACCTGCACCGCGTTCAGCAACGCGGGCTGCGTGATCGGCTTGGTCCGGATCACCTTCAGAAGCCAGGGCAGGACACGGTCGCCCCTCAGGTCCACCGTCCCGGCGTCCTCCATGTCGCTGATCAACTGCTGCAGCTTGATCTTCCTGGAGCCCTTGATATCGGGCTTGATGCGCTCGTCCAGCATCTGCGACCGGAAGATGTCGGAGAAGCCCACGTTGTAGTCCGGCGCCTGCCTGTTGTTCCAGCTCGTCAGGTAGCGCTGATCGATCACGTGCGGGTGTTGGCGGCACGTGGTCGCGTCCTCGGTGAGGCTGTTCGGGTCGAAGTTCTTCCACATGTACTTCTTGCGGGCGAGGGTGGGGAGATTGGGATCGACGCCCTTCGGGCGCGCGGGGTTCTGGCCGGAGTTGAAGTAGGCGATGTGGTTGTGGTTGATGTAGAACCAGTTGAAGGTGTAGGAGATGTGGCAGGCGGCCCGGAAGAAGCCCTTCGGGTTGCGCATCTTCCGAGGGTTGTTGAACTGCGAGAACCCGAGGACGGACGGATCCACCTCGTGGAAGTAGGTGTCACGAAGCTCGGTGTACGCGTAGGGCTTGCCGCCGATCGTCGCCCGCGCGTTCACGATGCCGACCTTGGTGCGGAACGAGGTCAGCGTCTGTGAGCCGGGCGGGGTCTGGTCGGCTGCGGTCGGGACCCAGGAGTTCGTGCGCGTCAGAACCTCGAACGGCAGGCACCTGCCCCGGAACTCGTAGTAGTGCGACTCGAGCGTGGCCTTACCGCCGCTCGGGTTGCACAGCTTGACCGCGAAGCTGTCGGTGATGTCCTGGCCGGCCGAGGTGGCGCTCCACGCGTAATTGCGTCCGTGCCCGAGCTGCACGTAGAGATTGGTGCCCGGGAAGGCCGCGCCGCGCGCGTCGACCGGGGGACCCCCCTTGGCCGGGGCATGGATGTCCTCCTCCAGCAGGATCTCAGGAGAGAAGTAGGCGACCTGCGGGCCGAACACCGCCACGGGGTGACCGCCCTTGGTCTCGCGGCCGGAGACCAGCAGGGCATTGGAGGCGTCGCGCGGCGCCGAGAGGTGCGCCAGGAGGTTCGGGAACCTGCCGTCGGCCGAGGTCGTCGATTGTGAGATGCCCTCCGGTGGGCCGCCTGACGCCGCGAATCCGCCCGGCGCGCTCGGGTCGGCGTACTGGGCGGTGCCCGGGTCCGGCATCGCCACGCCGCGCGGGTGCTTGGGCGGCTGGCCGTAGGGGAAGCTCTTGCCGTGCACGGTTGTGGGGGTCTCGGGGTCGTTGGCCGAGAGGAAGTCCGAGTAGACCTTCTTGCCCTGCCGCCCGCCGAAGCGCTCCTGGGCCGCCTGGAGCATGAGCGCGTTGCCAAGCTCGCCGCCGCCGCCCTTGCCGAAGATCCCGGCGACCAGGGACGCCGTCGAGATCACGTCGTCCGCCGTCCACTGGTGTCCGGGAAGGCAGATGTCCTGGTTCGGGGGGATCAGGTCGTACTCGCCCGGAAGCCGGGTCTGGTTGACGCACGCCTCGGCGATGAACTGGTTGATCCCGGCGACGTAGTTCTGCACGTCGTGCTGGATCTGGACCCCCCGCGACCCGTACAAGGTCGGCGCTCGGTCGTACTGCTCGCGCAGGTCCGCCTCGTTGTAGGGAGTGTCGGCCCACACGGAGGCGTCCATGGCGGCGTTGGAGCCGCCCGCGAACGACGAGAGGTCGGCGCGCCCGGCGTGGCGCAGCACGTCCATGAAGAAGAGCCGATCCTCGGCGGCCGCGTACCCCGCGCCGAACATGGCGCCCGGTCGAGTCGACCCGTAGATGTGCGGGACGCCGTAGCCGTCGCGAACGATCGTGACGTCGCCGCGCGGGTGCTCGGTCTTCTCGACGTCGCCCGGCTTCACCCCGAAGGTTGCGTCCTTGTAGTACTTCTTGATCGACGAGCGCCTCAGCCCGGGCGCCGCGTTCACGAGGTTCGCGTACATGGCGAGCTGATCCTGGGTGTGCGGGGGCATCTTGCCGCTCGTCTCGAACTGGGCGATCTGGTTGATGTTGGCGTCGGTGCCCTGGGCCGGTGGCAGCACGTTGCGAAAGCCGCCCGCGTCGTGCTTGCCGTAGGGCTCCACAGGCGCCGCGGCCATCGCGCCCGCCGGAAGGGCGAGGGCGAGGGCGGCGATGACCCCACACGACAGCCGCCGCGCGAGGCGCGGCGGCTGGCCAGACCTGAAGAGAGCCTCCTCCTGTCTCCTCACTGCGTTGGCGAATGTAGCCATCCGCCGCCGACCATGCGCCAGTTCCCCAACAGCGGCGGCACCGCCGGGATCGTCGACGACGCCGGCGAGCAGCCTCCTCCTACGTGCTCTGGCCCTGGGTCGCCCGGTCCCGCTCGTAATCGAGCTCGGTTCGGACGCCCAGGTCCGCCAGGGCATCGCGTGCCTCGTCGATGCTCTCGGAGCCCTGTGCCGCTCGCGCCAGCGGCAGCTCTGCGAGAGCCGGGACCGGGTCGAAGAAGAACGCGAGGGCCCCGGCCGGCCCGAGCTCGACCTGCCGCAGGCCTCTTCGAATCGGCACGACGCCCGTCTCCCCGCGAGCGCACCGGGCGACCATGAGGCTCGCCTCCGTGGGCACGCGATCGGCCGCGCGCTCGAGCTCCTCGGCGACCTCGGGCGGTATCCCCCAGGTCTCAAGCCACGCTCCGGCGCGTCCGAGGGCGGCCACTCGCTCGAGGACCTGAGCGGGCGCGAGCTCACCGTCGCAGCCGGCACCGATCACGGCCATGACCGTTTCGCCCGTGCCGGCGGCCCCGACCATCGCGGCCACCATCACCGCGTCGCACAGAGGGCTCGCGAGGCCCTCCTCGTCGCCGTGCCCGAGAACGTCCCCGCCGACGTCGACCCCCAGCAGCAGGTCGCAGTCGAGGCGCTCCATGGCAGCGGCAATTCCCCCGGAGGCACCGGCCGCACCGCGGGTGACGTCGATCAGCGCGGTCTGGGTTCCGATGAAGTCGGCGATCCCGGCCTCGGCGAACGCCACTCCGTCGTCCGTGGCCGTCGCCGCGCCGGCAAGCACCGCGTCCCCGTCGAGCCGCTCGCCGCCGCGGATCTCCGCGAGCGGGCGCGGGCCGGGCTTCGGGTCGATCGCGAACCGCTCCCAGGCGACACCGCCGAGTGCGAACGGCGTGCCGAGTGACTCGCACAGGCGCGCGATGGCCAGGGCGCCGACGACGTCGCCACCGCCTCCGATCCCGAGGACGAGCGCCCTGCGCGCGCCTTTGATCTGCTCGATCAGCCGCACGAGCAACGACACCAGCCGGTTTCGGGGCTAGAGCCCCTCACCAGCAGGCTATGCGGGGACCGGCTCGGCCTCGCCGCAGATGTCGCGGATCTCCGCGGCGGCGCGGTCGAACTCCTGGTCCGCCATCACCGGGGTTCCCTCGAAGGGAAGCTCGCGATCGATCTCGACCCACGAGCGGCAGCCGTGGTACTCGTCGCGAACGCGCACGGTGACGGGCCGCGGGATCCGGTGGACCCGCAGGAGCAGGACGTGCAGCGGATGGCGGCGCTTCCACCGCAGCCGCTTGTGCGCGTAGTCCTGCGTCCAGACGTGGAACGGCGAAAGGCTGTCGACGATGCGCGGGTCGCTGGTCTCGAAGTGGTCGGTGACCTCCGCCCAGGAGCGAATGCGCACGCGATCCGGCTGCGCGATCCCACCGTCCTGGATCAGGGCGCGGGGCGGCGGCTCCTCGTCCGGCCACACACCCTCCTCGAGCGCGCGGCGAAGCTCGGGATGGTGTGACTCGCGCACGAGGTCGTTGCGCTGGTGATCGAAGGTGGGGTAGAGGAAGAAGCGGTCGTACTCGACCTCGAAGTGCTTCTCCTCTTCGCGGATTCCGCCCTTGCGCAGCGTGACGAGCTGCTCTCCCTCGGCCAGGGCGCGCACTGTTACGGCCCACTCTTTGAAGGCAATAGGCATTGCTTAAGTCGTTCAGATCGTCGGTAAAGCGAGCTTGGACGTTGCCGGTGCCGTCCTCATCGGAAACTGGCTGACCGGCTAAGGCGCGTCATTTTAGAGGACGTTCGACAAATCTCAAAATTTGTGTTTTATGTTGCGAATTCATCGGCGAATCCGAGCATGATCTCGTTCACACGGTCGGGGGCCTCCACATGACACCAGTGCGCGGCGCCGGCGACCACCGCGGTGCGCCCATCCGGGACCGCAGCCGCGATCGCCTCGGCGAATGCCGAAGGCGTCACCGGATCGTGCTCGCCGCAGCACGCGAGCGCCGGGCACGCGACCCGGTCGGGGTCCACCATGTGTCCCACCGCCGTCGCCGCGCTGCACTCCGCGTAGGCCCGCGGGTCGTTCGATGCGATCAGGTCCCGAAACAGGCCCACCAGGGCCGGGTCGGAGCCCCGCCGGGCCTCGCTGAGCCCGGTCCCGACCACCGTGGTCGCGATCTCGTCCATGCGCCCAGCACGGGCGAGCTTCACGCGCTCCTCGAAGACGGGCGCCGCCTCGGGCCGCCAGCGAAGCGCGCCGCCGATGGTCACGAGTCCGGCGATCCGCTCGCCGAGCCGCACGCACGCGTGCTCGGCGACCATGCAGCCGACCGAGTGCCCGACCAGGATCGGGCGCTCGACCTCCAGCGCGTCGAGCAGCGCCATCAGATCCTCAGCCCACTGCTCGACCGAGTATGACCCCTCCGGCTTCGTGCTCAGCCCGGCGCCGCGCTGGTCGTAGGCCACGCACGGACGACCGCGTGCCTCGCATGCCGCGAGCTGCGCCCACCACGAGTTGATCGATCCGCCCAGGCCGTGGACGAAGACGACGGTGGCCGAGCTCGATGCGCCCGACCGCCGCTCGTAGGCGAGGGTGACCCCGTCGAGCTCCATCCACGCCGCCATTCGCGGAGCCTACGCCTCACCGGGCACGTGAGAGAATCGCGGCCGATGCCGGAGGAGCAAGGCGGGAGCTCGGAGGCCCGGGGCGCGCGAGCGCCGGCCGACCCCGACGCGGCGCTGCTCGCCAGGTTGCGCGATGGGGACGAGGACGCCTTCCGGGCCCTGGTCGCAGAGCACGGACCGTTCCTGATGCGCCTCGTGATGATGCACGTGCCGAGCCGGGCCATCGCCGAGGAGGTCGTCCAGGACACGTGGCTGGCCGCGCTGAACGGCCTCGATCGCTTCGAGGGTCGCTCGATGCTCCGCACCTGGCTTGCCAGCATCGCGCTCAACAAGGCGCGGACTCGCGGCACGCGCGAGGGGCGGATCGTGCCCTTCGCGCTGCTGCGGCGGCGCTACGAGGAGGGGGGAGACCCGGCGCTCGATCCGGAGCGCTTTCAAGGCAGGCGCGGCGAGCGGCCGGGCTGGTGGGCCAACCCGCCGGTGGCTTGGGAGGACCCGCAGAGCCAGCTGGAGGCGAACGAGACCCGCGACGTGCTGCTGAGGGCGATCAGGGACCTTCCGCCGCGCCAGCGAGAGGTGATCACGCTGCGCGACATCAGCGGTTGGGATGCCGAGGAGGTCCGAAACGCGCTGGACCTCAGCGAGACAAATCAACGAGTGCTCCTGCACCGCGCGCGCTCGAAGGTGCGCGAGGCGCTGGAGGAGCACTTGAACCCAGAGTCCGAGGAAGCCACTCGATGAATCGGCGCCACAACAAGATGCTCACCTGCCAGGAGATGGTCGAGCTCGTGACCGACTATCTCGAGGGCCGCATGGACGACGCCACCCGGGCGCGGTTCTCCGAGCACGTCGCCGAGTGCGACGCCTGCACGCTCTACATCGAGCAGATGCGGATGACGATCGTGGCCCTGGGGCACATCCCGGCCGAGTCTGTCTCGCCCGAGGCCGAGGCGGAGCTCGTGGCCGCGTTCCGGAACTGGCGCGCGGAGCCGGCCTGACCGCCTACCGAGCGGGAGCGCCGTAGCCGCCGCCGCCCGGTGTCTCGAGCCGCAGGCGGTCGCCGGGACGCAGGTCGCCGGCCGCTTTGGACGGCAGCTGCTCGCCGTTCAGGAGGTTTCGGCCCGGCGCTCCGTCGCCGCCTCCCTCGCGGCCGCGCGGGGCGTGCGTTCGGCGCTCGGTGATCAGGGTGAAGCCGAGCGGCGCCAGCGCCTCGAGCTCGCGGACGAGCCCGTCGCCGCCGTGATGCTCGCCGCGGCCCCCGCTGCCGCGGCGAACGCCGTGCTCTCGCACCCGCACGGGGAACTCGGTCTCGAGCGCCTCAGTGGGCGTGTTCAGCGTGTTGGACATCGCGACGTGGATCGCGTCGGGCCCGTCGGCGTTCGGGCACGCCCCCTGCCCGCCTCCGAGGGTCTCGTAGTAGGTGAAGTTCTCGCCGGCGAAGGTCAGGTTGTTCATGGTTCCCTGACCCTGCGCCGGGACCGCCGTCGCGCCACCGAGCGCCGACAGCACGAGGTCCGCCACCCGGCTCGACGTCTCGACGTTGCCGGCGACGACCGCGGCGGGGAACCGGGCATTCAGCAGGCAGCCCTCCGGGGCGATGACCTCGATGGGCCGGAAGGCGCCCGCCGACGGCGGCGCGTCGGGATCGGTCATCACGCGCACGGAGAAGAACGCCGCCGACTTCGTCACCGACAGCGGGCAGTTGAGATTTCCCTCGACCTGGTCGTCCGTGCCGGTGAAGTCGAGCGTGAGCCGGTCACCCTCGATGCGAGCCATCACGTGCAGGCGAATGTCCCTCTCGGCGCCGGCGGCGTCATCCTCCAGCACGTCCTCGGCTTCGTAGGTCCCGTCGGGCAGCTCGCTGAGCCGGGCGCGGGTGCGACGCTCTGCGTAGTCGAGGATCTCGGCCATCCCGGCGCGCAGCACGTCCGCGCCCTCCCGCTCGAGGAGCTCCAGCAGCCGCCGCTCGCCGGTGAGGTTGGCGGCCCGCTGCGCCCGCAGATCGGCCAGGCGCTGGGGTGGGTTCCGCATCTGGTGCGCCAGGTCCCTCAGCACCTCGTCGGTTGCGCGCATCGGCGCGATCACGACGCCCTCGTCGGAGAGCCGCACCGAGTCGGCCGGCATGCCGCCGGGTGTCGGGCCGCCGATGTCGGCGTGATGCGCTCTGCTCGCGGCGAAGCCGAGCGGGCCGCCGGCGCCGCCCTCGTCCGCGGCGAAGATCGGCGAGATCAACGTGACATCGGGCAGGTGCGTGCCGCCGCGGTAGGGGTCGTTGAGGATCCACACGTCGCCGGGCCGGTGGTCCTCGCCCAGGACCGCGGCGACCGCGTCGGGCATCGACCCCAGATGCACCGGGATGTGCTCGGCCTGCATGACCAGCTCGCCCGCCCCGTCGAAGAGCGCCGTCGAGCAGTCGTGCCGCTCCTTGATATTGGCCGAGTGGGCGGAGCGAATCAGCACGGCGCCCATCTCGTCGCAGGCAGCGCGGAGCGCTCCCACGAGGACCTGGAGGCTGACCGGGTCGAGACCGCTCATCCCGCCCGCTCCGCCGTGGTCGTCCCGCGGTCGTCGACGCGGGCCCGCCAGCCCGGGGGCAGGACCAGGGTCGCCTCCGGAAGCTCGAAGATGCACGGTCCCTCCGCCTCGACTCCGGCCTCGGGCTCCCCGCGAAGAACGGACGCATCGGTCCACACGCCGGCGAATCGCGCCTCCCGGGTCCGGCGCTCGAGCGCGCCGGAGGTCGCCGCCCGCGGTTCCGGCGACGGCCCGGGCACGGCGACGGCGACGGCGACGCGGATGTTCACGAGCTCCACCGGAGCGCCGGAGTCGCGGTACCCGTAGCGGCGCTCGTGCTCGTCCGCGAAGCCGGCCGCGAGCTCCTCCGGCGTCGGGTTCTCGGAGCCCGGGACAGGCAGCTCGAAGGCCTGACCCGCGTACCGGAGCTCGTACGTGACCTCGACGGTCGCGTCCTCGAGCCCAGCGGCCAGGGGGTCCCGGAGCGCGCCGACCTCGGCCCCGATCCGCTCCGCCGTCAGGTCGTCGCCGGCGAGCATCACGGTCCGGGCGGTGTCGCGGCGGCGATCGGACGCGATCAGGCCGAGCGCCGAGAGGACCCCGCTCGCACGGGGACACAGGAGTCGCCTCATGCCGAGCTCGTCCGCCAGCGCGGCGGCGTGCATCGGCCCCGCGCCTCCGAACGGCATCAGCGCGAAGTCCCTTGGGTCGATGCCGCGGTCAACCGTGACCACCCTGAGCGCGCGGATCATCTCCTGATTGGCGACGCGGATGATCCCCTCCGCCGTCTCGAGCGTCTCGAGACCGAGCTGCGAGCCGAGCGCCTCCACCGCGGCCTCGGCGGCGTCCAGGTCGAGGTCGACACCGCCCGCCAGCGTGGACGACGCGTCGAGATAGCCGAGCAGGAGGTTGGCGTCGGTGACCGTGGGCTCCTTCCCGCCGCGGCCGTAGGAGGCGGGGCCGGGGTCGGCGCCGGCGGACCGCGGGCCGACGCGCAGCGCGCCGCCGTGGTCTCGCCAGCCGATCGAGCCGCCGCCGGCGCCCACGGTGTGGACGTCGACCATCGGCAGCTGGATGATCCGGCCCGAGATCTCACGGGAGTCGGTACGCCGGACGCGTCCTCCCTCCACGACGCACACGTCGCAGGACGTGCCGCCCATGTCGATGCCCACGGCGTCGCCGTCGCCCGAGAGCCGGGCGAGAAGAGCCGCCCCGACCGCCCCGCCGGCCGGCCCCGACAGGACACTCCAGGCGCCGGCGCTCGCCGCCTCCTCGGCGGGCGCCACGCCGCCTGACGACTTCATGATCAGCGGCGGGGGCAGCCCCCGCTCGCCGCACGAACGGGACAGACGATCGATGTAGCGGCCGAGAAGGGGAGAGAGGTAAGCGTCGACGACGGTGGTCGAGGCTCGCTCGTACTCGCGGAACTGCGGCAGGACCTCGTGGGAGGCCGAGACGTGGACGCCCGGCAGCGCCCGCAGGCGCTCCGCGATCGCCTCCTCGTGACCCGGGTCGAGGTAGGAGAAAAGAAGGCACACGGCGACGGACTCCGCTTCCGTCTCGCGGATCGCCTCCGCGATCCGGTCAACCTCGCCGTCGGGCAGCGGCTCGATCTCGCCCTGCGGCCCGATTCGCCCGCCGGCGCCGAAGCGCAGCTCGCGTGGGACGAGCGGCGCGGGCTTCGGAGCACACAGCCGGTACAGGTCGGGCCGGTTCTGGCGCGCCACCTCGAGGACGTCCGTGAACCCCTCCGTCGCGACCAGTGCCGTCCGGGCACCGCTCTCGGTCAGGAGCGCGTTGGTACCCACCGTCATTCCATGCGCGAAGGCCTCGACGTCCGCCGGGGCGGCGCCGGCGCGCTCCAGCACGGTCTCGACGGCCGCCAGCACACCGCGGGCGACGTCGTCGGGCGTCGAGGGCGACTTGGCCGTGTGCAGATCGGTGCCGTCGAAGACGACCGCGTCGGTGAACGTCCCGCCGACGTCGACCCCGAGAAGCATGCGCGCAGCCTCTCAGAATGCGAAGCGGCCCTCCACGAGGAAGGGCCCCGATGACCGGGGCCCTCCAACGTCGGTATCTCTCCGCTGTGAGCTCTTGCCTACGCCGCGGCGAACGAGCCGAGCTCGCTGTCAGCCGTCTCCACCGCGCTGTCCGGAATCTCGGCGCTCTCGAAGGTCTCCTCGAGGTGCTTGTGCGAGGGGCAATAGTCCCGGCCCGGCAGCGGAGTGCGCTGGCAGGGCGTGCCCTTGCGGGTGTGCGCGTTGCACTGAGGCGGACGGCCATCGAGGCCGACGCCCTCCGGAAGCTGCTCGAGGAACTCGGTCGCGAGATGGAGGTTCGACTCGACCACGCGCCAGACGAACAGCTGGTCCTGCATCGTGAAGTACGGACGCACCTCGTTGAAGAGCGACCGCGCCGGACGGGCGAAATAGCGCCGGTCATAGGTCAGGCGGCGAATCGCGGCCTCGCAGGCGTCCAGAACCTTTTGCCTGTTCCGGCACTGCGTCGGATCCCGGTCATCCTCGACGACCCGCGGACCCAACTCCCGGTACATAGAGCGGCTGAATCGATACATCTCTTTCGACCCCCTGTGGTTTTCCGTTCCCTTTCCATGCCTCGGGCGTTCCCTGCACTACTGACGTCCTTGAGGCGGGCGGCACTATCCCAACGTGCGTTTAAGCGCAAGAGGTCCTGGATTAAGTGCTTGTTAACGCCGTCGGACGGGAAGTGGGGCGCAACTCATTCACGCTCGCCGGTTCGGACAACAGCCCACGCACGGGGCAGGGAGCCGCGCCCCTAGATCGGATGTTCCGTTATGCGCTGTGGACGAGAGAACGCCGAGACGAGGAATCCGATCGCGACCAGTGCTGCGCACGCGCAGATGATCCAGGCCGAGGCAGCCTCGACCCAACGCGCAGTGGTCAGCAGCTTCGGTGCGAAGTCGTCCCGTGCGGAGGGGCCCTAGGCCCAGCGCTCTGTTTGGAGCGACTCGTCGGCGTGGATCACCACGTGCACGCCGTCCAGGTCGGGGTCCTGGAGTGGGTGGTCGGTGCGGCGGTGCGGGCCGCGCGACTCGCGGCGCTCGAGGGCCGCTCGTGCGATGAGCCGCGCGAGCGGATAGGGGTCGTCCAGCAGCGGCTCGAGCGAGGAGGCATCGCGCTGCGGCCCGGCATGGCGCCAGACGGATCCGCGGGTCTCGGCGGTGGGCGGCTCGAATCTCCAGGTCGGTACGGGCGGCGGCCCCTCGACGGGCGGGATCGCGGCGGCGGCCGCACTCGCCGCCCGGGCTCCGAACACGAAGCATTCGCTCAGTGAGTTGGATGCCAGGCGGTTGGCGCCGTGCACGCCGCTACAGGCGCACTCGCCGACGGCGTAGAGGCCCGGGAGCGTCGTGGCGCCGTTTATGTCGCAGACCACGCCGCCCATCAGGTAGTGAGCGGCGGGGGCGACCGGGACCGGCTCGGCCTGCGGGTCGAGGCCGGCCGCGCGGCAGGCTGCGAAGACGTTCGGGAAGCCCTCGTCGGAGATCGATCGCAGGTCGAGCGCCACGTGGCGCGAGCCGTCGGCCACCATCCGGTCGAGGATTGCGGCCGTGACCTGATCGCGGGCAGCGAGCTCGTCGGTGAACCGCCTGCCTGAGGCGTCGAGCAGCTCGGCTCCCTCGCCGCGCAGCGCCTCGGTGAGCAGGGTTCCGTCGTACTCGGTGCCTGGAAGTGCGAGGGCCGTCGGGTGGAACTGGCAGAACTCCAGATCCGCGAGCGCCGCACCGGCGGCGTGGGCGAGCACCGCACCGGCGCCGATCGCCCCCCATGGGTTCGTGGTCCGCTTCCACAGCGCGGCCCCGCCGCCGGTCGCCAGCACCGTGGCCCGTGCCGCGACCCGCCCCGCGTCGGTGACCACGCCCGCGCAGGTGTTGCCGTCGCTCCACAGGGCGAGCACCGAGGTCTGCTCGAGCACGCGAATCCGATCGTCCGCGCCGACGATCTCGGCGAGCCGGCCCGTGATGGCGCGGCCCGTCTGCGCTCCGCCCGCGTGGACTATGCGCCGGGCCGAGTGTCCGCCCTCGAGGGCGAGGGAGAGGTCGCCATTCGGGTCCTCGTCGAAGTGGACCCCGCGCTCGCGAAGCTCGGTCACGGCCGCAGGCGCCTCGCGCGTGAGGACCTCCACGGCCTCCGAGCGGCAGAGGCCGCGGCCGGCGTTGAGCGTGTCCTGGGCGTGCCGGGCCGGCGAATCGTCGGCGGCGAGCGCCGCCGCCAGTCCGCCCTGGGCCCAGAAGCTCGCGCTCTCGGTTAGCGGCTTGCGCGAGACCAGGGTCACGGCGGCGCCCTGCTCGGCCGCCCGCAGCGCGACATAGAGGCCGGCGGCCCCGCCCCCGACCACCACGACGTCGGTATTGATTCGTTCCGGGTCGCTTTCCGCTGGGCCGCTCAAGGCATGGATACGGTATCCGCGACCGTGGGGCTCTACCTCTCCCATCCGAGCTCGCTGGAGCACGACACCGGCGCCCATCCGGAGAACGCGTCCCGGATTCGCGCGATCGAGGCGAAGCTCGAGGAGGCCGCCTGGCCCGGGCTCGAGCGCATCGAGGCCCCGGCCGCGACTCGCGAGCAGCTCACGCGAGTCCATAGCCCGGATCACGTCGAAGCGATCGAGGACTTCTCGGCGCGCGGCGGCGGCATGATCGACGTCGACACGATCGCCAGCGAGGGCTCGTTCGAGGCGGCACTGCACGCCGCCGGAGGCGCGGTCGACGCGGTGGACCGCCTCCTTGCCGGCGAGGACACCTTCGCGTTCTGCGGCCTGCGCCCGCCCGGGCACCACGCGGAGGCCGCCCGCGCGATGGGGTTCTGCCTCTTCAACAACGTGGCGGTCGCGTCCGCGCACGCGATCGAGGCCGGAGGTGCCGAGCGGGTTCTGGTGCTCGACTGGGACGTCCACCACGGCAACGGGACCGAAGCGATCTTCGCCGGCTCCGACGAGGTCCTATACGCGAGCATCCACCAGTGGCCGCTGTATCCGGGCACGGGCCCCGCCGAGTACGTGGGGACCGGAGCCGGCGAGGGCTACACCGTCAACCTCCCGGTTCCACCGGGCTCGGGGACGGATGAGTTTCTCGCGCTGGTGCAGCACGTGGTCGTACCGATCGGGCGCGACTTCCGTCCAGGTCTCGTCGCGATCTCCGCGGGTTACGACGCGCACCGCCGAGACCCGCTCGCGGAGTGCTCCGTGGACACGCAGGGCTTCGCGGACATGGCCGCGTCGACGCGGGACCTCGCGGCGGAGCTGGACGTCCCGGTGCTCGTCTGCCTGGAGGGCGGCTACGCCCCGGACGCCCTCGCGGAGTCGGTGCTCGCTACGGTCGAGGCGCTCGAGGGGGACGGCGAGCCAGCCGCGGCGCCGGTCGCGCCCGCGCAGCCGTACGCCGAGCGCCACCGGGACCGGTGGCCGGCGCTCTCGGCCTGAGGGTTAGAGCGTCACCCGGTCCTTGAGCTCCACCAGGACCGACCTGGGGAACCCCGGCACATAGTCGAGGTCGTCGATCGAGTCGAAGCCGCCCAGGCGCTCCCGGAAGTCCAGGATCCGCTTGGCCTGGGTGACCGACAGGCCCAGCCCGCGAAGGTCGTCGAAGCTGGCGCTCGAGAGGCTGACGGGCCCACCGGCGATCGTCGGTGCCGGTTCGGACTCCTGCTCGTCGGAGTCGGCCTTCGGCTTGCGCGGGCTCCGGCGCCGCGGCGTCCGCGGCTTCGGCTCGGGCTTGGGCTCCGGCTCGGGGGCCTCGACGGGCGGCGCCGGTGGCGGACCTGCCGCCGGGGAGCCGACGTCGGTGGCCCGGGCGCGCTCGGTCGCACCGCTCGCCATGTCCGTCACGTCGCCGATCCGGCCCTCGATCGCCTTGAACCGCAGCTCGCGTTCGCGTTCCACCTCGCGGGCGGTCTCGGACTCGATCTGGGTCGCCCGCCGTTCTGCGGCGAGTGCCCGGTCGTGGGCCTCGTCGAGCTGTCGGCGGGTCGCGGCGAGCTCGCCCTCGATCGCGGCCTTCGCGCGCTCGATCTCCTCCTCGCGGATCCGGTAGGACTCCCGGGCCTCGCGCTCGGCGCCCTCCCGTGCGGAGGCGACCTCCTTCGCGACCCTCGCGTCGGATTCGGCCCGGAGGCGGTCGGCCTGCTGGGCCAGCTGCGCCTCGGTGCGCTCGGCGGCCCGCTGATCGGCCTCGGCGACGGCCTCGCGAGCCTGCTGGCGGGCCTTCGCCTCGCCCTCCTGGCGCAGCGCCTGGACCTGGCCGCGTAGCCACTCGGAGGCAGCCGTCCTGGCCTCCACCGCGGTGGAGGCCGCGGCGCTCTCCGCCGCCCGGGAGCGCTCCTCGGCCTCCTGCACCCGGCGCTCGGCCGCGGCAACGGCTCGCGCGCGCTCGGCGCGCTCGGCGTTCAGCTCGGCGGTAACGGCGGCGATCCGCTCCTCGGCGGACTTCTCGATCTCCGCCCGGGTGGCCGCGACGGCATCCGCCTGGGCCTGCTCCGCCTCGGCTCGCAGGCGCTCAGTCTCGGCGCGAAGCCGCTCCGCCTCCTCGGTCCGCACGCGCTCCTCGGTCTCGGCGCGCGCCGCCTCGGTCTCGCGCAGCACCCGCTGATCGGCCTCCTGCTGAGCTTGGTCGAGGTCGCGCTTCGCGCGCTCCTCGGTCTGGGCGATGCGCTGTTCCGCCGCCGCGATTGCGTTCTCGGAGCGCATCTCGGCGGCGGCGATCGACTCCCTTGCCTCCGTGGTTGCCTGCTCGAGCTCCTGCTCGCGGTCGCGCACGCGGGCGTCGGCGGCGGCCGTGGCCTCCTTCTCGGCGCGCTCGGTCTCGGCCTGGATCAGCCGCTCGGCCTCCGCGCGAAGCCGCTCCGCTTCCTGCGCGAGCTCCTGCTCGGCGGCGGCGACCCGATCGGCCGCGGCGACCGCGCGCTCCTCGATCTCGGCGAGGCGGCGGTCGGAGCTCTCGACGAGCCTCGTCTTCTCCTCGCGCTCGGAGGCAAGCTCGTCGGTGCGCATCCGGAGCTCGGCGGCGAACCGCTCCTCAGCGGCGGACCGCGCCGCCTCGACCTCGAGGCGGGTGCGCTCCTCGGCTTCTTCGCGGATCCGGTCGATCTCCGCCTTCGCACCGGCCTGCGCGTCGGAGCGCGCGGTCTCCTCGATCTGGCGGCGGGTCGTCTCAGCGGACTGGAGGGACATCTCCTCGATCTCGCGCCGGGCGGCCTCGGTGGCCTCGCGGGCCCGCTCGTCCGCGCTGGCCTCAGCCTCCTCCGCGGCCTCCTGCCTGCCGCGCTCGGAGGCCTCACGCACCTGCTCTTCGACCTGGGCCCGGAGAGTCTCGAGCTCGCGACGCACATCCGCGGTCTCCGCCGCCACCCGCCGATCGGCCTCCGATCGCAGCCTCCGCTCGGCTTCCACCTGCGCCTGCTTCGCCGCGGTCGCCCGCGCCTCGGCCTCCTGGACCTGGCCCAGCGCCTCCTGGACGGCCTGGGACGCGCTCGCATCGCCCGGAAGCGGCGCGGGAGCGCGCTCGGCTGAGTGCGTCCGCTCCTCAAGCTCGTGCTCCAGCCGCTCGCGCTCGGCCGCGACCCGTCGCTCGATCTCCGCTTCGTCCACGGAGGGGGCGGGCGGCGCCGGCGCCTGGGCACGCTCACGTGCATCGGCGAGCTCCCGCTCGAGCGTTGCGGCCTGGTCGCGGGCCTCGTGCGCCTCTCGCTCGGCGCTCGCGGCGCGCTCCTCCATGCCGGTGAGCCGACCCTCGAGCTCCTCCAGCTTCGCGGCGGCCTCGACCTTGGCCCGCTCGAGGTCCTCCTCCAGGGCCAGGATCTCCTCGACGGAGCGCTGCTCGGCGGCGTCGGCCGCATCCGCGGCCGCGACCCGGATCCGCTCCGCGGTGTCCCCGCGTCGCGCCGGCGGCTCGGGCGCCTCGTCGGGGGGCTCGGGGTTGGCGTCGGTCACCTCGGCCTCCGGCTCCGGTGGCTCATCGTCCGGCCCGGGCCCCTCATCGCCGACCTGCCACTCCTGGGTCGCCGGCATCTCCTTCCCGGCGTCGGTGGGCGACGGCTCGAAGTCATCCCCGGGGTCGGCGTCCGGCGGCGATTCATCTCCCTTGCCACCTTCGGAGTCGGAGCTCCTCCTGAAGATTCCTCGGCGGCGTGCCATGTGTCACGCACTCTACGAAAGATCCTGGCCGCGTTCGAGCAGCTCGTCGTATGCCACGATCACGCGCTCGGCCATGAGCTCGGCCGAGAACCATGCAGCGCGGTCGCGGCCGGCGATTCGCGGATCGGCCGCGGCGAGGTGTGGCCGGATCGCTTCGGCCCACGCGCCGGCGTCGAACGGCGCGGCGAGGCAGCCGTCCACGCCGTGCAGGAGGAACGGCGCGATTCCCACCGGAGTCGAGAGCACCGGGACGTTGCAGGCCAGGGCCTCCACCGCCACCATGCCGAAGCCCTCGTTGTCGGAGGTGACCACCACCGCGTTCGCGGCGTTCATCCAGGCCGGCATCTCCCCCGAGGCGACGCCGTCGCCGGAAAGGAGCTTGGCGTCGAGTCGCGCGGCGACCTCCTGGGCGCGGTCGAACCGCTTGACCTGCCGCGACGGTGAGGCGGGAAACAGCAGGAAGCGGCCATCCGGATCGAGCCCGAGCCGCTCGCGTGCCTCGGCGCGCGACGCCGGGCGGAAGCGCTCGAGGTCCGCGCCGCACGGGAGCACCGCGTTCACGCCGGGGCGCCGAGGGAGCGCCGGGCGCCCGCCCTCGGGGCTGAACAGTGCACGCGATGCCGCGGCGATCAGGTCCAGCCTGCCGACGAGGCGCCGTGACAGGAATCCGGTCGCGGGATGGCGGACGTCGGTGCCGTGGAAGGTCACGACGAGCGGCCGCGCGCCGGCCAGGGCCGCGCACCAGCCCGCGAGGCCGAAGTGCGCGTGAACCAGGTCGAAGCGCTCGCGGCGCAGGATGCGCCGGATCGATCCCACCGCCCGCGGGTAGCTGCGGGTCCCGGCGGGGAAGGAGTGGAGCTCCACGTTCACTCCGGCTCGTCGCAGCGCGTCGACCTGGTCACGGACGAACTGCCCGCGCCACGGCGCCTGCTCGTCGGGGGTGATGTTGGTGACCACCAGGACGCGCACGGCGGCCAGCGTATCCGCGCCTCGGCGCGAGGGGATGTCGCCGCCGCTAGCGCCGCTTCAGCGCGCGCAGGAGCCGATCCCCGCGGGGGCTGCCGAGGCCGGTCGCGTTGTCGAAGCCCTTCGCCGCCGTGAGGGAGGAGTCCATGTCTCCGGTAAGGAGGACCGCGTGGATGCCGTCCTGACCGTTGACGCCGTTGGCGAAGACGTTCAGCACCTGAGCGAGATTGGTCCGCACGGCCCGAACGTCACGGAGCGGCCTGCCGCCGTAGAGCCGGTACAACGCGGGATTGACGAAGCCGTGGTGGAAGCCGGCCGCCTGGTCCGCCAGGGCCATGTAGCCGGCGAAGAGCGGTGACGCCACGCTCGTCCCGCCGATCGGGTACTGGCTGTAGCGCACAGAGCCGTCGGGGAACGTCTGCGTCTGGCCGACCAGGAACCCGGTGCTCGGATCGCCGTCCATCGAGATGTCGGGAACCACCCGTCCACGTCCGCCCCAACGCTTGGCGATCCTCCCGGGTACGACGCCCTTCTGGTAGCCGGGCTCGGAGAACAGGCGCGTGGTCCCGCCGGTGCCGCCGCTCTGGAACGGGCCCGGCAGAGCCGGCTGCCAATCCCCGCCGACGAGGTCCGAGGCGTGCAGGCCCCACGCGGTCTCGAACCGATAGTTGTGCGACGGCCCGATGGCGAGGGTGTCGCCGCCCATGGCCGTCACGTGGGGGCTGGAGGCCGGATAGTCCGTCGTCACGTAGCCGAACGCGGCCTTGTTGTCGCCGTGGTCGCCGGTGGAGAAGTAGAGGCCGATGCCCTCGGCGATCGCCTGCTTGGCAGTCTGCTCCTCGGTCACGATCAACCCCTTTGGGTTCAGGGCGTCCGGATAGCCGTAGGAGTTCGTCACGATCCGGGCCGCCCGGTGAGAGACGATCCAGTTCACGGCCTTGAGCAGCCCGCGCCCCTGATCGGCCGCGCCGAAGAACATCAGCCGGGCCCCAGGCGCCATCGTGTGCGTGGCCTCGACGTCAAGCGTCTGCTCGCCGTACCACTGTTGCTGGATGTTGGCCCCACACGGCGGTTGGCAGCCGTGGAATCGCTTCACCGTGAGGCGCGGAGGCGGCAGCCCGTGGCGGCGGCTGTACTCCGTCAGGTCGTCGCGCAGGGTGGGTGACTTGAAGGCGTCGACGATCGCGATCCGCTGGCCCGAGCCGTCCTTTCCGGCCTTGATCCGGTGCCTCACGCCGTACACCGACTGAAACTGACGCGGCCGGTATCCACACACAGCCCACGGCCGCTTCGACCCGTATGCGCTCGGCTGGTGTCGGGCGATCCTCTCCCCCCAGAAGTGCGAGCACGGGCCCGCCGAACGGTGTGCCGGGCTCGGCGGCGCCGCGAATTCGGTCATCGGCGAGAAGCGGCTCTCGTCGAGCCCGACGATTGCGAGGATCGCGGGCGCGAATCGCGACGGGACCGAGGCCGGCCTCGCGGTGGCCTGAAGCTCTTGGCCCTGGGTCCGGTAGATCCGCAGGGAGGTGTCGAAGGCCCGGTCGACCTGCCGGACGCTGCCCGTCGCGTCGATCAACATCCGGTTTGCCGAGACCCCTGTGACGCTCAGCCCCTGGTCCTCGAGCCACCTCCGCACGGCGCCCACCTGGGCCCCCGTCGGCGAGAACCGTTCGCGGAATTGATCGGGGGAGAGGTAGCGCGCATAGCTCGGGCTGGCCGGATCCGAGACGGCCGCGTTCAAGCGATCGAGCCCGGCTTCGTCTCGCCACCGCAGGGCGACGGAGAAGGCGACCGTGCCGCGCGCGTCCCGGAGCTCGCGCGAATTCGTGGCGAACGGCAGGAGCCCCCCGCCAAGCTCAGTCCGCCCATTGCCCCCGGCGGCCGCCCCGCCCGCCGCGGTGAGCGCGAGGCCGACGGTCGCAGTGGCGACGGCCAGCGCCAACCCGGCGCGACGTACTCGTACTCTGCCCACTCGCACTGGACCGGAGTGCTATCAGACACTCGCCGCCGGAGGCGCCCGGCAGGTCAGCGGTGAGATCTGACGACGTGCTTGAACGCATGCCAGGACGGCTTTGGGTCCTGGTCGCTCTGGAAGAGCCCCGAGCTCGAGCAGAACGTGCACCCGGGGGTTCCCGGCGGCGGATCGCGCCAGCGGAACCAGTACATGTGCCTTAAGCGCCAGAGATGCCTGTACTTCCTCAGCAGCGGGAAGGTCGCCTTGAGGAGCTGTTTCTGTCCCTGCGGCCCCTGGTTGATCGGCTGGCTCTTGCGCGGGGGCTTCGAGCCCCAGCCGAGCTCGGTGATCCACAGAGGAGCGTGCCCGTCGTGATGCCGCTTCATCACCTTGCGCATCCGGTCGATCTGGACCAGGACGTCGCCGACGGTGGGCGCGTATGGATGGAGCGCCACGACGTCGAACTTGTGGCGGAAGCGCTTGTGCTTGTAGAGCTGCTTGAGATAGACCCACGCGTGCGTGTGCACGTATCCGGGCATCCCGCCGAGCACGATCTTGGCCTCGGGGTCCACCTTCCCGATCGCGTGGTGGGCGAGCCGCACCAGCCTCCTGTACTTGCGCGGCTTCACGTGCTGCGCTCCGTGCTTGATGTTCTGCTCATTCCAGATCTGCCAAGCCTTGATCGGCCGCGGCTTGGCGTTCGGGTACGCGTCTCGGTAAAGGGTCGGGCTCGTCCAGTAGCTGCCGCCGGGTCCGTAACGCTTGACCGCGGCCTTCAGGAACTTCCGCCAGCCCTTTCGCGCCGCCTTCGTCTTCAGCGGCGCCGTGCCATAGGTGCGCGCGGCCCACGCGGGCGAGCCGGCGACCACCGGCAGGACCCAGATGCCGCGGTTGGCGAGCGCCCCGATCGTCTCGTCGGTGATTCGCCAGTCGAAGGTGCCCTTGACCTTCTCCACCTCCGACCAGCGAAAGCCCCAGCGGACGGTCTTGATCCGGCTGTTCTGCATCCGCTTCAGGTCGCGGTCCGCGAGGCAGTTGCCCTTCTTCGCGAAGACCCCGGTGCCCAGCAGGCCGGAGTCACAGCGAAGCGCGAACGGATCCACGGCCCCGACGAATCCCCTGGCGCCCGCGTTGGCGGTCGCCGCCACGACGGCGAGCACGAAGGAGACCGCGAGCATCGCCGTCACCGTGCGTGCCACGCGCCCCTGAGCTTGCGTCTTCGTCCTTGTCACTCCACGTCCCCTGGCCGCACCGTGCCGCAGCGCGGTCAAGCGTACGGTAGCGCCTCCCCGCAGGCCGAACTCGAATCGGCGCGAAGCAGGTAACGGCACGAACGCGCCGAGGATTCGTCGCGTCTTGGTCTGGACCCGTCACACCTTCCTCGTGAGCATCGGGCCAAATCCGAACGGGAGGAATCGATGCTCGCAAAGCTCGCCGCATACGTCCAGACGCAGTTCCTGCGCCGCACTCGCGGCATCGTCGCCGCGCTCGAGGGCGAGCGCGGGCAGGGGACGGTCGAGTACGTCGGCCTGATCCTGCTCGTCTCGCTCCTGATGATCGGCATGGTGGCCGCGATGAAGGGATTCAACGGCAAGCAGGGCACGGAGCTCGCCGACCTGATCGTCCACAAGATCACGGAGGCGGTGAACGCGATCGCGTTCAAGTAAGGCGGCTCCGCGGGGCCGCCCAGAACCGTCGCCGCCCGCCCCGATCCCGCACGCCGGGAGGAGAGCGGGCGGCGGCCGGTGCACGCACAGCCGAAGGCGGGCTCAGGCGTCTCGGCGTCGAAGCTCACGACGCTGAAGCGCGACGACGGGAGCACCGCGACCAGTTCGGGGCCGAGTGGTACGGGCTGTGCCCGAGCGGCGAGAAGACCGAGGGGGGCGGCGAGTCCTGATCTAGGCGTTCGCTTCGACCGCGGTTTCGGCTCGGGCCATCTCGAGGTGCGCCCGGCTGTCTCGGGTTCGGATCAGGACGAGCGTGGCGATCAGGCCGAGGGTCGCGATCACCGCACCGCCGAGGGCGGGTAGGGCAACGATCACCGACGTTGCTGAGCTCGGCGTGTCCATAGTTCCCCAATCTGCCGGTCAAACGAGAAGAGGCGGGCATGCCCCGGCAGTGAGGGAGAGGCACTGGCGCCGAGCCGATACCCGCTGGCACACGATTCGGTCTCATCGCCCTGACTGTCATCGAGGGACGTGAGCCAACGCAAGGTCAGCCAGCAGCTCGTGGCGCAGTGAGGGGAGGCTGGACTCCAAGGGACGGCGACTCATTTTCGCATTGATCTACCCGGGATCGACCGGTGTCGACGCCGAGTGTCGCTCTGGTTTGCCGAGCTAGGTCGAGAAGCCGCGGGCCCTAGACTCGTCCGCCGATGAGATGGCTGCGCACGGTCAGCGCCGCGCACTGGGGCCTGGCGGCGATCGCGGCGCTGGGCGTTGCTTGGGCGCTGGTCATGCATGCGACGGGCTGGACGCAGACCTCGAACTACGCTCAGGTCCGCGCTCTCGCCGCCGGCCAGGCTCAGATCGATCGTTGGCAGTGGCAAACCGGCGACAAGGCCTGGTACCACGGCCACTTCTATTCGGTGAAGGCTCCCGGGTTGGCGCTGACGACCTTGCCTATCTACTTGGCCCTCGACGCTGCCGGGGCCAAGAGCATCTCCCACGATGCCGCTACAACCGCGGCCGAGTCGGACGAGCCACGCTGGACGCCGCAGCCCAAACCTGGCCCAGGCTTTTACGGAGGCAGCGCGAGCAGGGCCATTCGCGCCAAGACTGAGGTCGAATACCAGACCCCGCTGATCTGGACCCTGACCCTCTTTGGCGCGGTGCTTCCGGCGATCGCCTTGCTTTTCCTCGTTCGGTGGGTCGCTGAACGGATCGAGCCCGGCTATGGGACGGCAGCTGCCATCACCCTGGGACTGGGGACGATCGTCCTCGTCTTTGCTTCCGAGTTCTTTTCCCATGTCGCCTCGGCAACGCTTGGCTTTGCCGCGTTCGCGCTTTTGTTTCGCGAGCGCGAGGGCCCGGAGCGCCTGCTCCTCGTCGGACTCGCCGGCCTCATCGCTGGCCTAGCGATCAGTTTTGAGTATCCGCTTGGGATCATGACCCTGATCCTGTTTGCCTACGCCCTGGCGCGGCGCCGGAGCATCTCCCGCGCTGTGTCGTATGGCGCTGGCGCGCTCGTCGGCGTTGTTCCGGCGCTCGTCTTCAACGCTTGGGCGCTTGGGTCGCCGCTGCGCTTTGCCTACTCCTATGCGGTCGCGGTCCCGGGTCCGTCCGGCCACGCGAAACTCGGCTTGAACTCGGGTGGCTTCTTTGGCATCAGCGTTCCAAGGCTTGACGGCGTGCTTGATCTGCTGATCTCCGGCCGCGGGCTTTTGACGCTGACGCCAGTCCTGGTTATGGCCATGGTCGGCGTTGTCCTGCTGCGGCGTTCCCAGTGGCGGATAGAGGCCAATGTCATTCTCGCTATCGCCATCGCCTTTTTCGTCTACAACTCGGGCTATTGGCTCCCGCTCGGGGGTGGCTCCCCAGGGCCACGGTTCTTGACCCCGACCCTGCCGTTCGTTGCCCTTGGACTTGCGGTGGCTTACAGACGATTCAGGGCGATCACGTTGGCGCTAGCGATTCCCTCGGTACTGCTGATGCTCGCCGGCTCCCTGACTTATCCGCTGATCGGCGAAAACGGAACCGGTACCTGGGCCAACGACCTCGGCAACAGCAAGATCGAGCACACCCTTCTGTCCGTGTTTGGCGTGCACAACGGCTGGTTGGCCGCGATACCGGTCCTTGCCGCGATTTCTCTTGCCATCGCGTTCGCTGTTGTAGCGACCCCTAAAGCGCGCCTAGGACCGATCCGCTCGGCGCTGGCGGCCCTGGCGGCCTGGGCGGCCGTGGCTATCACTGGCGCCAGCATCGCCGGGGATCCGAAAGCGCCTTTGTCCGGCGATCCCGCGGCCTTGACCCTGATCGCTGGTGCCGGTCTCCTGGCAGTGGTGTGTCTGCTTTTTCTGCGACTGCGCGAGCGGCGTCACGAATCAATTGCGGCCCCGCTGGTCGTCGCCCAGCCTTCAACTGAATGAGCTTCGTGGCTAGCTTTAGCTAAACGCGGCGGGCCTGGCTCAGCGATGCCGAGGCAAGGGCGGGCAGCGCGGCCGATCGTTTTGCGCTTCCTCGAGAAAGCGAGCATTGATCGGCGCATTTGCGGTGATGAATGGGTCGCCCTGACCGCCGGGCGCTCGCCGGTGGGCGAGGAAGGCGAAATAGGGCGAACCCGAGTAAGCGAGGGTGCCGGGGCAGCGACTTATCCGAGCGAGCTTGGCATCGGTTTGGCTTGGTGAGTCCTCCCAGCCCAGGGTCGACGACGAGCCCGGGCGAGCGAACGGCCAGGGGGCGCTTGGTGAAAAGAGGAGTCCTCCGGCTTGGGCAAAGCCGAGTGCTACGAGCAGGACTCCAATGGCCGCGCCGGATCGAGCGAGCCCCTTGATCTTGGACCGTGACTGCCAGGCCCAGGCCACACCGGCGGCGCTCAGTACCAGCAGTGGCGGCTCGACGATAACGGCGAGATTGATGTAGGCGCCGTACTTGATGATGGTTACGAAGACCACGAGCGAGCCAAGCGCGGCCCACCAGATCGTCCGAAACAGAGCCGGATCTGGCGAGGAGGCGCGCAAGAACCAGGCCGCGGTCACAGGCGCCGCAAAGGGGAGAAGATTCCAGGCCGCCTGTCGGACCTCATCCCAGATGAACGAGAGCGATGTGAAGCCGACCTGGCGCTGGGCCGTGACCACTTCATCGAGCAGCGAGCCACCGAAAACCGCAAGGAAGACACCAGCCAGCCCGAGGCCGGCTATGACAAGGCCGGCGAGATAGCGACGTCGATCCACGGCGGCAATGAGAAGAGCGGCGGCGGGTAAGCAAAAGGCCAACTTGAAGGCCACCGCAGCTGCGGCGGCGACTCCTCCAATGGCGGCGGTGGTTCGGCGGCTGGCGAGAATCGCGGCGCTCATGATCAATGGCGCTGCGAAGGTCTCCGGAAGAAGATTCGCGGCATCGTGAAGGGCCCTAGGGGTCAAAAGGGCGAGAGCGCCAGCGATGGCCGCCAGATACGGGCGCTCTGTCAACCGGTACACGGCGATCAGCACCGTCAGGCCGGTCAAGACATTGACTAAGGCCAGGAGCGTCCGAAAGCTCGCTGCTGAGTCGCCAACGCTCAGGATCGCCGCGCCAACGTAGTAGAGGGGAGGCGGCTGAGCCGAGGCAAAGCCCGTATACAGCTGATGCCCCTGAAGGACGGCGTTAGCGCTATAGAGATAGACGCCGTCTGAGAAGTTCCAATACGAGTTGCCGCGTGGAATCAGGATCGCGCAAGCCAGGCCCGCGGCCAGAACGGCAAAGAGGAGGAGCGGACCAATGCCGAGCTCGCCGCCCATGCGCCTTCGGCGTCGCCCTTGAGGCGTTTGAGTTGCCATCTCGGCTGAAGTCTTGCTCGCGAGGCGGCGATTGCTCAACGCGCTGCTAGCCAATGGTCAACGTAGAGGCCGCAGGCGCGCTTGAGGGGGACGCGGTGCGAGCCTGGACGCGTGGCCGCAATCGAACCAAGCCAGACCTGCCGCCTGACGCCCAGAAGCCGCTGAAGCGCGGTCGGTGGCCGCGCCTCAACGGTGATCGTGACCATGCTCCCAGGAGTGCGCACGTTGCCCGCCGCCCAGAACGCACCCTGCCCCTTGTGGTCGATGTACATGCCATCCAACGATGGCGGCAGCTTCGTCGTTTGTCCGCCGGCGCGCACAATCAACGGCACCTGGCTCGTGTACTGCAGCGAGAGGTTCCACCGACCCCGTCGTAGCTCGAGCACCTGGCTGGTAGTGGCCGGAGCGTCGAATGGGGAGGAAATGGTCCAGCGCCAAGGCCCACCCACAACGGGCGTGGGCAAGGTCGTGGCGATCCCATGGCGCCCACGGATTCCACCTTTGCCCTGGGGGCACGAAAGCTGGCGACCAGGAGTGCCGGCCTTCTCGATGATCGATGAAGGCGCCGTAGGCCCGTCGCGCCGCCACAGGACGAACGAGTCCGTTTTCGCTACGGGCTTGAAGTTGGACGGGGGAGTGCTCTGGTAGGCCGCATTGGTCGTGATTGCATAGCTGAACTGGTCGAGGCGCGCTGAAGAAAGGCTGTCGAAGTCCATGGCCACCCCGGGGGTCCACTGCTTCTTCTTGCGCGGTGGGACTTCCGTGGGAGCGTTCCCGGCAGGACTCTTGTCAAGCGTGCCGCGAAGCCAGTACGAGGCGAAGCGATCCACGCCGAAGAAGGCAACCGAGCGCCCTTGAATGAGGCTTGCAAGATGTTCGAGTTCGGCTCCACGCTGATCAAACCCAACTGGGGCTGTACGGAGTGCGAGAAAGGTCGATGCTGCGAGCGCCGCGGCAAGAACCGTTCCTGCGGCGTACCTGAGCAAGACCAGGCGCCGGCTGTATTCGGGTGCTGAAGGCGCCGGATCGTCGCCGGTGCGGCGGCGCCAGGACGGGGCGAGAAGCGCTTTGAGCGCGGCCAAGGCCACGAGCGGCGCCATCACCGCCAATGCCTTGGCGTCGACATAGATCGAGGCAAAGAGCCGAGCTCCGATGTAAACGATGACCATGCTCGCGCCGACTGCGACCAGACCCCAGTCGCGCCGGCTGATCGCTCCAGCGGCGCCGACCAGGGCGGCCAGCAGTCCGAGTGCGACGGCGATATAGGCGCCATCAACCGCGCCGCGGACGATCTGAAAATTGCCCTCGGGCCAGACTCCCAGGGCTTCCCCGGGGAAGACAGGAGCGTTGAGCCGCCCGGTCGAGCCTTGCACCATCCCCAGCTTGTCGATGAAGCCCGAGAGCTCGGCAGCGAAAAATCCTGCGGCGCCGAGACCGAGGATTGCCCCACCCACGATGATGTGGCCGTGACGGCGGCGAATGCTCGTGGCTAGGCCGCCGTTGAGTCTCAGTGCACCCCAGAAGCGCTCGAGCACCAGCCAGATCGGTATCGCCAGTACGAACCAGACGAGTCCTGGGACGCTGTAAACGAAAACGCTCGCGGCGACAATCACGAGGGCCGCGGCTACCAGCGCGCGCCAGGGATGAGTCCCCATCCCGAGGGTAACGCCACGCATTGCCAGCGCCAGGCGTTGGAGAGTTACCGCGAAGGCGAGGAGCAGGAGCGCCATCGACGTCTCCTTGAAAGCGCTTTGCGCCAAGAAGGATGCGGCAAGGTAGGGCAGACCCGCAAGGGCTGCCGCCATGATCCGCCTTCGCCATGGCAGGGTGTCGAGACCGGCCAGGGCCGCTAGCGCCGTTAATGCCGGGATGGCGAGGAGCAACCCATTGAAGGCGCTGATCAGGTCCGTACCGGTTGCTGCCCCAGCCACGGCGGCGAGGGACTGCGGACCTACCGGATAGCCGAAGCGAACCGCGCCCGGCTCAGGGCCGGTGTCGTGGGCCAGCCAGTTTGTCCAGTACAGCTGCGCGGCCTGGTCGTTGGTGTAGATGCCCTCGCCGAGAACGCCGTTGCGCTCGTTGACGAGAAATGGAATCGAGGCGGCCGCGATGACCAATACGACCGCGATCGCAGCGACCAGGCGATCTCTCTTGGGCTCGCGTGGACCTAAGGTGCGGATCACCTCGCGATCTGCGGGGGGCTTCGTTCGGCGAGCCCGACTCCAGGGGTAGATCAGCGACGCGATCAGCGCAACGCCGAGGATGACGGCAGCGCTGGTCGCACGGCCGGGCAGGCGAATCAGGATCGGAGAAGCGATCGTCAGCGCGGCGAAGCCGACCGGGGCCGAGATCCAGGTCCGGGCCTGGTGTCCCAGCAGGCTCAGTCCTGCCCGCCCAATGACGAGCGAGGCCAGCACGATCACAGCTGCCGAGGCGTAGACGCCGAGCATGGCCGCGGACCCTACTTAGGCGCTCGCACGAGTCCGCGAGGCTCTCAGGACACGCGCTCAGCCCGCCATTTGAACCCGAGCGGGCGGCCGGCACCAGTCCCCGAACGCAAAGGAGCGTCCCTTGACTCGTACACGCCTCTCGCTTGCCGGCTTCGCGCTCGGCCTCGTGGGCCTGATCGCGCTCGCCGGTTGCGGCAGCAGCAGCTCGACGACCGCGAGCAACTCGACCGAGGCGGCCACGACATCCACTCCGGCGTCCTCCGGCGGCGGCGCGGGGACGATCGACGTCGCGGGCAACCCGAAGCTCGGTCAGGTCCTCGTCGACTCGAAGGGGAACACCGTGTACCTGTTCGAGAAGGACGAGAGCGATGAGTCCTACTGCAACGGCTCCTGCGCCAAGGTGTGGCCGCCCGTGACGACGAATGGACAGCCGAAGGCGGGCTCAGGCGTCTCGGCGTCGAAGCTCACGACGCTGAAGCGCGACGACGGGAGCACCGCGACCAGTTCGGGGCCGAGTGGTACGGGCTGTGCCCGAGCGGCGAGAAGACCGAGGGGGGCGGCGAGTCCTGATCTAGGCGTTCGCTTCGACCGCGGTTTCGGCTCGGGCCATCTCGAGGTGCGCCCGGCTGTCTCGGGTTCGGATCAGGACGAGCGTGGCGATCAGGCCGAGGGTCGCGATCACCGCACCGCCGAGGAACGCGCTCTGGAATCCCTCGGTGAGGGCGTTGGGCACGCTGGAGGTGCCGCTCGCCATGACGGCATCGGTCTTGGAGGTGGCGATCGTCGATAGGACCGCGAGACCAAGCGCGCCGCCGATCTGCTGAGAGGTGTTGATCAGGCCGCTCGCCAACCCCTGCTCCCGTTGGTCGACCCCGGAGACGGCAGCGATCGTGGAGGTGACGAATCCGAACCCGAGACCCATCGCGGCGAGCAGCGACGGCCCGAGGATGTCGGCGGTGAAGCCCCCACCCACGGATACCTGGCTGAACCAGGCCAGGCCCAGCGCCACGAACGCCATGCCCGCGGCGAGAACCGGCTTGAAGCCGAATCGGGTGACGAGCTGTCCTCCCAGGCCGGCCGCGACGATGATGGTGACCGCCAGCGGCAGGTAGGAGAGCCCGGCATGGATCGCGCTGTATCCGAGCACCTGCTGCATGTACAGCGAGATGAAGAAGAACATCGAGAAGAGCGAGGCTCCGAGCAGGATCCCCACGACGTTGGCGCCGGTGAGGGTTCTAAGCCGGAAGATGCGAAACGGAACCAGCGGAGCCTTCGAGCGCAGCTCGATGGCGACGAACGCCGCGATCAGGACCGCGGAGAGCGCAAGCAGCCCGATGATCTTGGCCGAGCCCCAGCCCGCGCTGCTCGCATCGAGAAACGCGTAGGCGAGCACCGACAGGCCGGCGGTGATGCTGGCCGCGCCCGCGGCGTCGAAGTGCCGCGTCGCGGATTCCGCCCGGCTCTCGGGGATCAGTCCGGGCGTGAACGCGAGCGCGATCAGCGCCACGGGGACGTTGACCCAAAGCACCCACTCCCACCCGAGGCCCTGGGTGAGAATGCCGCCGAGGAGCACGCCGACCGCTCCGGCAGAGCCCGCCACCGCACCCCACGCGCCGAGGGCCTTGTTGCGCTCGGCCCCATCCTGGAACAGCCCGGTGACAATGGAGAGCGCCGAGGGCGAGATGATCGCCGCGCCGAGGCCCTGCGCTGCTCTGGCCGCGATCAACTGCCCCTGGTTGGCCGCGAACCCGGCGCCGAGTGAGGCCACCGCGACGACAATCAGACCGGCCATGAAGACGCGCCGGCGCCCGAGGAGGTCCGCGGCGCGGCCCCCGAGCAGCAGGAAGCCGCCGAACGCGATCACGTACGCGTTGACGACCCACGGAAGGTCCTGTTCGGAGAAGTCGAGCCCCCTGCCGATACTGGGCAGCGCGACGTTCACGATCGACGCGTCAAGCACCACCACGAACTGCGCCACGCAGAGCAGGATGAGGGCGGTCCACCGACGCTCCAGGTATTGCTGCTCAGTTTTCATAGGGCTCCCTCTCTCTTAGCAGCTCCGGACTTCGTCTCTAAGACGAACGGAATGCCTCGTAATCGACAGTGACATCGAGCACTCGGCGTGCCGCCCTCTGGCAGACTGGCGCCGTGCCCGCCGCTCGCAGCCATGACCGGGGTCCCGCCGATCTTCGGCCGGTGACGATCGAACCCGGGTTCGTCCGGACGGCGGATGGCTCGGCCCTGTACGCGCAGGGTGAGACCCGGATCATCTGCACCGCGTCGGTGACCAAGTCGGTGCCGCGCTGGATGGAGGGATCCGGGCGCGGCTGGGTCACCGCGGAGTACGCGATGCTGCCCGCCTCGACCGGCGAGCGCAAGGAGCGCGACACCAAGAGGGGTCGCCCCGACGGCCGGGCGGTGGAGATCCAGCGACTGATCGGCCGCTCGCTGCGCGCGATCGTCGAGCTCGAGGCGCTCGGCGAGCGGAGCGTCTACGTCGACTGCGACGTGCTCCAGGCGGACGGCGGCACTCGCTGCGCGTCGATCACGGGCGGATACGTCGCCCTGCGACTGGCGATGGAGAAGCTGATCGCCGCCGGTGAGCTGGATCGCAGCCCGCTGACCGGGTCGATCGCCGCGATCAGCTGCGGCATCGTCGACGGGGAGGCTCTGCTGGACCTGGACTACTCGGAGGACTCGCGCGCCGAGGTGGACGCCAACGTCGTGATGAGCGGCGATGGGGGGCTGGTCGAGGTCCAGGCCACCGCGGAGCGGATGCCGGTCTCGCGCGCCTCGCTCGACGACCTGCTCGCGCTCGCGGAGCCCGCGATCGCCTTCCTTCGCGACGCACAGGAGGCCGTAGGCACCGCCCCGGCCGACTGATGCCGATGAGACGCGTTGTCGTTGCGACGCGCAACCAGCACAAGTTGCGCGAGCTGCGGGAGATCCTCACCGAAGTCGAGCTGGCGCCGCTTCCCGCGGACGTGGAGCTGCCGCCGGAGGACGCGGAGACGTTCGCCGAGAACGCGCTCGGCAAGGCGCGGGCGGCCCACGCGGCCACGGGGATGCCGGCCATCGCCGACGACTCCGGAATCGCGGCGGCGGCGCTCGACGGCCGCCCGGGCCCACGCTCGGCGCGCTACGCGGGGCCGGATGGCACGGACGAGGAGAACCTGAACCTCCTGTTGAGCGAGCTCGCCGGCAAGAAGGATCGCTCGGTCGCCTACGTCTGCGCGCTCGCCTACGTCGACGCGGACGGAGGCGAGCGGCTGGTAGAGGGACGGTGCGAGGGGACGTTGGCCGAAAACCCCCGGGGAAGCGGGGGCTTCGGCTACGACCCGGCGTTCGTTCCCGTGGACACCGGCCCGGAGGACAATCGCACGATGGCGGAGCTCGACCCCGACGAGAAGCATGCGATCAGCCATCGGGGCCGCGCCGCGCGCGAGCTTGCCGACCTCCTGGAGGGGAGATGGTGAGGGGCACCAAGTCGCGCGCGGCGACCATCAGCGTCGTCTCCAACTCGCTCCTGATCGCGCTCAAGATCGCCGCGGGGGCGATCACCGGCTCGATCGCGATCCTGACCGAGGCCGCGCATTCGGCCATCGACCTGGTCGCGTCGGTGATCGCGCTGATCTCGGTCCGCAAGGCCGACGAGCCTCCCGATCGCGACCATCCCTACGGCCACGAGAAGGCGGAGAACCTGGCCGCCGCGATCGAGGGAATGCTGATCCTCGTCGGCGCCGGCGTGATCGTCTACGAGGCGACCCATCGCCTCGTGGTCGGCGCCGGGGTCGAGCACCTGGGGGTGGGCCTGGCGGTGATCGGCTTCTCCGCGGTGGCGAACCTCGGCGTCTCGGCCTACCTCGGTCGCCGCGCCCGCACGCTGCGCTCCGCGGCGCTCGAGGGCGACGCCGCTCACCTGCGCACCGACGCGATGACCTCGATCGGGGTCTTCGTGGGCCTGGGCCTCGTGGTGATCACGGGCGTCGACGCGTTCGACTCGATCGCGGCGCTCGGCGTGGCGGTCGCGATCGTCGCGGCCGGGATCCGGATCCTCACTCGCTCCTCGCGGGTGCTGATGGACGAAGCGCCGCCGCCCGAGGAGCTCGACCGCGTCGAGGCCGCGATCGCGCGCGCTCGACCACCGGAGATGGTCGGCTACCACAAGCTGCGCGCCCGGCGTGCGGGCGCCCGGCGCTACTTCGACCTGCACGTCCAGTTCCGCGAGGGCACGACGCTGGAGGCCGCGCACGACCTGGCCCACCGCCTCCGCGACGCGATCGAGGCCGAGATCCCGGACTCCGACGTCCTGATCCACGTCGAGCCCGAGGGCGCGGTGCAAGACCCGAAGACGCGCGAGACTCAGCCCTACCGGGCAGGATGAGGCAGGGGCGCCCGTCTCAGAACAGGTTGACGGCGGCCGAGACGCCGACGGCGCCGACGACGATCGGGTAACCGACGTAGCCGTTCACGGCCAGGACCAGCGCGCCGATGACGCAGATGATCACGACCGTCAGCCAGGAGGCTCGCTCGAGCGACACGGCTATATATGTTGGCGAAGTGAGCAGCGTCAATGCTGAGCGAGTCCCAGGCGAGGCCGCCGAGGCGGCGGTCGGCCGCCTTCGCGAGATGTCGGCCGACCTTCGCGGTTGCGCGTTGATCGGCCCCGGCGGAGAGGTGCTGGCGGCGACCGGCGTCGCGGATCGGTGGGGAGCCCCGGCAGCCGAGCTCCTGTCGGCGGCCGACGCCGCCGGGGACGAGCCCGCCGGCCACGTGCACGTCGCGACCGAGGACGGCGAGGCCTTCGCCGTGCGCCATGACGACCTCGCGATGGTCGCAGTCACCGAGCGCCTGACGCTCGCGTCGCTCATGATCTTCGATATGCGGGCGGTGCTTCGCGACCTCGCGCGGGAGAGCACCTGATGGTGCCGAAGCCGCAGCGGACGCTCCTCGGCAAGGTATCGGGCTACGCCGAGGAGGCCGCCGCCTACATGCGCCGGCGGCGCATCACGCGAACCCCGTTCGCCCGGGTCCACTACCGGGGCGGCCGGGTGGTCGCCTACCCGCCGGACACCGACGCGGGCCGGGCGCTGTTTCGCGCCGCGGCGAACGTGATCGACGCGGCGCGCGAGTGAGAGGACGGGAGACGAGTTGACCGAGAACGCAGCGGCTCTGATCGACGCCGACCTCGCCGCCCGCATCGTCGAGCGCGCGCTCGAGCACGGCGGCGACTTCGCGGAGGTCTTCTGCGAGCAGCGCGCCGGTCTGGGCCTGGCCGTCGACGAGTCGCGCGTCGAGCGTGTGCAGCGCGGCTCGGAGCGCGGGGCCGGGGTGCGCGTGATCCACGGCGATACGACCTACTTCGCCCACGTCGACGGGCTGGGGGAGGGGGACCTCGAGCGCGCGGCGGATGCCGTGGCGGCCGCGGTGCGAGGCGAGCGCTCCGAGCCCCAGGCGCTCGGGGCTCTCGAGGCGGCGCTCCCGCAGGACATCGAGACGCCGCCGGGCGACGTCCCGGCCGAGCGCAAGGCCGACCTGCTCCGGACCTGCGACGAGACCGCGCGGGCGGCGGGCGCGGAGATCGCCCAGGTCATGGCGAGCTACGCGGAGGGGCGGCGCCTCGTCACCGTCGCCAACTCGCGCGGGCGCTTTACGAGCGACGACCGGACTCGCGTGCGCCTGGGCGTCCAGGTGGTCGCGCGGCGCAACGGAACCGTTGAGACGGGCTTCGAGACGCTCGGGGGCCACCGGGGCTACGAGCTCGTTGAGGCCGGCGCGGCCGAGCGCACGGCCGAGCGCGCCGCGCAGGTGGCGCTGACGCTGCTCGACGCCGATCCGGCCCCGGCGGGGGCGATGCCGGTGGTGGTGGGCGGGGGCTTCGGCGGCGTCCTCTTCCACGAGATGACCGGCCACGGCCTCGAGGCCGATCACATCCAGAAGGGCGCCTCGGTGTATACGGGGAAGCTGGGGGACAGCGTGGCCGAGTCGCACCTCGATGCCTACGACGACGGCCGCCTTCCGGGCGAGTGGGGCACCGACGGGATCGACGACGAGGGCACGCCCACGCAGCGCACCCCCGTGATCCACCAGGGCCGGATCACGTCCTACCTCTACGACCTGGAGCGGGCTCGCAAGGACGGCGTGGAGTCCACCGGCAACGGCCGCCGCGAGAGCTTCCGCCACCTCCCGATCCCGCGGATGACGAACACCTACATCGCCCCTGGGACGGCACTCCCCGAGGAGCTGATCGCCGAGATCGACAGGGGCTTCTACGCCGTGTCGTTCGCCGGCGGCCAGGTTGATCCGACCACCGGCGACTTCGTCTTCGGGGTTTCCGAGGGCTATCTGATCGAGGGCGGTGAGAAGACCAGGCCGTGCCGCGGCGCGACGCTCATCGGCAACTGTCTCGACACGCTCTCCAAGATCGATGCCGTCGCCTCGGACTTCGAAATGAAGACCGGCTTCTGCGGCAAGGGCGGGCAGAGCGTGCCGGTGGGCACGGGCCAGGGACACGTGCGCATCCGCGAGCTGACCGTCGGCGGGACCGCCGTCTAGGCCTGCGCTGCCTTACCGACCCCGGCACCACCGGTTCCGCGGCACGTTCGAGCACGGGTTCGGCATGCTCGGGAGCTGCTTCTTGGGCAGCTTGTGCATGACCACCTTCGTCTGGCGCGGATAGCTGTCGGTCGGCAGGCAGGTCCCGGTGCCGAGGAGCTGCGTATCGCACAGCACCTCCTGCGTCAGCGGCAGGTTCTGGTTGGCGGTGCCGGTCCGGCCGCACTTGGAGTTGGTCTTCTGGAGCGTCGGCGGCGAGCTGCCGTCGGGAGCCTTGTTTCCCTTGTAGCAGTTGATCGGCTTGCCGTTCGAGAGGGTGATCTCGCCGAAGTCGCCGTTGGTCCGGTTGCCGAAGAACCCGTTCTTGGAGAACTTGTTCGTGAAGAGCTGGTTGGCCCAGTCGTCAAAGGTGCAGTCGAAGCCGGGGAACAGGGTCGCCGAGCCGCCCTGGCAGTGCTGGCCCGGCGGCGGCGTCTCGTTGTCGGGGTACGGGATGAACAGGACGCCCCAAGCCCCGTTGTGGACGATGCGGTTGTCCATGATCGTGTCGTAGCGACCGCCGGTGATCGTCATCCCGGTGCCGACCGGCCCCAGCGCCGCGGCGCCCGCCGCCGGCACGTTCGGGTTGTTGTTGTCGTGCACGTAGTTGTGGATGAACGCCCAGCACGACACGGTGTGGGTGACCGGGCTGATCTTTCCCTTCTTGGCGCAATGGCCGTTCTGCGGCGAGGGCCAGTCGTCGTTGTTCTGGCTGTTGGTGTCGAAGCCGTCCTTGTTGTGGTCGAACTCGGAGTTCTTGACGATCAGCCGCCCGCCCGCGTTGGTGCCCGAGTAGCCGAGCGCGCTGTACTCCGACCAGTCGTGGTCCATGACCTGGTTGCAGAGCTTCCGGCAGGCCCCGATGTAGTAGTTGGAGTCGTTGAAGTTGCTCGCGTACGTGTTCTTCAGCACCCCGGGTCCGTTCGAGTTGCTGGTGAAGAGCCCGTACGCCGCCGCGGTGCCCGGGTCCTTGGGGTCGAAGAAGGTCGTGGTGGCGTTCAGCCAGGTGCCCCGGTACTTGCCCAGCCCGAGCTGGCCGCTGCCGTCGCCGCCGTTCCACCAGATCTCGTTGCCGCTGCTGGCGGAGCCGCTCAGGAAGTTGCAGGCGGTCAGGTTCTGGATCGTGACGCCGTCGGTCTTCCACACGACGATTCCGTTGCGGCCCATCGCCGACCCGTTCTGCTTCGCCCCGAAGTCCTGGGACTTCTTCGCGTCGCTGCACGGCTTGCTCGCCTTGGACTTGGTGCCGTCGACGATCGTCCGGTTGCGGCTCATCCCGCGGATATGAAGGTTGGGTGTCTTCACGAGGACGGCGGACGGCGGGATGTCACTGCCGGCCTTAGGCGGGTGCTTGAGGTCGTTGCGCTCGTGGTAGTCGCCGGGGCCCACGAGGATCCAGTCGCCCTTGTGGGCGGCGTTCACCGCCTGCTGGATCGAGCGGTACTGCCCGCGCACCCCGTGGTAGGTCCCGACCCTCAGCACCCGGGCGCTCGCGCCGCCCGCGAACCCCGCCACGAGCATGGCGACGACCACTCCCATCGCGCCGGCCCCGACTCCTGCGCGCCGCACGTTCGTACTCCGCGGCCGCATGTTGGCCGGGAGCCTACTCCTCTCAGCCGAGCGCGCCAACGATTTCGTTCGCAGCCAGCTCGCCCGAGCGAATCGCGCCGTCCATGTAGCCGACCCACTTCGGCGTGAGCTCGGAGGCCGCGAAGTGGACGCCGTTCGCGGCCCGCCCCGCGACGTGGCCGATGCTGGTGATCACGCCCGGCGGGCTGTAGGAGCCGTAGGCACCCCGGGTGAACGGCTCGGCGGCCCACACGAGCTCCAGGTAGCGGCGAGGATGCCGTGCCCGCGGACCGAAGTAGCGGGCGAAGCACTCGAGCGCCGCTTGTCGCCTCGCGTGGCGTGACTTGTCGTAGAAGTCGCTGCCGGCGTCGCCCTCGAAGAAGCCGACGAGGACGCCGGGCTTGCCGTCAGGCGGCGAGTTGTCGTACGTGATCTTCACCGGGGCCGTGTCGCTGATCGCGAACCCGGTCAGGCCCTGCCGGCGCCAGAAGGGCTCGTCGTAGACCGCGTTGCACTTGATCGCCGTGCCCATCGGCTGCCGCTGGGAGAGCTGCGCGTGGGAGGGGAGGAGGGGCGGGTGGAAGTCGATCCGGTCCACCAGCGGGGGCGGAACCGCGACGAGCACCCGCTTGCCCCGCCACGTCCCGCGCCTGGTGGTGACCAGGAACCTCCCGTCCTTGCGGCGGACCGACTCCACGCCGGCCTTCAGCACGACGCGATCTCCGAGCTTCTTCGCCAGCCGCTCGGAGAACTGCTGCGTCCCGCCGACGAACCGGATCGTCTGCGCGTCGCCGACGAGCGTGAACACGTTGCCGCCGACGCTGTGGATCGCCGACAGCAGGTCGAGGAGCGAGACGTCGCGCGCCTCCGCCCCGTAGACGCCCTCGACCACGATTTGGATCAGCCACCGCGCGTCGGGCGTGTGCGAGTTCGCCTCGGTCCAGGTCTCGATCGTCTCCGAGTCCCACTGCTCGGCGTTCGCCGCCTTCCACGGCTCGTCGCCCACCTGGGCGGCCATCGAGTTGAGCCGCGTGATCATCACCTCGAGCTCGACGAGCGAGGCCGGGTTTACGGGCGGGACGCTGCCACTCCAGCGGGTGAGCTTGCCGTTCCGGTACATCAGGTTCTTGCCCTGCGAGTAGGTCTCGAATGTCTTGATCCCCATCTCCTTGGCGAGCGCGAGGACCTTGTCCTGGCCGGGGCCTGCCCACTGGCCGCCGAGCTCCACGATCTTGTTGCGGGCGATCCGGCGGTCGAAGGTGCGCCCGCCGACGCGATCGCGGGCCTCCAACACGACCACGGTGTGGCCCTTGCGCCGCAGCCGGCGGGCGGCGGAGAGACCCGCGAGACCGGCGCCGACGACCACGACGTCGACGCTCCCCTTGATCCGGCGCCCGGAGGCCTCCGCTGAGCCGGCGAGGCCGGCGCCCGCGAGGCCGGCCGCGGCCGCGCCGGTCGCGGAGAGCGCGGCGAACCTGCGCCGGCTGATGCGCCGCGAATCCGGTTTCGGTTCCTCCTGCGCCATTGGGCGATCGTAGGATCGCGCATCGTCCGCCGCGCCGCTCGACCTCTATAGCGGCGTCGCGCTGCCCTCCCGCAGCTCCCAGAACTCCAGATGCAGGCGCTTGGCGGCGGCCCGGAACCTTGGGGCGTAGCGGTCGGGAACCGTTCGCGGTAGCGGGATCAGCAGGGAGCGGCTGAGAAGGGCCTCACGGTCTTCGGCCTCGATCGCCTTCCGGCACTCGTCGCATGCCCTCCGCGTCCCGCCCTCGATCGGGTATGACCAGCGCGGTCGAAGGCTGCCGCAGAAGTCGCATCGCACGAACACATGTTCGCACCGCCGTCAAGGCGTGCCTTGAAGGGGCCGGCGATCGGCCGGGCGGGGCGCACCCAATAGATTGCGGGCGATGGAGCTCGCGACGATCGCCCAGCGCGCCGTCGAGGCGGCGCAGGCCGCCGGTGCGACCGACGCGGAGGCCTACGTGCAGGACTCCGTCGGTCGTGAGATTCGCGTCTTCGACGGGGAGGTGGAGAGCCTCACCGACGCGGGGCAGCGCGGGCTGGGGGTTCGCTGCTGGATCGACCACCGCTCCGGCTATGCGTACGGCACCGATCTGAGCGACGACGGCCTGCGCGGGATCGCCGCCGGCGCCGTCGAGGCCGCGCGGATCGCCGATCCGGACGACTTTACGGCGGCGCCCGAGGCCGCGGCCGGCGAGGCGCCGGTGATCGAAGGCCTGGTGGACCCGAGTCTCGCGAGCTGGACGACCGAGCAGAAGATCGAGCTCGCACAGGCGGTCGAGCGTGCCGCTCGCGCCGCGGACGAGCGCATCGTCGGCATCGAGACCACCGTCTACGCCGACGAGGAGGAGCGCGTCGCGCTCGCGTCCTCGAGCGGCGTCTCGGGGTCGTGGGAGGCGACCAGCGCCTACGCGTACCTGCAGGCGATCGCCGAGGCCGACGGCGACAAGCAGACCGGCCTCGGATTCGGGATGGGCCGCTCGCCGCAGGCGCTTGACCCGGAGGAGATCGGCCGCGAGGGCGGCGCGCGCGCCGCGTCGCTCCTGGGCGCCACCAAGCCGTCCTCGCGCACCTGCCCCGTCGTGCTCGACCCGATGGTGGCGGCGAGCTTCGTGGGCTTCATCGGCGGGACGCTGTGCGCCGACGCAGTGCAGCGCGGCCGCTCGCCCTTCGCCGAGATGCTCGGCGAGGAGGTCGGCTCCGCCGCTCTCACCCTCACCGACGACGGCATCGACCCCGCCGGGCTCAACTCCTCGCCGCTCGACGCCGAGGGCTCGCCGCGCGGATCGACCTCGCTGATCGAGTCCGGCAAGCTCGTCGCCTACCTGCACGACTCCTACACGGCCCGCCGCCAGGGAGATGGAACCCGGACGACCGCCAACGCATCGCGCTCGGGCTATCGCTCGCCGCCCTCCGTCTCCACCTCGAACCTCGTCGTCGGGGCGGGGGAGAGGTCGTTCGCGGAGTTGCTTGCCGAGGCCGAGGGCGGCGTCTACGTCACCGACGTCGCCGGCCTCCACTCGGGGGTGAACCCGGTCTCCGGCACGTTCTCGGTCGGGGCCACGGGCCGGCTGATCGAGGGCGGTGCGTTCGCCGCCCCGGCGGACGAGTTCACCGTTGCCTCCGATCTGACCTCGATGCTGAAGGCGATCGCCGCCGCGGGCAGCGAGGCGCGCTGGGTCCCGTTCGGCGGCTCGGTCAACACGCCGGCCCTCCTGATCGCCGAGATGGCGGTCGGCGGCGCCTGAGGCTCGCCGCTAGGAGACCGGGGTCGGCGCCCCGAGGTGGAAGCCCTGGGCGTAGTCGACGCCCAGCTCCTCCATCAGCGAGAGCGTCGGCTCGTCGCTCACGCGCTCGCCGACGGTCTCCCGGTGCAGAGACCTCGCGACGTCCACGATCGAACTGACGATCTCGCGGTCCACCTGGCTCGATACCAGGCCGCCGATCAGGTCGCCGTCGATCTTGATGTGGTCGACGGGGAGGTGCTTCAGGTAGAAGAAGGAGCCGAAGCCCGAGCCGAAGCTGTCGAGCGCAAAGCCGCAGCCCAGCTCGCGCACCCGCTCCGCGAACACGCGCGTCCGCTTGAGGTCCGCGACGGCCACCTGCTCGCTCGTCTCGAGGATCAGGCTCGCGGGGTCGGCGCCCGTCTCACGCAGCTCCTCGGCGAGCGCGTCGACGAACGCGGGGTCGTCGATCGTCTTGGCGGCGACGTTCACCTCCAGGCGCAGCGGCTCGCCGTTCGATCCCGACGCGATCAGCCCGACCGCCTGGTGCGCCGCGTGCCGGTCGAGCGCCTGCACGAGGTCGAAGCGCTCGGCGTCCGGCAGGAATGCGTCGGGTGGCAGGACGTCCCCCTCGACGCTCTGCATGCGGATCAACACCTCGTGGCGGTGGACCTCCCTGCTGGCGAGATGGATGATCGGCTGGCGGTAGAGCACGATTCGGTCCTCCTCGATCGCCTGTCGGATCTGGTCGGCCCAGGCGCTGCGCCCCTCGGTGCGCCGCGGCAGGCGCCGTGAGTACATCGCCACCCGGTCGCCGCCCGTGCGCTTGGCCTCGTACATCGCCCGGTCGGCGGCCCCGGCGGCCTCGTCGGCGCCGGTGAAGTTGCGTCGCAGGCTCGTGAGGCCGATGCTGATCGTGGGACGGATCGGCTCGGCCGAAGCGACCTGCTCGCGAATCCGGAAGCGCTCCAGGAGGTCCTGGGCCACCGTGGCGGCCTCGTTGATGCGCGAGCCGCGCAACAGCACCGCGAACTCGTCGCCGCCGAGCCGGCCGACGGAGTCGGTCTCCCGCAGGCGATCGCGCAGGAGGTCCGCCGTCTGGCGCACCAGCGCGTCGCCGGCCTGGTGGCCCATGGCGTCGTTCACGCGCTTCAGCCCGTCCACGTCGAGCATCAGCAGCGAGCTGGCGTGGCCGTCGCGGCGCATCAGCTTGAGCTCCAGGTCGAGCTCGTCGATGAAGCGGCGCCGGTTGAAGAGCCCGGTGAGCGGATCGTGGTCGGCGAGGAACTGGAGCCGGCTCTCGAACGACTTGCGGTCGGTGACGTTGGTCAGCATCCCCTCGTAGTACGCGCGCTCCCCGGGCTCCGCGTGCAGCACGCCCTCGTCGCGGATCCAGATGATCCGCCCGTCCTTGGTGATCATCCGGTACTCGGAGGCGAGCGGCACCCCGACGATCGACTCGCGCTCCTCCTCCTCGAGCACCCGGTCGCGGTCCTCGGGATGAATCCGCCGCGCCCACAGCGTGGGGTCGGAGGTCCACTCCTCCTGGGTGAAGCCCAGCATCCGCTCGAGCTGCGGCGACACGTAGTGCCACCGGCCCTCCGGGCCGGGCTCTGCGATGTAGCTGACTGCCGGGAGCTGCTCCACCAGGCTGCGGTAGCGGCTCTCGGCCTCCTCCAGGCGCTCCTGGACCTCGATCAGGTCGGTGATGTCGGTGGCGATCACGACGACGCCGATCACCCGGCCGTCGTCGGCGCGGAGCGGGGAGGCGTTGAACATCAGCTTCACCTCGGCGCCGTCCTTGCGGCGCGCGGTCATGCGGCGGCGGGAGCGCGATTCGCCCGCGATGATCCGCTCGAACGCCAGATCCGCCCCGGGGAGCTCCCGGTTCGCATTGAAGTCGCGGACGTGGCCCCCGATCATCTCGTCGGGCTCGAACCCGAGCACGTCGCGGCAGGCGTGGTTGATGAACCGGATGCGCCCGTCGATCCCGACCAGCGCGATCACGTCGGTCGAGGTCTCGACCAGGGCACGGTAGAGCCGATCCGCGCCCTGCTCCGGGCCCGAATCAGGTGAGTTCACGATGAGTCCCTCCCGGTATTCACCAGGTACGGGACCCATCGACCGTTTCGCTGAGTCCCTTCAAAGCGGCCTTTCCCTGGCCAACGCGTGGTCTAGGGGCTGGTCCCTAGTTGGTCCTAGGAGTACCCCTTCATCTCGGCGGTAAGCAGGGGGCCGGAAGCGGCTTCGTCATGCCCGGTTCTCGCTATTTGCAGATTTCAACCGGCGCGCCGTTTCGCGGTGCGTGCTTGGATCCAGACGGCTCGATCCGTGTGATTTAGAGGGGGAGATGTGGTGACCGGGGGCGCGAGCCGACTCGGTGGGGTTCTGACCGTTGGAAGTCTCGTATGACCACGGTTACCCCCGCCCGCTCCGTCGCTGTCCCCTCGGAGGAATCGTCGGCCTGGCGGGAGCGATCGGCGCGTCTGTATGAGGAGCTCCGCCGCCCGGCTCGGGCGATGGTGCGGCGGGCATTCCGCGGCGCGTTCACGGACGACGAGGTCGAGGACGTCTACTCCAACGCCTGGGTCGGGACGCTGCGCGCGCTGGCGCGGCGCCACCGGGATCTGGACGACGAGGAGATCCGCAAGTACGTCCTCACCGCAGTGGCACATCACGCGAGCAAGGAGCTGCGGCGTCGAAAGCGCCGGCCGGTGTCCCCGCTCGACGGCGTCCACGCGGTGCCCGATGGCGGGCTCACGCCGGACGAGACCGCGGCGAAGCGGGAGGACTCGCAGATCGCCCGGGACGTTCTCTCCAGCCTGCCGCCGCGGCGGCGCGCCGTGATGCTCCTGCGGTACGGCTGGGGGTTGGAGCCGCGGCAGGTCTGTGGACTGGTGAAGGGGCTGTCCCCACGCGCCTACCGTAAGGAGATAACGCGCGGCGTCGATGAGCTCGCGGCGAAGCTTCGGCAGGTCCAGAGTGGCGATTGGTGCTCGGACCGGGAGCCGCTGCTCAAGGCGTACGCCGCGGGCATCGCCGACGATGAGCAACGACTCCAGGCGCAGCAGCACCTCTCCCACTGCCGCCACTGCACGGACTTCGTCGGTCGCCTGAGCGGGCACCTCCACGACATCGGAAGCGCAGCGGCGATTCCTGCCGCGGCACAGGGCATCGGCGACGGGCACTTCTCCCTCGTGGATCGTGCAGTCGAAGTCGCCCATCGGGTGAAGGAGTCGGGAGCGGGCGTGTTGTCGCGAGCATCGAGTGACACCGCGCAGGAGAGCTCGACCCAGACGATCAGCCTCTCGGGCGGCGCGCGCGGGGCGGGCGCGGCCGGCACGGGCGTCCTGGCCAAGATCGCGGGGGCTGGAACCGCCGGCAAGCTGGCAAGCCTCTGCGTGGGCGGCGGGATCGCCGCCTCCGCGTGCCTCGCAACCGGTGTCGTGCCGGCGGCGCTTCCGGGTCTCCCTGGGGGCGACTCGAAGCCGGACCATGCACCGGCAGCGGTCAAGCCAATCGGCCATGCCACGAAGGTGTATGTGGCGCGTCTCGGACCTCCCCCTGACGCAACCACTCCGCCCGAAACCCCGCCGGCTCCAGATCCAACGACGACTACGACGACGGCACCCCCGCCACCGACAACCACGACCGCGCCACCTGCGGACACAACCACGACGCCGATCGCCCCGACTGCGCCCCCGGGCGCTCAGGAATTCGACGTGGCCTCGTCGGCACCGAGCTCAGGCGGCGGAAGCTCGTCGTCTTCCAGTGGGGGTGGCGGTGGCTCGGCGGCTACCAAGGAGTTCGGACCGTGACCCGCGTCCTCGCGAGCTGGCGCGGCGCCGTGGGCGGGGCGGCGGTCATAGCGGCGCTGATAGTGCCGACTGTGGCGTCAGGGGCGGGACGGACCTATGAGATCGTCCAGTGCGATCCCCTGAACCGCGGGGTCCCAGGCGCGGCCCTGAAAGACGCACCCTCATACGCGGTCAAGCAGGGATGCGGTAACCCCGAGGAAGACCACGCGATCAAGATCAGCAATACCCGGTTCGCCCAGCACGGACGGTCCGGACGAGTCCGCTGGTCCACGCAATCCCCAAGCCTGCGAATCGTCGGCGCGTCGGTCGACGCCAGGCTCCGCCGAGACCGCGGACACGTACCCCGGCTGTTGATGGCTGACGGCAAGGGCCACGAGCTGGCCCGCGTCGCGACCGGCACCAAGAATGCAACCGGCTTCCGCCACTACTCGTGGCACTCCTCAGGCCCGCGAGCCGAGCAGTTCGTCGCCCACCTCCGCTGCCAGCACCGAGACGGCTGCAAGCGCTCGGACGTCGCGAAGACCTGGCTGCGGCACGTCCACTTCGAGGTCGCGGACTACGCGGACCCGCGGCTCGAGAAGTCGGAGGGACTCTGCTTGAGCCCGGCTGGGCTAGAGGCGCGCAAACGGTGTCGGTCCACGGATCGACTCCGGTTCTGGCGTCTCGACGGATCATGCCGGAAGTCAAATTCCGGGACAGTTGCGTCGAGGGCTGGGCGCCTGTCGTGATATTCAGGGCATGTCTGCCGCGCAGGCCTTCGCTGCTCCATGCGCGGCCTGGATTGGGCTTGGACGCTCCGGTCGTTACGGCGGACGCCGTTTCACGATGGCCGTAACCGTTTTTCAGCCTGCTTCCTGGATTTGCCGGCAACCAGACGTGCCGAGCGAGTGCTGTGTACGTGGACAATACGCCACCGACGCTCGCTTTCACGACGTTCAGAACCGAAACGACCCTGAACTGATTCGTGCGTCGATCGTCGACGCGACGTCAGGCGTAGCCGAGGGCGCATCTACTATCGGGCCGTCGCCGGCGGTACCTGGCGGCGGCTCCCGACTCAGTACCGCCTGGGTCAGCTTCGGGCGCGTGTCAACTCCACTCTAGATCCGCCCGGCCGGTACGAGTTCATTGCACGCGCGACTGACGAGGCGGGCAATAGCACCGCCACCACTCAACGCTCGAACGGCCAGCCGATGGTCTTGACCTTCCCGTTGAAGTCGGGTGTGCAGCTGCAGGCGAATCTGCGCGGCGGAGCCCACCGGCTGACCGTTGGCTATGGCCGTCCGTCGAGGGTCTCGGGTGTCCTGCGCGACGCAGCCGGCGAGCCGTTGGCGGATCAGGACGTAACGGTCACCGAGCACTTCGGCGAGGGCGCACTCATCGATACTCGGGTGCGGACGGTCCACACCGACGCCCACGGCCACTGGAAGGAACGCCTGCCGGGCGGTCCGTCCCGGAGCGTGAGCGCGAGCTACGCGGGGACTCGCCGCTATCTGCCGGAAGCCACGACTGCAGGCGCCCTTCGGGTGAAGACGAAGGCCAATCTCCACATCTCGAACCACCATGTCCGCGAGGGACACCGGGTCGCATTCAAGGGTCGGATCGGCCACCTCGCGGCCCGGATCCCGCCCGGCGGCAAGCTGGTCGAGCTCGAGGTCAAGGACGGCAAGAGCTGGCACACGGTTCGCCATCCCTTCTATACGCGGTCGAATGGCAAGTATCGACTCAGGTATCGCTTCGCTCGCTTCTACACATCCGACGTCCGCTACAGGTTCCGCGTCAAAGTCATCCGTGAGCGCGACTGGCCGTACAAGGCGCCGGTAAGCTCGCGGGTCCGCAAGCTTGTCGTCAAGGCTCACTGAGTCGACCTTGAGGGGGGAGACGTGAAGATCAGACGACATCTCACGTACGCCAACGTCACGGCGACGCTGGCGCTCCTGCTAGCGGTGGGTGGAGGCGCCGCCTATGCCGTCGAGAGGATTAACTCGCACGACATCGTAAATGGGTCGATTCGATCGGTCGATCTGAAGAACCACAAAGCGGTTCGCGGCGTCGACGTTGAACGCAACAGCCTTGGTGGCAAACAAATTGATGAGCAGCGCCTGAACAGTTCCTCTTTTGCCCAGGTCATTGGGAACGAGAACGGAGGTTGCGCGTTGCTCGTGACACCTAGGAGCTGTGTGACGGTGATGCTCTAGCTCACCAGATCATCGCGGGTTCTCGTCGTTGCAACGGGAAATCAGGAGAGCCTGGGTGGCCGCGCCGGGCAGGCATCGTGCCAGGTGAGTATCGACGGGCATGCCCAGCCATTTGCCGTTGACCCGGGCGAAGCCGTGAATGATAACACCTCCCTCACGGCTACCAATGGCTTCGCGCGAACGTTTGTTTCACGCGACCGGCTTCCCACAGGACGAGCACCATCGTCGCGCTTTCTTGCCTACGGCTGCTCGGAAATGTGCGCATTGACTCCCCGACCATCGCCGCTGTTGCAGTGGGCTGAGCCACCCGGTCCCGCATCACAGCGACTCGTGACCCGGGAGTGTGTTCCCCGGTTCACTGCATCTGCGTCCACCCCGCGGACGTGAATTGCGGTGATCCGACAGGGTCGCCGCGGCGACTGACCGATATCGATCGGCGAGCGCCGCAACTTGCGCCTCCGCGGAGGTTTTGACGGGGTAGGCGGCGGACACGCAAAGCAGGCAAAGGGCCCCCGGCGGGACTACGGCGCCTGCGAGCTGGATGCTCGTGGCGCTGGGGGGCTCTTTGCCTTCGCTTCCGCGGCGTCAGCCAAGCCTGCCGAGCGCTCGCGATACCACTCACGTCGCCGCTGCCCGACGACCGGTGCTTTCATGCTCGCGGGACCGACGAGAGGAGACCGACGTGAATGTCGAGTTCATCGCAACCATTGCCGTGATCGCCCCGGATCCGCCGGCCAGCCGGCGCCTGTACGTGGACGCGTTGGGGCTGTCGCTCGAAAGCCAAAGCGGCGGCGACTACGTCTGGACCGACAAGCTCGAGGGCGCCAAGCACTTCGCGGTGTGGCCGCTCTCGCAGGCAGCCGAGGCCTGCTTCGGGACGAGCGAGTGGCCGGCCGACCGGCCGGTGCCGCAGGTGAGCGTCGAGTTCGAGCTCGCGGATGTCGAGTCGGTGGAGGCCGCTTGCGACGAGCTCGAGGCGGCGGGCCACGCGCTGCTCCACCGGGCGCGCGAGGAGCCGTGGGGCCAGACCGTGGCGCGGCTACAGTCGGACGAGGGCGCGATCGTGGGCGTCTGCTTCACGCCGTCGATGCACTGAGAGCCATTGGGCGCCTGCCGACACCGCAACTCGGACTCCAGCCGCGGTTTCCCGCAGCAAGTGGCGGTATGGCAAAGAGTCCGGGGCGGGACGACGGCGCGCGGCGGATGGATGCTCGCCGCGGCGGCGTTGGCGGGGCTCTTCGCCTTCACTTCATCGGCCCTGGCCAAGCCGCAGCCGGGGGATGTCGATCGCTCATGGCAGACCGTGTTTCCCCTGTACAGCGTCGCGAACGCGGTTGCCATTGACAACAAGGGCCGCATCGTCGTTGCGGGGAACAGCGGACGGCGGTTCGCCCTGGCCCGATACGAGCCGAGCGGACGCCTCGATCACTCGCTCGCAGGCCATGGGAAGCTCGCGACCCGATTCGATGACGCCCGTGCCTTTGGTACTGACGTTGCCATCGGACCCAAGCATTCGATCGCTGTCGCGGGGTCGGCATGTCAAGGCAGCAGCTGCGAATTCGCCGTGGCCAGATACGAATCCGATGGGCACCCTAATCGCTCGTTCGGGGATGCGGGCACCGTCACGCTGGGCTTTCCGGGCAGCTCGACCGCTCTTGCCACCGGGGTGGCGTTCGCCTCAAAGGGACGAGTGCTCATCACCGGTAGCGCGTGCGGACGGTCCGGGTGCAGATTCGCCCTCGCCCGTCTGGACCGCCACGGGAAGCTCGACCCCTCCTTCGGAAAGGGCGGGCTCGTGACGACTCAATTCGCGGGAAGGGCCGGCAACCCCGTTTCTGCCCGGGCGACCGCGCTGGCGATCGACTCGCGGGGGAGAATCGTGCTCGGCGGCGGCACGCCCGATAAGACCGCGCTTGCCCGTTACAAGCCGAATGGCGCCCCGGTCCGGAGCTTTGGGCTCGATGGCACGGTTCTCAAGCATCTCAGCCACCTCGGTGAGATCAACACCCTCGCCGTCGACGCGAAGGACAAGGTCGTGGCAGCTGGGGAGGACAGGCAGGAATTCTGGCGGTGGGCGCTCGCCAGATTCGGCAAGCATGGGGGCATCGACTCCTCGTTCGGACGCGGTGGGCAGGTGTCCACCGTCGGCACCCAACACCACTCGCGAAACGTGAACGCGAACGCGCTGGCAATCGACTCCCGGAATCGGATCGTGGTTTCGGGCACCCCGTCGTTCTCCCTCGTCCGTTACCAGTCGAGGGCCACCTCGACAAGTCCTTTGGCCACCGCGGCAAGGTCTATGACGACTTCGGCATCGGTGGCGCCAACGGGCTGGCAATCGATTCCAGGGACCGGCCAGTGGCCGCAGGCTGGGCTGGTAGCCAGTTCGCCGTCGCGCGCTTTTTCGGCTAGCGCCTACAGGTCGTAGCGCGCCAGGTCCGAGTCCAGGCGCTCGCGCTCGTCGGAGTCGAGCGGCTGGCCGTCGGCCGTGCCGGTCTCCTCGCGCCTCCGCCCGGCGCGGCGCCAGCGGCGCAGGCCGAGGGCGATCGCGATCGCGGCGAGGATGATCGCCAGCCCGGGGACCAGCCATGCGGTGAGGTCGAAGCCCGACTTCGGGGGCTCGGCCAGGACCGCGGTGCCGTATTGGGCGACCAGGTCGTCGAGGATCTGCTGCTCGGTCTTGCCCTGATCGATCTCGTGGCGGATGAAGGCCCGCTCGCGGTCGGCCTGCGGGGAGAACGACAGATTCAGCGCGGTCCCGCAGACCGGGCACATCACCTTGCTCTCGATGTCCGGAAGGTTCGCCGCCGGCTGCGGCGGGGTGTTGCCGGAGGCGAGCGCGGTCGCGGGGAGGAGGAGCGCCGCGGCGATTGCGAGCGCCGCCAAACCCAAGCGCCCTCCTGGCCTCACTGCTTCGCCTTGCCGGAGATGAAGGGCGTCACGTTCGCGTTCAGGTAGCGCTCGGAGACCGGGCCGAGGCTGTGGAGGACCAGCTTGCCGCTGGGGCTGACGAGGAACGATTCTGGGACGCCGGTCGTCTTCAGGTCGCCGGTGGCGAAGTCGCCGTTGCCGTCGTGGAGCTGGGGGTAGCTGATGTGGTGGCTCTTCACGAACTTGAGGCCGTCGGTGGAGAGGTCGTTGGTGTCGACCCCGAGGATGGTGAAGTCCTCGCCTCGATTCGCGTCGTAGTAGCGCTCGAGGTCAGGGGACTCGCTCTGGCAGGGCGGGCACCACGATGCCCACACGTTCACCAGCACCCAGCGGCCTTGGTAGTCGGCCACCGAGCCGGTCCCCTTGCCGTCCAGCTCGGGCAGGGAGGTCGTCGCGCCCGGCACCGTCTGGCCGAGCGCAAGCGAGGAGCTCCCCTTCTTCACCAGGCCGTAGGTCAGCAGGCCGACGACGGCCAGAGTCGCCATCACGACCACGAACGTTCGCGCGCTCACGACAGGAAGGGTAAAGAGGCGGCGCGGGCGCCTAGAATTGTCCTCCGTTGCGGACGTAGCTCAGTCCTAAGCGAAGGCCAGCCTGGTCTTCTCGGGCGGTTCTCCGATAAGGCAGGGAGATGGCCCAGAGGCGGAGCGAAGAAGGTTTCGGAGAGTCTTAGCCTCCGAAAGGATAAGGAGCTATCCTTTCAAAGCAGGGCGAGGTCTGAAAGGAACGCCATGCCTGTTGCCACACACCCAAACCCATTGGGCCGCCGCGAAGAGCGGCTGTGGGAGCCTCGTCCAGGAACGCCGGGCGGGCGCAAGCAACGGGCAGGTGGACTCTACGAGGTCTTCATCCCCGCTGCGATTTCGGAGCGCGACTTTGACTTCGGGCAGGACGCCGTCGCTGCGGTCACCGCGGCCACACGAGCGCTTACCCACCTCAACGCGTCGCAGCCGCGCCTTGCATCACTGAATGCGCTGGCCAGCAATCTGCTCCGGTCTGAAAGCGCGGCTTCATCTCGGATTGAAGGTCTGGCTATCTCCCACAAGCGTCTAGCTCGAGCCGCCTACAGAGGCTCGGGATCTTCCCGCGGGGATGACAAGGCGGCCGAGGTGTTGGGCAATGTCGAGGCCATGAAACAGGCCATCGACCAGGGGGACGCCGGTGGGCCATTCAAGGTCAGCCACATCCAGGACCTACACACGACGCTCTTGCGTTTCACCGCGGATCGGCACATCGCTGGGATTATTCGAGACAAGCAGAACTGGATCGGGGGCAACGACTACAACCCCCTAGGCGCGACTTTCGTGCCACCCCCGCCGAAGCTTGTCCCAGCCCTTCTCGACGATTTCTGCCGATTTGTCGAGCGGAACGATTTGGATCCAGTCGCCCAGGCGGCGATTGCTCACGCCCAGTTCGAGAACATCCATCCATTCATGGACGGCAACGGCCGCGTGGGCCGCGCGCTGATCCACACGATCCTGAGGCGAGGGGGTGCGGTCGGCAGATATATCCCGCCGATCAGCATGGTCCTTGCTGCCGAGCAGAAGAGCTACACAGCCGGATTCGGGGCGTACAGCTCAGGCGATGCCAGCAGCTGGTGCGAACTATTCGGAACGGCGACCGACCGGGCCGCTCAGGAAGCGGAGCGCCTTGCAACCGAGATTGAGGATCTTCAGGAGGAGTGGCTAACGCGCCTGGGCAACCCCCGGCGTGACGCCGCCGTTCGGCAGCTGGTCAGTTCTCTCCCTGAACAGCCGGTCATCGATGTAGCGGCCGGGCGACACTTGACCGGCAAGTCCCATGTAGCCGTGCAGAACGCCCTCAACCAGCTCGAATCCGCCGGGATCATCAAGCGGCTCAATGAACGGAAATGGGGCCGGGCCTGGGAGTGTGAGGCGCTCCTGGAGCTCGTCGAGAATTTCGAGGCGTCGGTGACTTCGCCCCAGTCCCAAAGCTGACCGCTGCCCGCCGAGCTGCTCAGTCGTAGATCGATCAGCTCATGGCGCTACCTAAGATACGTGCTGCGCGGACGTAGCTCAGCTGGTAGAGCGCGAGCTTCCCAAGCTCGAGGTCGCGGGTTCGAGACCCGTCGTCCGCTCTTCTCCTCCAATGTCCGTCCACGCGCGGGCGAACACTTGAAACGGCACGGCGTTCGCCGGTAGGCTCGACCCGCAACGTCACGGAGGGGGAAGTCATGGAGCGCACGGAGGGCTCGCACGCGCGGCTCGAGCTACTGGACGGCTTTCGGCTGATTCACGGCGGCGAGCTGGTCGAGTTGCCGCGGCCCGCGGAGCGGCTGGTCGGCTTCCTCGCGTTGCAGGACCGGCCCTCGCTTCGAAGTCAGGTGGCCACGACGTTGTGGCTCGACTCGACCGACGCCCGCGCGGCCGGCAGCCTGCGCTCCGCCCTGTGGAGGCTTAGGCGGCTCGACTACACGCTGGTCGAGACGCAGAACCGCCGGATGTGGCTCTCCCCGAATGTGGCCGTTGACCATCGCGAGGCCGTCGCCGCGGCCCGCCGGCTCCTCGATCCGGCGAGCGACCTGGAGCGCGTCAGCATCGAGGGGGGACTGCTCTCGGGCGACCTGCTCCCGGACTGGTACGAGGACTGGGTGGTTCTGGAGCGCGAGCGGTTTCGCGAGCTCCGGATCCACGCGCTCGAGTCGCTGTGCGAGCGCCTCACCGCCAGCGGTCGCTACGGCCAGGCGGTGGAGGTCGGTCTGGCGGCGCTGACCGGCGAGCCGCTTCGAGAGAGCACCCACCGAGCCCTGATCAAGCTGCATCTCGCGGAGGGAAACAGGGCGCAGGCCGTGCATCAGTACGGCCTGCTTCGCGATCTCTTGCGCGACCAGCTGGGCCTCGAGCCGTCAAGCGAAACCCGGAGGCTCTTGGCCGGACTCGTGAGCTGAGCCGGGCGGACGTCGAAGGCCGGCTCAGTCGAGCCAGGCGATGAAGTCCAGCGTGATCTTCGGGTGCCCGTGCGTGGCCTTGTTCTTGATCACGACCTTGTGCGATCCGGTGGTCGAGTTGGACACGGCGACGAGCCGGCGGTTGCGAGTGTGCTTGCTCCGCAGGTTGACGGTCTCACGCGCTCCGTCGAACTTGTATTTCGCCTTGCCGCTGTGGGAGGTGAGCTTGGCTCCCCACGCGACGCTGGTCCCGTCGAACTCGAACTTGGCCCGGCGCTTCTTCTCCCGCGTGCGCTTGAGCCCACGTTTGATCGCCGCCCGATCCTCCAGCTGCTTCCAGCCGTTGGAGAACTTGATCTTCTTGGCCTTCTCCTGCTTGACGTGCAGCCGCTGCGGCGGCCCGTTCTGAGCCGCGGTGTTTCCCGCGCAGTCGGTCGCCTCGATCCGGTACCGGTGGAATCCGGGCTTGAGCTTCTGGTTGGCCGTGGTCATGAGCGGCGTCTCCGGTAGCCCCGGCTGGACGGCGAACGGTCCCGCCGGGGTGTCTCGCCGCGAGAGCGGCCCGTACGAGCAGACGCCGGAGTCCGCGTCCGTCGCCGCCCAGTCGATGCGCACCGGGATCTTCTTCTTCTTGGTCGCCTTGGTGTTCGCCTCGAAGGTCTGCGTCGGCCCGGGCGCGATCGTCGGCGCGGTCGCGTCCTTTCGCACGGTCAGGGAGCCGGTCGACTCGGTGTTCCCCCAGTTGTCGGTCGCGTGGTAGGAGACCGTCGTGACCCCGTCCGCGGTGATCGGGATGCTCGCCGAGTTGCCGTTCACCGTCGTCGTTGCGATCGGGTTCGCGCCGGACGCCGAGTACGTGATCGTCCGGACCCCGCTCACGTTCCCCGGCGGCCCGGCGTCGGTGGCGCTGAGCGACACGGTGCCGTTTGAATTGATCCAGCCGTTCGCGTTGGGAGTCGGCGAGAGGCTCGCCGTGGTGGAGGGGGCGATCGAGTCGATCGCCTGATAGGTCAGGCCCAGCTCCGTTCCCCAGGTGTTCTGGGAGCTCACGAACTCGCCGCCGATCCAGATTCCGGCCCCGTTCGGGTCGCGGCTGGCGTCCATGTAGTCGCCCCAGCGGTTTCGGTTGATCGTGTCCAGCTGCACATAGGTGGCGGCACCGTTCCGCTGCACGAACTCGCCGTTGAAGCAGGTCGTGCACGTGACGGCAGCGGGGATCTCGATCCATCGCGAGCCGGCGTTGGTGGAGGCATTCGAGGCCGAGTACACCTCGCTCTTTTCCGCCCCCGGTCGCGAATCGGCCCCGGGGTAGTACCGGTTCATTCCGCCCGGCGTTATCCGCCAGTCGTTCGCGACATTCAGGTTGTTGGGGTACTGGTTGATCGCGAACTCGGTGAATGAGACGGTCGAGTCCGAGCCGGACCCCACGGTCTGTCCGACGAACAGGCGCGGGTAGTGGAAGACCGCGTACGCCAGGCGGGCGTCGCCCGTGTCGATCGCGTGCGCACCGCCGGGCTGCTCGGCGTCGGGCGGCGAGCTGTAGGTGCCGACGCTGCGCTGGGCCTCGTCGAGGCCGGGGCCCACGGCGTCGCCGTCGCAGCACTCGGGCACGTTGGGGACCCGGTAGACGTGCAGGTTGTTGCCGCTGCCGCCGCCGCCCTGTGCCGCGGCGAGAAAAGCGCCGTCCGAGCCAATCGCAAAGTGCATCGCCGCGGGCTGGATCGTGAAGACCTTCGAGGTGCCGCCGGGGCCTTCACGGAGGTCCCAGAAGTCCCACCAGGAACAGCAGCTCCCGCTCGTGAGCTGCGACGTGTCGAGGACGCGGATCTTGGCGTACTGGAAGGTTGAAGGGGCCGAGTGGCTGAACTGGTTGCAGGTGATGATTGTCCCCTGCACCGAGTAGCCGAGGTGGGGATAGTCGCACCAGTTGTTGGTGTTCGTGCCTCCGTTGAGCCCCGCGTCGAGCGCATAGAGGTGCCAGCCCTGCGTCGGGTCGTCCGTGTTCGAGACGGCGATCAGCTGAAACGAGCGCGATGCCGCGTCGTTTCGGGTCGAGTACAGGACGAAGAACCTGTTGACGTACTCGTTGTATTCGACCTGCGGGTCGAAGATGTTGTCGTCGGCGACCACCCCCAGGGAGTCGAAGAACGCCGTCGGCGTCGCCGTCTGCGCCTGGGTGCCGCCCTTGTTGAAGACCGTGATGCGGCCGTTCACGGCTTCGACGATGTGATGTGGGCCGGCGGCGATCTCGACGTCCGGAGGGATGAAGAAGGACTGGTTGAACCCGATCCCCGGGAAGCTCGAACTCGAATCGGCGGGGGCGCTCTCGACCGGGTTGGGCGGCTCCACGGCGCGCTTCCTGGACCGGTTCAGCCCCTTCTCCGCGCGAACCTTGTCCCGCTGGCCGCGGTGGGTCAGGCGCATTGGGGTGGGCAGGCTCGTGCCGGGCTCATGGCGCGAGGCCCGGGCGGCCGCCGCAAAGCTCGGCAACCGCGCGTTCACGGCGCCGTGGCCGAACGCGCTGCCCCGCACCGCGGCCGGAGCGGCCGGCCCGTAGCTCCGCGCCGGGTGCGCCGCGTGGCGCTGCCCGCTGGCGGGCGCCGCCCATGCGGCCAGAACCGCGATCGCGGAAGCCGCCCCGAGCGCGAATCGCAGGCGCCGCCTCGACGCGACCTCCGCCGATCCTCCTCGGCCGGCTTCGCCCATGCGGCCGTCCTACCAGGAGCCCGTCACCACGGCATCACCAGTGCGTCACGGCTGGCCGAGGTCGCGGGCTCGAGCTCCGTCGTTCGCTTTCTCCCTCAGAAGTGGAAGCGGTGGTGCTCGATCCGCGGTGGGTGCTCGTGCTTGGCGCTCGCCGGCAGGAAACGGAGGGTGATCACCGCGCCGAGGACCAGCCCGACCAGGGGGACGATGAGGGCTGCAGAGATCGCGCCGGCGCTGGCGGTCGGCCCGTCGTTCAGGTTCTGGAAGATCGCGCCGCTTGCGGCGAGGACGAGCGCCCCTGACATCAGGCGCACCATCCCGAGGACGCCGGCGGCCACCCCCGCCTTGGCTCGTGGAAGTGCCGCCATCGCCGCGCTCGACACCGGCGCGTAGAGCAGCGCCAGGGAGATGCCGTAGACGAGGAATGGGACGAACACGGCGCCGTAGCCGTGGTTGCGGCCGAGCAGCGCGATGGCCGCCGTCGCCGCCGCGCAGGCGAGCAACCCGCTGACCAGAAGCAGCCTGGCTCCCACGCGCTCCATCAGCCGTCCGGTGAACGGCGAGATGAAGACCATCGGCAGCGTGATCGGCATGATCAGGGCGCCCGCCGCGATCACCGAGTAGCCGAGCGAGCCCTGGAGGAACTGCGGCTCGTAGAACATGATCGTCCAGTAGGAGCCGACCAGCGCGAGCGCCGCCACCGAGGCGCCGAGGAAGACGCGGTTGTCGAACAGCGAGAAGTCCACCAGCGGCTCCTCGACCCGGTGCTCGACCACCCAGAAGGCGGCCAGGAGCGCCAGGCCGCCGGCGAACGGGAGCAGCGCCACTGCGCCCCAGGCCTCGGACTCGACCAGGGCAAGGACGACCAGGGCGAGCCCCGCCGTGACGGTGACGAGACCCTGCCCGTCGATCCGCTGGCTGGATTCCTCGTCACGGGTCTCGGCGGCGAAGATGCGCAGAATCACGATCGCCGCCGCGCAGAACGGCAGGTAGGTCCAGAAGATCCACCGCCAGCCGATCGAGTCGACCAGGATTCCGCCGAGCAGCGGCCCGATGCCGAGAGCGATCGAGGACAGCGCCGCCCAGATCCCGACCGCCGTCGCCTGGCGCTCCGGTGGGAAGGCGTTCGAGGCGAGCGCCAGGCTGAGCGCGAACATCGCCGAGCCGCCGAGGCCCTGGATCAAGCGTGCCGCGATGAGCATCTCCTCTCCGGTCGAAAGCGCCGCGACCAGCGCCCCCACGGCGAAAACGAGGACGCCCCCGATGAAGACCCTCCGCCGGCCGAGGATGTCGCCGAGCCGCCCGCAGGCGATCACCGTCGCCGCCAGCACCAGCAGGTATGCGTTCTGCACCCACTGCAGGCCTGCCTCGGAGAGCCCGAGATCCCTGTCGATGACCGGTAGCGCGAGGACCACCTCGGTGGAATCGAGCATCAGCACGAACAACCCCAGGCAAGAGCCGATCAGCACCCACCATGTGCGCCCGGTGCTCATGTGGCAGACGTGAGCTTGACCGGCCGATCGGCGGCGAGGGTCGGCGCTAGCCCGAGCCGACGCTGACCGTGTCGGTCGAGAGGTGGAGCGTTCCCGTGACTCCGTTGGCGCCCCTGAACTGGATCTCGCCGGTCTTCTGCGCCAAGGTCCCGGCGTCGCGCCCGGTCGGCGCGCCGGTGATCGTCACCGGGCCGCTGCCGTGGACGTCGACGTCATCGGCGGTCTGCTTGACGTGGACGAAGTCCTGGCGGAAGACGACCAGGCGGCCGGTGTCGTGGTGTTCCGGGTTGGCTCCCGCGTAGACCGCCGTGAAGGACTTGTGGTCGGAGACCCGCCAGCCGTTGGTGACCGGCCAGAGCTCCGCCGGCTGGATCGGCCCGCCTCCGCTCTGCCGGTGGCTGACGATCCGCGCGGCGTAGGTGTGCTGCATCCTCGCGCCGGGAGGGCCCTGGTGGGTGTGGCGCGGGCCGGGATGCTTGGTCCTCGTCTTGGGCGGCGCCCCCGGGCCGCCGCTGCCTGCATTGTTGGAGCCGCCACCGCCGGGAGGCGCGCCGGCGTTGGTGGTCGTCGTTGAGGTCGTGCTGCTGCCGCCGGACCCGCACGCCGACATGCCCACGGTGACGGCGATGGCCGCCGCCGCGATGGTGATTGTCATCGGCAGCCGGGTGCGTCGCATGGTCGGGCCTCAGCCCTCCTGGATGTTGACGAGCTCGCGCCCGACGCAGTCGTTCCTGTGGCGCAGGCGCTTCCAGCTCTGGCGGATCGAGATCGGGAATCCGTGGGTCGCGGTCGCGCCGTAGAAGCAGAACTTGCGGTGGTGGTGCGTGTGGTTCCAGCGGCGGCGCACCTTGGACCACTGCTTGACGTGGACGGGCCGGTAGATCTCGGGCAGCGGCCTCTTGATGCCACCGAAGGAGACCTTGGCGAGGTCGCGGTAGTCCCAGTGGTTGGCACAGCGCTTGCCCTCCGGAGGGCACTCCGACGCCGCGCCGTAGTTGAAGAACAGGCCGCCCTTCCCCCCGCGCGTTGCCCCGCTCACCAGTGCCTTCGAGCGTTTGGGACGGCTCCACTGCGGCTCGATGTCGCCGGCGACCCCGACGCCCTCGTGCCCGTAGCCCTGGTGGCGCTCGTAGCGCCCGAGGCGCTTGGACATCTTCGCCTGCCGGCGGCCGGCCTCGCGAAGGGTCCGCGGCCTCATCCAGCCGGGCGAGTTGTTCGTGTTGCCGTAGGTGATCCGCACCGAGCCGCGGCTGTAGCAGCGCTTGTGGTTGCGGTAGCTGTGGGCAGCCGCCTTCAGCGCGTCGAGGACGGTCTGGTTCGCGAAGTGGGGGCCGGTGCGGAGCTGCGTGCCCCAGTGGCCGTTCTTGCGCTTGGACTTGCCGAAGTCCATCAGCAGCACGCGGGTCTGATTCGACTGGCGGCGGGCAAAGGCGCAGGCATTGCTGCGCGCTTGGCGCCGCAGGTCCTTGGCGCCCCTCGCCGTCATGTACCAGGCGGGCACGGGGTGGGGCGCGCCGCGGTGATGGCCCCGCTTTGCCGACGCGGGCTGATCTCGCGCAGCGACCTCGAACTCGCGTGTGCCCGTGGCGGTGTTGCCGGCCGCGTCGCTCGCCCGCACGCGGAAGGTGTGGGTGCCGTCGGCGAGGTCGTGCGCCGGCTGGTCGGTCGCATCGCCAGAGCACGGGCCGAAGCTCGCCGTGCCGGTGTCGATCGAGCACGCGAATTCGGCGGAGCGATCCGTCGAGGAGAACCCGAACGTGGGGCGGGCGTCGCCGATCGTGCCGGTGGGGCCAGAGCCCACCGAGACGTCGGGGGCCTGGGTGTCGACGGTGAAGTCCCGGGTCGCCGTGGTGGAGTTGCCCGCGGCGTCGGTGGCGGTCACGCGGAAGGTGTAGGCGCCGTCGGCGAGGTCGGCTGCCGGCTGGTCCGTCCCGTCGCCGGAGCAGGGGCCGACCGTCTCGGTCCCCGTGTCGATCGAGCAGGTGAAGGTCGCGGAGTCGTCGGAGGACCTGAAGGCGAAGGCCGGCTGCGCGTCATTGGTGGGGGCGCTCGGACCGGAGTCGATCGTCACCGGCGGCGCCTGCGTGTCGACGACGAAGCTGCGGGAGGCGGGCGTGGGGTCCGCGCCCGCGGCGTCGCGGGCGCGGGCGTAGAAGGTGTGCGGGCCGTCGGCGAGGCCGGTGAGCGCCTGCGGGGAAGCACAGGAGGCGAAGGGCCCGGAATCGAGGCGGCAGGCGAAAGTGGCCGACACCTGCGGTGAGGAGAACGAGAAGGTCGCGCTCGAGCTCGCGATGGGGCCGTTCGGGCCGGTGTCGATCGCGGTGTTCGGGGTGGCGGGATTCGCGGCCTGAGGGTCGGTTCCCGCAAGCGCGATCGCCGCCGGGCAGGTGACCAGGACGGCCACCAGGAGGGAAATCGCAAGTCGAGGTCTGCGCCGGCTGATCCGTGCCCGCCTAAACAACACGAATCACCTTAGGGGACGCCCCGGCAGAGCGCCCGATCGACTGCCGCCCTGGGAAGTTCCTCGCACCGTGCTTGGTAGGGGTACGCTTGATGGGCCATGGCGGCGGACGCCGCAATCGAGCTCACGGGGGTGGTGAAGGACTTCCAGGGAGTCCGCGTGCTCGACGGCGTGGACCTCGTAGTGCCGAGCGGCGCGATCACCGTCCTCATCGGTCCGTCCGGGGCGGGCAAGACGGTCACCATCAATCACATCGTCGGCCTGATGGATCCGACGATGGGGACCGTCAGCGTGGCCAGCAAGGACCTCGGGAGGCTCACGGACACCGAGCTCAACGAGCTGCGTCAGGGCATGGCCGTGGTGCTACAGGGATCGCTGCCGTTCACCTGCGGGCTCTTCTTCTCCCTCAACGTGTACGAGAACGTCGCCTCGCCGCTGCGGCAGCGAAGGCCCAGGTGGCCGGACGAGCGGATCCACGAGGTGACGATGGAGAGCCTCAAGCTGGTCGGGCTCGCCGGGAATGTCAACGACATGCCGGACACGCTCTCGTCGGGGATGGCGAAGCGAGTGGCGATCGCCCGGGCGCTGGCGCTCGAGGCGCCGATCGTGATCATCGACGACTTCGACAGCGGCATCGACAGCGTCCGGCTGGCGCTCCTGTGCGACCTGCTCAAGGCGATCCAGCGCGAGATGGACTGGACGTTCCTGGTGACGACCCACGACATGACCGCGGCGCGCAAGCTCGCCGACTACGTGGCCGTCATCCACGAGGGCCGGATCGTCGCAAGCGGCGAGGCGGACGAGGTGTTCGCCGACGACTCGCCGCTGGTCAGCCAGCTGGTCGGCGGGGAGCTCTCGGGGCCGATCGAGCTGCGCTCGCCCTGAACCAGGCTCGGCTCAGATCTCCAGGCGCGACTCCTCGAGGTCGAGCTCGCGGATGACCCGGTTCATGATCTCGTTGGAGATGTGGCCGTCGCCTCGCGCCTGGATCAGCGCCTCCCGCTGGGCGGCCAGGACGACCTGCACGGTCTGCTGGTAGGCGAGCGACCGGTCCTCGTAGCCGTCGTCCCCGATCTTGCCGGCACGGGCCGCGAAGCGGCGCTTGCGGTACTGGTAGAGCGCGCGCATGCGCTCGATCGTGTCGTCGCGCGTCCAATCCTCTCCCTCCAGGTCGTCGAGCCGGGCGAGCGCAGCCTTGGTGGCCACGAGCCGGGCACGAATCTCCTCCGTGTCCTCGGCACCGTCGCCGGTGATGTGGAGGGCGCGGATCACCGCGGGGAGGGACAGCCCCTGCACCACGAGGGTGAAGAAGATCACCGAGAAGGTGAGGAAGATGATCAGGTCGCGGTTGGGGAACGGCGCCCCTGCGTCGGTGGTGAGCGGGATCGCGAGTGCCGCGGCCAGCGAGACGGCGCCGCGCATCCCGCTCCACGCGACCACCAGCCGCGACGCGATGGTGGTGCGCCTCGCGCGCTGGCTCTCGCGGCGGTCGAGCGCGCGGATGATGTACGGCACGGTCATCGCCCACACGATGCGGGTGCCGACGACGACGCCGCTGATCGCCAGCGCGTATCCGGCCAGGTCGCCGACCGAGTAGCCCCCGAGCGAGTCGATCACGGTCCGAAGCTCGAGGCCAACCAGCACGAACAGGACGGCGTTGATCAGGAAGTCGAGGATGTCCCAGACGAAGACTCCCTGGAGCCGGGTGCGCGGAGGGATGATGCTCGGGCCGCGCACGCCCATGTAGATGCCGGCCGTTACGGCCGCGAGAACCCCCGAGGCGCCGATCGCGTTGGCGGGGATGAAGGCCGCGTAACCGGTCAGCAGGGAGATGGTGATGCTCACCTGCGCGTCCTCCGTGCGCTTGCGGATCTCGGCGACGAGAAATCCGATTGCGAGGCCGATGATCACGCCGCCGGCGCCGGCCAGCACGAAGTCCAGGCCCGCCGCGGCGAGCGAGAAGCTGCCGCCGACGACCGCGGCGACGGCGACGCGGAAGGCGACCAGCGCGGTGGCGTCGTTGAACAGGCCCTCGCCCTCGACGATGCTGACCTGACGGCGAGGGACGTCCAGCCTCCGCATGATCATCGCGCCGGCGAGCGGATCGGTGGGGGAGACGATCGCGCCGAGCACGAACGCCACCTGCCAGGACATGCCCGGGATCACCTCGTGCGCGACGGCCGCGACCGCGCACATCGTCGCCAGGACGAGGCCGATGCTGGTGATCGAGATCGCGCGCAGGTCCCGGCGCAGATCGCCGAGGTTGGCGAAGAACGCGGCGCTGTAGAGAAGCGGCGGCAGGAAGACGACGAGCACGACGTCCGGATCGAGGTTCACCTCCGGCAGGCCGGGGACGAAGCCGAACAGCGCTCCGCCGATGACGAGCACGATCGGATACGGAATCGACAGCCCCCGGGCGAGCGCGCTGAGGCCAGCGACCGCCACCAGCAGCCCGGCGATCAGTAGCTCCGCCTGGCCCACGCCTGAAGTGTGACGCCACGGGGCGCTCAGGCTCTCACTCAACTGTGCGCTCGCTCTCAGGCGGCTCTCAGGGGCGGGTGGTGTCGTAGTTCCCCCGGATTCCCCGACCAAGGAGCAGCAAATGAGGAAGCTCAATATCCGATATCTCTGGACAGCCGGCGCCGGCGCGTTGATCGCGGCCGCCGCCATCGCGATCCCGGCGTGGGCCGCCGGCGGTGGCGGTTCCGGCGCCCAGGCCCAGAGCCAGGCCCAGGGCAAGGACGCGCCGATGCCGCCCCCGCCCGGTGCCCCCGGCTTCGCGATGAGGGGCCACGCCCCCAGCGCGGCCGAGATCAAGCAGACGCGCGCGAAGCTCGACAAGTTCGCGAGCTGCCTGCGAGACCACGGCATCGACGTCCCGAAGCCCGGCAGCTCGGCGGGGCCCCCGAGCCCGCCGTCGAGCTCCGAGAGGGCGAAGATCACCAAGGACTGCGGCACGCCGCCGGCGCCGCCGGGCCGCCCGCCGCTCGGCAACAAGCAGATGGAGGAGGCGCGCAAGGCCATGGCGAAGGGCCACTGCCCGCCACGGCCGGCGCCCCCGGCGCGCAACAACAGCAAGTGACGCCGAGCGATCTCCACCCCCGGGCGCCTGACCGGCCGGGGGGTGGAGGTCCCTTTTCGGCCGGAAGGGCTATCCGGCCCTTGGCCCCGCTTCCGCTTTCACGCGTGAAAGCGGAAGTGATTTCGGCGTCTACGAGCCAGCTGGGCCGGTTGACCCGAGCTCTCGCTCGCCCGCACCGAAACTTCGCCCAGGGCATGGTGTTTTCGTCAGATGGTGGCCAGGATCGGCATATCGGGGGCGCTCACTGCGGTTGTTCTCCTCTTGGCGGCAGTGCTGAGTCCTGCCGCCTGGGCCACCTTCCCCGGACGGGACGGCCGCATCGCTGTCACCGACGTTTCGATTTCCGCTTCCGGCGCTGCGAAGGAGACCATCGCCACGATGGAGCCAGATGGCTCTGACGTGCGCTACTTGAGGAGCGCTGGGGTCCACGCGGGGTCGCCGGCGTGGTCGCCCGACGGGAAACGGATCGTCTTCCAGCGAGCGGGACCGGGCTACCCCGACATCTACGTGATGAGGGCAAACGGCTCGGGTGTGCGGCGACTCACCTCCGACCCCCACTGGTGGGACGTCGACCCGTCGTTCTCCCCCGGTGGCGGGAGGATCGTCTTCTACCGGCTCTTCCAGGGACCGAACCCTCGCCCCGGGCAGATCATCATCATGCGGCTCCGCGACCTGAGGATGCGAGTCCTGACAACAGACGGAATCCACCCGCAGTGGTCACCGAACGGCAGGCGCATCGCCTTCACCGACGAGACCCTGGACACGGGCGCGGACATCGCGACCATCCGGCCCGATGGAACCCATAAACGGCGGCTCACCGACGCCGCGAGCACCCCTTACAGCTACTACGGCCCGGCCTACACCGCCGACGGGCACACGATCTACTTTGAACGCACACCGATGGTACGCGGCTACCGCCTCGCATCGATGAAAATCAGCGCATCCGGCGGACCGGCGTATCCGGTGCGAGTGCCCACCCCAGACGGGCTCCTCCAAGGTCCGGTCCCCGCCCCTGAGGGTGGCTGCGTGGTTGGGGAGAGCCGGCGAACTTCAAACGATTCCGCGCTTTACGCTCTTGGCGAGAGCTGTCCCGCCCGGGGGTGGCTCAATAGTCCGGGGAGTGCGTCGAGCTGGCAGGCGCTGCCCGACCGTAGGTAGCTCAGAGACACGCGGGCATGTTCGCTTCTGCTTTGCGCGAAAAGCAGAACTCAGCCCAGTCGCACGGCCGAAGTGATGCCAAGGGCCGGAAGAGGTCCCTCTCGGCCGGATACGCTGGCGCGCCATGGCGCCCCCTGGTGAGCCGATCGACGACCTCACGCGCTGGCTCGGACTTCGCTGGGAGAGCGCGGAGCGGGTTCGGCTGACGATCCGCCCCGAGCTCATCAACCCAGCCGGGCTGCTCTCAGGACCCGTCGGCTACGCGATGGTGGACTACTCGATGGGCTCGGCGCTGTGGCAGCAGCGCAACAAGGGCGAGCGCATCGCGACCATCGGCATCTCGATCAACTACGTGCAGACCGCGCGCGAGGGCGACGTGATCTGCGAGTCGGTCGTCGATCGGCGCAACGACCGGATCGCTGTGATGCGAAGCGAGGTTCGCCACGAGGACGGCCGGCTCCTCGCCACCGCGATTGGCAGCTTCGCGATCTTCCTCCGCGAGCGCTTGGGCGGCCACGAGCGCGGCCCGGACTCGCCGGCGCCCTCGGAATCCGGCTAGTCGCGCAGGCTTGCGACCAGTCGCTCGAGCCCCTCGGCGAAGAGCTTCTCGTCGCGCTCGGGGTCGGTGACCGATATGTCCATCACCGCGACGATGGAAGCCCTCGTGCCCTCGCTCGTATCCCCGACGCTGCTGGACCTGGCCTCGAAGCGCTGCCGGGAGCGCCCGTTGCCGCTGGCGGCGAGCTGCTCGTTGGCCGTGCAGCGGGCCGCGGCGAAGAGGACGGCGCCGATCATGAACGAGGAGTAGGTGTGCAGGGCAGCGGCGGCCCGGTCGCCCTCGAGTCCCATGCGCTCGAGGACGTTCGCGAGCAGGCCGAGCGCGTTGGTCACGAACTCGTTCGACTCCGGCGTGGCGGCCATGTAGGGGGCGAGGCGGAAATGAGCGAGCCATGCCCGCCGCGTGGCGATCCCGGCGGCCACCAGGACCTCGGCCGGTTTGGCGTCGAACGGCATCGGCACGAGCTCCAACAGCTCCGTGGTGGCCTGGTCCCAGACCAGCGCGACGGCCGCGTGGACGATGTCGGCCCGGGAGGCAAAGTGGTGGTAGATCGCGGACGGCGCGACCTTGAGCGCGGAGGCGAGGCTGCGAATGCTCGGCTCGTCGCCCGCGGCGTCGAACTGTCGGAGCGCCTCCGCCGCGATCTCGGCGGGGGTGAGGTGAGTGTCGCGCTTGGCTGCGAGCCTGGTCATCCTTGACGATCGACCTCGATTGTCAGGTCCATTACCGGACGACGGACGGTATCACGCTCCAACCGTTGCCGTAGCGTGGAGGGACTCGCGTATCCGATCGTGCAAATCCTTCCGCGAACTTAACCGTGGCCTTCCACGGTGTTTGCCCGCCGTCTTCGACCATGAAGGCATGACAATCGCGGACACCTTCGATGTGAGTCGTTTTTCCCGATCGAGGTCGGGTAGGCGCAGAGTGTCGCTTGGGACTCGAGCGCGAGCCGCTGCTGAGCAGGTCCGCGGTTCTGTAAGCCGATTCTCAGAAAACCGTTACGTCATCCCAAGCTTCGGCTGCGACTCTCGCGGCCAGATCGAAGACCACGAGGAGGCTCAATCATGACCTTGGCAATCATCCTGAACGCCGTATTCGTCATCGCGCTTCTGACCCTTCTGGCGGCGACGATGCGCCTGCCGTTCACGTTCCGCTCAAGCGAGCAAGCTCAGGCGCGGCTGCGCCGGCGGCGCGTCAAGGCCCCGGCACGGCGTCGCACCGCCGTGGGCGCGCGCAGCGTTCTCACGAGCGACTGAGCAAGGGCTTCGCCGCCGTCACTCCGGGTGGCGGCGGCGAAGCACCAGGAAGTACCAGGCGAGAACGGCGAGGAATCCCCCAAGCGGGATGACCAATGTGAGGATCCCCTGGGCCTCGGTCGAGATGGCTATCACGGGCATCGTTCTCCTTTCGGCTCAGTCGGGCGTACCGGTGATCGCGCTTCCGTGTCGGCGCGGGCCAGGGCGATTCGGCTGCAGCCACCGATACACGATGTAGAGGACCCCGATTGCAAACGGGATCGAGCCCGGCACCCACATCATGCCCGCGGCCAGCTGCTGATCCGCCAGCGCCGAGATCCCTCCCGGACGGCTTGCCTCGGCGGCGTATGGAGCGTAGACCGGGTTGGTGGATACGGCGAAGGCGATCGCAAGCACCCAGCCGACGATCATCGCGAGCCCCAGATACACCGCTCGCGGAACATCCGCGAGCGGCGAGCACCAGGGCGGCGAGTCGATGACGCGCGTCCAGAACAAGAGCGCGGTGCCGAAGAAGCTCGCGTGCTCGAGCGCGTGGACGAAGGGGTGGTTGAGCGTCGCGTCGTAGGCCGCGGGGATGTGCCAGACGAGGAAGGCGACGTTGAAGGCGAGCCATGCGACAACTGGATCCTGGAGCACCCTGACGGCGGTCCTGGCCGGGGCCAGAGCGGGGCTCTTTGTTGCGATCCGGGCCGCGCGACGGCGAAAGCCGAGCGGGAGCCCGTGCCACATCCGATTCCACGGGCGGGCCATAGCGAGCAGCGGCGGGGCCACGACCAGCAAGAGGATGTGCTGAATCATGTGTACCCACAGGAGCTCTTCAGAGAGCTCGTCGACCGGTGAGTCCAGCGCGATCACGATCGTCGCCAGTCCCGCCACGAAGCACGCCGTCCGCCAGCCCGCGGAGGATTGCGACCCCTGGCGGCCACCGAGCCAATACAGCGTCGCCGCGCCGAGCACCCAGGCGAAGGCGGGACCGCCGGTCCAGTCGAGCAGTGGGCTGACGTCGATCACGCCGCGTCAGAGCAGATAGAGGATCACCCAGGCGACGATGCCGGTGGCCACGAGCAGGGTCCAATAGAACGAGGCCGCGTCGATCCCCTGGGGCGCTTTGGCCTCTCGCGTGCGCCGCTGGCGAACGCCCGTCGCGAAGACGATCTCCAGCCAGTACATGGCGATCAGGGCGAAAAACGTGAACAGGAGCGTCCAGCCCATGAACACGCTCGCGTAGCCACCCTTGGTGGGGGAGAACCCGAGGTTCGCGTATTCGAAGCCCTGCACAATGCAGGCGGCCAGCCCGCACGCCAGCGCCAATCCAGCCGCCGGCAGCCAGGCTCTCGCCCGCTTCGCAGCGCGGTCGGCGTAGGCGAACAGCCCGGCGCTCAGCACGAATAGGACGATGATCACGTCGCCGTACGTCTGCGGCGGGTCGAGCCCGGCCGGCCTCCACCGCCCGCCGTTGTTCAGCGAGCGCAGGTAGAAGTAGGCGAACACGAACGACAGGAAGAACATGATCGTGACGCCGGCCAGCACCCGAGCGCCCAGCCACAGGTTGCGCTCCTGGAGCTCTGGCGGCTCTTCGAAGGCGTCGCTCGTGCTCTCGGTGGTCTCGTTCACTTTCGCTCCGGGTACGGCGCCACCCCTCCGGTCGCTCCCGCGGGAACCGGCCGCGGCGGCGCCGGGGGCACGCCGTAGTCATAGGGATCGGTGTCGAAGGTGGGTATGCGGTCGAAGTTGTTCACCGGAACCGGAGTCGGCAACTGCCACTCCATCGACTTCGACTTCCAGGGATTCGCGTCGGCAGGCTTGCGGACGATGACCAGCGAGTACAGGACGTTTGCCAGGAAGACGAGCATCGACACGCCCAGCACGAACGCCGACACCGAGACCCAGATGTTCAGCGGCTGCAAGCTCGACGGATAGGTGACGACCCGCCTCGGCATCCCCATCAGCCCGACCGCGAACAGCGGCCCGAAGGTTGAGTTGAAGGCGACGAACATCGACCAGAAGTGGATCTTCGCCAGACGCTCGTTGAACCGCAGTCCGGTCATCTTCGGGACCCAGTAATAGATCGCGGCGAAGAAGGCGAAGATGAGCCCGCCCATGATGGTGTAGTGGAAATGCGCCATGACGAAGAAGCTGCCGTGCGTGCTCACGTCGCTGGGCGTATCGGACAGGAAGAACCCCGAGACGCCCCCCACGAAGAAGTTGAAGAACCACGCGAGGCAGAAGAGCATCGGCACCGTGTAACGGATCTTGGCCCGCCATAACGTCGCCATTCCGCACAGGAAGATGAACCCGGTCGGGATCGAGATCACCTCGGTGGAGAGCATGTAGAACGGCCGCAGCGCCGAGTTGATCCCGCTGACGAAGAGGTGGTGCTGCCAGACGAAGAACGAGAGCAGCGCCACACCGAGCATCCCGGCGACCGCGAGGCGGTAGCCCCAGAGCGGTTTGCGGGAGAACACCGGTAAGAGCTCGAGGACGACGCCGAAGCCGGGCAGGGCGAGGATGTAGACCTCCGGGTGGCCGAAGAACCAGAACAGGTTCTCGAACAGGTAGGGACTGCCGCCGGAGCTTGCGAGGAAGAACGAGGTCTGCAGGCTGCGGTCGAACGCGACCATCAGGAGCGCGGCGATGAGGACCGGCGCCGCGAGCACCATGAGCCCGGCGGTGGAGAGGATGCCCCAGCCGAACATCGGCAGCCGGCTCCAGGTGAGGCCGGGCGCGCGCATCGTCGCGATCGTGACGATCAGGTTGAGGCCGAGCAGGATCATCGAGATCCCGACCAGCGCGAAGAAGAAGATGTAGGAGTCGAACCCCCAGTTCGCCTGGTCGTTCAGGGGCGCGTAACCGGTCCAGCCAGTTGGGAAGCCGCCGAAGAAGATCGTCGAGACGAAGATCGTCCCTGCGGCCATCAGGAGCCAGAAGCTGAGCGCCTCGATCCGCGGAAACGCCATCCGCCTGGCGCCGATCATCAGCGGTATGAAGTAGTTGGCGAACGGCCCGAGGATCCCCGAGCTCATCACCCCCATCATCATCGCCCCGTGGAGGCCGACGATCGTGAGGTAGTTGCCCGCTCCAAACACCTGCGGTGACGGTTGCAGGAGCTCGGCTCGGATCAGCATCGCGTTGAGCCCGCCGATGAAGAAGAAGACGCCGATCCCGACCAGGTACTGCATGCCGACGACCTTGTGATCCGTGCAGAGGCCGAAGTACCGCCGGATGCCCGCGGTTTCGTTCTCACGGTGCGACGGTGCCCGGCCGAGCATCCGCATGAGCGGGTACTTCGCGAACCCGAGCCCGACCAGGAAGCCGAGCACGAAGAACACGTACCCGAGCATCAGGGCAACGTCGTTCTGGTTCGTGTCCTCGAAGAAGTCGAGGCTCTCGGCGTGGATCTGGTGACCGATCCACCAACCGAGGTAGAAGCCGCCGACGCCGAGCACGATTCCGCTCAGCACGTTCGGTCCGAGCACGGCGCGCCAGCGCGAGCCCGACGTGGTGCTCATCCCGCTCTCCTCTCGGGCTTCGGCAGGTAGAAGGGGTGGTACGGGTTCAGATTCTTGGTGGCCGGCGCGAAGATCTGCTGCTGGCGCTTGATCCAGGCCTGAAACTGGGCGTCGGTGACCACGTGCCCGGTCTGGAACATGTGCCCGTGGAAGAGCCCGCAGAGCTCGGCGCAGCGGATGTCGAAGCTCTCGACCTTGTTCGGGCGCACGTAGGCAACGTTGTCGACCCCCGGGTTGGCGTCGGCCTTGACGCCCAGGTCGTGGGCCCAGAATGAGTGGATCACGTCGAGCGAGGTCACGTGGAGCGCCACGTCCGTGTCGACCGGAAGCTCCAGAGCCGGCGTCTCCACGCCACCGTAGGACGGAAAGCGGTAGGTCCAGTTCCACTGCTGCCCGATCACCTGGACCTGAAGCGTGTTGCCGCCGGGCTTGGCCAGCGGGTTCGACCCCTGGCCGCCTCCCGAGCCGTTGTTGGCGAACAGACGCGCCGAGCCGTAGGCGGAGGCGAACACGACGATGAGCCCGGTGACGACGAGCCACACCAGGACTATTCGCGAGTTCCCGCGGACGGCCTCACCCTCGTCGGGCTCCGTCCCGCGATGCCGGAAGACGACCAGGGCATACGCGAAGTAGACGATCATCAGCGCAGCGATCGGAGTCGCGATTCCCAGCAGCACGGTGTTGTCCGTGACCTGGCCCGACGCGGCGTCGCTCGCGTTTCCGGGCGGCAGGCCGGGCGCCGCGACGATGATGACGATCGGGGTCGCGATCGCGCTGAGCACCAGCCAGAGGATCATCATGCGGCGGAAGTGGCGGGGCTCTGACATCCGTTTCGCTCAGATCACGTGGATGAAGCCGTCCATGTAGCCGATCGTCTGCATCGGTCCCGCGAACCCGTCGATGAAGCCCGCTGCACAGGGCACGAAGCACTGCCAGCGATACCGCCCCGGCTTGCCGGTGCGGAACGTGAAGGTGACGGTCTGGTGGGCCTTGCTGAGCGAGCAGGGCATCTCGGCGCACTGGTGGGGCGCATCGTCGGGAACGCCCTTGATCGGAACAGAGAGGCCGAGCTGCGGCACCGTGAACGTATGGGAGGCCGTGTCCGGCGGGATGACGTCCGTCGGCTTGCCGTTGAGCCGCATCTTGTCGCCGACTGTCCCCTGCACCTGGGAGAGGAACGGATTCCTCAGGCCGCTGTTGCCGTCGAAGTTGTAGACCGTGACGTGGACGAGCGCATGGGCCGGGACGTCGAACACGGTCGTCTGGTCCCAGCGGCCATGCTCGCGCACCAGGTACGACACCCAGGAGGGGTTGTGGCCCAGCTTGCCGACGGCCGGAGTCGTCCCGAGCGTGAGGCTGGCCTCACGGGGCCCGGTCTGCGCCGCGGCGAACGGCGGTGGGGACCGGAGATATCGGGAGACGTAGAAGAAGCCCGCCACCGCCACCAGCGCGACCCCAACCAATACGAGGAGCGCTCGTGCGGCGGGCGACCTCACTCGAGGATCCCCGGCATGGAGGGATAGCTGTGAAGTGACCGGAGCTCACGGTGCCTCGTCGCATAGCCCCAAGGCGGTGACGACAACGCCAACCCCAAACGCTGCTCTCGCATCTACTCTCCTTGCCGCCCCAGTCCTCCAGCCGACACCGTCTGGCGAGGCGACGGCAACAAGTATAAATCAGCATCAGCGGAAATGTTGCGTAGCCGGTCGGGCGTTTGGAGGCCCAATGAGGAGAGGCGACCCTGAGCCGTAGGACGATCGGAGGGACCGGACTCGCCGGCGCAGCGACGCCGCCCGTCTCCGTCCCGCCCGACTCGATCGACGAGCAGCGAACCCTCGTCGCTGTCGCAACCGACTACGTCGCGCTGACCAAGCCCCGGATCATCGGGCTGCTCCTGGTGACGACCGTGACGACGATGTTCGTCGCCGATCCGGCAGGCCCAGGCCTTGCCGAGATCCTCTGGACGGTGCTCGGCGGATATCTCGCGGCAGGCGGGGCCGGAGCCATCAACCACTACCTGGAGCGCGAACGCGATGCCCAGATGGATCGGACCTGCGCTCGCCCGATCGTGTCGGGCCGGATCGACCCGCGAAACGGCCTCTGGTTCGGAGTCGCGCTGGTGGTGGCCGCCGCGATCGTGCTCGCCCTGGGGGTCAACGTGCTCGCGGCCGCCCTGGCGCTCAGCGGCTTCCTCGGATACACCGTCGTGTACACGCTGTGGCTCAAGCCGCGCACTCCTCAGAACATCGTCATCGGAGGGGCGGCGGGGGCCGTTCCCCCGCTCGTCGGCTGGGCCGCGGCCACCGGGGGCCTGAGCTGGGAGGCCCTCTATCCGTTCATGATCGTCTTTCTTTGGACGCCGCCCCACTTTTGGGCGCTCGCCCTCCTGATCAGGGACGACTACGCGCGAGCGCAGATCCCAATGCTGCCGGTCGCGCGGGGCGAGGCCGTCACGCGGCGCCAGATCCTCGTCTACACCGTGGCGCTGGTCGCCTTCACCGTGCTCCCGTACCTGACCGGCCTGTTCGGCGGCTTCTACCTGGCCGCTGCGCTCGTCCTGGGAGCCGGGTTTCTCGTGCTCGCGATGCGGCTCTGGCTGTCTCCGTCGCGTCGCGCCGCGGTCGCGGTGCATCTCGCGTCGCTCGGCTATCTCGCGCTCCTGTTCAGCGTGATGGCCGTGGACAGCGCGATCGCTCACTGAGCTGGCGGATCTACACTGGTTCGGGTGGAGCTGCTCTTGCCGATCCTCTATCCGTCCCTGGTGGGCGTCGCCTGCCTCGTGTACGTCGGCTGGTGCGTGGTTCGCGCTCGACCCGACGCCGGCTCCGAGCCTCCGGAATCGCACGGGCACGATCCAGGGCGCTGGCACCGCCGTCCCGGACCCCGTCCTCCGCGCCGCGGCCCGCACGCGCCAACGAGCGCGCGAAGGGACGTGCGTACCGGACCTGCCTGATAACGGCGGCGTGCGAATGCCCGGTCAGGACACGGGCGGGCGGCGGTCCGCCCACGGCCGCTCGGCCTCGAGTTGGGCGGCGAGCGATAGCAGTGTCGCCTCGTCGTCGGGACGGCCGACGAACTGCACCGAGAGGGGGAGGCCCTCGCGAGTGAAGCCGGCGGGTACCGCCGCGGCCGGATTGCCCAGGTAATTCCACGGGGGCGTGAATCCGGTGCGGCGCGTCATGCCGGCCAGGGTCCACAGGCCGCGGCGGGAGTCCCACTTGCCGACCGGCACGGGCGGCTCGCCGATGGTCGGCGTCAACAGCACGTCGCAGTCATCGAAGATCGCGTTGACGCGCGCCGCATACTTCTTCGTCACCGCGCGCGCCCGGCGGACGGCGACGTCCGGGAAGAGTCGCCCCAGCCGCGCGAGCTGGCGGACGTGCTTGCCGAGACGCTCGGGGTGGGGCAGCGAGGCGGCGTCGTCCGCGATGCCGCGCATGTAGAGGACCGACACCTGGTTTCCGACCCCGCCGTAGTCGGGATCGCGCGGCGCGACGTCGTGGCCGAGCGAACGGAGCAGGTCGGCGGTCTCGTCCAGCGCGCTGCGGCAGCGCTCGTCCAGCATCGGCGGCGCGAGCGCGCGCGCCACCTTCGACGAGACGGCGATCCGCAGCCTCCCGGGAGACTCTCGAGCGGCGTCGGCGAACGGTCGCTCGGGGGGCGGGGGCTTTTGGGGCGCGAGGCCGCCGCCGGCGGTGGCGTCCAGGAGCAGCGCCGTGTCGAGGACGCTCCGAGTCTCGTAGCCGTTGACCGACATCCCATACCAGTGCTCTGCGAGGGGGTCGAGGGGCACCCGGCCGCGCTGGGGCTTGAGGCCGAAGAGCCCGCAGTAGGCGGCGGGGATGCGGATTGACCCGGCGCCGTCCGACGCGGTGGCCGCCGAGGCCAGGCCCGCCGCAACGGCGGCCGCGCTGCCGCCGGACGATCCTCCGGGTACGCGGGTGACGTCCCAGGGGTTGCGGGTAACGCCCCATGTGGGCGACTCGGTGAACATCGCAAACGCCAGCTCGGGGAGGTGGGTCTTGCCGATCACGATCGCGCCGGCGGCGCGCAGCCGCCTGACGACCTCGGAGTCCTCGCGCGCGGGCTGGTCGACGGCGCCCGTGCCGAGCGTGGTGACCTCGCCGGCGACGTCCTGGTTGTCCTTGACCGCGATCGGGACTCCGAGCAGTGGCGCGTCGTCCGCGGCGCCGCCGCGCCGCTCGGCCTCGTCGGCCTCCTCCAGCGCCTGCTCGGCGCGCACGACGCGGAACGCGTTGAGCTTCGAGTCGAGCTCCGCGATCCGCTTCAGGTAGAGGGTGACGAGCTCGCGCGGCGACACCTCGCCGGCGCGCACCATCTCTGCCTGCCTCGCCGGGCCGGCGAATGCAACCTCCGTGTCAGCCATCGAACGCGGCACTGTATTTGGCTGGCCAGCCGGAGGACTGGTCGTGGCGCGGCGCTCAGGACGAGCAGCCGCCCTGAAGCGTGGCGAGGAGGAGCACGCTGGCCGCGGCGTAGTCGAGCGCGGGCTCGGAGGTCACGTAGTCGGCGCGGCGGTCCTCATACGACGCGAAGCTCGAGTCGAACCGGCCGTCGACGCGAAAGCCCTGACTGCGGATCTCCTTGATCGGCGCCGGCCCGCCGACGACCGCGCCGGTCGGCAGGGACTGGCCGAAGACCGAGGCCCAGTGGTGCGGATGTAGAGGAGAGCTCGGCCCGTAACGGACGACGAAGCTGGCACCGAACGGGTTGCGCCCGAGCATGTAGTCGCGTGCCCCGGCGGCGACGGCGCGCCCGCCGGCGAGGCTGGTCGCGCACGCGGCCAGGTTCGCGAGGGCGCCGCTCGCCCCGTTCTGGGCGGTCGTCCCCCAGGTGAAGAAGCCGGGCATCCCGAACGCGTTGCCATGAGCCTGCTCGACGGCGATCGCGCCGAACTGGCGCAGGCGGCCGCAGGCGAGCTTGCGGTCGCTCGCGGTTCCGAGTGGGGGAGCCCCGAGGGCTCCACAGACGTCGGCGGCCGCGAAGCTCGCAAACGAGTCCACGACGCCGAGGGTCCCGTCCGGCTCGCTCTGCGCCGAGCGGAGGAATGCCATCGCGTCGTTGAGATAGGGGCGCTCGCGGGTGGCGCGGTAGAGCGCGGCGGCGCCGCCGGCCATCGAGTCCTTCCAGTGCGGGTCGCGGTAGAAGCCGCCGGGGAGCTTGGGGTTGGGCCGACCCGCCGCCTTGCCGGCGGCGTACCACTGCCTGGCCTGCGCCAGGTCCGCCGCGCGGTGGCTCCGGTCGTAGGCCAGCGCGAGCGCGGCGGCGGCCTTGCCCGCGATGTCTCCTCCCACGCCGCCCGAGGGGATGCCCGGATATGCCTTCCGGTGGGCAATGCCGGGGATGCCGGAGCCGTCGTCCTTGGCCGGATCGCGGAAGCTGTGGTCGTGGTCCCGCTGGTCTCCGACCTGCGCGATGAACAGGCTGGGACGCGGGTGCGCCTTGCGCAGCCAGCGGATTCCCACCGCGGCGCTCGCGCTGAGCCGCGCGCGCTGGGCCGGGTCGATCCGCGCCGCCGCCTCGAGCACGGCGGCCGCGTAGGAGGTGGTCTGCGCGAAATGGATCATGTCGCCGGCGTCCATCCAGCCACCGGTGAGGTCGAAGCGCCTGCCGTCGTAGGGGCCGCCCTGGACGGTCGCGTCGTGAAGGTGGGACGGCCGGTGGTACGGCGACTCTCGACCGTCCGCGTTCCAGGCGAAGAACCTGAGGATGGTGGTGATCGCGTTGCCCGAACCGGCCGGCCGGACGATCCACGCTCGCGACGTCTGGCCGAGTGCGGGCACGCGCAACCGGTAGCGGCCCGGAGTCCCGGCGCCTGTGAGGCGGGCCCTGTACGCGTGCGCCCACGGTTTCGGCGTTCCGGCGGCCCTGTGGAGCGACCCGGTCCCGACGGTGGCGCCGGTCCCGTCGATCACCACGTAGCGCTTCCCTCCCAGGTTCCGGTCGGTGCCCAGGATCGCCACCTTCGGGTCGCTCGGCGCGCTGGGGCCGCCGGTGCGAACCTTTGACGGGACGGCGGCGTGCGCCGCCGCGGGGATTGCGAGTGCGAGCGCGAGGGCGGAGAGCGTCCGTGCCGCCGTTCGCACGTGCCTACCCCGGCTGGCTCGTGGGCCGGACCAGGATCTCGTTGATGTCGACGTGGTCGGCCTCGGACAGCGCGAACATCACCGTGCGGGCGATGTCGTCGTCGGCGAGCGCGTTCTCGGGCCGGTTGTCGAAGAACTCGGTGTCGGTCATCCCGGGCTCGATCAGCGTCACCCGGATCCCCGAGTTGTCGTGCATCTGGCGGAGCTCCGAGCGCAGCGCCTCGCCCATCGCGCTCACGGCCCACTTGGTCGCCGAGTAGAGCGAGCCCGGCAGCGTCCGCCGGCCCGCGACCGAGCTCGTCAGGACGTAATGCCCGGTCCCGCGTTCGAGCATGTGGGGGAGGGTCGCCCGCACTGTCAGCGCCACCCCGAGGACGTTCGTGAGCACCATCGAGCGCCAGTGCTCGGGCGTTTCCTCCAGGAAGCCGCGCTTGGCCCCGAAGCCGGCGTTCGCGAACACCGCGTCGATGCGGCCGAACGAGTCGAGCGCGGCCTTCGCCAGCGCCTGATTGTCATTCCACTCCTCGACGTCGCACCGTACGGGAACCACGCGGTCCGGGCCTCCGAGCTCCTCGGTGAGGTCATTGAGCCTGTCCTCGCGCCGAGCGCCCAGCACCAAGCGGTACCCGTCCTTCGAGGCGCGCCTGGCGGTGGCCGCACCGATTCCGCTCGACGCGCCGGTGATCAGGAGCACCGGGTCCTCAGACATTGCGGGCGATTGTATTGGCGCCACGCGAGAGCACTTAAGGCCTCGCTGCCATAATCGGACGCCGCGTTTTCGCGCTCGACGTATGGATCCGAACCTCAAACGGAAGATCCGGCTGGTTGTCGCCCTCAGCGCCGCGGTTCTCCTGGCCGTGGCGCTCATCTACACGTCCTTCAGCGCCTCGTCCGAGGCCAAGGAGCCGTCCCAGCTCATCAACGCCTCCCCGGGACAGTCGTACGAGATGACCGGCGTCGTCGTTCCGGGCTCGATCCACCACCACGGGTCGCTGCTCGACTTCCGGGTCGCCGACCGCGACAACTCCAAGGCGTCGATCCCGGTGCGCTACCGGGGCGAGATCCCGGATCCGTTCACCGACGGCCGGGAGGTCGTGGTCACCGGCAGCGTCGAGAACGGGACGTTCATGGCCAACCGCGACAGCCTGATCACGAAGTGCCCGTCCAAGTACACGACCCAGGCCCAGCAGGACCCCCAGCACGTGATCATCACGAATTGAGGTCGCTCCAGTGATCACCCTCGGGGCCGCCTGCCTGATCCTCGCCTTCGCGCTGTCGATCTTCGCCGCGCTGGCCGCTTTGGTCGGAACCCGCGGCGACCGCCGCTTCGTCGATTCCTCGCGGCGCGCCGTCTACGCGTTCGCGGCGCTATTGACGGTCTGCGTGATCGTCATCGAGGCGGCGTTCGCGCGGACCGACCTCTCGCTCCAGGTGGTCGCCGACCACTCCTCGACGACGACGCCGGCCTTCTACCGCTTCACCGCGATGTGGTCGAGCCAGGAGGGCTCACTCCTCTTGTGGGCCTGGGTGCTGTCGCTCACCTCCTCCGCGGTGCTGTTTGCGACCCGCAACAAGCACCGCGAGCTCGCGCCATGGGCGACCGCCATCCTCATGGGGCTGGGCGCCTTCTTCACGGGCCTGATGCTCTTCGACGCGAACCCGTTCGCCCGGCTCAGCCCGGTGCCGCCGGAGGGCGTCGGCCTCGAGCCGCTGCTCCGCCACCCCGCGATGGCGATTCACCCGCCGATGCTCTACACGGGCTACGTCTTCTTCGCGATCCCGTTCGCGTTCGCGATCGCGGCGCTCGTCACCCGCCGCCTCGACGCGAGCTGGATCCGCTCCACCCGCCGCTTCGCGCTGATCGCCTGGCTCTGCCTCGGCGTCGGGATCCTGCTCGGCGCCCGCTGGTCGTACTCGGAGCTCGGCTGGGGCGGCTACTGGGGATGGGACCCGGTGGAGAACGCGTCGCTCATGCCGTGGCTGGTGGGCACGGCGTTCCTGCACTCGATCATGGTCCAGGAGCGGCGGGGGATGCTGCGCGTCTGGAACGTCACGCTGATCTGCATGACGTTCTCCCTGGCGCTGCTCGGGACCTTCCTGGTGCGCTCGGGAATCCTGCAGTCGATCCACGCCTTCGGCGAGTCCACGGTCGGCGGGCCGCTCCTGGCCCTGATCGGGGTGGTCATCGTCGGCTCCACGCTGCTGATCGTCTCGCGGCTGCCGGACCTGAAGTCGGAGAAGCGGATCGAGTCGCTGGTCTCGCGGGAGGCCATCTTCCTCGTCAACAACCTGCTGCTGGTCGGGCTCGCGGCGGTGATCTTCTGGGGCACGTTCTTCCCGCTCATCTCGGAGCTCTTCACCGGCAACAAGGCCTCGCTGGCCGCGCCCTGGTTCGACCGCTACACGACGCCGCTCGCGATCCTGCTCGTCCTGTTCACGGGCATCGGCCCGCTGTTCGCATGGCGGCGTGTGAGCCTCGGGGCCGCCCGCCGGCTGCTGGCGTGGCCCGCGCTCGCAGCCGTCGTCGTGACGGGCCTGCTGGTCCTGTTCACGGACGCGGACTCCCATCCGCTGGCGCTCGTGATGTTCGGCCTGGCCTCCTTCGCGCTGGCCGCCCTCGTCCAGGAGTTCGCGAGGGGTGCGGCCGCGTATCGCTCGATCAAGGGCGGCTCCTACCCGCGGGCGCTCGCCGGCCTGTTCTCCCGCAACCGTCGCCGCTACGGCGGCTACGTCGTCCACGCGGGCATCGCCATCCTCCTGATCGCCGTCGCGGCGTCGTCGAGCTTCCAGACCAGTCGCGACCTGCGACTGAGCCCCGGCCAGTCGGCGACCGTGGACCACTACCACCTCAAGTACGTGAGGCCCACGGCCGAGATCAGCGCGCCGGAGCAGCGGCTGACCTTTGGCGCGGTGCTCAAGGTCAGCAAGGACGGCGGCCCGTACGCGACGCTCCATCCGTCGCGCAACTACTACTCGGGCGTGGGGGGAGGGACGGCGACCGCCGGGCCCGGGGGCGGGCCGATCCGCAGCTTCTTCGAGGGCGAGGCGACGAGCGAGGTGGGGCGGAAGACCACCGTCGGCGGCGACGTCTGGACGTCGATGATCCCCGACCTCGGACCGCTGAACCCGCTGATCAACAAGTCCGATCGCAAGCTGGAGAAGATCGGCAAGGGCGTCTCGCCGACGAACATACGGGCGCAGCAGGCGCTCGGCGCGCTCCAGGGGCTCGCGGTTCGAAACATCGAGCAGCGGTACCTCCAGGATCCCCCGCCGGCGACCTTTCGCGTCAACGTGAACCCGCTCGTCACCTGGATCTGGGTGGGCGGGGCGATCGCCGTGATCGGTGGCCTGGTGGCGATCTGGCCGGCCCCCGAGGCGAGGCGGAGGCGCGTCTCCGACGTCTACGCGGCCCGGCTCGCCCGCGAGCTCGGCCGCGCCTGATAGCGGCATAGCGTGGAGATCGTCCTCTTCCTCCTGGTCGTGGCCGCCGTCGTGTGGTTCGTGAGCGTTCCCCTTCGCCGCACCAGGGCCGAGGAGGCGGCGGCGACGCAGCGGATCGAGGACCCCCGCGTCGCCGAGCTCGAGGCGCGCAAGGAGGCCAAGTACCGCGAGATCAGGGACACGGAGCTCGACCGCGAGCAGGGCAAGCTGTCACAGGAGGACTGGAGCCGGCAGGACGCGGAGCTGCGGCGCGACGCCATCCAGATCCTGAAGGAGCTCGACGAGGCCAAGGCCGACGTCGAGAGCGGCGTGCCCGCCGAGCGCTAGCCGGACGGCCTGGGCACGGTGGCTACACTGCGCGGGCGATGGCAATCGTGCTCGGCGTGTTCCAGGTGATCATCTCGATCGTGCTGATCTTCCTGATCCTGCTCCACTCTGGGAAGGACGCGGGCCTCTCCGGCGCCTTCGGAATCGGGCAGTCGGGCAGCTCGTTCGGTGGCGGGTCGCTGGTCGAGCGCAACCTGGACCGGTGGACCGTGGTCTTCGCGATCCTCTTCGTCCTCAACACCATCGTCCTGCTCAAGATCTGACCCGGGTCGCTCCCCGCGATCGCGCCGCCGTTCCTCCAGCCTCTATATTGGCCGCTGCAGGGGATTTGCCAGGTATGGCACGGATCGCAGCTACCGGCAGGAGAGGAAATTTGATCAAGCACGCGGCGATCGCCGCGGCAGTCGCATGCGCGGTGGGTAGCTGGGCCGCGGACGCGGGGGCGAGCACCGGCATCCGCACGGTCTCCTACCGCGGATATGCGTTCGAGGTGCCCGCGTCGTGGCCCGTCCATCGCCTGGCGGCGGACCCGTCCACCTGCGTGAGGTTCGACCGCCACGCGGTGTACCTCGGGCATCCCGGATCGGAGCAGAGCTGCCCCGCCCACGTCGTCGGTCGCAGCGGGGTCGTGCTCGTCGAGCCGCTGCCGCGCGCCACGCTCCAGACGGGCTCGGCGCGGGCGCTCCGCGCGCCCTCCGGAAGGGCGGCCCCGGCGAAGCTTCCGGCGAGCCGATCGGCGAGCGAGCTGCACCTCGACGTCCCCTCGGCCGGGGTGCGCGTGACGGCGACCTGGCGGCGAAGCCCCGCAAGGGTCCGCCGGATCCTCGACGGCGCGCGGCTGACGCCCGCGGCGAAGCCATCGCAGGCCCCCGTGCGCTCGGAGAGCGCGCCAAGTCCCCAGGCGACGGCGGGCGCCGCCGGCTATCGGAGCGCCGCCGGCTATCGCAAGGGCCTGGGGTTCGATGCCTGCGCGGCCCCCTCGAAGTCCGCCATGTCGGCGTGGTCCTCGTCCCCGTACCAGGTGGCCGGGGTCTACATCGGCGGCGCCAACCGTGGCTGCAGCCAGCCCAATCTCACCGCGGGCTGGGTGCGCAACCAGATCGACGACGGCTGGGGGCTGATCCCAATCTACGTCGGGCTGCAGGCTCCCGCGAACGTTTGCGGCTGCGCGGCGATCAAGCGCAGCAAGGCCAAGTCCCAGGGGCGCGCGGCTGCGCGCGACGCGATCTCCGACGCGCAGGGCCTGGGGCTCGTGACCGGTAGCCCCATCTACTTCGACCTGGAGGGCTACTCGAGAACCTCGACCAACAGCAAGGCCGTGCTGAGGTTCCTCTCCGGGTGGACCGCCCGCCTGCATTCCGGCGACTACACGGCCGGCGTCTACAGCAGCGCGGGCTCGGGGATCGTCGACCTCGCCGGCCGCTACGGCACCTCGTACCGGGAGCCGGACGACATCTGGATCGCGAACTGGGACGGTAAGCGCACCACACACGACGCGTACGTCCCCGACCGTTACTGGAGCGATCATCAGAGGATCCGCCAGTACCGCGGCGCGCACAACGAGTCCTACGGTGGCCACACGATCAACATCGACAACGACTACGTCGACGGCGCCGTCGCGGGCGCGAGCGACCGCGACGCCGACGGCGTTCCCGACGACCTCGACCTCTGTCCGACCGTCGAGGGCCTGCTCTCGAATTCCGGGTGCCCGTACCCGAGCCACGTGACGGGCGGCCTCGTGCGCTACCGCGACTCCGTCGACGGCGACCGCCGCCAGGGCGACCACTTCACGACCACCGGCGCCGTCGATCCCGCCTACCGCTTCCAGGGCAACCTCGGCTATCTCTACAACACCCACCTGGCCGGCACCCAGGGCCTCTTCAGCTGCACCTCGGACCGCGACCAGTTCGTCTCCCGGGCAGCCGACTGCGGCGGCGCCAAGGTCCTCGGCCTGATCGGCTATGCGTACTCGAAGCGCCCGCGAGGGATTCCCACCCAGGCCATCTACAGCTGCAGCAACGGCACCACCGGCGAGCGCACGGTCTCCTACGACCGCGCCTGCAACCGGCCGAAGAACACCAACCTCGGCCGGCTGGGGTTCACGATCTCGGTCGCCTCCCTTGGCCGCTACCTCGACTCCGTCGACGGCGACCGCCGCCAGGGCGACCACTTCACGACCACCGGCGCCGTCGATCCCGCCTACCGCTTCCAGGGCAACCTCGGCTATCTCTACAACACCCACCTGGCCGGCACCCAGGGCCTCTTCAGCTGCACCTCGGACCGCGACCAGTTCGTCTCCCGGGCAGCCGACTGCGGCGGCGCCAAGGTCCTCGGCCTGATCGGCTATGCGTACTCGAAGCGCCCGCGAGGGATTCCCACCCAGGCCATCTACAGCTGCAGCAACGGCACCACCGGCGAGCGCACGGTCTCCTACGACCGCGCCTGCAACCGGCCGAAGAACACCAACCTCGGCCGGCTGGGGTTCACGATCTCGGTCGCCTCCCTTGGCCGCTACCTCGACTCCGTCGACGGCGACCGCCGCCAGGGCGACCACTTCACGACCACCGGCGCCGTCGATCCCGCCTACCGCTTCCAGGGCAACCTCGGCTATCTCTACAACACCCACCTGGCCGGCACCCAGGGCCTCTTCAGCTGCACCTCGGACCGCGACCAGTTCGTCTCCCGGGCAGCCGACTGCGGCGGCGCCAAGGTCCTCGGCCTGATCGGCTATGCGTACTCGAAGCCCGCACGGCGGGTCCCCACTCGGCCCCTCTATGCGTGCCGGAGCAAGGACCGCGAGCGGTTCGTCTCGGCGAAGTCGAGCTGCAGGCGGCCGACGGACCGAAACCAGGGGCTGCTGGGCTACGCGATGTCGCGACCGTTTCCCGGTTAGTTTCCGGCCACTCGCTGGTCCCTACGGGAAACAAGCGGTAAGGAGGACGGAGATGGGACGCATCGTGGTGACGGAGTTCATGTCGCTCGACGGGGTCGTCGAGGATCCGGGCGGAGCCGAGGACTTCAAGCACGGCGGCTGGAGCTTCGAGATCAGCCGCGGCGACGAGGGCGACCAGTTCAAGCTCGATGAGACGATGGCGTCCGAGGCGCTGCTGCTCGGCCGGGTCACCTATCAGGGGTTCGCCGACGCGTGGCCCTCGCGCGAGGGCGAGTTCGCCGAGAAGTTCAACGAGATGCCGAAGTACGTCGTCTCGTCGACGCTCTCGGACCCGGAGTGGAACAACTCGACCGTGATCAGCGGGGACGTCCCGCAGGAGGTCGCCCGCGTCAGGGACGAGGTCGGCGGCGACCTCGTCGTCCACGGTAGCCCCACCCTCGTGCAGACGCTGCTCGAGAACGACCTCGTCGACGAGCTGCGGCTGATGGTCTTCCCGGTCGTCCTCGGTGATGGCAAGCGGCTGTTCGCTGAGACGAGCGACAAGAAGCCGCTCGCGCTCGCCGACTCCAAGGCGGTCGGCGACGGCGTCTCGATCCTGGTCTACCGGCCCGCCGCCGCGGAGTGATGGCGGTCACGGGACCGCTGGAGCTGACCCGGATCGGCACGGTCGAGTCGTCCCTCAACCCGATCGGCCTCCAGCGCCAGTGCTCGACCTGAAGCCGGTGCTCGAGCCCTGGAGCCCGGGTCCCTCCTAGTTCGTGCCGGCGCCCGGCACGTGAGTTAGGGTGCCGCGCGAGCGGATCGACCGGAGGAAGCGGCGACGTCGGGATCAGTGACCAGGGGCAGGTTGGGCCGTCTCCGGTTCCGCTGGTCGTGGGCGGTCCTGATCGCCATCGCAGCCATGTGGCTCGCTCCGGATGCTCAGGCATCGGGCGGAGCGGCGCAGAAGCTCGTCGACACCTATTCGCCGATCACGATGCTGCGGGCGCAGTCGGATATCTGCGACCCCTCGCAGGAGCAGTACGAGCCGACCACGGTCGGCGTGTTCCTCGACAACCCGCAGACGGTGCTCGACGCGCCCGATGGGAAGGTCGTGACCAAGGCGCCGACCGCCGCTGACATTGCCGGGCTGGGGGACGGGTACCACCTCAACATTCCCGGCGATCCGCTGAGCCCGGGCTGCAATTACTCCAAGGCATTCCAGGCGCTGAAGGACGCGGGCAAGGCCCCCCCGATCACCTACGCCCGGATCGCGACCGAGGAAGGCCACTCCGGGCTGGTGGTGCAGTACTGGTTCTTCTACTACTTCAACCAGTTCAACGATCTCCACGAGGGCGACTGGGAGGGCATGCAGATCGCCTTCGACGGCAGCACGCCCCGCGAGGCCCTCGCCACCGGCCCGTCGGAGATCGCGCTGTTCCAGCACGAGGGCGGTGAGAAGGGAAGCTGGGATGACCCGAAGGTCCAGAAGGAGGGAACCCACCCGGTCGTCTATCCGGCCGCGGGCTCCCACGCGACCTTCTACGGGCCGGCGATCTACGTCGAGAATGCGCGCGGCGGGTCGGGGCTCGGATGCGACAACACGACGGACCCGCTTCGCCGCGTCGAGCCCAAGCCGGTGGTCATCCCGACCAATCCGCGTGTGAATGGCCCGTTCAAGTGGCTCACCTTCGAGGGACGCTGGGGCCAGAAGGAGAAGGGCTATTCCAACGGCCCCCATGGACCGATGGACAAGCTCCAGTGGGGCGAGCCGTTCACCTGGATGTCCGGCGTGCGGGATCGAAGCCCGCAGCTCCCGAGGGGCTTCTTCCTCGGGCCGCAGGTGACGTCGGCCTTCTGCGGCACCGTCGCCACGCTGTCGCACCTCGTGACCCTCGAATCCAAGTCGACCATCGCCGCGCTTGCGGTGGTCGTCGGCTTCATCCTCCTGATCGTCGTGCTCCTCAGCCTGACGAAGTGGCGCCCGGTCGAGCTGACGCCCCTGCGCCAGGAGCGGGCGGTCGGTCAGTTGTTACGCGCCGCGAGACAGCTGTACGGCCGTCACTGGCGGCCGATGATGCTCGTGGGACTGACCTCGATACCGATTCTCGCGGCCGTCTACGGGCTCGACCAGGCGGCCGTTGCGGTGACGGGCGACACGGGCGTTGGCACCTACGTGCGCGAGGCCGCGAACCCGCTCGGCTACGCCGTCGTCGCGGCGATCGCGATCGCATATCTGCGCGACCTCGAGCGGGGGCAGGGAACGAGCTACGCGAGCGCGTTCCGCGACATGCTCCGGCGCTTCCGGAGAGTGGTCTTAGGCCAGATCCTGAATGCCATCCTCGTGCTGCTGCTCGCGCTGACGGTCATCGGCATCCCCTTCGCGATCTGGAAGTACGTCCAGTGGCAGTTCGTGCAGCAGGAGATCCTGTTCAAGGACACCGGTATGCGCGCCGCGTTCCACGGCAGCACCCGACTCGTTCGCGGAAATTGGTGGCGGACCGTTCGCGTCGCTGGGCTCCTGTGGCTGATCAGCACCGTCACCGGGCCCATCCTCGGCTTCGCCCTCATCTTCACCCCGCTGCCGCTCGTCTGGGCCAACATCGTCGGGACGATCGTCTTCGCGCTGCTGGTCCCGTACGTCGCGATCGGCCGCACGCTTCTCTTCTGGGATCTGAGCGCGCGTCACCAGGAGGCGGCTACGGAGGCGAAGCCCCGTCGCTGGTGGGCGCCGTGGCGCAGGACCGGCACCGCTCCGACCGCTCCGGCGGAGCGACCGGCGGAGACCTAGGCCGGTCCCGCCCCGTGGCGACCTGCACGGTTGGAGAGAGGACGCTCGCCTACCGGCGAACCGGGAGCGGGCCGCCGCTGGTCGTCGTCAACGGCTTCGCGGCGACCAAGGACGACTGGGATCCGACCTTCCTCGACGCCCTGGCCCGGGAGCGCGAGCTGGTCCTTCTCGACAATCGGGGCATGGGCGAGTCGCCGGACGACGGACTGCCGTTCACGATCGAGGACCTCGCGGCCGACGTTTCAGGGCTGATCGACGCGCTCGGGCTCGAGCGGCCGGCCGTCCTCGGGTGGTCGATGGGCGGCTTCGTCGCTCTGGCGCTCGCGCTGTCCGAGCCCGCCAGGGTGTCCAAGCTGGTCCTGCTCTCCACGAGCGGCGGGGGAGAGCTCGCCTCCCCGGCCGACGCGGACGTTCTCGAGCGCCTGCGGGACGCGTCCGGGACACCCCGCGAGCAGGCGAGCCGCCTCATCTCTCTGCTCTTCCCCCCGGAGCGCGCCGCGGCGGTCGACGCCGAATTCGGAGAGATCGTGGCCGTGGCCAGGTCCCGGCTTGAGCCGGACCTGCTCGGGCGCCAGTGGGAGGCGCTCGAGCGATGGGAGCGGCGCGATACCTCCGGCGTGGCCCGGATCTCCTGTCCGGCGCTGGTTGCGACGGGCGAGGACGACGTCGTCTTTCCCGCCCCGAACGCCACCGCCTTGGCGAACGCGATCCCGGGCGCATGGCTGGCCCGCTTCCCGCACTCGGGCCACGGGTTCATGGCCGATCACCCCTCCACGCTCGCACGCTTGATCAGTACGTTCCTCGACGTCGACTGACGCGGTGGTAGAAACGCGTGCGATGACCGAGGTCGTTGAGCGCGAGCTGGAGGTCACCGGGCTGCGCACGCACTATCGCGAGGCGCGCGACGACGATGGCCCGAACATCCTCTACGTCCACGGCGTCCCCACCGCCTCCTGGGACTGGCTCGCGCATCTGGAGCGGATCGGCGGGATCGCCCCGGACCTGCCGGGATTCGGCTCCTCCGCCAAGCCGCCCGACTTCGACTATTCGATCGCGGGCTTCGACCGGTGGCTCGAGGCATTCGCCGACGCGGTCGGGATGGAGCGCTTCTCGCTTGTCGTCCACGACTGGGGCTCGGTCGGGCTCGCCCTCGCGCAGCGCATCCCCGAGCGGATCGAGCGCCTGTTGATCCACGCCTCCGTTCCGTTCCTGCCCGGCTATCGCTGGCATTGGGTCGCGCGCATCTGGCGCCGGCCGATCGTCGGCGAGCTGTTCATGGCGACCTCCTCGAGGTGGGGCTTCAAGCAGATCTCGCGCGAAGCGAACGCGACCCGGGGCCCGATGCCCGCATGGTTTCTCGACCGGGTTTGGCGCGACTTCGACACCAGCACCCGGCGCGCGATTCTCCACCTGTATCGGGCATCGCCACCGGAGGTGCTCGCCGGCGCCGGTGCTCGCCTCGGTGAGCTGCGGTGCCCCGCGCTGATTCTGTGGCCGACCGACGACCCGTATCTGGGAGCAGAGTTCGGCCGCGGCTACGCCGACGCCCTCGGAGGCGAGGTCGAGCTCGAGATGGTCGAGGACGCGGGACATTGGACCTGGCTCGACCGCCCGGAGGTCATCGACACGGCGGCGGGCTTTCTCCGCCCCGGGGCCTGACCTCGAATGGGGGAGGGCGCGTCACGGCAGCGGGCGTCGGTGCTTGTGCCGCGCCGTCCCAGCAGCCCCGCGTGGCAGCGGTTCTACATCGCGCTCGCCGGCGTCCCGGGCCTGCCGCAGCTCTCATGGCGCCTGGTGCCGAAGGGACGCGCGGTGATCCGCCAGGCCATGCGGGTCGTGCGGTGCGCCTTCGACCATTTCAACCGCACCGGATCCCTGCCGGCTGCCGTGTTCGACCGCGGGGCGGTGACGAACCAGGCCGCCGAGGTACTGGGGACGGTTGGAACCTTCCACGGCCACGAGGGGTGGCTGGAGCTGATGGCCGAGGTGCACGAGGCGTTCGACGCGGTGCGCCTGGAGCCCGAGCGCCTCGTCGGGGTTGCCCCGGACAGGATGGCGGTCTTCGTGAGGTTGTCGGCGCGGGGCCGGGCGAGCGGCCTGAGCGTGGACACGCGGATCGCCATCGTCGTGACCATCCGCCGCGGCCGGGCCGGGCTCCTCGACATCTACCGCGAGCCCGCGGACGCGGTCGCTGCGGTCGGACTGCCGCCGGAGGCGGGGGGTTCGCCAGATCGTGGAGGTTCGCAGCCTGGGGTAGGGTTGGCAAGTTCCGTCAACCTGTCAAGGGAGGTCAAGGACGATGCAGGCGGCCGATGAAGCGGACGTGAAACAGCTCACATCGGGCTGGTGGCTGGTGTTCCTGGTCGGCCTGCTCAGCCTCGCGGCCGGCGTGATCATCATCCTCAAGCCGGGCGACAGCCTCGCGACGCTGGCGGTGATCGCCGGCATCTTCCTGCTGATCGACGGCATTCTCGAGCTCATCGGGTCGTTCATGCGGAGCACCGCGAACCGCGGCCTGGCCGCGCTGATCGGGGTTATCACCGCAGTCGTCGGCGTGCTGTTGATCCGCCACCCGGTCGGTGGCGTCACCGCGATCGCGCTGCTGATCGGGATCTGGCTGATCGCCGTGGGCGTGATCCGGCTCGCGACCGCGTTCGAGGAGGAGCACCGCGGCTGGCACGCCCTGGCGGGGGCGCTGGAGCTGATCGCGGGGATCGTGATCGTCGCCGTTCCCAGCATTGGCTACACGACGCTGGCGATCCTGGTCGGGATCGGTTTCATCGTCAACGGCATCGGGATGACCGGCCTCGGCTGGGGGCTGCACGAGGTCAGGCACGCGGACTTGAGCCGGACCTAGCTGCTCCCCCACCTTCTGAATGGGTGCCGGAACCCGCCGACGATTTGAAGGTCTGCCTGTCGAGCGCCTCTGAATCATTGGCAGTCGCGGGCTATCAGGATGGATGACGAGGTGAGCTGCGCCCGTGCTCGGGTAAACAGAACTCAAAGGCCCGATCAAGAGGAGGCGTGAATGAGTGATCCACGGGAAAGCAGGGTCTGGTTGATAACCGGAGCAGGCTCCGGGCTTGGTCGCCAATTTCGCCGAAACCGTTCTCGCTCGCGACGAGCGGATCGTCGCGACTGCCCGCGACCTCGAAACCGTGTCTGACCTTGGGGCGCGCGCAGCTCGAAGCGCGTGCTCACCGCACAGCTGGATGTCCGAGAAGCCGACCAGGCGAGGCATGCCGTCAAGGCGGCCACCGAGGCCTCTGGACGAATCGACGTCCTGGTCAACAACGCGGGCTACGGGGTCTTCGGCCCACTCGAGGAGGTCGCCGAAGATGAGCTGCGGCGAGGATTCGATACGAATGGATCGCGTTAGGCGGAGAGTCGATGAAGTAGGTCCAGCTTTCAGTCGATCGGGGGATGCCAGGTGTAGCCGATCGGAGGATTGACACCCCACCGCGCGGCCAGGTAGCTTCGCATCGTTGCAACGGAAGGCCCTATGGGCGTTCACTGCGGGAGGAGCCCTCACATGCGGAAGTCGTTGATTGTCCTGCTGGCCGCGGGTGCGCTGGTCGCTGTCCTGGGCTCAGTGGGTTCGTCCGCTCCGCTGTCGATTGGCATAACCGGAGCCCGTGCATCTACCGCGCAGGGCGAGGCCATGGTCACCGTGTCCAACCTGAGGAATTCCGGGCCGGGGTCCCTCCGCAGCGCGATCACGACAGCGAACCGGCACCCGGACACGACCACCATCGACTTCTCGGTCCACGGCACGATCGCGCTGGAGAAAACCCTCCCGGCGATTCACGAGCGGACGTTCATCGACGGAACGTCGGCTCCGACCTACGTCGCCGGCGGTCACCCGGTGGTCGCCGTGGATGGCAACCGAATTCAGGGTTGCGGCTGCAACGGGAACGACGGCCTGAGGTTCGAGGACGGCTCGAACGGCTCACAGCTGCTTGGACTCTCGGTCATCAATGCCAAGGGGTCCGGCGTCACACTGAATGCCGACTCGATCACGCTCAACAGCAACTACATCGGACTTGATCTGGCCGGCCGCGCCGCCGGCAACCGCCGGGCGGGCGTCCACCTGATGCCGGGCTCCTCCAAGAACGAGATCGGGTTGAACGCGGCCCATGTCTCCGGCGCGGTCGCAAACGTCATCTCGGCCAACAGGGGACCGGGCCTCGAGCTGACCAACTCATCGAACAACACCGTGGTTGCCAACCGCATCGGAACCAGCGCCGCCGGAACGCTTGCCAGGGCCAACCGTGGTGCGGGCATCGAGATCGCCAAGAGATCCAAGAACAACGTGATCGGAGGCACGGCGTTCGTGGATTCCGCCACCGGTCAGGCGAACAACCCGACGGGAACGGAAGGAACGGTCACGCCGGTTTTCGTCGTGCCGCCGCTGGGCAACCTCGTCTCAGGAAACCACGGTGCGGGGATCCGGATCGTCTCGGGGTCCGAGAAGAACGTCCTGAACGGGAACTTCGTGGGTACCACGGCCGACGGCGACTCGGCGCTCGGCAACCATGGCGACGGTGTGCGAATCAAGAATGCGAACCGCAACAGCCTGATCGGCTGCAAGTTCGTCAACCACCCCTTCGTCTATTACAACGTCCTCTCATCCAACGGCGGCAACGGCCTGCGGATCACGGATTCGAACCATGTCACCGTCCAGGCGAACTTCTTCGGGGTCGGCGCCAACAACACCAACCTGCTGCCGAATCGCGGCGATGGGATCGAGGTCGACGGTTCCTCCAAGGACGTCCAGGTCGGCGGCGTCATACCGCTCGGCAACGTTTCCGCGGGCAACCGCCGGAACGGGATCGAGGTGAAGGACAAGGTGCGTGGGTTCACCACCTTCAACACCTTCGGCGGGCTGCTCGCCTTCAAGGGCGCCGCTCCGAACCGGCAAAACGGCATCCTGATCACCTCCACCGGCGGCGACAATCTCGTCAGGACGAACGTAATGTCGGGCAACCGGCGCAACGGCATCAAGCTCGCAGGCAAGGCCCACGGGGTCACGGTTGACCCCAACATCGCCGGCGCTACGACCACTGGCGGGAGCGCGCTGCCCAACGGCGGCAGTGGCCTCAGGATCGGCGGCCGTGCCCACGACAACGTCGTGGGCGGCACCCTGCGGTCGGTGATCCCGCAGAACACCTTCTCCGGCAACGCAGGCTTCGGCGTCACGATCACGGGGCACGCACACCGCAACCGGGTCATCTACAGCGACGTCGGCACGAACGCATTGGGCACCCAGGCGGTGCCCAACCAGAAGGGGGGGATCCTCGTCGACTGCTATGCCCATGACAACGTGGTCGGGCTTTCCGATGCTCGCCGCCCCAACGTCCTGATCAGCGGCAACAGCGGCAACGGTGTGACGCTGACCAAGCACACCCGCAGTAACCGGGTGACCAATAGCTTCATCGGGCTGAGCAGGACACGGCAGCCGCTGCCCAACTCGGGGCTGGCGATCGTCGACGACGGCACCGGGAACGTGTTCGACAACATCGTCGCCAAGCGCCCACGCTAAGACCGGCGTCACAAGGCCCCAGCCTTGCGATCGCCTTCATGTCAGCTTCGACCCTGGTCGGCGGCGTTTCGGTTCGCCTCGAACGAGGCTCGCTGTTCGGCCCGGGCTTTCAGGTCGTCGAGGTGCTCGCGCACGACGCGCTCCCACTGCGGCCGCACCCAGTGCCGGGCCGCGATCCGCCCGAGCGCGAAGAAGTCGATGCCGATCTCGCCCTCGTAGCGCAGCTCGGTCTCGCCGGCGACCTCTGCGAGCCTGAACTCCTCGACGGCGTGCGGAACGGGGCCGGTGAGGTGGGTGAAGCCGACGCGCTCGGGCGCGTCGAAGCCGACCGCCTCCACGGTCCGCGCGGTATAGAAGTGGACACGCGTGTCGTGCGCCGCGACGACCAGGTCCTCGCCCTTCACCAGGACGTCGATTCCGGATCCACCCGGCGTGCGACCGAGGTACGGCGCGGCGATCATCTCGAAGACGAGCTCGCGCGGAGCAGCGATCCTCGTCGTGATCGGGCCGAGCCGGTGGATGCTGCGACCCCAGCCGAGGTCGAGGTGGAGGCGCCCCATCGCCAGCAGCAGGAACCCGCCGGCGACCGACGCCAGCAGGACGACGACGAGAGCGCCGACCGCTATCCACAGCCCCGTCACCGCTGCCTCCCTCCTGGCATCAGCGGATGGCGGTGAAGATCGCGTAGCCGAGGGCGTCCTCGGCGATCGCGCGACGAGCCGCGGCGAGAAGGGACAGTGCATCGTCGATCCCGATCGGCGCGTCCGCCGGCGATTCGATGCCGAGGATGCGAGAAGCCCGGAGACGGTCGTGCACCCGCTCGGCGAGCGCGTCCGCATCGGCGTCGCGCGACTCGATCGCCGCGACGCGCAGGCCCGCGGTGGCCAGTAGGTCCGTGTACCCCTCGGCCGACAGTGCCTCGCCGACGCAGGCGGTGGTCGCAAGCGCTCCCTCGAGCTCGGGTGGCAGGCGCCGTCGATCGGCGACCACGTCGCTAAGCGCGAGTCGCCCGCCCGGTCGCAGCACCCGTCGGATCTCTCGCAGCGCTATGAGCTTGTCGGGGAAGGTGCACAGCGAGCACTCACAGAGAACTGCGTCGAACGAGCCGTCGGCGAACGGCAGCTCCTCGGCGTCGCCTTCGACGAAGCCCACCTCATTGCACAGTCCGGCGGCGTCGGCCGCCTCCTGGGCGGCGCGAACCGATCGCGGTGAGTACTCGAGGCCCTTCGCGACGCAGCCGAACTCCCGCGCCGCGAGGATCGCCGATGATCCGGTTCCGGAGGCGACGTCGAGCAACCGCTCGCCCGGGCGCAGCTCGATCAGCTCCAGGGCTCGGCGCGTCGTGCGCTCGCCTCCGGGGTGCAGCTCGCCCCCGAGCAGCCAATGGATCGCGGGGCTCGAGTAGGCGGTCGCGCAGGCATCTTTCAGGTCGAGCTCGATAGCTCCCTCCTCACCTGTTCTCGGTAGCCGACCGAGTTGTAGGCGCAGAACGGGATCAGCCGCCCGTCGGGGACGATCTCCGAGACGCAGCACTTGCGGAGCTTGCCGAGATCGAGCGTGTAGGGGTCCTGGAAGTCCTGCACGACGACCATGAAGCCGCGCGCCGCGACGTCCCGCAGCTCCGCCGGGATCGCGGTCGCGCAAGCGACGCATTCGAGTCGCTCGGTGACCGGCGCGCTGCCGCCGGCCGCCTTCGCCGACCAAAGCCCCTCGAGCGCTTCCCTGACGTCCAGATCGGGAACCGCCCTGTTGGTGACGTAGTCGAGGTAATCCTCGACGTCGACCAGCCGCGTCAGGGGAACGACGTCGCTGCCGTCATAGAGGGCGAAGGTCGCCGAGCGGCAGGTCGGCGAGCAGCAGGGAACGGGCACGAAGTCGTCGGTGCGAAACCACTCGGGAAGCTGGCCCGCGATCCCCTCGATCACGTCTGAGTTCGTCAGCTTGTCCAGGGGGTCGGCGTCGACCCGGAAGCGCCCGGAGTGGGTGACGGGCTGAAAGAAGACGCCGGTGACCGCCGGGTGCTCGATCCCGAAGCGGACGATCGCGCCGACCTCGTGCTCGTTCACCCCCCGCTCGACCGCGGCGGCGAGCGAGACGCTGACCCCCGCATCGGCGCAGCGCTCGAGCGCGCGGCGCTTCTCCTCGGTGAGCGGCTTGCCGCGGATCGAAAGCTGCGTTGCCTCGTCGAAGCCGTCGAACTGCAGGTAGACGTGGACGCCGAGCTCGGCGAGCGCCGGCGCGAAGCGCGGATCGCGGGCGAGCCGGATGCCGTTCGTGTTCAGCATCACGACCGGGATCTCACGCCGTTTCGCGGCGGCGAGCATCTCGAGGATCTCGGGGTGGATCGAGGGCTCGCCCCCCGAGAGCTGCACCGCTTCGGGCTCGCCCTCGGCGCGGATGAACGAGTCGAGCATCGACTCGACCTGCTCCAGTGTCAGAGAGAAGCCGTGCCCGTTCAATCCCGTCCCCGACTCGGCGAAGCAGATCGGGCAATCGAGGTTGCAGGCGGTGTTGACCTCGATGATCCCCAGGCAGGTGTGCTGTTCGTGCTCCGGGCAGATGCCGCAATCGTGCGGACAGCCATCGACTGACTCTGTCTGGCGCTCGAGCGGGCTGTCGCCGGGCTTGCTGAAGCGCTGGATCTCCAGGTAGCGCTCGGCGTCGCCGTAGACGACCGCCTCGAAGGGCCCGTGGTCGGGGCACTCGCGGGCGAGGACGACGCGGCCGTCGCGGGCGACGAGCTCCGCGTCCAGTACCGCCTTGCAACGCGGGCAGATCGACTGGGTATGGCCCAGCGATCGGCTGCCCCCATTCGTCACGTGGCTCACCCCACTCGGGGCATCCGAGCGTCGCGCACTCCGCTTCATGCCTACTCTGGTACCTCGGTTACCGCCAAAGGTTCATCACGCTGATGACTGGGGCGAGCTCCGATCTGATCGGCATCCCTCTTGTGGTGAGCGTGAGTCTTGCTGTTCTGACCATCCTTGCAACCTTCTTCTTCGTCGGCTGGGTCGGCATGCTCGTTCTCATCGGGGCGAACCATCGGGGTGCTTTCCAACTCGCCGCCATAGAGTCCACTCGATGCCTCTTTCGGCGCAAGAGGCGCGCCGGGTCTACGACCGAATCGGTCGGCTGCAGGACTCGCAGGCCTTCTACGAGGATGTCGCCGTCGATCGCATGATCGGCCTTTCCGACTTCGCCGGTGCGGTCGCGGTGTTCGAGCTGGGTTGCGGAACGGGGCGGCTGGCCCGGCGCCTGCTCGACGGCCATCTCCCTCCTGAGGCGACCTACCTGGCCACGGACGTCAGCCCCCGGATGGTCCAGATCGCCGAGGAACGGCTGCGCCCATGGGCGGGACGGGCGAACGTCGCTCTGCTCGACGCCGGAGCCCGGAATCTGCCCGGCGAGACCGGAGCCTTCGACCGCTTCGTCGCCACCTACGTGTTCGACCTCTTGGATGAGGATCATGCGCGCTGGATCCTGGACGAGGCGGCACGCCTATTGGGCTCCGACGGTCGACTCTGTGCAGTTGGCATCACCTCCGGCACCGACGGCCACTCGAGGCTCGTCATGAGCGCCTGGGAGGCCATCGCCGCGAGATTCCCGCAGATCCTCGGAGGCTGCCGGCCGATCGACCTGAGACGTCTGATGGACCCGGGGCGCTGGATCATCGAGGCCAGCGAGGTCGTCACCCGGTGGGGCATCAGCTCGCAGCTCGTGGTGGCCAGCCCGGTGAACGCAAGCTGAGCCGTGCCCCGGAGACCCCCCAATACCACCCACCACGAGGGACGCGAGGCGAGCGACCAGCGGACGGACGGGGGCCGCCGCGCCGACGAGCAGCTCCGGCCCGCGTACCATCCGCGCAGTCACGCGCGGCGCCGGCGCGGCGCAGGTCTTCTGGGCTTGCGGGAGGCCAGCGCGATGGCGATCGGCGGCATGATCGGCGGCGGCATCTTCAGCGTCCTCGGGGTGACGATCGACCTCGCCGGCCACCTTGCCTTCGCCGCATTCCTGGTGGGCGGTGTGATCGCTGCCCTCACGGCCCACGCCTACGTCCGCCTTGCCCTGCACTCCGGCCGCGCGGGTGGACCGTTCACCTACCTGCGCGACGAGGGCCACAACAACTCGGCGGCCTGGGTGGCCTGGCTGCTGATCGTCGGCTACGTGTTCGCGCTGGCCGTCTACGCCTTCACCTTCGGCCACTACCTGGCCAACGTGCTCGGGGCGTCGGCTCTCGTCGCCCGAGCCAGCGGCGTGGGGGTGCTGGCGCTGTTCGTGGCCATCAACCTGCGCGGTGTGACGACCTCGGGGCTGACCGAGGATCTCGTCGTCTTCGTCAAGCTCGCCGTCCTCGGTGCGGTCGCGTTGATCGGCTTGGCCGCGTTCTCCGCGACCCGCCTCGCCCCGCTCGACAACGAGGGCCTCGTCGGGGTCTTCCTCGGCGCCGCGGTGATCTTCGTCGCCTACGAGGGCTTCGAGCTCCTGCCCTACGACTACGACGACCTGGTCGAGCCCCGCCGCACCCTGCCCCGCGCTCTGTACCTCTCGGTCGGGATCGTCGTCCTCGTCTACGTCGTCGTCACCCTCGGTGCCCAGATGCTCCTGCCGGACCAGACGATCATCGGCAAGAAGGAGGTCGCCTTCGCGATCGTCGGCCAGAAGGCCCTCGGCACCTTCGGACTCTGGGCGGCCACGGTCGGCGCTGTCTTCTCCACGAGCTCGGCGATCAACGCGACGCTGTTCTCGACCGCCCGTCTGGTCCGGGACGTGAGCGCGGCGGGCGAGCTTCCACGCGGCCTCGGAAGGGAGCGAGGAGGACTGCCTGTCGGGGCGGTAGTGTGGATCGCGGCCCTGGGGGCGGGATTCTCGCTCTTGCCGGGGATCACCGAGATTGTCTCCTTCGGCTCGCTGACCTTCCTGCTCGTCTTCGGTCTGATCAACCTGCTGCACGCCCGCCACACCGCGCTCCCGGGCTGGGACCGGGGGCTCGCGTACGTTGGCGGGATCGCCTGCTCCGCGGCGGCCGGCGGGCTTCTCTACTACTTGGCGCGCTGGGATCGAGCCGGATTGCTCCTGATCGGTGCTTGCGCCGCCGCCATCGTCCTGGCGCGAGGCGCGTTCGCCCGGTCGGGACAGCGGACTTCGGGTGATGCGGCGCCATGACCGCTTCCGATGCCAAACCAGACGCCGTGCCGCCCCTGGTGCAGCTTCGCCGGGTGACCAAGACCTACGGAGAGGGGGCGCTGGCCGTCCACGCCCTGCGTGGCGTCGACCTCGAGGTCTCGCCGCGGGAGTTCGTCGTGCTGCTCGGCCCGAGCGGGTCGGGCAAGACGACCCTGCTCAACGTGGTCGGCGGCATCGAGCCGCCGAGCGCCGGCGAGGTGGTCGTCGCCGGCCAGGATGTCGGGGCCCTCGACGAGGAGGGACGGACGCGATTCAGGCGCGAGACCGTCGGCTTCGTCTTCCAGTTCTTCAACCTGATCCCGACGCTGACCGCGCTCGAAAACGTGGAGCTGGTGGCGGAGCTGCAGCGGGCGGGCGCCGAGGCCGCCCCGATGCTGGAACGGGTGGGGCTCGGCGATCGCCTCGATCGGTTCCCGGCCGAGCTCTCGGGGGGCGAGCAGCAGCGGGTCGCGGTGGCGCGGGCGCTCGCCGGCCACCCGATGCTGCTGCTCGGGGATGAGCCGACTGGGGCCCTCGACCTCGAGACCGGCCGCATCGTGCTCGACGTGTTGCGGCGTACCGCGGGCGAGCTCGGCCGGACGGTCCTGATTGTCACCCACAACGCCGCGATCGGCAGAATGGCGGACAGGGTGCTGCGGATGCGGGACGGAGAGATCGTCTCGGACGTGCGCAACGAGCAGCCGCTCGATCCCTTCGAGCTCGAGTGGTGAGGCATGCGGGTCCTCCGGGTGAAGCTGCGCCGGGATCTTCGCCGCCAGCGGGGCCAGTTCGCCGCGATCGCGCTGACGATCTTCCTCGGAGTGACTCTGTTCGGCGCCACCTACGACGCCTACCGCAACCTCAAAGCCTCCTACCAGGAGGCGTACATCCGCTACCACTTCGCCAACCTCACCGTGAGCGGCGGCTCGACCGCCCGGATCGCGCGCGCGGCGCGAGCGACCCCCGGGGTGGCGGCGGTCCAGACGCGGGTTCAGGCCGACATCCCGCTTCGGATCGGACGAACCAAGCTCCTCGGCCGGGTCGTCGGGATGCCGACCGGCGCCCAGCCGGCCGTCAACCGGCTCGAGGTTGACTCGGGCACCTATCTGCGCGCCGCCCGGCCCAACGGGGTGCTCGTCGAACGGCACACAGCCAACCACTTCAAGCTTGCGCCCGGCGATCGGGTCAGCGTCGGCGGCGCCGGAGCGAGGCAGCCGCTGCGGATCGGGGGCGTCGCCACCTCTCCCGAGTACTACTGGCCGGCGCTCGATCGCCAGAACGTCTTCCCGTCGGCGGACGACTTCGGCGTCGTCTTCGCACCCGAGGCGCTCGCCGAGCGGCTCGCTGGCCTGCGGCGCCCGAACCAGGTCGCGATCTACTACCGGGGCGGGGTCGAGAACGCGGCGCTCACGCGCCGCCTCACGGCGCTCGCGGATCGAGCCGGCGCCGCGAGCGCCGTGACGCGCGCCGAGCAGCCCTCGAACAGCCCCCTGCAGCAGGACGTGGACGGTTTCCAGGAGCTGGCGATCCTTTTCCCGCTCCTGTTCCTGACGGCCGCCGCGCTCGCCACGGCGGTACTGATGCGCCGGCTCGTCACCGCGCAGAGGCCGACGATCGGAATGCTGCGGGCCAGCGGCTACTCGAGCCGCCAGGTCGTCGCGCACTTCATCTCGTTCGGGCTCGTCGTCGGTCTCGCCGGTGGCGTCCTGGGCGCGCTCGCCGGGCTCGCCCTCGCAGGACGGCTGACCGACGTCTATACGCACCAGCTCTCGATCCCGGTGTCGCTCACGAGCGTCTCGCCGCTGACGGCGGTCATCGGCCTCGCGTTCGGGGTCGCGACCGGCATCGCGTCGGCCGCGCTCGCCGCGCGATCGGCCGCGCGCATCCCGCCGGCCGAGGCGATGCGCCACTTCGTCCCGGCGGCCGGCGGTCGCGTGAGCCTCGCCGAGCGGCTGCTGCCGCCGCTGCGCCGGTTGCCGATCCGCTGGCGCATGGTCCTGCGATCGCCGGGACGCAACCGACGCCGCAGCCTCGCGATCGGGCTCGCGGTCGTCCTCGCGCTCACCCTGGTGCTCGTCTCCTGGGGGATGGTCGACACGGTCGGGATCCTCATCGATCGCCAGTTCGACCAGGTCGAGCTCCAGGACGCGCAGATCTACTTCCGTCACCCCGTCGACCGCGGCGAGGTGCGGTCGGTGGACCGTACGCCTGGAGTCGAGCGCGCCGAGCCGGCGGCGGAGATCCCGGTCTCGCTCTCGACGAACGGGAAGCGCTATCAGACGTCGCTCGTCGGGCTCGAGCGCGACACGCAGCTTCACGGGTTCCTCCTCTCGGGCGGCGGCCAGGGCCGGTTGCCGCGCAACGGCCTGCTGGTCGGTGAGGCTCTGCGTTCGCGACTCGACATCTCGACCGGCGACGAGGTGACGGTTCTGGTTCCGTCCACCGGCCTGCCGGTCTCGACATCCGTCAAGGGATTCGTCGACGAGCCGCTCGGAACGTACGCGTATGCGTCGCTCGGCAGCCTTCGGGCGGCCGCGGGAAAGCGCGGGGGCGCGCCCAACTCGGTTCTCGTCCGCTACGCGCCCGGCGTCAGCAGGGCGAGGATGCGGGCGCGGCTCAGCGCGCTGCCGGGAGTGACGGCGTTCGAGGACACGAGCGCCCTCCGCGACACCGTGAACGGCTATCTCGGCTTCTTTTACGTCTTCGTCGGCGTGATGCTTGTCCTCGGCAGCGCGATGGCCTTCGTGCTGATGTTCAGCGCGATCACCTCGAGCATCTCCGAGCGTCGCACCGAGGTGGCGACGATGAGGGCCTCAGGGGCCTCGTTCCGAATGATCTCGCACCTGATCACCGCGGAGACCGTGCTCGTGACCGCCGCCGGGATCGCGCCGGGCCTGATTGTTGGATACGAGGTGGCGCGACTGTTCATGGGCTCGTTCACGAACGACGCGTTCAGCTTCGACCTTCAGATCAGGACCTCGACGCTCGTCCTTGCCGCGGTTGCGATCCTGCTGGTCGCCCTGCTGTCGGAATGGCCGGGCCTTCGCGGGGTGCGCCGGCTCGACATCGCCGAGGTCGTGCGCGAGCGCTCGGCATAGCGCTCGGCTCGCGCCCGCGACTCGGATCCCTCCGATCTGATCGCGATTCATCGCTGACATCCCAGGTCGGCTCAGTTGGCTCACCTTCGCTGAGTTTGGGGCGCCGATCCGCCCGGTGAGCTGATTGACTGCCCGCGACGTGGGTCCGGCGAGAGGCACCCAAGGGCGCTACTCGCGCGACGCCTCCGAATTCGATCGCGCGATTGCCTTCATCGATGCGACCTTCGTGCTCGCGTTGACGCTCTTGATCACGACCCTCGATGTCGATGACCCGCAGTCGGCGTTCGCGAGCCTGTCGGCGTTCGGCGACGTCGCTGGTGCCCAGCTCGTCGCCTTCGCGATCGCGCTTGCGGTCATCGCCTCCTACTGGCTCGGCCATCACCGCATGGTCGCCTCGTTCGTCGCCATCGATACGCTGACGGTCGTCGCCAACCTGTTCTTGATCGCGGCGGTCGTGCTGCTGCCGTTCAGCACCAGATCGGTCGGGAATCCCGCCGTTGCTGACCTTCCGCTCCCAACAGTCCTGATGGCGGTCAACACCGCCGCGGTGTCGACGCTCTACACGCTGGTCCGGGTGGTCGCGAGTCGACGGGCCTTCTCGACCACAGGCCGACCCCGGCCGAGTCGCGCGCGAAGGTGATCGACGGATTGGCAGCTGTCGCGGTGTTCCTTGCGTCCGTGCCGATCGCATACCTGGTCTCGCCGGCCGTTGCGAGGCTCTCGTGGGTCGTGTTGGTTGTCGTCAATCCCGACGTCGGGACGTTGACGGCGCGAGCTCGCCGCCTGTACGGCGAGGAGTAACGCCCCCCGCGTGGCAGGGCCCGTGCCGGGCAGGCGAGGGCAGCGGGGCCGCCGCGCGATAATCGCGATCGGGATCGCGGCGGTGGCGATCGATGCGGCGCTGCTTGGCCTGATCGCTCCGCTTCTTCCCGAGATCGAGAGAAGGACTGGAGCCGGCGACGCCACCCTCGGCCTCGCCTTGGCCGCCTACGCGGTACCGATCGTGCTGCTAGCGCTCCCGCTCGGCCGCGCCACGGACTCGGTGGGAAGGCGGACCCTGCTCGTGGCGGGGCTGTCGTTCGTCGCCGCGGGGTCGGTCCTGGTCGCCGCCTCGGACTCGATCGGGGTCCTGTTGGGGGCCCGGGCGGTGCAGGGGGTTGGGTCGGCCGCAAGCTGGAACGCAGCCCTCGCATTGATCTCGGACAACGCGCTGCCGGGAAAGCGGGGCGAAGCCCTCGGGGTCGCCATCGGCGCAACCAGCGCCGGCTCGATCGCCGGTCCTGCGCTCGGCGGAGCAACGGCGGACCTGCTTTCGTTCGAGGCTCCGTTTCTGATCTTCGGCGCGCTGGCCGTCGGATTGCTGGTCGCGGCCTTGATCGTCCTTCCCCGGGGAGCGGCGCGGGCTGGGCCGTCCGTTCCGGCATTGCCGGCGATCGTTCAGGCGACGCGCTCGGGGGCCGGGGCCTGGGGAGCGGCGATCCTCCTGGTCAGCGCCTGCGGGCTCGGCCTGATCGAGGTCGTCGCCCCGCTCGACCTCGACGCGCGCCTCCGTCTCTCGAGCGCGACGATCGGGCTCCTGTTCGCGGCCTCGATCGCGGTCGATGCCGTCGTGTCCCCGTTCGGCGGCCGGTGGGGAGATCGGCGTGGACGTCGTGGCCCCGCGATCGCGGGGCTGGCGCTGACGGCGCTCTCGGCGGTGCTGCTCGCGATCCTTCCCGGGGTCGGGGGCACGGCCGTCGCCCTCGGGGTCTACGGGGCGGGCTTCAGCCTCGCGATGTCGGCCACCGTCCCCTGGCTCGACGAGGCTTTCCCGGAGGGGGCGCGGGGCCTCGCCTATGGGGTGCAGAACCTCCTCTACGCCGCCGGATACGTGGTCGGGCCGATCCTCGGCGGATTGTTGCTCGCGGGCGGGAGTGCCGATCTGGCCTACGGGCTGATGGCGGCAGCGTTCTGCGTGGGCGCGGTGGCGCTCTTCATCGTCAGCCGCCGGGTCGATGACGACGTGGGGCACCCAGCGGCCGATCATCCGTCGGGTTCCAGGCCCTAGGAGGACGCGGGTCAGTGCTCCACCGCGTACCCGACGCTGCCGACCGCACCGGCTCGGTTCGGCATTTCGACGATCGAGCTCGTTTGCGAGGGGCGGCGCTTCCGGCCGTCATCGTCATCGATGCGACGACGATCGCCCTGCAGCCCAGACGTATGCGCGAGATTTGGCGGTATTCAGTGCGCCTGAGAGGAGTCGAACCTCCACGAGCCTGAAAAGCTCACAAGGCCCTCAACCTTGCGCGTCTACCAGTTCCGCCACAGGCGCTTGAGGGGCCTCGATTCTAGAGGGGTTGCTTCCGTCCGCGGCAGGGACTACTCTACGAACATGTGTTCCCGTCAACGAGGCGACAAGGAGTTGACCCCGTGGATCTGACCAAGCGCCAGAAGGAGATCTTCGACTTCATCCGCAGCTATGCGTCGAAGACCGGCTACCCACCAACCGTCCGGGAGATCGGCAAGGCGGTCGGGCTTCATTCGTCGTCGACGGTGCACGCGCACCTGGCGAACCTGGAGAAGGTAGGCCTCCTTCGGCGCGATCCCACCAAGCCGCGGGCGATCGAGTTGCTGGTCGGCAAGGCGAAGCGTGCGGTGCAGGCGTCCAGCGTACCGGTCGTCGGCCAGGTCGCCGCGGGTGAGCCGGTGCTGGCCGAGGAGAACATCGAGGAGTACCTGGAGCTCCCGTCCGTGATCGGCGGTGACGAGGGCGACTTCATCCTCCAGGTCAAGGGCGACTCGATGAAGGACGCCGGCATTCTCGACCGCGATTACGTGGTCGTCCAGGAGGCCGAGTCGGCACGAAACGGCGAGATCGTCGTCGCGCTGATCGAGGACGAGGCAACGGTGAAGCGGTTCTTCCGCGAGAAGGACCGGGTCCGCCTCCAGCCGGCCAACAAGGACTTCAAGGCCATCAGGACCCGCGACGCGAAGGTGCTCGGACGGGTCGTGGGGGTGTTCCGGAGGGTCCGATGAGCGCCGTCGCCACACGCGAGCGCGAGCGCGCAGGCCTGGAACACGGCTCCGGGAAGCCACCGACGCAGCGGCTCTTCGAACCGAAAGGCCCGACCCTCGAGGACGCAATCGTCGCGCTCTGGCAGGAGCTGTCGAGCGCGGAGCAGGCGATCTGCCCCGTGTGCTCGGGGGAGATGACCCGCTCCGGCGGGTGCAGCGGCTGCGGCTCACAGCTCGCCTGAGCAACGGCCCCGCGGGGCCGCCCGAGCCCAGCCTGGATATAGACGCGTCATGTCCGAGGAGAACGTGGAGTTGGTGCGCGGAGCCTGGGAGGCGTTCCTGCGCGGAGACGTCGAGACGGTGGACCGCCGAGTTCGAGGACTTCGAGATGGCGACCCGCGAGTTCACGGACGCGGGAGACCACGTCGTCGTCGAGGTCTTCCAGCGAGGGAGAGGGCGCGCGAGCGGCGCAGAGGTGGAGGGGCGGTTCTGGTTCGTCTACGAGATCCGCGACGGCCGCATCATGCGCCAGGACGTCTTCGGCGATCGGCGACAGGCTCTCGAGGTCGCCGGGTTGCAGCCGTAGCGAGTCGCCCGTAGCGGCTTCCCATCCGCCTTACACTTGATTCCGCAGGCCATGCGGCCGCGGGGGTGATGCCTCGAGGAAAGTCCGGACACCACAGGGCAAGGACGGTCGGTAATCCCGACCCGGCGAAAGCCGCGGGAAAGTGCCACAGAAACAACACGGCCGATGGCGCGGCCACACGTGAGTCGCGTACAGGCAAAGGTGAAAAGGTGCGGTAAGAGCGCACCGGCGCCCCGGTGACGAGGCGCGTCAGGGCAAACCCCGTCCGGTGCAAGGCCAAGCAGGACCTTCGACCCGGCCCGGCGAGGTCCAGGTAGGCCGCAGGATCCCGGCAACGGGACCCAGGGGGGCCTAGGCCCCGTGAGACAGATGGCCGCACAAGACAGAATCCGGCTTACAGGCCTGCTACGGAGAAGCCCCGCCTCGGCGGGGCTTCTCTATTCCTCCGCCGCTGTGGCTACGGCCCTTTGCCCGACTCGATCCGCTTCTTCCAGCGCCGCTGGCGGCGCCGGGCATCGGCCATGAACAGAGGCACCAGCCGCAGGAAGAGCCCTGGGAAGGCGTCGAGGATGCGGACCTGAACCCCGCGCCAGCGCGGCACCGCGAGCACTGGGCGCGGCCGGTCGAGAAGGCCAGCGACATGGGGCGCGACGTCCTCGGCGCGCAGCAACTGCCCCGAGAACGAGGGTGCCGCGTCGGGATCGTCGAGCTTGTCGGCGATCATCGGAGTGAGGATGCCGTCCGGGCATACGCACGAGACGTGCACGTCCTCGATGCCCTCTCGGCGCAGGTCCCCCAGGGTGCCGAGGCTGAAGGCGAGCGCCCCGTGCTTGGTGGCTCCGTAGAGCGCCTCGCCGGGGGGCGCGCCGAGTCCGGCGAGGGAGACGATGTTGATCACATGCCCGCGGCCAGCCTGGCGCATCGGTCCGAGAGCGGCGAGCGTCCCATTGATCGTCCCCAACGTGTTCACCTCGAACAGCAGGCGGCAGGTGTCCGGGTCGTGGTCCCAGACGTGCCCGGTGACGAGCACGCCCGCGTTGTTCACCCAGACGTCCAGCGATCCCGCCCGATCGATGGTCGCCGCGGCCGCCGCCTCGCAGGCATCGCGGTCCCGGACGTCGAGCGCCGAGGAGAAGGCCGTCCCGCCGATCCCGTGGGCGGCCGCAGCAGCGGCGCTCTCGTCGATGTCGGTGACGTGGACGGTGAGGCCTCGCGCGGCCAGGGCGCGCGCGATCTCTGCGCCGAGCCCCCGGCCGGCCCCGGTTACGAGAGCGGCAGGCACGGCGCCAGCATAGACAGGAGGAGGCGCGGCTGGCGCCGAGAACACCGTGCGAGCAGCTAAAAACCGGATCAGCGGAGCCTCATCTACCGCAAGACGCCGCGTGAGGCCTTGCTAGGATGCCGCGACCTTCCGGCTGAATCTCCGCCACATATCGCGGGGATCGGGGGACCCAGTCACTGGGGCGAATCGCGGCCACCTTCCGCGTAGCGCCATCTCTTTCGGCGCGAGCCCGTCAGCTAACCCCGTAAGCGACGAAAGAGCAGATGTACGAGGGCTTGCCCCGGGATGGGGCTGAAACCGAATATCGCCGGCGGCGCCAAGCCGAGTCGCGAGTCATCAGACGACCCGATCGCATCGCCCTCTGGGCGGTGGGGATGGCGATCGTCGCGATGGTGGCCGCGGCCGCCAGCGCCCACGCCGACTCGGGGGGCATCGGGGTCAGCCCCTCCTGCAGCGACGCCGGCTTTGGGTCGCGCATCCTGCGGCTCGGCGACTGCGGCAACGACGTCAAGACGCTCCATTGGATCATGAAGGCCGATTCCTACGGCGTCTCGCTGAACAAGGACTTCGACGATTCCACCCAGGGCGAGGTCCAGTCCTTCCAGAAGCAGAACGAGCTCAACCAGAACGGCGTCGTCGGGAAGCGCACCCGGAAGCAGCTGGTCAAGACGATGCCCAAGAGCCGGGCGACCTGGTACTGGACCCCGCACAGTCACACGGCATGCGGCGCCAAGCTCCGTCGCAGCACGATCGGCGTCGCGCACCGCAACCTGCCGTGCGGGACGAAGGTCGCGTTGAAGTACGGCAGCCGCTACGTACTCGCCCGCGTCATTGACCGCGGCCCGTACACGAAGGGCGTTCGCTGGGACCTCACCAAGGGGACGGCGGACGCGCTCCACTTCACGGCCGCCGGTAGCGACGATATCCGCGCCGCCCCGATCAAGAAGTAGCGTCCCGCGAAGCTAGGCCGCGGCGGGGAGGATCGTCGGGTCCGTCTGGTCCTGGGGCAGGGCGGCGGCGTTCGAGATCAGGCTCTGGAATTCGTTCAACGCCAGCTGAGCCACCGCCTCGAGTAGCTGCTCGTCGGTCCAGTCCGCCTCGCGCGCCTCCTCGAGGAGGTGATGGGCGGGCCTCCCCTCGGTGTCGAAGAGCGCCTGCAGGAAGGCGAGCAGCGCGGCCTCGCGGGGGTCGGTCGAGTCCCAGCTGCGCGCGCGTGAGATCTCGTCGAGCCCCAGCCCGGCGGCCTTCGCGGTGCGGGCGTGCTGAGCCACCGAGTAGGTGTCGCCGCGCCGCTCGGCGACCGCGAGCGCGATGCGTTCGGCGCTGGGCAGGGGGAGGGCCCCGCCGCGGAGCTCGTGCCGCATCTTGGCGAAGGCGCGCATCGTGGCCGGCGAGCCCGCCAGCACACCCACGAACTTCGAGACCGAGCCGCCGGCATCCGACATTCCGCGAAGGAGCCGCGCGGTCTCCTCGGGCGCGGTGAGCTCGTCGTGGATGTCGAAGCGGCTGTAGTCGGTCTTGACGGTCATGGTGCCTGTCTATCGGGGGTCCGGCGACATCCGGTTTACCTGCGGTTAACGACTCCTTTACTTTACTTTTAGCGGGTTCCTTACTCCGCGTAAGTTATATCGCAGAAGCGGCGGATTCGCAACGCCTTCGCACTGAATACGTGGCTGACGGTCCCCCCGGTTCACTCCGGCGCGCCGCCGGTATGGTTCGGCGACTGCCGACCCAAACCGACCGGAGGATCAGATGGCCGACAGCCCGAGCGCCGTGCGAACCGAGACCCCCGACGACGTGATGAAGGTCGTCAAGGACCGCGACGTTCGGTTCATCCGACTGTGGTTCACCGACGTGCTCGGGCAGCTGAAGAGCTTCTCGATCAATGCCGCCGAGCTGGAGGATGCCTTCGAGGGGGGGATGGGCTTCGACGGGTCGTCGATCACGGGCTTCAACCCGATCGAGGAGTCGGACATGATCGCGATGCCGGACCCGTCGACCTTCGCCGTCCTCCCATGGCGGCCGGCCGAGAACGCGACCGGGAGGATGTTCTGCGACGTCCGCGTGCCCGGGGGCGCTCCGTACGAGGGCGATCCGCGATGGATCCTGCGCCGCGCGCTCGAGCGCGCGTCGGACATGGGGTTCGACACCTACAACATCGGCCCCGAGCTCGAGTACTTCTACTTCCGCTCGGCGAAGCCGGGCGACGCCCCGCCCGAGATCCTCGACGAGGGCGGCTACTTCGACCTCACGACGCTCGATGCCGGCTCGGACGTGAGGCGTGAGACGATCCTGGCGCTCGAGCAGCTCGGGATCCACGTCGAGTACGCGCACCACGAGGTCGGTCCTTCCCAGCACGAGGTCGACATGCGCTACAAGGACGCGCTCGCGATGTCGGACGACTGCATGACGTACCGCATCGTCGTCAAGGAATACGCGATGAAGTACGGCTGGCACGCGACCTTCATGCCGAAGCCGCTGTACGGCGAGAACGGGTCCGGGATGCACGTCCACCAGTCGCTCACGCGCGACGGCAGGAACGCCTTCTTCGACGCCGACGACCAGTACTACCTGTCGGCCACGGCGAAGGCGTTCATCGCGGGCCAGCTCAAGCACGCGCGCGAGATCGCGCCGCTGTTCGCACAGTGGGTGAACTCGTACAAGCGGTTGGTGCCCGGGTTCGAGGCACCGACATATCTGGCCTGGTCGCGGCGGAACCGCTCAGCCCTGATCCGTGTGCCGCTGTACCACCCGGGGAAGGAGCAGGCCACCCGCGCCGAGCTGCGCTGCCCCGACCCCGCCTGCAACCCGTACCTGTGCTTTGCCGGCATGCTTCACGCCGGCCTCGAGGGGATCGAGAAGGGGTACGAGCTGCCGGAGCCGATGGAGCAGAACCTGTACCACCTGGCTCCGGAGGAGCGGGAGAAGCGCGGCATCGAGGAGCTGCCGGAGACGCTCGGGGAGGCGATCGACATAGCCGCGCACTCCGAGCTCGTGCTCCGCATCCTCGGCGAGCACACGTTCAACCGCTTCATCGAGATCAAGCGGGCCGAGTGGGCGGAGTACCGGGTCCAGGTGACTCCGTGGGAGATCGACAGGTTCCTCCCGGTGCTCTGATGTCCCGCGCCCGCGGGGAGCTGCGGTCTCCGGGACTCATTCGCACGGGGCTGGTCCTGCTGGCGATCCCGTCCGGGATCATCGCCGTCTGGGGCCTGCTGTCTCCGCGCGGCTTCTACCGGGACTTCCCGGGCCTCGGGCGGCATTGGGTGTCAGCCCTTCCTCCTTATAACGAGCATCTGCTGCGCGACTTCGCGGCGGCGAACCTGACGATCGCCATCGTGCTCCTCGGGGCCGCTGTCTACTGCGAGCGGCGGCTCGTGCAGGTCGCCGTGGTGGCGTTCCTGCTCGGGACCATCCCGCATTTCGTCTACCACCTGACGACCACCCACCACTACTCGACGAGCGACAACGTCTGGAGCCTCGCGGGCTTCGTCGTGGAGATGGTGATCGCGATCGGCGTCTGGTGGCTGACCGTCAGAGCTCCGCGGCGCCACGAGCCCCGCTCGGCACCGCTGTTCCAGCGCTGAACGGGCCGCGCTCAACTCACACGTGTCAGCGCGGCTCCGCGGCGCGCGGTCTCCCTGCCGCTCTTCTCGCTTCGCACGAGATAGCGGGGATCGTCCTTCGAGGCCGCGACCACCTGCCCCGCGACCTCGGTGCGCGAGATGAGCCGCTTTCGCACCTTGCCGACAACCTTCCTACCGCGGAAATTCCACTCGACGCGATCGCCGCGCTTGAGCTCCTGAGCCATGGTCATTCCTCCTCGTCGGCTTGCGGGATGAACAACCCCATGACGAGCTCATGCGCCCCTCCGAACGGCCGAGGCGCGGCGCACGCTTAGGCGGCGCGGTGTAGCGCCCGCCGGATATCGGCGGCGACCGCGCGGCGGCTGCCGGTCAGCTGCACGCCGCTGTAGCGGTGGCGGCAGAGGGCGAGCAGCAAGTCCTCGCGTGGGCTCAGGGTGCGGGCCACCGGGGTGACCGGCAGGCCGCGGTGGATGAGGCGCTCGACGGTCGTTGCTCGGTGCACCCGGACACCGGGTAACGATCTCCGTTGGCGTGGGCTCGTGACGTCGGTGGTGTGAGGCAATGAGGGCAAGGGCTCCCACCAGTGCGTGGCGCTCGCGTGGCTAAGGGCGGCGCCGGGGCCGGCGTAGAGGATCGCGGCGAGCAGCCGGCCCTCGGTACAGAGCGCTCGGTGGCCGACGGCATAGACACCGGGGTAGATCCGATGCAATCTGCCCGACGCCGACCGGCGCCCGATCGCGGAGGTGCTCAGCCCGCGCTTCTTTAGCTGCCAATGGGCCGCAACGCCCCACTGGCGCTCGGCGAGCTCCAGGACAAGCCGCGGGACCTGGGTCGCGTTGATCCGTTCCCGGTTTCCGGGAATAGATTCACTTGACCCGGCCATGTGGCCGATGCGGGAGGGTTGCGAAAAGCGCTACGTGGGGCAGCGGAGTCCCACGGGGTGGCAAACGCGGGCGGCCGCGAGGTGACGATCGGCGGTCGGCTGCCGGCTACACCCCGTCGTCGAGCGCTGCCGCCAGCTCGGCGGGCTCGGTGACCGGCTGGCGACAGGCGAAGTTCTCGCACACGTACGCAGCGGAGCGGCCGTCCACCGCGGTGCGCTCGCGCATCAGCTCCGGGCGCTCGATGCCCTCGGGGCCGCCGGCGACGACCAGGTGCGGCCGGAAGCCGGAGTGGACGACCGCGGCCAGCTCGCCCGGGCCATCTTCGGACGGTGCGGCGACGAGTGCCACCTCCTTCACCGCCGAGAAGTGGAAGTCCATCGCGCCCAGCAGGTGAGCGAGCGCCTGGGGATGGCCCGCAGCGGCGCGATGGAGCAGCTTGAAGACCCCGACGGCATGGCGCTCGTACTCGTGCTCCCCGGTCAGGGCGGCGAGGCGGAGGAGGCCATACGCAGCCGCCGAGTTGCCGGACGGGATCGGATGGTCGTCGAGATCCTTGCGCCTGACGACGAGCTCCTCGTGGTCGTGAGCGGTGGTGAAGAAGCCGCCGCGCTCCGTATCGGCGAAGAGCTCGACCATCTGGTCGGCGGTCTCGCGCGCGGCGTCGAACCAGCGGACGTCGAGGGTCGCCTCATAGAGCGTGAGCAGGGCCTCGACGAGGTACGCATGGTCCTCGAGGTAAGCCGCCAGGTGGGCGCGCCCGTCCTTGTACGTGCGAAGGAGCCTGCCGCGATCGTCCCGCAGGTCCCGCCAGACGAACTCGGCGCACGCCACCGCGGCGTCGAGATACTCGTCGCAGGGGAGCGCAGCGCCGGCCTCCGCCAGGGCGCCGATCATCAGCGCGTTCCACGAGCACAGCCGCTTGTCGTCCTTTTCGGGCCACACCCGCCGCGACCGGTACGTGTACATGGCCCGACGCGCCGCATCGAGCCCCGCGGGCGGTTCGGCCGCGGGACCGCCCGGAATGTGAAGGATGCTGCGACCCTCGAAGTTGCCCCCCTCCGTGACCCCGTAATAGGCGATGACCGCGTCGGCGAGGTCCGGCGGGCCGACCGCGTCGACGGCCTCGCGGACCTGTTCCGGCGTCCACAGGTAGAAGCGCCCTTCCTCGCCCTCGGAGTCCGCGTCGAGCGCCGAGTGAAAGCCGCCCTCGGAGCCACGCATCTCGCGCAGCGCCCACACGAGCGTCTCCTCGCAAACGCGCCGGTAGCGCTCGTGCCCGAGTGCCTGCCAGGCGTGCAGGTACGTCCGGGCGAGCAGGGCGTTGTCGTACAGCATCTTCTCGAAGTGAGGGACGAGCCAGACGTCGTCGACCGAATAGCGGGCGAAGCCGCCGCCGAGCTGGTCGTAGATCCCGCCGTGGGCCATCGCGTCGAGCGTGGTGGCGACCACGTCGGTCACCCCGCGGGCGAGCAGCAGCTCGAGCGCGGAGGCCGGCGGGAACTTCGGGGCCGACCCGAAGCCCCCGTTGCGCATGTCCGCCATCTGCTGAAGCTTTCGGGTCGCGGCGCCGAGGATCTCCGGCCGCGGATCGTCCTCGCTCGGCTCGATGCGCCCGATCGCGCCGAGCTGTTCGCGAATGCGATCGGCGGATGCCCGGATCTGATCGCGCTGCGTGGTCCACGATTCGACCACGGCCTCCATCACCATGCGGAAGCTCGGCATGCCATGGCGCGGCTCGGGCGGGAAGTACGTGCCGCCGTAGAAGGGCACCGCGTCCGGATCGAGGAAGGCCGTCAGAGGCCAGCCGCCGGCCCCCGTCATTCCCTGGACGGCCTCCATGTAAATGGCGTCCACGTCCGGGCGCTCCTCGCGATCGACCTTGATCGCGACGAAGTGCTCGTTCATGTAGTTGGCGGTCTCCGGATCCTCGAACGACTCGTGAGCCATCACATGGCACCAGTGGCAGGCCGAGTAGCCGATCGAGAGCAGGATGGGCCGGTCGGTCCCGCGAGCCCGCTCGAGCGCTTCGGGCCCCCACGCGTACCAGTCGACCGGGTTGTCCTGGTGCTGGAGGAGGTAGGGGCTCGTCTGCTCGGCTAGGTGATTGGCCATCTGGTTGAGGCTACCCCGGGACCGGCGGAGCGACGCGTTGCGCTGCGCTCAGCCCGGGCCGCCCATCGTGACCGGGGCGGCGCCGGCTCGCTCGCCACGCTCGAGGGCGGCACGGGCACGAGCGAGGACCTCGGCGGCGTGAGGGCTGTCCAGCGGCGTCACGCCCACGCGCAGCGACCCGGCCTCCCAGCGGCGGTCGCGCCCGGCGAGCTCGGCCACGTTGTGAACGAGTCGTCCAAGGCCCGCGATGACCTCGTCGGGGCCGGGGGCGTCGAGGATGATCCCGTACTCCGCCCGGCCGACGGGCGAGAGCTTGTCCGAGTCCCGGAGCGACGCGCGCAGCGCGCTCGCCGTCGAGCGCAGGAACTCCTCGGCGGCGGGATCTCCCCACTCCTCGCGGATCACGTCGACGCCGTCGACGACCGCCACGGCCACCCATGGAGTCTCGTTGCCGCGGCGCATGTTGGCGGCTCCCTTGAGGTGGCGAGCGAAGCGGGGCGGGACGGAGACCTCGGGCTCAGCGGGGCCTTGGTTGGAAACGCCGACGATCCGCTCGACGTCGTCGGTGCTCGCGCTGTCTCGCTTCCAGCTTGCGGCCATGTACTCCCTTATCGGCATGACCCGGCAAGCTCTACAGACGGAGCGGCCCGCCCACTGATATACCCCGCGGCGGAGAGGAGAGAGATGGCTCGGGACCTCACGGTGGTGCTTCAGGATCGGCCTGGCGAGCTGGCGCGGCTGGGCGAGGCCACCGGCCAGGCTGGGGTCAACATCCACGGTATGTGCGCGTTCACGGGGGAGGGGCACGGCGTGATCCACCTGCTGCTCGACGACGACGCGGCGGCACCGGGCCGTCGCGCTCTCGAGGAGGCGGGCATGGGCGTCGCCGACGATCGCGAGGTCCTGGTGATCGACGTCGCGGACAAGCCCGGCACGCTCGGAGGTCTCGCACGCGCTCTCGGCGAGGCGAACGTGAACATCGAGCTCGCCTACACCACTTTCGGCGGCATCAAGCTCGTGATCGCGACCGACGACGTCGACAGCGCTCGGGCAGCGCTCGACTAGGGGACCCACCTGTGCGCGCGGGCTCGCTCGCCATCGTCACTCTTGCGCTGGCGGCGGCTCTTGCTGCCGTGCTTGCGCCCGGCGCCGGGGCCGCGGGGCGCCACGTGAAGTTCGGGCACTCGGTCGACGGAAGGCAGCTGGTGGCCGTTCGGATCGGCGATCCGAACGCCAAGCGCACCGGCCTGGTGGTGGGCTCGATTCACGGGAACGAGACCGCGGGACACGAGATCGTGCACATCCTTCGCCATCGCTATCGCCATGCCCGGGGCGTGAACCTCTGGGTCGTGAAGACGGTCAACCCGGACGGCGTTGCCGCCGACACCCGCAAGAACGCACACGGTGTCGACCTGAACCGAAACTTCTCGTACCACTGGCAGGATGGAGTTCCCCACTCGAGCGGCTATTACCCGGGGCCGCATCCATTCTCGGAGCCCGAGAGTCGCGCCGTCCGCCGGCTCGTGAAGCGCATCAGGCCGAACGTGACGATCTGGTACCACCAGCCGTGGGGTGGCGTGCTTCTACCGTGCCACGGCCCGGCCCGCGTGCAGAGGCGCTACGCAAAGATCGCGCACTTCCCCGCCATTCGCTGCCGTGGCGCGCACCTCCACGGCACGGCGATGAACTGGCAAAACCACCGTTTCAGCGGCCGCGCGTTCGTGGTCGAGCTTCGCGCCGGCAAGCTTCCAAATGCCCAGGCCCGCCGTCACGCTCGTGCGGCGGTGAAGGTCGCGAGGAGCGGCGCGGGTCCGCGGCATTCCCGTGCGCGTTTGGCGAAGGTCACGCGGGCGGCGAAGCCGAAGCCGCCGCCGATCAAGCGCGACCCGATCCCGTACGGGCACAAGCGAAAGCGCGAGATGGCCGCCTACTCCAAGCGTCACTATGGAAAGCGGGAGTGGCGTCTTCGCAGGCCGAAGGTGATCGTCCTGCACTTCACCGCCGGGCCGAGCTACAGCGCGGCCTGGAACACGTTCGCGTCCAACGCGCCCAACATGGGCGAGCTGCCCGGTACGTGCGCGCACTTCATCGTCTCGAAGGGCGGTCAGATCCACAGGGCGGTGAAGCCCACGATCCGCTGCCGGCACGCCATCGGGCTCAACTACACGGCGATCGGCGTGGAGATGGTCCAGGAGGCCGGCTCAGGGTCCCACTGGGCGGACAGCCAGATCCTCCACCGCGGGCCCCAGATCCACCGCGTGCTGCGCCTCGTCGGGTGGCTGAAGCAGCGGTACCGAATCAGGATGCGAGACATCATCGGCCACGCGATGGCAAACGACAGCCCCTACTTCAAGGACCACGAGGGCTGGCGCAACGACCACACCGACTGGCTGCGCTCAGACACGAAGAAGTTCCGCCACCGACTGCGGCGGATGCTCCATCGCGACTGAGGAGACTCAGCTCGTTACGTCCTTGGCGAACGTCTCGAACGCGTCGAGGTAGCGCTGGACGTCGTCCTCGGAATGAGCGATCGAGAGCGTCCACTCCTCCTCGACGCCCGGGGTCATGAAGATCCCGTGGTTCATGTGGTAGAGCCATCCCAGGGTCGACAGCTCATCGTCCACCTTTGTGAGGTAGTCGCGGTACTCGCGCAGCGGCTCCGCCGAAAAGATCACGCAGCCCTTGGCGCCCATGCCCTCCGTGTAGGCGGGCAGGCCGTAGCGATCGATGACGTCCTGGCACGCGGCCTTCAGCCGCTCGTTGATCTCCTCGAGCTTCGGGTAGGCGTCCTCGGTGAGGACCTCGGTCAGAGCCGCCTCGGAGGCCGCCATCACCAGCGGGTTGCCGTTGAAGGTGCCGTACTGGTGGATCTTGCCACTCGCCACGAGCTCGGCCAAGTCGTCGGTCATCCCGATGGCGCCGCCGGGATAGCCACCGCAGACCGCCTTCGCGAGAGTGATCATGTCCGGCTCCACCCCGAACCGCTTCGTGGCTCCGCCGTAGGAGATCGTGGCGCCGGTCTTCACCTCGTCGAAGATCAGCTTCACGCCGTGCTTCGAGGTGAGCTCGCGGACCCGCTCCAGGTATCCGGGGACCGGCGGGATGATGTTGATGTTCATCATCGCCGGCTCCATGATCAGGCCGGCGACCTTGCCCTCGAGCTTGTTCAGGACCGACTCGAGCGCGTCGGCGTCGTTGAACGGCACGGCGCGAGTGAGATCGGTGATCGCCCGCGGATAGCCGGCCCCGTAAGGGACCGACCGCGGGTCGTCGCGGTCGCCCAGGTCCTCCAGCGACGGGTACACGGACACCATCACCGCGTCGTGGTGGCCGTGGTAGGAGCCCTCGATCTTCAGGATCATGTCCCGCCCGGTCGCTCCGCGAGCGAGATGTACGGCGTCCATCGTGGACTCGGTGCCCGAGTTGGTGAATCTCCACTGCGGCAGGCCGAAGCGCCGCGTCAACTCCTCGGCGACGACGATCGACCCGTCGGTCGGTGCCGCGAAGTGGGTGCCGAGATCGACGCGGGCCTTGACCGCATCGCCGACCTTGGGGTTCGCGTGGCCGATGCACATGACGCCGAACCCGTTGTGGAAGTCGGCGTACTCGTTCCCGTCGACGTCCCACACCCGCGCGCCCTCGCCGCACTCGATGTAGGTGGGCCACGGATCGTTCTGCTGGAAGGAGGATGGGACGCCGCCGGGCATGACCTTCAGTGCGCGCTCGAAGCGTTCCGCCGACGCATGGGTTCGCTCCCTGAACTTCGCCTGCTCGGCCTCGGTGAGCGCCGCGATGCGCTCGGGTTCGATGGTTGTCGCTGCTCCGGTCGTGCCTGTTTCGGTGGTCATGGCGACCAGCCTAGCCGGAGGGCCGTCGCTAAGGTGGATAAAGATGCGGCTCGAGGGGATCCACCACGTCACGGCGATCACCGGCGAGGCACAGCCGAACGTCGACTTCTACGCCGGGGTTCTGGGCCTGCGGATGGTCAAGAAGACGGTCAACCAGGACAACCCGACCGTCTACCACCTCTTCTACGCCGACGAGAAGGGCGATCCGGGCTCGGACATCACCTTCTTCGAGTATCCGGGGATCGGGCCCGGCCGAGCAGGCGACGGGATGGTGCACCGCATCCTGTGGCGGGTGGGATCGACCGATGCGCTCGAGTTCTGGGCTCGGCGCCTGGGCGAGCACGGCGTCGAGACCGAGGAGGTCGACGGCGATCGCCTCCGCTTCTCGGACCCGGAGGGCCTCGGGCACGAGCTGCTCATCCCGGACGCAGACGACGAGGCGCTGACCGCCGAGCATCCGGAGATCCCGGCCGAGCACGCTCTCCAGGGGTTCGATGGCGTGCGCGCCTATTCCTCGGACCCGGACGCGAGCCGGTCGCTTCTCGAGGAGACGATGGGGTTCGAGGAGCGGGGCGATCTATGGGAGTCGCGCGGCGAGATCCGCGGCTCCACGTACGCGTACGACGAGCCCCCCGAGCAGGTTGGGGTCCAGGGCGCCGGTAGCGTTCACCATGTCGCCTGGGCGTCGCCGGCACGAGAGCACGAGGCGTGGCGTGACCGGGTCCTCGCAGCCGGGATGCACGCGACGCCGGTGATCGACCGCTTCTACTTCCGCTCCGTCTATTACCGCGAGCCGAGCGGGGTCCTGTTCGAGATCGCCACGCTGGGAGGCCCCGGCTTCGCCATCGACGAGCCGATTGAGCACCTGGGGGAGAAGCTCTCCCTGCCGCCGTTCATCGAGCACCTGCGCCCGGAGATCGAGGCGCGGGTCCGCCCGATCACGAATCCGCGCCAGGTCGCCGCCGGCGGCTAGTTACGGGTTCTCGACACCCGCCAGCTTTCGCAGCAACCGCGTGAGCGTGGCGACCTCGTCGCTCTCGAGGGGGGCAAGGATTTCCTGCGCCAGCTGGACCGCCACCGTTCGGGCGCGCTCGAGGGTTCGCTTCCCGTCCGCCGTGAGGTGCACCGAATGCTTTCGCCGGTCGCCCGGGTGGGGCCGGCGCTCTGCGTACCCGAGCGCCTCGAGCTCGTCGACGACGGCCACCATCGAGCTGGCGTCGATCAACGAGCGGTCGGCCAGCTCCTGCTGCGTGATCCCGGGGTCGCTGGCGATCAGCTGCATCACGCCGAAGTGGGGGGGACGCAGGCCGAGCGGCTCGAGGACCCTTGCGAACATGTGAGCGGTCCTCCTGCCGTTCCACGACAAGAGGAAGCCGGGTGCGCTCGCGAGCGGCTCCGGAGGCGGACGATCGAAGGCCATGCGCGCTGCGGGTACCGATTAGTTTCCGGACGCGCCGGGGTCCAAGTGAATGTCGTTGGCGGTGCGACTGTGAGCCTGAGCACTCATGGCCCCATCATCCTACGCCCAGCGGATCATTTGTGATACATAAAGTTCAATCTCTCAACGAGCTTCGGAGGTAGTCGTGGCAGCAATCACTCGTTTCGTCCTCGCTCACAAGCGATTGGTGGCGTTGTTCTGGGTCGTCCTCACGGTCGTGGGAATCGCGACGGTGAGCCAGGCCACCAAGGCGATGGACCAGAAGTTCTCGGTCCCCGGCAAGGAGGGCTGGGAGACGAACGTGGCGATCACCAACCACTTCCACGGCACCGGCGGGGACACCGCGCCGATCGTGCCCGTGGTCACGCTGCCACAGGGCAAGACCGTCGACTCACCGGGCGTCGACGGGCAGCTCACGCAGGTGGACAACAAGCTCGAGCAGGCCCTGCCGGGCGCCAGGATTGCCTCCTTCGCATCGACCGGCGACCGCGCCTTCGTGTCGAAGGACGGGCGGACCACCTTCGCGGTCGTCTATCCGCAGCCTGACCCGAACTCGGCGTTCGGAGAGAACCCCGATGCCGCCAAGGCCGCCCGGGCGGCGATGAGCAAGACGGCGGTCGCCGGGGCGCCGGTTCATGTCAGCGGCTTCGACGCCCTTCAGAACGAGTCGGGCGGCGACAGCGGGACCGGTGTGCTGCTCGAGTCCGTGCTCGGCGGCGCCGGCGCGCTGATCGTCCTCGCGTTCGTGTTCGCGTCGTTCCTGGCCTTGCTGCCGATGGCGATGGCGATCGTCTCGATCATGACCAGCTTCCTGATGGTGTGGGGGCTGACCGCATTCACCGACGTCTCGCCGGTCGTCCAGTTCCTGATCGCCCTGGTCGGGCTCGGCATCGCCATCGACTACTCGCTGCTGGTCGTATCCAGGTGGCGTGAGGAGCGCGCCCATGGCCACAGCGGCGACGAGGCGGTCCAGCGGGCGATGCAGACGGCGGGCCGCGCGGTCGTCTTCAGCGGCACCACGGTGGCCATCGGGTTGCTGGCGATGGTCGCCCTGCCCGTTCCGTTCCTGCGGAGCATGGGCATCGGCGGGCTGATCATCCCGCTGGTCTCGACGCTGGTCGCGATCACCCTGCTCCCGGTAATGCTGTCGAAGTTCGGGCAGCGGCTCGATTGGCCGCACCGGCGCACGGACGATCGCGCCAGCCGCGCCTGGACGCGGTGGGCGGAGCTCGTCGTGCGGCGGCGTTGGATCGCCGCCGGCGCTGCAGTCGCGATCCTCGGCGTCCTGATCGTCGCCGCGACGGGCCTGACGCTGGGCGACGCGAGCCCGAACACGATCGCCAAGCAGGGCGACGCGAAGCAGGGCCTGACGGCGCTCGAGGACGCCGGCGTCGGCTCCGGCGCGCTGCTCCCGTACGAGATCCTCACGCAGGGCACGAGTCCCGACAAGGTCGCCTCCGACGTCGACTCGGTGCCGGGCATCCACGGCGCGGTCGCGCCCCAGGGATCGGCGTGGCGGCCCGGCGGCGTGGCCGAGGTGCTCGCGTTCCCGACGGACGACGACTCCACGCAGGCCGGAAAGAACACGCTCGATCGGGTCCGAACGGTCGCGCACGCGGCCGGCCCGGACGTCCAGGTGGGCGGCCTGCCGGCGCAGAACGCCGACTTCATCGACGCGGTCTACGGCAACTTCCCACTGATGATCGCGCTGATCGCCATCGTCACGTTCATCCTGCTCGCACGGGCGTTCAGGTCGCTGCTGCTGCCGCTGAAGGCGGTGGTGCTGAACGTTGCCAGCGTCGCGGCGGCATGGGGCGTGCTAGCGATCATGTGGCAGCACGGGCACGGCTCCAACCTGCTGTGGGGCATCGAGGCAACCGGATCGGTGCCGGCGTGGATCCCGCTGATGGTGTTCGCGTTCCTGTACGGGCTCTCGATGGACTACGAGGTTTTCATCATGACCCGGATGCGGGAGGAGTACGACAAGTCGGGTGACACGCGAACCGCCGTGGTGAACGGGATCGGCCGCACCGGCCGCCTGGTGACGAGCGCCGCGTTGATCCTGTTCCTGGCGTTCGTCTCGCTCGCTTCCGGTCCGGGCACGGACCTGAAGATGTTCGCCACCGGACTCGCCGCGGGAATCCTGCTCGACGCGACCGTGATCCGGGCACTCCTCGTGCCCGCCGCGGTGTCGCTGTTCGGGCGCTGGAACTGGATCCTGCCCAGCATGCCGGCGCGCCTGTTGCGCGTGAAGCCCTCGCTCCCAGGTCGGGCAGCGACTGGCGAGGGCGAGGCGGGCTAGGAGACGGTCCAGGTATCTCCGGAGCGCAGGAGCTCGTCGAGCTCCTGCGCTCCGAGGCCCTCGCGCGCCGCCTCGAGCTCGGCGCCCACGGTCTCGCCGTAGACCGGGCGCTCCGCGGCGCGGAAGACTCCGATCGGCGTCGGCCCGCTTGGCCGGGGCGCGAGGTGCGCGAGGGCAAAGGCCTGGCTCGGGTCCGGGTCGCGGGCGTCGTGGACGAGCAGCGCGTCCTCTCCCACCTCGGCGATGTCAGCGATGCGGAGGGCGCCGTTGGAATCCCGGACCACGCCACGCTCGCCGTCGGCGCCGAAGCGAATCGGGCTGCCGTGCTCGAGGCGGATCTGGTTCGCCTCCTTGCCCTTGGCCCGGACCGCGTCGAAGGCCCCGTCGTTGAAGACGTTGCAGTTCTGGTAGATCTCGATCAGCGCCGAGCCCTCGTGCTCGGCGGCGGCACGCAGGATCTCGGCCTCGTGGGCGCGATCCGTGTCGACAGTGCGGGCGACGAAGCTCGCCTCGGCGCCGAGGGCCAGGGCAACGGGGTTGAACGGGTGGTCCAGGGAGCCGAACGGGGTCGACTTCGTGACCTTGCCCTCTTCGCTGGTCGGGGAGTACTGCCCCTTGGTCAGACCGTAGATCTGGTTGTTGAACAGCAGGATCTTGATCGGGACGTTGCGGCGCAGGGCGTGGATCAGATGGTTGCCGCCGATCGAAAGAGCGTCGCCGTCTCCGCTCACCACCCAGATCGAGAGGTCTTCACGCGCGAGCGCGAGCCCGGTCGCGAGCGCCGGGGCGCGGCCGTGGATGCCGTGGACGCCGTAGGTGTTCATGTAGTAGGCGAACCGCCCGGCGCAGCCGATCCCGGCGACGAAGACGATGCGCTCCGGGGGTAGCCCGAGCTCGGGGAGGAACTGCTGGACGGTGGCGAGGATCGCGTAGTCGCCGCACCCCGGGCACCAGCGGGTCTCCTGGTCGGAGGAAAAGTCCTTCTTGGTCAGCCCGAGGGGGGCGGAGCCGTTGCCATTGCCGTTCGCCTGCGTCATAGCCGCTCCGTGATCACCTCGTCGAGCTCCTCGGCGAAGATCGGCAGCCCCTCGACCTTGCTGTAGGCCTCCGCGTCGACCAGGAACTCGCTGCGGATGATCTGCGCGAGCTGCCCGGTGTTGGTCTCCGGGACCAGGACCTTGGAATAGCGGCGGACGACCTCGCCCGTGTTCCGCGGCAGCGGATGGAGGTGGTGGAGGTGCGCCCGGGCGACCTTCTTCCCCCGGAGCCGCACCCTCCTGACCGCGCCCTTGACGGCGCCGTAGGTAGAGCCCCATCCGAGGACCAGGATGTCGGCGCCGTCGACGTGGTCGACCTCGAGCTCGTCGACGTCGGCCGCGATGCCCGCGACCTTCTCGGCGCGTAGCCGGGTCATCCGGGCGTGGTTCGAGGCCTCGTAGCTGATGTGCCCGGTGCCGTCCTCCTTCTCGAGCCCACCGATGACGTGCTGCAGCCCCTCCGTTCCGGGCACTGCCCAGGGCCGGGCGAGCCGGTCGTCGCGGAGGTACGGCCAGAACTCGTCGTCGCGGTTGGACTTGGTTGCGAAGCGGGGCTCGATCTCAGGCAGGTCGGCGGCATCGGGGAGCATCCACGGCTCCGAGGAGTTGGCCAGGAAGGTGTCGGTCAGCAGGATCACCGGGGTCCGGTAGGTGACCGCGATGCGCGCGGCCTCCATGACCGCATGGAAGCACTGGGCGGGGGTGGAGGCGGCGACCACCGGTAGCGGCGACTCGCCGTGGCGGCCGTGGATCGCCATGAGCAGGTCGGCGGCCTCCGTCTTCGTCGGCATCCCGGTCGAGGGGCCCGCCCGCTGGACGTCGATGACCAGCATCGGCAGCTCCAGCATGACCGCGAGGCCGATCGTCTCCTGCTTCAGGTCCATGCCGGGGCCGCTCGAGGCGGTGACGCCGAGGTGGCCGCCGAACGCCGCTCCGAGGGCCATGTTGGCCGCGGCGATCTCGTCCTCGGCCTGGACCGTCCGCACGCCGAAGCGCTTGTGGCGCGACAGCTCGTGCAGGAGCTCGGAGGCGGGCGTGATCGGGTAGCTCGCGAGGAAGAGCGGCAGGCCGCTGCGGACGCTGGCCGCGATCAGGCCAATCGCGGTCGCTTCGGTTCCGTTGACGCTGCGGTAGGTGCCGGGCTCAGCGGGTGCCGCCTTGACCTCGTAGTGCACCTGCATGAGCTCCGCGGTCTCGCCGAAGTTGTAGCCCGCCCGGAAGGCCGCGAGGTTCGCCTGCATGATCGCCTCGTTTGAGCCGAACTTCTCCTCGATCCATTCGGACGTGATGTCGGTGGGACGGCTGTACATCCAGGAGACCAGGCCGAGCGCGAAGAAGTTCTTGGAGCGGGCCGCATCGCGGGCGGTGATGCCGTCGATCCCCTCGGTCGCGCGGACCGTCATCGAGGTCATCGGGACGCGGAACAGGCGGTAGTCGTCGAGTGTCCCGTCCTCGAGCGGGTTCGCCTCGTACTCGGCCTTGCGCAGATTGTGGTCGCCGAACCCGTCGTCGTTGGCGATCACGATGCCGCCGCGCTCGAGCTCGGGAAGGTTCGTCTTGAGGGCCGCGGGGTTCATCGCGACGAGCACGTTCGGCTGCCCGCCCGGGGTGAGGATGTCGCGTGACGCGAAGTGGATCTGGAAGGCGGAGACCCCCGCGAGGGTCCCGGCCGGGGCGCGGATCTCGGCGGGGAAGTCCGGGAGGGTGACGAGGTCGTTGCCGATCAGCGCGGTGGCTGCGGCGAAGCGGTTACCGGCTAGCTGTATACCGTCGCCCGAATCGCCGGCGAATCGGACTACGACCCGCTCTTTCTCTTCTACAGCTACTGCCTTGGTCAAGTCTCTTGACGCCTCCGGCGTCGTTGCGTTCGATTGTACGCGCCGGGTCGGCTGGGGCGGCACTAGTCGCCGTGGCAAGCTCGGGGTGGGCTACTAGGTGTGCACAACCTCGCAGTTGCGAGCAACCCGATCGGTGGCGTCGACCCAGGCGATGTCGTGACCGGGCCCGCAGTGCACGACGTCGCGCTTGCTGTCGCGGGCGTGGATCCGGTCGGCGCCGCGGCCGCCATGAACAGCTTGGCGGCCACCCTCGGCGTTGATCATGTCGGCGCCGCGCCCGCCACGCAGGGTGTTCCGGCCGTCCTCGCCGATGATCCGGTCCGCGCCGCGCCCGCCCTTGATCGTGTCAGCGTCCTTCCGGGCGGCGCGGAGCGCGGACCTGGCACCGCGCCTGGTCGAAGGCACGGACGCACAGCATCCGCCCGCGCCGCCGCTGCCCCCTGCGCCGCCGTCACCGAAGAGGAGGTCGTTACCGCGTCCACCGCGCGTGACGTCGCCATCGGCGCCGCCGTAGGCGCAGTCGTCACCCGGCCCGGCGACGATCGAGTCGGTGCCCCCGTGGCCGAAGATGGCGTCGCCGCCGGTGGTCCCAACCAGGGTCTCCGCGGCGCCGGTGCCGTGCTGCGTAACCGCGCAGGCGGCGAGGGGCTGCATCGGTTCGGGGATCCCGTCGATCACGACCCTGACAGCACCCTGGTCTGCGGACGGCGCGCCGGTCGGGGGTGTGCCAGCGGAAGGGGCGTCGCCGCCGTAGGCGTAGCTACCGCCGCCGCCACCACCGGAGCCTGGTGCGTGGCCGGAGCTGCTGGCGCCACCACCGCCGCCGCCCCCTCCGAACCCACCGCCACCACCGCCGCCGAAGTTGCCCTGGTTTGCGTAGGCGCGGCCCCCCTGGCCGTTTGTCTCGCCACCGATGAAGGCCGGGCCGACGAAGGTGCCCGCGGTCTCGCCCGCGTTGCTCGAGGACGAGTAGGGGCCGCCCAATCCGCCGATCCCGTCACCGCCGTCCCCGTTGTCGAACTTGTGATTGTGCCCACCCTGTCCGGCGAAGCCGCCGACCCCGGCGCGCTTCGGATACTGCGAGTCGCCGTCGGCTCCCCGGCCGACCGTTGTAAAGCTGCTGGCGATCGCGGTGCCGCCGGCGCCGCCCGAGAGGCCGTGCCTGCTGTCCCCGCTCGTGCCACCCCCGCCACCCCCGCCGCCGGCGAGTGCGACGACGGATTGGGAACAGAGGGCGCCGTTGCCGCTGTAGAAATCGACGGGGGTCGGGATCCCGTCCTGATCGAACGCCTCGGGGTCCGCGGCAATGCAGGGACCGTAGTCGGGGCCGGTGTCCTCGGTCACGTCGGAGTTCGTGACCAAGGTCGAGGCGCCTCCGCCGCCCGCGGAGAGGACATCGGTCTTGGCGGTTCCGTTTCCGCCGTAGTAGTTGTAGAGCGTGGCTGCATCGGTGCCGAGCGCCTGCTCGAGGCTAGAGAGGTTGTTGTAGTAAGTCTGCGCGTAGCCGCCGCCGCCTCCGGCTCCTCCGTCGTGTCCCCCGCTGTCCGGGTTGTCCGGTGCTGCCGCCCCGGCGCCGCCCCAGGCCTGGATCCAAACGCCCGAGGCGTTTGCGTCTCCCCCAACCGAGGAGACGAGGTCGGAGAGGTCGATGGAGGCCGCATCGAGATACGTGCAGATCGCCCGACCCCCTGAGCCGTTGGGGACGACCACGCAATTGCTCGGGATCGAGTCTCGTGCCTGTGCGGACTCCGAGGTGCCCACTGTCAGCGCTGCCGCCAGGACCATGACGGCGATCCCGAGTGCGATCCGCGGGCGCCGCATGCCCAGGTGCCGACCAGTGCCCTGCCACGTCATTCCGTTCGCTTCCATGCCTCTACCTCTCTCGCCCCGATCCCGGGGCTTGCCGGAGGCTAGCAATGTGATCGAGACGTCCGATCCCTCTGCGAACATGCGTTCGTGCGTTGGGAGAATCTCGAGGTCGGAAAGGAGGAGGCCGGGGCGCGGTTGCCCGGCTTCCGCGAGCCTGCCGTCGTGCGGACCTTCGACGCCCCTGAGGCGCTCGGGATCCGCTTCTACGAGGTGCAGGCGCGCTCGGCGCTGAATCAGGTGCCGAAGCGCTCGCGGATGCCGTTCCGCTGGACGATCAATCCATTTCGCGGATGCACCCACGCCTGCACTAGACCTATTGCTTTGCCCGTCCCACCCACACATATCTCGACCTGAACGCCCGGGAGGACTTCGAGCGCGAGATCGTCGTCAAGGTCAACGTGCCGGAGCTCGTGCGCGCGGAGCTCGCGCGGCCTTCGTGGAAGGGCGAGCACGTCGCGCTCGGCACCAATACCGATCCCTACCAGTGGGTCGAGGGCCGCTACAAGCTCATGCGCGGCATCTGGGAGGCGATGCGCGACTTCGCGAACCCATGCTCCGTGCTGACCAAGTCACCGCTCTTGCTGCGCGACGTCGATCTGATGAAGGAGATCTCGACGCGCACGGACTTCACCGCGAATCTCTCGATCCCGACTCTCGACGAGAAGGCCTGGCGCGACACCGAGCCCCACACGCCGCACCCGCGCAAGCGGATCGAGGCGGTCGCCGAGCTGAAGCGGGCTGGGATCCGCACCGGCGTCCTGATCGCTCCTCTGATCCCGGGCGTCAACGACGCGCCGCAACAGGTCGAGCCGCTGCTCGAGCTGCTCGACGAGGCCGGACCGGACTCGATCGGCGGGATCGCGCTTCATCTGCGGGGGGAGGTGCGGGACATCTGGTTCGACTGGCTTCGCGACAAGCGCCCCGATCTGCTCCCGCGCTACCGGGAGCTGTACGACCACGGTGCCTACATGCGAAAGGACGAGGCGAGCCGGCTGAGCGCGCTGGTCCACCGACCCGGACGGACCGGTCCGCGCCGCGGGATTCAGCCGGCGGCGAAGGGCGAGACGGGCCACGAGCGGGCGGCTGAGCCGCCGGGCCAGTCGAGCCTGTTCTGAGCCCCAGAATCGCCTCGCTAAGTTGGATGCATGCTCGCCATCGAGGTCTCGGATCTAGTCAAGTCGTTTGGGGAGACCCGGGCCGTCGACGGCGTGAGCCTTTCGGTGCGCACGGGCGCGGTCTACGGGATGCTGGGGCCGAACGGGGCCGGCAAGACGACCACGATCAGGATGCTCGCCACGCTGCTGCGGCCCGACTCGGGCACGGCCCGCGTCCTGGGGCACGACATCGTGACCGAGGCGGACGCCGTGCGGGGGCTGGTGAGCCTCACCGGCCAGCTCGCCTCGGTCGACGAGGATCTCACCGGCCGCGAGAACCTCATCCTGGTGGGACGACTCCTCGGCTACTCCCGCACCCAGGCGAAGGCCAGGGCCGACGAGCTGCTCGAGGCGTTCGGCCTGACCGATGCGGCCGGCCGGTTGGTGAAGAACTACTCCGGTGGCATGCGGAGGCGCTTGGACATCGCTGCCAGCATCGTCGTCACGCCTGAGCTCATGTTCCTCGACGAGCCGACCACCGGGCTGGATCCGCGTTCTCGCAACCAGGTGTGGGACATCATCCGGACCCTCGCCGGACAGGGGACGACCGTTCTCCTCTGCACGCAGTACCTGGACGAGGCCGATCAGCTCGCCGACGGCATCGCGGTGATCGACCACGGCAAGGTGATCGCCGAGGGAACGCCCAGCCAGCTCAAGGCGTCGGTGGGCCGTGGGGCCCTCCACGTGCGCCTCCTGGATCCCGAGCATCGACCGCAGGCGGAGCAGGTGCTCGCGCGGGCCCTGGGCACCGGGGTTCACCCCGAGGCGGATCCGGCCGCCCTCTCCGCCGCGTGCCCGCCCGATCCCGAGCGGGCGGCGGAGGCGATCGCCGAGCTCTCCCGCAACGGCATCGCGATCGCCGGCTTCTCCCTCGGGCAGCCGAGCCTCGACGAGGTCTTCCTCGCGCTCACCGGCCGTCCGGCCGAGGAGGCGGCGGCCGAGAACGGTGGAGGCACGTCGGACGAAGAGGAGGTCCCCGCGTGACCGGGATTCCCGCGACCTCTGACGGGGCGAAGCCGCTCGTCGACGACGCGCTTCTCGCCGCCGTCGCGTCGACTCGCCGCCCGGCGCGCCCGAGTGCCCTGGCGGCTTGCCTGACGTTCGGGTGGCGGGGAATCTTGAAGATCAAGCACATCCCCGAGCAGCTGCTCGACGTGACCGTGACCCCGGTCCTCTTCCTGTTGATGTTCACCTACCTGTTCGGCGGCGCGATCGCGGGGTCGACCGGCGAGTACCTCCACTTCATCCTGCCCGGGGTCCTCGTGATGTCGGTGCTGTTCACGACGGTCTACTCCGGCGTCTCCCTGAACACCGACGTCACCCGAGGTGTCGTGGACCGCTTCCGCTCGCTGCCGATCTGGCGGGCGGCGCCGCTCGTGGGTGCGGTGCTGGGGGACAGCGTTCGCTATCTCGTGGCGGCCACGATCGTCGTCCTGCTCGGCCTGGCCCTTGGCTTCCGGCCGGAGTCACCGCCCGGGGTGATCGCGGCGATGCTGCTCGTGGTCCTGTTCGCGTTCTCGCTCGCGTGGGTCTTCACCAGCGTCGGGCTGGTGATGCGCGCGCCCAACGCCGTCATGAACGCGGGCTTCATGGCCCTCTTTCCGATCACCTTCTTGAGCAACGTGTTCGTGGAGCCCGACACCCTTCCCGGGTGGCTGAAGGCATTCGTTGACGCCAATCCGATCTCGCACCTGGTCACGGCGTCGCGCGGGCTTATGGACGGGACCATCCATCCGGGCGACATCGGGCTCGTGCTGGGTGTGGCCGCCGCGCTCACGGCGGTGTTCGCGCCGCTGACCACGCACCTGTACCGCACCAGGGCCTGAGCCTGCTCAGCCCGGTGCGGGGGTCGCGACCGTGCGGGTTCTCCTGAGCGATCCCACGACCGCGATCGCCGCCAGGGCGAACGCGGATCCGAGCCAGAACGCGGCCGAGTAGCCGCCGAGCGAGGCGGCGAGGCCCGTCAGCGGCCCGCCCACGGCGAAGCCGATGTCGAAGAAGGCGGTGAACGTCCCGAGCGCCGAGCCGCGGCGGGAGTCCGGGACGCTGTTGACGACCACCAGCGACAGCGACGGGTAGATCAGGGCGAAGGCGAGGCCCATCCCGATCGCGCCGGCGAGGGCGAGGGCGAGCGAATGGGCGAGCGCGATCAGCGCCAGCCCGACAGCGGAAACCGCGGCCGCTGCGCTGGCGCAGCGGATCGGCCCGAGGCGATCCGGCAGGTCCCCTCCGATTGCGCGGGTGATGACAACGGTGGTCGCGAACGCCGCGAACGCGGCGGCGCCGTGGCCGACGTGCTTTGAGTTGAGGTCGAGCACGATGAACGAGGCCATCGCCGCGTAACCAACCGTCGCCATGGCGAGCGCCAGCCCGGGACGCACGGCCTCGGGGACGATCAGCTGCCGCCTGCGAGAGCTCTCGGTCGGTCGAAACGGGTCGGGGACTGCGAGGGCGACGAGCGCCCCGATCGCCGGTGAGATCGCGCAGAAGGCCCATACCGCGTTGAAGTGACCCGCCTCGAACAGGGCCGACCCGATCAGCGGCCCGAGGCTCAGCCCGCCCCACACGGCGAGGCCGTACAGGCCGATCACGCGGGCGCGCCGGTCGAGCGGCGCCAGATCTACCACCCAGGTCGCCCCCGCGGTGAACACGGTGCCCTCCCCGGCGCCGAGCACGAGGCGGGCGACGATCAGTCCCGGAAGGCCGGCCGGCACGAAGTAGAGGCCGCCGGCCACCGCCGCGAGCGCCGCCCCGACGGCGACGACGGGCCGGCGGCCGCGCGAATCGGCGATGTGGCCCGCGACTGGCCTGCTCGCCAGGGCGGTGAAGGCGAACGCGCCGATCGCGAAGCCAACCGCCAGGTTGCCGTAGTCGAGCGGGCCCTTCACATAGTGGGGCAGCACCGGGAGGACGGCCCCCACGGCCATCAGCGTGAACAGCGTCGCGGCAAAGATCCCCGCGAACGCGCGGTAGGGGGAGCCAGCCACCGCTACGGGGAGCCGTCTCCGCGGAGCTGCGTGCGCTTGATCTTCCCGCTGGCTGTCTTCGGAAGCTCGTCGGCGAACTCCACGATGCGGGGGTACTTGTACGGGGCCGTGACCCGCTTCACGTGGTCCTGCAGCTCCTGGGCGAGGCCGTCAGATGGCTCGCCCTCGCGCAGCACGACGATCGCCCGGACCACCGAGCCGCGCTCGGGGTCAGGCGCCGAGACGGCGGCAGCCTCGGCGACCGCCGGGTGGCTGACGAGCGCGGACTCCACCTCGTACGGCCCGATCCGGTAGCCCGCCGACACGATGATGTCGTCGCCCCGGCCCTCGAACCAGAGGGTGCCGTCCTCGTCGGAGCGGACGTAGTCGCCCGTGGACCACCACTCGCCGTCGATCAGCTCGGGGCCGCCCTCGGCCCCCAGGTAACCGGCGAAGAACGTCGGGCAGCTCGACGCCCGGAGCTGGAGCTCCCCGTCGGAGATCCGCAGGTCGATCCCCGGCAGCGCGCGGCCCATCGAGCCCGGCTTCAGCACGTCGCCGGGCTGGACGCCGGTGAGGGCGCCGGTCTCGGTTTGCCCGTAGCCGTCGCAGATCTCGAGCCCGGCGCGGTCCCGAAACGCGTCGATCACCTCCGGGTTCAGGGCCTCTCCGGCGGAGACCATGCGGCGCATCGCCGGCAGCGGGCGCACCGTCGCGCGCTTGGCGATCATCCGATACTCGGTCGGTGCCTGGCAGAGAACGTTGACCCGCTCGCTCTCCAGGATCCGGAGCCGCTCGGGGGGGTCGAAGCGCCCGTCATGCATGAGCGCCGCCGCACCGGTCAGCCAGGGCGCGACGAACGCGTTGCGCGACGACTTTGACCATCCGGTTGCCGCGGTGCACCAGGCGAGCTCGCCTTCGAGGGAGCCGAACCAGTGCGCTGCCTGGACCCGCTGCCCGGGCAGGTAGCGCTGGACGTGGAGCGCTCCGCGCGGGTCGCCGGTCGTGCCGGAGGTGAAAATCACAAGGGCACCGTCCTCCGGATCCAGGTCCACGGGCTCGACGGGCGGTTCCTGCGGGCGGTCCTCGTCCATCGCCGCACCGACCTCTTCCATCGTCATGTAGGCGATGCCGTCGGGCAGCTCGCCGAGCGGCCCGTCCTCGCCGACGCAGAGGACCGGGTTTGCGACTCGCATGCGGGTTTCGAGGTCGTGACGGCGAAGTTGCGTGTTGCAGGGCATCGCGATCGCTCCCATCCGCCAGCAGGCGAGCATCGACAGCGCCCACTCGATCCGGTTGCCGACCAGCGTCATCACGACGTCACCGCGCCTCACGCCGCGCGCGGCAAGGGCCCCGGAGAAGCTCCCGGAGCGGGCGATCAGCTCCCCGAAGTGCCAAACGCGGCGCTCGCCGTCTCGGCCGATCGTCACCAGCGCCGGCTTTGAGGCAACAAAGCTCTCGAGCACGTCTTCGACGAAGTTCACGGCGGCGTAGTCTGTCGCACGATTCGGGGCTCGGGTCGCCGGGCTCGCGGCGAAGAGGAGGAGACGGGATGGGCAAGCGGGAGACGTACGCACCGGGGACGTTCTGCTCGGTCGATCTGGCGACGACGGACGCGGACGGCGCGAAGCGGTTCTATGGCGGGCTGTTCGGCTGGGAGGGCGAGGACGTCCATCCGGCCGAGGGCATGACCTACACGATCCTGCGGCTGAACGGGGATGCCGTTGGCGGGCTGTTCGAGCGCGAGGGCCTGGAGGAGATCGGCGGTCCGCACTGGATCAGCTACGTCAGTGTCGAGAGCGCCGACGAGGTGGCGCGCCGTGCGGCCGAGCTCGGCGGCGAGGCCGTCGAGGAGCCCTTCGACATCCTGGACGTGGGACGCATGACCGCGATCAAGGACCCGACCGGAAGCGGCGTGGCCGTGTGGCAGGCCAAGGCGTACGCGGGCGCGGGCCGCGTCAACGAGCCGGGCTTCCTGACCTGGAACGAGCTCGCCACGAACGACACGGGCGCCGCGATCGCGTTCTACGAGGCGCTCTTCGGCTGGTCCACCCAGCCGATGAGCACCGGAGTCGGCCCCGAGTACAACGTCGTCCGGGTAGGCGAGCGGGGCAACGGCGGAATCAGGTCGCTCGCACCTCAGGAGGAGCAGGCCGGCATGTCGCCGTACTGGTTCCCCTACTTCGCGGTGGAGTCCCTGGACACGACCTTTGAGCGTTGCGGTGAGTTGGGCGGCGAGAAGCTGTTCGGCCCGATGGAGTTCCCGGCTGGCCAGATCGGCGGGATTCGCGACCCGCAGGGCGCGATCTTCGCGCTCTGGGAGGGCGAGCTGGAGGACTAGCGGTATCGGCTGGCTCGAAAAACGGGCACCGAGGGGAGGCAGGTTCAGGCGGTCGGTGCCTTATGAACCGGATAGGTGCATTTCCTGCCAACGGATGAGTGAACCTGCGATTTGGCGCTCAACTCGCCCATATGACGGGTTAAACGCCAATTGCGGTCAGGCGGCTCGAGCCGGTGCCGGTCCGCTCCCCTCGGCGCCAGTTGTTTCTGGGGTGTCGCGCCCGCGCGCCTAGCGGACGAGCTCGGTGCCGTCGTAGAGCTTCTTGATGCGGATCGCGCCGTCGGGCGCGGCCTCCAGGCAGAGCTCGCAGAGGACGCACTCGTCCAGATTCGAGCGGACGATGGCGACGTGGCCGTCGTCGGCGGCGAAGATGTCGACGGGGCAGACCTCCTCGAGCTTCTTCGCGAGCTCGGCGTCGTTGGCGATCGAGTCGTCGACCTCGATCTCGATGAAGACGGCCTCGAGCTGCTTCTCCCCGGCTTCCATCAGACCTTCGCTCCCAGCTTGTCCTTGACCGCGTCGGGGATCTCGTCGATCCGCTCGACGACCGGGATCCCGGCCGCCTCCAGGCGCGCGATCTTCTCGGTCGCGGTGTCCTCCTTGCCCTCGACGATCGTGCCCGCGTGGCCGAAGCTCATGCCCTGCATCTCCTCGTCGTCCATGAAGCGGCCGGCCATGAAGGCGACGATGGGCAGCCGCGAGTTGTTCTCGGCCACCCACTCGGAGAGCTGCGCCTCCATCCGCCCCCCGGGCTCGGTGTAGATCACGATGCCCTGCGTCTGCTCGTCGGCCTCGAAGAGCGGCATCAGCTCCGCGTAGGTCGAGCCGATGATGGCGTCGCCGCCGATCGAGATCGCGGTCGACTGCCCGAGGCCGGCTGCCGTGAGCGTGGAGGAGATCTCCGTGGTCATGCCGCCGCTGCGGGACATGACTCCGACGGGGCCCGGCGTGTAAGCCTTGGCCGCGTCCTTCGCGGGGCCGCCGATGCCGCCCATCTTGCAGACCTCCGGGACGATCAGGCCGAGGCAGTTGGGGCCGATGATCCGTGCGTCCCGGAGGTTGGCGAGGTCGACCATCTGGGCCACGTCGCGCCGCGGGATCCGCTCGGTGACGATCACGATGAGCTTGATGCCGCGCACGATCGCCTCGAGCACCGCGTCCTTGGTGAACGCGGGGGGGACGGTCACGACGGAGCCGTCGGGCACGTAGCCCAGCGAGTCGACCACCTGCTCGACGGTGTCGAACACCGGCACCCCGTGCACGTCGCGTCCCTTGCGACCAGGTGTGACGCCGCCGACCACCTTCGAGCCATAGTCCAGGCACTCACGGGTGAGGTTGACGGCCTCGCGCCCGGTGATGCCCTGGACGATGAAGGTGAAATCTTCAGAGAGAAGGACGCTCACGCCGGGACCCCTTGAATCTTGGCCACGGCCCTTCCGGCCGCCTCCCACATCGACACGGAGCGGTCGCAGCTCTCCACGCCGTAGCGCTCGAGGATCTTGAAACCCTCCTCCTCCCAGGCGCCCGGGATCCGGAAGATCGCGATCGTCTCGCCGGGGTCTTTCTCGAGCTCCAGGCAGGCCTTGATCACGCCCCGGGCGACGATGTCCACCCGGGTGTTGGACACGATCGACATCATCACGGCGATCTTCTCCACGCCGTCCTTCTTCAGGACCTCCTTGGCCAGCCCGCAGGCCTTGGCGACCGATGGGTTGCCGCCGATCTCGGTGTAATTCGCCGGCTTGCCCCCCTGGCTGCGGACGGCGTCGGTCAGCGTCAGGGAGCCGCCCCCGGCCCCGATCACGAGCCCGAGGTTGCCGGAGAAGCCGTGGTCCTTGCCCTGGATGACGCCGCGGTGGTCCGCGGAGTCGATGGCCTTGACGTTGCGCTCGAAGTCGCTGGGCTCGTACGGGTCGCGGGTGTCGGCCGGGTCGATTCCGAGGTCGTCGAGGACCGCCTTCTGGCGCGGCCTGGCCTCGTTCTCCATCTCCATGTGCGCATCCAGTGCGACGAAGCTGCCGTCGGCCAGCTGGGCGAGCGGGTTGATCTCGGCCAGCGTCATGTCGTAGTCGCGCATGAGGCGGGCGAGGCGTGCCAGGATCGGGGTGGCGCGGGTCAGCACGGAGCCGGTGACGCCGGTGTGCGAAATGACCTCCTTGGCGCGGAAGTCCGGGGGGTCGACGAGGTTCGAGAGATGGCCGCGGCCGACGTGGTCCGGGTGAGTCTCCGCCACCTCCTCGATGTCGATGCCGCCCATGTCGGAGAACAGCATGAGCGGGCACTTGCGGGTGCCGTCCCAGACGACGCTGGCGTAGTACTCCTGCGCGACCTCGGCCTTCGGATCGACGAGCACGCCCTTGGGCATGTGGCCGTTGATCTCGAGCTCGAGGATCGTGGCGGCGTGCTCAGCGGCCTCGTCAGGGGTGTCCGCGAACTTGACACCGCCGGCCTTCATCCGGCCTCCGGAAAGCACCTGGGACTTGATCACCACCGGGCCGCCGATATCCTCGGCTGCCTTACGGGCCTCGTCGGCTGTAGTGCAGAACCCGTACTTGGTTACGGGAATTCCGGCCCGCTCGACGATTTGGCGTGATTCGAATTCGTAAAAGCGCATTTGGGCGGGGGAACCCTACATAACCCCACGATGACCTCCGCATGCGAAAGAATGTTCGCCCACGTCCGGGAGCCAGCCTGGGCGTTTGCCGTTTAGAGACCTGAGAAAGGAGTTGATCGTTCCCTTGAACGAGACGACGGCCGCCGCGACCGCCGCGACCAAGAACCAGAAGCTGATCTCCTGGGTGGAGGAGTTCGCCGAGCTGACCCAGCCCGACTCCATCCACTGGTGCGACGGTTCGGCGGAGGAGTACGACCGGCTCTGCCAGGAGCTGATCGATGCCGGCACTTTCGAGCGCCTTTCCGACGCGAAGCGCCCCAACTCCTACCTCGCCCGCTCGGACCCCGGCGACGTCGCTCGCGTCGAGGACCGGACCTTCATCTGCTCCAGCAGGGAGGAGGACGCCGGCCCGACCAACAACTGGCGCGACCCCAAGGAGATGCGTGCCGCCCTGAACCAGCTGTTCCGGGGCTCGATGCGCGGCCGCACTCTCTACGTGGTGCCGTTCTCGATGGGCCCGCTCGGCTCGCACATCGCCCACATCGGGGTCCAGTTGACCGACTCCGCCTACGTCGCGGCGTCGATGCGGATCATGACCCGCATGGGCAAGGGGGCGCTCGACGTCCTCGGCGACGACGGCGACTTCGTTCCTTGCCTGCACTCCGTCGGCGCGCCCCTGGAAGAGGGCCAGGAGGACGTGCCGTGGCCATGCGACGCCGACAACAAGTACATCGTGCACTTCCCCGATACCCGTGAGATCTGGTCATACGGCTCGGGCTACGGCGGCAACGCGCTGCTCGGCAAGAAGTGCTTCGCGCTGCGGATCGCCTCGGCGATGGCCCGCGACGAGGGATGGATGGCGGAGCACATGCTGATCCTCAAGCTCACCTCGCCGCAGGGCGACGTCAAGTACATCGGCGGGGCATTCCCGTCGGCGTCCGGAAAGACGAACCTGTCGATGCTGATCCCGACCCTCGAGGGCTGGACGGCGGAGACGGTCGGCGACGACATCGCGTGGATGAAGTTCGGCTCAGACGGCCGCCTGTACGCGGTCAACCCGGAGGCCGGTTTCTTCGGGGTCGCTCCCAACACGAGCCACAAGACCAACCCGAACGCGATGGGGACGATCGAGCGCAACTCGATCTTCACCAACTGCGCCCTGACCGACGACGGCGACATCTGGTGGGAGGGGATGACGGGCGAGCCGCCCGCGCACGCGATCGACTGGAAGGGGCGCGAATGGACGCCTGACTCCGACGAGCCGGCGGCCCACCCCAACTCCCGCTTCACGACGGCCGCGGCGCAGTGCCCGTCGATCGCCCCCGAGTGGGAGGACCCGAACGGCGTGCCGATCTCGGCGTTCCTGTTCGGCGGCCGCCGCGCGACCGTCGTGCCGCTCGTGACCGAGTCGTTCGACTGGGAGCACGGCGTGTTCCTGGGCGCGACGATGTCGGTCGAGACCACCGCGGCCGCCGCCGGCGACGTCGGCAGGCTGCGCTTCGACCCGATGGCCATGCTGCCGTTCTGCGGCTACAACATGGCCGACTACTTCGAGCACTGGTTGAAGCTCGGACGGGAGCATCCGAACGAGATGCCGCGGGTCTTCCTGGTCAACTGGTTCCGCAAGGACGCCGAGGGCAACTTCATCTGGCCCGGATTCGGCGAGAACAGCCGCGTGCTGGAGTGGGTGTTCCGCCGCTGCGACGACGACGTCGACGCGGAGGACAGCGCCATCGGCCGGGTGCCCCGGCTCGAGGACCTCAACACCGACGGCCTCCAACTCGCGGAGAGCGAGCTCGAGCACCTGCTTGAGGTGGACCTGGACGAGCTCGGCCAGCAGCTCCCGCAGCTGGAGGAGCATCTGGCTCGGTTCGGGGATCGCCTGCCGGCCGAGCTCCAGGCGCAGCTCGACGCGCTGAAGCAGCGACTGGATGCCGCCTGAGCCCACCCAGAAGCGCCCGATCTATGAGCGGATTGCGACCCCGCTCGTCGCCTCGCGAGCGGGATCCTGGTTCTACGTCAACGTCGCGCCGCACCTCGACCGTGGTCTCCTGCGCCTGACGAATGGGCGCTTGACGACCGCAGGACGCGGGCGGGTCGGGTTCCTCAAGGTGCGCGGCGCGCGCACGGGGAAGGAGTACGTCACACCGCTCGTGTGGACCCGGGATGGCGCGGACCTCCTGCTGGTCGCCTCCCGGGGCGGCGACGTGAAGCACCCTGCCTGGTACCGCAACGTGGTCGCGAATCCCGACCTGCGCTTCGCCAAGGACGGCGAGGAGCGCTCGTACCACGCTCGGACGGCCACGGCCGAGGAGCGCCCGCGCATGTGGGAGCTCTGCGCTCGCCGCTATCCCGGCTACGACGTCTACCGGCGACGCGCCGGTGCCCGCGAGATCCCAATCGTCGTACTCGAGCAAGCGGACGAGGACCCGAGTAGGCCTCGAGCTCCTAGCTGAGCTCGTATGCCTTCGCCAGCTCGGGGTCCTTCTTCGCCAGCATCTCGGCGAGGGAGACCATCACCTTGCATTGCTTCCAGGTGGCGTCGTCCTGCATCTTGCCGTCGATCATGTGTACGCCGCGGCCGTCGGGGATCGCCTCCAGGACCTTCTTCGCGAACTTGACTTCGTCCGGCGGTGGGCTGAAGACCTTCTTGGCGATTTCGATTTGCACCGGGTGGAGCGACCAGGCGCCGACGCATCCGAGTAGGAACGCGGCGCGGAACTGCGTCTCGCAGCCCTGGACGTCCTTGATGTCGCCGTAGGGGCCGTAGAACGGCAGGATCCCGGCCGAGGTGCAAGCGTCCACCATGCGGGCGATCGAGTAGTGCCAGGGGTCCTGCTGCGCGGTCGCGCGCGGGGCATCGGGGTTGTCGGGGTCCGGATCCTCGACCACGCGGTAGGCGGGATGCCCGCCGCCGACGCGCGTCGTCTTCATCCGCCGGAAGGCAGCGAGGTCGGCGGGGCCGAAGCTCATGCCCTGCATCCGCGGGCTGGCCGTGGCGATCTCCTCGAGGTTGACGACCCCGAGCGAGGTCTCGAGGATCGCGTGGACCAGTAGGGCTCGCTTCAGCCCGGCCTTCGCCTCCAGCTGGGCGAGCAGCCTGTCCACGTAGTGGATGTCCCACGGCCCCTCGACCTTGGGCACCATGATCACCTCGAGCTTGTCGCCGATCTCGGTGACGAGCTGGGTGAGGTCGTCGAGCACCCACGGGCTCTCGAGCGAGTTGACGCGCGTCCAGAGGGCGCAGTCGCCGAAGTCGTTCTCCTTGGCCGACTTGACCAAGCCCTCGCGCGCGGCCTCCTTCTTGTCGGCCGGGATCGCGTCCTCGAGGTTCCCGAGCAGGATGTCCGACTGCTTGGCGAGGTCCGGCGCCTTTGCGGCCATCTTTTCGTTCGAGAAGTCGAGGAAATGGATCATCCGCGAGGGCTTGACGGGGACCTCAAGCGGCGGATCGGGAGCGCCGATCGCGAGGGGATGGTTGAACTGACGTGGGTTTCGCACTGCTTCCTTCCGGGTCGCGGGGCGCGAAATCTATCGACCGATGCCCGGACGACGGCCCCCTCGCCGTCGGCCTGGGAAGCCGAAACGCTCGCCCGGATCGGCGGATCCAGGCTAAGGGTTTCGCCCCGCGCAGCCGATGAGCCTTGTGATGTCACGCGCAGAAAGTCCTCAGAACGTCCGGACCGCCGCCCGCTTACGCATCTCGAGGGCCCGTGCGGAGAAGCTGTCCTCCGCGCCCGAGGACTGGGTTCCGGCCGCGCTCCGCTCCGGGCCGCCCGAGGCGTCAGCGGTCATCCACGTCGAGGCAGCTGAGGCCGTTCCGGCCGAACCCGCGGCGGCCGCGGAGCTCGGCGCCGAGGTCCAGCGGCTGCGACGCAAGCTCGCGGAAGCCAACGATAGGACTGACGCCGAGCGGCAGCGCGCCGAACGGGCAGAGCGCGAGGCCGCGGAGCTGCGGGAGCGCGCCGGAGAGATGAAGCGCGCGGCCGCCCGGGCTGCCGCCGCTGCCCACCCCGGGGACGGCGGCGAGGGCTCCGACGGTGCACTCGACCTGAACGCTGTGAGCTTCGAGGAGCTGCGAGTTGCCGGCCTGTCGGTCTCCCAGGCGGCGCGGCTGATCGGCCAGCGCGAGCAGCGCGGAGGCTTCGAGTCGGTCGACGACGTCGACGCGATCGTCGGCATTCCCAAGGGCGTCAAGCAAGCCCTGAAGGACCAGGGCACGGTCTGAGCGCCGGCACCCGGCGGGGGGCTAGCCTGGCCGGGTGGGCTTCACGATCAGAGCCGCCGAGCCAGGCGAGGAGGGGAGAGTCGTCCCGCTCTATGAGTGGCTGTTCGCCCCTCCCGGCTCGCAGCCTCCGAGCTGGGACGAGCGGCGCGCCGCGGTCGCGCTGCGTGAGGCCATCGACTCTCACGACTGCGTCGTAATCGTCGCCGAGGACGACTCGGGCGAGCTCGTCGGCTTCTGCACCGGCTATCAGGACATGCACTCCGTCCGCTTCGGCCATCGCGCTTGGGTGGAGGACCTGGCGGTGGATCCCAGGAGGCGGTCCCAGGGCGTCGGCAAGGCGATTCTCGACGCCGCCAAGGCGTGGGCACGCGAGCGCGGTGCGACGCATCTGGAGCTGGACAGCGCCGAGGCTCGCGCCGATGCGCACCGCTTCTACGAGCGCGAGGGGCCAAGCTGGCGCTCGGTCTGCTTCGGGTGGGAGCTCTAACGCTTCGGGCGGCTGCTGGGGTCGATACCGGCGGCTCGCAGGGCCGCGTCGTGGTCGAGGTGAAACTCCACTCGCCTGACCCTGCCGTCGCAGACTGTCCAGACGGCAGCGCCCCTGGTCTCGATCTCGGCGTCCGCGCCCTTTGGGATGCCGGTTTGACGAACCAGACTCACCACCTTGTCCCCGGCGTCGATCATCTCGTCGACCTCGATTCGAAAGCTCTCGAAGGCGGTCGTCCAGTCTCTCCACGCGGCCAAGAACCCGTCGAGGCCGACGTAGTCGAGCCTCGCCGACGAGTACCCGGGTCCCCGCATCACCACCTCGAAGTCGGGCTCGGCGAGCGCCATGAACAGGCGGGTCACCGTCTGGTCGCGGTCGTCGTTAAGCGCGGCGACGACGTCAGTCTCCGTCAGCGCCTGCTGAATTTCCTCCACCACCCGAACAGCCTCGGCCGACACGTCGCCGATTATCCTTGACCGCCCGTCCACCGAGCCAGAGGAGCCATGGCCGTAGCCACCGACACGTTCACCGAGAAGACCGACGAGCAGAAGGCGATCACCGAGATGGTGCGCCAGTTCGCCGACAACGAGATCATCCCGGTCGCCGAGGAATACGACCACGAGGACAAGTTCCCGGAGCCCATCGTCGAGCAGATGAAGGAGCTCGGGCTGTTCGGCGTCACCATCCCGGAGGAGTACGGCGGGATGGGCCTCGACCTCACGACCTACGCGATGATCGTCGAGGAGCTCTCGCGCGGGTGGATCTCCATCTCCGGTGTGGTGAACACCCACTTCATCGGCTCCTATCTGCTGATGAAGTTCGGGACCGACGAGCAGAAGGACTACTTCCTTCCGAAGATGGCGACCGGCGAGATCCGCGCGGCGTTCTCGCTTTCGGAGCCCGAGGTCGGGTCGGACGTTCAGAGCATCAAGTCCACCGCCAAGCAGGTCGACGGCGAGTGGGAGATCAACGGCCAGAAGATGTGGGTCACCAACGGACTGCTGTCCGGCGTCGTCTTCGTGCTCGTCAAGACCGACACCAAGGCCGACCCGCCCTACAAGGGCATGACCTGCTTCATCTGCGAGAAGGAGCCCGGTGCGGACAAGGTGCCGGGGCTCACCGTTCCCCCGAAGATCAAGAAGATGGGCTACAAGGGCGTCGAGTCCACGGAGCTCGTCTTCGACGGCTTCAAGGTCTCCGACGACCGCATCCTGGGCGGCCCGGATGGCCTCGGCCAGGGGTTCATCCAAATGATGGACGCGCTCGAGGTCGGCCGGGTGAACGTCGCCGCGCGCGGCGTGGGCGTCGCCCAGCGCGCCATGGAGCTCGCCCTCCGCTACAGCCAGGAGCGCAAGACCTTCGGCAAGCCGATCGCGCAGCACCAGGCGATCACCTTCAAGCTCGCCGAGATGGGCACCCGGCTCGAGGCGGCGCGCCTGCTGACGCTGAAGGCGGCGCGCATGAAGGATGCGGGCGAGAGGTCGGATCTCGAGGCCGGAATGGCGAAGCTGTTCGCCTCGGAGGCGGCGAAGTCGAACGCCGACGAGGCGCTTCGCATCCACGGCGGCTACGGCTACTCGAAGGAGTACGAGATCGAGCGCATCTACCGCGACGCGCCGCTCCTCCTGATTGGCGAGGGCACGTCCGAGATCCAGAAGATGGTGATCGGCAAGAAGCTCCTCGAACGCAACAAGGCGTAGGAGCTAGATGGCTCGAGCACAGGAGCTGATCTCGGCGGCCTACCAGCGGTTTGCGGGCGAGGTCCCGGCCCTCGGAAATCTCAAGCTCACCATCCGCTTGGAGCTACGCGGAAGGGGAGACGTCCAGGTCTTCGGCGTACGGCTGCCGGGCCCGATCATCACCAAGGGCGAGCCCGAGGACGCCCGCCTGGAGCTCGCCATCCCGCGCTCCGAGTTCAACGAGCTGGCCGAGCGCGGCAAGCTCGTCGACTGGCGCGACGCCTACGACCATGGCCACATCAAGGTCTCCGGCGACCGCGAGATCCAGCAGCTGCTCGCGAAGGTCATCGAGCGCCAGGTCGCCCGCGCGCGGCTGAAGCGCGCGCACTGACGTTGTTCGCGGAGCCGCAAGCGCTCGAAGGCGTCTTCATCACGGCCGTCGACGACCCCGGGCCGGGAATCCGGCTCGCCGTCAAGGACATCCTCGACACCGCCGGCATCCGGACCACGTACGGCTCGCTCATCTTCGACGACCACGTGCCGGAGAAGAGCGCCGAGGCCGTCGTGCGGCTCGAGCGGGCCGGCTATGCCGATGTCGGCAAGGCGAACCTGCACGAGTTCGCGTTCGGAATGACGTCCGAGAACCCGCACTACGGAACCGTTCCCAACCCGGTCGCGCCAGGCCGGATCGCGGGCGGCTCGAGCGGCGGCTCGGCGGCGGCGCTCGCCGCCGGCATGGCCGATGCCGCCCTGGGCTCGGACACCGCCGGGTCGATCCGCTGCCCCGCCGCGTTCTGCGGCGTCGTCGGGTTCAAGCCCACCTACGGGCTGGTCCCGTCGGACGGATGCTTCCCACTCGCTCCGTCGTTCGACCACGTGGGGCCGATGGCGCGCACGGTTGCCGAGTGCGCGCGGATGATGGCCGCCCTGGCACCCGAGATGGACCCGGTGCCGGCGATCTCGCCGGGCGACGTCCAGGTGGGCCTGGCCTGGGTCGGCGAGGCGGACCCGCTGATCCGGGCCCGAGTCGAGGAGGCGGCGGCCACATTCCCCCAGTGCCGGGACGTCGCCCTGCCGGCGATGCCCGACGGGATCCAGCACGTGCGGATGCGCGAGACGGCGGAGACGCACGTGAAGCTCTTCTCCGAGTTCCGCGACCGCTACGGCCACGACGTGGCCGAGAAGCTGGACCGCTGCCTGGAGGTCACAGACCGCGAGTACGAGGCGGGCCTCGAGACCCGCGAGCGGTACCGTGACCGGTTCGCGGAGCTGATGAGGGGCTTCGACGTCGTCCTCACTCCGACGCAGCCGATCGTCGCCCCTCCGGTGGGGATCGGCGACCTGAAGCTGCGCAGCCAGCTGACGCGCTTCACCTACCCGCTCGACGCGGTCGGCGCTCCGGCGCTCGCCGTCCCCTGCGGGGCGGCCGAGGACGGCCTGCCGGCCTCGGTCCAGGTCATCGGGCGGCCCGGCATGGACGCGCTCGTCCTGGGCGTGGGCGCACTGCTCGAGAGCAAGCAGCAAGCTGCGGGCAGCGGGCAACAGGCAGAATGATTTGCTGCTCGCTGCGAGCTGCTTGCTTGAACGACGATGCGAATGGGAGACATGAACGACACCGAGAACCACAAGCTCATCACCGACCAGTCCGGCCGCGAGGCGTCAGGCGCGCACAAGTACGGGCGCTACCTCGAGGAGTTCCAGGTCGGCGATACCTACCGGCACTGGCCGGCGAAGACGGTGACCGAGGCGGAGGACCACCTCTTCTGCCTGCTGACGATGAACCACCACCCGCTGCACGTGAACGACGTCTACGCGTCGCAGTCGCAGCAGGGGCGAAACGTCGTCGCGGGACCGTACGTGTACTCGCTCGTCTTCGGCATGACCGTCTCCGACGTCTCGGGCAAGGCGATCGCCAACCTGGCGACCGAGGAGTTGAGCCACCCGAACCCGGTGTTCCACGGCGACACGCTGTTCGCCGAGTCCGAGGTGCTGGAGGTCAGGCCGTCGAGCTCCAAGCCGGACCGGGGCGTGGTCAAGGTCCACACGCGGGCCTACAACCAGGAGGGGACCCTGGTCGCCGAGTTCAAGCGCACCGTGCTGGTGGCACGCGATCCCGAGGCGTCCGGCGACGAGGCGGCCAGCGCCGAGGGCAACGTCGACTAGACCCTCGACCGCCAGTGACGGGGCTAACGTGGGTATGGCCCACACAACCCCGTCAATGCGCCGAGCACGAGCGTTTCAGCGTTGCGGCGAGATCGCCGACAACAGCCGTGTGAAGGGGAAACGCCTTGTCCTCGTTGCCGGGATTTTCATCGCGTTCGGCTTGGCTGCGCCGACGCTCGCGGCGGCAGCCGGCGTTGGGGTCGTCGACTCCCTCCATACCGTGAAGCCGGGGAGCACGCCGAACACGGCAAGCCAGGCACGGATCAGCGCGGCACGCAACGAGTTCGAGTCGTTCCAGGTCGTGATGTCCGCGGGGGGAGCGCCGCTTCGCGGCGTCAACGTCTCGCTGGCGTCACCGCTCAAGGGGCCGGGCGGGACGATTCCGCCACGCAACGTGCGCATCTACCGGGAGGCGTACCTGAACATCCGGCACCCCTCGGACCTGGAGGGGAGCAAGGGACGCTGGCCAGACGCGCTGATCCCGAAGGTCGACGAGTTCTACGGCGAGCGCCGCAACGCCTTCCCGGTCGACGTCCCGGCCGGCGAGAACCGGGTCGCCTGGATCGACGTCCTCGTCCCACCAGGGGAGACGAGGGGGAGCTACTCGGGAAGCCTGCGCGTCACGGCGAACGGCGGCTTCACCCGCACGGTGCCGATCGAGGTTCACGTCTACCCGTTCGGAATCCCGTCGACGTCCACGCTTCAGAGCACCTTCGGCATCGACTGGGAGCAGTGCACGGCCCACTACGGCAACGACTGCATCCACAACGAGGCGAAGGGGTGGGCACTCAAGTCGCTGTACGTGCGCGCGGGCCTCGAGGACCGCGTCAGCCTCTCCTACGTCGAGTACCAGCCGCCCGTCCCGGGCGACGAATCGTCGTGGTTCCGCCAGTACGCCCTGCCGTTGATCCAGGGCAAGACTCCGGAGAACGACGCACACAGCTGGCTGCCGATGCTCCTGCGCGGCGCCCGCCTGACCTCCGTGCAGGTCGACGGCGGCTCCTACCTGGACGACTGGAAGCGCCAGGCGAAGGCGGGCGGGTTCACCTCACGCTCGTTCCTCTACGCATGTGACGAGCCCAACACCGACGCGGACACGTGGCGCTACTGCAAGCGCCAGGCACGCTCGGCGCGGCAGGGATGGCCGGGCCTCGCCACGCTGATCACCACGACGATCCAGAACGCCAAGCGCTTCGACGCGACGAGCCTGATCGACATCATCGTCCCGATCGTCAACGAGATGGACGACAAGTCCGGAGCCGGCAGCCCGTACGCCGGCAACCAGCGCTCCAAGTACAACTCGTTCCTCTCTGGGCCGGGCAACCGCCTGTGGCTCTACACGTCGTGCGAGAGCCACGGCTGCTCAGGGGACCCTGGCTCGGACCCGTATTGGCGCGGCTGGCCCTCCTACGTGATCGACCAGCCCGCCTCCGAGCAGCGGGCGATGGGCTTCGTGACCTACGAGTACGGCGCCTCAGGGGAGCTCTATTTCGCCGTCGACCACGACCTGAAGACGGCGTGGACGAACCAGTACGACTTCGGCGGCAACGGCGACGGCACGCTGTTTTACCCGGGCACCCCGGCCCGGATCGGCGGCAAGCACGACATCCCGGTGGACTCGATCCGCATGAAGCGGATCCGCGACGGCCGCGAGGACTACGAGTACCTCCACATCCTCGACCGCATGGGCGAGAGAGCGCGGGCGATGAAGGTGGCTCGCGGCCTGTTCCCGACGCTCTACCGGACCGACGTCTCGGCCGCGACGCTCGAGCAGGCTCGCGCGCGCCTGGCGGCGCTGATCGCCGCCGGGGCCGCGGCTTCGAGGGGCTAGCGCTGTCCGGCCGGAGCCGGCCTGCTGGCCGATGCCGTTGGCCCGAGCACCGCGCCAATCAGCCAGAACAGTGGGATGAAGAAGCCGATGATGAACATCACCCAGTGACCCTTGCGGAGGCAAAGAATCCCGAGCGTCACAAGCAGGACGATGTAGAGAATCCCCCCGCCGATATACAGAACCATGTTCTTCTCCTTGGTAGTCGGCGTGCCGCACCGAGACGATCCCGCCGATTCGAGATGACCCTCTCACCGTAGGCTCAGGTGGTCAAGTCGAATATGTCACGACAACTCATGGTTCCTGCCGCGGACACTCGGCTCCACGCCGTAGACGCCCCGGGCAGCACGCCGGCACTGCTCTTCCTCAGCGGCGGCTTCGGCACCGTCAAGAACTGGAGCAGCGTCATCCGCCGTCTCGACGAGAAGTACCGCACGGTGCGGTTCGACGCGCGGGCGCGCGGGAAGTCGGGCCGGTCGGCCGACTATTCCGCGCAGGCGGCCGTCGACGACATCGGACAGGTCATCGAAGCGACCGGTATCGAACGCCCGATCCTCGTCGGATGGTCTCACGGCGCCACGATCGCGGTGCGATACGCCGCCCTGCACCCCGAGCAGGTGGGCGGGCTGGTGTTGATCGACGGCGCTTACCCGATCGCCATGTTCGACGAGGCCGGAAAGCAGAAGGTCCGCACCCAGTTTCGTCGGCTCGGGTGGATCATGCGCATCCTGGCGGCGCTGGGTCGCTCGGCCCGGATGTCTCCCGCCGAGTCCGCGGACATCGTGATCGAGATGGACGCCGTCAACGGCGAGCTCGGACCCGACTTCGCGGCGCTGGAATGCCCGACCGCGTTCGTGGTTGGCAGCGGAGCCCACTCGGGCGCCACCGAGGACGAGATGCGCACAGTCCGCGCTGCCGTCACCGACGCCGAGGAGAGCAACGAGCGCGTGTCCGTATTCGCAACGACGCCCCACAAGCACACGCAGATACTCAACAAAGCCCCAGACACCGTGGCTGCCGCGATCGAGGACGTCATCCACGAGTCTTCCTGAGTAGCGTTCGACCGCTCCACGCATCCCGCGAGGACGGTGGGCATCCGGCTACAACTCTCGGTGTGAAGCGCCCCCGTTCGCAACTGATGCTGGCCGCCGCTGCCGCCCTTGCATCGGGGGCGGTCGCACTGCCCGCTACCGCCGCTGCGAGTGATGGCTCCGGTGGCGTGGCCGCTCCCTGCACGGGAGCTACGACGGCGGCCCGCGTGCCACAGCTGCCGGGCCGGCACCTGCGCATGGGCATCAATCCGGCGGGGCGCGCCGGGGCGCTCGGTCCGCCGATCCCGCTGACGCCGATCGACTACTCCAAGACGCTCGCGGCGCTTCGCAAGCTGCGCCCGCAGCACGGACCGTTCGTCCTGCGTCTGAACCGCTTCTTCTGGTCCGACGGCCAGAAGGGGATCCATCATTTCCTCAAGCTGACGAGGCTCTATACGAAGCGTGGCTACCGGGTGGAGCTGCAGCTCCGCTATCACCCCACCCTGCAGCAGGAGGGACACATCCATGCCTGGGTGCGGTTCGTCCGGGAGGTCGTGCGGCGATTCGGCCCCAACCCCCGCGTGATCGGGCTGCAGGTCACGAACGAGGTGAACTTCTACCCCGTCGCACCGGACGCCTCCGATAGTGCGTACGAGCGCGCCCGCGTGGCGCTGATCCACGGGGTGGAGGCGGCGCACCGCATGGTGCGGCGTCGCGGCTTCGACCGGCTTCACGTCGGCTTCAACTGGGCCTACCGGACCGACCCCTCCCGGGAGGCGGATTTCTGGGGTTATCTGCGTGATCACGGTGGCAAGCGGTTCGCCCGCTCGGTCGACTGGGTGGGCCTCGACGCCTACCCGGGCACGGTGTTCCCGCCGACCGAGCCGCCGACCGGCTCCGGGTACCGCGATGGGATGGTGAACGCGATGAGCGTGCTGCGCGAGTGCTTCATGCCGATCGCCCGTCTGGGCCGCGACGTGCCGATCCACGTCGAGGAGAACGGCTGGCCCACAGGCCCGGGGCGCTCCGAGCACCAGCAGGTCCGCGCCATGGAGCAGATGGTCGGCGCCGTCAACGACTTCCGCGGGACCTTCAACGTCACCGACTACCGCTGGTTCGACCTCCGCGACCACAACAGCTCCGGCCCCAACTTCCAGCAGCACTACGGCCTGCTCCGCGACGACTACTCGCCGAAGCCCGCGTTCGGGGGCTATCGCGCTCTCGTGAGGAGGTACGACCGCTAGAGCAGTTCGGCGACGGCGCGCATCGCGCGCTCGAGGTCGCTGCCCGGAAGCCCGCCGATGCTGGGCGAGGTGGCTCCGGCGTCGCGGTAGCGCTCGACTGCTCCGCGGACCTCGTCGGCCGAGCCGATGCCGGCCAGCGCCCCGAGGAGCCGATCCGAGAGCCCTGTCTTGGCCTTCTCGACGTCGCCGGCCTGCATGCCCTCGTCGAAGGCGGCCAGGTCGTCGCTGAATCCCGAGCCCTCGAGCATCGCGCGGTAGAACGGCAGCGACGCGTAGGTCACGAGCTCGGAGCGCATCGTCGCTCGGGCGGCGTCGGGGTCATCGGTCAGCGCCACGGTGACGGCGGGGACGATGTCGAAGCCGTCGAGCGACTTGCCGGCACGCTCCCGGCCCTCGCGGACCGAGGGGACGACCACGTCGCGGATGTAGTCGGGGTTGCACAGCCAGAGCAGCACGCCGTCGCCGATCTCGCCTGCCAGGCGAAGCATGTTGGGGGAGAGGGCGGCGACGTAGATCGGCAGGTCGGGCCGTGCGGAGTACCCCATGAACTGGAAGTGGGTCGCGAAGAACTGTCCCTCGGGCGGCGCCTCTCCCTGGAAGATCGCCCTCACGATCCCCGCGTATTCGCGCATCTGCGTGACCGGCTTGGCGATCTTGGCGCCGTACCAGTTCTCCACCGTGATCTTGTGGGAGACGCCGAGGCCGAGCACCATCCGGCCGCCGGAGAACTCGTCGATGGTCGCGGCGGTCTGGGCCATCGCCGCGGGCGTGCGGGAGAAGATCGGCACCACACCCGTGCCAAGCCTGACGCGCTCGCTGACCGACGCGTACAGGGCGAGGACCGTCAGCGAGTCGCGACCGGCGATGTGCGTCGTGTAGACGCTGTCGAACCCGAGCTCATCGGCGAGCCGAACACGATCGAGGGCTGAGTCGAGGGAGCGTCCGGGGGAGACGAAGGCACCGATTCCGGGCATCGACCGGGGGTTATATCGTCGCCGGATGCAGCCCGTCGCCAGCCTCCGTCGTCCAGAGGTTCACGGTGGCGGCTCGCCCGGAGGACGTCGGGAGAACTTGCGGTTCGTCCGACCTAGTGCGCTTCGTCGGCCGCGTGCGCCGGCGGGCGCGATTCCTCGGCCAGTGACGTGATCTCGAGCGTGCCGCGCGAGGCGTCCTCGAGGACGTCGATCGCCTCCTCCTCGGTGCGCGCGTAGAGCTCGACCAGGAGGTGGACGACGATCAGCTCCTCGTCGTGCTTGTGGAAGCGAACATGGGTGAAGAACTCGCGGGTGCCCGAATCACCGAGGGAGCCGAACGTGAGGCTGTCGGCGGCGTCCGGGCCGGAGCAGGTCTCCACCTGGTCCTGGTCGATCGTGACGGTGCACGAGGCGACGTACGGCTTGCCGGCCACCATGCGCTCCCAGCGCTCCTCGACCGGCACGACGCGCCCGTCGGCGACCGTCAGGTGCGGCTGGTCGTGCATGCAGTCGAGGCACTGCACCACGGCCTCCTGGATCTCCTCCACGCGGTCGGCGGCCTCGCCGGTCTCCGGTTCGACCTTGAGGATCGCGTCGTAGTGGACTTGGGCTTCGAGGCGTTGGGACCAGCAGCGATAGCAACGCAGCCAGGCACCCCGCTCCTCGGGAAAGCCTTCGTTCATAGGCTCCCCAGCGTAGCTAGTGCCGACTCGAACGCCGGCTCATTGCAACTCGTCGCGCAGGAGCGAGTAGATCGCCATGTCCCGGCGCGTTCCCTTGATCACCGTGTGAGAGCGGAGAATGCCCTCGAGCTCGTAGCCGGCTCGTTCCGCCACCGCGCGCGAGCGGGCGTTGCCGGGCTCGATCGTGATCTCGATCCGCTCGACGGGGAGCGTCTCGAAGATCCACGCGCTCAGCATCCGCACTGCCCCGGTCATCACTCCACGCCCGCGTGCCCAGGGAGCGAGAAAGTAGCCGAGGTCGCACCGTCCCTCCGTCCGGTTGATGCGGTGGATGCCGATCGAGCCGAGGAACCGGTCGGTCTCGACGTCGGCGATCACCAGGTGCAGGCCCTCGCCCCGCGCGCGCTGGGCGTTCGACGCGGACACCCACTCCCGGGCGTCCCGCTGGCCATACGGCTCCGGGACGCGGGTCCACCTGAGGACATCCGGGTCCTGGCAGGCCTCGATGACCAACGGCGTATCGGAGTCCGCGCGCAGCCGGATCCGGATGGACTCGTCGGCGATCCCCTCGACCGGGAACTCGATGGGAGCGGTCACGGCGAGGCGGCGAACAGGCGCCACGTCCCCGGCACGCCCTTGAGCTCGTGCTCGCCGCGGTCGGCGAACGTGAGATCGGCACCGACGACGAGGTCCTTGACGGTGCCGGAGACGAGCACTTCGTTCGCCTCGGCAAGGGCGCCGATGCGGGCGCCTATGTTGACGGCCATCCCGCGCACGTCGTCACCGGCGAGCTCGCATTCGCCGGTGTGGAGGCCGGCCCGCACCTCGAGGCCGAGCGGCCGGACGCCGTCACGGATCGCGGCGGCGCACTCGATCGCGCGGGCCGGCCCGTCGAACGTCGCGAGGAAGCCGTCACCGAGGGTCTTGATCTCTCGCCCGCGAAACCGGTCGAGCTGGCGCCGCGTGAGCTCGTCGTGACGCTCCATGAGCTCCCTCCATCCTCGGTCCCCGGCCTCAGCCGCCTGGCGGGTCGAGTCGACGATGTCGGTGAACATCACCGTCGCCAGGACGCGGTCGAGCTGCCTCGGGCGCCGGGTTCCGGTGAGGAACTCCTCCATCTCGTCGAGGATCCCCTCGTAGTTGCCGATGAAGAAGAGGTGGTCGCTTCCCTCGAACTCCACCAGCCGGGCGCCCGGGATCCGCTCGGCCATCAGGCGCGCCCCCTCCACAGGCACCGCGGCGTCGCCGGTGCGGTGGAGGATCAGGGTCGGGACTGAGATCGTGGGGAGGATGTCGCGGACGTCGATCTCGAAGGTTGCCGCGAACAGGGCCCGCGCCATCCCCGGGCTCGCTCCGGCTCGTTGAAAGCGCCCCCACGCCTCGAGCAGCTCGGGGTCGTCCCGCCTGCTGTCCGCGTACAGGCCGAGGAGCGTCCCCTGGCCCCAGCGGTCGGCGACCACTTCAAGGAGGAGCTCGACGTCGTCGTCTGAGGCGCCCCAGGGCGCGTCCCCGTCGGCCCGAAAGCGAGGGGTGGAGCCGTACAGAGCGAGCGCGGAAGTCCGGTCGGGGTATGTCGCCGCGAACAGCAGGCTGGCGGGACCGCCCTCGGAGATCCCGAACAGGGCCGCCCGCTCCAGCCCCACGGCGTCCATCACGGCCTGCATGTCGTCCATTCGCTGCTCGAGTGGTGGTGGCTCGGCGACCGGGTCCGAGAGGCCCGTGCCACGCTTGTCGAACATGACTACGCGGGCGAACGAGCCCAGTCGCTCCAGGAACGCGGGGATGCCCGGCGTCTGCCAGTAGTGCTCGATGTTCGAGACGAAGCCGGGGACGAAGACGAGGTCGATATCGCCATCGCCGAACACCTGGTAGGCGATGTGGGCGTCGCCGCTCCGCGCGTACCGAGTGCGAGCCGTTGCGTCCACGGAGGCGGTGGCTACGCCGCCGGCGCGGGGGCCGTCGCGGCGCGCTCGGCCAGGAGGTCGGCGATCTCGCCCATGATCTTGTTGAGGTCGAAGTCCTTGGGGGTGTACACCCGCGCGACGCCGGCGTCGCGCAGCGACTTGGCATCGGCGGGGGGAATGATCCCGCCGACCACGACCGGCGCGTCGACGCCCTCCTCGCGCAGCAGGCGCACGGTCTCGGGCACGAGCTGGCGGTGCGAGCCGGAGAGGATCGAGAGCCCGATCACGTCGACGTCCTCGTCACGGGCGGAGGCGGCGATCTGCTCCGGCGTCAGGCGGATCCCCTGGTAGATGACCTCCATCCCGACGTCGCGGGCGCGGACGGCGATCTGCTCCGCGCCGTTCGAGTGGCCGTCGAGGCCCGGCTTGCCGACGAGGATGCGCGGTCGGTGCCCGAGGGTCTGGGTGAGGTCCGAGATCCGCTCGCGCGCAGCGGCCAGCAGCTCGCCGTCCGCCGACTCCGCGGCGGCGCCGACGCCGGTGGGCGCCCGGTAGTCGCCGAATACGTCGCGGAGCAGGCCGGTCCACTCGCCGGTGGTGGCGCCCGCCCTCGCGGCATCGATCGTGGCGGGCATGATGTTCGCCGACTCGTCCGCGGCGACCGCGGCGAGCTTCTCCAGCGCGCTATCGACGGCCTCGTTGTCGCGCTCGGCCTTCCAGCGCTCGAGCGCCTCCTGGCATTCCCGCTCGACCTCGGGGTCGGGGGTGAGGATGCCGCCGTCGGCGCCGGCCGTCAGCGGCGACTCCTCGGTCTCGGTGAAGCTGTTCTGGCCGACGACCGTGATCTCGCCCTCCTCGATGCGGGCGACTCGCTCGCGGTGGGACTCGACCAGTCGGGCCTTCATGTACGGGACCGCCTCGACCGCGCCGCCATGCTCCTCCACGGCGCGCATCTCCTCGCGCGCGCCCTCGGCGAGCTCCTCGGTGAGCGCCTCCACCACATGCGAGCCCTCGAAGATGTCGGGGTAGTCGAGCAGGTCGGTCTCGTTCGCAAGGATCTGCTGGATCCGCAGGCTCCACTGCTGGTCCCAGGGGCGGGGAAGGCCGAGGGCCTCGTTCCAGGCGGGAAGCTGGATGGCACGAGCGCGGGCGTCACGTCCGAGCGTGACGGCCAGTGCCTCCAGCACGATCCGGGGGACGTTGTTCTCCGGCTGGGACTCCGTGAGGCCGAGCGAGTTCACCTGGACGCCATAGCGCATGCGCAGGAACTTGGGCTCGGTGACCCCGTAACGGTCGCGCCCGATCTGCTCCCAGAGCATGCTCATCGCGCGGAGCTTCGCGTGCTCCTCGATGAACCGGACGCCGGCGTTCACGAAGAAGGAGATGCGACCGAAGACCCTGGGGAAGTCGTCGGAGGCCACCTGGCCGCGTGCCTTCGTCTCGTCGAGGACGGCGATGGCGGTCGAGAGCGCGTAAGCGATCTCCTGGACCGGCGTCGCCCCCGCCTCCTGCAGGTGGTAGCTGCAGACGTTGATCGGGTTCCAGTTGGGCACCTCGTTCACGGTGAACGCCACGGTGTCGGCGATCAGCCGCATCGACGGCTCGGGCGGGAAGGCGTACGTGCCCCGCGAGAGGTACTCCTTGATGATGTCGTTCTGGGTGGTGCCCTTGAGCTTGGAGCGATCGACGCCGTTCTCCTCGGCGACCGTGACGTAGAGGGCGAGCAGCCAGGCCGCGGTGGCGTTGATCGTCATCGACGTGTTCATCTCGTCGAGCGGGATCCCGTCGAAGAGCGCGTGCATGTCTCCCTTGTGGGCGATCGAGACGCCGACCTTGCCGACCTCGCCGCGCGCCAGGACGTGATCCGGGTCATACCCCGTCTGCGTGGGGAGGTCGAAGGCAACCGAGAGGCCGGTCTGGCCCTTGGCGAGGTTGCGGCGGTAGAGCTCGTTGGAGCGCCTCGCATCCGAGTGCCCGGCGTAGGTGCGCATCACCCACGGCCGGTCGCGCTCCGGCAGACGGTGTTCGGCCATGCCGGCATTGTAAGTTCAGCGGCTCGATGAGCCGGCTGATCGACGTCATGCATCTCGGCCGCGACCGGGTCATCGGAACCTACGAGCTCGACGGGCTGATCATCGATCCGGGGCCGACGAGCTCGATGGACACGCTGCTGGCGGGCCTCGAGGACGAGCCGCGCGCTCTGCTGCTGACGCACATCCACCTGGACCACGCGGGCGCGAGCGGGTCGCTCGTCCGGCGGTTCCCGAACCTGCGCGTCTACGTACACGAAGCCGGGGCGCCGCATCTCGCGGACCCCGCAAAGTTGCTGAAGAGCGCCGCCCGACTCTACGGGGACGACATGGAGCGCCTCTGGGGCGACGTCCTGCCGGTTCCGGCCGAGAGGATCGTCGCGCTCGAGGGCGGTGAATCGGTCGAGGGCTTTCGGGTCGCGTACGCCCCCGGACACGCGAGCCACCACGTCGTCTATCTCCACGAGGCGAGCGGCGATGCGTACGTGGGCGACGTCGCCGGAGTGCGGATTCCGCCGCTCGAGTTCACGATGGCGCCGACACCCCCGCCCGACATCGACGTCGAGGCGTGGGAGCGCTCGCTGGAGGCGGTCGCGGAGTGGGACCCTGGCCGGCTCTGCCTCACTCATTTCGGGGCCGTCGCCAACCCATCCGCACAGCTCGAGCGGGCTCGGCGGCGCCTGAGGTGGATGGCCGAGCTCGCGCGCGAGGGCGACTGTGGGGAGTTCCTGCGGCAGCTGGCCGCCGAGATCGACGCGGTGGCCGACGAGGACGTTGCGCTGAGGCACCGGCTGGCGGCGCCACCGGAGCAGCTGTGGCTGGGGCTCGAGCGCTACTGGCGAAAGCGCGCCGAGGGGAGCGCCTGAGGGGGCCGCGCCTGGGCGCCAGGACCCACTCGCCTCCGCGCGACTGGCTACCCTGCACGGACCCCGGATGGGAACCCGAACGCGCAAAGCCCGAATCCCGGCCCTGGCGCTCGTGGCGGTGGCCGCGGCGCTTGCGACCGCGACCGCGATCGCGGGCGTGACGGTCTACACGAACAACTTCTCGAACAAGGGTGGGGTCAAGGAGCTCCGGCACGCCGAGGGCAAGCACTGCGACAAGGGCTGGCGGCAGAAGGCCAAGAAGGTCGTCGTCAAGGCCAAGAAGGGAAAGACCGTCTGCGGATACCGGCCGCCCGTCCAGGGTGACTCCGATGCGCCGGACCACTCCTTCACGGCGACCGAGAAGCTCGCCAAGAGCACGCCGAAGAAGGTTCGGGACCACGTCTACGTCGGGATCGCGGTGCGGTCCGCGAAGGACGTCGGCTACGAGCTGTGGGTGTTCCCATCCGAGCGCAAGTTCAAGCTGGCCCGCCGTGCCGGCAGTGACAAGCCGACGTTCCTCGCCAAGGGCGACAACAAGGCCATCAAGGGCAAGGGGAAGCCGAACCACCTCGGGCTGAAGGCTGTCGGGTCGAAGATCATCGCCAAGGTCAACGGCAAGCGCCTCGCGAAGACCGTGGACCGCAACGCGGGACAGGTCGACGGGCGCAAGCTCGAGGTCATGCTCGGCTACAAGAAGCACCGCTCAAAGTCGGTGTCGATGACCCTCGACGACCTCAAGCTGCAGGTCCCCAACCCGTAGAGGGCCCGGTCATGGCGACGGAGACGCTCGAGCGTCCCCGCACGGGCGGCCCCGGATCAGGCGTGGGCGGCAACTGGTTGGTGATCGTGCTGAACGACGACCACAACACGTTCGACCACGTCGCCAAGTCGCTGTCCAACGTGATCCCGGGCCTGTCGATCGACGACGGATACCGGCTCGCGGACCGGATCCACAACTCAGGTCAGGCGATCGTCTGGACGGGGATGAAGGAGACCGCCGAGCTCTACTGGGAGCTGCTCAAGGATGCGGGACTGACCATGGCGCCGCTCGAGCAGCACTGAGGACCTCTCCCGATAGGCGATAGGTGCTGAGCGCGCGCTACTCGGCGGGGACGGGCGACGCGTCGAACGTCGTCGTGTGCCAGCTCGGCAGCAACGGCTTGTTGAAGTAGTTCAGCGCCTCCTCCCGCAGTGCCGAGATCTCGTCCGAGTACCAGTAGCGCTCGAAGTCGGCGTGGTCGTCCCACACCGAGACCTGGCGGAAGTGAAGGGGGTCGTCGATGTTGCGGCTGAGGTAGCACGACCGGGCCCCGAATGCCACCGCCCGATCGAGCGCCGGCCGCCAGATCTCCAGCCAGCGATCCGCGCGGAACGGGTGGACGTGCCAGTCGATGTAGTTGACGTCGGGCATTGCCAGTCGCGGGCCGGGCGCCGTCAGGTGCCGACCTCCGCCCAGATCGCCCCGGGGCCTTCGGCGTGCTTGCCCTCGTCGCGGTCGGTGGCGCCAACCATGATCGAGATCTTGCCCAAATGCTTGTTCTCGTGCAGGAGCTGGTGCGCCTCGGGAACGCCCTCGAAGCCCATCGCCTGCCAGAGGACCGGGCGGATCTTGCTCTCGGCCATCAGCTGGTTGGCGCGCATGCACTCGTACGCGTTCGCAAAATGCGAGCCGAGGATCTCCTTCTGACGCATCCAGAGGTAGCGGACGTCGAAATCCAGCGTGTATCCCGAGGTCGCGCCGCAGATCACGACCTTGCCGAATGGCTTCACCACGAGCACCGAGGTCGGGAACGTCGCTTGGCCGACGTGCTCGAAGACGATGTCGGGAGCGTCGCCCAGGATCTCCTTGACGCGCTTCGCGAAGCCGCGGGAGACCTTGAATCGCTCCTTCTCCTCCTCCGGCGACTCGCCGCCCTTTCGCATCATGCCGGCGAACTCGTTGCGGTCGATGTAGTCGACGGCGCCGAGCTGCTTCACCAGCTCGCCCTTTTCCGCGGAGGAGACGACGCCGACCGCGTTGGCGCCGGCCGCCTTGCACAGCTGCGTCGCGAAGACGCCGAGCCCGCCGGCGGCCCCCCAGATCAGGACGTTGTGCCCGGCCTGGATCTTGCACCGGTCGATCAGCATCCGATAGGCGGTGAAGTACGTGAGCCCGTAGGCCGACGACTCGACCCACGAGAGGTTGGCCGGCTTGGGCAGGAGCTGCTGCGCCTGAACCTTGGTGAACTGGGCGAATGAGCCCCAGGTGGTCTCGTATCCCCAGATCTGCTGGCTCGGAGCGGCGAGCGGGTCGAGGCCGTGGACCTCGACGTCCTCGTAGGAGGCCTGGTTGCAGTGCATGACCACCTCGTCGCCGGGCTTCCACTTCGTCACACCGGGGCCGACCGACCAGACGACGCCCGAGGCATCGGAGCCGCCGATGTGGTGTCCCCACTCGGGGTGGTCGCCGTAGTTGAAGACCGAGACGGGCTTGCCGAGGGCAGCCCAGACGTTGTTGAAGTTCACGCCCGCCGCCATCACGCGCACGATCACCTCGAACGCGCCCGGCTCGGGAAGCTCGATCTCCTCAAGCTGGAATGCGTCCTTCGGCTCCCCCTCGCGCTCGGCGCGGATCACCCACGCAGCCATCGTCTGGGGCACCTCACCGGGCTCGACGTCGAGCTTGGAGACCTCGGATACGTCTACAGCCACGCTTCTCCTCTCGGGATCGGACAGGGACGGAAACCGCGGGCATCCTAACGACGCGAAGCCCTTGGGCTGCCGCAACGTCAGCTTTCCGTCGGAGCCGCCGACTACCTTCGAAGGTCCGATGGAAGCCTCTGAGAAGCCACAGCTCCCCCTCGACGTGGCCGGCGACGACGGCGTCGTGCGGGCGCTCGACGACCGCCTGGTGATCGAGCGCCTCACCGTCGCCGACGAGCGCGCCGCGCGCGTGGTCCGCGAGCGCGCCGAGGCGGGACAGGCGCGCACGGAGACCGTGACCAAGGCGATCGAGATCGGCGCGCGCGTCCTCGACAGCGAGGAGACGGCGGCGAACGTCGACTACGTGCGGCACGAGCTCGAGCAGGGTGTCGGCAAGCTGAACCAGGAGCTCGCGGGAACGATCGAGGCGGGCAACGAGGAGCTCGCCGAGCGCATCGCAGCGGCCTTCGGCGCTGATCGGAGCGACTCCGTGCAGCGTCAGATCGCCGAGCTGGTCCGCAAGGCCAACGAGGAGCAGCGGCTCGCGATGGCTCGCCTGTTCTCGGCGGACGAGGGCGCCAATCCCCTCACGGACTTCAAGGCGGCAATCGTTCGCGGGATGAAGGAGCTCGACGCGCGGCGCGAGCGGGCCCGCGAAGCCGATCGCAAGCAGATCGACGAGCTGAATCGCGAGCTTGTTGCGCTTCGGGAGCGCTTCGGGGGCAGGGAGGAGTTGGAGGCTGAACAGGCGCGCGGGACTGCGAAGGGCTTCACCTTCGAGGAGCGCGTGCACGAGTCGATAGAGCGGATCGCCGGCAAGCGCGGCGACTGCGCCACCCACACCGGCGGCGAGCAGGCCGAGGGCGGCGGGCGCAAGGGCGACACGCTGGTGGAGCTCGACGCGGCCGAGGGTCCCTCCGCGGGGCGGATCGTCTTCGAGGCAAAGGACAAGAAGCTCTCCAAGAACCAGGCCTGGGCGGAGCTCAACGAGGGCATGGCGGCCCGCGCCGCCGGCTACGCGGTGCTGGTCGTGGCCGGCGAGGACCGCGTCCCGGCCGGTCGCGAGCAGCTCCACGAATACGAGGGGAACAAGCTCATCGTCGCCGTCGATCGAGAGGACCCGGATGGCCTCGCGCTCGAGACCGCGTACCGGCTCGCCGCTGCACGCGTAAGGCTCGCCCGAGACACCGATCTGCAGGTGGACGCCCCGGCGGTCCGGGACGCGGCGGCGGAGGCGATCTCGATGCTCAAGCAGGCTCAGGCGGTCCGATCGACCCTGACCGGGATCAAGACGAGCTCGGACAAGGCACGCACGAACCTGGATGCGATGGTCGAGGCGGTGGAGGCGAGGCTCCAGCGCATCGACTCACTGATCGCCGAGGCGGACGACGCGGCGGACGCGGACTAGGGCAGCAGCAGCTGGTTCTGCGAGCTCGGCCGCTCGGGCCCGACCTTGATCGTCGCCGGCTTGATCTTCGAGCTGCCGACGGTGGCCTGGTACGTGCCCTCCTTGAGGTTCATCTTCAGGTAGTCGGGCGAGCCCGGCTGGATCGGGACGGTCGAGGCCTTCTCGGGCCCGTTCACGCTGAACGTGATCGGCGAGCCGGACAGGTTCGCGACCGTGAAGTTGACGACGCCCGCGCCGAACCTGTCGGGTGAGATCTGGACCTTCTGCGGGTTGACGCTCGCGCTGACCTCGAGCTGGGCGGGCGGGCGCGGATCGTTGGGGTTGCTCTTTGCCCCGCAGCCTGCGGCCACGACCGCGACGAGGGCAGCCGCGACGGCGAGCACCGCCATGCGACCGCGCCGGGAGGCTCTCCGCCGACCCCTCGTGACCATCGGTGCAACGTTAACCGAAGCCCCTGCTCGAAGCGCAAGTTCGGCGCCGCGACGCAGCGGACGCGAACCTAGAACGGCGGCTCGACGATCTCGGCCGCCACGGAGGCCTCGCCGACCTCCACCCCGGCGCCCGGTTCCGCCTCCCGCCTGACGATGGCGAGCGCGATCGGGCCGTGCGCGGGGGAGAGCACGGCCGTTCCGACCTGGCCGACGACGCGGTCGCCGAGGCGGATCTCGTCTCCATCGCCGACCGGCGCGGACAGTCGCAGTCCGCGCAGGTGGCGGTTCGGCCTGCCCTTGTAGTGCAGGCGCGCGACCGTCTCCTGGCCGATGTAGCAGCCCTTCGTGAAGCTCACGGCGCGCTCGTCGATCCCCGCCTCCTGCGGGATCGTCGCTGTCGTCATCTCGCGCCCGAAGCGCGGCCGCCCGGACTCCACCCGCAGGATCTCGGCAGCGTCCTCGGTGACCTCGACGGCGTCCGCTGACGCGAGCAGTCGCCGAGCCTGGTCCGCTTGGTCGGCGCGCAGGATCAGGTCGACGCCCAGGTCGGTGGCGACGGCCACGATCTCCACGCCCTCTCGGGCCTGCTCGCGCTGGGCGTGCTCGGGGGAGAGCGGGCCGATCGCGGTCACCTCGGCCGCCGCGGGCCCGATCACCGAGAGCATCGCCCACGCTTCGCCGACGTCCTCGATTTCGACCTCGCGACCGACGCTGTACATCCGCAGGTGGCGTTCCACCGCTCCCAGGGCCTCGGGCTCGGTGTCGAGCCACAGGTCGCCGGTCTCCTCCAGGCGGAGCACGCGCATGTCCGCCTGCATGTGGCCCTTGCGGTCGAGCAGCGCCGCATAGCAGCCGGTCCCGGGCTCGAGCGCCTCGATGTCGTTGGTGAGCTGTCCCTGGAGGAAGTCCGCCGCGTCTGGTCCCCGCACGACGAGCATCCCCCGCGACGAGCGGTCCAGCAGCCCCGCCCCCTCCTGCATCGCGCGGTACTGGCCGTCGATCTCAACCGCGACTTCCGTGCTCACCCGGCCGATTGTAGGGAGCGGCGTTTCGCCGGCCAGTGATTTAGGCTAGGCTAAATCACGATTTCGCTATGGCGCACACCAGGACATCCAGCAAGGCGAGCCTCGCCGAGCGCCAGAGCGCTCCGGCCACCGAGGCCGTCGAGGACTACGCGAAGGCGATCTACGGCCTGCAGCGCCAGGAGGAGGGGCCGATCACGACGTCCGCGCTTGCCGACCGGCTGGGGGTGGCTCCGTCTTCGGTCACCGCGATGCTCAAGCGCTTGGACGAGCTTGGGCTCGTGCGCTACGAGCCCTACCACGGCGTCACCCTGACGCCCGCGGGCGAGCGGGTCGCCCTGGAGGTGATCCGTCACCACCGCCTGATCGAGGCGTTCCTGGCGGATGCCCTCGAGATGCCCTGGGACCGTGTCCACGACGAGGCCGAGGTCCTCGAGCACTACATCTCCGAGGACCTCGAGCGGCGCATCGCCGAGAAGCTCGGAAACCCCCAGCTGGACCCGCATGGCGACCCGATCCCCACGCCCGAGCTCGCCATGGCGGCGGACCGGACCACCGCGCTCGGCGAGCTCGACACGGGCGGCGTCGCGACCTTCGCGCGCGTCTCGGACTCCGACCCGACGATGTTGCGCTACCTGGCCGATCGCGGGATTCGCCCAGGCGTCGTGCTTCGAGTCACGGACGTGCAGCCGTTCGGGGGCCCCGTCTTCGTCGAGGTCGACGGGGATGAGCACGTCCTGGGAGGGGAGCTGGCGGAGAAGATGCGGGTGGAGCCGGCGGGTAGCGCGTGAGCCGCACAGTGGAGACGACCGTCGAGGCTCCGCCCAGCGCCCCGGCCAACGGTGACGACGTCGGAGTCGAGGACGTTCTTCCCGGCGAGGCAGCGGTCGCCCACGCAGCCCGCGAGTCGCTCGAGGGGCGCGCACGGGGGGTGGGGCGGATCTGGCCGTTTCTCGGCCCAGCCTTCATCGCCGCGGTCGCCTACGTGGACCCCGGCAACTTCGCCACCAACATCGCCGGCGGGGCCAAGTACGGATACCTCCTGCTGTGGGTGGTCCTCGGCGCGAACCTGATCGCGATGCTCGTCCAGACCCAGTCCGCGAAGCTCGGCATCGCAACCGGAAAGAACCTGCCGGAGCTCTGCCGCGAGAACTTCTCGAAGCCCACCTCGCGCGGGCTGTGGGTGCAGGCGGAGATCGTGGCGATGTCCACCGACGTCGCCGAAGTCGTCGGCGCGGCGCTCGGCCTGAACCTGCTCTTCGGGATCCCGCTGTTCCCGGCGGCGCTGCTCGCCGGGGTCGGAGCCTTCACGATCCTCGCCCTCCAACAGATGGGCTTCCGCCGGCTCGAGGCCGCGATCTCGGGGCTGGTCGGGGTCATCGTGCTCGCGTTCGGGTTCGAGATCTTCGCCTCCAACCCCGACGGCGGCGAGGTGGCGAAGCACCTCGTGATTCCGGGATTCGGCGGCACGGAGAGCATCCTGCTCGCGACCGGGATCATCGGGGCGACGGTCATGCCCCACGTCGTGTACCTGCACTCGGCGCTCACGCAGCGCCGGATCGTGGGACGGAACGACTCCGAGCGCCGCCGCATCCTCGGCTTCGAGCGAATCGACGTGGTCATCGCCATGGCCCTCGCCGGAGCGGTGAACATCTCGATGATGGTCATGGCGGCGGCGCTCTTCCACGGCGGCGGGCTGTCCGGGGTCGACAGCATCGAGGGCGCCTTCGACGGGCTCGGCCAGACCGTGTCCGGCAACGCTGCAACCGTGTTCGGAGTCGCCCTGCTGGCCTCGGGATTCGCATCGTCCTCGGTGGGCACGATGTCGGGGCAGGTCGTCATGCAGGGATTCATCCAGCGCCGCATCCCGATCTTCCTGCGCCGCGCGATCACCCTGGCCCCGGCCTTGGTGGTGCTCGCGATCGGGCTCAACCCGACCGACGCGCTCGTCATGAGCCAGGTGGTGCTCTCCTTCGGGATCCCGTTCGCACTGATCCCGCTGGTCGTCATCGCCCGGCGTCGCGATGTCATGGGGAGCCTGGCGAACCCCGGCTGGCTGACCGCGATTGCCTCGGTGCTGGGCGCGCTGATCATCGCGCTCAACCTGTTCCTGCTACAGCAGGTCTTCTTCGGTTAGTGGAGATGCCCATCCAAGGACTAGGCTTCGGCGGGATGGCGCTCGCCGACTCCTTTCAGGAAGTCCTCGATTCGCTCCCGGACGACTGGACCGATCTGGAGCTCGACCTTCGCCTCTTCGACGAGGACCGCTACATCGACGCGGCGGTGCTGCTCACGCAGGTCAACGCGCAGCCGTACTCGAAGGCCGAGTGGCACTTCCGGCTGCTGGTCGCCCATCGCTTCGGTCACGCGGCCGCCCCGGAGACCGTGAAGGGCACCCTTGCGCTCCTCGATCGGGAGGGGATCGACGGCGAGATGATCGTCCGCGACATCCACGAGGGGCGTGCCGAGATCGTGCAGATGTGGGGCCGCCCGGAGAGCGTGCGTCAGGACTTTCGCCGCCGCCGCAGCCTGTGATCGACCGCGACTCCGACAGCGCCTGAGCCGTGGCACGCATCTTCGCGGTCGCACCCGACCTGATGTTCGGAAGCCGGATCGACGCAACCCTCGGCGCCGCCGGTCACACGGTCGAGCTCGTGAGCGAGCTCGGGAAGGCGTCCGGCCTCGACGGCGTCGATCTCGTGGTCGTGGACCTCGACCACCTGCCGGCCGCCGCGGTAGCCGGACGCGGGATCCCGGTGCTCGGCTTCTATGCGCACCTCAACACCCAGACCCGCGAGAGCGCTGAGGCGGCAGGGATCGACCTGGTCGTCCCGCGCTCGCGGATGGCGCGGGAGATGCCGGAGCTGGTCGAGCGCCTGCTCGCTACTTGACCGCCGCGAAGGTTCCGCTCACCCGAGGGGGCTGGTTGACGATTCCGTGCCGGGCCTCCCACCGCGCCCAGGTCCGCAGCACGGGCCAGTCGAACTTGCCGGGGTCGCGGAACGCGTTCGCGGATTCGAGCGCCCGCAGCGAGGCGGCCTGGTCGGCGCGGTCGAGGCTCGGATCGGCGGCCAGCAGGTCGTCGAGCCCCCGGTTGGGATCGCTGGTCGCCAGGGAGTACCCGCGCGCGGTGGCGTCGACGACCTCGTGGACCAGCGTGGGCTCTTCGTTGAGGGTCTTGCTCGTCGTGACGAGGACGAGCTCGGGGTAGCGGGGGGCTCCGTAGTCGTCCACCCGGAAGATCCGGGTCGCCACGCCCTGCCGCTGGAGCGTCACGCCCTCGGCGTTCCAGAAGCCGGTGGCCGCGTCCACCCGCCCAGCGGCCAGCGACGCCACGGCGTTGAAGCCAATCGTGACCCGGTGCACCCCTTGCGGGTCGCCGCCGTCGGCGGACACGACCGAGTCGAGGACGGCGTCGTCGGAGGGCAGGCCCGTAACGCCCACCGTCCTGCCCTCGAGGTCACGGGGCCGTTTCACCGCGCTGGGGTCGCCGGCGATCACCGACGCCAGCGGGCGCTGAACGATCGGCATCACCCCGACCAGATCGAGCCCGCGATCGCGCGCGATCGCGAGGTCGTGGATGTCCAGGATCGCGAACGCGGCCGTGCCCGCCTCCAGCAGCTTCGGCGCATCGGTCGACGCGGATGGCTGCTGGACGCTCAGGTCGACGCCCGCGCGACGGTACAGGCCCTCCTCCAGAGCGGTGTAGATGCCCGTGTGGACGGCGTTCGGCTGGAAGTCGAGGACGAGGGTCGCTCGCTTAGGAGCGCCCGGTTCAGCACCGCCACCGCAGGCCACCAGCGAGGTGACGGCGAGGGCGGTCGCCAGCAGCGCAGCGACCCTCTTCATCGGCCGGCGGAGGATAGCTCGCCGCTTAGACTTCCCCCGATGCCTGAGGGCGACGACCACCTCCTCGCGTACGTGGAGATCCCCAAGGGGAGTCGTAACAAGTACGAGTACGACGAGGGCCTCGACGAGCTCGTCCTCGACCGCTTTCTGTCCTCGTCGACCGTCTACCCGACGGACTACGGCTACCTGATCGGTCACCGGGGTCGCGACGGCGATCCGCTCGACGCCATGGTCTGCGTCTCGGAGCCGACCTTTCCCGGTTGCGTGATCCGGGTGAAGCCGATCGCGCTGTTCAAGATGTGGGACGACAAGGGGGAGGACGACAAGGTCGTCTGCGTTCCGCTGAACGATCCGGGGTGGAATCACGCCGAGACGCTGGACGACATCCCGAAGCCGCTCCAGCGCGAGATCACCCACTTCTTCTCCATCTACAAGGAGCTCGAGGACAAGAAAGTGGACGTCGAGGGATGGCGGTCGCGCGAGGAGGCGCTCGAGGTGATTGCGGACGCCAAGCGGCTACAGGAGCAGGTTGACAGCGAAGCTGAGTAGACTGCCGCGCTTGTGTTAGCCCGTCGTCGGCGCGAAGGCGCGGCGCGGTGGGGTCGGGACAGGAGAAACCCCGCATCAACCAGGAGGTTCGAGAGTGCAGGATCGAGGACTAGCCGCCTACATCGCCGAGTTGGTCGGCACGTTGATCCTCACGTTTGCGATCTGCACGGTCGGCGTGCTCTACATCGCAACGAGCGCCAATGCTCAGACCGGCTCTGACTTCGCGGTCGTCGGCCTCCTCTACGGATTCACGCTCTTCGCGTTGATCATCACCTTCGGCGTCGCCAGCGGTGGGCACTTCAATCCCGTCATCACGCTCGCTGCCGCGCTGCTCAGGCGGATCGACCCCGTCGATGCCGCCGTGTACATCCTCGCCCAGCTATCCGGGGGCGTGCTCGGTGCCCTGCTGGTCAAGGGGCTGTTCCTGGACGAGGGCCGCGCCAGCCACTACGGGGCGGCGACGATCAGTCCGATACTCGGTCACGAGTACCTCGGCGCCATCGTCGAGGGAATCGGCGCGTTCATCTTGGTCTTGGCCGTATGCGCGGTCGCCCTGAACCCGCGCGCCCGTCGCGAATGGGCGCCGCTCGCGATCGGGCTCGCCCTCGCGATCGACGGCTTCCTCTTCGTCCCGCTCACCGGAGGAGCGATCAACCCCGCCCGCTGGTTCGGCCCGGCGCTGATCGGAAACGAGTTCGGCGGCACGTGGCCGTACCTCGTCGGCCCGATTGTCGGCTCGATTCTGGCGGTGCTCGCCTACCGGTTCATCATTGCGGGCGGGCAGTACGCGCTCGGCCCGGAGCCGCCCACGGGTCCCGGCGAGGTGGTGGAGAACGTCGCCGACGACGTCGGCACCGCCGCCCGCTCGCGCCGCAGGTAGCCAGTCCCGGTTAGCCGACTGCTGTAGCGTCCGCGCCGTGCGGCGCGTCACCTTCTCGCGCAACTACACGCTGTCGCTGTCGCGCACGTGTCGCTGCTACTGCAAGTACTGCGCATTCGCGACGCACCGGGCGCATCTCTACAGCCCGGATGAGGTCGAGGCGCGGCTCGACGAGGCCGTGCGCAGGAACGCGAAGGAGCTGCTCGTCCTGACCGGCGAGCGACCCGAGGTGAACCCGGATGTGGCCCGGCGGCTGCACGACCTGGGGCACGAGGACTTCGTCTCGTACGTGGTCTGGACGTGCGAGCGCGCCCTCGGACGGGGGCTCCTGCCGCACACCAACCTCGGCGTCCTTTCTCGAGACGACCTGGCGCGCCTCCGTGAGGTGACTGCCTCGCAGGGGTTGATGCTGGAGTCGATCTCCGAGCGCCTGATGGAGACGGTTCATGCCGGGTCGCCGACGAAGCACCCAGCCCGGCGCCTGGAGACGATCGAGGCGGCTGGCGAGCTGCGGATTCCGTTCACCAGCGGCATCCTCGTCGGCATCGGGGAGACGGTGGACGAGCGGATCGCCGCGCTCGAGGCACTCGCCGACGTCAACGAGCGCTACGGGCACATCCAGGAGGTGATCCTCCAGAACTTCGTTCCGCACCCCCGCTACTACGGGCGCGAGGTGGCGGACATCGCTGATGAGGCGGCGAAGGATCGCTGGGCCGACGACGATGGCGGCGACGCCGAGGGCGAGCCCGAGTGGCCCGAATGGGCGAGCCCCATCACGCTCGAGGACATGAAGCTGTTGGTGCGCGAGTGCCGACGGCTCATGCCCCAGGTCGGGATCCAGATACCGCCGAACCTCTCCGACTGGTGGGTCGACCTCGTCGAGGAGGGCGCCACCGACCTGGGCGGGCTGTCGGCCAATGGCGACCACATCTCGCCGGAGCAGGCATTCCCCAGTCCGCATCAGGTGCGAAAGCGGCTGGCGCCGCTGGGCTACGCGCTGACGGAGCGGCTGTGCGCCTATCCGCAGTACCTGGAGCCCGACTGGATGGAGCAGGGGGTGCTCGACGTTGTGAAGCTCAAGTTCTGGAGCTTCATCCCGCGCAAGGGATCGGGGCGGCGCGAGGAGCGAATCATCGATCCGGACGTTGCGCCGCGTGCGATCGGGAAGGGGCGGCGAGGAGAGGCACTCACCGAGGAGGAGCTGACGGCGCTGTTCGCGGAGACTCGTCCGGCCGTGATCGAGGAGATGCGTGCCGCTGCCGATGAGCTTCGCGCCGAGCTGGCCGGCGAGACGGCCACGTTCGTCGTCAACCGCAACGTCAACTTCACCAACGTCTGCATCGTCGGCTGCGCCTTCTGCGGCTTCGGCCAGGGCAAGCGCTCGCCGGACGCCTACCACGTGACCGAGGACGACTTCCAGGCGCGGGTGCAGGAGGCGGTCGAGTACGGCGCGACGGAGATCTGCATGCAGGGGGGGATCCACCCGGACTACTCGCTCGAGCACTACGGGCGGTGGCTCCGGCTGGCGAAGGGGGTGGCCCCCCGGATCCACCTGCACGCCTACTCGCCGATGGAGATCCACTACATGTGCGAGCGCTCCGACAGCAGCCCGGATGCCGTGTTCGACTACCTGCGTGAGTGCGGGCTGGGGTCGACGCCCGGGACCGCCGCCGAGGTGCTCCACGACGGCGTGCGGACGAGGATCTCGCCGAACAAGCTGCCGGTCGCGCGCTGGGTGGAGATCGTCGAGGCGTGCCACCGGTCGGGGCTCCGGTCCACGTCGACCGTGATGTTCGGCCACATCGAGGAGCCCTGGGAGCTGGCCCGCCACATGTGCGTCATCCGCGAACTGCAGGAGCGGACGGGGGGAATCACCGAGTTCGTCCCGCTCAGCTTCATCCCGTTCAACACGCTGCTCGGGCGCACGCACGGGGTGGAGGAGATCTCACGCTCGGAGAACCTCAAGCACACGGCGGCGTTCCGGCTTGCGCTCGGGAGGACGATCACCAACCTCCAGGCCAGCTGGGTGAAGATGGGCCTCGACGCGGCGACCGAGAGCCTCAGCTGGGGAGTGAACGACCTCGGCGGCACGCTGATGGAGGAGAACATCTCCCGGATGGCCGGCTCGCAACACGGCGTCCGCCTCGACCCGCCGGAGCTGATCGAGGCGGCCCGCAGGGCGGGCCGCCAACCGGCCCAGCGCACCACCCTGTACGAGATCGTCGAGACGTACTGACGCCCCGGCGTTTCGGCGGCTCAAGCGCGCAAAACGGCGGCAATGAGGGGGAGCGCCCCGGCCGCCGGCTCGGCCGGCGGGGGCACCAAGCTCGAGTGGAGGGTTGACTGGATTGCCGCCGGTGAATCCTCCAGTCGACGTGCGGAGCGCGTGATCTCGAATGGACGGCTTCATGAGGTGCACCGCGGCGTGTATCTCTTATCCGCCGGCGGCGCGGGCTGCGCCTGACGAGCCCGCCCCGGACAGCAAGATCCACGGCTCTGAGGTCGACTTCCTGTGGCGCGATCTCGCAGTCGCTTTAGAGCTCGACGGCTGGGACGGACACTCAGGACGGGTCGCGTTCGAACGCGACCGGTTGGAGGCCGCGACCCTCGGTGCGCAGGGGATCCGCGTGGTTCCCGTGACGGGGCGTCAGCTGAGGGTGCGTCTCGCCCGATCGAGTGGAGCTTTCACAAGGTCATTTCCGGTCAAGTCTCCACTCGATCCGTTTAACAGCCTCGGTGCGGGATGATTTGGGCATGCGGGCCATGGTGCTTCATGCGCAGCGAGAGCCGCTTCGCCTCGAGAACGTTCCCGAGCCCGAGCCCGGGCCGGGGCAGGTGCTCCTTCGGGTCCATGTGTGCGGGGTGTGCCGGACCGATCTGCACATCGTCGACGGCGATCTGACCGAGCCGAAGCTGCCGCTCGTCCCCGGCCACCAGATCGTCGCCACGGTGGAGGCGACAGGGGAGGGCGCGGAGCGGTTCGAGGTGGGTCGGCGCGTCGGCGTTCCCTGGCTCGGGTGGACCGATGGCACCTGTCGCTACTGCCGGACCGGCCGGGAGAACCTGTGCGTCAGCGCCAAGTTCACCGGGTACGACATCGATGGCGGGTACGCCGAGGCGGCCGTGGCGGACGAGCGCTTCTGCTTTCCGATCCCGGAGGGGTATCCCGACCTGCAGGCAGCCCCGCTCCTGTGCGCCGGGCTGATCGGATATCGATCGCTCCGCCTCTGCGGCGAGCACGCCGAGCGGATCGGGCTCTACGGCTTCGGGGCGTCCGCCCACATCATCTGCCAGGTCGCCGCTCACCAGGGTCGCGAGGTCTACGGCCTCACCCGTCCCGGGGACGAGGCCGGACAGCGGTTCGCCTTGGAGGTGGGGGCGACATGGGCGGGCGACACCGAGGGTGGGTCCGAAGTGTGCGAGCCGGGTGCGGGCGGGCTGCCCGAGCCGCTGGACGCGGCGATCATCTTCGCCCCGGTGGGCGATCTCGTCCCAACCGCCCTGCTGGCGGTCGCTCCGGGCGGGGCGGTCGTCTCCGCCGGGATCCATATGAGCGACATCCCCTCGTTTCCGTACGAGATTCTCTGGGGCGAGCGGATCGTGCGCTCTGTGGCCAATCTCACACGCCGGGACGGCGACGAGTTCCTGCGCATCGCACCGGAGGTGCCGGTACGCACGAAGGTCGCCGAGTACCCGCTCGAAGGGGCCAACGAGGCGCTCGACGACCTGCGCGCCGGCAGGTTCGAGGGTGCCGCCGTGCTCACCGTGCAGCGGTAGGGTGGGCTCGACTGGACGGTCAGGCAACGAGCATCGGGGCGGAGAGGACGGTCATTGGCTGACGTCACGATCAAGCGAGTAGAGGACTTCGAGGCGATCTTCGGCGGGGGGCTTCGGCGCGCCCGATCGGGCCTCGGCGTCCGCTCCTTCGGCATGCAGGTCGAGGAGTTTCCCCCGAACGCGATGCAGTATCCCGAGCACGATCACTCGGCGGACGGCATGGAGGAGGTCTACACCGCCCTCGAGGGCAAGGCGATCCTGGTGGTGGGCGGCGAGGAGTACGAGCTCGAGCCCGGCACGTTCGCGCGCGTCGGCCCGGGGGAGACTCGCAAGCTGATCACCCGCGACGAGGGAGCGCGGGTGCTGGCGATCGGCGCGGTGCCCGGTGAGCTCTACGAGCCGCCCGAGTTCACCGAGGAGGGTCAGCCGGACCCGATGACGCACTGAGCCCCGCGCGGATCACCTGAAGAGGTCGTCCTCCTTTGGCCGGCGCAGTGCGGCCGCCCCGGGCCCGTCGCCGGCGGTGACGAACCGCCCGAGGCCGCGGACGATCGCAGCGGGAATGCCCTCGTCCTTCGCTCGGACGAGGTCCGCCGCCGCTGCCACCTCGTCGGCGACCGCGATGGCAGTCGCCGCCAGCTCGGTGCCATGGCCGTCTCGCCGCCCCCGCCAGTCGTCGACCGGAGCCAGGCCAGCGCAGCCGATCGCGACGTCCGCCTGACCGATTCGCCACGGACGGCCGAAGCTGTCGGCGATCACCACGGCCGGCGCCGCTCCCACCGCCTCGCGGAGCTCCCGGCGGAGGCGCGCCGCCGACGCGTCCGGGTCCTCGGGCAGGAGCGCCACCCGCTCATCCCCGGGGACGTTCGACGCGTCGATCCCGGCGTTGGCCGAGATCCACCCCGCCCGCCCCTCGACGATCAGCACGTCCCGCTCGGCGCGGACCACGTCGATGCTTTCGCGAAGGACCAGCTCCACGATGCGCGGGTCCTTGCCCAGCCGCTCCGCCAGCTCCCTCGCCCGTTTGCCGGGTTCCACGTCCGCGAGGTCGATCACCCGTCCCTCCGCCTTCGAAACGATCTTCTGAGATACGACCACGATGTCCTCGTCGGTGAGCTCGTCGCCCGCCGTGGTGACGGCGCGCGTGATGAGCTCCCCGAGGGTGTCTCCGGGCTCGACCTCCGGCAGGCCAACGAGCGGGACCAGCTCGACGCGTCCGCTCACTTGCGCGCTCCGCTTGCCAACTTGCCGAGGCCCTGGAGCGCGGCGGCGGTCCTGGGCGCACGGTCGGGCTCTGACTCGAGGACCGTGGCCAGCGCCCGCAGGTCGTCGGGCGTGTCGACGTCGAGCGCCAGCGAGGCGAGTGGCTCGACCGCCACCTCGTGTCCGGCACGCTCCGCTCGGTCGGCGTGGCGGGCGCAGCTCCCGGGCCCGAACGCCGGCCCGATGGCATCGGCGGGCGCCATCGCAAGCGCGTTGGTGCCGGTCCCGTGGCGGTCCGGTACGACGGCGACGCGACGGGGATGCATGCGCTCCAGCGCCGCATCGAGCTCATCCGCGTCGAGCAGCGGGCAATCGCCGGGCAGGAGGACCACGCAACTCGCGCCGAGCGCCTTCGCGCGGACGATCCCCAGCGTCGCCGCCTCCGGGTGTCCGCGATCTGAGGGCTCCTCCAGCACCTCGATGGGCGTCGTCACTCGCCGCGCGTGGCCGAGCGCGATCCGCTCGGCGCGCCCCTCGGAGGTCACGACGATGACGCGCTCGACATTCCGGGCCGTGGTCGCGGCGGTCAGCACGTCGGCGAGCATCGCCTTCACGAGGGCGGCTCGCTGCGGCCGATCGACGGCCGCAAGCAGGCGCTGCTTCGCATCACCGAACCGTTTCACCGGGAGGATGGCCGTGGCCTCCATCTACCGCCCCCCGCGTCCCGCCCGGCTCACCCCAGGACCTCGGCGAACTCGAGCACTCGCTCCGCCACCTCCCGGCGTCCCTCGCGCCCCTCCATCAGGGTCGGGCACGAGAACACCTGGACATCATCCGGGCCCGGGTCGGGGTCATCGGCGTCGACGACCATCGCCCGGATCACTCCCTCATAGAGCGAGGCGACGCCGGCGGCAGTGGAGGGCCTCCCCAGGGCGGCCATGAACTTCTCGGTCGGCCCCTTCACGGCGTGGCCCGCGACGAACGGGCTCACCGCGAGAACGGGGACGCCCGAGGCCGCGATCGCATCCCGCATCCCGGGCACGGCAAGGATTGGGCCGATCGAGATCACCGGGTTCGACGGGCCGACCACGATCGCCTCCGCGGTGGCGAGCGCCTCCAGGACCTCGGGGGTCGGCCGCGCCTCGTGGAGCCCCTGGACCTCCACGGCCTGGATCTCGGACTCCGACCCGTCGACGATCAGGAACTCCTGGAGCCCGCGCCAGCCGCCGGGCGTCATCACCCGCGTGTAGACGGGCTCCTCGCTCATCGGGAGAACGCTCGAGGACACGCCCAGCGCACGCGCGATCTGTCCCTGGGCGGCGGTGAGCGTTCCGCCCTCGGCCATGAAGTGGGTCCGGTAAAGGCACGCGGCGAGATCGCGATCGGAGAGCCCGAACCAGCCGGGCGAGCCGAGCTGCACGAGCCGCTCGTGAACGACGAAGGTGTCGTCGCGGATGCCCCAGCCGCGCTCCTCGTCGATCGCTCCTGCGAGCCAGTAGGTGACGAGGTCGGGGTCCGGGGAGACGTAGAGCCCGTGAACCCGCGTGTCGTCGGCCGTGTTCGCGATCACGGCGAGGTCCGCGCCGACCAGCTCCTGCATCCCAGCGGCGAGCTTCGCTCCGCCGGTCCCACCGGCGAGCAGGGCGACCTTCACCGGGTCAGCCCCAATGGTCGTCGTCACCGAGCCCGGTGATCCTGAGCCCCGCGCGCGTCTTGTAGCGGACGTTCACCGAGATGAGGAGCGACGTGAGCTGCTCGACGATCCGGGCGGTCTCGAGCGCACCGGCGTTCACCGGGCGGAGCCCCGAGATCAGCTCGACGATTCGCGCCACTCGCGCCTTGTCGGCCTTGCGGTCGCCGCAGACGAGGATGTCCTCACCAAGCTCGGCGTCGGGGTCCCCCAGGACCTTCGCGCTCACCGTGTGCAGGGTGGCGATGACCGTGACGCCGTCGGGCACCATCTCCTGCGCCTGTTGGGCGGCCGAGCCCTGCCAGACGCCGAGCGTGCGAGTCGCCTTGCCGCCCACCGCCGCCGCCGTGGGCACGGTGCAGTCCACGAGGATCTGCCCGGCCTGAAGTACCTCGCGAAGGTTGTTCAGGTTCTCCGACTGGGCCCGGAACGGGACGGTGAGGAAGACAATCGGGCCCTTCCCCGCCGCTTCCTCGTTGACGAGGCCCTCGACATCGGCGTCCGGCGCCACCTCGCGGACCCGACCGGCAGCCTCCTCGGCGCGCTCGGCGCTTCGCGAGCCGATCACGACGTGCTGTCCGGCCACCGCGAGGCGCATGGCGAGCCCCCAGCCGAGGGCTCCGGTGGCGCCGATGATCGGAATTGGCTCCGGCAAGAGGGCCGGAGCTTACGGACGCGCGGGAGGGGAGGAGATGCCGGCGTTTATGCTGCCGTCCGCGATGCGGCTCGAGGGACGGAAGGCTCTGGTCACCGGCGGCGCCAGTGGGATCGGCGCGGCCATCTCGCGGCGACTGGCCGCCGAGGGCGCGGCGGTCGTGATCGGGGACGTGAATGAGGAGGGGGCGAGGGAGGTCGCCGCCGAGATCGACGCCGACGCGGCGCGCCTCGACGTGACCGAGCCCGACTCGGCCGCGGCCCTTGCCGGCGCTCACGGGCCCTTCTCGATCCTCGTGAACAACGCCGGCACCGACGACTTCGCCTTCTTCACGGACATGACCCCGGAGCGCTGGCGGCGCCTGATCGCGATCAACCTGGAGGGCGTCCTGATCTGCACCCACGCCGTGCTCCCCGCCATGCAGCAGGGCGGATACGGGCGCATCGTCAACATCGCCTCAGAGGCCGGCCGCGTCGGCTCGAAGGGCTCGGCCGTCTACTCGGCCGCAAAGGGCGGCGTGATCGCCTTCACCAAGACGATCGCCCGCGAGAACGCCCGCTTCGGCGTCACCGCCAACGCGATCGCGCCGGGCCCGATCGAGACGCCGCTGCTCATGGCGGCGAAGCGGCTCGGCGAGATGGGCGACAAGATCATCGAGACGATGAAGGGCCAGACTCAGATGCGGCGCCTCGGGCAGCCGGAGGAGGTCGCGGCGACCGTCGCCTTCCTGGCCTCGGACGACGCGTCCTACGTCACCGGCGAGACGATCGGCGTCTCCGGCGGCCTCGGGATGGTCTGATGGCCAATGACCGCCCCGCCGACGGCCCGCCCACACCGCTGAGCGACGTGGTCGCCGACTCGGACCGTCCCCCGGAGGCGACGATCGAACCCGGGCTGGAGCGGTCGATGGACTTCATCGTCGAGGACCGGCTGGTGACCGACGTCGGCGGCTCGATCGGCGTCAGCGTCCTCTCGACGCCCGGGATGATCGGGATGATGGAGCGAAACTCGGCGATCCTCTCCTACGAGAATCTCCCGGACGGCAAGGCGACGGTCGGCTTCGAGGTGTGCGTGAAGCACGTGGCGGCGGCCGCCGAGGGCGCGACGTGCTCGGTTCGAGCGAAGCTCAACGAGATCGTCGACGGGCGCAAGCTCCGCTTCGAGGTCGAGGTGCTCGAGGGCGAGCGGACGATCGGCGTCGGCACGCACGAGCGGCGCGTCATCGACGTCGGCGTCGTGAAGTCGGCGTAGACGGCGCCGAACGGCGATCTTCCTAGGCTTCGGCCGTGCCCTCGATCCCAGCCAGCGTCCGTATCCGCGAGGTCGGTCCCCGCGACGGCTTCCAGAACGAGCCGGAGGTGATCTCGACTCCCGACAAGATCCGGCTGATCGACATGCTCGCGGCCACCGGGCTGCCGCGGCTCGAGGTCACCTCGTTCGTGCGCCCCGACGTGATCCCGCAGCTCGCCGACGCCGGCGAGGTGCTCGGTGCCATCCAGCGCCCCGACGGCGTGAGCTACTCGGTCCTGATCCCGAACGAGCGCGGGCTCGAGCGGGCGCTCGAGCAGCGGGACCGCTTCGACGAGATCAACGTCTTCCTCTCGGCCACGGAGAGCCATAACGAGCGCAACAAGAATCGGACCATCGCCGAGTCCCTCACCGAGCTCGGCCGGACCGTCGCGCGCGCGAGGGAGGAGGGCATTCGCTGCGAGGGGGTGATCTCGGTCGTCTTCGGCTGCCCGTACGAGGGAGAGGTGTCGCCGGATCGCGTGCTCGAGATCGCCGGGGCCCTTGCCGAGATGGGCTGCGAGGAGGTGTCGTTCGGCGACACGACCGGGATGGGAAACCCTCGGCAGGTGGCGGAGTTCTTCGCGAGCGCCACCGAGCGGCTCGACGGCGTGGAGCTCACCGCCCACTTCCACAACACCCGAGGCCAGGGCCTGGCGAACGTCCTCGCGGCGCTCGAGCAGGGGGTCAGCTCGTTCGAGTCCGCGTTCGGCGAGCTCGGCGGCAGCCCGCTCACGCCCGGCGCCACGGGGAACATCTCCACCGAGGACCTGGTCTCGATGCTCCACGAGATGGGCGTCGAGACGGGAGTCGACCTCGAACGCCTCATCGACGCCGCACGCGCCGCCCAGGAGCTGCTCGGTCGCCCGCTGGGCGCGCACGTCCTGCGCGCCGGCCCAGTCGACTGGCACAGGTAAGCTGCGGCCAATGCTGAGCGATCGGTTCAGAGCGGCCGTGGAGGCCGAGGATCCCGACGCGATGACCGAGGCACTCGCCGACGACGTCGTCTTCCGCAGCCCGGCGGTCTTCAAGCCGTACCAGGGCAAGCCGGTGGTTTCGGCGATCCTCGTCGAGGGCGCGGCGAAGGTCTTCGAGGACTTCCACTACACCGATCAGCTCGAGGGCGACGGCGTCGCGACGCTCATCTTCCAGGCGCGGGTCGGCGACCGCCAGCTCGACGGTCTCGACCTCCTGCGGTTCGACGCCGACGGGAGGGTCAGCGAGCTCATGGTGATGGTGCGGCCGATGAGCGGGCTCAACGCCCTCGCCGAGGCGATGGCCCGCCGCTTCGAGGACGCCGGCATCGCGGCGGCGTGACGGCCGGCGCCTCCCGCGAGCAGGAGACGACCTCCGGACCGAGCATCGTCGTTCGCAGCGCGCGGTCGGAGGACGTCGACGACATCGTTGAGATCGGGCTGCGCTCGTGGGAAGAGGGCTACCGGGGGGTGGTGCCGCAGGGGCTGGTTCCCGACGCGGCCGGCTTGCGGGCTCGCATCAGGGAGCGGATCGCCGAGCGTGTCCCGTCGATCGCCGTGGGCGTCCTGGACGGACGCGTCCGGGGCTGGATCACCTTCGGCGTGAGCCGCGACGCGGACGCCGGCCCGTCCGTTGGAGAGATCTGGGCGCTCAACGTCCACCCGGGCGCCTGGCGCAGGGGGATCGGCCGCGAGCTCGTCGGCCACGCTCTGGAGCGCCTGAGGCGGGCCCCGTTCGCCGAGGCGACGCTGTGGACCTTCCGCGACACGCCAAGGTCGCGCTCGTTCTACGAGGCGCTCGGATTCGTGACCGATGGCGCCATGCAGCGCCGCGACGCGAGCGGCGGGACGATCGAGTTGCGCTACCGGATGCCGCTGTCCGAAGCCTGACGACGATGAGATCCGATCGCGAAGCCGCAATTTGCGGCTGTTCGCCTAAAAGGCCCGTTAAGACCGCGGGAAAGCCCTCGAGACCCGGCCCCGATCCGCAATCCTGACTCGGTCGGAGCTCGGGTCGCCGCGCGCTGGGGCGCGAGGCGGCGAACGACGATTCGGAGGAGGCAGCCCTATGTCCACGTCGCGCCTGTCGGCGCTCGACGCGTCGTTCCTCGCGGCCCGCGCGAGCCGCTGTGCATGTTGGGATGCGAGCTCGCAGAGGCCTATCCCGTGGTGCCGATCGCCGATCGCCACGCGCTGTCAATAGGCGTCACCACGGTGGGCGTCGGTGCGTATTTCGGGCTCTACGCCGACCCCGCGCTGCTGCCCCAGGGTGACTCGCTGGCGGCCGCGATCGATCGGTCGATCGACGGGCTCACGGATGCCGCGGAGGCCGCCGGCGCGGAGGACCTGATCCTCGCGCAGCCCCGCAAGCGCCCTGCGTCTAGATGACCGGTTCCCAATCCCCGCGCACACGCGGATTCGGAGCCGATCATCTAGGCTGCCGCGCGGTCAAATCGAACCCGTAAGGAGGGGCGTCTCGCATGGAGATCAGCAAGGTTGGAGTCGTGGGCTGCGGCCTGATGGGCCACGGGATCACGCAGATCTGCGCCCAGGCGGGATGGGACGTCGTCGTCCGTGAGGTGAGCCAGGAGAAGCTCGACGGCGGCATCGGCAAGATCGAAAAGCAGCTCGCGCGCGCCGTGGAGAAGGGCAAGGCCTCCCAGGAGGACGCCGATGCCGTCCGCGCCCGGATCCAGCCCACGCTCGAGTACGGCGAACTCGCCGACTGCGATCTCGTGATCGAGGCGATGACCGAAGATCTCGGTGGAAAGCTCGAGATGTGGAAGGAGGTCGACGCGGTCGTCAAGGAGGGCGCGGTCTTCGCCACCAACACCTCCTCCCTCGCGGTGATCGACCAGGCGGCCTCCACGTCGCGCCCCGACCTCTTCTGCGGCATGCACTTCTTCAACCCCGCGCAGGTGATGCCGCTGCTGGAGGTGGTCCAGACGGTGACCACGGGCGACGAGGCGCTCAAGACCGCGTTCGAGGTCGGCCAGAAGCTCGGCAAGACCACCGTCCACGCGAAGGACAAGACCGGCTTCATCGTCAATCGCCTGCTGGTGCCCTACCTGCTCGACGCGATCCGTGCCTACGAGGAGGGGGTGGGGTCGATCGATCAGATCGACGCCGCGATGAAGGCCGGCGCCAACCACCCGATGGGCCCGTTCACGCTTCTCGACTTCGTGGGCCTTGACACGACCAAGTCGATCGCCGACATCATGTTCGACGAGTACCGCGAGCGCCGGTTTGCCGCGCCGCCGACGCTGCGCAAGATGGTCGCGGCGGGGTATTTCGGGCGTAAGTCGGGCAAGGGTTTCTACGACTACTCGGGGGAGCAGCCCGTTCCCACAGAGCTCGGTCTATAGTCGCTGTCGGGTTCGCGGCTCGATAGGCCGCGTTCTTGCTTCTTGCCGGCAACGACAGGAGGAGGCGTGGACCAAGACAGCATCGAACGCATCCGCAGCGCGACGTTCCCCGTCGCCCGCCGTGGCTACGAAAAGCGCGAGGTCGACAGGTTCCTGCTCAGCCTGGCCGAGTGGCTCGAGACCGGCGGTGCCGATCAGGGTCGCAGTGACGCCGTCAGGCGCGAGCTCGAGCGGGTCGGCGAGGAGACGTCGAAGATCCTCACGGAGGCCCACGACGTCGCCGAGCGCCTGCGCGTGCAGGCCGAGCGCGAGGCCGAGGGGCTGACCGAGGGAGCGCAGGCCCAGGCCGATCGCACCCGAGCCGAGGCGGACAAGATCCTCGCAGAGGCGGAGAGCGTCGCCGAGACGGCCGCGCAGAAGCTCCGCACCGACGCCGACGCCTACGCGACCAAGACCCGCACCGACGCCGACCGCGAGGCCGAGCAGACGCTGACCGCGGCGCGCGCCGACGCGAAGCGCACCGTCGACGAGGCGAATTCCCGAAAGCAGGACATCGAGTCCGTGATCGCCGATCTGGAGGCGCGCCGCGACGAGGTGCTCGGGGGCCTGGAGCGGCTTTCGAGCGAGCTCTCCGGCACCGCCACACAGCACGCGAAGGCGATCGCCGAGCGAGCCGCCGATACCGCATCGAAGGCCAGGGACGACGATGGGGTTGCCCTCGAGGACAGCGGAGACGGCGACCGCGACGTTCCGGCGGACGGCAACGAGGACGAGACGCAGACGATGCCTGCGAACAAATCCGCCTCATAGACTGGGGCGGTATGGCTGAAACTCGGTCCGGCCCCGACATCACCGGGGCCCTCGAAGCGGCGCTGTCGGGCGGACCCGAGCGGCATCACTCTAAGACCGAGGCGCAGGGCAAGCTCCCCGTTCGCGAGCGGGTGGCGCGCCTCGTCGACCCGGGCTCGTTCTCGGAGGAGGGACTTCTCGCCAACTGGGAGAAGCAGGGCCTGGGCGCGGACGGCGTGGTCACCGGCCTCGCCAAGATCGGCGGCCGCACCGTTGCGCTGATGGCGAACGACCCGACCGTCAAGGCGGGCTCGTGGGGGCCGAAGACCGTCGAGAAGATCCTTCGCGTCCAGGAGCGGGCCCTGCGGCTCGAGGTCCCGATGGTCTACCTGGTCGACTCCGCGGGCGCTCGGATCACGGATCAGGTTCAGATGTTCCCCGGCCGCCGGGGCGCCGGCCGGATCTTTCACAACGAGGTGGTTCTGTCCGGGCGGGTGCCGCAGGTCTGCCTGCTGTTCGGGCCCTCGGCCGCCGGCGGCGCCTACATCCCGGCGTTCTGCGACGTCGTCATCATGCGGGACGGGAACGCATCGATGTACCTCGGCTCGCCCCGGATGGCCGAAATGGTGATCGGGGAGAAGGTGAGCCTCGAGGAGATGGGCGGTGCCCGCATGCACACGTCGGTCTCCGGGTGCGGACACTTCCTCGTGACGTCCGATGAGGCGGCGATCGACGTCGCCAAGCGCTACCTGTCGTACATGCCGCAGAGCTGGCAGGCCTCGCCGCCGCCCGCACCGCCAGCCGAGCCTGCGTCCGAGCGCCGCGTCTCCGAGGTCGTACCAGGTGACGAGAACTCCGCATTCGACATCAAGGACCTGATCGCGTCGCTGGTCGACGCCGACTCCTTCTGCGAGGTGCACGCGCGCTGGGCGAAGGAGCTCGTCGTCGGGTTCGCCCGGCTGGACGGGCGGGCAATCGGGATCGTCGCCAACCAGCCGAAGATGAAGGGCGGGGTCCTGTTCGTCGACTCGGCCGACAAGGCTGCACGGTTCATCTGGACCTGCAACGCGTTCAACGTGCCGCTGCTGTTCCTGGCCGACGTGCCCGGATTCATGATCGGGACGCAGGTGGAGCGCCAGGGGATCATCCGGCACGGCGCCAAGATGATCTCGGCGGTCTCGGAGGCGACCGTGCCGAAGATCTCCGTCGTCGTGCGCAAGGCGTACGGGGCGGGTCTCTACGCGATGGCCGGCCCGGCGTTCGACCCCGACTGCTGCATCGCGCTGCCGAGCGCCTCGATCGCGGTGATGGGGCCGGAGGCGGCGATCAACGCGGTCTTCTACAACCAGATCCAGGAGATATCGGACGAGGCGGAGCGCGAGGAGTTCGTGCGGGCGAAGCGCGAGGAGTACGCGGCCGACATCGACATCCTGCACCTGGCGTCCGAGCTCGTGGTGGACGCCGTGATCGAGCCGGACGAGCTGCGGGCGGAGCTCATCCGCCGCTTCGAGGAGTCGTCGAGCAGGGACCGCCGCTTCAGCGAGCGGCGCAACCCGATCACCCCCGCGTAGTAGGTGGGCGGCCGGCTCGGCATCGCTGGCGGCGACTACGTCGACGGCCTGGATGTCGGTGACGCGATGCTGATCGGTCGCCACGGGGACCCGTACACCCAGCCGCACCGGATCGATCACGCGGCGAACATGCGGCGGCTCGTCGACGCCGGCTGCGACCGGGTGCTCGCGCTGAGCTCGGTCGGCGGCCTTCGTCGCGAGCTCGGCGTCGGGACGTTCCTCTGTCCGGACGACTTCATCGCCCTCCACATCGGCAAGTCGGCCTTCGGCGATCGGCGCGCGCACCGCGTGGCGCGTTTCGACGGCGCGTGGCGCGCCCAGGTCGTCGATGCCTGGAGGCGGACCGCCGCGCCGGAGATGGTCGACGGCGGCGTCTACTGGGAGTCGATCGGGCCCCGCTTCGAGACCCCGGCGGAGATCCGGCTGATCGCCCAGCACGCCGACGTGATCGGCATGACGATCGCCTCGGAGTGCGTCATCGCCGGCGAGCTCGGGCTTCGCCACGCGGCGATCTGCATCGTGGACAACCTGGCCAACGGGGTGGGGGAGCGCGAGCTGACCGTCGAGGAGTTCCAGGCGGGCCGAGCACGGAACCGCGAGCGGCTTGCGGAAGCGGTGGCCGCCATCGTTCGAGAGCTCTCCGAGGATCACTCGTGAGCCTGGCGGTTACGAACGCGATGCTGGACGGCGAACGCACCAGGCTGCGTGTCGAGGGCGGAGCGATCGCGAAGATCGGGCCCCGGCTCCGGCCCCGCGACGGCGACGAGGTGATCGACGCCGAGGGGATGGCGATCGTCCCCGGGCTCGTCAACGGCCACACCCACGCGGCGATGACCCTCTTCCGCGGCCACGGCGACGACCTGCCGCTGATGCGCTGGCTCCAAGAGGTGATCTGGCCGGTCGAGGCGCGGCTCGACGACGAGGACGTCTACTGGGGCACGCGACTGGCCTGTGTGGAGATGATTCGCACCGGCACGGTCCGCTTCTGGGACATGTACTGGCATCCGAGGGCAACGGCGCGGGCCGTCGAGGACGCGGGGATCCGGGCTCAGATCGCGGCGCCGCTCTTCGACATGGGGGATGCGGCCGGCCCCGACGGGGTCCCCGAGATGGCCGAGCGAGGGTTCGAGGAGATCGGCGAGCCGCGAGAGCTGGTGACGCCGGCGTTCGGGCCGCACTCGATCTACTCGGTCAGCGAGGGAGCCCTGCGATGGATCGGCGAGGCGGCCGCCGAGCGCGACCTGCCGGTCCACATCCACCTCTCCGAGACGGAGGACGAGGTCCTGAACTGCGTCTCCGATCACGGCGTGCGTCCCGCCGAGTACCTGGACGGGCTCGGTGCACTCGGCCCTCGAACCGTGCTGGCGCACGGCGTGTGGCTCGACGAGTCCGAGCTGGCGCTGGTGGAGGAGCGTGGCGCGACCGTGGTCACGAATCCGGTGGCGAACCTCAAGCTGGCCGTGGGCCGAGTGTTTCCCTACCGGGCGGCGCGCCGGCACGGGATACCGGTGGGGCTCGGGACCGACGGCGCGGGATCCAACAACTCGCTCGACCTGCTCCAGGACGTCAAGTTCCTGGCACTGCTCCAGAAGCACGAGGCGCGGGATCCCTCGGTCCTCCCGGCCGACGAGGCCTGGAACGTCGTCACGGGCCGCGCGGCGCCGCTCCTGGGGGCGTCCGGCCGGATCGCGGAGGGTGAACCTGCCGACTTCCTCCTCGTCCGAAGCGACACGCCGGCGGTCGCAGTCGGCGACTTCGTCGCGTGCATGATCTACGCGGCATCCGGCTCCGTGATCGACACCACGGTCGTGAACGGCCGCGTCCTGATGCGCGGCGGGGTTGTCGAGGGGGTCGATGAGGTGGTCGCCAAGGCGCGCGAGCGCGGCACCCGCCTCGGGCTCGACGGCTAGTCCCCGCCCGGTGTCCACCTGTGCCCAGTGGGTCCCGACCTGGATCACCGGTTTGCGCCGATCCGTGGGCCGTCTCGTCTCATGCTGCGGCACCGCGGGGCCGATACAGAGAAGATGAGCATGCAGTGGCAAGCGGATCCCCACAGAACGGCTCCGTGAATGGACGCATAGGGGCGACCGTCCGCACCCTCGGCCGGCGCCTCAACTGGGGCCGCCTCGAGCCAAGCACGGTCCGGGAGGACCGCGTGACGATGGCGCGCACCTTCACGTATCTGTTCGGGACCGGGGCGACGCTGGTCCTGCTCAGCCTGCTGTTCCCACACTCGCCTGATCGCGACACCACCGGCCTGCTGGTCACCACGCTCGCGGCCTACCTGGTCGCGACCGGCTTCCTCTTCGCATGGGACCGCCTGCCGCTGTGGGCGTTCGAGGCGTCGCCGCTGGCGGGGACCGTCGTCGTGAGCCTCGCCGTCTACTTCGGTGGTTCGCAGGCGGTGACCGCGTACGCGATGTTCTACTTCTGGATCGCCCTGGCGGCCTGCTACTTCCTGCGGCCGGCGATCGCATTTGGCCACCTGGTTCTTGCGTCGGCGGCCTACGGGCTCGTGCTGCTCGTCGGCCCGGGTCATGTGGCCCTGCCGGGGCTCAAGTGGGGCATGGTGACCGGGACACTGGCGGTGCTGGGGATCCTCATGATCACCCTCCGGGGTCAGGTCGAGCGTCTCGTGAGCCAGCTCGCCGCGGCCGCGAGGACGGATTCGCTCACACAACTCGCCAACCGGCGCGAGCTCGAGGAGCGGTTCGCCGCCGAGCTCGAGCGCTCCACCCGAACCGCCCGCCCGCTGTCGATCCTCGTGCTCGACCTCGACTGGTTCAAGGAGTACAACGACCGCTTCGGCCACAACGCCGGCGACCGGGTGCTCGTCATGCTCGCTCAGGCGCTGAAGCGCGCCACACGGACCAGCGACGTGGTCGCGCGACTCGGGGGCGAGGAGTTCGGCGTCCTCGCGCCGGAGACGGACGAGACCGAGGCGTACCTGCTCTCCGAGCGGCTCCGCGCAGAGATGCGGACCGCCTTCGCCCGCGAGACCGAGAAGATGACGATCAGCTGCGGGGTCGCGACCTTCCCGATCCACGGGATCACCTCGGGGGAGCTCCTCCACGCCGCCGATCGCGCGCTGTACGAGGCGAAGGAGTCAGGGCGCGATCGCTCGGTGGTCTTCAAGCAGGCCGGGGTGGAAGGGGTCGAGCGCGAGCAGGTTGCGATCGAGCGCACCAGCCCGCGGCTCGTGTCGCTCGTCTCGCTCGCGGAGGCCGTCGACCGCCGCAAGGGATCGCCGGCCAATTCCCGCCGCGTGGCGAGCTACGCAGAGGCTCTCGCGCGGAAGCTCCAGCTGCCGGACGAGGAGGTCGAGCGGGTGCGAATCGCGGCGCTGCTCCGGGACGTGGGCGAGGTCGGTGTCGCTGAGTCGATCCTCAACAAGGAGGGCCCGCTCGATCCTCGTGAGCGCCAGGAGGTCGAGCGCCATCCGGAGATCGGGGCGCGGATCGTGGGTGCGGCGCAGCTCGGCAGGGTGGGGGAGTGGATCCTCACGCACCACGAGCGGCCTGACGGGCAGGGCTATCCACGCGGCCTGCGCGAGCACCAGATCCCGCTCGAGGGGCGGATCGTCGCCGTGGCCGACGCCTACGGGGCGATGACCGCGGACCGCCCGTACCGGCGGCCGTTCTCGCCGCATCGGGCGCGCGCCGAGCTGCAGGCGCGCGCCGGGACCCAGTTCGATCACGATGTGGTCGAGGCCTTCCTCGAGCTGGACGGCGATCTCGACCCGGATCCCGACCGGGCCCGGGCCGCCGAGAGCAACTAGGGCTGGTCCGCCGTAAGCGTGCCCGCGAGCTCGACGAAGTAGTCGAGCGAGCGCGGGTTCGCGAGCGAGTCCCGGCTCGCGGCCTGCTCCGGCGCTGTCCCGGTGAGGATCCGCTTCACCGGAACCTCGAGGACCTTGCCCGAGAGCGTGCGGGGGACCTCGTCGATCTCGTACACGACGTCGGGGACGTGGCGGGGGGAGCAGAGCTCGCGGATGCTTCGCTTGATCTCGGCGGTGAGCTCGTCGCTGAGCGTCTCACCTTCGCCGAGCACCACGAAGAGCGGCATCCAGCCCTCGGTGCCGGGCTTCGGGATGTCGACGACCAGGGCGTCGGCGACCTCGGAGACGCCGTGGACGGCGCGGTAGATCTCGCTGGTGCCCATGCGGACTCCCTGACGGTTGATCGTCGAGTCGGAGCGGCCGTAGATGATGGCGGTGCCTCGAGAGGTGATCTCGATCCAGTCGCCGTGGCGCCAGACGCCCGGGTAGACGTCGAAGTAGCTGGCGTGGTAGCGGGAGCCGTCGGCGTCGCCCCACAGGTAGAGCGGCATCGAAGGCATCGGCTCGGTGATCACGAGCTCGCCGACCTCGTCGATGATCGAGTTGCCGTCGGAGTCGAACGCCTCGACCTTGGCGCCCAAGGCGCGGCCCTGGAGCTCGCCGCGGTACACGGGCAGGAGCGGGACCCCGCCGACGAAGGCGGTGCAGACGTCGGTCCCACCGCTGGTGGAAAACAGCCAGGTGTCGCGGCCCACGTGCTCATAGACCCACTCGAAGCCCTCGGGCGAGAGCGGCGAGCCGGTGGAGCCGACCGAGCGCAGGTTCGACAGCTCGCGACCGGCAGAGGGCTCCACGCCCGCCTTCATGCACGCCGCGATGTAGCTGGCGCTGGTGCCGAAGCAAGTCGTTCCGGTCCGCTCGGCGAGGTCCCACAGCACGCCCATGTCGGGGTGCCCGGGGCTGCCGTCGTAGAGCACGATCGACGCGGGAGTGAGGAGGCCACCGACGAGGAAGTTCCACATCATCCAGCCGGTGGTGGTGAACCAGAAGAGGCGGTCCCCCTCCTGCGCATCGACGTGCAGGTTGAGCTTCTTGAGTTGCTCGAGCAGGATGCCGCCGTGCCCCTGGACGATCGCCTTCGGCAGGCCGGTGGTGCCGGAGGAGTAAAGGACCCACAGCGGGTGGTCGAAGGGGACCTGCTCGAACTCGAGGGCCGCGTCCTCGCCCGACGCGAGAAGCTCATCCCACGTGATCGCAGGCTGGAGCTTGGAGAGGTCAGGGTCGGCGTCGAGGTAGGGAAGGACTACGGTCCGCTCGAGGCTCGGCATCGCGCCCTGGAGGCCGGCGACGACGTCCGTGCGGTCGAAGTCGCGGCCGCCATAGCGGTATCCGTCGACGCAGAAGAGGACCCTGGGCTCGATCTGGGCGAAGCGGTCGACCACGCTCGAGGCGCCGAAGTCAGGCGAGCAGCTCGACCAGATGGCGCCGATGCTCGCCGTTGCGAGGAAGGCGACCAGGGTCTCCGGGATGTTGGGCATGTAGGCGACGACGCGGTCACCCCGCTCGACTCCGACGGCGCGAAGGCCGGCGGCGGCGCGGGCGACCTGGTCGCGAAGCTCGCCCCAGGTGACCCTCCCGAGCTCGCGGAGCTCCGAGGCGTGACGGACGGCGACGTCGGAGTCGTCGCGGTTGCGGAAGATGTGCTCGGGGTAGCTCAGGCGAGTGCCTCCGAACCACTCGGCGCCGGGCATCCTGCGCTCGGCGAGCACCTCGGAGTAGGGGTCCGCTGCCTGGACCTCGAAGAAATCCCAGATCGAGGCCCAGAAGTCCTCGATCTCGGTGGCCGACCATCGCCACAGCGCCTCGTAGTCGTCGAAGGAGAGGCCACGCTCGTCCGCGAGCCAGCGCATGTAGCGGGTCATCTGCGATCGCTCGACGCTCTCCGGCGACGGCTCCCAGAGGAGCTCGCCGCGCCGGGCCGCTGCTTCGGTCTCTGACATCGTGGGCGCTTATATCACCAGAACATCGTTCGGTATATGCTTGATGTCCATGGAGGGGCATTCGAAGCGCAGGGGGCGGGGGCTCCGATTGATCGTCGCCCTCGTCGTGGCGGGCTCGCTCGCGGCGGTCGTCGCGCAGTCGGCCGGCGCGTACGTCTACTGGGCACGCGGCGCCGGCGGGGGTATCGGGCGGGCCAACAACGACGGCTCAGACGTCCAGAATCGGTTCATTCGCGGCTCCGGCACGGGCAAGGACTGCGGGGTCGCGGTTGACGGCGCGCACATCTACTGGCTCAATGCGTTCACCGCCTCGGGCGAGTCCGTCGGCCGCGCGAACCTCGACGGCACGGGCGTGAACCAGAGCTTCATCCCAACCCCACGGAACGATCCGTGCGGCCCCGCTGTCGACGCCGGGCACGTGTACTGGGGGAACAGGTTCAACAAGGCAATAGCCCGGGCCGACATCACCGGCGCCAATCCCGATCAGAGCTTCATCAAGGACCAGTTCATGGCGTGTTCCGTGGCGGTCGACAGCAACCACATCTACTGGACGCCGGGAATCATGGAGTCGAATCTCGACGGCACCGACGTGCGGCGGGTCGTCCCCGGAGTCACGGGTTGCGGTGTTGCGGTGGACGCCGATCACGTCTACTGGGTCAATCCGTCGGACACCCACAGCTCCGGATCGATCGGAAGGGCGAATCTGGACGGCACCAACGTCGATCAGACGTACGTTCGGTTCTCGGTGGGCAACGCGTGCGGCGTTGCCGTCGACAGCAGGTACATCTACTGGATGGACCAGAACTTCGGCAAGATCATGCGGGCGCCGATCAGCGGCGACCGCCACGACGTGGGGAGCGAGCTCGTAAGGACCGACGCCGCCCGCCAGGCCTGCGGAGTCGCTGTCGATCAGGCGGGTCCCGGGGCCGGCCGGCTCGACCTGGGCAAGACGAGCCTCAACCGTTCGCGGGGCACGGCGAAGCTGACCGCCAAGGTCGACGGGTCCGGGGAGCTGAAGCTGCGTGCCAAGGGCCATGGCATAAAGAGGGTGAGCCGTGACGTTCACGGCCCGAAGAAGGTGACCCTGAAGGTCGAGGCCCGTGGGCGCAAGGACCGGCTGCTGCGGCACCGCGGCCGGGTGAAGGTTGAGACGCTGGTCAAGTTCAAGTCGTCCAACGGCGTCTCCACCACGAAGCACCGCAAGATCGCGCTGGTCAGGCGCTAGCTGCTACGAGGCGGCGCGCCGGCCCGCGTCGCGGTCGAGCGCGCGTACGAGCTCGAGGGTGAAGTCGTGGGCCCGATCGAGCGCCTTGCGGTCGATGCGCTTTGGGACGTCCTCCGGGCGGTGGTAGTTGGCGGGGAGGAGGGAGCCGTCGTCGAGGCAGGTGATGGCGGTGGAGCGGAACTTCGCGATGCGAGCCGGCAGCGCGTCGGTGGCGAATGCCTGGCGGAGCGGCTGGGCGCCGAAGCGGTCTCCGTTCTCGCGGTCGGCGGTAGCGACCGCGCCGCAGAGCTGCACGAGGCGCTTGTCCAGGTCGTAGGTCACGGCAAGGCCCTCGCCGGTCTCGTAGCGCACGGTGCCCGAGCCGACGGCGTCGAGGACGACGAAGTAGGTGTTCTCGCGGTCGATGCTCTTGCGGTGCGCGCGGATGAAGGCGCGCATGCCCTCCATCTGGCATTCCTCGCCACCGGTGAGGAGGAGCCAGACGTCGAGGTTCTCGGGCCCATTGGCGTCGAGCTCCTCGGCGAGCGACAGGGCGGTTGCGACGCCGGACGCGTTGTCGTTGGCGCCGGGCACGATGTCGGAAAGCTCGACGTCGGCGAGCAGGAAGACGCCGATGAGGAGGATCAGGGTGGGGATCAGCTGGAGGAGCGAGATCAGCCCTGAGTCGACGCCGGCCATGCGGGCGCCCAGGATCGGTAGGAGGATCGCGAGCGACCAGAACAGGATCCGGAAGGGGGCGATGGGGAAGGGTAGGCGCCGGGCCAGCCGGGAGGCCCGCGCGACGCGCTTCGGCTGGAAGGCGGCGCCGGAGCGTGCGGAGTCGTAATGCGCGCAGATGAAGAGGCGGGCGGATGCGTTGGGGCTCTTGCCGGGCGACACGACGTTCTGGGACGCACGGCGGAAGAAAAGCCGGCGGGCGAGGTAGAAACGGCCGTTCAGGTCGAGGTACATCGAGAGGGCGGCGACCAGCACCATCGCGAAGCCGACGGGCGGGGCGATGATGGCGACGAGGCTCCCGGCGAAGCCGAGGGCACAGTGAAGGGCATGGACGAGCCCGTACTGCGGGTGGACGTAGGTGGGCTCCACCACGGCGCGCCGGCCGGAGTCGCGAACGCGCTGCGCGAGCCAGTTGGCGGCGCGCCGCTCGGCGTCGGTGCCGGCACGCCGGCCCTCGAACGAGGAGAGCTGGTCGATGACCTCCATGCGTGCGGTGGCGTCCACGGACGGGGGATTATCGCGGGGCGGTCAGATCAACCGGCCCGGTTGGCGCTTTTCTCGCGCATATGAACCGGTGAGGCGCCAATTGGCCGTTTTCATGCGGCGGGTGGGAGTCGAACCCACAAGCCCTTTCGGGCAATGGATTTTGAATCCATCGCGTTTGCCGTTTCGCCACCGCCGCGGACGACGTCAATTGTTGCGGCTTCGAGCGCGAAAATCGCATCGAGCCGCCCCGCTAGCCTCGGAGCCATGTGCGGCCGCTACACGCTCGCGAATCCGAAGCCAGCCGGCTTTAGGTCCCGCTTCGGCATCGACGAGTCCGTCGATCTGAGCACAGAGGAGCCCCGCTACAACATCGCGCCGACCGACCCGGTGCTGGCGGTTCGCCGCACCGAGGCAGGCAAGCGCGACCTCGGGCGGCTGCGGTGGGGCCTGGTTCCGGGCCGCTGGGCGGAGCGGCGGTCAGGGCCGCCGTTGATCAACGCGCGGGCTGAATCGCTGCCGGAGCAGCCGGCATTCGCCGAGTCGTTTCGCGAGCGGCGCTGCCTGATTCCCGCCGACGGTTTCTACGAGTGGCGCAAGGACCCCGGGCGCAAGGTGCCGATCTGGCTCAGCCGGCCGGACGGCGACCTGTTCGCATTCGCGGGGATCTGGGCGGAGCTACCAGCTCGCGGCGACGCTTCGAGCACGCTGCACAGCTGCGCGATCGTCACCTGCGCGCCGAACGAGCTGATCCGCCCGATCCACGATCGGATGCCGGTGGTCCTGCAGCCCGAGTTAGAGGAGCGCTGGCTCGATCCCGAGCTGGATCCCGAGGAGCTGCTGGAGCTCCTGGCGCCTGCCCCGGAGGATGCCCTCGTCACGCGAGCGGTGGGCGACTTCGTCAACGACGTCCGCGACGACGGTCCGCACCTGATCGAGCGCAGGGCCGAGGAGCCGCAGCTGTTCTAGGCGGGTTGGCCCGCTTCAGGCTCGGGCAGGTCGTCGTCGTGCTCGCCGGGGAGCGGGACGCCGCCGATGGGCCGCTCCTCCTCCACGTGCCAGTTCTGGTTGAAGCCGACCATCGCGACGACGATCAGCAGCAGCTGGACGGGGATCAGGATGATGCAGAGCAGGCCGAGGAGGTCATCGGGAAGCGCCGGACCGCTGAGGCCCGGCTTGTTGCGGTCGAACCAGGCGGGGGCGGCGACCGCGGCGAAGATCGCGAGGATGATCGCCAGCGCGGAAGCCACCGGCAGGACCCCGCGCTGCCATCGCGCGCCGACGAGGAACGCGAACAGGATGTAGAGGCCGGCCCAGATGAGGGTCGCGATCCCGACGCTCGCGCCCTCGAGGCGCGACCAGCCGCCAATGGTGACGATGATCAGCAACCCAGCGGAGACGAGCAGCACGAACGAGACGAGGAACTTCGTCGTCTTGGTGTCTGACTTCTCCCTATTGGGTCGCCAGAGCTCGTATCCGGGCCGGACGCTCGTGGCCTCCACAACCGCAAGTCTAGAATCTCTGCCGATCCCGCGCGGCGGTTATTTCCCGCGCATTTGCAAGGCTGTTTTTCGGATCCGCGGACGTGGCGGAACGGCAGACGCGCCAGGCTTAGGCCCTGGTGGGCCTTTACGGCCCGTGGAGGTTCGAGTCCTCTCGTCCGCATCCCATTCATTCGCGACGGGCTTCTAGACTCCGCGATCGCCGGGGGACTGGTGTAACGGTCAACATTGCGGTCTCCAAAACCGCAGCTCGAGGTTCGATTCCTCGGTCCCCCGCTAGCGCTCCTTGCGTTGAATCAGAGCTGCACGCAGGAACCCACCGCGTTCGGCCGTTCGACGGCGGTGGCAGTTCGCGCAGACGACGTCGCACTTCGCGATCTCCGCGAGTACGACTTCCCATTTCGTGTCGCGCAGGCGTTCGCTGATGGTGAAGTCCTTGCCCTGGATGTGATCGAACTCCAGCACGGCCGGATCTCTCTCGCCGCAGTCGACGCAAGGGTTTGAATTCAAGAACTCGATCAGACAGGCAACGCGCTGCTCGCGGACAATTCCGTTGGGACGCCGCGCCCGTTCGATGTACAGGTCCCGATTGGCTGCGTAGTGGGCCTTGGCGTAGGCGCGGCGGCATTGGCGGCAATACGGCCCCCGCGTTCCAGCGAGCTTTCGGCGCCACGCGAATTCTTCCAAGGGCCTTTCGTCGCCGCAGCGGCGGCAGATCTTCGTAGCTTCCTGAGCGAACATATGTTCGTACTCTTGCAGCCGCATCGGACGCTCCGGGGCATGTGCACATTCAGGGGTGGGTAATCTCTGGGCGAATGGCCAGGGCAGTGGCGGCACCGGTGGGGAGACGAGCTGGGGCAGGCGCGGCGTTTGCGCTGCTCACGCTCGCGATCTTCCTTGCCCTCGGCGCCACGCCCGGGACGACGGCCGCCTTCGCCTGCGCCCACGCGACCGACCGGCCCCACCAAACCACGCTCGCGAAGCTCGGCAGGGCGATGCAGTGCCTCGTCAACAACAAGCGTCATAAGCACCAGCTCCGGCCGCTGAAGAACAACGACCGGCTGGACACGGCGGCCCGCAGTCACACGAAGGTGATGCTGAAGAAGGACTGCTTCAAGCACCGCTGCCCGGGAGAGGTTCCGTTGGGAAAACGGGTCAAGCGGACCGGGTACACGAAGGGCGCCAAGCGGTACTTCTACGCCGAGAGCCTCGGCTACCACAAGAGCCCCAAGCGCGCGATCCGCAAGCTCATGCAAACGAGCTTCAACCGCAAGAACATCCTCGGCCGCGACTGGCAGGACATCGGCGTCGGTGGCGGGTGGGGGGCTCCCGTCAAGGGCGCGAACGACAAGAAGCTCGAGACGTTCACGATCGTCTTCGCCTGGCGCAAGCCGTAGGGAGAGGAACTCGCGATGAGTGGCGCGCGGCTCAGGGTCGCTTCGCGGCGAACCTATAATCGGCCGTCGCGCGGGCGAGGTGTAACTGGTTGCACATCAGCCTTCCAAGCTGAAAGCAGCGGGTTCGAGTCCCGTCGCCCGCTCTCATCGACGGCGGCGAGCCTCGCGTAAACTCGCGGGTCCCGGGGCGTGGCGCAGCTTGGTAGCGCGTTCGGCTGGGGGCCGAAAGGTCGCGAGTTCAAATCTCGCCGCCCCGACTGGCCAGAAGCCCGCTCGGGAAGCGGGCTTCTGCCGTTTCGGGATGCCGGGAGCGAGCGCGCCCGAGCCGGCCGAGGCCGGTGCGGGTGAGGATCCCCGAGACCGTCGTCTCCGGCATCGCCAAGACCTCGGCGATCTGGGCGCCGGTCATGCGCAGCTGCCGGGGCTGGCAGATCAGGGCGAGCCGGCGCTCTTCGGTGCGGTTGTGGACGGCGAGTGGGGCCGAGGAACGGTCGAGCAGGCCGAGCTCGCCCTCGGCCCGATAGCGGCAGGCCCACTTGCCGGCGGTCCGCTCGCTCACTTCGGCGGCCTCGGCCGCCTTCGTGAGCGACCAGCTCTCCTCGACGACTCGTCTTGCCAGGACCCTTCGCTTGTTCAGGCTGAGGGCCGCGTTAGCGTGCAGCTTCATTCGGTGTCCTCCTTGGGACTGGGTGGCTTTGACACCCCCAGCCTCCAAGGAGGCCCGGATGAACAACGTGCTCAGGGATTACACCTAGTTGTCACCTATCGGCCTATCTGCTGGAACTCGCCGGGGAGAGCCGTCTTGCGAGGTCGATGAAGATCACCAACGGTTCGTCCCGAGGTGTTGGTGGACTTGTTCGCTCGACCGCCGCGTGGTACCACTTTGGTACCGACTGCGACGTCCAATGTGTCCAGATGGTCCACGGGCGGGTACGGTGGGGACGCGGGGGACGCCCAGGGACGCATCGACACCGATTGCCGCCCGGTCCGTGGTCGAGGGACTCGAGCGCGATGATCCGCGCAAGACCGATGGCCGGCCGCTTCGTTCCAGGTCTCACCGTCGCCTACGGGGGGCCCCGGGCATCGATGTTTGCTCTTTCAGGTCCTTCCGCAGGGGTTAGACTGCGCTCGAGTCGTCCGATAGCGCGGGCCCGGGGGCATCGGTACCGAGTCCACACTGCGGCCGGCGATGTCGGCTTCGATGCCGTAATGGACGGGGATGGTTTGAGCCCTGGACGGACCGCACAGGAGGTTCCGCGGAGATGAACCCCGGTTTCACTCGTACGCCTTCGGGAGGCGCGGGTGACCGATCTGGGCCGAAGAGCCGCCTGGCGGGATGGCGCTGGCCGCTTGCACCGGCGCCGGCGATCTTCGACCTCAACGGACCGGCTCACTACGTCCACTGGCACTTCTTCCAGATGTCGGTGGCGAATGTCGCGGTCACCCTGCTGATGATCGCCGTGTTCTTGGCGGCGATCCTCCTGCCCTTCCCGCATCGAGGCCGCGACCGATGAGTTCTCCCGATCGGGAGTCCACCATGTGGACGGAGCGGGTTCGCGAGCGGGCGGTGCGCGCTCTGCCGCCGGAGAAGCTCCTCCCCGACCGCCAGCCCGCGTACGTCGCCTCGTGGATCTACGTGTTTGGCGTGGCCACGATCGCGGCCCTGATAGTCGTCGTGCTCTCGGGGATGATCCTGGGGCTCAAAGGGCCGGCCTGGTGGCACGTGTCTGGAGTCGGGAAGTTCTTCAACAGCGTCCACCTCTGGGGGGTCGAGGTCTTTTTCTTTGCCATGGTCGTCCACCTGTGGGGCAAGTTCTTCATGGGCGCCTGGCGCGGCGGGCGTGGTCTGACCTGGGTCAGCGGGGCGGTCGTCTTCCTCATCGGGATCGGAGCCGCCTTCACGGGCTACCTCTCGCAGCAGAACTTCGACTCACAGTGGATCGCCAGCGAGGGCAAGGACGGGTTGAACTCGGTCGGGATCGGCGCCTACTTCAATGTCGTGGACTTTGGCCAGATGTACACCTTCCACGTCATCCTGCTTCCGGTTGCTGTGGTGGCGCTCGTCATCTGGCACGTGCTGCTCGTCCGGCGCCATGGCGTCGTGCCTCCGTACCCGGCGAAGGGCACGGCCCAAGCGGATGAGCCGGGGCCAGGACGGAGTGCATCGTGACCAGCAGCGCGCGGGCTCCTGCGACCGATGATCGCGAGTGGCGTGGCGAGTACGTCGCCTATGACCTGGTCAAGGAGTTCGTCGTCGCACTCGTGGTGATCACGGCGCTGATCGTGATCCTGGCGGTGCTGTTCTCCTCGCCCGACGACAAGCCGGTGACGATCCAGCAGTGGGCCCGCTCGGATCCCGCGGACTTCGTCGCCACCGCAGTGACGGAGTTGGATGGCACGAGCGAGATCGCCACCTACGGCCCGCCATACAACAACACCCCAGGCGCGGGCCAGAAGGTCTTCGGGGTCAACACCCAGACCTGGCCGGGGGTCCACTATCGGATCGATACGGCAAAGGATTTCGTCCTCGATCCGCTGAAGGACGTTCCCGGCAACGCGACACTGAAGCGGGCGCTTGCGGCGTACCAGGCGGCTCCGCCGAGCCTGCAGTCGCGATGGACCGATGCCTACACGGCCGCGCTCAAGAAGGCTCGCTATCCGCGCGGGCTGCCGTCGGTGCATCAGGGCCGCTATGGACCGGTCGCCCCGATGATGCTCGCACTGACGGCTCTGGCGCAGAGCGGCGGACTCGACGGGGCTCTGCTGACGTCGAGCCAGTTCTACCAAACGAACTACACCAAGCCGCTGCTGTTCCTATCCGGCGGAGGGTTCTTCGAGGACAAGGCCAACGCACAGCATCTGCTCGGCGACCAGTGGGGGATGATGAACGAGACCGGCAGCTACCCGGGGCAGGTCTGGCTCTGGCTGTACACGTTCTGGTACCAGATCTCCCCCTTCAACACCTCCGACAACGCCGATGCGGAGATCCTGCTGATCATGATGGTGCTCAGCCTCGCGTTCGTATGCATCCCCTTCATACCGGGGCTTCGAAGCCTCCCGCGTTACCTCGGTGTCCACCGCTTGATCTGGCGTGACCATTACCGGCGCGTCGAGGGCGGGCGCCAAGCCCGATGACCGGGCGGGCGAGCTTCACGGCCGAGGAGGCTCGGCGGATCGGCGAACGGATCGGGATTGACTGGTTGTCGGCACCGTTCGATGTCGAGCAGTTCCGGACCGGGCTGGACGTAGAGCTCGAGCACGGTGCTCAGGATCCGGCCACCGACGTGACCGACGATGACTCCACGGTCACCGGCAAGATCGCCCTGGCTCATCTGAACGAGTTTCCGGACTACTGCACCCGCCTCGAGGCGATGGAGGAGCAGGCGAAGCGTGATCACGGCATCGCCTGACGGGCCGCGAACCGAAGAAGCCAGGCGCGGAGGCGCGCCCACTCCACTATTCGCGCGTCGCAGCGAGGGAGGAATGGGCCCCCGGATCTGCACCTGCGACCGCCGTCGTACCGCTTTGGTACGGACTGTCGGGTCCTATGGGTCCAGACCGTCTACGCCGGTGGACGGTGGGGGACATGGGGGACGCTCAGGGACGCGTCGACACCGATTGCCGCCCGGCTGGGGGCCGAAAGGTCGCTGGTTCAAATCTCGCCGCCCCGACTTCGCAAGCCGCCGCGAGAGCTAGCCGAGGGCGCGGAAGAGGGCGTTGACCGCGCGCCGGCTGCCGTCCACCTCGACCTCACCCGACTTGATCGCCCTGCCGAGCGACCGGCCGCCGAAGACGATGCCCGCGAGCGTGTCCGAGTCGCTCCGGAGGGTCGCGTCCGGATCGCCGGCCTCTCCGTGCCGGGCCTCGAATCCGCCGTCCACGCGGATGGAGTACGGGATCTCTTCCAGCCAGAGCTCGTAGGTCGCATCGAGGCCATCCGCCTCCTCCGGCTGGAAGGCGGTCTTCATCGCCAGCACGAGCGAGTCCGGACCCATCGGCGCGCCCAGCGGAAAGCCGGGGGACCGGCTCGCCCACCGTCCGAGCGCGAGCACCGCGGGCTCGAGATCGCTTCCCCACTCGGTCAGCTCGTAGACCCGCGCGGCGGCCGGAGGGGCGAGCTTGCGGCGACCGAGGATCCCGGCCTCTTCGAGCTCGCGGAGCCGCTGGCCGAGGACGTTCGGGCTGATGTCGGGAATCCCGGCCCGCAGGTCGGTGAACCGCTTCGGTCCCAGCAGCAGCTCGCGCACCACCAGCAACGCCCAGCGCTGCCCGAGCAGATCGGAGGCGTGCGCGATCCCGCAACCGTCGTCCTGGGTCCTCCGGCGCGCCATCGGAGTAGAAGTCTAGAGCGCGAATGCGGAAACATGATCTGCTAGTCATCTTTTAGGACTCTCTGATACGTTCAGCCGGCGATATGAAGAAGGCGGCAATAGAACGGAAGGAGACCGGAATGGACCTCCCCGAGGTCGTATCCGCGAGCGAATGGGAGGCGGCGCAGAGGGAGCACCGCACGAAGGAGAAGGAGCTGACGCGGCGGAGCGACGAGCTCGCCGCGGAGCGCCGGCGGCTGCCCCGCACGAGGGTCGAGAAGGCCTACGAGTTCGAAGGGCCGCGGGGGAACGTCGGGCTCGCGGACCTGTTCGAGGGCCGCCGCCAGCTCGCCCTCTACCACTTCATGTTCGGGCCAAACCAGGACGCGGGCTGCGACGGCTGCTGCATGTTCATCGACCAGGTCGGCCACCCCGCCCACCTGCATGCCCGCGACGTCACCTTCGCGATCACCTCGCGTGCGCCGTTCGCCAAGCTCGAGCGGTTCCGGAGGCGGTTGGGATGGGAGCATCCGTGGTACTCGTGGGGCCGCGGGAACTTCGGCGTCGACCTCGGCACCTCCCCAGCCGAGCCCAAGGAGGGCGCCTACCAGGACGGCGAGGGCTTTGGGCTGAGCGTCTTCATGCGCGACCGCGACGACGTCTACCGCACCTACTTCACGCGCAGCCGCGGCGTGGAGGCCATCGGGCCCGTCTGGAGCTTCCTGGACCGGGCGCCGTTCGGGCGCCAGGAGACCTGGGAGGAGTCGCCGGCCGCCTACCCGCAGGGCGAGCCCTACACCTGGTGGCGCCGTCACGACGAATACGAGGAGGAGCGATGAGCGACCGCGACGGCTTCGCGCCCGGCGTCCCCTGCCTGGTCGCGGGGGTCTTCCCCGATCCGCCGGCAGCCGCGGCCTTCTACTCCGACCTGTTCGGCTGGGAGACCGAGGACCTGATGCCGGAGGACCAACCGGGCAGCTACATCCTCGCGCGGCTCCGTGGCCGCGATGCTGCCGCGATCGTCTCTCAGCACGGCGCCCCGGCGCCGCCGGAGCCGATCTGGGCCACTCTGATCTGGGTCGAGAGCGCCGACGGGGCCGCCGCCAACGCTCAGGACGCGGGCGGGCAGGTCATCGCGCAGCCCTTCGACTCGCCGGGCGGCGGCCGCCAGGCCGTCCTCGCCGATCCCGCCGGGGCGGTGTTCTCGGTCTGGGAGCCGCGCGAGCGCCGCGGGGCCCAGGTGGTCAACGAGCCGGGCGCCTGGTCGATGAGCGCACTGAGCACCGACGACCCGGACGGCGCGAAGCGGTTCTACTGTGGACTCTTCGGCTGGGATACCCGCGGCTTCGAGATGGGCGGGGGCGAGATCACGATGTTCACGGTGCCGGGCTACGTCGGCGGCGAGCCGCAGCAGCCCGTCCCCCGGGACGTCGTCGCGGTAATGGCGCCGCAAGGCGGCGACGAGGATGCCTCTCCGAGGTGGACGGTCGACTTCTGGATCGCGGACGTCGACGCCGCCGTGACGAAGGTGTCGGGCGCCGGCGGCGAAGTGCTCGCCACGCCCTACGACGTCCCGGGCACCGGCCTCCGGCAGGCCGTGATCCGCGACCCGCAGGGCGCGCCGCTCACCCTCACCCAGCCGCCCGGGGCCGCGTAGACCGCGCTGCTCGTCCCCGCCTCGCAGGCACGCGGCTGGGATCGTAGGTGTTAGGGTCGCAAGCGAGGAACGAATGGCAGGGACAAGGTCGGTCTTCGGAGCGTTTGCGCTGGCGGCGGAGGTGATTGCGCTCCGATGAAGGCGGCTGTGATCCACGAGAACGGTCCCCCGGACGTCCTGCGCTACGAGGACGTGGCCGATCCCGACTGTCCGGACGGCTGCGTGGTGATCGACGTCGAGGCGATCAGCATCGAGGGCGGGGACCTGCTGGCCCGCGCATCCTCACCGCCGCCGTCCGTTCCGCATGTAGTGGGGTATCTCGCCGCTGGCACGGTCGCCCAGGTCGGCGCCGGCGTCGAGGACCGCGCGGGAGGCGACCGGGTCGTCAGCCTCAACATGGCGGGCTCGCACGCCTCGAAGCGGGCCGTTCCCGCGATCTCCACCTGGCCGATCCCCGACGGGTTGGGCGCAGCACCCGCCGCGTGCGTACCGGTCGCGTTCGGCACGGCCCAGGAGTGCCTGTTTGAGGCCGGCAACCTCGAGGCCGGGCAGACGGCACTGATCCACGCCGGGGCCGGAGGAGTCGGAATGGCCGCGATCCAGCTCGCGAAGGATGCCGGAGCGACAGTGATCTCGACCGCTTCCAGCGACGAGAAGCTCGAACGCCTGGGAGAGTTAGGACTCGACCACGGGATCAACTACGCCACGGAGAGCTTCGTCGAGCGAACGAGCGAGCTGACCGAGGGACGCGGCGCTGACGTGATCCTCGATTCGGTCGGCGGCCAGAACCTGGTCGACAGCATCGGGGCGCTCGCCTACCGAGGGACGCTCGTCAGCGTGGGGGTGGCGGGCCGCGCCGGTTCCAACGTCGAGGCGAGGGACCTGTGGGCGCAGAACAACGCGCTGCGCGGCGTCTTCCTCGGCGGGGCGCTGATGACCGAATACCCCCGCGTCCACGGAATGATCGCCGGCCTGCTCGAGCGGGTTGCAAGCGGAGAGCTTCGCGTCGAGATCGACCGCACCTTCCCGCTCGCCGAGGCCGCTGCCGCGCACGCGTACCTCGAAAGCCGGCAGGCCTTTGGTCGCGTCGTGCTCACGCCCTGACGACCCGCTAGTGATGCTCCGAGCGAGCCTGTCCATCGCGGTCGGCCTCGTGCTCGCCGACGCGTCGATCGTGGTCCTCGCACTACCGGAGATCTACCGCGACTTCGACGTGAGCGTCAACGCGGTGGTCTGGGTTTTGGTCGCGTTCAACCTGGTGCTCGCCGTGGCCGCCGTCCCGGCGGCGGTGGTTGCGCGCCGCTTTGGTCCGGCGCGGGTCACGGCGGCCGGCCTCGTCCTGTTCGCTGTGGGAGGACTCCTCTGCGGCCTCGCGCCCTCGCTCGCTCCGCTGATCGCAGCCCGTTGCCTGCAGGCCGTCGGCGGCGCGGCCGCGGTGACCGGCGCGCTCGAGCTCATGCCGTTCGCCGTTGGCTCGGAGCGAACGGCGGCGCGAACCTGGGCGACCGCCGGCGCGATCGGCGCCGCCCTGGGCCCGGCCGCCGGTGGGCTGCTCACCGAGCTGGTCTCGTGGCAGGCGATCTTCCTGGCCCAGGTGCCGCCCGCGATCCTCGTCGCGATCCCGCTGCTGCCCATCGCGCGGAACGAGTCGGCCGACGCGACCCGCCGCGCGGAGCTGCGCGACACCGGGCGGCCGCATCTCCCCGCGAACCTCGCTCTGGGCCTGGTGTCGGGCGCCCTCGCGGCGGCGCTGTTCCTGATCGTGCTCCTCATCATCGAGGGCTGGCGGCACTCGCCGATCATCGCCGCGCTGGCGGTGTCGGTCATGCCCGTCGCCGCGCTGGCCACGGGACCTCTCGCCCGAACGGTTTCGGATCCGCGCGCGCGGGCCGCTGCCGGCGCCATCCTGGTGGCGGGCGGCCTAGCCGGGCTGGGCCTCCTTCCACGGGCCCTGATCGTCGCCACCTTCCCATCTCAGATCCTCGTCGGGGTCGGCCTGACCCTGGTGCTGTCGGCGCTGACGGAGACTGCGCTGGAGGGCAGGGCGCCACAGGCGATCCACGGCGGCTGGACGATCGCCGCCCGCCATGCGGGCGTCGTCGCCGGGCTCCTCGTGTTGACGCCGATCTTCACCGCGAACCTCGTGACCGAGCGCGACGCCGCGGAGCAGGCCGGCACCGCGGCGCTCCTGGACGCCGATCTGCCCGCCACGCTCAAGATCGAGCTCGCCCAGCGACTCGGGGATCGCCTCACCGCCGAGCGCGGAAAGGTTCCCGTGATCGGTCCAGCCTTCGAACCGCTCCCGAGCGATCCGACCGAGCGCGTCCACGCGGTGCAGCTCGAGGCGTCCCTCCAGGACGAGCTCGATCGCGCCGCTACGCACGCCTTCAGCAACTCGTTCCTGATCGCGGCCGCCTTCGGGCTGGCCGCATTGCTGCCGATTGGCCTGGCGCGGCGACGGGACGTGACGCTGTGAGGCCCCGCACGCTCGTGATCGGGGCGGTCGTCGCCTCGCTGGCTCTGGTTGTGACGTCGCTCGCGCTCGGCGGCGCCGGCTACGAGCCCAGCCCAGTCCAGGACCCGTGCCAGCCGCGTGCCTGGCGATCCCCCGACAACCTCGACGAGATCGCGCAGCAGCTCACCCTGTCAACGCTCGACGGAGTCGCGTGCGAGCTCCACGTCTCGCGGGAGACCGTCGTCCTGGCTCTCGGGACCCCGGAGGGCCGTGCCGAGTTCGCGAACGATCCCAGGCTCGCGGACGCCCTTCGCGCGGGCCTGCTCAGGGCGGTGGACGACGCCGAGCGCGCCGGTGCGATCCCCGGGATCCTCGCGGATGCCCTCCGGCAGGCGATTCACAGCCTGCCGGCGGACCAGCTGGTCGCCGCGGCCCGGAACGCCGGCGCCCTGCTCGATCAATTGGGACCGCTCGGCGGCCTGCTCGGGCAGCTGGGATTGAGCCCGTAGATGCCATAGGGTCGGGCCACATGCCCGAGGGAATGTCGGCGGAGGAAGTCGGCAAGGAGATCGCTCACCACGGCGAGCACCGCGGCGGCCGCGACCGGCACGATCGCATCCTCTCGATCGCCGAGGCGGTCCTGCTGTCGATCGTCGCCCTCATTGCCGCGTGGTCCGGCTACGCCGCGGCGAAGTGGAGCACTGACTCGCGCGTGAAGCTGGCGGATGCTTCCACAGTCAGGTCGGAGGCAAACCGGGCGAACATCGACGCGATCGACCGCCGTAACCTCGACTCCTCGGCGTTCGACGCCTGGTTCGCGGCCTTCACCGTCAAGAACCGCGAGGCGATGGCCCTCGCCGAGCGTCGCTTCCGCCCTGACTTCAGGGTCGCCTTCGACGCCTGGCGCAGGACCCACCCGGAGACGAACCCTCACGCCCCGAAAGGCCCGACCTACATGCCGCAGTACCACGAACCGGCGCTCGTGAAGGCCAGGCGGCTGGACAAGGAGGCGACGACGGCCTTTGCCGACGGCTCGACCGCGGGGGCGCGGTCCGACGACTACGTCCGCACCACGGTCTTCCTGGCGAGCGTCCTATTCCTCGTGGGCATCAGCACGCAGTTCCGGATCCGCGGGGTGCGGTACGCGCTGGTGTGCGTGGGGGCGGTCCTGCTGGTCGTCTCCCTGGTGCAGCTGATCCAGCTGCCCGCCCCGCCGTCCTAGCGGCGCTGCTCAGATGTCGGCCGATTCGATCAGCTCGACCCGGTAGTCGTCCGGGTCGCGGACGAAGCAGAGGCGAGGGCCGTTCTCGGCCACCGTGTAGGGGGGACGCTCCGGCTCGATCCCGACGCCGGCGAGGCGCTCGAGCGCGGCGTCCATATCGCCCACCGTGATCGCGATATGACCGTACCCGGTGCCGATCTCGTACGGCTCCTCCTGGCCGATGTTGTAGGTGAGCTCGAGCCGCGGACCGTCGTCCGGAAGCCCCATGAACACGTTGATCGCCTCGTCGCGGATCGGTATCCGGCCGACCTCCTCCATGCCGAGCTTCTCGTAGAAGGAGATCGAGCGATCGAGGTCGAGGACCCGGTAGCAGGTGTGGATGAGCTCGCCCACGCCATGGACGATACCTGGGCGGTGGACCCGTCAAGATGCCACGCATGGACCTGATGGGCAAGGTTGCCGTCGTCACGGGCGCCGGCTCGGGCATCGGGCGCGCCACGGCGCTCCTGCTCGCCCGCCACGGGGCCAGGGTCCACGCGGCGGACTTGAACACCGAGCGGGTGCGCGCGGTCGCAGCCGAGATCGAGGCCTCGGGAGGGAGCGCAACGCCGCACAAGCTGGACGTGTCCGATCCCGCTGCGGTCGAGGACTTCGCCGCGAAGGTCTTCGAGGCCGAGGGGGCGGTCGACGTGCTCCACAACAACGCGGGCATCGGGCACGCTGGAAACATCGAGGCGACCACGGCCGACGACTGGCGCCGGATCATCGACGTGAACCTGCTGGGGGTCGCCTACGGGGTTCAGGCCTTCGTGCCGCGGATGCTCCGCCAGGGACGCCCGGCCTCGGTCGTCAACACGGCCTCCCAGCTCGGTCTGATGCCCTCCGCCAACACGGCGCCGTACTGCGCATCCAAGTACGGGGTCGTCGGGCTCAGCGAGAGCCTGAACGCAGAGGTGTCGAAGCGCGGCGTCCACGTCAGCGCCATCTGCCCGGGCATCATCGACACGGCGATCGTCGCGGACTCGACCATCCGCGGCGAGATGCAGGGGATGCACGAGAACCTGGTCGGCTTCTACTCGAAGCACGGCGCGTCGCCCGACGAGGTCGCCGAGGCGGTGCTGCGTGCGGTCGAGAAGCGGACCCTGATTGCTCCGGTTCCAAGGCGGCAGGTGCTGGCGCTCTATCTCCTGCACCGGCTCTCGCCGCGCCTCGTCCAGCCGATCGCCCGCAACATGGCCCGGCTTCTGGCCCGGGGGTAGCGGGGTGGGCCGCCGGGCGTTGGTCACCGGCGCGACCGGGTTCGTCGGAGCGCGTGTCGCCCACGCCCTGGCCGGCGCGGGTTGGGACGTTCGGTGCCTGGTGCGGGATCGCTCCCGGGCGCAGCGGCTCAGCACTGTGGGGATGGAGCTCCACGAGGCGGACGTGCTCGATGCGAAGGCGCTGCGGGCGGCCGGCGCCGAGGTCGAGGTTGCCTACTACCTCATCCATTCGATGGGCCGCGGCGGGAGCGGGGAATTCGAGGCCCGCGAGCGTCTCGCGGCCGAGAACTTCGCGCGGATGGCGAGCCGCGAGGGGGTCTCGAGGGTCGTCTACCTGGGGGGTCTGGGCGATCGGCCGCAGTCCCAGCACCTGCGGAGCCGGCAGCGCACCGCCGAGATCCTCGGCGAGCACGGCCCGCCGCTGACGTACTTCCGGGCGGGAATGGTGGTGGGCGCGGGGAGCGAGTCGTACCGCACCCTCCGGTACCTGGTGCAGCGACTGCCCGCGATGATCGGCCCGGCTTGGCTCTCGAAGCCCACCCAGCCGATCGGGATCGACGACGTGGTCGCGTACCTGGGAGCCGCGCCCGACGTGCCCGCCAGTGCTGGTCGGGAGGTCCAGATCGGCGGGCCGGACGTGCTCTCCTATGGGGACATGCTGAACCTGATGGCCGACGCCCTCGGCGTGCGTCGGCGTCCGAGGGTCCCGGTGCCCCTGATCACCCCATGGCTCTCCTCCCTTTGGATCGGCCTCGTCACGCCCGTCGATGCCGGGGTCGCGCGCCCATTGGTCGAGGGCCTCTCGACTCCCACCGTGGTCACGGACCCATCGGGGGCCGAGTTGTTCGACATCGCACCGATCCCCTTCATGGCCGCGTTGCGGCAGGCGCTGGCCGAGGATCCGGAGGTGGCTGGCATCGCAAAGGAGACCTCGGCATGAGCTCCGCGGACGCTTCGACGTCGGCGACAGTGCGGCTCGTCGACGGGCCCCGAAGCGGGCATGTGCCGGAGAGCGGGGCGGTCGACTCGGTGCAGGAGGCGGAGCTCTTCATGCCCGAGACGACGCTCGCGCGACTCTGGTCGGACGAGTACCTGGCGCGCCTGGCGCGCGCGTACTGGCGCTATCTCCATCGGGTCTCACTCGGCCTGGTGCGGGTTGTGTACGAGCCCGACGCTCGCAATGTCATCCTGCTCGTGCGGCCACTCGTTCTGCTGCGCTTCGCCGCGCCGGCTTACCGCACGGGCGCCTCGGGCGGATCGGTCGAATGGCGCATCGAGCGTGGCCTCCTCGTCGCGAAGGAGGGGAGGGGGAACGGCTACCTGCGGATTGCCGTGGACCGCGACGCGCCGTCTGAGAGCCGCGGGCGCGCCAGGCTCGACGTCCGCGTCGCCGTTCGGAACTTCTACCCCTGGCTGCGGGGCAGTGGCCGTTTTGCGCGGCTCGGGACCTGGATCTACAGCGTCACCCAGCTTCGGATTCACGTGTTCGTGACTCGTGGGTTCCTCCGGTCGCTCGCCCGACTCGACCTGCCGCCGTCACAGGTTGGAGCGCTCCGCGGCGAGATCGCGGCCGACGACGGCTAGAGCCCTCCCTGCGCCGGTTCCTCGACCCGATCAGCGCCAGGGTCACCGCGATCGGCACCGTGGTCGGCAGCAGGTCCACCGCGAAGAAGAGGAGGTCGAACCCGAGGCCGAGGATCACGGCGAGGACCGCCGCCTCCACCTGAGTGCGCCGGTCACGAGCCAGCAGCGCCCCGACCGTCGCGGCGATGAACATGTCCCCGAAGCCCATCGTCGCCGATCCGAAGTAGACGGCCTGAAGGCGCGGGAGGCCGGCGGGAGGCCCGGCGGCCACGAGCGTCGAGTTGGGCCCCTGGAGGAGGTCGGCGACCACCAGGACCGTGTCGACGACCGCCATCGCGTAGACCCCCCAGCGCAGCCACCTCGCCGAGACGACCGCGGCGAGAAACGCCCCGAGGGTCACGCAGGCGAGGGCCGAGAGCGCCAGCGCTGCCGTCTCGCCGACCAGGGAGCCGGACACGCCCCATGCCAGCGCGAACAGCGGGATGACCGCCAGGGCCACCGCAGGCCGTGCGCCCCTCATCACGAGGCCCAGCGCCACCGCGGCGAGCGGGGGGACCGCGACCAGCGCCAGGTATGACAGCGCGTCCGCCGAGTTGGCGTACAGGGCGATCAGCCCGATCACGACCACGATCGAGGCGGGCGGCACGAGCGCCCACCACCGGCTCCGCACCCGGTCTCCGAGACCACGGAGGGGAGCGCCCGGCACGGCGACGACCGCGGCCTGCACCAGGGTCAGGAAGACGATCGAGACGGCAAATGACGGCATGGCCACCCCACATTGTGAGAGGGTCGGGGCGACGTTACCCCTCACACCTCGAATCTAGGAGGCCGTAATTGCTGATCGCCGACTACTCCCTGGGCGACGCGTTCCTCACCGTCATCTGGATCTTCCTGTTCGTCGCCTGGATCATGGTGCTCTTCACGATCATCGGCGATCTGTTCCGCGACCACCAGCTGTCCGGATGGTGGAAGGCGGTCTGGATCCTCTTCCTGATCTTCATCCCGTTCCTGACCGCGCTGGTCTACCTGATCGCTCGCGGGCACGGCATGCGCGAGCGCTCGATCAAGGAGCAGGCAGAAGTCAGGAAACACTTCGATAGCTACGTGCGCGACACGGCGGGCACGAGCCCGGTCGACGAGCTGCACAAGCTCAACGACCTGAAGGAGAAGGGTGCGATCTCCGACGAGGAGTTCAACCGGATGAAGGCGAAGCTGATCGGAGCCTAGGAGGAGCGCTCGGCCTGGCGCCTGAGGCCCTCGGCGGCGCCCTTCGTCAAGTGCTCCTTCACCTTGCTCTCGACCGGGCCGCGCAGGAGCAGCCCGAGGATTCGGCCTGGGTCCGAGCGGAGCCCGTAGGTGGCCCTCGTCCGGTCCTCGCCCGCCTCCTCGAACTCCCAGGAACCGGTGAGTGACTTGGCGTCGCCCTCCTCCTGCTCCCAGGAGATGCCGCCCGGGGGGTCGTAGGAGAACCGGAGCCGGGCGCGCACCTTCTTCACACTTGCGTCGGAGATCGTCTCCACGACCTGCGGTCGGTCCTCGCGATCGCGCTTGATCACCTCGACCTCCTCGAGCGTTCCCTGCCACTCGGGAGCGCTCTCGAGATCCGCGGCGATCTCGTAGCACCGCTCTCGCGGCGCCTCGATCTCCACCGTCCAGCTCGCCTCCAGGATTCCCACGGGCGCGAACCCTACCGTGGCCTTCCCCGCTCCGGATATGTTGGCGGCATGGCCGACAACGACCTCGACGCGGTGAAGCGCATCTACACGGCGCTCACGCGGTGGGACGTCGACGACCTGGTCGCGGACGTCACCCACGACATCGAATGGACGCTGCCCGACCGGCTTCCGTGGGGCGGAACCCACCACGGCCCCGACGGCGTCCGCTCGTTCGCCCAGATCTTCCGCGACCACGTCGACGGCGCCTGGGCGGACCCGGACGACTTCCTCGACGCCGGTGACAGGATCATCGTCCTGGGCCGCATCCGCGGGCAGGCACGGAGGAGCGGGCAGGACTTCGAGGTGGGCTTCGCCCACGTCTGGACCCTCAGCGACGGCATCGCCTCGCGGGCGCAGCTCTACTACGACAGCGCGCCCATCCTGGCGGCGCTCGAGGGTGAGCGGCCTCCGGAGCCGCCGGCGCGGATCTGAGTTGGCGGGCCCGTGGATACGCAACACGAGCCCGTACCTCGACGACGAGGTCCAGAGGCTCGTCGGCTTCGCCACTCGAGGTGTCGACATGAATCGAGTGTGCGTGAACGTAAAGGGTGGACGGGGCCTCAGCGCCCGTGCGTACGACGGCGTTCCGTCGATTTCCAATGCACCCCGTAGTGCCCGCTACCTCGTGACGATCAAGATCGGCACCGGCGTCCGGTTCCCGGTGGGCCCGTACAACCGCAACGGCAGGAGACCCGATGAAGTCGGTCCGCGCAACCGGTTCCCGTTCTTCACCTACGCCGACTGGCGCGAATGGCTGATCGCGGCGGCCGCCCACGAGGCATGGCACATCCACCAGTACCGCCATGGGGGCCCTCGCTCCGAGGTTGACTGCGAACGCTACGCCGAAGAAGCACTCAACCGCTATCGGAGCGAGCGTCCCGGCTAGGGCGATTCATCTTTTTGTGCTCCCTGGCATCAGCAGGTGCGGGGGCTAGGGTCCATCGTGATCGTCGCTGGTGGCTACTACTCGCTGCGCGGAGGCACGAGCTACCAGTGCCGGCCACGGGTCGAGATAAGGTCGGCTCGTGGCGCAGCAGCAACATCGGATCGGAGACGTAGTCCGGTTCAGCGATACGCAGACGTGCGAGACAGCGGGGTGCGGGAACAAGACTCGCGAGCGCATCTGGATGGGCGAACAATGGCGCTACACCTGTGAGGACCACCAGGCTGCCGTTCAAGACGAACTGCTGGGGGGCAGCCACGGGTCCGGCTTCACTTCTACGTGTGGCAGGGCGGACTGTGATGCGCGGTGGATTGGCACCGTTGGCCAGCCCAGCACCAGCCCACAAGCGGCCGAGAAACCCAACGTGGTGATCTGCGCGAACCGCCATAAGTTCGCTGTTCTCGACATGCGGGCTACCCCCGGTAGTCCAACTGCATACCGGCTCGGTCCGGAAATTGGCGGGGCGTAGCGCGGCCGAGCTGGTCGCCGAAGAGCTACGGCTGAAGGTGCTCTACCGCTGGGACTTTCCCTTGCGCACCAGGTACGTCCCATACGGACCGGACATCTTCACCACGAACCCGTGCGCCTTCAGGCGGTCGATCGCCTGGGGGATGTAGGCGATCACGGCACCCGCGTGCAACCGCCTGACGGCGGGGGTGGGGTCGGCGAGCGAGCCGTGCAGGAGGTCGAAGTTGTCCCGCAGCTCATCCTCGGTGAAGTGCTCGAGCCAGCCGTTAATGACCACCGGCGTGTTCGGGGCGCGCCAGAGCATGTATGAGCTCGGGCCCGCGTAGGCGACGATCCCGCCGCGCTTCGGCGGGTGGTCGATCGCGTACTGCACCGCGGGGTTGCCCACCCGATCTGAGTTCGGCGGTCCGAGGACGACCGCGTAGACGATGACCGCCGCCGTTGCGGCTGATCCGGCGAGCGCCACCAGGGCCCGGCTCGGAGCCTCGGCCCGATCCGGCAGCGAGCACGCGATCTGAAACGCGAGCGCGGGCGCGACGAAGATCAGATTCCGCATCGAGCTCGCCGCGAACAGCACGAACCCCGCCGCCACGAGCGCGGGCATGACTCGCCGGGGCCTAGGAGCCCTCCACCAGGTCCACACGGCGACACCGGCCGCGATCACGACGAACGCCGCCGCCGGCGCCGAGTTCGTCACCGGCTCCCACTCCGTCGAGGCGAGTTTCAGGGCCGGATTGCGGAAGCTGAGGACGTAGCTCCAGATGTCGGTGCCCAGCGGCGTCGCGAACGTCGCGGCGATGGCTCCCAGCAGCCCCGCGCCCGCGAGGACGGCGATGTGGGCGCCCGGGACGCCGGCCTGCCCGCGTCGGCCGTCGATCCAGAGCCCGACGGTCACCGCGCCGATCAGCAGCAGGCCGGCGATGAAGCCGCCGTGGAGGTTCGCCCACAGGGCGAAGAGCAGCGGGATAGCCGCGAGCAGCCACAGTGGGGGCGCCGCCCGGGGCCGGGCGCCGGGGTCAAGGCGCATTCCCGCGAGTACCAGGAGCGCGAGGACGGTGAAGAGCAGCAGCGTGAACCCGGCGGCGCGCGGATGGATGATGGCCAGGATCCCAGGCACATACAGCGCCGCGACGGCCAGCATCACAATCGTGCCCTTGCGCCGGATCGCGGCGAGCACCAGAGCCAGCGGGAGGCCGATCAGCAGCGCGTAGAGGATCGTGATGCCCGTGGTCCCTACCGCTCGCTCCGCCCCGTAGAACCCCACCTCGGAGAGCCACTGCTGGTTGAGCCACTGCCGCCCGTGCTCGATCGTGGGAAAGGGGTCGGTGCCGACCGGGCCGTGGTGAGCGATGTAGCGGCCGCTGAACAGGAGCAGGTAGAGGTCCCCGTTCAGGTCACGGTTCAAGCACAGCGCGATCGCGGCAACGAGAAGCGCAAGGGTCGCGATTCCGAGCTTGGTCCGCAGCGGCGTCGCCGGTCTCATCGGGGGGTCGTCGGGCATTCGACCGCGCGCATCATGGTGCATTACCGCCCGCGTCCCGGTTCGCGAGGGGGTATCGTGCCGATCCGCACGGGAGCATTCGCGAAGGCCGCCCGGACGCAGCCGCCGAGGAGAGGAGACGGGATGCATCTACCCCCGCTGTTTCGCGATCGACCGCGATCCGTCCAGGTGATCCTCGGCGGGGTCATCCCCTTCGCCATCGGCGCGCTGGCCGGGATCATGATCGGTGTCGCCCCCGGTGCGTACTGGGCCGTGGGTGTGGTGGCGGCCGTCGGTGGGGTACTGGCCGGCCTCGAGCACCGCGACGGCTGGGGAGGGGCAGACCGCGGGGTCGTGGGCGGCGCCCTCTACGGCATCGGGCTGCTGATCGCCCACGCCGTCGCCGGCACCCACGCGACGGTGTCGCTGGGAAGCTTTCCGCCACTGCTCGCGGTCGTGACGGCGATCATCGGGATGCTGCTCGGCGCGCTCGGCGGAAGGATCGCGCGAGGCAAAAGGGAGCGCGCCGGAGAGCATGAGCCGCCAAGCCCGATGGCCAGCCGCTGAGGCCGGTCACTCCGAGCCGCGCGCCAGCGCGCCGATCACCTCGCGCCACCAGTTGCGATCGACCTCGGTTCTCGCCGCCGCGAGACGGCGCCTGGCGGATGCCTGCAGGCCCGTGGCCGAGCCGACGGCGACAATCGGCCCGGTGAACGCGTAGCGGCCGTCGTCGAGGCTGACCAGCGCGCCCGCCCGGTCCACCCGGGTGAGCATTTGGGTCTCGACCGCGACGCCCTCGATCTGCCGCGGGTAGCTCGGGTCGCCGTCGGTGGCGTCCCAGGGCCGGGACGTGGAGATCTGCGCGGTGCTGCGAAGCCTGCCCATGAGCGGCGATGGAGCCGTCTCTCCTCCGGGGCGGGTCAGCCGGAGACGCCGCGCAAGCGGCTCGAAGGTCGAGCCCTGCAGGAGGGTGGAGAGCAGCACCGCGAAGAAGACGATGTTGAAGAACTCGAAGCCCTCGGAGACCGCGGCGATGACCGGAAACGTCGCCAGCACGACCGGAACCGCGCCCCGGAGGCCGGCCCAGGAGAGGGCGACCCGCTCGCGAAGGTCGAACGAGCTGGTTGCGGTCGCCACGAACGTCGCGACGGGGCGCGCGACGAAGACGAGGATCAGGGCGAGCACGGTTCCCTCCAGCGCCACGCCCCAGAGCTGGGACGGGAAGACGAGCAGGCCCAGGACCAGGAACATCGTCACCTGCGCCAGCCCGGCGAGCCCTTGATGGAAGACCGTCACCGCCCGCCTCGCCGGGATCGGCCGGCTGCCCAGGGCCAGGCCCACCAGGTAGACCGCGAGGAACCCCGATCCGTGCAGCGCCGCGGCCCCGCCGTACGCGAGCGCGGCGACGCTGAGGCTCGCGATCGGATAGGCGGCCTCTGCACCGAGGCGCACCCTCCTCAGCCCCTCGATCGCCAGCCAGCCGACGGCCAGCCCGACGGCCAGCCCGACCCCGAGCTCCCTGAGCAGCAGGAGGCCCATGTCCAGGATGCCGTAGCCCGGCTTCTGGATCCAGTCGATGAACCCGATGACGAGCAGGACCGCAAGAGGATCGTTGAGCCCCGACTCCCCCTCGAGCGTCAGGGCGACCTTCCGGCGCAGCGTGGAGCCGCGCAGCAGGGCGAAGATCGCGGCGCCGTCGGTGGCCGCGACGATCGATCCAAGCAGCAGTCCCTCGAGCAGCGTGAGGTCGAAGATCCACCAGGCCGCCAGCCCGGCGATCGCGGCCGTCACCAGCGTTCCGATGAACGCGAGCGACAGTGCGGAGCCCAGCACCGAGCGGATCTCGCCGAAGCTCGCCGTGAGGCCGCCCTCGAACAGGATGAGGGCGAGCGCCACGATCCCGATCGTCCGCGCGAGCTCGTAATCGCTGAACTCGATCCACCCGGTGCCGTCGGAGCCGATCGCCATCCCCAGGCCCAGGAACAGCAGCAGGCCTGGCACCCGCAGCCGGTCCGCCGCGAACGACGCGACCAGCCCCGCCGCCATCAGGGCGCCGGCGATGAGGATCATCTCGCCGTCGCTCATCCGGCCACCATTTCAACTCCCCGTCCCTGAAGCGGCGCTACCCCCAGTGCTCGGCGCGGTCGAGCACCTCGTGCGTCTCGCGGCTGGCCTGGGGCGAGGCGAGGTCGATCCCCGGTGGGAGCTCGACGTGGAGGTCGGTGGACGCGTCGATTCGCGTCACCGCGCGGCGCGGGTGGCATTCCAGGACGTGTCCTCCCCGCCTCCGGTCGGCGGTGATGAAGTGGAGGTGGTACCCGCTCACCTCGATGCCCTCGCTGTAGTCCGGGAAGCGGAACCCGACCATCGTCCCCTCGACGTCGGTGAGGTCGAACACGCGCTGATCCGCGACCACCTCGGCGAGGCCGCGGTAGGGAGGCGACTGCCTCGGCACCGACCTGGCGTGCACACGCTCGAAGGCGCCGTCGACTCGCACCGCGCAGGCGACCGTGCCCTCGGCCAGGTGCTCTTCGAGCAGGGCCATCAGCTCCTCGTGGGATACCGGCTCGTCGATCCGCAGCTCGGCCGTCGGGGTGAACCAGGTCAGGACGGCGAAGGGCGTGCGCGTCTTCGGGTCGATCTCGTCGACCGCGCCGTCGACGTCCGCGCGGTAGAAGCCGCCGTCGACGGCGATCATCTCGCCGTCGAGGCCGTTCAGCGTGCCGAGCCCGAGGTCGCCATGCTCGGCGAGCTCGGCGAAGGTCACGTCCCCCTCGTAGGCCCCGTCGAGGAGCGCGCCGATGGTCGAAGCCTGGAACAGCACGTGCGGCTCGTGCTCTGCATGAAGCTCCTCCTCGCGCAGGGACTGGACGTGAAGTGCGCGCACCAGGCGCTCGTCGAGCATGGGCGGGAGTCTCCCATGGCGCCCTGCCCCGGTAGATACGCTGCGCCCATGGACTTCGGGGTGATGATGTTTCCCACCGACCAGGCGGTCGCCCCGGACGAGCTGGCGCGGATGGCGGAGGAGCGTGGCTTCGAGTCGCTCTTCTTCCCGGAGCACACGCACATCCCCGCTTCACGGGAGAGCGACTACCCGGGCGGGGGCGAGCTCCCGGAGATGTACTCGCGCACCTACGACCCGTTCGTGGCCCTCACCGCCGCGGCCGCGGCGACCGAGCGGCTCAGGGTGGGCACCGGCATCTGCCTCGTGATCGAACGGGACCCGATCATCACCGCCAAGGAGGTCGCCTCTCTCGACCGGCTCTCGGGCGGCCGGTTCCTGTTCGGTGTCGGGGCGGGGTGGAACCGTGAGGAGATGGCGAACCACGGAACGGACCCGGGCCGGCGCTTCGGCGTGATGCGGGAGCGCATCGAGGCGATGAAGGCGATCTGGACCGAAGACGAGGCCTCCTACCACGGACGTCATGTCGACTTCGAGCGCATCTGGTCGTGGCCGAAGCCGACCCAGGACCCTCACCCGCCGGTCATCGTCGGCGGCAACGGCGAGCGAGTGTTGGACCGCGTCGTCGCCTACGGCGACGAGTGGATGCCCAACCGGATCGAGTCGGTGGACGCGCTCCGGGCGAGGATGGACCAGCTCGGCGAGATGGCGGCCGAGGCCGGTCGCCAGACACCGAAGGTGGGCCTCTACGCCGCACCGGCGGAGGCCGCCGAGATGACGAGCTACGAGGCGATCGGCATCAGCCGCTACGTGCTGTTCGTGCCACCGGTTCCCCGCCCCGCGGCCGAGGCGCGCCTGGACCACCTGGCCGGCGTGATCGAGGAGTACCGAGCCTCGGGCTCCTGATGGATCCCGGCGAGGCCCGCGCGCTGTTCGCGTCGGCCCGCGTGGCGCGACTGGCCAGCGTCGATGCCGAGGGCCGGCCGCATCTCGTGCCGATCACCTTCGCGCTTGACGGCGACGACCTCGTCACCGCCGTCGACCACAAGCCCAAGCGCACCACGCGCCTGCGCCGCCTCGCCAACATCGAGGCGAACCCTCGCGTCGCCGTGCTCGCCGATCACTACGAGGACGACTGGTCGAGCCTCTGGTGGGTGCGAGGGGACGGCGGCGCGCGGATCGTCGAGCCAGGTGGTGCGGAGCACGAGCGGGCGGTGACGGCGCTGGCCGCGCGCTATCCGCAGTACGCGGCGCGGCGGCCCGACGGCCCCGCGATCGCGGTCAGGATTTCGCGCTGGAGCGGCTGGCGCGCTGGCCGTTAGTGCTCTTTGCCCGCGACCCGCGCCGGTTCCGCTTCTTGGGCCGCAGCTCCTCGAGTGAATCGCGCAGCCACTCGATCAGGTTCCAGAGGTCCGGCATCTGGTCGCGGTCGGCGACGAGGCCGAAGTCCAGGTGGCCGCAGTAGCTCATCACGGTCATGTTCAGCCCCATCCCGTCGGTGATGACAGAGACCGGGTAGTTCGCGTCGAGCTGCGCACCTGCGCAATAGAGCGGTATCTGCGCCCCGGGCACGTTCGAGATCACCAGGTTCCAGGTCGGCCGGCCCGGAGAGCTCGTCGAGAGCGAGAAGGTGGCACGCGCGGCCCGCGCGAAGACGGCGGGGGGAATGAAGTGATTGACGTCCTTCAGCAACTCCGCCGGCAGGGCCTTGTGACGCTCCTTCATCACCGCGAGCGCCTCGTGGGTTCGGCGCAGGCGAACGGCCGGGTCCGGGAGGTTGGTGAAGAGCGGCGCGCTCATCAGCATGATCCGGTTCCCGTAGGTGCCCGCCTGCTCGCTCGTCCGGACCGAGACCGGGATCTGAGCGACCAGCGGCTCAGTCGGCAGCTCGCCATGCTCGATCAGCCAGCGGCGGACGGCACCCGTGCAGATCGCCACCACGACGTCGTTGACGGTGCAGCCGTACTCGTTCTTGATCGTCTTCACCTCCTCCAGCGACAGCTGGCCGAAGGCGAACCGCCGGTGGGCCGATACGCGTCCGTTGAACGAGGTCTTGGGTGCCCGCAGCGCGTTGCGGTCCCTGGCGCCGCCGTCGCCCCCGACGGCGCGCTGCACCCGGCCCGCGACTCGTGAGACCACGCCGGTTCCAGGGAGGGTGCCGAACGGCGTCTCGGTGAGGTTCGGGAGGGCGGCGGGGAGCGAGCGCAGTACGCGTACCGGATAGCGCGGCACCCCGGCGAGGCCCCGCGCGAGCATCTCCAGATCGCTCGGCTCGCGATCCGGGTGCACGGGAGGCACCTCATCGAGGTCCCGGCCCTCTGGGGCCAGGTCGAACAGGACGCCCATGATCTCGGCGCCCGAGAGGCCGTCGATGAGCGCGTGGTGGATCTTGGTGAGCATCCCGACGCCGCCGCCCTCGAGGCCGTGGATGAGGTACAGCTCCCAGAGTGGCCGCGAGCGGTCAAGCGGGCGGGCGATGATGCGGGCGACCTGCTCGGCGAGCTTCGCGTCGGCCCCCGGGCTGGGGAGCGCGAGCTCGCGCACATGGAAGTCCAGGTCGAAGTCGGGGTCCTCGATCCAGTAGGGGTAGTCGAGCCCGAGCGGCACCTCGGTCAAGCGCCATCGCAGCGGCGGGAGCAGCGAGAGACGCTCCGACATCAGATTGGAGATGTCTTCGATCTCCAGCGACCCGCCCGGGCGCTCCGAGTCGTCGAGGATCGCGAGAGAGCCGACGTGCCCGCTCTGGCGCGGCGTCTCGAGCGCCAGGAACTGCGCGTCGAGGCTGGTCAGCTGCCGCATCGTCCTAGTCTCGTACCCGGACACCCGCGGCGTCAACCCGGAGCCTCCACCAGTGCGTCCGGGCCGATCTCGCCGACCGAGCGGCAGCCGGCCAGCCCCATGGTCAGGTCGAAGTCGGCGATGAAGTTCGCGAGGACCTCGCGCACGCCGGCTTCCCCGGCCACGGCGAGTCCCCAGAGGTAGGGACGGCCGATGCATACCGCGGTCGCGCCGAGCGCCACTGCCTTGAACATGTCGGCGCCCCCGCGCACGCCGCTGTCCAGGAGCACGGGGACCCGGCCGTCCACCGCCTCGACCACGGCCGGCAGCGCCTCGATCGTCGGGATCGCGCCGTCGACCTGGCGGCCGCCGTGGTTGGAGACCAGGACGCCGTCCATTCCCACCTCCACCGCCCGGCGCGCGTCATCCGGATGCAGGATGCCCTTGAGCACGATCGGCAGCCTGGTTCGCTCGCGAAGGAATGGCAGGTCGTCCCAGGTCAGGGAAGGGCGGGAGTAGATCTGGACGAAGCGCTCGACCGCCCGGCGAGCCTTGCCGGACCGCAGGGCGGGCCAGAAGCGATCCGGGTAGCGGCGCACGAGCTGGATCAGAGTCGAGAGCGCTGCCAGGGTGGGGCGCGGCGTCGGGGTCCCGCCCCCGTCCGGGGCGTCGGAGATCAGTCGCTGGAAGACGGGGTCGCTCACGTACTGGGCGATGCCCTTCCCGCGGAGGAAGGGCAGGTAGGCGGTCGCGAGGTCTCGCGCCCGCCAGCCGAGCATCGTCGTGTCGAGGGTGACCACGATCGCCTCGCAACCGCAGGCCTCGGCGCGGTGGACCAGGCTCTCGACCAGCTCGTCGGCGGTGCTCCAGTAGAGCTGGAACCAGCGCAGGCCGTCGCCCATCGCCTCGGCGCAGACCTCCATCGGCACCGACGCCTGGTTGGAGAAGATCATCGGCACGCCCTCGGCCGCGGCGGCGCGGGCCGCGGCCGCGTCGGCGTCGCGGTGCGCCATCTCGAGCACGCCGACGGGGGAGAGCATCAACGGGCTCGCGACGCGCCGCCCGAACAGCTCGACGCTCGTGTCCCTGGTGGACACGTCGCGCAGCATCCGCGGCACGATCCGCCAGCGCTCGAACGACTCGGTGTTCGCGCGCTTGGTGGACTCGTTGCCGGCCCCGGCCGCGACGTACGCGAAGGCCTGCGGGGACATCGAGCGCTCGGCGGCCTCCTCGAGCTTGTCGATCTCGATCGGGACGCGCGGGCGGCGCCCGCCGACGCCACGGAGGTAGATCGCCGCTACGCGCTCGGGGCCGCTCACGGCCGCAGGTACTACCACGCGCGGCGTTAAGACGCTGCGGCCCGGACGGGGGGAGCCGTCACCAGGGCGCCGGCCGCCTGGCCGACCATGTGCTTGGCGCGATCGGAGCTGAGCCAGACGCGGACCGGGCGGTCTGACCCATACCGGATCACCCACATCTGGTTCCGGACCCGCCGCTCGCTGAGCAACCGGAACGGTGCTTGAGGCGCGTCGGTCGCCGGCGCCGACGAGTAGAGCTCGATCTCGCGGACCCATACGGGCCGTCCCACACCCTCGGCGTCCTGGGCTTGCAGGTAGTAGGAGAGTGGCGCATCGGAGGTGCGGGGGACCACGAGGAGCCGCTTCACCCGCGAATTGCCGATCGCGTTCGCGTTGACGCGCCAGTCCGGCCGCTGCATCCTGGAGGTGACATTGGCGGTTACGAGAAGGCCCGCGAACAGGGCGCACACCACCGCCACCGCCGCGGTCCCCGCCACAGGTGCTCGTGCCGCGCCGAACGCGATGCCCGCGGCGACCATCACCAGGACCAGCGCACCCACCAGGTTGCGCGCGTCCACGAAATCGAAACCGGCTGCCGCGACCGCGAACGGGATCGCGAACGAAAAGGCAGCGAGCGCGAAGGCCATCAGCGCGCCGCGTCGCTCGCTCCGACGGCCGCGCCGCACACAGAGCACGGCTCCGGCGAGAGCGAGGGCCGTCGCGAAAGCGGCGGCCCCGAGCTCCAGGTGCGTGATCCATGGCTCCGTCGACGGGATCTCGGGCTTGACGACGCTGCCGAAGTGGACCGGGAGCTGCCATGCCCGGCCCAGGAGCGACGTCTCGTCCAACCATTCCGTCTGGCCCGAACCCTGCTGGGCGGCGGCAAGCGGCAAGAGGGCGAGACCGGCGGCGCCGACAGCCGCCACCGCGGCCAGAGGGCGGCGGCGCGGTCGGACGGCCCACACCAGCCACAAGGCCTCGGGCAAGACGGTGAACACGGCGAAGTAATGGGTGCACAGGGCGAGAATCGAGACCCCCGCCCATGTGCCCAACCGCTGGCCCGCCGGATTTCGCAGCGCCCGCGCGAAGAGGTACAGCCCGATCGCGACGAGCAGGATGAGAAGGGCGTAGGCCCTCGCCTCCTGCGAGTAGAAGATGAGGAACGGGCTGAGCGCCACGAGCGCCGCGGCGAACACGCCCGCGCGCCGCGACGACGACAGCTCCCTCGCCGCGAGGTAGGCAACCGGCACCGTGAACGTTCCGAAGACCGCCGACAGGAACCTGAGTTCTCCGACGTCCTTCCCGAACCCGAGTCCGTTCGTCCAGAGCCACTCGAGGACGTAGTAGAGAGGCGGTGTTCGCTCCAGGTGCGCGACCGCCGAGAGCGTCCCGGCGAGCGTCGGTTGCAGCACCCCGACCGCGGTGACCGACTCGTCGTGGTCGAGGCCCTGAATGCCCAGCGTGGCGAACCTCACGGCCCCCGCCACCGCCGTGATCATCACCAGCGCCACCACGTCCGCCCGCTCTCGCAGAATCTGCCGAACCCGGCCGAGCTCGAACCCGGACGTCGTGGTCAGCTCAGTCGCGTGGGTCAGCTCGGCATCGGCGCCGCGGGGGGTCATTGCTGTGGAGAGATCGAGGGATTCGATCCGTCGACCGAATCTAAACCCCGCTTCCTCAACCGAAGCTAAGGGCGGGCTATGCGATAGCTAGGCGGCGGCCCGGTCTGCCTCGTGGCGGCGGCGACGTGCGCGGGGGCTGATGAGCCCGCCCCAGTCCGCGTCCTGGATGGGGGCGGGGTCGGTCGCCGAGATGAACTCGTCCAGTGCAGCCGCGAGCCCGCCTGGATCCTCCAGGTGCGGGAAGTGGGCGGCCCTGGGAAGGCCGACGAACCGGCTACCCGGGATCGCCTGTTGGGCCGCGAGGCCGTGATCCATCGGGATCGTGTTGTCCCGCTCGCCCCAGACGACCAGGGTCGGGAAGTCCCGAAGCAGGTACAGGCGGTCGCGCGCGCTGACCCGCTGGCCGTGCACGTCGATGACCGACCGAAGGGTCTGGATGAACGCCTTGCGCGCGCCGGCCCGCTCGAGCGGCCGCAGCGCGCGGGCGATCGCCTGTAGGTACACGCCCTTGTCGGAGCCTCGGGCGCGCAGCCGCTCGCCCGACTCCGACAGGGCGTCCAGAAGCAGCGGATGGGCCGCGGCTCGCAGGATCATCGACGCGCCGGGCAGCGCCGCCCCGCGAAGCAGCGGGCTGACCTCCCGGCCGAGGCCGCCGCTGGAGACCAGGACCAGCCGATCGGTGCGCTGGGGGAATTGGTAGAAGAACTGCATCGCGACGCCCCCGCCGAGCGAGTGGCCGACGATAGTGGCGTGGTCGATCCCGATGACCGTGAGCAGGTCGCGGATGCTGGCGGCGTGCGCCCCGAGCGAGTAGTCGCCGCGCGGCGTCGCCGAATCGCCGTGGCCGATCAGGTCCGGGGCGATGACCGTGTAGTGGTCGGCGAGCCGGAGCGCCACCTCCTCCCAGTGGCGGGAGGAGTTGACCATCCCGTGGATCAGCACCACGGGAGCGCCGCTGCCGGCGATCCGGTAGATGACCCGGTGGCCATGGAGCTCGACCTGCCAGGCGTCGAAGGCGCTGGCCATTGCGGCAACTTATCGCCGCCGAGCACGGCCTCGCCTGCCGCCGACCTCTCCGGGGCCTACCTCACACCCGAATAGCGTCGAGGAAGCGCTCGCCCCTCGCCCGGGCGCTGGCGCGGCCTCTACCCGGCGGCCGAGGCGCTACGGCGCACCTGGATCGCGTAGGCCACCAGGATCAGCACCGCCCACACGGCGCCAGCGTAGAGCGCCACGCGCTGGCTCGGGTAGAGCGCCAGGAGCACTGCGACGAATGCCAGGAACGCGACCACGATCCAGTTGGTGACCGGCGAGCCCGGCATGCGGAAGGGACTCGCCGCGACCTTTCCCTCCGCTACCCGGCGTCGGTAGACGAGGTGCGAGATGACGATCACCCCCCAGGTCCACATGGCCCCCGCGGTAGCGGTGCTGGTGATGTAGATGAAGGCCCGGTTGGGGACGACGAAGTTGATCGCGACGCCCAGCAGCATCACCGCGGCCGAGATCGTGATCGCGTGCGCCGGGATCTTCCTGGAGCTCACCCGGTGCAGCGTTCGCGGTGCCTGCCCGACGCCGGACAGCGTGTAGAGCATCCGCCCGGTGCTGAAGATGCCGCTGTTGCACGATGAGAGCGCCGCCGTGAGGACGACGAAGTTGACGATTCCCGCGGCCGTGGCGATGCCGATCTTGCTGAACACGGTTACGAACGGGCTCTCGCCGGGCGACAGCTGGTTCCACGGGACGAGCGCCATGATCACGACCAGCGCGCCGATGTAGAAGAGCAGGATCCGAACCACGATGCTGTTGACCGCCTTGGGCAGGGTGCGCTCGGGGTCGCGGGCCTCCCCCGCGGTGACGCCGACGAACTCCACCCCCACGAACGCGAACACGACCACCTGGAGGGCCGTCAGCACGCCACCCATGCCCTCCGGGAGGAAGCCGCCATGGCTCCAGAGGTTGGAGAAGCTCGCCGTGTCGCCGAGGGCGCCGATCGAGAAGACGATCACCGCCACGCCGACGAGGATCAGTCCGACGATCGTGACGATCTTGATCGCCGAGAACCAGAACTCGAACTCGCCGAAGAGCCTGACCGCGATCAGGTTGGCCACGTAGAGGAAGAACACCATCACCAGCGCCGTCACCCACTGCGGGAGGCCCGGAAACCAGTACTGCATGTAGATGCCGGCGGCGGTGATCTCCGCCATCGCGGTCACCACCCAGGTGAGCCAGTAGGTCCAGCCGGTGATGAACCCGATGCGCGGGCCGAGGAACTCCGCCGCGTAGCTCGCGAACGCTCCCGCCACCGGCCGGTAGAGGGCCAGCTCGCCGAGCGCCCGCATGATCAGGAAGATCACGGCGCCGGCGGCGGCGTAGCAGAGGATCAGCCCTGGGCCGGCGAAATGGATCGCCTTCGCCGACCCGAGGAACAGCCCGACCCCGATCGCCCCGCCGATCGCGATCATCCGGATCTGGCGGCTGTTCAGGGTCCGCTTGAGCTCCTCGGGCGCCTGTGTGACCGCGGCCGCGTGGGGAGCGGGAGGGTGCCTGGCGAGGCCCGTCAATCCTGAGCCGCCAGGAAGTCGGCGCCGTGCGCGTACTGCGTGTTCACCGGCACCGCGTCGCGGCAGAGCCGGCACTGCTCCGCCGGCCACGAGGGGATCTCGACCTCCGTGAGGTAGACGACGTCATCGCATTCGAGGGCGTCCGGCGACGCGTTCCCCCGGGTGCAGATCGCTGCCACGGTCACCGGGTCGCCGCCGGCGGCGCGCACCGCGCGCACGGTCTCCGCGATCGACTCGCCGGTGTTGACGACGTCGTCGACCACGAGCACCCGCTTACCGTTGACCAGCCGGTCGTACCCGCGCTTCAGCACGAAGGGAGGCCGCAGCGGGCCCGGCGCGGCCTTCGCGGGGTGGTAGCCCCGTTCCTTGCCGTGGTCGCAGAAGACCGAGAGGAGCGACAGGTGGTGCGCCGTCCACTGGGAGACCACGAGCCCGCCGGTAGCAGGGCCGCAGACGACGTCCAGGTCGCGCTCGGCAAGCGCCTCGGCGAGCAGCTCGGCGAGCCTCGAGATCCGATCCGTGTAAGGAAAGATCGCGTCCTTGTCGATCCAGCCGTCCCCGTGCTCGCCAGTGACGTAGACGAAGTGGTCGCAGCTCAGGATCGCGTTCGACTCATGGAGGATTCGCTCCGCCTCCTCGGCCCGGCGCTCGGCCTCCGCTTTCCCGCCCACGAGCCGGTGAGTCTCTCATTCCGTGCGGCGGTTAGGGTCCCGCGGCATGGGAATCATCGGCTGGATCGTCCTCGGGCTCCTCGTCGGCGTGATCGCGCGCGCGATCGTGCCCGGCCGAACCGAGCCGAGCGGCTGCTTCGGCACCCTCGCCATCGGGATCCTCGGGGCGCTCATCGGCGGCTTCATCGCGAGCGCGCTCGACATCGGCCACCTGGGCGACTTCTTCGACCTGGGAACCTGGCTGATCGCGATCGGGGGCGCGGTGATCCTGTTGCTGATCGTCCGGGCGATCGCCGGTCCGCAGCGGTACTGAGCTGAGGGCGAGCACGGCCCCTCCGCGCGAACGAAGGGGCCGTCCCGTCAGGTCATTTCTTGAGGTGTTTCGCCTTGAGCGGCGCCGCAGCGACCGCGCCCGTCTCGTGCGCGAACCGCAGCTCCGTATTCGAGTTGCCGTCGATGGACCGCGTGTAGGCGACGTCGGCGAGGTTCGAGTTGTCTAGCGCCACGGACTGGAAGTCCAGGAGCTCGCGGTCGCCGCTGCATCCGGTCCCCTCGGTGCAGATAGGACCGCTCTTGACCGCGGTCGGATCGACCGTTTGCGGAGCCGAGAACGTGGCGCCACCGTCGGTGCTCTCCAGGTAGGTCTCGAACCACTGCGCGCTCTCGGGGACCGACTCCGAGGTGCCGCTCGCATCGGAGTGGTACAGCGAGACCGCGACATGGGAGCCGGATGCCGCGACCCACGGGTACACGGAGGCTCCGGCGCTCACCAGCGTGCGCGGCGCCGACCACGACGAGCCCCAGTTGGTGCTGTCGGAGTAGCGGATGCGGCTCGAGTTGCCGACGTTCTCCAGCCAGACGGCGGCGAGCTGATCGCCGCCGCCGTCCGCGACGACGGGGAACGCCTGCGTCGTATCCGCGTCACTTGCCGGCCCAACCGTGCTCTGGCTGAAAGTGAGACCGCCGTTCGTCGAACGGGCGAAGTTGACGCCGCCGGAGGACGTCGCGTAGACGAATCCGACCCTGTCGCCCGTACCGAGCGCGCCCGTCCCGGCCTGCGAGATCAGGTTGCCCGGGGGGCAGATACAGCCCGTCTGGTCGACCGGCGCCGCCGCCACCGTCCTGATCGGGAAGGTGACGCCTCCGTCGACCGACTTCGAGACGACCAGCCCGGCGGGGATCTGATGGGTCAGGTGATAGGCGATGCCGCCACCGCTCGTCGAGATCCACTGCCGATCCTGGACCGGCGTTCCCTCGATCGGGTTCGCGGTCCACGTCTGGCCCTTGTCCGAGGACGTCGAGACGGTGGCGCTTCCCAGCCAGAGGTCGGTCATGTAGATCTTGCCCGTGGTGGGATCGAGCGAGATGTCGGAGTCGCCGCCGCCCGGGAGGTTGCTGCGGGCGTCGGCCGGGGTGTTCACCCAGGTGGCGCCGCCGTCGGTGGAGCGAAAGACGTCGCTCGGGGAGCCGGGCAGGTTCGACAGCAGCCCCGTGGGTGCGTTGACGTAGATGGTCCCGTCGTTGGCGACGTCGATGCCGGGCTCGCCGAGATCGTCACCGGTAACGACGACGGGCGAGGCGAAGCTCGTGGCCTGCGCGGTCGGAACGGCGGCGAGCAGACCGGCGATGCACAGCACCAAAGCGCCGGCGAGCGCCATGCGCTTCGACGACAAACCCTGACTCAAGATGAACCTCCCCGACGATGTGGGTCATGGAGTCGTTCCAGGCTGGAGCATCCCTGCGAAGCGGGATCGTAGGTCCCCCGGTTCTGCGATGCGCCGGTCGCCGAAATCGCCCACGGCCGGGGTGCCGAGTGTTACCTTGATTACAGCCCTTGTGGGCAAGCACAAACAATCGATGAAGCGGTAGCTGAACGGGATTAGCACCAGGCAGTTCCGCGGCATTCAAGGACAGAGCAACGCGGAGGACGTATGGCAACTGGCACAGTGAAGTGGTTCAACGAGGAGAAGCGATTCGGCTTCATCACCCCGGACGAAGGCGGACAGGATCTGTTCGTCCATCAGACCGGGATCGCGGATGGCTCGCGAGGGCTTCCCGACGGCACGAAGGTCGAGTTCGAGGCCGAGGATGGGCCGAAGGGCCCCAAGGCGGTCAACGTCAAGACCGTCGCCTGACTCCTTGAGAAACAGCGGTTGCTGCGCGGAGGTCATTCGCCTCCGCGCAGCTCCTCCTTGCTGCGATCCTCGAGGAGGTTGGTCGCGCACGGCTCGCGATCGTCGGCGACGACCACGACGGTTCCGGGCCAGTAGGGGCTGTCGGCCGCGGTGCGCCCGAGCAGCCAGGGCGAGTGGATCCAGCTGCCGGTGTTGTGGAGGCGGGTCCCGTCCTCCAGGCGCCACCCGACCTCCGCCCTCAACGGGCCGCGGCGGTGGGTGTGCCCGAAGATGACGTGGTCGGCCTCGATCCCCAGCCGGCGCACCACCTCGCCGATCGCGGCCAGTCCCGCGCGCGTGATCGCGCCCGGGGAGAGATCGGATTTCACCGGGCCCAGCCCGAGCCGGTTCGCGACCCCCACCGCTCCGGGCAGCGCAACGGAGCCCAGCAGCCGGCCGCGGATGCGGGCCGCCCGCCCGTAGCCGCCGCCGACGGCCTGCCACACCCGGGCCGACGGGTTCGCCCCGCCCAGCCGGTCCTTCGGGGAGCCGCCGCTCTGCGCGAGGGTGAACAGGAACGCGTAGAGCGGAGCCTGGATGCGCTCGTAGTCGTCCGGTGACTCCGATCCTGGGTCGCCGTGGTCGGGTAGCTCGTCGTCGGGCGAGTCCCGGGAGCCGCTGAGGACGCGCTCGACCGCCGCGACCGCGAGGCGCTCGAAGCTCGGCACGGTGAGGTGGCGGTCCAGGTAGTGCCCGTGGGTTGCGTACACGCGCGGGCGGAGCCACACGCCGGGATAGGCAAGCTCGACCTCGGCCCGCCCCATCCCCCTGGTGAGCTCGGCCAGCGGGCCTCCGTCCACCGGGATCCGCTGCTCGAGCTCAAGCGGCGCCGCGTCGTCCATACGACGGCGCTCGAGCCAGTCGTCCAGCAGGTGATGGTCGTGGTTGCCCGGAACGACCACGACCCGCCCGTCTCCGATCGTCTCGCCCAGCTCGTCGAAGAACGGCCGCGCGGTCTCGATCGCCGAGGCCAGCGGCATGTCGCGGAGCTCGACGATGTCGCCCAACAGGACCACCTCGTCGGCTTCCTCTAGGGCGGTCCACAGCCTCTCCCGGAAGCCCGGCCGGCGCAGTAGGTCGATCCCGCCGCTCGACGCGAGGTGGATGTCCGAGAGCACGACGGTCCGCATGCCGACATCCTCGCGCCCCGGCCGGGCGGATGCCGCCGGAGATATAGGCTGGAGCCTGCGATGCAGGCGAGCCCAGTGACGGAGGCTCCGACCGAGACCGGGATCCCGGTCGCCAACCCGGCGACCGGGGAGGTCATCGCAACCGTTCCCGAGCTCGGCACGGACGACGTGGTCCGGATGGTCGCCGCCGCTCGCGAGGCACAGCCGACGTGGGCGGCGATCGGGTTCGAGGGCCGGGCGAAGGTGCTGCTCGCGGCCCGGGACTGGATGGCGCAGAACGCCGAGCGCGTCGTGAGCACGATCGTGGGGGAGACCGGGCGACCCGCCGACGAGACCCAGTTCGCCGAGCTCGCGTACGGCCTCTCCGCTCTCGAGTTCTGGCCGAAGATGGCCCCGCACTACTTGGGCGACGAGGAGATCGCGTCGGCGTCGCCGTTCCTGCGCGGCCGGCGGCTCGTCGTCCGCTACGAGCCGCTCGGCGTCATCGGCGTGATCGGCCCGTGGAACTACCCGCTCAACAACTCGTTCGGGGACTGCATCCCGGCGCTGGCCGCCGGCAACGCGGTCGTGCTGAAGCCCTCGGAGATCACCCCCCTGACCTCGCTCCTGATGGCCGAGATGCTCAGCGAGTGCGGCCTGCCCGAGGGGGTCTTCCAGGTGGCGACGGGCCGCGGCGCGACCGGCGCTGCGCTGGTCGACCAGGTCGACATGATCATGTTCACGGGCTCGATTGCGACGGGCAAGAAGGTCATGGCCAAGGCGGCGGAGACCCTGACCCCGGTCAGCCTCGAGCTCGGTGGGAAGGACCCGATGATCGTGCTCGCCGACGCCGACCTCGAGCGAGCAGCGAACGCCGCCGTCAGCTACGGGATGAACAACTCGGGGCAGGTCTGCATCTCGGTCGAGCGCATCTACGTCGAGGAGCCGGTGTACGACGACTTCCTCCAGCGGGTCACCGACAAGGTCAGCGCGCTCCGCCAGGGCCCGCCCGGCGCCCCCGGCTCCATCGACGTCGGGGCGATCATCTTCCCGCCGCAGATCGAGCGGATCGAGGCGCATGTCGGCGACGCGGTCGCCAAGGGCGCCCGGGTCGTCACCGGCGGCAAGCGCGGCGCGGCCGCCGCCGGGCTCTTCTACGAGCCCACGGTCCTCGCCGACGTCGACCACTCGATGAGCTGCATGGTCGAGGAGACCTTCGGCCCGACGCTCCCCGTGATGAGGGTCGCCGACTCCGAGCAGGCGATCGAGCTCGCCAACGACGGCCCCTACGGGCTCCAGGCGTCGGTGTGGACCCGCGACACCGACAAGGGCGAGGCGGTGGCGCGCCGCATCGAGGCGGGGGTCGCTTGTGTCAACGACGCGCAGGTGAACTACGCGGCGCTCGAGCTTCCGATGGGGGGCTGGAAGGCCTCGGGCCTCGGTTCTCGCCACGGCCCGGACGGCATTCGCAAGTACACGAAGCGCCAGTCGCTGATGATCACGCCGGGGTACGCGGCGTCCCGCGACGCGCACATGTTCCCCTACTCAGCCCAGGTCACCGAGACGATCGGCCTGACCGTGAGCGCGCTCGCCGCGAGCGACCTGTTCAACGACGCGCAACGACAGACCCTGGGCGTGCTCTGCGACACGTTCGTCCCCGCCCTGACGCCGCCGGAGGGAGAGTCCGACCCGACGGGGTTCTGGGCCCGCGCCGCATCGCACCTAGGGATCCCGGAGGGAATCGAGGTATCGCTGCTTCAGGCGAACCCTCCGGCCGAGCAGATCGAGGGGCTGCGCCAGCTGCTGGACTCGCTCGCCGAAAACGGGATGACGCCGGAGATGCCCCTCGCCCAGCGCGAGGAGCTGATTCACGCGTACAGCGCCTCGGGGCCGGACACGCTCGCCGGCATCAACGCGCTCCGCGGCCTCACCACGACGCTCCACTACGCGCTCCCCGATCTCGGCACCGGCCGCAACCCGAACTGGGAGCCGATGGGCTACCCCGGGCCGCAGTCGGCGCCACCGGACGTCCCCAAGACGCTCCCGGTCCGCCGCCCGAGCACGTCAGGCGAGGTGATCGAGGCGGACGTGTGCGTCGTCGGGTCGGGCGCGGGCGGATCGGTGATCGCGGGTGAGCTCGCGGGCGCCGGCAAGCAGGTGTGCGTGCTGGAGATGGGGAGCTACTCCAACGAGGCCGACTTCGACCAGCTCGAGCTACCCGCATATGCGCGGAGCTATCTGAACGCGGGGCCGTTCCCGTCGGTGGACGGCCAGATCACGATCCAGGCGGGATCCGGCCTCGGCGGCGGCACGGTCATCAACTGGACCAACAGCCTGCGCACGCATCCATGGGTCCGCGAGGAGTGGGCGCGCGACTTCGGCCTCGATGGCCTCGATGGCGCCGACTACGACGGCCACCTGGACGCGGTGCTGGAGCGCATGGGCGCCAACGACGAGTGCAGCGACCTGAACGGCCCGCACGAGCGGCTCCGCGAGGCGTGCGAGAAGCTCGGCTACGACTTCCGGCTCATCGTGCGAAACGCCGACCGCGCGACCTATGACCCGCAGCTCGCCGGCTACATGGGCTTCGGTGACCCCTCCGGCTCCAAGCTCTCCACGCAGAAGACCTACCTGGCCGACGCGGCCGCCGGGGGGGCCGACGTCGTCGTCGACTGCCGCGCGCAGCGGATCATCACCGAGGGCGGCCGGGCCGCAGGCGTCGAAGGCCTGTGGATCGATCCCGCCGGGCCAGCGGCGAACGGGGCGCCCGTCCCGGTCACGGTCCGGGCTCCCGTGATCGTCGTCGCGGGCGGCTCGATCGAGTCTCCGGCACTCCTGCTTCGATCCGGGATCGGCGGGCCGGCGGTCGGGCGGTTCCTGCGACTCCATCCCACCAGCGCGGTCACCGGCGTCTACGACGACGATCAACGCTGGTGGTGGGGACCGCCGCAGGCCGCGATGTCGCACCAGTTCGCCGATCTCGAGGACGGCTACGGCTTCCTCATCGAGTCCGCGCAGTCCACCACCGGGCTCTACGCGGCCGCGACGCCCTGGGTCTCCGGTCGCGACCACAAGGAGAAGATGCTCGACTGGAGCCTCTGCGCGCCGTTCATCAACCTCACGCGCGATCGCGGCCACGGTCGGGTCGCGGTGGACGCCGCGGGGAACCCCGTGGTGAGCTACCTGCTGGAGGACGGGCTCGACATCCGAAACTTCCGGCGGGGCCTCGCGGAGCTGATCCGCCTGCACGAGGCGGCCGGCGCCCGGCGGATCGTGAGCATCGGGCGCAGCGCCCCGATCTGGGAGCGAGGAGACGACCTCGACTCGTTCATCGACGCCGTCACCACGCACTCGCTGGCCCCGCGCGAGTTCGGGATCTTCACCGCCCACCAGATGGGGAGCTGCCGGATGGGCTCCGACCCCGAGACCAGCGTCGCGAACCCGTTTGGAGAGCTCCACGACACGCCGGGCGTCTGGGTCGGAGATGCGAGCGCCTTCCCGACCGCCTCCGGGGTCAACCCGATGGTCACGATCATGGCCCTCGCTCACCGCACCGCCGGGGCGATCGCCGCTTAATGACCGACGCCTTCCGCACACCTGACGAGCGGTTCGACGGGCTGCCCGACTTTCCGTTCGAGCCGCGCTACCGCGAGGTCGACGGGCTGCGGCTGTGTCACCTCGACGAGGGCGACGGCCCACCGGTGGTGTTCTTCCACGGCGAGCCGACGTGGTCGTACCTGTGGCGCAAGGTGATCCCGCCGGTCCGCGACGCGGGCTACCGGTGCATCGCGCCGGACTACGCCGGCTTCGGCCGTTCCGACAAGCCCACCGACGTCGACTGGTACACGTACGACCGCCACGTGGAGCTGATGGGCACCCTTCTCGACGATCTCGAGCTGAGCGACGCAACGGTCGTCGTCCATGACTGGGGCGGGCCGATCGGCCTGCGTCTCGCCGCCGAGAACCCCGGCCGGATCGCGCGGATCGTGGTCATGGAGACGGGGCTCTTCACCGGCGAGCAGCCGATGTCGGACGCCTGGTGGGCCTTTCACGACTTCGTCGAGCGGACGGAGGACCTCCCGGTCGCGATGCTCGTCCGCAACGCGGTCGCCCGCGGCATGGACGACGAAGTTGCCGCCGCCTACGACGCGCCGTTCCCGACGCCGGAGTCGAAGGCCGGTCCGCGATCCTTCCCGCTGATCCTCCCCACCTCACCCGAGATGCCGGGCGGCGCCGAGGGCAAGCGCGCCCAGGGGGCGCTCCAGGCCGACGACCGGCCGATGCTGGTGATGTGGGCCGACTCGGACCCCGTACTGCCCTTCAAGGTGGGGGAGGCCTACTCGAATCTGATGGGCGCCCCCGCGCCGATCAAGATCGAGAACGCATCACACTTCCTCCAGGAGGACGCTGGCGAGGAGATCGGCCGCCGCATAGCCGACTGGCTGCGCGCCTAGCTCGGCGCCGTGCGGCACTCCCTCATCGCCTCGTCCAGGCGCTCGCTGAGCTCGGAGTGCAGCTTCCGCGCCCCCGCTGAGCGCGGCTCGCCGGTGCGCACGCCCAGGAGATTCGTGACCTCCAGCGGGTCGCGCTCCAGGTCGTAGAGCTCGTACTCCGTCTGCTCGCGCCCATTGGGGTCGAAATAGAACACGTACTTCGCGTCGCGTGTGCGGATCGCGCGGATCCGGTTCGGCTGGCCGGGGGCGTCCTGCATCGCGGTGGCCGCCTGGTGGTCGTCATAGGTGAAGTGGATCGCGTCCTGGACCGACTGCGACGGTGCGGGGTGCTCGAGCACGGGGGAGAGGGCGACGTCCGCACGCTGCGCCAGCTCGGTGTCGGGCGTTGCGCTTGCTGCGATGAGTGGCGTGAGGTCGCGGCCGCGGAGATCCCCGTTCGGTGTTCCGCCGCCAAGCGAAAGCACCGTCGGCACCAGGTCGACCAGCGAGGCGAAGGCATCCGTTTCGGCGGGCGCGGCGAACAGGGCGGGATTGGAGAAGACGAGCGGCACGTTGATCGTCTCCTCGTAGGCGTTGAACATCTTCTGGCGCAGGCCGCCGTGGGAGAGGCCCATCTCACCGTGGTCGGCGCATCGCACCACCATCGTGCGAGCGCGCAGCGAGCCAGGGTCATCGGCGCTGCCGAGCGCTGCGAGGAGGCGGCCCAGCTTGCGGTCCACCACGCGATGCAGGTGGGCGTAGAAGTTGACGTAGTCGAGCTGGGCGCGCCGGTTGCGAAGCGGGCCCAGGTAGGCGTTCATCCCCATCCGCGTCAGCGAGTGAACGCCGGGCTTGGTGCCGAGGTCCTCGTCCACGGTCGGCGGGAGCCCGACGCCGAGCCCGCGGAACTCGTCGGCCGCATAGCCCCCGCGCAGGTACGACGCGGGGTAGCCGAGCACATCGTGGGGGTTGACGAGCGACACCACCAGGCAGAACGGCTCGGGCAGGTCGGGGCGGCCGAGCCACTCCTCCGCCTGGCGCGTGTACACCTCGTCCCACCCCTCGCCGTGTCCAGCGTTGCCGCCCCCGAAGTTCTCCGCCTTCGCGTTCTCGCCGGCGTCGGGTGGCTCCCAGTCGGCGAACCCGTAGTCAGCGGCTATTCGAGCCGCGTCCCGCTCGTGCCAGCCGCTGAGGAGGGCGCCGTCCCCCGACGGGTGGGTGAGGTGCCACTTGCCCTTGTAGGCCACCTCGTATCCAGCCTCGCGAAGCATGGTGGCGAGGTTGCTCATCCCGGCCGGGAGCACCGGCTCGTCTCCCGAATGGGGCCCGAGACGCAGCGCGCCGCGCGCGAACTGCCTCAGCACCCGCTTCGCGGGAGCCTCCCTGGTGCGCAGGATCCGGGCCATGGTCGCGGTGACGGCCGGGGTGTTGCGGGGGTCCGGATTCAGGTCTGCCGCCGTGAGCGTCAGGGTGACCCCGTGTTCAGCCGGATACCGCCCCGTGAGCAGAGTCGCGCGGCTCGGGGAGCACATGGCCGTGTTGCAGAACGCGTTCGTGAAGGTGAGGCCGGTGCGGGCGAGCTCGGCCTCGTTCGGCATCAGCTCCGCCAGCCAGCCGGGGTCCTGCGGCCAGTGGCGGGGGTAGCGCTGCTGGTCGGTGATCACCAGCAGGATGTTGGGGGGCCGTCCCTGGCGCTCTGGCTCCGCCATCACACGGTCACCCCGGCGCGGGCGACGGCGTGCTCGATGGAGGCCGCGATGGTCGCGGGGTCCTCGATCTGCGGATAGTGGCCGAGCTCCGCGAGGCGGTCGACCGGTGCCTCGCGCCGCAGCTCGACCAGCGCGTCGAGCACGGAGACGGTCGCCACCGGGTCGTGGAGCCCCCAGGCGAAGGACAGCGGGCCGTCCCAATCGCGCACGGCTCCGTGCCACCGGTTCGCGTAGCGCACCCGCTCGTCCAGGTAGTGGATCAGCTTGTGGCCGAGCGTCCGCCCGCCCCCGTGTGCGATCAGCGCCCACTGGTCGGCGGCCTCGGCGTCGCTCAGGGGATGCCCGGGGCTGAACAGGGCGCCGAACTCGTGACGAAACATCCGCTCGTTGGTCAGCACCGACGCAAGCGGGCCGAGCGGCCCGCGGAGGAGCTTCTGCCCGCGCGTGAGGGTCGCACGCTCGAGCACGATGCTGCCGTTGAAGAGCAGCGCTCCGGCGATCTGGATCTCGAGCGTGCCCTCGATGTCGCGGGCCAGGAGCTCCGTCGCCACCGACGTCCCCATGTCGTGGGCGACGACGAAGACGGGCCCGCCGCCGAGTTGCCGCTGCACGAGATCCTCGGTCAGGTCCGCCTGCCATCCAAGCGTGTAGGCGTGCTCCCGTGGCTTCTCGGAGAGCCCGAAGCCGAGGAAGTCGAAGGCGAGAGCCGGCTGGGCATCGATCGCATTCAGCACGCCGCGCCAGTCGAATGAGCTCGAGGGAAATCCGTGGAGCAGGACCAGCGGGACTCCGGACCCCTCGCGCTGGAACACGTGAATGCGCCGCTCACGAAAGCGCTCCCTCCGGCCGCGCCGGCCCCATTCCCGAACGCGCGGAGTGAGGCTCACGCTCACGAAGGGGAGACGGCGTCCGAGGTGGCGAGAACGTTCCCGTCGGCGTCGATCGCGCGAACGGCGTACACCACACCGGCCCGGTTGGCGTCGATCTCCGTCTCGAAGCCGCTTGAGTGAGCGGACCCGATCGGGCGCAGCTCGTCCTCATCGGGGCCTGCGAGCAGCTCCCAGCGCCGCACCGCGGTCGCCCCGTTCCAGCTCGCGAACGCAGCCACCTTCGAGGAGCTCATGAGCTGCGCTGCGAGCGTCGGCCGCGTGCGCGGCTCGCCGTGCCAGCGGTACCGGAAGGTGCGGTAGCTGCCGTCGTCGGAGGGCAGGCTGCCGTCGTAGAGCAGCCGACCGCCCGGCGAGAACTCCGAGAAGAACGGCTCGGCGCCGAAGCCGACGAACACGTTGCCGCTGCCCCGAGTCTGCACGCTGCCCTCGCTTTGCGCGGAGGTGGTGGTGGAGCGGTAGTACTGCTGGGCGACCTTGGCGGAACGCTGGCGCAGGTTGAGGTCGAGGACGAGGCCGCGCGAATACGGTTCCTTCTTCGGCGGGCCGGCCGCGTCGTCGAACAGGCTGATGCGGTGGCCTGGGAGGAGCTGGGCGTCGTGCTGGAACCAGAAGCGGGCGTCGTGGCGATACTGGAAGTCGTTCGCCCTGCCGCCCAGGGTCCACTGGATCCGTCCCGTCGCCCGGTTGATCTTGTAGACCGCGGAGGTGTCGCGTTCGGACACCAGCACGCGGCCGTGCTTGAGGTGCTGGATCGAGTTGACGTGGTACGCGTCGTAGGAGGCGCTGTTCTCGGGGGTCGCGTACGAGTCCGCCAGCGGGATGTGCCCGTATGAGTGCCACTCCCAGACGACGAGCCCGGTGCGCACGTCCACCTCCTGCACGATCGAGTCGAGCAGCGGGGAGAGGGTGCCGGAGGGCGAGCCCGGCAGGTGGACCATGATCGGCACGTAGACGGTGAACAGCGCGTTGCCGCCGGGTGTCAACGTGAACTCGTGGATATCCATGTCGTAGCCGTTGCCGCCGTGGACGGTGCGAATCGTCTTGTAGGACCGGTTCGCGATCACGCCCTTGCCGATTCCGAACGCGGAAGGAGTGATACCGCCCTGCCACCAGGTCAGCACCTTGCGGCCGCGAAACTTCTGGATTCTGAGGTTGCCGGCGACGTCCGGCGGGTCGAGCTGCTTGAACCAGACGAGGCTTCCGTTGCCGTCGGTGATCATGGGGCCGCCCGGGCCGACCGGATGGATCTCGATCGTGTTGTGGCTCTCCGGGTGGACGATCGGGGAGGGGAGGGGGGCGAGGAAGACGCGGCCCCGGGTGCCGCCGGCGTCCTTGTTGATGTCGATGCGCGGCGGCACGAGATCGGGCTCCGAGGTGAAGTGCTGAAGCTTCTCGGGCTGTTGTTTCTTGAGGTTGAGCACGGGCTGGACCGGGCCGAGCTGCGCGATGGTGAAGGTGCGCCGGACGGGCTTGCGGTGGCGGACCCGGACGACCAGCTTGACCCGCTCGCCCTGGGTGAACGGCTGGTCAGGGATGAAGCTCGCGCCGCGCGAGCTCGAGTAGTCGCGAAGCGATCCGCGGTGCTCGCCGGTCACCGAGCCGGTGACCTTCACGGAGCGGATTCGCTGCGGCGCAACGCCGAGGACGCTGACCTGGGTCTGCGGCGAGGCGTCGGGAGTGCCCTGCGCGGGCGAGATCGTCAGGCGCTGGCCCCCGGCGGCGAGGGCCGGAGTCGCCGCTGCGCCGGCCGTGAGGATCGCCGCCAGCGAGATCGCCTTGCCTATCCTGCGTAAAACCATACTCAGTATCGAATCGGTGCAACGATACTCCATGCGCGCGTCACGGGTCAAGGCGACGCACCGCCTGCCGGGGCCACGCGGACCCGCGCGATCGTGGTGATCGACTGGTAGTAGACGTCGCGGTCGAAGCCCGGCGCCGGAAACAGATAGCCCTGGGACGGGGATGGGATGTCCACACGCGCCCGGTCGGCGCCCGTGTCCAGGTCCAGCACGACCAGCCGGTCGTGGGCCACGCGCACCGCCGACCGACGCGCGTGCTCCGACCGCGCCAGCAGCGGACCGGAGGCCCTCATCAGGGGGCGTACGAGACGGTGTCGCAGGAGCGGGGCGTCACGCCAATCGCCGGCGACGAGCTCTCGCGTGTCCGGATAGGTGATCAGGTGTCCCGCGTGGGCAAAGCCGTCGCGTCGCCAGAGCGGCACCAGCTCGTCGCCCTCGAGTCTCCACGCCCTGAGCACCGCGTTGCCGGCGTCGTAGGCGACCACGGTCCGCCGGACGGGGTCCCAGGCGGGCGGGTTGGACTCGGTGCCGCACGGCAGCCCGCTGATCTCAACCGACCGGGTCATCCCGTCGTCGAGACGCGCAATCCACAGGCGAACCGGGTCGGTCTGCACCCCGCTCCCGAGCATCGTGTGGTCGGTGTGGTTGCGCCCGTTGTCCATCCACAGCACGTGTTCGTCCGTGATCACCGGGTCCCAGCCGTAGCTTCTCTCGGGAGCCGGGCCGTATCGCGGAGCCCAGTCGTCGTCGAAGTCCATGCGTCCGGCGGCGCGATCCAGGCGGAGGCGAAACAGCCGCGTTGTCCCAACGGCGATGACGCTGTCGCCGTCACTCGCGAGCCTGGCGATCGACGGCTCCGGGAGGCGGAGCGCAGAGGCGACCGGGAGCAGCGTCTCGGGGTCGAGGACCGAGACCGTCGACGGCTCGCGGCCGCCTGGGGCATCGCAGTCCTTGGTCACGAGCTCGCCGCCGTCGAGCACGACGAACGAGTTGTGGGGGCGCGGCACGGGAAGCCGGTGCGACGCGAGAACGTCGAGGGAAGGGCTCAGGCGATGTGCCCAGCGGCCGAAGACCGTGTGGAGGTCGCCGGACGCGTGAGCCGCGACGCCGCCCGGCCAGTAGCGACCGCCGGGCAGCCGCGGCGTCGAGGCCGTGACCGCGAGCGTGCCCGGATCGAGCCGCTCGACCCATGCGTCGACCGGCGTGGTCTGGACGCCGCGGAGCGGCATCGCGTGCCGGAGGGCGTAGAGCTCGCCCGGCTCCCGGCGAACGAGCGCGTCAGTGGCGAAGGCCTGACGTGTGGCCGCCACCTCGAGGTGCTCACCTGGGCCGATGCCGAGGCCCGGCTCCCCCGTCACCGTGCCCCACCGGCGCGGGCCCCCGTCCTCGCAGGTCCAGGGACGCCGCCAGTACCCGGAGGTCAATCGCTCCGGCGCTCCTCCAGGCCACCCCAGATGACGTCGAGCGACTGTGTCGCGCTGTGGACGGGATCGGCGCCTGCGGCGGCGGCCTGGACGGCCAGGAACATGGATCCGGCGGTGAGTGCCACGGCGGCGACGCCCGCGTCCGTGTCCGCTCTGACCTCGCCCCGCCGCTGTCCCTCGGCCAGGAGCTCGGCCACGAGACCGATGACGGGCTGGGGGTGGTCGCCGACGAGCGCGGCGAAGCGGGCCGGGCTCGCGAACACCTCGAGCAGAGCGGCATTGTGGAGTGCGGGGGCCATGTCCGCGGGCTCGAGGAGCGCGGCGAAGGTCCGCTCGACCACCGTGCGAATCCTGAGCCGGCCGTCACGGGTGCCCTGCTCGGCGACTGCGCGCACCCGATCCCGGAAGTGGCGAGCGGCGCCCTCCAGGAGGACGTCCTCCTTCCGGGGGAAGTACCTGAAGAACGTCGCCCAGCTCACCTCGGCATCGCCGATCACGTCCTCCACCCTGGTGTCGGCGACGCCCGCCTCGCGGTAGCGAGCCATGGCAGCCGCGTAGAGGCGGTCCCGCTTCTCGACGCCCCGGGCCTGGGTGGGCGGCGCGGGGAGCGGCGAATGGCTGGTCCCGCCCCCGTAGCCGATGAAGCTCGCCGCTTCGCCGCGGGCAGGTTCTGAAGCCATATTCAATATGGTACCGTGGCGAAGAGGTATTCAATATCGCCTCAGGGATGAGATGAGATCGACGCTGCCCGACTCAGCGGCCGCACACATCGCCCCAGGCACCCGGGGTAGGATCGGCACAGGACGCATGGAAGCGCCGTCGAAGGAAGTCGAGTGACCGTTTCGGTGGGAGGCCATCCGTGAGCGCGCTCTTGTACCCGGTCGGTAGAGCCTGCGTTCGCTTTCGATGGGTCGTGGTGGTGGTGTGGGTCGTCCTGTTCATCGCGACCAACCTGCTCGCCAACCACTTCGGCAAGGTCACCAGCAACGAGTTGACGCTGCCCGGCTCGGGCTCGACCAACGCCACGGACCTGCTCGAGGCCGATCTACCCGCATACGCGAACGGGACCAACCCGGTGGTGATGCAGGCACCGAACGGCAAGCTCACGTCGAGCGCGAACTCCAAGGTCGTCGAGGACACGGTCAAGTCGCTCAAGCAGTCCCCGTACGTGACCAAGGCGATCAGCCCGGTCAGCTCGAAGGGGTCGTCGCTGCTGAGCAAGGACGGGAAGATCGGCTACATCTCGCTCACGCTCGGCCCGAACTCGGGCGACATCACCGAGGATCAGGCCAACAACGTGATCGACCACGAGTCGCCCGCCGTCGACGCCGACTTCAAGGTCGCCAACGGCGGCTATCTCGGCAGCGCCGTGTCCGCGCCCGACGTCGAGGTGAGCGAGGTGGTCGGCGTGCTCGCCGCGGTGATCATCCTGCTGTTCACCTTCGGCACCGTGGCGGCGATGTCGCTGCCGATCATCACCGCCCTGATCGGGCTCGGCATCGGTCTGGCCTCCATCGGGCTGCTGGGCCATGGCATCACCGTGCCGGCTGTCGGCCCGACGCTGGGGACGATGCTCGGCCTGGGGGTGGGCATCGACTACGCGCTGTTCATCGTCACCAGGCACAAGGGCTTCATGGAGCAGGGCTTACCCGAGCACGAGGCCGCGGCCCGCGCGGTGGCGACGGCCGGCGGCGCGGTCCTGTTCGCCGGTTGCACGGTCATCATCGCCCTGGTCTCGCTGGCCGTCGCCCAGATTCCGCTGGTCAGCGCCCTCGGCTACTCGGCGGCGGTCGTGGTGCTGGTCGCCATCCTCACCGCCTTGACGCTGCTCCCGGCGCTCCTCGCGATCATGGGCAAGCGGATCGACTCGCTGCGGGTACCGTTCCTGAAGCCGCCGCCGCACGACCACCGGCCGCACGGCTGGGCGCGATGGGCGCGCTTCATCGGACGGGTGCCCATACCGGCCGGTCTCGCCGCCGTCGCGATCCTGCTGGTGCTCGCGATCCCGGTGCTCGACCTGCAGTTCGGCCAGCAGAACAACGGGCAGATGCCGAAGTCGACCCAGGTGCGCCAGTCCTACGACCTGCTCACCAAGGGGTTCGGTCCGGGCGTGAACGGGCCCTTCCTGGTGGCCGTGAACTTCGGCTCGAAGCCGGCCCACAACGACCAGAAGCAGCTCGACCAGCTGCAGTCGAAGCAGAACAAGGAGGAGCAGCAGGCCGTCGATCAGACCGCGGCGCAGCTCGAGGCCCAGGGCGTTCCCGCCGACCAGGCCCAGTCGGAGGCCCAGCAGGAGGTGGCCTCGCAGCCCGAGACCAAGCAGCAGAAGCAGGCCGCCCAGCAGGAGCAGTTCCTGAAGAGCAAGGCGAGCGATCCCCGCTTGGTCAACCTCCAGGACAAGATCAAGAAGACCGACGGCGTCAAGGAGGTCTCGGGGGCGAAGGTAAACAAGTCCGGCAGCGGCGGCACGTTCAGCGTGGTCGCAACCTCGGCGCCCTCCTCGAGCTCAACCGAGAACCTGGTCCGGGACCTGCGCGACTCGGTGATCCCGAAAGCCGACGACGGCACCACCCTCACCACCTACGTCGGCGGCCAGACGGCCGGCTACATCGACCTCGCCGACCAGATCGGCGACAAGCTCGCGCTCGTGATCGGTGTAGTGATCGCGCTCAGCATCCTCCTCCTGCTCTTCGCCTTCCGCTCCCTCGTCGTGCCGGTGCTCTCCGCGGTCATGAACCTGCTCTCCGTCGCCGCCTCCTACGGCGTGCTCACCTTCGTCTTCCAGGAGGGCCACGGCGCCAGCCTGCTCGGGGTCGACGGGGGAGCGACCCCGATCGTCAGCTACGTGCCGCTGCTGATGTTCGCGATCCTGTTCGGCCTCTCGATGGACTACCAGGTGTTTCTCATGAGCCGCATGAAGGAGCATTACCAGGAGACGGGGGACAACCACGAGGCGGTGGTCGACGGGTTGGCCGTCAGCGCGCGGGTGATCACCGCGGCGGCGCTGATCATGGTCACCGTGTACACGTGCTTCATCCTCAACGGCCAGCCGGTGGTGAAGGAGTTCGGCCTCGGCCTGGCAGTGGCGATCGCGATCGACGCGACCCTGGTCCGATGCGTGGTCGTCCCGGCCTCGATGGTGGTGATCGGGCGCGCCAACTGGTGGTTCCCGAAGCTGCTCTCGTGGCTGCCGGACCTCGGGATCGAGGGCGAGGACTACTTCAAGGCGCGCGACGCCGCGGCAGCGTCCGCGGCCGCGCCCGGCGGCTCGAGCGCGGGCAGCTAGATGCTTCACCACCACGACCGAGGTGATCAGCTCCGCGAGCGGGCCGGTCGGGATGCCCGCGATCGTGCCGCCCCCGGACGTGACCACCACACGGCCGCCGTCGCTCATGAGCTGCATGTCGAGCGCGATCGGGATCGAGTCCTGGCCCAGGACCCTGCTGCCGAAGTAGCCGAGCAGCGGCCCGCCCGGAAGCCCCAGGCTGGACGCGCCGTACGACGCGAGGTCGGAGGGGCTCGTCTGTCCACGGGCGGCAAGGTGATAGCTGGCGGCCGAACCGGTGCGTGTGAGGTCGAAGCTCTTCATCTGAAACGGGCCCGCGCTGAAGTCGGTGAGGTTGACGTCGACGTTGTCGTAGCCGTCGAGCTCGGAGAAGACATCACCGCTCTGGCTCTGTGAGGTCAGGTTCAGCCCGCTTCCCGTGACGTCGATCCGGCTGCCCTCGCCGAACAGGAGGGTCAGCGCGGGCAGGGACGAGACCGAGACGTGCGCGGTGCCGCCGCCGGCGGTCAGCCGATCGGCGATGCGGCTCTCCATGATGGGCGGGATCACCAGCTGGCTGATTCCCAGAAGGGCTGCGAACACGAGCGCGGCGATGCCGATCCGGCGGGGCATGACGGAAAGGTTCGCAGCCCCCGGCCCGGGATAGAGTGGCCGCGGCATGAGCGATGGTCGCGACCGTAGCCCGCGCGTCCTGGCGATTGACGCCGGGGGGACGATGACGGATACGTTCATCGTCGACGAGTCGGGTTCGTTCGTCGTCGGCAAGGCGCAGACGACCCCCGAGGACGAGTCGATCGGCTTCATGGAGTCCGCGCGCGACGCGCTGTCCCAGTGGGACTCGACGCCCGAGGGCGCCTTCGCAAAGGTGGCGTCCGGCATCTACAGCGGCACCGCGATGCTGAACCGCCTCCTCTCCCGCGAGGGCCTCGAGATCGGCGCCATCGTGACGGCCGGCCAGGAGGACTACCTGCGGATCGAGCGCGGCATCCAGACCTACCTCGGCTATTCCTACTCAGACCGCCTGCACCTCGCGACGCACTACCACAACGCCCCGCTCGTGCCCCGAGAGCGGATGAAGGGCGTGCGCGGCCGGGTGGACGTCTTCGGGCAGGAGGTAGCGCCGCTCCGCGAGGAGGACGCCCGCGAGGCGGCCGTTGCGCTCCTCGACGAGGGGGTGGAGGGGATCTGCGTTTGCCTGATGTTCTCCTACCGCAACGCCGAGCACGAGCTCAGGGTCGCCGAGATCATCGAGGAGGAGAAGGCGAAGCGTGGCAGCGATGGGGAGGTCCCGGTGTTCCTGTCGTCCGAGCTCTATCCGCAGCGCCGCGACCTGCCTCGCCTCAACTCCACCCTGATCGAGGCCTACGCGGCGGAGCCGTCCCGCGGCTCGCTCAAGGCGGTCCGCGACCAGACCAAGGAGGCGGGCGCCGGCTTCGATCTCCGCGTGATGGCATCGCACGGCGGGACGATCTCGATCGAGGCGCGGGAGCTCGCGCGGACGCTCGCGTCTGGTCCGATCGGCGGCGTCGTCGGCGGGCAGGGGATTGCCGAGCGGCTCGAATTGCCGAACGTGCTCTGCACGGACATCGGGGGGACGTCGTTCGACATCGCGCTGATCACCGACGGGCGCTTTGAGATCACGCCGACGCCGGACATCGCCCGCTTCATGCTCAACATGCCGCTGGTACGGATCGACTCGATCGGCGCCGGCACGGGCTCGTTCGTCCGCGTGAACCCGAATTCGGGGCGGCCGGAGCTCGGCCCGGACTCGGCCGGCGCGCGCATCGGTGTCTGCTGGCCAGAGGGTGGGCTCGAGACGATCTCGGTCACGGACCTCAACCTCGTGCTGGGCCGGGTCAACCCCGACTACTTCCTGGGTGGGGACGTGAAGCTCGATCCCGAGCGGGCGCATGCGGAGGTCAAGCGACAGCTCGCCGAGCCCATCGGGCTCGAGGTCGAGGACGCGGCGGCCGGCGTTGTGGGCCTGTTCGAGCAGACGCTCAAGAACGAGGCCGTGGGGCGGATCCTCGGCAAGGGGTACTCCCCGGCCGACTACGCGCTCCTGTGTTACGGCGGTGGCGGCCCCCTGCACGTGGCGGGCTACACGGAGGGCGTGGCGTACCGGGAGGTGATGGTGCCCGCGTGGGCCGCCGGGTTCTCGGCCTACGGATGCGCGTGTGCGGACTTCGAGTACCGCTACGACGTGACCATCGACATGCCGATCCTCCCGAGCGCCGACGACATGGAGCGCGCGGGCGTCGGGATGATGATCACGGGCGCATGGCTCGGCCTGCGGGAGAAGGTGGCCGACGAGTTCGCGAAGTCGGGAGTCGACCGCGAGTCGATCAAATTCACGCACGCGGTGCGGATGCAGTACTACGGCCAGCTCAACGACATCGAGATCGTCTCGCCGCACATGGAGCTCGAGGACGCCGAAGGGGTCGCCGACCTGGTCGCGGAGTTCGAGGAGGCTTACGGCAAGGTGTACGCGCGCTCCGCCCGCTCTCCGGAGCTCGGGTACCTCGTCACGCAGGCGATCGTCCTCGGGTCCGTTGAGGTCGAGAAGCCCGCGCTCCCGGACTTCCCCGAGCGCGAGGGCTCACCGCCGATCAAGGGCACCCGCCGCGTGCGGTGGGGCGACGACCACGCGGAGACCGACATCTACGAGCTGACCGAGGTGGAGGCCGGCAACTCGATCACTGGCCCGGCGATCGTGGAGTCGGTGGCGACGACGTTCGCGATCCCGCCCACGCGCTCGGCCAGGCTCGACCGCCATCACGTCTTTCATCTGAGCGGGTCCTGATTCTCAGGCGACGTCGGCGGCGGCGACCGGATACCAGCGGCCCGCGCGGCAGGCGAAGCGGCGGCCCTTGCCGCGTTGAAGGTGCGCCGAGACGGCTCCTTGGCCGACGCCGAGCGCGGCGGCGATCTCACCGGCCCGGGATCCCGGGTTGCGGGTCAGGTGCTCGAAGACGTCCTCGCGCGTGACGCGCGGAAGCGCGAGCGGCTGGCGAGCCGTCGGCTCGGGCTCGCCGCGGATCAGCGCCCGAGCGCGCAGCAACCGGGTGCGCTCGTTGACGAGCGGGGCGATCGACGCGATCTCCCGCTCGACCTCCTCGATCCGATTTTCGATTCGCTCGAGCACCGATGACATGTCACCGTGACCGTCACGGCCCCGCGGGGCCGCCATGACTTCGTCATGGGAGGCTCCGCCGGTGAGCGCAGCCAGCCGGGGACGGCTCGAAGTTGGAGAAGCTCCCGCGAACATGTGTTCGTAAGATATGCGGCGGGTCGGACGGAAGACCACGGTTGCCGCAGGAAAGGACACATTCGCCGCGAGCGCTTTTCGCGCATGATCCTCGCGGCTTTCAAGTCCCGGCTGAACCGATCATGAACGGGCGCGTATCGCAGCGGAAGAAGTACGGCAGCCGCTGCAGACGGGCGTCGACCGTCTTCGAGGCGGGTCCGCGGATGCGACCCGACGACGCTGGGCTCTCCCAGCAGCCGGGCGGGAAGTAGACCCGGCGCGAGGTTGCCCCCCTGGTGACGACCGGGGCCACGAGCACGTTTCGCCCGAGCAGCCACTCCTGATCCTGCTTCGCCGCTGCCCGATCGTGGGGATGGGCCAGCCACAGCGGCCGGGTGATCGGAACCCCGGTGCGGTCGGCCCGGCGCCAGAGGCGCAGGATCAGTGGGCGCGCACGCAGGTGAAGCCGGCTGAGCCGCTTGTAGATGTGCAGTGTCTGGGCGTCGTACGACCACGGGGTGTGGGTGCCCGCCTTCACCGAGCCGTGGATACGGAAGAAGGGTGAGAGGGCGGCCCATTCGGCCCAGCGGATGAAGAGCTCCTTCGTTGTCGGCTCGTAGGGCCCGACGTCGAAGAAGCCGCCGATGTCGGTCGTGAAGCCGTAGGCGCCGCCGATCGCCCGGTTCAGCATGTCGGGTGTCTGCGACGCGAGCCCCGACGAGCGCGTCCAGTCGGTGGTCTCGTCGCCTGGGAAGTTGCCGCCCTCGGATGCGGCCGAGCCCGGGGTCCCGGTGTAACCCGAGCGGGTGTAGAAGAAGAGCCGCCGGCCGGGATGCTCGCGCTGGTAGCGGCTGACGACCTCCCGCGTCGCGCGGTGGAAGAGGACCGGAAGCCGGTTGTGCATCGTGCGCCCGGTGCTGCCGTCGTGGAAGCGCATGCCGGCGAGCACCTGCTCGCCGAAGTCCTGCATGAAGCCGTCGGCGCCGAGGTCAAGCGCCCGGCGGATCCGGCCCTTCCACCAGCGCACCGCCGCAGGATTGGTGAAGTCGATCTGCGCCGCGTTGGCGTTGAAGTTGGAGGTGAACACATAGGGGCGGCCGTTCGCGTGGGTGGCCACGTAGCCTCGGTCCAGCGCCGTGTCGTAGGCCTTGGGGTCGTCCGTGCCGATCTCGTCCTGGCCGACGAAGGCGCGGAAGTAGAGCATCGGGTGGATGTGCATCCGCTCGAGGCGCGCGATGAACCGTTTGAGCACCTTGTGCGGCAGGAACTGCCAACCCTCGATGCGGTAGGCCGCGAGGCGCACGTGGTGGCGGGCGATGTCGCGCAGGTCGCCTGCGACCTCTCGCGCGTAGGAGTCTGGGGGATCGCTCGGGAATCTCACCAGCCGATCGAGGATCGGCCCCACGGCCCAGCGAGGGGGTGCGGGCTGGCGACCCGTGATCGCCGTCAGCCGCCGGACCGTATTCCGCGGGCCGCCGGGCGCGACGACGTAGTCGATCGCCGGTGCCGCGTTCTCCACCTGCCACGCGTCCGCGCGATCGGAGTCGAGCCGCCATTGGGAGATCTCGTCGCGGTTCAGCAGGAATCCGTAGCCGTCAGACGAGACAAACGAGGACTGCACGTAATAGGCAGCCGAGGAGCCGTTGGGAAACATGAACGTGTCGCTCGGGTCGGTGACGCGCGTGATCCCGTCGGCGCTCCCGGAGCTCACGTTCTCCTGCTGGAGCCAGTTGTAGAACTCATGGCCACGCTGGTCGATCGCGTCGTGACGGCCCCCGAAGCCGTGGAAGGCCTCGCCGGGGGACGAGGAGAAGCTGTCGGCCATCGTCGCCACGCCGGTGTCGGGCGTGGGGCGGGCGGTCACTCGCAGGGTCCGGTGGCGGGAGGGCGTCACCCGTACTGATAGCTGCCGGCCCGATGGATCGCTCGTCTCCACGACGAGTCGCACTCCCCCGCCGGCGGGCCTGGCCGATGTGACCCTACGGGCCGAATACGCGATCCCACCCTGGACCACGGACTGGAGCGTTCCGACCCACTGGCCCGCCGGCGTCTGAACGATGCGGTGGGCGCCGACCACGAAGCCGAGCGGCGCGTAGAGCGTCGGCGCGGCGGGGCCGATCTGCCCGAACTCGTTCTGGGCGTATGGCGGCTCGACCAACGTGTCGCGACCGGCTCGTGCTTCCGCGAGGACCGTGTGCCCGTGTGCGTCCTCGAATCGGAGGCGCATCGGCGAGCGGTCGATCACCGCGCGCGCACCACCTCGCGCCGTGACGATGACCTTGTCGCGGTCAACCCGCACCGCGGCCCCGGCGGCGGGAGTGGCGACCAGCCAGGCCAGCCCGGTTGCGATCGCGAGGCGAAGGCTCATCGGCGCCAGCATCGCACCTGAGCTCGGCAAGGGAGTGCGCCGCGGTGGTGCTCGACGACGAGCAGGTGGCGGCGGTTGGAGAGGGCGCCAAGCGCTTTCCCGTCGTCGCGTGGGGAGTTCCTGCTCGGCCTGAATCGCGCGGTACGCGAGGGGGCGCATGTGGGTGTCGGCGATACGGTGGACGTGAAGCTGGAGCTCGACCGCGCGCCTCGAACGGTCGACGTCCCCGAAGCGCTCGCGGGCGCGCTCGCTGAGGACGCGAAGGCGCGCGCCGGGTTCGATCGACTCTCCTACACGCATCGCGGGGAGTACGCGCGATGGATCGCGGAGGCCAAGCGCGAGGACACCCGTGAGCGGCGCGTGGCCCAGGCGCTCGAGCTGCTGCGCCAGGGCAAGAGTCGCACCTGAATCGACCCGTTAGAGTCGGTCCATCGCGATCGTCGATGCGACACGGGAGCTCGAGCCGCGCTCCTCGCAGCCGATCGGCTGGGACGGGCGGCGGCTCGACGAGATGCTCGCGGCGTCGGAGCGGGTGTTCGCGGAGACCGGGTCCTACTCCGGGCTGACCGGCGAGCTGGAGATGAAGGACTCCGACCCGATCGGCTACGAGAAGCTCTTCGCCCGCCTCCGCGGCGGACTCGTCTCGGCACGCGAGACGGCCCTCAACATCTCCGCCTCGCCGATCGTGCGCGAGCTGGGGGAGCTCTGCTTTGCCCTCTACACGCCGGAGGGGGACTCGATCGCGCTATCGACCGGGATCATCGTCCACGTCCACACGATGTCGGACGCGATCAAGTTCATGGTCCGCCACGGCTGGGAGGACAACCCCGGAATCCGGCCGGGCGACATCTTCGCCAACGACGATCCGACGATCGGCGACGTCCACAACGCCGACGTCCAGACGTTCGTGCCGATCTTCTTCGGAGACGAGCTGGTCGCCTGGGCGGGCGGCGTCACCCACGTGCTCGACATCGGCGCGTCGACGCCCGGCGGGGTGCCGGTGGGCCCGACGAACCGCCTCGACGACGGGATCGACCTCCCGTGCATGAAGATCGGCGAGCACGACGAGCTCGCCAAGTGGCACCTGCTGCGCTGCCAGAAGCAGACCCGAGCGCCGATGTACTACCTCCTTGACGAGCGCACCCGGCTGGCCGGCTGCCACATGGTCCGGGAGGCGGTCGAGCGGGTGGTCCTCGAGGAGGGGGTCGACCGCTTCAAGCAGTTCTCGCGCGAGGTGATCGAGGAGGGCCGGCGCTCGTTCAAGTCGCGCATTCGCGAGATGACGGTCCCGGGGCGCTACCGCTCCGCGACCGGCTTCGACGTCACCTTCGCCGACAAGCAGCAGCTGCCGGCGCGAGCCCGCCGCGACTTCCTGATGCACGCCCCGTTCGAGGTGCGGATTGGAGGCGACGGCGACTACGCGCTCGACATGGACGGCGCCTCGTCATGGGGATGGCACTCGATGAACTGCACGCCCTCTGGGATGCAGGGTGCGATCTGGGTGCAGTTCACGCAGACGCTGATCTGCAACGACAAGGTCAACGACGGCGCCTACCTGGCGATCGAGACGAACTTCCCCGAGGGGACGATCGCCAACCTCGGGGACGCGGAGGGCTCGACCGGGATCGCGTGGGCCTTCCTGCAGCCGGCGTTCACGGGCTTTCCGCGCACCCTCTCGCGGGCGCTCCAGGCGCGCGGGTTCATCGAGGAGGTGATCGCTCCCTACTCGACGTCGGGCAACGTGATCCAGGGCGGCGGCATCGACCAGTACGGGAATTCCTCGGCGATCATGAACTTCGAGATCGCCGCCCAGGGCATGGGGGGCAAGTACGTGCTCGACGGGACCGACACGTGTGCGGCGATGTTCAATCCGGAGGGCGACGCCGGCGACGTCGAGATGTGGGAGCTGATCTGCCCGATGACCTACCTCTCGCGGCGGATCAAGGCGAACACGGGCGGGCCGGGGCGCCACCGGGGCGGCTCCAGCTTCGAGTCGCTGCTCGTGGTTCACGGGACGAGCTTCTGGGAGCTCCAGAACCTCGGCTCGACGCGGATCCTGGCCTCCGGGCTATTCGGCGGCTACCCCGGGTCGGCGTCGTACGTGCACAACATCAAGGGGGCGGACCTCATCGAGCGCGCTCAGCGCGGTGAGGCGTACCCGCTCTGCGACGGGAGCTTCGACGACCCGGCGCTGATGGAGATCCAGGGCGAGCGCACCTACAAGCAGGACAACTTCACGACGCTCGAGCCGTTCGCCGAGGGCGATCTCTACCTGTCGGTCATGAAGGGCGCGCCAGGGCTCGGCGATCCGCTGCTGCGCCGGGTCGATCAGGTCGAGCGCGACGTCGAGGAGGGGCACCTGCTGCCGCGCTTCGCCGAGTCGATCTACGGCGTCTCGGACCGTGACGCCTACCGGCGCAGGCGTCTCGAGCGCGGCCGGCCCGCGCGCGAGTGGTGGGCCTCCGAGCGGGAGCGCGTGCTCGCCGGCGACTTCATCGACGCCGTGAAGGTCGGCTACGCCGAGTCGATGAAGCTCTCGGAGCGGTTCGCCGCCGAGTTCCGTGGCTTCTGGGACCTGCCCGAGGACTTCACCTTCGCGATCGCCACCCCCACGGTGCCCGCCGAGGTCATCGAGAAGCCCGGCAAGATCAGCCCGGAGGAGTCAGCCGACGCCTACCTCGCCGCCTCGAAGGTGGACGCGGTGGAGATGCCGCGTGCCGCGGGCAGCACGCTCGACCGGGAGACGCTCGGCGCGATGCTCGACGAGAAGCTCACCCGGCGAGAGGTCAAGGACATCCAGTCCGGCTACAAGGACCCGGACCGGTTCTTCAAGTGGCTCGCCGTCCTTCAGGAGCGGGTCCCGTACGACGAGGAGATCGTGCTGCCGATGGGAGAGGGGCTGAACGCAGTTCGTGACTCGGACGGGGGTTTGGTCGTTCGTTGCGACTGCGGCCACGACTTCTGCCCGCCGAACCGGAACTGGAGGATGGAGGCGCTCGTCTTCGTGCGCGACGACCCGGAGACGATGGGCGAGATCTATCCGGGTTTCGCCGGGCCCGACACCGACTGGTCGGAGCTGCGCGAGTTCTACTGTCCGTCGTGCGCCCGCCAGCTCGAGGTCGAGGCCGTGCCGCCCGGTTACCCGGTGCTCCACGAGTTCCTGCCCGACATCGAAGGCTTCTATGAGGGCTGGCTCGGGCGCGAGATGCCCTGAAAGGATCAATTAGATGCTGATCACGACCATGAACGACCTGCCCGGTTACCGGATCGACGAGGTGCTCGGTGAGGTCCTCGGGCTCACCGTGCGATCCCGGAACATCGGCTCGACGATCGGCGCCGGGCTGAAGTCGCTGGGTGGCGGGGAGTTGAAGGGACCGCCTGCAAGGTGACGAAGAGCTGAACGCGGCGTGCGGCCGCTCGACGAGCAGACGATCCTGGTCACGGGGTCCACCGACGGGCTCGGTGAGGCCACCGCCGAGCGGTTCGCCCGATGCGGGGCCGACGTGCTCGTGCACGGGCGCTCGGAGCAGAAGCTCGAGCGCGCACTGGCGAAGATGGGCGCCGATCGGGGAGCGCGGGTCCGCGGCGTGCTCGCGGACCTGAGCTCGCTGGAGCAGACGCGGCGCCTGGCGCGCGACGTCGAGCAGCGCGTCGGCCGGCTCGATGCCCTGGTCAACAACGCGGGTGTCGTCGTCATGGGCGGCCGGCGTGAGAGCCGCGACGGGTTCGAGCTGACCTTCGCGGTCAACTACCTGTCGCACTTCCTGCTCACCGCCGAGCTGATGCCGCTCCTCCGCGAGTCGGCGCCCGCGCGAATCGTGAACGTGGCCTCGATCGGCCAGGCCCCGGTCGACTTCGACGATCCGATGGCCGAGCGGGACTACGAGGGATTCCGCGCCTACGTCCAGAGCAAGCTGGCGCAGATCATGTTCACGATCGAGCTGGCGGACCGGCTGCGCGCTGCGGGTGCGGAGGGGGTGACCGTGAACGCGCTGCATCCGGCCACGTTCATGGACACCAAGATGCTGCGCGAGGGGCTGGGTCGGCCGGGCCGCAGCGAGGTGGCTGAGGGGGTTGAGTCGCTCTCGCGGCTGGTCGAGGATCCGGCGCTCGACGGGGTCAGCGGGACCTACTACGACCAGCTGGAGGAGGGGACGGCGGAGGCTCAGGCCTACGACGCGGGCGCGCGGCGGCGGCTGTGGGACCTGAGCGAGGAGCTGACCGGAGAGCGCTTCGAGCTCTAGGCGCTACGCCGCGCGCCGGCGCTGCAGCTCGGGGAGCGGCGGCCACTCGGACGAGGACCCGGCGGGCCGGCGGACCCGCTCGGGCCGGCCCTCGGGAAGTTCGGCGAGGAGGTTGCGTATCTGCGGCTCGGCGAGCTGCCGGGCGACGGTCTCGCGCGCGACCTCGATCACCTGGTTGCGGTTTCCGGTCCGCATCAGGTTCGGCCCCATCGCCTGCAGGTCCTCGTGAAGCGGTTGGATGAGCGCGACCTCGGTGCCGGCCGCCCGGAGCTTCTTCGCCTCGCTGCCGAGGCGGCGGCCGGAGGCGCGCTGGAAGACGATGTTGAACGCGTCGCGCGGGTTGACGGCGCGGATGGGGTGGAGGGTGGAGGTCGGGTTGAGGCAGATGACGAGGTCCAGCTCCTCGTTGCGCAGGATGTCGGCGTTGGAGGCGGAGTAGATGCCGCCGTCCACATATCGGTGCCCGGCGATGGTGACCGGGTGGTAGAGCCCGGGGATCGCGCACGAGGCGGCGACGGCGTCGGCGAGGTCGGCCTCGGGTGAACCCTCGCGACCGAACGCGACGCGGCGCCCGGTCGAGTAGTCGCAGGCGACGATCCAGAGGTTCGGGTGGGGGCTCCAGCCGCTGGGAACGACGGCGCTGATCGTGTCCTTGAGGCCCTCCACGGAGAAGATCCCACGCGGGAGCCATCCCGTTGCGACCGTCGCGGGCGTGTACCGGTGAGGCTGCGTCAGCGTGCGAAGGGCGAGGCGCCACGACCCCGGACCGATCGGAGGCCAGGTGCGCTCGAGGCGAAACCCGGCACCGGCGGCGCGATCGGCCTCGGAGGCCTCGCGGCCGCGCGCGTCATGGACGCCCTCGAACGTCTCGCCGCGAGAGTGGGCGACCATGAACCAGGGCGGGATGCCGGAGGCGCAGAGCGCGCCGATCATCGAGCCCGCGGAGGTCCCGACGACGTAGTCCGCGGTGGCGGGGTCCCAGCCGGTCTCCTCGGCGAGCGCGTCGAGCGCACCGGTGAGCCAGGCACCCCCCTGAACTCCTCCGGCGCCGAGAACGAGCCCGACTCTCATCCTGCAACCCTCCTGGTTGGTTTACCGGGCAGACCTTAATTGTGCCGAACGCCACGGCGAACTCGGGTGGGGGAGCCGTCAGCCGCTAGATTTGAGGCCCGCACGCGGCTGTGGCGGAACTGGTAGACGCGCGGCGTTCAGGTCGCCGTGTCCGCAAGGACGTGGGGGTTCGACTCCCTCCAGCCGCACCTCGAAACCCCCCGATTTCAAGCGGCGAAATGGGGTCCCGTTGCTATCCTCGCCCGCCTACCTGCCGCTATCGTCTAGGGGACTAGGACGCCGGATTCTCAGTCCGGAAACCCGGGTTCGAATCCCGGTAGCGGTGCCTCAGAAACGGCTTGCGCAAGCCGTTTTCTTCGTTCAAAACGGCGCTCGCGCCAAATCTGGCGCCAAATGGTTTTCGTTTCTGCACGGCTTCGGCCGTTCGTCCGCGGCAGTTCGTAGCCTCGGGCAGTGATGGAAGCGGACCTCAGCGAGCAGGCCTTCGAGCAGATCGCGCTCGTCGAGCTGTCGCTCGAGAAGACGCGGGCGCGAACCGAGCGCGCCGCAGCCGCCCTTCGCAAGCTCGACGCCGACGAGCACCTGGTCGAGGCGCTCGAGCGCGTCCAGGAAGAGCTCTCGGACACCGCCCGCCGATTGCGGCAGGGCACCTACTTCGCCGTGCCCGAGGCGCGAACGGGCATCAAGTCTCGCTGAGTCGGCGATTGCCGTGGCGATCACCGGCCCCGGGTACATGCGCGAAACCGACATGGTCTGCGAGCGCTGCGGCCGTGACATGGGCCAGTGGGATACGAGCATCTCGCTGGAGACCGCGGCGGCGCGAATCGTCGCCGACCCATCTGTACTGGATGGTCTCTTCACGCGGTCGTGCTGGAGCTGCGGTCATCGCGTTGAGTGGGACGCCGGGATCGTGCCGGGCAGCGGCCGCGGCACTCTCTCGCTGAGTCGGCAGCGAAGGCTCATCGGCACGCTCCGCAGGCTTCTGCGTGAGCGGGCGGAGCCGGAAGAGATCACCGCCACGGTCCGCCGCATGTACGGGGTCGAGGCGTTCTACATATCCGCCGACAGGTGAGCGGTTAGGCTTGCGTTTCCGCTATTGCAAGGTTTACGGTGAACGTAAAGTCAGCGATTTACGCAACACTTCCCTGATATCCTCATTTGCCGATGACCGTAAACACCGCTCCGAGAGAAATCGAGATGGTCGATGCGGCCGTTGCTTGGTTGCAGAGCCGCTTGCCGGCTGGCTGGACTGTTGAACGCTCAGATCGGGAGGTAGCCGTCGGCGATCAGGCGCGGCAAAGGCGGCTCGATGCCGTAATCACGATGAAGGCCGCGAACGGCACAATCACGACCTTCGCGGTCGAGGCAAAGAGCGCACTCGAGCCACGGGACGTCGAGCGCCTGGTGCCCGGCGCCATGCGCACAGTTCGCGAGCTGGCAGGCAACATCCCCGTCCTGGTTGTCGCGCCCTGGTTGAGCAAGCGAACGCAGGAGCTGCTTACGGCGGACGACATCAATTTCATCGATCTGACCGGTAACGCCCGCATCGAGCTGGCCAACCCCACCGTCTACATCAGCTCCTCAGGAGCAGAACGAAATCCCGCACCTACGCCCGCCGGACGTGCCCGCGTCACCGGGAACAAGGCGGCTCGACTCGTGCGACTCCTTGCAGATGTGCGGCCTCCTTATGGCGTCCGTGAACTCGCTGAGGCAGCGCAGCTCACGCCGGGCTACGTGTCGCGCCTCCTCGATGCGCTCGACCGTGAAGCGTTGATCGAGCGCCCCCGTCGCGGGCCGGTCGAGTCAGTTGACGTCCCTGCCTTGCTGCGGCGATGGGCGGAGTCCTACGACGTCCTGAGGACGAACGAGGCGCAAACGTTCATCGCTCCGGAGGGGATATCAAACGCCAGATCACGCCTCGGGGCGTTGTCTGCAACGGAGCGCTCTGCCGTGACGGGATCGTTCGCTGCCGCGCGCCTGGCGCCGGTAGCAGCCCCAGCGCTACTCGTCGTTTACTGCGAGACAGTGCCGTCCGTGGCGAAGGCGCTTGGCCTCATGCCGGCGGACGACGGTGCGAACGTCGCACTGCTGCGACCCTTCGATTCCGTCGTCTGGGAGCGGACGTCCATGGATGACGGCGTCCGCTACGTAGCACCGTCGCAGGCAGTGGTCGACTGCCTTACCGGCACAGGTCGCATGCCGGCCGAGGGGGAGGCCGTGCTGGAGTGGATGGCACAGGACGAATCTCGCTGGCGGCTTGGCTCGCTCGCCGATGCCGTTCCGGCCCCGAGCGCCGCATGAACGATCGCTCCGGGTCGTCGGAGGCGGCAGCGCGCGTGGATCCCGAATACGTGGAGGCCCGGAGGGTCCTTCTTGACGCGTTGACCGCGCTGGCCCCGCATGGTGCTGCCTTCATCGTCGCCGGCGCTCAGGCCGTGTACCTGAACACTGGCGATGCCGACCTTGCCGTTGCCCCTTACACGACCGATGCCGACCTCGCGCTTGACCCGGGGTTGCTTAGGGGGGACCCAGAGCTCGAGGCTGCCATGAGCGGAGCTGGCTTTCATCTATCGCTGGTCGATGGCCACGTGGAGCCTGGGGTCTGGGTTGTGTCCGCCTCGGTCGGAGGGAAGGAAATGGACGTGCCCGTCGATCTCATCGTCCCGGAGGGGGCGGCAACAGGCGGCGGACGTCGCGGTGCGCGGCTTGGCCCACACGGCAAGCGCGCCGCTCGCCGGGCGGTCGGGCTCGAGGCCGCCCTCGTGGATCACTCGCCGATGACGATTTCGGCCCTCAATCCCGCCGACGGGCGCTCGGTGGACGCTGAGGTCGCTGGTCCCGCGGCCCTTCTCGTGGCTAAGGCGCACAAATTGCATGATCGTGCGAGTGACCGACCCGGTCGGCTCGACGACAAGGACGCGGCTGATGTCGTCCGACTCATGCAGACGACGACGGCAGCAGAGGTCGGGGTGACGTTCGTGATGCTGAGCCGGCACCCGATCGCCGGACCGCCGTCAGTCGACGCGCTCGCCTACATCGAAGAGCTGTTCGGACGACGAGGTCGCCCGGGCATCCAGATGGCGGCGCGAGCGTTGCGCGTTGGCATGCCCGAGGCGCGCGTCGAAGCGCTCTGCATCGCGTACACGGACGGGCTTCTCAGCTCGGCGCAATCGCATGGGTAACGCGGCCCGGATTTCCTCAGGAGGTCCACTACCTTGACGTCCGTGGAGGAGCGCCTGCATCCGGAGCAGCGGGCGAGGATCGAGATCGATCGGATGCTCGTCGAGGCGGGGTGGATCGTCCAGGACTACCGCGCCATCGAGCTGACAGCCGGGCCCGGCATAGCCGTACGCGAAGTCCCGACCAAGACCGGGCCCGTCGACTACCTGTTGTTCGGTGACGGGAAGGCGCTCGGGACGATCGAGGCCAAGAAGCAGGGCGACACGCTCCGTGGCGTCGAGTGGCAGACCGAGCGCTACACCGAGGGTTCAGCGAGCTGGTGAAGGAGCGCCCGATCCCGCATTGGGAGCCGCTGCCGCTGGCCTTCCACTACCAGTCGACCGGAGCCGAGACCCTCTTCACGAACCTCCGCGATGCGATCGCCCGCCCCCGTGACGTCTTCCACTTCCATCTGTCCCGAGACCCTGATCGCCTGGGCCGAAGAGGAATTCTCGCTCCTCGCTCGCCTTCGTCGCATGCCCGCCCTCGATCCCGATGGCCTACGCGAGGTCCAGATCAGAGCGATCGACGGCCTTGAGGAGTCGCTTCGGAATGCAAAGCCGAAGGCGCTGGTCAACATGACGATGGGCTCGGGAAAGACCTACGTGGCTGTCGCCGAGGCCTACCGGCTCCTGCGCTACGCCGGTGCCGAACGGATCCTGTTTCTTGTCGACCGCATCAACCTCGGCCGCCAGGCCCACACCGAGTTCGCCAACTACGTCACCCCCGACGACCGACGCAAGTTCACCGAGCTCTACAACGTCCAGGTTCTGCGCTCCAACCGCATCGACCCGGCCGCCAAGGTCGTGATCACAACCATCCAGCGCCTCTACGCGATCCTCCGCGGCCAAGTCGGATGAGGAGTTCGACCCCGAGGCCGAGGAGCGCTCAACCTTCGAGATCGAGCCCGAGAAGGCCGATGAAGTGCTGCCGGTCGTTTACCGACCGCAGGTCCCAATCGAGACCTTCGATACCGCCTTCGTCGACGAGTGCCACCGCTCGATCTACGGGCGCTGGGGGCAGGTGCTCGACTACTTCGACATGTCGCTAGCCGGGCTGACCGCCACAGCCGAGCACACGACCCGCATCTACTTCGACCAGAACGTAGTCACCGAGTACAAGCACGAGCAAGCGGTGGCCGATGGCGTCAACGTTCCCTACACCACCTACCGCATCAAGACCGAGGTCTCCGAGGGGGGCGGGGAGATCGCCGCGGGCTCCTGGGTAGATGTTCGCGACCTGGGCACGCGCCGGCGTCAGCGTGAGCAGCTCGAGGACGAGGTCACCTACGAGAAGGCAACCCTCGATCGAGCCGTGGTCAACCCGGATCAGATCAGGACCGTCGTCCGGGAGTTCAAGGAACGGGTGCTCACCGAGATCTTCCCGGGCCGGCCTGAGATCCCGAAGACGGTCTTCTTCTGCAAGACCGACAACCACGCCGAGGACGTGCTGCGGATCATCCGCGAAGAGTTCAACCGCGGTTCCGACTTCGCCCGCAAGATCACCTACAGGAGCGAGGGCGACTCCGACCAACACATCCAGGACTTCCGCACCGATCCCAAGTTCCGGATCGCCGTCTCCGTCGATCAGATCGCGACTGGAACGGACATCCGACCGCTCGAATGCCTGGTCTTCATGCGGATGGTCGGCTCGCGAACGCTCTTCGAGCAGATGAAGGGACGCGGAGTGCGAACCATCGACCCGACCGACCTGCAGTCCGTCACCGAGGGAGCGAAGTCGAAGGACCGCTTCGTGATCGTCGACTGCGTGGGACTCACCGACGAAGCCAAGGCCTGGATAGACACACGTCCGCTGGAGCGAAAGCCCGGCGTCGCCCTCGATCGCTTGCTCCAGGACGTCGCGATGGGGATCAAGAGCGAGGAGATCGTCTCCACAATCGGCGCTCGACTCGCGCGCCTCCATAAGAACCTCGACGAGAGGCGACGTCAGGAATTCGCAGAGGTCGCCGGCGGGCAGGGAATGGACCAGGTAGCGGAGGCCCTGATCACGGCCGCCGACCCCGATTGGTGGGCCTATGCAGCAGCGGAGACCGCCGGTGCCGCGGCCGACGAGACATACGAGCCCAGCGAGGACGAGCTGAACGAGGCCAGGGACAAGGTCCTCGGCTGACGCCGTCAGGCCGCTCATGAAGGCCGAGGTTCGTCAGCGGATGCTCTCCCTGCGCGAGCAATCGTCCCAGCTGATCGACATGACAACCGCCGACGAGCTGATCTTCGCCGGATGGACGGATGCCGGCCAGGCGCGTGATGCGGTGAAGGACTTCGAGGAGTTCGTCAAGCGAGCAACCACGACGAGTACCTCGCGCTCCAGGCCTACTACGAACGGCCGTACCGCCTGCGCCCCAGCTACGACGACCTCAAGCAGTTCGCGGAGGGCATCGGCAAGCCTCCCCATGATCTGACCGCCGAGAAGCTCTGGGCCGCCTACGAGGCGCTCGACTCGGACAAGGTCAAGGGCGCCGGGATGCGCAGCACGCTGACCGATCTCGTCCAGCTGATCCGCTTCGCTATGCACCACGATGACGAGTTGCTCCCACGCAAGGAGGTGGTGATGCTTCGCTTTGACATCTGGCTCACCGAGCAGCAATCGGCCGGGAGCGAGTTCACCGAGGAGCAGCTTCGGTGGCTGCGCTGGATGGCCGAGCACATCGCGACCTCGATGACGCTGGAGCGCGACGATTTCGACTTCGAGCCTTTCGCGCAGGAGGGCGGGCTGCTCGGGGCGCACGAAGCCTTCGGGGATGCGCTCGACGAGCTGCTCGTGGAGTTGAACCAGGAGCTGGCGGCGGCGTGACGGGTCTCGATCCCTGGGAGTGGCGCACCGTCGCAGAGCTGGCGTCCGACGAGCTCCGGGCAATCACCGATGGGCCGTTTGGATCGAATCTAAAGACATCCCACTACACAGACGCTGGACCGCGGGTCATTCGACTCCAGAACATCGGGCATTGGGAGTTCCTCGACGCTGAGGCTCACATCTCCACGGAGCATTACGAGCGACTGCGAGCTCATGAGGCTCTAGCCGGAGACGTCGTCGTAGCGTCGCTCGGCGACGAGCTGCCGAGAGCATGTGTCGTCCCGCGCGGTCTCGGTCCAGCGATCGTCAAGGCTGACTGCCACCGGATCCGCGTCGGACCGCATATCCGCCCGGAGTTCCTCGCCGCCGCCCTCAACTCGTCCATTGTCCGCCGCCAGGCCGCCGCCCTGATTTCCGGAATCGGGCGACCGCGCCTTAACCTGAGGAAGCTCAAGAGTTTGCGCATTCCGACACCGCCCCTCGGCGAGCAGGACCGGATCGTCGAAGCGCTCGAGGGCCTCTTCGTGCAACTTGACCGGGGTGTCGAGTCTCTCACTCACGCACGTGACCGGGTGATCTCTCAGCGAGAAGCGTCATACACGGCGGCACTCCAAGGCCCGTGGCCGACGGTTGGGTTCGGGGAGCTCCTTCGGGAGCCCTTGCGCAACGGGCATTCGGCCAAGACGGCGAAGAACGGGTCGGGCATCAGAACGCTGACCCTGACCGCCGTCACCCGAGGCGAGTTCACGGACTCCAACACCAAGCTTGCGGACGCAGAGCCAGCGCGCGTGAAAGACCTCTGGATCCAGCCGGGGGACATCTTCGTCGAGCGATCGAACACTGCAGAGCTTGTCGGAACTGCCGCGCTATACAAGGGCGAGCCAGATTGGGCGATCTTCCCGGACCTGTTGATCCGCGCCCGCGTGACAGACGCCGCTCTTCCGGAGTTTGTGGCCCTCGTCTTGAAAGAGCGGGCCGCCCGGCGTTACTTCCAGCGGGCGGCACAGGGGATCGCGGGCACTATGCCCAAGATCTCCCAAGAGGCCATCAGGGCCCTGCCGGTGCCACTCCCGGACATCGAGGAGCAACGACGGATCGTTGCACGCGTCGACGCCGAGGGGACCGCGCTCAAGCAGGCTGAGGGAGACATGGAGAACTCCGCGAGTCTCGAAGGTGAGCTGCGTCGGGCGATTCTTCGCAGTGCCTTCATCGGGCGGCTTGTCCCTCGGAACCCGGAGGAGGAGCCGGCGTCCAGTCTTCTCAAGCGAGCGGCCGAGGCAAGCTCGGTTGGGGGAGCAGCATGATGGTCGGGAAAGCGGACCACTCGAGCCAGCTCGTCTCCAAGCTCTGGAACTACTGCAGCCTGCTTCGCGACGACGGGCTCTCCTACGGCGACTACGTTGAGCAGCTCACCTATCTGCTGTTCCTGAAGATGGCCCACGAGCGCACGCAAGCGCCGTGGAACGAGGAGTCGAAGATCCCGGCCGGCTACGACTGGCCGTCCCTTCTCGAGAAGGATGGGCCGGCGCTCGAAGCTCACTACACGATCCTGCTGGGCGAGCTCGGCAAGCAGCCGGGGCTTCTCGGCCTCATCTTCCGCAAGGCCCAGAACCGGATCCAGGATCCGGCCAAGCTCAAGCGCCTCGTCGTCGACCTGATCGACGGCGAGACGTGGATGGGCGTCGATGCCGACGTCAAGGGCGACGCTTACGAGGGCCTCTTGGAAAAGAACGCGGCCGACGTCAAGACCGGCGCCGGCCAGTACTTCACGCCGCGGGCGCTGATCCGGGCGATGGTCGACTGCGCGCAGCCGAGGCCCGGAGAGCGGATCGCCGACCCCGCCTGCGGGACCGGCGGCTTCCTCCTCGCCGCCCACGAGTACATCTCCGAGCACTACGACCTCGACCGCGACGAGAAGCGGGCACTTCGCGAGGAGACCTTCTCGGGGATTGAGATCGTCGACAACACCGCGCGCCTGTGCGCGATGAACCTCTTCCTACACGGGATCGGTGGAACGACACCCGACGCCACACCGCCCATCGAGGTCCGCGATTCGCTGATCGCCGAGCCGACCGAGAAGGTGGATCTCGTCCTCGCCAATCCGCCGTTCGGACGCAAGTCGTCCGTGACGATCGCGGGCGAGGACGGGAGCGCGAGCCGCGAGGCGCAGACGGTCGCCCGCCAGGACTTCTGGGCGACCACCGCAAACAAGCAGCTCAACTTCGTGCAGCACATCCGCTCGATGCTGCGGATCGGCGGCCGCGCCGCGATGGTCGTCCCCGACAACGTGCTCTTCGAGGGCGGGGCCGGCGAGACGATCCGGCGGCGCCTGCTCGAGGACTGCGAGGTCCACACGCTGCTGCGACTGCCGACCGGGATCTTCTACGCGCAGGGTGTGAAGGCGAACGTGATCTTCTTCGAGCGCAAGGCGGCGTCGGCTGAGCCGGCCACAAGAGAGCTCTGGGTCTTCGACTTCCGCACGAACCAGCACTTCACGCTGAAGACCAGGCAGATGATGCGCGCCGACCTTGAGCCGTTCGTCCAGGCGTACAAGCCCGGCGAGCCCCTCAGCGCCCGCGACGAATGCGAGCAGTTCAAGCGCTGGAGCTATGACGAGCTCTCCGCGCGCGACGGCTTCAACCTGGACATCTGGGCCGAGGTCAAGGACGAATCCTTGACCGACGCCGACAGCTTGCCGGCACCTGAGGTGATCGCGGAGGAGATCGTCGAGCATCTCTCCTCGGCACTCGCGCAGTTCGAGGCCGTCGCGGCTGAGCTTCGCGGCGAGGAGAACGGCGCCGCCGAAACCTCCAGTGGCGCCGAGGCTGCCGACGAGCTCCTCGGGGACGACCACTAACGAACCCGGCTCACACTTGGCGCCGCGCTCGAGGGGGCGAGGACCGCTCGCCCGGGCTTCCCCTCGATATGGGAGTCCCGCACCCGTCCTCAGCCGCTGAGCGCGTGGTCCTGTCCGCGGCGCGGATTGGCGCAGACGTGGCGGAGGGCGTTGTTCCTCGCTCGAAGCAGTTCTTCTTGCTATCGGCGGCGGTCGTCGAGGGGGCAACTCGGCACGACGCCACGGCTCTTCAGCTCGGCCTGGACGCGATCGCCGCCCTCGTTGACGATGCGCCGGACGGGCCGGAGTGGGACTGGTACCGCGGACATCTGAACGCAGCCTTCCAGTTCGCTTGGCTTCTCGCCAGAGTCCAGTGTCCGGAGGAGTCCTTCCTTGCGTCGTGACTAGCGGCGGGCACGGTCCCCGTGGACCGTCGCGAGCCGCCGGGGTTCGACTGACTCGGCCCCGGCGGGGTGGACCGTGCAGACAGCCGTCGAGTTTGGCACGCGTCCGCGCGGGGTGGCGGCATGTCCGCGCGAACCAACCCCGCCCAGGGTCCTGATGCCCGAACCCGTAGAGCCCAGCTCGCGGATTGGATCGCGAGAAGCGAGCCCGCACCACTGCGCGCTGTGCCGGGATGTCGTCTCACCCCCGGCGGAGGCAGGGATCGACCTCACCTGGCGTATCGAGGCTGCCGAGTGGGAGTCGAGCCGTGCAGGTGCCATCGGCGAACTCCATTGGCCGCGGTGGTCGGACCCACGCGAACTCAGCAACTGTCCCAAGCCTCGCCGCGTCAGTCGTAAGGGTCGATCCCCATCTCTTCGAGGAAGATCGAAGGAGGTTTACTGAAGCTTCGGTACTGCTCGAACCGAGTGAGGGTGAGATGAGTCTCGGCGCGGCAGACGCCGACAAAGCACGCACGGCGCTCCTCGCTAAGGGCCGCCTCGGTTTCAGTGCGGTAGTCAGGGAGCGTTCCTTGCTCGAGCCCGACGATGTACACGTGTGGCCATTGAAGGCCCTTGGTCCGGTGCAGAGAGGCGACCTTGACGCCGCCACCTGCGGTCGGAGCTAAGCCAATGCCGCCGAGTGCCAGCTCTGACATGACGTGCTCCAGCGTGAACTCGGGATCCTCGGCCTCAAGTTCGGCGACCGCCTCGATAATCGGCGTCATCGCGGCCGCTAGCCCTGCATCCACCGCGGATGCGCAGACTTGAGCTTGTTCGATCACATCGCTGGGCATGGCGTCGGTATACGCAAGATCGCGAAGCCTTAGAAGCTCCGTAACCACTGACCCGTCTCCGGCGCCCTCCAGGAGCGCCTGTACGTTCCGCTCGCCACTGTCTGGAGTGTCAAGAAGCTCGTAAAGCTTCTTGGCCTGGCGTTCGTTGACACTCCCGCGGAGCGCGGACAGGATGACGCCGAGCATCTGGCGCTCGGGGGGCTCAAACGCTTCGCCAAGCCAGTTGGTCGTCGGTATCCCGACGCGCTCAAGCGTTTCGAGGATCGGTGTCGCCCGCCAAGCCGCGCGTGCGAGGACACAGATGTCAGACGGTGTCACCCCCTCATCGTCAACCAGGGACTGGATCTCGCGCGCAATCGAGCCTGCTTCGGACGCTTCGTCACGGAACGTCAGGTGTCGGACTTCGCCGCCTTCGTAGACATGGCGCATCTGGCGGCCGCTGGCCTCGGGATCAGCCGCAATCAACCGATTCGCATGCGTGAGGATCGCTTCGCGGCAGCGGTAGTTGAACGTCAGCGGATACTCACGGGCACCGAGGGCGGCGATAAAGCGCCGGATGTTCTCCGCTTCAGCTCCGGCGAAGCGGTAGATGGCTTGGTCGTCATCGGCAAAAACGCTGACCGTTGCCACGTGTGCGCAGAGGGCCCTCACGATCCCGAATTGCGCAGCGTTGGTGTCTTGGAACTCGTCGACCAGTAAATGGCTAAAGCGCGTTCCGTAAGCCTCAGCGATCTCGGCATGCTCCTCGAGGAGGTCGGCTGCGTAGACGATGAGATCGTCGAAATCAACAAGCCTCGCTGCGCGCTTCGCCGCTTCATAGGCATCCGCGAAAGCTCGGGCCGACTCACTGATGACTTCCTCGCGACGCAGTCGCAGGTAGCTCCAGCGTGCGCGCTGCACCCGGACGCCGGCGGCGTGGGCGGCCTCCGCAGCGAATGTCTCTTGCTCCTCTCGATCGAGCACTTCGAAGTCGGATTCGATCCCGACTAATTCGCCGTGCGACCGGAGGAGACGCAGTCCGAAGGTGTGGAAAGTGCTCGCTTGAATGCGGCCGCTAGTCACGGCCGCGACGCCCAGGGCACGGGCTTTCATCTCGGCCGCTGCCTTGTTTGTAAACGTCAGAAGGAGAGCACGCGACCCGGTGTCGTCCGTCAGCAACCGCCGCGCGCGATAAGAGAGAACGCGTGTCTTACCGCTTCCTGGGCCGGCAAGCAATGCGATCGCGGGCTCCTCAGCCTCGACTGCTTCGCGTTGCTCGTCGTCAAGGACTTCACCGGTCACATCGGCTGCGCTCCGAACGCTGTCTTCCTCAGACACTATTCAGCACGCCATCGAGAGCGGCCGGGACCCGCGCGAGGTCGAGGGCATCGACGAGCAAAGGCGCGTACTTGATCTTGCGGCGGTCGACGAACGCGGCGACCTGTTCATATTGCGAAGCCGTCCGATGGGCCGGTTGCTGCTGCAGCGTCTCGAAGGCCGTCCGGTCACCTGCCGCGTCGATGACCTGCACTACATCGGCGGCGCCGACCGCACTGATCAATACATCCTCGAGATCGGCATCACAGACGAAGAAGCCGAACCGTTCCATATCAGCGCGAGAGTTGATGACTTGCCCCTCGCGACGCAGCGCGTCGGCGAACACGGGCTCTTCCGCGAGATCGCAGAGTCCCGCGGTCGGGAGGTCGAATCCATTGGCACCGAAGAGGCTCAGATACGCGCCGATGGTGCCAGCGCCGCCGATCGGGATAACGCTGACCCCATCGGCGTCGAGATTCCGGTCGCGTCGATCGGCGAGGGCCTCGAGCGCGTATTGATCGCTCGGCCCCTCAACGAGGATCACCGCCCTAGCGAAGAACCCCTCTGCGGTGTGGGGTGTCGTGTGCCGCGCGAGTCGGCGCGCTTCGTCATCGCTGATAGCGCCTGAAGACACCGGGGCGACGCCACCCCCGTTTCGCTTCAGCCGAACGATCGCCCTCGGATCAGCGCGATCGAGAAGATTCGAGGAGTGGGTGGCGACGATCGCCTGCGAATCGAGCGTGCGCAAATGCCGCATGAGAGCCCGCTGCGCTTGCGGGTGCAGCGAGATCTCCGGCTCGTCGACGAGTAGAAAGGTTCCATCTTGTGCGGTCGCGACCTGCAAGGCAAAAACGAAGATCGACAACTGCGCGATCCCGCCGCTCTGGCGACTAACCGGCACCGGATCCCCAAGATGCTCGACTTCTAGCTCGAGCTGCCCGAGCAGCTCGCGAGGGGTCAACGTCGAGAGTCCGATCCCGAACGCGTCCTGCGCCGTGTCAGGAAGCAGCTCCGACAGGCGGTCCCGGGCCTCTTGGAGGAGTGTGACGAGTGCCGGATCGCGTGAGAGCTGCTCGCCGGCTTGCTGCACATCTGTCGCCGCCTGATCGAGACTCCCGGTCAACGGCAGGGCAGCGAGTAAGTGGCCCATCACGCTTCGTGGGGCGCCGAACTGCAACATCCGCGACGGGTCGCGCCAGGACGGAAGCCATTGCACTGGGAAGCCGTCGCGCTCCTCGCGACGGGAGTGTGACCCTGGGTGCAGGGGATAGTGGTGTTCCGTCTCGACCTCCTCGGCAGCGTCATTCCAGATCGCGCGCACGGCAACAATGAGCGTTGCGGGCGGCCCGAAGCGGATGTAGTCGCCGTACAGGCCACGCTGTTCAACCGTGAAATCGCTGAGGCTGACCTCAATCTCGATGGGGTGCTGTAGGTCGCGAAAGTCCGCGCGAGTGAAGCGGAGATCTCGGCCGAGCGCACGGACGATGGCCGTCAGGAGTGAAGACTTGCCGCCAGCGTTTTCCCCGATGAGGAAGAGCGAGCGTCCATCGAGATCGAGCGCGAAGTTGTCGAAACCACGAAAATTGCGGATGACTAAACGTTCGATCTTCATGACGGCTTGACCTCGCCCGGGACATTAGACGTGGAGGCGATTCGATCGAGACGGCATACGCCTCCTCCCGGGAACGACAGCACTTGCTCCCGGCGACCCAGCCGTGCCGATAGGGAGCGCTCGTCTTTCATGAGCTTGTGGTCCCAGACGCATCACGTGCGATTTGGAGCCACCTCGTAGCTACATCCCCAGAACAGCAACGAAACCTGTCTCTAAGTGACCCTGCTGTCTAGCGACCGACAGCACCCAGTCGAGAGCACTGACCCGACAGGCATCCGCTCGTCCAGCCGAAAACCTCATCCAGCCGAAACCACTCCGGGCACATTATCACCCTGGGGTGACATGTAGCATTGTTTACGCATGCCCACTAGAGGTCAGGTCTCTCGGGTCGCGATTGACGACGAACGTTGGATCGCCTTTCGCCAGGCTGCCCTGGTGCGCCGGATCTCGGTATCGGCCTACCTCGGCAAGCTGGTCGAGGCGGAGTTAAAGCGTCGAGGCGGGCGACCGGTGGCCGAGGTGGAGCCCGAGGCGCCGGCTGACGAGCAGGCGGTCGCTGCGCTCGTCGAGGTCAGGGCCTCAATCGACGAACTCGACCACATCGCGGGCCGACTCGCGCGCTCGGCGGTGGAGCACGGCGGGTCGTGGTCAGACGTTGGGAGCGCGCTGCGGATCTCCGGCATAAACGCGGAGAAGGCTTACGGGACGGAGCCAGCGTCGGAGCCTCCTCGGTAGCGGATCCCCCGGTCCCGCATCTTGGACGTTTTCCGTCCCAGTCCCACTTACGGGGTAAGGACTACATGGCGCCGGAAGCCCACAGCCTCCGCGAGCTTGACCGCGACCGTCGCCGCGCAGCAAGAGGCTGCCAGGCTGTCCCTCGGGTGGCCTTCACTAAACGCGAGGCCGCGGCGGCGCTGGGCATCTCGGTCGACTCCTTCGAGCGCTACGTCCAGCACGAGCTGCGGGTCGTCCGCTGTGGCCGCCTCCGCCTCTTCGCGGTGAACGAGCTGGAACGGTGGATCGCGGAAAATGCGGAAAGGCCGCTGGAGGGGTGGGAGCGGGGGCGGTTAGCCTCGGGCGACTGAGGCCCGATGGCGGCGAAGCGCAGAAACCCGGGGATCGTCGAGCGCCATGCTCACGGTTGCGCGAGCCGCAATGGCAGGCGCTGCAACTGCGAGCCCAAGTACGAGGCCTGGGTGAGCGTCAAGGACGGATCGGGCTACACGAAGCGACGGCGAACCTTTGGCCGATTGAGCCAAGCGAAGGCGTGGCGCGTGGACGCACTCGCCGCGCAGAATCGAGGGAGGCTTCCACGGCCGAGCAAGGTCACCGTCCGCGACGAGCTCTTGGCGTGGCTCGAGGGCGCCAAGGCGGGCATGATTCGCAACCGCTCCGGCAAGGCGTACAAGCCCTCAGCGCTGCGGGGCTACGAGGAATCGATCCGCAATCGGATTCTCCCGTCGGAGCTGGCCGAGACCCGGGTGTCCGAGCTTCGCCGCATGGACGTTCAGGACTTCGCTGACTCCCTGCTCGCCGAGGGGCTCGCCGGCGGCACGGTCGCGAACATCCTCAATCCGCTCCAAGCGATGTACCGACGGCTGGTTCGTCGTGAAGTGGTCACCGTGAATCCGACCGTGGACATAGAGCTGCCGCGGTCGCGTCGCCGGCGCGAGCGGATCGTCTCCCCGTCGGAAGCCGCCGCCTACCTCCGTGCGCTTCCAGGCGAAGAGCGAGCGCTCTGGGCGACTGCCTTCTACGCCGGCCTTCGGCGCGGTGAGCTGCGAGCGCTGCGCGTGTTCGATATCGACCTTGCGCGCAATGAGCTCCACGTCCTGCGCTCGTGGGATGCAGTGGAGTACGAGATCGACCCGAAGAGTGATGCCGGACAGCGAACAATCCCGGTGGTCGCCGTTCTTCGCGACTACCTGGACGAGCATCTCCTTCGGACAGCGCGAAGCGGGCGCGACCTAGTCTTCGGGCGCACGCCATCCAACTCGTTCGTTCCATCGACGCTGCGAAACCGAGCGAACCGCGCGTGGGACGCCGCGGGGCTGAAGCCGGTGATGCTCCACGAGTGCCGCCACACCGCCGCGAGCATCCTGATCGACGCGGGCATCAACAACCCGAAGGCGATCATGGAGTTCATGGGCCATTCCACCATCACCGAGACCTACGATCGCTACGGGCACCTCATGCCGGGAAGTCGCGACGAAGTACGCGCCCGGGTCGATGCGTATCTGGAGACCTCAGGGTCCCACCATTCCGAGCTACTTGCCGGCTCGCATTAGCTGGCTCCCGATAGCGACTCCGGTCTGAGTCTGCAGACTGTCTCGCCGCGCCATCTTCTTACTGTCGCGCGCATTCACGCCGACTAGCTGCTTTCGCCATGCGTGGCTCCACTCTTGGAGGAGAGGCCCAGGAGGCGGAGATAGCAGGCGGCCTGAATCAACAGGGCTGCATCGAGGCGATCGATCCGATCGTGCAGCCCGTGTGCGATCACGTTCCGAAGGTTGAGCCCGAGCGGATCCGTCAAGAGATTCTCGAGGTACGCATGCCACCCCGCGCTGAGATGCGCGAAGTGAGGGCGAAGCTGGGCCAATACATCGCCGAGGGATTGAACCCTCCCTGGGGTACGGCCCCGTGGCTCGCGAATGATCGGTATCCCAACACGCCGAGCCAGCTCGCGAATGACCGCTTCGATGCGCGGAGATATGAGATGTGCCGCTTCGTCAAACCGTCCATCGAGGTATGCCAACACGGCTGCGGCAATCCGTTCAGCGGCGTTAGCGTCGATCAACTCAGTCGTAAAGAACGCCGTCATCTCCTCCGCCGAAGGTTCGCCGTGGCGCTGCCGAATCACGTCGAGCGCCTCTACTGCGAGTAAGGACCAGAACCGGGCTGCATGCGCGCGCTGCTCGGCGCGTGCCAGGCGACGGTGGCTGTCCTCGTCATCTGCGCGAAAGATGGTCGTTGTCTCATCCGAACCGATGACGACCTTGGTGACGAGGAACTGGATCGGATAATCACGCATCAATTCGACGATTCGGCGGTCGAGTTCGTCAGGTTCGCCCCCTGGAGGAGACTGACTCCCGAACCGCATCAGACTTCGCTCCCACCCCTCCTTGTCCACGATGCTGTTGATCAGGGCGCGAACCTGTTCCGTAGGAATCTCGATGCTGGTGGACACCGTCTTGAGGTCGAATTCCTCCGGCTTCAATCCCTGAAGCTCGAGGCGGAGCGCTTCAACCAGGTCCTTGAAGCCATGGGTCTTGGCGAGCTCCAGTGCTCGCTGCAACCGGATCTCCTTCAGCATTCCGTCGCCCTTAGCGGCTGAGCGACGCCAACGCTCAACCTGTTCGCGCCGAAGGCGCTCACGCGCCTCCGGCGTCTGGCTGATCTTGAGATCAGTCAGGGCATCCGCCAAATAGGGGTCGTCTCCGAAGGCGCCTTCGGCCCGTTCAATGAGGTCCGGTAGCGCAGCCGGCGGATCATCAAGGAGGGCCACGACACCGAGAAGAGTGAGGACCACTCCCGCGCTCGGGTCCTCGCTCGCCAGGTCACTCTGCGCGAAGTTGACTATGGGATCTATCGCGTGGCGCGCACGCGCGTCGTCTCCCACCGCTTGCGCGAGTTCCAGTGCGCGAGTCAAGCAGTCAACGCGTTCGATTCGGTGCCATGACTCGTTCTCACTGACAGATACGTATGCATCGGCTGCGCTGCGGGCATGCATGTCCGGCCGCTCACCATGCCTGCGTTCCCACAAGAGATCGTGTAGCCGCGAGCGGGAAATCGGGTCATCGATCTCGGTCGCGGCCGCTTCCCAGGTTTCCAGATCATCGGCCGCGATCTCCGCTAGTGGCGGAGGGAACTGACCTTGGTCGGTAACGATGGCCGCGGCGAACGGGCCCTCGTCGGCTCGGCGCTGAGGCTCGTGGTAAAGCATGTAGCCGAACGCGAAGACGAGTGCCCGATGTCCGTCCTCCTCGCCCTCAGGAACTGCCCGCCGAAGGTTGGTCTCGACTGTCAGCCAGGAATCGGCTTCGACCAGCGCTGTCTTCAAGCGATCAAGGATCGCCGCGCGATCCGAGTTGGAGATGGGTGGTTCCGGTGAGCTCATAACGACTGGTCTAGCGTCCGTCGCGGCGGAACGAGCTCCTGTCTGGGCCGGGGGAAGTTCGCGCCAAATTCGCGCCAAATGACCCCCGCGAAAGGCGGTTCTAAGCGGCCCTCAGCGGCTCAAAGATCGCGGACGTTGCGGGGATATCGAGGCGTCAAGCGCCGATGCACGCTTTTCGAATCCCGGTAGCGGTGTCTTGAAGCCGTGCAGATGCACGGCCTTCGTGCTTCAGCCGCCCTTTCTCACCCCCGTTACCGCCGGGTCAGCGCAATCCGCATCCACGTGTCGGATGCCGATTGCGTTGATCTGACATGTGCCGCTGGGTGTGGCGCGAGTACCGTCTCGCCATGCACGTGGCCAGCCGAGAGGGTGCCCGCCGCTGGTCCGGGATTGGGCTGACGAGATCCCGCGCGCCGAGCGGGTCCTGGCCCTGATCGTGCTGCTGATCGCGATGGTCCAGATCGTCGTGACGAGGCCGCGAGTGCGGGAACGGCCGCTCGATCAGGGACCGACGTAGGCGCCGGAGCCGAGCCAGTCCGGCGGCTCCAGGCCGAGCTCGTCCTGGAGCACCCGCTCCGCGGACCGCAGCCCACCCTCCACCCATCCCTGGCAGTCCGACCACGCCTCGCCGCAAACGTGCAGGCCGAGCCCCGGCAGCGGCCGCCGCATCCGCGGGATCACCTCCCACGAGCGCGCCCCGACCGCCCAGCGGTGCGAGGCGCCGCCGAACGGCAGGCCGCGCCAGTCCATGAGCAGCGCCCAGTGCGGCTCCGGCACCCGAATCCCGTGGAGGGTGGACATCTGGCGGGTGACCTCGGCGAGCATCTCTGGCGGTGGCACCTGCGGCGCGGGCTCTCCGGGCGGTACGCCGGCCGGCGCCAGGAACGCGTCCCAGAAGCCGATCGCCTCCGCCGAGCTGTAGCCCACCATCGCGAGCGACGCGCCCGAAGGCTCGCTCCCGAAGTAGAAGCACGACTGCAACGGCAGGTCGGTGGCCGACCGCCCGGTCTCGATGCCCAGCTCCTCCCACCACGGGCGCTCATAGGCGAGCAGCAGATGAAAGAGGGGAATCGCGTAAACCGTCTTCAGATCCGTCGCGAACCCGGCCTCGCCGGCAAGCGGTGTTCGGGGGACGAGCTCCGCGAGCCCCGCCTGGGGGAGGGCGAGCACGACCCTCCTTGCCGCGACCGTCGTCGCGCCACGGCCCGGGAGCTCGAACTCCAGGGCCAGCGCGCCATCGCCGTCAGCGGGATGGATGGAGCGCAGACGGTGCCCGACCTCGATCCGGCCGCCGGCCGCGCGCACTCCCTCCGCGAGCGCAACCGGGAGTGCCTCATAGCCGTCCCGGAGACGCTCATAACGGCTCCCCTCCGGCCAGTCCGCGCAGAGATCCGCAAGCGCCTCGGCGGCATTCCAGTTCTCGAACTGTGGCCGGAAGCTGCCGGCGTCCGACATCAGCCGGAAGGCCTCCGGGCTGACCAGCTCGCGGAGGAGGTTCCAGAGCCCGACCTCGCTGAGGGGTCGCCCGCCGAGCTCGAGCCCCCGCTTGGCCGTGTCCCACCCGCGGGGGTCCAACCGTCGTGCCTCGGGGACGATGCGCTCGATCGCGCCCGCGAGGAGCTCCTCGGGACTGCGTCCGCGCTCCGCCGGGTCCAGGCCGTACGGCACCGCATCGGCCCTGCCCCAGTCGGCCGCCGTGATGCGGTGGCCGCGCAGGTAGAGCAGGTCGTGAGGATCGCCGCCGCGCAGTGGCTCGCGGGCCAGGCCAAGGTGCTCGACCATGCCCATCAAGAGCTCGTGGCCGCTCATCAACGCGATGCCACCCAGCTCGCCGCGGAGCGTCCGCGCCCCCTCGGGCGCGACCGTGCGAATGCGGCCGCCGAGCCGGTCCGACCCCTCGAACAGCGCCACGGCGCCAGGTCCGCCGGAGCCGTCTCGCAGCCGTCCGGTGGCGGCCCGCCACGCGCAGTAGAGCCCCGCCGTGCCCGCGCCGACGACGGCGAGATCGAGTGGTTGGTCGTTCCGGCTCATGGCCCGCGGGCCGGCGCGCTCGTGGCCGGCAGTGGAGCGGAGGCATCCGGCCGCCGCCGCGGGACCATGGCGGCGCCGGCGAGGGCGAGCAGCGCGACCAGCGCCTCGACCTTCAGCACGTCGTTGAGCGCCGAGACGAACGTCGTCTCGACGACGCGGTCGATGCGCGCGGCGCGCGTGTGCGTGAAGCCCTGCAGGGCATGCTCTGCGCTGTCCGCCCCGGTCAGGACCGTGTCGAGGGTTTCGACCTGGTCGGAGGAAACGGTGACGTGGGCCTTCTCGAGCCGGTCGGGAAGCCGGTCGCGTCCGAGCGCCCCGAAGGCGGCGCCGAACGCCGCGATCCCGAGCGTCGAGCCGAGCATGCCCAGCGCGATCAGGACCCCGGATGCCGTCCCCCGTCTTGACCCGGCGATCGACTGCAGCGCAGCGACGTTGACGGGAGTGATCTCCAGCCCGAATCCGACGCCGAGGACCAGCAGCCCGGGAACCAGCGCGGCGGGGCTCGAACCGGCGTGCAGGCCGGACAGGAGGTAGACGCCCACAGCGGTGGCGACGATCCCCGCCATCATCGGCACGCGCGGACCGATGCGGTCGGTGAGGAGGCCGCTCACAGGGGAGAGCACCATGAGCGTGGCGGTCAGCGGCAGAAGCAGGAGGCCCGCCTGCAACGGCGAGTGCTCGGTGATGTTCTGCAGGTAGAGCGGGAGGATGAACAGCAGGCTCGCGAGCACGATGTTTCCGATCAGGAGCACGACGCTCGAGCCGACGAACGCCCGATTTGCGAACTCCCGCAGAGGCACCAGCGGGGTCTGGACCCTCAGGTCGAGGACGACGAAGCTCGTCCCCAGGATGAGCGCCGCGGCGAACAGCGCGATGACGCCCGGGGACCCCCAGCCCCACGTGGCGCCCTGCATCAGAGCCAGGATCCCGGCGGTGAGCGCGCCCGCGAGGGTCAGCGCGCCGGGCCCGTCGACGTGGTGGTCGCCGCGCTCGCGGGACTCGCGGGCGGCCGCGGCGGCCACGACGAGGGCGATGAGAACGAGCGGCACGTTGATCCAGAGGACCGCGCGCCAGTCGATCCCCTGGGTGAGGAGACCTCCGACGGCCGGCCCGAGCGCCGACCCGAGCCCGGACGCAGCGCCCCAGATGCCGATCGCCCAGCCCTGCCGCCGGGTCGGGAACGCGTCCACGACGAGGGCGAGCGAAGTTGGCCCGGCGATCGCGCCGCCGACGCCGACGACCGGCATGGCCGCGATCAGCCAGGTGGTGCTCTGCGCGAGCGCGGCGAGCAACGCTCCCCCGGAAAAGAGCGCGCACCCGATCAAGAACAGGCGCTTGCGGCCGAAGAGGTCCCCGATGCGGCCCATGAGGACCAGCAGCGCCGCAACCGCGAGCGTGTAGCCGGTGATCATCCACTGGAGCTCCGTGAAGGAGCTCCCGAGGTCGTCGTGGATCGCGGGCAGGGCAACCGCGATCGCCGACACGGGCATCCAGATGAGTGCGTTGACGACGCTCGCCGAGGCCAGGACCAGCCCGGGGCGTCTCCTCTCCGCCATCCGGCGATCGTATTCGCGGCCGGCGGCCGGCGCTCGCTGCGAGCGGGCACTAGGCTCGCGTCGCGTGAAGGCGAATTCGCGGCGGCTGATGGTGATCAAGGGGTTTGGGGGCCCGCCGGCGGCGCTGCTGTGCCCGCTGATCTCCGACCTGGCGGAGCTTGCGGTCGTCTACGAGCACACCGAGACGGCGTTCATCGAGGTCGACCCCGAGGCCGAGGTCGCGGCGGTCGAAGCCGCGGGCGACTACGTCGATGCCGCCGGGCCCGACGAGGTCGTGCCGGCGGCGCTCGCCTACGCCGCCGAGCACGAGATCGACGGGATCTTCACGGTCAGCGAGCCGCTCCTGCGCCAAACCGCGGAGCTCGCCGAGCGGCTCGGGGTCGAGCACCACAACCCGCTGAGCGCCGCGCGTGTGATGACCGACAAGTACGAGCAGCGGGAGGCGCTGCGCCGCAGCGGCCTGCCGACGCCCCGCCACGCGGCGATCGCGAGTCCCGACGACCTGGCGCCGGCACTCGAGGCGGTCGGTACGCCCGCGGTGATGAAGCCGGCATTCGGCGCCGGATCGATGCTGATCTTCAGGATCGAGTCGCTCTCCGAGCTTCGCACGCACTACGACGAGGCCCGCTCGCGGTACTCCCAGACCGAGCTGCTTCGCGGGGTCGAGCCGAAATTCGACCTCGAGCGGGTGATCGAGAGCGAGAACTGGCACGCAGACGACCGGTTCGCGGGCTACGGGAGCGTCGAGGCCCTGATGTTCGAGGGCGAGTTCTTCCCGCTGGCGGTCTCGGATCGCACCCCGCTGCTGCCGCCGTTTCGCGAGACCGGCCTGATGCTGCCCTCGAGCCTGCCCGCCGATCGTCAGGGCGAGATGATCGCGAGCGCCCGAGCGGCCGCGCGCGCGGCCGGCGCGACCCATGGCCCGCTCCACATCGAGCTGATGATGACGCCGACCGGGCCGTGGGTGATCGAGATCAATGGGCGACTCGGCGGCTCGATCCCCTACATCTTCTCCGAGATCACCGACGTCGCCCTGTTTCGGGAGGTCGCGAAGATCGCGCTCGGCATCGAGCCGATCACCAGCGTCGAGTTCGACGGCATCGGGGGCATGTTCAACCGCCACCCGCCGCCCGGCGAGGGAGCGGTCAAGCGCGTCGTCGGGCTCGACGAGGTCAGAGAGATCCCGGGCGTGCGCCGGGTAATGGTCGGCCTCCACGAGGGGGACCGGGCCAGCTCGCTCCTCGGGCTGCTCGGCGGGATGGTCCGGATCGTGTGTGCAGCGGAGATGGTGGACGACCTGTTCGAGATCAGGGACCGCTTTGTGGAGATGCTCCGATTCGAGGTCGAGGAGGCATCCGCGCCCCGGTAGGCGTTCGAGGCCGTCGAATTGGGGAAGCAGGGGACGAGGGGCTCAACCACAACCCGAAAGGCTGGAGGCAGATGAATAAACGAAAGCTCGCAGACCTGGAGGTATCGGCGATCGGGCTCGGCTGCATGGGCATGTCGGCCTTCTACGGGACCACCGACGAGGGCGAGTCCGCGGCGACGATCCAGCGGGCGCTGGAGCTCGGCGTCAACTTCCTCGACACCGCCCAGCTCTACGGGCCGCTGACCAACGAGGAACTGGTGGGGCGCGCGATCAGGGGGCACCGCGACGACTACGTGATCGCGACCAAGTTCGCGCGCCGCATGGACGACGCGACGCCCGGTGACATGGCGACCGTCGGCCCGCTCGACGGCTCGCCCGAGCACGTGCGGAGCTCGATCGACGGCTCGCTCCAGCGGCTCGGCACCGACCACGTCGACCTCTACTACCAGCACCGCGTCGACCCGAACGTGCCGATCGAGGAGACGGTCGGCGCGATGGCCGAGCTCGTCCAGCAGGGCAAGGTGCGTCACATCGGCCTGAGCGAGGCGGCACCCGAGACCATCCGCCGCGCCCAAGCCGTGCACCCGATCACCGCGCTCCAGACGGAGTACTCCCTGTGGACGCGTTTCGCAGAGGACGAGGTGATCCCCACGTGCCGCGAGCTCGGCATCGGGTTCGTGCCCTACTCGCCGCTGGGGCGGGGGTTCCTGTCAGGGCGGTTCGCCTCGCCCGAGGAGCTGGCCGACGACGACTTCCGCCGCACCGGGCCCCGGTTCACCGGCGAGAACCTGGAGGCGAATCTCGATCTCGCCGCGAAGGTCAAGGAGATCGCCAAGGACAAGGGCATGACGCCGGCGCAGCTCGCGATCGCCTGGGTGCTTGCGCAGGGCGAGGACGTCGTCCCGATCCCAGGCACCAAGCGGCGGAGCTATCTGGAGGAGAACGTCGCCGCCGTCGACGTCGGGCTCACCGACCCCGACCTCGCGCGCATCAATGCCGAGCTCCCCGAACCCGCGGGCGACCGCTATGACGAGGCCGGCATGGCCTCGGTGCATATCTGAGCGCCTCTGGAGGTCGGCCTGGGCCCGGGCGGCGCACGGTGTAGTCTCGTTCGAGTTGGATAGTCAGACGGGCGCTGAAACGGCCTGACTAGACAGCCCAGCACTGCCTCGCCGGTTTGCTCGGCCTCCGCCTGACCAACGGCCTTCTTCCCGGATGGCCCTAATGGCAGGAGGAGCATGAGCGAACCCGCGAGCCGGACGGCAGCAAGCCCAGTGCCCGGCAACGATTCTCCGAATCCCTTGGGACGGGCCGAGATGGCTCCATACGCGCAGCCGCACCTGGGCCGAAGCCTTCTGGACCTGGCCACGTCCGTCGTCCCATACCTGGCGCTCTCGGCGCTGATGTACTTCGCGCTGAACGTCTCCTACCTGATCGTGCTGGCTCTCTCGGTGCCCGCCGCCGGGTTCCTCGTCCGGACGTACATCGTCTTTCACGACTGCGGACACGGCTCGTTCATGGGATCCCGACGCGCCAACGCCTGGATCGGAGCGTCTTGCGGGCTGCTCGTGTTCACGCCCTTCCAGGCTTGGCGGCACGAGCACGCCGTGCACCACGCCACCGCCGGAGATCTCGATCGCCGGGGGGTGGGCGACGTCGCCACCCTCACGGTCGCCGAGTACAGGGGGCTTCCGTGGCTGGGACGGCTCAAGTACCGCCTGTTCCGAACCCCCCTGGTGATGTTCGGCCTCGGCCCGATCTACGCGATGATCATCTCGCCGCGATGGCCCTCGCCAGATGCTCGCAAGCGCATCCGGCGCAGCATCATCGCCACCGACGTCGCTCTCGTGGCCATGATCGCCGGACTCTGCTGGTTGATGGGCTGGCGTGAGTACCTGCTCGTGCAGGCGCCGACCCTCTGGCTTGCCGGTGCCGCCGGTGTCTGGCTCTTCTACGTGCAGCATCAGTTCGAGGACACCTACTGGCAGTCCTCCGAGGGCTGGGCCTACGCGGACGCCGCCCTCCGCGGGAGCTCTTACCTGAAGCTGCCCAAGGTCCTGCAGTTCTTCACCGGCAACATCGGCCTCCATCACGTGCACCACCTGAGCACCCGCATCCCCAACTACAACCTGCAGTGCGCGCATGACGAGAACGAGGTCTTCCGCGACGTGCCGACCCTGTCGCTGTGGGACGGCCTGCGCGCCGTGCGCCTGAAGCTCTGGGACGAGGATCGCGGACGCCTCGTGACCTTCGCGGAGGCGCGCGCGCCGAACCCGGCATCCGCGGCGCTTTCCTCGGGCACGCCCCTTCGCTGAGCCAAGATGGCCGATCGCGAGGACCTCGAGTTCACGTACTCGCTGATCGACCGCGTGTTCAGGGCGAGCCTGGGGGTGCTCGCCGACTTCAGCGGAGCCAAGTACGACGGCGACTTCTCTCTCAGCCTGGAGGAGGCCCAGCGGCGCAAGCACGAATACGTGGCCGAGCAGATCGGGATCGCCCCCGGCCGGCGAGTGCTCGACCTGGGCTGCGGATGGGGCCCGCTTCTCGACTTCATTCGCCGCCGCGGCGCGGTCGGCGTCGGCGTCACGCTGTCGTCCGCGCAGGCGGCGGCCTGCCGCAGCCACGCGCTCGACGTCCATATCCGAGACGCCAGGGACGTCACCCGCGATACGTTCGGTCCGTTCGACGCGGTGGCCAGCCTTGGTGCCTTCGAGCATTTCTGCTCACCGGAGGACTACCGCGCCGGGCGGCAGGAGCAGATCTATCGGGATCTGTTCGAGCGGGTCGCGACCGTGCTGCCGGATCGGGGGCGGCTGTACCTCCAGACGATGGTGTTCGGCCGCAACATGGTTCCGATCGACGAGATCGACATCGACGCCCCGCGAGATTCGGACGGGTGGTACGTGGCGCTCATGGGACGGCAGTTTCCCGGCTCCTGGCTGCCGTTCGGGCAGGAGCAGATCGTTCGATGCGCCGAGCCGCGGTTTCGCCTGGTATCGAGTACGAGTGGCCGGCTCGACTACATCGAGACGATCCGCCAGTGGCGGCAACGCTTCGCGGCGCCCAGCGCTCGCAAGATGCTGCTCAAGCTCCGGCTCCTGCCGCGCTGGCTTCGAAGCGCCGACTTCCGGCTCGCGTTCACGTCGGGCGTCAGCGCCAACAGCGTTTGCTTCCAGCGTGAGCTGCTGGATCACTATCGCGTGGTGCTCGAGAAGCGCTGAGGAGCCTGGGCTTCGCTTAGGATCGGGGCGACCCAGTCCGTCGGCAAGGGAAGGAACCCATTGAGATCAGTCAAGTACCCAGCGGTCGCGTTGACCCTCGGCGTCGCGCTCGCGCTCGCCGTCTCCGCCTGTGGCGGGGGCAGCACGGCCACGACCGTCACCGAACAGGCGCAGCCGACCCAGACCACGGCTCCCACGACGACACCGACCACGTCAAGCACGGCGACCACCTCCACCACGAGCACCACGGGCACCACCACGACCGCGGCGGGGCCATCGGCCTGCGGTCCCAACCAGGCCTTCTCACAGGTGAGCCACACGTGCGTCAACACGAACCCGAGCGGCAATCCCTGCCCCAAGGGCCAGGTGCCGATGGCGGATCGCCCGGTGTGCGTCGCGAAGGACTGACGCCGGCCACATAGCCGCGGACGGGACGGGCGCCGCGGCCTCGACTACCGGGGCGCGATGGAGCTCCGAGCGCTCACGCCGGCGCTTGAGAGGGGCTCGGAGGGCGGCGACGACGTCGCCGAGGGCAGGCGCGCCGAAGGCGTCGACGGCACGATGGTGCCGGAGATCGTCGCGTTCGTGAGGGCGCTCGCGTGCCGCGACCGTTCGGCGATGGGCGGCGCGGAGCTTGCCGAGCTTCCGGCCGAGCGGTGGAGGCGCGCCGAGTTCGAGAGCGCCGATTTCAACCGGCGCTACCAGCTCTTCACCCTCCTCGGAGAGGACACGACCTTCGCCCGATCCAGGGCAATCTGATCCGCACGGCGGAGGGCTCCGACAACTTCTGCCGCAAGGCCGGCGAGGTGGTGCGGCGTCTCGGCAATCCCGCCTGAGCCGAGTATCTGCAGCTCAGAAGCGCTGCCGTGGCTGATCCAGGATGAACGTCTGTGAGGAGGTCTGCGCCTTCTTGTCGCGTTTCGGGATGTAGGCCACCACCTGCCGGCCGGTGGCGCGCGCGATCACGGCCGTTGCGTTGTAGGCGAAGCTAGGCGAGTCCGTGGACAGTCCGGCTTCGACGCCTTCGGTGTCGGCGTCCTCTTCGGCAACGGGCTCGGCCGTGCCCTCCTCGATCACGCATCTCACGATGTTCGTCTCGATCTTGACGCTCGTGGACTTTGGGCGCTGCCCCGAGAAGCGCTGCCAGACCGATCCAAGCGACCGCGCGATCTGGTCGGAGGTCTCATCTCCACCGGATCCTCCATCGCCGTGCTCGTGCGGATCACTCATGCGTACCCCTCTCCCTCTCCTCGCGCGGAGCCGGGTCTAGAGGAGGGCGGAGGAGGAGGCGGAGGCCCAAACCGGCGTGTGCAACGAGTCTACCGGGGGGACGGCGAATCGAGCGATTAGCAGGCGGTTTCGGCGCTCAGATGCGATGTCGCCGTAATGACCGCGCCCCCGACCCTGCTACCGTCATTGGCGTCGGGAGCCACCGTTGGCCCCGAGGAGTTCCGTCTTTCCGTGCACTCCGAGTGCGTCCGGGCTTCTGGATTCCCACCACTCACAAAGGAGTTGCACCACATGTCTTTCGCCGATCTCGGCGTATCGCGTCCCGTCGTGGGCGCGCTTACCAAGCGCGGCATCACCGCGCCGTTTCCAATCCAAAAGCTGGTCATCGAGGATGTCCTCGCCGGCCGCGACGTGCTCGTCCAGTCGCCCACCGGCTCGGGCAAGACGCTCGCCTTCGGCGTGCCGCTCGTCGATCTCGTGAAGGCCGACTCCCGCCGTCCGGCCGCCCTGGTCCTGGTTCCGACCCGCGAGCTCGCGATTCAGATCGTCTCCGAGCTCCGTGACCTCGCCGCCAGCCGAGCGCTCGGCATCGCCGAGGTCTACGGCGGCGTCGGAATCGAGAAGCAGTCCCGGCTTGCCGCTCGCGCGCATATCGTCGTCGCCACGCCGGGCCGCCTCGAGGACCTGCTGAACCGCCGGGCTCTGACTCTCGAGCACGTCCGCGTGCTCGTGCTCGACGAGGCGGACCGGATGCTCGACATGGGCTTCAAGCCCGCCGTCGACCGGATCGTTGCCCGCACCCCCAAGGATCGCCAGACGCTGTTCGCGTCGGCGACGCTCGAGGGCGCCGCCGGCAAGCAGGCGCGGTCGTATACCCGGGACGCCCGGCGCCACGTCCACGAGCATCGAGCCGAGGACGTGGGTGAGGTCAACCATCGCTTCGTCCACCTCGCCCATCAGGCGAAGGTGGATGCCCTGGTCAACGAGCTCCGGGACGCAGAAAGGGGGCGAACCCTCGTCTTCGTCCGTACCAAGCGGGGTGCCGATCGTCTGGTGAAGCGCCTACAGAAGCACAGCCTGGCCGCTGTCGCGATGCACGGCAACAAGTCGCAGCCGCAGCGTCAGAAGGCCCTGGCCCGATTCGCGCGGGGCGACATCGACACGCTGGTGGCGACGGACGTCGCGGCCCGCGGCATCGATGTCGAGGACATCACCCACGTCGTCAACTTCGACGCTCCGGGTGACCGCGACGCGTACGTGCACCGCGTCGGGCGCACCGCGCGCGCCGGGCGCGACGGAACCGGTGTCAGCTTCGTGCTGCCGGACCAGACCGTCGAGATGAGGCGGATCGCCAAGAGCCTCGGGCTGTCCGGCGAGTTCGACCACGGGCGTCCCGCGCACGTGAACGGCTCGCCCGGTGACTCAGACCGCCGGCCCCCGCGACGTCGACATCAACGGCACTCGAACGGACGCAGGAGGAATCGATGACCCCGACAACCACGAGCTCGGCTCCGAGCTGGATCTGCGACCGCTGCGGCGTGTCGATCCGCTACCTCCCCGGTCACGAGCCGGGCGGGCCGCCGGCCGGTTGGAACGTCGACGGCGGCGACACGCATTGCCTCACGTGCCGGCGGGACCTCGCGGCGGAGGCGGCATACCACCGCGCCGCCCCCGACATGAGTCGGGAGGACCGTGCCAAGCTCCGCGCAAGGGGTCGGATCGATTTCGAGATCCGGCGCGATCCCGAGCGGACCAACGGCGAGATCGCGAAGTCCTTGGGCTGCTCGGTCCCGGCGGTGGTGAAGGCCCGGCGCCAGCTCGAGGCAGCGGTCGGGCGCTAGCTTCAATCGAGGTCCGAAGCCTGAAAAGATGTCGCCGTGGGCTTCGACTCCTACCACGAGCCGCCGGCCGAGCTCCCGGATCGGACGCGAACCTTCGCCCGGCTCTGCGCCTCCCTGACCGAGGAGGCCGAGGCGATCGGCTGGTACGAGCAGCGCATCGCCGTGGAGCCCGACCGCGACGCGTTCGCGATCATGCGGGACGCCCAGGGCGAGGAGTTCAAGCACTTCTGCATGGACCTCGAGTTCCTCCTGCGCCGGACCCCGCTGTGGCGCGAGATCGCCGAGGGGATCCTCTTCACCGACGGCGACATCGTCGAGCACGGGGAGGAGGCCGAGGAGGAGGCGGTCGAGGGTGAGGCCTCCCGCGGAGGGCCGGCTCCCGGCAGCGAGTCGCTCGGCATCGGCGCCCTGAGGGAGCCCGCGTCATGAGTCATCTGCTCCGCGACCGGGCTCCGATCACCGAGACGGGGTGGAGCCTTCTGGACGCCGAGGCGCGCGAGCGGCTCGCGCCTGAGCTGGCCGCGCGCAAGCTCGTCGATTTCGCCGGACCGGTGGGCTGGGAGCATTCGGCCACCAATCTCGGCCGGGTCGAGCGGGTCGATGACTCGCCGGAGGGGGTCGACGCCGCGCGGCGCCGTGTGCTGCCGCTGGTGGAGGTCCGCGCGCCCTTCTCCGTCGCGCGATCGGAGCTCGCCGACGCCGATCGCGGGGCCGAGGACGTCGACCTCGCCGAGCTCGATCAGGCTGCACACCGGATCGCGCTCGCCGAGAACGCCGCGGTCTTCAACGGCTGGGGAGCCGTCGGCATCGCCGGCATCGCCGAGGCTTCGCCACACGATCCCATCGCGCTCGGCGAGGACTGCGAACGCTACCCGCGCCACGTCGCGAAGGCCGTCGACACGCTCCGCGGCGTCGGGATCGACGGCCCGTACGGGCTCGCGCTCGGTCCCCAGGCGCACACGAACGTTCTCGAGACCAGCCAGCACGGCGGCTACCCGCTGCTGGAGCACCTTCGCGAGATCGCCGGCGGGCCGCTCGTGTGGGCCCCCGGCGTGGAGGGGGCGGTCGTCATGCGCGTCGGGGGCGGCCACTTCCTGTTCGAGTCGGGCGAGGACCTCTCGATCGGTTATCTCGACCACGACACTGAGGCCGTCCGCCTGTATCTCGAGGAGAGCTTCAGCTTCCGCATCGCGACGCCCGAGGCCGCCGTCGCACTGAGCCCGTAGGAGCCGCGGGCCGCCCCGTGGCCGCGGCCGACGCAACTCGATTCTCGGGACGGACCGCGTGGGCGCGCAGCCTCGAGACGCCGCTCAGCTCCTTCCTGCGCACCGAGACCGGGAGCGCCACGATCCTGCTGGGGGCGACGATTGCGGCGCTCGCCTGGGCAAACATCGACGCGTCCTCGTACGGCAGCGTCTGGGGGACGACCCTGTCGATCCAGATCGGGGACGCCGGAATCTCGCAGAGCGTCGGACACTGGGTGAACAGCGGCCTGATGACGTTCTTCTTCTTCGTCATCGGGCTCGAGGCGCGGCGGGAGTTCGACCTCGGCGAGCTTCGGGACCGTGAGCTCGTCGCACTTCCCGTGCTGGCCGGCATCGGCGGCATGGCGGCCACCGCGGCCATCTTCCTGGCGATCAACGCGGGACACGGGTCGGCTCAGGGCTGGGGGGTGGCGATGTCCACGGACACGGCGTTCGCGCTCGGGGCGCTCGCCCTCGTCGGGCCCCGCTTCTCCGACCGGCTGCGGGCGTTCCTGCTCACGGTAGCCGTGATCGACGACCTGGTCGCGCTGGCGGTGATCGCCGTCGTCTACAGCGGTTCGGTCGATCTGGCCGCATTGCTGGTCGCCGCCGGCGTCTTCGCGCTGATCGTGACCGCGTCGCGGGCGCGGATCCGGGGTGGAGCTCTCTACTTCCTCCTTGGCGTCGTGGCCTGGGTCGCGCTGTTCGAGTCCGGGGTCGACCCGATCATCATCGGGCTCGCGATGGGCCTTTTGACCTGGGCCGCCCCCGCCGAGCGGGGAGACCTGGAGCGGGCCAGCGACCTCTTCCGGCGGTTCCGGGAGCAGCCGACTCCGGAGCTCGCGAGATCGGCGCGCCTGGGGCTCGAGTCGGCCGTCTCGCCGAACGAGCGCCTCCAGCACCTCTACCACCCGTGGACCAGCTACGTGATCGTGCCGCTCTTCGCGCTCGCCAACGCGGGTGTCGTCATCAGCGGCGATTCGCTGTCGCAGGCCCTCTCGTCACCGATCGCGCTCGGCATAGTCGTCGGGTACGTCGTGGGCAAGCCGCTCGGGATCGGCGCGACGTCCTGGATGCTCACTCGGGTGACGAGGGGGCGGGTGCGGCCCCCGGTCGGCTGGGCTGGGGTGATCGGCGCCGGCGCGGCGGCGGGCATCGGGTTCACGATCTCGCTGCTGATCGCCTCGCTTGCGTTCAGCGGCCAGGACCTGGAGGAGGCGAAGATCGGGATCGTCGTCGCCGCGCTGGGCGCGACCCTAGCCAGCGCCACCGTCTACCGGGTCACGCTGGTCCTGCCGGAGCGCCTGCGGTTGCGAGCCATGTTCGGGCCGCCGGAGACGGTGGTCGATCTGGCGGTGGCGGTCGATCCCGAGGTCGACCACATCCGCGGGCCGGAGGAGGCGCCCGTCACGCTGCTCGAATACGGGGACTTCGAGTGCCCCTACTGCGGTCGTGCCGAGTCGGTGATCCGCGAGCTGCTGGCCGACAGCGGGGACATTCGCTATGTCTGGCGCCACCTTCCCCTGAACGACGTCCATTCCCACGCGCAGCTCGCAGCCGAGGCATCGGAGGCGGCGCACCTCCAGGGGAGCTTCTGGGAGATGCACGACCGCCTGCTGGACCACCAGGGTGAGCTGCAGCCGCGCGACCTCCTGCGCTACGCCGACGAGCTCGGCCTCGACACCGAGCGGTTCGCCGACGACCTGCGAAACCACAGGGTCGCGTCCCGCGTTGCACGCGACGTGGACAGCGCCGACCTGAGCGGGGTCTCCGGCACGCCCACCTTCTTCATCAACGGCCGCCGGCACTACGGCCCGTACGACATCGAGACCCTGTCGAACGTGGCGCGCCTGGCGGATTCGAGGGTGACCGCGGCCGCGGCCCGGGCCGGCTAGCCGGCCGGGGGCCCGGACTCGACCGGGTGCCCGAGCTCGCGCCACGTGCCGACGCCGCCGAAGCCCACGTGGATCACCTGCTCGAAGCCCTCACGCTGGAGAAGTGAGGCGGCCAGGCCGCTGCGCTTGCCGCCGCTGCAGACAGCGGCGATCGGCCGGTCCCGAGGCAGCTCCGACAGACGATCCATCAGGTGACCGTACGGGATGTGCATCGCCCCGGGGATGTGCGCGGATGCGAACTCGTCCGGGTCGCGGACGTCGAGGACGACGACGCCGCTGGATCCCTCGAGGCGCTCGGCGAGCGCGCCGGGGTCCATCATCTCGATTCTCGAGACCGGTCGCTCCTCCGAGCGCCAGGCCGTCATCCCGCCCTGGAGGTAGCCGCGCACGTGGAGGCCGACGGAGCCGAGCAGCTCGCCGGCCTCGAGCTCATAGCCGTCAGAGGCTGCGACGACGATCAGCTCCGCGTCGAGGTCGGCAACGTTCGCCACCTTGGTGGCGAATCCCGTGTCGTACGCCGAGACGCTGAGGGCGCCCGGTATGTGCGCCTCGTCGAACTGCTCGTTGGTGCGGGCGTCGACGAGGATCGCTCCCGAAGCGATCGCCGCCTCCACGGCCCTGGGCGAGAGAAGGTCCGGTACGCCAAGCTCCTCGACCAACGGCCCCTTGTTCAGGGACACGATGTGCTCGACGTGGGGCGGCCGCTCGCCGATCGAGGCCAGCGAGGCCTCGACGAAGGATTCCTGGCTCTCGTAGGCCAGGGCGTCGTTGTGGCGACGCTCGGCGCCGATCGTCGACGCCGCGACGTTCTCGATTGCCGATGACCCGCAGAGCGAGCCGCCGAGGTGCCCCGGGAACACGGCCACCTCGTCGTCCAGCGTCAGCAGCCGCTCGTGGAGGGAGTGATAGATCTCCGATGCGCCCTCGCGCGGCTCGATCGCCAGGTCCGGCCGCGCCACGTCCCCGATGAACAGCGAGTCGCCTGTGAGCACCGCCCAAACCCGTCCGGCCTGGGTGTCGCGGACAGCGAACGAGGTGTGCTCCGGCCGGTGCCCCGGCGTGTGGACGGCCTCGATCTCGACCGTCCCCAGGCGCAGGGACCACGCGTCGTCGATCCCGTCGTGCGGGTACTCGGCCTCGGCGAGCCGGTGGATGTGGATGGTCGCGCCGGTGGCGCGTGCGAGACGGCCGTGCCCGGACACGTGGTCGGCGTGGTTGTGGGTCTCGAGCACGTGCTCGATCCGCATGCCGTGCAGGCGGCTCAGCCGCAGGTAGGGGTCGATGTCCCACTGGGGATCGATCACGGCGGCGACCCCGGCCGACGTGTCGCCAACGACGTACGAGCCGCACCCGAGGTCTTCGTTGATGATCTGGCGAAAGAACGTCGACACTCGCCCCCCGATTGTCTCCGATCGGCGAGGTTCCGGAGATTCTCAGGAAACTCCAAGGTTTCTCGGCGATCATGCCCCTGTGACGGCGGAAGCGCCAAATCACGACGGGCCGCGCGTCCTCGTCGTCGACGACGAGCTCAACATCGCCGAGCTCGTGTCGATGGCGCTGCGCTACGCGGGGTTCGAGGTCTCAACGGCGGGGACGGGCCGTGAGGCGCTCGAGCGGGCCGAGGAGTTTCGGCCCCAGATGATGGTCCTCGACGTGATGCTGCCCGACTTCGACGGCTTCGAGGTCGCGCGGCGCCTCAGCGCCGGTGGCAGGGAGGTGCCGATCCTCTTCCTCACCGCCCGCGACACGACGCAGGACAAGGTTCGCGGCCTCACCCTCGGCGGCGACGACTACGTGACCAAGCCGTTCAGCGTCGAGGAGCTGATCGCGCGGGTGCGGGCGATCCTTCGCCGCGCGGGCGTCGACGGCGACGTGAGCAGGCTCGTGTACGAGGACCTCGAGCTGGACGACGAGACCCGGGAGGTGCACCGCGGCGGACGGCCGATCGACCTCACCGACACCGAGTACCGCCTGCTTCGCTACCTGATGCTCAACCCGCGCCGCGTCCTTTCCCGCGCGCAGATCCTCGACCACGTCTGGCAGTACGACTTCGGCGGCGACGCCCGCGTGCTCGAGACGTACATCAGCTACCTCCGCAAGAAGGTGGACGCGCAGGGCCCGCGGCTGATCCACACGGTTCGGGGCGTGGGCTACGTGCTTCGCCGGCCCAGGAGCTGAGATGTCGCTGCGCTCAAGGCTGATGCTCGGCCTCCTGGCGCTGGCCGCCGTCGGCCTGCTGGTGGTGGACGCCGTCTCGTATGCGGCGCTTCGCGACTACCTCTTCAATCGCGCCGATCAGCAGGTCGAGTCGGCGCTGCCGATCGTGGGACAGCGCCTGGGTGGCCCTGGGGTCTTCCAGCGCGGAATCCGCGTCCGTGGCGGTGGCGCCGTTCCGCTGCCGCTTCCCCCCGACGGTCAGTCGTCCGCGGGCCCCCCGCAGCTTCCGCCGGGCTTCTTCGCCGAGCTGCGCAAGCCAAACGGGAAGGTCAGGCGCCCGCCGCCGCTGTTTGGCAAAGGCAAGACCGCAAAGCCAGTGCGCCTCTCCGAGATCCCGGTCTCGCCCTCGCCGGAGTCTCTCCAGGTGCTCACCTGGCCCGGAACCGGCTCGTCGGAGTTCCGCGTGGCGGCCGCCCCAACCGCGGCCGGCACCGTGGTCGCCGCCGTCTCGCTTCAGGAAGTGAACCAGACGCTGTCGCACCTACGCCTGATCGGCGCGATCGTGACCGCGGCGGTCCTGGCGGCGCTGGCGGCCCTCGCCTGGTGGGTGATCCGAGTGGGGCTGCGGCCGCTCGAGCGCATGCAGCAGACCGCGAATGCGATCGCCGCCGGCGACATGTCCGCGCGAGTTGGGACGACCGACGAGCGCACGGAGGTCGGCCGGCTCGGTGCGGCGCTCAACTCGATGCTGGGTCAGATCGAGCACGCCTTCGCCGAGCGGGAGGCGAGCGAGGAGCGCCTGCGCCGGTTCCTCGCGGACGCGTCGCACGAGCTGCGCACCCCGCTCACCTCGATCCGGGGCTACGCAGAGGCGTTCAGGCTCGGTCCGGCCCGCGACCCGGACGAGCTGGAGAAGGCGATGAGCCGGATCGAGGATGAAGCGGCCCGCATGGGCGTGCTGGTCGGCGAGCTCCTTACTCTCGCGCGGCTCGACGAGGTGCGCGAGAGGGTGCGCCGCCCCGTCGACCTGCCGACGGTGGTCGCCGACGCCTGTGCCGATGCCCGGGCGGCGAACCCCGAGCGGCGCATCGAGCTGACCGCGGGTTCCACCGGACAGGTGGTCGGCGATGAGGCCCAGCTTCACCAGGTGGCGGCCAACCTGCTTCGCAACGCTGCCGAGCACACACCCACTGGGACCCCGATCGACGTCTCGGTCTCCGCGAGCGGGGGCGAGGTGACGCTCGCGGTCCGCGACCACGGCGAGGGGCTGCCGCCCGGCGCCGCGGACCACGCCTTCGAGCGCTTCTGGCGTCACGAGCGATCGCGACGCGCCGACGACGGCGGAGCCGGGCTCGGGCTCGCGATCGTTGCCGCGATCGCGGAGGCTCACGGCGGCCGCGCAGTCGCGCACGATGCCGCGGGGGGCGGGGCGGTCTTCGAGGTCGTGCTGCCCGGGCGCTAGACGGTGTCCGGGACGCGGAGCACGAGGATCGTGATGTCGTCCCGGGGGGCGCGGTCGCGCCCGTCAAGCGCGATGCTCTGCATCCGGGCCGCGACCTGAGCGGCGTTTCGGCCCGCGAGCCGCCGCAGCGCGGCGGCGAGCTCGTCCTGGCTGACGATGCGCTCAGGGGCGTTCGCGTCCGTGAGGCCGTCCGTGTAGAGGAGCACCGCGTCGCCCGGCTCCAGGTCGGCCCGGTAGTCCGAGAGCATCGGGTTCTGCACCGCTCCCAGCAGGGTCCCGGCGCCGCCGAGCTCTTCCACGGTCCCACCGGCCCTGACGACGAGCGGGAGGGGGTGGCCGGCGACCGAGAGCGTCACGGCCACACCACCGTCTCGCCGGGGAGCGATCCGGCTGTAGGCCACCGTGCAGGTCTCACCGGGCGCCTGTCGCATGATCGCTCCGTTTAAGAGCTCCAGGATCCGGCTGGGCCGTTCCTCGTGCACGGCGTCCGCGCGCAGGGTGTAGCGCGCCAGCGCGGTGGTTCGCGCGGCGGCCGCGCCCTTGCCGCCGATGTCGCCGAGCATGACGTCCCAGCTGTGGTAGCCGGTCTCGAACCAATCGTAGAAATCGCCGCCGACGAGCTCGCCCTCGCCGGCGGGCCGCGAGTCCACCGCCGTCTCGACGCCGGGGATCTCCGGGAGATGGCTGGGTAAGAGTCCCCTCTGCAGGGTCTCCGAGATGTATCTGGCGGCGCCCAAGATGCGCTGACGCTCGGTCATGACGGCGGCGAGGACGAGCGCCGACATCGACGCCACGCCGAGGAACGTCTGCGCCAGCTGCAGGCGCTGATCCAGGTCGAAGCCCCAGAAGGAGCCGTGATCGTTTGCGGTGAGCGGGATGGCGAATGAGGCCACGATCAGGCTGGCCCCGACCGCGCCGGGTTGCCAGAACCGAAGCGCGGCCCAGATCAGAAGCGGAAACACGAGGAACGCCCGCGGCGTCCGGTCATAGAAGACGAAGAACGAGACCGCGCAGAGCGCCAGGGCGAGCACGAGCCCCTCGACGAGCCGTCCCGGAGCGCGGCGGTACGGCCAGGCGGTGATCGCCACCATGATGGCCGGGGCCACGAGCAGGTCGCCGCCGGCGTCCCCCAGCCACCAGGTACGCCACGCGCTCCAGACGGCGTCGCTCGAGACATCGCCCGAGGCCAGGAGGCTGCCAACGCCGATCGAGGCGCTCACCATGGTGCTGAGGATGGCGCCGAAGACGAGCAGCGCAATCACGTCGCGAACGCGCTCCAGCGACGGGCGGAAGTCCGCGACCTCGCGCAGCAGCATCGCGCCGACGAGCGCCTCGCCGGTGTTGCCGATCGTGATCCCCACGGTGCTGTAGAGCGGGATCCCGGTCCAGCTGTTCGCGAACAAGGCCCCGATCGCGATGCCCGGCCAGATGCGGTACCCCCAGAAGACGGTGGCCGCCAGCGCGATTCCGGTGGGCGGCCACACCGCGCTGATGCTCGAGTTCATGAACGCGAGGCTCAGCCCGAGCTTCGCTGCGCCGTAGTAGACGGCCGCGAGAACAAGCAGCTTCAGCGCGTACTTCCGCGGGTCCTCGTCGATGGCCTGAAGCCACCGCCTCGGCTTGGAGCCCGGCACTCCCGATTCCATAAGCCCATCCTCGCACGTACGTCGATCCTGGCACTACGCTTCGGCGAGCGCTTCCGACGGGATGGCCCTTACTCCAGATCTCGTGGCTTGACGAAGCCGACGAGCCTTGCCGCGTCGGGCTCGAGCGCGCTCCAGGTGCCGTCGAACTCGAGGGTGGCGAGAGCGCCAGTGGGGTACTTGTCGGCGAGCCCCGCCAGCTCCGGGCCGCCGTTGGCGAGGTCGAGCGCGAGCCGCTCCATGGACGGGTTATGGCCGACGAGCATCACCGACGGCACCGAGTCGCCGACGCGCTGGAGCCGCGACAAGAGCCCCGCCGCCGAAGCCTCATAGAGCTCGGACTCGACGCGCACCTCGGGCGAGCCCACGAGGCCCGGGGCGAGGCCGTCCAGCGTCTGGCGGGCGCGGGTGGCCGACGAGCAGATCACCAGCGCGGGCTCGATCCCGTGCTCGCGCATGTACGCCGCCATCGTCTTCGAGGCGCGCCTTCCACGACCCGCGAGTGGCCGGTCGTGATCCGGGAGGCTCGAGTCCTTCCGGCTCGACTTCGCGTGGCGCAGCAGGAATAGATGCTTCATGGCGATGATGGTCGCGACGATGGCTGGATTCCACCGATCGGGAGGCCGCGGGAAGCCTACGCCGGTCTTGCTCGCGCCGGATTCCTTCAAGGGAACCTTCAGCGCGCCCGAGATCGCGGCGGTCCTGGCGACGCCCTTGGAACGGAGCGGTCACGCGGTGGATCGCTGCCCGCTCGCCGACGGAGGGGAGGGCACTGCGGAGGCCTTGCGCGGAGCGCTCGGCGGGCGGCGCGTCCGAGCCGAGGCCCACGACCCGCTCGGGCGTCCGGTCGGCTCCTCCTTCGTGCTCCTCGGCGATGGCTCGGCCGTCGTCGATACTGCGGCCACGAGCGGGCTGGGTTTGCTGGCGGCCGATGAACGCGACCCCGAGGCGGCGTCCACGTTCGGTACGGGCGAGCTGATCGTCGCAGCGGCGCGTCGGGCGCCGCGGGTGCTCGTCGGCATCGGCGGGAGCGCGACCACCGATGGCGGCGCTGGAGCGCTGGAGGCGATCGCCGCAGCGGGCGGGCTGGGTGGCGCGCGAGTCGTCTGCCTGTGCGACGTCCGCACTCCGTGGGAGTCGGCCGCCGAGACGTTCGGCCCTCAGAAGGGCGCCAGCCCGGACACGGTGATGAGGCTCGCCCAGCGTCTGGACGATCTCGCCCCGACTCTTCCGCGCGATCCGCGCGGGATTCCTATGAGCGGCGGAGCCGGTGGCCTGGCCGGTGCGCTGTGGGCCGCGTGCGGGGCGGAGCTCGCGGAGGGCGCCGAGGCAGTCCTAGGGGCCGTTCGCTTCGATGAGCGGCTCGGGCGGGCGGGTGCCGTGGTGACGGGAGAGGGAAGGCTCGACCCGACCACGGTCGCAGGCAAGGTCGTGAGCCGGGTGGCGCGCCGTGGGCACGCCGCCGGCGTGCCCGTGCACGCGGTCGTGGGGCAGGACGCGACGACGCCGGCCGACCGGCGGGCGCTCGGGCTCGCCTCGATCCGCGAGGCGTCGACGCCCGCCGAGCTCGCGGAGGCTGCCGCCGGCCTCGGGCGCGAGCTGGGCGCATCGTCGAGCTCGCGGAGCGGATCGGCTAATGCGTCGAGTCCGTAGCTGACTCACCCGCTTCCGGGGGAAGCGCCCCGAGCGCCGCGAGCTCGAATCGAAGGAGCTCGACCAGGCGGCTGCCCGGGATCGTCTCCTCCAGCATGTCCAGGGACTTCAGGTAGCGCTCCCGCCGCACCGCCAGGGAGTCGTCGGCGACACCCCGGGCCATCATGATCCGGAGCTCCCGGACCTTTGAGATCTTGTCGGCGGCGTATACCGCCTGGGCGTAGCCACCCGCGCCTCGCACGCGCTCCCGAAGGTCGTCCTTCTGCGCCTCCGCGTCCGAGATCGACGGGTTGTCGCTGACCGTCGCCACGAGCTCAGCGACCTCTGCTCCGAACCGCTCCTCGAGCTCGGATCGCTTCGCCGCCGTGTCCTCCAGCACGTCGTGCAGGACCGCCGCCGCCACGACGTGGTCCGGGTAACCGGCGCGCTCCAGGATTGAACCCGCCTCGATGGGATGCAGCACGAACGGAGCCTCGTCCGCGCGGCGCCGCTGGCCGGCGTGGCGCTCGCTGGCGAACTCGATCGCAGCCCGCGCCAGCGGCAGGTCATCCCCGAAGCCAAGGCTCTCCGCATTGGGCGTTGCCTCGTCGCTCATGGATCGAAGTTTGCCGCGATTTGGCCGCGAACGGGCAACCGGAGTGTGAACGCGGAGTGCTTGACGTGGCCGCGTCCCGAGGGGAGAATCGGACACGTTCACACCGCAAGGAGGTCCAAGTGTCCTGGAGCCTGACGGGTAGCTATTTCGAGACGTGTTCGTGCGACCTCATGTGTCCCTGCAACATGTCCATGGACCACGGCGCGACCTACGACTACTGCCGGGTCACGCTCGTCTTCGACATCAAGCAGGGCGAGATCGAGGGCACCGACGTCGCGGGCGCGAGTGTCGCCGTGATCGCGGACACCCCCAAGGTCATGACCGAGGGGAACTGGCGCCTCGGCTTGTTCATCGACGATCAGGCCTCCGATGAGCAGGTGGAGAAGCTCACGGCGGTCTTCTCGGGCCAGAAGGGCGGCCCGATGGAGAATGCCGCGGCGCTCATCGGCGAGGTGGCCGGGGTCGAGCGCGCGCCGTTCGAGGTCGTCGAGGACGGCCTCACCCACAGCGTCAAGATCGGCGATGCCATCGACTTCGAGATCGAGGACATCGTCCCGTTCGGCGCCGAGACGGGCCAGCCCGTCCGGCTCGTCGGCATGGTCCACCCGGCCGGCTCGGAGTTCAATGCCGCGGAGGCAAAGCGCTCGAAGATCAACGCGTTCGGGATCGAGTACGAGGGCAAGACGGGAATCTCGGCATCCGAGTTCGCCTGGGCCGCCTGAGGAGCTTCGGCCCGGCAAGCGCCGGTTCAGCTCAATCGACCAGGCGCCGTTCGACCGCCCAGCGGCTCAGCTCGTGGCGGTTCGATAGCTGGAGCTTCCGCAGCACCGCGCTCACGTGGGCCTCGACCGTCTTGTGGGAGATGCTCAGGCGAAGGGCGATCTCCTTGTACTGGTAGCCGCGGGCGATCAGTCGCAGCACCTCGCGCTCGCGAAGCGTCAGCCGGTCGAGCTCCGGATCCACCTCGGCCTCCGGGATCTCGCCCTGAAACGCGTCGAGCACGAATCCGGCGAGCCGCGGCGAGAAGACCGCATCCCCGTTGCGAACCCGCTTGATTGCGTCGGCGAGCTCCTCGCCCGAGATCGACTTGGTGACATAGCCGCGGGCGCCGGCGCGGATCACGGCGATGACGTCCTCGGCCGCTTCCGAGACCGAGAGCGCCAGAAATCGTTGCGTGGGCCGCTTCCGTGCCACCTGGCGGATCACCTCGGCCCCGCCGCCGCCGGGCATGTGGACGTCGAGCAGAACGACGTCGGGGCGCTCGCGCAAAGTGGCGCTCGCTGCCTCCTCCACGGTGTCCGCCTCGGCCCGCACGTCCACGAGGCCCTCGAGCTCGGCGCGCACGCCGGCCCGGAAGAGCTCGTGATCGTCCACCAGGACCACGGTGGGCAGCTGCGTGCTCATGCCTCGCCCCTCGCTGGGGCGCCCTCGCGGGCGATCTCGATCGCCACCTCCGTGCCGCCCCCTGGGCTCGAGCGGATTTCGGCCCGCCCGCCGGCACGCTCCATCCTTCCGACGATCGACTGCCGGACGCCGCGCCGGTCCTCCGCGACGGCGCCGGGAACGAAGCCGGCACCGCGGTCGCGGACGAACAGCGCGATGCCGGCATCGTCGATCTCCGCGTAGACCCGGATCGGACCGGAATCGCCTGAGTGCCTGGCCGCGTTGAGGAGCGCCTCGCGCGCCGCCCCGAGTACCGCGTCGGCACGCGGGTCGAGCTCGCAGTCCCCGACGACGACCGGCTCGATCGCCACCCGGTGGTCGTCCTCGATGGCTTCGGATGCCGAGCGCAGCTCGGATGCGAGGCTCCGTCCGCCGTTCTCGCTCGGCCCGCCGCCCGCAAGCCAGTCGCGGAGCTCGCGCTCCTGCCGGCGGGCGAGCGAGGCGACCTCGCGCGGGTCGTCGGCCCGCTTCTGCATCAGGGTGAGCGTCTGGAGCACCGAGTCGTGGAGGTGGGCCGCAACCTGCGCGCGCTCCTCCGAGCGAATCCGCTCGCCTCGCTCCGCCGCCAGGTTCCTGCCGAGCCGCCACAGGAACGGCGCCAGGATGAGGCCGAGCGCAACGATGACGACGACCGCCGTGAGCGCGGCGTCGCGAACCCCGCCGAGGACGTGATTGGAGGTGAGGAAGAGCAGCGCGGCGCCGACGACCAGCAGCACGCCGAATGCGCCGCTGTATTCCTCCGCCAGCTTCGACCCGACTCGGCGCTGTCGTGCCTCCGGGCTGGGTCGCGGCAGTGGGGCCGCGGCGGCGTGCCGGTCGGCCGGCGGGGCGGCCCGGCGGGAGGAGCGGACCCAGAGGAGCGCCACGCCGAAGGCCGCCAGCGCGAGCGGCCAGGCAATGGCGTCGCTCCACCAGATGCCCAGCTGCCGGAACGCGAGCAGCGCCGAGAGCGTCAGGAGCCCGGCGCCGACCGCGACGCGCCAGTCGCCGCGGCCCCTTGCCGTACGGCCGAACCGGGCCACCGGCGGCGTTCTGCCCTCGGCCGCCGGTAGCGCAGCCCAGCCGACCAGATAGGCGAGTAGGAGGAGCCCTCCGGTCGCGATGGCCGCGATGACGAAGGCCACCCGAAGCACCAGCGGGTCGATTCCCGTCCGGTCGCCGATCCCCGCCAGGACGCCGGCGACCCACCCGTGGCGGGTGTCGCGCGTTAGGGGGCCGGTGCTCACGGGCTCAGTCTCCTCCCGAATCCTTCCCACCGTTGCCGTGCAGCAGCCCACTCAGCATGAAGATCGCGCCCACCGCGGCGGTGAGCACGACCGCCATCCAGCCGAGTTGAAGGTGCAGCGCGCCCGCGGAGTCGAGCAGCAGCAGCGCGCCGAGGCCGGCGATCACCAGCCCCGACGCGAGCGATACCGGGTCGAACCTCACTTCGCCGCGCACGCCCTCGCCTCCGCCGCGCGCAGCGGCGCCGTGTCGGTGTGCAGTGGCCCGGGGCCGTAGCCCGGCGTCTCGATGTCCGCGTTGTCGCTGTTGATCACCCGGAGCTGGCCCATGTCGACCCTGGAGTCGAGCACCAGGCGCGGGGTGGCCGGCGACCCGGTGCCGACCGAGTGGTTCACGTCGGCGCCGTCGTTGAGGTCACCGGCGACCTCGCTTTCGCCGGCTCCGACGTGTGTGGTCGCCACCACGCAGACCCGCTCCGGCACGAACACGTTCGACTGGCCGGCGCCGAGGGAGGTCGACAGGTCGACGACGCGGTGCCTGTGCCAGTTCAGGTCGCGCAGGTCCACGACCAGCCGGCCGACTCCGAGCCGGTAGCCATCAGCGGGAATCGATGCGACCGAGGTCGGGTTGTAGGCGCGCTCGCCGATGCCACCCCGGAAGTCGAGGTTCGCCGCGGCGGCGACTCCGCCGCCGATCGCCACAGCGACCGCCGGGGCGATCAGCCAGCGCGCCCCGCCCCGGAACGCCGCCAGGGCGAGAAGCGCGCCGATCACGATGATCAGGATCGCTGTGGGAACGCCCCAACCGAGGGCCACCGCGAACGCCGCGCCGCCGGCCAGGCCGAAGAGCCCGCCGATCGCGAGGATCCCGATTACGACGAGTCCCACCGCGCGCCACAAGCCCGTTCCCTGGAGGCGGCGCCCGAGGCGCTGCGCCGCGTCCGCCTCGCCGTCAGTGGGGACGAAGACCGCGAGCAGCAGGTACGCGAGCGCCCCGAGGCCGCCGAACAGGATCGACAGCGCGAACCCGATCCGGAAGATGACCGGGTCGACGCCGAAGTATTCCCCGAGGCCGCCGGACACTCCGGCGATGACCCGGTCGCTCGAGGAGCGATGGAGGCGCCGGGGCCGATCGCTGTCGCCGCCCGGCTGCTCGGTGGTCGGCGCCTCGTCCGGCGCCGGCCCGCGAGGCTCCTCGTGAGCGGTGGGCTCGGCTTCCTCTGGTCCCGGCATGATGGGAGTGTCGTCGTTCATCGCGGTGTCCTCCTGGTTCGAGTGCTTGCTTGCACGTCGAGGCTCGCACCGCGACCGCCGTCCGTCTATTGGGAATGTCCCCTAGCGACCCCGGGTATCACCCTTAAGGAGACCTGGCCCGTTCACGGGTCGTTCACCAATTTCCGCGTGCGCCATGCGAGGGTGCGCGCTCTGGGGGAGGTGAGACGTGAAGCGATGACGACGCCGATCACCCCGCACCGGTCGAGCCGGCGCGCACAGCGCACGATCGCCCGCGCCGGCGGCGACAGACGGGTCCTGGCGGGGGCCGCCGCAGCGACCGCGGGGGCGGCTCTCGCAGCCGGCGTGGCCCGCGAGCTGCTGTCGCGCGACGGGGGTGCAGACGGTCCGGATCCCGCCCGCGCCTACCGGATCGGACGGGACGAGAAGGCGGCCGACGCCGTGCGGCGGATCGTCGCCGGCCGGCTCGACGACGCGCTGGAACAGCTCGCCGAGCGGCTCGACGACGACGCCGCCGCCGCGGTACATGAGGCCCGGAAGGACTTGAAGAAGGTGCGCGCGGTGCTCCGCATGGTTCGCCATCGCATGCACGACGAGGTCTTCATCCGGGAGAACGCGAGGCTTCGCGAGGCGGGCCTGTCGCTCGGCGGCGCACGGGATGCCGAGGCCGAGGTCGGGACCATCGAGGCGCTCGAGGAGCGGTTTGGCGACGAGCTTCCCGCGGGGGTGGAACCGCTCAGGAGGGAGCTCTCCGCAGAGCGCGACGAGCGGGCCGAGGCCACGGCGGACGAGGGCTCCGAGCTTCGCGCCGCCGCTCGTGGCGCGAGTGAGGCGATCGCCGCGACGCGCGAGTCGATCGACTCCTGGTCGTTCTCGAAGGCCGGGTGGAAGCTGGTCGGGCCGGGGATCGAGCGCAGCTATCGCCGCGGCCGTAACCGTTTCCGCGACGTTCGCCGCGATCCGACGCCCGAGAACATCCACGAGTGGCGCAAGCGGGTCAAGGACCTCTGGTACCACCTACGTCTCCTGCGCGACAGCTGGCCGGACGTCATGGCCGAGATGGGCGACGAGGCCCACGAGCTGGCGGACCTGCTCGGCGACCACCACGACCTGACGGTGCTGGCCGCCGACGTGCGCGATCGCGAATCCCTTGCCGCCGAGGGCGACGAGGAGGTCGCCGCGATCATGAGTGCGATCGAGGGGCGCCAGGAGGAGCTCCTGGAGGCGGCGGTGCCTGTGGGGGAGCGCCTCTACGCCGAGTCGCCGAAGGCGTTCGGCAAGCGCGTACACGCCTACTGGCGCGCCTGGCGCTAGTACTCCAGCTCGGCCAGGCGCCGCTCGAGCAGGCGCCGCTCGGCGTCCGCGTCGACGAGCTCGAGCGCGCGCCCGTACGCCGTGCGAGCCTCGTCGCCCCGGTCCAGCCGGCGCAGCAGCTCGGCACGAGTCGAGTGGAAGTAGTGGTAATCGTCGAGCTCCAGCTCCTCGACGAGATCGAGCGCCTCGGAGGGCGCGCCGGACTCCGCGATCGCGACCGCGCGGTTCAGCTCGACCACCGGCGAGCGGGTGAGCTCGGTGAGCTGCCCGTAGAGGGCGGCGATCTCCTTCCAGTCGCTCGAGTCCTCGGCGTGGAGCGCGGCGATCGCCGCCTGGAGCACGTAGGGCCCGCGCCCGCCGAGCGCGATCGCCCGGTCGAGCGATGCGCGTCCGTCCGCGATCCTCGCGTGGTCCCAGAGCGATCGGTCCTGATCGGCCAGCAGGACCAGCTCCCCGCCGGCGAACCGAGCCTCGCGCCTCGCGTCCTGGAGAAGCATGAGCGCGAGGAGCCCGTTCGCCTCGGCCTCATCCGGCATCAGCTCGACGAGTGCGCCGCCCAGGCGGATCGCCTCGGCGGCGAGGTCCACGCGACCGCCGAATCCCTCGTTGAAGATCAGGTAGATCACCGCGAGCACCGCGGACAACCGATCCGGAAGCAGATGGTCCGGCGGGACGCGGAACGGGATGCCCGCCGACCTGATCTTGCGCTTGGCGCGGACGAGGCGCTGTGCCATCGTCTTCTCGGGAACGAGGAACGCCCGTGCGAGCCGCTCGGTCGTGAGGCCGCCCAGCGTCCGCAGCGTGAGCGCCACCTGCGCGTCCAGTGCGAGCGCCGGATGGCAGCACACAAACAGCAGCTCGAGCCGCTCGTCGGGGATGGTGGAGTCGTCGGTGATGTCTTCCACGTGCTCCGGGACCTCCAGGAGCTTCGTCTTCAAGGCCAGGGTTCGGTCCCGTCGGATCCGATCGATCGCGCGGTTCCGGGCCGTCGTGACCAGCCACGCCCGCGGGTTGCGGGGCGTGCCGTCTTGCGGCCACCGTTCGGCCGCGAGCGCGAACGCCTCCTGGACGGCGTCCTCGGCGAGATCGAAGTCACCGAGGAAGCCGATCAGGGTGGCGAGGACACGCGGCCGCTCCTCGCGCCAGACGCGCTCGAGCTCGCTCAGCGCTCCACCAGCGGGCGGACCTCGATCGCCCCGCCCATGCGGGCCGCGGGGATCCGCGCTGCGACCTCGAGCGCGCGGTCGAGGTTGTCCGCCTCGAGCATGTAGTAGCCGCCGAGGACCTCCTTGGTCTCCGAGAACGGCCCGTCGGTGGTGAGCACCTCGCCGTCGGCGACGCGGACGGTCGTCGCGGTATCGGTGGGCTGGAGCTGGTCACCGCCGAGCACGTCCGGCTCGTTCTGAATCGCCACGTACTCGCCGAAGATCGCGTTCTGCTCGGACTCGGGGAGCGCCTCGAACTCCTCGCGGGCCTCGGTGCCATAGATGAGCAGCATGTACTTCATTCACTGACCTCCTTGGGTCTCAGGGCATTGTGTCCCCCAAGACGAACGGGAGACCTTTAGATCGACACCCGGCGACTGCGGATCGCTCAGCTCCCGCGTGAGCAGGAGCGCGACGGCGGCCACGCCGATCAGCGCGATGCCGTAGATCTTGGCCGTCTCGTGGAGGCCGATCTGGGTCACCGCGATCCCCGCGGCGACGGCCGGGAGGCTGAACGACAGGTAGGCGACCACGAGAACCGACGAGACGAACGCGGCCCTCTGATCCGACGGCGCCCGCGTCGTGAGCGCTCGGAACGCGCCCGCGAACGCTGGTCCGAACCCCAGCCCGGCGATTGCGGCGCCGGCCAAAAACAGCGCTGTCGAGGAGAGGTGCAGGCTGGCGAGCGCCAGCCCCACCCCGGTGATCAGCGCGACGAGCCCGCCACGGGCGGTGGCCCGTGCATGGGAGTCACGTAGCCAGACGGACGCCACGGCACTGATCCCCGCCATGACGAAGATCGGCAGCCCGCCGGCGACATGGCTCGTGTCGCCCAGCACGCCGGCCGTCAGGGACGGTCCGAGCGAGAGCACCAGCCCGCCCAGCGCCCAGGTGGCGACCAGGCACGGGATCGCGGCTATGAACGGTGTCCGCACTCCCGCCGGCACGGCGACGTTGGGCCGCATGGCGTGGGCCCACGAGCCGTCGCCGCGCGCGGTCTCCGGGACGGCCATCGCGATCCCGATCGCGAGCGCGAAGCCGACGAGGAGCAGCCAGTACACGAGCCGGGTCGGCTCCGGCGCGTACTGGACGAGCAAGCCGGAGACAAGCGCACCCGCGGCGAGCCCCGAGAGGGGTGCCGCGACGCCCATCAGCGCCCCGAGCTTCGGGTTGTCGGAGGGCTGCAGATCCAGGAGGGCGGCGCTGATCGCGCCCATCGCGACGCCGGTACCCCCTGCAGGGTGCGCGCCGCGAACAGCCACTCGACGTTCCGCGCCTCGGCGAAGAGGAGCATGCCGACCATCTCGATCGCGAGCGCGACCAGAAGCGCCGGCCGGCGACCGACGTGGTCGGAGAGCGACCCGGCGGCGATCAGCGTGGCGAGCAGGGCGAGCGCGTAGACGGCGAACACGCTGGTCAGGGTGATCGCCGAGAAGCCCCAGCTCGACTGATAGACGACGTATAGGGGAGAGGGGGCGCTGGAGGCGAACAGGAGCAGCCCGAGGGTCAGCGCGAGGAGCCAGAACGCCGCATTGCGGCCCACCGTTGGGCGCACCTGCGTCCGGATCGTTGTCGCCGTCGACTCAAACATGTGATCCATCGGGTCCGGTACCTGGTAAACGACCGGCGGGCCCCAAAACGTGAGGCCACTAGTACGAGTGCCACCGTACAAAAGGAGAGCGGTCTCGCCCGTGAGTCCCGTCACGTTCGAGACGAACGGGGCCGCGTCGATCGACAGCCGCGACCGCCCCCGGCGCGAAAGAGTCATCGTGTAGGCTCTGTCGCAAATGAGTGGAGGGAGCAAGTTGCCACGGAAGGTTCTCGGAGCGCTCTCGCTGGTCGCGATCGTCGTCGCGATGCTCGCGGCGGCGCCGGCGGCCTCCGCGAAGCCGCAGGTCCATTGGATGCAGGGCTTCCGCGCCCCAGGTACCCCGAATAGCCTCAACATGGTCGGGGTCCTGCGGTTCGGCTCCAGCGACGCCCCCAACATCCTGGTCCTGAACCCGGGCACCTCGGCCGGGTCGGCCTACTTCGCGCCGCTTGCGCGCACCATCGTCAAGAACACCAAGGGCTGGCAGGTCTGGTCGGTGGAGCGCCGGGAGAACCTGCTCGAGGACCAGTCGGTGTTCAACAAGGCGAAGCGCGGCAAGGCCACGCCAGAGAAGGTCTTCGACTACTACCTGCGTTGGCTGACGGACCACAGCATCAAGCACCACGTTCAGCCGGTCCCCGACGCGGACGTGCAGTTCGCCAAGAAGTGGGGGATGAACGTCGAGATCCACGACCTGCGCAAGGTCGTCAGGGCGGCAAAGCGCCACGGCCGACACGTCGTCGTGGGCGGCCACTCGCTTGGCGGCTCCATCACCACCGCCTACGCCACCTGGGACTTCAACGGCAAGCCCGGCGTCAAGGGCCTGTCGGGCCTCGTCTACATCGACGGTGGCTCGAGCCCGGAGGCGGTGTCGAAGGCCGAGGCTCAGCAGTCGCTCGACGACCTCAACAGCGGACCCTCGCCATGGCTGTCGTTCGGCGGGATCCCGGCGCCGTATGCCGGTCTCTTCGGCGACGGGGGTGGGTCGTCGACCAAGATGGCCCCCAACGCTCCCTCGTTGGCTCAGAACTGGGCCGGGCTGCCGAGCGACCTGAAGCCACCGGTCCCGGTGACCAACAAGGCGCAGTTCGGGTTCGCGTCCGACGTCAAGACCTCGCCATCCTCGCTCGCCGCGTTCCAGGTCCACGCCGGCCACCTACAGGGAGGCAACTGCGACCCGTGCGGCTGGGTGCGAGGCAACGCGATCACGCCGATCCAGCGCTACGCGACGATGATCTCCGGCTGGGGTCTGCCGAACGTGGACGGCACAGCCTGGTACCACCCGATGCGGCTGACGATCGACTCGGGCGCAGTGGGGGACGGCAACCGCAACCCCGCGCAGAAGGTCCTCGACGTCAAGGCGACACACGGCGACGACATCAATGTCCCGATGTACGCGTTCGCCGCCGCGCTCGGCGGCGACCGCGTCGTGCAGGCGACCAAGGCACTTGCGCGGCAGTCGAACCTGCCGAAGCGCGACGTGACGATCGTCAACAAGGCGAAGACCTACGCGCACAACGACCCGAGCGCCGCGTCGCCGGACCGCAACGCCTTCCTGAAGCACCTGATCCCGTTCCTCGACGGGATCGGGCGCTGATCCGGGCGCGCCGCGGCAACGCTCAGCCGACGACCGGGGCCGTGCGGTCGCCGGCCAGGTCGCTCAGCGCGTCCTGCATCTCGGCGGTGACCGAGCCGTAGACCTCGTCCGGGTCGGGATCGGCGCCGAACCGCTCCCGTAGATCGATGAGCCGCGCCGCGCGCTCGCCGCGGGCCACGAAGAGCGCCGTGTCCTGGCCGCCGATCGAGACCACCGGGACGATCGGGACGTCCTCCTCGCATGTGAGGTGGCCGGCGACCTCGCCGCGGAAGTAGGTGCGGAAGAACCGGCCGATGATCGACAGGGTGCGGCGGATGTACTCCGGGTCCCAGGCATCGAGGTCATCGGCCGGGAGGCCGCGTGTGAGCTCCATCCACTCGTGCTGGACGGTGCCCCGAAACGAGGCTCAGCCCGTGAACGGGTGCGTGGGCGTCTCACCGCCCTGCGTGAGGAGGTCGAATCCGTCCGGGATCTTGAGCTGGTCCGGGCCGGTTCCCGGAGAATTCGTGTGGCCGTACTGCCACACGATGCGCTTCGTGAGCGGGTTGATGATCACCACGCGGTCGCGGTAGTCGTCGTTGGTGGCGATGAGGCCGTTTGGCAGACGCTCGGCGAGGCTCGGGTGGTCGAGCATGCCGGGGCCCGACGGCGGGTGGTACGACCACAAGATCCGCCCGGAGCGGTTGAACTCATAGATGCCCCCGGGTCGGGAGTAGTCGGCGACCAGGTAGCGATTCGGGCCGAGCTGCTGCGGGTCCGATGGATACGCGATCGGCACGTGGGTGCTCCAGACGAGGCGGCCCGTCCGAGTGATCTCGTCGACGTAGGAGCCGTTGACCTCGGAGACCAGGATGTTCCCGTTGGCGAGGGGCGTATCGCCGTTCGGCGAGGCGAGGGTGTGCGGCGGGTCGTGTGCGCAGGCGCCGGACTGTCCGATCTGCCGGGTGTGGCCCTGTGGGCTGATGATGAGGATGCGGCAGTTCTGCGCGTCGGCGACCGTGACCGTGCCGTTCCCCAGCAGGTAGGCGTCGTCCGGCTCGTGGACGTAGCCCGGGGAGGAGCCAATTACCCCCGGATGCCCATATGACCAGGTCACCTTGCCCGACGGGAAGGCGAGCTGCACGATGCGTTCGTTCTCCTCCTCGTTGGAGATGATGCCCTTCCCGCCGTCGGTGAAGAAGGCGTCGTCGGGGAAGTAGAAGCCGCCCGGGGGTGCGGGCCGGCCCGGCCCCGGATAGCGCCACAGCACCCGCTTTTCGGCGTTGACGACGAGCAGACGGTTGTTGCCCCGGTCCGCGATCAGCATCCGGCCCCGGAAGGCCGGACGTCCCTTCGCGGCGACCTGGGAGGTGCTCGTCGTGCTCGTCGAGGCAGGCGTGGTCGCGGTGGTGGACGGGGCGGGAGGCGGCGTGGGCGCCTGGACGCTCTTCAGCGTGAGCCGAACCACGGAGTCGAGGGGCGCGCCGCCCTTGCCGAGGCCCCCGATGAGATAGCCCGATCCGCCGACGGTGGCCGCGGCGGCGTTCGAGGTGGGCGACGGGAGTGAGCCCGCCGCGTGCAATGTCCGGGTTGCCGGGTCGAAGGCAACGATGCGGTCAGTGGGGGAGCCGCCCCCCGTCCCGCCGAGCACGTAGATCCGACCGCCGAGTGTGACCGCCGACGCGTGCGAGGTGGGATGGGGGAGGTGCGCCACGACTCGGGCGGTCCCGGCAGTGGGATCGATCTCCTGAACGGCGTCGGCCGGCCGGCCGGATGCCGTCTCGCCGCCGAAGAGGTAGATCGCATTGGCGGCGACGGCGGCGGCTGGATACCGAACGGGAGCCGGAAGGCTCGCGACGGTCTTGAAGGTCCCGCCGTCAGTCGTCTCGAGCACGCTCGGGTCCGGAGTGCTCCCGTCGTAGCCGCCGAGGACGTACGTCCGCCCGTTCACCGTTGCCGCGACGAGGTCGGAGCGCGGCCTCGGGAGGTGCCCGGCGGCGCCCGCCGTTCCGGCTCTTGAGAGCGACTCCACCGCGTCGGTGCTGGCCGTCGATCCGCCGCCCAGCACGAGGACGGATTTCCCGTTCGCGGCCGCCGCCTGGTCATGGAGCGCCAGCGGCAGCGTCCCAATCGATGCCAGCGCTCCCGAATGGGGATTCATGGCGAAGACGCCGTCGGTCGAGGCGTTGGCCGCGTCGAGGCCCCCGATCACGAAGACGCGGTTGCCGACCGTGACGGCCGCCTCGCCGGACACCGGCGCGTCGAGCGGCCGGCTCATGGTCCGAGCGACCAATCTCGCACGCGTCGGCGTGGTGTTCCCGGCCGTTGCGGGAGCGTTCGCGGGGCCACCGTCGGACCGAGCGATCAGGAGCACGGCGATGACGCCGCCGACCGCTGCGACGGCCAGCGCCGGCCACCAGCGCGCGATCACGTCGCGGCGTCGCGCTCAGACGGTGAGCGCTCGAGCAGTAGGGCCAGCGTCGGGCATGCGTCAGCCGCGCGCCGCGCGTGCTCGAGGAGCTCGGGAGGAACTGGCTCGCCCGCGACGATGGGATAGCCCCAATCGTCGAGCTCGATCCACTCGGGCAGCAGCTCGGCGCACATGCCGTGTGCCTCGCAGGCGATCGGATTGACTCGGAGCCGCAAGCTCATCGGCTGACCGCGGCGGGTTCGCGAGTTCCCGGGGTTGGAAGCAGGCCCCGCATGCCCGGGGGCGGCACGCATGGCCGGCTCCGCTCGTGGCGGTCGATCTCCGCGCCGAAGACGTCGAGGCAGCTGGACACGAGGCGCGCGGCCCCGTCGGGGTGATGGCAGGCGCCGCGGCCCGTCACGTCCTGGCTCCAGCGCGCCACCCACTCGTGCGTACCCGGCGCGGCGCGGCCCGACGCGATGTCGCGCAAGGCTTCGGCGATCGCCGCGAGGCCGTGGACGCACGGCCCACACTGGCCCGACGACGCCTGCGCCATGTAGTCCGCGACGGCCGCGGTCTCCGCGACCCCGCAGGCGCCCTGCGGGAGCGCGATCACGATCCCCGGGCCGAGCGTGCCGCCGAGCGCGCGCAGAGTGCGGTGGTCCAGCGAGACGTCCAGCGCCGTCTCGACGTCGAACCACGTCCCGGCGTAGCCGCCGATCAAGAATGCCTGAAGCGGGTCGGTTGCGCCTCCGGCTGCCTTGATCAGGTCGCCGAGGCGAGTGCCGGCGGCGATCTCGTAGACGCCTGGCCGCGTCACGCCGCCCGAGACGGTGATCAACACCGAGCCCGGATCGTCCGGCGTTCCGACCTCGCGGAACCACTCCGCTCCAAAGCGGGCGATGAGTGCCAGGTGCGACAGGGTCTCGACGTTTGAGAGCAACGTGGGCCGCTCGCCGACCCCTGCCTCGAACGGGCGGGGCGGGATGAAGGTGGGCTTCGCACCGCCGCCGTTCAGCTGGTGAACCAGGGCGCTCTCCTCGCCCGCGACGTACTCGCTCGAGACCACGCGGACGGCCACCGCGACGTGCTCCATCCCGGCATCCGCCCGCTCCTGGACGGCCGTGAGCAGCGAGGCGGCCGCCTCGCTGGAGCTCTCCTTCACGCACACGATCGCCTCGTCGGCGCGGACGAGCTCGGCCGCGAGCGTCGCGCCGTCCAGGACCAGGTGCGGGGCCCGGGCCATCAGGAGCGTGTCCTTGCGGCTGGCGGGCTCTCCCTCGGATCCGTTCGCGACGAGGATCCGCGGGTCGCCGCGCGACCCGACGGCGCGCAGCTTCACCGCCGCTGGAAAGCCGGCGCCGCCACGACCGCGCAGGCCGCTTCGCTCGACCTCGGTGAGCAGCTCGGAGCGCTCTCGTCCCGAGGCGGTCGCCGGTATGGATCCGAGTCGCTCGAAGTGCTCGTCGAGGGTGATGGGCCGGCCTCGCCGCAGGCCGGCGAGCAGGCGGGGGAGCTTCGCCGTCGTGTCGCTCCCCACCGGGCCACCGTCATTCATTGGAGCCCTGCTGTGCCTGCACGGTGCCGTTCACGCTGCCGCTCGCCTGGTCGATAGCCACGTCGATCGCCAGCTTCATCGCCGAGCCGTCGCTGCTCTGCGCCGCGGCGACGATTCGCGACCCCTGGAGCCCGACGACCCGGCCCCTGTAGAGATTCGGCTCGTCGCGCGGCCCGAGCGAGACGGAGCCCTGCGTCATGGCGACACCACCTCCCTCGAGCGGCTGACCGGTGATCGTGACGTCGAGCGTCCCCGATGCGCCATGGCTCATGTCCATCCGCATCTCCACGCTTGTCAGGCCGGACCCGGCCGATGGGCCCTGCTTGAGCGAGCCGCTTACGCGGGCGTTGAAGGGGGCCGTCAGCCCCGGGCTCTGGGCGCTGGACGCGGCCGCCGCCGTGGTGCCGGTGGAGGGGAGGAGGTTCGCCGGGGTCCCGGCCCGGGCGGCCCAGTTGGATCCGAGCGGTCCCGCGGCGGAGAACACGATCAGCGCCACCGAACCGATCCCCAGTGCGCTGGCCGCAAGGCTGCGCCCCACGCCCTCCGGCGTGGCCGCGAGCACGCGCCAGCCGATCGCCATGACCACGCCGGCGAGGCACATGGCGCTGAGCGCGAGCATCCATGTGGACGATCCGTCCGTCCCGGTACCAAGCCCGTGGAACATGGCCAGGGGCCAGCAGGCATACGCCGCCCAGTGCACGCCGCGCCAGGTTCGGTAACCCAGCCGCTTGCGCATCAGGCTGGTGACGGTGACCGCGAGGAGCAGGTCGAACGACAGCGCACCCAGGCCGAGCCAGAGCGGGCGGTAGGGGGAGAGGAACGGGATGATCGCGTCCTGGAAGCCGATCGGGGCGAAGCCGTCCGCGACGGTCGTGATCACGTGCAGCACGACCATCACCAGGGCCAGCATCGAGACGTTGCGGTGAAGCGTGTCGGTGACGAAGCGCGGCCATCGCACCGAGCTCCAGCGGCTGAAGTCGATGATGCCCAGCATCACACTCGCTGTCAGGAGAACCATGGCGACCACCCCGGCGCTTCGGGTCAGGTACCAGAAGGGGGTCGGACCGGCGGCGAGGATGCTCATCTGAGTGGTGCCTCCGGCCATCCGCCGATCGCGAGGACGTCGCCGTCGGCGGACACCAGCCGGCTCGGAAGCCCGAGGCCGGTGAGCCACGGTGGGGCGAGGGGGCCTCGCACGATGGACGCGGTGCTCGCGGCGTTCGCGTCGACGCACGAGCTCGCCGCCACGCTGACGGTCCGCCAGGTGATCGGCGTGCTGCTGCCGGTGCCGGGATCGACGATGTGATGGAACGGTCGCCCGCCCGCCGACCACCGGCGAACGGTGGTGCTCGACGTCGCAAGGCCTCCGGACGAGATCGACACGGTCTGCGAGGGCCCCGAGGTCGGGTCGCCGTGGTCGTCGCATACGGTCACGCGCCACCCTCCATCCGGCGGCGGTCCGGCGACCGCGACGTCCCCGCCCAGGTTGACCATGACTCCGCAGCCGAGCGACTCGGCCGTCTGCCCTGCGGCGCGGTCGGCGGCCAGCGCCTTCGCGCTCGCGCCGAGGTCGAGCTCGACGCCGGGCGGGACTCGAACGCTCCGGGTCCGTCGATCCAGGCTCACGCTCCGCCAGCCAGGGGGTGGAGGGAGCTGGGCCGGCGGCGCGCCGTCGGAGGAGAGCTCGTCGAAGTCGCGGTCGTACCCGAGGTTGCGGATCGCACGTCCGACGGTCGGGTCGACGGCGCCGTCGGTCGCGCGCGCGACGCGCAGAGCTACCTCGATCGCCTCGATCAGCAGGTCGCCGACCTCGACCGGCTCGCCGCCGGCCTCGTTGACTCGCGTGAGCTCGGAGTCCGAGCGGAAGCGGCTGCAGGCAACGTCGATCCGGTCGAGCTCGGCCTCGAGCAGCTCGCGGGCGCCGACGATTGCGCCCGGCTCGGCGACGAAGACGGATGCCGTCGTCCCAAGCGCCCTCCAGCGCGACGAGGTGATCATTCTCAGGAGCCGCCGGAGACGCTGGGGGCCGGCGCGGGCGCCGGAGCCGGAGCCGGCGTCGGTGCCGCCGCCGGCGGAGAGAGGGAGGAGGAGGATGCGGAGCTCGCGCCGCCGCCGCCCTGGTTGTTGGCGCTCACGTGAGTCGGCTGTGAGCCGCCGGAGCCGCTCCGCGATCCGGAGCCGCCGGAGTTCGTCGAGTGCCCCGGCTTCGCCTGCGCGACGTAGCCGGCGAGCGCGCCGACGAGGGCGACGGCACCGACGCACGCCAACTTCGTGAGATTGGAGGCGCGGCGCAACGCCGCATCCCGCGCGGTGCCGCCACGCGGTCGGGAGATCTGACGAGAATCCATGCGCGGAAATCTGGCGTCCCACCCTTAGGCGCCGGTTAGCTCAATGTAAGAAAACTCTGCGAAAGAGCTGGGAAGCCTGAGCGCAGGCGCGCCGCTAGGCGTCGTTGCGCCGGTATCCGGGCAGGCGGAACGTGATTCGGGCGCCGCCCTCCGGGGCATCTTCGGCCCAGATGCGCCCGCCGTGCGCCTCGACGATTGCCCTGGCGATCGCGAGGCCAAGGCCGGTCCCACCGGTCTGGCGGTCGCGGGCGGGCTCCACCCGATGGAAGCGGACGAAGATCCGCTCGCGATCCTCGGCGGGGATCCCCGGGCCGTCGTCGGAGACGCTGATCTCGACGGCTCCGTCGTCGCCCGGGGAGGCGGCGAGGTCGATGACACCCCCCGGGGCGGTGTGCTCGACCGAGTTCCGGATGAGGTTCCGGATCACCTGGGTGACGCGATCGCGATCGGCGGGGACCGTCCCAGGCGGCGGTGCTCGCACCTCGAGGTCGCGGCCGAGACCGTTCGCCAGCCCCGAGACGGCGTCGGCCAGGAGGGTCTCGACGGCCGTGGGCCTCGGCTCGTGGGCGAGCCCCTCGTCGAGCTGCGCGAGAAGGAGCATGTCGTCCACCAGTCGCTCCATGCGATCGACCTCCCTCATCACCACCGCCGCGGTGGCGGCGACATCCTCCGGTGACGCGTCCTTGCTCGATCGCGAGAGGACCTCGATCTGACCGCGGATCGCGGTCAGCGGGGTGCGGAGCTCATGAGAGGCGTCGGAGGTGAAGGTGCGCTGTCGCGCGAACGCCTCCTCCAGACGGTCCAGCATGTGGTTGAACGACTCCGCCAGCCGCCGCGCCTCGACGGGCCCCTCGGGCTCCATCCTGGTCGAAAGCTCGCCGGCGTCGACCGCACCGGCGACCGTGGCCATCCGGCGTACGGGCCGGGTGCTTCGGCCCGCAACCGCAACGACGGCGATCAGCGCCGCGATGAACGCGACGGAGCCGGCCAGCCCGAAGGCGCGGGCGACGCCGGACTGGGCCGCCTCCACGGATGACAGCGGCTGCCCGACGGTGATCTGGCCCGCCCCTCGATCGCCGGTGAACAGCGGACGGGTGAGCAGCCGCACGTTCCCGGCCTCGGCGAGGTCGATGGTCGAGTAGCCGTCGGGGGTCGCGAGAATCTCCTTCGACTGGCGCGCCTCGGCGCTTGCCTCGCCTCGCTGCTCGCCGGGCTCCTTGCCGACGCCCAGGAGCTCGGGCTCGTTGGTCGCGAGAGGAGCGCCGCCGACCTTCACCACCAGGAGCTCAGAGGCCGGCCCGAAGGTCGGCTGCGAGTTGATGTATCGCTGCGCGCGCTGGGAGATCTCGGCGGCCGAGGCTCCGTGGGCGGTTCCGATGTGCTGAGCGAGCCCGGAGACATCCTCGCTCAGGTCTCGATCGACCTGGCCGCGAAGGTCCGAGCCGGTGCGCGCATAGACGGCGAGGAACGTGCCCACCAGAGCGGCCAGCACGATGCCCGCGATCGCAATCGTGAGCCGGGTGCGCGTGCTCGTCTCGCGCAACCGGCGTGCGAGCCGCTTAACCATCGCCCTGGAAGCGATACCCCACCGACCTGATCGTCTCGATCGGTGCGGGCTCTGAGCCGACGGCGAGCTTTCGCCGCAGGTACCCGACGTAGACGCCCACGACGCCGGAATCCACGTCGTCCGGGTAGCCCCAAACCGCCCGCAGCAGCTCACCGCGCGTGAGTACCTGGCCCGGGTGCCGCATGAGGAACGCGAGCAGGTCGAATTCGGTGGTCGTGAGGCGAATCGGTGTCCCGGCCCGCTCGACCCTGCGGCCGACCAGGTCCATGCGGATGTCGCCGAGCTCGAGCCTGGTGGAGCTCGCCTCGTCTCGGTCGCGGAGGTGCGCGCGGACGCGGGCTGCAAGCTCTGAGAAGGAGAACGGCTTGGTGACGTAGTCGGTCGCGCCCAGATCCAGGACCTCCACCTTGCTGTCGATCTCGGCGCGCGCAGTGAGGACGATCACCGGAAGCTGGGGCCTGGCCTCTCTGACCTCGGCGAGAACGTCGGTTCCGTCGCGACCCGGCAGCATGAGATCGAGGATCATCAAATCCGCCTCCCCGGACCTCGCGAGCCGCGCCGCGTCGTTGCCGTCGGCTGCCACGGTGACGGAGTAGCCCTCGGCCATGAGGCCACGCTGGAGGAAGTCGGCGATCGCCGGCTCGTCCTCGACGACCAGGATGTGCACCCAGCCATGTTAGGTGCGCCCCGTCCGTCACCCCCGTCACGCTGACGGCATCGCGGAGCGAGCTTCAAAGCGAACCTCGCCCCGCCGTGCGCCGGCCGGACGTCACCTCCACCATCATCTGCTCAAGCGGCGGCGCGGGCTTCTGGCGGGTGGGAGTGCCGCCGTCCTGCTGGCGGTCGTGGGTCCGGGCGTCCTCGCCGGACTGTCCGACGACGACCCGGCCGGGATCACCACTTACTCGATCCTGGGCGCGAAATACGGCTACGAGATGCTCTGGGTGCTGGCGCTGTCCACCGCGGCGCTGATCGTCTTCCACGAGCTGGGAGCCCGGATGGGCATCGTGACCGGGAAGGGCCTCCTGACGCTGGTTCGAGAGCGTTACGGCTCGCGGGGCGCGGCGGTCGCCCTGACCGCGCTGGTCGCCGCGAACTTCGGGACGCTCTGCGCGGAGTTCGCCGGGGTGGCTGCGGGCATGGACCTGCTGGCGGGAGTGAGCCGCTACGTAAGCGTGCCGATCGCGGCGATTGGGGTCTCCGCGCTCGTACTCCGAGGGTCCTTTCACCGTGTGGAGCACGTCCTGCTCGCGCTGAGCGCGGTGTTCGTCGCCTACATCATCTCCGGGTTCCTCGCCCATCCCGACTGGGTGGCCACGGGCCGCGGCCTGGTGGTGCCGAGCATGCCCCTGACCCGGGACGCGACGCTGGTGGCCGTGGCCACGCTGGGGACGACGCTCGCCCCCTGGGGACTCGCCTTCATCCAGTCCTACGCGGTCGACAAGCGGCTGGACGTCTCGGAGCTGCGCTACGAGCGCATCGACGTGATCGCGGGTGCGGTCATGACCGGAGTCATCGGCCTCTTCATCGTCGTCGCATGCGCCGCCACGCTCCACGTGCAGGGCATCACCGTCAACGAGGCGAGCGACGCGGCCAAGGCGCTCGAGCCCCTGGCCGGGAGCCTTGCGGCGACGCTCTTCGGCCTCGGCTTCCTCGGAGCCGCGCTCCTGGCCGCGGCGGTGGTTCCGTTGTCGACGGCCTACTCGGTGTCCGAGGCGTTCGGAAGGAAGGCCGACATCGACGACACCTATAGCCAGGCCCCGTTGTTCTACCTGAGCTTCGGCGCGCTGGCGCTGGGCGCGGCAGCGGTCGTGCTCATTCCCGGAGCTCCTCTGGTCCCGATTCTGTTCCTGTCGCAGGCCCTGAACGCGGTGCTGCTGCTCGTGCTCCTGCCGTTCATGCGCCGCATCGCCCGCGACCCGCAGGTGATGGGCTCCTACGCGCTGAGCGGGTGGGACCGGGCGCTCACCGGGATCGTCCTGGGGCTCGTGGCGGTCTCGGTGGTCGCGCTCGGCGTTCTGACCGTCGCCTAGGCTGGCCGTCCAGCCGGACTGCTACCGGCGCCGAGCCAAGTTGGTAACAAGTCCGACCGTGAGGAGGAGGCTCACAACTGGGCGTGGCTACACCCGCCGCGATTTCGTGGTCGGCGCCGGCAAGGCCGGAGCCGCCGGCGCGGTCGCCTCCAGCCTGCCGCTGAGCCTGCTCACCTCGCAGGCGGCCGCGAAGGGCGTGCTCACCGCCGCAGAGCAGCGCACGCTGCGCGCCGCGGTCGCGAGGATCGTGCCGGCCGAGCACGCGGGAGACTGGTCGGCGGCCGACGTCGGGGCCGACAGCTACATCCTCGGGCTGCTGGCTGGGATCGATCGGATCTATGCGGGCGGGCCGATCCGCAGGCGCTTCAAGCGGTTCCAGGGCATGTGGCGCGTGAAGCGGATCGGCTGGCGGCGCTACGTGCGCAAGATGCGGAAGGTCTACCGCGACGGCCTCGCCGACCTGGACAAGCGCGCCGGCGGCGATTTCGCCGCGCTGCCGGGGGCCGCCCAGGACGTGATCCTCACGACGCTGGACGTGGAGGGCACGGCGTTCTTTGCGGCCCTCTACAACCACACGCTCGAGGGTGTCTACGCGCACCCCGTCTACGGGGGCAATCGCGACTACGGGGCCTGGAAGGCGTTCGCCTACCAGGGGGACGTGCACGGCGTGCGGTTCCCCGGCGTCGGCCCGGCGGACGCGCCCTGGAACGTGCACGGCGGCTACGCGCCGCAGGAGATGGTCGAACCCGGAAAGGGGCCGTGATGCCGATGATCTGTCGGATTCGAAACGCGCTGGTGCTGGGCGGCGCACTCGCGCTGACCGCCCTGCCGAGCCTCGCTCGTGCCGACAGCGGCCCCTTCCAGAACGACCCGATGGGCCGCCTGCGGGATGTCACCGAGCACTGGCGCCACTACCAGCCGGCCGAGCGCTTCTGCATCAGGCCGAGCGCGACGACCTACACGCCCGGCGGCGACGGTGCCACGGCCACCGGCAAGGACCGGGCGTGCAGGCGCTCCGGGTTCAGCCGGCACGCGAAGGGCCTGGTGAAGATCCACATCCGCACGCCCGGCTTCTGCACCGGGTGCCGGCGGTTCTTCATCGACTTCTCGGAGATCCCGAAGACGTCCGCCTACGGCGACGGCCACGCTCAGGGCCACGCCTACTACCACCTCGACTCGATCAACAACACCTACACGGTGGACGCGAAGGCCCACAGCCCGAACACCAAGAACTTCACGAACGACAAGCTCGTTGCTCCGCACGGCTCGCCGCAGGAGCAGGTGATCGGAGCGTGGGACCTCCACGCGATCGAGTACGTCACCGACACGCGCAACTTCATCCACACGGATTCGCAGGGGCGCTACTACATCGGCCGCTGGTACCTGAACCGCGACCACGAGCGCATCCACGGTGTCTACCTGGACGTGAACGTGGCCGACGCGACGCAGTGGCCGAACGCGCAGCTGAACGCCATCGGCTACATCGCGGGCTTCAACAGCGGGGGCGTCTGCCCCACCGACGACGACTCCTTCTACGCCGGGTGCTTCGACTGGTGGGGCATGAGCTCGAACACGATCGACCCGTACGCCGAGCGCTGAGATGCCGGATCACGACTACGACGTCCTGATCGTCGGCTCCGGCGCCGGCGGAGGCATCGCGGCCTACGTGCTGGCCAAGAAGGGGGCGCGCGTTTGCGTGCTCGAGAAGGGTCCGTGGCTTCGGAAGCGCAACTACGGCGACGACGAGCTGCGATTCGGCGAGCGCCGGTTCTTCGATCAGGACTCCCACATCGAGCCGCGGACGTTTCGCAACCGACCCGAGGACGGCGAGCACCTCCATGTGGGCAAGGTGCTCGGGATCAGCCGCTGCGTCGGCGGTGGGACGGTCCACTACGGGGCCGTGTCGTTCCGGTACCGGCCGCAGGACTTCCGCGCGCGCTCCTACTGGGGCTCGCTGCCGGGCGCGGACATCGTCGACTGGCCCTTCACGTACGACGAGATGCGCCCCTACTACGAGAAGGTCGAGCGGCTGATCGGGGTCGCGGGAGGCCAGATGCGCGAGGACCGCCGGCCGGCGCACCCAGTAGCCGGGGCCGAGTGGCGCGACGACCCGTACCCGATGCCCGGCCACCCGCCGAACTACGGCGCGAAGCTCTTCGAGGACGCGGCTCGGCGCCTCGGCATGCACCCGTACCCGACGCCGGTCGCCATCACGAACCTCGGCTACAAGGGCCGCGCCGGCTGCTCCTACTGCGGCTTCTGTTCGAGCCACGGCTGCCCGATCGGCGCCAAGGGCGACCTCCGTGTCACCGCGCTCGCGAAGGGGCTTTCGACCGGGCGGCTCGAGATCAAGCCGAACTCCTACGCGTTCCGGGTCGAGCTCGATCGGGGCCGCGCGAAACGGGTGCTCTACATCGACCACAAGGGCCGCACGCGGTCGATCTCGGCGAAGGTCATCGTGATCGCCTGCTCCGCCGTCGACACCCCGCGTCTGGTGCTCCTGTCAGAGCTGCCGAACCACCTCGTCAACCACGACGTCGTCGGGCGCCACCTGATGGTCCACCACTATCCGGGCGGCATCGGCTTCTTCGGCGAGCGGATCGACTACTACCGAGGGTTCTGGAGCATGCGGTGCCTGGACGACCTCTACCTCGGCGACGAGACCGGGCCGATGTTCGGGATGGGGAACATCCAGACGGTCGGCCCTTCGTCGGGCTACCCGCTCGGGGCGGGCGGGATGATCTCGGTCGCGAAGTTCACCGGCTGGGGGACGGGCCACAAGGAGAAGATGGGGGCGATCTTCGGCCATACGCAATGGCTGGGAATGAACGGCCAGGATCCGCCCGTGCCCACCAACATGGTCGACCTGGATCCGACCATCAAGGACGTCTACGGCTTCCCGGTCTCACGGGTCACCTACAGCCACCATCCGAACGACTACGCCGTTGCCGCCAAGGTGATCCCGAGGCTCGAGGCGCTGATGGTGGAGATGGGGGCCGAGTCGATGACGACCGTGACCCCGTTCGCGGCGACGACCTCGCTGCCCCAGGGCACCAAGACTCATGAGGCGTCGCGGAGTGTGGGCCGCTCCGCGCCCGACCCGGTTGGTGGGACGGTCAACCACCAGATGGGGACGATGCGGATGGGCACCGACCCCGACACCAGCGTCGTCGACCCGGACCAGCGCTTCTGGGGCATCCCCAACCTCTATGCGATCGACGGCTCGGTGTTTCCGACCTCGGGCGGGTACAACCCGACCCTGACCATCGAAGCGCTCGCGTGGCGTGCGGCGAAGAGGATCGCCCGGCGCCACGGCTTCTCCCATCGGTAGGCGGGTTAGTCGCCCAATCCCAGGATGCTCTCGGCCTCGGCCCGCGACGGCACGACCGGCATAACCTTGTCGACGGCCGTCGTGCGCAGGATCGCCGCGACGTGGTCGCGGGCGACCACCGTCAGCCTGTTGCGGCCGTCACCGTCGCCACCCTCGGCAAGCAGGTGGTGAGCACGCAGCACAAGGCGGATTCCGGTCGAGTCGATGAAGACGCACTCGCTCAGGTCGAGGATCACGGGCTGCCGCCCGTCCCGGATGGCGTCGATCACGGGCACCTCGAGGTCGGCGACCGTCGCCATGTCGATGTCACCGCGCACCTCGACGACGTACGGCATGCCATTCGCCGTCGTCTCGGGGACCCGCACCTCCATGTCAGAGCGCCTCCCCCTGGTGCTGCTTGCTCTGGCCCGCTCCCGAGCCCATCCGGCGACCCGCCCCTAGCTGCCGGGTTCGAGACGGAAGATCTCGACCGAGAAACGCAGCTCGTCGAGCTGAACGTGGCTCGCGAAGCCGATGACGCGGCGGCCGGTGGCTCGCTCCACCGCCGCGCGGAAGGTCGACGCGATGGCCTGCTGGAACTGCTCGCGAATCTCGATCACCGCGTGCGCCTGTCCTCGCTCGATCATGAACTCCTCGTTGGGGAGCAGCTCAAGACCGTCGAGGATGACGATCACGGTGTCGTCGAGAACATGGGCGGTGGCGCGCTCGGCGCCGCGACCGTAGGAATCAAGCTGGATTGCGAGGATGTCCCTGCACACGGCGCTCGCGACGTCTTCCGCCGACGGGGCGACGGCCTCCTTTGGATGTGGCTCCGGGTCGGCGGGCCCCATCTGGGGTTCAGGGTTCTCCAAGACTCCTCCTCGATTCGAAGGCGGGTCTCGAGGCCCTGGTCGCTCGTCACCCCGGCGCAGAGCGGTCCCTGAATCTCGATGCCGAGCGGCCGCTCGTGTCGCCTGGCGCCACAAACGACCGTATGAAAAAGATACTCCCCTTTCGCGCCGCTTTCGGTAGTCGGTGCGAATTGGGTGTAGCCTGAACACACGGGCGCCCGGTTGGATCTTTGGCGGCTCTGCCTTTCGGGCGGTACGACCCACAGAGAAGCCCAAGGATGTGGCGCCGTGAGCGCTCCAGACAGTACGGAGGCGGGGGTTTTGGCGGAGGTGACGCGCGATCTGGTGCGCCTCCACAACGAGTACTACGGCAAGGGCCCGACGAAGGCGCGCAGCTACATGATCAACGACACGTTGATCTCGTTCCTCAAGGGTGGCTTCACGACGGTCGAGTCCACGTTGATCGACGAGGGGAAGTCCGAAGCCGTGCACGAGATGCGTCGCAGCTTCCAGATGGCGATGGAGGACCGTTTCCGCGCGGTTGTCGAGAAGGCCACGGGCCGCAATGTGATCGCGTACATGAGCCAGATCCACACGGACCCGGACATGGCCGTCGAGCTGTTCGTGCTCGAGCCCGCCAGCGAGGCTGTCGTTGCCGAGCACGAGGTGGATCTCGCCGCCTCCGCCGAGGAGGACGGCGCTACGAACTAGACTGCATGCGCTCGTTGGGGTCTTGCCGCAACTCTTCCCTTCGCGCGTCGTCATCAAGGGGGGCGGAGCACTACCCAGCGACGCGAACGGAGGCGCAACGACCGTGGAGGGCACTCAGCACAGCTCGGCGAGTGGCGAGACCCTGGCCCAGATCTCGACCGGCCTCGTGCAGCTCCACAGCCGCTACTACGGCAAGGGGCCGACGAAGGCCAAGACGCATATGGTCAACGACACCGTGATCTCGATCCTGCGGGGCGGGTTCACAACCGTCGAGCGGACGCTGATCGACCAGGGCAACGTCGACGCCGTCTACTCCATGCGCCGCAGCTTCCAGATGGCGATGGAGGAGCAGTTCACCGCCGTCGTCCAGGATGCGACCGGTCGTAAGGTGATCGCCTACATGAGCCAGATCCACCAGGACCCCGATCTGGCCATCGAGATCTTCGTGCTCGAGCCCGTCGAGCACCCCCTCGCACTCAGTGGCCTGGAGGAGCGCGGAGAAGTCGGTTAAGGTCGCTCCGTGCTTGCGATCAGCGAGGACGCGGCCACGGCAATCAGGGGAATCGTCGGAGCGCCGGGCATACCCGAGGGCGCGGGCCTGCGAATTACGCGCGAGGTGAACGCCGACGAGAGCGGCGAGCCACGCACCGATCTGCGGCTCTCCGTGGTCGCCGCGCCCAAGGAGGGCGACGAGGTGCTGGCGGAGGAGAGGGTCTTCGTGGATCCCAGCGCCGTCGAGCTCCTTGAGGACAAGCTTCTCGACGCGGACGTATCGGGCGACGACGTGCGGTTCAGCTTGGACGTTCAGGCGGAGTCGCGGTAGCCGCGACGCCAACCGAATCCATCGGTTAGGTTCTGCGCCAACGACGAGGAGGGAGCTTTGGACGTAAGCCTGCTGAAGACCATTCCGCTGTTCGCAGACGTCCCCGACGAGCAACTCCGCAAGATCGCGCCGTTCGCGGAGACCGACGAGTTCGCCGAGGGCCAGGTGGTCGTCAAGGAGGGCGGGTACTCCAATCACTTCTTCGCGATCGAGGAGGGCACGGCGAAGGTCGAGCGCTCCGGGCAGCACATCGCCGACCTGGGGCCGGGCGACGTCTTCGGCGAGCAGGGACTGCTGGAGAAGCAGGAGCGCTCCGCCACGGTGACCGCCACCTCACGCCTGCGGGTGATCAAGATCGAGCACTGGGAGCTCTCGCGGATGCGCAAGACGATGCCGGAGGTCGTAGAGGAGCTCCAGCGCAAGGTCGAAGAGCGCCAGTAGACGTCAGTCATCAGGAGCCATAGACTTCGGCTGACATAGGCCGGTGGTCAAGGGAAGTCCGGTGCGAAACCGGCGCGGTCCCGCCACTGTGACCGGGTAACGAGGCGCCGCGGCCCACGCGGCCAGCCACTGGGGACGCCACAGCGACCCTGGGAAGGCGAGGCGCCGAGATCACCCGGAAGCCAGGAGACCTGTCCATCGGCCAGCCCAATCGACCCTCGAGGAAGGGGTGGCTCAAAATGCATTCATCTCGTCTTGGCCTCGGCGCCGCGATCGCGGCTGCCATGGTCGTGCTCATGGCGCTCGCCGCGTCCGCCGCGGCGAGCACGAAGTGGGCAGACCTGCGCGTCGTCACGCACACCGGCCGCACGCTCGCCGAGCTCCGGCAGTACACGGGATCGACGACGGTGCGCTCCAGTACCAAGGCCGGCTGCTTCGGGAGCCCGAGCAAGAGCAAGCGCTACAAGATGCGCGGCGCCAACGCGCTCGGGATCGTCAAGGACGCGCTGGCGTCCGACAAGGCGCTTCGCCCGCTCGTGCTCAGCGATTCGTTCGTCGACGACGGGTTCGGACTCGGCGTATGCACCATCGGTGGCTTCACGACCGTGGGGTCCAGCTACTGGGACCTCGTCGTCAACCACGTGACGTCCTCGACCGGCGCGAGCCTGACGCCGGTCCACAACCGAGACCAGATCCTCTGGTACTTCACCTCGGGCAACGAGCCTCTGTCCGGTCCCAGGGAGCTGGTGCTGAAGGCGCCGGCACAGGCGAAGCCCGGCAAGCCGTTCACGGTCAAGGCGACCCGCTACACCAGCGCCGGCAGGCCGAGCTCCGCCGCGGGCGTCACCGTGACCGCCGACGGCAAGTCGATCGGCAAGACCGGGTCCGGGGGCGAGCTCGAGGCGACCATGCCGGACTCGGCCACGCTGCAGGCGAACGGCACCGCAAACGACATTCCGTCGAATCGCGTCCGGGTCTGCGTCGGCCCCGGGGGGTGCTCGAGCGCCCACGGGAAGACGATCTACGGCTCCCCGCACGCCGACCGGATCAAGGGGACGCGCGGGCCGGACCGCATCGCAGCGCGGGGCGGCTCCGACGTGGTCAACCTCCGCTCGGGTGGGAAGGATCGCGTCAACTGCGGCGGCGGGCGCGACGAGGTGATCGTCGACTCCGGCGACCGCAACGACCACATCGCCTCGAGCTGCGAGCGCATCAAGAGGCGCTGATGGGATGAGGCTCGTTTCCGCAGGAGCGGCGACCGCGGCGGTGCTTGCGTGCGCCGTCGCGGTGGCTGCCTGCGGGTTCGGGGCCGGCCCGTCTTCGGCCGGCACGGCGACCCTGAGCGTCACCCGTGACTACGGCTCGAGGACACTCGTGGAGGCGACGGACTCCGACCCGCCCTCATCCGAAACGGTGATTCGCTTCCTGGACCGCGAGGCCGAGATCACCACCCGGTACGGCGGCGGCTTCGTGCAGTCGATCAACGGGCTCGCCGGCACCGGTTCGAGCGACTGGTTCTTCTACGTCAACGGCATCGAGTCACCGGTGGGCTCCGCCGACGTGCAGGTCAAGGGCGGCGAGAGGATCTGGTGGGACTACCGGAACTGGAGCGCCGCGATGAGCGTTCCCGCGGTGGTGGGCTCCTGGCCCGAGCCGTTCGCGCAGGCCTCCGCTGACCGCCCGAAGCCGGTCCCGGTCGAGTGTCTCGGCGTGCGGCCGGCCTGCGATGCGACCTCACGTGCTCTGGACGCGGCCGGGGCGACGGCGACCATCGTGCGGCCGGGGAGGGCAGCCGCGGACTCGCTACGCGTCCTGGTGGGGCCGTGGCCCAAGGTCAGCAACGACCCGGCCGTCGACCAGCTTCGGGGCAGCCCGCAGAGCACCGGTGTCTTCGCCACCTTCAAGGGCCCGATCCACGGCGGCTGGCATCTGATCGGGCTCGACCAGACCGGTCACCCGGCGCGTGACCTCGGCCCGGGCGCCGGCCTCGTAGCGGCGCTCCGCGGATCCGGCGATGAGCCCACGTGGATCGTGACCGGATCTGGTGGCTCGGCCGTGCGCCGCGCGGCCGATGCGCTCGACATGGACTCGCTGCGGAACCACTACGCGATCGCCGCGGCGGGAGGCGGCCCGGTCGCGCTCCCGATCGTGCCGGGGGGTGGCGGGTGAGGTCGCCGATCGCATACGTCCCGCGGCGCACTCCGATCGCGGGAGCCGGGGCGCTGGCCGCGAGCATCTACCTCGGGTCGTTCGCCGTGGTCGCGTTCGTCTATGCGAGCCCGATCGTCCTCGCTGCCGCCGGACTGGGGGTCGTTGTCGCCGGGCTCTGCGCGAAAGCCGGCAGGGCCCTGTCCGCGTCGGCGCGGTGGGGGCTGAGCCTCGGCGTATTCGTCGTGATCGTCAACGGGTTGGTCGCCCAGCGGGGTGAGACGATCCTGATCTACGGCCTATGGCTGCCGCTTCTGGGCCACACCGACGTGAGCGCCGAGGCGCTGGCGGAGGGCGGGGTGCTCGCCCTGCGGATCCTGGTCGTGCTCATGGCCTTCGCCGTCCATGCCGCATGCGTGGACCCCGACCGGGTTCTGCGGCTGCTTCGCCCGGTGGCGCGCCGCTCCGCCCTGACCGCCACCCTGATCGCCCGCCTCGTGCCGCTCGCCGCCGGCGACCACGGGCGGCTCACCGAGGCCGCGGCCCTCCGGGGCCCGGCGGCCGCTCCGGTCGGCCGTGCGGCCATGGCGCGGCGGTTGGTGGCGGGCTCACTCGATCGCGCTGTCGACGTCGCCGCGACGCTGGAGCTTCGCGGGTACGCGCGCGGCGCGCCGGGATCGGCGCGCGGGGGACCTCCGGCGCGCTACGCGGGGAGGTTCGGAGCGGCCGGGATCGCGGTGGCCGCGATCGCGGTCGCGGCTCGTGTCGCCGGCATCGGCGCCTACGACTCCTATCCGACGGTGAGCCTGGACACAGGCGCGGCCACGCTGGTCCTCGCCCCGGCCATTCCGCTGCTCGCTGTGCTGCCGTTCGTCACCGCGGTCCGAGGATGGAGGCGTCGTGGCTGAGCGCCTGGTGAGCATCAGAGGACTTTCCTACCGGTACCCGGAGGCCAGGGGCGAGTCGCTCGCCGACGTGGACCTGGAGATCGAGCCCGGGGAGCTCATCGTCCTTGCGGGCCGTTCGGGATCCGGCAAGACGACGCTCCTGCGGGCGTGCTGCGGCCTCGTCCCGCACTACCACGGTGGCGACGTGCGCGGCGAGATGCAGGTGGCCGGCCTCGACGTCCGCGATCACGGGCCGGCGGAGCTCGGCGGCGCCGTCGGCCTTGTGGCGCAGGACCCCGAGACCCAGGTCGTCTCGACCACCGTGCGCGCCGAGCTGGAGCTCCCGCTCGAGATCCGCGGCGAGCCGCCGGCCGCGCGGGCGAGGGCCGTGGAGGAGGTTTCCCTCGCTTTGGCGATGCCCCAGCTGCTCGACCGGCCCGTGGACACCCTCTCCGGAGGGGAGCTCCAGCGTGTCGCGCTCGGGGCCGCGCTGGTCGGACGGCCGCAGCTGGTGCTGCTCGACGAGCCCACGTCGCAGCTGGACCCCGTGGCGGGCGACGAGCTCGTCGGCCTCCTGCGCCGGCTGAACGAGGAGTGGGGGATGGCGGTCGTCCTCGCCGAGCACCGTCTGGAGCGCTGCCTCGGCGCCGCCGACCGTGCCGTTGCGATGGCCGGGGGACGCATCGCGTTCGACGGCAGCCCGCCCGACTTCTTGCGATGGGCCCTCGAGCACGATCCGGCCCTCGCCACCCCGGGTGCGCGGCTGTTCGAGCTCGCCGGGCTGGGCGAGCCCCCGGTGGGAGTGAAGGACGCGCGCCGCACGCTCCGGACGCGCGGCTTCGAGCCGGCCGCCGCCACGGCCGCATCGGCAGCGAACGGCGCCGGGCACGCGAGCGGCCCAGCCGCGCTGGAGGTGCGGAACGCGTGGGTCGAGCTGGACGACGGCTCCGGGCCGCGCGACGTCCTGCGGGGCGTCGACCTCCAGGTCCGCCACGGCGAGCGGGTTGCGCTGATGGGCCGAAACGGCGCCGGCAAGACGACCCTGCTCCGCGCCGTGGCCGGAAGGCTCGACACCGTGCGAGGGAGGGCCTCGGCACCGGGCGGCTGCGCGCTCTGCCCGCAGAGCCCCGGCGACCTGCTCGTCCGCGAGCGGGTGGGCGACGAGCTCCCGGGCGAGGCCGGACGGGCCGCGCTCGGCGTGACCGGGCTCGACTGGGCCGAGGACGCCGACCCCCGCGACCTGTCCGGCGGTGAGCGCCAGCGCCTCGCCCTCGCCATCGTGATGGCGGGCCGCGGCGGCGACGGCGCGCTTCCGCGCTTGGTATGCCTGGACGAGCCGACCCGGGGCCTTGACCGAGCCCGCAAGGCGGAGCTGGCCGATTGGTGCGCGAGCCTCGCCGCCCGCGGCGCCGCCGTGGTGATCGCGACCCACGACGTCGAATTCGCCGCGTCGTTTGCCGAGCGTGTGGTCCTGCTGGGCAGCGGCGAGGTGATCGCCGACGGTTCGGCGGCTGACGTGCTCTCCGGCGGCTGGTACTTCGCAACGGAGGTCGCGCGCATCCTCGGCGCCGGCGGGGCGATCCTGCCCGAGCGGGGCGCCGAGTTGATCCGCGAGCGGGTGACGGCGGCGCGCGGGCTCCTCTCAGCGGAGGCGCCGTGAGCTGGGAGGCCTGGGCCTGGCTGATCCTCGCCGCCGTTCTCTTCGGTGGCTTCGCCTGGTACGAGCGCTCGCGCCCGCCCGCCCGCATGGTCGCTCTGGTCGCGGCGCTGGCGGCTCTCGCCGTCGCCGGCCGCCTCGTGTTGACCCCGATCCCAAACGTCGTCGCCACCACCGACATCGTCCTGATCACCGGGTTCGCGGTGGGTGCGGCGCCGGGGTTCGCGGTCGGCGCGCTCGCGGCGGCGATCTCGAACCTGTGGCTCGGGCAGGGACCGTGGACGCCATGGGAGATGGCGGGCTGGGGCATGGTCGGGCTTGGCGGCGCCGCTCTGGGCCGGGTCACCGGCCGGCGCATCGGCCGCTACGGGCTCGCGATCGCCTGCGGCGTCGCCGGGTTCGCCTACGGGGCCCTCCTGGACTACTCGGTGATGGTGAGCTACGGCGGCGAGCAGTCCCTGGATCGCTATCTCGCGATCTCCGCCCGCGGCGTGCCGTTCAACATCGCCCATGCCGCCGGGAACGTCGTCCTCGCCCTCGCCGCTGGGCCTGCGCTCGTCCGGATGATCGCCCGCTACCGGGACCGATTCGAGTTCCGGTGGCGGCCCGCCGGCGCGGCGCCGCTCCTGCTTCTGGCCGCCCTGGCGATCGCCACCGCCGTTCCCGCCCGCGCGCAGGCCGCGTCGGCGGTCGGGTGGCTCGAGGGAGCTCAGAACTCCGACGGAGGGTTCGGCCCGGGACCCGGGACCTCGTCGAGCGCCACGATGACCGGATGGGCGATCCTGGGCCTCGAGGCCGCCGGGCGCAGCCCGTTCGCGATCAGGAACGGCGGCGCGACCCCGATCGCGTACCTGCGGCGAAAGGCCGGCGGCCTGAGCGCCGCGGGCGACCTGGAGCGGACGATCCTCGCCCTCGAGGGAGCGGCGGTGAGCTCGCGGCACTTCGGCGGCCGAAACCTGCCCGCGGAGCTCCGCCGCCACATCTCCGGCGGCGGCTCCGTGCAGGGGCAGGTCAACCTCACCGCGTTCGGGATCCTCGCCCTGCGCTCCGCGGGTGCCTCGCAGTCCTCGGTCCGGAAACCGGCGAAGTGGCTGCACCGCGCCGAGAATCGGGACGGGGGCTGGGGCTTCCAGCCGAGCGCGGCAAGCGACGCGGACAGCACCGGGGCGGCCCTTCAGGGCATGGCCGCCGCCGGGGCGAGCCGCCACACAATGCATTCCGGCGCCGCTTTCCTGCGCCGCACGCAGGACCGCGATGGGGGCTTTGCCCTGGGCGGCACCACGCTCTCCAACTCGCAGTCCACCGCGTGGGCGATCCAGGGACTGGTCGCGGCGGGCGTTGGCCCCTCGGGAGTGCGGGAGCACCGCCACTCGCCGTTCGACTACCTCTCCAAGCGCCAGCGAGGCGACGGCCACTACACGTACTCCGCGTCGAGCGACCAGACCCCGGTCTGGGTCACCGGCCAGGCACTGGTCGCGGTGAGGCGCGAGGCGTTCCCGGTGCGGCCGGTTGCGCGGCCGGTGCGCCACCGCAGGTCCCGGGGTCATGGGGGGGACGCCTCGGGAGGGTCGAGCGCGACGATCACCAACCCGGTTGAGAGCTCCGCTTCCACCGGCACCACCCCGGCGAGCGGCGGCGGGTCGAGGCACCAGCCGAGTGAGGCGGGCGGGGGACGGGGCGAGCCGGCCTCGGGCGGGAGCGGTGGCGCCGGCACCCAGGGAAGGCGCGCGCGGCCATCCCATGCGGAGGCGCATCCCGCCAGTGCCACGGTCGACCCGGCCGCAGCTCCACCGGCGGACGGGGGCTCGGCCGCGATCTACGTTGCGGGCGGGCTCGCGGCTCTGGCGCTCGCCCTGGCCGGGGGCTTCCTCTGGTACCGCCGCCGCCTCCCCTGACGGCTGGATACCGTGTCGACGATGGAGGTCTCCGAAGCGATCCGCACCCGGCGGACGCACAAGGCGTTCAAGCCAGAGCCAGTGGAGAGGGAGGTGCTCGACGAGCTGTTCGAGCTCGCACGCTGGGCGCCGAACCACAACCTCACCAATCCCTGGCGCTTTCGGGTGATCGGGTCCCAGGCGCTCGAGCGCCTGAAGGAGGCTGCCGGGCCCGAGTCGGCCGGCAAGCTCGATCGTGCGCCAACCCTGATCGTGTGCTCGTGCGTGCTCGGTGGTGACGAGGTGCAGGACGAGGAGGACCTCCATGCGACCGCCTGCGCCGCCTACATCGTTCTGCTCGCCGCGCACGCACGGGGACTCGCCGGGTACTGGCGCACGCCGGCCGTGATGCGGACGCCATCCGGTCGCGCGGCGGTGGGCCTCGATGACGGCGAGCGCTTCGTCAGCCTGCTCCACCTCGGCGTCGGCGTGCAAGCGAAGGAGCCTCCCGAGCGGGCCCCTTTGGGTGCGGTCGTCACCTACCTGGATTGAGATGCTCTCCCGCTCTTTGGCACTCGAAGCGCTGAGCGCGGACCCGTTCGACGTCGTGGTCATCGGCGGCGGGATCACGGGTGCGGGCGTGGCGCTGGACGCCGCCTCGCGCGGCTACTCCGTGGCGCTCGTGGAGCGCGACGACTATGCCGTGGGGACCTCGAGCCGCTCGTCGAAGATGGTCCACGGTGGTCTCCGCTACCTCCAGAACTTCGACCTCGGGCTGGTTCGCGAGGCGCTCCTGGAACGCCAGCTGATGGTGCAGCTCGCGCCCCACCTCGTCTATCCCACGCCCTTCCTGGTGCCCACCATCGGTGAGGCCCGCCGCAGCCGGACGTTGGGGATCGGCCTGAACATGTACGACGTCATGGCGACGACGCGGGTCGGGCAGGGGCGCCGCGAGCGTCAGGCTCGGGAGCGCTCCCGCCAGCGTGAGGGGGAGGAGATGGTGGCCGAGGAGGAGTGGGCGCCGGACCGGCATCGCACGATCCCCGGAGCCGAAGCGGCGGAGCTCGTCCCGGCGCTGGCCGCGCGCGATCCCAAGGAGGCCTACCTCTTCTACGACTGCCAGACCGACGACGTTCGCCTGGTGCTGACCGTGCTCGGCGAGGCCGAGAGGTTCGGGGCCGTGTTCGCCAACGGCGCCGAGGTGGTCGAAGTGATCTCGAACGGGGACAGGGCCGCGGGTGTCGTCTGTGTCGATGCGGATAGCGGCGACCGGTTCGAGATCCGCGCCGACAACGTCGTGAACGCGACCGGGGTCTGGGCCGACCGGATCCGGCCGGAGGAGATCCTCAGCGAGGAAGAGGTCCCGCGAATCTCGCCGAGCCGTGGAACCCACCTCACGATCTCCCAGGAGCTGCTGCCGGTTGGGGAAGCGGCGTGCATCATCCCGGCCGGCGAGGAGCGCACGATCTTCGCCCTGCCCTGGTACGGCCGCGCGCTCGTCGGCACCACCGACCGCGACTACGAGGGCGAGATCGGTCGCGTGCAACCCTCGGGCGAGGACATCGAGTACCTGCTGGACGCGGCCAACTCGTTCTTCGGCACCGATATCGGCCCCGGTGACCTGACGGGTGCCTACGCGGGGGTCCGGCCGCTGATCTCCACCGGGGACCCGCGCAAGTCAGTGGACATCTCCCGGCGGGCCGAGCTCTATGAGACGTCGTCGGGGCTGCTCACGATCACCGGCGGCAAGCTCACCACCTGGCGCCGGATGGCGAAGCAGGTCGTCGATCGGATGGTCGAGCGCGAGGGCCGCGAGGCGCCCTGCCAGACGGCCGACATCCCACTTGGCATGCCCGCCGACGAGGAGGACCTGACGCCGCCCGAGGGCTTGGCGGACGCCCTGGAGAACGGATGGCGCGATCTCCTGGCGTTCCGTTACGGCCATGCCGGGCGCCGGGTCCTCGCCCTCGCGGCCGAGCGGCCCGAGCTCGCCAGGCCGATCGTCCCGGGCCACCCCGACCTACTGGCGGAGGCCGTGGTCGCCGCTCGCCTGGAGCAGGCGCGCTCGGTCGCGGACGTCCTTCTTCGCAGGACTCGCCTCGGCCTCGTGGCCGCGCCGCAGCTCCGGACGGCGGAGTCGGTGACCCCGATCGCCGAGGCGATGGCGGGCGAGCTGGGGTGGGACGGCCGGCGCGTGCGTCGCGAGGCGGAGGCCTGGCTGGAGGCGGCGGCGGCCGAAGGGATCGATCCGGCGCAGGCTTGAGCCCGGTGCCGGCTGGATATCCTGCCGCCCCCATGGCGGAGAGGCCCCAAGACCTTCATCTCGCCGACCTGCACGCCCGCGCGGCGGAGCTCGGGGTGCCCGGGTACCGGATGCTGCGCCGTGACCAGCTCGTCGCGGAGATCTCCGAGCGCGACGGCGACGCACCGGCGAGATCGGAGGCAAAGCCCGAGCGCGGCGAGCGCGCGGGGCGAAGGCGAGAGCCGAAGGAGCGCGAGCGGCTCGAGGACGCCGAGACCGAGGATGTGGTCGGGGTGCTCGAGGTCACGCCGCAGCGATACGGGTTCCTCCGCTTCGGGGGACTCGAGGCCGAGTCCGACGACGTGTACGTCTCGGCGTCGCAGATCCGGCGTTGCGAGCTTCGCTCGGGCGACGAGATCGCAGGGCCCGCCCGGGCGCCGCGCCGCGGTGAGCGCCATCGTGCCCTCGTGCACGTGGACCGGGTCAACGGAGGCGACCCACCGACCGAGGAGCGCCCCGGGTTCGACGATTTGACGCCCGTCCTGCCGAAGCGGCGCGTTCCGCTGGGCGAGTCGAGCGACGTGCAGATGCGGGCCGTCGACCTCTTGACCCCGCTGGCCCTCGGTCAGCGGGTTCTGGTGACCGCGGCGCCGCGATCAGGCCGCACGACTCTCCTGCGCGCCCTCGCCGGTGCGATCGCGGCGCAGGAGGGACTGGAGTTGATCGTCCTGCTGATCGACGAGCGCCCCGAGGAGGCGACGGCCTGGCGCGAGGCGCTGCCGGGATCCGAGGTCGTCGGCGCGACGGCCGACCTGCCCCCGGAGGATCAGGTGCGGGTGGCGGAGCTCGCGCTCGAGCGTGCGCGGCGTCTGGCCGAGTCCGGAACGGACGCCTGCCTCGTCGTTGACTCCCTCTCGCGCCTCGCCGTCGCGTCGAGCTCGGCCGGGCGCGGCCGTGCCAGCGACGTCGCAGAGGTGAAGAGCCTCTTCGGCTCCGGTCGCGAGCTGGCCGAGGACGCCGCCGGCTCGATGACGGTCATCGCGACCGTGATCGAGGGCGCCGAGGACGACGGCGCGGCCGAACGAGCCGTGATGACCACCGAGAGCTCGCTGATCGCGCTGGACCCCGAGCTGGCGGCCGCCGGCGTGTTCCCGGCGCTGCGCGTCGCGGACTGCCGGGTCTCGAACGAGGACGAGCTCCGCGAGGCCGCCGAGCTTGACGCGATCCGCCGCCTCCGCTCCCTCCTGGCCGACCTGGATCCGGTCGAGGCCGCGAAGCTCCTGCGCGAGCGCATCGAGGGCTCAGCCTCGAACGCCGAGCTGCTCAAGAGTCTCTGAGGCCTAGCGGCGGTACGCCAGGCGAGCCCACGAGGGCTCGCGGGAGAGCTCGATCGGCTCGGAGTCGCGCTCGGGCTGCACGTAGCCGAAGCTCTGGGTCTCGGCGTCGAACACGATGTCGAGCTCGCCCTCCTTGACGCGTTGGTCCAGCCAGGCGCCCCGGAAGACGAGGCGGCGAATCCAGTGCACGAGGCTCCGGCTGGCCGGCCCGACAAGCTCGGTCCAGTGCTCGTTTATGTGCTCGCCGAGGGAGGACGTGGGCTCGCGGATCTCGCCGTTCACCGCGAGCTCGAGCAGGTCGGTGAGCTCATCGCCCCCCAGCCCCTGATCGACGAAGTCGAGCTTGACCGCGGCCTGCTCCACGCGCTGCGCGAAATCATCCTCGTTGAACGAGAAGCGCAGCTCTCCGTACTCGAGGACGTAGTCGGAGCCCGAGTCGTAGTTCCCTCTGCGAGTTGCTTTCTCCACAGCCTTCGTATTCCCCGGCCCCGATCTGACCCAATGTCCGCGGCCGCCCGGACCGCTCGAATCTTTCACGATGCGGACCGCTCCGTGGTCCCCATGGGATGGCCTGAACGGTGGTTTGCATGCGCCGCCGAAGGTCCACCGGGCGGGATGGCCAGCAGGCTGCGCAGCCGGCCGCGGATGCCACGGCCGGCGGCCAGCTCGCGCCGCAGCGCTGCGCGCAGCGACATTCCCGGGGGCGGGTTGTCGCCGGGCGCGTACTGAGCCGCGCGGATCCGCGCGACGTAGGCGGCCGATCCGGGTCCGACCTCGGCGGCCAGCCGTCGCTCCAACCCGAGGAGCGTCGCCCCCGGCGTCCTCCACGACCGCACGCGCTCCACCGCTGTGGCGACCTCCACGAGCTGGGCATCCGCGAGGTACCCGGCCCGTAGCACTCGGCGGCGCCAGCGGTGGATCGCCGCGGCGGCGGCTCCGACGATGGCCAGGAGCCCGAGCGCGCCCGCGATGGGTAGGAGCGGCATGGGCTGGCCGGACCCGGATCCGGGCGAGCCCGCGTTGGGCACGTCGACCGAGCCCTTGTGGAGCTTGCCGTTCGAGTCCGAGGAGCCGGGGGACTTATTGGGGTCAGCCGAGGACGCGATCGAGGAGCCCAGCCCGCTCACCCGTGATTGCGCCGGGGCGCCGGCCGGCGTGGGATCGAAGGTGACCCAGCCGATCCCGGGGAAGTAGGTCTCGACCCACGCGTGCGCGTCGAAGTCGGTGACGACGTAGTCGCCGTCCGAGTTCGGCTTCCCGGGGCTGAAGCCGGCGGCGACGCGGGCGGGCACGCCGATCATTCGGAGCATCAGGGCCATCGCGCCGGAGAAGTGCTGGCAGTACCCGCGCCGGGCGCCCAGCAGGAACGTTCGCAACGCAAGGTGGCGGATCGGGGCGAACTCGTTGTACGTGTAGCGGCTGCTGAGGTAGGTCTCGATCGCGCTGATTGCGTCGTACGGGGTGCGGGCTCCAGCCGTGACGCGGCGGGCGAGCCGGTAGACCCCTCCGTAGGCGGAGTTGGCGAGGACCTGGTCGGCCCTGCCATCCGTGGGCGCTCCCCAGGAGGGAAGGTGGACCGCGTCCCCGCCCGGAAGGGTGAGCGTCAGATCGCGCGCGACCGATGCCGGGTACTGCGTCGGCGCGTTGCGCATCTGGGCCGCGCTGGGGTCCGGGATGTAGCTGCGCATCACGTACGACTCACCGGTGCTCAGCGGCTCGCTGGCGGGCAGGACGAGGCCGCGGTCCATGGCTGTCACGCCGTTGATCGTCGGGAAGCCGAGCGGCGTTCCCGCCCCCACGACGACGTTGCTGTTGAGGCTGTGGATGGAGTATTCGAGCTGGTGGATCCAGGAGGGATTGAGACGGGGCCCGGCTGAGCCGGCCGGGCGCTTGGGAAGCTGAATCGCCGCATTGCCCGGCTGGTCGGACTGAACCCAGCTCGAGCCGTCGAACTGGTCGAGCACGGCGGTCCGCCAGTAGTACGGACTGTCGCTGCGGACCTCGAACATGGTCTGCCCGATCCGTGGCCAGGTGAGTGGGCCGTAGCTCTGATCCCACACGAACGATTCGGTATGCCCGACCGCAGGGGAGTCCGACCCCCAGCTCCGGTAGTCGACGAGTGGGCCACGGCCGCTGAGCGAGCCGGCGATCGGCAGAGCGAGGAGCGCCGCCACCGCGATGACCGCTCCTCCCGTCAGCATCTCCAGGGCCCGTCTGCCCGGAAGCCAGGTCCATGCCCAGACGAGCGCCAGCAGCAGCACACCGTGAAGGAGAGGAGCGCTGGGCGCGCTGATGGTGGTGGCGAGGCCGTAGGTGGCCACGAGCACGGCCAGCGCAATCGCTCGCAGAGCAGGCGCGGCGCGGCGCGCGGGCCAGAATGCGAGAGCGCCTGCGACCCCGAGCGTGAGTGGCAGGCCGAGGAGGATCACCAGGCGCGTCCATACCAGCGTGCCGTCGTACGGATAGTCGACGTTCCACAGCATGCCCCACCCGCCGCCGAGGTTCGTGGCGAGCTCGTCCCAGTTCCAGGGCAGGACCAGCCGAGCCGGCAGGCCCATCGCCATTGCGCCCACGGCGATCGTGAGTCCGGCCACGAGCGGGGCGATGGCCCAGGCCACCCGCCTGGGCACCCGGTTGCCTGCAAGCGCGACCAGCGCCGCGGAACCCGCGAGCACGGAGATCACCATCAGCACCGCCCGGCCCGTGGGCGGATTGATGATCATCCCGAGCCAGGCGGCCGCGACATACGCCGCGAGACCCGCGAACGCCAGCAGCCGGACGAACGCGGCGACGGCGCGCGGGGAAGGCTGGACGGCGGGCCACGTCCTCGGCGCTCCCAGCGGCAGCGGCAGGCGGGCCCCGGGCGCGCTCATGCCGCCCGCTCCCCCAGGGCGCCGCTCCTGGTGACCCCGATCCGGTTCCCGGTGCAGCCGGCAACCGTGAACGCCGGCTCGCCGACACCCACCGGATACGGAGTCACGACGTAGCCAACCCCGCCGGCGAGCCCCGATGCGAGGGCACCGATCCGCCTGCTCGCGCTCACCCAGAAGACGGCGGAGTCGCGCGAAGCCGGGCGGTGGTCGGGCGACCTGCCGCCCGCTTCGACCACGGCCAGGCGTGCGTGGGCCCGCGGCCACAGGCGAAGCGCCGGATCGATCCGGTACGGAACCCGCTCGCCCGGAAGCACGAGCAGACAGCCGGCGGCCGGCGCGAGGTGGCGGCAAAGGGAGGCCGCCGCCCGAACGGCGCGATCGAGCGCCTCGGGATCCTCCGGGTTCTCGGCATCCAGCACGACCACCGGGGACGCATCCGCGCCCCCCACCAGGCGGCGCTCCACCAGCTCGCCGGTCCGGGCCAGGATCGGCCAGTGGATCCGTGATGCGGGGCTGCCGGGACGGTAAGCGCGCAGGCCGTCCATCTCAGAGGGCACGGTGCGCTTGCCCACGCCGTCGCCGCGAGGCGTGCCGCCACCCATGCGGGTGCGCGCCTCCGCGCCGTCAAGCGCGCCCGCTGCGGCCAGGACCGGCTCGATCCGCGGCAGTACGAGCACACGCTGCGCCTGGCTCGCCCTGACCTCTGCGGCCGCGAGCCGCAGCGGGTCCCTCACCTGCAGCGTCACGGGATCGATGAGATGCCAGCCTCGCCGCAACGGCCGCACGCCGACCCGGACCCGGGTCGACGGCGTACGGCCCGCCGGCACCGGGGCCGCGGCCAGCGGATGCGTGACCACGCCGGCGGGAATCGGCAGGACGGTGCGCACGAGAACGTCGAGCGGATGCTCCTCGCCCTCGATCACGGCCCGGGGCGCCGGCCGCTGCTCGACGCGCGCGCCGCGTGCGGCCAGCCGGACCCACAGGCGCGCCGTCGCGTAGGCGATGAGAAGCCCGATCCCGGGGACGTACAGCGGCGTCGTGCCGAAGATCACGGCCGCGAGCACGAGGGCCACGGCGAGGGCGAGCGTGGCGCGGGCGGCGGTCATCCGGTCAGAGGGCCGGGACTCGCTCCAGCGCGTCGGCGACGATCGCGCGACGATCATCCATGGTGGCGCCCGGGGTCAGCAGCAGGCGGTGCTCCAGCACCGAGTGGGCGAGCGCCTGGACGTCGTCGGGGAGAGCGTGGTCGCGCCCGTTGAGCGCGGCCAGCGCCTTGGCGGCTCGGAAGAGGAGGAGTGCCGCGCGAGGGCTTGCTCCCAGCTCGACCCTGAAATCCTCGCGCGTGGCCGCGCACAGAGCGACCACGTAGCGCCGCAGCGGCTCGGATCCGTGGACCTCCGCGACGGCCGCCTGCGCCGCCAGGATGGTGCCGACGTCGGCGATCGGCTCGAGGTCGTCGACGACGTCACGGCCGCCGTGTGCCGCAAGCATGTCCGCCTCGTCGTCGGCGCCCGGATACCCGAGCGCCAGTTGGCTCATGAACCGGTCGAGTTGCGCCTCGGGCAGGGGATAGGTGCCCTCGTACTCGATCGGGTTCTGGGTCGCGATGACCATGAACGGGCGGGCGAGCTCGTGCACCTGCTTGTCGATGGTCACGTGCCGCTCCTGCATGCACTCCAGCAGCCCGGACTGGGTCTTCGGCGAGGTCCGGTTTATCTCGTCCACCAGCACGACGTTCGCGAACACCGGGCCGGGGTGGAACTCGAACCGCGCCTCCCGCTGGTTGAAGAGGTTGGTGCCGATGACGTCGGCCGGAAGCAGGTCGACCGTGCACTGGACCCGGGCGTACTCGGCGCCGAGCGAGCGAGCGAGGGCGCGGGCGAGCGCGGTCTTCCCAACGCCCGGATAGTCCTCGATCAGGACGTGGCCCTCGGCGAGGAGGGCCACGAGCAGGTCCCGCACGACCTCGTCGCGAACCTTCACCGCCCGCTGGACGTTCGCTTGCAGCCTGGAGCCGGTCTCCGCTACCGCAATTGGATCGAGCCTGGGCAGCGTGGCCACGTACTCATGGTACGTGCGGAAGGCGGGTTCGGGTTCACATCTCGGGGGCGGGCTTCGGAAGGCCGGGGTTGTAGGTGGCGTGAAGGACGGCGAACGAATGGCGAGCCTCGCGCGTCGGCTCTCGCGACTCCCCACGGTCGAGCTCGTCGGCCGGCGGGTCCGTGTGGCCGCGACGCGGAGGTCCAGGCTGCTCGGGTTGGCGCTGCTGGACCGCGACGCCGCGGGAGCGGGACTCCTGATTCCGAGGTGTCGCTGCGTCCACACCTTCGGCATGCGCTTCGGGTTGGACCTGGTCTTCCTCGACGAGGCGATGGCGCCCGTCTCGGTTCGCCGGCGAGTGCCGCCGCGGCGGATCGCCCTCGAGCGGCGCGCCCGGTCGGTCCTCGAGCTTCCCACCGGAGGCCCGGCGTGATGCTCCCGAGCACCGAGCCCGAGGCCACGCTCGTCGTCTGCGAGGACGACCCGCCGACGCTGGACCTGCTGTGCGACCACCTGCTAGCGGATCGTTTCGAAGCGCTCGCCGCGCCCTCCGCTCAGGACGCGCTCCGCCTGTGTCACTACAACGACCCCGACCTCCTGCTCCTCGATCTCCGCCTGCCGGATGCCTCCGGGCTCGACGTGCTCCGCGAGATCCGGGCCTCCGCTGGGCCGACGGGGCGCTTCGACCCGGTGCTGCCGGTGATCGTCCTCTCGGGCAGGTCAAGCGACGTCGACCGGGTTCGCGGCCTAACGGAGGGTGCGGACGACTACGTGGTCAAGCCCTTCCACTATCAAGAGGTCGCGGCGCGCATCCGGGCCGTCCTGCGGCGGCGCGACTCGCGGCGGGAGGGTCCGCGGCGAATCGGGGACCTGTTCATCGATCCCTCGCGGCGCGAGGTCAGGGTCGGCGACCGCGAGGTCGCGCTGGCGAACAAGGAGTTCACGCTGCTCCGCGCGCTGGCGACGGACCCGCATCGGGTCTTCACCAAGGAGGAGCTCCTGCGCGACGTCTGGGGTTTTCGCGCCATGGGCAGGACCCGGACCCTGGACTCGCACGCCAGCCGGCTGCGCAGGAAGCTCGATCCGGAGACCGGGCGATACGTCGTCAACTGCTGGGGCGTCGGCTACCGGCTCCTAGACGGGTGAGCTGGACGGTGTCCGAGCTGGCGCTGGCGAGCTGGGGCGCGGGTCTCACGCTTGCGGTCATGCTCGCGGTGAATCGGGCGCGCGAGTCGCGCCGCCGCGGTGCTCTCAACCGCGCGGTCCACGAGCTGCGCCGGCCACTCCAGGCCCTCGTGCTCGCCTCGAGCGGCGAGCGCGGGCCCGGCTCGCACCCACTGCGAGTGGCGCTCACGGCGCTCGGCGACCTCGACCGTGAGATCAACGGGGGCGAGCGCCGGCTCGAGCTGCGGCCCGTGGAGTGCCGTGCCCTGGTCCAGCCGGCCGTCGAGAGGTGGGCGGGGGTCGCCGCGGCCACGCGCCGCACGCTCACCCTCAGGTGGCGGGCCGGCCCAGCGTCCGTCCTCGCCGATCCCGACCGGGTCGCGCAGGCACTCGACAACCTGATCGACAACGCTCTGCGCCATGGCGGCCTGCGGGTCTACGTGGACGCCGAGTTGTGCGCGGGCGGCGTGCGGATCGCGGTCCGGGACGTCGGCGGGTCGGCGACACCGAGCCGCCGCCCGCGCGACGGGCGCCACGGCCACGGCCTCGCGATCGTCTCGCGTGTCGCAGCGGAGCACGGCGGGCGATTCCGGATGCTGAGCACCGCCGCCGGCGCGTCCGCCACGCTCGAGTTGCCGCTGGCGCCGAGGGCGATCGCGGTCGCCAGGCCGTCGTTCAGCCGCCGTCAGGGTCCGATCGACGTCGAGGCGCCGCCGCTCCGGGTTGCCGCATGAAGCGTCGCGCTCGGGCGATCGCGTTCGGATGCGCGGCGCTCCTCTGTGCTGGTCTCGCCGCGGCGATGACCGGCGGCTATCGGGAGGACATCCAGAGCGAGCTGGGGCCGCTGCGTCCGGTCGTGGTCGCCACCGTTCGCATTCCCGCCGGGCGCACGATTGCGGCGAAGGAAATGGAGAATCTGCTGCAGGTCAAGCGGATTCCGGAGCGGTTCGCCCCGGTCGGGGCGCTCGCAATCCCGCAGCAGGCGGCCGGCCGCGCGCCGGCGACGGCCATTCCCGCCGGCTCCTATGTGCTCGCGGGCCAGCTTCGCGAGCCGAAGGGGGGCGACCACCACGATCGGCCCGCACGGCTCGGCCCGGGGCGAAAGCCGGTCGAGATCGCGGTCACCGGCGCGGAGGCTCTCGGGGCTGGCGGCGGCGAGGAGACCGGCGCCCGCGTTGACGTGATCGTGACCACCGAGCCCGGGCCGGGAGGTGGCCACGGGCGGACCTACGTCGCAGCGAGCGGGGTGAGGCTCCTTGCCCTGTCGCAGGCCGGCGGCCGCGACAGCTCCGATTACTCGACCTCGACCTCGACCTCGGATTCGTGGACCGCCACCCTCGCGCTCACGAGGGCACAGGCGCTCCGCCTCATCCAGGCGGAGAACTTCGCACGGGGTGTGCGGCTGATCGCGAGCTGACGTGCCTCGGTAACGTCGCCGCCGACCCGTGGACCTCGCGATCCGCTCCATTCACCTGATCGCCGCGGCCGTCTGGGCGGGCGGCCTCGTCTTCCTCGGGGTGGCCGCTGCGGTCGCGCGCAGGACGATCCCGGAGGGCGATCGCATCGCGTTCTTTCGCATGCTCGGGCGCCGCTTCGCGTTCGCCGCCGCGGCCGCGGCCGTCCTGCTCGCCGCCACCGGGGCCGACATGGCGTCGGACCGTCTGGCCAGCTGGAGCGCGCTGGTGAACACGTCCTACGGCCGGATCCTGTTCGCGAAGATCGTCCTGTTCGCGCTCGCCCTCACCGAAGCAGGGGTGCACAGCCTGGTGCTGGGGCCGCGCATCGGCGCGCTTCGGGAGGCCCTCCTGGCCTCGCCCGGCGACGCCGCCCTTCAGGCTCGCCTGCGCCGAACCGCCGCGGTCTCCGGCGTCCTGTCGGTGCTGATGCTCCTGCAGACGATCGCGATCCTCGTGCTCGCGGCCGATTTGGTCAGTTAGCCAGCGCGCGGTCGAACGCCCGCTTGGCGTCCTCGCCGAAGACGCAGAAGGTGACCCGCTCCAGGCCGCTGCCCGCATCCAGGTGCCGGCGCACTTCGGTGACCTCGATGCGAGCGGCCTCCTCGACCGGGAAGCCGCCGACCCCGGTGCCGAACGCGACGAGGCCGAGGGAGCGGGCGCCGAGCTCATCCGCGACGCGCAGCGTGCTCGCGGTGGCGGATCGGATGGCTTCGGCGGAGGTCGGGCCGCCGAGCCTCATCGTCGCGGCGTGGATGACCCAGCGGGCGGGCAGCTCGCCGGCGCCGGTCGACACGGCTTCGCCGACCTCGATCGGGGCCACCCGGTCGCTGGAATCCTGGATGCTTCGGCCGCCGGCGCGGACGATCGCCCCGGCGACGCCGCCCCCGTGGCGCAGGTCGGTGTTCGCCGCGTTCGAGATCGCGTCGACCTCGAGCTTCGTGATGTCGGCCTCGCGCGCCTCGATCTCCGCCATCGCCGGCAGCGTAACCCGATCTCCGCCCCGGCACTCGACCCCCGGGGCGCCTCGCCGGCGGCGGGGGTTCACCCAAACGTGGGGGTCGTGGAACGTCACGCCGAGTCGCTGGCCGCGGACCTTCGCCGCCGACTCTTGGAGCGCCGTCGCGCCGAGGCCGCGGCCGGGCGCCCGAGCGGTGAGGAGCTGGAGGCGGCTGTGGCAGAGCTGGTGGACGGCCACGCGGCGGCGCTCTCCGATGCCCGGCGGGAGCAGGTTCGGGAGCTGATCCTGCGCGACACGGTCGGCCTCGGTCCGCTCGAGGAGCTGCTCGCCGATTCGGCGGTCGAGGAGGTGATGGTGAACGGGGCCGACGACGTCTATGTGGAGCGACAGGGGCGCATCGAGCGCACCGAGGTGAGGTTCGAGTCCGAAGGCGCCCTGCGCGACGCCATCGAGCGCATCCTCGCGCCGCTCGGCCGCCGGGTCGACGAGCTCAGCCCGATGGCGGATGCCCGCCTCGGCGACGGCTCGCGCGTCAACGTGATCATCCCGCCGCTCTCGGTGGACGGGCCCGCGCTGTCGATCCGCCGCTTCGAGGCCGCCCGCCCCGACCCCGACGAGCTCGTCGCCTCGGGCACCCTGACCACGGAGCTTCGCGACCTTCTGGCAGCGGCGGTGAGGGAGCGGCACAGCATCCTGATCTCCGGCGGCACAGGGTCGGGGAAGACGACCCTGCTCAACGCCCTCTCCGCGTACATCGATCCGGCGGAGCGTGTGGTCACGATCGAGGACGCGGCCGAGCTCCGGCTCCGCCAGCCGCACGTCGTGCGGCTCGAGAGCCGGCCGGCGAGTGTTGAGGGCCGGGGGGAGGTGACGATCCGCGACCTCCTGCGGAACGCGCTCCGGATGCGTCCAGACCGGATCGTGATCGGGGAGGTGCGCGGCACCGAGGCACTCGATCTCCTCACCGCGCTCAACACGGGGCACGACGGCGCGCTCTCGACCGTGCACGCCAACTCGCCCGAGGATGCGCTTCGGCGGCTCGAGGCCCTCTCGCTCATGGCCGGGATCGGCCTCCCGCACGAGGCGATCCGCGAGCAGGTCCGCCGGGGAATCCAGCTTGTCGTCCACCTCGCTCGGGGCGCCGATGGATCGCGCAGGGTGCTGTCGGCCGGCGAGGTGGTGCCGGCCGCCGGCGGCGTCGGCGTCCGGGAGGTTTGGACTCGGTGAGCGGCGGAATCCTGGGGACCCCGGTGCTCCTCGCGGCCGGGGCGGGCGGCATGGCGGCCGTTGCCGTTCGCGAAGCAATCGTCGCGAGCCCGGCCCTCGGCCGGTGGATCGCGGCGACCGTGGAGCCGCTGCGGCGGGCGGGTCGCGAGGGCTACGCGCCCACCGACGCGGAGCGGCGGCGGCTCGGCGCACTCGGGACCGTTGCCCTCTTGATCGCGGGTTTCATCGTCATCGGGCCGGGGCCGGCTCCGTTCCTGGCGCTCGCCGGTCCCGGCGCCGCGGCCTGGGCGCTCTCCCGGCGGCGGGCGCGCTATCGACTCGCGGTCGAGCGCGGGATGCCGCAGATCGCCACCGCAGTTGCCGACGCGCTCGCGGGCGGGCGCTCGGTGCGTGCCGCGCTCGCGTCGGCGGCGGCGTCGGTCGAGGGTCCGGCGGCGGCGGAGCTGGCCCGGGTCCGCGCGGACCTCGAGCTGGGCACGTCGACAGCCGATGCCCTGGGCGCCCTGCAGGAGCGGCTCCGCGCGAGCCGGGTCGACTCGTTCGCCGCCGCGCTGCTCTCCCAGCAGCTCGGCGGCGGGGATCTCGCCGGCCTGCTCCGGCGGTTCGCCGCGTCCGCCACGGAGCGTGACCGGGTCGCCGCGGATGCGCGATCGGCCACCGCGCAGGCCCGGTTCACCGGCCTCCTCGTCGTCGCGATGCCGACCGGCGCGGCGCTCTTCGCCGAGCTGATCCAGCCGGGGTTCGTCGGCGCGCTCCTCGCCAACGGCGCTTCGCTCGCCCTCCTGGCGGTCGCGGCGGCGCTCCAGGCGGGCGGCTTCGCGGCGATCCGGCGCCTCAGCAGGATCGAGGACGGCTAGCGTGCCCGGCGGCGGCAGCGTGCTGATCGCGATCGCAGTCCTTCTGGGCGCCGCGGGACTCTGGGAGCTCGCGGGGAGCAGGGGGGAGGAGGTCGGCAGGGCATTGCGGTCCACGGCGTCGTCGTTGAGCGGTGGCCGGCTGCGAACGCTTGCCGAGGCGGCGCTGTGGCTCCGGATCGGAGAGCGGCTGGAGCGCGCGGGACTTGCGGGACGGGTCACGATCGGCGCGGTGTTCGCGGGGAAGCTGGGTGGGGCGGCGTTGGGCGCTGTCCTGGGAGTGATCGCGGCGCCGGCGGCGCCGGGCCGCCTCGGAAACGTCGTCATGCTCGCCCTCCCGGCGGCGGGATTCCTGGCACCCGAGGCGCTCCTCGAGCGCGCGGCGCGCCGGCGCGCGGGCCGGCTGCGCGCCGCGCTGCCGGACGCCCTGGACCTGCTTGCGGTGGGAACGGCGGCGGGCCGCAGCCCTCAGCGGGTGCTGGGCGAGATCTCAAGCGCCGCCACACCGGGCGAGCCGCTCGCCGCCGAGCTGGCGGTTGCCGTCACCGAGATCGAGTGCGGCACGTCGCAGCGCGACGCGATCGCGCGCCTTCGCGGCCGCGTGCCCGGCGCTGGACTCGGCGCGCTGGCTTCCGCGCTGGAGCGGTCGAGGCGGTTCGGCTCGCCTCTGGCCGAGCAGCTCCACGAGCAGGCGTCATCGCTGCGCCGCGACGCGCGACGGAGGATCGAGGAGCGAGCGGCGCGGGCGGCCCCGAAGATCCAGCTCGTCGTCGCGCTGGTCCTCGTCCCGTCGGTCCTCCTGCTGATCGTGGCGGGTCTGATCGCGAATTCGAACTCCCTCTTCGGCGCCCTCTAGCTGACCTGCCCAAAGACGTAGTGAACACCTGAGGCGTTCGGACCGCGGCTCCTTGGAGCCGCGGTCCGTCGCCGAAAAGGCATCCGGGCCCATCCCGAGGCTTGGGGTTGCTCAACGACCTCAAGCAAGGAGGACCCGGATGACGACTCACCCTAGGGCCAAGCTCGGACTGGCCGCTCGGCGCGAGCTCTGCCTTGCGATCGAAGCGGGGCTGTCGATCAGGGGCGCGGCGAGGCTGTTCAACGTCTCCCCGGCGACCGCCCACAAGCACTGGCACCGCTGGCTTCAGGCAGGCGACGCCGAGCGCCGCTCGCTTCGCTGCCTTCACGACCGCTCGAGCCGCCCCCACCGCTCGCCGCGGATGCTTGCCGTTCGCGAGCAGCAGCGGATCTGCGAGGCCCGCCGCCACACCGGCTGGGGACCGCGGCTGATCGCCGGGATCACCGGCCACCCCCACTCGACCGTCCACCGCACCCTCGCCCGTCACGGGATCTCGCGGCCCGAGCGGCCGCGGCGCGAGGAGGTGGTCCGCTACGAGTGGCCGTGCCCGGGCGACCTCCTGCACGTCGACGTGAAGCGCTTTGCGCGCTTCTCGCGGCCCGGTCACGCGGTCACCGGCGATCGTCACGTGACCGGGGCCGAGAAGCGCCAGCGGGTCGGCTATGAGTTCGCCCACTCGGCGGTCGACGATCACTCGCGCCTGGCCTACACGGAGCTGCACCCGGACGAGCGCGCCCCCACGGTCACCGCCTTCGTTGAGCGAGCGCTTGCCTTCTTTGCCTCGCACGGGATCGAGGTCAGGCGCCTGATGAGCGACAACCATTTCTCCTACAAGCGCAACCGCGGCCTCGCCGAGCTGCTCGGGGCCCGCGGCATCCGCCATCTCTACATCGAGATCCGTCGGCCACAAACCAACGGCAAGGTCGAGCGCTTCCAGCAGACGCTGGCCCGCGAATGGGGGCACGGGCTCGCCTACCGCTCCTCGGCCGACCGCGCCAAGGCCCTGCCACACTGGCTCCGCTACTACAACGAGCAGCGACCCCACTCAGGGATCGGGGACCGGCCGCCGATCAGCCGTGTTCACGACGTGTCGGGTCAGGACAGCTAGCTCCGGCCACAGCGGCGCTCGAACAACTGGGCACCAAGGGGAGGAACCTGCGGGGAATCGCGATAACTCCCCACGCGCCCGCGCCTCCCGACGTCGATAACCCTTCAATGACGGCGCCGCGAGGGACCGATTGAAGAGTTGACCGTCGTGTGGGCGGTCAAGTCTTCAACGGTCGTTCTGGGCGCGGGACGGCTGAAGCGTTGTCGCCGGGTCGACCGCCGGATCGGCCCCGGCCCTCGTTGCCCGTCCCTCCATCGTGCAACCCCGATTGCAGATTCAGACGCGCTTCCCCTCACTGCCGGTCGGCGGCTGGTGCCCGAGAACCCGCTTGGTCAAGCCAGTTCCGCCGACTCCTTCCCGCCGGTAGCAATTCCGTCCGACGGACCGTGTCCCATTTACGCCCAGATTGTGTTGCAAAGTGGGGCCCAGTGGGGTAGCGTGGCGATTCGATCTGACCCAAGGACCGGGGTGGTGAGGTTCCTCCCACCTCGCCACTCCGGTCCAAAGCTTTCACCGGCGGCGACCGCCGCCGGAGCCACCGCACCGACACGGAAGAGGATCAGGGGTTGGCGTTTCGAGGCCACTACGAGCACAGTCTCGACTCCAAGGAGCGGATCACGGTCCCGGCGCGCTTCCGCGCCGAGCTCGCGAACGGAGCCGTTCTCTCCGCCGGCCTCGATCCCTGCATCGAGGTCTACCCGACGGCCGAGTACACGAAGTTCGAGGAGCAGGTTCTCGGCGAGCTCAACCCGCTCAGTCGCAAGGGCCGGATGATGCGCCGTCGCTTCCACGGCCGGTCGCACGACGAGACGCTCGACTCCGCGGGACGGGTTCGGATCCCGAAGCACCTCATCGAGCACGCGCAGCTCTCCGAGGGACCCTGCGTCGTGATCGGCGTCGCCGACCACCTCGAGATCTGGAACACCAAGGCCTGGAACGAGCACGACGCCGAGATCGACGAGACCGCGACCGAGATCGCCGAGGAGCTCGCCGGCGGGCCGGGCCCCGGCTGAGGAGCTTGCGCGGCCCATGGTCACACTGACGCTCATGCCCACGGAGCACGTCCCAGTCCTGGCCACCGAGTTGCTCGACGTCCTCGACCCTCATCCCGGCGAGACCGCCATCGACTGCACCTTCGGCGGCGGCGGCCACTCCGAGGCTGTCGCCGAGCGCCTCGGGTCGAGGGGCACGTTGATCGCCATCGACCGCGACCCGGTTGCCGAGCGGCGCTTCGCCGAGCTCGAGGACGAGCTGGAGCCCGAGACGAGGTTCGTGCGAGCGGATTTCGCGGATGCGCTCGTGGCGCTGGGCTCCGAGGGCGTGCGCGCCGACGTCATCTACCTGGACCTCGGGGTCTCCTCGTTTCAGCTCGATACCGCCGAGCGCGGGTTCTCCTACTCCTACGACGCCCCGCTCGACATGCGCATGGACCCGGAGGGCGGACCCTCCGCGGCGGACCTCGTGAACGAGTGGCCCGAGGAGCGAATCGCGACCGTGCTTCGCGATTATGGCGAGGAGCGCCACGCGCGCTCGATCGCCGGCGAGATCGTTCGGCGGCGCCCGCTCCACACGACTGCGGAGCTGGTGGAGGCGATCCGTGCGGCCGTCCCGCCGGCCTACCGGTTCGGGCGCGGCCATCCGGCCAAGCGCACCTTCCAGGCCCTGCGCATCGCCGTGAACGACGAGCTCGATTCGCTCGACCGGGTGCTCCCCGCGGCGTGGGACCTCCTGCGTGACCGCGGCCGTCTGGCAGTCATCTCCTTCCACTCGCTCGAGGACCGCCGCGTGAAGCGCTTCCTGGCCGACCGCGTCCGCGGCTGCGTGTGCCCGCCCGAGCTTCCGGTGTGCGTGTGCGGCCGCGAGCCCGAGGCCGAGCCGCTCACCAGGCGGGCGCTTGCCGCGACGCCCGAGGAGATCGAGCGCAACCCGCGCTCGCACTCGGCGCGCCTGCGGGGAGCCCGCAAGCTGCCCAGGGGTACGGACACCGACGACGAAAGGAACCTCGCCTGATGACTCCGGCCGCCACGCAAGCAGCCCGCGGCAGCGCCGCACCGGCCCGAGCTCCGGTACGGCGAGCGCCGGCCCGGCGTCCGGCATCGCCAAGAGCTCAGACCCAGCGGCAGCGCCGCCCGCGCACCTCGCGGCCCTACGCCGGCACGCCGATGCCCGCGCGCCTCGTCCCGCTCGCGGTCGGCACCACTGCCGGCGCCGTCTCCGGGCTCGCCGAGTCCGGGCTGGTCCACCGCCTCACGCGCGGACGCATGTGGATCGGCGTGCTCACGACCCTCCTCGTCGGCATCGTCGCCCTGAACGTCTTCGCGCTCAGCTTCAACGCGTCCTCGAGCAAGACGACCCGCCAGACGGACGTCCTCCAGCGGCAGAACTCCGCCCTTCAGGGGCAGATCGCCGCCGCCGGCGTCTCGAGCGACCGTGTCCAGGCGCTTGCCGGCAAGCTCGGCATGATCGTCCCCGAGCCGGGCGCGATCGGCTACGTCGAAGCGAGCCCCAAGAACGCCGCCCTCGCTGCCAAGCGGCTCGAGTCCGGCGCCATCACCGCGGGCGCGCCTGCCGCCGCCTCATCGGCGTCCACGAGCTCGACGACCGCGACGACGGACACCACGACGACCACCGACACGACGGCCGTCGCGACGACGACGACTCCGACCACGACCACACCGGTCGCCACGCCGACCACCCCCGCCACGACGCCGACCGCCACGACGCCGACGGCCACCACGACACCCACCACGACCACCGATCCGGCGTCCGGAACCGCCACCGGCGCCGTAACCCCGTAGGGCGCATGGTGCGATGATCGAGCGCCGGATCGGGCTCCTGTTCGCGAGCTTCCTGCTGCTGCTCGTGCTCGCGGTCGGGCGCGCGGCCTGGGTGCAGGGGGTCCAGGGGGGCGGGCTCAGCGCCGACGCTCACAGCCAGCAGATGGAGACCGTCCCGGTCCCCGGGCTCCGCGGATCGATCCTCGACCGCAAGGGCCACGAGCTGGCGGTCTCCGAGGACGCGGTCGACGTGGTCGCGACCCCCTACCAGGTGAAGGACCCGCCGCAGATGGCGCGAAAGCTCGCGCCGATCGTCCACAGCTCCAAGCGCGACATCCTTCACAACCTCGACAGCGGCTCGTCGGGGTTCGCGTATCTGGCCCGCGAGGTCGACCTGTCGGCCGCGGGTCGGATCCGCAAGCTCGGGCTGACGGGCGTCACGACGGTCCCCGCGAGCCGCCGGGTCTACCCCGAGGGCAAGCTCGCCGGCCAGGTGATCGGAACGGTTGGGGTCGACGGCCAGGGTCTCACGGGACTCGAGGCTTCCGACAACTCGATGCTCGGCGCCACCAACGGTGAGCAGCGCGTGGTGCTCGACGGGCTCGGGAAGGCGATCGAGCGCAACACGATCTCGACCGCGACCGACGGCCAGAACATCAAGCTGACCCTCGACGCCGACATCCAGTCCTACACGGAGGACGTGCTTGCGAACGTCGCGCGGACCTACCAGCCCGTCGGGGCGACCGCGATCGTCATGAATCCGCAGAACTCGCAGATCCTCGCGATGGCCAACTGGCCGACGGTCGACCCGAGCAACCCCGCGGGGGCCAGCCCACAGGCCCTGCAGAACATGGCCACGGGCTTCACGTATGAGCCCGGCTCGACCTTCAAGGCCTTCACCGTCGCCGGAGCGCTGATGGAGCATCTGGTCTCGCCGAGCACGGTCTTCGACCTGCCGGTCGAGCTCCAGGTGGCGGACAGGACCATCTCCGATGCCGAGGCCCGGGGTCCGGAGAGCCTCACCGTCGCGCAGATCCTCGCCCAGTCCTCGAATGTGGGCGCGGTGGAGATCGGGTTGAAGGTTGGCGCCCAACGTTTCTACGACTGGGTGAGGAAGTTCGGCTTTGGCGAGCCGACGGGCGTGGCCTTCCCTGGAGAGGAGCAGGGCATCGTGCCCAAGCCGTCCGAGTTCTCGGGCTCCACCATGGGGAACCTGCCCATCGGCCAGGGCCTCTCGGTGACGCCCATGCAGATGGCGGCCGCCTACTCGGCGATCGCGAACGGGGGGATCCTGCGCTCGCCGCAGCTGGTTCTCAGCGAGGACGGCCACCGCGTGGCGGAGCCGAAGGGGCACCGCGTGATCAGCTCCAAGACCTCTTCGCAGATCCGCACCATGCTCGAGGGCGTCCTCGCGCCCGGGGGCACCGCCTCCGAGGTCAGCGTTCCGGGCTACACACTCGCCGGCAAGACGGGAACCGCCCAGGTTGCCGAGAACGGCACCTACTCGGACACCAAGTTCGTCGCGTCCTTCGTCGGATTCGCGCCCGCCCAGGACCCGAAGCTCCTGGTCGCGGTCGTGGTGAACCAGCCGACGCAGGGCAGCTACTACGGTGGCACCGTCGCCGCCCCGGCCTTCGGCCAGATCGCGAAGTACGCGCTCCCGCAACTGCACATCGCGCCGGACCAGGGAACCAGCCCCTGACGCCCATACAATCGCGGCGATGAAGCTCCGGGAGCTCCTCGTCGGCACGGACGTCGCCGCCGTCGAGGGGGACGCGGAGGTGGGCATCGCCTCGCTCGCCTACGACAGCGCTCGTGTTGGCCCGGGGGCGCTCTTCTTCTGCGTTCGCGGGCAGCGGGCCGACGGCCACGACTTTGCCCCAGCGGCGGTCGAGCGAGGCGCGGCGGCGCTCGTGGTCGAGCGCCGGCTCGAGCTGCCCGTGCCCCAGGTGACGGTGCCCGACGCGCGCGCGGCGATGGCGCCGATCGCGGTGCGGTTCTGGGGCGATCCGACCGCCACCCTTCAGGTGGCCGGCATCACCGGCACGAACGGGAAGACGACGACCGCGTTCCTGATTCGTCACATCCTGGAGGGGCAGGGAACTCAGACCGGGCTCCTCGGGACGGTGAAGAGCATCGTCGGCGGCGCAGAGGAGGAGGTCGAGCGGACGACCCCGGAGGCAATCGACCTGCAGGCGACCTTCCGGAGGATGCTCGACGCCGGCGATACGGCGTGCACGATGGAGGTCTCCTCCCACGCCCTCGCCCAGACCCGCACGGACGGCGTTCGCTTCGCCGTCGCCGTGTTCACCAACCTCACCCAGGACCACCTCGACTTCCACTCGGACATGGAGGACTACTTCCGGGCGAAGCGGCTCCTCTTCGTCCCGGAGGGGGGCAACCAGACCACGCCGGCGGTCGCCGTCGTGAACGTCGACGACCCCTACGGCGCTCGCATCGCCGCCGACCTCCGCGAGGCCGGCGCCCCCCCGCTGCGGACGTTCTCGCCGTCGGGCTCCGAGGAGGCCGACTACCGGGCGCTGGACGCCTCCTTCGACGCCTCCGGGTCTCGCTTCCGCTGCGCGTGGCCCGGGGGAGAGGCCGAGGTCCGCACCCCGCTGGCCGGCCATTTCAATGTGGAGAACGCGCTCGCCGCGATCACCGCCTGCGAGGCCCTCGGCGTTCCGGCGGAGGCCGCGGCGGCGGCGCTCGCCGATGCCGACCGCGCCCCCGGGCGCTTCGAGCCGGTGGAGGCCGGCCAGCCGTTCGCGGTGCTGGTGGACTACGCCCATACCCCGGACTCGCTGGAGAACGTGCTGCGAGCGGCGCGCCTGCTCACGGAGGGAAGCCTCGCCTGCGTGTTCGGCTGCGGCGGCGACCGCGATCGCGACAAGCGCCCCAAGATGGGTGAGATCGCCACCCGCCTCGCCGACCGGACCGTGGTCACCTCGGACAACCCGCGCTCGGAGAATCCTGAGGCGATCATCGCGGACATCCTCGGAGGGATTGCGGGCTACGACGACGGAGATGGACGCGACGACGTGACGGTCGAGCCGGACCGCCGCGCGGCGATCGCGATCGCGCTCGGCCATGCGGAGCCGGGCGACACCGTCGTGATCGCGGGGAAGGGCCACGAGCAGGGCCAGGAGCTCGAGGACGGCCGGAAGGTCCCCTTCGACGACCGCACCGTGGCGGCCGAGCTCCTCGGCGAGGCCGCGGGCCGGCCCCGATGATCGAGCTCTCCCCCGAGCGGATCGCCGAGGGCGCCGGTGCGGAGATCGCCGCATCCGGAGAGGGCGGGCGGCCCGAGCGCGCGGTCATCGATTCCCGCGAGGTGGGGGAGGGGGACCTCTTCTTCGCGCTCCAGGGCGAGCATGCCGACGGGGGCGAGTTCGCCGCCCAGGCGCTCGAGGCAGGAGCCTGGGGGGTGGTCGTTGATCGCGCCCGTGCGCGGCTCCTCACCGCCGAGCGCTCGAGCGGCAAGGGCTGGGTCCTCGCAGCCACCGAGCCGCTGGCTGCCCTTCAGCGGCTGGCGACGGCGTGGCGCCGCGAGCTGGGTTGCCGGGTGGTGGGGATCACCGGCTCGGTGGGCAAGACGTCGGTGAAGGACATCGCCCGAGCGATCCTGCCGATGCGCGTCCACGCCAGCCGGGAGAACTTCAACACCGAGATCGGGCTGCCCCTGGCGATACTCGAGGCGCCACCGGAGACCGAGGCGCTCGTCCTGGAGATGGCCATGCGCGGCCGGGGGCAGATCGCCGAGCTGTGCTCGATCGCCGAGCCCGACGTGGGCGCGATCACCAACATCGGTCCAGTCCATCTCGAGCTCCTCGGGACGATCGAGGCGATCGTCGAAGCAAAGGCGGAGATCCTCATGGGACTGCGCGACCGTGGCCGGGCGGTGATCCCGGCCGACGAGGAGGCCCTGGAACCCCATCTCCACGATCAGCTCGTGACGGTCACCTTCGGGCCCGGCGGCGACGTCTTCTGCGTCAGCCAGACCGGCGACGGCCGCTCGACCTGTGCCGTCATCGGCACCCCGGACGGGGAGGAGCGGTTCGAGTTCGGATTCGGGGAGACGCACAATCTGCGGAACGCGCTCGCGGCGATCGCGATCGGGACCGCCCTGGACGTCGCGCCCGGCGAGATGGCGCAGCGGACCTCGCGGATAACCTTCTCGCGCCTTCGGGGCGAGCTGATCGAGCTCGCCACCGAAATCCTCGTCGTGAACGACTGCTACAACGCCAATCCAATCTCGATGCGTGCTGCCCTGGAGCACCTGGCATCACTCGACGCGCCCGGCCGCCACGTGGCCGTGCTCGGTGAGATGCTGGAGCTCGGATCAACCGCCGAGGGCTACCACCGCGAGATCGGCTCTCACGCCCGCCGGCTGGGAGTCGAGCCGATTCTCGGGGTCGGTGAGCTCGCCCGCGACTACGCGCCCGACGCGTGGGCTCCTGACGCCGAGGCCGCGATCCCGCTCGCCGAGGCGATGGTCGAGCCGGGCGACGCCGTGCTGATCAAGGGCTCGCGCGCCGTCGGCCTCGAGCTGGTCACCGACGAGCTGGCCGCGCACCGGGGGACCGCCGGCGAATGACAACGCTCGCGCTCGCATCCTCGGCGGTCGACCGTGGGCAGATCCTGATCGCGGGTATTGCGGCGATGCTGATCACGATCTTCCTCGGCCCGAAGTTCATCGAGTTCCTCCGGGACCGGGAGTTCGGCCAGCAGATCCGCGAGGAGGGCCCGCAGGAACATCACGCGAAGGCCGGTACGCCGACGATGGGCGGACTGATCCTCTTCATCGCGATCGCCGTCCCGTACCTCGTGCTCGGGCCGCGCGACACCCAGAGCCTCGCCGTCTTCGGCGTCGCCGTCGGGGCGGCCGCGCTGGGCTTCACCGACGACTTCATCAAGGTCACCAAGCGCCGCTCGCTCGGCCTGCCCGCGCGCTGGAAGCTGCTCGTGCAGATCGGCCTGGCGGTCGCGCTGTGGTGGGTCGCCACCGAGCAGGTGGGACTGGACCCGCGCCTGCAGGTGCGGATCTTCGACGCCCAGCTGTACATCGGCCCGGTCCTCTACGTGATCCTGGTCTTCCTGGTGATCGCGGGCGCGTCGAACGCCGTCAACCTGACCGACGGCCTCGATGGCCTCGCGGCCGGCTCCTGCGCGATCGTCCTCCTCGCCTACACGGCGATCACGATCATCAGCGGCCAGAAGGGGCTGGCGGTGCTGTCGGCCTGCCTGGTGGGCGCCTCGGTCGGCTTCTTATGGTTCAACTCGTTCCCCGCGTCGATATTCATGGGCGACACGGGCTCGCTGGGAATGGGGGCGGCGATCGGCGCCCTCGCGGTGATGACCCAGACCGAGCTCCTGCTGATCATTCTCGGCGGGATCTTCGTGATCGAGGCGCTCTCGGTCGCCGTCCAGGTGCTGAGCTTCAAGCTGTTCCGGCGCCGCGTCCTGCTGATGGCCCCGGTCCATCACCACTTCGAGATGATGGCCTGGTCGGAGACGAAGATCATGCTGCGCTTCTGGATCATCGCGGCGGTGTGCGCGGGCATCGGCTTCACGCTGTACCAGCACTCGATCTCATAGCTTGGGCGGGCCCGGCGCTACTGGCTCGGCAGCGGTGAGCCCGCGAAGACGAAGAACCACAGCATGACCGCCGCGGTCACCACCACCGTGGTGAACACGAACGCCGACTCGACCGGGCTGAGCCGCTTCTCGCCGGGCCGGTATCGCTCGTCGCGCATGCTGCGGTTCCAGGGGTAGCGCTGCGGCGGCCGGCGCTCGGTCTCCTTCGCCTCGCCGCGAGTGACGATCAGGCCGGCACAGAGCAGGAGGCCGAGATAGGTGAGGACGATCCCGGCGAAGATGATCGCCGCGGTGCTGCTGTCGACGGTGTCGGCGCCGCTGCCCTGAAGCTTCGAGCCGATCCAGACCCACAGCAGCGGCACCGCCAGGCCGATGCCGAGTGCGAGCACGATCGCGACCGCCAGCCGAATGCCATGGCCACGATCCCTCTCCGGCGTGCTGTCCTCGCTATCCGCCACCGTAAGGCGTCGACGAAGGTTCCCACACCGCCGGTCGCGAATCTATGGCCATGAGTTCGAGCACCTCTCCGAGGCCCAGGCCGGGCGTGCCGCCGGGCCCGTATCTGGTCGTCGGGCTCGCTCGATCGGGCCAGGCCGCCGCCCGCCTGCTGGCCTCGCGTGGCGAGGAGGTGATCGGCTGCGATTCGGGCTCACCGGCGGACCTGGAAGGGCTTCTACAGGCCGGCGTCGAAGTTCACCTGGATACGGATGGAATGCCCCTGCTCGAACGCGCCCGCTCTCTCGTCAAGAGCCCCGGCGTCCCACGCGAGGCGCCGGTCGTGCGGCTGGCCCGGGAGCGTGGGATCCCCGTGCTGGGCGAGCTCGAGCTGGCCTGGCGAGTCCTCCCCAACCAATTCGTCGCGGTGACCGGGACCAACGGCAAGACCACCGTGACCGAGCTGCTCGGCCACGTGTGGCGGGCTGCCGGCGAGCCCGTCGCGGTCGCGGGCAACGTGGGCACCCCGTTGGCCTCGCTCGCCGGCGAGATCCGCGGCGACGTCACCGTGGTCTGCGAGTGCTCCAGCTTCCAGCTCGAGGACTCCGAGGCCTTCGCCCCCGAGTGCGCCCTGCTCCTCAACGTCTCCCCGGACCACCTGGACCGCCACCACGACTTCGAGGACTACCTGCACGCGAAGCTGCGCATCTTCGCGAACCAGGGAAACGACGACGTAGCCGTCTTCAACGCCGACGAGCCCGCGCTCGAGGGCGTCGACCTCGGTGGATGCGCCCGGAGGATCCCCTACTGCCGTGGAGCCGATCCGGACTGCGCGGTCTCGCTCAACGAGGGGAGCATCTTCGTTGGGACCGAGCCCATGATGGACGTCGCGGAGCTGTCGCTGCCCGGCCCGCACAACGCCGAGAACGCGATGGCGGCGGCCGCGGCCGCGACGGCGATGGGGATCGAGCGCGGCGCGGTTCGCGAGGCGCTTCACACCTTCCCCGGAGTCCCGCACCGCCTCGAGCGGGTGGCCGAGATCGCCGGCGTCCTCTACGTGAACGACTCCAAGGCCACCAACGTGGCCGCCGCCGCGGCGGCGATGCGCTCGTTCGAGGGCGGGGTGCGGGCGATCCTCGGCGGCTCGCTCAAGGGCGGCGGCTTCGAGGGCCTGGCCGAGCCGGCGGCGGAGCGCTGTGTCGCCTGCTATCTGATCGGCGAGGCGGCCGGCCAGCTCGCGAGCGACCTCGCGGGGTCCGGCGTCGAGCTGCGGCGCAGCGGCGACCTGGCGACCGCGGTCGGCGACGCAGCCGCGGACGCCAGCGCAGGCGACGTGGTGCTGCTCGCCCCGGCGTGCGCGAGCTTCGACGCCTACCGCGACTACGAGGAGCGGGGCGAGCACTTCCGGTCCCTGGTCGAGGAGCTGGACCGGTGAGCGCCTTCTCGCTGGGCCGGATCGGCCCCCGGCGCCGCACCAAGGCCGGCTCGCAGCCGATCGAGTACAACCTCCTGCTCACCGCCACGCTGTGCCTGCTCGCGTTCGGCGTCGTGATGGTCTTCAGCGCAAGCTCCACGACGGCTCTGCTCGGGCAGAGCGGGGACAGCGCCTACTACCTGAAGCGCACCCTGGTCGTGGGAGCGATCGGCCTGGTGCTGATGCGCCTGATGTCGGTGCGCGGCGCCAAGGTGATGCGTCCGCTCACCGGCCTCCTGCTGATCGTCTCGTTCGGGCTCCTGGTCGCGGTGATGCTGCCCGGGATCGGCAGCTCGGCAAACGGGGCCCAGCGCTGGATCGGGGCCGGGCCCCTTCAGATCCAGCCGTCCGAGCTCGCCAAGCTCGCGCTCGTCCTCTACGGCGCGAACCTGCTGGCGATCCGGCCGCAGCTGACGCGCAGCATCAGGACGATGGTGCCGTACCTGGCGGTGGTGGGGATGGGCTGCCTGTTGATGATGGCCGAGCCCGACCTCGGGACCGCGATCGTCGTGGCATTGAGCACCGCTGCCCTGCTGGTGGCGTCGGGGGTGAAGATCAGGTACCTCCTGCTCCTGGCGGCCGGCCTCGCGGCGATCGTGCTGCTGCTGATCGTGATCGAGCCGTACCGGATGCAGCGTTTGACCGGATTCCTCAATCCGACGGGCGACCCGAGTGGTGCCGGCTTCCAGGCCATCCAGGCCAAGATCGCGATGGGTTCGGGCGGGCTCTTCGGCGTCGGCCTCGGCCAGAGCCTTCAGAAGGCCTTCTACCTGCCGGAGGCGCACACGGACATGATCGCCGCGGTGATCGGCGAGGAGCTGGGGCTCGTCGGCATCGGGGCGCTCCTCGGGCTCTTCGGGCTCTATGGCTACGCGGGGCTGCGGACCGCGCAGCGTGCCCGCGACCGCTACACCAAGCTGCTCGCGGCCGGCCTCACGTCGATGGTGCTGATCCAGGCGATCGTCAACCTGTTCGCCGTCATGGGGCTCGCTCCGCTGACGGGCGTTCCGCTTCCCTTCGTCTCGTACGGGAACTCGAGCCTCCTGGTGATGCTGGCCTCGACGGGTCTGCTGCTCAACATCGCGAAGGGCGGCACGGCCGCCGCTCCCGCGCGCAGGGAAAGCGGCGCTGCGAGACTGCGGGTCGTCGACGGCGGTCGAGCTGCTCGCAGCGGCGCGAGCACCGCCGCAGGAAGGAGCACCTCGAACGGTGCCAAGGGTCGTCATAGCCGCGGGGGGAACCGCGGGACACGTCGTTCCAGCGCTGGCCGTCGCCGACGCGCTTCGCGCTAGCGGCGCGGACGTCTCGTTTCTCGGCACGCGGGAGGGGCCCGAGGCGCGGATGGCTCCCGACGCCGGCTATGAGATCGACTACGTGCACGTGCGGGGCATCGAACGGGGGTCGCCGCTGAGGGCGATCGGCGCGGGAGCGCTCGCGGTGAGGGCGACGGGGACCGCGCGCAGGGCGCTTCGCCGGCGGGAGGCCGACGTGGTCATGGGAGGCGGCGGCTACGTGGCCGGGCCGGCGGGCCTGGCGGCGCTGTCGCTGCGGACGCCGCTGGTGCTCACCGAGGCGGACCGCCACCTGGGGCTCGCCAATCGCCTGCTGGCCGGGCGGGCGCGCCGCGTGTGTCTCGCCTTTCCGATCCCGGGGAGGGAGGGGGAGAGGTACCTCGTGACCGGCCGGCCGGTCCAGGGCGCGGTGGGGGTGGCGGACCGGGAGCGCGCGAGGGAACGGTTCGGAATCGCGGCCGACGATCGCTGCCTGCTCGTCTTCGGCGGTAGCCAGGGCGCTCGCTCCATCAACGTCTGCGCGCTGGACGCCTTCCTCGACGGTGGACCGGCGGCTCGGGACCGCGGCTACCACGTGCTCCACATCACCGGCAGTCGGGACTACCCGCTCGCCCGTGAGCGCGTCGACGGCGCCTCCGGGGTGGAGCGCTTCACGCTCCTGGAATACGAGCCGAACCTCGCCGACTCCCTCGCCGCGTCGGACCTGGTGCTGGCACGGGCCGGTGGGTCCGTCTTCGAGCTGGCGGCGGCCGGGCGGCCGGCGATCCTCGTCCCGTATCCGCATGCCACCGCCCGCCACCAGCACGCGAACGCGGCGTGGATGGCGAACGCGGGGGCGGCGCTCGTGATCTCAGACGACGCGCTCGACCCGGCGGCGCTCGCCCGCGCCGTGGGAGAGCTCCTCGCCGACGCCGAGCGCCTGCGGGACATGTCGGCGGCCTCGCTGTCCCTGGCCCGCCCCGACGCCGCGGAGCGCATCGCGGCGGAGATCGTCCAGGCTTCCGGGTCATGACCGGCTGGCGCGGGCGAAGGCTCCACTTCATCGCGATCGGCGGCGCCGGCATGAGCGGGCTCGCTCTCGTCTGCGGGCGGCTGGGCGCCGCGGTCAGCGGCTCCGACCGCGCCGACGGCCCGTACCTGGAGCACCTGCGGACCGCCGGCCTCGACCCGCGCGTCGGGCACGACGCCGACGCCGTGCCGCGGGACGCCGAAGTGGTCGTCTCGACCGCCGTCGGGGCGGACAACCCGGAGCTCGCGATCGCGCGCGAGCGAGGCCAGCGGGTCATGCACCGCGGCGAGCTGCTCGCGGAGCTGTGCTCGATGAAGAGGCTGATCGCCGTCGCGGGGACGCACGGCAAGACGACGACGGCCGGGATGCTCGCCCACGCGCTCGTGGCGACCGGCGCCGATCCCGCCTTCCTCCTCGGCGGTGACCTGCCCGGTGCCGGCGAGGCGGGTGCGGCTGGGAACGCGGGTTGGGGCGAGGGGGAGTGGATCGTTGCCGAGGCCGACGAGTCAGACGCGAGCTTCCTGCGCCTGCGTCCCGAGATCGCCGTTGTCACCAACGTGGAGCTCGACCACCACTCGCACTGGTCCTCGCGCGCCGAGCTGATCGACGCGTTCAGTCGCTTCTGCGCTCCCGCCACGGGCATCGCCCTGCCGGGCGACGGCAGCCTCGACGCGCTCGCCGAGGGACAGCGGGTGGCCGGCTTCGACGTCGACAATCCCGGGCCGCCGCTCCAACTTCGCGTGCCCGGCCGCCACAACCTGCTGAACGCGCACGCGGCGCTCGCCGCGATCGAGCTTGCAGGGCTCGACGTCGCGCGCGCGAGTGTGGCGCTCGCGTCCTTTCCGGGGATGCTTCGCCGGCTCGAGCTCAAGGGCCGGCGCGACGGGGCGACCGTCTACGACGACTACGCCCACCATCCCACCGAGGTGGCGGCCACCCTGGCAGCGCTCCGCGAGCTGGGCCCCAGGAGGCTGATCGCGGTCTTCCAGCCGCACCTGTACTCGCGGACCAAGGCGCTCGCCCCCGGCTTCGGGCGCGCGCTCGCCGCCGCCGATGAGATCGCCGTCCTTGACGTCTACCCCGCGCGCGAGGAGCCCGTCGGCCCGCTGGCCGGCGTCAGCGGCCTCGACGTCGCCCGCGCGGCGGCCGACCATGCCGGAGGCCGGCCGGTGTGGTGGCTCGTGGACGCCGAGCGCGCCGAGCGGGCCCTCGGCCCGCGGCTGCGCGACGGCGACGTGCTGGTGACCATCGGCGCCGGCGACATCTACCGCCTGGCCGACCGGCTGGTAAGAGCGGAGTAGGGAAAGCCATGGCGACCCCCGAGAACGTCCTGGCGGACTATCCGCTCTCGCGGCTAACGACCGTTCGCGCCGGCGGCTCGGCGGACCTGTTCGCGAGGCCCGCGAGCGAGGAGGAGCTGATCGAGCTCCTGCGCTGGGCGGATGGCCAGGGGCTTCCGCTGGAGGTCGTGGGGTCGGGCTCCAACCTCCTCGTATCCGACGACGGGGTGCGCGGGCTGGTGCTCAAGCTCGACGGGGACCTCGGCTCGGTGGAGCGGGAGGGGACGCAGGTCGTCTGCGGCGGCGGCGCCCGCCTGCCGTCGGCGACCGCGAAGGTCGCGCGGTGGGGCCTGACGGGGCTCGAGTTCGGCATCAACATTCCCGGGACCGTCGGGGGCGCCGTGCGCATGAACGCGAACGCCTACGGCGGCGAGCTGGGCCGCGTCCTCGAATGGGTCGACGTGTCCACCGCGGGCGGCACCGATCGGCGGGCCCCGGAGGACCTCGGCTTCTCCTACCGGCGCTCCAACCTGAAGTCGGGAGAGGTGGTGTCCCGCGCCTCGTTCGGCCTGGCCGAGGGCGACGTCGAGGAGATCAAGGTCACCCTGGCGACGATGCGCGGCCAGCGGCGCGAGGCGCAGCCCTCGGGCATCAAGACCTTCGGCTCCACGTTCAAGAATCCGGCCGACGAGCGCGCGGGCGGGCGCACGGCGGGACAGCTGCTCGAGGCGGCGGGCTGCCAGGGGCTTCAGGTCGGCGGGGCGCGCTTCTCGCCCAAGCACGCGAACTTCGTGGAGAACGCCGGGGACGCGACGACCGCTGACATCCTGGCCCTGATGGCTGAGGGCAGGCGGCGGGTCCACGAGACGTTCGGCGTCGTCCTGGAGCCGGAGGTGCAGATCCTGGGCGAGTTCGAGTGGCCGCACGGCTGGGATCTCGAGCCCTCAGGCTGAGCGCCGGGCCGCCCTCCAGGCAGGAGCCGTCCTGTGTGGGGGCGAATATGTCGCCGATGAGCACCCCCGCCGCAACGGCCGCGGGCAGGCGGCGCGCCGGCGCTGGGTCGAGCCGATCGCCGGCACGGCCCAAGTCATCCCGCAAGCCGCCGGCCAAGCGATCCCCGCGCAGCGGGGCCACGGCGCGATCTCGCCGTTCCCTCTCGCTGGGCTCGTGGCGAACCCGGTTGATCCTGGTCGCGATCGTCGTCGGAGCGCTGGCGATCACCTACTTCGCGTGGTTCCGGCATTCATCGTTCGTCGCCGTCGAGAAGGTGAAGGTCGAGGGGGTGACCGCGGCGGACCGGGATCAGGTGACGGCCGCCCTGACCGGCGCCGCCAAGGGCATGTCGACCCTGGACGTGGACGCGGGCACGCTCGCCAGCTCAGTCAGCGGGTTTCCGACGGTGGCGTCCGTAACCGCGGACCCGAGCTTCCCGCACGGTCTGACCGTGCACGTGACCGAGCGGAGCCCCGCGCTCGTGGCGAGCGACGGCGACCGTCAGGTCCCGGTTGCCGCCGACGGGTCGCTCCTGCCTGGGGTCGACACCAAGGGCGCCGACCTGCCCGTGCTCAAGGTCGATCAGATCCCCAGCGCGGGGCGCCTGGGGGGCGAGGCCCTCGACGAGGCTCACGCGATCTCCACCGCGCCCAAGCCGCTGGTGCCGCTGATCGACGGGGTCACGACCACGCACAGCCATGGCGTCGTGATCACGCTTCACCGCGGCATCGACCTCCGGTTCGGCTCGGCGTCGAAGGCGAAGCAGAAATGGGCCGCCGCCGCGGCGGTCCTGGCCGACCCGAAGGTCACCCGCCTCGGCTACGTGGACGTGCAGGTGCCTTCGCGACCGGCGATCGGGGGCTGAGGCGTGCTCATACGGCGTCTCTCAACCGCAACCTGAGGCTCTGGGGAAACCGTCAACCCTCGACTCGCGGTCGAGAGATACGTTTGCATGATTCCGTGCTATTCCTCTTAGCGTGCGTTGACACAAAATCTCGGATGCCTTACCTTCGTGTAGGGCTTGAGGCTGAAACCGAGTGGAAACGCTCGACTACCGCTTTAGCCTCGAGCGGGTCAGATCAACGGGAGACAAGAGGCGAAAGCCAATGGTCGAATCGTCGTATCTCGCGGTCATCAAGGTCGTCGGCGCCGGCGGCGGTGGCACCAACGCGGTCAGCCGGATGGTCGATGCCGGCCTTCGCGGCGTCGAGTTCATCGCCATCAACACCGACGTCCAGGCCCTCCAGGCATGCGAGGCGGACATCAAGCTGCCCATCGGGCACGAGCTCACCAAGGGCCTCGGCGCGGGCGCCAACCCCGACATCGGCGGTGGCGCGGCGGCCGAGAGCCGCGATGAGATCAAGGAGTCGCTGAAGGGCGCCGACATGGTGTTCGTCACCGCCGGTGAGGGCGGCGGCACCGGAACCGGCGCCGCGCCGGTCATCGCCGAGATCGCCAAGGAGGAGATCGGCGCGCTCACCGTCGGCGTCGTCACCAAGCCCTTCGAGTTCGAGGGCGGGCGCCGGATGCAGCAGGCGCTCGACGGCATCGACAAGCTCCGCTCGCAGGTCGACACGCTCATCGTGGTCCCCAACCAGAAGCTCCTGGAGGTCGTCGAGCGGCGCACATCGATCAGCGAGGCCTTCCGCATGGCCGACGACATCCTGCGCCAGGGCGTTCAGGGCATCACCGACCTGATCACGACGCCCGGGCAGATCAACCTCGACTTCGCGGACGTCCGCGCCGTCATGTCCGAGGCGGGCTCGGCGATGATGGGCGTCGGCTCCGCCTCCGGCGAGAACCGCGCGGCCGAGGCGGCCAAGATGGCCGTGTCCTCGCCGCTCATGGAGGAGTCGATCGAGGGCGCCACCGGAATGCTCCTCAACTTCACCGGCTCCGAGGACCTCAACCTGTTCGAGGTCCACGAGGCGGCCGACATCGTCGTCGGCACCGCCGACAAGGGCGCCAACATCATCTTCGGGACCGTGATCGACCCGACGATGGGCGACGAGGTCAGGGTGACCGTGATCGCCACCGGCTTCGAGGGCTTCGAGACGCTCGCGCGCCGGCCGATCCAGGTGCGCGACCGGGCGCGCCGCCGCGGCGTCAGCGGGCTCGAGGACCGCGAGCGGCGCGAGCTCCAGGTGTCCGAGGGCGATATCGACGTCCCGGACTTCCTCCGCGGCAACTAGCCCAAGCAGCCAACAGCAGGCAGCTTGCAGCAGGGCCTTCGTACCCTTCAGCTGCCCGCTGCCGGCCGCTTGCCCGCGGCTATAGCCTGCTGCCTGGTGGCTACCACGGCGCTGAAACGAACCCCCCTGTACGAGGCGCACGTCGTGGCCGGCGCAAAGCTCGTTCCCTTCGCGGGTTTCCAGATGCCGGTCTCCTATCAGGGGGTCCGCCCCGAGCACGTGGCCGTCCGGACCTCCTGCGGCGTCTTCGACGTCTCCCACATGGGCGAGATCGAGACCTCCGGCCCGGGCGCGGCAGGCCTCCTCCAGCGGCTCCTCTCCAACGACCTCTCGAAGCTGGATGTGGGTCGCGCGCAGTATTCGGTGCTCTGCCGCGAGGACGGCGGGATTCTCGACGACCTCTTCACCTACCGGCTGGACGACGACCGCTACCTGACGGTCACCAATGCCGCCAACCACGAGAAGGACTTCGCCTGGTTTGCCGAGCAGGCCGGCGAGTTCGACGCCGAGGTCAGCGACGCGATCGACCGCTACGCGATGCTGGCCGTCCAGGGGCCCGACGCGCGCGGGATCGTCGCCGGTCTCGCCTCCGACGAGCTGCCCGCGCGCATGCACACCGCCGTGATGGACATCGCCGGCGCCGAGACGCTCGTCTGCGGCACCGGCTACACCGGCGAGGACGGGGTGGAGCTCCTGCCGCCTGCCGATGGGGCGGCGGGCGTGTGGGACGCGCTGCTCGCCGCCGGGGCGACGCCGGCGGGCCTCGGCGCGCGAGACACGCTGCGACTCGAAGTCTGCTTCCACCTCTACGGCAACGACATGGACTCCGGCCGCAACGCGATCGAGGCGGGACTCGGGTGGTGCTGTAAGGAGGCAACCGGTTTCATCGGCGCAGACGCGGTGGCCGCGGCTCGCGAAGCCGGCACCGAGCAGAAGCTGGCACCGTTCGTCCTCACCGGCCCCGGTATCCCCCGCCAGGGGAACGCGGTGGTCAGCGACGCCGGAGAGGTCGGCGTGGTCACGAGCGGCACGCTGTCGCCGTGTCTCGACATCGGGATCGGGATGGGCTACGTCGCCGCCGAGCTGTCCGCGCCGGGAACCGAGCTGGAGATCGACGTCCGCGGCAAGCGCCGCCCCGCCCGCATCGAATCGAAACCCCTGTACCGGAAGGAGAGCGAGTAACAGATGGCCGACGAGAGCTACCCGGAGGAGCTGCGCTACCACCCCGAGCACGATTGGGCTCGGATCGACGGAGACGAGGCGACCTTCGGCGTCACCTGGTACGCGCAGGACGCGCTTGGCGAGGTCGTCTTCTACGAGCCGCCAGAGGTGGGCTCGGAGACGACCAAGGACCAGGCCTACGCCGAGGTGGAATCCGTCAAGGCCGTGTCCGACGTCTACGCGCCGCTCTCGGGCGAGATCACGGCCGTCAACGACGCCGTCGCCGACAGCCCGGAGCTCGTGAACGAGGACCCTTACGACGAGGGATGGCTCGTCCGGGTGAAGCTGACCAACCCCTCGGAGGTCGACGACCTACTCGACGTGGCCGCCTACCGCAAGCTGCTGGAGGACGAGTAGGAGTCGGGACGTCTCTCTAAGCTCAGACGGGCATGACGAGGTACACGTCAGCCACGGATTCCGACCGCCGGGCGATGCTCGACGCCATCGGCGCCGGCTCCGTCGACGAGCTCTTCGAACAGATCCCAGCTGAGGTGCGCGCGGAGAGGGCCCTCGACCTGCCGGACGGGCTCACCGAGACCGAGTGCTTCGACCACCTGGCCGGCCTCGCGGCGCGCAACGCTCACGCGGATGCCGAGGTCTGCTTCCTGGGCGCGGGGATGTACGACCACTACGTGCCGGCGATCGTCGACGCGATCACCCAGCGCTCCGAGTTCCTGACGCCCTACACGCCTTACCAGCCGGAGGTCTCCCAAGGGGGCCTCCAGGTGATGTTCGAGTTCCAGACCGCGATCTCCGAGCTCACCGCGCTCCCGGTCTCCAACGCCTCGCTGTACGAGGGTCCCTCCTCGGTGGCCTCCGCCGCCTACCTGGCGATCGGGGCGACCAAGGGGCGGCGCAAGCTTGTGGTCTCGCGGGGCCTTCACCCGCACAGCCGCGAGACGCTGCGCACCTACGGCAAGGGGTTCGGCGCCGAGGTGGTCGAGGTGGGGCTGGATGGCGGCCTCACGGACGCGGCCGAGCTCGCGGAGGCCGTCGACTCCGACACCGCGGCCGTGTTCGTCTCCAACCCGAACTTCCTGGGCGCCGTCGAGGATCTCGAGGCCCTGGCGGCAGCCGGGAAGGATGCCGGCGCGCTGACCGTCGCCGCGGTCGATCCCCTCACTCTCGGCGTGCTGCGGCCGCCGGGCGAGTGCGGCGTGGACATCGCGCTCGGCGAGGGGCAGTCGATGGGGGGCAGGCTCGACTTCGGCGGCCCGTCGTTCGGCTTCTTCGCCGCCACCGAGGATCACCTGCGCCGGATGCCCGGCCGCATCGCGGGCGAGACGACCGACGCCGACGGCCGCCGCGGTTTCGTGCTCGCGCTGCAAACCCGCGAGCAGCACATCCGCCGCGAGAAGGCCACCCACAACATCTGCACCTCGCAGGCGCTGAACGCGCTCGGCGGAGTGATCTACCTGGCATGGCTTGGCCGGCAGGGCATCGTCGAGCTGGGCGAGCTGATGGCCCGGCGCACCGCCTACGCTCGCGAGCGCCTCGCCGGCATCGACGGCGTGGAGCTGCTCCACGAGGTGCCCGTCGTGCGCGAGTTCGCCGTGCGGCTCGACGCTCCCGTGGACGAGGTGGGAGACCGGGTGGCCGAGGATGGCATCGCCGCCGGCTATCCGCTCGGCCGCGAGTACCCCGAGTACGAGGACGGACTGCTGGTGGCGATCACCGAGCGGCGGTCGAAGGAGGACATCGACCGCCTGGCGGATTCGCTCGGACGCGCCGTCGCCGCGACCACCGGTGAGCGCGAGCGCGCTGGGGTGCCGGCATGAGCCAGGCCTCGCCGCCGACGACGGCCGACACTCCGACGGCGCAGCAGCGCGAGCGCGCGACCACGATCTTCGAACGCTCCGTCGAGGGCCGCAGGGCCGGCTCGGTCCCGGGCACGGACGTCCCCGAGCGCCCGCTCGACGAGCTCATCCCCGCCAACCTGCGCCGCGAGCGCCCGCCGCAGCTCCCGGAGGTCTCCGAGCCGGAGATCGTCCGCCACTACAACCGCCTCTCGCGCCGCAACTTCGACCTCGACACCGGGCCGTACCCGCTCGGCTCGTGCACGATGAAGCACAACCCGCGCCTCAACGAGCGGGTCGCCGCCCTGCCCGGCCACGCCCGCCTGCACCCCGCGCAGTCGCCGAAGCGGGCCCAGGGCGCGCTCGAGCTCATGTGGCGCCTGGAGCGCTCCCTGTCGGAGATCTGCGGCCTGCCCCACGTGAGCCTCCAGCCCTCGGCCGGATCACACGGCGAGCTGGCGGGCCTCCTCCTCACCCGCGCTTACCACGAGGACCGAGGCGAGGAGCGCACACGCGTGCTGACACCGGACACCTCCCACGGGACCAACCCCGCCTCCGTGACGATGGCGGGCTACGAGGTCGTCAAGGTCGCGACGGACGAGCGGGGTGGGGTGGACCTGGACGACCTGCGACAGAAGATCGACGAGCGCGTCGCCTGCCTGATGCTCACGAACCCCAACACGCTGGGCGTGTTCGACGAGAACATCACGGAGATCGCCGAGCTGGTGCACCGAAGCGGCGCGACCCTCTACTACGACGGCGCGAACCTGAACGCGATCATGGGCCGCAGCCGCCCGGGCGACATGGGCTTCGACATCGTCCACGTGAACCTCCACAAGTCGTTCTCGCAGCCGCACGGCGGCGGCGGCCCGGGCGCCGGCCCCATCGCCGTGTCGGACCGCATCGAGCCCTACCTGCCGGTGCCGCGGATCGTGCGCTCCGAGGGCGGCAACGGAGCCTCGCCGGCGTACGACTTCGACTACTCCCAGCCCAAGTCGATCGGCCGCCTGCGCGGCTTCGCGGGGAACTTCGGCGTCTTCGTGCGCTCCTACGCGTACATCCGCAGCCTGGGCGGCGACGGGCTCACCGAGGCCTCGGAGACCGCGGTGCTGAATGCCAACTACCTGCTGGCGAAGCTGCGGCAGGGGCGCGCCGGGCGCTACCTGCCGCTCGCCTTCGACCGGACCTGCATGCACGAGTTCGTCCTCTCGGGCGCGCCCGCGAAGCGCGAGCTCGGCGTCAAGACCCTCGACGTGGCCAAGCGCCTGCTCGACTTCGGCTTCCACCCGCCGACGATCTACTTCCCGCTGCTGGTCGACGAGGCGCTGATGGTCGAGCCCACGGAGACCGAGACCCGCGAGGCGCTCGACGCGCTCGCCGGCGCGTTCGACGAGATCCTGACCGAGGCCGAGAGCGATCCGGAGATCGCCCGGAACGCGCCCTATACGACGCCGGTGCGGCGGCTCGACGAGGCGACCGCCAGCCGGCGGCCGGTCGTACGCCAGGCGCTGTAGTCCGGCGTCGTCAGACCGCGGCTGCGCGGCTCGCCGGAGTAGAGGAGGAGCTGCGACGCCCGCAGTTCGAGCAGGCGCCGCAGCTCCAGGGTGGGAAGGAAGGGGTCGGCGAAAGACTCACCCGAGAGGACCGAGATCGCCGCGACCGGCCGACCTTCGATCTCGGCAATCAGCACGGGGCCGGCGGGGCGCCCTCGCGCCACCTGTATCCGACTCTCGTTCGGCTACCTGGAGCCGGATCAGCTCGTCGAGGGGGTGCGCCGCCTGGCGGTGGCGGTCCGCGCCGTGCGTCCGCGTCCGCGGCGCGAGGCGCTTCCCGTCACTTGACGGCCTGCTCGAAGTCGGGCAGCTTCTGCTTCAGCTCCGTCACCGGCGCGAACAGGTCGCCCTTGCTCTTCACGCGCTTCAGGACGTCGCCTGCCTCGAAGCTCAGGAGGTCCGGGTCGGAGCGCTCGAGCGCCCGCTCGACCTCCTTCCACTCGACGGGGGTCGAGACCGTCGGGCGTTCCTTGGCCCGGAGCGAGTAGACGGCGACGGTCGTCTTGTGCTGGTCGTTCTGGCTCCAATCGACGAGGACCTTGCCCTTGCGGAGGTTCTTGGCCATCCGCGAGACGACGAGATCCGGCTCCTGACGCTCCAAGAGCTGCGCGACGGCGTGCGCGAAGGGCTTTGTCTCGTCGTAGGTCGCCTTCGTGTTCAGCGGGACGTAGACCTGGATGCCCTTCGACCCCGACGTCTTCGGGAAGCTCTCGAGGCTGAGGTCGCCGAACAGGTCTCGCAGCCGTAGCGCGATCGTGCAGCACTCGACGATCGTCGCCGGCGGCCCGGGATCGAGGTCGAACGCCAGGACCGTGGGTCGCTCGATCTCCTTCGCGCGCGAGAGCGACGGGTGGAGCTCGAGGGACGCGAGCTGCGCCATCCAGATGAGGGTCGCGCGGTCGTCGCAGACGCAGTAGTCGATGTCACCCTCGTTTCGTCCGCTCCAGATCGCGGCCGTTTCGACCCAGTCGGGCCGATGCTTGGGGCAGCGCTTCTCGTAGAAGTGCTTCTCGGCGACCCCGTTCGGGTAGCGCTTCAGCGTCATCGGGCGCCCACGGATGTGCGGCAGGATCGCGTCGACGACCCGCGCGTAGTAGTCGATCATCTCGCCCTTGGTGAAGCCGACCTCGGGCCAGAGCACCTTGTCGAGGTTCGTCAGCTCGAGCTGGTGCCCGTCGACGTCTACTTGGCGGCTTTGGCCTTGCTTCGCGATCGCGACTTGGACTGGGAGGACTTCGAACGGGAGGAGGACTTCTTTGTGGTCGAGCGCTTGGGCTTCTTGGCCGCGCCGTCACCGTCGCCACCGGCGAGCGGCTCGCCGCGGACGGACGCGAGGCTCTCCTCGAGGGCGGCCATGAGATCCGGTGCCTTGGTCGGCTTGGGTGCCTCCGAGACGGGACCTGTGACCGCCTTGCCCTGCGCCTTGCGGTCGATCAGGGACAGGAGCTCCTCGCGGTACTCATCCCGGTACTTGCTCGGATCGAACTCAGCGGTGAGCGAGTCGATCAGCTGCTTGGCCATCTCGACCTCGCGCTTGTCGAGCTTGCGTCCGTCCGCGGGGATCACGTCCTCGCCGAGCTCGTCGGGTGCGACGACCTCGTCGGCAAAGCGCATCGTGGCCATCGTCAGGACCTTGTCCGAGGGGCGAATCGCGGCGAGGTGCTCGCGGTTTCGCAGCACGAATCGCGCGACCGCCACCTTCTTCGCGTCGCCCATCGCCTTGACAAGCAGCGCGTAGGCCTTCTCGGCGCCCTTGTCGGGGCCCAGGTAGTAGGGATGGTCGAAGTAGACGGGATCGATGTCGTCGAGGTCGACGAAGTCCTGGATCTCGATCGCTCGCGTCTTCTTCGGATCGATCTCCTCGAGCTCGTCCCGGGTGATCACCACGTACTGCTCGGGCGAGATCTCGTAGCCCTTGACGATGTCCTCGTAAGGGACCTCCTCGCCGTCCGCCTCGGCCACGCGCTTGTGGCGGATGCGCGAGCCGTCCTTCTCGCGCAGCTCGCGGAAGCTCACGTTCTTGCGCGAGACGGCGCTGTACAGCTTCACGGGCACGTTCAAGAGCCCGAAGCTGATCGATCCACTCCAAAGCGCTCTAGGCATCGTCCTCAACCATCAGACCGCGGTGTGTGCTGAAACTCATCGCTCTAACCAGTTTCCCAACTTAGCGCCACTTCCTTGGTACCCGGGCGGCGGCGGAACGAATCTTGCGCGCCGGGCTAGCCGCCGCCGGCCACGGTGCAACACCATCCGGCGGGCCGCGGGAATTCCGCGGACCGGGCGGCACCGCCGTTGGGGGCGAACTGCTGCGTGATGTTCCCGACCGTGTCGACGTGCCCCGGGTGCTGGGGCCGGACGAACAGCCAGGCGTCCGCGTCCGGCCACGCGACAAGCAGCCAGCCGCCGTCCGGGGACCACGCGAGGCTGGAGAAGGTTCCCGGGTCGGCCAGGAGGGCTCTCGGCTTCGGGTTCGGCGTGCCCAGCGGGACGACGAGCGCCTCACTGCGCCTGCCGCGCGCGGTCTGCTTGGTCGCCGTGACGGCGAACGACCGACCCGCTCGCGCGAAAGCACCATCCGTCGCGCGCATTCCCCGGGGCAGGCTGACCACGCGAACGAGATGGCCGTCCGCCGTGAACACCCGCAGTCGGGTCGCCGACAGAGCGGCGAGCCACGAGCCGTCTGCCGACCAGTCCAGGACCTTGGGCACCGGTCCAGGGGCGGAGCGCCACAGCACCTTTGTCGACGCCGCGTTGACCTCCTCGACGCGGCCGTCCGGCTTCGCGAGCGCGAGCACGTACTGGCCGGCTCCGTTCGTCATCTTCGCCGCCGGAAGCGGCAGCGCCCACGCGGGGGGCGTCGGAGCCACGTTGGGATCGACGAGGTGATCGCCGGCACCATCGCCACCCACGACTCGCATCGACGTTCCGGTTCGGTAGGCGATGCGATACCCGGTGTCCGGCATCCAGCGCGGATCGCGAGGATGCGGACGGTTCAGCGACCACCGCACGGTGCCGCCCGGCTCCACGGCGAGGAGCTGGTGCGCGTTCGTGACGGCGACGAAGTAGCCGTGGGGAGACCAGCTCGCCCCTTCGTACTCGCCCAGCAGCCGCTGCGAGCCGTCCCGGTGGACGATCCACGATCCCTCGGAGGAGTCGACCAGGAGGTCTCCCCCAGCGGGCAGGGAGGTGAGCGGAGTCGCTTCCTTTGCGTTCGGCCGCACGACGTCACGCACCAGGTCGACGACCTTCGCCCCGGCGGGCGTCAGCACCAGCGCCAGGATGAGGGCCGCCAGACCGGCCGCGATCGCGATCCGCACGGGCACGCGCGCCGGCTGGGTCACCGGTCGGCGATCCGCGTACGCGGCGCTCACGACCCGCCACCCGCGCTCCCGCGCCCCGCGCTCGTCGGGGATCGGCGCGTCGCGGAGCCGCTCTTGAAGGTCGCGCGCCATCACCGGGCCTCCATCTCCATCGCCAGCCGATCGAGGCCGCGCCGCAGCCTGGAGTTCACCGTGCCCCTCGGCAGCCCGAGCGCCTCGGCGATCTCACCCGGCGTGTACTCGAGGAGGTAGCGAAGGACGATGAGCGCGCGTTGCTCCGGCGAGAGCGTCCGCAGGGCCGCCACGGTCTCGTCGGAGTAGACGGTGGAGCTGAGCTCGGGGTCGGGCTCACCGGGCTGCGGCGAGCTCACCTCCGGATCGGCCGCCGTCTCGCCGCGAAGCGATCGCGCGCGAGCCCAGTCGATGGCACGGTTGACGACGATCCGGTTGAGCCAGGGGCCGAATGGCCGCCGCCGGTCGAAGCGATCGAGCGACCTGATCGCTGACAGGAACGCCTCCTGGGCGATGTCCTCGGCCGCCGCCGCGTCGTGGACGACCAGGTAGGCGGCGCGGTGCGCCCAGGGCCAGTGGCGCCGGTACAGCTGCTCAAGGGCCTCCTCGGATCCGCCCTGCGCGGCTCTGACCCAGCGCCGTTCGCGGCGCCGATCGAGGGCCTTCGACGGGGATTTCGCGCGCGTCGCCCGAAGCGGTACCGCGACGCTCTCCGTGCTCCCTTCGGCTGCCAGTTGAATCTCCTCCCGTGGGCCCGCGGCGGCCAACCGCGTGCCGGGCACGACCATCATCCCTCGAACGGTCGCGGATCGCGACATCCATGCAATACGGGTTGCGAGCCCTCAGGGGTCCCGTGGCGAATACCCGGCCATCCTCGCGAGCGCGCTGGCGATTGTGCGGGCGTCGAATCTCGGAACTGGCCCGGGCGGTAACTCGACTACGAACGACGCGCTTCCTGCGAACCGGTGGTTCTGCCAGTTCGGCGCCGTTCCGGCGAGCCAGGGCAGGCGACGAAACGGCACGCTCGTGTACCGCACGGGCCGCAGGTATCGCGCGAACTGCCGGGCGGCCGGAATGCTGGGGCCCCACGCGCGGACCATCGGTTCCGCCTCCTGATGGAACCAGATCGTCACATCTGGGCGGAGAGTGCGGACGAGGCGGGCGGCGACGCGCGTCTCGGGCTCCGAGAACGGACGCGGTCCGGAGTACTGCAGATCCCATCGCACGCCGATCGGCTCCCAGGCCGCCGGGAAGTTTCGATTGAGATCGACCCCGCGCTCGTTCAGCCGGGTGCCGTGCGCCAGGCCATCCGGGTTGAGATTCGGGACGTAGAACACGGACCCGGGCATCCAGCCCTGGCGCCCCAGGCCGGGAAGGTCGTCCGCGGCGCACTCGGTCCCGTGGATGCAGCCGAAGACGAGGACGCGCAGGCTCGTCTCGCCGAGCCCGTACTCGCGGAGCTGGATCGGCCGTCCCTGGCTCGAGTGCCCAACCGTGGCGGGGTCCCGGCCGTGGACCGAGTGGGCTGCTCGGCCGGCCGGCGCCCCGAGGGCGGCGGCCGCGAGAAGGCCCACCACGAGACTGGCCGCTAACCCGATGCGAGCCTCCGCCGACGGCGCACAACGCGAGACGTGATTCCCGCTCCGGCGCCCGCGACAACCGCCAGGATCGCAATCAGGACCCAGGGGAACCCATGGCCATCGGAGGGCGTGGCAGGCGGGCTGACCGCGAACGTGTGCGTGTCGATCGTTCCGAGCTCGTTGCCGTGGCGGACGATGCTCAGCTCGTCTCCGTCGCCGCTCACCACGAGCCGCGATCCCGAGAGGTTTGTCGGGAGGTTGAGCCCGTCGAGGTCGACGCATTTCGCGCTGCGTCCGGAAGTGTCGAGCGCGTGGACGAACGGTCCCTCGTCGGACCCCTGGTAGAGCGTGTACGCCCACCGGCCGTCCGGGCTCATCGTGCGCGTCACAGGCTTCCCCGTCATCGGCTGACCAGCCTCGTCGGGGTCGATGACCGGCGTCCGGAGAAGGTGTCCGGCGCTGACGTCATACGCTCTCACCAGGTACTTGCTGGGGTTCGCCGGGGACGTGTACTCGATGACGTAGAGGAGGTTCCCGTCCGGAGAGATCGCGTCGAAGCTGTAGCTGCCGCGCAGGGTGACGCTTTCGCGAACCCGCAACGACTTCGCATTGAGAACCTCGAACCGACTGGTTGCCCCCCCGAGGCCGGCCAACGGCTCGGCGAGCACAAGCGTGTCCCCGTCGGCGGACAGCCCGCTCGTCGATTTGTCGAGCGCGACCGTCGGAATGGTGAAGCTGCCGTAGTTCGAGTGGGCCGTGACGGTCCCGCTGCCGGCGGTGTCCACACGCGCGACATTGACCCCCTCGGCACTGGGCTGGGCGATATAGACCGAGCCCGACCCGTGCGGTCCCACGATCGCGCGAGGCGGCGTATGCATGCTGCTTGCCGCCACGACGCCCTTTGCGTCCAGATAGCCGCCGCCGCCGCCCCTGGATCCATCCTTGGCCAGGGTCGAGGCGCCGGCGAGAAGCGGCATCGCGATGACAGCCAGTGCTGGGACGAGGCTTATTCGGCGTTTCACCGGTTCCCCCTCAGGTCGTGTAGTCCCAATACGGCAGCCCGTGCAGGGGAGGTCCCGCGATAATCCCCCGGTGCTCTTCGAGCTCGATCGCGTGACCCTGGACCGGGGCGGCAAGACGGTGCTCCAAGACGTCACCGCTTCGCTGCCCAAGGGCGCGAGCTGCATCGCCGGCCCGTCCGGGAGCGGGAAGTCGACGCTCCTGCGTCTCCTGAACCGGCTGGCGGATCCCGCGTCGGGCACGGTTCGCTACGACGGCGCCGATGTGCGCGAGCGCGATCCGCTCGAGCTGCGCCGGGAGGTGTGCCTGGTCCCTCAGCTCCCGGCGCTGCTGGATGGGACGGTGGAGGACAACATCCGCTTCGCCGCGGACCTCGCGGGCCGGGAGCCGGACGTAGCACGGTTGCTCGACCTCGCCGGCCTCAACGCGTCGTTCGCCGAGCGGTCCGCGAGCAAGCTCTCGGTGGGCGAGCAGCAGCGCGTGATGCTGGCGCGATCGCTGGCGCTGGAGCCGCGGGTGCTGCTGCTGGACGAGCCCACGTCGGCCCTGGATGCGGAAGCACGCGGTGCTGTGGAGGCCACTTTGCTCCACCTGCGCGAGCGCGTGAACGCGTCGACGGTGCTCGTGACCCATGACCTCGCGCAGGCGCGGCGGATGGCCGACTGGGTGGTCCGGCTCGACGAGGGCCGGATGGTGGGGGAGGGGCGGGTCTCCGAGCACCTGGCGGCCTCCGGATGAGCACCTCCATCCACGTCACCCTCGGCGAGGTCGCTGCGACGCTCGTGCTCGTCGGGATCGCGGTTGCGGTGTCGTTCTGGCGCAAGGCCGACCTGGAGCAGGACATCGGGATCGCGGTCGTGCGGTCGGCGATCCAGCTGACCGCGATCGGCTACGTCATCAAGTTCATCTTCGACCAGGACAGCCTGTGGTTCGTCTTCGGACTGATCGCGATCATGGTGGTCTTCGGCGCCTTCACCGCGAAGCAGCGGGCGAAGCTGGTCCCGAACGCGTTCTGGCCGCTGCTGATTGCGCTGGGCGTCGCCGGCGCCGCGACACTCGGCCTCGTCATCGCGCTGGGGATCTTCAAGGCGCAGCCCCGGTACCTGGTCCCGGTCGGCGGCATGGTCGTCGGCAACGCGATGACGGCCGCCGCGGTGACGCTGAACCGGCTCGGCGACGACATGACCCACCATGCGCGGGAGGTGGAGGCCACCCTGGCGCTGGGAGCCACCTCGACCCAGGCCGCGGCGCCGATCGTCCGGCGGAGCCTGCGCTCGGGGATGATCACGCTTGTCGACTCGACCAAGACCACGGGGCTGATCTTCTTCCCCGGCACGATGGTTGGGATGCTGCTCGCCGGCGCCAGCCCGACCGACGCCGTGCGGCTGCAGCTCATCCTCCTGTGGACGCTGCTCGGCAGCGTGGCCCTCGCGGGACTGATCGCGGTGACGCTCGCCTACCGGAGCTTCTTCACGCCGGCGCACCAGCTGCGCGAGCAGCCGGAGCCCTAACCAGTCTCATCCCGGTCCGCGGCCCACCTGACACCCTGGAGCAGGAGGCGGCGGTAGCTCTCGTTGCGAAGCGTGCTCTGCTCGTGACCCAGCGCGTTGTAATGGATGCGGCCCGTGCCGAGCGTTCGTGTGTAAAGGAGCGGCTGACTCTCGGAGGACGCCAACACCGTGATGTCGGGCTGTAGAGGCCCCTCGCCGATCCGAAGGACGGCGGGATCCGACCACCCGCGCTCGCCAAACGCCTTCGTGAACTCCTCGAAGCGGCTCACGTCGCCGCCGATCTCGAACAGCTCGTCCTCGACCTCGAAGTCGCCCACACCGTCGACGATCGGGTGCGCGGGATCCTCGATGTGAACCCGGAAGCGCTTGATGGGAGGGTGTCGTAGGAACCGCGAGCCGAGGGCCCGTAGGTAGTCGGGGCTGTTCCAGAATGTGGCGTTGCCGCCGTGGAGCGCCACCAGGCCGGTGCCGCCGCGAACCGACTCGAGCAACGCCTCGACCTGTCCGGCCTCGGCGTCGACGAAGGTGGTCGTGTTGATGACGACGTCGTACGGCTCGAGGGTGGCGGCAGCGAGCGCATCGAGATCACGGGTCATCCGAAGATCGACGCCGCCCTCTCCGGCCAGCGCACCCGCGAGCTCCGAGTAATAGGACGGCTCGTCGTGGAGCGCTCCTCCCGTCAGGAGGAGCGCTCGGATCGAACCCATTGCTCCGCCCGCGCCTAACTCACGTGCGGCGCAGCCGCTTCTCGATCGCGGTCTTCGCGTTGAAGGCCGCGGCCATGGCCCGCTCCGGGCCGGAGTCCTGAGGAGGCAGCGCGCCGACTTGGCGCGCGAACTCCATGCCGTTGGTGTAGGCGTGATTGGAGACGATCTTGTCGTCGGAGACGGTGAGGAGGTCGAGTCCCTCGAGCTCCACTCGCCGTCCGTTCGGCACCAGGCCCTGGAACTTCTGGGTTCCGTCGAAGGTGCCGGCGGCGTGCCAGCGCACCGCGACCTCGTCGCCCTCGGCGACCATCGAATCGACCTCGAGCGTGAAGTCGGGGATCGCGGCGAAGATGCTCGCGAAGTAGTCGCGGATGCCATGCGGGGCGACCATCTCGGCGAAGCCGTAGAGGCGATCCTGGCTCCCCGGCTTCCAGGTCGCGACCGCCCGGTCGAGGTCCTTGGCCATGAGCGCGTCGAAGTACTCCCGAACGACCGCGCGCGCCGCGTCCTTCTTCGCCTTCGCCATACCGGCACCCTATAGTCCGCGCCCGCCATGGCCGACTCCGAGCGGATCTTCAGCGGCATCCAGCCGACGGGGCGAAAGCATCTGGGGAACTACATCGGCGCGATCCGGCAGTACGTCGAGTGGCAGGATCGCGGCGAGGCCATCTACTGCATCGTCGACCTGCACGCGACCACGGTGGCTTACGAGCCGGCGGAGCTCCGCGAGCGCCTCTACGACACGGCCGCGATCCTGCTGGCTGCGGGGCTCGACCCCGAGCGCTGCATCCTGTTTCGCCAGTCCGACGTCAGGGAGCACGCCGAGCTCACCTGGCTCTTGAGCGCGGTCACCGCCTGGGGCGACCTCAACCGCATGCACCAGTTCAAGGAGAAGTCCGAGCAGCAGCGCGAGCTGGTCTCGGCCGGGCTCTTCCTCTACCCGGTGCTGATGGCCGCCGACGTCCTCGCCTACCGGGCGAGCGTGGTCCCGGTCGGCGACGACCAGCGCCAGCACGTCGAGCTCATGCGCGACGTCGCCGAGCGCTTCAACGCCCGCTTCGGTGACACCCTGCTCGTGCCCGAGGGCCGCTACCCCGAGGTGGGCGCGCGGATCATGAACCTCCAGGAGCCGACCTCGCGGATGTCGACCACCTACGGCTCCGAGCAGGGGACGGTCTACATCCTGGACGAGGCCGACGTCGTGCGCAAGAAGGTGCGAAGCGCGGTCACCGACTCCGGTACCGAGGTCCGCAGGGCGCCCGACAAGGAGGGGATCGCCAACCTGATCGAGATCCTCTCGGTCGCCCGCGAGACCGACCCCTCCGAGATCGAGCGCGAGTTCGAGGGCTCCGGCTACGGCGACTTCAAGGGCGCCGTTGCCGACACCGTGGTCGACTACCTGGCACCCACGCGCGAGCGCTACGCGGAGCTACGGCCCGATGAGGCGGCGATCGAGTCCGCGCTCGCCGCGGGCGCGGAGAAGGCGCGGGCGATCGCATCGGACACGCTCGCGGACGTTCGCGACGTCATGGGCATCGGCCCTCGCAGATAGCCGACACCTCGCCGGGTCCGAGGCAGGTTCTACGCTGCCCTGAATGCGGGCAGCCGAGCTCGACCTCGATCTCGACGTCTTCGCCGGGCCGTTCGACCTCCTGATGGCGGTCGTCCTTCGCGAGGAGATTCCCCTGGCGGAGGTGTCGCTCGGCGACATCGTCGTCGCCTACCTCGAGCACCTCGAGACCACCGGCGAGCTCGACCTGGACTCGGCCACGGAGTTCCTCGTCCTGATCGCATCGCTCCTGGAGCTGAAGTCGCGCCTGCTCCTGCCGACCGAGGACTCCGAGCAGATCGAGCTCGGCCCGGAGGAGGCCGCCGACGAGCTCCTGGCCCGGATGCTCGAGTACCGGCGGTACCGGGAGGCGGCCGCCCATCTCTCAGGCCTGTTCGTCGACGGACGCCGTTACCTCTACCGGGCCGCGCCGCTGCCGCCGGAGCTGCGTCGCGCCTCGCTCGAGGCGGCGAGCCAGGTCTACGACCCGGCGCGGCTGGGGGAGGCCCTCGGCGACCTGCTGCGCATCCCGCCGGAGCCCGACACGAGCCACATCCGCCCGACGGTCTCGCTCGAGCGCCGGCTCGAGGTTCTTCGCGAGCTGCTCTCGCACCGAGGCCGTTTCGACTTCGACGAGGTGTTCGCCGATGAGGACCGGCTGACCCAGGCGGTGACGCTCTTCGCCCTGCTCGAGATGCACAAGCGAGGCGAGGCGACGTGGAAGCAAAAGGACCTGTTCGGACCCATCGAGGTGGAGGTGCAATGACTGTTCTCGAGCGCACGGTGGAGGCGCTGCTGTTCCTGTCGCCGCAGCCCGTGTCGACGGCGGAGCTCGCCCAGGCCTGCGATGCGAGCGAGGCGGAGGTCGATCGGGCGCTCGACGCGCTGGAGGGCCGGCTCGCGGAGGGCTCGCGAGGCGTCGTACTGCGCCAGGTCGCCGGCGGCTACACGCTGGCCGCGGATCCGGTGGCCGAGGACGCGGCCCGTCGCCTGCTTTCGACCCCGCGGACGCCCCCGCTTACGCAGGCGCAGGCCGAGACCTTGGCGATCGTCTCCTACCTCCAGCCCGTCTCGCGGCCGGAGATCGCCCGGATCCGCGGCGTGTCGTCGGAGTCGGCTGTGGCGACCCTCACCGAGCGAGGCCTGATCGAGGAGTCGGGGCGCTCGCGGTTCGGGGCGATGGTCTACCGGACCACGCCGCTGTTCGAGAAGCTCTTCGGCCTCTCCGGCCTGGACCAGCTCCCCGATCCATCGCGCTTCGACCCGACCCCGGAGGACGAGCGCGAGCTCCGCGAGCGCCTGCTGAAGGCGGGCGAGCAGCGGAGGAGCTAGCGAGCCGTTGGATTCCCGCGCAGCTCGCCGTGGATTCTTGGTCTCGCTCATCACGGTTCTGGTGCTGGCCGGTTGCGGTGGCTCGTCCGATCATGGCAAGACGGTGAAGCAGCTGACCATCCCGGCCTATGCCAGCTTTCCCGCGGTCACCGTACCCATCACCAAGGGAACGCCCGCACGGTGCCGCCTCGACGCGAAGGGATTCACCCGTGACGCCGTCGCGTTCCTCGCTCCCAATCCTCCAACCCCTCCCGACGTGTATTTCCAAGGCGCCCGTACTGCCTTCATCGACTTCGAGGCTCATCGCTGCGATCTTGGGTACCTGCGAGGGCCCCTCTCGCGCCGGGTGACCGCCAGGCAGCGACGGCGAGTCGTCGGCCACTTCACCTTCCTGGGCGACGTTGGTCGCGAACTGAGCGGTAAGGCACCGCGGAAATGAGGGACGCGAACGTCGAGCTCGTGCGCCGGTCCACGGATGCGTATAACCGCCGTGACCTCGACGGGATCTTGGAGACCTGGGCGCCCGACGCGGTGCTGGACTGGTCGCGCTCCCGCGGCCCTGAGGCAGGTGTGTACCGGGGACACGATCAGATCCGGGATTTTGTGCACGGGTTCCTCACGGCGTGGGACAGCGTTCGTATGGAGATCGATGACCCGACAGAACTCGGGGACGACCGCCTCATGGTGGAGAACGTCACCTATCTCCGTGGACGCGATGGCATCGAGACACAGGCCCGCTCGGCCTGGCTGGTCACGTTCCGGAATGGCCTGCAGACGTCGCTCACGCTCTACCAGACCAAGCGGGAAGCGCTTGAAGCCGCCCGGCTCGCCGGGTAGACCGCAAATTGGCCTTGAGGACGGTCCGTCGCTAGGTTCGACGGCATGCGCCTCGCGAAGTACCTGGCCCACTGCGGCGTCGCTTCGCGGCGGCGCGCCGAGGAGCTCATCGCCGCCGGGCGGGTGACGGTGGCGGGGGAGAAGGTCACCGATCCGGCTCGGGACGTGGACCACTCAAGCGGCGTCGCACTCGGCGGCCGGCCGGTGCGCCCGGAGCCGCACGAGATCTGGATGCTCAACAAGCCGGCGGGGGTTGTGTCCACCGCCAAGGAGCCGGGCCGGCGGCGCGCGGTGGTCGAGCTCGTGGACTCGGAACGCAGGCTCTATCCGGTCGGGCGACTCGACGTGGACTCGACCGGGCTCATCCTGCTGACCAATGACGGCGAGCTCGCGAACCGGCTCACCCATCCCCGCTACGGCGTCGAGCGCACCTACAAGGTCCGGCTGCGACGCCAGGTGACCGAGTCGCAGCTCCGGCGGCTCCGCCGCGGCGTTGACCTCGATGACGGGCCAACGCGCCCGGCGAAGGTGCGCAGGACATCTCCGCGCGTAGTCGAGATGACCATCGCCGAGGGCCGCAACCGCCAGGTTCGCCGGATGGTCGAGGCGGTGGGCAACCAGGTGGTCGCGCTGGCCCGCATCCGGTTCGGCCCGCTGGCGCTCGGGACGCTGCCCGAGGGCAAGGCGCGAAGGCTGCGAACCCCGGAGGTCAGGCGCCTCTGGAAGGATGCCGCCCCATGAGCGAGCGCCTGTATGCAGTCCGGGGGGCCGTCAAGGCGTCGAGCAACGACGTCAATGCGATCCTCGACGCGACCGAGGAGCTGATGCGGGAGCTGATCTCCCGCAACGACCTCGAGCCGGATCGAATCGTGAGCTGCCTGTTCACGGCGACCGACGACCTGAACGCCGAATTCCCCGCCGTCGCCGCCCGCCGACTTGGGCTCGACTCGGTCCCGTTGCTGTGCACCCGTGAGCTCGACGTCCGCAACGCCATGCGCGGCGTGATCCGCGTCATGGTCCACTACTACGCCGACGATGGCCACACGCCCGCCCACACCTACATCGGCGAGGCGCGGGAGCTCCGGACCGACCTGCATTCCGCCCAGTAGGTCGAGCGGGTGGCACAGCGGACGATCAGTCCGCGGGGCTCCGGCCGAGCCGCCAAACGGGCACCTCGCCGATGCCCTTCAGGCGGACCGGTCCCACTTCGCTCAGCTCCAGCTCGCCACCTGAATCAAGCTCGCTCTGGAACGCCTGGTCCACCAGGACGGTGCCGGCCTCCGCCTGATCCACCAGGCGGCTCGCCAGATTGACCGCCCGCCCGAAGTAGTCGCCGCCACGGAGCAGCAACGGCCCGGCCGCGAGGCCACCGCGGGAGGGCGGAAGATCGGCGCGGCCACACGCGCCGATCACGTCCAACGCGGCACGGGCCGCCTCGGCGGCCGAAGGGCATACGAACATCGCCTCGTCGCCGATCAGCTTGACGACCTGTCCCCCGGATTCGGTCACGACATCCCACACGAGCGATTCGAAGCTGTTCAAGAGGTGGCCGAACCCCTCCACGTCCAGGGACCCGCTGGTACCGGTGAAGTCGACCAGGTCCACGAACCCGACAGCGAGCACCGGCTGACCCCCCGGCGCGGAGGTGGCGCGCCGGCGCAGGGTGTCGTCGAGGCGCCGGCGGAGGCCGTAGAGGAGCAGCCACCCGAGCTCTGAGTCCTGCAGGCCGTGCTCGAACGCGTCGGCGATGGCGTGCCCGCGAAGGCCGTACTCGCGAAGGTAGAACAGCGCGTCGACCTGGATCTCGCTGATGCGGGTCAGGTAGGCGCTGACGGCGCGCGCCTCGCGAACCAGGAGGTCGACGGCCTCCTCGCGCTTCTCGCCCTCGAGTTGGTCGAGGCCCTGCGCGGCGAGGCGGAGCGCCTTCACGTCGTCGTCGGCGTAGGCAGGTTGGTCGGGCGGCACGTCCGGAAAGCCAAGGGCCCTCCAGAGACGGTCGGCGATTTCGTGCTCCACACCGGCCCGGCTGCACAGCTCCGGCCAGGTCAGGTACCGCCTGCCCAGACGGACGAGCCGCTCCGTCGCGGCGGCTGCTTGCTCCGACGACGCTTCCGTCGAATCGGCCATCCAGGACCCAAGTTAGACCCTGAAGAGCCAACTAGCGCCCGCCAAGGCACAATGGTGAAACCATGACGATCACGTTTGCGCAGAAGCTCGAGCGCATGCCCCACTACGAGGCGGGCCTCCACGAGGACGCCGCGCGGGAGGCGTTCGGCGCGGAGGACATCGTCAAGCTGGCCTCCAACGAGTCGCCGTGGGGTCCGCACCCGGCGGTGGTGGAGGCGATCGCCGCGGCCGCGACCGGCCTCAACCGCTATCCCGACCAGTACTCCAAACACCTCCGCCGGCGAATCGCCGAGCGGTTCGAGGTCGAGCCGTCCCAGGTGGCGATCGGCAACGGGTCCTGCGAGATCCTGCTGGCCGCCGCCGAGGCGCTGTGCGAGCCCGGCGACGAGATCGTGTTCGCCTGGCCGTCGTTCTCGATCTATCCGCACCTGGCGGCGCTGACCGGTGCCCGCGAGGTCCGCGTGCCGCTTGCCGAGGGTTACGTCCACGACCTCGACGCGATGCTCACCGAGATCACCGCGGCCACCCAGCTCCTCTGCGTCAACAACCCGAACAACCCCACCGGCACCCACCTGCCGGCGTCCCGGATCGCGGCCTTCCTGGAGCAGGTCCCGCCCCATGTGACCGTGGCGCTCGACGAGGCCTACATCGAGTTCCAGACCAACGACGACCCGGACGACACGGTCGACTTCCTCAAGCGGTTCGGAAACGTCGTCCTTCTGCGGACCTTCAGCAAGGTCTACGGCCTCGCCGGCCTGCGCTGTGGCTACGCGCTCGGCTCGGCGAAGTTCCGCGCCGCCGTCGATGCCGTCCGCCAGCCGTTCAGCGTCAACGAGCTCGCCCAGGTGGCGGCCGCGGAGGCGATGCTGCACGGCGACGACGTCCTGGACAGGGTCGAGCGGACGATCGTCGAGCGGGTGTTCGTCGAGGAGGCGGCGAGGGACCTCGGCCTCGACCCGCCGGCATCGCAGGCGAACTTCTCGTGGATTCCCCTCGGCGACAACGACGAGGCCGAGGTGATCCAGAGCCTCGGCGAGCGCGGCATCGTGGTCCGCGGCGGCACCAGCCTTGGTGGACCGGGCCACATCCGGGTCACCTACGGGACCCGCGCCGAGAACGAGCGCTTCCTCGAGGCGCTCGAGGCAACGGTGTCATGAGCGCCAGATTGCTGGACTATTTCCCCCGCACCTGCTAAAAACTTCGGTCAATGAACCGCGCGAGCACGTCGGCTTACCTCACCGCTCCCAAGGGCGCGCGGCCGCGTGCATGGTTCTACTACTGGCGATTTAGCTAGGCGTCCGGCTGGGCCGTCACGGCCCCACCTAGCAGGAGACTTCCGCCGGACGCCGTACCGCGCTGGTATTCCCGTTTGACTCTGAAAGGCTTACGAAGACCATGATGATCGTGATGAAAGAGGGGGCGACCGAGGAGGAGATCCAGGCCGTCGTCGACCGCGTCCAGTCGGTCGGCTGCTCCGCTCACGTGTCCCCCGGAGAGCTCCTGACCGTCATCGGCGCCATCGGCGACCGCGACCGCGTCGCCGCCCTGGGGCTCGAGGGCGCCCCCGGCGTCGACCACCTGGTGCCGATCCTGAAGCCGTACAAGCTGGCCTCCGCGCAGTTCCGGAAGGGCGAGCGAACGGTCATCGACGTGGATGGGCGCAAGGTCGGCGGCGAGAACTTCGCCCTGATCGCCGGTCCGTGCACCGTCGAGAGTCGCACCCAGATGCTGGAGACCGCTCGGACGGTCGCCGACGGCGGCGCGACGATGATGCGGGGCGGCGCCTACAAGCCCCGCACCTCGCCGTACTCGTTCCAGGGGCTCGGCGTCGAGGGCCTCCGGCTGCTGGCGGAGGCGCGTGAGGAGACGGGGCTTCCGGTGGTCACCGAGCTGATGGACGCCCGTGACGTCGGCGATGTCGCCGAGGTCGCTGACGTCATCCAGATCGGCGCCCGCAACATGCAGAATTACGCGCTCCTGGCCGAGGTCGGCCGTACGGAGATTCCCGTGCTGCTCAAGCGCGGCCTCTCGGCGACCCTGGAGGAGCTCCTGATGGCGGCCGAGTACGTCCTCAAGGAGGGCAACGACCAGGTCATGCTCTGCGAGCGCGGGATCCGCACCTTCGAGACGGCGTATCGCTTCACCCTCGACCTGCTCGCCGTACCGGCCCTGCAGGAGCTGAGTCACCTGCCCGTGATCATCGATCCTTCCCATGCGGCCGGGCGCCGCGACTGGGTGGGGCCGATGTCTCTGGCGGCCGCTGCGTCGGGCGCCGACGGGATCATCGTCGAGGTCCACAACGAGCCGGAGCAGGCCATCTGTGACGGACCGCAGTGCCTGGCGACCGACGGCTTCGCCGAGTACGCCGAGCAGGTCAGGCGGGTCGCAGAGGTAGCCGGCAAGCAGCTGACCGCGGTCTAGAGCCGCAGGCCCGATGCGCGTAGCGGTCCTGGGCGTCGGGCTGATCGGCGGGTCGATCGGGCTCGCGGCAAAGCGCAGAATGGGCGCGGAGGTCGTCGGCTACGACGCCGAGCTCGCGAACGCGCGCCGCGGCGTGGATGTCGGGGCGCTCGATCGCGTCGGCGAGACGATCCCCGAGGCCCTCGACGGCGCCGAGGTCGTGTTCTGCGCGGGCCCCGTCGGGGCGCTCCCTGCCATGGTGGCCGAGGCGCTCGCCGCAAGCGGCCACGACGCGGTCGTCACCGACGTCGGGTCCACCAAGCGCGAGCTGATCGCGAGACTGCCCGACGACGAGCGGCTGGAGCGGTTCATCGGCGGCCATCCCATCGCCGGAGCCGAGAGCGCCGGGGTGGAGAACGCGCGCGACGACCTGTTCGAGGGCGCGCGCTGGTACCTGACCCCGACCGAGCGCTCGAGCGGGATGCACTACGACCGCCTCCAGCGTGCGGTCGCCGACCTCGGGGCGCGCCCGCAGGCGATCGACCCCGAGACCCACGACCGTCTGATGGCCACGGTGAGCCACCTACCCCACGTGATTGCGAACGTGCTCGTCCAGCAGGCGGCCGCCGCCGCTGTGGAGGAGTCCGAGCGCCTGCCGGAGGTCGGCCCGAGCTTTCGCGACACGACTCGGGTGGCCGGCGCCAACCCGGCGATCTGGGGCGACATCTTCGCCACCAACAGCGAGACGGTCGCCCGCGAGATCGACGCCGCGGCCGAGCGCTTGCGGGAGGCCGCGGAGGTCATCCGCTCGGGCGACGGCGAGCGCGTCGCCGCCTGGCACGGGGCCGCTCGGGAGGATCGCCGCCGGCTCCTGGACGCGGATCTCGTCGGCGGCGAGCTGTACGAGCTGCGGCTGAGCGTCGAGAACCGGCCGGGTACCGTGGCCGAGATCGCGCTCGCCCTCGGCCGCGCGGGCGTGAACATCGAGGACATGGCGCTCTACCCGGCTCCCGACATGCGGACCGGCGCCGTCTCCCTCTGGGTGGCAGGCGCGCGGGAGTCCGAGCGCGCCGCCGAGATCGTCCGCGGCCTCGGCCACACGGTCTCGATCTCGACATGACGAGGTTCGGCCCCTCGGGACCGCTCCGAGGCGAGCTCCGCCCACCGCCGGACAAGTCGATCAGCCACCGCGCGGCCCTGATCGGGGCGATGAGCGACGGCGTGGTCGAGGTGGAGGGATACCTGGACTCGGCCGACACGCAGTCGACTCGTCATGCGGTCCAGCAACTTGGGGCTGAGGTCGCCATGACAGAGGCGACGCACCCGGGCGCGCTCGATCTCCGAATCGGTGGCATCGGGCTCCGCGGTCCGGGCGAGCGGGCCGGCGAGGGCACCCAGGGCATCGACGTCGGCAACGCCGGAACCCTGCTGCGTCTGCTTCCGGGCTGGCTCGCGGGGCAGGGGAGAGGGGAATGGACCCTGGACGGCGACGAGTCGATCCGGCGACGGCCGGTGGACCGGATCGCGAAGCCGCTTGCCGAAATGGGCGCGACGATCTCCTGCCGTGACGGCCGCCTGACACCCATTGCGATTCGAGCTGCCCCGCTCCACGGGATCTCGTACCGGATGCCGGTGGCGAGCGCCCAGGTCAAGTCCTGCCTGTTGCTCGCTGGGCTCCTCGCCGACGGCGAGACGCAGATCACCGAGCCGGCGCCGACCAGGGATCACACGGAGCGCATGCTGGTGGCCTGGGGAGCTGACGTCACCAGCGAGCCGCTGCGCACCCTGCCGACGGTCGGCGGCGGTCCGGTCCGCCGGGTCACCGTGCGTCCGGCCGAACGTCTCCACGGCGACCGGATACTGGTGCCTGGAGATTTCTCATCCGCGGCGTTCTTGCTCGTGGCCGCGACGATCGTCCGCGAGAGCCGGGTGCGCGTGGAGGGCGTGGGACTGAACGAGACCCGCGTCGGACTACTCGGGATCCTCAACCGAATGGGAGCGCCGATCGAGGTGGAGGAGCGGCCCGAGGCGGCCGAACCCGTTGGGGCGATCGTCGCCCGCCACGGCCCCCTGGAGGCAACTCGCGTGCATGCCGAGGAGGTGCCGCTCGCGATCGACGAGCTCCCCCTGGTCGCGCTGCTCGGGTGCTTCGCCGAGGGCACGACCGTCGTGTCCGGCGCCGAGGAGCTCCGCCACAAGGAGTCTGACCGGATCGCGACGGTGGTCGAGGGGCTACGCGGGATCGGCGGCGACATCGAGGCGAGCGAGGACGGCTTCTCCGCCACCGGGAAGCGCGAGCTCGAGGGCGGCCGCCTGGACGCACACGGCGACCACCGGCTGGCGATGCTGGGCGCGATCGCGGGCCTCGCCTCGCGGGACGGCGTGGAGGTCGTGGGGATGGAGGCCGCTCAGGTGAGCTACCCGGGCTTCGAGGGGGATCTGCTGGCGCTGACGCGGCAGTGAGGGGGCGATCGGGCGTCCAATCGCATCGAGTGAGTGATTGACCGGAATGGGTCCGGTGAATCACACACTCAAGAGCGGAATCGATAGAGCCGGGCGTCGGGGGACCTCACGAGAGCAAGCATCATCGCGACCGACGCTCGTCGCATGTGGGGATGGCGGCTCCGCCACGACGGACCGCCGGCACGCTCGTCTACTCAGCCCCGAACGGCGGTGTCGTGTCGGTGCAGTTCGTCGCGGACGAGGCTGAGCGGGCCGAGTGCACGTTCGCGGGTACGGCTGTGGACTCGCCCTAATCCGCCGCGGCGACCATCGCCGCGACGAACAATTCGCGCGCCTGCCCGAGCCCCGGGGTCTCGCCGACCTGTATGCGCTCCAGCGCGAGGCCCTCGATGCCGGCGCCGATCAGGACGGCGAGCGGCTCGATCCGCCGCGCGGGAACCCTTGGGTCCGCATCGCGGAGCAGGTCCATGAGGACCGAGCGCCAGCGTGCACGCTCGCCCCGCATCACCTTCCGGACGTCCTCCTCGACGACGGACACGCCGCCGAGATCGAAGTAGAGGCGAGCCAGGCGCTCGTCGCTGTCCATCAGGTCCCACACACCCTCCAGGGCGCCGCGGACGATCCCCTCGACCGTGTGGCGCCGGCCGACGGCCTCCACGACCGCCGACGTGATCATCTCGCCGAGCTTCGAGGCCACAGCCGCCACCAGGCCCTGCTTCGACCCGAAGTGGTACGCGATCAGCGCCTTGTTCTCACCGGCTCGCGCCGCGACCTTGGCGATCGTGAGGCCGGCGTAGCCGTCGGCCTTCATCACCTCCAGGCCGGCATCGAGCAGGCGGTCGCGCGCCCCGCTCGAGGGCCGGCCGGGGCGGGCCCGGAGTGTGGCCGTCTCGCTCAAGCGGTGGCCAGCATCGCCGGGTCGAGCCCCATCGCGGCGAGCTTCTTCTGCAGCGACTTGGCTGCGTATTCGAAGATCTCCGACGAGTGGTAGAAGGGCGTCTCGAAGTCGTACGGGTCGTCGACCCACGGCGGGACGAAGACGAGCGGCGCCACCGGCAGGCACTCCTTGAGCGTCTCCTCGACGATGCGCGCGTTCGCCTCGTCGGCCTTGATCGCGTCGGCGAGGAACTTGACCCCGAAGCCGACGTGCCGCGACTCGTCGCGGTTCACCGCGGTGAAGCCCTGGACGAAGCCGGGGAACCAGTCGCGCTCCTTCAGCGACTTGATCATGAACCGCGCCGCGCTGAGGGCGAGCATCCCCTCGATCACGACCATGTAGACGGTGACGCCGCGAACCAGCGAAGCGAAGTCGCCGGGGTCCTTGCGCAACCGCTCGGCAGCCTCGTGGAGGATGCCGTCGAACATCGTCTTCCAGTCGTCGTTCACGACCGAGCGGTGCTGCTCCAGTTGCTCACTGATCCCGCTCACGGTCGAGCCGAACACCTCGCGGTAGAAGCGATCCCAGAAGACCACGTGCTTGGCCTCGTCGGAGATCTGGGTCGTTAGGAACAGCTGGGCCTCCTTCTGCGGCGCCGCCAGGGCGAAGGGAAGAAGCTCGACCGTCACCCGGTCCTCCGCGATGAAGAACTCGGAGAAGCCAAAGGTCAGGAACCTGCGCTCCTCCTCGGTGAACGTGTCCGGATCGGCCCACTGGCGGGCGTCCTCGGTGAAGTCGAAGTCCTCGGTCGACCAGTGCTGCCGCTGCCAGCGCGCGAACAGCTTCTCGTAGCTCGGCGCGGCTTCGACGATCCGGTCGAGGCCGGACATGACCTTGTCGATGTCGCCGTCGAGCAGGACGCTGAGCGCCTCATCCTCCGTGTGCAGCTCGCCGTTTCCGTTCGCCCGACTCCCGTTTGAGCCCATGGTTCCTCTCCTTCCGTCGCGTGCGAGGTCTCGACCTCCTGGGGAGGGAGTATTTAATCAAACGATCAATAAATAGGTCGGGGGAGGGGAGGCCCGGGTCGGGCGAGGCGGCGAACACGGGTCTGCGGGCCGGGTCACCGAGAGCGCCCTTCTCTCATCGCCAGTTTCGAGCCGCGGGCGCGGCCCGCCGCTACCGCTGGCTGGGGTGGCCCTCGCCGGGCCACGGCGAGAGCAGAAGGAGGATGCGGGAGTCCTCGCTCGCGAGGACCTCGCGCCGTTCGTTGGGGTCGAACTCGGCGAGCAGGCCGGCCCCTCCCTTGATCGACTCTCCATTCGAGTCGGAGATCTCGATCGCGCCAGTGACGACGAGGAGCCAGGCACGCTCGTGGACCTGGTGCTCGGAAAGGCGCTCGCCGGACGGCAGGTGGATGACGATCACGCGACCCTCCTGTTCCGAGTCGAGCACGGTCGGGTTGCGCGGCTGCACGTCGAGCGTCGAAATGTCCCAGTTCCGCATCGTCTTCCTCCCGAGTCCGGCGGACGGCGCAACTCTATCCTCAGCGGCCGATCATGGTCATCGCCATCGATGGGCCCGCGGGTGCCGGAAAGTCAACCGTGGCGCGCGGGGTCGCCCGCGCGCTTGGGCTTACGTACCTCGATTCCGGGGCCATGTACCGCTGCGTCGCGCTCGCCGCGCTTCGCGCCGGGGCCGACCTCGACGACCCCGGGGAGATGGGGGACGTGGCCAGGCGGATCGAGATCGAGCTCGACGACCGCCGAGTCCTGCTCGACTTCGAAGAGGTCACCGATGTGATCCGGAGTCCCGAGGTGTCGGCCGCCTCGTCGCGGGTCTCGGTGCACCCCGAGGTGCGCGAGGCCATGGTCACCCGCCAGCGCGCGCTGATCGCGGAGGGTGAGTACGTGGCCGAGGGACGGGATATCGGAACGGTGGTCAGCCCCGGTGCCCCGCTCAAGGTGTTCCTCACGGCGACTGACGCCGAGCGCGCCCGCCGGCGCGCCGCCGAATCCGGCGAGGACGTCGAGGCGGTCCGGGCCGCGCAGTCCGCACGGGACGCGCGCGACCGCGACCGGGCGCACGGCGCACTGCGCCCCGCCGACGATTCGATCGAGCTCGACACCACCGGGCTCGACGTGGACGAAGTGGTCGAGCGAGTGGTCGGTCTGGCCCGCGAGCGGGGGCTCGGGCGGGCATGAGCCGCAAGCCGCAGATCGCCGTGGTGGGGTTCCCGAACGTCGGCAAGTCCACCCTGGTGAACCGCCTGGCGGGCGGTCGTGAAACCGTGGTCCACGAGGAGGCGGGCGTGACGCGCGACCGCAAGGCCGTCCCCTGCGAATGGAACGGAGTTCGCTTCGAGCTGATCGACACGGGTGGCGTGGACCTCGAGGCCGAGGATTCGCTGTCGGTGGCCGTCCAGCGGCAGGCGCGCGAGGCGATCGACAACGCCGACGCGGCGGTGCTCGTCGTCGACGCCCGCGCCGGCCTGCGCCAGGGCGACGCGGAGGTCGCCGAGATCCTGAGGCGCGGGTCCGTTCCGGTGGTCGTGGTGGCCAACAAGATCGACGAGCCCGGCGACCACTACCTGGGCGCCGAGTTCCACCGCCTCGGTCTCGGCGATCCGTCCCCGGTGTCGGCGGCGCAGGGCCACGGCACCGGCGACCTCCTGGACCGCCTGGCGGAGTGGGCCCGAGCGGCACAGGAGGACCTGGCCGTCCCCGACGCAGAGGCGGAGGTCGCCCGGATCGCGGTCATCGGCCGGCCGAACGTGGGCAAGTCATCGCTCGTCAACGCATTTCTCGGGTCCGAGCGCGTGATCGTCTCCGACCTCGCGGGGACGACGCGCGACGCGATCGACACCGAGCTCGAGTTCGGCGGCCGGCAGCTGGTGCTCGTCGACACCGCGGGGCTGCGGCGGCGCACGAAGATCGCGGGGACGGTCGCCTACTATGCCCAGCTCCGCTCCGAGCGCGCCGCCGAGCGGGCCGACACAGCAATCGTCGTCTGCGACGCGTCCGAGGGCGTCACGTCCGAGGACCTCCGGATCGCCGAGCTCGCGATGAAGACCGGATGCGCGACGCTCGTCGCCCTCAACAAGTGGGACGTGGGGGAGACCGATCTGGAGGACGCGAGCGCGAGGCTCGCCAAGCGGCTTCGCCAGCGCCCGCCCGTGATGACCTGCTCGGCCCTCGTGGGGCGCAACGTCACCAAGCTCCTCGAGCGCGCGGTGGAGCTTGCCGACAAGCGCGCGTCCCGCATCGCGACCTCGGAGCTCAACCGGTTCGTGGCCGACGTCATCGCCAGCACCCCGCCGCCGGGGAGGCACGGCAAGCGGCTGCGCCTCTATTACGCGGCCCAGGTGGGCCGTCGACCGCCCCGGTTTGCGGTGCAGGTGAACGACCGCAGGCTCATCTCGAGGGATTGGGCCTACCACTTCGAGAACCGGCTGCGCGATGCCTACGCTCTCGAGGGCATCCCGCTCGTCATCGACTTCATCCCTCATTCGCGGCGCCAGCGTCCCCGCCCGGGCATGGCCGCGCACCAGGACTAGCTCGTTGCACCCCGGCCGAGGCCGATCGGTATAAGAGCCTCCCGTGGCCCGGATCCGACTTCCACGCTTAAGACGCGACCGCGCCGCGCCGCCGGCGCCGTCGCCTCCACCCCCGCCGCCCGCCGTCCAGGAGACGGCGCCCGAGGAGAGGCCCCCCTCGAAGCGCCCGCCGCCGATCCTGCGATGGTTTGTGCGCGACCGCGAGGCGCCGAGTCCGCCGCCGCCCACGCCGCCGCCGACGGCGCCTTCGCGGCCGGCGTCCACGCTGCCGGCTCCCGGGCCCTCGGCAGCGCCGACCCCCGACCCCCCGGCCACGGAGGGTGGCGACGGCGGGGCCACGGTCGGCGAAGCGGCCCGCCGCGTGGGGCGAGTCTCGGCGTCGGCCGGCCGGGGAGCCCGCCGGCTCTGGCTCAGCATGTCCGTCCACACCCGCCGGCGGCTGGGGCTCGCGCTTGGAGTGCTCGCCGCGCTCGGACTGGTCGCGTTCGTCGCGGTGCCGGCGCTCCCCTGCCAGTTCCCCGGCGGGGACGTCTGCCCGCCCTCGGATGACGCGATCCATCTCGTGCCCGACGACGCCCTCGCGTACGTCCACGTCAACGTGAGTCCCGATACGGAGCAGTACAAGGAGGCCCGCGACGTCGCGGCGCGGATCCCGACGCTCGCCGGTCAGGCGGCCGATCGGCTACTCCTGTCTCGCATGCCGGGGCCCAACAGCTCGCCGCCCGACTTCCAGCGAGACATCGCGCCCTGGTTTGGCGGGCAGGCGGCGCTGGCCGTCGTCCCGGCCGGCGCGAGGGCGGCGGAAGAGGTGGAGTTGCTTCAGGCAAGAAACGAGGCAGGGGCAAAGAAGTTCGCTGGCTCGGTCGCGAGCGGGACGCCCAAGACCTCGGACTACCGCAACGTCCCGGTGAGCGTCGACGGGCACGGGCTCGCCACGGCGATCGTCGACGGCTTCCTGGTGATCGGGCGCGAGAGCGGCGTCCGGGCCGTGATCGACGCGCAGAGCGGCGCCAAGGGGACAGGGTCGCTGGCGGACGACGCGAAGGCGCGCGCCGCCCGCGACGCGCTGCCGGCGGGTCGGCTGGCCGACGCCTATCTGTCGCCGGACGGCGTCGCGAAGCTGGTCGGGAACCCTCGGGGGCCGCTCGCGACGCTGGACGCGGCGGTCGATCCCACCGCCAGCGACGGGGTCGCGATGGCGCTCGTCGCCGACCAGCAGGGGATCGACGTGCACATCCGCTCCGAGCTGGACGAGGCGCGCGCCAAGGCCCAGCCCGGGTTCTTCGCCGCCTTTCCGCAGTTCGAGCCGACGTTGACGGACGCGCTGCCCTCAGGGTCGCTGGCCTATGCCGGCGTCGCGGATCCCGGCCACGCGCTCGCCTCGCTCCTCGCGCAGGCCAGCGCCAACCAGCCGGGCCTCGCCGCGGGCGTGGCGGCGCTGCTCCAGCGGGTCAAGCAGCTCGGCAACGTGGACCTGGAGACCGAGCTGCTGCCGGCGCTCGGCGACGAGGCGGCGTTCGCGCTCCAAGCGGGGGCGTCCGGGGGCGGTATCCCGTACCTGGAGTTCCTCAGCAGCGGCATCGACGCGCAGCGCGCGGATCGCGCGCTGGCGAGCCTCCAGGGCCCGATCGCCGACGCGCTCAACGCCTCGTCGGGTCAGACGCCCAATTTCAGCGAGAGCAAGGTGGACGGCGTGACCGCGCACAGCATGCAGGTATCGCCGACGGTCAACATGACCTACGCGATTGCGGACACGGTGCTGCTGATAGCGACCGATCCCGCCGCCGTGAAGCAGCTCGCCGGCGATCAGTCCCCGCTCGCGGACGACGAGACGTTCAAGGAGGCGACGCACGGCCTGCCGACTTCTGTCTCACTCCTCGCCTACCTCAACCTGGGCGGGTTGATCACGCTCGGTGAGCAGGCCGGCCTCGCCCGGGACCCGGCGTATCAGACGTTCGCGCCCGAGATCCGCAAGCTCCAGGCCCTGGGCCTCTCCGTCCAGGAGAGCCCGACCCAGCTGGCCACCGACCTGAGGCTGATCGTGGGCTCCGAGGCCACGGCGAGCACCGCGTCCGGCGAGCAGAGTCCAAGTCCGAAGGACTAGTAACGACGGCCGGCCGTTGGTCCGCTACCGTTCCGCGACGATCATGCAGAGGCTTTCCGAAAACGAGCACCTGTTCACCTCCGAGTCGGTCACCGAAGGGCACCCGGACAAGATCTGCGACCAGATCTCCGACGGCGTTCTCGACGCGGTGATGACGGACGATCCCGCCGGCCGGGTTGCCTGCGAGTGCCTGGTCAATACCGGGCTCGTGGTCGTGTCGGGGGAGATCACCACCCAGACCTACGTGGACATCCCGAAGATCGCGCGAGAGACGATCCGGCAGATCGGATACGACGACCCGCGCTACGGGTTCGACCATCAGGCATGCGCCGTCCTCACGGCGATCGACGAGCAGTCGCCCGACATCGCGCAGGGCGTGGACGCCGGGCTCGAGCAGCGCGAGGGCGAGTCGGCCGATGAGCTCGATGCCGCCGGGGCCGGAGACCAGGGGATGATGTTCGGGTACGCGACCCGCGAGACCAAGGCGCTGATGCCCATGCCGATCCAGCTGGCGCATCAGATCGCCCGCCAGCTTTCCGAGGTTCGCAAGGCGGGCGTGATCGGCTACCTCGGTCCCGACGGCAAGACCCAGGTCACGGTCCGCTACGAGAACGATCGCCCGGCCGAGATCCACAAGGTCCTGATCTCGACCCAGCATCGGGAGGAGGCGGGCGAGCAGATGATCCGCAACGATCTCTGGGAGCACGTCCTCGAGCCCGTGCTCCACACCGAGTACAAGGAGCTCTTCACAGAAGAGGAGCTGCTCTCGAACTTCCTCGTCAACCCGACCGGCAAGTTCGTCATCGGCGGACCGGTCGGCGACGCCGGGCTCACCGGCCGCAAGATCATCGTCGACACGTACGGGGGCGCGGCTCGCCACGGGGGCGGTGCGTTCTCCGGCAAGGACCCGTCGAAGGTCGACCGCTCAGCGGCCTATGCGGCCCGCTACGTCGCCAAGAACGTGGTCGCAGCGGGCCTGGCCGACCGCTGCGAGATCCAGGTCGCCTACGCGATCGGCGTCGCTCACCCCGTCTCGCTGATGGCCCAGACCTTCGGCACCGGCAAGGTCGCCGACGGGGACATCGTCCGCGCCGTCAACGAGGTCTTCGACCTTCGCCCCGCCGCCTTCCGGCGCTACCTCGACCTCCACCGCCCGATCTTCCAGAAGACGGCAGCGTACGGCCACTTCGGCCGCGAGGACCACGACTTCACGTGGGAGCGCACCGATCGCGCGGACGCGCTGCGCTCCGCCGCGGGCCTCGCGGATCCCGGCGCCGAGGCGGGCGTCGGCGCGAGGGTCTCGAGCTAGCTTCGCGGGCCCTGCGGCTGCGCCGCGGTGGGCTGGTCGCCCAGGTCGGTCGGTGAGGTCGCGTGGGTTGCGCGGTCGACCTGCTCGACCACGTCCGCCGGGTTGGCGACGCCGAAGAAGATGAAGTTGTAGTCGTCGCCCGCGGCGGTGTCGAAGTCGACGTCGCCCACCTGGAGGAGCCGCTCCAGGGGCGACTGGTTGTAGTTCACGTTCTGGACCCGTTCGAGGCGCGTCTCCTGGATGTCGCGCGAGATGATCCCCCGCTGGATGTGGAGGCGGCGGTTGGTGATCGTGTAGTGCGTAGTGACTCGCTTGATGAACCCCGCGAGCACGACCGCGGCGACCCCCACCACGGCGACCAGGACCACGAGCCCGGTATCCGTGTCGCCGTTGGCGATGTTCGTCACCACGCCGACTAGGAACGCGATCACCAGGACCCCCAGGAGACCCTTGATGTAGAAGCTCAGGATGGCGCGCCACGAGGGGTGGCCCTGGAACATGACCTGCTCCCCGGGTGCCAGGCGCGGTGCCATTGGCGGAAGCATAGTCTCGGCGGCGCGATCGTCCGTGCGGCCACCGCCGGACCGACCACTAGCGTGAAAGCACATGGCGGTCGCCAAGGTCGAGCCCCTCCTGACAGCCCGCGCGCTGCGTGGTCCGTTCGACTACGCCCTGCCCGAGCGCCTCGCCGGCGTGGGGGTGGGATCGGTGCTTCTCGTGCCGTTCGGGCGACAGCGTGTCGTGGGCGTCGTGGTGGACGTGGCCGAGTCAAGCGACCTTCCTCCCGAGCGCCTCGCCGAGCCGCTCGAGGCGCTGGAGTCCGGGGCCACTCAGGAGCTCGTACGGCTGGGGCAGTGGGTCGCGCGCGAGTACTGCTCCACGCCGGCACGCGGGCTCGAGCTGGTGCTCCCTCCGGGCGTCGGGCGCGCCGGCCGCGGCCCGGCGGCGCGTACCGAGCTCCGCGCGAAGCTGACCGGTGCGGGCCGGGCCGCGCTGGAGGACGGCGCACGTCTCGGATCGATCCAGCGCGCCGCAATCACGGCCCTCGCGGAGGCCGACGCGGCGGGCGGTGGCGAGCTCACGGCGCGTGAGCTGCAGAGCGCCGGCGCCGATACCGCGGCGCTCCGCAGGATGGAGGCGCGCGGGCTCGTGGAGCTGCGGGCGACCGAGCGCGCGCGGCGCCCCGTCATCGTCGACGTGGGGGCCCGCTCCAGCCGGCCGGAGCTCAACGCGGCCCAGTCGGCGGCGCTTGGCAGGATCGCCGACGCCATCGACCGGTCCGAGCACGCCGAGCTCCTGCTCTGTGGCGTCACCGGATCGGGCAAGACCGAGGTCTACCTGGCGGCGGCCGAAGCGGCGCTGGCTCGCGGCCGCGGCGCGATCGTCCTGGTCCCCGAGATTGCGCTCGCGCCGCAGACCGTCTCCAGATTCGCGTCGCGGTTCGGCGACCGCGTGGCGCTCCTTCATTCCAGGCTCTCGGCGGGCGAGCGCCGTGACGAGTGGCACCGCCTGCGATCCGGTGAGGCGACCGTGTGCGTCGGCCCCCGATCCGCGATCTTCGCTCCCGTCCCGGATCCGGGCCTGATCGTCGTCGACGAGGAGCACGATCCGTCCTACAAGCAGGAGGGTGACCCCCGCTACGACTCCCGTGAGGTGGCGGTTCGCCGCGCGCACGAGGCAGGTTCGGTGCTCGTGTGCGGCAGCGCTACGCCACGGCCCGAGAGCTGGGACCGCCTGCCTCGGCTGGAGCTGCCGGACCGCGCCGACGGGGCTCCGTTGCCCGCGGTGGACGTGCTGGACATGCGGACGGCGTCTGGCGAGAGCGGGCCGCTGCACGCACAGACGGTCCAGGCGCTCAGCGAGATCCGCGATCTGGGCGGGAAGGCGATCGTGATGCTGAACCGCCGCGGCTGGTCCCCGTTCGTGAGCTGCCGGTCGTGCGGCCGCGGGTGGGGGTGCCCCGAGTGCGATGTGTCCCTCGTCGTCCACAAGGGCTCCGGCCGCCTTCGCTGCCATCACTGCGGCCACTCGGAGGCCCTGCCGGAATCCTGTCCCGATTGTGGCTCGGTCACGCTCGCCCGCCACGGTGCCGGCACCGAGCGCGTCGCCGAGCTGATCGGTGAAGCCGTGGCGCCGCTCCCCGTGTTCCGCCTGGACTCGGACAGCGCCGCTCCAGCCGGTGCCCATCTCGACATCCTGCGGCGGTTCGAGGCGTCGGACGCCGGCGTCCTGGTGGGCACCCAGATGGTCGGCAAGGGCCACGACTTCCCGGACGTCCTGCTCAGCGTCGTCCTCGACGCGGACGCGACGCTGCGGTTTCCCGACTTCCGCTCCGAGGAGCGCACCTTCGCGCTCGTCGCCCAGCTCGCCGGGCGGAGCGGACGCGGGCGGCGGGGCGGTCGCGTGCTCGTCCAGACCCTGGCCCCTGACGCCCCGGCGATCCGCCACGCGGCGCGGCACGACACCGCCGGGTTTCTCGCGGCCGAGCTCGAGCGCCGCCGCGCGCTGGCCTACCCGCCGTTCTCGCATCTGGTTCGGCTCGAGCTCAGCGCCGCCGACGGCGACCACGCTCAGCGGGTCGCCGAGCTCGCGGGCGACCGCCTCGCCGGAGCCCTTCCGCCCGGTGTCCGGATGCTGGGGCCGGCGCCGCGATTCCGGCTTCGTGGCAAGCATCGCCGCCAGCTCCTCCTCAAGGCACCGCAACGCGAGGGCGCCGTGTCGGCCGTCCGGGGCGTTGTCCAGGAGCTCGCGGCCGGCCGGAACCTTCGCGGAATCTCGCTGAGCGTGGACGTGGACCCGCAATAAGGACCCGTCGCAGGCGTCTAGACTCGGAAAACCATGAGTGAGCACGCGGAAACCGCCACGGTCAGCGAGGCCGAGCCGATCGAGCCCGAGGGCCCGAGCGACGAGCGAGCCCAGGCGCTGGCCGAGGAGGCGCTTCGGCGCCGCGAGGCGGCGCTCCAGCACATCCGCAAGTTCGGCGACCCGGTCCTCAAGTCCCGCGCCTCCGAGATCCGCGCGTTCGGCCCCGAGCTCGCCCGCGAGGCCGAGCGGATGGTCGCGATCATGCGCGATGCCATCGGGGTGGGCCTCGCGGCCACTCAGCTGGGCGTGATGCACAGGCTCCTCGTGTTTGCGGCCGGACCCGACGCGACGCCCACGGCCATCGCCAATCCCCGGATCGACTGGCTCTCCGACGAGGTCGTGTTGGCGGAGGAGGGCTGCCTGAGCCTCCCGCGGGTGTCGGTTGACGTGGAGAGGCCGCTCTTCGCGCGCGTCACCGGCGTCGACGTCACCGGCACGCCGCTGGAGATCGAGGCGTCCGGACTCGAAGCCCGCGTCCTACAGCATGAGATCGATCACCTCGACGGCGTGCTGATGCTCGATCGGACCGCCCGGGATCAGCGCAAGGCAGCCCTGCGGGCGCTGCGCGAGGGTGGTTCCTACAGCCCCAGCGCGGAGGAGTCCGAGGAGGAGGACCCGACGGCCGCCGCGACGAGTTGAGGGTCGTCTACCTGGGTACGTCCGAGTTCGCCGTGGCGGTGCTGCACCGCCTCGCGGATTCGCCGCATCGGCCAGCGCTCGTCGTCACGCCGCCCGATCGCCCCCGCGGCAGGGGCCGCCAAGTGGCCTCTCCGCCGGTCGCCGACGCCGCCTCCGAGCTCGGACTGGCCCTGCTGCAGACCGAGAGCGTCAACCTGCCTGACGCCGCCGCTGCGATTCAGGCGGCGAGGCCCGAGCTGGGCGTCGTGTGCGCCTTCGGTCAGCTGATCAAGGAGCCGCTGGTCTCGGAGCTGGAGCTCTTGAACGTTCATCCGTCGCTGCTTCCGCGCTGGCGCGGGGCGGCGCCGATCGAACGAGCGATCATGGCCGGCGACGGTGAGACCGGGGTTTCGATCATCAGGGTCACTGCGGGCCTGGACTCGGGGCCCGTCGCCCTCCAGGAGTCGCTCGAGATCGGCGACGGTGAGGACTACGGGTCGCTCTCGGGCCGCCTCGCCGAGCTCGGGGGCGAGCTGATCGTCCGGGCGTTGGACGAGCGCGCTGCGGGCCGTCTGGAGCTCACCGAACAGGACGAGGCGGAGGCGACGTACGCGCACAAGATCTCCGCGGACGAGCGGCGCCTGGATCCTGCGAGGCCCGCTCACGAGCTGGAGTTGGCGGTCCGGGCCCTGAACGGCTGCTACCTGGAGCTCGACGGCGGCGAGCGGCTCGGCGTCCGCTTCGCCCGGGCAGAGCCGGACGGGGGGCTCGCGCCCGGCCGTCTCGCGAGCGACGGCGGGCTGCGCCTCGGGTGCGCCGAGGGCACGCTGCGGCTGGACGTGGTGCAGCCCGCGGGCCGGCGCCCGATGCCCGCCGACGCGTACCTCCGCGGTCACTCGCTCCCGTCGCTGGCGGGATGAGCGGCAACCCAAAGGTGGCGCCCCAGCGCCGGGCGGCGTACGAGGTCCTTCGCCGAGTGTTCGAGCACGAAGCGTGGGCGGATCGCGCCCTCCCGGCCGCCGCGGAGCGCCACGGCCTCGACCGCCGCGAGCGCGCGCAGGCGCAGCGCCTGGCATACGGAGCCGTCCAGCGCCGCGGCACCACCGACCACCTGATCGCCGAGCTCGCGGAGCGCCCGCTGGTGAAGCTCGACCCGCCCGTCCTGGCGGCGCTCCGCCTGGGCCTCTATGAGCTGGTCTTCTCCGACGCGACCCCGGACCACGCCGCGGTGGACGAGGCGGTCGAGCTGGCGAAGGGCTCGGGCGGCCGGCGCCGGAAGGCGGGCGCCGGGCTGGTCAACGCCGTCCTGCGCCGAGCGGCTGCCACGGACGACCTGTTGTCCGGCCTGGACGACTCGACCCCGGAGGGCGCCGCGGTGCTCCACTCCTGCCCCGAGTGGCTCGCGCGGATGTGGTGGGAGGAGCTGGGCGAGCGCGGCGCCCGCTCGCTGCTGGCGGCCGTCAACGAGCCGCCCGAGACCGCGCTCCGCATCAACACGCTGAGGGCGGACCCCAAGGTGCTCGTAGAGGAGCTGGGCGACGAGGGCGTCGAGCGCCCAGAGCCCGGGCCGCTCGGCCCGCCGGAGGCGATCGTGGCCGCTGAAGGGCTCACCGACGAGCTGGCGCGACGGATCGAGGACGGCGAGCTCGTCCCGCAGTCGCGCTCCTCGCAGGCGGTGGTCGCGGTGCTCGATCCGCAGCCGGGCGAGCAGCTGCTGGACCTCTGCGCCGCCCCGGGGATGAAGACCACCGCCATCGCCGCCAGGATGGGCAATCGCGGAAACGTGGTCGCGGTTGAGCGTGACCCCGGCCGGGCCGGCCAGCTCGGAGACCTCTGCGCCCGCCTGGGCGCCACCAGCGTCACCGTCGTCGAGGGCGATGCCACGGAGCTCGACCTGGGCGGCGGCTACGATCGCGTACTCGTGGATCCGCCGTGCTCAGACCTAGGAACGCTCGCCTCGCGGCCCGATGCGCGGTGGCGCAAGTCGCCCGAGCTCATCGAGCGAGTGTCAGCGGTGCAGGGCGACATCGCCGTTCGGGCCGTCGATGCCCTGAAGCCCGCTGGGACGCTCGTCTACTCCACCTGCACGATCTCGCGGCGCGAGGGCGAGGACCGCGTCGCGGAGCTCCTCGCCGGCGGCGGGGTGGAGGCCGTCGACCTCGGCGCCAAGGCTCCGGATCTGGCGTCGACCCACGACCCACGGTTCCTGCAGACGCGGCCCGACCGCGACGGCACCGACGGATTCTTGATCGCGCGCCTGGAGTCAGCCTAGGGTGGAGGCGGGCGATGCGACCCTCAAGCGGCCCACCTGCCCTGGCTGCGGCGAGCCCTGGCTCCGGCCAACCCAGCTACCCGGCCGCTATCGGTGCGTCTATTGCCTGCGGCGCTACGAGCTGGTTTCGCAGTGCCCGAACTGCGGCGAGCACCAGACCATCGTCCGGATGAGCACTTCGCAGGACATGCTCTGCCAGCATTGCGGACACTCGATGCTCGCCCCGGTGTGACCGCCCGATGACGGCCCGCGATCTATTCGGGGCGCGCCACGTCGCGCCGTCGATCCTCGCGTCGGACTTCTCGCGGCTCGGCGCGCAGGTCGCCGAGGTCATGGACGCCGGCGCCCGGGTGATCCACGTGGACGTGATGGACGGCCACTTCGTGCCCCCGATAACGATGGGACCGCTCGTGGCGTCCGCGATCGCCGACCAGGTTCACGACGCGGGGGGCGCCATCGACGTCCATCTGATGGTCGACCGCCCGGCGGATCACGTGGAGGAGTTCGCCCGCGCCGGGGCCGACTGCATCACCGCCCACTTCGAGGCCGATCCGCACATCCACCGCACCCTGGGTCACATCCGCGATTCGGGTTGTCTGGCCGGGGTCGCGCTCAACCCGGGGACCCCCGCGGACGCGGTCCGCGAGCTGGATGCGTCGGCGGACCTGGTCCTCTGCATGTCGGTGAACCCGGGGTGGGGCGGCCAGTCGTTCATCGGCGCGTCGCCGGACAAGGTGCGGCGGATACGCGAGGCCGTCCCGACGCCGGTAATCGAGATGGACGGCGGGATCGAGGTGGACACCGTCGGCAGCGTCGCCGAAGCCGGGGCGACCCTGTTCGTCGCCGGCACGGCCGTGTTCGGCGCCCCGGACCCGGGCGAGGCGTTTCAGCGCATCGCGGCGGCCGCGGACACCGGCTAGGCATAGCGATGCCAGCGGGGGAACCCGGCCTCGGGCGGTTCGGCATGGCATCCACGCTCGCGCAGGCTCCCGCGGAGATTCGCCTCTTTCTACGACGCCTCGCGCTTCTGGGCGCACTGATCCTCGCGCTGCTCGTGGTCGGCACCGTCGGGTTGGCCGTCACGGAGGGGACGTCGATCGGGTTCTCCTTCGTCTGGACCCTGGACACCATCGCAACGATCGGGTCGATCGGCCTCCCCGAGGACACGGGTGGTCGGATCCTGACCGTCTTCTTGATCGTCTTCGGCGTCGGTACTCTCTTCTACGCGCTGGTCACGGTGACGGAGTTCTTCGTGGCCGGCAGGCTCACAGGGCTCCTCGCCGAGCGCCGCACCCAGCGGATGATCGACGACCTCTCCGACCACCACCTGATCTGCGGCTTCGGCCGTGTGGGCCGGCAGGTGTCTCGCGACCTTCGCGTGGCGGGCCAGGCCTACGTCATCGTCGACGACAATCCCGAGAACAGGGAGATCGCGGAGGAGCTCGGAGCGCCATACCTCGACGGTCGACCGTCCGATGACGACGTTCTCCGCCGGGCCGGCATCGATCGCGCCCGCTCCCTGCTCGCGTGCATGGATTCGGATGCCGAGAACATCTTCACGACGCTGACCGGGCGTGAGCTTCGGCCCGACATCACCATCGTTGCGCGGGCGAGCGTCGAGGATTCCGAGAAGAAGCTGAAGCGGGCCGGGGCGGACAGGGTCATCTCCCCCTACAAGGCGAGCGGAGCCGAGATGGCCCGCCTGGCGCTCCATCCTCAGGTCGCCGGCGTCGTCGACGTCGCCCCGGAGTACCGGATGGAGGAGATAGAGGTCTCCGAGAACTGCGAGGGCGTTGGCAAGCGGGTCAGCGACGTTCGCGGAACCGCGACGATCGTGGCGCTCCGTCGCATTGACGGCAAGGTCGAACCGCAGCCGGCCGGCCAGCGCCCGCTCGCCGCCGGGGACGTCCTCGTGGCCATGGGCACGCGAGAGGCGATGGATCGGCTCGAGGCGATCTTCCAGCGCCGGTCCGCTGCCGACGTCGGCTAGCTCGCCTCGTCCGCGGCAGCCAGCCGCGCCTCGATCTCCTCCGGCGACCCGGGCTCCACGACGTCCCCCGGGCGCGGCTTCTTCGGCGGGCTGCGGTAGAGCACGTACAGGAGCGTGCAGAGCAGCGCCGCGGCGCCCGCGAATCCGACCTCGACCCGCCTGAACTCGCTCAGCACGGGGAGCAGGTTCCAGACGATGAACGCGGCCGCGCAGATCACCCACCTGGCGGCGGCGGCCCGAGCCTGCCCCTGGGCGAGGGCGGCCTGGTTGAGCGTGCCGGAGGCCAGGTAGAAGCCCATGCCGGCGGTGACGATCAGGAGACCCAGCCGGTCGTAGCTGAACTTGTTGCCGAAGGCGATCCGCATGAGCTCGGGGCCTGCGATGGCGACGACCAGCCCGACCAGCACGGCGAAGCCCGCAATCGCGCTCACCGTGACGCGCACCGACATCCGAAACGCGTCCGCGTCGTCGGCGGCGTCGCTCGACCGGAGCCGAGTGAGGTGGGGGAGGAGGCTCGTGGCGACGGCTTGGAAGAGGACCAGCGGCGCCCGCGCGATCATCAGCACGTTGAAGATGAACCCCGCCGCCGCCGCGCCCTCCGATGCCCGAACGATGAGTGGGCCGGCATTGAGGAGGCTCTGCTCGCTGACCATGATCAGGAACACCGCCGCCGCGAAGCCGCCGCCGCGCGCCAGCGTGAACTGCGTCTCGTCGTCGCGGGCCCGCGGCGGAGGCGCCGTCCGCTGGGAGACGGCCCGCCCGGCGAACGCGAGCGGAACCACGGTCAGGCTGAGCACCGGCGCCGCCACGATTCCCAGGGCCACGGCGGTCTGGCCGCTTGCGATGCCGACGGCGACCGCGAGGGCGAAGGTCATGCGAGCCGTGGACTCCGCGAGGAGCAGCGAGCCGTAGAGGACGAACCGCCGGCTCCCGGCCAGGAAGCCCCGGGCGAAGAAGCTCGCGGCGAACGCCAGCACCGCGGCGACCAGGATCCAGTAGAGCGTCGAGCTCCCCGAGAGCAGGTCGTTTTGGATTGGGTCCCGTAGCAGGAGAGCCGTCGCGGCGAACCCCAGTGCAAGCCCCAGCTGGATCGTCGCGGCAACCCGCATCGTCCCGCCGATCGTCTCCCCCCGGGCCTGCCGGTCGGCGATCGTCCGCGAGAGCAGCTGCTCGACCGGCCGGAAGAGGACCGAGATCGTCACGAAGACCGCGGACCAGAGGACGACGATCTCGCCGTACGACGTCTTGCTCAGGTTGTGCGAGGCGAGCGAGAAGTAGACGTACGTGAGGAGCCCCGCCGACCCGACTCCGACCGACAGCATCGCCGCCGACCGCCCGAACCGCTTCGTCTCCGCCGCCACCACCTCGCGTGCCATAGCGCGGGGACGGTACCGGCGCCGGTGGTTGCCCACTCATTGTGCGCCCACGGCAGGGCGTATCATCTGATTGACTGACCAGTCAATCGGGAGGCCTAACCGTGGCCACAGACCAGGATCGGACCCACCTCAGTCGCGCGCTGGAGCTGGCGGCGGGCGGGCACGGCCGGGTGAGCCCGAACCCGATGGTGGGGGCCGTCCTCGTCCGCGACGGGCAGGTCCTCGGCGAGGGATTTCATGCCGAGCTCGGCGGCCGGCACGCGGAGGTCGAGGCGATCTCCGATTCCCGCGCCCGCGGCATCGACCCCGCCGGGGCGACCCTGCTCGTGACCCTCGAGCCGTGCGCCCACCAGGGACGCCAGCCCCCCTGCGTGGATGCCGTCCGCGACGCCGGCATCGCGCGGGTTGTGGTGGCCTCCGACGACCCGAGCGAGAAGGCGAGAGGCAGGGGCCCGGCGATCCTCCGCGAGGCGGGCGTGGAGGTGGAGTTCGTCGACGGCGAGGAGGCAGAAGCGGCGCGACTCCTCAACCAGCCGTTTCGAAAGCACGCCCGGACGGGCCGGCCGTTGGTGGTCATGAAGTCGGCGATCACGCTCGACGGCCGTGTCGCCACGGCCGGCGGGGACTCCCAGTGGATCTCGAGCGAGGAAAGCCGCCTGCTGGCCCACCGGTGGCGCGCCGAGGCGGACGCCGTGTGCGTGGGCATCGGGACAGCGCTGGCCGACGCCCCCCGCCTCACCGCCCGGGAGGTCGGGACGCTCCGCCAGCCGACCCGCGTCGTGTTCGACTCCGAGGCCCGGCTCCCGATCGACTCACGGCTGGTCGAGACGATTCCGAAGGCACCGCTGGTGATCGTCTCCTCACCGGCCGCGCCCGAGGACCGGGTGAGCGCCCTCCGGGACGCCGGTGCCGAGGTCGTGGTCGTGGGCGGCGGTCCGGCCGATCGCGTGAAGGCCGGACTGGGGGAGCTGGGTGCCCGCGAGATCACGAGCGTTCTGCTGGAGGGCGGGCCGACCCTCGCGGGCGCGTTCCGCGACGCGGGCGAAATCGACGAATTGCGCCTGTTCGTCGCCCCGATCGTGGTCGGCGGCATGCTGGCCCGCCCCCTGATCGCGGGTAGCGGGGCGATGATGCTTCCGGACGCGACCGTGGCGACCGCGATGGAGTGGGAGCGCTGCGGCGATGACCTCCTCATCCGAGCGCGGCTCAGGGAGTGGTGACGGCGTGTTCACCGGGATCATCCGCGAGATTGGCACCGTGGAGGGGGTGGAGCGCACCTCCGGCGGCGCTCGCCTCCTGGTGGGCGCCGGCGTCGCGGACGGCCTCGGTGCGGGCGACTCGGTCTCGGTCGCCGGCGTCTGCCTGACGGTCGCGGCACCCGGCGAGGCGAGCTTCGAAGCCGACGTGATGAACCAGACGCTGTCCGTGACCACGCTCGGCGCCCTCGAGCCCGGCGCGCGCGTCAATCTCGAGCCCGCCCTGCGGGCCGGCGAGCCGCTCGGCGGCCATCTGGTGCAGGGTCACGTCGACGGGACCGGGCGGGTGACTTCAGCAACGGCGGACGGGTTCGCGCGCCGGCTGCGCGTCATGGTGCCCGAGGGCCTGCGGCGCTACGTGGCCGAGCATGGCTCGGTGGCGATCGACGGCGTCAGCCTGACCGTTGCGGCCCTCGCGCCCGAGGGCCTCGAGGTCTCGCTGATCCCGGAGACGCTCGAGCGCACCACGCTCGGCGACCTCGGCGAGGACGGCGAGGTGAACCTCGAGGTGGACGTGGTAGCCCGCTACGCGGAACGTCTCATGCAAGGCTTATAGAACGAAGAAAGGATCTGAGATGCCTGAGCTCCATCGTTCCAGCAACCCCGTGGCCTCCGGACGCGCAGCGGAGGAGGCGACGGGCAGTGGTGCGTTCTCTCCGATCGAAGAGGCGATCGAGGAGATCCGCCGCGGGCGGATGGTCGTCGTCTGCGACGACGAGAACCGCGAGAACGAGGGCGATCTGACGATGGCGGCTCAGTTCGCGACCCCCGAGGCGGTCAACTTCATGGCCAAGAACGGCCGCGGCCTGATCTGCCTCTCGCTGACCGGCGAGCGGTGCGACGAGCTCGGGCTCGACCTGATGGCCGCGAAGAACGAGTCGCCCTTCAACACGGCTTTCACGATCTCGGTCGAGGCGCGCGACGGCGTCACGACCGGGATCTCGGCGGCGGATCGCGCCCGCACGATCCAGGTCGCGATCGACCCGCATTCCGGCCCGGCCGACCTCGTCCAGCCTGGGCATGTGTTCCCGCTGAAGGCGAAGGACGGCGGCGTGCTGGAGCGGGCCGGCCAGACCGAGGCCTCGGTGGACCTGGCGCGGCTCGCCGGCCTCATCCCGGCCGGCGTGATCTGCGAGATCATGAACGAGGACGGCACGATGGCCCGCGTCCCGGACCTGGTGCCGTACTGCCAGGAGCACGGCCTGAAGATGATCACGGTCGCGGACCTGATCGCGTATCGGCGGCGGACCGAGCGGCTGGTCGAGCGCGTGGTCTCCACGACGCTCCCGACCGCGTTCGGCGCGTTCACGGCCGTCGGCTACCGGTCCCTGGTGGACGAAAAGCACCATCTCGCGATGGTGAAGGGGGAGGTGCGGGACATGGACGACGTCCTGGTGCGCGTCCACTCCGAGTGCCTCACCGGCGATGTCTTCCACTCGCTCCGCTGCGACTGTGGGGAGCAGCTCGAGGCCGCGCTCGCGATGATCGAGCGCGAGGGCGCCGGAGTTCTGCTCTATCTCTCCCAGGAGGGGCGCGGGATCGGACTGCTCAACAAGCTGCGGGCCTATCGCCTGCAGGAGGAGGGCCTCGACACGGTGGACGCCAATCTCAAGCTTGGCCTGCCGGCTGACCTGCGCGACTACGGGATCGGCGCCCAGATCCTGGTCGACCTGGGCCTGACGAGCATCCGGATCCTCACCAACAACCCGAAGAAGATCCACAGCCTCGAGGGCTACGGGCTCTCAGTCACAGACCAGCTCCCGATCCAGGCGATTCCCAACCCGCATAACGAGGAGTACCTGCGCACCAAGCGCGAGCGCCTCGGGCACACGCTCCACCACCAGGGACTGCCGCTGGACGAGGAGCTGATCCACTCCGAGCAGCAGCGCGAGCCGGAGGATGGCTGAGGGGTCCGGCGAGCAGCCGTTCGCCGGGTCGGAGCGCGACCAGCTGGAGAGCTGGGAGTTCGCGATCTGCGTCGGGACCTTCTACGGGGAGCTGGCGGAGCGGCTCACCAACGGCGCCGTCGAGGGCTTCGAGGACGGCGGCGTCACGCCGGCGTCGGTCCACACCTTCGAGGTGCCCGGGGCGTTCGAGCTGCCGCTCGCCGCGAGGTGGTGCGCGGACTCGGGCCGCTTCGCGGGGATCGCGTGCCTCGGGGCCGTGATCCGCGGTGAGACGAACCACTACGACTACGTCTGCAGCGAGACCGCGCGCGGGATCCAGGACGTCCAGCTCGAGACCGGGGTCCCGTGCGCCTTCGGCGTCCTCACCTGCGAGACGATGGAGCAGGCGCTGGCCCGTGCCGGGGGCGACGAGCGGGACCAGGGCCAGCACGCCGCGCACACGGTTATGCGCATGGCACTGCTGAGGGAAGAGCTAGCAGCAAGCAGCAATTAGCAAACAGCCGGTAGCTGCGGGCTGCTGGCTGTCAACTCCTTGCTTCGCGGCGCTACCATCACCCGTCGCAATGGCCAAGGTCTGTCACAGCTGCGGCAAGGGACCCGCGTTCGGGAACTCCCGAAGCCACTCGATGGTCGCCACGCGGCGCCGCTTCGACCCCAACCTGCAGAAGGTGAAGATCAGCGACGGCGGACGCACTCGGCGGGTCTACGTCTGCACCCGTTGCCTGAAGTCCAACAAGGTCGTCAAGGCCGCATAGCCGCTTCGGCGGGATAATCCCCCTCCGGTGGCGGCCGATACCTCCATCGAGCGTTTTCGCCGGGTCGTCCAGGCCGCGTACGCGCAACTCGCATCTCGCCGGCAGGAGGTCAACGACCTCAACGTCTTCCCGGTCGCCGATGGCGATACGGGGGACAACATGGCGCTGACGATGCAGGCCGTGATGAAGGAGCTCGACCAACTCGACGGTCAGCCGATATCCGCTGACCGCGACGAGCTCGTGCACGCCGTAGCCCGCGCGGCGCTCATGGGCGCGCGCGGGAACTCCGGCGTGATCCTGAGCCAGATCGTCCGCGGCGCGGCGGAGGAGCTCGCCAGCCGGCCGGGGGAGCTCGTGGATCCGGTGCTGGTCGCGGCGGCGTTCGCCCGCGCGGCCGATGCGGCGTACGAGTCCGTACGCGACCCCGCCGAGGGCACGATGCTCACCGTGATCCGGGAGATGGCCCACGCGGTCTCCACGCACCTCGCGCACATGGACCGCCAGCGTCTGTCCGGCGCCGTCGGCGACGAGGAGCAGGACCAGCTGCTGGCGGACGTGCTCGAGGTCGCCACGAAGGCCGGCGAGCGCGCGGTGGAGCGAACGCCGGGACAGCTCGACGTGCTGGCCGAGGCCGGCGTGGTTGACGCCGGAGCGCACGGCCTGGTCGTGATCCTCGCCGGGATCGTCGCGGGCCTGCGGGACGATTCCGAGGCGCTCCCGGAGCTCCCGCACCACGAGCCCGCGCGCACGACGCGGCCGCACCACTTCGACAGCCGGTTCCGCTACTGCACCAACTTCATCGTCACCGGAACGGGCCTCGACTCGCGGTCGTTCGTGCCCCGGCTCGAGGAGATCGGCGACTCCGTGCTCGTGGTCGGCGACGAGGCAACGTTGAAGATCCACGTGCACACCGACGAGCCCGAGGTGGCGGTCGCCGTCTTCGAGGAGGCCGGGGACGTGCAACGGCTCGACGTGGCCGACATGCGCGAGCAGATCGCCGCGCGGGAGGCGCGCCTGCACCCGACCAAGTCCGGAGCGGTGGTGGTCGCAGCGGGCGACGGCATGCGCTCCCTGTTCGAGGGGCTCGGGGCCCACGTGGTCGACGGTGGCCCGACCCTCAACCCGTCGACGTACGAGATCCTGGCCGGCATTCACGAGGTGACCTCGGAGGAGGTCGTCGTGCTGCCGAACTCCCAGAACGTGATCCTGGCGGCCGAGGAGGCAGCCAAGCTCTCCGAGAAGCCGGCCCGAGTCGTGGCCAGCCGCTCGCAGCAGGCGGCGCTTGCGGCGCTGGTCGAGATGGCGGCCGACGAGGACGCGGCGGCGAACGCGGAGCGACTCGAGGTCGCGCTCGCCGAGATCCGGTCGGGCGCGGTGGCTCCGGCGGCGCGCGACGACGCCCAGGGGCGATTCGTCCGCGGCGACGCGGTGGGGTTCGCCGGCGACTCGGTGGTCGCCTGGGGCGGCGCTGGATCGACGCTATCGGCGACGATCGAGCGCGTCGCCGAGGACGCGGAGATCGTCACCGTGATCGCGGGCGAGAAGGCCCCGATCCCCCTGAGCCAGCTCCCGCTCGAGCTGCCGGAAGGCCTCGAGCTCGAGCTCCAGCACGGCGGACAGCCCCACTACTGGTGGCTGATCGCCGCGCAGTGAGGAGACCGGGTACGTTTGCCGCTGTGGGCGCCTCGGAGCCCGTCCTCTGGCACATCTCAATCTCGCACTACAGCGAGAAGGCCCGCTGGGCGCTGGACTTCAAGCGGGTCCCGCACCGGCGCCGCGCGATTCCCGGCGGCTTCCACATGATCGCCGCGCTTGCGCTCACGCGGGGTGCCGGGTACACGTTCCCGATCCTCGAGCTGCACGGGGAGGTGGTGTACGACTCCACAGCGATCATCGGCGCCCTCGAGCGCAGGAACCCGGAGCCGGCCCTCTATCCCGACGACCCGGCTGAGCGCCGCCGCGCACTGGATCTGGAGGACTGGTTCGACGAGGAATTCGCGCCGTCCCTCCGGCTGCTTGGCTGGCACGAGATGACCAGGGACCCCGAGCGGCTCAGCGCGCTGATGGATCCCTTCCTTCCGCCGTCAGCCCACGGGAATCAGGCCGCGCGCGACATCGCGGCGCGGTTCGCGTCCGGGTTCACCGCGGTGCGCTACGGCGTGAGCGGTGAGGAGGCGGCGGCGCGGGCCCGGGAGCAGGTGACCGCCGGGCTCGACCGCCTGGAGGCGGAGCTCAACGGAAACGAGTACCTGGTGGGCGACGGGTTCTCGGTGGCCGACCTGTCCGCCGCGGCACTCTTCTACCCACTGGTGCTGCCGCCGGAGGGCCCGGACCTCGGGGATCCGCCCGAGGGATTCCAGCGCTTCAGGGAGCCGCTCCAGGATCGCTCTGGATACCGGTGGGTCGCGGAGATGTATCGCAGGCACCGTGCGCCGGCGGCCGCGGCGCCGGTCAGCGCGTAACTTCCGCGATCGCCTCGACCTCGACCGGGACGTCGAAGGGAAGCTCCGACGCGCCGATCGCCGAGCGCGCGTGGTGCCCGGCCTCTCTCCACACCTCGACGACGAGCTCCGAGAAGCCGTTGATCACGGCCGGCGTCTTGCTGAAGCCGGGCGAGCAGTTGACGAGTCCCAGGGCCTTGACCCAGCCGGTGACCCGGTCCAGGTCGCCCAGCTCCTGCTTGAGCGACGCGAAGACCGACAGGCCCGTGAGGCGGGCGGCCTCGTGCGCCTCCTCGACGGAGACGTCGGCATCGACCTTGCCCTTCACCAGAACCTCCTCGCCGTCCATCGGCAGGTGGCCCGAGACGTAGGCGAGCCCCTCGTGGACGCGAACGAGGTCGAACTTGAACTCCACCCCGGGCGGTGGCGCGAAGGGCTTCGGGAGCGTCAGTCCGAGGTCGGTGAGTCTCTCCTCGATCGCGCTCACGGGCGAACCATATTCCCGCGTACGCCGTTCCGGCCTCGCGCAGTCCTAGCCTTGAGACGATGAGCGTGACCATGGCGCCGCAGCGCGACGAGGGGACCGAGGCCGATCCCGTGCCACCGACCGCGTTCGCCACCGGGTCCGCGCAGGACCGCGACGAGTTGCGGGCGGCGGACCTCCGCTCCGCTCCGCGCCCGAGCCTGCTCGCCGCGGGCGTCCAGACGCTCAAGGGCGCCGGGCCGAAGCTGGCGGCCGCGGCCGCGGACATGGGCCTGAGCTCGGTGGGCGACGTCCTCCTCCACGTCCCGCACTCCTACCGGGATCGGGCGACGCCTCTAAAGCTCGCGGACCTTCGGATCGGCGAGGAGGCGACGGTCGAGGTGGAGGTGCGCTCGGCGCGGGTACGTCCGACGCGGCGGCGCGGCCTCGTGATCGTGGAGGCGTCTGTCGCCGACGACTCCGGGCCGGCGAAGGCCGTCTGGTTCAACCAGGCGTGGCTCGTCGATCGGCTCACCGAGGGCACGCGGCTCTTCCTGTTCGGCAAGCTCGACCGGTCCGGCTTTCGGGTGGAGGCCCACGAGGTGCTCGGCGGGGACGGTGGGGGCGCGCCTGCCGCAGGAATCCACACGACCGGGATCGTGCCCGTCCACCCGGCATCCGAGCGGCTGCGTGCGCAGCGGCTGCGCGAGTGGGCGTGGCAGGCCCGGCCGCTCGCGCGCCACGCGATCGAGTCGCTTCCGGCGGAGCTGCGTGCCCGGCGTGGCCTTGCCCTGGGCGCCGACGCGCTGATCGAGACGCAGTTCCCGGAGAGCCTCGACGGTGCCGAGGAGGCGCGGCGGCGGCTGGCGTTCGAGGAGCTGTTCCTGCACCAGGTCGCCCTGGCCGCGCGGCGCTCCGAGCGCCGGGCGAGCCACCCCGGGATCGCGCTGACGGGCCCGGGCGAGCTGGTAGAGAGGTGGCTGGCCTCGCTGCCGTTTGAGCTCACGGGCGACCAGCGGGCGGCGATTGGCGACATGGACGGCGACCTCGCCGCCGAGCGGCCCATGCAGCGCCTGCTGATGGGCGAAGTGGGCTCCGGCAAGACGGTCCTTGCCCTGTACGCGATGCTGCGGGCGGTGGAGGCGGGCTACCAGGCGGCGCTCATGGCGCCGACCGAGACCCTCGCGGAGCAGCACGCCGCCACGCTGAACGCGCTGCTCGCCACGGAGTCCATCCCGTTCACCCTCCTGACCAGCGCGACGCCGGCTGCGCGGCGACGCGAGGCGCTCGGCCAGCTCGCGTCGGGCCAGCTGGCGATGGTCGTCGGCACGCACGCGCTGATCGAGTCCGACGTCGAGTTCGGGCGCCTGGCGGTCTGCATCGTCGACGAGCAGCATCGCTTCGGCGTGCGCCAGCGCGCTGCGCTGGATGGCAAGGGACCCGGGGAGAGCGCGCCGCACACGCTTCACATGACCGCCACGCCGATCCCGCGCACGCTCTCCCTGACCGCCTATGGGGACCTGGACGCGACGGTCCTCCACGAGCTACCCGCCGGGCGAAAGCCCGTCGACACGTGGGTGGTCGGGGAGGAGAAGCGCCCCGGCGCCTACGCCTACATCCGCGACCGGCTGCGCGAGGGTCGCCAGGCCTACGTCGTCTGCCCGCTGGTCGAGGGCTCTGCAAAGCTCGAGGCGAAGGCGGCGACCGAGGAGGCAAAGCGCCTCGCCGCGACGGAGTTCGCGGACTTCGACGTTGGGCTCCTGCACGGCCAGATGCCCGCTGGCGAAAAGCAGGCGGCGATGCACGCGTTTGCGGTGGGGGAGACCGACGTGCTCGTGGCCACCAGCGTCATCGAGGTGGGAATCGACGTGGCGAACGCGACGGTGACGCTGATCGAGGGCGCCGAGCGCTACGGGCTCTCCCAACTCCACCAGCTGCGCGGTCGCGTGGGCCGGGGCGAGCACCCTTCGCAGTGCATCCTGTTCGCGGATACCGGGTCCGAGCTCGCGAGTCGCCGCCTCGAGGCGATCGCCACGGAGCGAGACGGGTTCAAGCTGGCCGAGGTCGACCTCGCGCTGCGGGGAGAGGGTGAGATCTTTGGCACTCGCCAGCACGGGTTGCCGCGGTTCCGGGTCGCCGTGCTCCCCGACGACATCGCCATGCTCACCGACGCTCGCCGCGAGGTGGTCGCGCTGCTCGATCGTCATGGATCGCTCGATGTGCCGGAGCTCGGGCCGCTGCTCGACGCCGCCCGTGGGCGGTTCGGCGACGAGGCGATCGCGCCTTGAGGGTCGTTGCCGGCGAGCTGGGGGGGCGCCGCCTCCACAGCCCGCCGCGTCGCTCGGCCGCGGTCCGGCCGACCGCGGACCGCGTGCGGGAGGCGCTCTTCTCGATCCTGGGCGACCTCGAGGGCGCAGCGGTCCTCGACCTCTACTGCGGCACCGGAGCCCTGGGGATCGAGGCAGTCTCGCGCGGCGCCGCCGGGGCGATCCTCGTCGATACGCACACGGCGCTCGCGCGCCGCAACGTCTCCGAGCTCGCGCTGGGCGATCGCTGCGAGGTGGTCCGCGCCGACGCCCGCGCCTATCTGCGGAGGACGCGCCGATCGTTCGACCTGATCTTCTGCGACCCGCCGTATAAACTCGCCGACCGTCTTGAGGGGGAACTCGACTCACTCATCGGCAGCCGGCTCGCGCCGGGAGGACGCTTGATCCTCGAGGGATCCGCGCGCCGGCCGCTGGATCTTGACCTTCCGCTCGAGCTGGAGCGGCGCTACGGCGACACGGTCATCCGCATTCACTCGGGAGGCGGAGAATGAGCGACGGCCGCATCGCGGTGTGCCCCGGCACCTACGACCCGGTGACCAACGGCCACCTGGACATCATCGGGCGGGCGGCGCGGGTGTTCGACCGCGTCGTCGTCGGCGTGGTCAACCAGCCCGTGCGCAAGCAGACGACCCTGTTCACGGCCGAGGAGCGCAAGGCATTCATCGACGACGCCGTCGCTCAGACCGGCGTCGACAACGTCGACGTGGTCGTGTTCTCGAACCTGCTGGTCGAGATGGCCCGCGAGCAGGGCGCGGGAGCGATCGTCAAGGGCCTGCGCGCGATCTCGGACTTCGAATACGAGTTCGAGATGAACCAGCTGAACCGCAAGCTGGCCCCGGACATCGAGTCCGTCTACATCATCGCCTCGCCCAACTACAGCTTCCTGTCGTCGACCGGCGTCAAGGAGATGGCAACCTTCGGCGGCGACGTCTCCGACCTCGTGCCGGACGGCGTGGCCGAGGCCCTGGCCGAACGCCTAAAGCGTTGAAGCTCCGCGACCCGGCGTCCCCGGACGCGGGAGCACAAATGAAATCCCGAGCCGAAGGCGAGGGCAATGTATGCCGGCGGGAGCGGAGGAGACGCCGGCCAGGTCCATGGGCAGGAGCTTGCAATCCCATGGCGAAATCGGGGCCGTCAGTCAACGTTTCCGCCGCTCCGCGTAAGCTTTCCGCACTTCCATGGACGTTCTAGTCCTAATCGACAAGCTCGACGACCTGATCCACAACGCGCGGCCAGTGCCGCTCACGGATCAGGTCCGCGTGGATCGCGAGGAGATCTACGACCTGCTCGATCAGATGCGGGCGACGATTCCCGAGGAGATCAAGCAGGCGCGATGGATCGTCAAGGAACGGCAGGAGATGCTCGCCGAGGCCAAGCGCGAAGCGGAGCGCGTGGTCAAGGAGGCACGCGATCAGCAGGCGCGTCTGATCTCCGACGAGGAGGTCTACAAGCAGGCTGAGCGCGCCGCCGAGGAGATCATCGAGGACGCGCGCGAGACGGAGCGCCAGATCCGGCTCGGAGCGGAGGACTACGCCGACGAGATCCTCTCCACGCTCGAGGTCAACCTCGAGAAGTTCCTCGCCGCGGTCCGCCGCGGTCGCGATCGCCTCGCCGGTCGCCAAGAGGAAGAGCCGGCCGAGGTCGGCTAGCCGCCTCGCCCGACCTCCCACCGCATAGAGCTCCCGCCGCCGGCGAGATCCGCCCTGCGCTCCCCGACGACGCCGAGGCGCTGGGCGACGCTCTGGCGCGGGCGTTCGCCGACGACCCCGGCTTCTCGCACGTGCTACCGGACGACGAGGACCGCACCGAGCGACTGCGGACCTTCTTCGAGACCGAGCTGCGCTCCGTCGCGCTGCCGCGCGGGCTCGTGTGGACGACCGACGAGCTCGTGGGCGCCGCCGTGTGGGGACCTCCGGGAGAGTGGCGCGTGCCGATCACCGCGAGCCTGCGCGAGGGCCCCGCGATGCTCCGCGCGTTCGGGAGCCGGCTGCCCCTGGCGCTGTGGTCGCGAATTCGCATGGACGCCATGCACCCCAGGCGCCCGCCGCACTGGTACCTCGCCGTGATGGGCGTCGCCCCCGAGTGGCAGGGCAAGGGCCTCGGGACCGCGCTCATGCGGCCCGGCCTGGACGAGATCGATGCGGCGTCGCTGCCCGCCTACCTCGAGTCGTCCACGCCACGGAGCCGCGCGTTGTACGAGCGCAACGGGTTCGCGGTCACCGGCGAGCTCAACCTGCCGCGCGGCGGCCCGCCCGTGTGGCTGATGTGGCGCACCCCCGGGCGCTGATGTCTAGGTTGGGCCGCGTGGAGACGGTCACGCAGACGGTGAAGGCGAGCGACGGGCGAACTCTCGTCGTGCACGTCACCGGGCCGGACGACGGCCCCGCGCTGATCGCCCACGGCGGCACCCCGGACGATGGCTCGCTGCGTCGAGAGACCCTCGCGACCGGCGCCCAGCGCGGTCTGCGGCAGGTGAGCTACGCGCGCCCCGGCTACGCCGGTTCGGACCGTCACGACGGGCGGTCGGTGGCGGACTGTGCGGCGGACGTCGAGGCGATCGCCGACGCGCTCGGGATTGAGCGCTTCCACACCGTAGGCTGGTCGGGCGGCGGCCCGCACACGCTCGCCTGCGCGGCCCTCCTCCCCGACCGGCTGATCTCAGCCGCGACCATCGCCGGCGCGGCGCCGCACGACCGCGACGATCTCGACTGGAGCGCCGGCATGGGCGAGGAGAACATCGAGGAGATGGGCCTGGCGGAGCGCGGCGCCGAGGCACTGGCGCCGTACCTGGAGCACGTGGCGGAGGAGGTCCGCGAGTCCACTCCCCAGGACCTGGTCGCGATCCTTGGCGATCTCGTCTCCGAGCCCGATCGCGCGCTGCTGACCACGGAGTACGCGGTGGAGTCTCACTCGAGCTTCCTCGGCGCGGTGAGCACCGGCATCTGGGGCTGGCTCGACGACGACCTCGCGTTCGTCCGCTCGTGGGGCTTCGGCCTCGACGAGATCCGCGTGCCGGTCTCGGTCTGGCACGGTCGCGAGGACCGCTTCGTCCCGCTGGCCCACGGCGAGTGGCTCGCCGCTCACGTCCCTGGTGCGCGCTCGCACATGGTCGAGGGCGAGGGGCACATCTCGCTGTCGCGCGAGCGCTACGGCGACATCCTGGACGAGCTCCTCGCCGCCGCCGATTAGTGTCCTTGCGGACCTACCGGAGGTGAGACATGAGCGAGAGGTGGTTCTCAGACGACGAGCTCCGTGAGATGTCGCGGCCGACGATGGAGCGCGCGATCGAGGCGATCGAGGCCGGTGACCTCGAGCGGGCGAAGGCCCTGTGCGAGGCGATGAAGTGGGAGTCGCAGTTCATGCACGACCTGCTCGTGGACGGGGTGGCCGGGCTGATCTCCTTCGTCAAGGACAGGCTGGGCGACGAGGGGGTGGAGGAGGCGTGGAGCGACTCGCTCGAGCGCAGCTGGCGCAAGCCGGTGGAGAGGATCTCCGAGAGCGATCGCAAGGCGATCGCCGAGGCCCTCGCGGCCACCTGGCGGGCGCACTCGACGAGCGGCGTCGGCCCGAGCCCGGGGGCGTTCGAGATCTCCGAGGACGACGAGAAGCTCACCTTCACGATGAACCCCTGCGGGTCCGGCCAGCGCCTGTGGCGGAACCGGCGCTACGGGCCGGAGGGCTTCGGCGTGACCGACGAGGCGCACGACTGGAGCTACGGCCGCGAGGGCTTCCCGCTCTACTGCACGCACTGCGCGTTCATGAACGAGACGCTCCCGATCAGGTGGATCGGCTACCCGGTATATCCGTCGGATCCGCCGGAGGACTTCGATCGGGATCCGTGCACCTGGTACTGGTACAAGGACCCGGCGGACATCCCGGACCGCCACTGGTCGCGGTACGGGCTCGACCGTGACGCCGCCGCCTGAGGAAGCGCTCGCCGCCGGCGTTCGCGAGCTGATCGCCGAGGCGGCCGGCTCGGATCCGGGCGCCCTTCGCCTCTCGAACATTCCCGGTGGCGCCTCCCGCGAGACGTTCCTCGCCGAGTCCGAGGGCGGCCGCTGGGTCGTGCGGCGCGATCCGGTCAACGCTCAGGGCTCGTTCGCGCCCCTCGAGACCGAGTTCCGGGTGGTGTCGGCGGTGGCTGCCGCTGGGGTGCCGGTGGCGAACGGGCTGGCCTTCGAGCCGGCCGGCGGGCGCCTGGAGACCGCCGGCTTCGTGATGGACCACGTCGACGGGACCTCGGTCGCGCCGCGCGTCCTGCGGCGCGAGGAGCTCGAGTCGGCCCGCTCCGCGCTGCCGGCTCAGCTCGGGCGGGCACTCGCGCGAATCCACTCGATCGACGGGCGAGCGATCGACGGCGTCGCCGTCTCGGATGCCGACCCCGCGCTCGCCGCCTGCGCGCTGTGGGAGGCGACGATCGACGAGATCGGCGAGCCGCTGCCGGTCGTCGAGGCCGGGCTGCGCTGGCTGCGCCTCAATCCGCCGCCCGAGCCGGCCCGCGAGTGCCTCGTCCACGGCGACTTCCGGCTCGGCAACCTGATCGTCGGCGAGTCGGGCCTGGCCGCGGTGATCGACTGGGAGCTCTGCCACTCCGGCGACCCCGCCGAGGACATCGGCTGGCTCTGCGTGCGCTCCTGGCGGTTCGGCAACGACGATCTCCCCGTTGCCGGGATGGGGACCCTCGCCCAGCTGCTCGCCGCCTACGAGCAGGCCGGGGGCGAGCCGCTATCCATGGAGCGGATCCGGTGGTGGGAGGCGATGGGCAACGTCAAGTGGGCCGTCATCTGCGCGCGCCAGGCGCACGACCACCTGACCGGCGCGCGCCCCTCGGCCGAGCTCGCGTCGCTGGGCCGCCGCATCTGCGAGCCGGAATGGGACCTTCTTCAGCTGATCCCATCCCTTTCCAGACCCGGCCGCCCCGGACGCGAAGCAGAGGAGGCGGCCGGCTGAGATGCAGGACCGGCCGACCGCCCCCGAGCTACTGGACGCGATGGCCGCGGATCTCTACTCGGAGGTCCGGGAGTGGGTGCCGCGCGAGCGGCGCTTCCGCGTGCTGGTGCTCGCCAGCCTGTGCGCGGTCATCGCCCGCGAGCTGCGCGCCGGGGAGGAGCCGTCGCGGCAGGACCTCGAGCTCTTCACCGCCCTGAGCCGAACCCCCGCAGGCGACGCGCGCGGCGCAGCCGCTGCACTGGCGGCGGCGATCCGGCGCGGCGAACTGGACGAGCGGCTGCCCGAGGTGATCGATGGGTTGCGCGAGCACGTCGCGCGCAAGCTCGATGTCGCCAGGCCCGGGTACGCAGTCAGCGCTGGCGACGGGTGAGGGAAAAGGTGTTCAACGCGGTTCCGCCGTCGATCCCGACCGCTTGGCCGGTGACATACCCGGCCTCCTCCGAGGCGAGGTAGGCGACGAGGCCGGCGACCTCGCTGGGTTCGGCGAAGCGCTCCATGGGCACTGCTCCGCGGAGCCGGTCCTGGATGTCGGCGGGCATCGCATCGACCTTCTCGGTGGCGACCATGCCCGGCAGGACCGCGTTCGCGGTGATCCCGCGGCGCACGTTCTCCCCCGCGACGGTCCGCATGAGCCCGAGGAGCCCCGCCTTCGACGCCGCGTAGGCCGCCTGCCCGGGAAGACCCTCGATCGCCGCGCCGCTGGAGATGAAGACGATGCGGCCGTAGCCGCGATCCCGCATTCCCGGGAGGCATGCCCCGACCACCCGGAAGGCGCCCGTGAGGTTGACGTCGATGTCGCGGGTCCACTGCTCGTCGCTCATCCTGTGGGTCGGGGCGATCGTGTCGGTGATGCCCGCGTTCGAGACGCAGACGTCGAACTGGCCCAGGTCGGGCAGCTCGTCGCCCGCGACGTCGAATCGCAGCTCGCAGCCCGCGTCGCGGTCCGCACCGGCGACCTCGAAGCCGTCCGCGCGCAGCCGCTCGGCGATCGCGGCGCCGATTCCCTGCGCGGCGCCGGTGACCAGGGCGCGGCGGCTCACAGCTCGGTCTCGTGCTCGCCGGCGCGACCGGCGTCCGACTTCTCGTAGAAGCGGCCGAGGCGCTGCATGGTCTCGTCCGGGTCCGCGCAGGTGTAGGCGTTCCAGGCCTCGGTGCGGAGCTGGAAGTCCAGCGGCTGGCCGACCACGTCGAGGATCGTCTGCTTGGCGGAGCGCACCGCGGCCTGGGAGTTGCGGAGGATCTGGCGGGCGACGAGCTCCGCCTCGTCCATGAGGTCGTCGTGCGGCACGACCTTCGTGACCATGTTCCACTGGAGCGCCTGCTGGGCGTCCACCGGCTCCGCGGTGAGGAGCATCTGCATCGCCACGCCGACGCCGCAGGTGTTGACCAGGCGCACCAGCCCGCCGTCGCCGTGGTGGAAGCCGCGCCGCGCCTCGAACGAGCCGAACATGGCCCGCTCCGACGCGATCCGGATGTCGCAGGCCATCGCCGTCTCGAGCCCGCCCGCGAGCGCCCAGCCGTTGACGGCTCCGATGATCGGCTTCGGAATGCGGTGCATCCCGCGCGTGAACCCGTTCAGCCCGAGCTCGACGATCTCGCGGATGTCGTGCGGCGTCGCGTCGGCCATGATCGGCGGGATGTAGGTCTTGAGGTCCGCGCCGGCGCAGAACGCCTCCCCCGCCCCGGTGAGGATCGCGACGTCAACGGAGTCGTCGTCGCTGAACTCCGCCCACGTCTCGATCATCAGGCGGTGGACGTCGGGGTCGATCGCGTTGCGCGCCTCCGGGCGGTTGATGGTCACGTACGCGATCCGGTCGCGCTTCTCGTACAGCACCTTCGACATGGCTTTCCTCCTTGGACGCGGGCGGGCCGGCTGATCGTATGCTTCGAGCCAACAGGCGAGTGCTGCCGACGCGCAGCCTCAAAGAGCCCGCCCCGGCGGGCTCTTTGGTTCTCGAGACCACGGGCGAGGAACCGGTAAGCCCAGACGCTTGCCGCTGGCCACGCAACATCTCTGCGAATCCGCGTGTACGGCTGAGCGGCAAGGGTCGAACTCGCATAGCCGGCTTTCCGTCCGACTCACATGCGAACATCTGTTCGCATGTACCGATCGGCGGAGAAACCCATCGGACCCGCGGCGAAGCCTCCGCGCGAGCCCGCCGAGCTCCCCACCGAGCACCTCGAGCACGAGCTCTGTGTCCTCGCCTCCGACCTCACCGCAGCGATGGCGCGCTGGATCTCCCTCGTCGATGAGTTCGACCGCCGCGAGGGCTGGGCCAAGTGGCGGGGCGTGAACTCGACCGCCCATTGGATCTCGTGGCGCTGCTCGTGCTCTGAGCGGAGGGCCAGAGAGCACGTCCAGGTCGCAAGCGCACTGCGCGAGCTGCCGCAGATCCGCGAGGCGTTTGCGGCCGGTTCCCTCTCCTACTCGAAGGTGAGAGCGCTGACGCGGGTCGCGACCCCCGAGTCGCAGGAGTTCCTGATCCACCAGGCGACCTACGCCACCGCCTCCCAGCTCGAGCGGATGCTGTCGGCCTACAGCGAAAGCGAGCGCCCCGACCCCGAATGTCACGGCGAGCCCTCCCTTCGCTGGTCGTGGGCCCGCGACGGCTCGCTCCACCTCGAGGCCCGCCTATCGCCAGACGACGGCCGCGCCTTCCTCGACGCTCTGGAGGCCGCTCGGTCACACATCCGCGAGAAATCTCACGCGGGCGGTGACGAAAGCGGCTCCGCGGAGCCGCTACTGGGCGACGTCGCCACCAACGCCGACGCCCTGTCGCTGCTCGCCGAGTCCTTCCTCGCGACGGGACCAAGCGAGCGCGCCGGCCCGCAACGGCGCCAGCTCGTCGTCGGTGTCGACGCCGAAACGCTCGCAAGCGACGAGCCCGGACGCTCAGATCTCGGCGACGGCCCCCACATCGACCCCGAGACCGCTCGCCGCCTCGGCTGCGACGCGACCCTCCGGGCGCTGGTCAAACGAGGCAAACGGACGCTCTTCCTCGGCCGCAAGACGAGAACGATCTCCCGGCGACGCCAACTCGGAGCTCACATTCCGAGACCCGCGCGGCGAGTGCCTAGAAAACTCGCCCCAGCCGCCGCCGGGCTCCTTGGCGTCCCTGATCGAGCGAAACCGTGCCGCCGGTCAGGAGATCGACGCCGAGACCCTGCGCAAGGGCACCGGCGAGCGGATGGACCTACCGGAGTGTGTCTATGCGGTCGCGAAGGCGATCAAGGGGCCGCGGCGGGAGGCGACGCCAGCTACTCGTAGACCGCGCGGATGACCGCCAGGTCGTCGCCCCGCCAGACGATCTCGCCGCCGCACCATTCGGCCATGTCCTCGGCCGGAGACGGCAGGTCGACGCCCTCCTCGAGTGATGTGACCTGTGGATCGGCGACGACCACGTCGCCCATGACGAGCGCGCGCGACTGCTCGCGCACTCGCCGGAACAGGTCGCGCTTGCCGTCGGCATCGAGGTGGTGGACGGAGAGCACCGAGATCACCAGGTCCCAGGGGCCGTCGGGGAGCGGGTCCTGCATCCGGGCAAGCCGCACCGAGATCCCGTGCTCGCGCGCCTTGAAGACCATCTCCGGCTGAGCGTCGAGCCCGGTCACCTCCGCGTCCGGGTAGCGCTCCAGCAACCGGCGGGTCGTCTCGCCGGTGCCGACGCCGAGCTCGAGGACTCGGCCCGGGGGGAAGGGGATCGCCTCGATCGTCGCCTCCTGGAGCTCGTCGTAGCGAGGGATGTCGGCCCGGATCTCATCCAGATAGGTCTCCGGATCCATGTGGAATTGGGCGCTCACGCCTTGCCTTTCGGGTCCCGCTCTGCCGCTAATCTCGATCGGGGATGGCAGCGGGATATCACAGCGTCGATCTATCGCGGTTTGCCCTGCGTCCCGGAGAGGGCCGCAAGCTCGAGCTGGACGTCGATCCGGGCGAGCTGGATCTGGGTGGCCAGCGCTATGCCGTTCGGGGCGACACGGTCACCCCGCGCCTCGACCTCTCGCGCACGGCGGCTGGCTATGCGGTCCGCATGCGCTTCGTCGCCCACGTCGACGGTCCCTGCATGCGATGCCTCGAGGACGCCGACGTCGCGGTGGAGGTCGATGCCCGCGAGGTGGACCAGCCGCGCACCGCCGACGAGGAGCTGACCAGCCCGTACATCACCGACGACGAGCTCGAGCTCGCCCGCTGGGCGCACGACGCGCTGGCGCTCGCGCTGCCGTTCCAGCTCCTGTGCCGCCCCGACTGCAAGGGCCTTTGCCCGGTGTGCGGCGCGTCGCTGAACGATGCGGATCCGGCCGAGCACGAGCACGGCACCGAGCCCGACCCGCGCTGGGAGAAGCTGCGCGAGCTGAAGCTCGATCAGTGACTTCCGCATCCGGCCGCTAGCATCACCTGCCTCAATGGCGGTCCCGAAGAAGAGAACCTCTCGCACGCGCCGCGACAAGCGTCGTGCGACGCACAAGATCAGCGCGCCGCGCCTCAACGAGTGCCCGCGTTGCCACAGCCCGCGGCTGCCGCATCGCGTCTGCCCGGTCTGCGGCACCTACGCCGGGCGCGAGGTGATCAAGCACGAGATCGCCGAGCCGGGTCGGAGCGAGACGGCCGCCGACACGGAGGAGTAGCGCTTGCCCGTCACCGTGGCCCTCGACGGCCGTGGCGCCGAGCGGGGGGCCGAGGCGGTGATCGACGGTGCGCGCGCCGTTGCCGCCGACGGCATCCGGCTGCGGGTCTTCGGCGACCCCGGGGCGTTGCGGGATGCCGGCGACCTGGACGGTGTGGAGCTCGTGGCCGCGGAGGAGGAGATCACGAACTCCGACGAGCCGGTGGCCGCGGTTCGCTCCCGCCCGCGGGCCTCGGTGGTCCGCGCCGCAGCGGACGTCGCGGAGGGCAACTCGCAGGCGCTCGTCAGCGCCGGGCCGACCGGAGCGACGATGACCGCGGCGCTTTTCGCGCTGCGCCGGATGCAGGGCGTTCGCCGCCCGGCCCTTGCCGTTCAACTTCTCGTCCCGGGGCGCACGGACCGTCCGCTGCTGTTCCTCGACGTCGGTGCCAACGCCGACGCCCGGGCCGTGGACCTCGTCCAGTTCGCCTACCTCGGCTCCGCGTTCAGCGCCACGGTCCTCGGCACAGAGCGGCCGCGGATCGGACTCCTCTCGGTGGGCGAGGAGCAGAGCAAGGGCTCGGCGGAGGTCGTGGAGGCGAACGAGCGACTGAGCGAGGCGGACGGCATCGACTTCCTCGGCAACGTCGAGGGCCGCGACCTGATGGGCGGCGACGCCGACGTCGTCGTCACGGACGGCTTCACGGGCAACGTCGTGCTGAAGACGATCGAGGGAACGGCCCGCGCGGTGGCCGACGCCGTTCGGCAGGCGGCGCGGTCCGGCCCGCGGGCGGCCGCCGGGGGGATGCTGCTGCGTCCAGCGCTGGGCGCGCTCCGGCGCCAGATGGATCCGGACACCACGGGTGGAGCGATCCTGCTCGGCCTGCGCGGGCTCGCGGTCGTCGGGCACGGGAGCTCGGGCCCCGATGGAATCGCCAACGCGATCAGGCTGGCCGCCCGCGCCGTGGAGGAGCGCGCCGTGGATCGCACAGCGGAGCTCCTGGAGAGCTCCGGCATGACTCGCGGCAGCATGCGTGATAGGAAGGTGTCGTGAACGACGCGTTGAGCCGTGCCGACGTACTCGAGAAGGTGCGCGAGCACCTCTCGACCGAGCTGGAGATTCCGCTCGATCAGATCTCGGAGTCGACCCGCATGCGGGAGGACCTCGACGCCGACTCCCTGGACCTCTACGAGCTCGTGATGGAGCTCGAGGACACCTACGGGATCAGCGTCTCCGAGGAGGAGGCGGCCGAGATCGAGACCGTCGCCCAGGCAGTGGACTTCGTCGCGGGCCGACTGGGCGCCGTCGCCTAGCCAACTGGTCGGGTGGCGAGAGGCATCCGCAGCCTGGGTCGCTCCCGGCGGCGGGGCGCGAGCCTCGCTGAGCTGATCTCGGACCTGCCCGACGAGCTTCGCCGCCAGGGCGTGACGCATTCCTCGTGGACGGGCCATCGCGCCGACTCCTACGGGCGGCTGGCGTTCCTGGGCGACGGCGTGCTCGGTCTCGCGGTCGCCGAGCACCTGTTTCGCCGCTTCCCGCGGGCGGACATCGGCCGCCTGACCAAGGTCCACGGGCAGGCGGTCAGCGGCCGGGCGTGCGCCGAGGTCGCTCGCGAGCTCGGCCTGCCGGCGATGCTGAAGGAGTTTGCGCCCTCCACGCGGGAGGGCGGCATCGACGCCGACTCGCTGCTCGCCAGCGAGCGCGCCATGGCGTCCGTCTGCGAGGCGGTGATCGGCGCTTGCTACCTCCAGTACGCCTACACGCCGACCGCCGAGGCGACGGTCGCCGCGTTCTCCGACCAGATCGACCTGGCGCTCGAGACGCTGCTCGACTTCAAGTCGGCGCTTCAGGAGCGGCTTGCGCGGGAGGGTGCCCGCGTAACCTACGTCGTGACGCGAGAGGCGGGACCGGCGCACGACCGGACCTTCGAGGTCGCAGCTCGCCTCGACTCCGAGGTGATCGGCACCGGCGAAGGTCGGAGCAAGAAAGCCGCCGAACAAGCGGCCGCGGCCGAGGCGCTGGAGCGCCTGAACCGGTAGGAAAGCACCCCTCTCGCGGCGAAACTCCAACCAGGCGCCGAAATCCCGTCCGACGAGACCGAGAGCCTTCCCGAACCCGTGCATCTGAGCTCGATCACCATCAAGGGGTTCAAGTCGTTCCCCGAGCGCACCAGGCTGGAGTTCGCGCCCGGTGTCAGCGTCATCGTCGGGCCCAACGGCTGCGGCAAGTCCAACATCACCGACGCGGTCCTCTGGTCGATGGGAGAGCAGAGCCCGCTGGCCGTCCGCGGCCAGTCGATGCAGGACATGATCTTCGCGGGCGGCGACGGCGAGTCGCCCCGCCGCCATGCCGAGGTCGAGGTGGTTCTGGACAACGCTGACGGTGACGGCGGCGACTTCTCCGAGATCTCGATCAGGCGGCGCCTTGACCGCAACGGTGAGGGCGAGTACCGGCTGAACGGCGCGAGGTGCCGGCTGGTGGACGTGATCGAGGCGCTCGCCGACGCGAACCTCGGCAACGAGATGCACTCGGTGATCAGCCAGGGTCGCGTCGAGGAGATCGTCCACTCGCGCCCGCGGGAGCGGCGGCTGCTGGTGGAGGAGGCCGCGGGGCTCGGCAAGCACCGCAAGCGCCGCCGCCGCGCCCAGCTCAAGCTCGAGCGCACGCAGGACAACCTCGACCGGGCACTCGACGTGGAGCGCGAGGCGCGCAGCCGCCTGCGCCCGCTGAAGCGCCAGGCTCAGGCCGCGGACATCCACGCCCGACTCGAGCGCGAATCCGCCGAGCTGCGCGGCCGCCTGCTCGCCAGCGAGCTTCATGCCCACGCCACCGAGCTTTCCGGCGCCGAGTCCGCCGCCGCCAAGGCGCGGGAGGCGCGCCAGGAGGTCGAGGCGGAGCTGGCGAGGGTCGCCAAGCGGCGCACCGAGATCGAGGAGCGGCTCGCCGACCGCGATCGTGAGCGGACCGCCGAGTGGGGGAGGCTCACCGCAACCCGGGCCGCCCACGAGCGCCTGAGCGTCCGCGCCGAGGCCCTCGCGGGGCGACGTGGTGAGCTCGCCGCCGAGCTCGAGCGTGAGCGGGCCGCTCTCGGAGCGCTCGCCGAGGAGGCCGCGCAGGCGAACGACGTCGACGATCCCGTCGGCTCGGGGCTGCGGCGCATCGGCGTGGCGCTCGATGAGGCCATCGAGGCCCATCGCAGCGCGACCGCGGCGGGGAGCGACTCCGATCGGGCAAGCGACGTCGCGCGGGTCCGGGAGGCCGCCGAGCGCGCCGCGAGCGGCGCCGGACGGGTCGAGGGGCTGCTCGGCAAGCGCCGCCAGGATTCGCTGGAGGGCCGCATCGTCGCGGCGACGCGAGTGCTCGAGCGCATCGATGTGCTGCTCGAGGCCGCCGCCGGGGCGCGCGACGCGGTCGGCGAGCGCGCCGCCGCGCTGGAGCGCCGCATGCTGGCCCAGGGCGACGCCGAGGACGTCACCGCCCAGCTTCGCGAGTGCTCGCAGGCCGAGGCGGGCCTTCAGTCCCGCCTTCACGCCATGGCGGAGACGCTCACCGAGGCGGAGGTCGGCGCGGCCCACCTGCGTGACCGGCGCGACGAGGCGGCCGCCGAGCTCGATCGCCTGGCCAAGGTGCTCGGCCATGAGGTCGAAGCGGCGAGCGAGACTCTGGATGCGACGGAGCGCGAGGAGATCGAGCGCAAGCTGGAGCGGCTCGCGCGCCGCCGGGAGGCGCTCGGTCCGGTGAACCCGCTGGCGGAGCGCGAGTACGCCGAGGCGGTCGAGCACGTCGAACAGCTGGCCGAGCAGCGCGCCGACCTCGAGGCTGCGCTCGCCGAGCTCGACGGTCTGATCAGCGACACCGACCGGAAGATCACGACGGCCTTCGAGGAGACCTTCGAGGCGACTCAGCGGAACTTCGAGGAGCTGGTCGAGCACCTCTTCCCGGGCGGTCGCGGCCGCCTGCGCATGGTCGACGAGCGCAGTCCGCGTCTCGTCCTCGGCGGCGGGGAATCCGACTCAGAGAAGAGCGAGGAGCCCGAGGCCGAGGAGACCAACGCCGATTCCACTCGCGGCATTGAAATCGAGGTGACGCCCGCCGGCAAGGCAACTCGCAAGCTCTCACTGCTCTCCGGCGGCGAGAAGGCGCTGGTGGCGCTGGCCTTCGTCTTCGCCGTCTTCCTCGCCCGGCCGTCGCCCTTCTACATCCTCGACGAGGTCGAGGCGGCGCTCGACGACACCAACATCGACCGCTTCCTGCAGCTGGTCCGCCGCTTCTCCGACCGGGCCCAGTTCGTGATCGTCACCCACCAGAAGCGCACGATGGACGCCGCGGACGTCCTCTACGGGGTCAGCATGGGGAAGGGCGGGATCACCAAGGTGATCTCGCGCCGCCTCAAGCACGGGACGCTCGAGGACGCCGCCGCGGAAGCAGAAGCCGCCTGACCCGCCGCGGCTAACCTGCGGCGCGATGCCGCGCGACTGGAGCGAAGCGTTCGATATGGGCGACGGGCAGGGTGAGCATCCCGCGGCGGACCCGGCCGCGCGCGGACGCGAAGCAGAGCACGCGGCCGGGAGGGGTGTTTTCAAGAGGCTCCGCGAGTCGCTGTCGAAGAGCCGGCAGGCGCTCCAAGCCGAGCTCAGCTCGACGCTGTTCGACACGCTCGACGACGAGACCTGGGAGCGCCTGGAGGAGGCGCTGATCCTGGCCGACGTGGGCGCGAAGACGACTGCCGACGTGGTCGGGCGGCTGGAGCACGAGTACGAGGCGGGCACGGTGACCAACGGCGAGGCGCTGCGCGAGCGCCTCGTCGAGCTGCTGGCCGAGGTCGCGGCGAGCGACGACGGGGACGGGAGGATCGACGTGTCGGCGCGGCCGACGCTGCTGATGGTCGTGGGCGTGAATGGCACCGGCAAGACGACGACGATCGGCAAGCTCGCCTGGCACCTGAAGCGGGAGCTGGGGCTCTCGGTCATCGTCGCCGCCGCGGACACCTACCGGGCGGCGGCGATCGAGCAGCTCGAGACCTGGGCCGAGCGCGCCGACGTCGAGATCGTTCGCGGGTCGCCCGGCGGCGATCCGGGGGCGGTGGTCTTCGACGCGATCTCCGCCGCCGAGTCGCGGGGAATCGACGTTGTCATCGCGGACACCGCCGGCCGGCTGCACACCAAGACGAACCTGATGGAGGAGCTGGCCAAGGTCAGCCGCGTCGCCGAAAAGCGCCTCGACGGCGCCCCGCACGAGTCGCTGATCGTCATCGACGCGACCACGGGGCAGAACGGCCTCCGGCAAGCGCAGGCGTTCGCGCGGGCCGTCGATCTCACGGGCGTCGTCCTCACCAAGCTCGACGGGACGGCGAAGGGCGGAATCGCCCTGGCGATCGCCTCCGAGCTCGACCTTCCGGTGAAGCTGATCGGGGTCGGGGAGGCACTGGAGGACCTGCGGCCGTTCGACCCCCGCGACTTCGCCGCGGCGCTCTTGGGCGACTGACCGCTAGACGATCGGCTTCGTGGCCCGCTCTCGCGGAGCGGGATTCCGTGATTCCGCCAGGTCCGCCTCGTAGCGCTGGTAGGTGATCTCGGCGCGGCCCCAGCGCGGGCCGGTCTCGGCGCTCACCACCCGGAAGCCGCGCTCGCCGTACAGATGCGCTGCGGCGGTGAGGTCGCTGAACGTCTCCAGCACCGCCCGCTCGAACCCGTTCGCGCGCGCCGTGTCGAGCAGCTCGTCGAGGAGCCGAGTCCCAAGGCCCACGCCGCGCAGATCGGCATCGAGGACGAAGAAGCGGATGCACGCGACGCCGTCTCCCTCGTCGGTCATCGCGAGGCTTCCGGCGTGGCGGCCGTCGCGCTCGACGATCCAAACCGCCTCGTTGTCGCGTGGGAACCCCCGGAGCGCCGCCCTGGCGACGGCGGCGGCGACGTGCGCCTCCATCGCGGTGTCGAGGCCGTATTCGCGAGCGTACAGGCGACCGTGGTGCTCGATGATCGCTCCGAGGTCTCCGGGCCGGAGGTCTCGCCGGATGGAGGGTGCCGTCATGGGGCCATTGTCCCGGGCGGCTGAATCTCTGCAACACATAGTTGTCAACGGATTGATCGCGGATTACGATTGATCGATCGAGCTAAGGCAACTGAGATATGCCGAGGCGGTGGCGCGGCACCGCCACTTCACCCGCGCCGCGGAGGAGCTCCACGTCGCCCAGTCGGCGCTCTCGCACCAGATCCGCCGCCTCGAGGCAGAGCTCGGAACGGAGCTCTTCTCGCGAACGAGCAGGACGGTCGTGCCGACGGAGGCGGGCGAGGCGGTCGCCGAACGCGCGCGGCGCGTCCTCGCCGAGGTGGAGGGGGTGCGCGAGGAGGTGGACGACCTGCAGGGCCTGGTCAAGGGCAGGGTCTCGATCGGGGCGCTGCTTCCGGCCGGGGCGATCGACGTGCCCGCCCTGCTGGCGCGGTTCAGTCACGACCACCCCGGCGTCGACGTCGCCCTCCAGGAGGGCACTGCCGGGGACATGCTGCGCCGCCTCTCCCGGGATGAGATCGACGCCGCCTTCTCGATGCTCGCCGCTGAGCCGCCGGGCGACCTCGTGGCGGAGCCCGTAAGCGTCGAGGAGCTCGTCGCCTTCTTTCCCCCCGGCACGGCGCCGGGGCCGGGAGCCGTTGGCGCGCGCACGCTCGCTGACCACGTGATCATGACCACGCGATCGGGCTCGGCCACCATGATGGCGGTCGAGGAGTTCTTCGCGGCCGCCGATGCGCCGCTCCACGTTTCGTGTGAGAGCGCCGACCCCCTGATGCTCTGGTGCCTCGCCGCGGCGGGGTTCGGCACCGCGGTGCTGCCCCGATCGCTGGCGGGCCGCGAGGGGCCTCCCGTCGACGTCCGCCCGCTGCGCCCCGCGGTTCGGCTCCCGGTGGCGCTCCTGCGGCGGCGGGGCCGGCGCCTCTCGCCTGCTGCGCGGACGTTCATCGAGTACGCGCGCGAGGCGAGCCCGTAAGCTCGACGTCCATGTTCGATCAGCTCTCGGACCGACTTCAGGACACGCTCTCCGGCGTTCGCTCGCGCGGCAAGCTGAGCGAGGCCGACGTCGATCGTGCGATGCGCGAGATCCGGCTGGCCCTGCTGGAGGCCGACGTCAACTTCAAGGTGGTCAAGCAGTTCACCTCCCAGGTCCGCGAGCGCTGCATCGGCGAGGGTGTGCTGGACAGCCTCAACCCCGGCCAGCAGGTCGTGAAGATCGTCAACGAGGAGCTCGCCACGCTGATGGGCGGCGCGAGCCGCGACATCGCGTTCGCGAGCACCGGCCCGACGGTGATCCTCATGGCCGGCCTCCAGGGCTCGGGAAAGACGACCGCCTGCGCGAAATTGGCGAAGCTGCTCGCCAAGCAGGGCAAGAAGCCCGCGCTGGTGGCCTGCGACACGCAGCGGCCGGCGGCGGTGGAGCAGCTCGTGACCATGGGTCAGCGTGCGGGGGCGAAGGTCTATGAGCAGGGCACCAGCCGCGACCCCACCGAGATCGCGGAGTGGGCCCTTGGCCAGGCGCGGGCGGCGGGAGAGGACGTGCTGATCGTCGATACGGCCGGGCGGCTTCACATCGACGAGGAGCTGATGGACGAGCTGGTCGCGATCCGCAAGCGCACCAAGCCGCACGACGTGCTCCTGGTGCTCGACGCGATGACGGGGCAGGACGCGGTCAACGTCGCCCAGGAGTTCGCGTCGCGGGTCGAATTCGACGGTGTCCTGATGACGAAGCTCGACGGCGATGCCCGCGGTGGCGCGGCTCTGTCGGTGAGAGCCGTGACGGGACAGCCGATCCTGTACGCGTCGACCGGCGAGAAGCTCGACGAGCTCGAGCGCTTCCACCCGGAGCGGATGGCGAGCCGGATCCTCGGTATGGGCGACGTCATGTCGCTGATCGAGAAGGCCGAGGAGGTTTCCGATGAGAAGCAGGCGGAGGACCTTGCGCGCAAGATGCGCCGCCAGGAGTTCACGCTCGAGGACTTCCTCTCCCAGATGAAGCAGGTGCGCAAGATGGGGCCGCTCTCGAACGTGCTGGGGATGATGCCCGGGATGGGGAAGACGATGAAGCAGCTGCGCGAGGTGAACATGGACGAGGGCGAGCTCGACCGCCTCGAGGCGATCATCCTTTCGATGACGCCGGCCGAGCGGGCCCAGCCGAACATGATCGACGGATCACGCCGCAAGCGGATCGCGCGCGGATCCGGGACCACCGTGCAGGCCGTGAACCAGCTCGTCAAGCAGTTCGCCCAGATGCGCAAGATGATGGCCCAGATGGCGAGCGGCAAGATGCCGGATCCGCAGCAGCTGCTGAAGGGGATGCGGTGATGCTGAGGCGAATGGCGAGTTTTTCGCCGCAGCAGCTAACCTGAGCCGCCGCACATGGCCGTAAGAATCAGACTCACGAGAGTCGGGTCTCGAAAGAACCCGATGTGGCGCATCGTCGTCGCCGACCGCCGTTCCCCGCGGGACGGCCGGATCATCGAGGCGATCGGTCACTACAACGCGCAGACCGACCCGTCCACGATCGTGATCGACGAGGACAGGGCCCGTCACTGGCTCACCCATGGCGCGCAGCCGTCCCGCACGGTCGCCGGGCTTCTGCGAACCCAGGGGATCGAGGCCACCGGGCGCTGATGCGCGACCTGGTCGAGTTCCTCGCCCGGGCGCTCGTCGAGGATCCCGACGCCGTCGACGTGACGGAGGTCGAGGAGAACGGCGACCTGATCGTCGAGGTGACCGTCGGCGGCGACGACCTCGGCCGGCTGATCGGCAAGGGCGGCCGCGTCGCGAACGCGATCAGGACGATCGCCAAGGCGGCCTCCACCGGCTCGGATCGCCGGGTACTGGTCGAGTTCATTGAAGATTGACGTCTTCACGCTCTTCCCAGACTGGTTCGACTGGTTTCTGACTCAGCGCCACGTCCGCAACTCGGTCGAGGCTGGCAACGAGCTGCGGCTCTTCAACTACCGGGATACGACCCCGGTGGGCGGCGGCCAGGTCGACGACGCCCCGTACGGGGGTGGCGCGGGCATGGTCCTGCGGGTCGACGTGGTCGACGCGGCACTCAGCGCCGCCTATGCGGACGGCCGCGAGCCGAGCCGGGTGCTCGTGCTCGCCGCCTCCGGGCGGCAGCTGGACGACGAGCTCGCGCGTGACCTCGCGTCGGAGCCGCATGTGGCCCTGCTGTCCGGACGCTACGAGGGCATCGACGAGCGCGTCAGGGACCGTCTGGCGACGGACGCGGTGTCCATCGGCCCGTACGTCCTCTCGGGCGGTGAGCTTGCGGCGATGGTCGTGGCCGACGCGATCATGCGCAAGCTCCCCGGCGCCCTCGGCCATGCGGACAGCGCGGTCGAGGAGTCCTTCTCCGAGGCCCTGGGAGGCGCGCCCGAGTATCCGCACTACACGCGTCCCGCCTCCTACCGGGGGTGGAGCGTCCCCGAGGTCCTGCTGTCGGGCGACCACGCCCGCGTGCGGGAGTGGCGGATGGAACAGAGCCGCAACCGCGCTCAGGGCGCGCCGGACGGCTCCTAGTAAGATTCGCCGCCGCGCTGCCTGCGGGTCACGCTTGTTTTTCGCCCGCGAGCGGCGCTTTTCTCCGCCCTCCCTTAACTCGAGGCCATGAGCACGATCATCGAAAGCATCGAGCAGCGCCAGATGAAGCGCGTGCCCAGGTTCGCCGCCGGCGATCGGGTGCGGGTGCACTTCCAGGTCGTCGAGGGGACGCGACGTCGCACCCAGGTGTTCGAGGGCGTCGTCATCGCGCGCAGCGGGTCTGGCGCACGGGAGACGTTCACGGTCCGCAAGCAGTCCTTCGGGGTCGGGGTGGAGCGGACGTTCCCGGTCCATTCCCCGAAGATCGAACGGCTCGAGGTGGTCGCCCGGGGCGACGTGCGGCGGGCGAAGCTCTACTACCTGCGCGGGCGCGTCGGCAAGCGGGCGCGGGTCGCCGAGCGGCGTTGGGGAATCGAGGACGATCTCGTGCTCACATCGGAGGAGACGGACGCCGTCGACTCCGAGGGAGTCGCCCAGAGCGAGGCCGAGTCCGTGGTCGTCGCGCCCGAGGAGGCTGAGGGCGAGGGCGAGGAGGCTGACGTTACTGCCGAGGAGGAGGGAGTGGCTGGCGCCGAATCATCCGAGGAATCCGAGAGTGACGCGGAGGATTCCGAGGGTGAGGAGGCCGAGGACACACGGGCCGGCGGTTGAGTCCGCTGATCCCGAAACCGACGACGGGGCGTGGCGCGTTCATCGAGCTCGTCGCGATCGTCGCCCTGGCGATCGGGCTCGCGCTGCTGATCCAGGCGTTCATCGTCAAGCCGTATCAGATCCCCTCCGCGTCCATGGAGCCGACGCTGGACATCGGTCAGCGGGTGCTCGTGGACCGGGTCAGCTACCACTTCGGCGACCCTGAGATCGGGGACATCGTGGTCTTCCATCCACCCACCGGCGCGGACAGCATGCGTTGCGGGGTCCACGTTCCGGAGACCGAGGCGTGCCCGCAGCCCGTCGACCAGGAATCGGACACGAACTTCATCAAGCGGATCGTGGCCGGTCCGGGCGACACGCTCTCGATCATGGACGGCCACCCGGTGGTCAACGGCGTGGAGGCGAAGGAGCCTTTCATCAAGCCGTGCGGCGCTGGATCGGGCTGCAACATGCCCAAGCAGATCACGATCCCGCCGAACGACTACTTCATGATGGGCGACAACCGTGGCTCCAGCGACGACAGCCGCTTCTGGGGCCCGGTGCCCCGCGCCTGGATCATCGGCGAGGCGTTCTTGACCTACTGGCCGCCGGACCGGATCGGGTTCCTCTAGGACCGACTGAAATCGCGGTCTTTGCGGGGTGAGGCCGGTGGCTCGTCTCGCCCGCGACCGAATCCACCCGAGGGTTTGTTCATCATGCTCGCGATGGCGCGCGCGACGACAGCGGCGGCGAAGGCCGAGGCCCCTGTCGCGCCGGGCGTGGCGAAGCGGCGCGCCCGCGCCCGGCGGCGGCGCGCGGCGAAGCTCTTTCGCTTCGATCGATCGCTGGACGCGCGGTTCGTGGCGGGAGCCGACGAGGCCGGGCGGGGATCGCTGGCCGGCCCGCTCGTCGCGGCCGCCGTGCTCATCGACTACGAGAACCTGAGCCTTCGCGACCGGCGCGCCCTCTCCGACCTCGACGACTCGAAGGTCCGCAGCCCCGACGAGCGCGAGGAGCTGTATCCGTGTGTGGTGCGAGCGGCGACCAGGGTGGCCGTGACCGTTCGCTGCGTCCGGGGGATCGACACGCGCGGGCTCCACGTGACGAACCTCGCGGCGCTGGCGCGGAGCATCGAGCGGGTGGCCGTCCCGGGCGCGATCTGCCTCACGGACGGGTTTCGGGTTCCCTCCTGCTCGGTCGAGCACCGGGCCGTCATCGACGGTGATGCGACGAGTGCGGCGATCGCCGCGGCGTCGGTGATCGCGAAGGTCACGCGCGACCGCTACATGTGCAGCATCGACGTCGCCTACCCGCAGTTCGGCTTCGCCGGCAACGTCGGCTACTCGACCCCGGAGCACCGGGCCGCGATCATCGAGCACGGCCCGTCGGGCCTTCACCGCCGCTCGTTCCAGTCGATCGCGTACTCGCAGCTAGAGCTGCCCTGACCCGCACCGTCGATACGGCGCGCCTGCCGGCGCTCCGGGCCGCCGCGCAGCTGCTCCACCGGCCCGCGACCGCCCGGGATCCGGTGACGATCGCGCGCGAGAGCGCGGGCATCCAGGCTCAGGAGCCGCGGGCCGGCCGGCTGGGGTTTCGGGCCCGGAGCACCCGCCTGCGCGCCGCCGACGTGGACCGCGCGCGGATCGAGGACCGCTCGATCGTTCGCACCTGGGCGATGCGAAGCACGATGCACCTGCTGGCGACCGAGGACGCGCTATGGGTCCTGCCACTCTTCGATGCTGGGCTGGTCACGGACTCCCGCAGGCGCCTCGGGCAGCTCGGCCTCGACGACCGCACCCAGGACAAGGCGCTCGCCGCGATTCGGAAGGCGCTCGAGAACGAGGGATTTCTGGGTCGCAGCGAGCTCGTGGAGCGGCTCGCGCGGCTCGGCATCGAGATCGACGCTGCCCGCCGCGTCCACCTTTTCCGTCTGGCGACGGGGGAGGGTCTCGCGATCCTCGGCCCCGACCGAGGCAGGGAGACGTTGCTCGCACTGGCCACGGAGTGGGTCGGCGAGCGCCCGCCGCACGACCGGGACGCGGCGGTCACCGAGCTCACCCGCCGTTACTTCCGCGCCTTCGGCCCGGCGACGGAGGCCGACCTCGCGGGCTGGTCTGGCCTCCCGCTCCGCGACGTTCGCGCGGGGCTGGGGCGCATCTCATCCGAGCTCACCGAGGTGCGGGTGGGCGAGCACCGAGCATGGATGCTGCGCGGCGCCGCCCGCCGACCGCGCGACCGCATCGTCCGCCTGCTGCCGGCCTGGGACAACTACCTGATGGGCCACCGCGACCGCGATTTCATCGCCGCGCCGGAGAGGTGGCCGGCGGTGATGCCCGGCGGGGGACTGATCCGGCCGACGATCATCGTGGACGGGGTGGCGGTGGGGACGTGGAGCATGCGACGGAAGGGCGGGGCGGTCGAGGTGGAGCTGGACCCGTTCGAGCAACTGGACGACGAAACAACGGCGGCAGTGAGGGAGGAGGTCCGGGACATCCAGCGCTTCGAGGGGTAGCGGCCCTAGAACGCCGCCCGCACGTGCTCCCAGTCGACGGCGCGGCCGGCGGCGTCGATCCGCACTCCGATCACGTCGAAGCGCAGCGCGTCGTGCGCTGGCACGAAGCCATCGTGGTCGGAGAGCCACGCGATTGCCAGCGAGCGGAGCTTTCGCTGCTTCCGCCAGCCGACGGCCAGCACCGGGCGCTCGGGGCCGGCCACAGCGCCCGCGCTGAGCGCCTTCACCTCCACGAAGACGAGCTCCCGCCCGTCGAGTGCGATCAGGTCGATCTCTCCGGGGACCTCGCTCGTCCGCTGGTTGCGCGCGACGATCCGCATGCCGGACCGTGACAGCCGTGCGGCCACGAGGGTCTCGGCGTGCCTTCCCAGCTGCATGCGGGTGCTCGGCATGTGGGGCACGCTAGGAGGCGCCGCTGCGCGTGTGGCGCGCCGATCGTCACGAATCCGGCACAACCGGCGTACCACCCGCGAAAACTCGGCCCCTAGCGTCGCCGTCGTGCTGGCGACCACCCGGACCTTCAGCTTGCTCGGCGTCGAGGTGCGCGAGGTGTGCGTCGAGGTGGACATCTGCTCGTACGGCCTGCCCACGTTCTCACTGGTCGGCCTGCCGGACGCCGCGGTGCGCGAGTCCCGGGAGCGGGTGCGCTCCGCGCTCGAGAACTCGGGCTTCGACTTCCCGGGCCACCGGATCACGGCAAACCTCGCTCCGGCGGACCTGCGGAAGGCGGGCCCGAGCTTCGACCTGGCGATCGCGGCCGGCCTCCTCGTCGCCTCGGACCAGCTTCCGGCTGAGCGCCTCGAGGGCGTCGTCCTCGCGGGGGAGCTGGCGCTCGACGGATCGATCAGGCCGGTGCCCGGGACGCTGGCGATGGCCGAGGAGGCGGGGCAACTCGAGGCCCGCGCCATGATCGTGCCGGTCGCCAATGGCCCGGAGGCCGCCCTCCCGCAGGGGCCAAGGGTGATCCCGATGGAGCGCCTCGAGCAGCTGCGCCACCTCGACACGGTCGAGGAGCCACCCCCTCCGCCTCCGGCAGAGCTCAGCCTGAACGGCGCCTCGCCCGCCGGGCCCGATCTCTCCGACCTTCGCGGACAGCCCTACCTGCGCGATGCGCTGGAGATCGCCGCGGCGGGCGGTCACAGCCTGCTCATCGTCGGGCCGCCGGGCGCGGGCAAGTCGCTTGCGGCACGGCGGCTGCCGTCGATCCTGCCGCCGCTCACCCGCCCGGACGCCATGGAGGTGCTGCGGATCGCGAGCGCGTGCGGGCGCCTCGCCAATGGTGGGATCTCGACCCGGCGCCCGTTCCGGGCGCCACACCACACCGTCTCGACGGCGGGCCTCGTGGGCGGCGGCTCGCCGCCGCGCCCGGGCGAGGTCACGCTGGCGCACCGCGGCGTCCTGTTCCTGGACGAGCTCGGCGAGTTCTCGCGCCAGGCACTCGAGGCTCTACGCCAGCCGCTCGAGGAGGGCCGCGTCGCGATCACGCGCGCGCGCGGAGCGGTCGAGCTTCCGTGCCGCTTCATGCTCGTCGCGGCCTCGAACCCGTGCCCGTGCGGGCGCGGCGAGGAATCGGGCGAATGCGAGTGCCGCCCGGTGTCGGCGCGCCGCTACCGGGCGAAGCTGAGCGGCGCTCTCGCCGACCGCATCGACATCTCCGTGGCCGTCGAGCCGCCGACCGCCGAGGAGATGGGGACTGGAGCGACGGCCGACTCGGCGGCCGTTCGCGAGCGGGTGATCGCCGCGCGAGAGCGCCAGGAGCGCAGGCTCGGGCCGGGCCGCTGCAACTCGGACATGGCGCTCGCCGAGCTGCGCGATGCGAGCGCACTCACCGGCGATGCGCGCCGAACGCTCGCCCAGGGCCACGCTCAGCTGCGACTCAGCGGCAGGGGCCATGACCGCGTTCTGCGGGTGTCGCGCACGATCGCCGACCTCGCGGGCTCCGACGAGATCCGCGGCGAGCACGTCGCTCGGGCCATCAGCCTGCGCCGGCGAGGGTCGGAATGAGCGGGGAGCGCTGGGTCCTGCCGCGCGGCGGGGAGGGATACCCCGCGCTCCTCGACGAGCTCGACGACGCGCCCGCCGCCCTCCACGGGCTCGGCGACGAGGAGCTGGTTCGAGGGATCGTCAGGGACCGGGCGGTGACGATCGTCGGCTCGCGGCATCCGAGCTCCTATGGGCTCGCAGTGGCGGAGGAGCTTGCCCATCTGCTCGCCGGCGCCGGGCTCGTGGTCGTGAGCGGGATGGCGCTCGGCATCGATGCTTCCGCCCACCGCGGTGCCCTGGAGGCCGGCGGCGCGACGGTCGCCGTGCTCGGCGGCGGCCCGGACGTCGTCTACCCCCGCAGCGAGCGGCGCCTCTATCACCGGATCGTGTCGACCGGCGCGGTCGTGTCCGAGATGCCGGCGGGAACCGTGCCGGGTCGGGGTTGCTTTCCCCGGCGCAACCGGATCATGGCGGCGCTGGGAACGATCACCGTGGTCGTCGAAGCGGCGCAGCCCTCCGGCTCGCTGATCACCGCCGAGCGGGCCTCCAAGCTCGGGCGGGAGGTGGGCGCGGTACCGGGACGGGTCACGACCCGCGTCGCGCAGGGGACGAACGGGCTGCTCGCGGACGGGGCGGCCGTGATCCGCAATGCCCAGGACGTCCTCGATCGGATGCTGGGCGTGGGCGTCCAGACCGCACGTGACATCGGCCCCTCGCTGGAGCCGGATCTCGCGCGCCTGATCGGCGCGGTGGAGGGGGGAGCCTCCACCCCTGACGCGGCGGCGGCCGCCGGGTGCATGGGCGCTGCCGACGCGGCGGTGGGTCTGGCGCGGCTGGAGCTCCTGGGCTACGTGCGCGTCGACGCGGCGGGCCGCTACGCGCGGACGTCGCTCAGGGCCCCGGAGGAGGGCACTACGCTCATCCCGTGACCCCCGACGAGCGCGTGCGCGTGTGCATGGCGATTGCCGGATCCGACTCCGGCGGCGGTGCCGGCATCCAGGCCGACCTGAAGGCGTTCGCGCGCTGCGGTGTCCACGGCACGTGCGCGATCACGGCGCTGACGGCACAGAACACGGTCGGCGTGGAGCTCGTAACCCAGGTCCCGGGCCCGACGATCGTGGCTCAGGTGCACGCGGTCGCCGAGGACATGCCGATCGACGCGGTGAAGGTGGGCATGCTGGGCGACGAGGCGACGATCGACGCGGTTGTCGAGGCGCTCGCGCTCGTCGGCGGCGCCCCGGTGGTCGTCGACCCGGTGATGGTGTCGGCGAGCGGCGCGACCCTGCTGGACCGCAACGCGAAGGCGGCGCTGATCGAGCGCATCCTGCCGCTGGCGTCCGTGGCGACACCGAACCTTCCCGAGGCGCGCGAGCTGGCCGGGCTGGGGGAGGGGGCGAGCGCTGAGGAGCTGGCGCGGGCGATCCAGGCGCTCGGGCCGGGGGCGGTCGTCGTCACCGGGGGCCATTCGGACGACGGAGCGGACGTGCTCTTCGACGGCTTCGGGACGCTCCGCATCGACGGCCCCCGCTACGCGGACGCCGCCTCACACGGGTCCGGATGCACCCACTCGTCGGCCCTCGCGGCGTACCTCGCCCGGGGGGCCGAGCTCGCCGAGGCCGCGCGCTGGGCACGCGAGATCGCCTCGGAGGCCGTGGGCAACGGCCTGGCCGGGCTGGGCTCGGGCCCGGGGCCGGTCGACGCCACTGGCATAATCCGGCGTTGATGAAGCTCGTGCGAATGAAGCCCGGACACGGTGACGTATTGCTCGCGGAGGGTGACCCCGGGGTATCCGAGGACGAGGAGCGCCTGATCGCCGAGTTTCGCCGTCAGCTCGATCTCGGCATGTGGGCGGCGGTTCCGACCACCGAGGGGACGCGGCGTGAGGCCACGATGGTTCGCGACTTCGCCGACGTCCCGCGCGACGCCGAGCGGGTCGTCTTCTTTCCACCGGCAGCGGGCGGTTGAGCTTCCTGCTCGTGACCTCACTCGTCGTGCTGGCGGCCCTCGCGGCCGTCGGCTTCGGCCCGTCGGTGGCCGAGCGGGTGCGCCGCCGTCTTCCGAAACGGCACGCGGTGCGGGAGCACATCCCGGCCTACGATCCCGGCCGCGAGCGGCGAGCCGAGGCCCGCGCCCGCGAGCTGCTGCGCTCCGTCGTCTCCGAGGACGAGTACCGGATGTATATGGAGCTGGGGTTCATCGCGGTCGACGGCAACGAGGGGGACGGCGGCTACGGATACCTGCTGTATCCGCATCGGCCGATCCTGGCGTTCGACACCCGCACCGGCGAGCTTCTCAGCGAGTACTGCGTGGGATTTCCGGATCGCTCCGAGCCCGAGCCGGAGCAGCGGCTCCCGGACGCCGACGACGTCCTGGCGAAGTGGATGTCGCTGCGCGCGGGCGAGCGTGAGCTGATCTCGATGGCGAACATGCACGTGCCCGGCCGCCAGGTGGACCCGGGGCAGGCCGGCCGAGATCTAATCCGGCTTCGCGAGTGGCGGGCGAGACGAGTGGTCACCGCCGCGTGAACGATCTTCCCCGCCCACGCTCGGCGGCCGTCTTCGACGGCCCCGACCGCGCCGCGGCGCGCGCCTACATGAAGGGCATCGGCTACGACGACGATGCACTGCGCCGCCCGACGGTCGGCATCGCGAACACCTGGATCGAGGCGATGCCGTGCAACTTCCACCTGCGCGAGCTGGCCGAGGCGGTGAAGGAGGGGGTCCGCGAGGCGGGCGGCACGCCGATGGAGTTCAACTCGATCGCGATCTCCGACGGCATCACGATGGGGACGGAGGGGATGAAGACCTCGCTCGTCAGTCGCGAGGTGATCGCCGACTCGATCGAGCTGACGGTGCGCGGCTACCAGTTCGACGCGGTCGTCGCGATGTCCGGGTGCGACAAGACCATCCCGGGTGCGGTGATGGCGCTCGCCCGCCTGAACGTGCCCGCGGTGATGCTCTACGGCGGCTCGATTGCGCCGGGCCACTGGCACGGGAAGGACGTGACGATCCAGGACGTCTTCGAGGCGATCGGCGCTCACGCCGCGGGCAACCTCTCCGACGATGACCTGCTGGAGCTCGAGGGCTGCGCCAGCCCCGGGGCTGGCGCGTGCGGCGGCCAGTTCACCGCCAACACGATGGCCTGCGCGTTCGAGGCGATGGGCATCTCGCCGATGGGCTCGGCGATGGTTCCGGCGATGAACGGCGACAAGGCCGAGGTCGCCCGCGAGGCGGGCAGGCTGGCCGTCAGGGCCCTGAAGGAGGATCTGACGCCCGACAAGGTGATCACCGCACAGTCGATCGAGAACGCCGTCGCGACCGTGTGCGCGTCCGGCGGCTCGACCAACGGGGTGCTCCACCTGCTCGCGGTCGCGCGGGAGGCCGGCGTCGACATGGACATCGACGACTTCGAGCGCATCTCCCGCCAGACCCCGCTGGTGGCCGACCTCAAGCCCGGCGGCCGCTTCGTGGCCACGGACCTCTACAAGGCCGGCGGGGTGGGCGTGATCGTCAAGCGCCTTGCCGATGCGGGCGTCCTGCACGCCGGTGCGCTCACGGTGACCGGCCGCACGATCGGCGAGGAGGCGACGGACACCGAGGAGACCCCGGGCCAGGTCGTCGTGCGCGAGGCGAGCGACCCGATCAAGCCGCACGGCGGCTTCGCGATCCTGCGCGGGAACCTCGCGCCCGACGGCTGTGTGGTGAAGCTCGCCGGGACCGAACGGCTGAAGCAGTCAGGGCCGGCTCGCGTCTTCGAGTCCGAGGAGGAGGCGTTCGACGCCGTCGCCCAGCAGAGCCTGAGGGCCGGGGACATCATCGTGATCCGCAACGAGGGGCCCTCGGGCGGCCCAGGGATGCGCGAGATGCTCCACGTGACCGCCGCGATCGTCGGCGAGGGGCTCGGCGAAGAGGTGGCGCTGCTCACCGACGGGCGCTTCTCCGGCGCAACTCACGGGCTGATGGCAGGTCACGTGGCGCCGGAGGCGGTCCGCGGAGGACCCATCGCCGCCGTGAGGGAGGGCGACCAGATCACCTTCGACGTGGAGGCGAGGCGGCTCGACGTCGACCTCACCGACGACGAGATCGCTCGACGGGTGGCCGAATACGAGCCGCCCGAGCCGCACTACTCCAGCGGCGTAATGGCCAAGTACGCGCGCAGCGTGAGCTCGGCATCCGAGGGCGCGATCACCGGCTGACGCGGGCCGCTAGTCCTCGTTCAGGAACGTCTCCAGCACGCGGTTGAAGCGCACCGGGCGCTCGGCCATGGGGAGGTGCCCGGTCTTGTCGAAGATCACGGTGCGGGAGTTGCGGAGGCGACGCCCGTAGCCGATGGCGTCGTTGGGCGGCACGACGTGGTCGTTGCGCCCCCAGACGATCAGCGTCGGGACCTCGACTTCCTCGAGGCGGTCGAGGATGTCGTAGCCGACCAGGCCGCGGACGGCCGGCAGCACGCCGGGACGGCCGTTGCCGTGCTGGAAGCATTCCCACAGGAGCTCTGCCGGGAGGCGGTTCGGCGAGTAGAAGAGGCCTCCGAACAGCGCGCGCCGAAGGCCGGGCCGTCGGATTCCGTTATCGACGAGCCGCAGCAGCAGAGGCGCCGTGGCGATCCCCATCCGCGCCGCCACCTCGGCGGGCTGGCGGCGCATGCGGACATGGGAGATGCCCGCCGCGGAGACGAGCACGAGCTTCTCGAACCGCCCCGGCTCCTGGACCGCCGTCTCGGCCGCGATGAAGCCGCCCATCGAGTTGCCGACGATCGTCGCGCTCTTCACGCCGAGGGCGTCGCAGAAGTCGAAGATGAACCGGCCGAAGGCCTCGACCGAGAGCTCCCAGTCCGGCATCGGGCTGTCGCCGAACCCGGGCAGATCCAGTGCGATGACGCGGTGCTCACGCGCGAAATAGGGGATGTTCTCGAGCCAGTTCGGCCACGAGCCCGAGAGTCCGTGGACCAGCAGGAGCGCCTTTCCGGACTCCGGTCCCATCTCGACGTAGTTGACGTTCCGGGCGCCGCCGACGTCGATCCGGTGCAGGTGCTCGCGCCAGTCGATCCGAAGCCACTCGGGATCGGGGTCGCCATAGGGGTCCGGGCCCTCCGCGGGCGTGGGGTCGGGAAGCTCGGCCCGAGGCGGCGTGAAGGGGAAGAACTCCTCGAGGAGCTGGGTGGTGAGGCTGGTGCGCTCCTCGGCGTGCTGGGAAGCCGTCACGCGTACCCCATCCGCTCCAGGACCGGGATCTCGTGGATCTGCGGTGGCTGGAGGTGGTCCCAGAGGACGCCGCGCGGGCGGTTGTAGACGCGCTCGACGTCGATTGCCGCGCGCGGGGTGACGATCAGGTCGACCGGCAGGTCGTGGGCGGTCATCATCAGGTGCTCGCGCAGGATTTGGATCGGGTGGACGGTCGTCGCCACGAAGGTGTGGGTGTCGATCTTGCCCTCCTCGATCAGGAGGCCGTACTCGAGGTCGGAGAAGCCGCCGCCCTTGCCGACCCGTGCGCCGCTGAGGTTGACCGCGACCGAGCCGCAGAGCACGAAGTCGATCTCGGGGATCTCCTCCAGGGCGACCACCTTGCCGTGTCGCAGGGCGCCCTTGATCGTGGCCGCCTCTCGCACGGCGGCCTTCGACAGCCGCTTGGGGTCGAGCAGCCGGAACGGGTGCTGGTCGCGCAGCCGCGGGACCGCCATCACGAGCTTCTTGCCCTGCTCGAGCGCCAGGCGCCTGGCGTGGGTCTGCGGGGAATCGGGGTTGGTTTTGATCACCTGGGCGCGCTTCCACAGGCGGTGCTGGGCGAGCTTCTCGGCCGCCAGCTTGGCGCCTGCGAAGTTGGGAACGCGCCCCTCGGCACCCGGAAACCGCGAGACCCCCTCGCGTTCCATGGCCCGCCAGACGGCGCGTCTCACCTGGTCCTTGGAGCGCATGCAGGCAAAACATATTGGCCGCGGGGCGAGTGGCGCAGGGCTGCCACAATGCGACGCCGATGGCTGACGAGCAACGCACCTCCCTGACCGACCACGCGGTTCCGGCCGAGGACGCCGGCGAGGCTGGCGCGGGGCAGCAGCTGCCCGAGCGCCGGCCCGCGGAGGTCATGCGCGAGCTGCTGCCAGCGATCGAGCCCGAGCGCCGCCTGAACGATTGGGGTCGTTCGGAGAGGGTCGAGGGCTTCATGGACGCGACCCTGATCGAGTTCTTCTACCGCTACTGGTTCCGGACCGAGGTCGAGGGCGTCCACAACGTGCCCTCCGACACCGGTGCCCTCCTCGTCTCCAACCACGCGGGCGCGCTGCCGCCGGACGCCGCGATGATCGGCAAGGCGATCCGCGAGGAGCACCCGCACCCGCGGCCGCTCTACCTCACCGTCGAGCACTTCTTCAAGGGCTATCCCGGGTTCTCGATGCTGATCCCGAAGGTCGGCGGCGTCGCCGCGCACCCGGCGAACGTCCACCGGCTCCTCTACGACGAGCGCCAGCTGGTGCTGGTGTTCCCCGAGGGCCGCAAGGGGACCGAGAAGCTCTACCGAGACCGCTACCGGCTGCGCCGGTTCGGCCGCGGCGGCTTCGTCGAGGCGGCGATGCGCGCCGAGGCGCAGATCGTGCCGACCTGTGTCGTCGGCGCCGAGGAGTCGGCGCCGATCTTCGGCCACGTGGACGTCCTGCGAAAGCTGACGGGGCTCATCTACTTCCCGATCACGCCCACCTTCCCGTGGTTGGGGCCATTCGGAATGCTCGGCTACCTGCCCGCGAAGTTCAAGATCCGCTTCCTGGAGCCCATCGACACCGTCGAGCTCGGTGGGGCGGAGGCTGCGGAGGACAAGGCGCTCGTCCAGACGCTCGCGCAGGAGATCAGGGCGCAGATCCAGGAGAACCTGCACGAGATGCTCGCCAAGAGGAAGTCCGTTTGGTTGGGATGACGTCAGTGGAGGCGCCGCTGGACACCGAAACCCGCCGCGTGCTGGTTACCGGCCTGTCCACGTACTGGGGCGGGCGGCTGGCGCAGGCCCTCGAGAGCTTCGAGCACATCGACGCCATCATCGGCGTCGACAGCGAGGCCCCCAACCGCGAGCTCGAGCGCACGGAGTACGTGAAGGTCTCGAACCAGCACTCGCTCCTGGAGCGCATCGTCCGGGCTGCGGAGATCGACACCGTGATCGACACGCGCCTGGTGGTCAACTCGCTCATGGCGCCGCCGCGTCTCGCGCACGAGAACAACGTGATCGGGACGATGAACATCCTCGCGGCCTGCACGGGCTCAGACTCGCCCGTCCGGAAGTTCGTGTTCAAGAGCTCCACCCACTACTACGGTGCCGAGCAGGACGACCCGGCGTTCTTCACCGAGGAGATGGGGCGCCCGCACCCGCCGCGGACCGGGCTCGAGCGCGACATCGTCGAGGCCGAGCAGGCGGTCAGCGAGTACGCGCAGCGAAACCCGGACGTGACGACCACCATCCTGCGCTGCGCGAACGTCCTCGGACCGGACGTCGAGACGGCGTTCACACGGATGTTTCGGCTACCCATGGTCCCCATGGTGCTGGGCTTCGACCCGCGGCTTCAATTCGTCCACGAGGACGACGTCGTCCACGCGCTCGAGCACGTCGCCTTCCACCTCACGCCGGGCGTCTACAACGTCGCGGCCGACGGCGTGCTGGCTCTGTCGGAGATCATCGACCTGGTGGGCAAGGTTGCCGCGCCGGTCCTCCCGCCCTGGGGAACGGGGGTCGCGACGAGCTCGCTGCGACGTCTGGGCTTCCGGATCCCGGTCGAGGTCGTCAACCAGCTGCGGTTCGGCCGCGGCGTCGACAACCGGCTCTTCAAGGCCACAGGGTTCGACTACGGATACACGAGCCGGGAGGCCGTGATCAAGCTGTCCGAGCACCTGCGACTGGCCCCCGTCATGCGCGGCACCGAGCAGGAGTACACGTACGAGCGCGAGGTCGAGGAGTTCCTGCGCTGGAGCCCGAACGTGCGGCGCGAGCACCCGGGCGAGCGAGGCGGCGTGGCCGCCGACCGCGAGCCGCTCGGCTTCTGACGCGTATTCAAGGCGGCGACTTTGTCGCCGCAGCAGCAGGTGCCGTTAGGCGGCGAAGCCGCCGTGCGTTGTGTGATCCCTGACGCAAGCCTGCTTGCGACGTCTGTTTCGAGCCGGCCCGCGCTGATCGGCCCCCTAGACTGATCCGGGGTCAGTTCTTTGGGACGTAGAGCACAGATAGCTCTCGCCTCCGTAGTGGGGATCTTCATCGCGGTGGCCGTAGCCGCCTACGCGATCGATCGCGCGAACTCGGGCAAGATCGCCGACGGCATCCGGATCGGCGGGCTGAACGTCGGCGGCATGTCTTCCGACCAGGCCAAGTCCAAGCTCCAGGCGAAGCTGGTCAAGCCGCTCGACAAGCCGGTGACGGTGACCTACGGCGGGACGAAGTACGTCCTCAACCCGGATCAGCTCCAGGTGCGCGCCGACATCAACGGCATGGTCAACGCGGCGCTGCGGGCGAGCCACCACGGGAGCTTCCCCTCGCGGGTGTGGCGCTATACGACCGGCGGCTCCGTCGATCGCGAGATGACCCCGCACATCACCTACTCGTCCAAGGCGCTCGACGACTTCGTCAAGAAGGTGTCAAGCGACGTCAACGCCCCGGCCACCGACGCGACCGTGAGTCCCTCGCCTGCTTCGCTCAACGCGGTGCCGGGGAAGGACGGGGTCGCGCTCGTGAGCGACAAGCTGACCACTGAGCTCCGCGGCGCAATCGAGAGCCAGCACGACCGGACCGTGAAGGCGCCGGTGGAGAAGACGAAGCCGCAGGTCACGACCGATCAGCTCGCCTCCAAGTACCCGGTCTACCTCACCATCGACCGCGGCAACTTCCAGCTGCGGCTGTGGAAGAACCTGAAGCTCGCCAAGACGTACACCATCGCCGTCGGCCAGCAGGGCCTGGAGACGCCCGCCGGCGTCTACACGATCGACGACAAGCAGGTCAACCCCTCCTGGCACGTGCCCGATTCGGCATGGGCCGGAAGCCTCGCCGGGAAGGTCATCCCGCCGGGGCCGGAGGATCCGATCAAGGCCCGCTGGATGGGCTTCTTCAACGGCGCCGGCATCCACGGGACGGACGAGGTCTCCTCGCTGGGGACGGCGGCCTCGCACGGTTGCGTGCGGATGGCGATTCCCGACGTGATCGAGCTCTATGACCAGGTCCCGCTTGGGACCCCGATCTACATCGGGAACTGACCACGCACCCCAGCCTGCACCGGCAGGCGTGGCGGGCATGACGGCGAAGCTCCCCGGCATGAGCGACGAGACGGCTGAGCCGGCCGCGAGCCCGGCGTGGGAGGCGGCTCTCCTCGACTTCCGGCGCGAGCTCGAGCGGCGAGGTTCGTCGCGCCACACTCTGCGCGCCTACGGCGGCGACCTGGCGGAGCTCGCCGAGTGGGCCACGCGACAGAGCAGGGAGCCGGGCACGCTCGTGTACCGCGACCTGCGCAGCTATGCGGCCGCTCTGTCCGAGCGCGGGCTCGCGCGGGCCAGCGTCTCGCGGAAGCTCGCGGCGGTGCGGAGCTTCCACGACCACCTCACGCGGACCGGCGCCACGCAGCAGAACCCCGCGGAGCTGCTCCCGATGCCGAAGAAGGCATCGCGCCTGCCGCGCGTGCTGGGGCCCGACGAGATCGGCCGGCTCCTGGACCGGATCCCCGCCTCCGGGCCGCTGGAGGTGCGTGACCGCGCGATGCTCGAGGTCACATACGCCTGCGGCCTGCGCGCGGAGGAGATCGTCAACCTCGACACCGACGCGGCCGACTTCGACTCGGAGGCGCTCCGGGTCACCGGCAAGGGGTCGAAGACGAGGATCGTGCCGATGGGGGAGCCCGCTCAGCGCGCCCTGGACCGGTATCTGCGCCAGGCGCGGCCCGCGCTCGCCAACGATCGCGCCGAGCCCGCCCTGTTCCTGTCGCGACGCGGCAGGAGGCTGTCGCCGTCCGACGTGCGCAGGCGGCTCGACCGCTGGGTTCGCGAGGCGGCGGTCGCGGGCCACGTATCGCCGCACACGCTGCGCCACTCGTTCGCGACCCATCTGCTCGAGGGCGGCGCGGATTTACGCTCAATCCAGGAACTTTTGGGCCATGCGAGCGTCTCAACCACGCAGGTCTACACGCGCGTGGAGCCGGGACGCCTGAGCCGCGAGTACGCACGTTCTCATCCACGGGCCTAGGCCGCGGCGGATAGGTTTCACAGGGGAGCCGATGGAGACAAACGTCAAAGCTGTCGAACTCCGGGAGCTCTGGCAGCGTTACAAGGAGGACGGGGACGAGCGCGCACGGGAGCGTCTCGTCGTCGCCTACTCGCCCCTCGTCAAGTTCATCGCCGGCCGGATGGCGTCCGGGCTCCCGTCCCACGTCGAGGAGTCCGACCTGATCTCCTACGGCCTGCTCGGGCTGATCGGCGCGATCGAGCGCTTCGATCCGGACCGCGAGATCAAGTTCGAGACCTTCGCGGTGGCCCGGGTCAAAGGGGCGATCATCGACGAGCTGCGTTCGCTCGACTGGGTGCCGCGCTCGGTTCGCGCCCGGGCCCGCGACGTCGAGAAGGCGCACGCCGAGCTGGAGGCGGAGCTGCAGCGGGCCCCCACCGACGGCGAGATGGCGGCGAAGCTCCACATCGAGGTCGACGAGTTCAACAACTCGCTGCTCGAGATCGCGAACTCGTCGGTGCTGGCGCTTGACGACCTGTGGACGTTCGCGGACCCGGAGGGCAGTGGGGGCGCGATCTCGGTGCTCGACACGATCCACGACCCCAACGCGGTCGATCCCGAGACCGAGGCGCATGCGTCGGAGCTCAAGGACCGGCTGGCGGACGCGATCGAGTCGCTGCCGGAGCGCGAGCGGCTCGTGGTGGCGCTCTACTACTACGAGAACCTCACCCTCCGCGAGATCGGCGAGGTGCTCGGCGTGACCGAGTCACGCGTCTCTCAGCTCCACACCAAGGCGGTGCTGGCGCTGCGCTCGCGGTTCGCCACTCGCCCGTAGGACATATATTGCGCCCGTGGGGCACAAGGCCGCGGATCGGATCCGCAATGTCGCGCTGATTGGCCATCGGGGGAGTGGAAAGACCAGTCTCTGCGAGGCGCTCCTGTTCGAGGCCGGGGTTGTCAACCGGCTGGGGCAGGTCGACGACGGCTCCACGGTCTTCGACTTCGAGCCCGACGAGCAGGAGCGCTCGATGTCGATCGGCGCGAGCGTGGCGTCGTTCGACTACTCGGACCGCAAGATCAACCTGATCGACACGCCCGGCGAGCAGTCGTTCGTGGCCGAGGCCCTGGGCGCGCTGCGGGTCGTCGATGCGGCGGTCGTCGTCGTCAACGCGGTGATGGGGGTCGAGGTCCATACCGAGCGGCTCTGGCAGCGCGCGGACGAGGAGGGCCTCGCGCGGCTCGTCTTCGTGAACATGCTCGACCGCGAACGGGCAGACTTCTTCCGGTCGCTCGACTCGCTCAAGGAGGCCTTCGGAGCCCACGCGGTGGCGACCGAGATCCCGATCGGGTCCGAGCACGAGGTGCGCGGCGTCATCGACCTGATCGACATGAAGGCGTTCACCTACGAGGGCACCGGGCGCGGCAATGCGACCGAGGGGGAGATCCCCGACGACCTGCGGACGCAGGCCGAGGAGTACCGCGAGAAGCTCATGGACGAGGTCGCGGAGAACTCCGACGAGCTCATGGAGCGCTACCTCGAGGGCGAGGAGATCTCGCATTCGGAGATCGTCACCGCCCTGAAGAGGGGCGTGACCGAGGGCCACCTGTTCCCGGTCACGTGCGGGGTGGCGACCCAGAATCTGGGGACCAACCGCCTGCTCGAGGCGTTCGTCGAGGACGTGCCCTCGCCGCAGATGCGCGGCGGCATCAGGGCGCTCGACGGCGACGGCAACGAGATCGAAGTCGAGCCCGCCGAGGACGGCGATCCGGTCGCCTACGTGTTCAAGACCACCGCCGATCCGTACACCGGCCGCATCAACATGCTGCGCGTCTACTCGGGCTCCCTGAGCTCCGACTCGCAGGTCTTCAACGTCACGCGCCAGGCCAAGGAGCGGATCGGCCAGCTGGCGGCGCCCCTCGGCAAGGAGACCAAGACGATCGACGAGCTCGGCCCCGGCGACATCGGCGCCGTGGCCAAGCTGCGCGACACGCAGGCCGGCGACGTCCTCGCGGCCAAGGACGCAGCGGTGTCGTTCCCGCCGCTCGACCTGCCCTCGCCGGTGATGGCGTTTGCGTTCGAGCCCAAGTCGAAGGGCGACGAGGAGAAGGCGGCGAGCGCGCTGCGGCGCCTGGAGGAGGAGGACCCGACCCTCGACGTCCACCGCGACCCGGACACCGGCGAGCAGATCATCGCCGGGCTCACGCAGGTCCACGTCGAGGTCATCACCGACCGGATGAAGCGCCGCTACGGCGCCGAGATCGAGCTTCACCCGCCGCGCGTCCCCTACCTGGAGACGATCCGCAAGCCGGCCAAGGCGCACGGCCGCTACAAGAAGCAGACGGGCGGGCGGGGCCAGTTCGGCGACTGTCACATCGAGATCGAGCCGGTCGAGACCGGCACCGGGTTCGAGTTCGTGAACGCGATCAAGGGGGGCGTCATCCCCGGCGGTTTCATCCCCGCGGTCGAGAAGGGGATCTCGGAGGCGATGCAGCAGGGGGTCCTCGCGGGGTATCCCATCAAGGACCTGCGCGTCCGCCTCTTCGACGGGCAGCACCACTCGGTGGACTCATCGGAGATGGCGTTCAAGATCGCCGGCTCGATGGCCTTCAAGCAGGCCGCCGCGGAGGCGGACCCGTATCTGCTCGAGCCGATCGTGCGCGTGACCATCACCGTCCCCGAGGAGAACGTGGGCGACGTGGTCGGCGACCTCAACTCCCGGCGCGGGCGCCCGCTGGGGGTCGAGCCGAAGGGCGCGATGACCGAGATCAAGGCCGAGGTGCCGATGGCCGAGGTCCTGGACTACGCGACGGATCTGCGCGCAATGACCGGCGGCAGGGGGGACTACTCGATGGAGTTCGAGCGCTACGAGGAGGTCCCCGGCCACATCGCTCAGAAGGTGGTCGCGGAGGCCCAGGAGGCGGGCGAGAAGACGGCTGCCTGAAGCGCCGTTGCTACGTTGGGGTCGTGGCGGACGCGCACGACCCATTTCCCGCCTGCGACGTCTGCGGGCGGACGATCCTCAAGGGCGAGCAGGTCCACGAGTACCTGACGGACTCGCGCCAGCGGATCCGCGTCTGCTCGCTATGCCGCTTGCGCGCGGAGTCGTCCGGGTGGATTCCGGTCTCGATGGCCCACACCGTCGCCGAGGAGGCGCCCAAGCGGTCTCGGGGCCTCGCCCTCGGGCAGCGACTGAAGGGAGCGGCGGCGCGGGCTCGGGCTGGTCGTGGACGCCGGGGAGGCACCGCCCGCGACACCGATTCGCCGGCCGGACGTTCCGAGCCGGCATGGGACGACTTCGACGCCGCCATGGGGCAGCCCGACCGGGAGCCCTGGCCGCCCCCGCCGGATGAGGCGCAGCCCGAGCCGGTCGCGGAGCCCGACGCCGCCCCGGAGGAGGCTCCGCCGCGCGAGCCCGAGCAGGCTCCCGAGGCGGAGGCGGAGGCCGGGTCCGCCGAGGGGTCCGAGAAGCCGCCGCGAGGGCGAAAGCCCGCCAAGCCGAGAGCGAAGCGGCAGAGCCGGTCGCGGGCGGCTGCGAAGAGCGACACCGGCGCCGGCGGCGGTCGGAGCACGACCCGCAAGGCGAAGCGGGGGCCCGAGGCTCTCATGCGCCGCGCCGTCGAGCGCTTCAACTCCAGCGAGGAGCGCCGCAAGGTCGCCGGGCTGATCCGATCGCTCGGAGAGCCGAATGCAGCCGTGAGGCCAGATCAGCGGCGCCAGCTCGCCCTGGTGACGGTTGCCTGGGAGCTCTCCTGGTACCAGTGGGAGGTCGGAGCCGACGGGGACGGCGACGATGGCGAGCCGGTTCGCGAGGTCGCCAAGGGCGCCGAGCTCTCGGAGCTCGACGAGAAGGCGCGGGCCTGGAACGCCGCCGTCGACGAGGACGGGACGCTCCGCCTCCGCTCCGCAACCGAGCAGCCGGAGCAGGCGGCAACCGAAGCTTGAGCGAGCGCCTGGTCGTCCACGTCGACGGTGGCGCGCGCGGCAACCCGGGCCCCGCGGCGGTCGCGGCCGTGCTCGCCGACCCGGACGGCGCCGTCCTCGAGGAGCGATCCGAGACGATCGGCCGGGCGACGAACAACGTGGCCGAGTATCGGGCGCTCCTCCTGGGCATCGAGCGCGGGCGCGCGCTGGGCGCGAAGGAGCTGGAGCTCGTGGGCGACTCGGAGCTGATCGTCAAGCAGGTCCGCGGGGAGTACCGGGTGAAGGACGCGACCCTGCGTCAGCTTCGGGCGCGCGTTGTGGCGGCCCTCGCGGACTTCGACCGCTGGTCGATCCGCAACGTTCCCAGAGAGGAGAATGAGCATGCGGACCGCCTCGTCAACGAGGCGCTGGATGCAAACGACTAGAGGAGGCACAGATGGCCGTTCGCACGGCAAACGCACGGTGGAAGGGCGCCCTTCAGGACGGCAGCGGGACGATGGCCCTCGGGAGCGGCGCCTTCGAGGGCCAGTACTCCTACTCCTCGCGCTTCGAGGAGGGAACGGGGACGAACCCCGAGGAGCTGATCGGCGCGGCTCACGCCGGGTGCTTCTCGATGGCCCTCGCCCACGCGCTCGCCGAGGCGGGGCACGAGGCGACTCGGGTCGAGACGAACGCCCGCGTCACCCTGGAGCCAACGGAGAGCGGGCCGACGATCACGCGGATCGAGCTCGAGACGGAGGGCGAGGTCCCGGGCCTCGACGCCGACGAGTTCCAGCGACAGGCGGAGGCCGCCAAGGCCGGCTGCGCGGTGTCGAGGGCCCTCGCCGGGATCGACATCTCCCTGGACGCGAAGCTCGCCGGCGCCTAGCAGCGGCGCCGGCAGCCGGTCCGCCCACGGCTAGAATCCCCGTTCGCGCGGCTGTAGCTCAGCTGGCTAGAGCGTCTGCTTGCCATGCAGAAGGTCGTGGGTTCGAATCCCATCAGCCGCTTTCGTTGAGCGCCTCCGGCAGTTCGCGTCAGATCGCGACGGGGGCGCTCTTTTCGTAGGCGGGGAGCCGTTTGCGGCCAGCCAACCACCCCACCCTACCCAGCCCCGTTTGACCCGTTTTCGGAGGCGACTCGTAGCAAACTGGTAGCGGAGGGAGTGGTCGCAGGGGCCGGAACTGGTAGCAGCCGAGCCCTGCGTCAATCTGCCCGATATGCGGTTCTCACGTTTCGAGCTCACAAACTTCCGCAGCTTCGGCCCCGGCAAGACGGTGATCGAGCTGCCCCAGACCGGGAATCTGCTCGCTGTCGTCGGTGCAAACAACGCTGGGAAGTCGAACCTGATCGAAGCCCTGCGCCTCGTGCTGGGCGGAAGGAGGCGGTACCAGCCGCATTCGGGCGACTTCTACCGACTCGATGTCACCCAAGAACTGCGGCTCGAACTGCACCTGAGCGAGCCGCTCCGGCGCGAGAACATCTTTGGCGAGGACGGGATTGCGGCCTTCTACTTCCGTATCTGGCAGAGCAGCAGGGCTCCGGATCGAGGCCAGCTGAAAGCCGATCATTACTGCCTCGATACCAAGGGCAAGATCTACAACCCGCCCGTGAGAGCGGCGAAGGGCGGTACTGATGAGGTGGACGTCGAGCGGCTTCGCCGGCTTCCCGTTCAGGCGCGGCGGGTGATCGCGCAACTCGGCCCAGTCCACGACCTCGATCCAACGATGTACCGGGCGTTCGACACGACCGGCTTCGGGCTGCTTGCGCGCTTGCTCAATCTCTACCGTGAGGATTTCCGCTCCGCCGAGAACGTCTATCGGTACCAGACCGAATCGGGAGAGCATGAGATGGCGAGCGTAGAAGCGTTCGAGCGGTCGACGAACCGGCTCCGCGAGATCCTGTTGACGCCGAAGCTCGCTGAGATCGAGGCTGCCTTATCGCGGAACCTTGGAGCTTTGCTCGGCCCGGAAGCGGGTGGTGCGGTGATCAAGGTTGCCCTTCCGACCGCCGAGGACCTGCTCGCCGACGCCCTGCGACTCCAGGTCCAGGATGAGGCTGACGGCCCCATTGTCCCTGTCGGGCAACTTGGCTCCGGCTATCAGAGCCTCCTGCGCCTCGCGGTCCTACGCACCTATGCCGAGTTGGCAACCGACGAGCGCAAGGCAGTGTTCCTCGTAGAGGAGCCCGAGGCCTACCTCAATCCGCATCTGCGTCGGCACCTGCGCACCGTTCTCGGCGATCTCGCCGCGGCCGGCCACGACGTTTTCGTAACCACACACGATCCAGCGTTCGCGCCGCTTACCGAGTACACAACGATCCTCCGCCTCGCAAAGGACGCTGGGACGACCAGATGGTTCCGGTGCGAGGAGACGCTTGAGTTCTCCTATGAGGCGGTCGCTCAGAAGCTACGCCGCGGCGGCAACGCGGAGTGTCTGTTTGCGACGAACGTGATTCTCTGCGAGGGACAAGATGACGTCGCAGCGGTTCGTGTGCTCCTCGAAAAGTCCGGCGTCGACCTTGATGCGCGCAGCGTAAGCGTGCTCGACTGCGGCGGGCGCGAGAACCTGCCCGACTACATCCGGTTGCTCGACGCCTTGGACATCGACCTTTTCGTTGTGAGTGACGGCGACGCAACCAAGGCGAAGAGGAAGCCCGAGGTGAGCAAGAACGTTGAGAAGGTCAGGGCGGCAGCGGGCGAGCGGCTCTTCCTGTTCGAGGAGGACATCGAGCACGCGCTCAGGCTTGAGAAGAAGGGGCGCTCAAATCTTGAGCAGATCGTCGATGCCGTCGGCGCGCTCGACCTCGACAAGCTCGATCCGGCAGACCCCGTGCGAGCAGTTCGCGACGCGCTGGTGGCGTTCCTCGGTTCTGTGCGCGCCGACGACGGGGTGGCGGCCGGCGACTGACTGCTCGGGGCACCGGCCGATCGCTCGCGATTGCCCGGCCCCAGTGAAAGAGGCGGATCTCGCCTCCGGTGGGACGCCCTCGCAAGGCTGGGAGAAGTTCAGGGCGTCGCGCTCGACGGATATGCCTAGTTGGCCGCGATGACGGACTTCGCCTTCGAAAGCTGCGCGGCTGTCAGCGGGACGTAGCCCTCGTGGCGCAGATCCGGGGTGGTGCCGAGCTCCATCACGCTCGGGGCCTCGCTGATCTTGCGCTTCTTCGCTGTGACGCGGACGTCGAGGACCCAGGGCCAGTCCTGCTCCCACCGCGTCGTCAGGGTCGTTTCGTATGGCTCCTCGGAGGTCACCACCGCGATCGCGAAGATCCGCTGCCAGCCGACGCCGTAGTAGACAAGCTCGTCACCCTTGCCGATGTCCGTCGGCTTGTGCGCATCGCCAAACCGGACGCGCTCGAGAAGATCGGGGCGGTCGAACGCCCAGCGGTCAGGCACCAGCTGGTCCGGCGCCTTCCCCAGGAGTTTCAACCAGCTGGACACGCCGAGAATCTATCGCCGGCCTAGAGGTCACGAGGAGAGGAACATTCGGGGGCGGCTTCCTATCTTGCCACCACTCGATCCGGGGTAATCGGATTCGCTCGGTCCTCGTCCACTTTCGCGTGCCGGGGCAGGCACCCTCACCTGGGCGCAACGCAGCAGTACCGCGCTTCGCGGGTCCGCCGCTCCGCTTCGTATGCTGGTGGATTACTGCTAATGGCGCGACGAGTCACTCCATCCCAGCTTCAGAGCATGATCCGCAAGGCCGAGCGCGAGCAGCGCCAGGCGATCGACCGCTACAACCAGGAGGCGCGCCGCTACAACAGCGAGCTCAAGCGCGCCGAGCGCGAATACAACCGCGACGTCGATAAGCACAACGCGGCCGTTCGCCAGCAGAAGCGAGAGATTGACGCCTACAACCGCAAGGCGAAGGCGCACAACACCCGGGTGCGGCAGGACCGCCAGCGCCTGATCAACGAGCTGAAGCGCCTGGAGCGGCAGGCCTCGACTGCTCAGTCCGTCCCAGTCCAGGCTTCAGTCCGAGTGTTGAACGAGGCCTACCAGCGCGTTGACGTGGCGTCCGAGTCGTGGAGTGGGTCCGGCGTCGCGCTGGCCGATCTGGCCGAGGCCGAGACGGCTAACAGCGCCGCCGCCGCGAACGCGCTACTCGGCGACGAAGCCGACCTGCGGGGCGAGGAGACGGTCATCACCGACGAGTTGCGCGTCATCTCTCCGGAGCTCGACAAGCGGTGGCAGGGGGGCCTTGTTCTCACTGGACTCGCGGAACCCAGACGCCGCCCGTCACTTCTGCACGAGCTCGCGCGAAATCCTCACCCGGGTAATCGATGTCGAGGCGGCAGACGACGTCGTGCTGGAAGCTCTACCCGATTGCGAGACGCTGGACGACGGCAGGCCGATCCGACGGGCGAAGATCGGATACCTCCTCAGCAAAAGCGGAGCTGACCACGAGAGCCTGCGCGACTTCGTGGAGACGGACGTGGACGATGTGATGAAGCTGTTCCGCGTGTTCAACGACGCCACGCACGGCGATGCCGGGGTATTTGACCTAAACGCCCTTCGCGCGCTGAAGCAGCGGGTGGAGGGAGCGATCACATTCTTGTCCGCAATCGTGCGCCCCGCCACTTAGGCAATTACCGCTCGCCCTCGGGACCCCACGCGGAATAGTCGGTGGGAGCGTGAAGCAGCGGTAGGAGCTGACTCTGCCGCTGCTTCTCCGAGCTGTCGCTTTCGCGTGACAGGGACTCGAGTTCGCTGACCTGCTCGCAGCCGCCCCGGACGACCAGAGGCGAGCCCATTCGAGTTCAGATCAAGACAGGCACCTCGAAAACCACAGAATCGCCACTCGAATAGGCGTCCGCATCCCTACCGAGACCACTCCGGGCACATTATCACCCTCGGGTGACATGTAGGATTGTCAACAGGTGCCTGCTCAAGGACAGGTCTCCCGGGTCGCGATCGACGACGAGGGCTGGGTCGCCTTTCGCCAGGCTGCGCTGGCGCGGGGGATCTCGGTCTCCGCCTACCTCGGGAAGCTAGTCGAGGCGGAACTGAAGCGACGAGGCGGACGAGCCGTGACAGGCGTAGAGCCCGAGGCGCCGGCCGATGAGCAGTCGATTGCCGCACTCGCCGAGGCCAGGGCCTCGATCGATGAGCTCGACCAGATCGCGGGGCGGCTGGCGCGCTCGGCGGTCGAGCACGGCGGGTCGTGGGACGACGTCGCGAGCGTGCTCCGGATCGATCGCGCTCAAGCCCAGAAGGCCTACGGCGGAGCGGCTGGCTCCTAACCCTCGTGGTGTTCTGCCGCCCAGGCGGCGGCAGATCTTGGACGTATCCGGGCCGGTTCCCACTTATCGGGCAGAGGGCAATGCGGTCGGCAGCGATTTTCGCGGCGAACACAACGGCATCGGAAGGCCGAGCGGCGCGGTGGCGCCAGCGAAGCACGTCGCGGGAGGGCCGGTGACGCGCCGAAACGACACCGAACCGTGGCTGACGAAGCGCGAGCTGGCCGACCGGCTGCGCTGCTCTTGTCGAACGATCGAGCGGCTGCACCTTCCGGCGATGCGTGTGGGCGGGCAGAACCGCTATCGGCTGAGCGAGGTCGAAGCTTTTCTGACGCGCCCGAGTCGTCCTCCCCGATTGATTCGATTCCCTGCGAAGGGGAGCGATTCAGCGGCATGAGCGTGTTCAAGAGAGGCAGCGGTTGGGTGGCTAAGTTCCAGCTGCGCGGCCAGCAGCGTTGGGTGCCGGGGGGCCCCTGGGAGACCAAGAGCGCTGCCCGCGAGGCGGAGCGGCGTCACCGCGAACGCATCGAGAGCGGGAGGACTCAGGAGACGTGCGCAAGCTTCACTGAACGCTGGCTCCGGGAGTGGCCGCGGCCGGCGGCGTCGACCCGCCGTCACTACGCATACGCGATCGAGCGCTTCGCTCAGGACTTCGGCCCGACTCCGCTCGAGGACGTCGAACGGCTGTCGGCGAGGACCTGGGCCCTTGGGGTGCCGCGGAACATCTCGCGGATTGTCGGGATCATGTACGGGGACGCGAGGAACGTCGGGCTGGTCGAGCAGAACCCGTTTTCGAATCTGCGGCTGCCGGCGAGTGAGCGCATACAGGAGATCCACCCGCCGACGCTCGACGAGTACCGGCAACTCCTGGAGGCGTGCACCGTGCTCGGCGGTTACGGCCAGGAGTTCCGGGCGATGATCCAGTTCTCGGCGTGGACCGGCCTGCGGGCGGGCGAGCTGCATGCGCTGCGGTGGGAGGACGTCGGTTCGGAATCGGTGCGAATTCGCGGCGCGCGCAAGCGTGATGGCGAGATCGGCAAGCCGAAGAACGGCAAGGAGCGCGAGATCGCGTTCCTGCCGCCGGCCCGCGTACTCGATGAGGTCGATCAACGACCCGACGGTTTCGTCTTCCATTCGCCGCGGGGCAACCCGCTTGTGCAGGGCTCGCATCACTACGCGTGGCGCACGGTGCGGGCCGCATCGCAGCTCCCCATGGAGCGCAAGGCCGCCGGACTCCCGAACATGCGCTGGCACGATCTCCGCCACTTCTGCGCGACCCAGCTCCTCGAGCTCGGCCTTGACCACTTCGCCGTTTCAGTGCAGCTCGGCCACGAGGACGGGGGAGCGCTGGTCATGGCGCGTTACGGCCATCCCTCGAAGGACGCCGCGCGGCAGCGCTTGCTGCGAGCGTTCGAGCTGCCGGAGCGCGCGACCGCGTCTGCATCGGCAGGCTTGGAAACGACGCAGCGAGCCTGATCGGGACCCTGCGACCTTCGGCCATTCGAGGACCTGGAGATGGCCAGACCGGACAGAAAAGGGAGGGGGAGTCGCCGCGCGACGACCGGGAGGCGGGCGGTCCGAGTGGCTGCGGTGAAACGGACGTCCGGTTACGAGGTCAAGTGGCACGCGAAGGCTGACGCGGAACGCAAGGCGATTGCCGATGTGAGCGAACGGGTCGCGATTCAGAATGCGATCGCGAAGCTTGAAGTCGACGGACCGGCGCTGCGCGCGCCGCACCAAAGCGGGGTGAAGGGGGCAGCGGGCGAGGGACTCCGGGAGCTCCGCCCGCGACAGGGACGGAGTCGCTGGCGGCCGATCTACCGGCGCTTCGGCGAGTTCTTCGTGATTCTCGCGGTTGCCCCGGAAGCGGAGATCGACTCAGGCGGCTACGACAGCCAGGTCCGTGAGGCGCAGAAACGCCGGAGCAGCCTCGAAGAGTCGCTCGCGAAGAAGCGGAATTGAATCGGGCGTTCAAGACAGTCGCTCGGGGTGCCGATCACATACTTGTTATCATCATCCGTATGAAACGGAGGTTTGCATGGACCAGCTGATCTCAAACGACGACGTTCTCGCCCAGGAGCTGGAGGATCCGGAGTTCCGCGAGCAGTGGGAGCGCACCGCCCTCGCGCGTTGGATTGCGCTCGAGATCTCGCACTACCGGGCATTGCACTCGCTCTCGCAGCGCGACCTTGCCGAGCAGCTCAGGATGAAGCAGTCGCAGGTGGCCCGCATCGAGACGGGTGACCACAACCCGAGCCTCGGCACCCTTGCACGCCTCGCCACCGGCCTAGACCTCGAGCTTCTGATCGATATACGACCGCGAGGTCGAGATGCGAAGCTCCCCCGCAAGCGGCCGGCCCGGGCGAGTTCGTTCGAAACGCAGGGCGCCGAGGTCCTCGTCGCGACTGCCTAGGACGCCGCTCGATCGCCGTCAGTTCCAACGGCTAGGAGTGCCTCCTCTTCCTCCTCCTCGTCGTCAGGGGGAGCAGTCCCGGCGATCACGTCAGCGGCCGCCTCGTCGGGCTCATCCGCGCGATCATCGGCGGCTACAGGAGCCGCGGCGATCCCGCAAGCGAGCCTGATCTCCTCGATCATCGCGGTCTGCCGGGCTTGGACAAACCGCTCATACAGACCCGCGAGGTCGTCGTTGGGCGTGTCGTCGGCGGCTGCCTGGAGGATCGGGAGGGTTCGCTCGTCGATGAAATGCGGCCCAAGTAGCTCGGCGCTCGCGCCGGACGGGAAGATGTCGTCGTCGCTGATGTAGTCGGCGGGCGCCTTGTCCTTGATCTTGCCGTTCGTTTCGTTCGAGATCAGGGTCCGATTTGCGATCGTGTTGACGTCTACCCGCTTCGTGATCTCGTGGCGCTTCAGATACGCCTTCGGGAAGATGTGGTGGTCCTGTAGCTCCTGCAGCCGAATGTCTTCGCCGCGGCGCCAGTCACGAGCGTTGCGGAGCGCCAGGAGACAGAAGACGCCGCTGTACCTAGCGCTGGCGTAGCTCGCGGAATCACGAATACGGAAGCCGGGGGCGCCGATCAGGTCTTCGGCCTCGCGGAATAGCTCGGGCTGAGGGCCGTCCTCGAGCCAGTGGCGTGTCATCTCGAGGTAGTCCTTTCGCGACTTGCTCTCGACCGCGCTGGAGTAGCGTTCCAGGAAGACGTTGCACCAATACCAGCGCCGCAGCTGCTCCCGCTCCTGCTCTCCGAGTCGCTGTTCCTCGATCTCGGATCGCAGTGCGGCGAGTATGGGAATAAGCCCGAACCCAGGGAGCCACTTCTCAGCGAAGACCCCGAATCCGTCGGGCCCGACCAGTTCGATCAACTCCAGGGCGCGCTCCATCGCCGCCGCGGCTCGCCGCCAGTCCTCATCGAAGTTGTCGGGCGAGAGGTCGATCAAGATGCGCGGCTTCGGGTCGAGCCCGCGAAGAAGCGCCAATGTGCGAAGCACCAGGACGCCGAACTTGTGGTGGTCGGCCTTGCCCTTGGACCACTCCCGCAGGCGCGGATGGGCGTGGACCGCCTCGGCCCAAAGGTCGTGCAACCGAATGTTGGACCGGTACAGACGGGCGGTCAGGAGGTCGTAAACAGAAAGGTCGACGCCCGTCGAGTTCAGCTTTTCGAAGATCGCGCAGACGCGCCCGATCGACTCGCTATCTGAATCATCCACTCGCGGCAGTTCGACGAGCGGAACCTCGAACGTTTGAAAGGCGATTACCGCACTGGTCCAGCCGTCCCGCCATTCGTCCCGATAGCGCTCGAGCTGGTCCGGATCCGTGCTCCGCAACCAGTCCTCGAAGCCGTGGAGCCACTGCAGGAAGCCTTGCTGCGTCAAGAGGACCGTGCACGGGAGCATCCGTTGCTCGTACTGCCCCTCGGCGGAATCAAGGCCACGTAGCTCCCTCTTCGATCGATCGAACACCACGTCGTCGCTGTCCGGCTCATTCAGGAGCACGTCGAGGCTGACGAAGAACCATCGTCGCTGGCTCGAGTCTTTGAGAGAAAGGTCGGGGGCGGTGAGCGCATAGACCAGAGACGAAAGACGCTGCTGGCCGTCGAGTACGAGTAGTTCGGGACCCGGTTCACGATTCGCAGGCTCCGACCCTCGCAGGAAGACAGGAGCGAACGGCGGATTGTTCGAGTCGCAACGCAGCAGGAGCAGCGATCCAATGAAATAGCCGCGGGCGATGGACCGCACGAGGTCGGCTACTTCCTCGCGCGTCCACACGAAGTCGCGCTGGAAGTTCGGAAGACAGATCTTGCCCTCGTGAGCCTGCTCGACTAGGCCGACCACCTTGCGCTTGTCGGGGATGATGTCCACTTGGCGCCGGATGCTATCCCGGCGGGGATCGGGACCGCGCTATTGGTCCGGCGGGTTATGGTCGCCCAATGAGCCCGTCACGGACGCGCGAGCGATTCGGGGGAGAGGAACCATCGGCGCCGCCCACGGAGGAGTTCGACATCTCCAAGTCGATGGTCAATCGCGCGGGCCGTGCGCTCGCGGACAAGTGGGCCGGCGTGCTCGACCTCACCGATCCGCGGAGTGGTGATCTGGCAGGCATCGTGGACCTTTGGCGCCAGGCTCATGCCGAGCCGATGGCGTGGGTGGCTGCCGAGGTGACGAAACGCGCGGCGGCAGAAGCGCCTAGCCACGCGGTCGCCGATCGCTTGAAGCGAATGCCTCAGATAGTCAAGAAGCTCGCCAGACTGGAGAAGATGAAGCTTGCGCGAATGCAGGACATTGGCGGCTGCCGATTGGTGGTTCCGTCGCTGGAAGACGTCGATCGTGTTGAGCAACGGATCGTGAAGCCCGCTAAGAGAGGCTGGCCGCTGAGGTACCGGCACGACCATCGTGAGGAGGGCAAGCCGCAGACGCGCTATCGCGCCTTGCATCTGATCGTCGAGCGGGACGGTTGCCTGATCGAGATCCAGTTGCGAACTCTGCGTGAGCATCGCTGGTCGGAGGCGGTCGAGCGCGTGACGGCGCTAACCGATCACAACGTGAAGGATGGCGATGCGCCCGGTGAGATCATGGAGTACTTCCGGCTGGCATCCGATGGGTTCTGGCTACTCGACTTGGGCAGGACTGTGTCCAGGAAGCATCGGGCAAGCTGCCGGCGGCTCCAGCGACAGGTTCAGGGCTACCTCGCAGGAACGACCTAGTCATGGCGGCCAGGAACTTCCTCCTCGTCTACAACTGGCGCGAGTCGAAGCTCGATCATTGGCGAGATCTGGACCGCGAGGTCAAGGACAAGGCTCTGACCCCGCGTGGAGCCAGGAAGCTTTACGCGGAGTATGAACGCCGATTCCCTCAGGCCGCGGGCTATGAGGTGGTGCTGATCGGAGCGGACTCGATCGAGACGGTCCAGGAGACGCACGCGCACTACTTCGGCGGGGAGGCGCTGGGGGCTTTCGCCGAGCTCCTGGAGGAGGAGTAGGGGCTTGGCATCCTCGGCTACTAGTGGCGCGCGGGGAGGATCTCCGCAGAACTGGTAGCACGGCTGGTAGCAAGGCGACGACAACCCGCATGAAGAAGCCAGTTGGCGTGGATTATCAACACATCAGCCGCTCTCAGGGAAAGCCCCGCTAATGCGGGGCTTTCTCATGCTCGACCGCGCGCTCGCCAGGAAGCGATTGCGGACAGCGCGTCTTTCAGAGTCGGGCTTAGGTGTACCTCGCGCACGCCCGCGTCGGTCTTGCCTCGACGAACCGCAGCTTGCGAGCGCTGAGGTTGACGTCGCGCCAGCGCAGCGCGAGTGCCTCGCCGGGTACCTCTTGGTCGACTAGGATCGCGCGGATGCTGGACTGGCGTGACGACCAGCACTTCGTGCTCGGAGACACGACCTTCTGCGCGATGCCCGGTGACGGGAGTGGTCCTGGTCAGATGGGGGCCGCCATCAAGGAGGCGGTGGATGCCGGCTCCCTCTTCATCTTTAAGCCCCGCTGGCGAGTTGACCAATACGTGGAGCTCCTCGAGCGCCTGAAGCCTGAACGGATCTTCGAGCTCGGGATCTTCCTCGGGGGCAGCGCAGCGCTGTTTGCAGAGCTGGCACGCCCGAAGCGGCTGGTGGCGGTTGACAACCGTACGCGACAGCCCCGCACGCTGTCGGATTACCTCGATCGCCGGGGGCTCAGCGACCTGGTGCGCCCCTACTATGACGTGAACCAGGCCGACAAAGCCAGGCTCATGGAGATCGTGGGGGAAGCCTTTGGCGATGAGCCGATCGACCTCGTCGTCGATGATTGCTCGCATTTATATAAGGCAACTCGTGCCTCGTTCAGTGTGCTCTTCCCGCTGCTGCGTCCCGGTGGGGTCTACGTGATCGAGGACTGGCCCTGGGCACACACTCCAGTTGGCGCAACAAACGCCGACGGCCGTTACCCGGACCGGGTGCCGCTCACGCGCCTGATCTTCGAGCTCATTCTCGCGATCCCCGGGGTTCCTGATCTCATCGAGAGGATCGAGATCGACTCGAACGCGGTCCAGGTGACGCGGGGCCACACGGCGGCGGACCCGTCAAGCTTCGATCTCTCGAAGTGCTCGAACCCGCGCGGCTTGCGGCTCCTCGCGCGTGAGTCACCTCGGACGCCCCCGGCTCGGCTCGCCCGCGCCCGAGTCCTGGCCCGCCGATTGGGAGGTCGACGGTGAGGACCCCAAGCTGAGGTCCAGATGCATGCTTGGGCAGCGGACCGCTCTCGCTGCCCAAATCGAATCGGATCACGGCCGCGATCGAGACCGACAAGCAAGCGAACAAGGCAACGGCGCTGTTCACCAGCCACGGCTACTACGCGGCGCCCGACTCGCCGCTGAAGGGCTGGAGCAAGCCGGTCTGGGAGACCGAGTGGGCGCCGTTCGGCTTCAAGCCTTGGGACCCGGCCTGGGACGACGGCTCGTCCTCGTCAGGATTCACGTGGGCACGGAACATCCACAAGGGCTTGACCGCGGCGAACCTGGGTGCGTTCCTCTACCTGTGGGGCGCGAGCACGAGCGGCCTGACCGGCCCCAACACGGGACTGGTTGAGGTCAAGGGCAACATCGTCGCCCCCTCTGGTCGACTGTGGGCGTTCGCGAGCTACAGCCGCTTCATCCGCCCCGGCGCGATGCGCAACAGCGACGGGTCGACCGCCGTGGTCGTTCTAAACAGCGCCCACAGCCGCCAGGCCGCGACCTTCTCGCTACGCGGGCTCGGCGGATCGCACGTCACCCCGTACCTGACCGACACATCCACCGGCTCTCCCCACAGACCCGAATTACCGTGAGGAACAGCGCCTTCACCGCGACCCTGCCGCCCCGGTCGCTCGTCAGCTACGACATCCGATCATGAGTGCACTTCGACCTGCCCGTTGTCGCGCTCTACAACGCTGACGGGTCTGGGGCATGCCCGCTCGCAACCGCGTGACGCCGATGGGGGAGATCGAGGCCTTCCCCCTTCGCGGTGCGTGGACGGGCAACCGCGGCATCCTTCATTCCGGAACGGAGATCGTCCGGTTCCACGCGAGCGACCTCTGGATCACGTGCGCGCTCGAGTTCCGCGGTCGCTGGCGGCGGCAATGGCAGCCGCATCGTTACACGTTCCTGTTCTTCCACGACGAGGCCGTGTCCTTCGCCGCCGGACATCGTCCATGCGCCGAATGCAGGCGCTCCAGCTACGACGCCTATCGCGCAGCGTGGGCCGATGCGCTGGGAGTCGATCCGCCGTCCGCAAAGGAGATGAACCGGAAGCTCCACGGCGAGCGGATCTACCGCGGAACCCACCGGCGGCGTCTTCACGAGCTGCGCTGGGCCAACCTCCCGGACGGCGCCTTCGTGCTGCTCGGCGAATCGCCGGCCGTGGTCGTGGGTGGCCAATTGAGCGTGTGGACACGCGCCGGATACCGGGGGCGCCGGGCACGGCCCGCGAACGGGATCGCGAGCGTCATCACGCCGCCGTCCACCGTCGCCGCGTTGCGCGCCGGGTACCCCGTGCAGCTCGATGAGGCTGCGCGGGCGTGAGCCCCGCCGATCTCCGGATCCGGAGATCAGTGCAGACAATCCGAATCCGTGATCCCGCCTGACGGGCTTCGTCCCGATCGCCGCAGCGTCTCCAGGGTGCTCGCGGCCTGGCGTACGCGCTCGACCGCCCTGGTCAACGCGTCGCGCGAGTTGGCCTCGCGAAGCATGGCGCCGTCCTCGAGAGTCATCCAGAGCAAGAGCCCGCCGCAATTTGGGCACGGCCCCGCCGGCTCGCCGAAGAACCCTCGCTGCCCTGCGGACTCCACCGTGTGGCCGCAGGCTTCACATCCGGCAACTGTCACGACGCCTCCTCCTTCTTGAGCTATTCGACCGAGTGCTCGCCGGCCGCTCTGGAGTCGTCGCGAGTACTGCGTCTGGATCGATCGACGCACGCCGCCGGATTGGAGGGCGGCTCGCGCCATTGAGCGAGTGCCCCGTGTCGCCTGTTTTCAAACCGTGGTGGTCAAGGAACGAACAGTGCGACTCGCCGCCGGTTGAGCCAGTTGAGCCGGGGTACCCGTGCGAGACAACCAGCTCGAAAGGAGCAGTCACAGTGGGTATCACTGACAAGATCACCGGAAAGGCAAAGCAGGCGGCCGGGGACGTGACGGGCGACAGTTCGCTGCGTCGTGAGGGCCGCAAGGAAGAGGCAAAGGGCGAGAAGAAGGAAGAGCTCGAGCGGGCGGACGAGCGCGCCGACGAGAAGGCCGAGGAGGTCGCCGACCTCGAGCGGGAGACCTGATCCACCGACCAGCCGGTGCCGCCTGGGGCAGCTCGCCCGTTGCGGGCTGCCCTGGCGGCACCGCCGACCAGCGTCGGCCGCTCGGGGGCTAAGCTCGGCCGCATCGAGGAGGTCGAGACACCACACGGACCCGCGCGGGTTCATCTGCGACCAGTCAGAGAACCGGTGGCCGGTCTGGTGCTCGGCCACGGCGCGGCCGGGGGCGTCGGGACGACCGATCTCGTCGCCGCCACGGCGGTGGCGAACCAGGCCAGGATCGCGGTCGCGCTCGTCGAGCAGCCCTACGTGGTCGCGGGCCGCCGCTCGCCGGCGCCCGCGAAGCAGCTCGATGCGGCCTGGAAGACGGTTGCCGATGAACTGCGGAGCGACGCGCTCGCGGGGCTGCCGCTGATCGTCGGTGGGCGGTCCGCCGGCGCCCGCGTGGCCTGCCGGACGGCTGCGCAGGTCGACGCGATCGCGGTCCTGTGCCTGGCCTTTCCGGTCCACCCGCCCGGCAAGGGCGACGACCCGACCAAGAGCCGCATGCCGGAGCTGGACGCGGTGGAGGTTCCGGTCCTGGTGGTCCAGGGAGAGAGCGATCCATTCGGGATGCCGACCGCGGGCCCGGGCCGTACCGTCGCCCGCGTGCCGGGCAACCATTCGCTGCCCAACGGGGATGCGGTTGCCGCCGCCGTGGGCGAATGGCTGCCCGCCGTCGTGCCGGCGGCCTGAGCTCCTGTGGCCGCGGCGGCCTTCGACTAGCATCGCCCTACCTGCTGGGGACGTCGACGGAAGGAGCCCGTGAGCCAAGGTCAGTACATCCGTTTCTTCGAAGAGGTCGGCATCGACGACGTTCCGTTGGTGGGTGGCAAGAACGCGTCGCTCGGAGAGATGTACCGCGAGCTGTCCGACGAGGGCGTGCTCGTGCCCAACGGATTCGCCACCACCGCCGACGCCTACCGGTACGTCCTGGAGGCCGCGGATGCCTGGAGTGGGCTCCACGAGGCCCTCGACGATCTGGACCCCGACGACGTGACCGATCTGGCGCGGCGCGGCAAGCGCGCTAGGGAGATCGTCTACGGCGCCGGGCTGCCGGACGACCTTGCCCGCGAGATCCTCGAGGCTTACCGGCAGCTGCGGGAGGAATACGGGGACGATACGAGCCTCGCGGTGCGAAGCTCGGCCACCGCCGAGGACCTGCCCACCGCGAGCTTCGCGGGCCAGCAGGAGACCTATCTCAACATCCACGGCGAGGTGAGCCTCCTCGACGCTTGCCGCCGGTGCTTCGCCAGCCTGTTCACGGACCGCGCGATCCACTACCGGGTCGATCAGGGCTTCGACCACTTCAAGGTCGCGCTCTCGATCGGGATCATGAAGATGGTCCGGTCCGACCTCGCGTCCTCCGGCGTGTTCTTCTCCCTCGACACCGAGTCGGGGTTTCGCGACGTCGTCTTCATCACCGGCGCCTACGGCCTCGGCGAGAACGTCGTCCAGGGCGCGGTCGATCCCGATGAGTTCTACGTCCACAAGCCCACCTACGAGCAGGGTCACCGCGCGGTGCTGCGCCGCCTGGTCGGCGACAAGGCGATCAAGATGATCTTCGTCGAGGGCGAGACCAAGCACACGGTTCGCAACGTCCCCACGCCCAAGGCCGACCGTGAGCACTACTGCCTCGACGACGAGGACGTCCTGGAGCTCGCCGACTACGCGATCAAGATCGAGCGCCATTACGGCAAGCCGATGGACATGGAGTGGGCGAAGGACGGGCTCGACGGCAAGCTCTACCTGGTGCAGGCCCGCCCCGAGACCGTGGCCTCCCAGCGCCGGCAGACGATGCTCGAGACCTACGTCCTGGACGGTGAGGGCGAGGTCATCGCGGAGGGCCGAGCCGTCGGCGAGATGATCGCCTCCGGAGCGGCGCGCCCCATCCGGAACGTCGACCAGCTGTCGAGCTTCAAGCCGGGCGAGGTGCTGGTGGCGGACATGACGACGCCGGACTGGGAGCCCGTGATGAAGACCGCCGCCGCGATCGTCACCAATCGCGGCGGGCGCACCTGCCACGCCGCGATCATCGCCCGCGAGCTGGGCATCCCGGCGGTCGTCGGAACGGGCGACGGCACGGCGACCGTTCCCACCGGTGAGACGGTCACCGTTTCCTGTGCCGAGGGGGACACCGCGCGGATCTACGCGGGCGAGGTCGCCTTCCACGTCGATCGCACCGACGTGGGCGAGATGCCCCGGCCGGCCACCGAGATCATGGTCAACCTGGGTAACCCTGATCTGGCCTTCAAGAACTCGTTCCTGCCGAACGACGGCGTGGGCCTCGCGCGCATGGAGTTCATCGTCAGCGAGTCGATCAAGGCTCATCCCCTGGCGCTGCTCCACCCAGAGCAGATCACCGATCCGGAGGCGCGCGAGGCCGTCACGCGGCTCTTCCGCAGCCACGACGACGGGGCGAGCTTCTTCGTCGAACGCCTCTCGGAGGGGATCGGGACGATTGCGGCGGCCTTCTGGCCGAAGCCGGTCGTCGTTCGCATGTCCGACTTCAAGACCAACGAGTACGCGAGCCTGCTCGGCGGCGCCGCCTTCGAGCCGGCCGAGGACAACCCCATGCTCGGGTTCAGGGGCGCCTCGCGCTACGCGCACCCGGCGTACGAAGAGGGGTTCGCCCTCGAGTGCCGGGCCATGAAGCGGGTCCGCGAGGAGATGGGTCTCACCAACGTCGTCCTCATGCTCCCCTTCGTGCGTCGGGTCGACGAGGCCGACCGGGTCCTCGAGCGCATGGCCGAGCTCGGGCTCGAGCGCGGCGAGGGCGGGCTGAAGATCTATTGCATGTGCGAGATCCCGAACAACGTCCTGCTCATCGACCGCTTCGCCGAGCGCTTCGACGGGTTCTCGATCGGCTCCAACGACCTCACGCAGCTCACCCTCGGCGTCGACCGCGACTCCGAGATCGTCGCCTTCGACTACGAGGAGCGCGACGAGGGGGTGAAGGAGATGATCCGCTTGGCCGTCGACGGCTGCCGACGCAACGGCAGCCACTCCGGCCTCTGCGGGCAGGCGCCGTCCGACTACCCGGAGATGGCCGAGTTCCTGGTCGAGCTCGGCATCGACTCGATCAGCCTCAACCCGGACACGGTGATCAAGACCACCGAGAGCATCCTCGAGCTGGAGAAGCGGCTCGGACGCGCTCCGCGTGACGCATCCGAGAGCGCGGTCCCCGTCGCTTGATACCCGGCCGCGGGACGGCGCCGGCTAGATGTCCTCCGGCTCCATCCGGATCGCCCCGCAGGGGCATTCCGAGACGCACATCCCGCACCCCTTGCAGTAGTCGAGGTCGATCTCGTAGCCGTTCACGTTGGCGTTCGCCGCCTCACTCAGCTTGAGCACCGCGTTGTCCGGGCAGACGCCGTAGCAGTTGTCGCACGAGAAGCAGTTGCCGCATGACAGGCAGCGGCGTGCCTCGAAGAGCCCCGTCGATTCATCGAGGCCGTGTAGGACCTCCTCGAACGTGGATCGGCGGCGAGCGATCTCGAGCCGGCGACGATGGGTGCGGGGCGCGTCCGCGTAGTACCAGGTGTTGAGCATGTCGAAGGTCGCGAGCTCGTGCCTGGGGGGCACCTCGAACGGACGGCCGTGTAGCCAGCCGTCGATGTTGCGCGCCGCCCGCTTGCCGTGGCCGACCCCAACGGTCACCGTGCGCTCGGCCGGAACCATGTCTCCTCCGGCGAAGATGCCGGGGTGGCCGGTCATCATGTCCGGCCCGACCTTGACCACGCCGTCCTCCACCTCGAGTCCAGGTACCCCGTCGAGCAGCGACAGGTCCGCCTCCTGGCCGAGAGCGAGGATCACCGAATCCGCCTCCAGCTCCTCCACCTCGCCGGTCGGTTGCGGGAACCCCGTCTCGTCGAGCTCCATCTTCTCGAGCAGCAGCTTGCCCTCGTCGGCGTGCTTGATCGTGGACAGCCACTTCATCATCACGCCCTCCTCCTCGGCCTCCTCGACCTCGAAGTCGTGGGCGGGCATGCGCTCGCGGGTCCGCCGGTAGACGACGATGGCGTCGGTGGCCCCGAGGCGCTTGGCGGTCCGGGCTGCGTCCATGGCGGTGTTGCCGCCGCCGTAGACCACGACCCGGCGGCCCAGAAGCGGCTTGGAGCCCTCTTCCATGCTGTGCAGTAGCGAGACGGCGTCGAGGATCCGAGCTGCCTCGCCCGCGGGGATATAGGCGCGCTTGCCGATGTGGGCCCCGACGGCGAGGAAGGCGGCATCGAACCCACCCGCCTCCTTGCTCTCGAGGATGTTGGTCACCTTGCGGTTCAGCTCGAGCGTCACTCCCATGTCGAGGATTCGCTGCGCCTCGGCGTCCAGGATGTCCCGCGGAAGCCGGTACTTGGGGATGCCGAAGCGCATCATCCCGCCGGTCATCGGACCGGCCTCGTGGATCGTCACCTCGTGGCCGAGGCGCGTCAGGTGGTACGCGGCCGTGAGCCCCGACGGGCCCGCCCCGACCACGAGCACCCGTTTGCCCGAACGCTCGGTCGGCGGCTCGAATTGCCACCCCTGTTCGATCGCGAGGTCGCCGAGGAAGCCCTCGACCGAGTTGATCCCCACCGACTCGTCGAGCTGAGCGCGGTTGCAGGCCGTCTCGCACGGGTGGTAGCAGACCCGTCCCATGATCGCCGGAAACGGGTTCTCCTCGACGAGCTTGCGCCATGCCCGTTCGTAGCCCTCGCCGCCTTCCTCGGCCTCGTACAGCCAGGCCTGGATGTTCTCCCCCGCGGGGCAGGCGTCGTTGCACGGCGGCATCCGGTCGACGTGGACGGCACGCTCGGTGCGCCACGTCCCCGTCTTGTTGGCGAGGCTCGAGCCGACGTCGAGCGTGATCGCATAGGGCTTCTCGGTCACTGAGCCCCCCTGTGGGTCTCGGCGAGCAGGCGCATCAGGTTGCTCTCCTCCTCCGTGCGTCCGGCCGCCTCCGGCTGGTCATCCGGCAGATCGGCGGCGTCGGTCGCCTCCCCGGGCAGGTCGCCTCCCTCCTCGGCGGAGGCGAGCAGGTCGAATCGCCTGATGTTGCGATCGGCGATCGCCTGGAGGCGATCGATCACGTCGTCGCGCCGCTCCTTGCCGAACAGATGCGCGTAGCGCCGTTGGAGCTTCAGGTATTCCTCGACTGGAACCGGGCGGCGGATCTTGGAGACGCCGACCACCTCGCCGTTCACGGCCTCGAACACCGGAAACAGGCCGCTCTCCTTGACCAGGCGCGCGAGCCGAATCGTGTCCCGCGATGCGGCTCCCCACCCGAGCGGACAGGGCACGAAGACGTGGATGTACCGGGCGCCCCGGAATTCCATCGCCCGTTCCACCTTGCTCTCGAGATCGCGCAGCTCGGCGACGGTCGCGGTGGCGACATAGGGGATCTCGTGCGCCATCGCGATCAGCGGCACGTTCTTGCCCTGGCCGAACACGTTGCCGGGCTCGTCCCCGACCGGCTTCGTGGTGGCCGTGCGGGCGGCCGGCGGCGTCGCGCCCGAGCGCTGGACGCCGGTGTTCATGTAGGCCTCGTTGTCGTAGCAGATGAACAGCACGTCGTCGTTGCGCTCGAACATGCCCGACAGGCACGCGAAGCCGATGTCGACCGTGCCGCCGTCGCCGCCCTGGCCGATCACGCGCACGTCGGTCCGCCCCTTGACCTTGAGCGCGGCGGCCACGCCGGTCGCGACCGCGGGTGCGTTGCCGAACAGCGAGTGGATCCAGGGGAGCTGCCATGAGGACTCGGGGAATGGGGTCGAGAACACCTCAAGGCAGCCGGTCGCGTTGGTGGCGATCAGCTGGCCGTCGGTGGCACGCATCGCGGCGTCGAGCGCGTAGCGCGCGCCCAGCGCCTCGCCGCACCCTTGGCACGCCCGATGGCCGGAGGTGAGGGTGTTCGAGCGCTCCCCCTGTGCCTGGACCGAGCGCTCCTCGGGGTCGAGCAGCCGGTTGCCGACCACGAAGGTGCCCGCCTGGTAGAAGCGGACGTCGTGAGGAGCCACCCGCAGGTCGCCGGCGGGGCGGGAGGGGGGCGGTCTGTCTTCGGTCTGGCGTCGCATGCGTATTCCTTGGTTCAGTGTGACCGTCCGGCGACTATTCCGAGGTCGCGCAGGATGTTCTCCTCGTGCGGGCCGGCGCGCCCGCTCGCCACGCGCTCGAGCTCACGCTGTACGAGGTCCGTGTCGAGGTCGAGGAAGTGGAGGCGCCGTGGCTCGAGGCGGTCGGCGAGCACGTCGTCGAACAGCCCGTGAAGCGAATCCTTGGTGATCGCCCGTCCGCCGAGGCCGGCAACCACGTCATGGACCTGGATCGGGAGCCCGGAGAGCGCCAGCCGCACGTTCTGGCCCACGATTCCCCCGGCTCCAACGGCGAACGCCTTCTCGATCACCACGATCCGCCTGGCGTGCGAGAGCGCCTCGCGGACCTCCTCGAGGGGATAGGGGCGAAAGCACTTGAGGCCGAGGGCGCCGATGCTCGTGCCGCGCTCGCGCAGATCGTCGACGACGTCCTCGATCGTGCCGAGGACCGATCCCAGGGCGACGACGATCGTCTCGGCATCGTCGGCGCGGTACGTGCGAACGAGCCCCCCGGACTGACGCCCGAAGGCGTCCTCGAACTCGCTCGCGATCCGGGGAATCGAGTCGAGTGCCTGCATCTGCTTGTGGTGCATGAGGTACCTGACCTCGGTGAAGGCCTCGGGCCCGACCAGGGCGCCGATCGTGACCGGATCGCCGGGGTCGAGCACCTGACGCGGCTCGTACGGAGGCAGGAACGCGTCCACGCCATCCTGTCCCGGCACGTCAACCTCCTCGAAGGCATGGGTGAGGATGAAGCCGTCCATGCACACCATCACCGGCAGCGACAGCTCCTCCGCGAGCCGGTAGGCCTGGATGTGGAGGTCGAGCGCCTCCTGGTTGGTCTCCGCGTAGAGCTGGATCCAGCCCGAGTCGCGTTGCGACATGGAGTCCGAGTGGTCGTTCCAGATGTTGATCGGCGCTCCGATTGCGCGGTTGGCGACCGTCATGACGATCGGGAGGCCGAGGCCGGAGGCGTTGTAGACCGCCTCGACCATGTAGAGGAGTCCCTGGCTTGCGGTCGCCGTGTACGCGCGGGCGCCGGTTGCCGAGGCGCCGATCGCAACCGACATCGCGGCGAACTCCGACTCCACGCTGATGAACTCGCAGGGATCGAGCTCTCTCTTTCGCACGGCGTCGGAGAGGTACTCGACGATGTGCGTCTGCGGCGAGATCGGATAGGCGCAGATGACCTCGGGCCGGCACCGCACCACCGCCTCGCCCACCGCCTGTGAGCCCTCCATCTGCTCAAGCAAGAGCCGGCTCCTCCATCTTCTCGCGAACGTACTCGTAGGCCGCCGAGGCGCCGGCGGCGTTTCGATCGCCGATCGGTCCGGCGAAGCGGCGCTTGATGGCGCTCAGCACGGACTCGAGCGAGATCACTCCGGTGAACGCCGCGAAGGCGCCGAGCAGCACGGCGTTGGGCAACGGCCGCCCCAGGTGCTCGCGGGCGATCTCGGTGGCGGGAACCGTCAACAGGCGGTCGGGACGGACGCGCTCGCCGACGTCCGCGAGGCCGAGGGCCTCTGGATCCTTCGCGGAGTTGATCAACACGCTGCCATCGGGCACGAGGCCGCCGAACACGTCCACCTGGTGCAGCAGGGTTGGATCCTGGACGATCAGCCCGTCCGGCTTCGCGATCGGCTCGCGGTTGCGGATGGGTGCGTCGTCGATGCGGCAGAACGAGACGACCGGTGCTCCGGTGCGCTCGGAGCCGAAGCTCGGGAATGCCTGTGCGTGACGTCCCTCGACGAAGGCCGCGACCGAGAGCATCTCCGCGGCAGTGACCGCCCCCTGGCCACCTCGTCCATGGATGCGGACCTGAAACACCGAGCCACTCTCCTGTGCGTCACTGGTGACGCGCTGTCACGCGCCTGCTCCGTGCAGGTTATCCCTGTGCGCGCCCCGGCAGCGGTCGACGCTCTCCCTCGGGGCGCCGCGGGGTTGTCGCCCACCAGCCGAGCAGGACGAGCCAGACGCCGAAGACGACCTGCCCGGCGCGCTGGAAGAGGCCCTTCGCCGAGTCGACGTCCCCGCTGACGTAGCTGACGCCGGTTACCAGGGTGAGGCCGAGCCACACGACCCCGATGGCCAGGGTGGCGCGCGCCGCGCGGCGCCCGGAGGGGGTCCGGTCCAGGCCCAGATAGAGCAAGCCGAAGGCGAGCACGGTGGCGACCGTGGACGCGATATCCGCCGTCGCGTGGAGGACGTCGACCGCGTCGTAGCGGAGGGAGCAGGAGGGGTCGAGGGACTCGGCGCAGCTCAGCGGCGCCGCGCCGCCGACCACGGTGAGAAGCCCCTCGGCGACGAGCGCCCAGAGGCCCAGGCGGATCAGCGGGGAGAGCTTCCCGTTCCTCGGCAGGAGCAGCAGCGCGAACGCGGCGACCGCCACGCCTGACGCGATCTCCAGCAGCTCGAAGCGCCAGCCGAACGCCTCGGTGCGGGCGGCGAGGTCGCTGATCCACGAGGCGGTGGGGTCGGTGCGCTTCGCCAGCAGGCCCTCGAGGACCCAGTAGTTGTTGATCAGGGCTGCGCCGATGCCCGCGAGCAGGATCGGGCTCGCGCGCTTCACCTAGAGGCGGCGTCCACCCGCTGGCGGATCGGCGGCTCCAGGACGCGGCTCAGCACCGGGACCTCCAGGAAGCCCTCGACGCTCGCGTAGAGCAAAGCGATCCGCGGAAGGTCGGAGAGGTCGTCGATGACGACCGAGCGCGGCACCCACTCGGGCCCGAACTTCTGGTTGAAGTCGCGGAGCGACTGAATCTGGAAGAACGGGTTCAGGCCCCTGGCGATCAGGTGCTGAATCCGTCCCGAGAGCCCGGCGTGCTCGGCCGTGTCGAGAAGGCGTCCCCAGGCGGCGAAGTTGAGCGAGAGTCGGTCGAAGCCGCGCGCCCCGAGGCCCAGCGCCGCGCCGGCGATCAGGTACTCGGTGACGCCGTTCTCGGAGTCGGGCCTTCGTCGCATCAGGTCGAGCGAGAAGCCGGGCCGCTCGCCGTAGACGGGCACGAATCGCAGAAAACCGGCGACGCGGCCGCCGCGCTCGCGCGCGATCGCGATGATGAAGTCGGCCTCGGTACCCGAGACGTCCTCTCCCAGCTCCATCGTGAAACCGCGCTCGGGCGAGCCGGCCCGCCACTCGGCGCTGATCTCGTTGAGCTCCGCGACTAGATCGGGGCTCGCTTCGGTCTCCCCGATGAGCTCGAAGCTGTGGTCCCGCTCGATGCGGCGAAAGGCTGTCCGCACCTGCTTCATCCCGGGGCCGTCGAGGGTGAACTTGCGGCAGCGCAGGATGGCCTCGTCGCCCAGGTAGACGACATGCATGCCTCGCGCCCGATAGATCTCGGCATCCGCCTCGCGCACGGCGAAGAAGGCGACGCGCCAGCCGTGGTCGGCGCAGTAGGCGAGGAACTCGTCGACGGTGCGCTCGGTGTCGTCGGGCGGGCCGATCGGGTCCGCGGCCACCATCGCGGTGCCGCGCACGTAGAGGTAGGCGATCAACGAGCCGCCGTCGGAGGAGAAGAAGTAGTTCTTGTCGCGCCGCAGGGCGAAGTAGTCGAGCGTGTCGTCGCCCCAGGCGCGGACGATCTCCTCTGCCCGGCGGCGACGCTCGGCATCGGGGGGCTGCGCCTGCACGAACGTTCGCAGCACGAGGTAGAGGAGGATCGCGAGCCCGGCGACGCCCAGGACCACCAGCGCCGTCTCGAAGAAGTCGCGGAACACGACCCGCTGGTACGTGTACGGGCCGTCGAGCCCGATCAAGCCCTTGAAGGCGGTCTCGACGACGCCACCGAAGGTGAGGCTCTGCTGGACGTGGTCGCGCTCGGCGATCAGCGTCACCCCCGTGAACACGATGACGGCGAGCAGGTAGGCAGGCACGAAGGCGATTGCCTGCTGCAGCGAGCCCGGATCGCCCTTCGCGCGGAAGTCGCGGCGGAACCAGATGAGGGCGATGAGCATCGCCACCGACAGCAGCACCACGAACGGATCCGGCCCGCGCAGCAGGTGAACCACTGCCGCCGCGGCGAACAGGGCTACGGCGATCGTCCATGCTCGGCGCTTGCCGCGCGCGAGGCCCCGGGCCACGGCGATGATCCCGATGCCGATCGCCACCGACACGATGAGCCCCGCCGAGCGGGTGGAGGTCGTGACGTAGGAGAAGTGTCCGAGCGAGAAGTGGATCGACGTCGCGGTCGGCAGCAGCGAGAAGAGACCGACGATCACGCTCGCCCACGCGAGGGGCCGGAGGGCCCCCGAGCGACCGGCCGGGACCGGGGCCGCCGGGGGCGGGGGAGCGGCCGGCGTCTCAGCCGACGCGCCGTCGACCGGCGGCTCGGTGAAGTCGGCCGCCGAGGGCGCCCCTGCCGAGGCGACCGCCGCGGAAGCATCGGCGCCCTCGTGGCCCTCGGGCCGAAGGGTTGGGAAGAGGATCACGTCCCGGATCGCGTCGGCGCCGGAGATCAGCATCACCAGTCGATCGAGCCCGATCCCGAGGCCGCCGGTGGGCGGCAGGCCGTACTCGAGGGCCTCGACGTAGTCGTCGTCGACCGGCTCGGCCTCCTCGTCGCCCCCCGCCTGGAGCTTTGCCTCGTCCTGGAACCGCGCCGCTTGGTCAACCGGGTCGTTCAGCTCGCTGTAGGCGTTGGCGAGCTCGCGGCCCGCGACCACCATCTCGAAGCGCTCGGTGAGCGTGGGGTCGTCGCGGTGGGCGCGGGCGAGCGGCGAGACCTCGCGGGGATGGTCCATGACGAAGGTCGGCTCGATCAGCTTCGCCTCGGAGCTTTCGTCGTAGACCTCGGCCATGATCTTGCCCGATCCCCAGGCCTCGAGCCAGTCGACGCCGTTCTCGTCGGCGACCTTGCGGGCGTCCTCCACCGGCATGGACGGGTGCATGTCGACGCCGACGTTCTCCTTGATCAGCTCGGCCATCGTCACTCGCCGCCAGGGCGGCTTGAGGTCGACCTCCTGCCCGCGGATGGTCACGACCGTCGTGCCGATCGCCTCCTCCGCGGCGGCCGCGACGATCGCCTCGGTGAGATCCATCATGTCGTGGTAGTCGCCGAACGCCTGGTAGGCCTCGAGCAGCGTGAACTCCGGGTTGTGGCGTGTGTCGAGGCCCTCGTTGCGGAACACCCGACCGATCTCGAACACGCGGTTCATCCCGCCGACGATCAGCCGCTTCAGCGGCAGCTCGAGCGCGATCCGCAGGGTCATGTCGATGTCGAGCGCGTTGTGGTGGGTGATGAACGGCTTCGCCGCCGCGCCGCCCGCCTGGCTCAGGAGCACGGGCGTCTCCACCTCGTTGAACCCGCGCTCGATCAGCACCCGGCGGGTCGCAGCGATCACGGCGGAGCGGATCGCGAAGATCCGGCGCGAGGGCTCGTCGAGGATCAGGTCGAGGTAGCGCTGCCGGTAGCGGGTCTCCGCGTCGGTGACGCCGTGGCGGATGTCCGGCAGCGCCCGCAGGCTCTTGGCCAGCAGCTCGAAGCTCGCCAGCCTGACGGAGAGCTCGCCGTGCTCGGAGGCGATGACGGTGCCCTCGACCCCGACCCAGTCGCCGAGGTCGAGGTCGGAGAAGTCGTGCAGGGCCTCGGAGCCGACGACGTCACGGGTGATCATGAGCTGGATCACGCCGGTCTCGTCCCGAAGCTCCGCGAAGTCCAGTCCGCCGTGGCGGCGCTCGCCCATCACCCGGCCGGCGAGACGCACCACCCTGCCGGTGTCGGAGCCGGCGGCGAGGCCGTCGAACTCCTCGTGGATCGCGGCGGCCGTCGAGTCGCGGTCGAACCGGACCGGGTAGGGCTCGACCCCCCGCTCACGCAGCCGGTCGAGCTTCTCGAGCCGGTGGGCGCGGGTCTCCTCCTGGAAGTCCGCGCGCTCGCGCTCCCCCTGATCCCTCTCCTCGGTGGCGCTCACCTGCGCCGATCCTAAGCGGTGGCGGCGGCCGAGAGCGGTTTCGTCACCGGCTGCGACTGCGATCGAGCGAGGATCGTCATCCCGGCCAGGGCCGCGGCCAGGGCGATGAGCGTCGCGATGGCGCCCACCGTGCTGGCGTGCAGCGACTCCTGGAACAGGGTGACGCCGAGGACCACGCTCGTGATCGGGTCGAAGGCGGTGCTCGTCGCGACCGCCGGCGCGAGCGCCCCGGCATCGAGCGCCATCTGGTTGATCGTCATCGAGACGTAGCCGACGACGGCAAGCGCGTACACGTGCCAGCCGGCGAACACGTGGAGGATGCCCTCGTCCAGCTCGTCGACGACCGCCTTGGTCAGCGCGGCCGAGAGGGCGAACAGGATCCCGGCGGAGATGCCCAGGAGGGCCGAGCGGCGCGGCGGCGACCCGCGCCGGGCGAGGAGGATCAGGATCGCACAGGGCACGCCGCACGCGGCGCCCGCGATCAGCCATTCGCCGAGCGGCGCGTCGTCGCGCCCGCCCGAGGGGTTGGCGATCGTCAGGAAGGCGACCAGGGCGCCGACAACCAGGATCCCGGCACCGACGTCGGTGCGCGTGATGCGCTGGCCCGTGAAGCGGGCACCGAGCGGCATCGCGAAGACCACGCTGGTGACCAGTAGCGGCTGCACGACGATCAGCCGGCCGATCCCGAGCGCCGCGGCCTGGGCGACGAAGCCGAGCGCGTCAGCCGCGATTCCAAAGAGCCACACCGGCCGCTGCGCCATCCGCACCAGCAGGCTCGCGCCGGCGCCCTCGGTCGGTTCGTCGAGCCCGGCCTTCTGCTGGAGGGTGTTGCCGAGCGCGAAGAGAGCCGCCGCGGCGAGGGCGAGGACCACGTCCACGCCCTGATCATGACTGCCGGGCCGGTTAGGTTCTCAACCCATGGAGGGGTCTCGTCCGCGTCGCGGCGCGCTCGACACGATCATCCTGCAGGCCAAGCGGGACCGGAAGCGGCTCGACTCGAACGCGGTGGGCCCGTTCAGCCTCACGGCCATCGGCATCGCGAGCGTCGTGGGCGGCGGGATCTTCGTGACGACGGGCGTTGCCGCCTCGGCGCACGCGGGACCCGCGGTGGTGATCTCGTTCGTGTTCGCGGGGATCGTCGCCCTGGTGACGGCGCTCTGTTACGCGGAGCTGGCGTCGATGATCCCCGCCGCGGGCAGCACCTACTCGTACACCTACGCGGCGTTCGGCGTCTTCCCCGCGTGGTTCATCGGCTGGGACCTGCTGCTGGAGTACCTGTTCGCGGCGTCCGCGGTCGCGGTGGGCTGGTCCGGCTACGCGGTCAGCCTGCTGGCGAGCGCCGGTATCCAGGTGCCCAACTCGCTGGCCAATCCGCCCTTCGGGTCCGGAGCCGGGGTCGTCAACCTGCCGGCGATCGTCATCGTGGCCGCGACGACCCTCCTGCTGGTCGTGGGGATGCGCCAGTCCGCCCGGGCCAACAACACCATGGTCGTGATCAAGATGGTGGTGCTGCTCCTCTTCGTGGCGGTCGGCGCCTTCCACATCGCGACCCAGAACTGGCACCCGTTCCTGCCGGCGAACACCGGGCACTTCGGCGACTTCGGCGTCAGCGGCCTGCTCCAGGGCGCCGGCGTCGTGTTCTTCGCCTACGTCGGATTCGACGCCGTCTCGACCGCAGCGGCGGAGGCCCGAAACCCGCAGCGGACGGTGCCGTTCGGTCTGATGGCGACGGTGCTCATCTCGACGGTGCTCTACGTCGCGATCGGCCTCGTGATGACCGGCATGGCCCACTACACGCAGCTGGGGGTCGCCGATCCGCTGTCGAAGGCGATCCAGATCGGCGGCGGTGACGGGATGGAGTGGCTCACCACGCTGATCGACGTCGGGGCGGTGATCGGGCTCGCCTCGACCGTCCTCGTCACCTTCTACGGCCAGACGCGGATCTTCATGCGGATGTCCTCGGACGGCATGCTGCCGCCGTCGTTTGGCCGCGTGAGCAAGCGGTTCAAGACCCCGGAGCTGTCGACGATCCTCTGCGGCATCGTCGGCGGCGTGGTCGCCGGCCTGACGCCGATCGAGACCCTGAGCGACCTGGTCTCGATCGGGACCCTGTTCGCGTTCATGCTCGTCTGCGCGGGCGTGATGGTGCTGCGGCATCGCCGCCCCGACGTCGAGCGGGCGTTCCGCGTGCCCTACGTCTACGTCGTGGGGACGCTTGGGATCGTGTTCTCGCTGTTCCTGATGTTCACGCTGCCGTTCGAGACCTTCATCCGGCTCCTGGTCTGGCTCGCGATCGGTCTGGTGATCTTCTTCACCTACGCCCGCAGGCACACTCGCGAGCGCTTTGCGGCCCTTGAAGCCGAGGCGGCGGCGATGGGCGAAAGCTCAGCTTCCTAGCCGGGCGCCAGGGCGCCTCCGTCGCAGCCCGCAGAAGCCGTAGTTCCTACGGTTGCCGGTCATCGGGCGTTCGCGCGACCATGGGATTTGAGACAAGCCAATGGCCGTGCCTCATCCTGCATGGCCAGAAAAGGAGGAGCGACATGGCAGTTGCCGACAGGCCCATCGAATTGTCGGAAGACGTCCTCGAGGAGCTGCGCGAAGGGCAAGAGGCGGCGATCGAGGCCGTCCGCAACTTCGCCAAGAGCGTCGACAAGACCCTGGAGGGGCAGAGCCCGTCCGAGTCCGAGCAGATCGTCGACTCGGCGTTGAAGATGGCGGACAGGCTCGTGGAGACTCAGTACTCCTTCCTCAAGAAGGTGGTCGAAAGCGCCGGAGCATCGCTGGGAGCCTCCACCGAAGCGAAGTAGCAACCAGGGAGCCGTGAATCGAGCCGCCCACCCCGGCCGCGCGCTGGACCCATGAGCCGGGAGCACATGTCGAGCGCCGATGCAGCGTGGCTGCACATGGATCGGCCGACGAACCTGATGGTGGTCCACGGCGCGCTGTGGTTCGACGAGCCGCTCGATTGGTCGCGTGTCGAGCGCCTGCTGCGGTCTCGGCTGGTCGACGAGTTTCCACGCTTTCGCCAGCGCGTTGTCGAATCACGGTTGCCGCTCGACACGCCGACGTGGGACGACGACCCGAGGTTCACGCTCGAATCGCATCTGCACCACCTGGCTCTTCCGGCGCCAGGGGATCAGGAGGCGCTCCAGACGCTGATCGCCGACGCGATGGCCGTCCCGCTGGATCACTCGCAGGCCCTTTGGCAGATCCATCTGATCGACGGCTACGGCTCGGGCTGCGCGATGCTCTTTCGGGTGCATCACTGCATCGCGGACGGGATCGCGATGGCACGCGTGCTGCTCTCGCTGGGCGACGACGTGCGCGACGCCGGCATCGCGCCGAAGGACGAAGATGCGCATGGCCGGGGTCCGATCACGGAGCTGGCCGTTCCGGCGGTCACCGCGGTGGCTGGGGCACGGCGGGCCGCGGGAGCGATCTGGCACGAGTCGGCAAAGGCACTGACCCATCCGTCGCAGGCAGGCGATGTCGCCGCCGCCGGTCGCGACGAGGTGCAGGCGCTGGCGAAGCTGCTCGCCATGGGCAGTGACGCCGATACGCCGCTTCGGGGAGAGCTCGGCGTCGCGCGTCGGGTGGCATGGTCGCGCCCGCTGGCGCTGGGGGAGGTCAAGTCGCTCGGCCACGCTTTCGGGGCCACCGTGAACGATGTCCTGCTGACCGCCGTGGCCGGAGCGTTGCGCGTCTATCTGGAGCGGCACGACAGCTCGGTGGAGGAGCTGCGGGTGATCGTGCCCGTCAATCTGCGTCCACTCGACCAGGCGCTGCCGCGCGAGCTCGGGAATCGTTTCGGGCTCGTGTTCCTGCCCCTCCCGGTGGGAATGCGGGATGGGCGCGAGCGCCTCGGCGAGGTCAAGCGACGGATGGACGCGATCAAGCGCTCGCCCGAGGGCGCGGTGATGTACGGGCTGCTCAGCGCGGTTGGGTTGACCCCGGCGCAGGTGGAGCGCCCGTTCGTCGACCAGGTCGCCGGCGGGGGCACGGCCGTGGTCACCAACGTCCCCGGACCGACCGAGGCGATCAGCTTCGCCGGGGTACCGCTGAGCGGAGCCGTCGTGTGGGCACCGTGCTCCGGGGACGTCGGCGTCAGCATCTCAATATTCAGCTATGCCGGCGAGGTGAGGCTCGGACTGGTCGCCGACGCGGGCCTGGTTCCCGAGCCGCAGGAGATCGTCGACGCCCTCCATGCCGAGTTCCAGGCGCTGACCGCGCTCAAGCGCTCTTCCCAGCGCCCGACAGGTCGAGCTCCCAGTGGTTCACCCGCAGCGGGCGGTCTCGGAACTTGACCTCCATCTCCTCGGTGCGGGCGAAGCCGGACCTCCTGCAGAGCGCGTTCGACGGAGCGTTCGAGACGCCGGGGAACGCGTGGATCCGGGTGTAGCCGGGATCTGAGCGGGCGCGCGCGATCAGCATCCCCAGCGCCTCCCTCGCGATCCCCCTGCCCTGGAACTCGGGCAGCACCATCCAACCCACCTCGTGGATCGTCGAGCCCGCGATCGTCGACTCCCAGATCCCGATCGCGCCCACCGGCGGCCCTGATGGTTCCGGCACGATCACGAAATACCAGTCGCCCCTCGCCACCGTCTCGACCCGCATGCGGTGCACCCGGTCGAGATCCGCCGGGTCCGCGGGTCCGCCGAGCTCCCTCATCACCTCCGGATCGAGCTCGAGCGCCTCGGTCAGGCCCCGATGCTCGTCGGTGTAGGGGAGGAACTCCATCGCGTGACCGAATCTACCGGCGCGCTTGACAGGGTCGCCTGCCGATGCGACCCTGGATTCGTCGTGGCGGGGAGCAGGGAGAGCCGGCGGCGAAGACTCGTGCTGACGCTCGGGCTCGTTGTGGCGTTGGGTGCGGGAGTTGGATCGAGTGCGAGCGCGACGGTGCCGCGGAGCTTCTTCGGCGTGGTCTCGCAGGCGGGGCTCAACGGCCGCGATTTTCAGAACATGCGAGCGGGCCACGTCGGAAGCCTGCGAGTCCCGATCCAGTGGGACCAGGTGGAGCGCAGGCGGGGCGTCTACGACTGGTCCGACACGGACGCGCTCGTCGCCGCAACGGCGAGGGCGGGCGTAAAGCTGCGCCCCTTTCTCTATGGGTCACCGCGCTGGATTGCCTCGGCTCCGGCCCATCCGCCGCTTCGCTCCAAGGCCGCTCGCGAGGCCTGGAAGTCGTTCCTGCGCAAGGTCGTGAAGAGATACGGTCGCGGCGGGTCGTTCTGGGCAGGCCGGACTCACCGCAAGCCGGTGACGCACTGGCAAATCTGGAACGAGCCGAACTTCGATTTCTACTGGCTTCCCAAGCCGAGCCCGCGCGATTACGCGCGACTCCTACGCCTCTCCGCCAGGGCGATTCGCTCCCAGGATCAACACGCCACGATCGTGCTCGGCGGCGTCGCGTGGGTACACGACGGCATGGACCCGCGAACGTTCCTGCGCGCGATGTACCGGGTGAAGGGCATTCGCAGGAGCTTCGACCAGGTGGCCTTGCACCCGTACGCACCGCGGGTCAGGGACATGAAGTACGAGGTTTCGCTGATCCGCCGGGTGATGGCGCGCGCGAACGACGCCAGGACCCCGCTTGCGATAACCGAGCTCGGATGGGCATCGGGCGGGCCTCCCGGGGCGCCTCTGGTTACGACCCCGCGTGGGCAGGCGCGCCGCCTGAAGGGGGCGTTCAAGTCGCTTTCCCGGCACCAGAAGGATTGGCGGCTCTCAGGCGTCAGCTGGTTTGCCTGGCAGGACATCCGCAAGAACCCGGACAAGGGGTGCATCTTTTGCCGCCACGCTGGGTTGTTCACGGTAGACGGAGACGCAAAGCCTGCGTGGCGCGCATTCAAGCGCTTCAGCATTCGATAGGGGGTTGCAGGATGAGGCGAGGCGGTCGATGGGCGGGATGCGGAGCAGCTGGCGCATTCCTCCTCCTATTGGTAGCCGGCTCCGCGAAGGCGGCGGAGGTATTCGTCTATCCGGAGTACGACGATGGCCGTTCCTATGACCCGCCGCGGGTCAAGGTCCAGGGCGACGACACCCGGGATCGCATCACGGTCGGGTACAGGGAGAGCGCCGGCGCCTTCCGCATCCGTGACAACCAGGGAGTCGAGATCGGTTACGCCCCGCCGAGCGACAGCTGCACACGGGTGGATCCGAACGAGATTCTGTGCACGAGCAGTCCCATCCACACGCGGTTGGACCTGTTCGGCGGAGGGGGGCGCGACCGGATCCGCGTTGGCAGGACTGTCCCGGTCGGCTCCTACATCGGCGGCGGACACGGGAAAGACGTGCTAGTGGGCGGATGGCACCGCGACAAGATCGAGGGTGGTCGTGGCCCGGACCTCGAACGAGGGCGCAGGGGCCGGGACCTTCTCGGAAACATTGGCGACCCGGGTCACGACGACTTTCGCGCGGGGCGTGGTAAGGACGCCATCTATGCCATCGACGGGCTACACGACCACAAGATCGGTTGCGGTCGCGGCCGTGACGATTACGCGTCTTTCGACGCTCACCTCGATCCAAGGCCGGTGAACTGCGAGCAAGCTGCTGGTTACTGACGAATCGGGCGGTCTAAACCCCGGCCTCGTCCAGGAACCCGACGATCTCGCTCGCGCAGCGCTCTGGGTCGTCCTCGAAGACGAAGTGGCCCGCCCCCGAGATCAGGACCAGCTTCGAGCCCGGGATCTCCTTGTTGAACCGGTACGCGCCGGCCACGGGGGCGAAGGAGTCCTCCTCTCCCCAGAGGATCAGAGTCGGCACGCCGAGCTCGGCGAGGCGGCCCTGGTAGGGCTCGAGCTTCTCGAAGTCGCCGGAGCGGTAGAGGGCGAGCTGCGCCCGGCGCCCCTCCTCGGTCTCATACGCCTTCCAGTAGTCGTCGATGGCCTCGTCGTCGAACCCCTTGCCCGTCTGGCGGAGCATCGCCGCGAACCCGTCGCGGTCGAGTGCGTCCACCACCTTCTCGCCGGCGCCCTCGGTGCGCAGCGCGGACGCGAGCCCGTGCCACTTGCCGTCGGGAAAGAAGCCGGTGTTGCTCACCACGAGCGCTCCGACCGCGTCGGGGTGATCGCAAGCCCACCGCATCCCGATGAGGCCGCCCCAGTCGTGCACCACCAGCGCCACGCGCTCGAGGCCTGCATCCCGCCGGAACCGCTCGACGACCTCGACGTGGCTCTCCCAGGTGCCGGAGAGGAACGGGGGAGAGTTGCCATACCCCGGGAGGTCCGGGGCAATGGCCCGCCGCCCTGACTCAGCGAGCGGCGCAAGCAGATGCCGCCACATGAACGAGCTCTCCGGATAGCCATGGATGAGCAGCACCGGAAGCGACTCCCGGTCCGATCCATCCCCTTCCGTGGCCTCGCGATAGGCAACCTCGCCCGCGTGCTTCACCTGAACGTCGGGCACGGACGGCAATCTACTCTGAGCCCGAAACGGCGAGGACTGCCGCTGGGTATCGCAGATGACAGACCGCGCAGCAAGCCACGACGCGAGATCTCGGCTGACGAGCTGGAGGCCGGACCAGCTCGCCGCCAGGAGCGCATTGCGGGCGGCGGTGGTCGCCACCGCGCTCTTCGCCTTCGGCGACGTCGTCGTCGACAACGCCAACGTCGCCCTGTTCGGGTTCTTCGGGACCTTCGCGCTGCTCGTGTTCGTGGAGTTCACCGGGCCGCGACCGCTGCGGCTCCGCGCCTATCTGGGGCTGGCCGCGGTCGGCTTCCCGCTGATCGCCCTGGGGACCGTCCTCTCCCATTACCCCTGGCTGGCGGGCGCCGCGATGGGGTTGCTCGCGTTCACGGTCCTGTTCGCGGGGGTCATCAGCGGATATCTGGCGGCCGGCGCCAACCCGGCGCTCCTCCTGTTCGTCGTCCCGGTGATGATCGAGGCGCCGAACGCTCAGATCCCGGACAGGCTCGCCGGCTGGGCGATCGCCTGTGCCATCGCAATCCCGGCTGCGCTGCTCGTGTGGCCCGCGAAGCCGCAGCGGGTGCTGCGCAGTGCCATCGCGCAGGCGTGTCGGGCGATCGCGGCGTGCCTGGAGCTCCATCCCGGGGCCGAGTCGCAGGTGAGCTCACGCCGCGTCGAAGAGGCACTCGCCGCGATCAGGGACGCGGGCCGCAAGTTCTCGGCGACCCCCCACCGTCCGACGGGTGCCACCGGGCGGACCGCCTCGCTCGCGCACCTCGTCAACGACGTCGCCTGGATCGCCCCCGTCGCCCTCAGCGCGCCGCCCCGGCTGGAGCCCTTTTTGACCGAAGCCCGGGAGGTGAAGGCCGCGTCGCGCCAGGTCCTGGAGGCGACCGCGTCGCTGCTCGGAGAGGGCCGAGCGACCCCGGACCTTCGGCGTCTGGTGCGTGCCCGCGAGTCGATCGGGGCGGCATTCAGCCGCGCGCTCGAATCCGCCGGAACCGTGAGGGGGGACCTTCACCCGGCGTTCGATGAAGCCTTCAGGCTGCGGTTCCTCTCGGCGGCGGTCCTGCAGATCGGAGCGCAGGGGATGCTGGCCGAGGGACGGAGTCCTCCGGAGCTGGGGACGGAGGTGGCGAGCTGGTACCCGGGCGCGCCGCGCGAGCCATCCACCCTCCGGGCGATCGCCCGGCTTTTGCGCGGTTACGCGAACCCGAGCGCGGTGTGGTTTCGAAACAGCCTGCGGGCCGCCGTCGCCTTGGGCGTGGCGGTCCTCCTTGCGCTGCTCATCGACCTGCAGCACGGCTTCTGGGTTGTGTTCGCGACGCTCTCCGTGCTGCGCTCGAACGCTCTCAACACCGGGTCCACCGTTCTGCGGGCGATGGCGGGCACGCTCGTCGGAATCGTCGCCGGCGGTGCGATGCTCTACGCGATCGGCACTGAGACGTCGGTCCTGTGGCCGATTCTGCCGGTGACCGTGCTGATCGCCGCGTACGCTCCACGCGCGATCTCGTTCGCCGCCGGTCAGGCGGCGTTCACGGTCGCGATCCTGACGTTGTTCAATCTGCTCGCGCCGGCCGGCTGGCAGGTCGGGCTGATCCGCATCGAGGACATCGCGATCGGCTGCGCCATCAGCTTCGGGATCGGCGCCCTCTTCTGGCCTCGAGGAGCCGCCGGGGTGGTTCGCGACCGGATCGCTTCGGCCTGCGCCAGCGGCGCCGAGTACGTGGCGCGCAATGTCGACGCGGAGCTAGGAGCAACGACCGCCGACGAGATCAACCGGGCCGCGAGGGAGGCCGAGTCCGAGCTCCTGCGGCTCGACGATGCCCTGCGGCAGTACCTGGCCGAGCGATCGACGGCTCCCCTCGACGTCGTCAGCCTCGGCGTCCTCGTCGCCGGTGCCACCCGGCTGGTGCGGGTCGCGCGCGTCCAGCGTTCCGGGCGCAGCCTGTTCAAGCTCGACGCTGTGTCGGCCTCCGACGTCCCCCACAGGTTGGAGCCCGCACGCTCGACGCTCGAGAGGGAGGGCGAGCAGCTGCGAATCTGGTATCGGGACCTGGGCAAATCGGTCGCGGCCGCGACGACGCCGCCCGAGCCGCTCGAGCAGGGTGCGGCGACGGAGCGGCCGGTCCTCGAGTGGGCGGCGGCGAACGCCGAGCTCCCGCACCATGAGCTCAGCCGTGGCCTCGCGATCGCTTGGTCGGACAAGCTCCTCGACATGCTCCGTGCGATCCAGCCGGCGATGGCGGATGCCGCCGCGCGGATCGAGAGCCGCGACGCGCGGCGCTGACGGCTAGAGCCTGCCGGCTCGCCTCGTCTCGACCGACACGCGGCTACTGCTGGGCTGCCGCCCAGTCGCGGAGTCGTCCCGACAGCTCGGGCACGGCGGTGTCGACCTCGACCACCGCGTCGGCAGGGACATTCGCGCGTTTCGCCGCCGCCACGATCGCGTCGGGCGACGGCGCCTCGTACAGGCAGTACGTGCGCCGCCGATCGGCGCTGAGGAACGAGAAGAGCCACCGGACCCCCTCGTCCGCGTTGACCTCCTCGATCAGCTTGACGTCGTCGTCGCTGAGGTCGAGCTGATCGGCAAAGTTGCGCTCGATCACGTAGAGCGGCATCACAGCCCATCGTACCGCTGTCTCATGCGTCCACCAATCCGCGTTCGTGGGCGTACGAGGCGGCCTCGGTGCGGTTCGCGCATCCGGTCTTGCGCAGGATGCTGCGGATGTGATTGGCGGCGGTGTGCTCGCTGATCACGAGCTCCTCGCCGATCTCCCGGTTGCTGAGGCCGCGGGCCACCAGCCGCAGGATCTGCACCTCCCGCGGCGAGAGGTCGTCGGGGAATCCGGCCTGTGGCGCCGGCGAGCCCAGATCCTCGATCCGGGCCGTCAGCGTCGCCAGCCCGATCTCGTGCGCGAGCGACGTGGCCTCGCGAAGCAGCGCCTGCGCCAAATCGCTCGTCCCCCGTCCTCGCCGGTGCAGCAGCGCGGCGTACTGGTGGGCGGTGTGCGCCAGCCACGTCCTCGCACCCATGCGCCGGTTGAGCTCGAGCGCCGCGTCGAAATGCTCCTCGGCACGCTGCCACTCGCCCAGGGTGGCCGCGAGCATGCCGAGATAGCGGTCGGCGGCGCCGTAGCAGGTGACGAGGTGGCCGATCATCACGTTCGACCCCGAGTGCGGCTCCAGCTCCGGATACACCAGCGCGGCGATGCGCTCGTCGGCGAGGGCCGCTCCGGCGTCGGCGAGGTACGTGAGCGAGGCGAGCCACAGGGATTCCCGCATCCTCTCGAGGCCGGCGTCGGCGACCTGATCGAGCTGGTCACGCGCCTCGCGCTCCATTCCGAGGTCGACGAGCAGCGCGATCAGGCCAGGGCGCCAGGGCCCCTGCCGCGGCGAGCCCCCGGCCATCACCCGCAGGACGGGGGCGACCTCGGCCAGGCGCCCCTGCTCGCGGCGGATGCTGAACATCTGGACGCCGTAGGTCCCCCCGGCGTCGCGCCCGGTCAGCAACCGGCTCCACTCGTGCGAGCGGCGGGCCTTGGCCTCGGCGTCCTCCAGGCGGCCGTCGCACAGCGCGATCGCGGAGTCGTAGTGCTCGACCACATGCGACATGAACGGCTGCGCGGTCTGGTCCGCGGTGTCGAGCAGCTCCGCGACCTCCCGGCGGGCTGACCCCAGATCGCCGAGCGCGACGAAGGTCGGCACCCGCCAGGCCATCGCCTCGGCGCGGATCTCCGGCTCTCCGAGCTCCTCGCCCAGGTCCCGGGCCTCGGTCAGCATCGCGAGGATCTCGTCCAGCGAGCTGGTGCCCCGGGCCCAATAGGAGCGCACGAGCACCCTCGCCAGCCCCGCCCGGTCTCGCTGTTGGCGCGCCAGGGCGACAGCGTTACGGCGGACGAGCGCGCCGCGCTCGCGCTCGCCCCGGAAGTCGAGGGCTCGGGCGAGTCCACTCAACAGCCCGACGCGGAGTCCTGGGTCGCCGTCCCCGAGCTTCTCGGCCGCCTCCTCGAGCAGCTCCACGGCGCCCGCGTCGACGATGCTCGGGCGCCAGCAGGCGTCCTCGTATCCGATCGCCGCGCGCGCGAGCAGCTCGGCGTCGTCGTGCTGGCGGCCGACCTCCGCTGCCGCCCGGAAGGCCTCGAGCGCGTCTGAGGAATGCCCGGCGCGGTTGCTCGCCTCACCCAGGTCGAGCAGGAGCTCCGCCCTTCGCAGCGGGTCCTCGATCGGCAGGTCGAGCGCGGCTCGAAGCCGGGCAGTGGCCTCATCGAAGGCGAGCGTGGCCATCGCCGCCCGAGCGGCTCGGAGGTTGTACTCGACGCCGCGATCCGAGCCCCCGAGCGGTGCCGCCTCCGCGAAGTGATGGGCGAGGTCGGCGAGCGCGCGCGGGGAGCCCTCGCCCGACTCCTCCAGGGCCTCGCCCACCCGCAGGTGCAGCTCCGCCCGGCGCATGCGACTGAGCCGGTCATAAAGCGCTCGGCGGACGAGCTCGTGCGTGAAGCCGTAGGTCACCCGGCCTGACGGGCGCTCCTCGATCAGGGCGCTGCGGACCGCTTCGTCCAGCGCCGCCAGGAGCGCCGCCTCCTCCAAGCCGGAGGTGCGGCGGATCAGCTCGAAGTCGAACTCGGGACCGGCGGTGGCTGCGAGCTCGAGCAGGTCGGCGGTCCGCGGCTCGAGGCGCGAGAGACGCTGGCTCACGACCTCGCGAACGCTCTCGGGGCTCGTTAGCTCCTCCACGGGACGCGTCAACCGGATCGTGCCGCCCGCGAGCTCGACCGCCTGCGTCTCCACGAGTGCGCGCCACAGCTCGGAGATCAGGAACGGATTGCCCTCGGTGATCTGGGCGATCGTCCGGGCGAGATGGTCGACCTCCGCGTCGAACTCGCCGTCACCGGCGCGCCGCACGAACTCGGTGACCTCCTCGTGGCTCAGGCCGGCGAGCCGCAGCCGCACGACGTCGTCGGCGCGGTGCAGGTCGGCGAGGGTCTCGGCGAGCGGCCGCGGCACGTCGGTCTCGGTGTCGCGAAAGGTGGCGACGACGAGCAACCGGGCGGCGCCGCCGGCACGGGCCAGGTGGCGGAGCAGGAGCAGGGTGGAGGCATCGGCCCAGTGCCCGTCCTCCAGCACCAGCAGGATCGGCTGGCTCCGGCTGACCGAGGTGAGGAGCTCGGTGACCGCCAGGTGCAGCCGGTGGCGCTCGGTGTCCGGGTCGGCCTGGACCGGTTCGGGCAGGTCACCGATCCGGGCGCGCAGGTCCGGGATCACCCGGGTGAGCTCGCCGCCTCCCGCTCCCAGGGCAGCGCGCAGCCTGTCCGGGTCGGTCTCGCGGGCCAGGTGATCCAACGCCTCCACGAACGGGCCGTAGGGGGTGCGTACCACCGCGTCGCACGCCCCGTAAAGGACGAGTGCGCCCCCTCTACCCGCCTCTTCGGCGAACTCCCGCACCAGGCGGCTCTTCCCGGAGCCCGACTCGCCGCCGATCAGCAGGAGCCGGCCGCCCTCGCCGTCGGCGTTCGGCATCAGCGCCCGCAGTGTCTCCAGCTCGGCTACGCGGCCGACGAATGGAAACGCCGCGACGAGACGGGGTGCACCGGAGAGCTCCTCCATGAGCGGGTCTTGGAGGACGATAGTCAGATCTGACCATTGCGGAAATCCGGCGGCCGGACGGCGTCGGCGAAGTGGGTCAATCCACGTCATGACAACGCGCCCCCGAGGCCTTACGGTCGCGATCAGCAAGGCATTGAAGCCCGCGAGAAACTCGACAGGAGGACGCATGAACACGGTTGAAACCCCCGCTGACGCGGCGCGCGACGGACTGACGGCATTCGACGGACAGCTGATCGGCCCGCAGGACGCCGACTACGAGGAGGGGCGCAAGGTCTACAACGCGATGATCGACAGGCGCCCCGCGCTGATCGCGCGATGTGCGAACGCCGACGACGTGGCAAAGGTGGTGCGGTTTGCAGGCGAGCGCGACCTGCTGCTCGCCGTGCGAGGTGGCGGCCACAACGGCGCCGGCCTCGGAACCTGCGACGACGGCGTGGTCATCGACCTCTCCGGCCTCAAGGACATCGAGGTCGACCCCGACGCCAGGACCGTCCGGGTCGGCGGCGGCTGCACCTGGGCCGAGGTGGACGCCGCGACCAACGAGCACGGTCTGGCGACGCCCAGCGGCATCATCTCGACGACCGGCGTGGGCGGCCTCACCCTGGGCGGCGGCATCGGCCACCTGACCCGCAAGTGCGGGCTGACGATCGACAACCTGATCGAGGCCGACATGGTGCTGGCGAGCGGCGAGCGGGTCACCGCCAGCGCCGAGGAGAATCCCGACCTGTACTGGGCGATCCGTGGCGGCGGCGGCAACTTCGGCGTCGTGACGTCGTTCGTGTTCCGCCTCCACGACGTGGACACGATCTTCGGCGGCCCGACGTTCTGGTCGCTCGAGGACAGCCCCGAGGTGCTGTCGGCATACCGCGAGTTCCTGCCGAACGCACCGCGGGAGCTCAACGGGTTCTTCGCCTACACCTCGGTGCCGCCGGCGCCGCCGTTCCCGGAGGAGCTCCAGACGCGCAAGGTGTGCGGAGTGGTGTGGTGCTACGTCGGCGGCGAGGAGGACGGTGCCAAGGCGATTGCGCCGCTCCTCGACTCGGTTCCCGAGCCGCTGATGCACGGCGTACAGTCGATGCCGCAGCCGGCCCTTCAGGGCGCCTTCGACGCCCTCTATCCGCCGGGGCACCAGTGGTACTGGCGAGCGGACTTCGTCAAGGAGATCCCTGACGAGGCGGTCGCCGCCCACGCGAAGTACGGCGCCGAGATGCCCACGATGCAGTCGACGATGCACATGTACCCGATCGACGGGGCCGCGCACGACGTGGAGTCCTCGGAGACGGCGTGGGGCTATCGCGAGGCCAACTGGGGATCGGTGTTCGCGGGCGTCGACCCCGACCCGGCGAACGTGGACGCGATCCGGAGGTGGAGCGTCGACTACATGGAGGCGCTGCACCCCTATTCCGCAGGTGGCGCCTACGTGAACATGATGATGGACGAGGGCCAGGAGCGGGTCCGGGCGAGCTACCGCGACAACTACGACCGCCTCGCCCGCATCAAGGCGACCTACGACCCGGACAACCTGTTCCGGGTCAACCAGAACATCGAGCCCGCCGCGTAAAGCGGGCCTCTGCAGGCGAGCGGCCACCTCTTTTCGGGGCGGTGGCCGCTCGCTACGCTTGCCCGGCCCGGCGCCTTGGCGGAGTGGTTACGCAGCGGCCTGCAAAGCCGTTTACACCGGTTCGATTCCGGTAGGCGCCTTGGGCTCTAGCAGCAGGATCGCGCTTGCTAGAGCCATTTTCGCCGTATTCCTTTCAACCGCTCAAAACCGCTCAAAACCGCGGTCAAGGGGGTCTCACTGGCGCGCGGATTGGCGCGCGCTAAGACAGGTCCGGTAGCCGAAACGGACGGTTGGTTCGGTGGCGGATGATTCCGCCCAGCCGCGCCCATAGGTTCGACTCGTCCGGCAGGGAGCGCCAAGCCGCGCCAAACAGCGGATCTCATCGGGTCTGAGCCTTGTCGATTTCTCGCTGCCGCCGAGGGCGGAGCGCCCCACCCGCAACAGGATCGGTAGCTCGGTGGTAGCAGACGCGGCGGTGCAGGAAACCAACTGGTAGCCACGAGACAAGTCCAGACGCCAGGCATTTGACCGGTTGACGTTCGAGATTTTTGAGCGGCACGAACCTCTGTGACGATCGGTCGTCAGCGACGTAGTTGACTCGAAAGCTCATGAGCAATATTGTGACGATCGCAACGGAATGTCTTGGGCCGATGTATCACCGGTCGATCTGGACGGGCTGTAGCGGCGAACAAGGAGGGACTCAATGGCAATCGGACGCTTCGATGGACGCGGCCCTCGGGCTCGATGGAGCGGTGTGCTGGTACTGGCAGCCATCGGGGCGATTGCGGGGGGAGGGGTCGGCGCGGCAGCCGCGGCTGGCACCGGCTCGTCTGGCCCGACGCAAGCTAGCGGGACACCATTTACGCAGACGACCGATCCGTCGCAGGAGGACTACTACGACCAGTTCGACAACGCCGTGAATGTGGAGGGCATCGCTAACCAGGCGCAGGCGGCCTTCGGGCAGCGCTTTGCCGGCTACCTGATTGATCGCCAGGTCACGCCCAACATGTTGCGCATTTACGTGCTAAATGCCACCTCAAAGGATCAGGACACTCTCGCTACGATCGCGAGCGGCAATCCCCAGGTTGCTGTACAGCCGGCACAGGTGAGCTGGAACCAGCTGCTCGCGGCGAAGGACGCCGTTGGCCAGGTCGCTTCACAGCTCGACATCTGGCCGGCGGACATCGGCCCGGACCTGGCGGGCCAGGATGTCCGGGTCTTTACCGAGTCTCCGCTCGACCAGTCGTCCCAGGACGCTATGACTCGCGCTGCTGGCGGGATCAAGGTCCAATTCACCGCCAGCACGGGAACGGAGGGCCAGGCCCTCGATTGCGCCACCTGCTTCCCACCCTACAAGGGCGGAAAGAAGCTGCGGACCCAGATAGGGGACTGCACAACGGGCTTCACGCTCCAAAACAGTGACGGCTCGAACTTCTTCGGCAGCTCGGCCGGCCACTGCTCACGGGAGGGCGACCATGTCCATATCGGCGATAACGACCTGGGCGCGGTGAACACATCGACCTTCTATGGGAACCCCGAGGCGGGTTCGGACGCGCTTGACGTGCCCATCAACGCCAGCAATGCGAAGCCGAAGGTCTTCAACGCCGATACGGGCGATAGCAAGACGGTGACCGCCCGATACTTCGACAGCGATCTCGTGACCGGCACTCACCTGTGCTACCAGGGGATCGGAACCGGTGGGTTCTGTGACGACATCAAATGGGCCGACTTCCAGATCGACTACAGCGAGGACGGGCATAACTTCACGCTCAAACACGCTTGGGCTCTCGGCAGCACGGATAGCGCCGGCGGCGACAGCGGCGGGCCCGTTTATCACATCAAACCCGATGGAAGCGCGAAGGCGGCTGGCGGGATCGCCGCCAAGAATGCCTTCGGCACCTGGTTCAGCTCGATCGGTAACACGCTGGACAACCTCAACAAGCACCTGATGCAAGGGTGATCCCGCGCCCATCCACCACCGCGCGTACCGTCGAGACGGGATGGCCATGCGCCCGGCTTCGTCAGCCCCCGCCATGAAGATCGCCGTCGCGGCTGTCAGCCTCGCCACGGTCGGCTTGACGGCTTGCGGCGGCTCTCAGACCACCAGCACCACCACGACCCCGGTCACGCCGGTCGCCAAGCTCCGGGTGACCCCCAACCAGGTCGCGGCGGGTGGCGATATTACCGTTAGCGTGATCCCCCCCAAGGGCATGCAGACGATCACCGAGAACAGCACCGAGTTGGAGGCTCAGCAGGGCTCGTCTTGGGTCCCGATCTACTACCTGATGTCGGCCCACCACAGGCCGCCGTCTGTCATCAGCGTGGCCTCCGGGGTAGCTCCGGCGAGCGTGGGTCTCGGGGCCCGCACTGATGAGCGGCTCAAAATCCCAACCGGCCTTAGCTCGGGGACCTATCGGCTGGTCAAGAGGGTGCGCGCGGGTAGGAAAGGCACGGTCGACATCTCGGCCCCGCTTGCCGTGACTCCGGCATCGTGAGTTAGGGCGCCTCGCCGAACGCGCACCTCGTTGGCCGTGCAGCGGCCGTGAAGCGCGGCAGGGATCGATCAGCTCCAGAACCTGCCGCTTTAGCCGCGGGTCGCCCGCGCCGCCGGGGACTGTTGCTAAGGAGGCTGCAGCGCCGCAACCCGGGTTCACTCTCATCCTTAGTAGAGGGTCTCGGCGATCTCGTGCTCGCGGCAAGACGCCGATGACCGATCTGTCGGCGGGCTCTCAACGCAATTGGCGGTATCCCGGCTGAGCGGGTTGTGACCCGCCGACGAGCTGACGCCTCCTTCCGAGCGAGCTCGAGGGCGTGATCCCTTACCTCATCCAGCATCTCACCTTCCAAGCCACACAGCAGATCCACATCCAGCATCCCTCGCTTCCAGAGCCAGAGCACCACAGACCAGCTCCAGCGTCCACCCCCTAAGTCACCTCACGCCTCCCACCTCCTCCAGCTCTCACGCCTCCCACCTCCTCCAGCTCTCACCACTTGCACTTGCGAGGCAGTGCGAGCGCAGAACCCCCGGAACTTGGTTCAGATGCGCAGAATTCCCCCCGACCAGGCGCCAGCTCCAACCGAAATCCCTTCCGGGCACATTATCACCCTCCGGTGACATGTAGGATTGTCAACAGATGCCCGCCCAAGGACAGGTCTCCCGGGTCGCGGTCGACGATGAGCGCTGGGTCGCCTTTCGCCAGGCGGCACTGGCGCGGGGGATCTCGGTCTCGGCCTACCTCGGAAAGCTGGTCGAGGCGGAGCTGAAGCGACGAGGCGGGCGAGCCGTGACAGGAGTAGAGCCCGAGGCGCCGGCCGACGAGCAGTCGATCGCCGCGCTGGCCGAGGTCAGGGCCTCGATCGATGAGCTCGACCAGATCGCTGGGCGGCTGGCGCGCTCGGCGATCGAGCACGGCGGATCGTGGGACGACGTCGCGACCACGCTTCGGATCGACGAGCGTCAGGCGCGAAGCGCCTATGCGGCCCCGCCGACTCGGTAGGGCCTCCTGGACCGGACTTAAAGCGGCGCGCGCCAGAGGATCTACGGCCGTCCCTCCCGACAATCGCCCGCTCAGCGCCAACATCGACCCGTTCACATAGTTGCAATTGAAAATCGCGCGCCCGGAAGTTGGACGGTCGCGGCCCTTTCGCGACAAGGAGTAGAGACCCACAGCCTCGCGTGAAGTCGAGCCGAAATCTTGGACGTTTTCGGCCCGACTTCTACTTAATAGGTAGAGGGCCCGATCGCGATGCCCGAAGAAGCCATCACCCAGCTCGCTCTTCCCAGGCTTGCCGCGGGTGGCGACTCCGCCGCCACGAGCTGGCGGATCGGTGATCGCGTCCAGCTCTCGCCCGGCAGCGCCACCGGGACGATCGAGCGACTGCGCGGCGACATCGCAGAGGTCCTTTGGGACACCGGGGCCGGTTGCCCAGTCCCGTTCGCCTGGCTCGGCGAGCCGACGGATCGACTCAAGCGAGAGGAGGCCGCCGCGACCCGGGAGCGACGGCACACAAGCACCGAGTGGGAACGAGCCCACCGAGCCCGCAAGTGTCGCGGCTGCGGTCAGCTGTTCCGTCCGAGGCGCGCTGATCACGCGTTCTGCACGCCTTCGTGCCGAAAGCGCACCCACCGCCGGGAATCAGTACCGGGATCGACACAAGCCGTCGCGAGCCGTGACATCGAGAGGTTCGGACCCGCAACCGCGGTGCGCCTGTGCGCGAACTGCGGGGAGGTCCTCACTGCGGCGAGATCCGACGCCCGCTACTGCGGCGCCGCGTGCCGCAAGGCTGCGCACCGCGAGCGCGAGAGAGCGGGCCAATGACGCCTCGACCTTTGCCACCCGTCCCGCGCGTCGCCTTGACCCGGCGCGAGGCTGCCGCGGCGCTAGGCATCTCCGTCGATTCATTCGAGCGCCACGTGCAGCCGGAACTCCGCCTGATCCGGAGGGGACGTATGCGCTTGGTCCCTGTGCGCGAGCTGGAGCGTTGGGCGGCGAAGAACGCGACGCTCACCCTGGACGGGAGGGTCCGGTGACCGCCGTACCCTCGGCGCGCGAGCAACGAAAACCGGAGACCGACGGGAGGAGCGCCGATGGCCGCAGGCATCGTCAAGCGACATTCGAAGGGCTGCCGTACCAAGAACGGACTGGAGTGCAACTGCAGGCCGAGTTACGAGGCCTGGGTCTACTCGCCGAGGGATGGGCGAAAGCTCCGTCGCACCTTCTCGGGCTTCGCGGAGGCGCGCTCTTGGCGGGCCGATGCCAAACGGCAGATCGACCAAGGAACGTTACGCGTTCCGAGCCAGCAGACGCTTCGGGAGGCTGCTACAGCTTGGCTTGCGGGCGCTAATGCGGGGGAGATCCGTAACCGCTCAGGCGACCCATATAAGCCCTCGACCTTGCGTGGCTACCGGCACGCCCTTGAGGAGCGGGTGCTTCCTCTTATTGGTGGCGAGAAGCTGGCCGCCATCACGACCTCGGATCTGCAGGTGCTCGTCGACCGCTGGCAGGCCGAGGGCGATCCGGCTTCGACGCTTCGCAACGCGATCAAGCCCGTGCAGGCGATTTACCGGCGCGCGAAGTCGCGCGGTGGGCTGGCGGTCAACCCGACACGCGACCTAGAGCTGCCGGCACCCCGATCCCGGAGGGTCGAGATCGTGGCGCCCGATGTCGCGGCACGGTTGCTCGACGCGCTGCCGGCGGAGGATCGCCCGGTGTGGGCGACCGCGCTCTACGCCGGTCTTCGCTACGGGGAGCTGCGGGCGCTTCGCTGGGGCGCCCTGGATCTGGCTGGCGGCACGATCGACGTGCGTGAGTCTTGGGATGCGAAGGCCGGAGCGATCGAGCCCAAGACGCGCACGTCACGTCGGCGGGTGCCGATGCCCGCGGCGCTGCGGGAGATTCTCCTCGACTGCCGGCTTGAGGATCCTGGGGCGACAGACCGGGGACTCGTGTTCGGCAGCTGGGAGGATGACCCGTTCCATGCCGCGACGCTCTACCGGCGGGCCGATGCCTCTTGGAAGGCCGCCGGCCTCAGCGAGCGACTGCGCCTCCACCAGGCGAGGCACACCTACGCCTCGTTCATGATCGCCGCCGGCGTCAATGCCAAAGCCCTCTCGCAGTTCATGGGCCACTCGTCGATCAAGATCACCTTCGACCTGTATGGGCATCTGATGCCCGGGTCAGAGCGCGAGGCGGCTGGGATGCTGGACGCATTCTTGGAGCGCGCGAACTCGCAGGCGCGCGTTGCCGCGGTCGGGATGGCTTGACTTGACGTACAACGTCTGTACACTCTTGGCAATGGCTGTTGAGAAGCAAACAAAGGAGAGTCGTCTCAACCTGCGCATCGCCCCAGAGGATCGGACTCTTTTCGATACCGCGGCGAAGGCTCAGCGGGAGACGTTGACGCAGTTCTTGGTCGAAAGCGGTAGGGAGCGCGCCGAGCGGTTGCTAGCGGATCGGACGACATTTGCGGTCGATTCAGAGGACCACAAGGCGATCATGGCGGCCATCGAGCGTCCCGCCGAGGCGCGTCCAGAGCTGGTCGAGCTTTTCCGACGAGCTCGACCCGAATAGCGCTTGCCGAGATTCTCCGATCCGGAGCGACTGAGCGCCGAGCATCCGCTCAGCGGCTTCAACTGTGGCGTCGGCTCGCTCAACATCTGGCTCGAGCGCCACGCGCGCCCGGCTTCAGCAGCGGGCTCGGCGCAGACCTTCGTCGTTACGGATGAGTCGCAGGAGGGACGTGTCATCGGCTATTACGCCTTGGCGGTGGCTTCGATCACTCATGCCGATGCGACCGAGCGTGCGGCGAAGGGGATGCCCCGTCACGAGATTCCTGCCCTCCTGCTGGCGCGTCTCGCCGTAGATCAATCGGTGCAGGGGAGGGGCATCGGCGCATTTCTGCTGCGCGACGCGATGACTCGAGCAATTGCGGTCAGTGAGGAGGCTGGCGTCCGCATGATGCTGGTCCACGCGCTCGACGACGCTGCGCGCGGTTTCTACCAACGCTTCGGGTTCGAATCGTCGCCGACGGACGAGATGAACCTGCAGATGATCATCAAGGACATCCGGGCATCGTTGGACGCAGCTGCGGGTTAGGTCGGGGTAGCGCACCCCGCTCGATTCCCCTCACTGGCGCATCCACTGGCGCACGCTAGCCGGATCTGGCTTTGGAAAGCCGAAATCGCCATTCCGTAAGCGGCCTGCAAAGCCGTTTACACCGGTTCGATTCCGGTAGGCGCCTCTGGCCCCGGCAGACCGCGGACCCCAGGGGATCGGTACCGTTGGCGCCGTGGACGCCGAGCGAGCCCGAGAGCTGTTGGCACAGGAGCGGGAGCGGATCGAGAATGCGCTCGCGAACCTGCGGCAGGAGGAGCCCGAGGAGGCCGACGACCGGGTCGAGCCCGGCGACGAGGCCGACGAGGGGCTCTACCAGGACGAGTTCGATGCCGGCCGGGCGCAGGACTACAAGGACCAGCTTGCCGCGCTCGAGCGTGCCGAGGCGCGGCTCGAGGCCGGGACCTACGGGCTCTCGGTCGTGAGCGGCGAGCCGATCCCCGACGGGCGGCTCGAGGCCTACCCGCTGGCTGAGCGCACGGTCGAGGAGGAGGAGCCGGGCCGCTCCGGCTGAGATTGGGTCCGCCGTTCGACTCGAGCCCCTACCATGGGGCCGAGTGGGGGGAAGGGAGCGCAGGTTCGTGTGGGTCGCATGCGCGGTCGCCGCGGCGGTCGCGGTGGCGCTGCTCGCGTCCCCGCTCGCGTCCGCGTTCCGCGATACGCCGGGAGCCACCAAGATCAACGACAGGCACGGGCGGTTCATCCCGATCCCGAACCGGGTGCCGCACGCCGACGGCGCCTACGTCGACAAACGGATCAAGCGCAACCTGGTCTGGCTCGCCGATCACTTCAGGATCTATGTGACCGAGGGCTTCGCCGGCAAGCTTCCCAGCGGCAAGAAGGTCGGCTGCCCGAAATGCCACGTCAAGGAGTCGGAGCACAAGATCGGCCTCGCGGTCGACATCGTCCCGCTCCACAACGACTGGTCGGGCCACTGCAACAAGCGGTGGGCCTCCGTCTCGAAGCTCGCGAAGTGGGCCGAGCCGAAGCAGAACCAGCCGCTGCCGCCCTTCCGGTGGGTCGGCTACAACGGGGACGAGAACCACGGGTGCGGCAACCACCTGCACCTGTCCTGGAGCCACAACGCCAACTACAGGAAGTACAAGCCGTCGAGGTGGGTCGAGGTCTTCAAGGTGCACCGCAAGAGCAACAAGCTGGCGGCGGACAGGCTCACAAAGGCTCCTGCGGGAGAGCCGCCCAGCGGCGCGCGCCACCACTTCGAGCCCGAGCCCGCGACCCGCTAGCGCTCAGGCGGATTCGGTGGCGCCGGCCGGATCCAGCTCGCGCCAGCGGCGCTCGAACGGCAGGCGCCAGCGGTGCGGCGCGATCAGATCGCGTATCGCTCCCGGCCCCCAGGTGCCCGTCGCGTACTCCTGGACCGGCGGCGGGTTCAAGAGCAGGGGATCGGAGACCTCCCACAGCCGCTCGATTCCCTGCGCGGTGGTGAAGAGGGTGTGATCGCCGTTCATCGCGTCGCGGATCAACCGCTCGTAGGCCTCGAGCGTGTCGTCCTCCGAGTGCACCTCGTGGAGCGAGAACTGCATGCTCACCTTCTCGAGGTTCAGGCTCGGGCCTGGCTGCTTGCCGTAGAAGGAGAGCGACAGGCGGGATGACTCGTCGAGGTCGAAGGTGAGGTGGTCAGGCCCGTACTTGCCCACGCCGGACCCGGCCGGGAACATGCTCTGCGGCGGCTCGCGGAAGGCGATCGAGATGATGCGGGCGTCCTCGGCCATCGCCTTGCCGGTGCGCAGGTAGAAGGGGACGCCGGACCAGCGCCAGTTGTCGACCCAGCACTCCAGGGCGACGAAGGTCTCGGTGTCGGAGTCGGGCGCCACCCCCTTCACCGAGCGGTAGCCCTCGTACTGACCGCGGACCACGTGGTCCGGATCGATCGGTCGCATCGTGCGGAAGACCTTGTTCTTCTCCTCGGTGATCGCCATGGGGGCGAGCGCGGTGGGCGGCTCCATCGCGACGAACCCCATGATCTGGAACAGGTGGGTGACGACCATGTCGCGATAGGCGCCGGTCTTGTCGTAGAAGGCGCCGCGCGTGCCCACGTCGAGGGTCTCCGGCACGTCGATCTGGACGTGGTCGATGTGGTTGCGGTTCCAGATCGGCTCGAACAGGCCGTTGGCGAACCGCAGCGCGAGGATGTTCTGCGCCGCCTCCTTGCCGAGGAAGTGGTCGATGCGGAAGATCTGCGACTCGTCGAAGACCTCGTGGACCTTGGCGTTCAGCGCCTGGGCGCTCCCGAGGTCGGTCCCGAACGGCTTCTCCATGATCACCCTGGCGCGCTCGGCGAGGCCGGCCTCGCCGAGGGTCCTGATGACCTCGGCGGCGGCCGCCGGCGGCACGCTCAGGTGGTAGAGGCGTCGCGGCGTCCCGGGCAGCTCGCCCTCCTCACGCCGGACGGCGGCCGCGAGCGCCTCCGGTCCCTCGCCCGTCGGGACGTAGCTGAGCTTCTCGAGGAAGACGTCGAGCGCGGCGGGATCGCCGACCCTGCGCCCGAACCGCTCGCAGGCCTCCTTCGCGAGACGCTGGAAGGCGACGTCGTCGAGCTCCTCCAGCGAGGTGCCGATGATCCGGCAGTCGGGGATCAGGCCGGCCTGGCTCAGGTGGAAGAGGCCGGGCAGGAGCTTGCGCTTGGCGAGGTCGCCGGCCGCACCGAAGAGGACGACGACGTGCGGTGCGAGCGGGGGAAGGAGCGCGGTAGCTGCGTCCCTTGGGCCGTTGTGCGATGCCACGCCGCTCAAACTACCTCAGGCTCCGAGTCCTCTGGTTAACGCGCTGCTGACGTCTAGGTGAGGCGGGTGATCAGCACCGGGCGCTCGATGTGGTGTGCCACCGAGGTGGCGACGCTGCCCATCGCCGCATATCCCAAGCCGCTGCGACCGTGCGAGCCCAGCACCACGATCGCCGCATCGCGCTGATCCGCGGTCTCGACGATCCGATGCCAGACGGGCGTGCCCTCCACGGCAACGGGCTCAGCCTCGAAGCCGAGCGAAGAGGCGAGCTCCACCCCCTCGGCGGCGACCGAGGCGGCCTCGTTGGCGGCCGCCTCGACGATCTCCTCGGAGACCGAGGGCGTGGCGGCCCCGCCGAAGAAGGGAACGGACCCCAGCGGCTGCCACACGGTCAGCACCAAGGCGCTTCGCTCGGTGCCCAGAAGCTGAGCGGCCTGCCGGATTGCCGACTTCGCATGATCGGAGCCGTCGTACGCGAAGACGATTGGGCCATCGGACATAGGACGGCCGATGCTAGCCGGTCGGATCGCTCCGCGACAACCGTGTATTCCCGGAGCGGCCCGGTTGCTGAGCGCGCGCGGCGACGAGCACGACTGGCGCTTTCGCGTGGAGACGCCCGACGGAGCGCGAACGCACCTGTCGGGCTCGATCGCCTGAGCCCTTGCCCGCCGCCGATGCCGGGCGTAAAGTCTGTGGACCGATGCGCGAGGGAGAGATCCGGGCGCTGGGACAGATCGCCGGTCGTTCGATCGCGCGCCCGAGCGCCGTTGCCAGAGATGTCCACGGCGCGGTCACCAAGCGCGTCTTCGGGACGCTCGGACCTCTGGGGGCGCCGGTGCGAGTCGTCCACGACGCCGTCTCGACCGCCTCGTACCGGGGCGTCGGAGCCGCCCTGCGGGCGCCCCTCGAGGCCGGCGGGCGCGCACTGTCGGGGACGGCGGGTCCGGGATCGCGGGCGCTGGCCGACTCGCCACTCGGCGCTCTCGCCCTGGGCGCGGTCAACGGGATCGCCGGCGACCGGCTGGCCCGAGATCATGCGGAGCTCTCCCTGGAGCTGACGATCCGGCGCCGTGGACGCGAGGTCCCGCTGGAGGCGGAGGCGATCGCGGCGGCGTTCGCCGACGCGACTCCGAAGCTCGCCGTGTTCGTCCACGGGCTGTGCGGAACCGAGCACACGTGGGCGCTTCGATATCCCGGCGCCGAGCCCGCACCCACCTACGGAACGAGGCTGCGCGACGAGCTCGGGTTCACGGCGGTCCACGTCCGCTACAACACCGGCCTTCACGTGTCCGACAACGGCCGCCGCCTGGCCTCCTCACTCGAGCGACTGGTCTCGGAGTGGCCGGTCGAGGCTCGGGAGGTCGCGCTGGTGGGCCACTCGATGGGTGGTCTCGTGGCCAGGAGCGCCTGCCACTACGGCTCGGCCGAGGGCCATTCGTGGACCGGTCGCGTTCGCCACGTCGTCTGCCTGGGCACCCCGCATCTCGGTGCGCCCCTCGAGCGGGGCGCCAACGTGGTCGGCTGGGCGTTCAACCGGCTCCCCGAGACGCGCCCGTTCGGGGACCTGTTCATCAACGGCCGCAGCGCGGGGATCAAGGACCTTCGCTTCGGCAGCTGCGTGGAAGAGGATTGGTGCGACTGCGACCCCGACGAGTTCCTGCGCGATCGCTGTTGCGAGGTCCCGTTTCTGGAGGGGGTCGACTACTGCTTCGTCGGCGCCACGATCTCGGGGCGAGCAGAGGGCGCCGGCAGCCGGATCGGGGACCTCCTGGTCACGTACTCGAGCGCCTCGGGCGCTGGACGCCGCCGGAGGGTCCCATTCGCGGGCGAGAATGGGACCCATGTCGGGGGAATCGATCACATGCGGCTGCTCAACCACCCCGCGGTCTATGCGCAGATGCGCGATTGGCTCGGTCGGACGGCGGTCGAGAGTGCAACGCCGTGACCGGCGGGCGACCGCCCGGTGTAGGACCATCTAGGCGTGGAGGACGAGACTCAACGACCACGTCGCGGTCTGTTTGCGAGGGCCTTCGGTCACCGCTCGCCGCCAACCCCTGAGCCGCCGCCGACCGAGCCGCCGCCGGAGGAGCGGATGGCCTCGGCCGAGTCCGAGTGGCTGGACACGGCGATCGAGGAGTTCGAGGGTCGCCTGGCCCAGGTCCTGAAGCAGGCGGGTGACGAGCTCTACGCCCAGGTCGAGCACGACCTGGCGAAGACCGAGGAGCGCGTTCGCGAGACCGAGGAGCGGCTCGAGTTGAACGTGGCCGAGCGCTTGGAGGGTGCGGTGGCCGAGGTCCGTGTTCAGGGCGACGCTCAGGTTGCGGACGAGATCGCGCGGGTGAGGGAGGCGGCGGAGACCCCGCTGGCGACGATCAGGAAGGTCCGGGCCGAGGCTGTGCGGGAGGCCGAGGCGGCGGCTGCCCGAGCGGACGGGTCGGCCACCAAGGCCGCGGCGCAGATCGAGGCCGCTGCCCAGAAGCTCACGGTCCGAGCGCGCCGTCAGGAGCTGAAGCTGGTGCGCGAGGAGACCTCCAAGCGGATGAAGGGTGCGCTCGACCGCCTGGAACGCCAGGCGGAGCTGCGGATGGCCGAGATCGAGGCCGTTCGCGCGGAGACCGAGAACCTGCTCGCGCAGATCGACGAGCGCGTGACGAGCGCGGTCGATGCTGCGGACGAGCTCGACCGGCGCCTCGAGACAACCGGGGACCGGTTGTCGGCCGCCGAGGACCGCGCCGATGCCACCGCGTCGCTGATCGCCGACGCCACCGGGAGGCTCGAGGTTGCGATCGCGGGGGTCGAGCAGGCCGAGCAGCGTGTGCTCGAGGTCTCCGAACGCGCCGGGAGCGCCGCCAAGCGCATCGCAGAGCTGGGCGAGGCCGCCGAGCGCGCGGCGGACTGGGAGGGGAGGCTGGCGGCGGCCACGAGGACCGAGGCCGACGCCGCCCAGCGGATCACCGAAGCCGAGCGGCGCCTCCTCGATCGCATCGATCCGGGCGCGAGCTCCAACTAGGCGCCGATCGGATGCTCCTAATCCTCGGGCTCATCGCCCTGATCCTCTTCGGCACGCCATGGGGGCTGGTCGCGCTGGTGGCCGCGCTCTGCCTCGAGATTCTCGAGTACTTCTTCTGGATACGCTTCCTGCGCCGGTACCGGCTGCGGAGCGGGCCGGAGACGATCGTCGGGCAGACGGCGACCGTGATCGACGAGTGCGCCCCGGTGGGACGGGTCCGGTTTCAGGGCGAGGTCTGGAACGCACGGGCGAGTGATCCGATCGCCGAGGGCGAATCGGTTCGGATCACGGCAGTTCACGGCCTCACGCTCGACGTCGAGCGCGACGGCTAGTCGAGTCGAGGCACGGAAAAGGGCCCCATTGAGGGGCCCTTTGTTTCCGAAGGACGTGCCGCCAGCGATGCGGCCGCTGGCCCGTCGGTCCTTAAGTCTTCGCCAATCACCTATCGACGTCGGCTTGCACTAACTTAACACCTCCTTTCGCGAAAGGTTGCGCTACTCCTCGGAAACTGCGTGCGCCCGGATTTAACGCACTTTGCTGGGCTTTCTCCGAATGGGAGCAAGTGGGTGGGGGCGCTCGTGCGAACCGGACAATTGTGAGCGTTCGCTCGCAACGATTCCTGCGGGGAACTAGGATGCGGCCGTGCGGTACGTGATCACCGGCGGCTCGGGATACATCGGCTCCCGGCTGACGGAGATCCTGGCGGCGCGCGACGACGTCGAGAGCATCGTCGACCTGGACGTCCGTCCACCTGAGCGCCTGCAGGAGAAGACCACGTTCGTGCGAGCGGACGTGCGCGACGCGGGGTCGGTCCGCGGCCTGCTCGAGCGCGAGCGACCGGACGCACTGGTCCACCTGGCGTTCGTCCTCAACCCGATCCGCGACGAGGCTCGGATGTACGACATCGACGTCAACGGGACGGCGGCGGTGCTTCGGGCTGCCGCGGAGGCGGGAACGCAGCAGGCCCTGGTGACGTCGTCGGCCACAGCGTACGGCGCCTTCCCCGACAATCCCAAGCCCATCGCCGAGGACTGGCCGGTCCGGGGGCAGCCCGACTTCTCCTACGCCCGCCACAAGGCGGATGCCGATCGCGCGTGCCAGCTCTGGGCGCTCCAGAACCCCGATCGCGTGATGACGATCGTCAGGCCGTGCATCGTGTTCGGCCCCAACGTCGACAACTACATCTCCCGCACCTGGCAGAGCTCGGCCTTCCTCCCGATCCTTGACGGGGTGGACGAGGAGTTCCAGCTCGTGCACGAGGACGACCTTGTCGGCGCGATCATGAGCCTGCTCGACGCGGGGGCGGGCGGGGCCTTCAACGTGGCCGGGGACGGGACGATCACGTGGAAGGAGTCGGCCGAGATGATCGGCCTCAGGACGCGTGTCATGTCGATGAAGGCGATGCGCCGCATCTACGCGGCGGCCTGGGCCCTCCACGCGCCGCGGGTCGAGTCGCCGCCCGGGAACCTCAACTTCATCCGCTATCCGTGGGTCGTCTCGAACGCCAAGCTGAAGCGAGAGATCGGCTGGCAGCCCACGGCCACGACCCGCGAGGCGTTCGTCGAGACCATGTACGCGAAGGGGCTCGTCGCCACGCCCCCGGTGTCGAGCCCCGCGCCGCCCGCGGTCGCCTGAGCGCAGTTCACCGGCTGACAACAGGCCCGTCCGGATTGCTTTTAGGATCATCGCTCGATGAACGGATTCAGCGAGCTCTCGATTGCAGGCCGTGTCGCGACCCCGGGCGACTCCGACTGGGACGCGGCCCGGGCGGCCTGGAACCTCGCGGCCGATCAATCCCCCGTTGCGGTCGGCTTCGCGGAGAGCGCGGACGACGTCGCGAAGGTGGTGACGTTCGCGGGCCAGAACGACTTGAAGGTCGCGGGCCAGGGAACCGGCCACGGTGCCCTCGCCCTCGGGCCCCTCGACGACACGATCCTCCTGAAGACCGAGCGCATGCGCGACGTCGAGGTCGACGCCGCCTCGCAGACGGCCACGATCGGCGCCGGCGTGCTGGGCGAGGAGCTCGCTTCGGCGGCGCAGGCCCACGGCATGTGCTCGATGCCCGGGTCCTCCCCAAACGTCGGGATCGTGGGCTACACGCTCGGCGGCGGGCTGAGCTGGCTCGCTCGCCGGTACGGCTTCGCGTGCAACCGCGTCAACGCGATCGACGTCGTGACCGCCGACGGCGAGCAGCGGCGGGTCGACTTCGACAGCGAGCCAGATCTGTTCTGGGCGCTGCGCGGAGGTGGCGGCGGCTACGCGATCGTCACCGGTCTGCACGTCGACCTGCTTCCGATATCCGAGCTCTACGCCGGCATGCTGATCTTCCCCGCGGAGCTCGGTGCCGATGCCCTTCGCGCCTGGCGCGACTGGGCCACCTCGGTCTCCGACGACGTGACCTCGGTCGGCCGGTTCCTGAGACCGCCGCCGATTCCCGACGTGCCGGAGCCGCTGCGCGATCGGCCGCTCTTGACCTTCGACGCCGCGTGCATCGGAGGCAAGGAGGAGGGCGAGGCGACGATCGGCCCGCTGCGAGAGCTGGGCGATCCGATCGTGGACACCTTCGGCCAGATTCCGGCGGAGGGCCTCTCGAGGATCCACATGGACCCCGAGCCGCCGGTCCCCGGGCTGGGTCACCACCGGCTCCTCTCGGAGCTGCCGGACGACGCGATCGACGCGTTCGTTGGCGCGGCCGGCCCCGATGCCGGCTCGCCGCTGCTGCTTGCGGAGTTTCGCCAGCTCGGTGGCGCCGTGGCCAGGCCCGCGGAGAACGGCGGGGCGCTCTCGTCGCTCGACGCCGCCTTCGCGATGTTCGGGATCGGCATGCCGATGACGCCGGAGCTCGGCAAGGCGATCGAGGCCTCTTTGGACGGGCTCCACGAGACGATGGAGCCCTGGGCGGCCGAGGGCGGCTACTTCAACTTCGCCGAGCGCCCGTGCGACGTCGACGCGCTCTTGCCGCCGGAGACCTGCGCCCGGCTGGGCGAGGTCAAGCGGCGCTGGGACCCGGACGGGATGATCGTCGCGAACCACGCCCTATCGCTCACGGCCGACTGATCGGGCCGCGGCCGGCGGATAAACTCGTGGGTCCTTCGGGCGCTTAGCTCAGTTGGGAGAGCGCCAGCTCGACAAGCTGGAGGTCACTGGTTCGAGCCCAGTAGCGCCCACCTCCGGAATCCCCTGCACCGCGGGGGATTCCGTCGTTTCGGGGCCGAGTTCCGGAGGCGGCTCCTGTGTCGTGGCGTCGGCGTTAGTGCCCGTTAGTGCCCATTCGACGCCCTCAACGAGCGCCCGCAGGCGCTCGCGCTCGCCGTCGCGACGGCTCATCAGGTGCGTGTAGACGCGCAGGGTGAAGCGGGGATCGGCGTGGCCGAGCTGGTGCATGACGTAGGCGGGATCCTCACCGCATGCCGCCAGCAGCGAGGCGAAGGTGTGACGCAGCTTGTGAGCGGTGATCCCGGGAGGGAGGGGGGCCTCATCGCGCTCCGCCAACAGCTCGTCCGCGCGCTTCACACTCGGCGTCATCACGCGTCGCGCGACATTGTCCTTATCACGTGGTGCGCCGCGCGCGGTCGTGAACACGAGCGCGTCCGGGTCGGCATCTGCCGGCCGATATCGCGCGAGCTCGTCCCGCAGGACCGGGAGGATGTTGACCTGCCGCACGCCGGCGGCGGTCTTTGACGCTCGCACGGTGATCCGTCCCGAGCCGAGGTCGACGTCGCGCCACCGCAGCGCGCAGGCCTCGCTGACACGCAACCCAGCGAACACGAGCGCAGCCACCAGTGCCCGACGCCCCGACGTTCTCGCCGTCGAGCGGTCGTCCCGATCGGAGGCGGCTTCCAGCAGGACCGCGATGTGTGACGCGGTGTCGATGTAGATCGGCCGTGGGTGGTCGACCTTCAGCCGGCGCCGGCGGCCGCGCGCGGGATTACGCTCGATGTAGCCGTACTCGAGCGCGTCCTCGAGGACCTGGGCAAGCCGGGTGAGCGTCTTGTTGATCATCACCGGCGAGAGCCGACCCTCCCGCGCCTTGAAGCGCTTGTAGCGGTCGACCTCCTCGATGGTTATCTCGCTGAGGCGAAGGCGCGCGAAGTGGGGGAGGAGGTGAGAGCAGAGGGCCCACTCGTAATCCTGGACCGTGTTCGGCCGCAGCTCATGGCGCTTTCCCTCGATCCACTCGCTTGCGAACTCATGGAACGTCGGCTCCTCCTCGAGCGCGGTTGCTTCGGGCTCCCGCGGTCGCCACGTTCCCGCCCGGATCGCCGCCTTGACGGCCGCGAGCTCGTCCTCGGCGCGCCGGCGGTTCCAGCCGTCCGCGGAGGTACCCAGCGTCTCGTAGCGGCGGGACCCGCCCACCCGGAAGCGAAGTGCGAACACGGTGCCGCGTTTCGTCTTTCGCTCGATCACCTGGCCGGAAGCATGTCGCGTCATCGCTAGAGCCCTTTGATTGCTATTGAGGACACAGGCCACCTTAACTCTCCCCCGACTGGAGATTTGTGCGCCTCTGGCGGGCGCCGTAGCTCGTTAGGTCCCGATACCCATCGACGGCACGTCCTGCCCCGAGGCGGCGCCGACGCGAAGCCTCAGCGCGACACGGCGCGCCGCAGTAGACGGCGTCCGCGCGACGTCCGGCGAGCGAGCCGTGACAGATCGGGCACCGACTCATGGCGCCTGACCCTTGATCTCGAGCAGCGGCGCTCGACCCCGCGAGCGCAAACGCCGCCTACGTCGCGGCGCCGGCCGACTGGATATCGGCGCAGCGGCGAACTGACTCACCCTCCGCCGATCGAAACGCAGGCGCGGCCTCTCGCCGCCGCCGAGCCGCACGACGCCGAGCTCCGCCTTGTGCTCGTACACCCAGCCGCGCGCGCACCCCAGGACCCGGGCCACCTCCGCGGCGTCGATCAGCTGCCCCGAGCTCCGGTCCGGTTGATCACCAAGCTGACTCGCGACCCGATCCGCGATTCGATCGGCAAGGCGAGCCTCGCCGTCGACGTATGGCTCGGTCCGGGGTTGGCGCGCGTCGGATGTCGCCGTTGGGGTGCTCGGGACAGGCTTGCCCTGACCGGTGCGCCGGTTGTCCGGCGCCCGCCGCTCGCTCCCGAGCGAGAGCCCGGGGAGAGCGAGCTGGGTATTGGCGTCTTCGGCCATCACGATCGGGCCCTCTATCTATTAAGTAGAAGTCAGGCCGAAAACGTCCAAGATTTCGGCTCTACTCACGGGACGTTGTGGTCTCTACTTCCTTGTCGCGAAAGGGCCGCGAGCGTCCAACTTCCGTCGCGCGATTTTCAATTGCAACTGTGTGCGAGGGGAGGCCGTTGGAGTTGACGGGCGGTCTCCGAGCTGGGAACGATCGAGGGAGGCTGCCGCACTCCCTGGGATTAGCGGTGCGATAGCGGGCGTATGCTCGTTGGCGCGATGAGGCACATGGTGGTCCGCCCGGTCGCCGCTGCTGTGGCGCTCGCGGGCTGCGGAGGCAACGGCGGCGCCGGTGCGACCTCAGGCGGCAAAACGTCGGCTGTCGGCCAACGCACCCAGGTGGGGTCCTCGACCGCGACGGGGACCCAATCCGCCGCGGAGTCGCCCAGGAGGAGCTGCGTCTTGGCGAGGACGAGGGGCGACTTCGACGGCGGCGGCACCGCCGACGCGGCGAGACTTGTCGCACTAGTGCCGGCCGGGACGGGCTGCGGGGAACACGCCCTGGCCTCCCACCATCCCCGCTACCACGTCCGCGTGAGCTTCGGATCGGGAGGTTACGTCGAGCACAGGCTCACCCGCTGCGCCACCGGCCCCTGCGAGTTCACCCGGGGCGAGCTCTTTGCCGCCACCGACCTGAATGGTGACGGGCGCAGCGAGCTCGCCGTCGCAGAGGGTCCCGGTGCGGTGATTCAAACGGTCGGGCTGTTTCGGGTCAGGAGACACGACATCCACTCGCTCCGGATCGCGCCCAAGCAGGCGGCGCGCGCCCATATGCAGCCCGGCCCGGCGATCGTGGGCGGTAACTTCGACGCGAGCGACACGAACCCTGTGGCCTGCCGGATGCGACCCGACGGACGCCCGGTGCTGGTCCAGATGCACGCGATGATGGCCGGCAAGACGATCGACGGCCCATGGCGGATCGAGCGCGTGGACCTGAAGCTCCGCCGCGACACGCTGCACGTGGTTCGCATCTTCACCGGAGACCAACTCGGCTTCACCCCAGCCGAGAAAATCCCGGAAATAGCGGAACGTCCGTAATAGCGGAACGTCCGTGTTGGGGGGGGCTTGACGGGCTGCGTTCCGTACAAATAATGTGGCATCAGTCACAAGTCCCGACTGAACCCAGAGGGGGAGACAGGGACTGCAACCCAGAGGGGGGAGACAGGATGTCTGTACGACGACGGCGCCTTCGGTCCATATACACGCTGGCAGTGGGCGGACTCACAAGCTTCGCGATCGTTGCGACGGTCGGTCCCGCCACCGCGGCGGCGTCCGGTCCTGGGTGCCAAGATTTGTATGCCTGTCTTTGGGGGCAGCCTTGGTACGACGGGGTCAAAGTCACACTCGACGGCAGCACTTATGGAGGCACGGGTTGGTGGCCCCTTGGCTCCCACTACAACTCCGCGAAGAATCGCTACAACGCGCGGAAGCTCAAGCTGGGGCGATACACAAACGGTGGCAACTCGATCGACGTGAGGAACTGCTTGGATCCGCAGGACAACCGTCCCGATCCGGGCTGGTTCGACGCCTTCCACGTCTCGGATCTCACTAACGATCGGTGCCCGAATTGACGTTGGTCGCGCTCCATCGCGAGCACCTCGTCACGTCTTGGAGCTCTCGCGGCACTTAAAGGCTGTGATGATCGATCGAAATCCCGCAGAGATGCTGCGGAAGTCCGCCGACCAGCCAGAGCTCTTCGGCGAGTTCTACAAGCAGCACTTCGACCGGATCGTCGCCTATTTGGCACGGAGTGTGTGCGATCCGGACCTAGCGCTCGAGCTGACCGCGGAGACCTTCGCCCAGGCGTACACGTCCCGTGATCGTTTTCGCGGTTCGACCCCCGCGGAGGCAGAGGGGTGGATCTATCGCATTGCTAGCCGGCAGCTCACGCGGTACTTCCGCCGTGGGGAAGTCGCGCGCCGTGCGATGAAGCGACTCGGGATGCGGATGCCGGGAATAGAGGCCGAAACTCGGGCCGAGGTTGAAGAGTTCGCGGACCTTGCGGACCTTCGCAGCGCTCTGCGAAACGAGCTCCAGCGTATTCCGCAGTCGCAACGCGAGGCGCTGTGGCTTCGGGTGGTCGAGGACCTGCCGTACGCCGATGTTGGGCGTCGGCTGCATATTTCAGAGCAAGCGGCCCGTGCGCGTGTTTCGCGGGGTCTTAGGTCGCTGTCCGGCGTGCTGGTGGGCGGCGTTACTGCCAAGGAGGTAAGAAATGACGGATCGGTTTGAACAGCGGCATCCCCTGCCGGCGCTGGACGAGTTCCGCGACCGACTTGGAGAGGAGTTCACGCGGATCTCGCATTCAAAGCGGCGCCGGGTATCCACCCGTTCGCCCCTTCGCGTCGCGGCCGTCGCCCTTCTAGTGATCGCACTCGGGGCTGGCGTTGCCGTGGCCGCTACACAGCTCTCTGATCAAAAGGAGCTGCTGGTCACGGCGCCCAATGGCGAAACGCAGCCCGTGGGTCAGGCACAAATCACCGTCACCGAGCAAAACGGCGACTCGCATCCTGACATCATGAACAATGGCGTAGTCGTTGGCTGCCCCGACGGCACGACCAGGGTAATTCCGGAGGCCGACCCCACCTCCGCGCAGGCCAAGCAGGACGCCCAACAGGCGGCGGACAAGTGGTGCCAGAACGCGCCAGAGCCGACCGCGACTACGCCGGCCAAATGAGTGTCCAGGCTCGTCAGAGGGGATGAGCCCATGAAGCGCTGCCAAGCCACCAACGTGTATTGGCCAGCGTTTCACGCCTGTAGGAAGCGAGAACCCGCCCCGGACTCGTCACACGTGCGCGGCGTTCGCCGTGGCCTTGGGCTCGTGACGCATCGGCGGCCACCGCGTGCGGAGGAGGAGAATCGAACCGTCGGCGTTTCTCTGAGCATCCCCGGAGGCTGATGGGCAATTCTGGTCGACCCGGAGCGGCGCAACAACGTCCTGGGGCCTAAGCCGCATCTTCATGGCGTTCGGGCCGCTTGGTTGAGCAGGTGATCTAGGGACCGCGCGATCCCAGATCACCTGCTCGGGCACGAGGACTCTTGGATCAACTGCTCGCCGAGGATGCGGGCGACTCCGACCCGGAGACGCCGGGGGAGTGCGAGGCGGTCCCGAGGCGGGTGGTCAGCAGACTCGACGCCGGGACGCTCCCCGCCCCGTCGCTCGATGCCGATCTCGCCTTGGACTTGCCTCATAGTCGTCGTGGTCCTCGTCGGCGCCGCTATCGATGAGGGACTTGCGCGCCGACGAATGCGGGCCCCGGGTCACGTCCTTTCTTTGGTCGGATGTAGGCCGGCGATGCGCGAGGAGCCTCGACCGGCGCGAGCAAGCGATGCCTGGCTCGTGACGGGACCCGCACCTGACCGGACCTGAGTCAAGAGATTTCACTCGGACGAGCCGATTGCCTATCGAGTCGCCCACACGTCGTCTCTCGGTTCCGCGAGCAGTCCGCCGCCGCCGTCGCCATCAGAAAGTCAGCCAGAACCGGCTCTAGCCAGGCCATCGTCCTCCTCGTCCCTCCCAGTCGTCTCACGCAATTGCACCCAAAGTGCAGCAAGGCTCGAGAGGCAGCCCTTCCCCCAGCCGAGATCACTCCGGCCAGAGTCACCTCAGCCATCAAGCAGCTCATCTCGCAAGGCACCCACGAAATCGCTGCAAGAGCAACGACCACACGAGCGATTGAGTCAGCACTCGACAGGCACCTAGCCCCCAGCCGCAACCACTCCGGGCACATTATCAACCTCCGTTGATATGTAGCATTGTTAACGCAATGCCCACGTAAGCGCAAGTCTCCCGGGTCGCGGTTGACGACGAGTCCTGGGTCGCCTTTCGCCAGGCGGCGCTGGGGCGGGGGATCTCGGTCTCGGCCTATCTCGGCAAGCTGGTCAAGGCGGAGCTCAAGCGCCGCTCGGGACGTGTGGTAGCGGGGGTCGAGCCCGAAGCGCCGGCGGACGAGCAGGCGATCGCGGCGCTTGCGGAGGTCAGGGCCTCGATCGAGGAGCTCGATCAGATCGCGGGACGGCTCGCGCGCTCGGCAGTCGAGCACGGCGGGTCGTGGGAGGATGTGGCGAGCACGCTGCGGATCGAGCCAGCGCAGGCCCGGAAGGCCTACGCGATCGGCCAGGGCCGACGCCAGCGGGAGTAGACGCGTCGCTTACGGATCGCCCAGCACGTCGTGGGTTCCGATCCGCCGCCAGACGATGTGCGCCTCGCCCTCCCGCACTTCCGGGCCGTAGGCGAACGTCGCCCGTCCGTCCGGAGCGAAGGTCAGCTCCCAGATGCCGGGCTTCCCCTGGACCCGCTTCACCCGAAGCTCGCCCGGGAAGGCCGGAGGACCCTCGCGGAGGGCGGCGACGAGCTTGCGACGCGCGGTCCGAAAGGCTGACCGCTGCTCACGGCTCAACTTTGCGTACTCGCGTAGGAAGCGACGGCGCGCTTCGTAGCTTGGGCTCACCCGGGGGAGTCAAGCGCAGCGTCGAGCCCGTCGAAGGCGGCCTCCATTTCGGTCTCCGACATAGGGCGGTCCGCAAGTTCGTCGATCAACTCATCAACCTCTCGGTTGGCGACCTCCTTGCTGAGCGCTGCGAGCGCTCGTCGTAGCGCCTCGAACTGGCGCTCGAGCTCCTCCACACGTGCGGCGAGGTCCGGGTCCCTCGTCTTGCCGGTAGCCATCTCGCATGTCACGGTACACGCAGCTGACGATGGGAGCGGATCGGCAGATTGCTCGCGCCGCTCGTCCCGGACTCTGATTGGGCACTGAAACGGATTCCAGTGCCCAAATCGACCGAAATCGCCGGAAATCAGCCGGTATCCACGCCCGCCTCATACAGGCCGTTTATGGCTTGTTCGAGCGGCGTTTGCGCTTTCGCTTGCGCCTACGAGGCGTTCTCGACAAGCTGGAGGTCACTGGTTCGAGCCCAGTAGCGCCCACTCTCTCCGTGCTGCGGCACGCGGGCTCTCACACCGCTCGGCCGCGCCTCGCTGGAGCCCAGTAGCGCCCACTCTCTCCGTGCTGCGGCACGCGGGCTCTCACACCGCTCGGCCGCGCCTCGCTGGAGCCCAGTAGCGCCCACTCCTTCGATGCGGTTTTCTCCGGCGGCGCGAATTCAGCTCGCGTTTGCGGTTAGGATCACCGCGGGTATCACCAGGCCTGTCCGGCCGTGGCTGAGGCCCCACCCGGCGCCGGACCTCGGATGTTGGGTCAAGGAAGATGTCCGTTGAAGAGAAAATGAAACAGAAGCCCTTCGAGGCCAACGAGGAGGTCGTTCGCGGTGCGTGGGTGATCACGATCGTGGGCGAGCTCGATATCGCGACCAGTCCCAAGGTGCGCGAGCTCCTGAGCGACGCGGCGCGTGACGAGAATCGCCCGCTGGTGATCGACCTGACTGGCTGCGAGTTCGTCGACTCGACCGGGCTGGCGACGCTCCTGCACGGCGCCAAGCCCGCGCAGAACGGAGAGTCGAACGTGGCGCTCGTGTGCATCGGCGGCGAGGTCAGGAAGCTCCTCGAGCTGACGGCGATCGACAGGACCATTCCCGTCTACGAAACGCTCGACTCCGCGATCGAGGCGGTCCTCGCCGGAGCCTGACGCGTCTGTGCATGACGGTCCCGGTGTATCGTCCCGCGTCGTTCGCATGTCGCCCTTTGAGATCATCACGGAGGAGGCCGAGGGCCAGACTCGGGTAACGCTCGTCGGCGAGCTCGATATCGCGACCGCGCCGCAACTCGAGGAGGGCCTCGAGAGGGTTGAGTCGGACACTCCCGGCGTGCTCGTCCTGGACCTCCGGAAGGTCGCCTTCATCGACTCGACCGGCCTGCGAGCCGTGATCGCAGCGGACGAGCGGGCGCGGACGGCGGGCCGCCGGTTCGTGATCATCCGCGGCACCCCGGCCGTCGAGCGGGTATTCAGCGTGACCCAGCTCGACCAGCGGCTCCAGATCGTCGACGACCCAGAGTCCGTCTGATCCGGTGTCAGCCCCCTAGTGGGGGTTGACGATCGTCAGGCTGAGGATCTCGCCGTCCGGCGAGCCTTCGATTTGCTGCTCCTTGGTGAGGCGCTCCAGCACCGGGGGCAGGTCGCCGAGCGCCGATGCATCCATGATCTTGCCGGCGCCGCCCTCCTGAAGCGGGCCGACGCGCACCAGCAGTTGCTCTGGGGGTGAGTCGATCCCCAGCTGGATGTTGCCGCCCACGACCACCCGCGGCACGTTGGCCGCGAGCGAGTCGGTGACGAGCTGCGCCTCGGAGATGCCCTCCAGCGAGAAGTCGGCCCGGGCTGCCAGCATCGCGATCACACGTCCCAGAACGGGCGCGGCCAACGGGCCGACCGAGACCGAGATCACGAGCTCCCCCTGGGGTCGGCGAACCTCCTGCTCGCCTGGGGGACCCTCGCGGATCCACGACTCAGCGTCTCCGTTCAGCGAGAAGGCCATCCTGACCTCGGTGCCCTGGTCGACGCCGCCGTGGAACTCGACCCGGTCGCTCAAGGTCTGGATGAGCGACAACCCCAAGCCCTGGACCTCGAGGCCCGGCTCCGGCGCTCGCGGCCGGATCCCGACGCCGTTGTCGCGGACCACGACCTCGACCTCGGAATCCTCCACGCAGAGGTAGACCTCGAGCGGCCCGGCCTCGCCCTCGTATGCGTGCACGACCACGTTGTTGCACGCCTCGCTGACGGCGGTGTTGATGTCGAGTAGGCGGGACTCGCTGAGCCCCAGCACCTCGATCGCGCCCGCCAGGGCCTGGCGGATGACCGCCACGTTCTCCGGCTGGCTCGGGAGGATGAGCCGGAACTCCGGCTTGGTGCTCGTGGTGGTCGGCAGGTCGGCGCCGGAGCTCATGAGAAGGGACATTATGGCCGCCCCCGTTCGGTGCTGCCAGGGTTCCCGCTCAGCGAAATACCCGCGGATCGGGCTGCCAAACGGCGTCACGGTGAGGTGCACGGGATGCACCCGACCGCAACCCTGGCTGGGCCGGCTTCTATGCTCGCCGGCCAATGCTGGGGACGTATGCCTCCTTCGCGGCCATCCTCATCGCCTCGGGCTGCGTGGGGCAGGCCGTATTTCGAGCGTGCGGGCGACGCGCGTGGTCGTGGCTCTCCCCGGCGGTAGGGCTCGCCGTGATCACCGCGGTGGCCTGGGGGACCGTGCGGCTCCCCGGCGACGGCACGGCTGCCTCCATTGCCATCGGGGTTCTCGTCGTCGCGTCCGCGGCCTTTCTGTTCGGCCGCGTGGCGGGGCTTCGCTCCGCCGTGGCGGTCGGCCTGGCGCCGCTCGTCGGCGCCATGATCGCCGCGTCGCTGCCGTTCATCGTCGAGCGCCGCTTCGGGATCCTCGGGACCGGACTCAACCCTGACATGTCCCAGCACCTGCTCGCCGCCGATCGGCTGGCGCACGGCGAGGGCTCGCGGCTCCTGCACCAGGGATATCCGCTCGGCCCGCACTCGCTGGTCGTGGCCACGTCGAAGGCGACCGGCGCGAGCCTGGTCCACGCGTTCGACGGCCTCGCTCTGGCGGTTGCGGCGTGCGCGACGCTTGCACCGCTGGCCCTCGTGGAGCGGTTCACGTTCTGGCGTCGAACCGCCGCTGCGCTGCTCGTCGGCCTGCCGTATCTCGTTGCCTCCTACCTCATCCAGGGGGCCTTCAAGGAGACGATGGAGGCGCTCTGGGTGCTGGCGTTCGCCATCGGGCTCCACGAGTTGTCGCAATCCACCCTCGCTCCCGGAGCGCGGCGCGGGCCGCTGGCGGCGGTGCCCTTGGCGGCGCTCGCGATCGGCAGCGCCTACTCCTACAGCTTTCCGGGGCTCCTATGGCTCGCGGGCGCTGCCGGCCTGTGGGCGATCGTCGAGGTCGCGATCAAGGTGCGGCGCCGATCGCGAGCGGCGACGAGGGACATGGTGCGAAAGGCCGCCCTGCCCGCAGCTGTCGCGGTGGGGGTTCTGGTGGCCGTGGCGGCGCCGGAGATAGGGCGGATGGTCAACTTCGCCAGCTTCGAGACCTTCAATCCGCCCGGCGCCGGGCTCGGCAACCTCTTCAACCCGATCTCGCCCCTGGAGGCGCTCGGCATCTGGCCGTCCGGCGACTTCCGCCTCGACCCCGGGGACGGTGCGATGCCGGCCTTGGGCTACTACCTCGGCGAGCTGCTCGGGTTGGCGGCGCTCGCCTACGGGCTCGTCTGGTGGCTTCGCAGGTCCGAGTGGGCGGTGCCCTCGGCGCTGGCGGTGGCCGTGGTCCTGTACGCGTACGCCCACCTCGCGGGCACTCCGTACCAGGCCGCCAAGGCGACCATGATCGCCGCGCCGCTCGCGATGTTGATCACCGCCCGCTCGCTTCTCTCACCGGAGCAAATCGTCGAGCTGGGCGCGTTGCGGGGGGCGGTGGGGGCCACCCGTACTGGGCCATCAGGGGTGTTCCTGCGCTGGCAGGCGCCGCTGAAGACGATGCTGGCGACCCTGTTCTGCCTGGCCGCGGGGGCGTCGTCCATCCTTGCGCTCGTGAACGGCCCGGTCGGCCCGTCGACCTATACGCCGGCCCTGACGGAGCTGCGACCCGACGTCCGCCACGGATCGACGCTTGTGCTCGTCCCCGACCACGTGCTCACCGACGAGCACGGGCGCGACTACGTCGTGTGGGAGCTGCGTGGTGGGCGGGTGTGCGTGGGGGCCGAGACTTCGACGACCACCGGCGCTGGCCCGCCGACCGAGGCGCGGCCTGGAATCGCGCACGTGGTCACGGGCAGCCAGGAACGCCCGCCGTACTCGGGCTTCTCAGTGGAGCGCCAAGCGGGCCCCTACACGCTCTGGGCGCGCCATCCGGCACCGAGGGGGCACGGCCCTTGTCGCCTGATCGCGGCCGGCGGCGCCCGCGCGAACCCCGCCGGCGACTGATCAGGGCCCCGTCGCCACGGCGATGGTGCAAAAACCGCACCTATGGTGCGGAAAGTGCACCATCGTCGAAGAGGGCGGTATGGGCGGTCCCTACCTGGCCCGCGCGACGAACCGCGCGTGCGAGGTGAAGCCGGAGCGCCCGGTCGCGCGCCGGTACGCGCGCAGCGACCGGCGCGAGGAGTCGATGCGAAGATTCGAGACCGAGCCGTCGCCGTTTCGCCACGCCTCGTTCCAGTAGGAGAGAGCGTCGAGGCGTGGCCAGCGCCCCGCGGCGACGTCCCCGATCGCCCGACGGATCCAGCGGGCCTTTCGCGCCGGATGACCCGGCTGCTCGGATGCGCCGTACTCGAGCATCGCGATCGGCTCTGGGCCGAGCGCGGTGACCCGGTGGTAGACGCGGTCGAGACGGCGGCGGAAGCTCACCCACGGCTCGCCGGGCTTCTGCGGCCCGTAGTCGCTCAGGCCGATCCAGTCCACGTAGCGCGATCCCGGCCAGTAGCTCGACATCCGGTTCCAGCGGGCGTGGGGCCAGCCGCTCACGTCGACGTGGAAGAACCAGGTGATGTTGTCCGCACCCTCGCTCCGGCACAGGTCGACGATGCGCCGGTAGGCGTCGCGGAAGCGTTCGGGGCCGTCGGCCTCGTGCTGGTTCCCGTAGCCGCCGGTGCGGCCGGCGCCGTTCCAGCGCCCGTTCCACGGAAACCAGTCGCCGTTGACCTCGGTGCCGAACTCGACGAGGAGGGGAACCCCCGTGTCGCGGGCCCCGTCGCACCATCGTCGGAGCTCGGGATCCCACGAGCCGTCGTCGATCGACTGCATCGAGAAGTTCGGGTCCGCGCCGTGCCCGTACCCGGACCGGGCCATCATGCGGATGAAGGGCACGGCACCCGTCCGCGAGACATCCCGCACGCGCTCCGCCGGGAAGTGGATGCGACCGCGAAACCAGTTGTTGGAGAAGTAAGCCCAGACGATTCGGCCGCCCGAGAGGCGCTCGAACCGGCGCACGCGGGCGGTGCTGACGTGGTCCTCGGTTCCCCCGAAGCCGGGATACGCCGCCCGGTAGACCCGTCCATGGGCCGGAGGCGCCAGGACGAGGTTCGACGCCGAGGGAGCGGCAGCCGCTTCGGCGCTCGCATTCGACGCAACTGAGAGCGTTGCGGCGACGGTCGCGATCGCGACTATCCCCTGGGTAGCATGGCGCGGCATGGCGCCGATTACCGTAAACCTTCCCGACGGCTCCCCACTGGAGCTCGATGACGGCGCCACCGGCGCCGATGCGGCAGCCGCGATCGGCCCGCGGCTCGCCAAGGACGCGCTGGCGGTCCGAGTCGACGGCGAGGTCCGCGATCTCGCGGCGCCGCTCGTCGACGGCGAGGAGATCGACATCGTCACACCGGGGCGCCCCGACGCGCTCGACGTGCTGCGCCACGACACCGCGCACGTCCTCGCGACGGCGGTGCTCGACCTGTGGCCCGGGACGAAGGTCTCGATCGGGCCCCCGATCGCCGACGGCTTCTACTACGACTTCGAGTTCCCGGACGGCTTTCGCCCCTCCGACTCCGACCTGGAGCGGATCGAGGAGGCGATGGCGGCCCACGTGAAGGCCGACGAGCCCTTCGAGCGGTCGGAGATCTCGGTCGCAGATGCGATCGAGCGATTCAAGGCCGAGGACCAGCCGTACAAGGTCGAGCTGATCGAGGACCTGATGCGAGACGAGGGCACCGAGAGCGTGTCGCTCTACCGCAACGGCCCGTTCGTCGACCTGTGTCGGGGGCCGCACGGGCCCTCGACGGGCCGGATCAAGGCGTTCAAGCTCAACTCCGTCGCCGGCGCGTACTGGCGTGGCGACGAGGCCCGCCAGATGCTGACCCGCATCTACGGCACCGCGTTCTTCTCCAAGAAGGACCTGGAGGAGCACCTGGAGCGGATCGAGGAGGCGAGGGCGCGCGACCACCGCCGCCTGGGGCCGGAGCTCGAGCTCTTCACGTTGCTTCCTGAAGCGCCGGGGATGCCCTTCTGGCTTCCGAACGGGACCGTCCTCCTCCGCCTGGTGGAGAACGAGGTCCGCCGCCAGCTGGCTCGCGGCGGCTATGCGGAGATCAAGACCCCTCAGGTCCTGGACGAGGACCTGTGGCACCGCTCAGGCCATTGGGACAACTACGCCGAGAACATGTTCTTCACTCAGGTCGAGGACCGCAGGTTCGCGCTCAAGCCGATGAACTGCCCCGGCGCCTGCCTCGTCTTCTCCTCCGAGCGCCACTCCTACCGTGACCTGCCGCTCCGCCTCGCAGAGTTCGGGCTCGTGTCGCGAAACGAGCGCGAGGGCGTGCTCCACGGCCTGCTGCGCGTTCGCGCATTCACCCAGGACGACGCCCACGTCTACTGCACGCTCGACCAGGTCGCCGACGAGGTCGACGCGATCTGCACCGCGATCGACGAGCTCTACGCACGCTTCGGGTTCGACCAGGTGCGGGTGGAGCTGTCGACCCGTCCGGACAAGTCGATCGGCAGCGACGAGGAGTGGGATCGTGCCGAGAGCGCCCTGCGGGAGGCGCTCGAGCGCCAGGAGCGCGACTACGAGGTGAGCCCCGGCGAGGGGACGTTCTACGGCCCGAAGATCGACTTCCACGTCACCGACGCACTGGGGCGCTCGTGGCAGTGCGGCACCTGCCAGATCGACTTCCAGATGCCGGAGCGGTTCGATCTCGCCTATCAGGGCGAGGACAACGCAGATCACCGGCCGGTGATGATCCATCGTGCGCTGTTGGGCTCGATGGAGCGCTTCATCGGGATCCTGGTCGAGCACTACGCCGGGCGCTTCCCCACCTGGCTCGCGCCCGTGCAGGCCGCGATCCTGCCGGTCGCCGATCGCCACAACGGCTACGCCGCGGAGGTGGCGGGGCGCCTGCGGAAGGCTGGCGTCCGGTGCACCGTCGACGAGCGCTCGGAGTCGGTGGGCAAGAAGATCCGGGACGCCGAGGTGGGGAAGTACCCCTACATGCTCGTGGTCGGCGACCGCGAGGAGGCCGACGGCGCGGTCGCGGTCCGCTCGCACGCGGAGGGGGACCTGGGCACGGAGTCGGTCGACTCGTTCGCCGCGCGGATCGACACTGAGGTTTCCGATTCCTAGGCGTCTATACTGGCCCGCGATGAGGGGCACCCATTCCAAGCGCCGTCGCTGAGCGCCCGTGCCCCCTGCTGTCTCGTCTCCTCTCCCTATCCTGTCTGAGCATCGCTAGCTTGACGCGCTCGATTTCCCAGCTCTAGTGGCGAACCCGCGTTTCGACCGGTCGCCTCCCGAGCGTGACCCCACGCGGATCAACGAGCGGATCCGCGTGTCCGAGGTCAGGCTGATCGACGAGGAGGGAAACCAGGTGGGCATCGTCCCCACCGAGCAGGCGATGCAGCGCGCCGCGGAGAAGGACCTCGACCTGGTCGAGGTGGCCGCCGACGCCCGCCCGCCCGTCGCACGGCTGCTCGACTATTCGAAGTACCGCTACGAGCAGGAGCAGAAGGCCAAGCAGGCGCGAAAGCACCAGCAGCAGATCAACGTCCGCGAGATCAAGCTGCGGCCGAAGATCGCCGTCCACGACTACGAGACCAAGAAGGGCCACGTCGAGCGTTTCCTTCGCCAGCACGACAAGGTCAAGGTCACGATCATGTTCCGCGGGCGCGAGCAGGCCCATCCGGAGCGCGGCCGGCAGCTCCTTCGGCGCCTCTATGAGGACATCGAGGACCTGGCGGTCATCGAGCAGGAGCCCCTCCAGGAGGGTCGCAACATGAGCATGCTGCTGGCGCCGGCCCGGACCCGGCAGTCCGAGGCCGACGGCCAGGCGAAGGCCGGCGACTCCGAACTCGACGCCCCCGAGGGCGGCGCCGAGCGCTCCGCAGCGTAGGCGGCGACCGGCGAGCAAGCGCCCGGCGTGCAGCGGGTGTCTGCTTCAATAGTCCGTCCCGTGCCGAAGATGAAGACACACTCGGGAACCAAGAAGCGGTTCCGCAAGACGGCGGGCGGCAAGCTCCGCGGGCGGCGTGCCTACTCCAGTCACATCCTGGAGAAGAAGTCGCCGAAGCGAAAGCGGCGCATGTCCAAGCCCACCGAGGTGGCCGGAGCCGATCGCAAGCGCGTCAAGACCCTGCTCGCGGGAAAGGGCGACTAGCCGATGGCCCGCGCCACCAACGCCGTCGCTCGCAAGCGGCGCAAGAAGAAGGTCCTGAAGGAGGCCAAGGGCTACTTCGGTCGCAAGCACTCGAGCTACCGGCTCGCCAACGAGCAGGTGATGCGCTCGGGTGCGTACGCGTACCGCGACCGGCGGACCCGCAAGCGCGACTTCCGGCGCCTGTGGATCATCCGGATCAATGCGGCAGCTCGGCGCGAAGGTATGAGCTACTCCCAGTTCATGCACGGCCTCAGCGAGGCCGGCATCGAGGTCAACCGCAAGATGCTCGCCGACATCGCCGTGCACGATCCGGAGGCGTTCCGCCGATTTGCCGAGCAAGCCCGGGAGGCCATCGCGGCTTAGGCGCGACGGCTTCATTCCAACTTCCCGGGCGGCTTGCAGGTGCAGGCCGCCCTTTTTGTTTTCCGTCGACATGATCACCAGCGCACACAACGACAAGCTCAAGCTCATCCGCAAGCTCCAGGCGCGAAAGCACCGTGAGCGCTCGGGCCTGTTCGCCGCGGAGGGCGAGGACCTGGTGGAGGCGGCCGAGCGGGCGGGGGCGGAGATGGAGTTCGTCCTCGTGGCCGGCCAGGACGTCGAGCCCGAGCTGCTCGACGCGGTCAGCGAGCTGGGGTCGGGCACCAGGGTGATCGGGGTCTACCGCCAGGGCTGGAGCCCGCCAGGCGGCGAGCTGAGCGTGTACCTGGACGGTGTCCGCGATCCGGGAAACGTCGGGACAATCGTCCGGACGGCCCACGCCTTCGCCGACGGGCCGGTGATCCTCGGACCGGGCTGCGCCGATCCGTACTCGCCCCGTGCCGTACGCGCGAGCATGGGCTCGGTGTTCGCGCGGCCGCCCGCGCGGGCGGCGCTCGGCGAAGTCGAGGGGTTCAAGCTCGCGCTGGACGGGGATGCGGGGAGCGTGCTGGGTGAGGTCGAGCTCGGTACGCCGCTGGTCCTCTGCCTCGGCGCGGAGCGTGAGGGGTTGCCGGCGGACGCAGCCGCCGGGGTCGACGCGACCGCGCGCATCCCGATGCGGCCCGACGCACCCGAGTCTCTGAACGTTGCCGGCGCCGCCGCCGTGGCCCTGTACGAGGTCGCGAATAGGATGGCCGATCGTGCCTGACGTCCAGGGGAAGATCTCCGAGCTCTCCCGTGAGGCGGAGGCGGCCATCGGCGGAGCGTCCGATGCCGCCACCCTCGAGGAGCTGCGGGTTCGCTACCTGGGCCGCAAGGCGGAGCTGACGGGGGTCCTCAGGGGCATCGGCGAGCTCCCTGCCGAGCAGCGCGGCCCCGTGGGACAGGCCGCGAACGCGGCGCGAAAGGCGCTGGAGGCAAAGCTCGAAGAGCGGCTCGCCGCGCTCGAGGGGGAGCGGCTCGAGTCGGGGCTGGCCGGCGAGTCCATCGACGTGACCCTCCCGGGCACCCCCGCGGTGCCGGTGGGCTCGCGGAGCCTCCTGATCCGCACGATGCGCGAGATCGAGGACGTCTTCGTCGGCCTCGGCTATCGCGTGATGGAGGGGCCGGAGGTCGAGCTCGACTACTACAACTTCACCGCGCTCAACCATCCGCCCGGCCATGCGGCGCGGATGGCCCAGGACACCTTCTACGTCGATCCCGCGACGCTCGATCCGGATTTGCGGTTGCCGCCCGCTCCCACGATGCCGGGCGAGGCCGCGGACGGCCCGGCGCTGCCGCCCGGGCCCGAGGACGTCGTGCTTCGCACCCACACCTCGCCGATGCAGGTGCGGGCGATGGAGAGCCAGGGTCCGCCGGTCTTCATCGTGGTGCCAGGCCGCTGCTACCGCTCAGACCCGTTCGACGCCACCCACAGCCCGATCTTCCACCAGGTCGAGGGCCTGGCGGTGTCGGACTCGATCACGCTCGCCGACCTCAAGGGCACGCTCGACGAGTTCGCCCGCGCGATCTTCGGCCCGAAGCGGCGCACGCGGTTCCGTCCCGACTTCTTCCCCTTCACCGAGCCCAGCGTCCAGGTCGAGGTCTCCTGCTTTCGCTGCGGGGGCACCGGCGAGCTGCCCGACGGCTCGCGCGATTCGATCTGCAAGGGGACCGGCTGGATCGAGATCCTCGGCTCGGGGATGGTGGACCCGAACGTGTTCGGGTTCGTCAAGGCCAACGGGTACGACCCGGACCGCGTCCAGGGCTTCGCCTTCGGGATGGGGATCGAGCGGATCGCGATGCTCAAGCACGGTGTCCCCGACCTGCGCAAGTTCTACGAGAACGACGTCCGCGTCCTGGAGCAGTTCCGATGAGGGTCCCGTACAGCTGGCTGACGAGCTACTGCGACCCCGGGCTGGGGCCCGAGCAGCTCGCGGATCGTCTCGCCATGCGCACCACGGAGGTCGAGCGGATCGACCACGTCGGCGCGCCGTCGGCGGAGGGGTTCGTCGTCGGCCGGGTCATCTCAGCCGAGAAGCACCCCAACGCCGACCGCCTGAGCGTGTGTGAGGTCGACATCGGGGACGGCCCGCGGACGATCGTCTGCGGCGCGCCGAACGTCGCCGCGGGCCAGACGGTGCCTGTCGCGTTGCCGGGCGCCGTTCTTCCGGGCGGCCAGAAGCTTGGCCAGGCGAAGCTCCGCGGCGTCGTCTCGGACGGGATGATCCTGTCGGAGACCGAGCTCGAGATGGGCGAGGACTCGGACGGGATCATCGTGCTCTCGGGACCTCGTCCCGACGCCGACCGCGCCGCCCCCGGACGCGAAGCGGAGGAGGCGGCGGGCATAGGTTCTTTCGCACCTGGCACGCCTCTGGCGGACGTGCTGCCGGTCTCCGAGCCAGTGCTCGAGCTCGAGGTCAGTTCGAATCGGGTCGACTGCTTCGGCGTCTACGGGGTGGCGCGGGAGGTCCACGCGTTCACCGGCGCGCCGCTCGTGGCCCCGCCGTGGGAGGGCGACGCCGAGGCGACGGGGGAGGGGGAGGCATCCGACTACGCGTCGGTCACGGTCGAGGTGCCCGAGCTCTGCCCGCGGTTCACCGCCCGCGTGTTCACGGACGTGACCGTCGGGCCCTCGCCGTTGTGGCTGAGGGCGCGCCTGCTCGCCGCCGGCCAGCGGCCGATCAACAGCGTCGTCGACATCACCAACTACGTGATGCTGATGACGGCCCAGCCGCTGCATGCGTTCGACCTCGACAAGCTGCCCGACGGCCAGCTGATCGTTCGTACGGCGAGCGATGGGGAGAAGATGACCACGCTCGACGGCGTCGAGCGCACCTTCGACCCGCAGACGGTGCTGGTCTGCGATCGCAACGGGCCCTCGGGGATCGCCGGGATCATGGGCGGCGAGGTCTCGGAGGTCTCCGACTCCACCACCAGGGTGCTGCTCGAGGTCGCGACCTGGAACGGCGTCAACATCCTGCGCACCTCGCGCCAGCTGGGGCTGCGCTCCGACGCGTCGAATCGGTTCGAGAAGCAGCTCCATCCGGAGCTCGCGATCCGCGCCCAGCGCATCGCTTCGCAGCTCATGGTGGACCTGTGCGGGGCGCGGCTCGTTCCCGGCACGATCGACGTGGCGGCCGAGCCGCCCCCGCCGCGCAGGCCCCGTCTGCGGTCGGGACGGTCCGAGGAGCTGCTCGGGATGCGCATCGAGCCGGACGAGTGTGTCGCCTACCTGGAGCGGCTGGGCTTCGGGGTCGAGCGCGCCGACGGCGACATCGTGGCTGAGGTCCCGGCCCATCGCTACTACGACGTGAGCCGTGAGGCCGACCTCGTGGAGGAGGTGGGCCGCATCCACGGCTACGACGAGCACCTGCCCTCGACGCTGCCCCAGGCGGCGGGCCAGGGCGGGCGTCTGACCCGCGAGCAGGCCCTGCGTCGCCGCGTCGAGGACGTGGTGCGCGATCTCGGCTTCGACGGGATCGTGAGCCTCAGCTTGGCCGACCCCGGCCTGCCGTCCCGGCTGCGGCTGGCGGACGACGACCTGCGGGGCGCACCGATCCGGCTCTCGAACCCGCTGTCGCTGGACCACTCCGAGCTGCGCACGATCCTGCTGGGCTCGCTCCTGGACGCCGCTCGCTACAACCTCGCCCGCGGCGCGGACCGCGTGGCCCTGGCGGAGACCGGGCGCGTCTATCTGGTGCGCGGGGCGTCACCCGTGGGCGGTGTCCTCGGCGGCACGTTCGCGGGCGATCGCCCGGCGCCGGCATTCGAGCCTCAGTGCGTGGCCGCGCTGTCGGCGGGGCCGCTCGCTCCGCCGAGTTGGGGCGCGGAGGTGCGGCCGGCCGACTTCTTCGCCATGAAGGGCGTGCTCGAGGCGCTGGCGGCGCAACTCGGCGCCGGCGTCGAGCTCGAGGCGGCCCCGCAGCCGTTCCTCCACCCGGGTCGCTCGGCGAAGGTGGTCATCGGCGGGAACGACGCGGGCTGGCTGGGCGAGGTGCATCCGGTGGTCTGCCGCGAGTGGGACCTGGAATCGGCGGCCGCCTTCCAGGTCGGGCTGGCCGAGCTGGTGGCGGCGTCGCCGTACGGCCGGGAGGCGTACGAGGACGTCACGACTCACCCGGCGGTCTACCAGGACCTCGCGATCGTCGTCGACGAGGGCGTCTCGGCGGACAGCGTGCGCCGCGCTGTCGTCGAGGGAGGCGGGGAGCTGCTGCGCAGCGCCGAGGTCTTCGACGTCTACCACGGCGAGCAGGTGGGGGAGGGGCGCAGGAGCCTCGCGCTGAGGCTCGAATTCCGGGCGCCGGATCGGACCCTCACCGACGCCGAGGTCGCCGAGCGCCGCGACGCCATCAAGGTTGCGCTGGGCGAGATCGGGGGATCGTTCCGTGAGTGAGGCCCGCGTGGTCGTCGCGGGGGCATCTGGGTTTGCCGGAGCGCTCGCGGCGAGCCTGGTCCACCGGCATCCCCGCCTGGAGCTCGCGGCCGCGACGGCGCGAGCGGACGCGGGCAAGCGGCTCGACCGCCTGTATCCGCGCTACCGGGTCCCGATCGAGCTCACGGAGCTCGACCCGGCGAGCGCGTCCAACTGCGACGCCGCGATCGTGGCCTACCCGCACGGAGCGGCAGCCGAGGTGGTCGCGCGCTTCGTGGAGGCCGGCGTGCCCGTCGTCGACGTGTCGGCCGACTTCCGCCTCCACGACCGGGACGTCTACGAGGAGACCTACGGCGACCACGCCGCGCCCGAGCTCCTGGGCGACGCCGTCTACGGGCTCACCGAGCTCCACCGCGACGAGGTGCGGGGCGCGCGGCTCGTCGCCAACCCGGGCTGCTATCCGACCGCGGCCATCCTCGCGCTCGCGCCGCTGGCGGAGGCGGGCCTGGTCGCGGACGCGGTGATCAGCGCGGCGTCGGGGGTCTCCGGCGCCGGCCGGGTCGCGGGCGACCGTTTTCACTTCGTCTCCGTGGACGAGAACTTCACCCCGTACGGAATCGCGGGCCACCGCCACCTCCCGGAGATCGAGCAGGAGCTCGATGGTGTGAGCGAGGAAGCAGGGACCCCGCCGCCCCCGGACGCGAAGCAGAGGAGGCGGCGGGTTACGTTCATTCCGCACCTCGTCCCCCTTGACCAGGGCCTGATGACGAGCTGCTTCGTCTCGCCGACCCGGGAGGTCGACGCCGAGGAGCTGGGGCGGATCTACGCGGAGCGCTACGAGGGCGAGCCCTTCGTCGAGGTCGTCGACGATCCGCCGGGCGTCCGCGACGTGCGCGACACGAACCTCTGCCGGGTCCACGTCGCCCTCGACGAGCGGACCGGGCGGGTCATGGCGTTCGCCGCGATCGACAACCTGTGGAAGGGCGCCGCGGGCCAGGCGGTCCAGAACCTGAACCTGATGCTGGGCTTCGAGGAGACAGAGGGGCTGCTGTGAGCACCTTGCGGGCTGCCAGGGACCCCGCCGCGCGCGGACGCGAACCAGAGCACACGGCGGGCGGTGGTCCGTTCTTTCGCTCGCGGTGGGTCGATGCCCCCGAGGGCGTCGAGGAGGCCGATCCGGCGCAGCTCGCGCCCGGGTTCCGCGCGGGCGCCGTGGCCTGCGGGCTGAAGGGCGGCGGACAAACCGACGTCGCGGTCATCGCCTGCGATGCTCCGTCCGTCTGCTCGGCGCTGCTCCTGACTCGCAATGCCGCCGCCGCGGCTCCGGTACGCGTATGCCGCCACGAATGCGACGCCGGAGCGATCCGGGCCGCCGTCGTCAACTCCGGCAACGCGAATGCCGCGACGGGCGACCAGGGCTATCGCGACGCGCTCGCCATGCGCGACGCCGCGGCGCGGGCGCTCGGCGCCGAGCCGCGTTCCGTGGCCGTCGCCGAGACGGGGACGATCGGCGTTCCGCTTCCCGTGGAGCAGGTCGTGTCCGGGGCGGCGGAGGCGGCGCGCGCGCTCGATGCCGCGGGCGGGCGGGGCTTCGCCGAGGCGATCATGACCACGGACGCCGCGCCCAAGCTCTGCACGGTCCGCGCCGGCGGAGTGACGGTCTCCGCTCAGGCGAAGGGCGCGGGGATGATCGAGCCCCACCTCGCCACCATGCTGTGCTTCATCCAGACTGACGCGGAGCTCCCGGACGCCCACGCCGCCCTGCGGGCGGACGTCGACGACTCGTTCGAGCGCATCACCGTCGACGGCCAGATGAGCACGAATGACACGGTGGTGCTGCAGGCGAGCGGCGCCGCCGGCCGGCCGCTGCCGCCGGAACTCCTGAAGGCGGTCCTTCTCCAGCTGGCGCTCGACGTCGTCGCGGACGGAGAGGGGGCGACACGCGTCGGCAGAATCGAGGTCACCGGCGCCGCGGACGCCGAGGAGGCCGAGCGCACGGCGAGGGCGATCGCCAACTCGCCGCTGGTCAAGACCGCTCTCGGTGGGCGCGACCCGAACTGGGGCCGGATCGTCCAGGCCGCCGGCATCGCCCTCGCCGGGACGGAGCTGCCCGAGCTCGGGCCCGAGTCGGTGGAGGCCGACGAGCTCGCCTCCGAGACGCCCGAGCCGGAGATCGCGCTGCGCCTGGAGCGCGGGGACGGCGCCGCTCGTGTCTACTTCTCGGACCTGACCGCCGAGTACGTGCGAATCAACTCCGAGTACACGACATGATGAGCAACACCGCCGACTCCTCCGCTTCCAGGGAGCCGAAGGCGACCGGTCAGCCGGCGAAGCCGGCTACGGGGCCGGCGGGGCCCGATCCCGCGACCAGCGTTCGCACGCTGCTCGAGGCCCTGCCCTACATCCGGGAGTTCCACGGCCAGACCGTGGTCATCAAGTACGGCGGCGCCGCGATGCGCGACGAGGATCTCCGCGAGGGGTTCGCCACCGACGTCGTGCTGCTCAAGTACTGCGGGCTCAACCCGGTGATCGTGCACGGCGGCGGCCCCGACATCACGAGCTACATGGAGCGCCTCGGCATGGAGGTCAAGTTCGTCGAGGGGATGCGGGTCTCCGATCCCGAGACGGTCGAGGTGGCGAAGATGGTGCTGCTTGGGAAGGTGAACTCGGACATCGTCAGCCGGCTGAACCGGCACGGCCAGCCCGCGGTGGGGCTCTCGGGAGAGGACGGCACGCTGTTCGAGGTCCGGCCGCACCCGGACGCGGAGCGCATCGGGTTCGTCGGCGAGGTCGAGCGGGTGGAGGTGGACGTGCTGCACCACATCGCCGAGGACTACATCCCGGTGGTCGCCTCGGCAGGGACCGACCGCGAGGGCAACTCCTACAACGTCAACGCCGACACGGCCGCCGGCAAGGTGGCGGCGGCGCTCGACGCGCACAAGGCGATCTTCCTCACCGACATCGCCGGTTGGCTCGCCAAGCCCGACGATCCCGACTCGCTCGTCTCGATCGCCGAGGTCGACCAGGTGGAGAACGCCCTGGACGGTGTCTCGGGGGGTATGCGTCCCAAGCTGGGCGCATGCGTGGAGGCGATCCGAGGCGGGGTGGCCTCGGCGCACATCATCGACGGCTCGATGCCGCATTCCCTGCTGTTGGAGCTGTTCACCGACGCGGGCATCGGCACGAAGATCGTGCCGTGACCCTCGCCGACCTCCAGCAGCTCGAGTCGCGGTACGTGATGCCCACGTACGCGAAGTCCCCGGTCGAGTTCGTGCGCGGAGAGGGCGCCCGGCTGTGGGACGCCGAGGGGCGCGAGTACCTGGATTTCTTCGCCGGCCTGTCCGTCCACAACGCCGGGCATTGCCACCCGGCGATCGTCGACGCGATCGCGGACCAGTCCGCACGGCTCGCCGGCGTCTCGAACCTCTACTACACCGAGCCGGCGATGCGCCTGGCCGAGCGCCTGGCGGAGTCAAGCCTCGGCGGCAAGGTGTTCCTGTGCAACTCCGGCCTGGAGGCCAACGAGTGCGCGCTCAAGCTCGCCCGCAAGCGGGCACACCAGCGCGGCATCACCGAGCCGGAGATCGTGGTGCTGGACCGGGCGTTCCACGGCCGTTCGATCGCGACCCTGGCGGCCACCCCGCGCCTGGCGCGCGATGACCTGTTCGGTGCGCTGCCCGCCGGGTTCGTGGCGGTGCCGCCGGACGACCCCGGCGAGTTGCGGGCGGCCGTCGGCGAGCGCACGGCGGCCGTCCTGGTTGAGCCCATCCAGGGCGAGGCGGGCGTGTTCCCGATCGCGGACGAGATGCTGGTCGCCGCCCGCAGGGCGTGCGAGGAGGCAGGGGCGCTGCTCGTCTTCGACGAGATCCAGACCGGCATGGGAAGGACTGGATCGCTCTGGGCCTACGAGCAGCTTCCGGTCCGCCCCGACGTCATGACGGCGGCCAAGGCGCTCGGCGGCGGTCTGCCGGTCGGTGCCTGCGTGACCGACGCGGAGGTCGGGGACGTGTTCGAGGTCGGCGACCACGGGTCCACCTTCGCCGGCGCCCCGATCGCGGCGGCGGCGGCGCTCGCGGCGCTCGACGTGATCGACGACCCGGGCCTCCTGCGGCGCACGCGCGAGCTGGGCGCCAGGTTCATGGCGGGGCTGCGGGAGATCGACGCCGTCGCCGATGTCCGCGGTCGCGGATTGATGGTCGGTGTATCGCTCGCGGATGGCATCGACGCGCCGCCGGTCGCCCGCCGGGCGCTCGACGGCGGCCTGGTGATAAACGTTCCCGGTCCCGGCATGCTGCGATTCCTGCCGCCGCTCATGATCGGTGAAGACGATGTCGAGACAGCTCTCAGCGTGATGCGCGATGTCCTCGTCTGAGGCCCCACCGCCGCCCGCGGACCCGCGGCGCGTGCTGTCTGAGCGCGGGCAGCAGTCGAGCGGAGGAGCCCCCTTCATGCCGCCGACCCCGGGCGACGAGGAGGTTGAGGACGGCGGTGGGGGAGGCGGCCGAGACCGTCGCGCGATCGCGCTGATCGTGGTCTCGGCCCTCGCGCTCGGCCTCGGCGTGGCTGTGGCGTTCCTGGTCGCCGCGGGGCCGAAGAAGGTCGTCAAGACCCAGACCCACACCAAGACCTCCACGAGCACGAGCGTTTCCACGAGCACCTCGACGGCTGTGAGCGTCTCGACGGCGATCTCGACTACAACCTCCCCGAAGCCGCCCAAGACCGTGACGTCCACGGCGACCGCGACGACGACCGTCACCAAGCCGGCTCCGCCCGGAGGCGGCCAGGGCGGCGGCTGACCGAACGCCGCTCGCGTAGCGACCTGCGCGGCCCGTACACTCGCGCACCGTGCACGAGGATCCCACCCGGTACATGGGCCAGGAGCCGCCCCCGCCCCCTCGGGGCCAGCCGCCGGCCGGCGGCATGAGCCGCGGCGTCAAATGGGCCATCGCGCTGCTGGTCGCTGCGGTGATCGGCCTGATCGTCGCAGTCGTCGTCATCGCCTCCGACAGCGGCAACGGCAACACGACGACCACCACGTCCTCGTCGTCCACCTCGGTGCCGACGACGACAACGACGGCGCCGACCACCACGGCCACGACCACCACGCCGACGACGACAACGCCAACCACCACGGCCACGGCCACCACGCCGACCGCCACGACGACGACCACGACGTCGACCAAGGGCAACGGGAGCGGCAGCGGCGGCACCTCGCCCTAGCGCGAGCCGCACCGGCGGCTAGCCGGAGCCGGGCGCTTCGAGGGGCGTCGAGCTGACTCGGTCGAGCTTTGCGAACGCCACGATGCGCTGCGAGGCGCTGTAGAGCGGGTGGCACGCGGTCAGGACCAGTCGCTTGTAGGACGTGCGGTGGAGGATCTCGAAGTCGGTCGGGTCCACGACCTTCGTGTCCTGTACCCGGTAGTCGAGGGTGCCGTACGGCATCTCCAGCTTGATCAGGTTGCCGCCGTGGAGGGAGTCGATGTTCCGAAACGGCGCCAGGTAGGTGGTGCGATGCCCGGCGATCGCCGCGGTGCCGGGCTGGCCGGGAAACGGAGTCTGTGGATAGTGACCCGGCCCCTTCTGGAGGTCCCCGGTGTTGGTCCCCTGGATCACCGCGATGTCGAGGCCGATGCTCGGGATGACGATCCGGCCGATCGGCTCGCCGTCCTGCGCCCGCCTGGAGAACCGCTTCGCCAGCACCTCGACCTGCTTGCGGGTGCCGTGCGCACGCTTGGCCACGCGAGTGTCGGCGGGGGTGGGGAACTCGCGCTCGATCTGGTCGAGCTGGCCGCTCGCGTCGTGCTGCCTGACCGAGGCGTAGAGACTCGACGTGGGCTCCTCCCACAGGAGCGTCGCGACGACGTCGGTGAGCACCACCAGTCCGGCGGTGATGAGCGTGACCGAGAGGATGTGAAAGGCCCGGTCCACCGACTGGACCCTAACTGCGAGACTTCCCCGCTCGTGCCCGAGCCTCACGACAAGATCGCGTCCTACCTGGCCGAGCCGGATTCCGTCGGGCGTGTGCTCCTGCTCTATTCGGGCGGGCTCGACACCTCGGTGATGCTCAGGTGGATCCAGGACCAGTACGGCGCCGAGATCGTGGCCCTGACCGTGAACCTGGGGCAGCCGGACGAGGACTACGACGTGATCGTCGGCAAGGCGCGCGATCTGGGCGCGGTGGACGCGGTGGTCGTCGACGCGCGCGAGGAGTTCGCGTCCGAGTACGTGCTGCCCGCGATCAAGGCCAACGCGATCTACGGCGATGCCTATCCGCTGTTCACCGCGCTGGGCAGGCCGCTGATCGCGAAGCTGGCGGTCGAGCACGCCCGCCGCACCGGGTGCGACACGATCGCGCACGGCTGCACCGGCAAGGGGAACGACCAGGTTCGGATCGAGGCGGCGATCGCCGCGCTCGACCCCGACCTCCGGGTCATCGCGCCGGTTCGCGAGTGGAGCATGGGCAGGGAGGAGGAGATCGCCTACGCGCGCGAGCACGGGATCCCCGTGAAGGGTGGGACCGAGGCGCCGCCGTACTCGATCGACGACAACCTCTGGGGCCGCTCGTCGGAGGGCGGGGAGATCGAGAACCTCGACGAGGCGCCTCGCGACGACGTCTTTCAGCTGGTCACCCGGCCGGAGGAGGCGCCCGACGATCCTGAGCTGGTGCGGGTGGGCTTCGAGCGCGGGGCGCCCGTCTCCCTGGACGGAGAGCGTCTCGGGCTGGTCGAGCTGCTCGAACGCGCGGCGGCGCTCGGCCGCCGCCACGGCGTTGGGATCGTGGACCACGTCGAGGACCGGATCGTGGGGCTCAAGATCCGCGACGTCTACGAGGTGCCCGCGGCCGCGATCGTCCTGGCGGCCCACCGCGACCTCGAGGCTCTCGTCTCGACCATCCACCAGAACAACTTCAAGCGCGCGCTGGAGGACAAGTGGGCCTACCTCTGCTATGCGGGGCTCTGGCACGAGCCGCTGCGCACCGACCTCGACGCCTACATGGACTCGGCGAACGAGGTGGTGACGGGAGAGGTCACGCTGAAGCTCTACAAGGGCTCGGTGAGGCCGGTCGCCCGCAGCTCCCGGTACGCCCTGTACGACCGCTCGCTGGCGTCGTTCGGCGAGTCTGGTGGGCAGTTCAGCCAGGCCGCGAGCCCGGGATTCATCGAGCTGTTCACGCTGCAGACGCGGATGGCGCGACGGCTCCGGGCGAATCCGCGGGAGAATGGCGGTGAGCAGCAATGACGACGATCTACCGACTCATCGGCAGGTTCATGGTCCGGTACTGGCTGGTCAAGTACCGGAGCCAGATCCGGGTCGTCGCGGGCGTTGCAACCGCGGTTGCGCTCGCGGCCGGCTACGCGATCGCCACCAGGCAGCCCCCGGAGGGTTGAGGGGCAAAGGCGGCGGTCATCTCCCGGGCTTATCTCGGGTGCAAGAACGGTTGCAGGGGGCAGGAATCAGGCGTGGGACGTCGTCCTGCGGCTCACACATTCCTAACAATTCGCTATGGTCCCGCGCCGACACCGCCGAGTCCCCCGGCGCAGACCCGGGGGAGCGGGGGAACCACTGGGGCCGTGCAGCCGCTAGGCAGGAGCCCCGGGGGCGAGTCGCGGCAACCGGCCGCGTAGCGCCAGTCCTTCGGCGCGAGCCCGCCAGCTAACCCCGTAGGCGTCGAGAAGGATGGAGTTCGAGATCGACAGCCCAGTCCGAAGCGCCCGCCGCGGCAGCGCCCGGCGCAGCCGCCTGCGCGCGGCCGTCGCGACCGCCGCCGTCGCCGGCGCGCTCCTCGCGATCGGCTCCGGCACGGCCGGCGCCCAGAGCATCAGCGACCTGAACGCGAAGATCGCCGATGCGCAGTCCCAGGCTCAGAGCATGAGCGCGGACGTCCAGGCGAAGGCCGACCAGGTCGCCGCCGCCCAGCAGCAGGCGGCCGCCGCGGCCCAGCGCGAGTCCGAGCTCAGCAGCCTTCTCGCCCAGGGCCAGCAGCGCTCCGCGGAGCTGGCCGTGAAGGTCGACCAGACGCAGGCACATCTCCAGCGAGCGCGCGCCCACCTGAAGCGGGCGCTCGGCGACCTGCAGGCGAGACTTGTGCAGATATACAAGAGCGGTTCCCCCAACGCGGCCGAGATCCTCCTGAGCGCCCACGGCTTCCGCGACCTGGCCAATCGGGCCCAGATGGTCGGCCGGATCGAGAACTCGGACGCCGACCTGGCCGGGCGGGTGAGAAGCCTCCGCAACCAGGTCAAGGACGCCCTGAGCTCAGTCCGCGAAGCCAAGGCCCAGCAGGACGCCTACAACGCTCGCGTGTCGGACGCCCGCGACCAGATGGCCTCGGTCCGCGCGACCGCCCAGCAGCAGGCCGCGAAGCTCGATGCGGCGCGCCAGGCCGAGCAGTCCGCGGTCGCCTCGCTGCAGAGCAACGTCTCGAGCTGGGAGAACCAGGTCCAGCAGATTCAGGCGGCCCAGGCAGCCGCAGCACAGCAGGCCCAGGAGTCTCAGCAGGCCTCGGCCGCCTCCGCGCAGGCCACGGTCGCCAACTGGGTCGGCAACTGGGCGATCCCGCAGGCGATCGTCATGTGCGAGTCCGGCGGAAACTTCAACGCGGTCAACCCGTCCTCGGGCGCGGGCGGCGCGTACCAGATCCTCCCGTCCACCTGGCGTCTATACGGCGGGAGCGGCTCTCCGCAGAACGCATCGCCGTCCCAGCAGAGCAGCATCGCCGCTCAGATCTGGGCTGATTCCGGCCCAAGCGCCTGGGTCTGCGCGCAGTAGTCCGCTAGGGACCACCCCTTGTGGTGGCGTGGCCGTCGAGCCGGCCGGTCGCCGAGGGCGCGAACCGATCGAGGCGGGGTAGGGGGAGCCGGCGGCTCACTACCGGCGTGATTGGCGGGTCAACGCAAGCTAGGTCCGAAAAGCGGACGCGGATTGCGTTGATGCGAGGATCACGGCCCGGGCCGCTCCCCTGGGTGCCCATTCGAGAGCGCGCGTGCCCTCGAGCACGCTGGGCTCGACGAACCGGCGCTACTCGCCCCTGAACGACGCCGCCGTCTGCGCCAGACCGTCGGGGAGGGCCGTCCGGGCCGTCCAGCCCAGCTCCTGGGCCGCCAGCGTGCTGTCAATCGCGATCCTCTGCACCTCGCCGGGACGGGGGGGCGCCATCTCGGGCTCGAAGGGGCGGTCGCAGGCCTCGGAGATCATCTGGCCCAGCTCGAGGACGCTCGTCTCGACCCCGGTGCCGACGTTGAATGTCCCGACCACGCTCGAGCCGCCGGCGGCGAGCATCGCCTCGACGATGTCGGCGACGTGGACGTAGTCGCGGGTCTGCTCGCCGTCGCCGAACACCTTGGGCTTACGACCTTCGAGCAGGGCGCCGCAGAAGATTGCCACCACCCCGGCCTCGCCCAGTGGATCCTGGCGAGGCCCGTAGACGTTTCCCAGCCTCAGGGAGACCGTGGAGAGTCCGTAGAGGCGCGCGTAGAGCGAGAGGTAGCCCTCGGCGGCGTACTTGGACTGACCGTACGGCGCGTCCGGGAGGCACTGGGCCGTCTCGTCGAGGGGTAGGTTCCGGTTGCTTCCCTCGCCGTAGATCGCGCCGCCGGTGGAGGCGAGAACCATCCGCCCTGTCCCGGCCTTCCGCGTCGCCTCCAGCAGGTTGATCGTGCCGCCGACGTTCACGCCGAGGTCGAAGACGGGGTCGGAGACGGAGACGCGCACGTCGATCTGGGCGGCGAGGTGGAAGATCGTGCCGGGCCGCCTGTCCTCGACCAGCTCCGAGACCGTCGGGGCGTCGGTGACGTCGCCCTCCACGAGCTCGACGCCGCGCTCCAGAGCGGTCGTGAGGTTCTCGCGGCGGCCGGTCGAGAGGTCGTCCAGGACGACCACGTCCTCGCCCCGCGCGAGCAGGGCATCGACGAGATGGGACCCGATGAAGCCCGCTCCTCCTGTGACCAGCGCCGGCATGGCGGCGCAATCTACCCAGGTTGCGGGAACGCGGGCCGGTGGCATCTGGGTCGATTGGCATGATCATTCCGTGACGCAGACCGGCGCGGTTCACCTGCACGTCCACAGCGAGTACTCGCTGCTGGATGGCGCCTGCAAGATCGACAAGCTGGCCGCCAGGGCCGCCGAGCTGGGCATGCCGGCGCTGGGCCTCACCGACCACGGGGTCATGAACGGCGCGGTCGAGCACTACAAGGCGTGCCGGCAGGCCGGCGTCAAGCCGATCCTCGGCCTCGAGGCCTACCTGGTGGACGACCGCAGCGCCGAGGGCAGGGTGGAGCGCAACCACCTGACCATGCTGGCCGCAAGCGACGAGGGCTTCCGCAATCTCGTCAAGCTCACGTCCGGGGGCTTCCTCGACGGCTTTCGCCGCGGCAAGCCGAGCGTGGACGCCGAGCTCCTGTCCCGCCACTCCGACGGCGTGATCGTGCTCACCGGATGCCTGCAGTCGCGCTTCTGCCAGCGCCTGGTATCCGAGCGCCCCCGCGATGCCCGCGAGCACATCGACGACCTGATGGGCATCTACGGCGCCGAGAACGTCTACTTCGAGATCCAGGCGAACGGCGTCCCGGAGCAGGACAAGGCCAACGAGGGGATCGTCCGCACCGCGAAGGAGCTGGGCCGGCCGCTGGTCGCCACCGGCGACGTGCACTACCTGCGCCGCGAGGACCACACCCACCACGCGGCGCTGCTCTGCGTGCAGACCAAGTCGACGATCGAGAACCCGAAGCTGACCTTCGACAACAACGAGTACTACCTCAAGAGCCCGCAGGAGATGGCGGAGTCGTTCGCGGAGTGGCCGGAGGCCGTGCCGACGACGCTCGAGGTCGCCGAGCGCTGCAACGTGGACATGGAGCTTGGCCGCCTGCTCCTGCCGCGCTTCCCGACACCGGACGGCGAGGACCCGGCGTCGATGCTCCGGCGGCTCGCCTCCGAGGGCCTTGCGCGCCGCTACGGCGATCCGCCTCCCGCCGCTGCGACCGAGCGATTGGAGTTCGAGCTCGGCGTCATCGGCGAGATGGGCTTCGACTCCTATTTCCTGATCGTCTGGGACTTCGTCCGCTTCGCGAAGGGGCAGGGGATCGCCGTGGGGCCGGGCCGTGGCTCCGCCGCGGGCTCGATCGTCGCCTATGCGCTCAACATCACCGACCTCGACCCGATCGAGAACGACCTGCTGTTCGAGCGCTTCCTCAACCCGGCCCGCAAGTCGATGCCCGACATCGACATCGACTTCTCGGTACGCGGGCGCGAGCGCGTGATCCGCTACGTGGCCGACAAGTACGGCCGCGAGTCGGTCGCCCAGATCATCACATTCGGCAAGATGGCACCGCGCGCCGCGACCCGGGACGCCGCCCGGGTCCTCGGGTTCGACTACGCCACGGGAGATCGCCTGGCGAAGCTCATCCCCGAGCCCATCATGGGCCGCAGCCCCAGCTTCGAGGACTGCCTGAAACCGGGTGAGGAGCTGCGGCACGCGATCGAATCGGACCCCGACGCGAGCAAGATCGTCGACATCGCCAAGGGCCTCGAGGGCAAGGTCCGCAACAACTCCATCCACGCGGCCGCCGTCGTGATCGCCGACCGCCCCCTCGACGAGATCGTGCCGCTCCAGCTCGCCGAGGACCGCAGCGGCGGGGGCGGCGGGAACGGCAACGGGAAGGCGAACGGGCGGGCGGAGCGCTCCTACAAGATCGTCACCCAGTACTCGATGGGGCCGATCGAGGAGATCGGCCTGCTGAAGATGGACTTCCTCGGCCTGCGCAACCTCGACGTGATCGAGGACGCCGTGGACATCATCCAGCGCTCACGCGGGACTGAGATCGACATGGAGGAGATCCCGCTCGACGACCCCAAGACCTACGAGATGCTCTCGCGCGGGGACTCGGTCGGGGTCTTCCAGATGGAGTCGGACGGCATGAGCGAGGCGCTCAAGCAGATCCGCCCAACCCGGTTCAACGACATCGCGGCGATCAACGCCCTCTACCGCCCGGGTGCGATGCGCTTCATCCCCGATTACGCACGCGGCAAGCGCGACCCGTCGTCGGTGACCTATCCGGACGACCGCCTGCGCCCGATCACCGACGAGACCTACGGCTGCGTCATCTACCAGGAGCAGCTGATGGAGATCTCCAAGCGGCTCGCTGGTTTCTCGCCCGCCGAAGCGGACGACCTGCGCAAGGCGGTCGGCAAGAAGAAGCGCGACCTGATGGCGACGATGAAGGACAAGTTCCTCGAGGGCTGCGCGGCCTCGGGGACCGAGCGCAGGGTCGCCGACGACCTCTGGTCGCTGATGACCGCCGCGGCGGACTACTCGTTCAACAAGTCCCATGCCGCCTGCTACGCGCTGATCTCGTACCGCACGGCCTACTTGAAGGCGAACTACCCGGCCGAGTACATGGCCGCGGTGATCTCCTCGGTCATGTCGACGAAGGACAAGGTTCCGTACTTCGTCAGCCGTTGCGCCGAGATGGACATCGAGGTGCTGCCCCCGGACGTCAACTCCTCCGACCACGGCTTCGTCGTCTCGGGCAAGTCGATCCGATTCGGCCTCGACGCGGTGAAGAACGTCGGTCACGCCGCCGTGGAGGCCATCCTGGCCGCCCGCGAGCGGGGTGGCCCGTTCGAGTCGGTGTGGGACTTCTGCGAGCGCGTGGACGCTCGGGCGGTCAACAAGCGCGCCGTTGAGTGCCTGATCAAGTGCGGCGCTCTCGATTCCACGGGCGACACGCGCCGCGGGATGCTCGAGGTCCTTGCGCCGGCGCTCGCAAGCGCCTCCAAGGCGCAGGAGGACGCCCGGCGCGGCCAGTCATCCATCTTCGACCTCTCCGGTGACGCAGAGCCGTCGACGGAATCGGCGAATGGCATGGGAAGCCAGCGCCCGCCGGTCCCGGGCGAGGAGTTCGACCAGCGCGAGCTCCTGCGCCTGGAGAAGGACACCCTCGGGACGTTCCTCTCGGCGCACCCGCTGGCCGATGTGAGGGATGCCCTGCGAGAGCGGGTGGATTGCAGCCTCGCGGACGTGGCGGGCAAGGAGGACGGCTCCTGGGTCACCGTCGGAGGGATCGTCAGCGAGGCCAAGAAGGTGCGCACCCGCAGCGGGGCGTACGTGATGTTCGCGACCCTCGACGACCTGGAGGGCAGGGTCGAGCTGTTCGTTCGCGACGCGGCGAGCGAGCTCGCCGAGAACATCGAGCTCGACCGCGTGATCCTGGTCCGGGGCCGCGTCGACCACAAGGGCCGCGGCGACATGAGCGTCGTCGTCTCGGAGGCCGAGCCGTTCGAGCCGGGCGAGGACGAACTCGCCGCGGCGAGGGCCAAGGCGAAGGCGCGCGACCCGGAACGGATCGTGCTGCGCGTGGACGCGGCGGAGTTCGGGCCCCAGCTGCTGGAGGACCTGAAGCACCTGTTCCAGGCGTTCCCGGGCAAGTGCGAGGTGCAGCTCGAGATGCGCACTCGGGAGGGAACTCGGCGCCTGCGGTTCGGCAGCGATTACTGCGTGGCACCCTCGCCGGCGCTCCGTGCCGAGCTGGACCAGCTCCTCGGCCCGAAGGCATTGGCCGCTTAACCAATTCACGAGCGCGCTCCGGTCTACACTGCGGCCAATGCCTGCGACGCAACCCTCCGAGCAGAAGACTTCTTGCGGCGAATGCCGGCAGTGCAACACCTTCTGCGACCGGATGGTCGAGCCGCGCGGATGCCTCGAGATGAGGTGCCGCTACCTCTACAGCTACCTCGATCCGCTGAGCGGCGGCCGCTACATGGGCTGCATGCGGAAGGTGTTCCGCGCCGAGATCGACATGAGCCACTTCGAGGCCGCCGAGCGCGCCGGCGGCTACGGCGGGATCAAGATGACGGGCGAGCCGCTCCCACAGTGCCAGTTCCGGGTCGAGCCGGCGTACGAGGGCGGGGGCCCGTCGCACGAGTGCGTCAACCCGCGCTTCTTCGACGCCGACCAGGTCTTCGACCTGCGCGACGCGATCGCCTAGCCCGCCGATGGCGAACGGCGAGTCCCCCGCTCAGCAGATCGATGCGAGGATCGAGGAGCTGGGCGATTGGCGGGGGGAGATGCTCGGCAGGGTGCGAGCAATCATCAAGGCAGCGGACCCCGACGTCGTCGAGGAATGGAAGTGGGCGAAGGCCACGAGCCCGGGAACGCCGGTCTGGTCCCATGACGGGATCATCTGCACGGGCGAGACCTACAAGAGCGTCGTGAAGATGACCTTCGCCAAAGGGGCGTCTCTTGAGGATCCCTCGGGCCTCTTCAACTCCAGCCTCGAGGGGAAGGTGAGGCGGGCCATCGACATCCACGGGGGCGAGGAGATCGACGGGGAGGCATTGAAGGCCCTCGTTCGCGCCGCCGTGGCCCTGAACCAGTCGAAGGCCTGAAGCCGGGCCGGGCGATCTAGCCGCGCTGCTTGAGGCCCTCGCGCCGCAACCGCTTCGCGGTCCGCACCTCCTTGCGGTCGGGACCGTGCCCGTCGGGCCCCGGGGTCTCGATCAGCGCCGGAAGCTCCTCGAACCGCGGCTCCGACAGGAACACGCGAAGTCCCTTGCGGCCGAGCTCGCCCTTGCCCAGGTTGGCGTGGTGGTCCCGGTTCGCGCCGAACGGGACCTTGGAGTCGTTCACGTGCACGCAGCGAAGCCGCTCGGCCCCGACCTTCGCGTCGTGCTCGGCGACCACCGCCGCGCACGCCTCCGGGGTGGAGATGTCGAAACCCGCCGCGAACAGGTGGCAGCAGTCGAGGCAGGTCCCGAGCCGCCTGCCGCCGCCGGCGGCGTCGATGAGCTCGGCCAGCTCGTCGAAGTTCTTGCCCAGCGGGCCGTTGGTGCCGGCCGTGTTCTCGAGCAGGATCGGACACCTGTCCGAGCTTTCGAGCGCCTCCCGGATCACCCTGCCGGCCCGTTTCACGGACTGCCGGTGAGGCTCGCCCTTGCGGGCGCCCGCATGAAGGACCACACCGTCCGCGCCGATTCCGTCGCCGACCCGCAGCGCCTGCTTCAGCGAGGCCAGCGACTTGGTGCGGACCGCGCGCTCCTTGCTGGCGGCGTTGATCAGGTAGACGGCATGGATGACCACCGACGAGATCGGCGAGTCGTCCACCGCAGCCCTGAAGGCGGCGAAGTCGTCGTCGTCATACGCCGTTGGGCGCCACGCCCGCGGGCTCTGGTGAAAGATCTGAATCGCGTCGCATTCGCGCTCGACGCCCCGCTCGATGGTGTTGGGCAGCCCGCCCGCTGTGGAAACATGCGCGCCGATCAGCATGACGAGCCGAGACACTAGCTCCGCCCAGCGTTTTCGCTTCGCGCCGTCGCCGACGGGTGCCCTCCACATCGGCGGCGCCCGGACGGCGCTCTACAACTGGCTCCTGGCGCGAGGGTCGGGCGGGGCGCTCGTGCTGCGGATCGAGGACACGGACCGCGAGCGCTCGACGCCGGAGAACGTGGAGCAGATCCTGGACGCCCTGCGCTACCTGGAGCTCGACTGGGACGACGGGCCGCTGAGCCAGTACGAGCGCCGCGATCGCCACCGCGAGGTGCTGAAGGAGCTCGTGGAGGGGGGGCACGCCTACTACGACCCGTCCACCGCGGCCGACGTCCGGGCCTGGAAGGAGGCGCATGAGGGGTCCGGCTACCGGGGCGAGCCCCGGTCCGAGCCCGGTGCGGCGATCCGGCTGCGGGTCCCGGAAGCGGGGGAGACGGTCGTCGACGACGCGATTCGCGGGCCGGTCACGTTCGAGAACCGCACGCAGGACGACTTCGTCATCGCGCGAGGCGACGGGACGCCGCTCTACAACCTGGCGGTGGCCGTCGACGACGCCGACATGGGGATCACGGACGTCGTGCGCGGCGACGACCACCTGTCGAACACGCCAAAGCAGCTTCTCGTCCTGCGCGCCCTCGGCGCGGACCCGCCGGCGTACGCGCACCTGCCCCTCCTGCACTCGCCGAGCGGCGGCAAGCTCTCGAAGCGCGAGGACGCCGCCTCGGTGCAGGAGCTCCGCGACGCGGGCCTGCTGCCCGCGGCGGTCCGCAACTACCTGGCCCTCCTGGGGTGGGGAACCGAGGACGACACCACTCTTCTGACGACCGAGGAGCTGATCGAACGCTTCTCGATCGACAGGGTCGGGCGCTCGCCGGCCGTCTTCGACGCGCGCAAGCTCCGGTGGATGAACGGTCGCTACATGCGGGACCTGCCGCTGGACGAATACGAGCGGCGCCTCGCCGAGCACCTCCAGGCGCGCGCGCGCGACGATGCGCCGGCCTTCGCGGCCGCATCAGGAGAGCTGCGGCGCACCGCCTGCACGATCGTCCAGGACAAGGCCCAGACGCTTGACGAGGCGTGGCCGCTGATCCGGTTCCTGTTCCGCGATCCCGTCGACGACCCCAAGGCGTGGGAGAAGGTGATGAAGCCCGAGTCCCGCGAGGCGCTCGCCGCTGCCGTCGACACCCTCCGCGGCGCCGACGCCTTCGACGCCGAGGCGCTCGAGGCGGCGCTCGGCGAGCTGGTCGAGCGCCTCGGGCAGAAGCCGAAGAACGTCTACCAACCGATCCGCGTGGCGATCACCGGGACCACCGTCTCCCCTGGGATCTTCGACTCGCTGGCGGCCCTGGGGCGCGAGGAGTCCGTGCGACGGATCGAGGCCGCCATCGAGCGGCTCGATGGCTGAACCTCTCCCATAGGGGCCAGCACCCAGGCCCAATCGGGTGGGAAAGGAGGCCCAATCGCTAATGCGAACGGCTTTGTTGCCGAATATGAGGGTGGGAACTGATGCCCATGAGCAGCGCAGCCACCAAGGAGCGGGGCTCGGGGTCGCCGAAACGGCGCACCCGGTCGGCGCCGTCTCGCAAGCCAACGGCCAAGTCCAAGGCCGAGGGGCCGAAGAGCGGTTCGCCCTCCGGCGATCGGCGCATCGGCCAGGGCGGGCACCGGCTCGCGGCCGCCTTCGACACCGTCTCGGCGCTGCCGGCTCTCGCTGAGTCCCGGCGCCGCCTGCTGATCGCGACCAACGGCGCGGCGGCGTCCGGGGACGAGCTCGCGAACACGATCGAGGCGGATGCCGGGCTCACCATCCAGGTCATGCGCGCGGCGAACAACGGCGGTGGGCCGCACGGCCGAACGCGGGGGATCCGCGAGGCGGTCGACGTGCTCACGGTCGAGCGCCTGCGGAGGATCGGCGAGCGGGTCAGCACCTACGACCCCTTCGAGCGGCCGAACTCCCTCTCGGAGCGTCATGAGCGCTTCCGGCGCCACGCCGTCGCGACCCGCTACGCGGCCGATCGCATCGCCGAGATCGCCCGGCTGTCAGATCGCGACGAGCTGGCGGTCGCGGCCCTCCTGCACGACGTCGGAAGGCTCGTGCTGGCAGAGCTTCACAGCGCATTCTCGGACACGGGCGACCGGGGCGCCACGCCGGACGAGCGGATCCGGCGCGAGCGGCGCGAGCTCGGGATCGACCACGCGCTGGTGGGTGCGGTTCTGGTTCGCCGCTGGGCCCTTTCGCCGAACGTCGCGGCGGCGATCGAGCGCCACCACTCGCCGAAGGCGACGGGTCACGCGGCTGCGATCCGGCTCGCGGATCTCATCGTCCACTACGCGAGCGGGGACCCGGTGACGCCGAGCTCGATCGTGGAGGCCGCGGGACAGCTCGACCTCGACCGGGACGCCGTTGTGCCGCTGCTCTACGAGTTCCCGCACTCGGGGGCGGAGCTCAAGCGGAACACGGATCCCTGTCCGCTCTCGGATCGTGAGATCGACGCGCTGAGGGGCCTCGCCGAAGGCAACGTCTACAAGCAGATCGCCCAGGAGCTCAATCTGTCGGTGAGCACGATCCGTACCCACCTGCACAACGTCTACCGCAAGATCGGCGCGGTCGACCGCGCGCAGGCGGTCCTCATCGCGCACGAGCACGGCTGGATCTGAGCCCGGCCCCGCCTGGCTGTCGGTCGCGGAGTTCCGCTACTCGATCAACGAGCTGCGGAGGGCGATCGCCACCGCGTGGGCACGGTCGCGGGCCTTCAGGCGGGCGAGGATCGCCTTCGTGTGGGTGCGGACGGTCTCGGCGCTGAGCCCCAGCTGCCGCGCCACGCGCGCGGTCGACTGGCCGTCGGCGTAGGCCTGGAGGATCTGCCGCTGGCGCCTCGTCAGCGCGGGGCGGCCACGGGTTCCCTTGGCAACCGGGTCGACGAAGCGCTCGGACTCGGCGGCTGCATCCACGGCGTTGCTGAGCGCCTCGACCGGTGAGCTCTTGACCACGTAGGCCGTGGCGCCCGCCTTGATGGCCTCGGTCGCCGCGTGCTGCTCCGGATGGGCGCCGTGGGCCACGATGCCGAGAGTGGGCTGGGCCTGGTGCAGCGCCCGGATGGCGGCCGTCCCGATGAGCGCCTCGTCCAGGTGGGCCGCGCTCGTCCGGCAGAGGTCGACGATCACTACGTCGAAGTCGCCGATCGAGGTGAGCAGCTCGAGAGCGCTGGTGCCCGTCTCGGTCTCCTCGACCTCGTAGCGGTTCGCGAGCGCCTCGCGCACACCCAGCCTGACGGTGGGTTGAGGATCTATGACCAGGCAGCGTCGATCGTCGTTCACGGTCTCACTCCGACCGGCGTCCCGGGCTCTGGGTACACAGCGTCCATGGCGACGTGAACTACCCGATCCCAGGGCGGCGGCCCCGGGGCATCCTAGCGGCGGCCGGACGGCCCGTGATGAAGCCCTTCGGAAAGAGCGACCGTTTTGGAGGTCGCCGCCCGATCCGATAGAACAGGCCGCATGATCTCGGTGACCTCCAAGTCTCGCTACGCCGTCGTCGGGCTCGCGGAGCTCGCCCGGGCAGGCGATCGCCCGGTCCCGATCGCGCAGGTGGCCGAGCGCCGCGCGATGCCGGTCCAGTTCCTCGAGCAGCTCTTCACCACCCTGCGGCGCGACGGCCTCCTGCAGAGCCACCGCGGGGTCAAGGGCGGCTACACGCTCGCCAAGCCGGCCGACGAGATCACCGTCCTCGAGGTCGTCCAGTCGCTGGACGGCCGCCTCGGTCAGGAGGGCAAGGAGGCCGGAGGCATCTGGGCTGAGGGCGTCGAGTCCCTCCGCGACGTCTTCCGGTCGACGACGATCGCCGACATCGCCCGCCGCGAGGCCGAGGAGGCCGGCGCGGGCATGTACCACATCTGATCTCGCCCCCGCATGGGGTTCCTTCCACCGAACAGGGATCGGATAGGCTCGCCCCGCAGGGCTTACCAGTATCCGATCGGAAGGATCCGATGTCCCGTCCGCAGACGTGTCGTGTGGCTGCGCTCGCGGTCACCGTCCTCACCCTGGCCTTCGCACCGAGCGCGGGCGCCTACGTCTACTGGGCCAACACGACTCCGAGCACGGTGGGGCGGGCGACCCTCGACGGCACGGTCCAGACCCAGACCATGCTCGGCGGGAACCTGATCCGGGCTGTGGCCTTGGACGGCTCCTACATCTACACGGCGAACGCCGCGAGCAGCACGATCCAGCGCGCGAACCTCGACGGCACGCTGGCGAATCCGAACTTCATCGCCGTCGGCGGTTCGCCCCTCCTTCGCGGCGTGGCGGTTGACGATTCTCACGTCTACTGGACCGACGCCAACGCGGGCAACGTCGGGCGCGCCAATCTGGATGGCTCGGGCTCCAGCACGAGCTTCATCACCGGCGGGACGGGCACCAACGGCGTCGCCGTCGACGGCTCTCACATCTACTGGGCGAACGAGACCGGGGGCACCATCGGCCGGGCGGACATCGACGGGACGAACATCGACCAGAGCTTCATCACCGGCGCGAGCGGCCCCTTCGGCGTGGCAGTCGACGGCTCGCACGTGTACTGGGGCAACACCGCCTCGGGCACGATCGGCCGGGCGAACCTCGACGGAACGAGCGTCGACCAGAGCTTCATCACGGGTGCCAGCACCCCGCGGGGCGTGGCCGTGGACGACTCGTACATCTATTGGGCCAACGGCGGCACCGGCACGATCGGCCGGGCGAACCTCAACGGCACCAGCCCGAACCAGAGCTTCATCGCCGGGGCCAACGCCCCCTTCGCCGTGGCGGTCAACTCGCTCCCGGTCGGCACCATCGGGCCCGCCGGGCCGCAGGGGGCGACCGGAGCGACGGGAAGCACCGGCGGCGCTGGAGCGACCGGCGTCACCGGCGTCGCCGGACCCGAAGGGCCTCAAGGAGCAGCCGGAGGGACGGGCGTGACCGGCGCCACCGGGCAGGATGGGAGCCCCGGTGCGGTCGGTGCCAGGGGAGCACGCGGTGTCCGCGGACTGAGGGGCCCACGGGGGCCGAAGGGAGTGACCGGGCCCGCGGGCTTGGGCGCCACGGGCCCAATGGGCGCGACCGGGCCCGCCGGCGCGGCGCCCGCGCTCCAGACCGGGACCTTCCGCAGGCAGGTCTCGGGGCCCAGGAAGAAGCTCAGCGTCCAGTGCCCGACCGAGCTGTCACAGGCCCTCGGAGGCGGCGGCGACGTATCCGGCCCCAACGCCCGCCTGAGGCGCTCCGTCCCGTTGCGCGGATCGCACCTGCCGGTGGACCCCGGCAAGAGCACGTCCGGCTGGCGCGTTCGCGGCGTGGGAGACATCACCGCGATCTCCGTCTACGTCATCTGCAGCCAGTAGCGATCCCGCCGCGCGACCGGTTGCTTGGCCTGCTCGCCATCCAGGCGAGGCGGTACCGTGAATGCCGATCGTGGGGGCAGAGTCGGGAACCTCGGAGCGAGTCGCGCGGATCGCGCGTGAGGCGTCGCAGACGGTCGGGGATACCCCGCTCGTCGTGCTGCAGCGCATGGGGGAGGGGCTCGGCGGCGAGGTCGTCGCGAAGCTCGAGTACCTGAGCCCCGGCGGGTCCGTGAAGGATCGGATCGGCGTCGCGATGATCGACGCCGCGGAGCGCGACGGGTTGATCGAGCCGGGTCGCTCGGTGATCGTCGAGCCGACGAGCGGCAACACCGGGATCGCGCTGGCGATGGTATGCGCGGCGAGGGGCTACGAGCTCGTGCTCACGCTCCCCGAGGGGATGACCCGCGAGCGCACGGCCCTTCTGCGCACCTACGGGGCCGAGGTGCACCAGACGCCCTCCCTGGGCGGGATGAACGAGGCCGTCACGCTGGCCGAGCGGATCGTGGCCGAGCGGGGGGCGTACATGCCTCAGCAGTTCAACAACCCGGCGAATCCCGAGATCCACCGGCGCACCACCGCCGAGGAGATCTGGCGAGACCTGGACGGCGAGGTGGACGCGATCGTCTGCGGAGTCGGTACCGGGGGCACGATCACCGGGGTGGGCCAGGTGCTGAAGGAGCGCCGCCCCTCGATCCAGGTCATCGCCGTCGAGCCAGCCACCTCCGCCGTGCTCTCGGGCGGGCTTCCGGGCCCGCACAAGATTCAGGGGATCGGCGCCGGCTTCGTTCCCGAGGTCCTGGACCGCTCCGTGATCGACGAGATCGTCCCGGTCACCGACGAGGCCGCGCTGGACAGCGCCCGGGAGGCCGCCGCCCGCGAGGGCCTGCTGGTCGGGATCTCGGGCGGCGCGGCCATTGCCGCCGCCCTCGCAGTGGCGGGCCGCGAGGAGCTCGCCGGCAAGCGCGTCGTGGTGATCGTTCCGGACGGTGGTGAGCGCTACATGTCGCTGCCGTTCTTCGCGCCCGAGTAGACCACGCCGAGTCCGTACCCTTGGCCTCGTGTTCGGCTTGGGCACGATGAAGCGGGTCCTCGGCGAGATTCGCGCCGACGTCGCCTCCGCCCGTGACCGCGACCCCGCGGCACGTGGGGCGGGGACGGCGGAGATCCTCATGAACTGGGCGGGCGTGCAGGCGATCCTGGCCCACCGAGTCGCACACGCGCTCCACGAGGCGGGCGTCCCCGGTGCGCCGATGGCGATCTCGTACGCCGGCCGCACCGTGACCGGCGTCGAGATCCACCCGGCGGCGCGGATCGGCGACGAGTTCTTCATCGACCATGGCGCCGGCGTCGTCATCGGCGAGACGGCCGAGATCGGCGACCGGGTGACGCTCTACCAGGGCGTGACGCTGGGCGGCACCGGCTTTCAACGCGGAAAGCGCCACCCCACGGTCGCCGACGACGTCACGATCGGCTCCGGGGCGAAGCTGCTCGGCCCGATCCAGGTCGGCCACTGCGCGAAGGTGGGCGCGAACTCGGTCGTCGTGTCCGACGTTCCCCCAAATTCCACCGTGGTCGGCAACCCCGGCCATCCGGTCCGCGTCGAGGGCCGCCGGGTGGAGGGCCCCGACGCCGACTGGATTCACCTTCCGGATCCGCTCGCCGACGCGATCAAGACGCTGTCGGAGCGCATCGCGAGGCTCGAGGAGCGCCTTGCGGGGCTCGACGGCAAGGCAGCGGAGGGCGAGATCCGCGAGCTGAAGCCGAAGCAGGGCCCCACGTCCGCGGGCGGCTGAGCCCACGCCGAACCCGCAGCTATGCTCGGCCAGGTGGCGACCGAGACGACACCCGGCGCGCGCATAGACCCCGGCGCATCGCAGGTCGAGCGCCTGCTCGCGGAGCTGAACGAGCCGCAGCGCGAGGCGGTCACACACGGCGAGGGCCCGCTCCTGGTCCTGGCCGGCGCGGGCTCCGGCAAGACCCGGGTCCTCACCTACCGGATCGCCTACCTGCTCGCCACCGGCCAGGCCCTGCCGTCAGAGATCCTGGCGATCACCTTCACGAACAAGGCGGCTCAGGAGATGAAGGAGCGCGTGGAGCGGCTGGTCGGCGGCGTCTCGCGGGTGATGTGGGTGATGACCTTTCACTCGGCCTGCGCGCGGATCCTGCGCACCGACGCCCAGCGCCTGGGCTACAAGCGCGCCTTCACGATCTACGACGAGGCCGACTCGCTACGCATGATCAAGCGCTGCGTCGAGGAGGCCGGCGTCGACCCCAAGCGCTTCCCCCCGCGGGCGATCAAGAACGCGATCTCCGGCGCCAAGAGCCAGCTCGTCGACGCCGAGGCTTACTCGGAGGCGCAGAGCTCCTTCTTCGAGGAGAACGTCGCCGACGTCTATCGCCTCTACGAGAAGCGGATGCTCGAGGCCAACGCGATGGACTTCGACGACCTGCTCGCGCGCACGGTCAACCTGCTGGAGCTCTTCGAGGACGTCCGCGATCGCTACCGCAAGGCGTTCAGGTGGGTCCTGGTCGACGAGTACCAGGACACCAACCGGGTCCAGTACCGGCTGCTGCAGCTCCTGGCCGGGGGACACCGCAACCTGACGGTCGTCGGCGACGAAGACCAATCTGTCTACGGGTTTAGAAACGCCGATATCCGCAACATCCTCGACTTCGAGCGCGACTTCCCGGATGCCGCCGTCGTCCGCCTCGAGGAGAACTACCGCTCCACCGGCACGATCCTCGACGCCGCCAACGCGGTGATCGCGCACAACACCGAGCGACTCGGCAAGCACCTGTGGACCGGGATCGGCCGCGGTGAGCCGGTGACGATCGCCGAGCACGACGACGAGCATGCCGAGGCCCGCTGGGTCGCGTCGGAGGTCGAGCGGCTCGTGACCGACGAGGGCATGCAGCGCGAGGGGATCGCGGTCTTCTACCGCGTCAACGCGCAGAGCCGCGTGCTGGAGGACACGCTCGTGCGCTTCGAGATCCCGTACCAGGTGATCGGCGGGACCAAGTTCTACGAGCGTGCCGAGATCAAGGACGCGGTCGCCTATCTCAGCCTGCTCGTGAACCCGGCCGACGCGGTGTCTTTCGCGCGGATCGTCAACTCGCCCCGCCGCGGGATCGGCGACACGACGCAGGCGCGCCTGCTGTCGCACGCGAACACCACCGGGCAGGACATCTGGGACGTGATGCGGGAGGCGGAGCGGGTTCCCGCGCTCGGCCCGTCGGCGCAGAAGGCGGTGCGCAGGTTCGCCGATGTGATGGTCGCGCTGCGCCAGCGACTGGAGGCCGGCGATGGACCGCTGCGAGTCGCCGACCTGCTCGACGCGGTGCTGAACGAGACCGGGTACATGGACGCCCTGCAGTCCGAGCGCACGATCGAGGCGGAGGGGAGGATCGAGAACCTCCAGGAGCTGGTGGGGGTCGCCGGCGAGTTCGACGCCAACCGCGCGGTGGAGGGGTTCAGCGACGTCGGGCCGCTGGAGGAGTTCCTCGCGCAGATCTCGCTCTATACCGACCAGGACTCGCTGAAGACCGACGAGAGCCTCGCCACGCTGATGACGCTCCACAACGCCAAGGGCCTGGAGTACGACGCCGTGTTCATCATCGGTGTCGAGGAGGGCGTCTTCCCCCACATGCGCTCGATCGAGGAGGGGAACCTGGAGGAGGAGCGCCGCCTCGCCTACGTCGGCGTCACGCGGGCTCGCCAGCGTCTCTACCTGACCTACGCCCGCCGGCGGAGCCTGCACGGCGGCCGTGGCTACAACCTCCCGTCGCGCTTCCTGGCCGAGATCCCCGAGACGCTGATCGAGCGCGAGACGACGTCCTCGCCGACCGGTTGGGCCCGCGGGGCGACGCTCGGTGGCGCCCTCGGCGCGCCCGAGCCGCCGCAGCCCCACGCGGTGCCGCTCGCGTTCGAGGTGGGCGCCGACGTCATCCACGCCACCTTCGGGGAGGGCGTCGTGACTGGAGTCGAGCCCGGCGGCGTGATCGTCGTCCGCTTCTCCTCCGACGCGACCGAGCGCAAGCTGATGGCCGACTACGCGCCGCTGAAGAAGGCGATCTGATGGCGGCGACGGTCATCGACGGCAAGGCGGTGGCGGCGGAGGTCCGAGGCCGGGTGGCGGAGAGCGTCAAGGCGTATGCGGATTCCCACGACGGCCACATCCCGGGCCTCGCCACGGTTCTGGTGGGCGACGACCCCGCGTCCCACGTGTACGTCTCCAACAAGCGCAAGCAGACCGAGGAGGTCGGCATGCGCTCGATCCACCACGGGCTGGACGCTTCGACCTCCGAGGAGGAGCTGCTGGCCCTGGTCGGGGAGCTGAATGTCGACGAGGGCGTGGACGGGATCCTCGTGCAGCTGCCGCTCCCCGACGGCATCGACCAGGACGCGGTGATTGCGGCGATCGAGCCGGCGAAGGACGTCGACGGGCTGACCGCGGGCAGCGCCGGGCTCCTGGCCCAGGGCCGTCCCGGCCTGGTCCCCTGCACGCCGCAGGGGGTGATGGAGCTCCTGGCGAGCGCGGGTGTTGAGGCACAGGGAGCCGAGGCGGTGGTGGTGGGCCGCTCGATCCTCGTCGGCCGCCCGATGGTGAGTCTCCTGCTGAACGCGAACGCGACCGTCACCGTCTGCCACTCGCGCACTCGGGACCTCCCCGAGGTCTGCCGGCGCGCCGACGTCCTGGTGGCGGCAGTGGGCTCACCGCGCCTTGTGCAGGGCGACTGGATCAAACCGGGGGCCGCCGTGATCGACGTCGGGATGAACCGCACCGACGCCGGCCTCGCGGGCGACGTCGACTTCGAGGCGGCGAAGGCGGTCGCGGGGGCGATCACCCCGGTGCCCGGCGGCGTGGGCCCGATGACGATCGCGATGCTGCTCTCCAACACGCTGCGGGCGGCCGCCGCGCGCGAGGGGCGGCTCGTCGATGTCCCCCACCCGGGGTAGCTACGCCGTCCTCTATGACCGCGACTGCGGGTTCTGCCGGTGGTCGCTCGACAAGATCCTGGTCTGGGACCGCCACCGGGTGCTGCGACCGGTCGCGATTCAGAGCGAGGAGGGGCAGCGCCTGCTCGCGTCCGTACCACCCGAGCGTCGCCTGGATTCCTGGCACCTGGTCGTGGACGGCAAGGTGCGCTCGGCCGGCGCCGCTGCACCGCCGCTGTTCGCCGTCCTGCCGGGCGGGCGGCCGCTGGCGGCCCTCCTGCGAGCTTGCCCGCGTGCGACCGAGTGGTCGTACAGGTGGGTCGCCGAGCATCGCGACCTGATGGCCCGGCTCCTGCGTATCGACGCGAGCTGCGACATCCGTCGATGAGCGTCTAAAACGGCTCCATTCCCTGCGATCCGCCGCGTAGCCGGTATAGGCTCCGCTCCGAAACCGCCTGCCGGCCGGGCCGTCCGAGCCGGTTGAACGGGCGCACGGAAGTCATCCAAGAGGAGAGCTAATGGACTTCGCTGTTCTCAATCGGGGCGAGAAGATCGCCGGCGTAGCCGGGGTCCTCCTGATCCTGATCATGTTCATCTTCGACTGGTTCGGGCTCAAGTTCACCGCGGGGGTCGGTGGTTTCGGCGTCTCGGCCGAAGGGGGCCGCAACGCCTGGGGCTCCTACGGCTTCACCGACATCCTCCTGTTCATCACCGCATTGGCCGCGATCGCGCTCGCGGTCATGGCCGCGTCTGACTCGGAGGTCGGCCTGCCGGTTGCGATGAGTGCGATCGTGGCTGCCCTTGGCGTCATCTCGCTGGTCTTCGTGGTCATCAGCGTGATCAGCCCGCCCGACTTCGGCGTCAACGTGTCGGGGACGGGAATCGACCACGAGCGCAAGATCGGCGTCTGGCTCGGTCTCCTCGCGGTGATCGGAGTGACCGCCGGAGGGTTCTTAGCGATGCAGGAGGAGGGGACGTCCTTCGCCGGCGAGGCCGACCGCTTCCGCGGCGGCCCCGGGGGAGGCGCGGGAGGCCCCGGTGCGGGACCGCCACCGCCACCTCCTCCACCACCGCCTCCGACTCAGCCGCCGTCGGCTCCGCCGCCGAGCAGCGGCCCGCCGCCGCCGAGCGGCCAGTAACCGCAGCTTCCGGGGCGGTCAGTCCCGGGGGAGGAGAGGTTGACGCGACGGCCGCCCTCGGGCGGCCGTCGCGGTTCTGGACATCGCGAGCTTGGGCTCGGCCGGGCGGCGTGCTCAGGCGATCTGAGCGTTCCGCATCACGACCACCGCGGCCGTCGTCGCGCGGGTGTTCTCGTCGACGGACAGGAGGAGCCGGATGACTGCGGCGAACGCGAACAGCGTCAGCGCCAGGAAGGCGACGTAGATCACGCCGCCGACCAGAACGGCGGCGACGTCAAGGCCCGACGCGGATGCCGCGCCCACGATCACGCCGACGGCTCCAAAGATCACGACCAGCCAGGCGAGCACCAGGTAGATCGCCGCGACCACCCGCAGCGAGTAGTAGCGCGGAGCCGGCTGTTGCGCCGGCACCGGCATCGGCTGCTCGACCCTCTGGTACTGGTCGGTCCACCGCTGTCCATCCCAGTAGCGCCTGACGTCCTGGCGACCCTGCGGCTCGTAGTACCAACCGGGGTGCGGCCCTTGACGTTCCACTGAACCACCCTCCTCACCTGATCTTGAACCGGGTGACGCGTCCGCGTGACCCGGAGCGATCGTACGCCTGGCCGAAGGCGGCGGTCAACGGATAAGCGCGGGCGGTCCCGAGCCCGCTCAGCCCAGCCGGTCCGCCATCTGGTGGGCGACGCGTGAGGCCATCGCGATGATGGTCATCATCGGGTTGACCCCGATGGAGCTCGGCAGCAGGCTGCCGTCGGCTACGTAGAGGCCGGACGCCCCGTAGACCTCGCCGTCGGTGGCCACGACTCCTCGGTCCGGGCTCACGTCCATCCGTGCAGTGCCCATGGGGTGGAAGGCCTCGAGGCGAAGCGCGCTCGCCGATGGGGGCGAGGACTCCAGGTCAGCGATCCGGTTGGCGGGGATGGTGGGGATCCCGGCGATCTGCGGGTACACCTCCGTCGCGCCGGCGGCGTAGAAGAGCTCGGCTGCCCGGGCGATTCCGAACACGAGCCTGCGCACGTCGCCGTCGGTCAGCTTGTAGGTCACGCGGAGCGACCCGTCGCCGGACAGCCCCACGCGGCCGGAGGACCGGTCGGAGAGGTGGACGCCGGTCGAGGCGATGTGGTCGTAGGCGCGCACGCGCTGCTGATGGGCGCGCCCGGTGCCCGGGAGCCACTGGGCGCCGAATGCGAGCGGCGTGAACGTGGCCTCGAGCAGGATCCCCTGAGGCTCCCACTCGGTGACGCCGTAGCTCTGCATGACGCCGTCCCACCCGCGCACCGCTTCGTCGAAGCGGGCGCCGACCCAGCAGGCCGGGTGGATGCGAAGGTTGCGGCCCAGCTGGCCGCCGGGGGAGCGGAGCCCCGACCGCAGCAGGAGCTCGGGCGTGCCGAAGGCCCCGCCGGCCACGACGACGGCGCGTTTGGCGCTGACCTTGTACGGGAGAGCCCTGCCGTTGACCCGGGTCGAGCACTCGAGGCCCGTGGCCCGCTCGCGCTCGAACGAGATCCTCCGGACGTCGACGCCCGCCCGCACCCGGGCGCCCGCAGCGACCGCTCGCGGAAGATAGGAGACGTGGACGGCCCGCTTGGCGTCCAGGCGGCAGCCCGAAGGACAGGAGCTGCACTGGTGGCAGCCGCCGGCGTTGCGGCGAAGCGGTGCATGCCGGACCTTGAGCGCCTCGGCGCCCTCCCGCAGGAGCTGCCCGTTGCGCCCCATGCGCTCGGGGTCCACCGGGCGCACCCACATGATCTCCTCGGCCTCGGCGTAGTCGGAGGCGAGCTCCGTGGCCCAGCCGATCCCGTGGTCGTCGCGCCAGCTCGCCAGCACACCGTCGGGTGCGCGAAAGCAGGTGCCCGAGTTGATCACGGTTGTGCCTCCCACCGCTCGCCCGACGGGCGTGGGGATCGCCGGCCGGCCCTCCGCGATCGTCAGCCCACCGTCGCGGTACAGCGCCCGGAGGGCCGCAAGCGGCTCCTCGGGGTAGGTGGAGCTGTCCATGTAGGGCCCCGCCTCCAGGACCAGGACGTCGAGACCGGCCTCGGCGAGGATCGCCGCGCACGCCGCGCCTCCCGCGCCCGAGCCTACGATCGCGACGTCGCAGTCCTCGCCGCCGCGCACCGGCTGCAGGTCGCCGAGCCCCTGCGGGGCGTCCGCCAGGGGCGGCATCCCGCCATCCACCTCGCAGCGCATCTCGTAGCCGACGGCGGCGCGCACGCGGGCATCGTTGCCGTAGCCGAGCCCCGCGAGGACCTTCAGGAAGAGCAGGAGGTCCGCCGCGAGGGGTAGGCGCGAGCCCTCGAGCTTCGCGAGGAACTCCTGGCGTGCGTCGAGGCTCGCGCGGCTGAAGCGCCACGGAAACGGCATCACCTCGAGCGCCCACAGGGCCAGCTTCACCTGGCGAACGGCGCGGTGGGGCAGGCTGGCGAGGTAGGTATCGATCGGCGACACCGTGTCGATGGCGCCGTCGTCGGTGGGATCTCCGCGTCGCCCCGGCCCGGCGGCCGCGGGGAGCCCGTCCACTCCGGGGGCCATCGCCTGCGAGAAGGCGGCAAGGATCCGGCGCTCGGCGGCCCCAAGCCCCGGTTTGCGCCTTCAGGACGGCGCTGCGGGCTCTCCGATCTGGCCGGCGACCTTCCACAGGTAGAGAGCGATGACCGCGAGGAAGCCGTCCACGATGAAGTTCAGGAGGTAGATGAAGACGTCGCTGTCGAAGACGTAGAAGCCCAGCGCTCCCAGCGACGAGGCCGTCTTGCCGGCGGCGAGCACGAGCAGGACGGGGCGGTAGCGCACGACGTCGGCCTGCACCACCACGCAGATCCCGGTGATCACGACCATGTAGGCGAAGGCGAGCGCGAGCCAGAACTTCTCGACCGTGTGCGGCGCGCGGGTGAAGCTCCCGATGTCGTTGCCGAGGTCCGAGATGACGTCGAGGACGCCGTTCGGGACCGCGATGAAGAGGATTCCGACGACCGCGAAGCTCACCGCCAGGAGGCGGAGGTTTCCAACGACGAATCGCTCCGCCCGGCTCCCGGTCATTCGCGGGCGTGATCCTATCCTCCGGGGCGAGCTACCTAGAATCCCCCGCGATGATCGATCGCGATCAGGTTCTCCACGTCGCCCGGCTGGCTCGTCTGGAGCTGACCGAGGCGGAGCTCGACCGGATGGCCGGCGAGCTGTCCGGGATCCTCGACCACGTCGAGCGCATGAACGAGCTCGAGCTGGACGGGGTGGAGCCGACGACGCACGTGGTTCAGCTCGAGAATGTCCTGCGAGCAGACAAGCCGCGGCCGAGCTGGCCTCGCGAGAAGATCCTGGAGCCGGCGCCGGATCCGGACGAGGGGGCTTTCCGGGTCCCGTCGCCGCAGGCCTAGCGGTATGAACGACGTTCTCGAGCTCACCGCCGCCCAGGCGATCGAGCGGATCTCCGCGGGCGAGCTCGGCTCCGACGAGTACTTCGACGCCTACGCGGAGGCCGCCGCGGGCGACGACCTGGGCGCCTACCTTCAGAAGGCGCGGCCGGGCAGCTCAGACGGCGCCACGGGCGAGCTGAACGGGGCGCCGATCGCGGTGAAGGACATCTTCTGCACGGAGGGGATGGAGACCACGGCGGGCTCGCGGATCCTCGAGGGTTACCGCCCGCCGTACACGGCGACGGCGGTCCGCAGGCTGACGGAGGCGGGTGCGCAGATCCTCGGCAAGACGAACATGGACGAGTTCGCGATGGGCTCCTCGAACGAGAATTCCGCGTACGGGCCGGTCCGCAACCCGTGGGACCGCGAGCGGGTACCGGGCGGCTCCTCGGGCGGCTCGGCGGCCGTCGTGGCGGCGCGCCTCGCCCCGTGGGCGATCGGGACCGACACCGGCGGCTCGATCCGCCAGCCCGCTTCGCTGTGCGGAGTCGTCGGTCTCAAGCCCACGTACGGCGCGATCTCCCGCTACGGGATGATCGCCTTCGCCTCGTCGCTGGACCAGTGCGGGTCGCTCACGCGCGACGTCACCGACGCGGCGATCCTGCTGCGCGCCATGGCGGGACGGGACCCGTGCGACTCGACCTCCGTCGGGATCGACGGAGGAGTCGAGCTTCCCTCCCGCACCGACCTCAAGGGCCTTCGCTTCGGGGTGCCGCGCGAGCTTTCGAGCGAGGCGGAGGGGATCGAGGAGGGCGTGCGGGAGGTGTTCGAGCGTAACGTGGCCTTGATCCAGGACCTGGGCGCCGAGGTCGACGAGTGCGGCCTACCGCACTCCGCGCACGGGCTCTCGGCCTACTACGTCCTCGCCCCGGCCGAGGCCTCCGCGAACCTGGCGCGCTACGACGGAGTGCGCTATGGCCTGCGCGAGGGTGCGCCCCCGGGCAGCCAGAGCGAGCTGGTCGCGATGTACGAGCGCACTCGCACCGCCGGCTTCGGCCCCGAGGTCAAGCGCCGGATCATGCTCGGCACCTACGCGCTCTCCTCCGGCTACTACGACGCCTACTACGGTCGCGCCCAGCGGGTGCGCACCAAGATCGCGGAGGACTTTGCCGCCGCCTTCGACCGCTTCGACTACTTGGTGACGCCGACCTCGCCAACCGTTGCCTTCGAGCTCGGCGCGCGAGCGGAGAACCCGCTCGCGATGTACATGTCCGACTACTGCACGGTCCCGATGCCGCTCGCCGGCCTGCCCGCCATCTCGATCCCGGCCGGCCTCGCCCACCCGGACGCCGGCGGGCCGGAGCTTCCGGTCGGGCTACAGCTCGTCTCGCCGGCGTTCGGGGAGTCGGGACTGCTGGATGCCGCTCACGCGATCGAGGGGGCTCTCGGCTTCGACGCCAGGCCCCCGGGGGCGGCCGGATGAGCCTGCCCGAGGGATACGAGGCGGTCATCGGCCTGGAGATCCACGTCCAGCTACAGACCGAGACCAAGATGTTCTGCGGCTGCGCCCTCTCGTTCGGCGACGAGCCGAACGTCCACACCTGCCCCGTGTGCCTTGCGCATCCCGGTTCGTTGCCGACGGTCAACCAGCGGGCGGTCGAGTACGCGCTTCAGATCGGGCTGGCGCTGGAGTGTGAGACCGCGCCGCGCTCGATCTTTCACCGCAAGAACTACTTCTATCCCGACAACCCGAAGGCGTACCAGATCAGCCAGTACGACATCCCGCTGGCGACGCAGGGCCGCCTCGGCGACGTCCGCATCCACCGCGTCCACCTCGAGGAGGACGCGGCGAAGATGATCCACGTCGGGCAATCGGGCCGCATCCACGGCTCGGCGCACTCCCTGGTGGACTTCAACCGCGCCGGGACGCCGCTGGTTGAGATCGTCACCGAGCCCGATCTCAGGAGCGCCGAGGAGGCGCGCGAGTGGGCGCAGCTCCTGCGAACCACGGTCCGCCAGCTCGGCGTCTCCGACGTGAACATGGAGGAGGGAAGCCTGCGCGTCGACGCGAACGTGTCGATCCGCCGCGCCGGCGAGGAGGAGCTGGGCACCAAGACCGAGCTCAAGAACATGAACAGCTTCCGCTTCCTGGAGCGCGGCATCGAGGCCGAGCTCGACCGCCAGGCGGGAGTGGTGGAGAGCGGAGAGGAGGTCGCTCAGGAGACGTTCCATTTCGATCCGCGGACCGGATCCCTGACGCCATTGCGCTCGAAGGAGTACGCGCACGACTACCGCTACTTCCCCGAGCCCGACCTGGTGCCGCTGGCGCCAACCGAGGAGATGCTCGAGGCGGCGCGCAGCGCCCTACCCGAGCTCCCCGCCCATCGCCGTGAGCGCTACGAGACCGAGCTCGGGCTGCCTGGGGTCACAGCGCAGCAGCTCGCCTTCGACGCCGACCTGGGCGCGTATTTCGAACGCGCTCTCGGCGCTGCGCGCGAGAGCGCGGCTTCTGAGGGCTCCGCCGGCGACGGCGCCGAGCCGCGCACGATCGCCAACTGGGTCACCGGCGAGCTCGTGGCGAGGCTCAGGGAGGCCGGCGACGGGGAGGCCGACCCCGGGGGGTCAAAGGTCACGCCTGACGCGCTGGCCGCCCTGGCGGGCATGGTCGAGTCCAAGCAGGTGACCACTGGCGCCGCCCGCCAGGTCCTGGCGACGCTGGTCGCGGAGGGCGGCGAACCGGCCGCCATCGTCGAGCGCGAGGGCCTCGCCCAGATGTCCGATGCGGGCGAGCTCGAGTCGATCGTCGCGGCGGCGATCGACGCCGAGCCCGGTGCCGCCGAGAAGGTTCGAGCGGGCAACCGGAAGGCAATCGGGCCGATCGTCGGGGCGGTGATGCGCGAGACCAAAGGCACCGCCGACGGCGGCGAGGTCACGCGCCTGATCCGCGAGCAGCTGGGCGCGGGCTAGCGGGCCGGCGCCGTGGCCGAGACGATCCAGGTCGAGGCCGGGGCGAAGACGCCGCCCGGCTCCGCGAAGTCGGCCAGCGCCTCGCGGATCTCGCGCTCGAGCTGGGGTCGGACCCTCTCCGCCTCGTCGCCCGCGAGCCGGATCAGCTCCGCGGCTGGGCCGATCGCCATGTTCATGGCGGCGGCTCGGCCGAGGTCTTCGCCGAGCTTCATCGGACGGTCCACGCGGGTGAAGCCGGGATTCTCGAAGCCGGCGATGAGCAGCTGGTGGCTGACCGTATCCGCGTCGGCCATCGAGAACGGTCCCGGGCCGCAGGTCGGCTCGTCGGCCTCCTCGGGCTCCTCCAGGTAGCGCTCGGTGACCTGCTCGGCGCGCTTGACCCAGGGATTGTCGAGCTTTCGCCGCCAGACGACGGCGCAGAGCCGCCCGCCCGGCGCCAGCGCCCCCCGGATGTTGCGGAACGCGGCCACGGGGTTGGCGAAGAACATGACGCCCATGCGGGAGAACGCGTAGTCGAACGGGCCCCTCAACTCCATCACCTGGACGTCGCCGGCGAGGAACTCGACGTTCCCGACCCCGGCGTCGCTCGCGTCCCGGATCGAGGCCTCCACGAAGGGCTCCGACACGTCGACGCCGACCGCGCTGCCCTCGGGGCCGACCAGGCGTGCCAGCTCCCGCGTGGCATCGCCGAACCCGCAGCCGACGTCGAGCACCCGGTCGCCCACCCTCGGCGGATGCAGGCGAAGCGCCTCGTCGCCGAACTGACCCAGGCCCGCGACGATCTGCTCGCGAAACTCCACGAAGCGATCGAACAGGACGCCGCTCCAGGCCTCGGTCGCCTCCTCGTTCTCGGGGGCGACCGGATCGGCGCGACTTATGGGCTCCATGGCCGCATCGTAGAGGAGGCTTCGGATCATTTGTAGCATCTTGTTACAAGGTGCTACTCTCGAATGCGTGAGCGGCACATGCCACTGCCGGCGCCCAACGGAACCGGCCTAGGAACGCCACCGTGGCCTGGAACGTCGTCATCGTCGGAGGTGGGTTCGGCGGCGCATCGGCGGCCCGCCGGCTCGAGCGCTTGATCCCTCGCCAGGCGGCACGGCTCGTCCTCGTCAACGACGTCAACTTCCTGCTCTACACGCCGTTCCTTCCGGAGGCCGCGGCCGGCACGCTGGAGCCGCGCCACGTCGTCACGCCGCTTCGCGACATGCTCAAGCGAACCTATCTGCGCCTCGGGGCGGTCACCGGGCACGACCCGGCCGCGCGGACGCTCCAGCTGACGAGCCACGAGGACGAGGTGGACGAGCTCCGCTACGACCAGCTGCTGCTCGCGCTCGGCTCGGTCTCGCGCCTCCTGCCGGTGCCCGGCCTGGAGCAGACCGGGATCGGCTTCAAGAGCCTCGCTGACGCGATCTGGCTCCGCAACCACATCGTGGAGACCCTGGAGGCGGCGAACGCCAGCGAGGATCCCGAGCGTCGCGAGGAGCTCCTGACCTACGTCTTCGTCGGTGCCGGATACGCCGGGCTCGAGGCGCTGGCCGAGCTGCAGGACTTCGCGGCCGATGCGATGGAGCGGTATCCGCGCGCCCGCCTCCACGGGATGCGATGGATCGGCGTTGAGGCGACCGATCGCGTGCTGCCCGAGATCGACGCGAATCTGGCTGACTACGCGATGCGCGAGCTCCGCGCCCGCGGGATCGAGATCAGGCTGGGTACCCGGCTCGAGGAGGTGACGCCCACGGGGGTGCGCCTGTCGACGGGCGAGTGGGTCCCGACCCGGACCCTCGTCTGGACCACGGGCGTGGCGCCGCATCCAAGCCTGGCCTCGCTCAACGTGCCCCTCGACGAGCGCGGGCGCGTACCGGTGGACAGCTACCTGCGGGTGAGCGGGATGGACGGCGTCTGGGCGCTCGGGGACTGCGCCGCCGTGCCGGACCCCCGGAGCCGCGGCGCCGTTCCGTCGCCGCCGACGGCGCAGCACGCGATCCGCCAGGGGCCCGTCGCGGCCCGCAACATCGCCGCCGAGCTGGGAATCGGCAGGGCACGGCCGTTCCGCTACCGGGCCCGGGCGGCGTTCGTCAACCTGGGCCGCCACAAGGCCGTCGGGAGGCTGGGGCCGTTCAAGTTCCGAGGATTTCCGGCGTGGTGGATGGCCCGCACCTACCACGTGAGCAGGATCCCGGGCCTCGTCCGCAAGCTCCACACGGTCGCCGACTGGACGGTCGGCCTGCCGTTCGGTCGCGACATCGCCGAGGTGGGCTCGATCGGCCATCCGCGGCCGCTGAAGGCCTCCGAATACGCCCGCGGCGGCACGCATCGCCCGCTCAGCCGATCACAATGAGGACGTGCTCTTCGAGATCCTGATCATCGGCGCGCCCTTCGCCTGGTTCGCCACCGCCTACGTCGGGTGGAAGAAGGGAAGCTCGTTCTGGGTCTGGTTCCTGATCGGCGCCGTGCTTCCGTACTTCGGGCTGATCGGTGCGCTGCTCTACCGGCACGAGGACGCCGAGCCCGAGCGGACCTGTCCTCGATGCGGGAAGGTCCTGAAGCTCTACGTGCAGGTCTGCCCGAAGTGCGGTCTCGACCTCCACCTACCTGAGCCCGCGGAGCCGACGGAGCCCGCGGAGCCAACAGGCGCTACCGCAGCCAGGTCCTGACGATCGCGTTGGCGAATCCGAGGCCGTAGCGCATCACGGCGGGCTTCTTGGAGTGGCCGTGAAGCCGGCGGGCGACGGTCACGGGCACCTCCTTGGCCGGCACGCCGCGCTTGATCGCCTCGATCAGGAACTCGGAGGTGTGGAACTGCTCCTGCCGGAGCACGAGCTGGGGCAGGACATCCACCCGAACGGCCCGGTAGCCGTTGGAGCAGTCGCTCACCCTGGTGCGAGTGATGAGCGAAACGGTGCGGTTGAAGAAGACGATCCCGAGCTCGCGGGCGCGATGGTTGGGCTCGGCCTCGCCCAGCACCCGCGAGCCGTGCGCGATCGCGACCTCGCCGGAGACGACCGGCTCGACGAGCCTCTCCATCTCGGACGGCAGGTGCTGGCCGTCGGCGTCCAGCGTCACCACGATGCGGGCGTGCGAGTCGACCATGAGGCGGTACCCGGTGCGGAGCGCTGCACCGCCACCGCGGTTGATCAGGTGGCGCGCGACCACGGCGCCGTGGTCGGCGGCGACCTCGGCAGTGCCGTCTCGCGAGCCGTCGTCGACCACCAGGATGGCCGTCTGGAGCCCACAGACAGTGTCCGGGATCCGGTCCAGGACCCAGTCGATGCTGTCGGCCTCGTTGTAGGCGGGGACCAGCACGGCGAGCTTGTCGCGGAACTCCTCCGGGTGGCCGTCCACGCGGAACTGCTCCCAGGCTAGGCCCTCGAGGACGCTCGAGAGCTCGCGCGTGATTCGCGACCCCTGCGAGAGCGCCCGCACGACGAGCAGGAACAGGATGAGGATCGCGAACACCGCGACGCCGACGATCCGGGTGCCGTTCGAGCGCTGGAACGAGAACGCGCTGAGGATCCTGTCGAGGAGCTCGGTGCCGGAGACCACCGCCAGCCCGAGGGCGATCAGGAGCAGGATGATCACGTCGATGTTGCGGAGCGCCCGGCGGCGGGCGATCGCGAATGCGGCGATCGCACCCGCAAGGGCCAGACCGACGATCCGGATCGCGGTCAGCTCCGGCGGGAACAGATCTGCCTGCAGGATCACGGGGTGCACGGCCGGAAGAGAATAGATGGCGCCTGGGGCGCCATTCGCGCGCCGCCGTTCATGCGAAGCGTCACCCAGACGCGGGTTCGTCCGCTACCCTCGCGCGGTCATGAGAATCCTGATCCTCGGGGGTGACGGGTATCTCGGCTGGCCGACCGCGATGCGCTTCTCGGCGGCCGGGCACGAGGTCTCCGTCGTCGACAACTTCGCCCGCCGCCGCTGGCATACCCAGCACTCGACCGACTCGCTGACCCCGATCGGCTCGCTCGCCGACCGCATCGAGGCCTGGAAGGAGATCTCCGGCAAGGAGATCCGGGCGTACGTCGGCACGATGGAGGACGGCAAGTTCCTCGACCGCGTGATCGCCGAGACCGTCCCGGAGACGGTCGTCCACTACGGCGAGCAGCCCTCGGCGCCGTACTCGATGATCTCGCGCGAGACCGCGGTTGAGACCCAGCGCACGAACGTCGTCGGCACCCTCAACCTGCTGTTTTCGATCCGTGACCGGGTTCCCGACTGCCACCTGGTGAAGCTCGGCACGATGGGGGAGTACGGCACCCCCAACATCGACATCGAGGAGGGCTTCATCGAGATCACCCACAAGGGGCGCACCGACACGCTCCCCTTCCCGAAGATGCCCGGCTCGCTCTACCACCTCTCCAAGGTCCACGACTCCCACAACATCCACTTCGCCTGCCGCATCTGGGGCCTTCGCGCGACCGATCTGAACCAGGGGGTGGTCTACGGGATCGAGACCGACGAGTCCGCAGCCGACGAGCGGCTGATCACCCGCTTCGACTACGACGAGTACTTCGGCACCGTGCTCAACCGCTTCTGCGTCCAGGCCGTGATCGGTCACCCGCTGACGGTCTACGGAGAGGGCGGCCAGACCCGCGGCTTCTTGAACATCCGCGACACGCTCCAGTGCGTCGAGCTCGCGGCGAGCAACCCGGCGGACCTGGGCGAGTTCCGGGTCTTCAACCAGTTCACGGAGCAGTTCTCGGTCACCGAGCTCGCCGAGCTGGTCTCCAGAAGCGGCGCCGAGCTGGGCTACGAGGTCGAGGTCAAGGGCTACCCGAACCCCCGCATCGAGGCGGAGCACCACTACTACAACGCCGCCAACACGAAGCTCCACGACCTCGGGCTTCGGCCCCACTACCTCGGCGAGGAGCTCGTCCGCTCGATGCTCAAGACGATCGAGCGCCACAAGGACCGCGTGATCGAGCGGGCCATCCTCCCTCGAACGCGTTGGAAGCCGGGTGAGCTCGAGGGCTCACTGGCCCCCGAGGCCTCCGGATCCGAGCGCATAGCCGAGTAACCGTCGGGTAGCCGTCACGAGATGGGGCGGTACGCATCACTGGCGCTAACCGGGATCGCCGCGGTCGGGCTTCTGGTTGCGTCAACCGGTAGCGCGCGAGCCCGCCCGACCTGCTTCGGCAAGCCGGCGACGATCGTCGGCACGAATCACCGCGACGTGATCGGCGGCACCCCCGGGAGGGACGTGATCGCGGCGCTGGGTGGACGGGACGTGATCAGGGCGCCGAACAGCCGGCGCAACCACGGCAAGGACATCGTCTGCGGCGGAGCGGGCGACGACAAGATCACGGGCAACGGCGAGCGCAACGTGCTGATCGGTGAGCAGGGGAATGACGTGATCAAGGGCGCCCCGGGCAACGACCTGATCGTGGGCGACAACGCGAACCCCACGGGCAGCGTCAGCGGGGGCACCAGCAGGGACAACCTCAACGGCACCGGCGGCCACGACTTCATCGTCGGCGACAACTTCGCGCGCGGCAACGCAACCGGCGCGAGCCCGGACAAGGACATCGTCGGCCTCGACAACTCCGACGTGCTGATCGGCGACAGCGCCTCGCTCCGGGGCGACGCGCATGGCGGCGCCACCGATCGTCTCGCCGGCGCCCACGGCAATGACCTGGTGGTCGGCGATAGCTACGCGCCGCACGGGCACGCGAGCGGCGACGGCAAGGACAAGAGCAGACGAATCAACCGCAAGGCCGGACTGAACGGCGGCCCCGGCAACGACCTTCTCGTGGGCGACAACTACACGAAGGACGGCACGGCGACCGGTGGCGGCCGCGACTACATGCAGGCCGCAGACGGCGGGGACAAGCGAAAGAAGTGCAAGCCGCACACCTGTGACGATGTCTTCTACGGCGACAACTACTCGGCCTCGTGTGGCCCGAAGAAGACCGCGCAGACGATCCGGTGTCAGATGCGCGTGACCTCCGGTGGCGGCCGAGACCGACTCGTAACGGACCAGGGCAACGACCTGCTGGTCGGCGGCCCGCCCAACGACCCGGACCTCCGGGGCCACGGCGACAAGTGCAAGGGGGGCAGCGGCCACGACGTCGCGGCGCTCTGCGAGTACGTCTACAAGGACGTCGAATCCAGGCTGCACCTGCGGTAGCCGCGCGAGACACGATTGGCCGCATGGGCCGTCGGATACGCTGACCGGGCGCCTCAAGATCGTTTCGAGGGGCGCCGATAGGGAAGGAGAGCTTCATGGCGGCGGGGCCATTCCAGAATCGACGACGCGGGATCAGCCTGCTGATCGGCTTGACGGCCGTCGCGGCGCTCGCCGCGCTGGTCGTGGCGACGGCGGGCAGCGCCCGCGCGCGCGGCAGTTGCTACGGCAAGCCGGCCACGATCACCGGCACCAACGGCCCCAACAACATCAAGCTCACCGCCAAGAAGGACATCGTCGACGCCAGGGGTGGCAACGACACGATCCAGGCGAGCAGCAGCAAGACCAACCACGGCAAGGACATCGTCTGTGGCGGCAGCGGCAACGACAAGATCACCGGCAACAACGAGAACAACATCCTCATCGGCGGCCCCGGCAACGACGCCATCAAGGGCGCTCCCGGCAACGACCTCATCGTGGGCGACAACGCCAACCCGAAGGGGCCGGAGAACGGGCCGACAGGCTCCGATGACCTGAACGGCACCGGTGGCCAGGACTTCGTCGTCGGCGACAACTACGCCACGGGCAACGTGAGCGGTGCCAGCCCCGACAAGAACATCGTCGGCCTGAACGGGAACGACACGATCATCGGCGACGACGCCTCGCTCCATGGCAACGCCACGGGCGGCAAGACCGACCGCATGGGCGGCGCGGACGGCAACGACCTGGTGGTGGGCGACAGCTATGCGGCTCACGGCGTCGCGCGCGGGAGCGGCGACGACAACCTGAACGCCGGCCCCGGGGACGACGTCGAGGTGGGCGACAACTACAGCGTGGACGGGCGCGCGTCGGGCGGCGGCAAGGACATCCTGGCCGGGCCCGACGGCGGCGACGCCGGTGCCACCTGCAAGGCGAAGGATCCCTGCAACGACACCTTCTACGGCGACAACTACGTTGCGTCGTGCGCACCCAACTCGAGCCCCAAGGCGCAGGCGTCCCGCTCGGTGATCCGATGCGAGGCGATGCGTGCCCCCGGCGGCGCCGCCGACCTCCACATCACCACAGACCAGGGCAACGACTTCATCAACGGCGGCCCCCCCGACGATCCCGCGCTGCGCGGCGACGGCGACGTCTGCGCGGGCGGCAGCGGCAACGACACCGGGACCCGGTGCGAGCTGTACCCCAGGGGCGACGTCGAGCACCAGATCCCGTACCCGTAGGGCGAGCGCGCCGGACGCCTGACACGCGCCTACCGGGGCACGCTGTGCCTCGTCCCTACAATCACTCCTCCATGCGAGCCGCCGACGCACTCTGTGAAGCGCTGAAGGCCGAGGGGGTCGAGCACGTCTTCGGCATCCCCGGCGGCGCCAATCTGCCGACGTACGACGCGCTCTACGACGCGGACCTGCTGCACATCCAGTCGCGTCACGAGCAGGGTGCCGGCCATGCCGCCGAGGGCTACGCGAAGGCCTCAGGCAGGGTGGGAGTCGCCTTCGCCACCTCCGGTCCCGGCGCCACGAACCTGGTGACGGCGATCGCCGACGCGATGATGGACTCGGTGCCCACCGTCTTCATCACGGGGCAGGTGCGCACCGAGCTGATCGGCACCGACGGGTTCCAGGAGGCCGACGTCACCGGCATCACCCTGCCGGTCGTCAAGCACTCGTTCCTGGTCACCGATCCGCGCCAGATTCCCACCTACATCCACGAGGCGTTCCACATCGCCTCGACCGGACGCCCCGGCCCAGTCCTGGTGGACGTGCCGCAGGACCTCTCACGGGCCGATATCGAGTATGAGCCCGCCGAGGGCCCGCCGACCCTGCCCGGCTACAAGCCGTCCACCGAGGGCAACATCAAGCAGATCCGGCTGGCTGCCAAGGCGCTCGCGAACGCGAGGCGGCCGGTGATCTACGCGGGCGGCGGCGTCGTGAACGCCAACGCCTCGCAGGAGCTCATCGAGTTCGCCACCTCGGACAAGTTTCCCGTCACGCTCACGGTGATGGGACTGGGCGCCTTCCCGGCTCCCCATGAGCAATGGCTCGGGATGCTGGGCATGCACGGCACCCGCACCGCCAACTACGCCATGGACGAGGCGGACCTGATCCTCGCGATCGGGGCACGCTTCGACGACCGTATCACCGGCAAGCTCTCGGAGTTCGCGCCGCGCGCCAAGTTCGTCCACATCGACGTCGACCCGGCCGAGATCTCCAAGAACGTCCCGGCCCACATCCCAATCGTGGGCGACGCCAAGGACGTGCTGCCGAAGTTCACGCGCGAGTACCGCGCGCTGAAGGCCGATTCGAGCCGGCTCGACGAGTGGTGGGCCAAGATCAAGGAATGGCAGGCCTCCTACCCGCTGGGCTACGAGGACTCAAGCGACTCGACCATCAAGCCGCAGTTCATGATCGAGGCGATGTACGAGGCCACGGAGGGCGAGGCGATCATCACCTCCGACGTCGGCCAGCACCAGATGTGGGCGGCGCAGTACTACCACTTCCCCAGGCCCAGGCAGTGGATCAACTCGGGCGGTCTCGGGACCATGGGCTTCGGGCTTCCCGCGGCGATCGGAGCCAAGGTCGCGCGCCCCGACGACACGGTCGTCTGCCTCGCCGGCGACGGCAGCCTCGTCATGGTGTGCCAGGAGATGGCGACCGCCGCCCATCACAACATCCCGGTCAAGGTCTTCCTCATGAACAACGGCTACATGGGCATGGTGCGCCAATGGCAGGAGCTGTTCTGGGACGGCCGCTACAGCTCGGTCGAGCTCGGTGACAGCCCGGATTGGGTCAAGCTGGCCGAGGCATTCGGCTGGAGCGCGATGCGTTGCGACGACAAGCGCGAGTTGACCGGCGCGATGCGCAGCGCGCTCGAGGTCGACGGGCCCGTCCTGCTCGACGTGCACGTCGACAAGACGGAGAACTGCTTCCCGATGATCCCCGCCGGGGCCGCCGCTAGGGACATGGTGGGATAGATCCGATGGAGGCTGGAACGCCGGATCTCGTCAAACTGGAGGACCTGCAGGTCGGCAAGGCGCTGACCGGCCGCAAGCACATCCTCTCGCTCACGGTGGAGGACAAGCCCGGTGTGCTGGCGCGGATCGCCGGTCTGTTCTCGCGTCGGGGCTTCAATATCGACACGCTGGCCGTCGGGCCCACCGAGGACCCGGACGTGTCGCGCATCACGCTCACCCTGGACGGCGCCGTCCACCCGATCGATCAGGTCACCAAGCAGCTCCACAAGCTCGTCAACGTGATCAAGATCCGCGACATGGAGCCGGACCAGACCATCGCCAGGGAGATGGCGCTCTTCCGGGTCCAGGCGGCGGCTGAGAACCGCGCCGACATCATGCAGTTCGCGGAGATCTTCAAGGCGAGGATCGTCGACGTCTCGCGCCGGACGCTGACCATCGAGGTCACCGGGTCGCAGGACAAGATCGATTCCTTCGAGCGGATGATCCGTCCGCACGGGCTGATCGAGATGGCGCGGACCGGCGAGGTGGCCATCACCCGCGCACGTCCCGACCAATAATCGTTCGGTGATCGAGGCGGCCGCAGCGCTCGGTTCGCTCGAATCGCTGCTTGCCGGCGCCACCGGGCGGCGGCGCCTCGTGAGCGTCACCTCCCTCGTCGACCTCGACGATCCAAGCGCGGCGGTGTTCGCGTCGCGACGCGCCGACGATCGCTGGTTCTGCTGGGAGCAGCCGGACCGCGACGGCTTCGCGATCGCCGGTCTAGGGACCGCCCACGAGGTCCTCTCACGCGGCCCGAGCCGTTTCGAGGACGTGGTCTCGGCCTGCGCCGACACCGCGCGCAGCCGCGCCACCGACGAGCCTCCCGGTCTTCCCGCGGGCGCGGGCCCGGTGTGGGTCGGCGGCTTCGCGTTCGACGCCGAGGGTGCGCGCGAGGCGCAGTGGGCATCGTTCCCGCCCGCCCTGATGATCCTCCCGGAGCTCACCTTCCACCGCGTCGCGGGCGAGACCTACCTGACCCTGTGCGCCGTGAGCGACCCGGGCGCCGATCCGGGTGAGGTCTCGGCCGCGCTCGCGGCCCGGGTTGGCGCCCTGCGCGAAGGACCGCTCCCCCTCATCGACCCGCACCCGACGGGCTCGGTGCGCATCGCCAGCGCATCCCCGCCGGAGGGGTACGAGCGCTCGGTTGCGGCGGCCGTCGAGCGGATTCGCGCGGGCGAGCTGGACAAGGTGGTGCTCGCGCGCGAGGTCACGGTCGAGACGCCGAGCGCGCACGACCCGGCGGCTCTTTACGGCGCGCTCCGCGAGCTCTTTCCAAGCTGCTTCTGCTTCTGCTGCGGGTCGCCGGAGGGCGCGTTCCTCGGAGCGAGCCCCGAGCTACTCGTCCGGCGCAGCGGCTCGAGCGCGGACACGGTCGGGTTGGCCGGATCCACCAGGCGGAGCGCCGACCCCTCCGTCGACGACCACCTCGGCGAGCAGCTCCGCACGTCGGACAAGGAGCGGTCCGAGCACGAGATCGTCGTGCGCCGGATCGAGCGCTCCCTGCGGCCCTACTCGGTATGGGTCGAGGCGGCGCCCGAGCCGGGGCTGGTCAAGGTGGCCAACATCCAGCACCTCGGAACCCCGATTCACGCCCAGCTCGCGGAGCCGCGCTCCGCGGTGGACCTGGCCGGTCGGTTGCACCCGACGCCGGCCGTCGGCGGCGAGCCGCGCGAGCAATCGCTTCGGGTGATCGCCGAGCTCGAGACGCTCGATCGCGGCTGGTACGCCGGGCCCGTTGGCTGGATGGACGCGGCCGAGGACGGGGAGTTCTGCGTCGCCCTCCGGAGCGCACTGCTCCGCGACCGCACGGCCCACCTCTTCGCCGGGGCGGGCATCGTGGCCGATTCGCGCCCCGACGCCGAGCTGGCCGAAACCGAGCTGAAGCTCGGGGCGCTGCTGCCGCTGGTCACCGGCTGAGCGTCGACAGAGCCTCGGCGGCGCGGTCCGCGATCCGCCGGTGGACCTCGACGTTGCGGCGACGGTCGACCGGAATCTCGATGATCGCCGTCCCGTGGTCGGCCGCCGGCGGGAGGTCGGCGAGGTCCTCGACGAGGACGTGTCGCAGGCCGTGGAGCTCCGCGACCCTCGCGGGGTCGATGCCCAGTGGCGTGCCCAGGATCGCCTCGAACTCGTCGCGGTCGACCTGCTCCGCTTGGGGCAGGAACTCGAAGATGCCGCCACCGTCGTTGTTGAGGACCACGATCCGGACGGACGGGCCCGAGTCGCGGAGCGCTGCGAGGCCGTTCATGTCGTGGTAGAGGCCGAGGTCTCCGGTCACGATCCAGGTCGGCCGCCCGCTGGCCGCTGCCGCCCCGATCCCCGACGAGACGAGGCCGTCAATGCCATTGGCGCCGCGGTTGCACAGGAACCTGACGGCGGTCGGCAGCGCCGGCAGGAATGCCTCCTGGTCGCGAATCGGCATCGAGGAGGCGGTGTAGACGAGGTCGCCGTCGCGGTAGATCGATCCGAGCGCTGCGTGCACTCCGGGCTCCGTAGGGGCGGTCCCCTCCGCAATCGCATCGGCGATCGCCGCGGCCGCCGCATCGTCGGCATCGCGCCAGCCCTGGGACCACTGGGCATCCGCGCCCTGGGAAAGCGCGGTGGCCATCGCATTCGCCAGGCCCCTCGAATCAACGCGCATGATGACGTCGGCCGAGCGGGTTGGCTCGTTCCAGCCGAAGCCGTCATCGACGATCAGCTGCCGGCCCTCGGGCATCGCGGCAAGCCACTGCCGCAAGGGCTTGCTGGTCGGCATGTCCCCGAATCGCAGCACGACCTCTGGCTCGAGTGCCGTGGGGCGCAGGCGGGCGATGGCGTCGTAATGCGAGACGACCAGCGATCGATCGTGTGCTCCCAGGCGAAGCTGTGAAGTCGGCTCGGCGAGGATCGGATAGCCGCACGCGACGGCGAGCCGGGCGAGCGGTTCGGCCAGCCCGGAGTCGAGCTGGCGACCGCACACGATGATTCCGCGGCGGTAGTCGTCCCGCACGTGGCCGACCATCACGTCGACGAGCGCCTTGCTGGGCTGCGGCGCCCCAGCGCCAGGTACGGCCGTCAGCGGCCGCTCCCCTCGACCGCGCAGGGCGAGCTCCGAGGTCGCCGTGACGTCCTCGGCATGGGGCTCGGGCCCCAGAGGGTCGCGCCACGCCAGGTTCAGGTGCACCGGGCCGGGGCGTGGATCGCCCCGGGCGGCGGCATAGGCCCGGCATGCCGCGGAGCGGAAGTGCAGGAGACCGGAGTCGTCGGCGTCGTGGGTGCCGACCTCGCAGAACCAGCGCACCGCGGATCCGTAGAGCTTCAGCTGATCGATGGTCTGGCCGGCGCCGACGCCTCTGAGCTCCGGGGGGCGGTCCGCGGTCAGCACGATCATCGGGACGCCCGCCTCGTCGGCCTCGCAGACGGCGGCGTGGAGGTTCGCCGCCGCCGTTCCGGAGGTGCAGAGCACCGCCACGGGCTGCCCGCTGGCCTGGGCTGCCCCGAGAGCGAAGAATCCGGCGGAGCGTTCGTCGACGATCACGGTGACCTCGATCGCCGGCTGGCGCCACAGTGCGAGCGCCAGCGGCGTGGAGCGCGAGCCGGGAGCGACAGCGGCGTGCCGGACGCCGCAGCGCGCGAGCTCCTCGACCAGCGCGGATGCCAGCGCGGTGTTGCGATTCGTGGGATCCACCGGCGCGAACGGTACCCGGCGGGGAGTCACGGGCATCGGTCGCAGGGCCTGCTTACACGTCGACGACCACCTCGAGGGTGCCCTGCCCCGCCAACTTGGTCTCGTACGGCCCGGCGACCTTGGCGATCAGGCGCTTGATGGCGACGTTCTCGGCATGGATCAGCCCGATGAAGCGCGCGATGCCCGCCTCTCGTGCGCGCTCGGCCAGTGCGGTCAAGAGCGCCGTCCCGAGACCGATCCGCATCCAGCGATCGCCGACGCCCACCGCGAACTCCGCCGTCCCGGGATCCTCTTCGCTGCGGACGTAGCGCGCCGTGCCAAAGCTCTGGCCGGTGGAGGGGTCGACCGCGATCAGCGCCTCGTGGCGGACGTGGTCGACGGCGGTCAGGTAGTCGAGCTGCCGCTCCGACAGATGCGGTTGCGGCCCGAGGAAGCGCATGAAGATCGACCGCGTGCTGGCGCTCTCGAAGCCCTCGTTGAGACGCGCGCGGTCGTACGGCTGGATCGGTCTGATCAGCGCCGTCGTTCCATCACGCAGCTCGACGATCTCCCCGGTGTCATCCACCACCGTTCCAGTAGGGTTGCGAATCTCGGGATGCACCGACATGCCCGTGTTACAGGCTCCGCCTCGGGGACGTTCACGTGTGTGCGCTAGATCCGGTCCCGCTCCAGCGCCGCATCGTCGATCTCCACGCCGAGGCCCGGCCCGTCGGGCGGGTGAAGGAGGTTGCCGCGCAGGTCGCACTCCACCGAAGCGATCGTGTCCGCGAACAGGAGCTGGGTGGCGAGCCCATGCGCCAGGCCGGCCCACGGGGCGGCGGGGCGCAGCACCTGCGCGACGTGAGCCGCCGCCGCGATTCCGACCGGCCCGTCGAGTGCGCTGGAGAGGTACACGGGGAGCTCCTCGGCGATGGCGCGCGCCGGTGTGATGCCGCCGACCTTGGCGAGCTTCACCGTCGCCAGCTGGCACGCCCCGAGCTCCGTCGCGTGCCGGGCGTCTTCCGGACCGTTCACGCTCTCGTCAGCGGCGATCGGAATCGCGGTCTGGTTGCGTACCGCGGCCAGGTCCTCGAGGTCGCCCGCCGGCTGCTCGGCGAGCTCGATTCCGTGCCGCTCCATCGCAGTCAGCCGGAGGACCGCGTCCTGGGGGGTCCAGACACCGTTTGCGTCCACGCGCAGTCGTGCCCGCGGCCCCATGGCCTTGCGCACGGCCTCCACCTGGCCGACGTCGCCGGGCACGCCGACCTTCAGCTTGAAGGTCTCAAAGCCGCGCTCAGCCCAGCGTTCCGCGTCGGCGGCCACCGCCGCCGGAGGGCCGGCCACGAGGGTGGCGTTGCAGGTGACTGGCTCCGCGGCTTCCGCGCCAAGGGCCCGCCACAACGGCATCCCCGTGGCCTTTGCGGCCAGATCGAGCAGAGCCATCTCGAGTGCCGCCGCGGCGGCGCGAGAGACCGTGGGCACGGCGAGTGAAGGATCCGCGGGCACCTCGAGGCCCACGAGCCTCGACTCGGCCAGGTCGCGGAGCTCACGCGCCAGGGACGCCGCATCCGCGGCCCCGCGTAGCGACATGGCCACCGCTTCTCCCAATCCCTCCAGGCCATCGTCCGTTCGGAGGCGGAGGAGAACCATCTCCCGCCGCTCCAGCCGCCCTCGGGCGGTGACGTACGGCTCTCTGAAGGGCAGTGCATAGGGCACGACCTCGACGGCGGAGAGCTTCATCTCAGATGGTGGCCAGCACCAGCCCCAGCGCGAGCAGGGCGCTGAAGGCGGCCAGAAGGGCCCCGGTCGCCGCCAGGGCACCGTTCAGTGCAGGACCGTCGGTCCGCGTCATCACGGCCCTCAGGGGTCGGTCCACCAGCGGCGCCGAGATCAGGGCCAGCAGGCCCCACGCCGAGCTGCCCGTCGCGAGGAGCGTCACGGGGACAGCGGTGAAGGCAGCCCCGACCAGGCTGGCGTAGAGGTTGCGGGTGCGCTGCCGGCCAAGCCGAGCGGCCAGGGTCATCTTTCCGGCGCGGCGATCGGTATCGATGTCGCGCACGTTGTTGACGACGAGGATCGCCGTCGCCAGGCACCCGACCGCCACGGAGAGGCCGAAAGGCAACCAGTCAAGGCGCTCGAGCTGCACGTAGTACGAGCCGTTGACCGCAACCAGGCCGAAGAACAGGAACACGAACAGCTCGCCGAGACCGGCGTATCCGTAGGGCCGCGGGCCACCCGTGTACAGAACGCCGGCGAGGATGGAGGCCGCGCCGACGATCAGGATGACGGCCCCGGCAACCGTCGCGAGGTAGATCCCGGCGGCGACGGCGACCGCGAAGGCGATCCAGGTGGCGATCATTACGCGCCGGGGAGCAACGAGGCCCGAGGACGTCACGCGCACCGGGCCGAGGCGGTCGGCGGTGTCCGCGCCCCGTTTGGCGTCCGAGTAGTCGTTCGCCAGGTTGGTCCCGATCTGGATGAAGATGCTGCCGACGAGTGCCGCGATGAACGCCCCCACGCGGACGTCGTCGACCCGCTCCACGGCCGCCGCGGTACCGACCAGCACCGGTGCGATCGCCGCGGGAAGCGTCCGCGGCCGCGCCGCCATTAACCAGAGACGCATGCGGGTCTACGGTCTCCGGGGGTACTTGCCGAAGTCGGGCTTGCGGCGCTCGGTGTAGGCGTTGCGGCCCTCCTGGCCCTCTTCCGTCATGTAGAAGAGGAGCGTTGCGTCGTGGGAGAGCTGCTGCAGGCCGGCGAGCCCGTCCTCGTCCGCGTTGAAGCTCGCCTTGAGCAGACGCAGGGCGAGGGGGGAGAGGGCGTTCATCTCACGGCACCACGCGACGGTCTCGCGCTCGAGGTCTGAGACCGGGACGACCGCGTTCACGAGGCCCATCTCCAGGGCCTCGTCGGCCGAGTAGAGGCGGAGCAGGAACCAGACCTCCTTCGCCTTCTTGACCCCGATGTTGCGCGCCAGGAGGCTCGCGCCGAAGCCGCCGTCGAAGCTGCCGACGCGGGGCCCGGTCTGCCCGAAGCGCGCGTTGTCGGCGGCGATCGTCAGGTCGCAGACCAGGTGAAGGATGTGCCCGCCGCCGACGGCGTAGCCGGCGACCGCGGCGACCACCGGTTTGGGCAGGCGGCGGATCTGGACGTGGAGGTCTCCCACGTCGAGGCGGCCGACGCCCTGCTCCGCCACTTCGTCGTCGCCGATGTAGCCGTCGTCGCCGCGGATGCGCTGGTCGCCCCCGGAGCAGAACGCCTCGGTCCCGGCGCCGGTGAAGATGATCGAGCCCACGTCGAGGTCGTCCCGTGCGCGGTTGAAGGCGTCGCGGAGCTCGGCCAGGGTCTGGGGGCGGAACGCGTTTCGCACGTCAGGTCGGTTGATGGTGATCCTGGCGATCCCATCGCCCTTCTCGTAGAGGATGTCCTCGAAGTCGTCCGCGCTGTGCCACTCGATCGGCGCGTAGAGCTGCTCTGACGGCGGGGCCTGGTTGTGGCGAATCGGCATGTTCGGAATTATCCCTGGCCGTGACCGACCGCGCCTTCACCACATGAACCTCGACAACTGGCTCGCGCAGCGCGCCGAGACCTGTCCCGACCGGGTGGCGCTGATCGCGGACGGGGTGGAGATGACCTACGACGAGCTCGAGGCGGAGGCGACGCGGACCGCCCGGCGGCTCGCGTCGCGGGGAGTGCGCCGCGGCGCCAGCGTGGTCATCACGCAGCCATCGCGCCTCGAGTACGTGATCGCCCTCCACGCGCTGATGAAGCTCGGGGCCGTCGTTCACCCGCTCAATCCCGGGCTGGCTCCAGCGGAGCTCGAGGCCGAGATCGGGCGGGCGAAGCCGGCGCTCGTGCTCGACGAGTCCGACGTGACGATGAGCGAGGCCGACCTCCCGCTGCTCGGTGAGCACGACCTGGGCGCCCTGCACTGCCGGATCCTCACGAGCGGCACCTCCGGGAGCCCGCGGTCGGTGGGCCTCACCTACGGCAACCACCTGTGGAGCGCCGTCGGGTCCGCCTTCAACCTGGGCGTGGACCCCGCGGACCGCTGGCTCTGCTGCCTGCCGCTCCACCACGTCGCCGGCCTGCAGATCGTCATGCGGTCGGTCATCTACGGCACCGGTGCCGTCGTCCAGGAGGGCTTCGACACAAGCCGGGTCGCGGAGTCCTTCGAGCGCGACAGCGTCACGCTCGCATCGCTCGTGACGACGCAACTCGTCCGCCTGCTCGCGGCGGGCGTCGACCTCTCGCGCCCGCGGGCGATCCTGGTCGGCGGGGGGCCGGTCCCGATCGACGTACTCGAGGAGGCGATCGGGCGCGGAGCCTCGGTCGTGCAGACCTACGGGATGACCGAGACCGCTTCCCAGGTTACGACGCTAGCCCCGCAGGACGCACGGCGAAAGCTCGGCTCGGCGGGGCGGCCGCTGCTCACCACCCATCTGCGGATCACGGGCGGCGAGATCTGCGTCCAGGGGCCGGTGGTCGCGCCTGGATGTGCCGACGAGGATGGCTGGCTCCACACCGGCGATCTCGGCCGCATCGACGACGACGGGTTCCTCTACGTAGAGGACCGGCTCGGCGACGTGATCGTCTCGGGGGGCGAGAACGTACTGCCGGCCGAGATCGAGGAGGTCCTGCTGCGACACCCGGACGTCGCGGATGCGGCCGCCGTCGGGCGCGCGGACCCCGAGTGGCAGGAGGCGGTGGAGGCGGTCGTTGTCCTGCGTGAGGGGGCGGACCGGAACGAGGCGGCACTCCGCGACCACTGCGCTGCGTCGCTTGCCACCTACAAGGTGCCGAAGCGCTTCGAGTTCGTGGCCGAGCTTCCGCGGACCGCCTCGGGCAAACTGCTTCGCCGGGAACTGCGCTGAGAGGAGGAGGAATGGATCAAGGGGACGTCGCCCGCTGGCTCGACGACTACGTGGAGGCATGGAGGACCTACGACCCGGAGCTGATCGCGGCGCTGTTCGCGCAGGAAGTCGTCTACCGGTACCACCCGTACGACGAGCCGATCCGCGGTCGCGATGCTGTGGTGGAGTCATGGTTCGGCGAGGGCGGCCATGAAGACGCCCCGACGCGCGATCCCGAGGGCACCTACGACGCGTCCTATGCGCCCGTGGCGGTGGACGGCGACGTGGTGGTCGCCACCGGCTCCAGCACCTACTTCGAGCGCCCCGGGGGGCCCGTCGAGGAGGTCTTCGACAACTGCTTCGTGATGCGATTCGACGGCGACGGGCGCTGCCGCGAGTTCACCGAGTGGTTCATCCAGCGTCCGGCCCCATAGCATCAGGGGGTGTTCCAGCGAGGAGCGTTAGCGACGCGAGAGGCAGGTAAGGCCGCGAAGCGGCCGCAAGAGATTTGAACGACACAGACAAAGACATCTTCTACGACGACGACGCCGACCTGGAAGCTCTCGAGGGCAAGACGATCGCGATCCTCGGCTACGGGTCGCAGGGTCACGCCCACGCGCTGAACCTGAAGGACTCCGGCTGCGAGGTCGTGGTCGGCCTGCGTCCGGATTCGGCCAGCCGCGCCGAGGCGGAGGGGGAGGGGCTGACGGTGCTGGACGTCCCGGAGGCGGCGAGCCGCGGCGACGTCGTCATGATCCTGCTGCCCGACGAGAAGCAGGCCGAGGTCTGGGAGAGCGAGATCCGCGACGGGATCGCCCCCGGAAACCTCCTCATGTTCGCCCACGGCTTCTCGATCCACTTCGGCCAGATCGAGCCGCCGGACGAGGTCGACGTGGGCATGGTGGCCCCGAAGGGACCGGGTCACCTGGTCCGCCGCCAGTTCACCGAGGGCCGCGGCGTTCCGTGCCTGATGGCCGTCCACCAGGACGCGACCGGAAACGCCCGCGACATGGTCCTCGCCTACGCGAAGGGGATCGGCGGCACGCGGGCCGGCGTGATCGAGACCACGTTCAAGGACGAGTGCGAGACCGACCTCTTCGGCGAGCAGTCGGTGCTGTGCGGCGGCGCCACCGAGCTCGTACGGGCGGGCTTCGAGACCCTGGTGGAGGCGGGCTACGACCCCCGGCTTGCCTACTTCGAGTGCCTGCACGAACTGAAGCTGATCGTGGACCTCATGTACGAGAAGGGGATCCAGGGCATGCGCGACTCGATCTCGAACACGGCCGAATACGGGGACATGACTCGCGGTCCGCGCGTGATCGGCGACGAGACCCGGGCCGCGATGCGTCAGATCCTGGCGGACATCCAGTCAGGCGAGTTCGCCCGCGAGTGGATCGCCGAGAACCGCGCCGGGGCCGAGAACTTCCAGCGGCTTCGCGATGAGGCCGCCGGCCACCAGGTGGAGCAGGTGGGCTCGGACCTCCGGAAGATGATGCCCTGGATCGAGGGGGACGGCACCTAGCCGAGGCCGGGCGCCGTCCCCAATCGAAGTAGTCACGAACCCGGCCGCCCCGGACGCGAAGCGGAGGAGGCGGCCGGCCTGTCTACGAGCTCTGGGGCGGAGGTGCCGGCGTGGTTGCCGGCTCCGGTGCGACGGCCGGCTGCGGGGCGGCGCCCTGTAGCTCGGGCGCCCCGCCGGCCCGCACGGCCTCCCACGCCTTGTTCAGCTCGGCCTGGATGTATCCGGGCACGATGATCCCCGCGACGCCGATCAGGAACGAGGCGATGATCAGCCAGAGGATGATCATGCCGTTGAGCGTGACCTGCCCGCTGGTGACCTCCTGGGCGCGCTGGATCCGCTTCACCGTGTTGTAGAGCGAGATGTACGGGGGCACGACGATGAGGAAGCCCGGGAAGACCGCCAGCAGCGACTTCGTCGGACTGTCACCGAGGCCGTCGACCTGCCTGACCCTGCCGAGATCGACCATCTCGCGATTGATCTGGTACCACCAGTAGATCCCGTAGATCCCGAGCGTGATGATCGTGAGCGCGGGTACCGCGACCGGGTGCCTGGTCTTCGCCGTGTAGCCGGGACCGGGGCCGATCTGAATCTTGTCCGCCATTGAAGAGGTTCCCTTCCGTAGGAGTTGCTGAGCGCAGCCTACCCGGCGGTGCCGTCGCCTGTCGAGTTTTCCTGAGCGGCGCCCTCGAGCGCCTCCCGGAGCTCCTTGTTGCCGCCCAGCATCCCTCCCCAGCCCAGCAGGTCCTTGACCAGGAAGAACGCGTCGCGCGACTGGCCGTCGGCCTCATAGGTGGCCTTCACCCAGTTGTTGAAGCCGGCGGACCTTGTGCCCGCCTGCAGGACCCTGCCCGCCACCTTTCCCTTCTTCCCGGCGAAGGTGAACGCGCCGCCCTCGACGGTCACGGTTCCCCGATCCTCGATGCGGCTGCCGGGCGTCGATCGGTACCAGACGTTCTTCGTCATCGCTAACTCCGGACCCTATATGTCCAGATTCCGGTTTCACGGCCGATGGGCGTGAGAAGATGCCGACGATTCAGCAACCCGTGAGGGGTCGGCACGCAGCGGCCACGCGCGGATTACCCGAGGAGGGGAGATGACTGAAACGCCTGAGACGCCTGGGGCGCCGGAGTCGCCAACAGGGCCGCCAGGAGGGGCACAGCCGCCTGCCGCACCGCCGCCGGCCGCACCGCCGGTTACATCACCCGTGGCGGACTATCCAGTCCACCTCGACATCGACCGCCAGGACGATTACAGCCGCTTCATGCCCCTGATCAAGTGGCTGCTGGCGATCCCGCACTACATCGCGCTGCTCGTGCTGGGAATCGGGGCGGCGATCGTTGCCATCATCTCCTTCTTCGCGGTGCTCTTCACGGGCCGCTACCCGGAGGGGATGTTCAACTACATCGTCGGCGTCCATCGGTGGGCGTACCGGGTGGTGGGCTACACGTTCCTGATGGTGGACCCGTACCCGCCGTTCACGCTCGATGACGATCCGAGCTATCCGGTGCGGTTCAACATCGACTATCCAGAGCATGTGGAGCGCTGGCGGCCGTTGATCGCATGGCTGCTGGTGATCCCGTTCCTGATCGTGGCGTACTTCGTGTACCTGATGGCGGAGATCATGGTCTTCTTCGCCTTCTTCACGATCCTGTTCACCAGGCAGTTCCCGGATGGGCTGTTCAACATCGCGCGGATTGGCCTGCGCTGGAACGCCCGGGGCAACGCGTACGCCTACTGGCTGGTTACCAAGTACCCGCCGTTCGTCTGGGACTGAGCGGCTGATCTGAGCTCTGACGTCGCGCCGGACGCAAGCGTCCGGCGCGACGTTGGCTGGCTCAGTTGCGAAAGAGCGCCGCTCGAAGCCGGTCGAGCGCCGGGTTGGGGAGCAGCCTCCCCAGCCACGACAGGCGGCGAGCGTTGGCTCCTGCCGGATACCGGGTCCGCGGTGCGCGGGCGACCAGCGCCGTCCGCACGGCCTCGGCCACCACCTCCGGTGGGCTCCCCTTGCTTTCACTGGCGCTCATGGCCTTGATGAAGTCCCGCATCGTGGTCTCGTAACGCTCCCGCCCGGCGGCCGGGAGTCCCTCGAGCGCCTTGGACGCCATTGCCTCCATGCCCTCCGACCCCGGGGTGCGGATGGACCCGGGCTCGACAGCGATCACGTCGATCCCGCTCGGCCCGAGCTCGATCCGCATCGCGTCGCTGAAGCTCGCGACCGCGGCCTTCGAGGCGTTGATGGGTGAGATCCACGGCATCGCGATCCAGGCCCCGACCGAGCTGATGTTGACCACGCGTCCTCGCCCTTGCCGCAACAGCTCCGCGAATGCCTGCGTAACGGCGATCACGCCGAAGACGTTCACCTCGAAGACCGCGCGAATCCGATCCACCGGAAGATGCTCCAGCGGGCCGATCGCCGCGATCCCCGCGTTGTTCACGAGACCGGCGAGACCCTGGTCGCCGACTTCGTCCTCTATTCGTCGAGCGGCCGCCGCGACCGAGTCGGCGTCGGTCACGTCAAGAGTCACCGCGGTCAGGCGATCCGATCCGGCAGCCTGCAGCGCAGCGGCCTCGCCCTCGTCGAGGACTCCCGCGAAGACCTCGAACCCGGATCGGTCGAGCAGCAGGGCCGTCGCTCGGCCGATCCCGCTGGAGGCCCCGGTCACCACGACACCTCCGCGCGTCCCACCCGGGGTGGATGCCGCCGAGGGATTCACGGTGCCGTGCGACGGCCTGCGCGGGTTCGGACCGTCAACCGTCGCCCGTGGGGCAGCGTCGGGAAAAGGTCGGCTCCGGCGCAAGGCGCCGGGAGCCTGGGGCTGGACATGTGGCCCGGGTAGCTCACTGATCGGCTGCAGTCAACCACACGTCGTGGCCTCCGCGGCGAGCTCGCGAGGGCTGTCAGAGGCCTGACAGCCGGCGTTGAGCAGCCGGGCCCTGCCGCCTACGGTCGCCCGGCATTCGCAGCCACCGTCTGGGGGGACGATTGGCGAAGCACAGGGAAGTGTGGACAGACCGAAGCCACGGGGCACGGCCAGCGGATCGATCGCATCAGGTCGGATTGAGGCGCCCGCGCCGCGCGACGATGCCAAGGATCGCCGTGGCGGTCCTTGCGGCGCTTGCCTTGGCTGCAGCCCTCGGCTTCACCACGACGGCGAGCGCCTCCGCCAAGGGGCCGATCCTCTCGCCGCGAAGCGGCAAGCGGCTTCCCGCCCGGCCGGTCCGGATCCGGGTCAGGACCGGCAAGCACCCGAAGCTATTTCGGGTGCAGCTGAACGGCCACGGGATCAAGAAGTACTTCTCGCCTCCCACCAAGCGCCGCGTGCGGAGGCTTCGCGCCTCGCCTACCTTCGGCCTTCGCCACGGCCGCAACCGCCTCCACGTCCGGCTGGTGCGCCGCCACAACAAGCCCCATCACCGCAAGAAGCACAACCAGTGGGTGCGGTTCCGCGTCCGTCGAAACCGCCCCTTGGCAGCGGCCGGCTTCGACCGCACCGTGGCGGTCGGCGACAAGGTCTATCTCGACGGGAGCCGTTCGCGCTCGCACATCCGGTCGCCGAAGGCCGCCCGGCCCACCGGCGCAGCGGGCAACGGCTCGGGTCTGAGCTCCCGCTGGAAGCTGGTCAAGTCTCCCGGCGGAAGCAAGCCCCTCGTCGACCTGATCAGCCCCGGCGGACACCGGGCCGCGGTCAAGCTGGCGGCCCCGGGTCGCTACCGCTTCCGCTTCAAGGTCACCGCGACGGACGGCAAGTCCGGCTCCGACGTGGTCGACGTGAGGACAGATCCGATCCCCGCCGTGCAAGTCGACACGATGCCGGAGGCCTCAGGTGGGCAGCCGGGAATCAAGGTGGGCGACAAGACCTATCCCGCGGATGAGAGCCCACCGGGCGGCATACCGTGGTACCAGGTGCTGGTGCTGAGTCGCGACCAGGACGACATGAGCGCCGCTGGACCCACCCTCAAGGAGGTGTCGAACGCCACCTATCCGTGTGTTCAAGACCCCAGCGACGGCCACTGCACCAACGGCAACGATGTGAAGCGCGACCTCGACAAGCTCGGCCCCGACGAGCTGGTGATCGTGGCCAACCATCAACTGGATTGGGGTTATTCCAACCCCGACGTACCTGATTTCGGCCGGATCGGCGCCAGCGGGCCGCCTGCTCAATCGTCCGGACCAGATCCCTGGTCCTTCTCGGCGATCGGCGCTCCGGGAACCGAGCCGGGCCAAGGCGACTGGCACTACAGCGACGCCGCCTCGGCGGGTGGCCGCATGGAGGGCTACCTGATCCGCAACAACGAGGGCCACTACGCGTACGCGCCCTCTGGTCGCATCCAGTACGACACCCAGGCGCCGGGATCGAACGCCAACACGAACGTCGTCAAGCTCGGTGACAAGACCTTCTCGCAGCCAATCTCGGGCTCCGGCGGCTTCCAGGTCGTGGTCGCCGATCGCACGACGCTCGGCGGCACGTCGTATTGGTTCAACACCGAGCAGCCGGACCAACATGGCCTCGATGGAGAGCTGCATCGCATGCTGTCGGTACTGAGATTGGCAAACACGGACGGCGACAAGCTGATCATCGTCGCCAGTCGGGGTGTACCGCGTTTCGACATCCGACCCAACACCTCGCTCACCGACGAGCTCCTGCGTGAGCAGGGGAAGATCGTCGACCAGATCGAATGCGCCGGCGGCACGCGGAACGGCGCCTTCCACGCGGTCTACTACCCGTTCTCGAAGTCGACCTCCTACACGCTGATCGGCCACTCCAAGGCCGCCGGTTGTCGGGGTGGTCAGGGCGTCGAGGCGGTCAGGGACAACACGCCCGGCGGAGCGGGTGCGTTGAGCAACGCATCGCTCACCGGGACGATGGCGCGGACCGGACCCAACTACACCTTCGAGCCTCAGGCAGCGCCGGTAGTGGGCGATCAAAGCGGCGACTCGGGCCCGGATCCCTCGGCGGCAGCCGAGCAGCTGAACGACATCCTGGTACAGCCGCCGACGCCGTGGCCCGAGCAGGGAGATCCCGGCCGCACCGCGGCGATCAAGTGGATCGGCGAGCAGGTCTTCGGCACCGATAACCCGCGCGGCCAGTACTGGACCAAGAACTACAACGACGATACCTGGAACGACTACGCGTTCAGAATCCAGAGGCTCGACTACTCGCAGACCGACCACTCGGAGGGCAAGGACCCGGGCTTCACGAGGGAAGACCTGGAGTGGGCGAAGGCCGAGCTAGCCGGGCCGAAGACGGGATCCCCGGTGGCGGGTGGGGAGATCGCCTGGCTCAAGAACACGAACCGCTACGTCGACCAACTCGCAAGCCCCTTCTCAGAGGACGCCTTGAAGAGCTGGGCCAGCTTCCAGAACATCGCGACCCAGATCCGCGACGACGTTGAGGTCGGCCCGGATCAGGAGACCAATGCGCGCCTGGCGGCTTGGGCGGAGTTCTACGTCGGCATATTCAGCCTGGTGCCGAAGGTTGGGAAGGTGGTCGAGGCCGCTGAGACCTTCTACAAGCTGGGCACGGAATTGAGCACGGACGGCGGGGAGCCTGTCGGTGAACCCTTCACGGTCAAGGCTGGCGAGTTCGGCGTCGCGCTCGCCGATCGGCTAGATGCAGCCCAGAAGACGCTCACCACGAGGATTCCCGACGCGATCGCAGCCGACTACGGGAGGCTGAAGGCGATCGGCTCGTGCACCTCGAACAACCCCGCCGACTGGTCGTCGTGTCCGTTCAACCACACGGATTGGGAGTTCACTCAGGACGATCAGGAAAATGCTTCGAAGACGTTTCTGCCCGCGGTCAAAACCTGGGCCTACGGCTCGCTGCTGAACGCCAGATACCACCTCTACCGGCTCCCCTCGTGGTGGCGCAGCACCGTCGGCGACAACAAGGACTTCAGGGGGGGCACCGCCTTCGCCGACTTCTTCCCCTTCAAGGGCCTCCCAAAGAGCGCCTCGGTGGCGAAGCCGATCTATGACCCGACGGGCGGCTACCGCGTTCAGTGCTCCCCTTACACGAACGTCACTCCCAAATGCACGTACAGCGGCGCCACCTGGGACATCTACGCGCTCGGCTACCTGACCGGGGACGGCACCATCAACAGCCCGTGGCAGATGAACTACCCGAAGGCGGATGTCACCGATCCGATCTTCAAGCCCGACGGCCTCGGTGCCGACCCCGAGACCTTCTACGACCGCTACTTCCCAGAAACCTCGAGCCTCGACCACTATCCGGAGAGAGACTCAAGTACGGGGTGGTGCATAGACAGTCACTTCAACGACTGCCACAGCGGCTCCGGATCGGGACATGTCCCGTAGTGCCTGATTTCCTGACCCTGAGTGACCTTGGGCGTTGGCGAGGGTGACCAGCGAGTGTCGACTCGACCGAGCCGAATCCAGAGCTACTCCCCCAGCACCTTGATGATGAGCCGCTTCGGCCGGCGGCCGTCGAACTCGGTGTAGAAGATCTGCTGCCAGGGGCCGAGGTCGAGGCGACCATCGGTCACCGGCACGATCACCTGATGGTGCACGAGCAGGTTCTTGAGGTGGGCGTCGCCGTTGTCCTCCCCACCGGCGTGGTGCCGGTAGTCGCCCGGGTCGGGCGAGAGCTCACGCGCGACCTCGTTGGCCGGCTCCTTCCAGCTCGGGGGCGCGACCTTGTCGAGCCATTCGAGCGTGTCGGCCTGCAGGCCCGGCTCGTCGTCGTTCACCCACACCCCGGCGGTGATGTGCATCGCCGAAACGAGCACCATGCCCTCGGCAATTCCCGCCTCGTCGACCGCCGTCTGGACATCCTCGGTGATGCGGACGAACTCCCGTCGCTCACCGGTCTCAAAGGTCTTGTAGACCGTGTTCGACTTCATGCGCCAGGAGGCGCCCCGGCGCCGAAGCGGCTCGTCTCGCCTTCGGGAAGGCGCCCGTCGCGGCCCACGTAGCCGTCCTTGGCGCCCACGACCACGTACACGGCGTCATCGGAGCCGACGTTCTTGACCTTCCGCACCGTCGCCGGATCGACCCGTGCGGCGCCCCCGGGCTCGAGTACGTGCTTCGTGCCGTCGCCGAACTCCACCTCGATCGTCCCGCGGTGGCAGAAGTAGAGCTCCTCCTGCTCGTCGTGGAAGTGGCGGCCGGTCTCGTATCCCGGCGGCAGGGCGATCGCGTTCACGCCGAAGGCGGTGACACCGAGCGAGCGACGGACCTTGCGGAACCCGTACCGCTCGCCCATCTGGTCGATGTTCCCGATCGCAAAGCCCTCCCCGTGGACGATCTCGTCAGCCACCGGACCGGATCCTATTGGCCCGGTGCGGCCCGCCGTTACGCCGGGAGTATTCTTCCGCGCCGCTCCCTATCCTGGATCCCCCGCCATGGCCAACGCCCCCGACATCTTCACCAAGCACTACATCCTCACCGCCGGGCCGACGCCCCTGCCGCCCGCCGTCTCGCAGGTGATGGCGGAGCCGATCCTCTACCACCGGGCCCCCGCGTTCGTCGAGATCTACGCCAAGGTGCTCGAGCGGCTGCCCCAGGTGTTCCAGACCGAGAACGAGGTCCTCTGCTTCGCCGCCACCGGCACCGGTGCCATGGAGTCGGCGGTCTCGAACCTGGTCGTCGCCGGTGAGCCCGCCGTGGTCGCCTCGTGCGGGAAGTTCGGCGAGCGTTGGGCTGAGCTCTGCGACGCGTACGGGGCCGACACCGTGCACATCGAGTTCGAGTGGGGCACGAAGGTCGATCCCGAGCGCCTCGACCAGGCTCTCGCCGAGCTCGACCGTCCCGCGCGGGCGGTCTACGTAACGCAGTCGGAGACCTCCACCGGGGTCGTCAACGACGTCCGGGCGCTGAACGAGGTCGTCCGCGCGCACGACTCCGTGCTCTGCGTGGACGCCGTCTCGGGCCTCGGAGCGGTCCCGCTGCCGCAGGACGAGTGGGGCGTGGATGTCGTCGTCGCCGGTTCACAGAAGTCCCTCATGTGCCCGCCAGGCCTGGCCTTCGCCTCGGTCTCCGACCGGGCGATGGCGCTCGCCGCGGAGAACCAGCGCGGCCGCTACTACCTGGACTGGCAGCGTTCAGCGAAGGGACAGAAGGAGGAGCCCCCCAACTCGGCGTTCACTCCGGCGGTGACCCTGTTCCGCGCGCTGGACGTCGCCCTCGATCTGATCTTCGAGGAGGGCCTGGACGCGGTCTATGCCCGCCATGCTCTCCTCGCTCACGCGGCACGCGCGGGGGTCGACGCCCTCGGACTCGAGCGCTTCGGGCCCGACGATCCCAACGCCAACGTGGTCACGGTTGCGCGCCTGCCCGACGACATCGACGGTGCCAAGGTCCCGAAGCTCATGCGCGACAGCTACGGCGTCACGATCGCCGGTGGCCAGGGGCACCTGAAGGGCGAGATCGCGCGGATCGCCCACTGCGGCTACTACGGCGCGTTCGACATCGTCGTGGCGCTCACGGCGCTCGAGATGGCGCTCCGCGACCTTGGCCACGACGCCGACCCGGGTGCCGGAGCCGCGGGGGCGCAGCGCGTTTTCGCCGAGTCCGGCCTCGCGCCGGAACCCGTCGCCTAGTGGCGGACGCCGACGGCAAGCCCAGGGTCCTGGTCAAGGAGAAGATCGCCGACTCCGGCGTCTCGCTCCTGCGTGAGGACTTCGAGGTCGAGCTCGGCCTCGAGATGTCGGACGAGGAGCTTTCCGAGCGCATCGGCGATTTCGACGCGATCGTCGTGCGCTCGGCGACGCAGGTCACCTCCGACCTGATCGAGCGGGCTCCGCGGCTGAAGGTGGTCGGCCGAGCGGGGACAGGCGTCGACAACGTGGACGTCGACGCCGCGACCAAGCGCGGCATCGTCGTCGTGAACGCTCCCGAGTCGAACTCGGTGGCCGCCGCCGAGCACACGCTCGCGCTCGCGCTCGCGCTTTCGCGGAACGTGCCGCGGGCCAACGCGTCGCTCACCGCCGGCGAGTGGGCACGCTCCAAGTTCGCCGGCAACGAGCTCTACGGCAAGACCCTCGGCGTGATCGGCTTCGGCCGCATCGGCCAGCTCGTGGCGAAGCGCGCGCAGGCGTTCGAGATGGAGGTGATCGCGTTCGACAAGTTCGTCGCGGCCGAGCGCTTCCGGGAGCTGGGCGTCGAGCACGCGGAGACGACGGACGAGCTCTACGCCAAGGCGGACATCCTGACGATCCACCTCCCGAAGACGCCCGACACCGTGAACTGGATCGACGCCGAGGCCATCTCGCGGATGAAGGACGGCGTGCGGATCGTCAATTGCGCCCGCGGCGAGCTGGTGGACCTCGATGCATTGGAAGCGGGGCTCGAGTCGGGCAAGGTCGGCGGTGCCGCCCTCGACGTGTTTCCCTCGGAGCCGTTCACCGAGCACCCGCTCTTCGGCCGCGACAATGTCGTGGTGACCCCGCACCTGGGCGCATCGACCGCCGAGGCGCAGGACCGGGCGGGCACCATCACCGCCGATCAGGTGCGGCGCGCCCTGTCGGGCGGAGTGGTCACCAACGCCGTCAACATCGCCGCCGTTCGGCCCGAGACGATGGAGGCCCTGGCGCCCTTCGTGCCGCTGTGCGAGCGCCTCGGCCGCCTCGCCCAGGGCCTGGGCAACGGCTCCGTCGACCGGATCACCGCGGAGTTCCGGGGCCGGATCGCCGAGCACGACACGCGCCTGCTCGGCATCGCGGTCCTCGTGGGAATCCTCTCGGGCCACACCGAGGAGCAGGTGAACCTGGTCAACGCCCCGGCGCTGGCCGAGGAGCGAGGGATCGACCTCACCGAGCTGAAGGACAACGTCTCGGACGAGTTCACGGAGCTGGTCACGGTGCGGATCGAGTCCGGCGACGAGGTGGTCGAGGTGTCTGGGACCGCCGTGGGTCCGCGCAGCCTTCCGCACCTGGTCCGGGTCTGGGGAGAGAGCTTCTACATGCCGTTCGCGGACCACCTGGTGGTTTTCCGCTACAAGGACCAGCCCGGGATGATCGGCCGCGTCGGCACGATCTTCGGAACCCACGGCGTGAACATCGGGTCGGCCGCGGTCGGCGCGGAGGCCTCCGGCGGCGACGCGGTTCTCGCGCTGACGACCGACGCTCCCGTCCCGGACGAGCTCCTCGAGGAGATCCTGAAGCTCGAGGGCTTTCGCGCCGGCCGGGCGATCGACTTCTGAGGCTGCCGCCGGGGGGAGCCCGGGCGGGGTAGGGTCAGGGACGATGCGCGCCGTCGTCATCCCCAAGTATGGCCCGCCCGAGGTGCTCGAGGTGAGGGAGCTCCCTGACCCGCCCGTGGGGCCCGGAGCCGTGCGGATCGCGGTCAAGGCCGCGGGCATCAACTTCGCCGACACGATGGCGCGCGTCGGGCTCTATCCCGACGCGCCCAAGCTCCCGTGCGTCGTCGGCTACGAGGTGGCGGGTGAGGTCGAATCGATGGGGGAGGGGGTCGAGGGATTCGCCGTCGGCGACAGCGTCATCGGGGCGACCCGCTTCAACGGGCACGCGGAGCTCGTCACCGTGCCGGCCGCGCAGGTGCTGCCCCTGCCAAAGGGCGTCTCGTTCGAGGAGGGCGCGGCGTTTCCGGTGAACTACGGAACGGCCTACGCTGCGCTCGTGATCATGGGCGGGCTGAAGGCGGGCGAACGAGTTCTCATCCACGCCGCGGCGGGCGGGGTTGGCATCGCCGCTACGCAGATCGCCAAGGGGATCGGCGCCGAGATCTACGGGACGGCCTCCGCGTCGAAGCACGACGCGATCCGTGAGCAGGGCGTCGACCACCCGATCGACTACCGGACGAAGGACTTCTCCGAAGAGGTCAGGCGGATCACCGACGGCGAGGGCGTCGACGTGATCATGGACGCCCTGGGGCCGACCTCGTTCCGCAAGGACTACCGCCTGCTCCGCCAGGGCGGCCGGCTGATCATGTACGGCGCCTCCGAGCTTCAGACCGGGAGCGGCAAGCGTGACATCGTGGGCGCGGTCCGCAGCGTCGCCCGGATGCCCCTGGCGACGATGCCCTGGTGGAAGAGCGTCGGTGTGATGAACGAGAACAAGGGCGTGTTCGGGCTCAACATGCTGTCCTGGTGGGACCGGGAGGGAAACCTCGACCGCGTGACCGAGCCGCTGCTCGCGGGCTTCGAGAAACGTGAGCTGAAGCCGATCGTCGCCCAGGCCTTCCCTTTCGACCGCGCCGCCGATGCGCACCGCTTCATCGAGGAGCGCCGCAACGTCGGCAAGGTCGTCCTCGTCCCGTAGCCTGCCGACCGTGTTGACCCTCGCCAGCATCTCAAGCGTGTACGACCGGGCGATCGTCGACACGGGTCGCCAGCCGGAGTTCCTCTTCTTCGTGGCCTTCCTGATCACGTTCGGGTTCATCCGAACGAGTGCCCACATGATCCGCGCGCAGGTGAAGTGGTGGCCGGGGAATGTCGAGGTGGGGGGGACCCACATCCACCATCTGGTCTGGGGGATCGTGACGATCATGATCACCGGCTACGTGGGGGTGACGATCGCCCCGCCGTCGCCCTGGCACGAGATCATCGCCGTGTTCTTCGGCATCGGGTTGGGTCTCGCCCTCGACGAGTTCGCCCTCTGGCTCGACCTGAAGGACGTCTACTGGTCCGAGCAGGGGCGCAAGTCGATCGACGCCGTGATCATCGCGGCCACGATTACCGGTCTGATCCTGGTCGGGTTCACGGCCTGGCTGGAGGTCGCCAAGGACGTCGAGGACGCGGTGTTCGCGGTGGTCGGCACCTTCGGAATCCTCGCGATTGCAGTGGCGTTGGTGAACGTCGCGAAGGAGCGGCTCGCGTATGCGGTGGTCGGCTTGTTGATCCTCCCGGTGGGCGTCGTGATCGCCTTCCGGCTCGCGCGGCCGCACTCACTGTGGGCGCGGCTCTTCTACCGCGACAAGAAGAAGGCGCGGGCCGAGGAGCGCTTCAGCCAGCACGGGCTCCACCGGCCGCACAAGTCGGACCCGGCGTCGGGTCAGTCCGCCGCGGGCTCGGGCTGAGGAATCGCTCCGCCTCCGTCGGGCGGCTCGGCCGCCCCGGTTGTCTCGCGGCGCCACCTGACGCCCTCGTCGATCAGGACGCCGATCGTCCCCGCCGTGGGGATCGCCAGCAGCGCGCCGAGGACGCCGGCGAGCTCCGCCCCGACCAGGATGGCGATGATCGCGACCGCGGGATGGATCTGAACCGCGCTGTGGTAGAGCAGCGGCTGGATCACGCGGTCCTGGACCTGCTGGTAGATCACGAACAGGATCGCCCAGGCGATCAGGGCCTTCGGGAAGTCGTGGAACGACGCGACGATCGCGACGAGCGCGCCGCCGATCGTGAAGCCGATCAGGGGCATCAGGTCGAAGAACCCGACGATGACGCCCATGGTCACGGCGAGGTCCACGCCCAGCAGATCCAATGAGAGCCAGGTGAAGACGCCGGCGGCGATCGCCAGGACGAGGTTCACGCTGACGTAGGACTTGACCACGCCGGCGATCCGGGTGCCGATTCGCCGCAGGCGGACGGCCGTGTCGTCGTCGAAGTGCTGAAGCAGCCGCTCGCCCTGCTCGCGCCCGTCCAGGAGCAGGAAGAAGGTGAGCGCGAGGATCGTGATCGCGGCGATCAGGTGCTCCAGGATGCTGACCGTGATGTCCCGGATGTCGCCGGCAGCGGCACCGAGCTTGGAGGGGATCGACGAGGCCTGGCTCTGGAGCGTCCCCGTGATGTCGTACTTGTGGTTCAGGTCCTGGAACTGAGGATTCTGGTTCGCCCACTGCCGGAAATCGGCGACGTAGCCCGGCACCTTGGAGCCGAGGTTCTCGAACTCCTTGATGATCGGCGGCACCACCTGGAGCACCAGGAAGACGAACACCCCGAAGGTGATCAGGTAGACCAGCAGGATCGAAAGCCAGCGGGGAAAGGGGTGGCGGCCGCGCACATGAACGCTCTCGATGCGGTCGACGGCGGGGTTGAGCGCCAGGGTCAGGAACAGGGAGGCGAAGAGCCAACGCAGGGTCGTGCGCACGTGAAGGATCACGACCAGCAGCAGGGCGGCGACGGCGATCACACAGATGGAGATCGCCACGACCTTGATCACGGCTCTTGCCTGAATGCGGGCGGCGTCCAACGGGGGCTTCCCTCCTTCGCAGAGGGATTCCCTGTGTGCGCTAAAGTCCCTGCCCGATGACGCTCCGGCTGTCCAGCCTCGCGCTTCTCCTTCTCCTCCCCCCGCGGGGGGATTAGCGCTGGGCGGCGCGATAGCCGCAACCACAACGTCATCAAAGTCTTTAGGAGAAGGAGGAAAGGCCAATGAACGGCCCGCATGCACCGGACGACAAGCGCGTCCACATCTTTGACACGACGCTGAGGGACGGCGAGCAGTCGCCGGGCATCTCGCTGAACACGCACGAGAAGGTCGAGATCGCCCAGCAGCTTGCGCGCCTTCGCGTCGACGTGATCGAGGCCGGCTTCCCGATCACCTCGCCCGGTGACTTCGAGGCGGTCGAGGCGATCGCCCGCGAGGTCGAGGGTCCGGTCATCTGCGGACTGGCGCGCACGCACAAAGCCGACATCGACGCGGCATGGGGTGCGATCAAGGACTCGTCCCGCCCTCGGATCCACACCTTCGTCTCGACCTCGGACATCCACATCGAGCACCAGCTCCAGACGACGCGTGACGATGTGAAGGGCCAGGCCAGGGCGGCCGTGGCTCTGGCGCGCTCCTACTGCGAGGACGTGGAGTTCTCGCCGATGGACGCCACTCGCGCGGATGTCGAGTTCACGGCCGAGGTCTGCGCGATCGCCGTGGAGGAAGGCGCGACGGTCGTCAACATCCCGGACACGGTCGGGTACACGACGCCCGCCGAGTACGAGCGCTACTTCGAGCGGCTGTATGAGCTGGCTCCTGGCCTCCGGGACGTACGGATCTCGGTGCACTGCCACGACGATCTGGGCCTCGCGGTCGCCAACTCCTACGCCGGCATCCTCGCGGGAGCCCGCCAGGTGGAGTGCGCCGTGAACGGCATCGGCGAGCGGGCCGGCAACTGCTCGCTGGAGGAGATCGTGATGCTCCTGCGGACGCGCAGGGACCTCCATGGTTACGACACCGGCGTCGACAGCCGCGAGCTCGCCCGCACGAGTCGCATGGTCTCGCGCTTCACGGGCTACGCCGTGCAGCCCAACAAGGCGGTCGTGGGGCGCAATGCGTTCGCCCATGAGTCGGGCATCCACCAGGACGGCGTCCTGAAGGAGCGCACGACATACGAGATCATGGACGCCCGCGACGTCGGCCTGGAGTCCAACTCGATCGTCCTCGGCAAGCACTCGGGCCGCCACGCGCTCCGCGACGCGCTGGAGCAGCTGGGATTCAAGGTCGAGGGCAACGCGCTGAACCAGGCGTTTGCCCGCTTCAAGGAGATCGCCGACAAGAAGAAGCAGGTCACCTCGCTCGACCTCGAGGCGATCGTCTCCGAGGAGATGCGCGAGTCGACCGAGCGCTACGCGCTCGAGTCGTTCGAGGTGACCGCCGGATCGCACACCGAGCCGCGTGCCAAGGTCACCGTGCGCATGCCGTCCCGCATGCCGTCCGGCACCGATTCGGTCGGGGAGTCCGGCGGCGACGGACCGGTGGACGCCATCTTCGGCGCGATCCGCGTCGCCACCGATACCGAGTCGGAGCTCCGCTCCTATACGGTCTCCGCCGTGACCGAGGGCGAGGACGCGCTGGGTGAGGTGACCGTGATGCTCCGCGCCCACGGGCGGCTGGCGAGCGGGCAGGGCGTCGCGACCGACATCCTCGAGGCGTCGGCACGCGCCTACGTTCGCGCGCTCTCGAACGCGCTGGAGGGCGCCGCAATCCGCGAGGCCGAGGAGGTCGTCGCGGACGCCGCGGCCGAGCCCGCGACGCCGGGGCCGTAGCCATGGCGGGCTCGCTGGAGGGAAGGAAGGCGCTCGTCACCGGTGCCTCGTCGGGAATCGGCGAGGCAACGGTGGAGGCCCTGGTCCGCGAGGGCGCCGTGGTGGCGGCCGGCGCCCGCCGGCGCGACCGGCTGGAGGCGCTGGCGGAGCGCGCCGGCGGCACCGTCCACGTGCACGAGGTCGACATCACCGACGAGGGCGTTGCGCGCTCGTTCGTCGAGGACTCGAGGGCGGAGATGGACGGGATCGACATCCTCGTCAACAACGCCGGTGTGATGCTGCTCGGCCCGGTCGCCGGGGCCGACGTGGAGCACTGGCAGCGGATGATCAACGTGAACCTGCTCGGGCTTCTCTACTGCACCCACGCGGTGCTGCCGATCATGGGCGAGGCGGGCGGCGGCCATATCGTCAACGTCTCGTCGGTCGCGGGGCGAAACGCCACCCTCGGCTCAGCGGTCTACAACATGACCAAGTTCGGAGTGGTGGCCTTCTCGGAGGCGCTCCGCCAGGAGGTCCTCCACGCCAACGTCCGGGTCACCTGCGTCGAGCCCGGGTTCGTGGAGACGGAGCTGCAGGGCCACAACGAGAACCCGATGGTGGTCGAGGCGATCGAGAAGATGCGGAAGGACCTGGGAGACGACGTGCTGGTGCCGTCCGACATCGCGGACGCGATCGTCTACGCCCTTTCGCGCCCGGCGCGCGTGGCCGTCAACGAGGTCCTGGTCAGGCCGGCCAAGCAGAGCCGCTAGGCGAGCGTCGTCAGCCCGATCACGACCTGCACGCCGAGCTCGCCCGGCGTCTCACCGGCCTCGACCAGCTCGGCGACCTGCGCCAGCCGGGCGGTCCGCTCCTCCTCGGGTAGCGCCGCCACGAAGCTCATCGACGCCACGTAGGCGACGATGCCCTCCGGGTCTGCGGGCTGGGAGGCGGTGACGCGAATCTCCCACGGCTCGGTCCAGCCACCGGCATCCCTCACTGCCTCGTGCCACGGTGGGCCGTCGAAGAAGGGGTGCTCGGGCCGCATCTCCGTCAGCAGCGTGCCGACGTCATGCGCCCACGACGCCGCGCCCCAGTCGGGAGCCGTCGTGAGGATCGCGAGCCCGCCGCCGGGCTGCAGCACGCGCCGGATCTCCTCGACCGCACGCGCCTGGTCGAACCAGTGGAACCCGTCGCCGACGGTCACCGCCTCCACGGATGCGTCGTCGAGCGGGATGTCCTCCGCGACCCCCTCGCGCACGCGCTCGGGGCCGATGCCGGCGACGAGCCGCTCGCGCATCGCCTCCTGCGGCTCCACCGCGACCACGTCGAGTCCGGCGGCGAGCAGGGCGCGACTGAGCTTTCCCGTTCCCGCGGCCAGGTCGAGCACCGGCGCGCCGGTTCTCAGCCCGAGCTCCGCCGCGAGCGCCCCGCCGACCGCGGGGACGTAGTTCGGCCGGCCGCGCTCATACGCGAGGGCGACCGCAGCGAACTTCGCGGCCAGCGGGTGGAGGGCCATGCCGGGAGCGTAATCGCGGAACCGGCGAGTGATCAGCCGGAACTGACCTCTGTCCGCGCAGATCTCGACGCCGTTGGCCTGCACGGGCTCGTCGTGGGGTGCTCTCACGCTCTCCACCTATGACCGCCCTGGGGTGGCAAGGTAATGGTCTTTGTCCCAGACAGTTGTACGTGATAGCGTACAGCGCGGTATGACGGTCACGGTCACGGAAGAGCGCGGCGGAGTGGGCGCCACGCTGGTGGAAACCCCGGCTGTGGGCGTCCGCGTCCGGGCCCTGCGAGAGGCGATGTCTCTCTCGCTTCGCGACCTGGCCGAACGCAGCGGGGTCAGCGCGCCGATGCTCTCCCAGGTCGAGCGGGGGGAGACGAGTCCGACCCTCGCCGTCGCGGCGCGCATCGCCGCGGGGCTCGAGCTGACGCTCTCCCAGCTCCTTCGCCTGGACGAGGACCGCCACGTGGTCGTAGTTCGCCGGGGAGAGGGGCGAAAGCGTCGCCGCAGCGGGCACCGGGTGGAGGAGCTGACCCCGCCACTGCCGGGACAGCGCGCCGACGTCTCCATTCACCGACTCGATCCAGGCGCCGTCACGGGCGGCCCTGGCGATCCGCCGCTCCACGAGCCGGGGAGCCGCGAGACCGCGGTGGTTCTCGACGGGACGGCGACCCTCGTGGTCGATGGGGAGCGCCACGAGCTTCGTACGGGCGACAGCGTCACCTTCGACGCCGACCTCGCCCACCATTTCGAGAACAATGCGAGCCAACCCGCCGAGCTGCTCGCGGTGGTGGCCGCGGGCCTGCGCAGGAGCTGATCGGGGAGGTGCGGCCAATGCCGAAGACGATGTTCGACAAGATCTGGGACTCGCACGAGGTCGCCGATGGGTTGATCTACATCGACCTCCATCTCGTCCACGAGGTGACCTCGCCGCAGGCGTTCGACGGCCTGCGCCTGGAGGGTCGGTCCGTCCGGCGTCCGGACAAGACGGTCGCGACGGCTGACCACAACGTTCCCACCGACGGCACCCCGGCGGCGCGCATGATCGCCGACGAGCTCTCGAGGATCCAGGTCGAGACCTTGGAGCGCAACTGCGCCGAGTTCGACATCCCGCTCTACTCGCTCGGCTCGGACCGCCAGGGCATCGTGCACGTGATCGGTCCCGAATTGGGCATCACACAGCCCGGCCTGACGATCGTCTGCGGCGACAGCCACACCTCCACGCACGGAGCATTCGGCGCGCTGGCATTCGGTATCGGGACGTCGGAGGTGGAGCACGTTCTGGCAACGCAGTGCCTGGTCCAGCGACGTCCGAAGACGATGCGAATCGACTACTCGGGTGAGCTGGGGACGGGCGTCACCGCCAAGGACCTCATCCTGGCGACGATCGGCCGGCTGGGGGTCAGCGGGATGGTCGGCCATGCCGTCGAGTACGCCGGCGAGACGATCCGCGGCCTCTCGATGGAGAACCGGATGACGATCTGCAACATGACCATCGAGGGCGGGGGGCGCGCGGGGATGATCGCGCCCGACGAGACCACCTTCGAGTGGGTCTCCGGGCGCCCCGGTGCCCCCGAGGACTTCGATGCTGCCGTTGTCGCCTGGCGCGACCTGCCGACCGACGACGGCGCCACCTTCAACACCGAGATCGAGGTCGACGCCGCCGAGATCTCGCCGATGGTCACCTGGGGCACGAATCCCGGGATGGTCACGCAGGTCACCGACGCAGTCCCCGACCCCGGGACATGGGGCGATGCACCGGCAGACCGCGAGGCCGCCGAGCGGGCGCTCGCCTACATGGCGCTCGAGCCGGGGACGCCCATGACCGACATCGCGCTCGACCGGGTCTTCATCGGCTCCTGCACCAACTCACGGATCCAGGACCTGCGTGAGGCGGCCTCCATAGTCGACGGGCGCAAGGTGACCGGCTCGGTCCGGGCGATGGTCGTACCCGGCTCGCAGCAGGTCAAGGCGCAGGCCGAGGACGAGGGCCTGGACGACGTGTTTCGCTCGGCAGGGTTCGAGTGGCGCACCGCGGGCTGCTCGATGTGCCTGGGCATGAACCCGGACATCCTCGACGAGGGCGAGCGCTGTGCCTCCACCTCGAACCGCAACTTCGAGGGCCGCCAGGGCCGCGGCGGGCGCACCCACCTGGTCTCACCAAAGATGGCTGCCGCGGCTGCAGTTGAAGGCACGTTCGTCGATATCCGGAGCTGGGCATGAGGCCCGTGGACGTCATCGAGGGCAAGGTCTCGGTGGTCGAGCGCGCGGACGTCGACACCGATCAGATCATTCCCAAGCAGTTCCTGAAGCGGGTGGAGCGGACGGGGTTCGGCGAGTTCCTCTTCTACGACTGGTTCCGCTCCGGCGAGCTCGAGCTCGAGCCGAACCCGATCCTGGTCGCCGGGCGCAACTTCGGCTCGGGGTCCTCCCGGGAGCACGCGGTCTGGGCGATCCAGGACTTCGGGTTCGAGGCGGTGATCGCGCCTTCGTTCGCGGACATCTTCTACGTCAACTGCACCAAGAACGGGCTCCTCCCGGTGATCCTCCCCGAGGACGCGTGCCGCGAGCTCGCGGCGGCGGGTGAGGGCAGGATCGACGTCGACGACCAGACGATGACCTTCGCCGGCGGCGTGGTCGAGTTCGAGATCGACGAGGAGACGAAGCACCGGCTGCTGCACGGCCTGGACGACATCGGGATCACCCTCAAGGGTGAGGACGCGATCACTGCCTACGAGCAGGCGGGCGGCGCCGACCGCGGCCCCGTCACCACGGCGCTGTGACCCCTGACACTGAGCATCGCGAGTGGGACGCGTCGGCGTATGACCGCGTCTCCGACGTGCAGGAAGACTGGTCGAAGGGGGTGCTTGACCGGCTCGAGCTGAACGGCGACGAGACCGTGCTCGACGCCGGCTGCGGCAGCGGGCGCGTGACGAAGCTCCTGCTCGAGCGACTTCCGAAGGGCCGCGTCATCGGCGTGGACGCGTCGCGGTCGATGGTCGAGGCGGCACGAGAGGCGCTTCCAGACCGGACCGAATTCATCGTCTCCGACCTGCTCGACCTGGACCTCGATGAGGCGGTCGATGCCGTCTTCTCCAACGCGACGTTCCACTGGATCCTCGACCATCGGAGGCTCTTCGAGCGCCTGCACGCCGCGCTCCGTCCCGGCGGTGCGCTCGAGGCGCAGTGCGGCGGAATCGGCAACCTCGACGAGTTCCTGAACTCGCTCGAGAACGTCAACGGCGATGAGCGCTTCGCGTCATACGTCCGGGGTGTCGCCAGCGTGTGGAACTTCGCATCCCCGGGCGACACGGAGCTGCGCCTCCAGAACGCCGGCTTCGAGGAGGAGCGCTGCTGGCTCGAGGAGCGCGTCGAGAAGCCACGCGACCCGCGCGAGTTCCTGCGGACCGTCTGCCTCGGCCCGCACCTCGAGCGGCTACCGGACCACCTTCATGATGCGTACCTGGACGCGGTCCTGGAGTACATCCCGCGCCCGCTGACGCTGGACTACATGCGGCTCAACGTCTCGGCCCGCAGGCCGGCGACCTAATTCCCGCCGCGGTCGGCGTGCCGGAAGGCTTGGCGCAGCTTCTGCGCGACGCGCCCCGGGTGGCCGAGCGCCTCGTCGCCTGACTCGTCGCGGCCTTCGGTGTCCTGGGCTGACGCGTTCGGCCCCGGCGGGGGCGGTGTCGACTGCGGGCCGTGCCTGTAGCGCCACAGAATCGCGTCCAGCCGCTGCTGGGGGACCTGATCGAGGGCGTTCAGGGGCAGGCCGCGGGACGCACGCCGGTTGGCCGCCGTGTTCGGATTGGTCGCGGTCACGCTGAGCTTCGGCTTGATCGCCGTGTAGGGCATTCCGTTGCCCGCCCTGGGCGTCATCGCGTCATACAGCGGCACAGCCAGGTGCTCGGCCAGGTTCAGCGGCTTCATCCCGATGATCTTCTCGGCGGTTCGTAGGAACGAGAGCTGGTCGTAGCGGTCGTGGACCACGGCGCCCTTCTGGGTGTACGGGCTGATGACGAGCGCCGGGATGCGGTGTGCGTCGACGTGATCGGCGCCGTCCTGGGAGTCGTCCTCCATCACGAGGATCAGCGAGCTGTTCCAGATCGCAGAATGGGAGATCTCCTGGACGATCTGGCCGAGGCCCCAGTCGTTGTCGGCGACGTCGGCGTCGGGGGTGCGCTTGCCGGGCGCGACTCCCTGCGTGTGGTCGAGCGGCAGGACCATGTAGGAAAGCGGCGGCACCGAGTTGGTGAGCACCTGGGACTGGAAGCGCTGCTTGAAGCACGCGAACCGCGAGTGAGAGGTGAGTGGGGCGCCGGGTGGCACCGAGGAGTCGTACACGTCGACGTTGCTCACCCCGACGGGGTTGAAGATCGCGATGTCGCCGTCGTAGCAGCCGCCGTTGAGCTGGACGTCGGAGTGGGACAGGACCTCGGCGTTCGTCACCGTCTCCGCCTGTGTCCGGTCCTTGTCGGGGAACGGCGACAGCCCGGCGAGTGCCTCGCCGTAGTTGAAGAAGGGGATGTGCTCCGCGAGGGCCCGCTGGAAGACGTACCCCTTCGGCGGCGCGCTGACCTCGTAGGCGCCGAAGTCGTAGGGGCGCCCGCGTCCCGAGTAGTTCTGCGGCCAGTTCTTGGTCACGTAGTCCGACACGGCACCCGCGGCCGTCCAGTAGTGGCCGTCGATCGACGCCTCGGAGTCCGCATAGACATGGTCCAGGAGCGGGAACCGTCGGACCAGCGCATGCGTGTTGGGGGTGATCCGCTTGCCGAACAGGGTCAGATGCTTCTCGCCATCCCCGCGCGGGTCGTCCCCGAGCACCTGGTCGTAGGTGCGGTTCTCCTTGACGATGAAGAACACGTGCTTGATCGGCCCGTTGGGTCCGATCGGCGTGTTCGCCGGCGCCCGCTGCCGGTTCAGTGGATGAATCTGACGATCCGCCCTGGGCGTCAGGTGCCGGATCTTGCTGTCGCTCGGGAAGCGGCGGATGCCGGAGCTCCCGCGGACGATCGAGGGCAGGTACTGGAAGCTGTTGATGAAATCGTCGGAGTCGTTCGGCGAATTGGGGTTGGGCCCGTTGAGGTTGGGCCCCACGCCCAGGCCCCGCGCGGAGATCCAGGCGAGCCTGCGGTCCGCGGAGCGCGCGGTGGCAACTGTCGGATAGGAGCCCACCGGCAGCCGCCCGACGAGCTGAAACCTCTTCGCCCGGCGCTTCCCCTTGTGGGAGGGGTCGCACCTGTGGGAGCGGGAGAGCGCGAACACCGCGACCGCGTCCTCGCCGGAGTCCGCCGAGAGCAGGTCGCAGCCGTCACGGGTGACCGTCACCTGGCTGGGGGTCGTCCCGGCGCCCTTCGGCCGCGCGACCGAGAGGGTCCGCTTCAGGGTCAGGTGCTTCGTGTCGATGACCCCGATCTGGTCGTCGTTGGCGATCGCGACGAACGCGAGTGGCTTCTTCGTGTCGACCGCCATCCCCTCGGGATGCGAGAGGTGAGCGCCGACCTGGATCGTCTTGACCTTCCTGGCCGACGCGAGGTCGATTACCGAGACGATGCCCTGGGTCTCGCCGGTCACGAGGCCGTACCTGCCGTCGCTGGTAATGGCCGCACCGTACGGGTAGTGACCGACCCTGACGTAGCGGACCCGCTTCGTCCGCGGGTCGATGATCGCCGCCCGGTCGGCCAGGTTCAGGGCGGCGAGCAGGGTCTTGCCGTTTGGGCTCACGGCGAGGTCTCGAGGCCAGGACACCGTGTCGGTCTTCTGCGGCGGGAACGTCTGGTACGGGGGCGAGCCCGCTGGTGGGGGCACCGGGATGACTCCCTTGCGCTTGGCCTGTCCGGACTTCGGGTTCACCTTGAAGGCCGCGATCACGTCGCCCTGTCCGCCTGGGATGGTGCTTGGAGCGCTCTGGTCCGTGAACGGGGAATTGGCGATGCCGGACACGTACGCTCGGCGCCCGTCGCGGGCGATCGCGATCCCGCCGCTGAGGCCGGGCATGCGGATGCGCTGCACCACGCCGCCCGCGTGACGCCCCGTGGCCGCGACGATCCGGATGTCGTTGATGCCGCGGCCGGTGGAGAGCGTCCATAGGAAGCGGCCGTCGGGAGTCAGCGCGCCGCCGGTCGGGAAGTTGCCGAGCTTCGTGAGCTTGCCGACCGGGTCGAGCTTCCTGCCGGTTGGCTGGATCCGCGTCTTCGGGCCGACCACGTTGCTGCTTCCGCCCGTGGCCGACCAGGCGATGCCTCCCGCGCCGACGAGGACGATTCCGAGCGCCACTCCGCGAACCAGGCGTCCCCGCATCGCGGGCATTCTTCCACCATCGCGGTCGGGCCATGTTGCCTACTCGTTGACGGGTCAGGCATGATTCCCCGGCCATGAGCCCCACCGACGGAATGCCCCGAGTCGTCGTCCTGCCCGGCGACGGGATCGGACCCGAGATCGTCGCGGCTGCCCGCGAGCTCCTGGTGGCGATCGGCGACTTCGACTTCGACGAGCACCCTGTCGGTGGGGCGTCGATCGACGAGCACGGGGTCGCTCTCACGGACGAGGTGCTCGAGGCGTGCCGTCAGGCGGACGCCGTGCTGCTGGGCGCAGTCGGCGGGCCGAAGTGGGACACCACCGACCCGGACGCGCCGCGCCCCGAGCAGGGGCTGCTGGGCCTTAGAAAGGGGCTGGGCCTGTATGCGAACCTGCGCCCCGTACGTCCGAGCCCCGCTCTTGTGGACGCCAGTCCGCTGCGGCCGGACCGCATTTCGGGGACCGACCTCCTCGTGGTGCGGGAGCTCACCGGAGGCATCTACTTCGGCGCGAGCGGTCGCGAGGGCGACCGGGCGCACGACGACTGCGAGTACTCGGTAGCGGAGATCGAGCGGATCTCGCATGTTGCGTTCGACGCCGCCCGCCGGCGCGGCGGGACCGACGGCGGACCCCGGGTCACCTCGGTGGACAAGGCGAACGTCCTCGAGACCTCGCGCCTGTGGCGTGAAACGGTGGAGCTGGTCGCCGCCGACTACGACGACGTGGAGCTCGACCACATGCTGGTGGACAACGCCGCGATGCAGCTGGTCGCGAGCCCGGCCCGGTTCGACGTGATCCTCACCGAGAACATGTTCGGGGACATCCTCAGCGACGAGTCGGCGATGCTCACGGGCTCGCTCGGGATGCTGCCGTCGGCGAGCATCGGCGCCGACGACCCCGGCCTGTTCGAGCCGGTCCACGGATCGGCGCCCGACATCGCCGGCACGGGGACCGCCAATCCGCTGGCGACGTTCCTGTCAGTGGCGATGATGTTGCGACACGGCCTGGACATGCCGGATGAGGCGAGTGCGATCGAGGTGGCCGTCGACGCGGCGCTCGAGCGGGGCCTTCGCACCCCGGACCTCGCAGGGTCACGCTCCGACGCCGTCGGAACCGAGCAGATGACGGCGGCCGTGATCGAGGGCTTGACACCGTAGGTCATACTTTCCCGGCAGCTGGAAGCGAGCCCGGAGGAAACAGTGGACAAGTCTGAGTGGATCTGGATGAACGGCGAGCTGGTCCCGTGGGACAACGCCAACGTCCATGTCCTCAGCCACGGTCTCCACTACGGCACGGGCGTCTTCGAGGGCATCCGGGCCTATGAGACGGATCGCGGGACGGCCGTCTTCCGGCATCGGGAGCATCTCGAGCGGCTCCTGCGCTCGGCTCAGCTCTACTACATGGAGCTCCCGTACTCGGTCGATGAGCTCCGGGACGCCACGCACGAGCTGATTCGCCGCAACGAGCTCGTGAGCTGCTACATCCGTCCGATCGCCTTCCGTGGCTATGGCGAGATGGGTCTGTTCGCGCAGAGCGCCCCGATCGACGTTGTCGTGGCAGCCTGGCCCTGGGGCGCCTACCTCGGTGAGGAGGGCAAGCGCAGCGGGATCCGGTGCAAGGTCTCCTCATGGCGAGGGATCGACGGCGACAGCCTCATCCCTCACGCAAAGGCCTCCGGGCAATACCTGAACTCGATCCTGGCGAAGACCGAGTCCGCCAACGCGGGGTATGACGAGGCGATCCTCCTCGACACCCAGGGCAACGTCTCGGAGGGCTCGGGCGAGAACGTGTTCATCGTGCGCGACGGCGTCCTCTCGACGCCGGGCCACACCAATTCGATCCTCGACGGCATCACCAGGCGGTCCGTGATCCAGATTGCGAACGACCTCGGCTACACCGTCGAGGAGCGCGACATCGCGCGGGCCGAGCTCTTCCTCGCCGACGAGGTGTTCCTGACGGGCACGGCGGCCGAGCTCGTTCCGGTCCGTGAGGTGGACGACCACCGGATCGGCGATCCCGGCGAGATGACACGGGTCATCCAGGCGAAGTTCGAGGACGCGCTGCACGGGCGCGCCCCGGAGTACCTCGAGTGGCTGGACGTGGTCGAGCAACCGAGTAAAGTCACCTCGTGATGCGCCTCATCGCTGGAGGCATCGAGCGAATTAGGAGCGCCGCGGCGGCGTAATCGCCCCGTGGCCGGCGCGGCGCCCAGCCGCGCACCCGTCTCGCTCGTCCCCCCAACGGAAAGGCATCGACTTGACACAGGTACACCTCTACGACACGACCTTGCGCGACGGCATGCAGGGCTCGGGAATGTCCCTGTCCGCATCCGAGAAGGTCCGCGTGGTCCAGGCGCTCGACGGGTTGGGAATCCATCTCATCGAAGCCGGCTTCGTCGGCTCGAACCCAAAGGACGCGGAGCTGTTCGCCCTGCTCGCGAACGTCGAGCTCACCCAGGCCGACGTCTGCGCGTTCGGAATGACCCGGCGCCGCGGCGTCGCAGCCGAGGAGGACCCGGCGCTCCGCGAGCTCGCCGAGTGCTTCGCCCCGGTGAGCACCCTGGTCGGCAAGACCTGGGGCCTCCACCTGGAGAAGGTCACCAAGGTCTCGCGTACCGAGAACCTCGGGATGATCACCGACTCCGTCTGCTACCTCGTCGGCAACGGCAAGCGCGTGGTCTACGACGCCGAGCACTTCTTCGACGCGTGGCGCGAGGACTCCGAGTACGCGCTCGAGTGCCTGCGGGCCGCCGTTGCTGCGGGTGCCGAGAACGTGAGCCTGTGCGATACCAACGGCGCAACCCTGCCGTCCCAGGTCGCCGAGGCGACCGCCGTGGTCGTCGAGGCCCTGGGGGACAGGGTGGAGGTCGGCATCCACACCCACAACGATGCCGAGTGCGGCGTCGCCAACGCCCTGGCGGCGGTCGACGCCGGCGCGCGGCTCGTCCAGGGCACCATGAACGGGTACGGCGAGCGCACCGGCAACGCGAACCTCGTCTCGATCCTCCCGGCGCTCCAGCTCAAGATGGGCTACGAGTGCGTCCCCTCGGACCGCCTGCGCCGGCTCACCGAGACCTCCCATCTCGTCGACGAGCTGTGCAACCTGCAGCCAGACCCAGACCGGCCCTACGTCGGGCGCAATGCCTTCGCCCATAAGGGCGGGATGCACGCGGCCGGCGTCCAGGCGGATGCCCGGACGTTCGAGCACATCGAGCCCGGACTGGTGGGCAACAGCCGCGACGTCTTGATCTCGGAGCTCGCCGGCAGGGGCTCGGTCCAGAGCCGCGCCGAGGGTGCTGGCATCGACCTCGATGCCGATGCGGCCAAGCGGGCGGTCGAGAGGATCAAGGAGCGCGAGCATCGCGGCTACCAGTACGAGGCCGCCGACGCCTCGTTCGAGCTCCTCCTGCGCCGCGAGGCCGGCAGTTACCTGCCGCTCTTCCGCCTGGAGGGCTTTCGGGTGATCACGGAGAAGCGTGCGACCGGCAGGGTCGAGACCGAGGCCACGATCAAGATCTGGGTCGACGGGCAACGCTTCGTGCGCACGGCTGAGGGCAACGGGCCAGTGAACGCGCTGGACCGAGCGCTGCGCGAGGCGATCACCGAGCTCCATCCGCACCTCGCCCAGATCGAGCTCGTCGACTACAAGGTGCGCATCCTGGACACCCATCACGGCACCGGCGCGGTGACGCGTGTGCTGCTCGACTCGGCGGACGGCAGCGAGTCGTGGGGGACGATCGGGGTCTCCGAGAACATCATCGAGGCCTCGTGGGAGGCGCTCGTCGACTCGCTCGAGTACGCGTTCCAGCCGAAGGCCGCTCGGGAACGGGCACTGAGGGAAGCCGTTCGAGCGAGTGCCGACGGTTGAGAAGGTTTTGGCAGCCCAGGTACGCCATAGCGTCCCTGAGGTGACAAAAGCTCATGACGGAGCCTGAGCTCATCCCGCTCGCCCGGCCCGACGTCGGCCCCCGCGAGGAGGAGTTGCTGCTCGAGGTGCTGCGCTCGGGCCAGCTTTCGCTGGGGCCCGTGCTCGAGCGCTTCGAGCGCGACTTCGCGATCTGGATGGGAGTTGAGGACGCGGTCGCCGTCTCCTCCGGGACCGCCGCGCTGCACCTCGGCGTGCGGGCGCTCGGCTGGAGCGCCGGTGACGAGGTGGTGACGACCCCGTTCAGCTTCGTCTCCTCGGCGAACTGCCTTCTCTACGAGGGCGTCACGCCCGTCTTCTGCGACATCGACCCCCTCACGCTGAACATCGAGCCGGATGCGGCAAGAGCGGCGGTCACCGAGCGCACCGCCGGGCTGCTTCCGGTGCACATCTTCGGCTACCCGGCCGCGATGCCCGAGCTCGAAAGCCTCGCGGGCGAGCGCGGACTTGGAATCCTCGAGGATGCCGCCGAGGCGGCCGGCGCCGTCGATCAGGAGGGGGTCAAGGTCAGTGCGCGCGGCAACACCGCGGTCTTCGCGTTCTACGCCAACAAGCAACTCGTTACGGGGGAGGGCGGGATCGCGATCCCCTCCGATCCGCGGGTGGCGGAGCGCATGCGAAGCGAGCGCAATCAGGGGCGGGGGCGCGACATGGGCTGGCTCGGCCATGAGCGGCTCGGCTTCAACTACCGGCTGACGGACCTCCAGTCGGCGCTCGGGGTTGCCCAGGTGGAGCGGGCGGATGAGCTGCTCGCAGCGCGCGCCCGCGTGGCGGCGCTCTACGCCGACGCGCTCGGGGCGCTTGGAGCGGCCCCGGCCGGCGAGGGGGACCCCGATGGCCTCGTGCTCGGCTGTCCGGACCGCGGACAGGCTCGGCGGAGCTGGTTCGTCTACGTCCTACAGCTTCCGGCCGGCGCCGACCGCGATGCCGTGATGGCCTCGCTGGCTGGCGAGGGAATCGACTCCAAGGCCTACCTGCCGTGCATCCACCTGATGCCGCACTACCGCGAGCAATTCGGCTTCCGCGAGGGCCAGTTTCCGGTCGCCGAGGCCGTCTCCGCGCGTTCGCTCGCGCTCCCGTTCTTCACGGCGATGGGCGAGGCGGAGGTCGAGCGGGTGGCCGGCGCCCTCGCGGGCGCGCTCGGGCGCGACTGACGCCGGTCGGCTAGATGCGGCCCGAGTCCGCCATCCAGCGGACGGTGCGCGCCATCCCCTCCGGGAGAGGAGTGAACTCGATGCCCAGGTCGGTCCGCGCCTTCTCGTTCGAGGCGCGAGCCTGCCACTCCAGGAAGGTGAGCTGGCCCTTGCCCAGCAGGGGTGGCTGCTTGATGACCCGCGAGACGGCCTCGCCTGCGCGCGCCATGCCGCGAGCGAGGCCCAGGGGGAGTGCCGGCGGGACCCAGCCCCGACCGGCCTCGGCGACGGCCAGCCGCAGCACCTCGCGCATTGGCGCATAGCCGTCGGCGAGGATGTAGCGCTCGCCGGGCTTGCCCCGGTCGAAGGCGGCGAGATGGCCCTCGGCGACGTCCTCGGCGAACACGACGGTCATGCCCCCGGGCGGCGTTGCCGGAAGTCGGCGGCGGATGGCGTCGCGAATCGCGCGGTCGATGCCGGTGCCCTGCCACGGGCCGGGGCCGTAGACGCTCGACGGGTTGGCGATGACGACCTCGATGCCCTTCTCCGCCTCTGAGAGCACGAGCTTCTCCGCGAGCTGCTTGGAGCGCTCGTAAGCGGTGTCCTTCGGGTAGTCGGCGACCTCCGCCTCGCTCACCGTGCCGCCCTGGGGGGTATGGAAGACGTCGAAGGTCGAGGTGTGGACCGCGCGCGTGGCGCCGGCCTCACGCGCCGCCGCGATCACGTTACGGGCGCCCTCGGCGTTGATGCGGTCGAAGATGCCGGGGTCGGCGAACCACTGCTCGAACAGCCCCATGCAGTTGAAGGCGGCGTCGATTCCCTCAGCGGCTGCCCGCAGCGACGCGGGATCGCCCACGTCCCCCCGCGCCAGCTCGATGCCGCTTGGGAGCAGCTCCCGGGCCTTCGCCGGATTACGGACCAGCGCGACGACGTCGTCCCCGCGATCGGCCAGCCGGCGCGCGACCGCGTTGCCGATCTTTCCGGTGGCGCCGGTGACCAGGGCCCTCATCGGCAGGCCACCCTATCCTGGCGCTCCATGGGAAGGCTTCCCGATCCGCAGGATCCCGTCTTCGTGCGGCTGAATTCGTCGCTGGGCTTCGACCGGAGGCTGTGGCGACAGGACATCGCGGGCTCGAAGGCGCACCTGGGCGCGTTGCGAAAGCTCGAGGTCATCGACGATGAAGAGCTGCGCACGCTCGACGAGGGCCTCGATGCCGTCGCCGCCGAGATCGAGGCCGGAACGTTTGGCTTCGAGGAGTCCGACGAGGACATCCACATGGCGATCGAGCGGCGCCTGACCGAGGTGGTCGGGCCGATCGGCGGTGCGCTCCACACCGCGCGCTCGCGCAACGACCAGGTCGCCACCGACCTCGCGCTGTACCTACGCGAGCGGGCCGGCCGCGCACGCGAGCTGATCGTGGCGCTCATGGCGCGCCTCCTCGAGATGGCCGAGGCCCACCGCGACTGGCGAATGCCTGGCTACACGCACCTGCAGCGCGCGCAGCCGGTCTACCTCGGGCATCACCTGCTCGCCTACTTCTGGATGCTCGAGCGCGACGAGATCCGCTTCGCCGCCGCAGCGGGCTCGACCATGGCGATGCCGCTCGGCTCCGGCGCGCTCGCCGGGCTCAACTGGGACGTGGACCGCGAGCGGACGGCGGCGGAGCTGGGCTTCGCGCGGCCCTCGCCCAACTCCATCGACGCGGTGTCCAACCGCGACTTCGCCCTCGACTATCTGCACGCGGCCGCCGTCTGCGCGATGCACCTCTCGCGGCTCGGCTCCGAGGTCGTCCTGTGGTCCAGCCAGGAATTCGGGTTCTGCCACCCGGCAGACGACTTCGCCTCCGGGTCGAGCATCATGCCCCAGAAGAAGAACCCCGACGCGGCCGAGCTTTTGCGCGCCAAGGCACCGCGGGTGACGGCGTCGCTGACGACGCTCCTCGGCGTGCTGCATGCGCTTCCGCTCGCCTACTCCAAGGACCTTCAGGAGGACAAGGAGGCGCTGTTCGACGCAGTCGACACGACGGAGCTGTCGCTCGAAGCGGCGGAGCGAATGCTCGCGGGCCTTCGCTTCGACCGCGAGCGGCTCGAGGCGGCCGCGGCGGACGAGATGGTGGCGGCGACCGACATCGCCGATCTCCTCGTTCGCAAGGGGATGCCGTTCCGGGAGGCGCACGGGGTGGTCGGCGGGCTCGTTCGCATTGCGGTGGAATCGGGGCGGAGCCTCTCCGAGCTGACGCCCGACGAGCTCGCGGCGAGCTCGGACTTGCTGCGCGACGATTACTACGCGGCGCTGCGCGACGGGGCGTGGCTCGACTCGAAGGTCTCGGCGGGAGGTACCGGAGCGGCACGTCTCGGCGAGCAGCTGGAGACGGCCCGGGGGGTCGTCGAGGCCTTCCGGGGCGGCGAGTGAGCGCTCCCGGCGCCGAGTTCTTCGAACGCTCCGTGCACGACGTCGCACGGGATCTGGTGGGCTGCTCCCTCCTGTATGGGGGTGTCGGGGGCGTGATCGTCGAGGCCGAGAGCTACCAGCAGGACGATCCCGCTTGCCACGCGTACGTGGGGCTCACGCCGCGCACCGCCACGATCTTCGGCCCGCCCGCGAGGGCGTACGTGTACCTCTCCTACGGGATCCACTCGTGCGTCAACTTCGTCTGCCACCCGGAGGGCGATGCTGCAGCCGTGCTCATCCGCGCGCTCGAACCGCGATGGGGGATCGACGAGATGCGCCGCCGGCGGGGCCGGGAGCCGCTCCGCGACCTCTGCTCCGGGCCGGGCAAGCTGACGGAGGCGCTCGGCGTCGGCCTCGAGCTCGACGGGGCTTCCCTGCTCGACCCGCCGTTCGAGCTGCGGTCGCGAAACCACGAATGGCGGGGCGTCGGGGTTGCAACCGGCCCACGGATCGGGATCACGCGGGCCGCGGAGCTTCCCTGGCGGTTCTGCGCGGCGGGCAGCGACTACCTGTCGCGGCCGTTGGCGCGGGAGGCGGCCTAACCAGTACCGCCGGAGCTCGGCGGTGCCGCCGCGCCACCAGTGGCGCCGCCGCCGCCGGCGCTCGAGGGCGGCGTGGACTGACCGGTGCCCGACGCCGTGCCGGGGCTCGGGGCGGGGGCCGGAGCAGGAGCGGCTGGCGTCGTGGTAGTGGGCGCCACGGTCGTGGTCGGCGCGACGGTCGTCGTCGGCGCGACGGTGGTCGTCGTGCTGCCGGGCGGGACGGAATGGTCATGCGGCCCGGAGCGCTTCTTCATCGAGTCGTAGGCGTCCAGGACGTCGTGGAAGATGATGGCAGGGATCGTCCCGCCGTCGACCGGTTGCCCTCCGTACTCGGTGTTCATCGACTTCACGGAATCGGCGTGGCCGACCCAGACCGCGATGGTCACGTCGCGGTTGGCGCCGACGAACCACGCGTCGCCGTTGTTCTCGGTCGTGCCGGTCTTGCCGAAGAGGTACGGGTCACCGGTGTTCGCGTTGGTTCCGGTTCCGGACGTGACCACGCTGTGAAGGAGGCTGCGCGCGGTGGCGGCGACCGTGGGGGAGATGACCTGCTTGGTCTGGACCCTGTCCTGGCCCGGGTCGCCCTGGTTCGTCTCCACCGGGTTGCCGTCGGAGTCGTCCACGCGCTGGATGCCAATCGGGCTCCCGGAGGAGTCCGCCATGGTGCCGCTCACGACCTGACCGTCGTGGGCGAGCGTCTCGTAGGCATGGGCCATCTCGAGCGGAGTCACTCCGTCCTGGAGCCCACCCAGGATCAGCGCCGGGTTGTACGGCTCGAAGGGGCTGCCGTTGACCGAGAACCTCGCCCCCGTGGTGGTGGCGAGGTCGGTTTGGATGCCCATCTTGTGGGCCGTGTCGGCGATGCTCCCGATCCCGCCGCTCAGCGAAGTACCCAGTTGCGAGTAGATCGAGTTGTCCGAGTAGGTGGTCGCGGTCGCGAGCGATGCGCTCCCCTGGTACTCGTCGCCGTAGTTGCTGACGTCGAACGTCTCGGGAACGATCTTGCTCCCGCCGCCCTTCTTGGGCACCTTGGCCTTGTAGGGGATCTTCTGCGGCGCGGATTGGAAGACCTGGTCGGGCGAGTGGCCCTGCTCGAGCGCAGTGACGAGCGTGAAGGGCTTGAAGGCAGAGCCCGGCTGGCGCTGCCCCTGGGTGGCGAGGTTGAACGGCGACTTCGAGTAGTCGCTGCCGCCGACCATCGCTCGGACCCCGCCCGTCTGGTTGTCGAGCACGACGACGGCGGAGTTGAGGCCGACGCTGGCGGTGTGCTCGTAGGCGACCCTGGAGACGTCCTGCTGCAGGGGCAGGTCGAGTGTCGAGTAGACCCGCAGCCCGCCACCGAACGCCTCGCCCGAGCCGTACTTGTCGACCAGCTGCTGACGCAGCCAGCTGGTGAAGTACGGGGCCTTGGAATCCTCCGTCGGCGTCTGGATCTGGCCCGGCTTGGGGAGCGGCTCCTTGGAGTACTGGTCGTACTCCTCCTGGGTGATGTCGCCCTGGGACACCATGTTCTGGAGCACCTGGTTGCGGCGCGCCATGGCCGACTGCGGATTGGTCACGGGGTCATACCCGCTGGGGCTCGAGATCATGCCGGCGAGGAGGGCCGCCTCCCAGGGCAGGAGGTCGCCGGCGCACCGGTCGGGCCGGCCTCCGCAGCCGGGGTGGTTGTAGCCGAAGTAGGTCTTGGCGGCCTCCTCGATCCCGTAGGCGCCGTTGCCGAAGTAGATCTCGTTCATGTACTCGGTGAGGATCTTGTCCTTGTCCCAGTGGCGCTCCAGCTGGTATGCGAGGGCCGCCTCGCGGAGCTTCTCGAAGATGGTCCGGCTTTCCTGGGCGCGGAGCGCGTTCTTGACGAACTGCTCGGTGATCGTCGACGCGCCCTGGGCTGCGCCCGTGTGGAGAACGTCCTGCACGACCGCACGGCCGATGCCCTCGAAGTCAACGCCGCGGTGCTCGTAGAAGCGCTGATCCTCGATCGCCACCGTTGCCTCCTTCATCACCGGGGCGATGTCCGCCGAGGGGACGAGGATGCGCCCCTGGTTGTTGGTGAGGGTCGCGATCTTGTTCCCGTTGATGTCGAAGACGGCCGAATTCTGCGCGTTTGCGTACTGGGCGCGGTCCTCGAGCTGCGGGAGATCGCTCGCGACAGCCATCATGATTCCGAAGATCCAGGAGATGAGGGCGAGAATCGCCAGCCCGAAGAAAACCAGCGCGATGCGCAGCTTCCGTAGTCGCGGACGCCGCGGCTTCTCGGGCGTATCGCCCCCCTTGGGCGTGAGCTTCGAGACCTTCCCGCCGTCGTTCGACCCGTCGCCGTTCGAGCTCGCTTCGTCGCTGGAGCGGCCTGGGAACCTAAATCGCGCCATGCGCTCTCGGTTGCTTCGTGACCATGTCAGGGAGCGCCCGGGCGGACAAACGGGGCGGATCGGGTCCGCCCATCGAAGATCACCGAAGGAAAAGGGCGGGGAAACAGTCCGCCGAGCGAGCGCGTCAGTCTAGCATTGGCCCCGCCATGAACTCACCGGTTCCAGGCGACGTCGGAAGCCTCCTGGAGGGGGCCGTCGAGGCGCTGCCGGAGGGCCGCCTGGCGGAGCAGCTCGAGGGCAACCGCGCCCTGCGCGTGAAGTTGGGAATCGATCCCACCGCACCCGACATCCATCTCGGGCACGTCGTGGTGCTGACCAAGCTGCGCCAGTTTCAGGACGCGGGGCATGTGGTGGTGCTGATCATCGGCGACTACACGGCGAGGGTGGGGGACCCGAGCGGGCGGGCGGCTGAGCGCCCCGTGCTCACCGACGAGCAGATCGACACCCACGCTCGCACGTTCCAGGAGCAGGCGTTCAAGGTGCTCGATCCCGACCGCACCGAGGTCCGGCGAAACGGCGAGTGGCTCGCGATGCCGAGCGAGAAGCTCTTCCGCCTGGCACGCCGTTTCACCGTGGCGCGCCTGCTGGAACGGGAGGAGTTCAGCCGGCGCATGCGGGCGGAGGAGCCGATCTCGATCCTTGAGCTCCTGTACCCGGTGCTGCAGGGGTATGACTCGGTGGCCGTGGAGGCCGACGTCGAGCTCGGCGGGACGGACCAGAAGTTCAACCTCCTGTTCGGGCGCGACGTTCAGGAGTCGTTTGGGGTGCCGCCGCAGTCCATCCTCACCATGCCGATCCTGCCCGGCACCGACGGCGTTCGGCGGATGAGCAAGTCGCTCGGAAACTACGTGGGGGTCACGGATCCGCCGGAGGAGATGTTCGGAAAGCTGATGAGCATCCCCGACGATGCGATGGGCCAGTACTACCAGCTGCTCCTCTACGAGCCGCTGGACGAGGGGCGCCATCCAGGCGAGGCAAAGCGGGAGCTCGCCCGCCAGCTCGTGTCGCGGTTTCACGACGACGAGGCGGCGAGGGATGCCGAGGAGCGCTTCGACCAGCTGCACGTGCGCCGCGAGGTGCCGGAGGACGTTCCCGAGATCGCTGCGGAGCCCGGTGACGGTGGAGTGGTCCACGTGCCGGCGTTGATCGCGGAGGCGTTCGGCGTGAGCACGAGCGAGGCGCGCCGCCTGCTCGGCCAGGGTGGCGTGAAGGTAGACGGTCAGACGCTCGACGGAGGCAGGCTCGACGTGCCCATCGGCGATCTCGATGGGAAGGTGCTCCAGGTCGGCAAGCGC
>OY969725.1:0-1862500 GCA_963702195.1 uncultured Actinomycetes bacterium | reverse complement strand
CTCTGGTGTATCTGTTGTCCTGCCAAGGGCATCGCAGGTTAGCTACGTGCGGACTGGATAACCGCTGAAAGCATCTAAGCGGGAAGCCAACCTCGAGATGAGCTCTCCCATCCCCTTGAGGGAGTAAGCCGCCTGGTAGATCACCAGGTCGATAGGCCGGCTGTGCAAGCGCGGCAACGCGCTCAGCAGACCGGTACTAATGCGGCGAGGTCTTGACGGTATTTATCTTCCTTTTTGGCATGCGTGCAGTTTTCAAGCCTCGCCGGGGCTGGGTCCCGCTTGATTTCGGTGGTCATAGCGAGGGGGAAACACCTCTTCCCATTCCGAACAGAGCCGTTAAGCCCCTCAGCGCCGATGGTACTTGGCGGGCAACCGCCTGGGAGAGTAGGTCGCCGCCGGTCTTTGATTACGAAAGCCGCCCAATTGGGCGGCTTTCGCGTTGCTGGGGGGCGTTTGCTCCGCGCAGCGATGCGTCCGCTGCGCGGAAGCCTTGCCTACGCCGCGTAGCGCTCGAGCGCGGCGCGGAAGTTCGCACGCGAGGGCCGCGAGCCCGGGAAGCGCCACTCGTGGTGGTCGCCCGTTGTCGTCGGCCGGGTCGCGGTCTCGCGCGCTGCCCCACAGGCGCTGCGGCGGGCGCTCGCCGGCGCCTCCCATCCGGGCCGGCGATCGGGTCTGGGATGCCGGTCGGTCCGCTGGCGAGCGGGCCCCTCCGCGCTGGTTAGCTCAAGGCCGTATTCGCCAAGCGTGGCGAAGTCGATCACGAGGTCGACACCGTCGACAACTCGTTGGCCAAGATCATTGCGCCCGTGGAACATGGCCGGCAATCTACGAACGGCCTCGGACGGAACATATGTTCTGCAAGCCATATTGCAAGCGGGCGCTCGCGGTGGCTGGAAACGGCTCGCACAAGCCATCAACGGCCCCTGCGCCCGAAGCTGTGGGCGGCCGGTGCGACCGCCGCCAGCTCGGCGGTCCTCGGATCGGCCGCGACGCCGGCGTCGCGTCCGCGCCGTCCGGTCTCTCGTTCGGTGGGGGGCTCGATGTGGCGGACCTTGGTGGCGGGCTGGTCGGGCGTTGCCAGGGGATGGATCGAGCGCGCGACCACGTTCATGACCCTGTCCCGACGCTCGAGCTTGCCGTCCACCCGGGCGAAGGAGGCCGTCCTGACCGCCAGGCGATGGCGCTTGTACACCGGCGGCGGCACGACGATGTTGACCGTCCCCACCTCGTCCTCCAGGAGCATGAAGACGACACCGTTGGCCGTCGCGGGCCGCTGGCGAGCGACGACCATCCCGGGAACGCGTACGAAGGCCCCGTCCGCGAGGTCGCCCAGATCCCGGCTCGTGACCAGGTTCTCGTCCAGTCCGGGCCGGATCAGCGTCATGGGATGCTCGGCGATGGCGATGCCCGTCGACGAGTAGTCGGCCAGCAGCCGCTCCCACGAATCGAGCTCTCGCAGCGTCGGCGCTGCGGGAATGGGGAGGGGGAGGGAGAGCTGGATCGACGGTACGGCCCGTTCCGCGGTCGAGCCGCCGCCGAGTCGCTGAGCGCCATTTGCGACGCCCAGCTGCCAGAGGTCCTGGCGGCGGCGCAGCTCATCGCCGCCGCCGATCCCCTCACATGCTCCGGCCCAGGCCAGCCGCTCGAGCCCATCCGGCCCCATGCCCGACCGCGAAGCCAGGTCGGCGAGCCCCTGGTAGGGGCCACCGCGCTCGCGCTCGTCGACAAGAACACGCGCCTCGTCGGCCCGCAGTCCGGTTATGTAACCCAGGCCGATACGAACCGCTGAGCCCTCGACGGTGCACTCGACGTCGCTCCGGATCACGTCCGGCGTCCGCACCTCGGTCCCGCGACGCTGCGCCTCGTGCACCAGCGCGTCGGGGGGGTAGAATCCCATCGGCTGCTCATTGAGGAGAGCGCAGAGGAACTCGGGCCCGTAGTGCACCCGTAGCCAGGTCGACTGGTAGGCGAGCAGGCCGAAGGCCACCGCGTGGGCCTTGGGAAACCCGAACCCGGAGAACCCGAGGATCTGCTCGAACACGCGCTCACCAACCTCCCGGCTCGCGCCGCGCTCCATCGCGCCGTTGATGAACTTGTCCTGGTAGGCCAGAATTGCCTGCTCAGAGCGCTTTCTGCTCATCGCACGGCGCAACCCCTCCGCTTCGCCGGCGGCAAACCCGGCCAGCGCCATCGCCACCTGGATCACCTGCTCCTGGAAGACGATCGTCCCCAGGGTGTCCTCGAGGATCGATTCCAGGGACGGATGCTCGTACGGGACCCGGTATCCGGGCTCGGATCGCAGCCGCATCCGCCGCTCCAGGTACGGGTGCACTGCGCCGCCCTGGATCGGTCCGGGGCGCACCAGCGCCACCTGCACGGTCAGATCGTCGATCGACTCCGGGAGGGTGCGCGGCAGCATCTGCATCTGCGCCCGGCTCTCGATCTGAAAGGCGCCGGTCGTGTCGGCCGCGCGGATCGCCCGGAACGTCTCGGGATCGTCCATCGGGATCCGCGAGAGGTCGATCCTCTCGCCACGGGTGCGCGCGATCTCGTCCACCGCCCGCTCGACCGCCGAGAGCATCCCCAGCCCCAGCAGGTCGATTTTCAAAAAGCCGCCGTCCGAGCACGAGTCCTTGTCCCACTGCACCAGTTGGCGCCCCTCCATCGCCGCCGGCTGCACCGGGCAGATGTCGATCAGCGGACGGGTGGAGATCACCATCCCGCCGGGGTGCTGGGAGGCGTGGCGCGGCAGCCCCCACGCCTCGTGAGCCAGCCGCGCCAGCGCCCGCCAGCGCCCGGAGGTCGCCCTGTCCGTGCCGATCGCCGCCGCCATGTCCTCCTCCACCGATTCCGGCCGGTCGTACATCTCGACGGTTCTCGCCACCCGCTCGATCTCGCCCGCGGGCAGCCCCAGCGCCTTGCCGAAGTCTCGAACGGCCGCCCGGGACCGGTAGCACGCGAACGCCGCCACGAGCGCCGAGCGATCCCTGCCGTAGCGCTCGTGCACCCGCGGAATCAGCTTCTCGCGGATGTCGCGGGGGAAGTCCAGATCGATGTCCGGCGCCTCCGAGATCTCCTCGTTGAGAAAGCGCCCCAGGAATAGCCCGTTGCGCACCGGATCCACGTGCGAGAGCCCGGTCAGGTAGCAGACCAGCGAGCTGACGCTGGAGCCGCGCCCCCGCCCCGGGGGAAGCAGCGAGCGCGCCGAATCCGGCCCGCGCACCTCGGTCGCGACCTCTCGCGCCAGCTCGAGGATGTCGAAGTGGAGGAGCAGAAAGCCCGACAGCTCGAGCTTGCGGATCAGCTGGAGCTCCTCGTCCAATCGCCGGCGGGCCTCCTCGCGCTCGGACTCGTCCGCGTACCGTTGCTCCAGCCGCGTCCCGCAGATCTCGGCGAGCTTTCGATCCGCGCCCGGATCCTCCGACCCGGGATACCGGTATCCGAGATCCCGCGTCAGGTCGAAGCCGAGCCGCTCCGCGAGCCGCCCGCTCTCCGCGACGGCGTCCGGATGTTCGTCGAAGCGGGCAGCCTTCTCCGCGGGGGAGGCCAGATAAGCCATCCCGTTCCCGCGCCGCCGCGGCTCCGTCTCCTCGAGCGTCCCGCCCAGCCGAACGGCGCACAGCACGTCCTGGAGCGCCGCCCGGGAGGCGTCGTGCATGTGGATGTCGCCGGTGGCCACGCAGGTCACACCCAGCCGCTCGGCGAGCCCGGCCAGCCACCGATTCCGCGCCCGGTCGTGGCGCCAGAACGGCCGCTGCAACTCCACCCGGAACCGCTCCCGCCCGAACGCGGCCGCGAGCCGCCCCCCAACCGCCATCGCCGCCGCGGCGTCGGCGGCCGTCGGCCGGCCGCCGGAGCGCTCGAAGTGGGCCGCAAGCGCCCCCTCTCGCGCACATCCCGAGAGGCACACGAGCCCCTCGGCCCGCTCGGTGAGCGCGTCGAGCGAGAGGGAGGGGGAAAGGGACTTCCGGTCTGGATGAGGACGAGTGCCCGCGTGCGCCTCGGTGATCAGCCGGCAGAGGTTCCGCCAGCCGTCGGCGTTCTCCACCAGCAGGGTCACGTGGAAGGACCCTGCGAGACCCGGCGAGGCCGGACGCGAAGCGGAGGATGTAGCCGGAGTGATTGTCATCTCCGCTCCCACGATCGGCCGCACCCCGAACGCGGTGCAGGCCTGCGCGAACTCCATCGCTCCCCAGACCCCGTCGTGGTCGGTGATCGCGAGCGCCTCGTATCCAAGCTCCGCCGCCCGGTGCGCGAGCTCCTCGGGCGCCGACGCTCCATCCCCGAAGGAGTAGGCGGAGTGGCAGTGCAGCTCGACGTAGCTCATGCGCGTTGCAGGAGCCAATGGCCGCCCTCGCTAAAGACCACGACGTTGCGTCCGTCGGCGAGGACGAGCTCGAAGTAGCGCCGGCGAAGGGGCTTGGGCGTCCACCAGCGGTCCTCGACCAGCCATTCCTCACGGACAGCCTCTACGGCCACCGAGTCGACGGCCGCCGGCTCGCCGCCCGCGCCCCTCCTCACCGGCACCGGCTGTGGCCTGTAGACGGACTGACTCACTCGGCCTCCTGGTATGGAGTGAGCAGCGAGCGCCGCTCGGGCACCCGCGAGTCGACGTCGGCGTCGAGGACCCGCAGCACGGCGTCCTTGCCGGCGATCGCGCGGACCTGTCGCACCGCCTCGGCGAGCCGCCGCCGACGGCTCTCGGCCGCCTGGGAGTCGAGCTCCGACTGATCGCCCGCCGGCGGGCCCGTCTCCAGCGCGCGCAGCGTCAGCGAGGCCACGGGACCGGGAATCCCGTCGAGCTTCGACTGCAGCGCCAGGAGCAGGCGCTCGTGGTCGGCACTCGCCTGCCGGAGCGCCGCCTCGTTCCGCCAGCCGCCCCCTCCGGCCAGCCGCGCCGCCAGCCGCAGGCGTCGCAGGCTGCGTCCCCGGCGTGCCGGGTTGGCGAGCAGGCGATCGACCAGCAACGCGACGACTCGCTCCAGCTGCGGCCCCGAGATCGCCTCGCCGAGCTCGAGCCCCTCGACCAGGCTCTCGTGGACACGGCGAGGCCGAAGGGGCACCTCCTCGCCCCGCGCCATTCGCAGCGTCCTCAGCCCCAGCCGCCCGAAGCGATCGGCGATCGCGGGATCGGGAAGCGCCGCCAGCTGTCCGAGGCTGTCGACCCCGAGACGTTCGAGCTTGTCCGGGATATCTGCCCGGCCCCATTCGTCGTCCAGCCGCTCGCGGAGGAGGCCGACCGGCAACGGCGCAAGGAAGGAGCGTGTCATCGCGTCGGGTACGACCACCGGCGCGCGCCGTGGCCGCGCCCTGCGCGCCGCCGCGTAGGCGCACAGCCGCGTCCGCCCGGCGCCCAGCCTGATCGGCGGGCCGATTGCGTCCCGCGCCCTCCGCAGCGCACCGTCGATGCTGCCGTAGAGCCCGCGCAGCCCTCCGGCCTCGAAGAACGCCTCCCCGGGCCGTCCCGGCTCGACCTCCGCGCCGATTCCCTCCAGGCGACGGAGCGCGTCCTGGAAGGCCGCCTCCGCCCGCTCCGGGTCCGGCGGCACCAGGGTCAGCTCAGGACACCGGGCCAGCGCCTCGCCGAGCCGCATCCCGGCGCGCACGCCGAATGCCTCCGCCGGCCCCGACGCCTCCCCGATCACCTGCGGGCCGCCTGGCTCCGGCGCCAGCGCCATTGCCTGGAGAAGAAGCTCCCTGCGCCCGCCGAGGACCGCCAGCAGGGTGAACCGCGGGATCAGCGCGCACGCGATGATGGTTTCGACGCCGTTTCGAGACATACGAACACATGTTCGTACATCGAGCGGCGGAAATCAAGCGCGGCTCAGCCTGTCCTCCAGCAGCTCGAGCAGCACGTCGACGAGCAGGTCGACGTCGCCCGTTTGAGTGCGCCAGTTGACGATCGCCGGCCGGAAGGCCACTCTGCCCTCGTACGTCGTGGTGCCGGCGAACACGCGCCCGTCGCGCAGGAGCGCCTCGCCGAGATCGCGGTTGAGGGCGTCGAGCTCCTCCTCCGCCATGCCTTCAGGGCGGGCGCGGAAGCAGACGATGTTGAGCTGTGCCTCGGCGAGGCGCTCGAGCAGCGGCTCGGCGTCGATCCGCTCCGCCAGATGGGAGGCAAGCGCGATGTGGCGCTCGACCATCCCCCGGTAGCCGGTGCGGCCGTAGGCCCGGAGCGTCGCCCAGATCGCGAGGGCCCGCGCCCGGCGCGAGTTCTCCGGGGCGAGGAACCCAGGATTCGGCCGCGGGTCGTCGGGGGACGGAAGGTAGGGAGCGCCGACGTTGAACGTTCGCGAGAGCCTGGCGGTGTCGCGAACGAAGGCGAAGCCGCAGTCGTACGGCACGTTCAGCCACTTGTGCCCGTCGGCGATCACCGAGTCCGCGCGCTCGATTCCCGCCCCCAGATGGCTGACCGCAGGAGCGAGGCGCGCAAAGAGGCCGAAGGCTCCGTCCACGTGCAACCACGCGCCATGCTCCGATGCAAGGTCGGCCATCCGGTCGATCGGGTCGAAGTCGCCCGCGTTGACCTCGCCGGCGTTCGCGACGACGATTGCCGGGCCGTCGAGCTCCCGTAGCCGGGCCTCCAGCCCTTCCGTGTCGAGGCGTCCGGCCGCGTCGCGAGCGAAGCGCTCGACGCTGCCCTGGCCCATCCCGAGCATGCCAATCGCCTGGACCGCGCTGGGGTGGATGTAGCCGCTGGTGAGGATCGGGGGCGCCGGCAGCGACGACAGGCCGAAGTCGTCCACATCGACGCCCTGCTGCTCGGCCCACCAGCTGCGAGCGGCGGCCAGGGCGGCGAAGTTCCCCATCGTCGCTCCGCTCGTCAGCACACCCCCGAACTCCTCGGGGAGCTCGAAGAGCTGGCGCAGCCAGTCGACGGCCACCTGCTCGAGCCGCGCCGCCATCGGAGAGGAGGCCCAGCCGAAGGCGACCTGGTCGTAGGTTGAGGCCAGCCAGTCCGCTCCGAGAGCCGCCGGCGTGCCGCCGCCAATCACGAAGTGGAAGAAGCGCGGCCCGCTCGACCGTGTCGCGGCCCGCTGCCCGCGCTCCGCCAGCTCGCGAACCGCGGCGAGGCTGCCCTGTCCGTCCTCCGGCATCGGATCGGCCCAGCCGTGAACGATCTCCTCGGCACCGCGATCCACGACCGGACGCGAGTCGATGTCCCGCAGGTAACGCTGCGCCTCCTCGGCGGCGACCGCGAGCGCCTCCGCGAGTTCGTCGCGTTCGTTCAGGGGATCACTCACGCCAGGCGATATTACGGCGGGCCCGAGGGCGTGTTGGCTGGGGTTGCCAGACTTGAGGTCGATGGCAAATCGTGAGCAACGCGGCCCGACGCGCAGCCGCGCCGCGCGCACCCTGCGCCTGGGGCGGGTGGCCGCCGGCGGCGCCGCCCGCTGGGCCGGCGATCGCGTCGATGGGCGCGGCACCGACGAAGAGCAGCGCCGCCGGCGCGGCGATCGGTTCGTGGCCACATTCGACTCGCTGGTCGATCAGCTCGCGACGATGCGCGGTGCCGCGATGAAGGCCGGCCAGGTGCTGTCCACGGTCGAGTTCCCGGGACTCGACTCCGACCAGGCGGCGCACGTGCAGCAGCGCCTGGCGTCGCTTCGCGACGACGTCCCGGCGGTGAGCTGGAAGGAGATGCGGAAGGTCATGGCCGCCGAGTGGGACGACGATCCCGAGCGCGTCCTCGACTCGATCGACCCGGAGCCCGCGGCCGCGGCGAGCATCGGCCAGGTCTATCGCGGGCGCACCGTCGACGGGAAAGAGGTCGCCGTGAAGGTGCAGTACCCCGGAATCGGCGAGGCGGTGGAGTCGGACATGCGAAACGTGCGCATGCTCGCGCCGCTGATGCGCCGGCTGATGCCGGGGCTCGACGTCAAGCCGGTGCTCGCCGAGCTGAGCGAACGGGTCTCTGCGGAGTGCGACTACGAGCTCGAGGCGTCCAGCCACCGGACCGTGGCCAGGTTCTGGCGCGGTCACCCGTTCATCACCGTTCCGGCGGTCGACACGCAGCTCAGCCGCCGGCGCGTGCTCGTCAGCGAGTGGGTCGACGGCATCGACTTTGCCGCGGTCGGCTCCGAGCCGGATGAGATCCGCGACCGCTACGCCGAGATCGTCTATCGCTTCTTCTACGGGACCGCCCGCGAGCTCGACCTCGCGCTCGGCGATCCGCACCCCGGGAACTACCTGCTCTGCGACGACGGGCGGGTCGCGTTCATCGACTTCGGGATGCTCCGGAGCCTTCCTCGTGGGTACCTGAAGCGCGAGGCCGCCATCTTCGCGGCGATCCGCGAGGGCGACGAGGACGCGCTCGTGGAGACGCTGCGCGGCCTGGGCTATTTGCCGGAAGCCATCGATTGGAACGGCTTGCTCCTGATGGAGCACATGCGGGCCGTGTCCTGGTGGCTTCGGACCGACGGTCCTCATCGCTTCGATCCCGAGGACGCATGGCGCGGCAGCGCGGCCCTCCGCGAGCAGCGAAACGCCGAGCTCATGCAGCAGATGCGGCAGATGACCCTGCCGCCCGAGGCGCTCCTCCTGCGGCGCATGGAGGGCCTGCTGTTCCAGGTGGCGACGACGCTTCGCGCCGAGGCCGACTGGGGAGCGCTCCTCGGCGAGCTGGTCGAGGGCGACGACCCCGTGGATGAGCTTGGGCGCCAGCACGCCGCCTGGCTCGACGAGCGAGGGCTCCGCACCGCGGCCGGCTGAGTGCTCGATTGGGTGGCCATACTGACCTGATGGCCAAGTGGGCCGCTGGTGCATTGATCGCTCTCTCCCTACTCGCCCTGTCCGCCTGCGGTGGCGGCTCGCCGAATGCCACCACCTCGACCGCGGTCGCGGGTGACGCCAACCCGGCCGACGTCAAGGTCATCGACGGGTGGGTCACCGCGCTTCGCCACGGGAACGTCGACGCGGCCTCGAGGTACTTCGCGATCCCGAGCGTCGCCGAGAACGGACCGATCCTGGCGCACATTCGGACAGTCGACGAGGCACGGCACTTCAACGAGTCGCTCCCGTGCGGCGCCCGCCTGATCCGCGCCGACTCGGCGGGCGCGTTCACCACCGCGACGTTCCGGCTCACGGAGCGGCCGGGCCCGGGAGTCTGCGGTCCCGGCACCGGCGGCATCGCCAAGACCTCGTTCGTGATCCGCGACGGCAAGATCGTCCAGTGGCGGCGGGTGGGCGCCGGGGGCGGCGCGCCTCCGGCTCCGGGCAGCTCGGTCTAGTCCTCCGGCCTTCGCTCAGGTCCCGAGTGCCAGGCGGACCCGCCGGATGACCTCGTCGGTGAACTCGGTCGTCCCGGCATGCCCGCCGAGGTCCGGTGTCCGCACGCCGGCCGCGGTCGCCCTGAGCACCGCCTGATGGACGGCCCTCGAGCAACGACGCGCGTCCTCGGAGCCGGCCTCGCCCGCGTGGTGGAGGAGGGCGGCCGCTGCGAGGATCATTCCCATCGGGTTGGCGAGGTCCTTGCCCTCCAGCGCCGGGGCGGTCCCGTGCGGGGCTTCGGCCATCGCGACCGTCGTCCGCAGCTCGTCGTCGAGCGCCAGGAGAACGGACTCGGCGCCGGCGATCGACCCGAATAGCGGCAGCACGAGGTCGGACAGCAGGTCCCCGTCGCGATTCAGGCAGGGGATGACAAGGGGCTCGGTCGCGGCGCCGCTGACCAGTCCGGCCAGCGTGGCGTCGATCAGCACCGGCTCATATTCGATGTCCGGGTGCCGCTCGGCGGCGACGTCCATCTCCTCCTTCAGCATCCCCTCGTAGATCGGGCTCACCGTCCACTTCGGCCCGCCGTACACGCGGCCGCCGAGGTTCGCCGCCGCGCGGAAAGCGTATTCGGCGACCGCGGCGCAGTTCGAGCGCCTGATGGTCTCGGTGCGGTGCGCGAGCTCGTCGCCATCTGCGGCCTCGCGCCATTGCTGGGCGCCGTAGGCGTCGCCGACCGCCATCCGGCACACCGCGATCGGATGATGCACCCCGCCGATCGGCGTGACCCCCGGGATCCGGCGCCCGGTCCGCATGATCACCTTGCCGTCGATCTCCTCGCGCAGGATGCGGTTGGGGCTGCCGACGTCGTCCGCTCCCTCCGGCGTGATCGTCGCAGCCTTCAGGCCGAGCCCGGCCATACGCATGGCGGCCGCCGCCTCCCTGCAGACGGCGTTCTGAGTCCGGCGCCGGTTCTCGAGCGAGAGGTCGAAGCGCGTGATCTCGACCCCGATACCGAGCACGTCGGGATCGAGGACGCGGAGAGCCTGCTCCAGGAGCTCCTGGCCGGTCTGGTCGCCCTCGAGCGCGACTATCTGGACGCCCGCCATCGCCGCGCGAGGGTATTACTTAGGGGAATGGCTGCCGAGAGCTGCACCTGGTGCGGGATGAGCGTCGAGGAGGACGACGGATTCCGCCTCTATGAGCCGGCGGGCGATCGCCGTGCCACCTTCTGCCGCCTCGAGCACGTTGTCCCGTGGACGATCCAGGGCCCGCACTGGGAGGCCGGTGAGCTCGACGAGCCGCCCGCTACCGGGAGCGCCCCCCGCACCTGCGCGCACTGCGGGCGGGAGTTGGGGGACGTCCACGTGCTTCTTGTTCGCCATCGAGGCGAGAACCGGATCCCGGACGACTTCTGCTCCGTCGACCACCTGTTCGAGTGGGCGAAGGCCGGCGGCCGCTGGCGGTAGAGCGCAGCGGCCGCCTCCGGGAGTTACTTCCCGAGCGCCTTCAAGAGGCGAGCGGCACCCGGGCCCCCCAGGCCGGTGACGTCGTCGTAACCCTTCGTCGTGTGCAGCGTGCCGTCGAGGTCGGCGCTCCTGAGAGTCGTCGAAACCCCGTCGGTCTTGTCGACTCCGTTGTTGAAGTCGTTTCGCACGACCGCGATCTGCGTCGGCGAGGGCCGGACGTCGCGGATTGCCCTTGTGCCGCTCAGCCGGTAGAGCGCCGGGTTGACGAACCCGTGGTCGAAGCCGGCTCGCTGGTCGGCGACCGCCATGTATCCCGCGATCAGCGGCGAGGACAGGCTGGTGCCGCCGATGCGGTACTCGCCGTACCTGACAACGCCGCCCGGGAACGCCTGGGTCTCGCCGACCAGGATCCCTGAGTTCGGGTCGCCGTCCATTGAGATGTCCGGCACGACGCGGCCCACGCCTCCGTACCGGCGCGCGAGCGAGCTGGGCACGACCTTGCGCTGGTAGCCCGGCTCGCCGAAGAGCCTGCTGGTGCCGCCGCCGGATCCGTAGAGGAAGTCACCGGGTGGCCGCGGGCTCCAGCGATTGCCGGCCTGGCCCGTGACCATCGTGCCCCAGCCCACCTCGAACCGGTAGTTGTTGGTGGGCCCGACGCCGAGCGTGGTGCCGCCCACGGCGGTCACGTCGGGGCTCGAGGCCGGGAAATCAGCCGACGTATGGCCGAGCGTCGCCTTCTCGTCGCCGTCGTCGCCGGACGAGAAGTAGAGTCCCATGCCCTCGCTGACCGCCTGCTGGAAGATCTGCTGCTGCGTCTGGATCACCGGCTTCGGAATGTCCTCTCCCGCGTAGCCGTACGAGTTGGTCGCGATCGCGGCGACCTTGTGGTCGACCGCGTAGGCGAGGGCCTTGGTCAGCCCGGGGCCCGGGTCCGCGGCACCGATGTACTTGATGTGCGCGCCGGGGGCCATCGTGTGGACGGCCTCGACGTCGAGCGTCTCCTCGCCGTACCAGCCCTGCTGGTTTCCGGGGTCGCAGGCGACCTTGCAGCCGTGGAAGACCTTCTGCGAGAACTTCGCGGGCGGCAGGCCGTGGCGCCGGCTGTACTCCTGGACGTCGGCGTTCATCGTCGGCGCGGCGAACGCGTCGAGGATCGCGACCTTCTGCCCCGAGCCGTCGTCCTTCTCGACCGCCGGGCGGTTCAGTCCGTACGCACCTCGCAGCTGGGCCGGCCTGTATCCGCAGGTGGCAAACGGCTGCGTCTGGCCATACGCGGTCGGCTTGCTGTACGCGACCTTCTCGCCCCAGCTCCGGGAGCAGGGCGGAGCATTGACGAATGCGGGCGGGGGAGGTGCCGCCGGATGGGCAATCGTCTGATCGAGGCCGATGACGCCCGTCGCCGTGGAGGCGAGCCCCGCCGGGAGCGACACCGGGTTCGCCGGTGCCCGGAGATCATCGCCCGCGTGCCGGTACACGTTGAGGCGGGTGCTGAAGGCGCGCTCCGCCTGGCCGACCGTCCCGGACGCGCTCACCAGGATGCCGCTCGCCGAGTCACCGGTGACCCGGAAGCCGTGGGCGCGAAGCCACCGCTTGGCCGTGCTGACGGCAGCCGAGCTGGGAGCGAAGCGCGCGCGGAAGGCCGACGGCGAGAGGTAGTGCGCGTACCGCGAGCTTGACGGGTTCGCGACGGCGTTGTCGAAGCGCCCGAGCTCGCCGGCATTGCGCCACGGGAGGACCAGGGAGAAGCTCACCTTGCCGGCGGCATGGCGCTCGAGGTTGCTCGCTCGTGCCCAGGTCGGGGAGCTCTGCGGCAGCGCCCGCCTGGAGCGCGCGGTGGCCGAGCCCCCGAGAAGGACCGTCGCGGTGATCGCCAACGCCATCACCGACCCTGCAACCCACACCCGATTGGCGCGCATCAACTCTCCTTCCTGGCTGTGACGCGTGAGGTCTACCACAACGCGCCCCGGCCGGAACTCGCCTTTGCGGCAGGCCTAGGTTCGCCTGCTGACCGCCGGCGGTTACCGCGGCTCGGACGTCTGTGGCTCGAGGCCGAGCTCCGACGCGTTCTCGGCCAGGGCGTCGATCACCAGCTGGATGTGCTCGGTCTCGTCGACCCCGAGCTCCTCGACCGCCCGCTGGATCTGGCCGCGGTCGACCTTCGCCGCGAAGGAGGGTTGCTTCAGCTTCTTGCGGACCGACTTCGGCTTCATCCCCTCGAGGCCCGTGGGGCGAACCAACGCGCACGCGGCCACGAAGCCCGATAGCTCGTCGACTCCGTAGAGGGTCTTCGCGAGCCGGGTGGTGCGGGGGACGCCCATGAAGTCGGCATGGCCCGCGACCGCCTCGATGACGTCCGGCGGATAGCCGCGCGCCTCGAGCTCCTTCAGGGCATAACGGGGGTGGCCGGTGTCGAGATCCGGATAGCGCTCGTAGTCGAGGTCGTGAACGAGGCCCGTGATCGCCCACGTCTCCTCGTCCTCGCCGTCGCGCCGGGCGTAGGCGCGCATGCATGCCTCGACGCCGAGAACATGCTTTCGGAGCGAATCGGACTCGATCCATTCGCACACGAGAGCCCACGCATCGTCACGCGTTGGTGCCGCCATAACCCGTTGTTACCCTAGCCGCGACCGATGGAGAAGTTCGTCATCCAGGGCGGAACGCCGCTCTCCGGGGAGATCACCGCGGCCGGCAACAAGAACGCGGCGCTCCCGATCCTCGCTGCCTGCCTGCTCACGGACGAGGAGGTGGTGCTCACGAACGTCCCGCGAATCCGCGACACGGAGAGCCAGGTCGCGCTGCTCGAGGGGTTGGGCGTGAAGGTCAACTGGAGCGCCCAGAACGAGCTTCGCCTCCAGGCGGATTCCGTTTCCGACACAAGCGTCGACGAGGAGCTCGCGGCGCGCATCCGTGCTTCGTTCCTGCTCGCCGGCCCTCTGCTGGCCCGCTTCGGCGAGGTCCGCATGCCCCCGCCCGGGGGGGACTTCATCGGCCGCAGGCGCCTCGACCCGCACCTGGACGCGTTCGCCGACATGGGCGCGCAGGTGGACGGGGATCGCTGGATCGAGCTGTCGGCTCCGAATGGCGGCCTTGCGCCCTGCGGGATCTTCATGGACGAGCCGTCGGTGATGGCGACGGAGAACGCGCTGATGGCGGCGGCGCTCACACCCGGGCCGACCACAATTGGCAACGCGGCCTGCGAGCCGCACGTCCAGGACCTCGCCCGGCTGCTGATCAAGATGGGGGCGGGTATCGACGGCGTCGGCTCCAACGTGATGACCGTGCACGGCCGCGACAGGTTGGGCGGCGCCGAGCACCGGATCTGCGCCGACCACATCGAGGTGGCGAGCTTCATGGCCCTCGCCGCCGCCACGCGAGGCGAGCTGTGCATCCGCGAGGCGGACCCGAACGACCTCATGATGATCCGCCGCCAGTTCCAGCGACTGGGCCTCACGTCCCACGTCGAGGGCAACGACGTGCTCGTCCCGCCCGAGCAGGTGCTTCAGGTGAGGGCGGACGTGGGCGACGCCACCCCCAAGGTCGAGGACGGGCCATGGCCGGCCTTCCCTGCCGACCTGACCTCGATCGCCCTCGCGCTCGCCACCCAGGCCGAGGGGCAGATCCTGATCTTCGAGAAGATGTTCGAGAACCGGCTGTTCTTCGTGGACAAGCTGGTCGCGATGGGCGCTCGGATCATCCTGTGCGATCCCCATAGGGCGATCGTCTACGGTCCGAGCCGTCTTCACGGTGAGCGCGTCGACAGCCCGGACATCCGGGCCGGGATGGCGATCCTCATCGCGGCGCTGGCCGCGGAGGGGACGTCGGAGATCGGCAACATCATCCAGATCGACCGCGGGTACGAGCGCATCGACCTGCGGCTGCGGGACCTGGGCGCGCGGATCGAGCGCGTCGGCGCGGAGCCCGTCCCCGCGTAGGCGCCGTCACCGGCACGATTCACGCACGGGCGCCCGGGTGGAGTCTCTAAGGTGGCGCCGATGATCCACCGGATCCCCCCAGGCACGAGGGACGTGCTGCCCGCCGAGATGCGGGAGCTGCGCCGCATGCAGGGCGCGCTCGCGGCCGTGTTCGAGCGCTTCGGCTACGGCGAGGTCGCGACCCCCACGATCGAGTACGACGAGGTGCTCGCGCGCGGCGACGAGCGCGGCGCGCCAAGCGCGTACCGGTTCTTCGACGCCGATGGCGAGCTCCTCGCGATGCGCACCGATATGACGATCCCGATCGCGCGCCTGGTGGCAACCCACCTCGCTGGCGCCGAGCCGCCGTTCCGCCTCGCCTACTTCGCGAACGCCTACCGGGCGGTGCGCCCGCAGCGCGGGCAGATGCGCGAGTTCGGGCAGGCGGGTGTTGAGCTGGTGGGCGCGGACGCGCCCGGCGGAACCGCCGAGGTCATCGAGGTGCTGAGCGCCGCCCTCGACGCGGTCGGGCTGACGAGGGCGATGATCGGGCTGGGCGACGCGGATCTCTACCGGCAGCTCCTGGCCGAGCTCGAGGTGGCCGAGGACCGGAGGGAGCGCATCCTCGAGCTCCTGGCGACCCACGATCTCGTCGGACTCGAGGACGAGGTCGACGCGCTGGGCGTCGGGCCCGAGGCGCGCGAGACGCTGCTGCGCCTGCCCAACCTGCGCGGCGGCTCCGAGGTCCTCGAGGAGGCGCGCCAGCTCGGGGGCGCCGCCGTAGAACGCGCGACCGAGCGCCTCTCCGCGACCTTCCGGGCCGCAGAGGCAAGGGGGGTCGGCCCTCGAATCAACCTCGACCTCGGCCTGCTCCGCGACCTCGGCTACTACACGGGCGCGATCCTCGAGGTCTACGACCCCGCGCTCGGCCACGTCCTCGGCGGCGGTGGGCGGTATGACGAGCTGATGGGCCGCTTCGGGCGCCCCCTTCCGGCAGTCGGGTTCGCGCTGTACTTGGAGCGCGTGCACATCGCCCAGGCCGAGGAGGAGCGGCTCGCGACCTCGGGCGCGCGGGAGGAGCGGACATGAGGCTCGGCGAGGTCTCTGCGAGCCGCGCCCGCGGCGACGGAGGGCTGAAGCTGGCGCTCCCCCGCGGGGCGCTGTTCGATGGCAGCCTGGACCTGCTCGACCGGATCGGGGTCGACACGAGCAGCTTGCGCTCGGACTCGCGGTCGCTCGTCTTCGAAATCGACGACTTGATGCTCGTGACGATGAGGCCATCCGACGTGCCGACCTACGTCGAGGCAGGGGCCGCCGACCTCGGCATCACCGGCAAGGACGTCCTCCTCGAGCAGCGGGACCGCGCCGTCTACGAGCTGCTCGACCTTCGCTACGGGACCTGCCGGTTGGTCCTCGCGGCGCGGCGGGGCGACGATGCCCTCGACGAGGCCGAGCGGCGCCTCGGGGCGATGCGGATCGCGACGAAGTACCCGCGGGCCGCCGAGCGCTGGTTCCAGGAGTCCGGCCGGCAAGCCGAGGTGATCGAGGTGAAGGGCTCGGTGGAGCTCGCGCCCGTCGTGGGGTTGGCTGACGGGATCGTGGACCTCGTGGACACCGGGCGGACGCTGGCCGAGAACGAGCTCGAGGTGCGCGAGGAGATCACCACCTGCACCGCACGGCTCGTCGCGAATCGGGTCGCCCACAAGCTTCGTGCCGACGAGGTGGACCGGCTGGCCGACAGGATGCGCGAGGCGACGAGGTGAAGATCGAGCGCGTCGACTGGGACGGGAGCGACGCGCCGACGCTTGCCGCCCGGCTGCGGAAGCTCGCCTCGCCGCAGGAGGAGGTTGCCGAAGCCGTCGCGGAGATCGTTGCCTCGGTCCGCGACCGGGGGGATGAGGCGCTCCGGCAGATTGCCGAGCGCCTCGGCGAGGAGGCGCCCACCTCGTGGCGCGTGGACCCGGACGCGATCGCGGCGGCGCCCGGCCTGCTGGACGCCGACGTTCGCGAGGCGCTGCGCCTCGCGGCCAGGAACATCGCCGCGGTGGCGCGCGCGGAGCTCGAGACCCACGATCGCCCGGCGACGGTCGATCTGCCGGAGGGGCAGCGGGTTGAGGTTCGCGCCGACGCGGTGGCGGCGGCCGGGATCTACGCCCCCGGAGGCAGGGCCGCGTACCCGTCGTCGGTCCTCATGTGCTGCATCCCCGCGCGCGTGGCCGGCGTGAGCCGAGTGGCCGTCGCCAGCCCGGCCGGGGCGCGGGGCCGCCCCAGCGCCCAGGTGCTGGCCGCGTGCGCCGCCGCGGGCGTCGAGGAGGTGTACGCGATCGGCGGCGCGCAGGCGATCGCGGCGCTCGCCTACGGCACGGAGACCATCGACCACGTCGACCTGATCGCCGGGCCGGGCAACCGCTACGTCGCCGAGGCAAAGCGCCTCGTGTCCGGCGCGGTCGGCATCGACGGCGTCGCCGGGCCGAGCGAGCTGATGATCGTCGTGGACGGGACGGGGGTGCCGGAGTGGATCGCGCTCGACCTGTGCGCGCAGGCCGAGCACAGCGCCGACGGCTTCCTCGTCGTCGCCTCACCGGACGTGGCGCTGCTCGACCACCTCGAGCGGGTGGTAAACGAGCTGGCGGACGAGCGCCCGAGCGTGCAGCAGGCCCCGCTCGCCCTCGTGGGGACGACCGGGATCGAGGCGACGCTCACGCTCGCCGACGCGATCGCGCCGGAGCACCTCGAGCTCATGTTCGAGGGCGCGGACGAGCTCGCCGCGAGGGGCCGCGTCGCCGGATGCGTGTTCCTCGGCAGGGGAGGAGCGGCCGCCTTCGGCGACTACGTCGCGGGCTCGAACCACGTGCTGCCGACGGGCGGCGCGGCTCGCTTCGGAGGGCCGCTCGGCCCGGGGAGCTTTCAGCGGCGCAGCTCGATCGTCAGCCTGCCCAGCGCGGCCGCCGCGGCACTCGCCCCATACGTCGACGCGCTGGCCCGCGCCGAGGGCTTTCCCGTGCACGCGGAGTCGGCCGCGGCTCGCGCCGCGGAGTGATCCGCGACAATCCACGATTTCCAGGGACTTTGAGCAATGGCCCGAACCGCTGACATCAGCCGCAAGACCCGCGAGACCGAGATCTCGCTGGCCGTCGACCTCGACGGCGGCGAGGTCGAGGCCTCGACCGGGGTCGGCTTCTTCGACCACATGCTCGAGACGGTCGGCCGCCACGGCCGGCTCGGCCTGCGGGTGAGCGCGAAGGGTGACCTGGGGACGGGCGCGCACCACACGGTCGAGGACGTGGGCATCGCGCTCGGTCAGGCGCTGGACGAGGCGCTCGGGGATCGAGCGGGAATCCGCCGCTTCGGGTATGCGGCGATCCCCATGGACGAAGCGCTCGGCGTCTGTGCCGTGGACGTTTCCGGACGCCCGCTCTGCCTGTTCGAGTCCGAGCTCCCGCTCACCTCGATCGCCGGGTTCGACACGGAGCTGACCGAGGAGTTCTTCCGCGCGGTCGCCACCAACGCCAAGCTCACCCTGCACGTGGGGAATCGCTACGGCTCCAACGCGCACCACATGGTGGAGGCATGCTTCAAGGCATTCGCCCGCGCGCTTCGCGACGCGGTGTCGATCGACCCTGACGAGGCCGGCGTGCCGAGCACGAAGGGAACGCTGACCTGACGCGAATCGCCGTCCTCGACTACGGGATGGGGAACCTGCGGTCCGTCCAGAAGGCTCTCGAGCGGATCGGGGCGGAGGGCCTCATCACTGGCGACCCGGTCGCAGCGCGCGAGGCCGACGGGATGATCCTTCCTGGAGTCGGGGCGTTTCCGCGCGCGATGAGCCGGGTGAGGGAAGCCGGGCTCGACACTCTGGTCGCCGACCGGGTGCGGGCCGGTGTCCCGGTGCTTGGGATCTGCCTCGGCCTCCAGCTCCTGTTCGAGAGCTCCACCGAGCACGGCGGCGCCGCCGGCATCGGCGTGCTGCGGGGCGAGGTGACGGGGCTCGAGGCGCCGGGGCTGAAGGTCCCGCACATGGGCTGGGAGCCGGTTCGGTGGGAGCGCGAATCGGAGCTCGTCTCGGGCCTGGAGTCGGGGACGCCCTTCTACTTCGTGCACTCGTTCGCGGTGCGGCCCGACGACGACGGCGATGTGCTGGGAACAGCCGAGTGGGGGGAGCGCTTCGCGTGCGCGGTCGCGCGCCCGCCGCTCTACGGGGTGCAGTTCCATCCCGAGAAGTCCAGCGCGGCCGGCCTGCGCGTCCTGGCCAACTTCGCCGAGATCTGCGCGTCGGTCCCGGCGTGATCCTCTATCCGGCGATCGACATCCGCGACGGGCACGCGGTTCGCCTAACTCGTGGCGACTACGCGCAGGAGACCGTGTACGACGATGACCCGGCGGAGGCCGCGCGCCGATGGCTCGACCAGGGTGCGCGCGCCCTCCACGTCGTGGATCTCGACGGGGCGCGTTCGGGTCAGCCGGAAAACCTCGAGCACGTGAGGCGCATCGCCGCGAAGGCAGCGGTGCCGGTGCAGGTCGGCGGCGGCCTTCGCGACGCGGAGGCGGTGACAGCAGCGCTGGAGGCGGGCGCCGATCGGGTGGTGCTCGGGACCGCCGCCCTGGCCGAGCCGGAGCTGGTCGAGGCACTTGCGGCCGACCACGGCCAGCGGATCGTGGTCGGCGTGGACGCACGCCGCGGGCAGGTGGCCGTGGAGGGATGGGAGCGGGAGACGCACGCCACTCCGGCCGAGTCCGTCTCGGACCTGGCCTCGCGGGGCGTCCGCCGCTTCGTGTTCACGCCCGTGGAGGTTGACGGAACGCTCGCCGGGCCGGGGATGCACGAGCTCCAGGAGGTCGCGCACACAGCAGCCGACGCCGGCGTGGCGCTGATCTACTCGGGCGGTGTCGGCTCCCTCGACGATCTGCGCGAGCTGCGGGGGACGGCGCTCGAGAGCCTCGAGGGCGTGATCGTCGGCCGCGCACTGTACGAGGGCCGGTTCACAGTAGGCGAGGGCCAAGCCGCCCTCGGCGGCTAACGTCTTCTGAGTGGCCGGGACCACATCCAAGCTCCTCACGCGCGCGAAGAACGTCCGCTGGCTCGCGCTGTATGAGACCGCCCGCATGGTCTACGGGCACGGGAAGCGGGCCTGGGACAACCTCGAGCCCCACGAGCGGGAGAACATCGGCTACCTCGTGCGCAAGTCCAAGGGCCGCCGCGCGAACCTGACCGAGGGCGAGCGGAACGAGCTCCGGACGCTGGTCAAGAAGGCCGTCACGGGATAAGTGGAGCCCTCATGGCGCTGAAGCGCGTGATCCCGTGCCTGGACGTCGATGCCGGGCGGGTGGTCAAGGGGACGAACTTCGTCGGCCTGCGCGACGCAGGCGATCCCGTCGAGCTCGCCGCTCGTTACGACAGCGAGGGCGCGGACGAGGTGGTGTTCCTCGACATCACCGCCTCACACGAGCGCCGCGAGACGATCACGGAACTGGCCCGCCGCACCGCCGACAACGTCTTCATCCCATTCGTGATCGGCGGCGGCATCCGCTCGGCCGCCGACGCCCAGGCCGTGCTCGACGCGGGCGCGGACAAGGTCTCGATCAACTCAGCCGCCCTGGAGCGTCCGGGTCTGATCGGCGAGCTGGCGGAGGTGTTCGGCTCCCAGTGCGTGGTGGTGGCAATAGACGCGAAGCGCGCGGACGGTCGCTGGGATGTGTACACCCATGGCGGCCGCCATCCGGCCGAGGGCCACGAGGCGGTCGCCTGGGCGCGCGAGGCGACCGAGCGCGGAGCGGGGGAGATCCTGCTCACGAGCATGGACCGCGATGGCACGGCCGACGGCTACGACCTCGAGCTGACCCGCGCCGTGGCTGATGCCGTGACCGTCCCGGTGATCGCATCGGGAGGTGCGGGCGTGCTCGATCACCTCTCGGACGGGATCCTCGAGGGCGGAGCCGACGCGGTGCTCTGCGCGTCGATCTTCCACTATGGGACCTACACGGTCCGCCAGGCGAAGGACCACCTGCGCGAGGCGGGCATCCCGGTACGGCTGGCGTAGAACCCGGCGATTCTGCCGCACCCACGGTGCGGTTCTTCGAGACGCCCGGCGGTCAATTGGCGCGGCAGCTTGCACCGGCGCAATGGCGGAGGGCGGCCAAGCGGGTCTGCAGACGGGACTGGATGGCGGAGTAGCGGGGAATTCCAGCAACGTTTCGAAGCTCGTAGGGATCTCGCCTGAGGTTGTAGAGCTCGGTGTAGGTGCGCTGGCCGTCGGCGCCGTATCCGAGATCCCGGAAGTACGCGTAGCGGGGAGTCCGAACGCCGACGTACTTGGGTGTCACCAGGTGTTCGAGCAGCAGGTCGCGGTGCGTTAGCCGTTTGGCGTGCTGGGCGATCGGCAACAGCGAGGTGCCGTCCATCCGCAGGTTCGGCTGCGCGCCCGTTGCGGCGACTACGGTCGGCGCGATGTCGATGTTGCCGACCACTTGACGACGCGTGACGCCTGGCGGGATGCCCGGGCCGCGCATGACCATCGGCACCTTGATCGACTCTTCATACGGGAGCACCTTGCCGTGGTGGCGGTGCTGGCCGAGCAGGAAGCCGTTGTCGGAGGTGAAGATGAAGAGCGTGTTGTCCAGCTGGCCGCCATGCCTCAGGGCCGCGACGAGTCGGCCGACCAGGCGGTCGACCGCCAACAGGCTCTCGAGGCGGCTGCGGTAGAGGTTGGCGAGGACCGCGATATGGGCGCGGTTGAGCGCCGGCTTCTTCAGGAACGGCGGCTTATCAGCCATGTTGGGCTCGTTGAACGAGGGCGGGCGCGGCAATGGGCGCCCTGCGAACTTCCCATAGTCGCGGGGAGCCGGGCGTGGATTTCGCGGCGCATGCTTCCCTTCCAGCACGCCTTCCTCGTGAGGGGCCGCAGTGTCGACGCTCAGGAAAAAGGGTGTTCGCCCACCGGCGTTGCGATGAACGAAGGCGACCGCCTTGCGGGTCAGGACCGTCGTCTCGTAGTCGCTCGGGGCATGTCCGTAATGAACGAGCGTGCCGTTTTGGTTGAGGGTGTAGCCATACATCTGAAACGAAGTGTGGAAGACCGGCGTCTGCCAGTCGTCCCAGCCGGGTGGGATCAGGTGGGGGTTGGCCGTCGGGGCGTCGTAGTGGTTCAGGTACCGGCCGACGTGCGCGGTTCGATACCCGGCCCTCTGCAGCCAGACCGGCAGGGTCTTCGAACCGTCGAGCCGGGCAAAGCCGCCAAGCGGCGGGTCGTCCCCGAAGACGTCGTTGTTGTGGGAGTACTGCCCCGTGAGGAGGCTGGCACGTGACGGACAGCATTCCGGCGTTGTGGTGATGTAGTTCGTGAAGGTCACGCCTTGGTCGGCCAATGAGCGCTGCACGTTCTTCATGAACCCCAGCGGCGTGGCGTTCTGATCGTCCGTTTGGACGATGACGACGTTCGGGCGGCTCTGACCACCCATGACTGTCGACCCACCGCGAGACTCAGTCGTGCTGCGCTCGTGAGCGTTCGTTTGGCCAGCCCCGCCGGACCCTCCGCAGCCGACCACCGCGGCTGCCGATAACGCCGCCGCGGTGACCACCGAGAGAAGACGGAGAGGTCGCCTGCCCACCTCGCACCGTAAACCACGCGCGGGGCCCATGATCGGAGAATAGTCGCGTCCCGCGGAACTCGATGGAGTGCTTCGCGCGCCGGCCACTCGCGTACACGGGGCTTCCCTCCCGCTTCTCGTTGGGTTGACCTCTGGGCGAGTGGAAGGGGGCACGGCCGGGGCGGCGCCCGCCGCGGACGCGATTGTCGGATTTGTCGGCGTATAGCCCACAAACCCGACAATCGTCATCGTTGCCGCTTGAGGCGCGACCCCCTACGTGCTCCGTGGGATGGCACAGCGAGAAGCGTGAGGGGCACGGGACTATTGTGTCGCGCCGATGCACCGCTGGGAGCCCTACGCGCTGCCGGGCATCATCGCTGTGGCGGCCGTCGTTCGCTTTGCGACCCTGGACGGGCAGAGCTTCGATCACGACGAAGCGGTGACGGCCGCACGGGTGCTCCATCCGAGCCTCTTCGACACGCTCTCGGTGGTCGTCCACGGGGAGCGCAGCCCGCCTCTCTATTACGTTCTCGGCTGGGGTTGGTCGAGGGTCTTCGGGACCGGCGAGGTCGGCTTGCGCTCGCTGTCCGCGCTCTTCGGCACCCTGACCGTGCCGGTGGCCTACCTCGCCGCGCGCGAGTTGGTGGACCGGCGGCTGATCGCTCTCCTGGCGGCGGCTTTCGTGGCCCTGAACCCCTATTTGGTCTGGTACTCGCAAGAGGCCCGCTCGTACGCGCTGATGGTCCTCTTCTCCACGGTGGCGCTTCTCTTCTTCGCGCGCGCCCTCAACCGCCCGGGCCGCCGCTCGCTGGCAATGTGGGCCTTGGCTTCCGCCTTGGCCGTCTGCACCCACTACTTCGCCGCCTTCCTGATCGCCCCCCAGGCCGTCTGGCTCATAGTCCGCAAGACCCGTCGCCGCCAGGCAATCCTGGCGGTCGCGGCGGTCATCGCCGTCGGCGTGGCCCTGATACCGCTGGCCATCACCCAGGAGAGCGGCGGGCGACGTAACGGCTTCACCGCGATCCCGTTGGCCTCTCGGGTCGGGGAGGTGGGTCTCAACTTCGTGGCCAGCGAAGAGCCGGCCCCCTTTGCCGGCACCGGAAAGATTGACGCTGTTCAGGGAGCCGCCGCCGTGGGGGGCGCGCTCCTTCTGCTCGCCGCTCTCGGCCTGATCGTTGCCGGCGCGGCGCCAGAGGAAAAGCGTGCAGCGACCGTCGTGGGCGCGCTTGGAGCGGCGGCGATCGGGGTTCCGGTGGCGCTGGCGGTTGTCGGGATCGACTTCATCAATCCGCGGAATCTCATCGGCGCTCTTGTCCCACTGTTGATCCTTCTCGCGGTGGGCTTCGGCGCGCGCGGTTCCGGCCGCCTGGGACTGATTGCCGGCTTGGCCGCCTGCCTGCTCTTCTCCGGCGTCCTGGTGGCTGTGAACATCAGCGCCCAGATGCAGCGTCCGGATTGGCGAGGCGCCGCCCAAGCGCTCGAAGCGTCAGGAAGCGCGCGCGTCTTCGTCGTTCTGCGCAACGGCGACGATCCATTGGGCTACTACCTTGGAGCCCAAAAACCCCGTCACCGAGGGCCAAAGCGGATTCGGACCCGGGAGATCGAGGTGCTCAGCACCAATTACCAGGTCAAACGCCCGCCGGGGCCGTTCAAGCTCGTTCACGAGGAGCGGCTCGCGCCGTTGTTTGTGCTGTGGGCCTACCGAGCTCCCCAGCGCGAAGCCGTTCGTTTACGCGATCTCACCGGACGCAAGGTGCTCAGCGAGCGCTCCTCTGTCCTGATCCGGGATGGCGGTTGAGGTCGGAGCGCGACGGACGCCTACTTGCCGCCGTTCTTGTTGTTGTTCTTCTTCTTCTTCTTCTTCTTCTTGTTCGAAGCGTGCTTCTTGTGCTTCGCATGCGACTTGCCCTTGTCGCCACCGCCGGTCTTCTTGCCACCCCCGCTCTTCTTGTGGCCGCCCTGGCTATTGGCGCCGTCCCCGCCCTTGTGCTTTGAGCCGTGACCATGCTGGTGCTTGCCGGGCGGCCTGGGCTTGAAGGCCTGGATCGACGAGTACCCGGTCAGGTAGATCCTCCTACCGTCCGAGACAACCGGGTTGTACTCGCCCTGATTGCTGTGGAAGACCTCCTGGCCCTTGCTGACCGCGTAGCCAAACGTTCCGATGTTCGGCCCGATCCCCGAAACGTAGACCGTGCGGTCGACCACGCTCGGCGAGCCAAGGATTATCCCGTTGATGTAGTGCTCCCACCGGACCGCACCCGTCTTGGCATCCAGCGCGTAGAAGTGCTTGTCCTCGGAGCCGATGAAGACCGTCGGCGGGGCGTGGGGCGTGTCGGCGACCGCGGGCGAGGAGTAGACCTCGGCGCCCGTCGACCGGCTCCACGCGAGTTTGCCGGTCTTCTCCTCGAAGCTGTAGACGCGCCCGTCCAGGCCGCCCAGGTAGACCCGCCCGAAGGCGACAGCGGGAGTCGAGTACACCCCGCCACCGTGGAGAAACCCGCCGCCCTGGGTGTTCGCCGTCCACTTGACGTGCCCGTTGCCGGAGTCGATCGCCCAGACCTCGCCAGCGTAGTTGTCGGCGAATAGAGTGCCATTGTCGTATGCCAACGACCCCTTGACGGAGCCTCCGGTGTGGACCTTCCATCGCAGCTTTCCGGTCTTTTCGTCGAGGGCGAAGATGTCGCCCGATTCGCAGCCGAAGATGACCTTGCCGTTGTGTACGAGCGGCGAGGACTCGCTCCGGCCGGGCAACGGCGTCCGCCAGAGCACCTTTCCCTTCTTCGCGGTCAGCGCCACGGCCTGCTGCGGTTCCAGATTCACCGTGAACAGCCGGCCGTCGGAGTAGGCCGGTGAGGACGCGTTCAGCGTGCCGATCTTGCGCTTCCACTGGACATGCCCGCCGTGAACGCTGAGCGCGTAGAAGGTCGCGTCCTTGTCCATGAAGTAGATCGTGCCGTGGACGACGATGGGCTGGAACTCGAGGAGCTTTCCGGCCTGGAAGGTCCAGAGGGGGGATCCGAATGGCGGATCGAGGCCTTTCACCGGCAGGTACCGCGTGCGAGCCGGGTCGTACCCGTACATGGGCCAGTCGAGGGTTTCGGGCTTTTTCTTCGTGCGCTTCTGCTTGTGGAACGCGGCGCTTGGGTTCGAGACGTCGGCCGGGCGTTTCGTGATCAGGTACGCGGCGACCGCGGCCCCGGCCACGACCACCACGAGCCCGCCCACCAGCGCAAGCCGGCGGGCGACGCTCCAGGAGCGCCAGATGTTCAGCAGACGACCCATCCGCGAGGCCCGTCATGGTAGGGAACGGCTCAGAAACCACCCTTAAATCGACCGCCCATGCCGCCTGAGAGCGCGAAGATCGAACCGGCCCGCATTCCCGAGCGCCTGAGTGCGCTTCCGGGCCTCGACCGCGTGCGCGAAGCCGCCGCGGACACACCGATTTACCTCGTAGGCGGCGCTGTGCGAGACCTCCTGCTCGGGCGCGAGCGGACCGACCTCGACGTCGCCGTGGAAGGCGATGCCGCTGCGCTCGGGCAGCGCCTGGGCGGCGAGGTCCGAACCCACGAGCGCTTCGCGACCGCGACGGTCCACGCCGACGGGCTCGAGCTCGATCTGGCCACCGCGCGCAGCGAGTCCTACCCGAAGCCCGGCGCCCTGCCGGAGGTCCGGCCGGCGACGCTGACCGAGGACCTGGCGCGTCGCGACTTCACGCTCAACGCGATGGCCGTGCCGCTCGCGGGCGAGCCCGAGCTGATCGACCCGCACGGGGGGCTCGCGGACCTCGAGCACGGCGAGCTGCGGGTGCTTCACGACCGCTCCTTCGCGGACGATCCGACCCGCGCCCTGCGCGCCGCGCGGTACGCCGCGCGCTACGGCTTCGAGCTCGAGGCGCGCACCGAGGAGTTGCTTCGCGACACCGACCTCGAGACGGTGTCGGACGATCGCGTCGAGGCCGAGCTCCGGAAGCTCGCGGCGGAGCCGGCTGCGCGCCGGGGCTTCGAGCTGCTTCACGAGTGGGGGCTGGTGCCGGTGGACCCGGGGGCGCCTGAGCTGATCGACGCCGTGGGCCGGCTGACTGCACGCGAAGCGTGGTCCGGCGTGGCGGTTCGCAGCGAGGCCGTTCTCGCCGCCGCGACGGGCAGCGGACTCGCGCAGGCTCGCGGGCTCGCGGCCGCCGAAGTCGCGACGCCGTCGCAGGCGGTGGAGCTCGCGCGACGGCACGACGGCGTCACGCTGGCGCTCGCCCGGGCGCTTGGGGCGGGGTGGCTCGACCGCTACGTCGACGAGTGGCGCGACATCCGCCTGGACATCGATGGCGGGGACCTGATGAAGGCGGGGATCCCCGAGGGGCCGGCGATCGGCCGTGGTCTGGCCGCCGCGCTGCGCGCGAAGCTGGACGGCGAGGCGAGCGACGCGGAGGAGGAGCTCCGGGTGGCGCTGGACGCGGCCCGAGGATGATGGGCGGCGACTCTCGCGCCGCGGCAGCATGTGCCGTCAGGCGGCGAAGCCGCCCCATTTTCTTGCGGCCGGGCGGTCTGGCGATCCGGTACTTTCGGTTCTGGAGTGAGCGCGCCCTTCGATGACGACCCGGTCTACCTGACCGAGCTTCCGGACGATCTGCGGGCACGCCGGGCGCAGGCCGCGAGGCGGCGCCGCTGGCGGCGGCGGCTGGCTGCGCTCGCGGTCCTGGCGGTTCTGGGGGCGGCTGCGGCGATCGCGATCGCGAGCATTGGGGGAGATGGCGGCGGGAGCAAGGCGTCCGGGACGAGCCCGGCAACGGGGGCCAACGGCGCCGGTGGAGGAGGTGGAGGCGGCACCTCCGGCGGCAGCACCACGAGTTATCCGGCGGACTGGAAGCCCTACACGGGGCCGGTGCCGATCCTCGAGTACCACGCGATCCAGCCGCCCGTCTCCGGGTCCGCCTATCCCCAGCTCTTCGTGCCCCAGGCCGACTTCGTGGAGCAGATGAAGTGGCTCGACGACCACGGCTATGAGGGCGTCACCCTCGATCAGGTCGAGAACGCCTGGTTCAAGGGCGGCGAGCTCCCGTCGAAGCCGGTGGTCCTGAGCTTCGACGACGGCTACCTCAGCCAGTACGTGGCGGCGTTCCCGGCGCTCCAGCACTTCCACTGGCCCGGCGTTCTGAACCTGGTGACGAAGGGGGCCGACCTGCCGGACGACGACGTGAAGAAGATACTCGACGCCGATCCGGGGTGGGAGCTCGCCTCGCACACCGTCCATCACCTCGACCTGCCGACGCTCGACGCTTCGCAACTCCACGAGGAGGTGGCCAGCTCGCGGAAGATCCTCCAGGACCGGTTCGGGGTCCCGGTGAACAACTTCTGCTACCCGGCCGGAAAGTACGACAACACCGTGATCGCCGCCGTCAAGGCGGCCGGCTACCGCGGGGCGACCAGCGAGGTGCCCGGGCTCGCCACCTCCGCGCACCCGTACGTCCTGAACAGGATCGAGGTCCAGCTCGACGACGGGCTGAGCGGATTCGTCTCGAAGCTCAAGGCCGCCGAGGCCGGCTCCCCCGACAAATCGGTCAGCCCGGGCGGGTGAGCTCGGGTTTGCGATGGTCAGGGAAGGACGGCGCGCGCTGGCTCGCGGCCGAGCTCCCGGGCGCGGTCGCCGCGTTCAGCACCCGGCTCGGGGGGGTCAGCGAGCCGCCGTTCGACACGCTCAACCTCGGGCGCCTCACGGGTGATCCGGGCGTGCGCGAGAACCGTCACCGGCTCTGCACCGCGCTTGACATCGACCCGGGAGGCGTCCTCATCGGACGTCAGGTGCACGAGGCCCTGGTGCGCCGCCACGAGCAGGCGACGGTCCCGAGCCTCTTCGCCGATCCCGCTCCCGGACTCCCCGAGGCCGACGGCCAGGCAACCGACTGCCCGGGCCTCGTGCCGCTCGTCTTCGTCGCCGACTGCCTGCCGGTCGCGCTGGCGGGGCCTCGCGGCGTGGCGATGATCCACTGCGGCTGGCGGGGCATGGCCGCCGGGATCGTTCGGCACGGGGTGGAGGAGGTCGAGGCGACCGCCGCTGCGGTTGGGCCGAGCATCGGCCCCTGTTGCTACGAGGTGGGCGAGGAGGTCCTGCGCGCCTTCAGCTCGCTCGGCGACGGCCTCGCGTCCGGACGGATGCTGGACCTGCGGGAGGTCGCTCGACGCCTGCTGGAGCAGGCGGGGGTCGACCGGGTCGAGATCAGCGACCTGTGCACGAGCTGCAACCCCGACCTGTTCTTCTCCCACCGGCGCGACCGGGGCCGCACGGGACGCCAGGCGGGCCTAGTCTGGCTGACCGAGCGATCGAGCCCCGGCGGCACCGGACGCGGAGCGGAGGATGTCGCCGGAGTGATTCCTTGATGCCGGGGCTGATCCACGGTCTCGAGGCCTCAAAGATCCGCGCGAACCTCGAGCTGGTGCGTGAACGCGTCGGCCCCGAGGTTGAGATCCTCGCGGCGACGAAGTACGTGCCGCTCGAGGAGATGGAGGCGCTCGCGGACGCGGGGGTCGAGCTGGTCGGCGAGAACCGCCTCCAGGACCTGGAGGCGAAGCGCGAGCGATGGGGCGACGCGTTCACCTGGGACTTCATCGGCAACGTCCAGAGTCGGAAGGTCAAGCGCATCCTGCCGCTGGTCCGCCTGATCCATTCGGTGGCGAGCGATTCGGCGCTGGAGCAGCTTGGCCGCCACGGGACGCCCGAGACCGAGGTCCTCGTGGAGGTCAACGTCGCCGGTGAGGAGAGCAAGGGCGGGATCGCTCCCTCCGAGCTCGGAGCGTTCATCGAGCGCTGCCCCGTGAGCGTCGTCGGGCTGATGACCATGCCCCCCTTCAGCACGGACCCGGAGGACTCACGACCCGCCTTCGCGCGGTTGGCGGAGCTCGCCGCGGAACACGGTCTGAGCCGGCTTTCGATGGGCACGAGCCAGGACTGGGAGGTCGCCGCGCAGGAGGGCGCGACGATCCTGCGACTCGGCACGGTGCTCTACGTATAGGGGCGCCGCCTGAATCGGCCGCTGCACTGCGGGTTCTCGCTCGTGGCGCGACGGGGTAAACCCGCAATAATTCGTACAGGAATAGCGCGTCTTTACGCGAACGTACGCTGAGCAATGGCCTTCCGCGACACATGGCACCGGGCGCTCGTCTACTTCGGCCTTGCCGAGGACCCCGGGTACAGCGACGCGGAGGTCTATGAGCCCGAGACCGGGCAGGACATGTACGAGGCGCCCGCCCCGCGCGGCGGGACCGTCAGCCCGCTCCGCGACCGTCGCCGCGCGCGCGACGAGATCGACGACATCTTCGCCGACGACGAGCCCGCGGGCCGCGGCGGAGGCGGCCGCGCGCTGCGGCCGGTCGCCGGCAACGGCGCGGATGTGCGAGTTCACCTGGTCACGCCCTACAGCTTCAACGACGCCCAGGAGGTCGCGGACAAGTTCAAGCAGGAGACGCCCGTGATCCTGAACCTGCAGACGACGGACTCCGAGCTGGCCAAGCGGCTGATCGACTTCACCTCGGGGCTCACCTATGCGCTCGGCGGCGGGATGCAGAAGATCGCCGACAAGACCTTCCTGCTCACGCCGCGCAACGTCGAGGTCTCCGCCGAGGAGAAGGCGCGCCTCGTCGAAAAGGGCTTCTTCAACCAGTCCTAGGCGTGTCCCGGCGCCGCGAGGCGTTTGCCGGGGAACCCGCATCGAGCCTCTAGGCTTCGCCGGCGATGAGGATCGGGTTCGCTGGAGCCGGCAACATGGCCGCCGCGATGGCGCGCGGCTGGGCCGCGGGCCTCGGCGGGCCAGAGGCGATGCTGTTCAGGGATCTGGACGAGGCGCGGGCCGCGGCGCTCGCCGAGGAGGTGGGCGGCGAGACCCGCGCCGGCCTCGCGGAGCTCGCCGCTGATTGCGACGCCGTCCTCCTGGCCGTGAAGCCCGCCGCGCTCGAGGCGGTCGCCGAGGAGTTGGGCAACAGGGCGCCGGCGGTGCTCTCGATTCTCGCCGTCACGCCCACCAGCCGGCTCGCCGAGGCGTTTCCGCGCGTTCCAATCCTGCGGGTGATGCCCAACCAGCCGGTCGAGGTCCGCCGGGGCGTGATCTGCCACGCGCCGTCGGTCGCCATGCCGGATGAGCTTCGCGACCGCCTGTTGGGCCTCCTGGAGCCGCTGGGCGAGCTGGTGGAGCTCGACGAGATCGACGTCGACCCGGCGATGGCGGTCATGTCGAGCTCGCCTGCCTACATCGCGCTGGTCGCCGAGGCACTTGCACGAGGCGGCGAGCGGGAGGGCCTGGACCCGGAGCTCGCCGGCGAGCTCGTGGCCGGGGCGCTCGCTGGGACCGCAGAGCTCCTCAGAATTCGTGATCCGGCCACGATCCGCCACGCCGTCGCACCGCCCGGGGGAGCGACCGAGGCTGGGCTGGCCCACCTCGAAGGAGTGGTGGAGGATGCGTTCGTGCACGCGGTCAACGCCTCGCTGGAGCGGTTCCGGTGATCGCGGACGCCGCCGCCACGCTCATCCCGTTCGCGGACACCAGGAGCACGATCGCCGACTACGTGGGCGCGGTCTTCCTGGTGTACCTGGTGCTGATCATCATCCGGGTCCTCCTCTCGTGGATCCCTCGGATGCCCTACAACCGGGCACTGCGAGCGGTCGTCGGGTTCATCGAGGAGGTGACGGACCCTTACCTGAATGTGTTTCGTAGGTTCCTGCCGCCGGTTGGCGGCGGCGCGTTCGCCCTGGACCTGAGCCCGATCCTGGCGATCATCCTGCTGATCATCGCCCAGCAGGTGGTCGTGGGGCTCATCGGCGGGTGACCTCGCGGAGGCTGAACGCGGCCGCGATCAGGGGATGGCGGCGCGCCCTCCTCGTCTGCGGAGCGGTCGTTCTGGTGGACCAGGCGTCGAAGGCGATCGTCGTCTCGTCGCTTTCGGTAGGTGAGCACGTACGACTTGTGCTCGGGTTCAACCTCACCAACACGCCCAACTCGGGCCTGGCGTTCGGCATCGGGCAGGGGGAGGGGTTCGTGCTCGGCGTCACCGTCGTCGCGCTTGCGCTCGTGCTGGTCTGGTTCGCGCTCGACCCGAGCCGCCCGGGCATGTGGCTGGCCGTGGGGCTGCTCGCCGGCGGGGCGCTCGGGAACCTGGCCGACAGGGTGCGCGTGGATGCCGTGACCGACTTCATAGACCCGCCGCTCTGGCCGACCTTCAACCTGGCGGACATCGCCATCACGCTCGGGGCACTGGGGCTCGTGCTGATCTCGATGAACCCCGGCCAGACGCACGACGACGCGGCGCCCAAGCCGGGATCGGGGTGATCTCGGAGACGCGCATCGTCCACGTCGACGAGTGGCTGGCGGTGGTCGACAAGCCCGCTGGGCTCGTCGTTCACGCCGCGCCGGGGCACCGAGGGGACACGTTGGTGGACGTGCTTGGCGAGCTGCTCGGCGGTGGGGAGGACCCGCAGCGGCCGGGCATCGTCCATCGACTCGACAAGGACACCTCGGGGCTGATGCTGGTCGCCCGTGGCGACGAGGCACACCGGCGCCTGGCGGCGATGATCAAGGCGCACGATGTCCGGCGGACCTACCTCGCCCTTGTCGAGGGCCGGCTGCGCTCGCGCACGGGCACCATCGACGCTCCGCTCGGTCGCGACTACAGGGCGCCGGAGCGGCGAGCCGTGGGTGGGCGTGGCCCGCGCGAGGCGCGCACCCACTTCACCGTCGTCGAGGCGCTGCCCGCCGACGCCCTCGTCGAGGCCCGGCTCGAGACGGGGCGCACCCATCAGATCCGGGCCCACTTCGCGGCGATCGGCCACCCGGTGGCCGGCGATCCGCGATACGGGCACGCGGGGCGACACGGCCTCGAGCGCCAGTTCCTGCACAGCGAGCGGCTGGGGTTCCGGCATCCGATGAGCGGGGAGGAGCTCGAGTTCTCCTCGCGGCTGCCGGCCGACTTGGCCCGGGCGCTGGAGCGGGCGCGCACGGAGTAGGGCAGTGAGGGAGGCAGCCCGGACCGTTCCGGCCGGGTCAAGTTGATCCAGTCCCGGAAACCGGGAACAGTTTCACTTGACCCGCAGATCACGGCGATCCGCGTCCGCCTTCCGGACGCAGATTGCGTTGACCCGGCCATGACGGCCGATCTGCCCGAGCCGCTGCCCTCATTGGCATCTGTTGTCCTGAGGTGCGACCACGCCGAGGCTCCCTACAATCCCCTGCGACCAGTAATCGACCCCCGATGGAAGGCACGGGGCCCTGCCCGGCAGGCACGGTGCACGCCGGGTCCCCGAAGCGCCGTCGGGACGCAATCAAAACCGAGCAAGGGAGCCTCATGTCCGAACCCGGAATCAAGGAGCTGCTGGAGGCCGGCCTTCACTTCGGCCACCAGACCCGGCGCTGGGATCCCGCGATGCGGCCGTACATCTACGGCGAGCGCGACGGGATTCACATCATCGACCTGCTGCAGACCGAGCATCTGCTCGCGGAAGCGCGCCGTTTCGCGGCCGACGTGGCGAGCAAGGGCGGCTCGGTCCTGTTCGTCGGGACGAAGAAGCAGGCGCGCGACGCGGTCAAGGAGTGGGCGGAGCGGTGCGGCATGCCGTACGTCAACCAGCGCTGGCTGGGCGGCCTGCTCACCAACTTCCACACCATGTCGGCCCGCATCGACCGCCTGCACGAGCTGTCCGAGCTCAAGGAGACGGGGCAGCTGGACCTGCTTCCCACCAAGGAGCGGATGGCGCGCGAGGCCGAGCTCGCGAAGCTCGAGTACAACCTCGGCGGCGTGCGGGACATGCAGCGACTGCCCCAGGCGGCGCTGATCATCGACCTCAAGACCGAGGAGATCGCCGTGCGCGAAGCCGAGCGCCTGCGGATCCCGATCATCGGGCTGGTCGACTCCAACGTAGATCCGATGCCGACCGCGTACCCGGTTCCCGGCAACGATGACTCGATCCGCTCTTGCGACCTCGTGATCCGCACGATTGGCGAGGCCACCTACGACGCCGCGCAGGCGTACCGCAAGGTGGAGGCCGAGCGTCAGGCCGAGGAGGCCGAGCGCCGGAGGCGGGAGGAGGAGGAGCGCAAGCGCCGCGAGGCGGAGGAGCGAGCGAAGAAGGAGGCCGAGGAGGCCGCCAAGGCCGCCAAGGTCGCCGCCGCGGCGGAGAGCGGCGAGGCGGCTTCTGCCCAGACGGGCCAGGAGGCGAGCTCTTGAGCCCCGACGGCGGGGACGTCAAGGCCTCCGACGTCAAAGAGCTGCGGGACCGCACCGGTGCTGGGATCATGGACTGCAAGGCCGCCCTCGCCGAGGCGCAGGGCGACGTCGACAAAGCGATCGAGATCCTCCGCGTGAAGGGCCAGGCTTCGGCCGCCAAGCGAAGCGGTCGCGCCACCAGCGAGGGCGTAGTGACCTCCTACATACATGCGACCGGGAAGGTCGGCGTCCTGGTGGAGGTGCAGTGCGAGACCGACTTCGTTGCTCGCAGCGACGAGTTCAAGGAGTTCGCCCGCGAGGTGGCGATCCACATCGCGGGCTCCCCGACGCCGCCGCTGGTCGTCTCCGCCGAGGAGATTCCCTCCGACGCTCGTGAGGCCGAGCGCAAGGTGTTCGAGGCGAAGGCCCGCGAGGAGGGCAAGCCGGACGACATCGTTCCGAAGATCGTCGAGGGCCAGCTTCAGAAATGGTCCAAGGAGGCGGCGCTGCTCGACCAAGAGCACGTGCGCACCGACGCCTATGAGGGCAAGACCATCGAGGAGCTCCGCGCCGAGATCGCGTCGAAGACCGGCGAAAACGTGCGGATTTCCCGCTTCGCCAGGTTTGTGGTCGGGGAATAGCGCATACCATGTCCGCGCCGTGGCCGAAGAACCTGCATTCAGCCGCGTACTGCTGAAGCTCTCCGGCGAGGCCCTGATGGGGGGCCTCGAATACGGGACCGATCCCGACCGCGTCGAGGGCATCGCCGGGCAGGTCCACGGCGTGGCCACCCGCGGTGTCGAGATCGCACTCGTGGTGGGCGCGGGCAACATCTACCGCGGCCTCCAGGGCGCCGCGCGCGGCATGGACCGCGCCACCGCCGACTACATGGGGATGCTGGCGACGGTGCTCAACGCCCTCACGCTCCAGGACGCCCTGGAGAAGCGGGGAGCCCACACGCGGGTACTGTCGGCGATCCAGGTGACCGAGGTCGCCGAGCCGTACATCCGTCGCCGCGCGATCCGGCACCTCGAAAAGGGCCGGATCATCATCTTTGCGGCGGGCACCGGGAACCCGTTCTTCACCACCGACACGGCGGCCGCGCTGCGGGCGCTCGAGATCCACGCCGACGTGATCCTGATGGCCAAGCACGGGGTGGAGGGCGTCTTCGACGCCGACCCCTCGGAGGTCCCGGACGCCAAGTTCATCCCGGAGATCACCCACCGCCAGGCGATCGAGCGCGACCTGCGCGTCATGGACTCCACGGCCCTCTCGCTCTGCATGGACAACGACCTCCCGATCTGCGTCTTCAACCTCGCCGACGAGCACAACATCGATCGCGTGGTGTCCGGTGAGCGCATCGGAACGATCGTGTCGTCGAACGGCCGCCTCGACAGCCGCATTTCGGAGCCCTCCAGAGACCCGGCCGCCCCCGGACGCGTAGCGGAGGAGGCGGCCGGATGAGCTTCACCGACGAGCTGCTCGACGACGCCGAGGACCGCATGAAGAAGTCGGTCGAGGCGTGCCGGCACGAGCTGTCCACGGTTCGCACGGGCCGCGCCTCGCCGCACCTTCTGGATCGGGTCATCGTCGACTACTACGGGACCGAAACCCCGCTTCGCCAGCTGGCCCAGGTCGCGGCCACGGACACCCGCCTCTTGACGCTGACCCCGTACGACAAGAACTCCATCAAGGCCATCGAGAAGGCGATCATGGAGTCCGATCTCGGTCTGACCCCGAACAACGACGGCAACGTGGTCAGGCTCCAGATCCCGGAGCTCAACGAGGAGCGCCGCAAGGACCTGGTGCGGGTGGTCCACAACGTGGCCGAGGAGGGCCGTGTGGCGATCCGCAACATCCGTCGGGACGTCATGCACGACCTGCGGGAGCTGAAGAAGGAGGGGGAGGTCGGGGAGGACGACGAGCACCGGGCTGAGAGCGAGCTTCAGAGGCTGACGGACGAGGCCATCAGCGAGATCGAGTCGCTGCTGAAGGGCAAAGAGGAAGAGATCCTCGAGGTCTAGTCCAGAGGCGGATGGCCTCTGTGCCGAAATACGTCGCGATCATCACCGACGGGAACGGCCGTTGGGCGCAGCATCGCGGGCTTTCGCCGATCGAGGGCCACGAGGCTGGAGCGGACGTGGTCAAGGCGCGGCTCCGCGACGCCGTTGACCTCGGGATTCAGGAGCTGACCGTCTTCTCGTTCTCCACCGAGAACTGGTCCCGGCCGAGCGACGAGGTGGACGGGCTGATGCGCATGTTCGCCCAGCGCATCGACAACGAGACTCCGGAGCTCCACGAAGAGGGCGTGAGGATGCGCTTCATCGGCCGCCGGGAGGGGGTCGCGCCTGAGCTGATCGAGCGCATGGAGTGGGCGGAGGACCTGACCAAGGACAACGAGATCATCCGGTTCTTCGTCGCGTTCAACTACGGCGGCCGGGCCGAGATCGTCGACGCCGCGGCCTCCTTCCAGGGCTCGACCGAGGAGGAGTTTCATCGCCACCTGTACGCGCCGGAGATGCACGATCCGGACCTGCTCATCCGCACCAGCGGCGAGCTTCGCCTGTCCAACTACCTCCTCTGGCAGTGCGCGTACTCGGAGCTCGTCTTTCGCCCGGAGCTATGGCCGGACTTCACCAGGGAGGCATTCGAGGAGTCGCTCGAGGAGTTCGCGGCGCGCAGGCGCCGTTTCGGCGCCCGCGCATAGCGCCCCCGCCATTATCGCGCCGCGTTAAGGTCGGCCGCGATGGAAACGCCTCCGTTTGACGCGGAAGGAGCTTCGCGAGGGGTGGATCTGGATCCCGCGCCGTGGGTAGGCGCCGAGCCGGAAGCGCCGCCGCCTGCCCGGCCTCGGCGCCGGCGCGTGTCCAGGCGCGCTGGCGGCGGCGACGGGCAGGGTCCCGAGAGGCCGTCCAGGCGGCCGAGGCGCCGGCCTACCCGCGAGACGATCGCCAGGATTGGCGTGGCGATCCCGTGGATCGTCTTCGCGATCGTCATCGTCGTCCTCGGCGGGATTCCGTTCGCGCTCGCGATGATCGGGCTGTCGATGATCGGGATGGCGGAGCTGTTTCGGATGACGCGCCGGTTCCACCCGCTGCCCCCGGTCGCGCTGGCCGCCGCTGTCGCGCTCATGATCGCCGCCTACTACGGCGGCCAGTTCCAGATGCTCATCGTGCTCGTGGCGACGTTCCCGGTCCTCTTCCTGTTCGCGGCGGCTCGGAGCCCCCGCGAGGGTGGCACGACCACCGCCGTCGCGGTAACGCTGCTCGCGATCCTCTGGATCGCCGTCCCGTTCGCCCACGCGATCCTCCTTCGCAAGCTGCCGCTTCACGGCGGCGCGCTCGTCATCGACGTGCTGGTCGCGACCTTCCTGACCGACACGGCGGCCTACGCGGGCGGCCGCCTGTTCGGCCGCCATCCGCTCGCCCCGCGGCTGTCGCCGAACAAGACGATCGAGGGCCTTGCCTTCGGGTTCGTCGGCGGGACGATGGGCTTCTGGTTCGCGGGGCTCTACCAGGACTGGCTGCCGGGCGTCGACGCGCTGATCATGGGGATGTGCATCGCGATCGTCGCTCCGATGGGCGACCTGTTCGAGTCCATGCTCAAACGGGACCTGGACGTCAAGGACAGCGGGAATGTGTTCGGGCCACACGGCGGCCTCCTCGACCGCCTGGACGCGCTGCTCTTCACGATCGTGATGGGCTACTACCTGGCGGTGGCGTTCCTCTACTGAGCGAGCGCCTCGCGGACGAATCTCATGTCCGCGCGCATGTCGTCGATTGTGCCCGGGGTCTCGCACACGGCCGGGCCGCCCGCCGCATCGATCATGTCCCGGAGGGCGTCAACGCCGATCGTCCCCTTGCCGAGGTTCGCGTGGCGGTCTGCCCCCGTTCCGGGCGGGTCGCGGGAGTCGTTTGCGTGGAGGAGGTCGATGGTCCCGACGATTGCCAGCACCCGCTCGACCGCGTCGGCGAGCTCCTCGCCCGCGGCGTGCGCGTGGCAGGTGTCGAAGCAGAAGCCGATCTCGATGTCGCCGCGCCGCTCCATCACCACCTCCCAGAGGCGGGCCAGCGCGTCGAATCGCCGGGCGACGGCGTTGTCCCCGCCGGCGGTGTTCTCGATGTGGAGCGGGACCTCCGCTTCCAGCATCTCGAGGGTGCGCCCCCAGCGCCCGAATCCGGCCTCGATCCCGTCGTCGGCGTGGCCGGGGTGGACGATCACCGCCGCCGCGCCGACCGCCGCGGCGGCGTCGCACGTCTGCTGAAGGATCTTGCGCGAGCCGTACCTGACGTTGTTCTTCGGCGAGCAGACGTTGATCAGGTACGGCGCGTGGACGTAGAGCGGCAGCGGCGACGCCTTCAGCTCCTCGGCGTCGGCTCGCTCGTCGGGCTTCTTCCACCCCTGCGGGTCCGAGAGAAAGAGCTGGACGCAGTCCGCGCCCAGCGCCTCGGCCTCCGCGAGCGGATCGTCGGGCGCGACGTGGGCGCCAACGAACCGAGCGTCCCCCTTCGTGCGTGCCACGAGCGCGAGGATACGGCTCGTGTCCGAGGAGCTCGTGTCCCAGACAATCGAACTGGCGAGCGGCGGGCTGCGCCTGCTGCAGCCCAGCGAGTCCGCGGAGCTCCCCGACGACGGCGGGGTCGAGTGGGCGCCGGTCGCTCCCTACTGGTCGGTCCTGTGGCGCAGCGGGGTTGCGCTCGCGCGCGAGCTCGACGGTATGGCGCTCGACGGCCTGCGGGTCGCGGAGCTCGGCTGCGGGCTTGCGGTCCCCAGCCTCGCCGCCGCGCGGGCCGGAGCGAGTGCGCTTGCCACCGACGGCTGCGCCGAGGCGCTCGGGCTTGCGGAGCGCAACGCGCGGCTCAACGACCTGAAGCTCGAGACGGCGGCAATCGACTGGGCGGCGCCCGACGACCTCGTCGAGCGCGGCCCGTTCGATCTCGTGCTCGCGGCCGACGTGCTGTACGAGCGGGCCAGCATGCACCCGCTGCTGAGTCTCCTGCCGCGGCTGGGGAGCGAGGTGTGGATCGCCGACCCGGGCCGGGAGGCGGCGGATCCGTTTCTCGATCATGCGGCGGATCGATGGTGCATCCAGACGCGCGTCGTAGGCGTGGTCTCGATCCATCGCCTGACGGCCCACGTTTAGTCGCTGGAAAGCACCGCCCCTACACTGCTTTGGGATGAGAAAGCTGGTCATCCTGGGCGCTTCCGGCTCCATCGGCGAGCAGGCGCTCGAGGTCGTCGCGGCGTCCGAGAACCTGTCTGTGGTCGGCCTCGCGGCGGGCCGGCGCTGGGAGCGGCTGGTCGAGCAGGGACGCGATCACGGGGTGCCGGCGATCGCCCTCGCGGACTCCGATGCCGCCGCCGCGGCGTCGCAGGCGTGGAAGGGGCGCGTGCTGACCGGCGATGAGGGAGTCCGCGAGCTCGTCACCTCGTCGGGCGCGGACCTCGTGCTCAACGGGATCGTCGGCTCCGCCGGGCTCGGCCCCACGATCGTCGCCCTCACGGAGGGCATCGAGCTGGCCCTCGCCAACAAGGAGAGCCTGGTGGTCGGCGGGGAGCTGGTTACCGCGCTCGCCGAGGCGACCGATACTCGCATCATCCCGGTTGACTCCGAGCATTCCGCCCTCTTTCAGCTGGTCAACGCGGAGAGCCCGGGCACGGTCGAACGCCTGGTGCTGACCGCATCGGGTGGGCCGTTCCGCGGCCGCACCGATCTCTCCGGGATCACCCCGGAGGAGGCGCTTGCCCATCCCACGTGGGACATGGGAGGGCGGATCACGATCGACTCGGCAACCCTGATGAACAAGGGCTTCGAGATGATCGAGGCGCATCACCTCTTCGGCACGTCCTATGAGCGGATCGACGTCGTCGTCCACCCGCAGTCGATCGTTCACGGGCTCGTCCACCTGAACGACGGGGCGTCGCTCGCGCACCTGGGGTATCCCGACATGAAGGTGCCGATCTCCTACGCCCTGAAGTATCCGGAGCGCGCGGACGTGGACGTGGAGACGCTCGATCTCGCCAAGGCCGGTGAGCTCACCTTCGCCGAGGCGGACACCGAGACCTTCGGCTGCCTGCGCCTCGCCCGCGAGGCCGGCGAGGCCGGGGGCACCGCGCCCTGCGTGTTGAACGCGGCCGACGAGGTGGCCGTGAGCGCGTTCCTCGGCGGCCGGATCCCCTTCACGGCGATTGCCGAGGTCGTCGAGCAGACACTCGAGGCGATTCCGGCCTCGGTGCCGGGGCACTTCGAGGAGCTCTACGCAGTGGACGCCGAGGCCCGCGAGCGCGCGCGCGAGCTGATCCAAGGCGCGGGGGTCCCGCAGTGAGCGCGATCATCTCGAGCGGGTGGCCCTGGGCGCTGACGGTGGCGGGGTTCGCCTTCCTGATCATCATCCACGAGTTCGGTCACTTCATCGCCGCGAAGGCCACCGGCATGCGAGTCGAGCGCTTCTTCCTGTTCTTCCCGCCCAAGGTCGTCAGCATCAAGCGCGGCGAGACCGAGTACGGGATTGGCGCGATCCCGCTCGGGGGCTTCGTGAAGATCACCGGGATGAACCCGGACGAGCTCAAGCCGGCGCCGGCCGACGGGGATGACTCGAAGCAAGGCGGCGGCGTGATGACGAAGGTGGAGGGCGCCGGCCAGGGCCGCTCGAGCGAGCCGCTGCCGCCCGACGTCCTGAAGCGCGCCTACTACAACCAGCCCGTCTGGAAGCGGATCGTCGTCATCGGCGCGGGGCCCGGCATGAACCTGCTCCTCGCCTTCGTGCTCCTGTTCGCGGTCTCGCTGAGCCTGAACAAGTTCGACGGTCAGGTCGGAGCGGTGGAGTCCGGCACGCCGGCCGCGGCGCACCTCGCGACCGGGGACAAGATCCTGGCGGTCGACGGCAAGAGCTTCCCGAACCTCTCCCAGCAGGAGCGCGCCTCCCACTTCATCAACCTCGTGTCGAAGCACAAGTGCGCCGTTCAGCCGCCGACCGGCGGGTGCAGGGCGAAGACGCCGGTCGACTTGAAGATCAAGCGGAACGGCCAGGTCGAGCATCTCTCGGTCACGCCGTTCTACGACGAGCAGACCAAGCGGATGCGGCTCGGCTTCAGCTACGGCTCCAAGTCGATCGGGCAGTCGCCGCCCGCGGCTGCGGGGCATGCGGCCAGCGAGATGTGGCGCGTCACCACCGGCACACTCGGGGTGTTCGGAAAGATCTTGGAGCCGCAGCAGCGCAAGAAGATCCACGGCATCGTCGGGATCTCCGACGTGACGCAGCAGGCGGTCCAGTACGGCGTTGCCGAGGCACTGACGCTGATCGCGTTCATCAGCCTCTCGCTGGCGATCATCAACCTGTTCCCGTTCCTGCCGCTCGACGGCGGGCATATCTTCTGGAGCCTGGTCGAGAAGGTCCGCGGGCGGCGGGTGTCGTTCAGCGTGATGGAGCGTGCGAGCGTGGTCGGCTTCCTGCTGGTGATGATCCTGTTCGCGATCGGCCTCTCGAATGACATCCACGCGCTCAACAACGGGGGGCTCACAATCCGCTAGGCGCGGACCCCGGTCTCTCGGGGTAGGCTTCTGCCTGGAGTGGAGGTGAAGACCGCCGAGAGGGGCACCGAGCGTCCCGTCGCGCTCGACGCGAGGACGGCTTGCGAGGCTTTCCAGCTGACCGCCGAGGCCCACCCTGACCGGGTGGCGATCCGCACCATGGGCGACGAGTTCAGCTGCACCTGGGGCGAGTACGCCGATCGGGTTCGTGCCGTCGCCGCGGGCCTCGCCGCTCTGGGCGTGGGCAAGGACGACACGGTGGCGCTGATGATGGTGAACCGCCCGGAGTTCCACTTCGCGGATTCCGCTGCCATGCACCTCGGCGCGGTGCCGTTCTCGATCTACAACACCTACACGCCCGAGCAGATCGAGCATCTGGTGGCCGACGCCGGCAGCAGGATCGCCATCACCGAGCAGCAGTACGCGGACAAGATCATCGCCGCCCGCGACGCCTCCGACACGCTGGAGCACGTCGTCGTGGTGGATGGCGATCCGCCCGAGGGCGCGATGTCACTGGAGGGGTTGATCTCCGCGGGCGACGACGAGTTCGACTTCGAGGCCGCCTGGCAGGCGGTCGAGCCGGACGACCTGCTGACCCTGATCTACACCTCGGGGACCACCGGGCCGCCTAAGGGCGTGCAGATCACCCACAACAACATCTGCGAGACCGTTCGCTCCTACGACGAGATGATCCAGTTCCCCGACGGCGGGCGGATCGTCTCCTACCTGCCGATGGCGCACGTCGCGGAGCGCAACGTGAGCCACTACCTGCCGATGCTCTGCGGCTTTGAGATCACCTGCTGCCCGGACCCGAGGAAGGTCATCGAGTACCTGCCCGAGGTGAAGCCGACCTGGTTCTTCGCCGTTCCCCGGATCTGGGAGAAGCTCAAAGCGGGCCTCGAGCAGATGCTCGCCGGGGTTCCCGAGGAGCAGCGCAAGCCGATGCAGGACGCGATGGACGCGTCGCTCGAGAAGGTGCGGCTCGAGCAGCGCGGGGAGGAGGTTCCCGAGGAGCTCGCGGAGCGCGTCGCGAGGGCCGATGAGCAGGTGTTCTCGAACCTCCGGGCGCACCTCGGCCTCGACGAGCTCGAGGCGTGCAACGTCGGGGCGGCCCCGACGCCGCCCGAGGTGATCGAGTTCTTCCATGCGCTGGGGATCCCGCTGGCGGAGCTCTGGGGCATGTCCGAGACCACCGGCGCCGGAACCTGCAACCCGCGCGAGCGGATCAAGATCGGCACCGTCGGCCCGCCCGGTCCCGGGATCGACGTGAAGCTGGCCGAGGACGGCGAGGTCCTGGTGAAGGGGTACGTGGTGATGACGGGCTACCGCAACCTGCCGGAGAAGACCCAGGAGACCTTCACCGACGACGGCTACCTCATGACCGGCGACATCGGCGAGTTCGACTCGGACGGCTACCTGAAGATCGTCGACCGCAAGAAGGAGCTGATCATCACGGCGGCCGGGAAGAACCTCTCCCCGGCAAACATCGAGGCCCGCCTGAAGCAGGTCCCGCTGGTCAGCCAGGCGGTCGCCATCGGCGACAAGCGCAAGTACATCAGCGCGCTGCTCACGCTCGACCCGGAGGCCGCCAAGGCCTGGGCGTCGGAACACGGCGCCGGCGACGACCTCGCGGCCCTCTCCGACAACGAGGAGCTGATCGCCGAGGTCCAGAAGGGCCTCGACGTGGCGAACGAGGAGCTCGCCCGCGTTGAGCAGGTGAAGCGCTTTCGGATCCTCCCGGTCGACTGGGAGCCGGGCGGCGACGAGTTGACGCCGACGATGAAGCTGAAGCGCAAGCCGATCGCCGAGAAGTACGCCGGCGAGATCGACTCGCTTTACGACGCCTGAACGCAGGGCCTGAGTCCTCCGTCGGTACCCTTGCGTCGGATGGCTTCCAAGCGACAGATCTGGGTCAAGGACGTGCCGATCGGCGGCGGTGCGCCGGTGGTCGTCCAGACGATGACCAAGACCGAGACCGCGAATCTCGGGGCGACCATGGACCAGATCCGCAAGGTCGCCGAGGCGGGCTCGGACCTCGTGCGCGTCGCCGTTCCTCGCGAGAAGGACGTCGAGGCGCTCCGGACGATCGTCGCCGACTCGCCGATCCCGGTGATCGCCGACATCCACTTCAACTACACGCTGGCGCTGAAGGCGATCGACGCCGGCGCCCACTGCGTCCGCCTCAACCCGGGCAACATCGGTGGCCCGGACAAGGTCGCCCAGGTCGCCGAGAGGGCGACCGCCGCCGGCGTGCCGATGCGGATCGGGGTCAACTCCGGCTCGCTGCCCAAGCACCTGCACGAGCTCGAGCGGGAGAGTCCGGTCGAGGCCCTCGTGGAGGCCGCGGTCGAGTTCGTCGAGCTCATGGAGCGGTTGGACTTCGAGAACTTCAAGGTGTCGATCAAGTCCACGAACGTTCCCAACACAATCGCCGCGAACCGTCTCCTCGCGTCGAAGATCGAGTATCCGATCCACCTCGGCATCACCGAGGCCGGCACCAAGTGGTCGGGCTCGCTGAAATCGGCGGTCGGTCTGGGGACGCTGCTGGCAGACGGGGTGGGGGACACCATCCGCATCAGCCTCTCGACCTTCCACGCAGAGGAGGAGGTGAAGGTCGCCTGGGAGATCCTCAAGGCGCTTCAGCTCCGCGAGCGTGGCCCGGTGCTGATCGCGTGCCCGACGTGCGGGCGCCTGCAGTTCGACATGGACACGGTCGTCGCGGAGATCGAGGAGCGCCTCGAGCAGTACGTCGAGCCGGTCGAGGTGGCCGTCCTCGGCTGTGCCGTCAACGGCATCGGCGAGGCCTCGCACGCCGACTTCGGCATCACGGGCGCCAAGAACGAGGGTCTGATCTTCGCCCACGGCAAGCCGCTGCGGAAGGTGCCCCAGGACGACCTGGTCGACGCCCTGTTCGAGGAGATCGACAAGTCGCTCGACCACGGCGCCGTCGACGTCGACGCGCGCAAGGCCGCCGAAGGCGCCGAGTGGCTGCAGAAGATCGAGGACGAGAACGCCGACGAGCTCACGCCTGAGCGGATCGCGCAGATGGAGGCGGAGGCGGCCAAGGAGAAGGGCCTCGACGTCACCGCCGAGCCCTTCCTCCAGCCGATCAAGGGACGTCCCTCAGCAGACCCGGCCGCGGCGGACGCGAAGCGGAGCACGCGGCCGGCGCTTGACGAGGACGCATCGCCGGTCACGGGCCGCCGTTTCACCCGCACCTGATCGCGGCCCTCATTGCCTTGCTCCCTCGGTAGGCTCGCGGCGCGATGAGCCGCCTTTCCACCTATTTCCTGCCGACGCTCCGCGACGATCCCGCGGACGCCGAGGCGCTCTCGCACAAGCTCATGGTGCGCGCCGGCCTCATCCGGCAGCTCGGCGCGGGGATGTGGACCTTCCTCCCGGCCGGATACCGCGTCGTCAAGCGAGTCGAGGCGATTGTCCGCGAGGAGATGGACGCGATCGGCGGCCAGGAGATGCTGATGCCGGTGCTCCAACCGGCCGAGCTCTGGCAGCGAACGGGGCGCTACGACATCGAGGAGCTCTTCAAGCTGAAGGACCGCAGGGACGCGCCCCTGGTGCTCGCGATGACCAACGAGGAGGCGGTCACGTTCCACGTCGCCCGTGACGTTCGCTCCTACCGCGAGCTGCCCAAGATCCTCTACCACCTGCAGATCAAGGAGCGCGACGAGCCGCGGCCGCGGGCGGGCGTCCTCCGCACGCGCGAGTTCACGATGAAGGATGCCTACTCGTTCGACCGCGACGCCGACGGGCTCGATCGCTCCTACGAGCTCCACAAGGGCGCCTACCAGCGGATCTTCGACCGCTGCGGGCTTCGGACCTACTGCGTGGAGGCCGACGTGGGGATGATGGGCGGGACGGGGGCCCACGAGTTCCTGGCGCCCTGTCCCGCGGGCGAGAACGACGTCGCCATTGCTCCCGGCTATGCGGCCAACGTCGAGGTCGCAAGCGCCGAGCCCCAGCCCGTCGAGCTGCCGCCGCCCCTGGACGAGCCCCGGGAGGCCCCCACGCCCGGGATGACCACCGTCGAGGAGGTCTCCGGTGGGCTCGGCGTGCCCGCCGGTGCCCTGCTCAAGGCGCTGCCAGTGGTGGTGGGCGACGATCGCATGCTGATCGTGCTCGTCCGCGGTGACCACCGCCTGAACGAGATCAAGCTCCGGAACGCGCTGGGCGCGGACTTCCGCCCCGCGCATCCCGACGAGATCGCCGAGCGACTCGGCCCGGCCGGATTCATCGGGCCGGTTGACACCGACCTGCCCGTGATCAAGGATGCGGCGATCGTGGGCGCTGGGTACGTGTGCGGCGCGAACAAGCCCGACGCGCACCTGATCGGTGTCGAGCCGGGCCGGGACTTTCCGTTCGAGGAGATGGACGTGCGGTCGGTCGAGGCTGGTGACCTCGCGCCCGGCGGCCATCCGATCGAGATCGAGCCGGCGATCGAGGTCGGGCAGATCTTCAAGCTGGGGACGCGCTACACCGAGCCGCTGGGAGCGAACTACCTGGATGAGGACGGCACCGAGCGACCGATCGTCATGGGGTGCTACGGCATCGGGCCCGCCCGGACCGTCGCGGCGGCGATCGAGCAGCGCGCCGACGAGCGGGGGATCGTGTGGCCGCCGCAGATCACACCGTGGGACGTGCACCTCGTCGGCCTCGGGAAGGCCGGTGACGAGGTCACGGAGGCGGCGGACCGCCTCTATTCGGAGCTCTCCGACGCCGGGTTTGCGGTTGTCTACGACGACCGCGACGCGGGGCCGGGGGAGAAGCTCACCGACGCGGAGCTGCTCGGCTGTCCGCTGCGGCTGGTCGTGGGCAAGCGCGGGCTGGCCGACGGCGTCGTCGAGGCGCAGCTGCGACACAGCGGTGCCGACGACCGGCCCGGTGTGTCCGAGGCGGCGGGCCGCGCCGCCGAGCTCCTCGACGGCCTGGAGTGACGCCGACCACGAGCAAGCGCCGTCTGTTCGGCCTCGACCGCTCGGGCCCGAAGCCGTCGGTGACGCGCCGCGGGCAGCCGCTACATCCCCTCACGATCCCGAACCTCGTCGGATACATCCGCCTGGCGGGGATCCCGGTGTTCCTCTACCTGGCACTGAGCTCGAGCGACGGCCGGACGGCGGCGTCCGCGATTCTCTATCTGGCGATCGCCGCCAGCGATTACCTCGACGGGTTCCTGGCCCGGGCCACGGGCCAGTACAGCCGGATGGGAGCGCTTCTCGACCCCCTGGTGGATCGGCTGACGGTGCTCGCCGGTGTCGTGGTCTGCTGGAAGTTCGAGCTCCTGCCGCGGTGGGCCCTTGCGATCCTGGCGGCCCGGGAGGTCGTGACCGTGATCGTGGCGCAGATGGGGCTCCGGCGCGGCCTCGACCTGGAGATCAACTGGGTGGGGCGCTGGTCGGTGTGGCTCACCATGGGCGGGATCTTCCTGGCGCTGGTGACCGCGGCGTGGATCGGTCCGGCGATGTTCTTCGCGGGGCTCGTCGGCTCCCTGCTCGCGAGCGCGCTCTATCTGCGCACGGGGCTGGCGGCCATGCGCCGGGGGCGGGAATGACGTTTTGGAGGCGTCACGGAAATATTCCTGCATGGGCTCAACCTCAACTTGACCTTTGCCCGACGCGCCTATAATCGGCGAGCGGCCAATCACGAGAGGGAGCGCGCAAGTTGGAGGAAACCTTTCCCGACGTCAGCTCCATGAGCGACGAGGAGCTCAAGGAGCTGATCGACCAGCTCACGGACGAGGAGCGTGAGGTCTCCTACCGTCGGCGACTCCTGCACGGCAAGATCGACATCCTGCGGGCCGAGCTCGTCAACAGGCTGCGCGCCAAGCGCGAGGCCGGCGACATGTTGATCTCGGGCGACGACGTCCAGCAGCTCACCGACATCCTGGCCGGCAAGGTGCCGCAGCCTTCCGAGGAGGAGGCCTAGGCCTTGGCTCTGCACTGTCCCGAGTGCGGGTTCGTCAATCCCGAGGGGGCCAACTACTGCCAGAAGTGCGGTGCCTACCTCGGCGGCGTCGAGGGCGAGGACGCTTCGACCATGGCCTACAAGGTCGGCGAGACCGGCGAGTACGAGCCGGTCGACGTCGAGGAGGAGGTCGACAAGGCGGGCGCCGCCTTCGTGATCCGTTCCGGCGGCGGCCGGGCGGGTGAGAGCTTCGCCGTCGACAGCGACCGCATGAGCATCGGCCGGACCCCTGACGCCGCGGTATTCCTCGACGACGTCACCGTCTCCCGCAACCACGCGCTCATCGTGCGGCGCCGCGACGGGCTCTACATCGACGATCTCGGCTCCCTGAACGGCACCTACGTCAACCGGCGCCGAATCGAGTCGCACTGCCTCGAGGACGGCGACGAGATCCAGATCGGCAAGTACAAGCTGAGCTACCTGGAGCGCTGAGATGGCGGTCGCGGCTACCGAGGGGGCGAGGGCCCACAGGGACACGGACAGAAGGCCGCCGGCCAGCGACTCGCCCTCACGTCCGCGCAAGGCGCTCACGATCGGCGCCGTCGCGAAGATCCTGGGGCAGGAGTTCGACGACATCTCGATCTCCAAGATCCGCTACCTCGAGGATCAGAAGCTTCTCGCCCCGCGGCGCACGGCCGGTGGCTACCGCCTGTACAGCCAGGCGGACGTCGAGCGGCTCCGCGCGATCCTGCGCATGCAGCGGGACGAGTTCCTGCCGCTGAGGGTCATCCGGCAGGAGCTCTCCAGTGGGGACTTCGGCGGAGCGCGCCGCGGCAGCGAGGCGGCGGCGACGAGGCGCGCCGGGTCGGTGGACGCCTCGGTCTCGACGATGACCCTGGAGGAGATCCTGGACGAGGCGGGCGTCACGGAGGGCTTGATCCGCGAGCTTCAGGAGTTCGGGATCGTGCAGCCGGACCGCCGCGACGGGCGCATGGTCTACGACGAGACCGACCTCGAGATCGTGCGCGCCGCGGCCGAGCTCTCGCGCTTCGGCGTCGCCGGCCGGAATCTGCGCGTCTTCAGGAGCTCCGCCGATCGCGAGGCGGCACTGCTCCAGCAGATCGTGGGCCCGGCGCTTCGGTCTCGCAGCCAGGCCAGGCGCAAGGAGGCGATCGAGAACCTGGAGAGCCTCGCCGCGGTTTGCGGGCACCTCAAGCACCTGATGCTCGTCCGGGATCTGCGGCGCATCAAGGGCGACTGAGCCACTGCCGCGGGTCTCGCGAAAACGCGTGATCGCAGCGCCCCCAGAGCGAATCTGGGACCTCGTCTCGGATCCCCACCACCTGCCGCGGTGGTGGCCCCGCGCGATGCGGGTCGAGGACGTCCGGCAGATGGGAAGCGGGAAGCGCTCCCGCTGGACCATGGTGCTCGGAACCGATCGCGGCAAGGGCGTGCGGGCCGATTTCAGGTGCACCAGCGCCGCGACCGGCGAGCGTTACCTCTGGGAGCAGGAGCTCGAGGGCACGCCATTCGAGCGGATCCTCCGCTACTCGCGCCTGGAGATCCTCCTTGACGAGGCCGGCAAGGGTGGGACCTCGGTGAGGCTTTCATCGAGCGAGCGGCTGCGCGGCCTCTCGCGGCTCGGCTCGCCGATGATGCGAATGGCCACTCGGAAGCGCCTCGACGAGGCGCTCGCCGGGATCGACCGGGCGGTGGGGGAGGAGTGAACACGGCTCGTTCCACCGGCCCTATGAAGTGGTGGGGATGGGGAGACCCCGAGCGGCGGCTCGAGCTCGGTTCCGGGGCGATCGCCGCACTGCGCTCCGATGTGGGTGAGGCTGAGCCGGAGGAACGCGCGACCCTGGAGTCGGTCGCGGTCCCGGCGCCGCGTCCGCTGCCCACGTCGATCGCCGAGGCAGTCGGCGAGGCGGCCGTGCTCGACGGACACGAGCATCGGGTGCGGCGGGCGGCGGGGCGTGGCTATCCGGACCTCGTACGGCTTCGAGCGGGGCGGCTGGCAGACGCGCCCGATGCCGTCGTGCTGCCCGGCAACGAGGATGAGCTCGCGCGAGTGCTCGAGATCTGCGGGCGGGAGGGCATCGGGGTCGTGCCGTTCGGCGGCGGCACGAGCGTGGTGGGAGGCGTGGAGCCGCTTCGGGGCGCGTTCGAGCGGCTGATCACGCTGGACCTCAGGCGTCTCCAGGGCGTCGAGGTGGACCACACCTCGATGACGGCGACCCTCGGGCCGGGGCTCCGGGGACCAGAGGCCGAAGAGGCGTTGGCCGCGCAGGGCGTCACCCTCGGCCACTTCCCCCAGTCTTTCGAGTACGCGACCATCGGCGGGTTCGCCGCCGCGCGCTCCGCCGGCCAGGCCTCGAGCGGCTACGGCCGCTTCGACGAGCTCGTCACGTCCCTCCGGCTCACCTCGCCGGCCGGAACGCTCAGCACGCTCAAAACCCCGCACACGGCGGCAGGGCCCGCGCTTCGGGAGCTCGCCCTGGGCTCGGAGGGCGCGCTCGGCGTGATCACGCAGGTAACGGCAAGGGTGCGCCCGGTCCCCGAGCGGCGCCGCTACGACGCGTGGATGGCTTCCGACTTCGGCTCCGGCGCCGACATCGTCCGCGCGCTGGCGCAGTCGCAGAGCCTGCCGGATGTGGTCCGCGTCTCCGACGAGGCCGAGACCCGCACGTCGCTCGCCATGTCGGGAACCGGCGGTGGCAAGCGGGCGCTCCTGGGCGGCTATCTGCGACTGAGGCGGCGCGACCACGGCTCGATCGTGATCTGTGGCTGGGAGGGGGAGGCCGAGGCAGTGGAGCGCCGCCGCTCGGTAGCGGCACGGATCCTGCGCTCAGGCGGGGCGGCCGCGCTGGGCGGGTCGCCGGGCAGGGCGTGGGAGCGCGGTCGCTACGACGGCCCCTACCTGCGTGACGAGCTCATGGACCTGGGCTACATGGTGGAGACGCTCGAGACGTCCCACGAATGGAGCGAGCTGCAGCACCTGTACGAGGAGGTGCGGGCGGCAATCGGCACCGCGCTCGCCGCTCAGGGCACCCACGGCCTGGTCATGTGCCACCTCTCGCACGCCTACCCGGACGGCGCGTCGCTCTACCTCACGTTCATCGCTCCCCGCCGGCCGGGTGCGGAGCTCGAGCAGTGGCGCGCGGCGAAGACGGCGGCGTCGGAGGCGATCGTCGATGCCGGCGGCACGATCACCCATCACCATGGCGTCGGCCGCGACCACGTCCCCTACATGCGGGCGGAGATCGGCGAGCTGGGCATCGACGCCCTGCGCGCTGTCAAGGAGCGCCTGGACCCGGCCGGGATCATGAACCCGGGCAAGCTGCTGCCGTAGGGGCGGGCCGCGGTGGGTCAAGCCGCGGGGGAGGGGGAGCCGCGTTCCGTTCCGATTCCGCTCGCAACGCGAAAGCAGAAGTCTCGCGCTAGCTCTCCCCGGCACAGGATGGGCTGTCACATCCCGCTCATGGCGGTCACTGTCACTACCGGCAGGGCGTCCAGGGCTTTGCGTTCAGCGAGAAGTTCTTCGCCTTCTTGATCGAGCTGATGCCGAGGCGGTTGGCGGCGCCGCAGAAGCGGCTCGGCGGGATGCGGTACTCGACCTGGAAGACCGGCTTGCCGTCGCGAACGAAGGCCTTGTAGCCGGGCGATGGGTTGTTGGTGCACTCGCGGAATTGGAAGCACTGCTCGTTGACGGCGAAATCGAATCTCGGCTCGAGCTTCGGCACCTGGCCGAGGTCGTTCTTCAGTCCGACCGCCAGCCCGTTCTGGTGGGCGAGCTTCGCCAGCGCCCGGTCGTAGACGAGCTGCGTATGGCCGCGGATCTTCCAGCCGGTGACCCGCTTGCCCTGCGCGTAGGCGTCCACCACGTCGTACTCGACGGCGTCGAAGCCGGCCTCGGCGCATCTACGGGTGCGGTCGGCCATCCGTCGGAGGACGAAGTCGCGCTGGCCCCGGCCGTTGTTGATGTTGAGCCAGTACTCGTTCGAGAAGCGGTCGCTGAACGGCTTGCCGAGCAGGCTGTGGCCGTGCGCGCGGTCGAACCGGACGTACTTCTGGTAGTCGGGGCGGAAGCGCTCCGCTGTCCCCGCCGACAGGTAGCAGACCGCGTGGGCCCCGCGGTGGTGGATGGCGTTGACCGCGGCCGTGTTGACCGTGTGGTCGTTGCCGGATACGCGTCCGTCCTGGTACAGGTCGATGTCGAAGACCCGCGGGCGGACGCACCGGCTGCCCCCTGCCGGCGGCTGGCAGATGTTCACGTCGATCCCGCCTGTGGACTTCAGGGTCTTGTCGGAGCTCTCGAGCTGGTACTGCCAGCGCGCACCTGCCGGCGGCTCCCATCGCGGCGCCGTCGCGGCGCCGCCGCCTCCCGCGGCCAGGGCGATCATCGCGAGGATCGCCGCCATCCGGGGCCTACTGCTGGTTTTGACTGGTGCCGAGCACCAGCCAGATGATGTAGCTGGAGCCGTTCGGCGGCTGCGCGAGGCCGGTCATCTTGGTCTGGAAGAAGGGTTGCTTGTTGGCTATGCCCAGGGCTGCGGTCCCGGATCCCTTCACGTTCTTGCCCGCCTTGAGCTGGATCGGGAACACCTTGCCCTGCTTGGCGCCGACGACGCCCACGAAGTCGGTTCGGCCCTGGACGGTGAGCGCCGCCTGCTTGTTCTGGACGGCGCTCTGAATCGCCTGCGCGACCTTCTGGTTGTCCGCGAGCGTGATCGCGACCGCCTGCACATTGGGCAGGATCGACTGCACGGCGCTCGGGATCGGGATCGAGTCCTGGAAGTTGCCGTTGCTGTCGAGCTTCGCCCCCTGGCTCTTCGAGTTGGCGGCGGCGATGGGAAGGAGGGGATAGCCGTCGACATTTCCTCCGGTCGGGTTCGAGTCGCTCGCCGTGGTGGAGCTTGTGTTGGTCGCGCCCGAGCTTCCGCTGTTGAAGACGCCGGCGATCGCGAGCGCGCCCACCGCGACGAGAACGGCGGCGCAGGCGGCGACGACGATCCCCTGGGTTTGGCGCCTCGTGAGCGTCGTGCGGGGCGGGCGCGGCTCGCCGTCCGCGGATTTCTCGGGTGCGGGAGCCAGCTTCTTCAACGGCTTCGGCAGGCGCCGTCGCGTGGAGCCGCGGGGGCGGGGTTGGCGCTCCTCGCCCGGCAGTCGCGGCAGCTCTGCCTCCGGAGCCACCAGGCGCAGCTTCTGTGCGAGCTCGGTTACGAGGGCGAGGTCCTCCGGGTCGTCCTTGAGGTGACGGACCGCGTCGGCGCGGTCGATGGGGTCGGCCTGGCCGAGCAGGTAGTCGGTGAGGGCCACGTTGCGGTCCGGGTCAGCGCCGCCGAGCTCGCTCAGGGCCGCCCGCGCGCGCGAGCGCACCTCGTCGGATTCGACGCCGAGGATTCCCGCGAGATCGTCGTAGCTCTGGCCGCGTTCGAGCAGCAGCTGGAGCATTGCTTTCTGGTCCGCCGTCAGAGGCATCTCTCTCGGGAAGCCTAGGGAGTCCGGGAGACGGGCGCCCCAGGTGAGGTGGCGAGTGCAAGGTCGGGCCGAAGTAACTTGTCGCGGGTGCTGGACCGGGTGGTCGATCTCGCGGTGCGCCGCCCGTGGGCCCTGCTGACCACAAGCCTGGCCGTTCTCGTCGCGTTGGTGGCGATCGGCGTGGTCGGGGCCGAGGGTCTGCCGATCGGGTCCCTGGCGCCGTCCGGGTCGGCCGCCGGGCAGCCCGACCTCGTCGTCGCCACGACCGGCCGCATGCCCGTCGAGTCGGCCGTTTACCGGGTGGCGCTGCGGGTGATCTCCTCGCAGGTGCGATCCGACGCGTCCGTGGCGCAGGTCCTGCAGGGCCCCGTGTCGGGCGACGGGCGATCCACCTCGCTGCTCGTCTCGTTCCAGGGGCTGGGCGCCTCGGCGCGGCAGGACGCGGTCGAGCAAATCGAGGACGGCATCGACCCCGGGCCGCTAGAGGTCTCCTATGGCGGTGAGGTCGCCACGCTGCTCGAGGCGCGTCACGACCTGGCCCACGATTTCTGGAAGCTCGAATTGCTCGCGCTGCCGTTCGTCGCACTGGTGCTGGCGCTCGCCCTCGGCCCGCGGCTCGCGGCCGCACCGGTGATCAGCGCGGCGACCGCGCTCGCCGGGGCGCTCGCCGGGCTCGTCCTGATCGGCCTCGTCACCGACGTGTCGCTCCTGGGCATCGCCCCGGCCGCCGTCGTGGGCCTCGTGCTCGGCGTCCAGGCCCCGACCGCCTTCTTTGCCAGATACCGGGCAGAGGCGCAGCGGGTGGGGCCGGACGAGGCGATCCGCCGCGCCGTCATCGCGGCGGCCGAGCTCGCGATACCGGTCGCCATCGCCGCGACGCTCGTCACGGCGGGACTCCTTGCGACCGACGTCAACCAGGCAGGGTCGATGATCGTGGCGTGCGGGCTCGCGGCGGCCCTCGCGCTGGCCTCGGCGCTCGTCTCCGCGCCGGCGATCGCCTCCCTTGCTGCCGGCGACCGCCACGTGAATGGCGAGGCTCCCGTCGCGCTGTGGCTGGAGCGGCACCCGGCGCGCCTGGTCGGCTGGCTCGCTGGGTCGGGCGGTCGTACGGTGGCATTCGCCGCCACCGGCGCCGTCCTGGTGCTCGCCGCCGCGGTCCCGCTGCTGCACGGCCAAAGCGCGCCGTTCTCCGCGGCGGATCTGCCGCAGGGATCCTCGGCGAGCCATGCCGCGAGCCTCGCCGGCGTCAGCGCGCACGACGGGGGAGGGAGCTCGCTGTTTTCCGATCTGCCGCTGGCGGCCGGCGTCTCCTTCGTCGCCATGGCGTTGGTCTTCGGCGTCGGCTTCAGGTCACGGCGCGCGCCGGTTCCGCTTGCGCTCGCCAGCCTGCTCCCGGCTGCCGCTGCGTGCGGCCTGTGCGTGCTGGTTTTCCAGGATGGCCACCTGGCCGGCGCGATCAACCAGAGTCGCCAGGGGGCGCTCGAGACCGGGGCGGTCGCTTCGCTCCTGGTGGCGCTGGTGTCGGTGTCCGCGGCGCGCTCGGCGGCGGGCCTTCAGGCAGCCCTCGACATGGAAGCGCTCGGTCTCGACCCCGAGTGGACCGCGTACTCGACCGCCTCGCTGGTCCTGCCGGCGGCGATCATCGCGAGCCTGATCGGCGCCGCGGCGACGGGCGTCCTCGCCGGAGCCGACCTCTATACGGCAAGGGAGTTCGGGCTGGCCGTCGCGGTCGGCCTGCTCGTCGACGTGGTCCTGCTGCGGCCCGCGCAGATCGCGACGCTCGCGCGGTGGGGCCCCGGCTAGTGTCCTCGCTCATGGAAGCGGCAACGCCGCCCGGACGGGACGGTCTCGGTGAGCTGATCGGCCTCGAGTATCTGGAGTCGGGGCCCGAGGAGGTGCGAGCGCGGCTGGAGGTCACCGACGAGGTCCGCCAGCCGGTCGGGCTGGTCCACGGAGGGGTCTTCTCGGCGATGGCCGAGAGCATGTGCTCGGCTGCCACGTGGCTGAACGTCAAGGACGAGGGCATGGCGGCCATGGGGCAGTCGAACAGCGCGACGTTCATGCGCCCGATCACCCAGGGCCACGTCAACGCCGTAGCCCGCACGCGCCACCGCGGCCGCACCACATGGGTCTGGGACGTGGAGATAACCGACGACGCGGAGAGGCTCTGCGCGCTGGTCCGGATGACGGTGGCCGTCCGCCCCGTGCCTCACTGAGCCGGGACGGCTTACTCGCAGGGAGTCGCCCCCGGGCGGCTCCGCGTCCCGGAGCAGACCTCCAGCCGCCTGAGGCGTACCGCCATCGACCTCCGGAGGGCTTTCCTCCTCGCATTCAGGGGCCGTTTGGCGAGGAGGTTGCGGAGCTGGAAGGGATCACGGGAGAGGTTGTACAGCTCGCTGACGCCCGGGCCGGGACAGTGGCCCCCGGGAGGGGTGGCGTACCTGACGTAGACGGCGGATGTGGTGCGAACGCCCTCGTACGCGCAATCGGCGTTCAGCTCGATCAGCAGCGCGCGATCGGCGTTCCAGCTGCGGGACCGCCCCTCGAGCAGCGGCTTGAGCGAACGCCCGTCCACTCTCCGGCACCTCGTTGCGGTGCATGGCCTTGCACCCGCGTAGTCCAGGATCGTGGGCGCCAGATCGATCATTCCGACCGGCGCGGCAGAGGCGCCGGGCGGCGGCGCTGCGGCAGATCGCGGCGGCCGGACCGCAAGCGGCACCCGCGTCGACTCCTCGTAGGGCTTCTCCTTGCCGCTCGGGAAACGGTGCTCCCCGTACATCATCCCGTTGTCGGAGGTGTAGATCAAAAGCGTGTTGCGGAGCTCGCCGGCGGCCCGCAGCTCGCCGACGATCGCCTTCACTCCCTGATCCACGGGCCGCAGAGAGCCCAGCGCGCAGCGGTAGCGCCGGAGGATCCAGTCCTGCTGCTGGGGGCTCAATGGGGGCTTCTGGAATGCCGCCGGCTTGTCGGAGACGTCACCCTCGTTGTAGCTGGGGGATTTCGGGAGCGCTGACTGGGCGAAGCGCTCGAAGTCGGCCGGCTTCGGGACCGGATCCCGGTGGTCGCAGGGCGCGGTCGGGGGCGTGCCCGTGTGCGGCGCCGTCGGCGTGTACCACATGAAGATCGGTCGCCTGGAGGGGAGGTTGGAACGGAGGTAGCCGATCGCGTCGTAGGTCTCGGCGTCGGTCATGTAGCCCGTCGGAGGGAGCTGCACGTGTCCGCCATCGCGCCAGAACGCAGTACCGAAGTACCGGTACGGATCAATCGGGCGCATGACGTGCTCCCAGCCGGGAGGCGGCCTCCTGCCGGAGAAGGAGCCGTATCCGTTCAGGAACTTTCCCACCAGCGCGGTGCGATAGCCGGCCCGCTGAAGCCAGAGCGGGAGCACGTTTCGCTTGTCCCTGAGATCCTGGTATCCCGGCTTGTTGCTCCACACGCCTGAGTTGTGCGGGTAGTCGCCGGTCATGAACGCCGCCCGAGACGGACAGCACAGGGGTGGGGTCGCCACCATTTGCGAGAACTTGGTCCCGTGATCGACGATCCTGCGGAACGTCTTCGGCATCGCTTGGTGGTTGAAGGCGATCCGCGGCTGGTCGTCGGACTCGATCACGATGATGTTCGGCCGATCAGCGAGCCGATGGGCGCTCGCCGCGCCGGGGCTCGCCCCCGAGCTCGACGAGGCCGCTCCGATCGATGCCAGCAGGAGCAGGGTCGAGCCCAGTCCCAGCAGCCAACGCGTGCGGCTTCGCCTGATTTGCATCGTGAGCCCTCCCCGGACGCTGCGGGTGAGCTTACCCGCGGAAGCGGTTGGTGATCGGCAGGCGGCGGTCACGCCCGAACGCCTTGTCCGTGATGCGGATGCCGGGCGGCGCCTGGCGGCGCTTGTACTCGGACCGGTCGACCATCGCGATCACCTCGTTCACCAGGTCTGGGTCCAGCCCCTCGGCGACGATCTCGTCGCGCCCCCGGTCCTCCTCCACGTAGGCGACGAGGATCCGGTCGAGCACCTCGTACGGCGGCAGGGAATCCTCGTCGCGCTGGTCCGGGCGCAGCTCGGCGGAGGGCGCGCGCTCGAGCACCGATTCGGGCACCAGCTCGCGATCGGCGCGGGAGTTGCGGTGACGGACCAGGCGGTAGACGAGCGTCTTCGGCACGTCCTTGATGACCGCGAAGCCGCCCGCCATGTCGCCGTAGAGCGTCGCGTAGCCGACGGACAGCTCGCTCTTGTTGCCCGTGGTGAGAACGAGCCACCCCGACTGGTTGGACAGGGCCATCATGAGATTCCCGCGAATCCGCGCCTGGATGTTCTCGGCCGCGAGCTCGGTCCCCGGGCCGCCGGTCTCGAGCTCGCGCGCCGACTCGGCACCCGGGTGGGCCTCGCCTGCGCCGTCCCGTGACGCGCCCCCGGTCGCGAGCAGCTGGTCGTAGGCGCGCATCGCGGGCTGGATCGGGATCTCCACGAGCTCGGCGCCCAGGTTGCGCACGATTGCTCGCGCGTCCGCCTGCGTCTCCGCGCTGGAGTGGGGGGAGGGCATGACCACGCCGGTCACGTTCTCAGGGCCCACCGCATCGGCGGCGATCAGCATGACGAGGGCGGAGTCGATTCCTCCGGAGACGGCGACGAGCACCCGCTCGAACCGGTTCTTTCGCACGTAATCGCCGAGGCCGAGCACGAGCGCCGCGTACACCTCGGCATCGGGGTCCAGCGGCTCGGCGAGCGTGGATTCCACCGGCTCCCGCGGGCTCGGTACGTCGATGCTCGCCAGGAGGGGCGCGCCGACGGACTCGGGCTCGGCGCCCGGGCTGGGCGGCACGGGAACGTCGCATACCAGGAGCTCTGGCTCGAATTGGGTGGCGCGCGCGAGGGTGCGGCCGTCGTGGGAGACGACGACGCTGTGGCCGTCGAAGACCAGCTCGTCCTGACCGCCCACGAGGTTGCACAGAGCGAACGCCGCACCGGTCTCGCGCGCCCGCTCGACGACCATCTCCTCGCGCGCGATTCCCTTGCCGCGGTGGTACGGCGACGCGGAGGGGTTCACGATCAGGCTCGCGCCCGCCAGTGCCTCCACGGAGGCGGGGGGCCCCGCGTACCAGATGTCCTCGCAGATCGTGAGGCCGACCCTGACGCCGTCGACCTCGATCAGGGCCGGCGTGTGTCCGGGCTCGAAGTAGCGGCGCTCATCGAACACGCTGTAGTTGGGGAGCAGGACCTTGCGATAGGCCGCGCGCACCGTGCGGTCGGCGATCACCGCGACCGAGTTGTAGGTCGCGCCCTCCCGCTCGGGAAACCCGACCAGGGCCACGATCCCCTCGACATCGGCCGCGAGCTCCGCCAGTGCGCGGTCGGCCTGCTCGAGGAAGTGTTGCTTCAGCCACAGGTCCTCGGCCGGATAGCCGGTGAGCGTCTGTTCCGGGAAGACCACGAGCTGAGCGCCCGCCTCGCGGGCACGCCCGATCCATGCGCGCACCAGGCGCGCGTTCCCTTCGATGTCGCCCACGGTCGTGTTGACCTGGGCGAGCGCGACGCGCAGCGTGGGGTGCTCATCGGCCATCTATCCAGTATTGCCGGATGCCCCCGGAGCGCGCGTGTCAGGCGTTGCGGCGGCTGCCAATGCCGCCGACGATGCCGGCGACCACGGTGACCAGGTAGATCTGCCCCGTCAGCGCCTCGGCGATCGCGAACGAGCGGCCGATATTCGACGCGGCGGTGAGATCCCCGTAGCCCACGGTCGTGATCGTCACGAAGCTGAAGTAGAGGAAGTTCTTGGTGGTCTCGGCAGCGTCGTGCTGCTGCGCGAAGAACGGCGCGGAGGAGAGCACGCCGATGATCCCGTACACGAAGGCGAACAGGATCCCCAGCAGCAGGTAGATGCAGAGGACGCCGAACATGGTGTGAAGGGTCACCCCGTGCTCCCTGACGTCGCGAATCACCCCGTGCGCGACGGAGATCGGAGCCAGGGCGACCATGAGCGCCGTGAGCACCCGAGCCCCGGTCGGGCCGAGCTCGCCGAAGCCGATCAGGGCGGCCGCCGATCCGATCACCGCGAGGCAGACGGCGACGGTCGCCGCACGCAGGATCCACGGATGAACGCGTGAAGCCACGAGCGCCATGAGCAGCGTGATTCCCTGCAGGAGGATCGTTACCAGCCGAGCCCAGTCGGCCTCCGGCGCCGCGAGCTGAAAGACGAGCGACGTCAGGATCGAGATCAGGAGGATTCCGTACCGGTATCCGGTCATCCCCCAGCGATCGAAGGCCTGCTCGTAGCGCAGCTGCATCCGCGAGTCCTTCGCCACGCCGGGAGCATCCCGGCCGGATCGGACGGGAGAGCCTCACCCCGGGAACCACGGCACCGTTCGAGGGTCCTCCGATCGGATGGCTGGAAGGGGCCGATCGGATGATTGACAGGCCATCGTGCGCGCCGGGAGAATGACCACGTGATTCCGGGCAGGGCAGGTATCCGGTGCCGGTGGGCGCTCGTCGCGATCGGCGCCTTCTTCGGTGCGGTCATGGTGATGCCCGCGAGCGGCGCCGCGGGCGTCGGGGCATCGGTGCCCTGCGGAGGCGCTCAGGGTGGCTCGAAGGGCCTGATCGCAGCGATAAGCCAGGCGAACGCCCGCGGCGGTGGCACGATCCAGCTCGCCAAGAACTGCACCTACAGCTTTTCGAAGGGCAGCTTCAACGGCGGCCAGGGACCGGTAGCGCTTCCGCTGATCAAGCAGGACATCACGGTCAAGGGAAGCGACTCCGCGATCGTGCGCGCGAAGGGCTCGCCGCAGTTCCGGTTCTTCGAGTTGCGGAACTCGACCTCGGCGGCGCTGACGATCCAGGGCCTGGCGCTCCGGAACGGCAATGTCGGGATGGTCAGCGGCGACGATGATGGCGGCGCGATCCTCCTCGGAGCCAAGGGGTCGCTCGCGGTCCGCAACTCGACGCTTTCGTCGAACGTCGCGGTCAACGGTGGCGGGATCGCTGCGGGCGGGGGGTCGGTGAGCATCGAGAACAGCACCCTGCGAGGGAACACCGCGCTCCTGGTGGACGGGGCCGGCGGGGGCGTCATCAACATCGGCGGTCCGCTGACGATCGACTCGAGCCTCATCGCGGACAACAAGTCCTCCGGAGGTGGCGGTGGCGTGAGCGGGCAGTCGGCCGGCGGCCAGGCCAGCCTGCTGAAGATCACCGACAGCACCATCTCCGGCAACGTCAGCACGCTGTCCACCGGCGGCGGTGGGGTGAACACCTACAACGACGAGAAGCTGGTCATCCGCCGGAGCACGATCTCCGGCAACAGCTTCACCGGAATCGGCCAGGCGGGCGCAGGAGGCGGCATCCTGAACACCGGGGAGATGACCATCACCGACAGCACGATCTCCGGCAACGTCGCCGGGGGCAAGAACGTCCCGAATGCCGAAAGCGGCGGGATCGAGAACGCCTCCGGGGCCACGGGGACCATCACGGCCAGCACGATCGCCGACAACCGGGCTGTTGGGTCGGGCGCGACGACCGGGGGGATCGCGAGCGAGTCGGGCCTCGCGCTCAAGGCGACGATCGTCGCGGAGAACAATGGCGGCAACTGTCTCAATCCGGTCGATGACGGCGGCTTCAACCTGGAGGACGGGCACACCTGCGGTTTCGAGAAGCACGCCGTGAAGGCGAACCCGCTGCTGGCTCCGCTCGCCGACTACGGCGGGCCGACGGAGACGATGGCGCTGAAGCGCAACAGTCCCGCGATCAACCGCGTGCGGGCGAAGATCGCCGCGTGCCACGGCACCGTCGATCAGCGCGGGGTGCCAAGGCCGCAGGGCCGGCGGTGCGACATCGGGGCGTTCGAGGTGGTCAAGACCAGGATCTCCCTGGCCGTCCGCAACCGGAGCAAGGCCGGGAAGCGCGCGAAGCTCAAGGCGACGGTGAAGCCGGACGTGGCGATCTCCGGGCAGCCCACGGGCAAGGTGGTCTTCCTCGACCGCAAGAAGGTCCTGGGAAAGGCCGAGCTCAACGGCAAGCAGCCGGACACCGCCTCCCTGAAGGTGCGGCTCGGCTCCGGAAAGCACCGGTTGAAGGCCGAGTACAAGGGCTCGAAGCTCTTCCTTTCAAGCCGCGCGCGACCGTAGGCGGAGCTGACATCGGGGGCACCGCTGCGCCCCGTGCGATCTTTCCGGGGTGCCTCGGTGCCGAGCTCTCATCATCACGGCCGACGACTACGGCTACAGCCCGCGCTACGACGAGGGGATCGTGGAGGCGGCGGGAGCGCACGCCGTCGACTCCGTGAGCGTGCTGGTCACGCGCGGGCGACTGAATGTCGATCCGCTCCTGGAGACGGGAGTCGAGACGGGGCTCCACCTTGAGCTGCCACGGGAGCTGGAGGAGGGGGAGAGCGCAGGGCAGCGTGAGCGCGCGCAGGCGCTCGGCGAGCTGGATCGTCAGCTCGAGGCGTTTCAGGCGGCGCTCGGCCGGCCGGCGGCCTACCTCGACGGACACCGGCACTGCCATGCGAAGCCCGGCCTCGCCGCGCCGCTCGGGCGCGAGGCGGCACGGCGTGGCCTCCCGGTGCGCTCGATGGATGCCGGCCACAGACGGATCCTGCGCCGCGTCGGCGCCGCGACCCCGGACCGGCTGATCGGCCGCTACTCGGAGGAGCCGGACGGGGCGCTTCCGGTCGAGCTTCGACCCGTCACCGAAGGCGAGGAGGAGCTCCCGCGCGGGATCACCGAGTGGATGGTCCATCCCGGCCACCCGGATCCCGAATCCGGCTCGGGGTACGACCAGGCGCGAGAGGAGGACCTAGACCTGCTGCTCAGCCTCTGCCTGCTGCCGGCCCTGACGAGCGCTCGCCTTACGCACGCCGCTGCCTTTGAGTGAGGCCGTCGCGTCCGCGAGCTCGGCTACCGAGGCCTCGAGGTCATCTGCCAGCGTGTCCAGGTCCGGGCTCGAGTCGTAATCGGCGGTGAGGCCGAAGTTGACGCGGCCGTCGTAGCTCATGATCCCGAAGCAGAGGGCCTCGTTTGCGGCCAGCGGGACCATCGGGAAGAGGTCGAGCAGCTGCCGACCCAGCAGGTACAGAGGGAACTGCGGGCCCGGCACATTGGTGACGACGGTGTTGAAGAACCGTTGCCGTGACTGGAGCCGAGCCGCCTGCGCGGCGAGGGTCGGTGGGGTGAAGTCGGTGACGTCGGTGAGCAGGCTCGCGCCCACGGCCTGACCGGACGACTTCAGGTGACGCATCGCCTCGGAGACGGTCTGCAACCGCTCGATGGGATCCTCTTGACCGACCGGCAGCGGGGCCATCATCGCCGAGACCCGATTGCCCAGCGCGCCGTGCTCGTCGGCGGTGCGGACGCTGATCGGGACCATCGCTCGAAGCTCGAGGCCATCGGTGGAGTGGCCGCGCCCGCGCAGGAAGCGCCCGAGCGCTCCCGACACCGCCGCCACCACGACGTCGTTGACGGTTCCTCCCGCGACGTTCTTGATGCGCTTCATGTCCTCGAGGTCGGTGCGCACCCACGCGAACCGTCGATACGGACCGATGGCGCAGTTGATGGGCGAGTCCGGAGCCGCGAAACCGGTCCGGAGGAACGACCCTGCGGCTCCGAGCTCCTTGACCGCCGCGTCGGCGAAGCGGCGCGGGGCGGTCGCAAGCTCCCGGGCGCCGCGCAGAATCTCCACCGGATTCGTTGCCCGGTCGATCAGCGCCTCGCCGAGGAGCTGGGCGCTCGAGGGCTCCGGCTGGGGGAGCCAGGGCTCCGGCGAGGCGACCTCGACGGCCTCGCGCTCCAGGTCGAAGAGGACAGTGGTTATGTCAACCCCGGACACGCCGTCGACGAGGCAGTGGTGGCACTTGGTCACCAGTGCGAAGCGATTCCCCTCGAGCCCGTCGACCAGCCACATCTCCCACATGGGCTTCGTGCGGTCGAGCCGCTGCGAGAAGACCCGAGCGGCGAGCGTCTTGAGCTGCTCCTCGCTGCCGGGCGGTGGGAGGGCCGTGTGGCGGACGTGGTAGTCCAGGTTGAAGTGGGGGTCGTCGACCCACACGGGACGACCCTGCCCGAGGGGGACGAACCGCAGCCTCTGCCGGAACCGCGGGACGAGGTGAAGGCGCGAATCGATGTGCTCGCGAAGCTCCTCCTCGCTCGGGGCGGGCCCCTCGAAGATCGTCGTCGAGGCCACGTGCATGTGCACCGGCCCGGTCTCCAGGTTCAGAAACGACGTGTCGAGGCCGCTCAGCCTGTCCCCGTGCGCCACCGGAAGATCATCTCAGACCCGCGTGAGACGCGAGGTCCCTGGGGATGGCGAGGAGGCTTGGCGGCTAGATGCGAAATCGGCGCCTGGCGGGGGTCCGGTCCTTCTTTCGGTTGGCACCAACGGCCCGGACCTTGAAGACGTGGTGACCGCGACCGACTTCGCGATATGTCTTCCCGAAGCGTCCGCAATGCCGATAGCTCTGATCGTCGAGCTTGCAGCGGTAGTTGTACGGCGCGATGCCACGAAAGCCCCTGTAGTTGAAGGTCACGTTTCGTCGGTCCTCGACGCTCATGTGAGTGATCCGCGTGTTCGGCCGCGCGAAGACGCGAATCGTCTGGCTGTTGCCCGCGTGACAAGCGGAGGTCGCCGGGACCCGAGCGTAGAACCTGCCGGGCCGAGACGGCGCGGCCATGGTCCATTTGGAGCGGCCGGCCCCGTAGCTCGAGGCGACGGTCTTGGCCACTTGGATGTCTCGCTTCGGGTGGCGAGCCCTTCCCTTCTGCCTCAATAGCTTGACTGTGCGGCCGTCCCCACATTTGCGGGGCTTTGGGCTGAACACGAATCCCTTGAGGTAGTCGGAGAGGTGGATGGTGACGGTGCGGACGCGGATCGTCTTGCTGTTATCCGCGTGACAAGCGGGCGCCGCCGGGACCCGGGCGTAGAAGTGGCCGGGACGAGTGGGCTCGCGCGTGGTCCATCTGAAGCGCCCTCCGGCATAGCGGTACGCCTGGGTCTTAGCCACCTTGACGTCCCGCTTCGGGTTCTGCGTCTTGCCCTTCTGCCTGAACAGCTTGACCGCGCGGCCCTTCGCACATTGGCTGGGGTTCGGGCTGAACACGTATCCGTGGAAGAATCGCGTGTAGAGGTGGATGGTGACGCCAGAGCGAGCCGCGCTCGCCATGCTCGGCAGGGCTAGCGCGCCGCACGCGCTCGCCAACGCGATCGTGGCCAAGATCTTCCTGCCTCCCATGCCGCCCCTCCCGCGAATTCGTCGCTCAGCAGACCAAACACTGCCCACTCGCGAGAGTAGCGGCCGCTGGAGCGTGTGACTTGTCAGCCTTCGGACAACCTTGCACTTGAAGTACCGCTGTTGCGATCGCGACGGAAAGGCCGACGTCGACGTCGGCCCGGATCGCCATATCTTCGGGGTGAGGCGATCGGGACCCGACGGGCTCAGTGACTCATCGCACGCCAAGCGCCGGTTTCGGAGCTAGACGTCGAGTGTGAGCGCCTCGCCGGTGGCGCGGCCTCGAGTCGCTGATGCACCATCGGTGCGCACCAGGCCGGCGACGCCCACGCCGAGCAGTCGCACGGGCGCGTCGAGCTCGAACTCGGCCAGCAGCTTGCGGGCGATGGCGCGGATCACGTCTTCGTCGCTCGTGTGCTCATCGATCGTGCGCCGGCGCGTGTGGGTGCGAAACGGGCGCAGGCGGATCTTCAGCATGACCGTGCGCCCCGCGTGGCCGCCCTCCGCGAGACCACGAGCAACCGAGTCGGCGAGCTCGTCCACGGTGGCCTCCAGCGTCGGGCGATCCGAGACGTCCTGAGCAAAGGTGGTCTCGCGGCTCTCCGACTTCTGCTCGCGCTCGGTCACGACCGGGCGATCGTCCTGGCCGCGCGCCCGGTCGCGCAGCTCGCTCCCAAGTCGCGGACCGAACGCGCCCTCCAGCACGCCGTCGGAGGCCGACGCGAGCTCGGCCACGGTCCGGATGCCCATCCCGGTGAGGCGCTCCGAGGTTCGCGGCCCCACGCCGGGGATGAGCTTCGCGGGCCGGTCCCCAACCACCTCGAGCATCCGCTCTGGCTCGAGGACGCAGAGGCCGTCGGGCTTGTCGAGGTCGGAGGCGATCTTTGCGCACAGCTTGTTCGGCGCCAGCCCTACCGAGCAGACGAGGCGTACCTCGTCGCGCATCCGCTGCTTCAGATGGCGGGACCGCGCCTTGGGCGCCGGGCAGCCGGAGAGGTCCAGGTAGGCCTCGTCGAGGCCGGCGACCTCCACGCGATCACTGAACTCCCGCAGGATCTCCATCACCTTGGTCGAGGCACGGCGGTAGAAGGCCATGTCCCGCGGGATGAGGACGGCCTGGGGGCAGCGGCGGTGGGCGGTCGCGAGTGGCAGGGCGGAGTGGACGCCGAACTCGCGCGCCTCGTAGGAAGCGGCCATGACTACGCCGCGGGAGGCGGCGTCACCTCCGGTTGCCACGATCACGGGCCTGCCGCGCAACTGGGGCCGGCGCACCAGCTCGACCGACACGAAGAAGGCGTCCATGTCGACGTGGGCGATCGTCCGCGACATCCGCCGATCCTAGGAGTGAGGGAGGACGCCCAGAGCGCTACATTGACCGTGATGAGCGGCGCGGAGGCCAAGAACCTCGAGGCGATCTCGCGGGCGATCGACCAGCACAACGCCAATTGTCCGTTCCCGGCGTCCGAGGTGCGCATGAACCCCTTCGAGATCGAACGTCTCGGCTGGGAGAAGATCCGCGGCCTGCCGATCGTCGGCGACCCGGAGCTCGGAACCGGGCGCTTCCGGATCGTCTGCTCGCGCGAGGGCGAGGGTGGCGAGCTGGAAGAGGTCGAGGCGGTGGGAACGCCGGTCGAGGTCGGGCTGCCGGAGCCGAGCGCGAACTGACGTCGCTGCCTAAGGGTTGATCCCCAGGTCGCTGGTCCACCTCTGCGCCTCCGCGTTCAGGCTGGTGAAGCCCCCGGTGAGGATGAGGATCCCCATCACGATCAGGATCCCGCCACCGATGCCCATGATCACCGCGTAGTGGCGCTTTACCACCGCGAAAGCAGTCGTCAGGCGCGAGAACGCGAGGGCTGTCGCGAGGAATGGGATCGCAAGACCCGCCGAGTACACCGCCAAGAGAAGGGCGCCGTGACCTGCAGAGCTCGATAGCGACGCGGCCGTCAGGATCGCACCCAAGGTCGGGCCCAAGCAGGGCGTCCAAGCGATGGCGAAGGCCGCGCCGGCGACCACGGGGCCGCCCTTTCCGGCCCTGGCCATGAGCGCCTCCACGTGCCACTCCTTGTTCAGCCGGATGATGAAGAGGCTGGCGACGAAGTAGACGCCGAGGGCGATGATCAGGACTCCCGCAATCGTCTGGAGTGCGTCCCGATGCTCGTGAAGCGTCTGGCCGATACCCGTGGCCGTGACCCCGAGGAGGATGAAGATCACTGAGAAGCTGGCGACAAAGATCAGGCTCGGTGCGAGGACGCTGCGCCAGCTCACGTCGTCGAGCTCCGCCACGGAGACCCCGGTCACCGCGGACAGGTATCCGGGAACGAGGGGAAGCACGCACGGTGAGAGAAACGACACGATGCCCGCGCCAAGCGCCGCAAGAAGACCGATTCCGGCTGCCGGATCGCCCTGCATTCAGCCCAAACGGTACGCGGCGCGGCCTACCGCTCCCTAAAAGGAAGCTAAGTGAGCGCCGCCGCCAGACGGCGACGGTGCTCCCGGGCCAGCGGATGGTCGGCGCCGAGCTCGGTGAAGATCGCGACCATCACCCGCCTGATCCGGTCGCGCCGCTCGGGGTCCTCGGTATCGCCCAGCGCGGTCTGGAGGCCCTCGAGGGCCTCCTCGGGGTCGCCCTCGTCCCACGAGGCGAACGCACGGGTGAGGGTGCCCGCGCCGTCGGTCCGGTCCTCACCGGCCTGAGCCAGCAGCCGGGCCCTCGCCGCGAGGCCCTCGGCCTCGAAGTCACCGGGGAAGCGGTCCAGGAGCTCGAGCGCCTCGTCGGTGTCGCCGCGCTCGAGCAGCAGCCGGCCCAGCTTGCGGGCGGCGGTGCCGTTCCGCTGATCGAGGTCGAGCGCCTTGCGCAGTGAGTCCTCGTCGCCGGACTCCGCGAGCTTGTCGGCCTGAGAGGGCACCACCTTGTCCAGGAACTGCTCGATCTGCGCGGGTGGGATCGCGCCGGTGAACTCGGCGACGACCTTGCCGTCCTTGAACGCCTTGACCGCGGGGATTCCCTGGATCTGGAAGCTCGCGGCGAGGGACTGGTTCGCGTCCGTGTCGACCTTCGCGAGCTCCACATCGCCCTCGCGCTTGGCGACCGCCGCCTCGAGGGCGGGCCCGAGGGTCCGGCACGGGCCGCACCACTCCGCCCAGAAATCGACCACCACCGGGATCTCGCGGGAGCGCTCGACCACGCGCTGGATGAAGTCCTGCTCGGTCACGTCGAAAGCCATGAACCGAGCTTAGCTGCGCGCCTGCGCGAGAATGGGCCTGATGGAGGGATCGCTCCGCGGCCAGCTTCTCGTCGCCTCTCCCGCGCTTGTGGACCCGAACTTCGCCCGGTCGGTCGTCTTCATCACCGAGCACAGCGAGGACGGCGCGATGGGGATCGTGCTCGACCGGCCGTCGGACACGGCGGTGGACACCGTCGTCCCGCAGCTCGCCGAGATCGCGGGGGGCGAGCCCGTCTACGTGGGCGGCCCGGTGCAGCCCGAGGCGATCGTCCTGCTTGCCGAGTTCTCAGATCCGGAGGCGGCAGCCTGGATCGTCGTCGCCGACGTGGGGTTGGCGTCGGCGGACGTCGACCTCGACGAGCTCGCGGCGGCCGTCAGGCGCGGGCGTGTATACGCGGGCTACTCGGGCTGGGGCCCGGGCCAGCTGGAGGCGGAGATGGAGATCGACTCCTGGATCGTCGAGCCGCCGCTGCCGAAGGAGCTCTTCCCGGACGACCCCGCCACGTTGTGGAGGGACGTGCTGGCGCGAAAGGGCGGGCAGTACGCGCTGATCGCGCGGATGCCGAGCGATCCGTCGCAGAACTGAGGCTCAGGCCGGCGTGCCCGGCCGGGCCTCGCCGGCCACGAGCGGACGCAGGATCGGCGGCGCCTTGGGCATCCGATCACGCTCGAGCTCGCCGATCTCGAGTGGCGACTCGGTGATCAGCCTCACGGTGTCCCGGTTGGGATGGCAGCCCCGCCCGAACCATCCCCAGGGCCGCTCGAGGCGATCCTGCCAGCGTGCGGTGCCGGCGTCCTCGGCGCGTACGTGCTCGAGGAACAGGAGCCTCCCGTCGGGCTTCAGCACCCGTGAGATCTCCTCGAGCGCCACCCGCGGAGCGGGGATGGTGCACAGCACGAGCGTCGCGACGACCGTGTCGAAGCTCGCGTCCGGAAACGGAAGGCGCTCGGCGCCGGCGCCGACTATCTCCGCGTCGCGGCCCGTTCCGGCGAGCTTGCCCTCGAGCTGGGCACGCATGTGCTCGTCCGGCTCGGTGAGCACGAGCCGCGTGACCGCATCCGGATAGAGCTCCAGATTTGCCCCGGTGCCGGCGCCAATCTCGAGGGTGTGCCCCCTGGCGCGGGCGAGGAGCTCGCGTCGCTTCTCCCGCAGCCCCGCGTTCTCCGCCCCTTTCGTGAAGCTGTCGTAACCGCGGGCGAATAGCGGACCCCAGAGCCGATCGGAGAGCTTGCCGGGCACCACTCAGAAGCTACACCCCGCCGGCGCGGGGGGTGGTGGAGACCAGCCCTTGGGGTGATGAAACGCCGCCTTCCACGACCTACGGTGGTCGCATGAACCGAACGAGACGAACAATCACCGTCCTGATCACCTCGATGACCGCCCTGCTCGCATGGGCGTCGATGGCCGCGGGCGCCGGTCCTGGGCCCAACACCAGGCTGGTCAGCGCCACCTCCGCCGGCAAGGAGGTCAACAAGGACAACGAATTCGCGCAGGTGTCCGGCAACGGCCGGTTCGTCGTGTTCGAATCCGGGGGCAGGTTCACCAAGGGCGACGATGGAGGCGACGACGACGTCTTCCGCCGCGACCGCGCCACCGGCAGGACGACCCGGGTCAGCGTGAAGGCCAACGGCAAAGAGGTATCCGGCGCGGACAGCGTCGAGGCCTCGATCTCGGCGAACGGGCGCTACGTCGCCTTCGCCTCCGACGGCGAGCTCGTCAAGAGGGACAAGAACTCCTACGCCGACGTGTACGTCAAGGACATGAAGACCGGCGAGTTGACGCTGGCCAGCCTCGACACCTCCGGGCATCAGGTGAACGCCAACGCGATCGAGCCGGCCCTGTCGGCTGACGGAACCCACGTCGCGTTCCTCAGTGACGGAGCGTTCGACTCCGGCGACACCAACGGCTACTGGGACGTGTACGTGCGCAACTTCGCGACCAAGAAGACCGAACTGGCGAGCCTCACCTCGAACGGCTCACCGGGCGACTCGAACATCACGGACAACATCTCGATCTCACAGAACGGCCGCTACGTCGCCTTCGACTCCCCCGACCAAGGCATGACCCCCGACGGCGACTACGGGTTCGCCGTCGATTGGGACGTGTTCGTCCGCGATCTCAAGCGCAACAAGACCATCCGGGCGAGCCTTCGGGCGAACGGGCAGGAGGCCTCGCCGACTCACAATCAGAACAACGTGGACCCCGTGATCTCCGCCGACGGCCGCCGCGTCGCCTTCTACGCGGACGGCAGCGGCGACTTCACGTCCTCGGACGCCAACAACGACTACGACGTGTATGTGAAGAACCTGGCGACCGGGAAGCTCACCCTCGCCAGCGTCAAGTCGAACGGCGGCCAGGTGACCGCGCTCGGCGGCGCCAACAACGCCCTCGGGGCGTCGGAGCGCCCGCTCGCGATCTCAGCCGACGGCCGGTTCGTCGCCTTCGAGGCCTACGCCGCCCTGGTCGGCAACGACACCAACGACGAGCGCGACGTCTACCTGCACGACCGCAAGACGGGCAAGACCACCCGGGTGAGCGTCAAGAACGGCGGCCCGAACGGCGGCCAGGTGACCAGTGGAGCGGGGGGTCAGCAGCTCCCCGCGATCTCGGCTGACGGGCGGTGGGTCGCCTTCCAGACGATGGCCAAGGTGGCCGGCGGGGACTCCGGCAGCGACTTCGACGTGTTCGAGCGGGGGCCACTCCGTTAAGCACCACGCACCGTGCCGCAGGTGGCGCGATCAGCGCCGGGGAACTGCGACGCGGGCGCGGTTCGCCTGGTACAAGTGCCCTACCTGTGAGTGGAAGCTTGGCTATGGAGAGCCGGCTCTGGCGGCGTGTGGCGCTCGGGTGCGCCGCGCTCGCCTGCGCCTCCTTGACGCTCCTCCTCGCGGAGGGCGCTCACGCGGCGAGCGGTGGCCCGTCGTTCAGCGCCCACGGCAGCGTCGAGCAGGTCTACGTGACCGGCCTGCGCTCGAAGCAGCGGATGACGCTGCTCAACTCAAGCGGTCGGGCGGTCGCCACCGAGACGGCGGACGCGCAGGGCGGGCTGCTGTTCCGCGGCGTGAAGCCGGGAACGGGCTACCGCGTGCGCCCCGCCGGTGGAGGGCCGAAGTCCGGGCCTCTGCGGGTGCTCTCGACGCGGCCGGCTCCGCCCAGCACCAAGGTCTATGACCAGCAGATCAAGCCGCAGGGCTATCAGTACCTGACCACCCGCGATGGGACCAAGCTGGCGATCTACGTTCACCCGCCGCAGGACGTGACCAACGCGGGGGGCCTCACCGTTCCGCGGCTTCCGAGCGGACCGACCCCGACGCTGATCGAGTACTCCGGCTACGGCTACGCCGATCCGGCCGGACCGCAGAGCGGGATTTCGATCCTGGCGAACCTCATGGGCTTCACGGTTGTCGACGTCAACATGCGCGGCACCGGCTGCTCGGGTGGGGCGTTCGACTTCTTCGAGCCGCTCCAGAGCCTCGACGGATACGACGTGGTCGAGACGATCGCGCACCAGCCCTGGGTCCTGCACAACAAGGTGGGGATGATGGGCATCTCCTACGGCGGCATCAGCCAGCTCTTCACCGCTCAGACCAATCCGCCACACCTGGCCGCGATCTCGCCGATGTCGGTGATCGACAACACGCAGACGACGCTCTACCCGGGCGGCATCCTCAACACGGGCTTCGCGGTCGCCTGGGCCGAGGAGCGCATCCACGACGCCAAGCCGGCCTCCCCGAACGGCGGGCAGCCGTGGGCGTACCAGAAGATCCAGGACGGCGATGCGACCTGCAAGGCCAATCAGGCCCTGCACGGCGAAGCGGCCAACCTGTTGAAGAAGATCCGTGACAACGACCACTACCGGCCCACCGTGGCGGATCCGCTGTCGCCGGTCACGTTCGTCCACAAGATCCACGCCCCCGTGTACATGGCGTGTCAGTGGACGGATGAGCAGACCGGGGGGCACTGCCCGACCCTGGCCGAGCACATGACCGGCACGCGGAAGAAGTGGTTCACGTTCACCAACGGAACTCACGTCGACTCGCTCGACCCGGACACCTACAACCGCTGGTGTGACTTCCTGAATCTGTTCGTGGCGAGGCGAGCGCCGGGCCCCTACTGCGCGCCGAGCCGCGCGGGGTCGGACGTGATCTACCAGGAGGCGATGGGGATCGCCGGGGTCACGATGCCACCCGATCCGGTGCAGAACCAGCCGACCTACGCGGGGGCGCTGAAGATGTTCGAACGCTTCCGCCAGATCCGCGTGCTGTTCGACAACGGCGCGGGCGGCACCAAGCCGGGACAGCCGCTTCCCGCCTTCGAGCACTCGTTCCCCAAGCTCCCGATTCCGGCGACCAAGGTCCGTTCCTGGTACCTGGCGAACAATGGCGGTCTCAGGGGCCGGCCGCCGGCCCGTCCGCGCGCGAGCTCGTTCAACTGGGACGCGCACGCCACGCCGCTGACGGACTTCACCGGCGACACCGCCGGCGGCAAGGGGGGGCTCTGGACCGCCACGCCGCCGTACCACTGGACGCAGGATCCGCCGGGCAGCGCCGTCTCCTACCTGACCAAGCCGCTGAAGCACGACAACACCGTGATCGGAGGCGGAGCCCTGCACGTGTGGGTGAAGTCCTCGACCCGCAACGTGGACCTTCAGGCGACGGTCAGCGAGGTGAGGCCCGACGGCCACGAGGTCTTCGTGCAGAACGGGTGGGTCCGCGGCAACGAGCGCAAGCTCGACCCGAAGAAGAGCACGCCGCTCGAGCCCGTCCTGAGCCTGCGAAAGCGGGACGTGTCGCCGATGCCCAAGGGCCGCTACGTCAAGGTGACGATTCCCATGTATTACGAGGGGCACGTGTACCGAGCCCGCTCGCGAATCCGGATCACGATCTCCGCTCCCAACGGCGACCAGCCCATCTGGTCGTTCGGCGAGACACGGCCCAAGGGACACGCGAACGTCTCGATCGGCTACTCGAAGCGCATGCCATCGAGGCTGACGCTGCCCACGCTGGGCATCAACGTCCCAAGCGGGCTGCCACCGTGCCCGGGCCTGCGGGGCGAGCCGTGCCGGCAATACCAGCCGCTCAAGAACCGCAAGGCGAAGCGGCCGTAACCCCCGGCGCCGGGCTGCCTGGTCGGCTGGGCTCGGTTAGGCCCTCCGCCGCTGACCGCCTCGAGCGCTTCGGCCTCGGTGCGGCAGGCGCTCGCGGATGCGCGCAGCCGTTCGTTCCTCGTCATGGTCATCTCCTTCGTCCGGTGGTGTTCCATCGCGGCGTTGCCGGTGGATCGGAAAGGCGGAGCTCGAGCGCCACCGCCGAGGTGCTCCGGGGCGGTGCGCTCGTGCGCACCAGGCTCAAGCAAGCAGCAACGATCGCGTGAGACCGGTGAGGTGGAGGGGAAGGCCGAGTTCTAGCGTCAGCCAGGCACGCACCAAGCGTACGCCCCCGCCGACGCCGAGTTCAAGCCGTCAGCTCCGAGCAATCTCGCCCGGAGCTGACGGCTTCGCGGATCCGGTCGGCCCCCGACGTCAGTCGTCGCCGTGGGATCGCCGCTCCTCGAGGATCGCCCGCCGGCTTCCCCAGCTCTGGATCAGCGGGCCGCCGGGTCCGTGAACGGGGTCTGTCTCGGGGAGCGGAACGGCCGCGATGTTGGCGAGGACCTCCTCTCGCTCAGCCGGGTCGCCGCGTCGCAGGTCCCAGCGCATCCCATTCGGATAGGCGCCGACCACCAGCAGGTCACCGCTCGAGCCCGCGTTGTAGTGCCCCGTCCCGGCGGGGAGCACGAGGACGTCGCCGCGCCCGACCTCGAACCGACGCCCGCTCGGGCCGCCGAGGATCACCTCCGCAGAGCCCCCGACGATGCCGAGTACCTCGTGCGCCGTGGAGTGAAAGTGATGAAAGGAATAGATGCCGTCCAGCCACGCGCCGAGCCATCCGTTCGCCGCGAACAGCTCCTCGCACTCGCCAGGGTCCTGAGCCGCCTCGACCTCGTGGTAGGCGAGCACCGGCAATCGTGAGTTCGGGATCCCACCGGCGTCGTCGAAGTTGTGCTGCACAGGGCCGTCCACCCTGAGGAGGGTAGTTCCCGCGTCGCCCTGCGATCACCGGTGCTCGGGGTTCGGGAAGTCGAACCGGCAGCCGGCGTCCCATTCGGAGCGCTGGTTGCCGTGGGCGGGGATGCCGCCCGCGTCCTTCAGCATCCGGGCGAGGTGGAGCAGGTTCCAGGTCATGAACGTGGTGTTCCTGTTGGTGAAGTCGTTCTCCGGACCGCCTGAGCCCTCGTCGAGGTACGACGGTCCTGGGCCCGCCTCCCCGATCCAGCCGGAGTCGGCCTGCGGCGGGATGACGTAGCCGAGGTGCTGGAGCGAGTAGAGCGTGTTCATCGCACAGTGCTTGACGCCGTCCTCGTTGCCCGTGATCAGACAGCCCCCGACGCGGCCGTAGTAGGCGTATTGGCCCGCGTCGTTGAGCAGGTGCGAGTTGCCGTACAGGCGCTCGACGATCTGGGTCGCGACGGAGGACTTCTCCCCGAGCCAGATCGACATCCCGAGGACGAGGATGTCCGATGCCATCACGCGCTCGAAGATCTGGGGCCACTCGTCGGCCTCCCAGCCGTGCTCGGTCATGTCGGGCCACACGCCCGTCGCGATGTCGTGGTCGATCGCGCGGATGCACTCCACCTCGACCCCGTTGCGGCGCATGATCTCCATCGAGATGTCCATCAGCCCCTGCGTGTTCGAGAGCTCGGGACTGCGCTTCAGCGTGCAGTTGATGAAGAACGCTCGCAGGTCGGAATAGTCGGTCTGGCTCGACTCGACCATCGCCATCTGCTTGTCGGTGAGGATCTCCCTGTCGTTCAATGTGACCTCCATGTCGAAGTTCGCCGCATCCGAGAAGCGCGGTTGAAGTGGAGTACCGCGTGGCCGCGGGCCGTTACACGCGACCCTGCGCCGGTGATCGCAGCTTCGATCCAGCGCCCGGTGCCGCGCCGCATAGAATCGCCGCGCCGGCGTTGCGAGAGGGATCTGGCAGCAGAGGTCATTCTCGGCTGGCTGAGACAGCGAGGTGAAGTGGTTACGAGCGAGCGCGGAACGAGCACGGTCGAGGCACCGTACCCCGAGGCACAGGACGCCCGGCTACTGGCGTCGCTGCCGGCCGGCGAGGAGAGCGCCTTCCGCGAGCTTGTCAGGCGACACCACGGTCCCCTCAGGCGAATCGCCGGCGCCTGTGGCGCGAGCGGTGCCATCGCCGAGGAGGTCGTGCAGGAGACGTGGCTCGCCGCCCTCGAGGGGCTCGATTGCTTCGAGGGCCGATCGTCGCTTCGTGGATGGCTGTTCGGCATCGCCAAGAACCTCGCAAGGAAGCGGGGCGTGCGTGAGAAGCGAATGGTTCCCGTCTCCTCGCTGACCCCGAAAAGCAGCGAGGCACCGCTCGTCGACCCGGCGCCGTTTCAGGGCGACGACGGTTGCTGGCCGAATCACTGGTCGGCGCCGCGGCGACCGTGGGAAGACCCCGAGCGGCGCTTGGCCTCGTTGGAGGCGCGCGAGCTTGTCCGCGAGGCGATCGCCACGCTGCCGAGGAGGCATCGCATCGTGCTCGCGTTGCGAGACGTCGAGGGCCTGCCTCCGGAGGAGATCTGCGAGCTCTTGGAGATCAGCCCCGAGAACCAGCGTGTCCTGCTCCACCGTGGGAGGACCGCGCTGCGCAAGCAGCTCCAGGAGTACGTCGGTGGCTGAGGCTCGCTCCCACATCGGCTCCGAGGACCGACGCACCGGCACGGAGGCAAGCCGGCGACTCGAACCCCTTCCGGCGAACTTCGCAACCACCGTGGCCTCGCTTCACCGGGTCGCGGAGGAGGTCGTCGCGCCCGCCCGAAAGCCCGAGAACGAGATCGCGCTGCGCGCCACGCCCGGGGGCTTCGGGACGCCCCCGTTCGAGCTCGCGGGCGAGGAACACCAGGTCCGCGTCGAGGGCGACGAGCTCGTCTACCGCGTTGGCGGCGACGAGCGACGTTCCCGGATCACCTCAGTCGCGAGCGCCGGCGCACTCGTCACTGAGCTGCTCCCGGAGTCCGCGAAGCTCGACGAGCGCCCGCTGGTCGTCGACCGTCCAGCCGCGGACACCCTCGGGGCCTGGTACGGGCTGGGAGCCGCCGTTCTCGCCGAGCTGATCGGGGACGCGGCCCCCGATGACGATCCCTCGGAGATCAACCTGTGGCCGGAGCACTTCGACCTGGCGATCGAGCTCGGCTCTGATACGAAGGGAGCACGCGCCAACTACGGCTTCTCGCCGGGCGACGGAGACCATCCCGAGCCCTACGTCTACGTCGGGCCGTGGACGGCCAGGATCCAAGGTCCGCTCTGGAGTGGGCGTGGATTCAGCGGCGCCGAGCTTGACTACGCCGAGCTCTTGGCGGCGGATGACCCCAAGCGGACCGCGGTCGACTTCTGCCGGGCCAGAGGGCAAGCACTCAGGGAAGGAACGGGTGACTAAGCCAGGTTCTGATGAGGCACTCGCCTAGGACGCCCCGGCGATGGTCGAGGTCATGACCGATCCGGAGCTGGTCTAGACAACGCCTGCTCACGCGGCACAGGCGCCGCGCACGCGGCGCACTCGCAACTCTCGCCACGCCAAGCTCGCCGCCCTTCCCAGATCGCGAGCCCTGAGATCCCGAGCGCGACCGCCGGGTCCAACCACCAGATCCCGAGCAGCGTATTGGCGAGCAGCCCCACCAGCACCGCGGAGGCGAGATAGGCGCAGATCAAGTTCTGGCGCCCCTCGCCCGCTGTCGCCGGCGAGGCGAGCTCCTCCGCGAGGCGAAGCTTCGCCCGACCCAGCCAAGGGCAGATGCAGAGCGTCGCGACCGAGAGGCCGATGCCGAGCCAGCTGGTTTCGGCGTGGTGCTGAAGCGCGAGCGTTCGAACGCCCTCGAAGGCGACGAACGGTGCCAGCAGGAAGAAGCTCATTGCGACGAGCCGCTGGGCGCGGGCCTCGGAGGACTCGGACACCATGCGCGAGCCCGTGAAGCGCCAAACGATGATCACGCTCGCGATCGCCTCGATGCCCGAGTCGAGACCGTTGGCGAGCAGGGCGATCGATCCCGCGAGGACTCCGGCGGCAGCGGTCGCGATTCCCTCGAAGCCCAGCCAGGCGAGCGAGGCCCAGGAAAGCATCCGGGCTCGAGCCGCCGCACGTGTCCAGGCCGGATCGGGTGCGGCGGCGCTGTGAACCTCGAGCGCCTCCATACGGAAAGCGTAAGCGCCAGCCTCTCTGCGTGGGCATAGGATGGACGGGATGTCTCGGAGGTCGGGAGGGTTGCGCTGGATTCGGGGTCGCCTGACCTACGCGAACGTGGTATCGACGATCGCGCTGTTCGTCGTGCTCGGTGGCGTCTCCTACGCGGCGTTCCACCTGCCCAAGAACAGCGTCAGGTCGAAGAACATCGTCAACCACCAGGTCAAGAGCAAGGACCTGGTCAAGCCGTCGCCCGGCCAGGCCGCCGGTTTGGTGAGCGCGCTCGACTGTGCCTCCACCGGGTCGAATCGATGGATCTCCCGGAACCCCGACGTCTTCGGGAACGTCGGCTATTACCGTGACCTTGACGGTCAAGTCCACCTGACCGGGACCGCACAGAAGTGTGGAGCCCCGTCAGGCGGCGCGGTGGTCCTGGTGCTTCCACCCGGCTATCGCCCGCAGAACACCCAGGAGCAGGCGGCTCCGGTGGTGACGGGCGGGCCCGGTGCCACGACCAACGTGATTGCCTTCGATGACGGTGAGGTCTCCGTCAACGTGAACTCGACGGACGCGGTCTCCCTCGCGGGGGTCAGCTTTCGCTGCGCTCCGCCTGGGACGGCCGGGTGTCCCAAGGTGGGGAACTAGCCGAGCCCCGAGGTTCTCACGCCTGAGGCGAAAGCCGAGCGAACCGGCGCCCGTGTGCGGCCGCCTGGCTATGGTGCCGCACGCGCTGCGCCGGTCAATCTGGGCCGCGGGGCGATGTGACCCGAGCGGCCGCGTGGCCGGCGGATCGGCGCAGCGGGCACGGTGAGAGAGAGGAAGAGGGATGACGGGCTGTCGGTTGGCGATCGGTCGCGTGGCTTTCGGCGCGTGCCTGTCGATCCTGTTCAGCGCTGCATGGCTCTCCGCAGGCTCAACGGTGGCTGCGGCGGCCACCGTTGAAGAGCAGGGCTACATCCCGATGGCCGACGGCGCGAAGCTGGAGTACACGGTGGACCTCCCTGCCGCCGCGGGAAGATTCCCGGTGGCGATGGTCTATGACGGCTACTGCGAGGGTGCCGGGGCGCTGACCTGCAACGACCCGACGAGCGCCAGCGCGCTGCTCGCGGCGGGCTATGCGGTGCTCGGGGTCAGCATCCGTGGAACCAGTTGCTCGACGGGAAGGTTCGATGCCTTCACGTCCCAGGAGTGGCGCGACGGATCGGCGGCGGTCGAGTGGGCGGCACGCCAATCGTGGTCGAACGGGCATGTCGGCATGCTCGGCGATTCGTTTCCGGGGATCACCCAGCTCGGTGTGGGGGGGATGCGCCCGCGCCACCTGGACGCGATCGCCCCGTTTCAGGTGACCACCGATCCGTACCGCGACGTTGGCTACCCCGGAGGTGTCACCAACACCGGTTTCGGCGCCTTCTGGGGAGGCTTCGATCAGCCCTTCAACTCCTATCGCAGCGGAATCGGGCAGGCCGTGGCTGCCGGAGACCCTGGTTGCGCCAAGGCTCAGCTGACGCATGTCGCGGCGGAGCCAACGCGGAACATCGCCCTGGAGGGCCTCCGGCACCCGTTCGATGATGCATTCTGGAAGGCGCGCCGGCCCGGCGCCAACGCAACGAGGATCGACGTCCCTGCGTTCGGCTGCTTGAGCTGGCAGGACGACGAGACCTCAAGCCGCGGCTCCTCGTATCTGAGCGACCTCGATCCTGCGCGTACGTGGGTCGTCGCCACCAACGGCTACCACGGCATGTGCGAGCTTGACTCGCCGCAGATAACCGACGAGCTGGTGGCGTTCTTCAACCGCTTCGTCAAGGGCGTGCCCAACGGCTTCGCGCACACCCCGCACATCCAGATCTGGCACGACACGACCACCAACAGCGCCAGCGACAACGTGCCGAGCTGGATCACAAGCTTCAAGTCCTATTCGTCGATGCCGATCCGGCCGCTCGCGCTCTACTTTCGCACCGACCGCGAGCTATCCCAGGCCGCACCGAAAGCCACGTGGCGGCCCGACCGCTATGCCTATCCCGGCCCGGCCCTGGGAAACGAGGACGGGGTGGTTGCCGGCCAGCACAACGTCCTCTGGAAGGCGGAGGAGCCGCCGGGCGCATCCGTCGCCTACACGACGCCGCGGCTGAGTCGCGACGCGGAGTTCTTCGGCTCCGGGTCGGCCAACATCTGGCTGAGCTCGACCGCACCCGACACCGACCTCCAGATCACCCTCACGGAGGTCCGGCCCAACGGCAAAGAGGTCTACGTCGCGCGCGGCTGGCTGCAGGCCTCGCACCGAGCACTGGACCCAGCGCGTTCGACCGCGCTTGCCCCGTACCACACCGACCAGCAGCGGGACGCCCGCCCGCTCGTGCGCGGACGCCCCACCCGCATGCGCGTCCAGCTCTGGCCATTCGACTACGTGTTCCGCAAGGGATCGAGCATCCGCCTCTGGATCGATGCCCCCACCGGAGAGACCGGCGGCTGGTCTTTCAACTACACGAAGACCCCAGCGATCAACAGGATTTACGCAGACGCCAACCATCCGTCCGCCGTCGTCCTCGGACACCTGGATCGAGGACGGGCCGGGGCGCCCCGTCCGGCCTGCGACACACTCCTCAACCAGCCCTGCCGACGGAACGTAGTCTCAGCCCCGTCCGGGGCGATGACCATCCGATAGCTACCGGAGCGAGGTTTGCTTTCAGCCGCGCAGCGCCCGTAGCGCGTTCACGATCACGGCGACGTCGATGCCTTCTTGCAGTAATGCGCCGGCCACGGGAGCGATGTAACCAAAGGCCGCGAAGCCCATCGCGACGAAGCTGAGTCCCATCCCCGCGAGCACGCTCTGGCGCGCGATTGCGAGCGAGCGGCGGCCGATTTGGATCGCATCAGCGACGCGGTCCACGCGGTCAATCGCGACGACCGCATCGGCCGTCTCGGATGAGACGGTTGCCCCTCCGCTTCCCATCGCGATCCCAACGTCCGCGAGTGCCAGGGCCGGTGCATCGTTCACCCCGTCTCCGACCATGACCACGGTCCGCAGCTCGGGACGATCCCGAGCGCTCCGAACGACCTCGATCTTGTCCGCGGGAGAGGCGTCGGAGTAGACCCGGTCGACTCCGACCCGTTCGCCTACGGCCTCGGCGACGTCCCGCCGGTCGCCGGTCACCAGCGCGATGTGCTCGATGCCGGACGCCCGCAGAGAAGCTGTCAGCCGGGCTGCGTCGTCGCGCACGCGGTCACCCATCAGGACCACGCCGGCGAGCGCTCCATCGACCCCAATCAGGACGCGAGCCCATCCGGCTTCAGCCTCGCTGGCCACATCACTTGGCACTTTGGTCCCGGAGTAACCGCGGCGCTCGAGCCACTCCCGGCTTCCAACGGCGACACGGTGCCCGTCCACGATGCCTTCGACGCCCTGGCCCGGTTCCTCGACCACGTCCTCCGGGAACTGGAGCTCCACTCCGCGCGACTCGACGCCATGGACCAGTGCCTCGGCCAGCACATGCGCGGAGAGCTGGTCAACTGAGGCCGCAAGCCTCAACAGCGCGTCCGCGGGCAGGGCGTTGAGCGCCCGCACGCGCTCGATCTCGGGGCGCCCCTGTGTCAGCGTGCCGGTCTTGTCGAAGAGGACGGTGTGCGCGCGACCAAGCTGCTCGATGACCCCGGCCCCCTTGACTATCACCCCACCACGGGCGGCTCGGGACACACCCGAGATCAGGGCGATCGGGGCGGCGAGGATGAGGGGACAGGGGGTGGCGACGACCAGCACCGCCAGCGCGGTTACGGGGTCGCCGCTTGCGATCCATGCAATTCCAGCGACCGCCAGCGTGACGGGCAGGAGGAGCGCCGCGTAGCGATCGGCCATTCGCACGAACGGTGCGCGCTGGGTCGCCGCCTCCCGGACGAGGCGGACGATGCCGCTGTAGGCACTGTCAGCGGCCGTTCTGGTCGCGCGCAGGTCGAATGCGTCGCCGGCATTCGTGGTCCCACTGGCAACGGTCGCGCCTCGCGTGCGGGTAACGGGTAGGGGCTCGCCCGTGAGCGTGGACTCGTCGAGCACGGCGTGGTCGCTCTGTACGGCTCCATCGACCGGGACCACCTCGCCGGCGCGCACCAGTACGCGGTCCCCGACCGCCAGACGGTCAACCGACACCTCCTCGATTCGATCGCCACGCCGCCGGTGAGCGATCCGCGGTGCGCGCTCGAGAAGCGTGCTGAGCTCTCGCCGTGCCCGGCGGCCGGCGGCGGCCTCGAGCGCATTGCCGCCGCTCAGCATCAACGCGATCACGGCCCCGGCGAGATACTGGCCGAGAGCCAACGCGCCCGCCATCGCCACCAGCGCGATCGCATCGACGCCGACGTCCCCACGGAGGAGGCTCCTCCCGACGGACCAGCTGAGCGGGACCAGGGTGAGGACGATCGCCGCGGCCCACACCGCGTCCCCGGCGTCGCCCTGTGAGAACAGGTGCATGAGTCCGCCCGCCCCGAGCGCGACGACGATGAGCCCGACGAGAAACAGGGGTTCGCCGATTCCCAGCGTCGTCGCGGTCGATCGCAGCGTGCCGAAGCGTTGGTCGGACATCTCGCCATGCATCATGGACCGAAGGCGGGAAGCTTGATTCCGTAGTCACCACGACGCGCTGCAAATCGTCGGCTAACATCCTCGCCGTCCCAGCTGGATGCGGCGATGGAGTTCGCCGCGGCACCGCCGCTAGTGCTGAACCGCCCCGCGAGGGCTGATGGCTCCTAGCTCACCGAATGGTCGACTAGGAGTTGCGCACTAGCCAGATGATGCCGCCGTGGACCATCCAGATCTGTCAGGTCGCGAGCATGCTCGTCTTCGCGCCCTTGATCAGCGGTGTGATCGCCAAGCTCGAGGCCCAGCTTCAGTCGCGGCAGGGCCCGTCCGTTCTTCAGCCCTACTACGACATCGCGAAGTTCTTTCGCAAGGAGACGGTTCACCCGGAAACCTCCTCGCCGTTCTTCGAGATCGCTCCCGTCATCGCTGTCGCCTCCTACTGCGCGATCGCTGTCCTGATCCCGATCCTGACCAACTTTCCGCTGCCTCTCGCCACGGCCGGGGACATCTTGGCGGGAGCCCTTCTCTTCGGCCTTGCTGGATTCGTGACGGCACTCGCCGGTGTTGACTCCGGGTCGCCTTACTCAGCGCTCGGCTCGAGTCGAACGCAGTCAGTGGCGACGCTGGTCGAGCCGACGCTGATCTTCGTCTTCTTCACGGTGGCGCTCGTCTCCGGCACGGATCTTCCGTACGCGCTGAACGCAACGATCTCGACCTCGGCGTCGGAGTACTTTCGCCCCAGCCACCTGCTGGCGGCGGCGGCCTTCTTCCTGATGCTGATCGTCGACACCGGGCGGGTGCCGATCGAAAGCCAGGGCTCGACGCTCGAGTTCGGCATGATCGACGAGGCGCGGCTGTTCGAGCACTCGGGTCCCGCGATGGCGCTCTTCAAGTGGGCGTCGTCGATGAAGCAGTACCTGCTCTACGTCGTCTTCCTCAACGTGCTCGTGGTGCCGTGGGGCTTGGCGACGACTCAGGAACCCGGCGCGATCGCGTTGGCGATGGTGGTGCTGTTGGCGAAGATGATCGGGCTGGGTGTCGTGATCGTCGTCATCGAGTCGATCGTCGCCAAGTTGCGCCTCTTCCGCATCCCCGACTTCATGGGGGCCGGGTTCGTCCTCTCGCTGCTCGCGATCCTTGTCTTCTACCTCGCCAACGGCTGAGCGATGGCACCCTCACCGCACTACGACCTCGTTCACGCCCTCGGCGCGCTGGTCGCGATCGGGGCCCTCCTGGCGACGCTTGCGCTGCTTGGAGCGAAGCTCGTTCACGAGCAGATCCGCGTCTACGCGATTCAGTCGGCGTTCGCCGCCGCGTTCGCCGTCCTGGTCGGGATCGACCGAGGCTCGCCGGACCTGATCGTCCTCGGCGCCCTGACGCTCGCAATCAAGTCCTTCCTGGTCCCGGTCGGGATCAATCGCCAGATCACATTCAAGGTCTCCGAGCACGAGGTGCCGCTGGTGATCCAGGTGCCGATGTCGCTCGTCCTCGGGGCCCTGCTCTCCGGCTTTGCCTACTGGTCCGCCTCGGCGCTCGGCGCCGCCGGGACCGTGCTTCCGAGTCCGGTGCTGGGGATGCCGATCGCCCTGGTGTTGGTGGGGTTCTTCTTCATGATCACGCGCCAGAACCTGATCAGCCAGATCATCGGCCTGCTGGTGCTGGAGAACGGGGTCTTCTTCGCGACGGTGACGCTGGCGCCCGGGCTGCCGTTCGCGATCGGGTTCCTGCTCCTCTTCGACGTGCTGACCGCGGTTCTCTTCTACGGGGTCCTCGCCCGCCTGATCGTCGCGCGGGCAGCTGGAACGAGCGTCATCGACATGAACACGCTGCGGGGCTAGGCGTGGCCGTCGCTGTCCTGATCACGGTGGTGCTCCCGCTCGTGGCGGCTCTCGTCACCTGGCGCGCTGGGGAGAGGCCCGTCTCCGCGGCGATCTCGATCGTGGCCGCGATCGGATCCTTGGCGTCGGCACTGGTCGTCGTCTTTGCCTTCGACGTCGAGCATGGACAGACGGCGCTTGGCTCCGTCGTCTACGTCGACGGGCTGAGCGGCGTCTTTCTGATCGGCGTCGCCTTCGTCTACGCGGTCGTCGCCGTGTACTCGGCTGGATATCTGCGACCCGGCATCGGTCACGTGCGCCTTCGCCGCCTCTACTGGCCGCTGCTGAACCTCTTCGGACTCGCGCTTCTGGTCACCCCGCTCGTGAACGACTTCCCGGTGCTCTGGGTGGCGGTGGAGTTGACGACCGTGGTCTCGGCGCTCCTCGTGACCAGCGAGGGAAACGACTCCTCGCTTGAGGCGGGCTGGAAGTACGTCGTGATCGGATCGGCGGGCCTCGCCGTCGGCCTGTTCGGGATCGTGCTCCTCTACGTCGCCGCCGTCCCGGTGCTTGGCCAGGACTTCGTCCCTCGCTACACGACCCTCGCGCCCGTCGCCGGATCGATGTCGGCGACCCTGACGCAGGCGGCCTTCGCGTTGGTGATCGTCGGCTTCGGGACCAAGGCCGGACTGGTGCCGATGCACGCATGGCTCCCCGACGCCCATTCGGAGGGGCCGAGCCCGATCAGCGCGATGCTCTCCGGTGCGCTGTTGGCGGCCGCCCTGTACGCGGTGCTTCGCATCGGCGCGGTCGCGGAGGGTGCCGCGGGTACCACCTACGTGCGCACACTGCTGCTCGTCTTCGGAGTGCTCTCGTTGCTCCTTGCCGGCTTCTTCGCCCTGCGCCAGGCCAACTACAAGCGCCTCCTGGCCTACTCCTCGATCGAGCACATGGGAATCGTCTCGCTCGGCATCGGGATCGGCGGGCCGATCGCGGCATACGGCGCCTTCCTCCACGTGCTCGTCCACGCCGCCGGGAAGAGCCTTGCGTTCTTCGGCGCCGGTGAGCTGCTGAGTCGCTTCGACTCACGAGCGGTCTCCGAGGTCCGCGGCGTGATGTCCCTGGCGCCGTTCACCGGTTTCATGGTCCTCTGCGCGGCGATCGCGATCGCGGGGATGCCTCCATTCGGGATCTTTCGCAGCGAGGTCCTGATCGTGCTCGGGGGCTTTGAGAGGTCCTCGTATTTCTTCGCCGGGCTCCTGATCGTGATCGCCAATGTCGCCTTCGTCGGTCTCTACCGGACCTTTCACCGCATGGTGCTCTCGGCGCCAAAGGAGCCGGCCTCCGAACGTGCGGCGCGCCCCCAGCAGCCGCTGATGACGGCGGCGATGGTCGCGAGCTTCGCCCTGCTCCTGATGCTTGGGCTCTGGGTCCCGGATCCGCTCAACAACCTGCTCCACAGCGCCGCGTCGGTCATCGGGAGCGAGACGTGACCGAGCTTCGAAGCGAGACGAGTCGTTACCCACGCCAGCTCGGCGCCGCGGTATCCGAGCTCATCGATGGAGGCGGGCGGCTGATGACGCTCTTCTACGTGCCGGCCGGGAGTGGGGGAGAGCTGATGGCGCTCGTGTTCGCCGACGGGGCCGTCCATGCACGGCGTGCCGAGCTGCTCGACGAGGAGCCGTTTCCCTCGCTCACGCCGGCGATCCCCGCGGCGCATTGGCATGAGCGCGAGATCCATGACGTCCACGGCATCGTGCCGGTGGGGCACCCGCGGCTCGAGCCTCTCCTTCGCCATGACAACGGGGCGCCGCGTCTGGGGGAGCGGGGGGGCCTCGAGCATCGAGGCGGGCAACGGCTGGGTGGCGCCGGAGTGTTCCTGATCCCGTACGGCCCCGTCCGCTCTGGCGTCTTCGAGACGGTCGAGTACCTGGTGCAGACGAGCGGCGAGGACGTCGCCTACTGCGCTCAGCGGCTGTTCTTCAAGCGGCGTGGGGCCGAGCGCCGAATCTGCGAAGTTCCGCTCGCGCTCTCCGCACTGGTCGCGGAGCGCGTCTCAGGAACATCGAGCGTCGCCCACGCACTCGCGTTCTGCCAGGCGCTGGAGGCACTGGCCGAGGTCGAGGCGCCGGCGCGCGCGCTGGGCATGCGCTCGCTCCTCGGCGAGCTCGAGCGCCTTTACAACCACCTCGAGGTCGTCGTCCGCGAGTGCGAGGACGCCTCGCTCACCGTTGGCCAGGCACAGTTCGCCGCGCTCAAGGAGCGCCTGCACAGGATCGCGGCCCGGCTTACCGGCAACCGCTACCTGCGAGGGGCGATCGTTCCCGGCGGCGTTGCGATCGACCTCGTCGCTGAGCAGGTGGATCGCCTCCGGCGCGAGCTCGATGACTGGCACTCGGACTACCGGTCGGCCCTCGCGCTGCTTCGAGGCACCGACTCGTTTCTCGACCGCCTGATCGGCGCCGGGCCGCTCTCGCACTCCGACGCCCGCGACTTCGGCTGTGTCGGTCCGGTCGCGCGTGCATCCGGGGTGGCGCTGGACGTGCGATGTGACCTGCCATACGCCGCGTACTCGGATCTCGACCTCCTTGCGCGAACGGCGGGGGACGGCGATGCAATGGCTCGGCTCGAGGTCCGCTTCGAGGAGATCGAGGATTCGGTGCGGCTGATCGGCGAGCTCGCGGCGCGCCTCCCAGCTGGCGAGGCTCGGCAGGAGCTCGGGGTTCTTCGTGGCGATGAGGCGGTCGGGTGCGCGGAGTCGGCACGCGGGGAGGTCGTCTACTACCTGCGAGCGGACGATTCGAACCGGCTCTCGTTCTGTGGAATCCGGGCGGCGTCGTTCGCCAACTACGGCATCTTCAACCGACTCTTCCAGGGTCAGGTCCTGACCGACTTCGCATTCATCGAACACAGCCTGGGGCTCTCCCCGGCGGGATGCGATCGATGATTGGCTGGCTCTTGAGAGGCCTTCGCTCGGGGCGGTTGACGAGCGCCTATCCCCGCCGCGCCGAGCAGCCGCCGCCGGCGTTTCGCGGCCGCGCGGTCCTGCGTGGCACCGAGATCGACGACGATCGTGCCCGAGCGATCGCGTCCGCCTGTCTTCCGGGCGCGCTGAGCGCCGAGGGCGCCACCCTCCGCCTCGACGCGGCGCGGTGCATCAACTGCGGCCTCTGTGAGTCGGTGGATCCCGACACCTCCGTCGAGCTCGAGGCTCGATATGAGCTTGCGAGCGGCGATCGCCAGCACCTGGTGGTGGCGAGCGTCGGCGCAGGGGCGGAGGAGAGCGCAATCGGCCGACCCCCTCGGACCCTGCCGCGCCCGTTTCGTCGCTCCGTTCACATCCGCCACGTCGACGCCGGCTCCGACGGTGCGGTGGAGCAGGAGATCGCGGCACTGCTGAACCCCTACTACGACATGCAGCGCCTCGGCTTCTTCTTCACCGCCACCCCACGGCACGCGGACATCCTCCTGGTGACGGGCCCGGTCACGACCTCGATGGAGGAGCACCTGCGGCGCACGTACGAGGCGATGCCCGACCCACGCATCGTGGTCGCCGCGGGCACCGACGCCTGTAGCGGCGGGATCTGGTCGGGCCCCGACGTGCTCGGAGGGGTCGACGAGGTGCTGCCGGTCGACGTCTACATCCCGGGCGACCCGCCGTCGCCGATCACGCTGCTGCACGGCCTACTCCTTGCCACCGGCCGTGCCTCGCCTGCCCCGTCCCCGATCCAGGAACGAATGGCATGAGCGTCCTCGCCTGGCTTCTCGCCCTGGGCTCCGCGGGGCTTTTGGTCGCAGCCCTCGTTTCGCTCGCGCGGCCCGCGGGGCGCGCAAGGCTCGCTTCGGCGCTAATCGGCGCCATCGCCGCCGCTTTGCTGGCTGTCGCCGGGGGCTTCGCGACCTTCGGCAGCCAGGTCCACTGGGAATGGTTCGCAGGATTCGGGCTCGGCCAGGGAGGCTTCAGCGCCGATCGCCTGAGCGGGCTCTTCCTGTTGATCTCGTGCGTCGCTGCCACCCCGCTGCTGCTCTCGAGCGCCACCGGCAGCGAGCGAGCGAGCGCGCGGGTTCCCGCGGCGCTTCGACCGCTGCTCGTCCTGGCGGTGGTCGGCGTCTATCTCGCCGACAACGTCTTCGTCTTCTTGATGCTGTGGGAGGTGTCGGTGTTGGCGATCTTCGCCCTCGTCGCCGTGCGCTACCGGGACAGGGCCGCCTCGCGCGCCGCCGATCTGACGATCACGCTGGCGAAGCTGGGCGGGATGGCGATCGTCGCCGCGTTCTTGCTCCTCGCGGCCAAGGCCGGCTCCCTCTCGTTCTCCCAGATCGCCGCAGCAGGGCCGCGCCTGGATCCGGCCTTGAGGGGGGTGTGCTTCGCGCTGTTCTTCGCCGGATTCGGCGTCAAGGCAGCGGTGGTGCCCGTGCAGACCTGGCTTCCGCGTGCCTACAGCGAGTCGACGGCTGAGAGCGCGGGGCTCTTGGCGGCGGTCGCGCTCAACCTCGCCTTCTACGGGATGCTTCGCACCTGGTTCGACTTCCTCGGGGAGCCCGCTGTCTGGTGGGCCGTCCTCGCCCTGATCGTGGGATCGGTGACCGCGCTTCTCGGGATCCTCGGGGGCGTGCTTCAGCCGCGGCTGCGGGCCTTCATCGCCTACTCGTCGATCGAGAACTCGGGGATCATCGTCACCGCGCTTGGGATCGCCCTGATGGGCTCGGCCCAGCACGAGCCCGGCCTGTTCGGGCTCGGCCTGATCGCGGCGACCTTCCAGATCACGACGCACGCGATCGCCAAGGCGGGGCTGTTCACGGCGGCGGCCTCGGTGGAGCATTCGACTGGAACCGACGACATGAACCGCCTCGGCGGCCTTTGGCGCGCGCTTCCGCTCGCGGCCGTGGGCGCGCTCTTCGGCGCCGCCGCGCTCTCGGCGCTGCCCCCGTTCAGCGGCTTTGCCAGCGAATGGCTGGTCCTCGAGGGCCTGATGCAGGGCTTCCGAGTGGGGGGGACCGGCTCACACCTGGCGATGGCCTTCGCCGGCGCGATGCTGGCCCTGACGGCGGGCATCACGGCCCTTGCGTTCGTGCGCGCGCTCGGGATCACCTTCGGCGGCATGCCGCGAGTTGAATCCGAGGCTCGGGGCGACTCGCGGCTTCGTTCCCTCTCGCTCGGGGCGCTCGCCATCGGCTCGCTCGCGGTTGGCGTCGCCGCCCCGTGGGCGGTGAAGGTGCTCGAGAGCGGTACCGCCGGCATCGGCGGGGCCAACGCAGTCGGCCGCATCTCGCAGCCTGGGTGGCTGCTGGAGCCCGGCTATCCCGACTTCGCGAGCATCTCGCCGACCGTGCTGGCGATCGTCCTCGCTGCGTCCGGGATCGGGTTCGTCGTCGTGCGGGCGCTTCTCCGCGCCCGGGGCCGTGGGAGGGTGGTCCCGGTGTGGGCCTCGGCCACCAAAATCGATCCCGGCCGCGAGCAGTACACGCCGTTTGGCTACGCGAACATGACCCGGGTGATCTTCAACGTCGTCTACCGGATCCGCCCGAGCGTGGAGACTCACGGCGACGAGCGATTCCCCGAGCGCCTGACGGTCACCCGGGAGGAGCCGAGGGTCTTCGAGCCGGCCTGGCTCTACCGGCCTGTTACTCGCGCGTTTCTATGGGTGGCGGACGGGATCCGCGGAATTCAGGCCGGCTTCCTGGGGCTCTACCTGCTCTACCTGCTGATCGCGCTGATCGTCGTGCTGCTCGTCGCCCCGCGTGTCTAGGTTTGATGACCGTTGAAGGAGACCTGATGGAGCTCAGCTGTTTCGTAGAGGTACCTCGCGGAAGCCGGAACAAATACGAATACGACGAGCGTCGTGGCGTCCTGAAGCTCGACCGCCATGTGTTCGCATCGGTCGTCTTTCCGGCCGACTACGGGTTTCTCGAGCACACCTTGACGGAAAGCGGTGGCCACCTCGACGCTCTGGTCTTGGTCACCGAGCCGACCTTCCCCGGCTGCCGGATCGACGTCAGGCCGATCGGCCTCTTTCAGATGCGAGACGAAGAGGGCGTCGACGACAAGGTTCTCTGCGTTCCTCTCCAGGACGCAGAGTGGCGAGACGTGGACGAGCTGGAGGGCATCTCCGCGCGCCTGCGCGAGGAGATCGAGCACTTCTTCTCGGTCTACAAGGACCTCGAAGCGGAGCGGGCGACGATGATCGTCGGCTGGGCCGATCGCGAGACCGCGGAGCGCGAGGTCGAGGCGGCTCTGGCCCGCTTCTCCGACCAGCACGGCCGCAGAGCCGCTCGCTGATCGGGCTGGGTTAGTCTGCTCCCAATAGCCGTTGGATCTCACGAGCCCGGCCGTCGCAGCGGCGCTGCCAGGGTTGCATCCGGCGGCGGAAATAGTTCCGTCCGAAGGGGGAGTCCATGCGAAGGACCGTTCGAGCGAGGCCTTCACCGAGCCTCGTCATCTCCGTAATCGCGCTCTTCGTCGCCATTGGTGGCACCGCTTATGCGCTCGGCCGAGGAGACGTGAAGACGCGGAATATCGCCAAGGGGGCGGTGACGAAATCCAAGCTGGATGGCGGAGCCGTCACCACCAAGAAGGTCAAGAATTTCGGCCTGCGCTTGAAGGACATGGGAGGCAAGGACAACCACGGCACCAGCGATGTCAGCTCGACTGTCAACGTACCTCCCGGTCAATGCAACGCGCGCTTTTCGCTGAGGCTGTTCAACCCCGCTCCGCCCGGTGTCATCGGCAGCCTTGTCGTCGGCTTCCTCACGGATGCCCAGGGCGATGCCGTGCTCCCGAACGACGGCGTGGTCGTGCCTACGATGATCAGCGAGACGTCCCAGGGTGGTGCGATCGCGAACCTCATGGTCTGCGATCTGGGGAACTCTGGCCAGACCGTCCCGGCCGGGTCGGTCTTCCACTACCACCTCATCGGCCCATAGGAAAGGAGCCCCGCCTATCTCCGGTCGATCGAGCAGGGCTACTTCGACAGCGTCTTCGCCAAGGCCGAGCGCGATTTGGGCGATACGGCCTTCGAGCGCCCGCGAGCTGCGCGAAGTCTCGGCGCCTCAAGGGCTCGACCAGTTGGCGGAGAACGAGAATGTCGACTTGATGGTCGTCGGCTCGACCCATCGAAGCCCCGCCGGGCGAGTCATGTTCGGCAGTACCGGCGAGCGATTGCTGTACGGGGCGGCCCTGTCCGGTTGCGGTTGTGCCTCGCGGCTACGCGAAAGCCGCCGAACCGAAGATCACCCGGATCGGCGTCGCCTATGACGGAAGCGACGAGTCGAAGCTCGCGCTGGCGAAGGCAAAAGAGCTCGCCGCGGCGTTCGGAGCCGAGCTCCGCCTGATCACGGTCATGTACGAGTGGCTGTACGTCCCCGAGACCAGCCCCAGTCGCTCGCTCCCCGAGTTCATGGATCGCGAGCGTGAAGGGCACCGGGAGATGCAGCGCCAGGCGATCGAGACGGTGGGGGATGATGTGGGGAACCGACTCCGCGCGGATTGCCTGGGCAGCGCCGCGGAGCACTGGGCTCATTGGCACGTTGGGCATTGGTGGAGCTGCTGGTCTAGCCCGGGAGGTGCGTCGCGCAGTTATGTCAACTCGAGGCCGCGACCTTCGCTGGTGCAGCTGGGCACCGGACGGCCTGGTCCTGCTTCGCGAAGTGGCCCTGCAGGGACTGCGAGCCTTAGCAGAGAGATGGACCGGCGCCTGGCCGACCTTCTCGGCACGCCTGCTTGTCATTTGATGTCGTCACGCAAAGGTGAGCTTGGTGTGGAACGTCATTGAAACGACACAGCCGACGACGCCGAGACTACACAGGAGCATGCACGCCTCTGGCTAGCCGCGCGCGGCGGGTACGCCAGCGGCTCAGCGGCGCGGAGGCAACCGAGAGGCGCAGTTTCATGCTCGGACAGGGAAGCGTCCGCCCGCCGCCCAACAATGCACACCGTGGTCACCAGGCCTAGTTCGAGGCGCCGAACTGCAGTCGAGTCCCTAGCGGTCCTCGTTGTCGCTGTCGCAGCTTCGGTCGCTGTGGCAACTCAGACGGCCTACACCGCGCCGATTCTGGCGTTCACCGGTGCGCTGATCGTTGCGGTCGTCGCGGCGGTTACAGCGGACCGCAGACAGCGCGAGGAGCTTGCGCAGGCTTACCGGCGGCTTGAGCTCGAACTAGATTCACGACGTCGCCTTGAGGAAGAGGCGCATCTTCGCGAAATGCTCGATGACGCGGCGGCGCGGTACCAGGCTGCTGACCGGAGCTACGACGACTTCCAATTCAGCGTACGAACCGCTGGCCTGACGCTGGAGGAGGATCGCGACGCAGCGTACGTCGCGAAGGGTGAGCTCGACAGCGCGCTCGGCCGAATTCTCCTGAGGTTCGCTCCCGATCATCCCATCGCCGCCGCATATCAGTCCCTCTCAATGCATTTCAGCCGGGGCCTTAGGGCTTCCCGTCAAAGTGGGCCAGCTCGAGGCGAGCAACCCGACCATCGAGAAAAGCTGCCTGACATGGGTGAAGCACGCGACGCTGCCAAGTTGGCGTTTGAAGATTTCTGCGTCGCGGGTCGCGAGTACATCAGTCCGAGGTCCGGCGTGATGGGCACAGGCGGATCGCGGGCGGCGAACACGGGACCAAGCTGACACGGCGAGCCCCAGGGCGACCTGGCCGCGGCCGCAGTGATTACCGAGGGCCACGGGGCCCGAGTGAACAGCTCGATCCGTTGGAAGGTGAGGCTCGTTGCGCTACGCTGCGCATGGCCGCTACGAGGAGGGGTCGACGATGGAGCGGAGGCCGGATGCTGACGTTCGCGAACGCCTTGAGCTGGATGCCGCGAGGTCGTTCCAAGCCAGCTGGCTGATCGCGCGGTTTCTCGCCGAAGAAGCTGACGCCCCGGGCGTTGCCACCGAGCTGAGCGCACTCTTCACGGATCTTGGCATTCAGCCGGAATCGTCTCTGCGGGACTACCTGGACCGCTCGGATGACGGCAGTCGCCTCATGGCGCTACTCAACGAAGCCGGCACCCAGCTGAAAGTGAACCGCCCAAACCTTCTCCCGTATTTCGAGGCCGGCTGGAACATCGCACTGGCCCTCGCCTCCAACGATGGTCAGCGGTTGGAGTCGATAGCCGCGACGATTGAGCTTCCCGACGGCGTTCCCGAACCCAAGGATGCACCCAGCTCGATCGCTTGGGCTAACGCCTTGGCCAGCGGGTTCCACCAGCGGATCTACGGCACGGGTTAGGTGCGTACTGGGATGCGGCCCTCGTCTGGGATTGCGCGAGCAGAAGCGATGCATCTGCGAGCGGCGCACATCGATACTTTCGAGCTGGCGGTGTGTTCGGACTGGTGAGGTCGAGTTCTTCGGAGTTGGTCCAGTATGGACGCTAGGCGAGGTAGGGCGGTGGACAGGCAACAAGCGCGGGTGGATCGATGAGGTCCGGTAGCCGCCGGTTGCTGGGCTTGTTTGTGGCCGGCGTGGCAGCCTTGGCCCTCCTCGCCGCCTCGGCCTCCTATTCCCGCGCGGCCGAACTACCGATGGGGTTCGGCGTGTCCCTGCTCAAGGGCGGGACGGACCGCGACTGGCTGCGACTCGGCAACCCGAGCCAGTGGGAAACCGTCAACGGCTACCTGGTTGACGAACAGGCGAGGTGGGTCAACATCCGCGGTCCCTGGGGCGACCTCGCTTGTGACCACGGTGGCGGATGCGGCATCCCGGGCCACCTCTACACGCGTCTAAGGCAATGGGTGCAGACCGCGGCGCTCCCCCCCGGGGCCACGACGGTCCCCTTCTGCCGCAAGAAGGTCCTGGTGACCATCAAGTGGATCGCCCCCCCGGGCCTCAGGCAAGCGGACACCAACCTGCCAGGGTGGGGCGAGAATAAGGGTCCGGCCGCGATTGAGTCGATGCGACAGACGGCCAAGAACGTCCACAGCGTTCTCCATGGGCAAGCCGCGGGGGACTATCCCGGCGGCGGGACGGACCTCACCCCGTGCGTGCAGTTGGAGGTCGCCCCCGAGCCCAACTTCGAGGGATCAGAGGGGGGCAAAGTCCAACGACCTGACGCGCGCCTGTGGTGGGACGCGGTGAACAACACCGCATTCGGGTCAAAGACCAACGGTTGGACCTTCGGCCAGGGCATCGTGGCCGGGGGTGTGTCCACGAACCGGAATGAGGGGGGCTTTGGCACCAAGACCGTCGCCCCATACGACTACCTCGACGAGGCAATCACCGGTAGCCGCGCCGGCGATTCTTGGCAATCGAAACACCGGGACCAGCAGTACATGGACGCCTACGGGATCCACGCCTCGCATTGCATCATCAAGCGTGCGGATGGCGATAGCGACAGCACTCAAGAGACGAAGTGGGGCTGTGACCGCGGAATCGACGAGCGTGTCAGCGACGTCCACAGGGCGCTGCTCGACTCGCACACTCATGCCGGAAAAGACATGGAGATCACGGCGTTGCTGCCTTCGGAGACGAAAACGCCGGGACACAACTCCGGCGCCGTCACCGGGGCCGCGCAGGCGGCTGCGACAAAGTACATCTGGAATCAGCTGCGGACCACTGTCGCTCACTACGATCAAAACCCGCTCGACCTCGTCGTCTTTAACCACCTCATCGACAGTAGTCAGGGCGACGCGGAGGGGTACCCAACCGCGGGGTTCATGAAGTGCAGCGACGGCGGGGCCTGGAACCACACCAAGGAGGACGACAACCACGGTGGAACCGCTCGGGATTACTGCTTCCCCTGGGCCGGCAAGATCGTCTTCGACGAGGCGCAGACCTGGAACCGGACGATCCCCTAGCTGCTCAGTTGTTCACGATGTCCCTGGGCAGCTCAGCTAGCGGGGCGTTCAGCACCGAATAGGCGTGCGACGGCCGCGTCCGCCGATCGAGCCTGCCTTGTGTGGGCGACCGGCGCTGGCGCAGCTCCGCCGAGGGAAGAATCGACCGGCCTTCGGGTCCTGGAGCAAGGCATGTCGCGGCGCTGAGTGGGGGAGAGGGCACGTGGCGGTTTGCGTGTTCCATTTCGGTGTCGTTTCCTGTTCATGGGATGTCGTGTGAAACGACATTGAAACGACACAGGCGACGTCGGTGAAACGACACACGGGCGGAGAGCTGTCCTGCGGCACGCGGCGCTACTCTCCGCCGGGACCGAGGCCGAACACCCGGTAGACGACCTCGTCGCGCAGCGGCTCGGGGATCCGGCTCACGCCCAGCATCAGACCCGCATCGGCGCCGACCGGGTAGCGCCGGTCGGGCCGCTTGGCGCTCAGCGCCCGCTCGACCGCCTCGGCGACCACCGAGGGATCGCTGCCCGCGTCCTCGCGCCCCATCTGCTTGCTCATCAGGGCCTCGATCGAGGCGCGGTAGCGGTCCTGTCCCTGGGGCGGGAGCGAGTCCAGCGCGGCCCCAACGTCACCCTTCAGCTTCTCCACGGCCGGAGTGTGGATTGAGCCGGGCTCGACCTGGATCACCGGGACCTCCCAGGCGTGCAGCTCGCGGCGAAGCGAGTCGCTGAACGACTCCAGAGCCGCCTTGGAGGACGAGACCGGCGAGCCGAAGGGGAGCGGCAGATGGGCGACGACCGAGGCGATCATCACGATCCGCCCGCCGCCCTCGCGAATCGCCGGCAGCACCGCCTGGGTGACCGCCAGGGCCCCGAACACGTTGACGTCGAAGACCCGCTTCAGCTCCTCGATCGACAGGTACTCGAGCGGCCCGACCGCCCCGATCCCGGCGTTGTTGACGACCCCCTGCAGGCCGGCGGACCCGGTCGCGCCCCGGATCCGCTCCGCTGCCGCGGCGACCGATTCGGCGTCGGTGACGTCGAGGGCGATCTCCTCGATCTCGCGTCCCTCGAAGTCGACGGGGTGCTCTCTCGGCAGGTCACCGGCGAACACGTGGTAGCCGGCGTCGGCGAGACGGATCGCGATCGCCCGGCCGATCCCGCTGCTCGCGCCGGTGATCAGGACTGCGGGCGTCGACATCGGCTCCTCCTCGGTGGGGGTCCGATCGAGCCTACCGGGCTCGGGGTCGCTTCACGGATCTGGAGCACGGATGGCGGAAACTTGAAGAAGTCGGCCGCGGGAATGCAGCAACTCGTGGGCGGGAAGGTTCGGGCGCCTCCGCGGTGAGCACCCGCCCCGTTCGCGACCTCTCGAACAGGTTCCGGGGCCGTTCCACTCGGTCGCCATCATGAACGGCGTCCGCAGCACCTGCCCGAGCCTGCGGGAAAGGCGCCGCGCCTCTGCGTCGAAATACGGATGCACCGGCGCCGGGCCTCTCGTAGGTTGGGCCGCGGTCATGCCCTTGAGCATCGGAGTTGAGCCGCGGAACACAATCCGCGAGCGCCGCGGGTGGCGTTCCCGACATCCGGCGAGGCTGCTGTCGGCGAGTGTGGGGCTCGGCATCGCCGCCCTCGCGCTTGGGGGGTGTGGTGGAGGCAAGCTCGTCGCGCAGGGATGCATCCCCAATCCGCCGCCCACGATCCACGACGGCTTTCCCGAGCCCGACGTCCGGACGAGCGAGAACGGCGTGTTGGAGACGACGCTGAGGGCCTCATACAGCCCTGTGACCCTGAACGGACGCATGTACACGACCATGCACTACGAGGACAGCGTCCCCGGGCCAACCCTCGTCGTCTGCCCAGGCGACACGCTCATCGTCCACCTCGAGAACGATCTCGACAACGCGCCGAAGGCCTGGGGACCCACCCCGCCAACCCTTCACGCCCCGCGGGACCAAGGCCAGCTGACGAATCTGCACGTCCACGGGCTGCACGTCTCGCCGAGGGGAAACTCGGACAACGTTTTCCTGAGCATTCCCCCCAAGTGGGGGCTCACCTACACGTACCACATCCCCAAGGACGAACCGCCGGGCATGTACTGGTATCACCCGCATCGGCACGGCTTCGTCGAGTCGCAGGTCTACGCCGGGATGTTCGGAGCGATCTACGTGCAGGGCGGGCTCGACGAGGTGCCGGGCGTGCGCGACATCCCAACCCGGACGATGATCATCAACTCACTTCAGCTCGGGAAGGCACGGAAGGTCACAAGTAGGGCGAAGAGCTCGGCGACCCGCCCGCCGGTCGTCGTGCCCGCTGCGAAGAGCAGCACGGCGAAGAGCCCCTACCTGATCAACGGCACGATCAATCCCACGATCGACATCGCGCCGGGCGAGCTGCAGCGGTGGCGGATCCTGAACGCAAACGACAACGCGATGGTCCGCCTCTCGCTTCCGCACGGCACCTTCTACGTGCTCGCCAACGACGGCATCACCCTACATAGGATCAGCCCGCAGAAGACGCTCCTGCTCGGCCCCGCCGAGCGCCGTGAGGTCCTCGTCCGAGGTGGACCAGCGGGAACCCATGACCTCGCCTCCGACGCGTTCCGGCAGTTTCAGGGCGGCACGGTACCGGCGGCGACGATCGCCACCGTGAACTCGAAGGGCTCACAAAGGCAGGACCCGCTCCCGGGACCGGTGCTCGACAAGCACGTCGAAGACCTGCGCGGCGAGAAGGTCGCCCAACACCACCGGATCGTCTACACCGAAAAGGAGGTCCGGGGCGGCAATTTCGAGTTCCTCATCAACGGCAAGGTCTTCAATCCGAACCGGGTCGACCAGGTGATGACCCTCGGCCAGGTGAACGAATGGACGCTCGTCAACTCCACCACCGAGTGGCACACGTTTCACATCCACGTCAACGACTTCCAGGTGACCTCCGTGAAGCTGCACCGGCGGGTGCCCGGGGTCTCCCAGGGTAGGGTCAAGGACGTCGCACCCGGTGAGGTCGACCCCGAGGACACGGTCAAGATGCCGCCGGAGAGCACGGTGAAGATGCTTACCCGGCCGACCGACTTCACCGGCAAGTTCGTCTTCCACTGCCACATGCTGTTTCACGAGGACCACGGCATGATGGGTGTCGTGCGGACGGTGCGGCGCTAACCCGACCAGTGAGGGACTTGCATCGGATCGACACCGAGTGGCATCGAAGGGCGAGCAACCCTCAGCTGACAAGCGTTGCGTAGCTCGCCGCGCCCGATTCCTCGATGTCCGCATGCCATGCCGCCGCTTGGCGCGCGCGGTGCGCCCAGATCCGGTACTCGGCGCGCAGCGTTTCGCAAGCTACTGCGCGAGTTGTGGATCGCCTCCAGCACGCGGCCCAGATCGCTCGTGAGACGTGGTCTGGCGCAGCTCAGGTCGGCGCCGTGTAAGCCCTCGACTTCCGCTTTTCGCGTAATGCAGACGTGCCTATCGCCAGGCTATCCCCTGGCGACATAGAGCTTGATCGGGAGTCCTGGCGATGCCAGGCATGAGCCGACGGCTGCTGATTGACGACCGCTGACTCGCTCGACGTCGGACCAGGCTTTGGGCGAATCACGCGGACTCGCAGACCATCCCTCTCAAGGGTGGTCCGCGCAGTCAGCGAAACTGGCCCCTCTTACATCCGGCACGGTGCTCCAACCACTATCGCTGCCAGTGCTACCCCAGCGACAACCCCGACCACCCAGCGCATGACACCCTTCACCGATCCGGGGGTGGTGCATTGACCCCTTGAGGTCGCACGCGAAAGCAGAAGCGCGGAGTCAACGACTCAGTTGCTCAGGTTGGGACGCGGACCCGGACCATCGAATACCCACTTCGGCTGGCCCGCCGCCGCCGGGACGGAGAATCCGCAGGAGGCGACCGTTTGCAGCTCTGCCACGGAGGACGCGTGGTTTTTGCCGAAGCGCTCAGACTCGATCGACACGCGGCCGTCGTGGCCGTGATCCCGCTCGCTGCCCCCAGCGACACCTGACTCGAAGTCGTAGGTGCGGTCTGAAAGCCGCTGCGTCGGCGCGATCCAGACGTAGAAGATGCCGTGATGCGTGCGGAGCCTGGGCTTGGCGACCCAAAGCCCCCCAACCTCGTCCGACGACGGCGAAACGGGCACCACCCCGATCCCCCGAGGGCTCCCATTCTTCAAGAGGCGAGCCATTGGGTAGCCAGCCTGACTCAGACAGCGCGCGACCTGGTGTGCCTGCGCCAAGGCGAGGTGCGGATCGCGCTTCGGCTTTCGGGGAATCCGCTTCGCTGTTTCCGCGTGCGCCGTCGAGTTCGCGGGCGGCGAATTCGTAGACGCAACGCTTTGGGTGTCGCCGCTTGATCCCGAGCCACAGGCCGTGAGGCTGAGCGCGACGGCGCCCATCAAGGCGACGCAGGCGAGCCCACAAATCATCTTCCGAGCACGAAGGCGAAGCATGGGACTAGAAGGATTCCACTCGTTCTGCTTTGCGCGCAAAGCAGAAGAGGCCAGCTCTCAAGGGGCGCGTGTTCAGCCTCCAGGCGGGTTCCTGTAGACGGCCAACGAGGGTGCTCCGAGCCGCGAATGGCCACTGTGGTAGCAAGTGGGTTGATACTTGCCCATAGGAGCCGTCTCGCTAAGACCCGCCACGCTCGCACTGCCAACAGCGCTCCTGTCACCACACCAGGGCCCATCCCAAACCCAGGTTGCGTGAAGTTCTTGCCCCGGCGGAAGCGCAGCCCCCAGGATGAGCGTCGCCGGATCTCCTGAGATCGCGCTCGGGACCGTCCCAGCCGGAGCTCCGATCGTCGTCTCGATCGTGGAGGCGAGTCGGCACGTGCCCTGACTGCCGATGTTGCGAATGATCGCGGTCAGCTGTCCGAGCTCGCTGCCGCCTGCAGTATCGGGATAGTCGGGCTTCACCTCGAGCGACAGTTGGTCAGGAGAGCAAGGGGGAAGGCTGGCCGGAGCTGGACAGTCATTCTGGACGTAGGCGTTGGTCGAAAGATCGATGTGCCGTCCGACTCCGATATGGCTTCCGGCGTCCGGCCACTGGGAGACGACCTGACTATCGGCGACGGGCGCAACACGGCTTATCGCGACCCGACTCCCGCAGGACTCCCTGCCCAGCGTGGACGGAATCAGCCTCACAAGAAAGCCGTGGTCGACCAGGGTCGTCTTCGCAGTAGCCGGCTGATCGCCGATTACGCTCGGCACCAGGACCTTCCGATTGGCCCGGTGGCGGCTAGCCGAACGTTGAGGGTTGTGGTGGACGTGGGGCTCGTTCTTGGGTGGAGACGGCTGCGCCTCGCTCTGGGTGGAGCTCGCGGAGGCGGGTGTGCGGTTGCCGCCACTGCACCCGGCCAGCGCGAGGAGAACCACCAACGAGAGCCCACAAAGCGGCGCCGCCACCGACGACCTCATGCGATCGAACCGTAGGGATGTATAGCCAGGACGCAAGTGACCACTGGGTCTGTCGGACCCGCCCCAGCACCCCAAGACTTCTGCTTTTCGGACGGGCAGGTCGGTCCCGCAGTTATGTCAGCTCGAGGGCCGCGACCTTCGGTGGTCCAGCTGGGCACCGGACGGCCTGGTTCTGATCCGCTACCTAAGGACGAAGCACGTCGTCGTTTACGGCCTCACCGAGGACTCGTTCGCGATCTTGCGGCTCCTTCGCAAGGGCGAGCGCAGTCGGCTGCTGCGAGAACCGGACGGAAGGCCGTTGCGGCCATCGGCCGCACGGACCATGCTCGAGCGGGTGGCACAACAGGCGGGACTTGACCGCTCGGTAGTCCTGCGGGATCTGAGGGCATTCAGCAGAGAGATGGACCGGCGCTTGGGTCATTCGATGTCGTTACACACAAGTGTGAAACGTCATTGAAACGACACAGCTAACGACAGTGAAGTGAGACAGGTCGAAATCACAGAGGAATCGTCCACAGGCGACCGTTTGTGAGACATCTGTAGGCGCGCCGACTCGTCAGCTGCCCGGCAATGCCCGATGGAAGGCGGGGGCTGGGCGGCCTCAATCTTCCACGCCCTGAACGAAACCTGAATGGATTCGCTGGAACGATCAGGAGACAGGCGCCAGGGGCAACAATGCGCTGATGCCACTGGCGAGCATCACGACGACAATCACCGACTGGATCGGCCAGAACGGCGTCTACGCCGTCTTCGTGCTGATGGCGCTGGACGCCCTGCTCCCGGTGGGGGGCGAGCTGATCATGCTCTATGCGGGGGTGCTGGCCGCCGGAGCTATTGCTGGGCAGCAGGCCTCACTGTTTGGCGTCGACCTTCAAACAGGCGCCGAGAGCTATCTCGCTCTGGCGCTCGCCGGAACTCTCGGCTACCTGCTCGGGGCCGTGATCGGCTGGGCGATCGGTCGATCGGGCGGGCGAGCGCTCCTCGAGCGCCACGGTCGCTGGCTTCACATCAGCCCCGAGTCCCTTGGGCAGGCCGAGCATTGGTTCGAGCGCTTCGGAGCTAAGGCCGTCTTTCTCGGGCGGATCACCCCGTTGGTGCGTTCTTTCATCTCGATTCCCGCTGGCGCCTTCCGTACGCCGATGCCGACCTATCTGCCCCTGACACTCGCGGGCTCGGCCATCTGGTGCTTCGGATTCGCGGCAGCAGGCTGGGCGCTCGGGGGCAGTTGGGAGAGCTTCCACCACCAATTCCGCTACGCGGACTACGCGGCCGTCGTCGCGGTGGCGCTGGTGGTCGCTTTCCTGATCATTCGGCATCTGCGCGCCCGCTCCAAAGCTCGTTCATCGAACGATCGGGTTATCGACGAATCAACTGACTGAGCCGCCTCGGCGCTGAACGGACGACCCAGCGCTTTGGTTGATAGCGCCCGCACCGCCGCCCAGGCGGTGCGGGCATCGCCGTCAGGCGCGATGGAAGGAGACGAGACGGAGGATCTCCTTCGCTGAAGACCTATCCCAGCGGGATCCGCACGCGGAAACTGGCGCCGGAGTCGCTATCCAGGCTTTCGACCTGCGCGCCGAGGGCCGTCGCGAGACGGCGCGACAGCGCGAGGCCGAGGCCGGCGCCGTCCGCGCTCCTTGCAGCACTGCCACGCTCACCGGGCTCGAAGACGCGCTCGCGCTCGTCGCGATCGAGCCCGGGTCCATCATCGGTCACGGTGAAGTCGACGCTGCCATTCGCAGAGCCCACCTCAACCGTCGCCTTGCTTCGCCCGTAGCGACAGGCGTTCTCAAGCACCGGCGCCAGCACCCGCTCGGCGGCGTCACGGTCGATGCCGATGCGCAGCGGCGCTCGTGGCTTTACAAGCTCGACCGCGATTCGATTCGCGGCGGCGAGCGGCGCGCAGGATTCGATCGCGTACTCGGCGACACTGACGGCATCGGCGCTGCCGCGCTCGGGCTCGGCCTCGGCGCGAGCGGCGGCAAGGAGCGCGTCCAGCGTGCGCTCCAGCTGGCGGGCTCGTTCAGCGATCGCGGCGAGGGCCTCTCGGTACTCCTTGGGCGTGCGTTCGCGCCGAAGAGCGAGCTCGGCCTCGGCCACGACCGCGGAAAGCGGAGTGCGGAGTTCGTGCGAGAGCTCGGCCGAGAAGCGCTGCTCGCGTCGCAGGCTCGCCGACAGGCGGGACAGCATCCGATCGAAGGTCGCGGCGAGCTGGGTGAGCTCGTCGTGGGGCACGCCGACGTCGAAGCGATGGTCGAGATCGTGTTCGGTCCAGGCTTCGGCGTCTTCGGTCATCCGGGCGACTGGACGAAGCGCTCTGCCGATCACCCAACGGGTGGCAAGCGCGATCAGCACCAGGACCACAGCAGCGAAGATGAGCGAGGCGATGAAGGCGCGCGAGGCCGTGCGCTCATAAGGCTCGAGGTCCAGGCCGACGACGACTGTGCCAGCGCGCGAGCCGTTGCTCACCACCGGTGCCGCGTATAGCCGCGTGTCGGTGGTGGGTTCATCGACATAGCGCCGCGGGCCGCCGGCAAGCTGCTCGGCCTCCCGCTGGACGGCCGACGCCGCAGGCGGTCGCTCCAGCGCATGCTGTCCCGAGAAGACCCAGGTCTGCGCGTCTACAGCTCCCTGATCCGGGGCTTCGACGGCGCGGATCCGGCCACCGCTGATCCTGACCGCGTCAAGAGCGGACGCGGCCCGCTCCGCGAGCACCTGATCTGCGTCGTGATGGAGGCTGGCGCGAAGGGCCAGGTTGAAACCGGCAACGAGTGCGGCCAGCGTGACCACGGCGGCGATGAGGACCACAACGGTTAGCCGCCCTCGAAGTCCAATGCTTTTTCGCGAGGAGGTCACCGAAGCTGGTAGCCGACCCCGTGCACGGTCCGCAGCTCGGCCGAGCTTCCGAGCTCGCGAAGCTTGCGCCGTAGACGTGCGACGTAGACGTCGAGCGTGTTGTCATGCACCACCGCACCGTGGGGCCACGCCGCCCTCACGAGTTCGAGGCGGCGCAGCGTCTCGCCCGGGCGCGAGGCGAGCGCGCCGAGGAGTCGAAACTCGGTGGGCGTCAGTGGCACCGATTGGTCGCCGCAACTCGCAGCATGCGTGGGTGGGTCCAGGTGCAGGTCGCCCACAGTTGCCGCGCCATCTGCACCGCTTCGCCGCAGGAGCGCGTTCAGTCGCGCCACCAGTTCGGCGAAGTCGAACGGCTTGGTCAGGTAATCGTCGCCGCCGACGCTGAAGCCCGAGAGGCGGTCGGTGATTGCATCGCGCGCCGTTAGGAAGAGGACTGGGGAGGAGACGCCCTGCGCGCGAAGGGCCTGACAGACATCGCGCCCGTCAGCGTCGGGAAGACCGATGTCGATGACCAAGAGGTCCGGAGACTCGCGAGAGGCGGCGGCCACGGCATCGCCTCCGCGGGCCACGGCGCGGACCGTGAAGCCCTCCTCGTGCAGGCCGCGCCGCAGAAGATCGGCGAGCCCGGCGTCGTCTTCGACCACCAGTATTCGTGGTGCCGCCATCGTCTCAGTATGCCTCCGCGCGGGCCTTGCTCAGCGTTCGCGAAGGATCTCGCCCAGCGGCAGGCGGCCGAGCAGGCGGCGCGCCAGCAGGGAGGCGATCAGCATCGCCGCGGCTGCGGCGCCGCCGAGCGCGGCCAGGAAGCCCCAGGGGATCGCCAGCTGATCCGGCGGCGGGTCGAAGACGTGGGTGAGCATCGCGACCAGCATCTGGGCCATCAGCCAGCCGAGCCCCGCACCCAGGATGAGGGAGGCGCCGAGCACGAGGCCAGCCTCGCTCCAAACGAAGGCTCCGATCCTTCGCATCGGGGCGCCGATCGCGGCCATCGTCGCCAGCTCGTGGCGGCGTTCGGCGATCGCGATCGCCACGAAGAGCGCCATCGCCGCTGCGGCGAGCACGACCGCGAAAACCTCTTCTATGTGGCTGATCCCGGTGAGGTCGACGGTCGTGATCGAGCTCACGGTCTGCACGGCCTGCTGGTCGAGGTTCTTGACCGTGGTGCCGTAGCTGCGGGTGGCCGCTGCCACCTGGGTCGCAACCGCGCTTGGGCTGCCGCTGGTCGACGCGAAGACCTCATTCGGGCCCGGAGCGTGAGTCACGTGCTCGAGGTAGCTGGCGTTGGTGACCATGAACGAGTCGCGCGGGGCCGAGGGGAACTCCTGAACGGTGCCGATGACGTGGAAGTGGGCGACGCGGAACTTGCCGGTGCGCTGGTCGAGGACGCGCAGCTTCAGGAGGTCGCCGGGACTGAGCGAGTAGTCGGTGATCGTCTCCTTGGAGACCATGATCCCGTCGCGGGTCTGCTGCAGACGGCTCATCATCTGTGACGCGCTCCCGCCGATGAAGTAGGAGTCCCGAAGCGTGGTCGCCCTGGGGAAGCCGCCCGGGTCGATTCCATAGGTGTCCTGGAGGTCCGGGCCGACGTAGGCGTACGCGTGGTCCAGGGCGGTGGTCGCCGTCACTCCCGGAACCGACGCGACCTTCGCCGGCAGGTTCGCCTTCGCGGTGGTGCCCGGTGGGGCGGAGACGGTGATGTCAGCGCCGAGGGTGAGCTGCGCGTCCACCTGGGCCTGCTGGTCGTAGGTGGCGGAGAAGACCGCGAGGCTCACGCCGAAGGCGAGCAACAGGCCGGTCACGACGAGGCCGCGGTTGATAGCCGCGCCGCGCCGGCCCGCGCTCGTTAGGAGGAAGGAGAGCTGTGAGTTGCGGTTGGTTCGAGACGCCCGTGCCGCAAGCCACGACAAGAGCCGACCGCGGAGGCGGACCAGAAGCAGGGTCGCTCCGATCCAGAGCAGAGCCGGTCCCAGGAACATGTAGACCGACAGCGACAGGGTTGGGTTCGAATCGGGGTTGACGACCGCCGAGAAGCCGGTGCGCACGGTGAGCCAGTAGATGAGGCCGCTCAGCGCGAGCGCGAGGAGGTCGAGGTAGTAGCGCTGCCAAAACGGCTTGCGGTCCCTGATCGCGCTTCGTCGTCCCTCACTCACCTCGCGGCCGAGCACCGACGCGGTCGCCGCGAGCCGGGCTGCTGCGGAGCCGGCGATGCCGAGCAGGACGCTGGCGACGACGGTGGTGACGGTCCGTCCCGTGGTCAGATGGGCGCCGCCCGAGACCAGAAGCTGCACAGCTGCGAGGCCGATGGCTGCCCCGATCAGCCCGGCGACAATACCCACCACGCCGCTCTCGACGAGAGCGAGCGTGAGCAGATCTCGTCTCCTCGCGCCGCGCGCGCGAAGCAGGGCGAGATCGCGCCGCTCACGCTCGCTCGCGCCGAGGGCGGCGAGATAGGCGACCCCGAGTGCGATCAGGGCGCCCGGGACCGCGAGCATGATGTAGAGGGTCTGCGCGTAGAGCGAGTCCTGGGCGGCGGTGTTGAGCGAGTCGGAGAGGTTGTCGACGAACTGCACGCGGCCTGGGACGGATCGCTCGACGCGAAGCAGGGTCTGGCCGGCGAGTGTAAATGCCGCGGATGGGCTGCCCGCCTCGAGTGGGCCACGGTCCAGCTGCGCCTGCACCTGCCACTGCACCCCCTTCTGTGAACCGGGCTGGGAGTTGGCGAGGGCGCTCGAGGTCGTCACGGGTGGCAGCTGGGAGCCGAGCGTTCGCGCAAAAGTCCCGAAGCCCATGATCACGGCGTTCTCGGGCGGCTGGGCCGGGGCGGGCCCGACCGATGGATTGAGCGGCTGGAAGACCTGATCGGGGGCGGTGATCAGGCCCACGCCCGTGACCTTGTACGGCTGTGGCCTTGAGCCCGGCTTCGCCACCAGCTCGACCGTGTCCCCGATCTGCGCCTGGAGGGTGGCGGCCATCTGCTGGTCGAGAACCACGCCGCCCGCCTTCAGCGAGCCGTGAAGGAGGCGAAAGGTGTGGATGCCCTGGGAGTAGTTCGCGGGGACGGCGAGGATGGAGCCGTTGGCGGTGGTGGTGCGGCCGGCCGGCCCGGCATGGGCCGAGGAGGCAAACGGCGCCGTCGCCGTCGCCGAGGCCTGGGCCACGCCCGGCTGCCTGGCCACCGCCCGAGCCACACGCTCGGCCTGGGGCGCAGAGGAGACGGGGCCCTGCCAGTCGAGCGGCACCTGACGCACTGCCGCCGAGGAGGCGCTCCGCAGCGAGTTCCCGATGAAGAGCAGCATCGCCGCGAGCAACGCGATCGCCGCAGCCACGACGACGATTCGCAGGGCCGTGCGACCCGGAGCGCGGACCAGGCCCGCCAGGGCGAGGCGTGCGTGCATTGCCGTCATTGGCCCGTCTCCTCGACGATGCGTCCATCGGCGAGCTCGATCGTCCGCCTGGCCCGCGCCGCCACGTCGGCGTCGTGGGTGGCGGTCACGAGCGCGAACCCGAGTTCGTCGCGCAGAGCCTCGATCAGGTCGAGCACGCGCTCCCCGGTGTCGGAGTCCAAGTGGCCGGTCGGTTCGTCGCAGAGCAGCAGCTCGGGCTGCTGGACCAGGGCACGAGCGATCGCCACCCGCTGCGCCTCGCCTCCGGAGAGCTCGGCAGGCAGTGCTTCGGCCTTGTGCGGGAGGCCGACGAGCTGGAGCAGGGCGTCCGGCCCGAGGCCGCGACGCGACTCGCCGTCACGATCGCGCGCGATCAGGTCGGCAAAGGCGAGGTTCTCCCACACCGACAGATTCGGGAGCAGATTCGAGCCCTGGAAGACGTAGCCGATGGAGCCAGCCCTGGCCGCCCCGCGAGCGGCGGCATCGAGGGAGGAGAGGGGCTCGCCCTTCCACAGAACCCTGCCCGAGCCCGGGACGATCAACCCGCCGAGGACATGGAGGAGCGTGGTCTTTCCGGAGCCGGAGCGGCCCAGCAGGGCCACGTGGTCGTCGGCCGCCACGGAGAGATTGACGGCCGACAGAGCGAGCACCCTCGCCGGGCCACTGCCGTAGACGACCTCGACTCCTTCGCAGGCGGCGAGGGTCGTCCGCGTCGGGGTGGCGACGGTCACGGGGTTCCCTTCCCGTTGGCGACCTTGCCGTCGCGAAGCTCGACCACCCGATCGCAGGCGGCGGCAACCCGGTCGGAGTGCGTGACCACGACGATCGTCGATTCGAACTGGTCGCGGAGCTCGGCGAGGCTCCTGAGAACGATCCCCTCGTTCTTTAAGTCGAGCTCGCCGGTCGGCTCGTCGGCCAGCACCAGGGGCGCCCGACGCGCCGCGGCGGCGGCGATCGCCACCCGCTGCTGCTCGCCGCCGGACAGTGAGCGAGGGCGGAGGTGCATGCGTTCGGCCAGACCGAAGGAACTCAGGGCCTCTCCGGCCGTACGCTCGGGATGAGGCCGCCCCGCCAGGCGCAACGCCGTGGCGACGTTCTCGCGCGCGCTCAGCTCCGGCCACAGGTTGTCGGACTGAAATACGATCGCGACGCTGCGCGAGCGATGCCAGGCGAAACCCGCCTCGTCGAGATGGGCGAGGGAGCGACCGCCCGCGGTGACGTCGCCGGCGGAGGGCTGATCGAGCGCCGCGGCCAGGGCGAGCAGGGTGCTCTTGCCGCTGCCAGACGGGCCGATGACCGCAACGAGCTCGCCGCGTTCGACGCGGAGATCGAGGCCGCGGAGCGCGACCGTGCGGGCCGAGCCCGACTCATAGATCTTGAAGACGTCGTTGAACTCGAGCGCCGGCCAGTCGATCTCCTCGACCGGCTTCTCGGGTTCGACGTAGAGGCTCGGGAACTGGTTGCCGCCTGGCTCCCGAGCCCCGTCGACTCCGGTGGTCAACTCCACCTGAAGCTTTCGATCATCTTTCGGTAGGCGTCCACGTTGTCGACGCCTACCGGGGTCGACTCGTTGACGGTTGCGAGGCGGCCCTTGCTCCCGAGCACGTATCGGTCGACCATCAGCGTCGGCTTCTTGCCGGTCACCGGATCCGGCGGCCCCTGGACGTGATAGACGACGTGGATCGCCGGGCCGCTCGGCAGCTGCATCTGCTGCGGCTGGCCGGGCTGCAGCGTCGAATCCTTGGCGGCCTCCCGCTTCAGCTCGGCGGACACCGAGGAGACGGTCGGCGCGGAGCCCTTGCTGATCTGGACCTGGACGCTGTTGTCCTTGTCGGAGAAGGTAATGTCGTTGGCCGACCCCTTGCGAGCCCAGCCCTGGGGATAGACGAGCGAGTACCCGGCCGCGGAGTTCGTGTAGCGCAGGAACTGCTGGTTGTCGGGAATGTCGCCGGTCGCGGCGCTAGCGGCCTCCGAGGCAGACGTGTTCGAGCCACCGGAGCTGACCGAGGTGGTGGAGGAGCTCGAGGATCCACACCCGGCGATCAACACACCGGCCGCGATCGGGATGAGCAGAAATGGGGTTCGTCTGAGGTAGTTCTTGATCATGCGGGCCATCTTGGGCCCGGGCCCCTGAAACGCTCCTGAATGCGGCCTCAGGAGTGGCTGAGGGTTCTGACCGCGGTGGCGTATCGAGCCACGCCGCCCGCAGAGAGCCGCCCGGCCGGCAGCTCGACGACGAAAGCCGTCGTCTGTGGCAGGCGGTGGTTCTGCCAGCCCGCTGCGCTTCCCCGATAACGCGTCAGCCGGCGCAATGGCAGTCCAGTGAGCTGGGAAAAGCGGCGCTCTATGGAGATGCTTCCGCCTGATTCGTCGACGAGCCCGAGCGGCTCGTGAAACCAGATGGTGACGCTGGGGCGAGTCCGAAGGATGAGCGAGTGCGCGATGCGGGCCTCCGGCTCGGAGAGGGGATGCGGCCCCGAATACTGAAGACTCCCGGGAGAGCCGAGCGGCCGCCAGCGGTAAGGGAAGTTCCGGTTGAGGTCGACGCCGGGGGCGTTCTGCCGGGTTCCGGCCGCGACTCCGTCGGGATTGAGGTCCTTGATCACGATGATCAGCGACTCGGGTCGCGGGTGGGATGACGCGAGCGTCCGGGCCACCGGGATCCCAGCGCTTTCGTTACCGTGGATGTCGCCGACGACCAGAACGCTTCGGGGGTTGTCGAGGTCGCCGACCTTGACCGCGTAGAGGGAACGCCCGTCAACCGATCGGCCGAGGTAGATGCGCCTCCGCGAGAGCCGATCCTGCGCGGCCCTCGGCCGGTTATTCGCTTCCGCGGCCAGTTGGTGGGATGGCGGTCCGGGGGAATGAGTACCGCCGCAGCCAGCGACGGCCGCGCAAGCCGCGGCGGCCAGGCCGATCCTTCCAATGCCCCTACCTCGGCGCCTTTGCCCCGGGAAATCCATCGATCAGCGAGTTGGGCGGCGCGAGGTCCACGCCATCCGGGATGTTGAGAAAGCCGTGCTTGCTGCCGGGCTGCCCGGTGTGCCCGTACTGCCAGACGATCTGGTTGGTCTTGGGGTCGACGACGATGACGCGGTCGTTGTAGTCGTCGTTGGCGAGGATGTCGCCGTTCGGCAGCGGGATCGCGAGCGACGGATGATCGAGCGCGTTCGCGCCCTTCGGGGCGAACCTCCACAGGAGATGACCCTTGGTGTTGAAGGTCTCGATCGCTCCGGGTGAGGTGTAGTCGACGCTCAGGAACACCCCGGGCCGTAGCTGGTTGGTGTCCGAGGGGTAGGTGAAGCCAGGCGCGTGAAGCGCGTGGAGCACTTGGCCCGACGGTGAGAGCACGTCGACCCACTCGCCAGTGATCTCGGTGACGATCGTGTCCCCGTTCGATGCGGGAAAGGCGCCGTTCGGGGAGCCGAACTCCTGCGGAGGGTTGTGGATGCAGCCGGCCGCGGAGCCGATCTGCCTGACCGGCGAGTGGGAGGGAGGCTGGAGCACCAGCAGCCTGCAGTTCTTGATGTCCGCGGTGAGAATCTGCCCGCCCGGGAGCATCAGCGCGTCGTCGGGGTTGTAGAGGTGGTCCGCGCTCGAGCCCGAAACGCCGGGGACGCCGTAGCGGTAGGAGATCCGGTGGTTGGCGACGTCGATCGCGCTGATCGCGAAGTCGTCCTCCTGCGTGGCGACGATCGAGCGGCCGCTCGGCGAGTAGAAGGCGTCGTCGGGGACGTGGAAGGTCTGGCCCGGAGCCAGGTCTCCAGGCCTGGGGAAGCGCCAGACGACGCGGCCGTACGGATCGATCTCCAGGAGGCGGTTGTTCGCCTTGTCGGCGACCAGCACGTTGCCTGGAAGGACGCTTGGGTTGGAGCCCGGGCGGGTCTGCGGATGCGCCGGCGCCTGAGGAGTGGGCCGAGGCGCTGGCTGGGCCGCAGCAGGCGCCGTGGCGGGCGGGTCGGCCGCGGGCTGGGAGCCGCCATCGGTACCGGCGACCTGAGCCACGCCGAAGCCTGCAGCGGCCAGTGCTGGGAGCATGGCGATCGCGGCGAGCCGTCGCAATCGAACCCGCCGTCGTGAGCGGCTCGCGCCAGCCTCCAAGGGCACGGGCCCGATGCTGGTCGCCGAAGATGAACGGCGCCTGAAAGCGGCTAGCTCGCGTCGCGCGTTCGCGGCAGGATGACCTCGAAGTGCCCGCCGGTCGAGCTCGATGGCGCGACGACTTCGCCCCCGACGGCCCTGGCCAGGCGGCGCGCCAGGGGAAGGCCGAGCCCGGCGCCGCGCGAGGCTGTGGCTCCCGTGCCGCGGACGCCTGGCTCGAACACGGTTTCGCGCTCCTCCGCGCTGACCCCGGGCCCGTCGTCGGTGATCGTGAATACGGCCTCGCCGTCGCGCTGCGCCCAGGCGATGCCGACGCGGGTGCGTGCATGGCGCACCGCGTTATCGACCACGGGAAGGAGCGTCTGGACCGCGTAGTTGAGCTCGACGCCCACCTGCACGGGGAGGGTCTGGCGAGGCCCGTGGAGCACGACGCCGGCCTGGCCCGCCGAGCCGGCCAGGGCGTCGCTGGCACGGGAGACGATCTGCGAGGCGCTGGCAGTGCCCTGGTCGGGGATCAGCTCTGCCTGGGCGGCGGCGACGAGCGTATCGATGATCACCGTCATCCGGTCTATCTCGCGGAGCAGCATCGGGAGCGCGGTGCGGAGCTCGCTCTCGTCGGCATCCCCGCGAAGCGCGAGCTCGATCTCGGCTCGCTGGCGGGCGAGCGGCGTCCGGAGCTCGTGCGCGACCTCCGCCGAGAAGCGCTTCTCGTGCTGAAAGCTCGTGTCGATGCGCTCCAGGAGCCCATCGAGTCTCGCCGCCAGGGTCGTCAGCTCGTCGTGGGGAGGGCCGAGGTCGAAGCGGCGATGTAGATCGTGCTGGCTCCAGGCCGTGGCCTGCTCACTCATTCGCCGGACCGGGCGAAGCGCCCCGGCCACGCTGCGACTGGTGATCAGCCCCACCAGTGCGAGCAAGATGACGCCCACCGCCGCCGAGCCGACCAGAGCCACCCGCTGGGTGTTCTCGTACGGGCCGAGCGAGATCGCGGCCACGACCGTGGCGGAGCTCCCGTGACCCGCCGATCCCGGCTGTACTAGGACGCGCGTGTCGCCGATGTTGGCCTCGGCTCGTATTCCCCGGGCCACGAGCTGCTGGGTTACGGGGCGCAGGGATCTGGGCAGCTTGCCGGGCTGGACGAGGTGTCCGTCCTGGAAGACCCACGATGCCCAGTCCAGTGCGGCATCCCCAGGAGCCTCGCGGACGCGGACGCGCCCGTTGACGACGTGCAGGTTCGACCGAAGCGCGGCGACGCGCGAGGCTAGGACGCTCTCCGCCTCGCTCGAGAGGCGGCGCGCGAGGACGACGTTGAAGGCGATGAGCAGGAGCGCGAGGCCCACTGCGAATGAACCGACCGCAACGAGGACGATGCGGCGGCGTAGCCCGAGTCTCACTGGAGGCGGTAGCCGACCCCGTGGACGGTGACGATCGACGTGCCGTCGACCGTTCCCAGCTTGCGGCGAAGGCGCGCGATGTAGGAGTCCAGGGTGTTGTCGTGGACGACGGCCCCCGCCGGCCACGCGGCGAGCCTCAGATCCGCCCTGCGCACCACCTCGCCGCTCCGGGCCGCGAGGGCCGCGAGGATGCGGAACTCGGTCGGCGTCAACTCGAGCTCTCCGCCGGCGGTGCGCAGCGTGTGGGTCGCGGGGTCGAGTCGGATGTCGCCCGCGCCGATCGCGCCGTCGCCGTTCGGCGATCGCCGCAGCAGCGCCCGCAGCCTCACGACGAGCTCATCGAAGGCAAACGGCTTGACCAGGTAGTCGTCGCCGCCCATGTGAAAGCCCGAAAGGCGGTCCGAGAGGGCGGAGCGGGCGGTCAAGAAGAGCACCGGCGCGTCGACTCCGCCCGCCCGCAACGTTTGGCAGAGATCGCGCCCGTCCGCATCGGGAAGGCCGATGTCGATCGCAACGACGTCCGGCGAGCCCTCCGAGACGTGCTCGAGCAGCTCGGCCCCGGTCGCAACGGCGGTGACCGAAAAGCCATCGCGCTCGAGTCCGCGCCGGAGTTGGTCGCGCAGTGTGTGGTCATCCTCGACTAGAGCTATTCGACTGGACATGCGAGCGGGCGAGTATCAGCAGGTCCCATAAGAGCCCGCTAAACACTCGCCCGCTCACCCCGCGCCCGCGCGTGGGGTCGCCCATCGACCTCAGTTGGTCGCCGGCACGGTCCTCAGCGGGACCCCGAGATGCTTGACGCGCTCCGGAAGGTCCACGTGCAGCCAGTGGGACACGTGGGAGGGCGGCGTCTCGAGGATGATCTCGTTGTACGACGAGCCCTCGAGCTCCTCGACGATGTCGTCATAGGCGTTCGGGCTGTTCGCGACCCGCCCGTTGATCTCGCCCCCCGCCGGTCCCTCGAGCACGGGTAGAGCTCGCGCGAGCACGGTGTCGCCCTGCGGATGGTCGCTGGTGTTCCGATCGAACGCCACGTGGTCCGGGTTTGGCACGAGCATGAAGAAGCTCGCCGGACTGACTGCGGCGCGTTCGCGAATTGCGTTGAGGAGCGCGGGCGTCGCCTTGGTCTTGTTGGTGACCACGAGGATCCGGTCCTCTCCGGACGCCGCCTGGGCCTTGCCACGGCGACCCATGGTGGGAATTACATCGACCTTGGTGACCGCGAGGTAGACAACCAGCGCCAGGATCGTGCCGAGGAAGATGAAGCTGGTCACGGTGGTGCCCAGTCCGAGCCCCCCGTGCTTCGTCTTCTGTGACATGTAGTCGCCGATCGAGGCGCCGAGGGGCCGCGTGAGGATGTAGGCGATCCAGAACGACAGGATCGCGTTCAGGCGGAAGCGGAAGTGCGCGAGCGCGACCACCGCAATCGCCCCGGCGAACAGATAGACCGCGTTCAGATAGCCGAGCTGGGCTTGCTCGGAGATCAGGTCTCCGGCTGAGGTGCCCAAGGCGAAGGTGAACAGGACCGCCGCCCAGTAGAACGCCTCTCGGCGGGTCGTGACGATCGTGTGGATCGACAGAGTTCGCTCACTCAGGTACCACGCTGCGAACACGACCGCCAGGGCGATGCCGAAGGCGATCGTCGTCGTCTGGAGCGGGATTCCGTAACCGTCGACCAGGTTGTCGCTGATCAACGTGCCGACCACGCTGATCAGGACCACGGCGAGCCAGTAGATCCCCGGTCTGTACCGCCTGGTGGCGAATTGGAAGATCAGGGCCACGATGAGGACGCCGGACATGATGTAGCTCGTCCCGCTCAGGCCGAGGCCCAGGTTGGTGTTCAGGTAGTCCGCGGCCGTCTCGCCGACGGTCGTGCAGAGCACCTTGATGATCCAGAAGTAGAGGGTGATCTCCGGGACCTTGTTCAGCATCTGCCGGCCGATGGACTTAGCCGTCTCGGCTGGCGATGCGGAGGTCGTGGGTATTTCAGTGATCGTTGTCATGGCGCGGCAAGGTAGGGAAGAGGGCCTGGAAATCTCCTGACTGCACTTTCAAGGCTGGCTCAAGGGGCCCGAATGGCCCTCTAGAGTGGCTGCCCCTCGCCCTGATCACCGAATGCTCTCCTACCTCCAGGCAATCGTCATCGCCCTGATCCAGGGCGTGACCGAGCTGTTCCCGGTATCGAGCCTCGGCCACTCGGTGCTCGTCCCCGCCTGGATCGGCGGCAGCTGGCAGACGCTCGTCACCCAGTCCTCGGAGCCGCACAGCGAGTCCTCGTTCTACCTCGCCTTCCTGGTGGCGCTCCACGTCGCCACGGCGCTGGCGCTGCTGTGGTTCTTCCGTGCCGACTGGATCCGCATCGTCACCGGCTTCTTTCGCAGCGCCAAGAGGAGCATCTCCGAGCGCCACCTCACCGCCACCGACCAGGACGAGCGCCTCGCATGGCTGATCGTGATCACGACGATTCCGGTCGGCATCACCGGCCTCGCCCTGGAGCACGTCTTCCGCACCGCCCTGGCGAAGCCGGTCGCGGCGAGCGCATTCCTGTTCTTAAACGGCCTCATCCTGCTGGTGGGCGACCGCTTCGCCCGCCGGCAGCGGGCCGCGGAACGGGCCGCCCGCAGGCGCCGGGCGGCCGAGGGGGCGGCGCTTGGGACCGAGGAGAGCCAGGGCTTCGGGCCGGAGTTCACCGCGAGCGGCGCGCGCTCGGCGTCTGACGTCGCCGACGCGTTCGCCTCCGACGCCCGCATCTCCGGTCTGCCCTACACCGACGGGTTGCGCATCGGGATCCTGCAGATCTTCGCCCTGTTCGCCGGCATCAGCCGCTCCGGGATCACCATGGTCGGCGGGCTGTGGCGCGGGCTGGGCTATGAGGACGCCGCCCGGTTCGCCTTCCTGCTGGCGACGCCGGTGATCCTAGCGGCGGGCGTCTTGAAGATGCCGACCCTGTTCGGCAAGGCCGGCGATCACATCCACGGCCAGGTGATCGTCGGCATGCTCGTCTGCGGCGTCGCCGCCTATTTCTCGGTGCGCTACCTGGTCAAGTACTTCGAGACCCGCACCCTGTTGCCGTTCGCGCTCTACTGCCTCGTGGCCGGAGCCGTCAGCTTCATCCGCTTCGCGGCCTTCTGAGGCGCTGCACCGTGGGCGGACTGTCTCGACCGGCTGCGGGGGGCCAAGTGAAGCGGCGCCGGGTGGGTCCGAGGGGCGTACCACCGACAATGTGATCCCCATGGTGTTGCCGCGGACCCCCGAGTGACCCTCCCTCGCACCCCTCGCTACATCGCGGCGACGCCCTGGATCGTTGCTCTGCCTCTCGTTGGCGCCTGGCTGATCGTCAACCCGCCCAGCGCCGACCTGGCCGATGCGCTCTACCGGGCTCGCCTCTTCGATCACGCGGGATTGACGCTGTGGGACAACCAGTGGTACGCGGGCATCAGCACCCTCGACTACAGCGTTTTGTTCCCTCCGCTCGGGGCGCTCTTCGGTCCGCGGCTGCTCGGCGCCCTGGCCGCCGTGGCGTCGGCGTGGCTCTTCGCCCGAGTAGCCGAGCGCCACTGCGGGCCGGGCGGGTGGCTGGGAGCGTGGTGGTTCTCGGCCGCGGTCGTGACGATGCTGATGAGTGGCCGCTTGACGTTCGCTCTCGGCGTCTCGATCGGGCTTGCGGCATTTGCGGTGGCGCTCTATGACCGACCGCTTGGCGCCGGGCCCTTGGCCGCCGCCGCCTCGCTCACCAGCCCGGTTGCCGGATCCTTCGTCATGCTGGCCGGGGGGTCCTGGCTTCTCACCGGAGGGCGAGATCGCGGTCTGGCGCTGCTGCTCGGGGCGGGGATCCCGCTCGCCGTACTCGAACTCCTCTTCCCGCAAGGCGGTACCGAGCCATTCACCCTCGGGAGCCTGTCGGTGGTGATCGGGCTCAGCGTGGTTGCCGTTGCCGTCGTCGGCCGGCGGGTGCGCTTGTTGGCGATTGGCGTCGGCCTCTATGCCGCCGGCGCTCTGGTTCTGTTCCTCTTCCAGACACCAATGGGCGAGAACGTCACCCGCCTGGGGTCGCTATTCGGCGGTCCCGTCCTCGCGTGTGTCATCGGCGCGGCCGCCCTTTCCTGGCAGAGAAAGACGATTGCGCTCGTCGCCGTGATGATGCCGTTCATGTGGTGGCAGTGGGCGCGCCCGATCCTCGACGTCGCGCACTCATGGAATGACCCGACAGCCAGCCGCGCCTATTTCACGCCTCTTCTCGGCTTCTTGAAGCGGCACGACCATCCGCCGGGACGGCTCGAGGTGGTGCCCCTCGTTCACCACTGGGAGGCGACGTACGTGGCGCCTCGCTATCCGCTGGCCCGTGGGTGGGAGAGGCAGCTCGACACTGCATACGCAACTCCCTTCTACTCGACCCGGCTGAGCGCCGCGAGCTATCGCCGGTGGCTCGACGGCCTCGGGGTCCGCTACGTCGCGTTGTCGAACTCCGCAGTCGACAGCGCCGCCGTTCAGGAGAGAAACCTCATCGAGCGCGGCCTGCCTTATCTGCGCCCAGTCTTTCGCAGTGCAGACTGGAGGGTCTACGCCGTGCGGCACCCGAGACTCTTGGCTAGCGGCGCGGCACGAATCGAGGCGATGGGCCCCGACTACTTTGACCTGGTGGCCAAGGCGTCGGGCCCGACGCACGTGCGCGTCCACTACACCCCGTACTGGTCGTTCGAATCCGGTGGCGGGTGCGTCGAGCCGACGCAACACGGCTGGACGCGCGTGCTGCTCCAACGCCCGGGTGTGACGCGCGTCGACATCAACCTCTCACTGAACAGGCTCCTCGACCGCGACGCGCTCTGCCGACCTTGACAGTGACGACGCCACATGGGGGCGGCATCAAGGCTCAGGCCACCGCCCCTACTACGCAGGTCAGCTGCTCACCTCGGGAGATGCAGTGAGCGGCCAGGAACTCGGACTGGCGCTCTCGGTCTTCTTTGCATCCCTCGTTGAGTGCATCGAGGCCCTGACGATCGTGCTGGCTGTGGGGTCGACCCGCAGCTGGCCGTCGGCCCTCGCTGGCACTGGCGCTGCCGCTTTGGCCCTGGCCGCGGTGACGGCCGTGCTCGGCCCCGCACTCACCGGACTACCCCTGAGCACACTTCGCGTGATCGTCGGTGGGTTGCTTCTCATCTTCGGGCTGCAGTGGCTGCGAAAGGCGATCTTGCGTGCCGCCGGGCTGAAAGCAACCAGAGACGAGTCCGACGAGTTCGCCGAGGAGAGATCAGCCGCGGCGGCCGCCGGGGTACTGGCCGGCGGATTGGATGCCTACTCGTTCGTGATCGCGATGAAAGGGGTCCTGCTAGAGGGACTCGAGGTCGTGTTCATCGTCCTCACCTTCGGCGCCAATCAGAACCGGGTTGGACTCGCGGCGGCGGCAGCAGCTCTCGCGGCCTCAACCGTGATCGTTTCCGGCTTGCTCCTTCACCGCCCCCTGGCCCGTGCACCTGAGAACGCGATGAAGTTCGCCGTTGGTGTGATGCTCACGTCGTTCGGCGCCTTCTGGGGCGCCGAGGGAGCCGGCGCTACGTGGCCGAGCGGCGATGCCTCGCTGCTTGCGATCGTCCCCTTCGTCCTCATGGTCTCGCTCGGTCTGACGGCAGTGGCTCGCCGCCTGTGGCCACCGATCGAAGGCCGGTCTCGGTCCGCTGAGGCCGCGGTGGCACCGTGAGGCTGCTACGTGCGGCGGCGACCGGGATCTGGGAGTTCGTCGTCGGTGATGACTGGCGAATGGCGGTCGGAGTCATCGCTGCCCTTGGACTCACGGCCTTGCTCGCCGATGTGACCTCGGCATGGTTCGTGATGCCGGCCGCAGTCGTGTTCCTGCTCGGCCTGTCGGTGTGGCTCGCTGCCAGGAGAACGTGATGACCGATCGCATCACTTCGCCCGATGTGTCAAACCGCGAGCTCTTCGCCTGGCTGCGTGATGCGACTATCCGCGGTTTTTGGGTGCTCACCGGTGGGACCATCGCCGTCGTACCAGCGTGCTCGCGGCGATCTCACAAACGGTCGTTTGCGAACAGCCCGCGGCCCACCACAGCTGGGGCGCACACAGGAGCGCTGACCGCACAACGATCGAACGATCTCCTCGTGCCAGGCGTTACATGCCGAGATCGCCGCGAAGCTCTCGGAGATCATCGCTCGTGACGAGGTCTGAGAGTCGCGCGATTCTGAGCAGGGTTAGGCCGATCCCAGTTGGTGCAACCGTCCCAACGCTGGCTGCCGTGATCGCGCCACCATTCAAGGTGTCCGATGGGTTATTAACAGCGCCGGTCTTCGGATCTCTGAGTCCGATCAACTCGAGGGATCGCGCCATCTCGGACAATTTAGCCTCGAGGATTGGCTTGATCTGCGCATCCCCCTCGGACCCGCTTGCCGCGTGGAGCTCCCGCTCCTCGGTGAGTGAGTCGTCGTCGAAGTAGGCGAGGGCGCATAACTGCCGCCAGGACGCCTCCCGGATCAAGCGGATGTACCTGAGCCCATCTGCACCCGAGAGGCTCTCGTCGAACGAGATTGTGACGGCGAACGTTGGCGATCGCCGCCGCCTTCTGCGTTCGCTCCGCCTCAATCGCTCCCCGAAGGACGCCTTCGAGAAGGTCCTGCCCGAGTTCCTCATCATCGAGCAGCCCGTCGCCACGGAAGTGCGCTCCCTCCTCGTGGCGCCGATCAGTCTCGGCCCGAGCCTGGTCGGCGAGCACTCCTAACCTTCGCCTAGCGCGATCGGTGAGGAACGGGACGACGACGTCCGTGGCCTCCATCAACGCCTGCCCAGCGGCCGCAGCGGCCTCCGGCCCGATGATCAGCGCTAGGAAGCCTCCGGCCGCAGCGCCCCCGATACGGGCAATGGCTTGGCCAGCCTGCTCGCCGCGATCCTGATCTTGCATCCGATCAAGATAGGCACACAGCCCCATTCCGCGCCTCCTTTGCGCGAGAAACAGAAATAGCGAGGACGCAGGCTGGCTTTGGCGCTATAGCCCGAGGACGCGTGAGATCTACGCGCGCGCTGAGACGGTTTCGCGCTTGGCGCGAAGACCGCGGTCGGTCTGCGGATCGGGCGACGCCTGAGGAGTTCGAGGAGTTCCTGGCGTTTGCGACCAGCAAGTGGGGGAGGGAGGCCGCACGGATAGCTGCGGTCGCCGTCAAGGGCCGAGGGCTGGTCGAAGGTGTTCCCGAGCGAGACCTTCCCGGGCACCAGGCCGCACGGCGGAGCCAGCGAGTGCGCCCGCGCATACCGTCACGCCAACAGGTTTGGGAGCTCTCCGTCGCCGCGTGGCGGTTGAGCCCCATGCATTGGGCGCTGGAGGAGCTCCTCGTTGTGACGTCCCCGTCGGTGCTGCAGTTATGTCAACTCGAGGGCCGGGACCTCCGCTGGCACAGCTCGGCACCAATGGGCCAGGTCGTGATCCGAAGCATGAGGACCGGACGGGTTCACGTGCATGGAGTCAGCGACGGCTTGTTCGAGATTCTGCTGCGGTTCGAGGATGGACCGCGGCGGCGCCTGTTGCGGTTTGCCGACGGACGAGCGCTGAACCCCGATGGGGCGCGGGCGATGCTCCGCGAGATCGCCGCGGTGGCCGGTGTCGACGATCAACTGGCGCTTCAAGGCCTCCGTCGCTTCGGGGCAGAGCTCGACCGGAGGCTGGCCGACAACTTTGGAATGACCGTGGAGGAGCTCTATCGCTACAAGCGGGCAGCTGCCGCAGACACGCTGCCGCTCGACGATCCTCCGCCGCCACTCGGCGAGTTCGCCAAGAATTACCTGAAGGCAGTCGACGAGCGCGTCAAGTACGCGCTCAGGGACCCCTAAGCGCTCCCGCTATTCATTGACCCGCGTCGAGCGCGGGGTCCGACGTTGTTCCACCTCGGTGTCGTTGCGGTGTTCCATTTCGTGTCGTTTGCGGGTTCCATCTCGGTGTCGTTTCCTGTTCCACGGGATGTCGTTGTTCAGTGTGCTTGGGTGGCTCCGCGCCCGATTAATGCGTGCTAACCGCCGTTATGTCCCCTTGGCCGCAATTTGGGCCGGTTGAGAGCCGACTGGGTTGCCGGATCGCACCCCATTGGCTGCGTGGATCGCATTGGCCTGAGAGCACTAGATCGCACGAGTGAGAGCACTCGGTGGCATGGATTGAGAACTTGACGGACGTCGCACGTCGCGATGACCATCCCCTCGACGTACCGAAGTCCGATTACCGCAGAATCTGTGGATACTTGACCCAGCGACCGTTTGAGCGCTGGATGCCGGTGCCCGCGGAGTCGATCGGAGGTCACCCATCCCGCGATTGAGCCCCGCGGGGTTGGAGGTCAAACCGCTGTACCCAGGCGGCGGCTTCGCCGCCTGTCAGCCCTGTGGCTGGGGCGCGTTGCCGCACACGGTCAGGCCCAGATCCTGTGCCTCGGAATTCACCTGACCCGCGCCCGCCTCGAGCTTTTGGAGCACGGCGTTCATCTTGCTGGTGTCACCTGCCTTGGCGGCGCTCTCCATGTCCTGGAAGACGCCGAGCTGCGACTTGGTGTCGCTCAGATACTGGGTGTACTTGGCCTGCAGGTCGCTCGGCGGGGTGAGCGCGGCGAGCTGGGCATAGGCGCGATTGGCCAGCGCGAGCCCCTGCGCTGCGTACGCCGCGACGTCGCTGGTGCTGTTTGACGCCGGCTTCAACGCCCCGTACGCGTCCTGGTACTGCTTGCACGCCGCGTTCGCCTGCGAGACGAACTCGCTCTGGCTGAGCGGGGCTGAGCCCGAGGCGCCGCTGGCACCCGTCGTGCTGCTGCTACTGCTGCTGCTGCTGCTGCCACAGCCCGCGACGGCGAGCGCACCGAGCGCGATGCATCCTGCGATCGCGGCAAGGCCGATCCGATTGAAGATGCTTTTACGCAACCAGGTGCTCCCTTCCGTATGCCCCAGACCTGATGAATCCCTGCACGGCGGAGTCACTGGTGCTGTGGTTGAGCCCATGGGCTCGATTGCATAAAGCCGCGTGAGCCTACATACGCGCTCGTCATGGATCAAGGGACTCGCGGCGCCGGTACGGGCGGGTAGATCGTCGCGGGCGTCAAGAGCCGCGGCGGAGTAGCCACGCCGCAGCCTCTGCTTCCGCATGAGGCTGTCGCATAAACAAGCCTGCGGCGTATCGTTGGTCTGTGATTCCGACCGTCCTCGTGCTCGGTTTCGTCGCTGGGCTCCTGTTCTACCGCCAGGCTTGGTGGTTCGTTCCCGTGGCGGCGGTTGCCTGGGCGGTCGTCACGTGGAGCGCGAGCGGCGCGGCGCTTGGCGCTCTCAACGCGATCGTGGGCGTGGCAGCCGCCGTGGCGATGCGCTGGCTGAGCACCCGAGCCGGGCGGACGATCACCTAATCCGCTGAGCCGCGCTCGGCCTAGGCGTTCGATTCCGTCCGTTTGCAGGGAGAAACTGGGGACATGCCCCAGAACTTCCTCACCTGCGACCGCGACCAGCCAATGCTCCTGCCGCCGGACCTGCGCGACTGGCTCGACGACGACCACCTCGCAGGTTCGTGATCGACGCGGTGGCGGAGCTCGACCTCGAGCCCTTCTTCGCCGACTACCGAGCCGACGGCCACGGCGCTGCCGCCCACGACCCGCAGATGATGGTCACCCTGCTCGCCTACGCCTACGCGATCGGCGAGTGCTCCGCGCGGGGGATCGAGCGCCGCTGTCGAGAGGACGTCGCCTTCCGGGTGATCTGCGCCAACCAGGTTCCCGACCACGCGACGATCGCCCGCTTTCGCGTCCGCCACCAAGCCGCCCTCGCGGACCTCTTCGGCGGCGTCCTCGGCCTCTGCGCGAAGGCCGGGATCATCGACGTCGCCGTCGTCGCGGTCGACGGCACCAAGCTCGCCGCCGATGCCTCCGACTCAGCGATCCGCACCTACGAGCAGATCGCCGCCGAGATCCTCGCCGAGGCGGGGCGGATCGACGCCGCCGAGGACGAGCTCCACGGCGAGGCCCGCGGCGACGAGCTGCCCGAGGGGCTTCGCACGACCCACGGCCGCCGCGCGTGGCTTCGCGAGGCCAAGGAGGAGCTCGAGCGCGAGCGCGCCGCAAGCCCCGAGCCGGTCCGGCGCGATCGCAGAGCGCGCCTTGAGACCTGCCGGCGCAGGCTGGCCGAGGACTGGCGGGCCGAGCAGCGCGCAAACCGCACCTATGAGGCATGGCGGGCTCGCGGGGTCGCCGCCGACGGATCGCGCCGCATGGCCCCCGGCACGGCCAAGCCCTTTGAGTCGCCTCCCAGGCCCGAGGGAAAGCTCAACACCACCGACCCCGACGCGCGGCGGATGAAGTTCGGGCGCAACTTCATCCCCGCCTACAACGCCCAAGCGGTGACCACCGAAGGCCAGATCATCGTCGCCGCCGAGATCACCACGAAGGGCGGCGACTTCGAGGAGCTCGATCCGATGATCGCGGCGGCCGAGCGCGAGCTTGAAACCGCCGGCGTCGCCGAGGAGCCCCGGGGTGGTCCTGGCCGACGCCGGCTACTGGTCAAACGACCACATCGACTCGCTTCGCGAGCGCGGGATCACCCCGATCGTCGCCGCCGACACGACCCGAAACCGACCACGAAAGAACCGGCTCGGCGGACCATATGACTTCATGCGAAGAGTGATCGCCTCAGAGGCCGGCGGCGCGCTCTACTCCAAACGCCAGTGCATGGTCGAGCCGGTCTTCGCCCAGATCAAGACGAACCGGCGGATCGACCGCTTCAAACGACGAGGCCGGGCGGCGGCCCGCTCGGAATGGCGCCTGATCGCGGCTACTCACAACCTCCTGAAGCTCCACCGACACGAACTGGCGGCCGCAACACCCTGATCGGGGCCGAAAAGGCCCTGCCATTTTCAGATCAGCCCCGTTTTCGCCGCTGGGGCCCTTCGCGACCCCGCCTTTGCGCGACAGCCTCGCATGAAAGCAGAAGCGCGTGTTGATCGCCTGCGCTCTCAGTAAGTGCGATCGACCGCTCTCGGTCTCGTGCGATTTAGGACTCTCGACCTAGTGCAATCCCGCACTGGGTTTGGCGGATTGCACCCCGTCGGCTGCGTAGATGCATCTTTCTGAAAGCAGGCAAACGCTGCGGGAGGTGCGCCTCCCTACGGCTGCCTGAACTTTTGGATTCGGTTTCCCTGGGCGTCGGAGACGTACACATTGTCGTACTGATCGACTGCAATTCCCGCGACGGATTGGAATTGTCCGTCGTCGCAGCCGCAGACGCCGCGGTGTCCCCACGCGTGCAGCACGTGGCCATCGCCATTCAGCTTCAGGATCTGCGGTTGGTAGCTCTGGGACGGCAAGCGATCGGTCGACGTCGACAACCTGCCGCCGGGGGGGCTCGAGATCTACGGCCGTGTCTGCGGCTGGACGCTGGCCCGGGCTCACGCTCGGTCAGGGGACCGGATCGCGATCGGCGCCTATCTCGGCAAGGGCGACGCCTTCGACCAGGCGATCGCCGACTTCTCCGAGCGCTATGCCGACCAGAACGAGCTCGACTACGCCGCCCTCGCCGACGCGGCCAAGTCAGGCCGCATCGCGGTCGAGACTGACCTCGATTGACGGAAGCCCGTGCGGCAGATCCAGTCGCCGTAGACACCCGCCGGGAGCCCGTCGGTAAGGCGTTAGGTTTGTGACGTGAATATCCGGAGCGCTTGGATCGCCGCGCTGTGCGGCATCGCGTTGGTCGCCGGCTCCACGGAGGCTGCGTCCGCCAACACCACGGTCGCGGACAACGGCTTTCGCCCCAATCCGGACGGGTTCTCGTTCGAGAACTACGGCGGCGGCACCGGTGCCGAGGACCTGACTGCCGCCGAGATGCAGAAGCTATTCGGGTCGCATGTATGCGCGAGTGGCGCCGACGGTAGTTGCGTGCTCATCCCGCCCGCAAAGGCGTGGATGCACGCTCAGAACAAGAGCATGGACGGAGGGCACTGCATGGGTTTCGCCGTCCTCGCTCAGGAGCTCTACAAGGGCCAGTTCGAGCCCCTGGCGCCGGGCACCCCGTTCTCGTACGAGCTGCAAGGCAATCACCACCTCCAGCGCGCGATCGCATACGGGTTCGTCTATCAGGTGCTCGAATCCGTCATCTCACAGCGCGTCACGGGCACGCCCAACCACATCCTGGCCAAGCTCAAGGCCGAGCTGAGCGACCAGGGTCCCGAGACTTACACGCTCGGCATCTACAAGCCTGACGGCAGCGGTGGCCACGCGGTAACGCCGTTCGCGGTCGTCGACCGTGGTGGCGGAATGTTCGCCGTGAGGGTCTACGACAACAACTATCCGGGCGAGACGCGGGATGTCGTCTTCGATACCCACGCCGACACGTGGACGTACAACGCGGCCATCAACCCCACGGTCGCGCCCGAGCGATACACGGGAACGGCCAAGAGGCCCGGGATCGAGCTGGATCCGACCACACCGGGACTCGGCGTACAGCCGTGTCCGTTCTGCGAGGTGTCCGACACCTCGAAGAAGGCCGCCAGGTCCACTGGCCTCAGCCAGGTCCAGCTGATCGGCAACCGACACGACCACGCGCACCTTCTGATTCGCGACCGCAAGGGACGGCGGCTCGGGACAAATCGCCATGGGAGGCTGGTGAACACGATTCCCGGTGGACAGATTGACCCCGTCCTGGCGGCGGGGCCGGCCGACTTCAACGAGGCGATGGAACCCACCTACCTCCTTCCCGACGGTCCCCACCAGATCGCGATCGACGGCAGGCGCATGCGACGCACCGACACCGAGATGGTCAGCTCGATCGGCCCGGGCCACGACGTCGCGATCCGCCACCTCGCGATCGGCCCCGGGGAACGCGACCTCATGCGTCTTCGAGGACAGGGTCGCCGAATCTCGTTTCGCTCCGCCAAGGGACAGCACGGCTCACCGGCGCTGAACATCGGCACCGACGACTCGGACGCCGACTATGCGCTGAAACTCAAGCTCTCCAGATTCCACCCTGGTGCGACCGTGCATGTGCGACTCGACACCTCGAGGCACCTGATCACGTTCTTCGAGACCGGCAACCCCGGCGCCTCGAAGTTCGTCCTCAGCACTCTCCGTGAGTCGTCCTCGGGAAACCAGCGCCTGCCCTCGGTGACCGCGCGGCTCCGAGGCCACCAATCCACGACGTATTCCTACAAGCGCTTCTGACGTCCGTGAGCTAGGCGCGATTCGGCTTGCTGAAGCCGTATGGGTGCTCTGACGTCAGCCACCCACTATCCCTCCGACCAGCACTCCTGAGCCGAGGTGGGCGCCAAGCACCGGTCCCACCTGTGTGCAAAAGAGCGGCTCGGTCCCGAGGATCGCCCGCCCTCGGGCCACAAGCTGCTCGGCGTCCTCGGGCGCCTGCGCGTGCTGCACCACCCAATCCTTGGCACCGCGATCATGTAGTTCGCGCAGGTAGTCCTCCATTCGCTCCAGCGCCCGCCGCCGCGTTCGCACGCGCCCGACCGGTGTGATCTCACTGCCAAAGGTCAGGATCGGCTTTACCTTCAGCGCCGACCCGAGCATCGCCTGTGCTGCTCCGATGCGACCGCCGCGGCGCAGGTACTCGAGGGTGTCGAGGCAAAACCAGATCTCGAGCCGCTCACGAGCCTGGCGCACCGCCTCCGCGACGACGGTGAGCTCGGCTCCTTGCTCGGCCGCCCGCGCAGCCGTGACCACGAGGCATCCGAGTCCGCCGGCTCCAGTTTGGCCGTCGACAACCTCGATGCGCCCCGGATGTCCCTTGTCGGCCATGATCCGAGCGGCCTCCGCCGCGCTCTCAAACGTTCCCGACAAGCCACTGGCCAGGTGGACTGAGACGACATCGCGGCCGGCGCTGACAAGCGGTTCAAAGCAGGCGCGGAAGTCTCCGACGGAGGGCTGTGAGGTGGTGGGAAGCGACGTGGAGTCGCGCAGGCGCGCGTAGAAGGCCTCGAGGTCGACGTAGGACTGCTCGGGGCGCAGGTCGCCGTCCCAGCCAACATGCAGGCTGACCTGAAGAATTCCCCATCGATCAACCAACTCCCGAGGCAGGTACGGCGTGCTGTCGGTGACCACGACGACGCCGGTGTTCGTGTCCGGCCCTGGGAGGCTCTGGGATTCGCTCACACGACAATGCTCGCCGATATTGGAAGCCGGCACCAGCACGTCATGCGAACCGAGAGGGGTGCGATCGGCGTGCCTCAGGGTCCGATCCCCCATGCGCTGGTGGCGATGAGCTCAGTGCGTTCGAGTGCTGCCGCCCGATGCTCGTGGACGTCCGCGTATCCCTCCAGGTGAGGCTGGACCTCGCGGGCGTAGCGCGCATAATGCTCAGGCCCGTCGGGCTGATTGAACTGAAGCAGGTTGATCATCGTGACAGGGCTGATCTTCGGGCATCTGAGCAAGCCGCTCCAGCTGCTCTGCTGTGGGTTCTAGCTCTTTCGCCATCCGCATCTCCTGTCATTTGAGGATTGATCAGCCTGATTGTGGGAGCTCCGCTCTACGTCGGTGCGCTTCCAACCGGCCGGCAGCGGTGGGCGCAGACATCCGTCGCGAGCGTTGTTCAAAATGGATTCGTGAGAATCGGCCGATGTCCGCGATAGACGACCCGGGGGCCAACCGGCCCGTGGTCTGGATCGACCCCGACTTCGCCGAGGCGGCGCTGCGCTTTGCGAGTCCTTCCTGGGAACTGCCGGAGCTGACCGATCGCCAGCGTTCGTTCCTGTGCATCGCCGCCGACCTCTGCCGCGGTCGGCTGGGTCTGCCCTTCGCGATGCATGTGAACATGGCGCTGAAGTCCGGTGCGAAGCCCGCCGAGCTGAAGGAGGTGATCCTGCATGCCGCGCCAGACGCCGGCTTCACCAGCGCCCTGAGCGCAATGCTGCGCCTCAAGCTGCTGACCTGGCGGCGCGGCCTGCGCGAACGCCGGCGCGGCGCCGCGCAGACTGCTGCGGCGGGCGCTGCACCCGACATCCTTGCCCTTCTTCCGCCGACAACCGATCCGGCGCTGGCCGAGCAGTTTCGGCGTGCCATCCTCCCGATCTGGCTGCGGCCGGGCCTGGAGCTGGAGGACCGGGTGCTGGTGACGATCGCCTGCGACGTGACCCAGGGGACGCTCGGCGAACCCTTCTCGTTTCACCTCGCGATCGCCGACGTGGCGGGCGTCCCCCGCGCCCGGCTCGAGCAGACCGTGCAGTTCGTCAGCGAGTACGCGTTCGGCCGGTCCTGGCAGGGGCTCCTTGCCATGCGGCGGCCGGACGGCGATTGAGAAGGCACCGAGCAGGTCGAGCCGACCGGAAGGCACTGACAGGCAGCGCGTCCCCGCGGAAGGCTACGCCGCTGTTGTCACCCGCTCCTCGAACGTAAACCCTGCCTCGAGGGCGCGCCGCAGTGGGCAGGTCTCGGCGACGTGCTCCAGCCGGCGGCGCTGGTCCGGCGTCAGATGGTCCGGCAGCTCGACGGAGACGGCGATGCGACGCGGCGTGACGTCGGTGTCGTAATCAACGTCGACCACCGGATCGCCGATGTCCCACCCACGCCGCTTCGCGTACATGGCGACCATCGTCGCGACGCACGCGGCGAGCGCCGCGGGGAGCAACTCGTGCGGCGCCGGCCCCTCGTCGGTGCCCCCGAGCGACTCGGGCTCGTCGGTGACGATCGAGTGACGCCCGTTGACGTCGGTCTCGTGCTTGAGGGTCTCCCCCACGCGCCGTGTCGTTGCCGTCATGTTCATCACAGCCACACTACCACACAGCTATGTAGTTGTGTTACGCTCCCCGACATGACATCCACCACGACGACCATTCCCCATCCACTTCCCGCAGCGCTGGTCGATCGGATCGCCGAGCGCTTCCGCGTGCTCGGCGAGCCGATGCGGATCAGCCTGCTCGATTCCCTCCGGGAGGGCGAGGCCACCGTTCGCGATCTCCAGGAGGCCACCGGGGCGTCGCAGCAGAACGTCTCCAAGCATCTGGGCGTCCTGTTGCGAGCGGGAATCGTCGACCGGCGAAAGCGGGGCAACTTCTCCGTCTACTCGATCGCCGATCCGATGGTGTTCTCGCTGTGCGAGGAGGTCTGCGGCGGCCTGCGTCGCGAGGCCGACGAGCTCGGCGCGCTGCTGAGCGAGGGCAGCTGACGATGTACCGCCGGACACAGGCTCAGCGATGGCCGCTCGAGCGCGTCCTGTTTGCACTGGCCGGGAGCGTCACCCTGGCGAGCGTCGCCCTCGTGGCGCTGGTCTCGCCCTGGTTCCTGGTGCTCACCGCGTTCGTGGGCGTCAACCAGTGGCTCTATGTCGTGGTCGGCGCCTGTCCCGCCTCCCTGATCCTCAAGCGGGCATGCGGCCTGCGCTCGGTCGTGTATTCCAACCGCACCGTGCCGGTCAAGTGACCTCCGTCGGCCCACTCGGTCGGCTGGGCCGCTACACGGCGACCCACGTTCGGGTCGTCTTGGTCGCCTGGGCGGTCGTCGCCGTCGGGCTCGGGTTCTTCGCGCCCCGAATCGAGACGGCGTTGTCCGGGGCCGGCTGGGAGACCACGGGCTCGCAATCGGTGCAGGCCCGCAACCTCATCGACCGCAACTTCCAGGGCCTCTCGAGCTACGGGCTGATGACCGTGGTCCACTCGCCCACGCAGACGGTCGGCGATCCGGCCTTCCGCTCGTCGATCGCCGCGGTGGAGCGCACGTTGCGGGCCGACCCGGCCGTCGGCCCCGTCGTGGCGCCGCGAGCCGGGGTCGCGATCTCGCCCGACGGCCACACCGCGGTGGTCCAGGCCGGCGCCGCGCGCGACGCGAACGCGATGGTCCGCGCCGCCGACGGGCTCAAGGCTCGGCTCGGCGCCCTCGGTCGCGACGGCGTTCAGGTTCACCTGACCGGGGCCGCGGGCATGTGGTCGGACTTCAACGCCGCCAACCGCAGCGCGATGCTGCGCTCCGAGGTCATCTCCTGGCCGGTGACCATGGCGATCCTATTGCTCGCCTTCGGCTCCCTGGTCGCCGCGGGCCTGCCGCTGATGCTGACGATGATCGGCCTCTTGGCAGCCGCCGGCTCCCTCTACCTAGGCACGCAGGTGATGCCGATCTCGATCTGGGCGATGAACTTCGCGCTGATGTTTGCATTGGCGCTCGGCATCGACTATGCGCTGTTCATCGTCTACCGGTTCCGCGGCGCCTTCTTCGGCTCCCGGCTGGACGCGGTCGAAGCAACGGCGCAGACGATGGACACCGCCGGCAAGGCGGTGCTCTTCTCCGGGCTCACGGTCTTGATCTCGCTGAGCGCGGTGATGCTCGTGCCGAGCCCAGCGTTCCGGTCGATGAGCCTCGGGATCATGCTCGCGGTCCTGTTCGTGCTGGCGGCGACGCTCACGCTGCTTCCGGCGGTGCTGGCCAGGCTCGGTCCGAGGGTCGACAGGCTCTCGCTGCCGTGGGTTCACTCCGGCGAGCATCGCTCCCCGCGATTCGCGGCCTGGGGCGAGCGGCTGTGGCGACGCCCCATCGTCTACGGAGCCCCCGCGCTCGTCGCGCTCCTCGTGCTTGCCTTCCCGGTGACCCAGCTCGAGACCGCGATGCCGTCGATCAAGGTCGTACCTCCGGCCGACTCCTCCCGGATCGGCTACGAGCAGGTGCAGAGCGCCTTCGGCCCCGGAGCGACCGGGCCGCTGCAGCTCGTGGTCCCGGCGGATCACGCCGGCGCTGCGGCGTCGGTGGCGAAGCACGACCCCGGAATCGCCCAGGTCCTTCCCGCTCAGCGCAGCGGCGGCTACGCCCTGGTCGATGCGGTACCGACCCAGGATCCCTCCAACCCCGCCGTCGGCCACACGATCGATCGACTCCGCGCCGAGCTTCCATCCGGCAGCCTGGTCGGCGGTGCCGTGGCCGAGAACCACGACCTCCAGCAGGCTCTCGCCGCCAAGACGCCCCTGGTGATCGGCGTCGTTCTTGCGCTCGGGTTCGTGTTGCTGCTGTTCGCCCTCCAGGCGCCGCTGATCGCCGCGGTCGGTGTCGTCACCAACCTGCTCGCCACCGGAGCCGCGTTCGGCGTCGCGAAGTGGATCTTCCAGGACGGCGCCCTCCACTCCCTGCTTGGCTTCCAGCCGCAGGGCTTCCTCGATGCCTGGGGCCCGGTCTTCTTCTTCGCGATGATCTTCGCGATCTCGATGGACTACACGGTGTTCCTGCTCTCCTCCGCAAAGGAGCACTGGGATCGCACCGGCAGCGCGAAGGACGCGATGGTCGGCGGCCTTGCGCACTCGGGGCGCGTGATCTTCGCCGCCGGGGCCGTCATGGTCGCCGTATTCTTCACCTTTGCGTTGTCGGGCCCGTTGCCGCCGAAGGAGATGGGCATCATCCTCGGCGTCGCCGTGCTCCTGGATGCGATGTTGATCCGACTGCTGCTGCTGCCGGTGCTGCTCCGCCTGCTCGGCCGCTGGGCCTGGTACCTGCCGAACTGGGCCCATCGCGTCCTGCCGGATGTGCGGTTCGGTCACAGCGAGGCGGCCGTCCAGTGATCGTCGGCTCCACGGCGAGCCATTTCGGAGTCGACGGCGACCTCCGCAGCGAATCGACATCGGGTGGGCGCTACGGATCAGGGAGTCCGACGTCGGAGGGTCGCCGCGCCGAGCAACAAGGCCAGGAACGTGACGCCGAGGATGACCGCGACGTCCAGCCACCCGCGAGCCCCGAAGCTCCCGCCGCCCGCCACGCGGGTCGAGCGCGTCGAACGCGTAGGTGAGCGGCAGGAGGGCCGAGATCAGCTGAAGAACGTCGGCCATGTCGCTGCGGTCGACGAACAGGCCACAGAGCAGCAGCTGCGAAGGGCGCAAGGCCCACGGTGTTCGAGGACCTCGATGACGCGTTCCCGCCCGGCGCGCACGATCCGGGCGAAGTAGCGAACGTTCTCGCCTGCGGTGAGATCGCTGTACAGCGACAATGTCTGCGGCATGTAGGCGATGCGCCGGCGAAGCTGCGCGGAGCCGGCGGGTTCATCCAGTACTCGCACATCGCCGGATGCGACGACCTGGATGCCCGCGATCGAGCGGATCAGGGTGGTCTTCCCGCAGCCGCTCGGGCTCAGCAGGCCGACGACGGAGCCTGCCTCCACCCGGACATCGAGGCGGTCCACCACGACGTTCCTCCGCGGATGACCGTGAGGGACCGGGTCTGGATCGCCGTTCACGGCGCGCGGCCCGGTCGATCACCGCTTTCGTTTGCGGCCCGGCGCGGAAGAGCCGCTGGCGGAGCGACTGGATGCGCTTTCCGTCCCCAACACCGAGCGGGCCGCCTCCGTGGGGGCTCGAAGCCTGCCAATCGTCTGCTCGAAGAGCTCGGCCTGGGTCTCCATGAGCCCCGCCGTCTCCCCAAGTGCGTCGCCGGCGGCCTTGAGTGCCTCGGCCTGCCGTCGCAGGGTCGTGCCGCTCTGCTCCAGCAGATCGAAGGCGACGTCCGACGGAGCGAGCAGCAGCTCGGCGACCTCCACTTGGAGCCGGCGCTCACGCTCGATCAGGTCCTGCACCAGCTCCAGCTGGCGTTGCATGGTCTCGGCTATCTGGTGCGGCACCTCGGGCCGGCCGGCCAGCGATGAGAGCGCCTCCACCATCCCGTCAGTGAGCTTGCGCCATTCGCGGATGAGCTCCCGACCGCTGATCTCAGGCATGGCCAATCATCCCGGGTGATCATTCCATTCCGGGCGTGCTTCGGGAATCCGTGTTTTTCCGCATAGCCTTCTCCGTCAATCGCGCCGACGCAACGCTCATGCTCCACGCGTGATCGACCTCCACTGCCACATCCTGCCCGGGATCGACGACGGCGCCGCAGACCTCGAGGACGCGGTCGCGATGGCGGTTCAGGCGGACGAAGACGACATCAGGGCCATCTGCGCCACTCCCCACATCCGTCATGACCACGACGTCCGCATTCCGGAGTTGGCCGGGAGGGTCAGCGACCTCAACCGGGAGCTCGCCCGGCGCGGAGTCCGCGTTCGGGTCCTCGTCGGCGGCGAGGTGGCGGAGACCGCCTTGGCCGGGCTCGACGGCCCGGCGCTGACCAACGTCGCCCTCGCGGGCGGCCACTGGGTGCTGCTCGAGCCCGCGCCGGGCTCGCTCGGCGAATCCCTGGTGGACGCGGCACGGGCGCTCAGGCAGCGTGGATACAGGTCGATCGTGGCCCATCCGGAACGCCATCTCGGGCCCGGCGCGGTCGACGTGTTGACCACCCTCGTCCGCGAAGGCGCGTTGGTGCAGGGCACGGCGGCGTTGATGGAGGGCGACGAGTCGCCCCTGCATCAGCTCGCGGCGCGCGGCCTCATCCATGTGCTGGGCAGCGATTCGCATTCGGCACGGGTCGGGCGGCCGGTGCGCCTGTCGGCGGGGTTCGCATCGATGAGCCGAATACCGGCCCTCCGGGCGTATTCGAGCTGGGTCTCGGAGGGGGCGCCGGCCGCGATCGTCGCCGAAGGAGAGGTCGTGCCCCCGTTCCGTCCCATTTAGGCCTCCGGCCGCTTCACTCGCACCTGGCCGGCCAGATCCTCGATCACCTCGCGCGATCCGGTGCCCAGTCCATGCCGCAGGAAGTTGGTGGCGCCCGCGGCGACTCCCAGCACCAGCGAGCGCTCCCAGGCGATTCCCTGCGCCCACGAGGCCGCCAATGCGCCCATCATCGAATCTCCGCACCCTTCACGGGCCCCGTTCTGGAAGCGCGGGGGAAAGAGCTCGAGCAGCTGGCCGTCCCTGATGGCGAGCGCGGAGTCGGCGCCTCTCGTCACCACGGCGGCCCCGGCGCCTCCGTCGACAAGGCGCCGGAGCGCTCCCAGCAGGGCCGCGCGGTCCGCAACGGACGCGCTGACGAACTCGGCGAGCTCCCAGTCGTTCAGCTTCGCCAGCGCGGGACCGCCATCGAGGGCGCGGTCGAGCCTCGGACTCGACAGGTCGACCAGCACGGGCGTGCCGTTCGCGCGCACGTCCGAGACAAGGTCGGCGTAGAGCTCGGTGGGCAGAGCGTCTCCGGGAAACGGGTTGCAGGCCACCAGCACGTCGCTGTCGAGCGCGACGGCGCAGGTTGCCGAGAAGAGCTCGTCGATTTCGTGCCGCGAGGGAGTGCCCCCAGCCATCATCGCGATCAGCTCCCGTTCGCCGCTGCGCCGGTCATGCACGTATGAGCCGTTCGACCCGCTCGTCTCGACCAGGCGAAGCTCCGCCGGCAGGCGCTCGAGAAGCGGGCCGATCGTCGCTCCCGTCTCTCCGCCGATGAACCCGCACAGGACGGGCGTGGAGCCCATCTCCGCGATCATCCGCGAGACCCAGATGCCCTGCCCTGCGGGGTGTACGTGGATGTCGTCGCGCTCCCCGCTGCGTTCGATCGTCAGCGAGAGCAGCGGGTTCGGCCCGAAGACCGCCACCCTTCCCTGGCTCATCGGCTCACCGTGCACCGAGATGCCGAGTGCTGAACTTGTCTCAGGCCCGACCCCAGGCGAGGATGCCGGCGACGTCCAGGCTGGAGAGGATCCCTACCGCGTTTCCCTCGTCGACGACGATCAGGTGAGTGACCTGCTGCTCGCCCATCATCTCCGCTGCGCGGACGAGGGTTTCATCGAGGCCGACCACCGGGGGGTTCGTGCGGGCTATGTCTCGGGCCTCCTGGGTGTCCAGATCGCCTCCGGCGGAGCGAAGGACATCGATGTCTGTGACCAGCCCCCAGCCCTTCTCCGAGGCATCCGCGAGACCGGTGATCACCACTGAGTGGATGTGATGCTGGGCCATGATCTGGGCAAGGGTCTGAAGCGAGGCGTCGGGTGTGGACGAGACGACGCCCGGATGCATCGCATCGTTGACGCGCGCGTTCTCAAACGACGGAATCCGGTAGCTGCCTTCGATCTGGCTCGGTGCCATCGATGGTTCCTTTCCACGTTGCAGGCTGATGCATTCGACCCTATCGCCGCCGGCCGGCGCGCAGCGTCTGCAATACATGGCCGCGGGACCTCCGCAGCCGTTGTTGAAATGACATTTCCCCGGTGCTAGGTTCGCCCGGCGTCTAGAGGAGGTGGCCGTGCCGTGTGCCTGGCGATTCCAGGGCAGATAGTCGACGTGACCGACGGAGCCAACAGGTTGGCTCAGGTCGACATCGCCGGCGTTCGCCGCAACGTGAACATCGGCCTCCTCGACGGCGACGATGGCGGCGCCGCGCCCGGGGATTGGGTCCTGATCCACGTCGGGTTCGCGATCTCGAAGGTGGACGAGCAGGAGGCGGAGGCCACGCACAGGCTTCTAGAGGCGATGGGCGCCGAGTATGAGCGGGAGCTGGAAGAGCTGAGGGCGAGCGCGATCGAGTGAGCCCGAACCTGCCACCGGCGTCTGCCCCGGAGCGCGATCCGCACTGCGATCCCGAGGACGGCTGCGTGACCTGTGGCGACGTGGCGGTGCCGATGCGGGTTCTCGCCCTGGACGACCGGCGCGGCCTGGCTCTGTGCGCAACAGACCAGGATCGGCGCGAAACGGTCGAGGTTGCGCTGGTGGCCCCGGTGGCGGTCGGCGACGAGCTGCTCGTGCACGCCGGCACGGCCATCGCAGCGATCGAAGCCCATCCCTCCAGCGACCCCACCGCCCCCCCGGAAGAGCATCCCGCCAGGAACCGCAACACCCCCGGACGCGAAGCGGAGGAGGTGTTGCGTTGAGATTCGTAGACGAATTTCGCGACGCCGAGCTCGGCCGGGCGCTCGCCGGCGAGATCCTGTCGACCGTCGAGCCGGGGCGCCGCTACAAGCTGATGGAGGTGTGCGGGGGCCACACCCACTCGATCTACAAGTACGGGATCGCCGACCTCCTCCCGGAGGAGGTGGAGCTCGTCCACGGGCCGGGGTGCCCGGTGTGCGTCATACCGATGGGTCGGGTGGATGACGGCATGGCGATCGCCCGGCAGGACGGCGTGATCTTCACCTGCTTCGGGGACATGATGCGGGTGCCAGGCTCGGAGCGGACCTTCATGGACGCCAAGGCCGAGGGCGCGGACATCCGGATGGTCTACTCGCCCCTCGACGCGCTGCGGATCGCCAAGTCCAACCCGGACCGGGAGGTCGTCTTCTTCGCGATCGGGTTCGAGACGACGGCGCCGTCGACGGCGCTGACCCTGAAGCGGGCGCGCGCGGAGGGCGTCGACAACTTCCTCTGCATGTGCAACCACGTGACGATCATCCCGCCGTTGCGAGCGTTGCTCGAATCGCCGGACCTGCGCCTCGACGGCTTCATCGGCCCCGGCCACGTGTCGACGATCGTTGGTGCGCGGCCGTTCGAGTTCGTTCCCGCCGGCTACGGGAAGCCACTGGTCACGGCGGGGTTCGAGCCACTCGACGTCCTCCAGGCGATCCAGATGATCCTGCGGCAGCTCGCCGAGGGCCGCTGCGAGGTGGAGAACCAGTACAAGCGCGTGGTCCCCTACGAGGGCAACCCCGTCGCGCTTGCGGTCATGTCCGAGGTGTTCGAGCTGCGGCCGCACTTCGAGTGGCGCGGCCTCGGCTTCATCTCTCAAAGCGCGCTCAAGCTCACGGATGCCTACGCGGCCTTCGACGCCGAGCTGCGCTACGAGGTTCCGGGCATTCGCGTCGCAGACCCGAAGGCGTGCCAGTGCGGCGAGGTCCTGAAGGGCGTGATCAAGCCCTGGGAGTGCAAGGTCTTCGGCACCGCGTGCACGCCGGAGCACGCGATCGGGACCTGCATGGTCTCCCCCGAGGGCGCCTGCGCCGCCTACTACAGCTACGGCCGCTTCGCCCGCGAGAGGGAGCTCGTCTCGTGAGCGGTGGCGAGGCGACCGTGAGCGGCGCGGGTCGCACCGACGCCGATCGCGAGCGGCGGATCCTGGAGATCATCGGGACCGCGCGCGCCAAGCGGCCCAGGTTCAAGGACGAGCGCGTGACGATGGCGCACGGCGCCGGAGGCAAGGCGACGCAGACGATGATCGAGGGCCTGCTGGTGCCCGCGTTCGGCTCAGGCGCCCTCGATGAGCTGGCCGATGCCGGCACGCTGACGGTCGACGGCCTCGGTCTGGCCCTGACCACCGACACCTTCGTCGTCAAGCCGATCCGCTTTCCGGGCGGGTCCATCGGGGAGCTGGCCGTCAACGGGTCCGTGAACGACCTCGCCGCCGCGGGTGCCGAGCCGCTTGCGATCAGCGTCTCCCTGGTACTCGAGGAGGGGTTGCTCGCCGACGACCTGCGGGCCGAAGTGGAGGCGATCGCGGCGGCGGCGGAGGCCGCTGACGTGGAGATCGTCACCGGGGACACGAAGGTGGTCGAGCGCGGGAGCTGCGACTCGATGTACGTCTGCACCACCGGGCTCGGCCGGATCGACTCGCGGGCGAGCCTGTCCCCGGCCGCGATCCGACCCGGCGACCGCGTGCTGTGCTCGGGGACGATCGGCGAGCACGGGACCGCGATCATGCTGGCGCGGGGAGAGCTCGGCCTCGGCGCGGAGATCGAGTCCGACACCCGGTCGTTGTGGCCCGCGGCGAACGCGCTCATGGATACGGCCGGATCGGCGCTCCGATGCATGCGCGACGCGACACGGGGCGGCGTGGCGTCGGTCCTGAACGAGCTCGCGCGCGCCTCGCAGGCCTCCGTGGAGGTCCGGGAGGCTGACGTGCCCGTGCGGCCCGAGGTGACCGGCGCGGCGGAGATCCTCGGGATCGACCCCATGTACGTCGCCAACGAGGGTGTGCTGGTCGCGTTCGTGGGCCCGGAGGCCGCAGACGACGCGCTCGCCGCTCTGCGCGCGGTCCCCGGGCACGAGGCGGCGGCGGACATCGGCGTCGCCGGTTCCGAGCCGCCAGGCATGGTGCTCGTGGAGACGGCCTTCGGCGGCAGGAGGGTGATGGACCTGCTCGCGGGCGATCCGCTGCCCAGGATCTGCTGACGTGCACGAGCTGGCGCTCTCGCGCGCGATCGTCGACACCGTCGAGCGTCATGCCGGGGGCCGGCGCGTGATCTCGGTGCAGATGCGCATTGGTGCCCTGCGACAGGTTGTGGCCGACTCGCTCGCGTTCTACTTCGAGATCGTGTCGCGCGACACTGTCTGTGCCGGCGCCCGGATGGACCATGAGCTGGTCACGGCGCTGCTCGAATGCCCCGACTGCCGAGCGACCTGGGACCCGGCCCAGCCCGCGCCCAGGTTTCGGTGCCCGTCGTGCGGGACCGGCGGCGACGTCGTCCGGGGGGATGAGTTCGAGGTGGAATCGATCACCATCGAGGAGGAGGACGCATGCACCGCACCAAGGTGAGGGTCGCCGAGGACGCCCTCGACGCCAACGAGACCATCGCGCGCGCGAACCGCGAGGACTTCGATCGTGCATCCGTGCGGGTGGTCAACCTGATGAGCGCCCCGGGCGCCGGCAAGACCTCGCTGCTGGAGCGGGCGCTCGCCGACCTCGACGGAGTGCGCGCGGGCGTGCTCGAGGGCGACGTTCAGGGCAGCGTCGACGCCGACCGGATCTCGGCCCTGCACGTGCCCGTCACCCAGCTGAACACCGATCCCGCCTTCGGGGGCGAATGCCATCTCGACGCCAACATGGTCCGCTCGGCCATCCCCTCCCTCCCGCTGGACGACATTGACCTCCTGGTGATCGAGAACGTCGGCAACCTCGTCTGCCCCGCGGAGTTCCGCGTCGGCGAGGACGCCAGGGTGATGGTCGCCTCGGTGGCGGAGGGCGAGGACAAGCCGCTCAAGTACCCGCTGATGTTCAGGACCTGCGAGCTCGTGCTGATCAACAAGGTGGACCTCCTCCCCCACCTCGACTTCGACCTCGATCGGTTCCTCTACAACCTGGACGCCGTCAATCCGGACGTGGCGCGGATGCAGCTAAGCGCGCGCACCGGCGAGGGCGTGGACCAGTGGCGCACCTGGCTCGCCGAGCTGCCCGACCGGGTGGCCGCGGCCGCCTGATGATGCGCACCGCGGCCGCCGAGAGACTGGGCGACCGCGTGGGTCGCCTGCTCGCGTCGCGAACCCAGGCCAACCGCGCCTTCTTCGACGCCGAGGCGGACCGGCTCGCGCGCTGCTGCCACCGGATGGCGGAGCGGTTTGCTGCGGGCGGGCGCCTCGTGGCCCTCGGGCGTTCCCCCGCCGCGCGCTCCGACGCGCGCCACGTCGCGGTCGAGTTCGTTCACCCCGTGATCGTCGGCAAGCGGGCGCTTCCCGCGCTCGGCCTCGCCGGCGAGGGCGGCTCGCTGCTCTCACAGATCGACGCCGTGGCCGAGCCCGCCGACATCGCGATCGCGTACGAGGTCTCCGATGGCGAGACCCGTGAGGCTCTCGCGATCGCCGGGCGGCGCGGCTGCCTGACGATCGCGTTCGCGCCCGGCGGCGGCGCCGAGTGGGCGTTCGTCCCGCCCGGGGACGACCCGTTCATCGACCAGGAGCTGGTCGAGACGCTCTACCACGTGCTCTGGGAGCTCGTCCACGTGTTCTTCGAGCACCGGGGGTTGCTCGAGGGACGCGAGGCAGCGCCGGTACGCGACCCGGGTGCTTCGACCTTCCTCTACCCCTTCCTTTCCGAGGGCGAGCGCGACCTCGAGTCGGTGATCGACGACGTGAGACGCTCGGCGCTGATGAAGGCGGCCGAGGTCGGTGCTCTCCGCGAGCAGGCGCTGACCGACAACCGCGACGTCCTGGTTGCAGCCGCCACCGACCTGCGTACCCGCCTCGACGCCGGCGGCAAGGTGCTCGCGTTCGGAAACGGCGGCTCGGCGACGGATGCGATGGACCTGGTCGCGGACCTCCGAGCGGCCCCCGGCCGCGACTGGCCCCCGCGCAGGGCGATTGACCTGACGGAGGATCCGGCGATCCTGACCGCGATCGCGAACGACATCGGCACCGAGGAGATCTTCCAGCGGCAGCTCATCGCCTACGGGCAACCGGGGGACGCCGCGGTCGCGCTGTCGACGAGCGGCAACTCGGTCAACGTGATCGAGGCACTGGCCGAGGCACGAGGGGGTGGCCTGGCGACGATCGCGTTCGTGGGCTACGACGGCGGCCGCGTGGCGGCGGAGGAGCTCGCAGACCATGTCGTCGTGGTGCGGTCACAGCACATCCCCCGCATCCAGGAGGCGCAGGCGAGCGCGTATCACGTGCTGCGGGAGCTCGTGGAGGCGGCAGTGCCGGCGACGGGGTGAGCGGGCGAGCTGTGGCGAGCGGCCCGCGGCGGGTCCGGGCTCGCGTCTCGGGAACGGTGCAGGGGGTCGGGTTCAGGCCGCACGTCTTCCGCCTCGCGACCGGACTCGGCCTCGGTGGCCAGGTGCTCAACGACGAGCACGGCGTGCTGATCGAGGTCGAGGGCGCACCCGAGCGGATCGAGGAGTTCCTGGCCCGCCTTCCGAGCGAGGCTCCGCCGCTGGCCGCGGTGGATGACCTGGTCACTGAGGAGGCTCCGGCAAGGGGCGAGTGCCGGTTCACCATCGTGTCCTCCAACCGCTCCGGCGACCCGGACGTTCCCATCACGGCGGATGCCGCCACCTGCGACGCCTGCCTGTCCGAGCTCTTCGATCCCGGCGACAGGCGCTACCGGTACCCCTTCGCCAACTGCACCGACTGCGGCCCCAGGTTCACGATCGTGACCGGCGCCCCATACGACCGAGCCCTGACGACCATGTCGTCGTTCGAGATGTGCCCGGATTGCAGGCGCGAGTACGAGGACCCGCGCGATCGCCGCTTCCACGCCCAGCCGAACGCGTGTCCGGTGTGCGGCCCGCGCGCGCGGCTGGTCGGGGCCGGGGGCGATGAGCACCGAGCCGCCGCGGCCGACCCGATCGAGGCGGCCGCCGCCGAGCTGTGTGACGGGCGGATCCTCGCGGTCAAGGGGCTCGGGGGCTTCCATCTCGCGTGCCGCGCCGACGACGAGGACGCGGTCGCGACCCTGCGCGCTCGCAAGCATCGCGAGGACAAGCCGTTCGCGCTGATGGCGCCCCACATCGAGGCGGCGCGCGAGTTGATCGAGCTCGCGCCGGTCGACGAGGCGCTGCTGAGCTCGCTCCGGCGTCCGATCGTGATCGCGCGACGGCAACCGGGCGCCGGCGTCGCGCCCGCGGTGGCCCCGCGCACGCTCGACCTCGGCGTGATGCTGCCCTACTCCCCACTCCACCACCTGCTGCTCGCCGACGCTGGCGTGACGCTCGTCATGACCTCGGGCAACGTGTCCGATGAGCCGATCGCCTTCCGCGACTCCGAAGCCCTCGAACGGCTCGCCGGCATCGCCGACCTCTTCCTGGTTCACGACCGTCCCATCCAAATGCGCACGGACGACTCGGTGGTGCGGGCACTCGATCCCCAGGTGAGCTCGGAGCCCCTCCTGTTGCGGCGCTCTCGCGGGTACGTTCCGGCGCATCTCGCGCTGCCGATGAACGCGCCCGAGCCGGCGCTGGGCTGCGGCGCGGAGCTCAAGAGCACGTTCTGCGTCGCGCGGCGGGACCGCGCATGGGTTTCTCACCACATCGGCGACCTCAAGAACTACGAGACGCTCTCGGCGTTCAGCGAGGGGATCGAGCACTTCCAGCGCCTGTTCGCTGTCGAGCCGGCCGTCATCGCCCACGACCTGCACCCGGACTACCTGTCGACGAGGTACGCCCTTCAGCGCGAAGGCCCCGAGCACGTGGGCGTCCAGCACCACCACGCGCACCTGGCCGCCTGCCTGGCGGAGCACGGGGAGACCGGCACTGCCGTCGGGGCGATCTACGACGGCACGGGGTTCGGACCTGACAGCACGGTCTGGGGCGGGGAGATCCTCGTCGGCGGCCTCGCGGACTTCGAGCGGCGCGGGATGCTGGCGCCGGTTCGCCTCCCCGGCGGCGACGCCGCCATCCGGGAGCCGTGGCGGATGGCGTGCGCCTGGCTCGCCGAGGCCTGGGCCGAGGAGCGCCCCGCCATCCCGCCTCCGCTTCGCGGGCACGTCGGGCAGCCCGAGTGGGACGCGGTGTGCGGCCTGCTCGCGAGCGGCGTGAACTCCCCGCTCACCAGCAGCGTCGGCCGCCTCTTCGACGCCGTCGCGGCGCTCTGCGGCATCCGGGCGGCCGTCAACTACGAGGGCCAGGCCGCGGCGGAGCTCGAGGGCATCTCGGACCCGGCCGAGGCCGGCTCTTATCCCCTGGAGGTGATCGACTCGACGAGCGGTCCCGCGATCCTCGACGCCCGGGAGACCGTCCGCGCGATCGGGAGCGACCTGGACCGGGGCGCGGCACCATCGGCGGTCGGCGGCCGGTTCCACCGAGCCCTCGCCGAGGGGACCGCCGCCGCATGTGAGCGGGAGGGACAGCGGGCCGGCACCGATCTGGTGGTGCTGTCGGGCGGCGTGTTTCAGAACCGGCTGCTGCTCGAACGGACGGCGGCGATCCTCAGTGACCGTGGGCTCCACGTCCGCGTCCCCATGCGTCTGCCCCCGAACGACGGCGGGATCGCATACGGTCAGGTCGCAGTCGCGGCGGCCCGGGCGAGAAGTCAAGCGCCGGCGTAGGCACTGGGCCAGGGAGGCCGCGGTGCCGCGGCTTCCACCCGCACGCGCGCGTCGACGGCGACCGCCCCATCGGGCGTTGCCACGATGGGATTGAGGTCCAGCTCCGCGATCTCCCTGTGGGCCTCGACCATCGCGCTCACCCTGAGAAGCACGTCCTCGACGGCAGCCACGTCCGCGACCGGCGTATCGCGATAGCCCGTGAGCAGCGGATAGCTGGCCAGCGAGCGAAGCATCTCCGATGTGTCCAGGCGCGAGAGTGGGCTGATCCGAGCCGCTACGTCCTTCAGCAGCTCCGCCTGGACGCCGCCGGCCCCGCACGCGATCACCGGGCCGAACAAGGCGTCGCCGACCACCCCAACGATCAGCTCGGCGCCCCGCTCCATCATGCGCTGGACGATGAATGCCTCTCGCTCGACGCCCGCGCTGGAGAGCGCTTCGTCCATCTCCACGGCGGCCCACGAGACCTCCGCCGCCCCCTCCAACCCCGTCCGCACGGCCCCGAGCTCCGACTTGTGGAGAATCCCCGATCCCACGGCCTTGAGCGCCACACGCCCGCCGAAGCGGTCGGCGACGTGGCCCGCGGCAACCGGATCGGTCGCGGTAGCCCACTCGGCGACCGCGATTCGGTGGCAGTCCAGCAGGCGCATCGCCTCGGACATCGGCAGCCAGTCGCGCCCGCGCCCGAGTGCATCGGCGATGATCGCCGCCGCTTCGTCCGTGCGCGCGTCGTCGAAGGCCGGTGGAGCTGAGTGCGGACGCTCGCGCCAGCGCACGTGCCGCATCACGCGCGCCAGCGCTCGCGCGGCATCCTCCGGGTACAGATAGGTGGGGATGTGGCCCTCCCGCGCCATCGCGGCGTGGTCGCGCTGTGACATGAAGACCGCCTGCACCGGCATCTCCCGCGGAAGCTCCGCGACCGCGGCCCGAACGGCGGCCGCCACGTCCTCCGCCTTCGTCAGGAGGGGCCGCACGAAGATCGTGATGAGCGCGTCCACCCCATCCCACGAGGCGATCGTGCCGATTGCCTTCCGGTACTGGTCCGCGGTCGAGGTCGCGATCATGTCGACCGGGTTGCCCAGCCCCGCCTCGGGCGCCAGAAAGCCTCGGAGCTCTGCCCGGACGTCCTCCGGAAGCGGCGGCACCTCCAGGCCGGAGGCCTCACAGGCATCCGCGCACATGATCGCCGGCCCGCCCGCGTTGGTGATGATCCCCACCCTCGCGCCCTTCGGGAGCGGCTGGCTCGCCAGCAGGGAGGCCACGTCCAGGAGCTCGCCGAGGGTGTCGGTCCTCATGACGCCGGCCTGCTCGAAGAGCGCGTCAACGGTCACGTCCGACGCCGCGAGCAGGGCGCCCGTATGCGATGTCGTGGCCCGAGCGCCGGCCGGTGAGCGCCCGCTCTTGACCACCGCGATGGGCTTGTGCCGGCCGATTCGCCGCGCCACTCTGGAGAACCGTCGCGGATCGCTGAACGACTCGATGTACAGCAGCGCCACCTGGGTCTCCGGGTCGGCCTCCCAGTACTCGAGGAGGTCATTTCCGGTGATGTCGGCACGGTTGCCGATCGAGGCAAATGACGAGAGGCCCAGGCTCCGATCGGCGGCGAGGTCGATGAACGCAAGGCCGAGAGCTCCGCTTTGGGACAGGAACCCGACGTTGCCGGCGGCCGGCGTCGATGGCGCGAACGTCGCGTTCATGCGCGTCTTCGGGCTCGTGTTCAGGATGCCGAGGCAGTTCGGTCCGATGAGCCGCATCCCGGAGTCGCGGCAGATCTCGATCAGCTCTCGCTGACGCTTCTGCCCCTCCTCCCCCACCTCCGCGAATCCCGCCGAGATGACCACCAGCGCCGGTACAGCCTTCGTTGCGCATTGCCGAGCCACGTCGGCGACGTGTGAGCTCGGCACGGCGATCACAGCAAGGTCGACCGTGCCGGGCACCTCGGCGATGGTCCCGTAGGCGCGCACCGACTGGATGACGTCAGCGGCGCGATTCACCGGATAGACCGCACCCTCGAAGCCCGACTCCAAGAGGTTGTGAAAGATCTCCCCGCCCACAGTGCCCCGCCTGCGAGACGCTCCGATCACCGCGATGGCTCGCGGTTGGAGGAAGTCCTCCACGGCCGCGGCCGCGGCGATCCGGTCCCGGTTCTCGAACCGCTCTCGCGCCTCATCCGAAAGCGATGTCGGAAGCTCGGCATGGATCGAGCTTGGAACCGAGGAGATCTCGACCGGAAAACCCGACTCGCGAAGGACCTCGACCATGCGGTGGTTCTCCGGCAGGACCTCGGCCTCGAACAGGCGCACCCCGCGCTCGACGGCGGCGTCGGCCAGGTGTGCGAGGAGGATCGTTGCGAGTCCCTTCCCCTGCAGTTCGTCCGCAATCGCGAACGCGATCTCGGCGCGGCCGCTGCCGGTGGCGACGTATGACGCGTGTCCGACGATGCGCTCGTCGGCGCCCCGGAGCGCGATCAGGCCGTAGCGCGTCTCATAGTCGACGTCGGCCGCCGATTCTGCCGCGCGCTCCAGATCGGGCGCGCCGGTGAAGAAGCGGAACGCCCGTGAATCGTCGGACAGGTCCTCCAGGAACGCCTTGAGCGCCGCTTGATCGGTGGCGCGGATCGGACGAACGTGCACGGTGGAGCCGTCTCGCAGCGCCACGTCGACCTTGCGGTGCTCCGGATACGCCGCCGCCGGTTCCGTATGAAGTACGGAGTCAAACGGTGGCTCTCTCCCGATGGCATCCACCTCCTCCAAGCCTAACTTGGACAGGACACCATGAGAGGAGCGTCATGACCACGATCGTGATCGGTTTCGACGGGAGCAGTGAGTCTCGCGACGCGCTGCACCTGGGCAGCGCGATGGGGCACGCGACGGACGCGAACCTGATCGTGGCCACTGCCTCCAACCCCCGTGTGCATCTGGGTGGTTCGGAGGCCGAGGTCTTCGCCGGCATCTTCAACCGTGCGAGGGAGGAGCTTCCTCACCGCGAGTTCGCCATGCGCGAGCTGCGAGATGCCGGGGCCGTGGGAGGCCTCAAGGACCTGGCGGCGCGCGAAGGGGCCGAGCTGATCGTGATCGGCTCGACCCACCGCGGGCAGCTGGGTCGGGTGGTTCCGGGAAGCGTCGGGGAACGCCTCCTCTCGGGGGCGCCGTGTCCCGTTGCCGTCGCACCTCGCGGATACGCCGACACAGAGCATTTCGGGCTGGGCCTGATCGGGGTCGCAGTCGACGGCAGCCACGAGTCGCACATCGCGCTCCAATACGCGACGGCGCTGGCGAAGCGCCTCGACTCCATGCTGCGGGTCGTCACGATCGTGCCGAGCACCGAGCCGGATGCGGATTCCAGCTTCCGCACCGTGATGGAAGACCGCGGCCGTGACGTACGCGAGGCGGCCCTTGATGAGCTCCCGCCCTGGGTCGAGGTCGAATCCGCGCTCGAGGAGGGAGATCCGGCGAGGGCGCTGGCGCGGCACGGTGTCGACCTCGATCTCCTGGTTGTCGGCTCGCGCGGTTACGGGCCCGTTCGGAGGAGCCTGCTGGGCGGCGTCTCGGCCGACGTGATGAGGACCGCGCCGTGTCCCGTGGTCGCCGTCCCGCGAACCGCGGCTCCGGTGCCGGACGATCGGGCCCCCGAGCTCAGCCGAAGCCATGGCTGACGGGACCCGGAGCCAGGCCTCAGTCCTCGTCCTCGGCGGCGGCTTCGGCGGCCTCGAGGCCGCCTTCGACCTGCGCTTGATCGCGGGCGATCGGGCTCGGATCACGCTCGTCTCCGACATCGACCACTTCAAGTTCAAGCCGAACTCGATCTATGTCCCGTTCGGCCTCGATCCCCGCCGGCTCGAGGTGCCGCTTGCACGCCCGTGCAAACGCCGGGGGATCGAGCTCGTCCAGGGCCGTGCCGAAGGCATCGATCCGGCCACCGGCCGGGTTGAGCTCGCCGACGGCCGGGCGCTCGGCTACGACTTCCTGATCGTCGCGACGGGCTCGGGGATGCGAGCGACCGAGGTCCCCGGCCTCGCCGAGCATGCGATCAGCACCTGGACAACGGAGGACATGGATCGACTCCGGGCGGCCTTCGAGGGCCTCGCTACCGTGGGTCAAGCGCGCGAGCGGCGTCGCGTTCTCTTCTGCGTGCCGCCGAACAACAAGTGCGCCGGACCGCTGTACGAGATCGTCCTGATGTTGGAGACATGGCTGCGGCGAAAGGGGGCCCGCGGCTCGATCGACATCGTGTGGTCCACCTACGAGGATGCGTACATCCAGGCGTTCGGCCCCCGGCTGGACGACGTCGTCGAGCGAGAGTTCGATCGGCGAGGCATCGACGGGCACCGAGGCTACGCGGTCGAGCGCGTGGAGAGTGACTCCGTCGCCTATTCCAACGGCGATTCGCTCCCGTACGACCTGCTGGTCTCTTTCCCGCCCTACATCGCCTCGACGGCGTTTCCTGGTCTGCCGGCCGACGATCGCGGCTTCCTGGAGACCGAGCTGCGAAGCAGGCGCCTCGTGGGACACCCGAACACCTACGTCGTGGGCGACGCGGGTGACTTTCCGGTGAAGCAGGCGTTTCTCGCCTTCCTGCAGGCGGATGCCGCCGCCGCTCACATCGCCGCCGAGATCTCCGGAACCGAGCCGGCCACGGACTTTGACCCGGTGAGCATGTGCGTGATGGAGCAGTTCGACAAGGCGACCTTCGCCCAGGTCCCGTTGCAGCTCACAGGCGACCCCGCGAGGCCGATCGAGGTGCGCCCGGACGCGGACGGCGCATACCGGGTCGGCTCATCGGTGGCATGGCGGGCCGGCAAGAAGATGCTCGGCATGTCCGTGCCGTGGCGGTTTCGCAACGGCTTGCCGTTCCACGCCGGCGCCTTCTGGCGTGGCATGGACACCGGCCTCAAGGCGATGTCCGGAACGCTGGCGAAGTAGGTCATGCATGCGCGAGCCCGATGATCACCTGAACCCGCTGGACGCCACGTTCCTGGAGCTCGAGGAGGCGGATTCGAGCGCCCACATGCACATCGGGGGCGTGATGATCTTCGAGCCACATGGAGATGGCGGCCCTCCCCCCATCGATCGCATCCGACGGGAGATCGAGGCGAGGTTGGGTGGGCTGCCGCGCTATCGCCAGCGACTCTCAAGCCCCCAGACGGGCGGGCTCCACTGGCCGCGGTGGATCGATGACGAGCGGTTCGACATCGCGCGGCATGTCGTCGCGAAGGGCCTTCCGGAGCCGCGGGGCGAGAGCGAGCTCCTCGAGTGGGCCGCCGACTATTACTCCCGTCGACTCGACCGTTCCCATCCGCTCTGGGAGACCGCTGTGCTCGAGCTGGCCGACGGGCGCTGGGCGATGGCCTCCAAGACGCACCACTGCATGGTCGACGGAGTGGGCTCGGTTGATGCCGCAAACAACCTGCTCGACTCCAGCACGGAGGACGAGTCGAACCCTCGGCACCCCGACGGCCCAGTCCCCGATTCGCACCCCGATCCGCCCGAGGTGCCCTCTCACGCACCCCTGCCGTTGCGCCTGAGCGCCGCCGCCGCCGGCGCCGGCGTTCGCCTCATCCGAGGCACGGTCGGGCTCGCCGCGGCCGGGCTGCGCCTCGGCGCTCGCGGAGTGGACGTATCGATCCACCCGAAGCAGGCACGGGACGTCATGGCGCGCTCGCGCGCGCTCGTCGAGCTGCTCCTCAAGGACGAGGTGGTCGCCGCTCCGTCTTCGAGCATCAACGTTCCGATCGGGACCGACCGGCGCCTGGCCGTCATCTCGGCTCCGCTTCCGAGACTCAAAGCGATCAAGCGCGCGCTGGGAGGGACGGTCAACGACGTGATCCTGGCGGCGACCGCCGGCGGGCTCCGGACCCTCCTCGATACCCGCGGCGAGGTGCCCCCACCCCAGGGCCTCCGAGCGATGGTTCCCGTGAACATTCGCTCGGCCGGGGAGCGCCTCGCCCTCGGCAATCGCATCACCACGCTGTTCGTCCACCTGCCCGTGGCCGAGTCGACGCCCGAGGGGCGCTACACGCGGCAGATGGCGGAGGCCGAGAGCCTCAAATCGGGATCGCAGGGCACCGGATCCAGCACGATGATCGACCTCGCGGGACATGCGCCGCCGGTCCTCCACACCTTCCTCGCGCGCGGGCTGTTCGCGAGCCGGCTGTTCAACGTCACGGTCACGAACGTCCCGGGCCCGCAGGAGCCGCGATACGCATTCGGGTCGCGGCTGCTCTCGGTCTGGCCAATCGTTCCCCTGGCGGCGAGTCACGCGGTCGGCCTCGCGGTCTTCAGCTACGACGGCTGCATGTACTTCTGCCTGAACGCCGACCGTGACTCGATGCCGGATCTCGAGGTGCTGGCGAGCGGAATCGCGGCGTCCCTGGACGACCTCTACCGGCTCGCCGAAGACGCCGCGTCCGTGGTTACCGCGGACTGATTCACGGGCTTTCCCGGATGACGCGCCAGTGCCGAGCGCATACCTTTCGCCCATGACCCAGATCAACACGGGAGGTACTCGAAAGATGAACGTGCTCGGAACTCTCAGTCGCGTGGCCCTGCTGCTCGGCCTGGCGTATCTGGGCTTCTACGTCTATGGCCTGATCATGGGCGTCTTCTCGCCCTTCGAGCTCTGGGGCTTCACGATCCTGGCACTCGTCTTCACCGCGGCCTTCATCGTCCACATGGTCCGGCTGCGCCGCGCCCTGAGGACGCCGGGCGGCCACGAGGCGATGATGCGCGAGGCGCACGTCTACCGCGAGCGTCGCGGCTTCTAGCAGCGCAGATGAGTACGGTTCGCGAGATGGAGCACGGCTACGTGGGTCCCGCATTCGAGGACGCGAAGGTGCGCGACGCGATGCGCGTCGGCGTGATCACCTGCCGGCCCGAGACCAGCCTCTCGGACGTGGCCAGGATGATGGTCGGCTACGACGTCCACTCGGTCGTCGTCGCGGACGTGGATCCGCAGCGCGGCCTCTGGGGGATCGTCACGAGCCTCGACCTGGCCCGCGTTGCGGGTGATCTGACCGCCGTGACCGCCCGCGAGGTCGCAACCACCGACCTGACAACGATCCGATCGAACGAGCCGCTTCGCCGAGCGGCCGAGATCATGGCGGATCGTGGAATCACGCACCTGATCGTCCTGCAGCCGGACAGCGACGATCCCGTTGGCGTGATCTCAGCCCGGAGCCTCGCCGGGGCCCTGGCCTACGGTCGGTCCTGAGCGGCCTCGCTCCCTCCCGCCTTGAAGACATGCGCCTGCCGCGTCAGCGAGCGCAGTTGCGCCATCCCCCCGTCGAGGTCGGCGAGTTGATGCTCCATCTCGCCCCCGGTGTCCCGCTCGATCTCCCGCATCCAGCCAAGTCGCCGGTACAGGTCGGATAGAGCCGCATCGGCGCTCGAAAACGCCGGATCGATCCGTTTGACCGCCGCGTCCGGCGCCAGGTTCGGTTCGAGGTGGCGGCGCCACTCGTAGCGGCGAGCGACGTATCGCGCCGGAATCACGAAGTCGAGTTGCTCGGCAAACGCGAGCCATCGGAGTGCGGCCTCGAAGTCGCCGACCGCGGCGTCCGCATCGGCCGCGAACAGCACCAGTCCCAGCGCCTGACGGTGCTCCTCCTGCTCGGCGGCCTCATCTGGAGAGGGGCTGAGGTTGACGAGCTCCTCCCCGTGCTGGTCCAGCCCGAGCCGGCCCGCGAGGTATGGACCGAGATACTTCCCCGCAACCTTCACGGGCGGCCACCAGAGCCCGGCTCCGGCGCTCAGCTCCGCCGGGCCGCGGCCGGGCAGATACGCGCGCAGGAACTCGGGGGCTCCCCCGGTGATCAGCGCGGCTCGCAGCACGGGCGAAAATGGCTCCGACACGACGCGCGCGCCGGATGCAGCGGCGATCGCCCTCGCCGCCACCTCCGCCTGTTGGGCCGCGAGGCCGCCCTGCTTGACCGGAAACCAGGTCGCGTCGCCGGCCGCCCACACATGCTCGAGGCCGGCGACGCGCATGCTGACATCCGTCTGCACGAAGCCGCCGTTGCGCTGCGGCAGCCCGGGAATATCGGGCAGCCGAAGCGCCGGGAGCGCGACGACGGCACCCGGGCCGAGGTCCTCACCCGATTTCAGATGCAGCCTGCCGTCGACCACGCGATCGGCGTCCGCCGCCGTTCGAAGCGAGACACCGGCATCGGCAAGGCGCGAGGCGACGAGCTCGGCCGCCGATGCACCGAACACCTCGAGCGGAGCTCTCTCATGGGTGACGAGCAGGATCTCGGTCCCGTGGAGCCGCCGAGCGTCGCGCTCGGCTGCGGTGAGCAGGGCGAGCTCGTAGGCCGCGATCGACCAGCTCACGCCAGGCGGAACGACGAAGACGACGCGCCCACGTCCCCTGCGGCCGAGGGCCGCCAACACCTCTCCGAAGCTCGCTCGTTCCTCATCGGTCCCGAAGGTCAGTCCGCCGGGCACGGCCTCGACCGGACCGGCGCCGAACGCGATCAGCAGGAAGTCGTAAGCGAGGGTCTCCCCCTCCACCGTCCCCACGGTCTTCGCGTCCGGCTCAACCGAGACGACAGTGCCGCGCGTGTAGCTCGAGCCGGTCTCCTGCGCGACCTGACCCAGGTCCAGTCGGAGGGCCTCGCTTGCTCCGAACGGCTCGGCCACCAGCAGCGGCCGATAGACGAACTCCGGCCCCGAGGAGAGCAGCTCGACGTCAGTCAGCTCCGGACACAGCTTCGATAGCGCCAGCATTGCCTCCAACCCGGCTATTCCTCCCCCCGCGATCACGACACGCTTGCGCTCCTGGGACCCGTTCATCTTCATAATCGTCTCACGCTGGTGTCCCGGCGCAGCCCAGGCGCGCTAGTCTCGCCACGAGGAATGGAGGTCATCGAGCGCGACTCTCTGGACGAGCTGTTCGAGGTTCTGAGGCGACGGGGCTATCAGACCATCGGCCCCACGCTGAGCCAGGGCGCGATCGTCTACGACGAGATCTCCTCGACGCACGATCTGCCCGCCGGGTGGACCGACGAGCAGGATGGCGGGACCTACCGGCTACGGCGCCGGGACGACGACGCGCTGTTCGGGTACGCGGTCGGGCCGCGATCGTGGAAGCACTTTCTCCATCCGCCCGTGATCCGGCTGTGGCAGGCGAAGAAGGACAAGGACGGTGGCTTCGAGGTCACCGAGGAGCCGGACGACCCGCCCACCTACGCGTTCATCGGCGCCAGATCCTGCGACCTGCACGCCATCGCGACGCAGGACAAGGTGATGCTCGAGGGCGCCTACCCGGACCCGGTCTACGAGCGTCGTCGCCGTGACGCCTTCATCGTCGCGGTCAACTGCACCGTGGCCGGCGGCACCTGCTTCTGTGTCTCCATGAACACGGGCCCCCGGGCGACGTCCGGCTACGACCTGGCGCTCACCGAGGTGATCGAAGAGGGCCGCCACTACTTCGTGGCGGAAGCGGAAAGCGACAGAGGCCGCGAGGTGCTCGCGGAGATATCGCATCGCGATGCCGCGGCCAGCGAGGTTGGGGCGGCATCGGCAGGTGTCGAGCGTGCCGCGGCGAGCATGGGCAGGCAGCTCGAGACCGACGGGATCAAGGAGCTCCTCTACCGCAACTACGAGCACCCCCGCTGGGACGAGGTGTCGGAGCGCTGCCTGACCTGCGGCAACTGCACGATGGCGTGCCCGACGTGCTTCTGCACCACGGTCGAGGACGTCACCGATCTCACGGGCGAGACCGCCGAGCGGCGTCGCGAGTGGGACTCATGCTTCACGATGGACTTCTCCTACGTCCACGGCGGGAGCGTCCGGTCGTCGTCGCGCTCCCGCTACCGGCAGTGGATGACCCACAAGCTCGCCACGTGGATCGACCAGTTCGGGACGTCGGGCTGCGTCGGTTGCGGCCGCTGCATCACGTGGTGTCCGGTGGCGATCGACATCACCGAGGAGGCGGCCGCGATCCGCGCGACGGACGGACTCGGAACCGCGGGAGGGGGCGCGGATGGCACAGCCGCACGCGGTCGATGAGCTGATCGCGGACGTCGGGACGTTCGCGGGCCTGGACCGCGCCTACATCGAGCTGATCGCCGGATGCGGCTCCACCACGGGGTTCGACGCGGGCTCCTACCCGTTTCGCGAGGGCGATCCGGCCGACAGCTTCTACCTGATCCGCCATGGCCGGATCGCACTCGAGCTCTTCGCCCCCAGTCGCGGCCAGATGATCGTGTCCACGTTCGGCCCAGGGGAAATCGTCGGCTGGTCGTGGCTGTTTCCTCCCTACCGCTGGCACTTCGACGGGCGGGCCGTGGAGCCGGTCAGAGCGCTCAACTTCGATGGCGCCTGCCTGCGGGGCAAGTGCGATGCCGACCACACACTGGGCTACGAGCTGATGAAGCGATTCGCATCCTCGATGCTCGCTCGTCTACAGGCCACTCGGGTCCAACTCCTCGACGTCTATGGCACGCCCGGTGCCTGAACCGCAGCCGCCGGGACCCATGGTCCCGGAGCCATTCCGGGTCGTGGAGACGAGGCGCGACACCGCCGACACCTGGACGCTCGGGCTCGAGGCGGCGAGCGGAGGGCCTGCTCCCCGTTTCGGCCCCGGGCAGTTCAACATGCTCTACGCCTTCGGCGTGGGTGAGGTGCCGATCTCGATCAGCGGCGACCCGACGGCCTCCGGACCCATCGAGCACACGGTGCGGTCGGTTGGCGCGGCGTCGGCCGCGATCTGCGCCGCGCGGCCCGGGGAGGTTCTGGGCGTGCGGGGGCCGTTCGGCAGCTCCTGGCCGCTGCCCGCCGCCGCGGGCCGGGAGCTGGTGATCGTGGCCGGCGGGATCGGGCTCGCCCCACTTCGTCCTGCTGTGCTCGGGGCGCTCGCCGAAAGCGAGCGCTACGAGCGGATCGTGCTGCTCTACGGCGGGCGGGCGCCGGACCAGCTGCTCTACACGGATCAGCTCGAGCTCTTTGCGGCGGACGGCATCGACGTGCACGTCACCGTCGACAGCGCGGGCGAGGGCTGGAACGGCCACGTGGGCCTCGTCACCACGCTCTTTGACCAGGCTCAGTTGGAGCCCGAGCGCACCGTGGCGATGCTGTGCGGCCCCGAGGTCATGATTCGCTTCGCGGTGCAGGGCCTGCTGGATCGCGGCGTGGTCGCCGGTGACATCCACGTCTCGATGGAGCGCAACATGAAGTGCGCGCTCACCCAATGCGGTCGCTGCGTCTTCGGTCCGACGTACGTCTGCCGCGAGGGGCCCGTGATGCGGTATGCGGACATCGAGCGTTTCTTCACCGTGCGGGAGGTCTGATGGCGGGCGAGCACAGGCCGCGGCTCGCCGTCTGGAAGTTCGCGTCCTGCGACGGCTGCCAGCTGAGCCTGCTCGATTGCGAGGACGAGCTCCTGGCCCTCGCCGACCGGATCGAGATCGCCTATTTCCTCGAGGCCACCCGGGCCGCGGCAGACGGCCCGTACGACCTGTCCCTGGTCGAGGGCTCGATCACCACCGAGGCGGACGCCGAGCGGATACGTGAGGTCCGGCGGCTCTCCAAGCATGTGGTGACGATCGGCGTCTGCGCTACCGCGGGAGGGATCCAGGCGCTGCGGAACTTCGCGGACGTCGAGGAGTTCGTGTCGGTCGTCTACGCGACCCCCGACTACATCTCGACGCTCGAGACCTCGACCCCGATCGCCGCTCACATTCCGGTCGACTTCGAGCTCCAGGGTTGCCCGATCGACAAGCGCCAGCTGCTCGAGGTGATCAGCGCCTTCCTCGCGGACCGTCGCCCGGCGATCGCCCCGTACAGCGTCTGCATGGAATGCAAGCGCCGCGGCAACGTCTGCGTGATGGTCGCCCACGGCACCCCGTGCCTCGGCCCGGTGACGCACGCCGGCTGCGGAGCGCTCTGCCCGAGCTATGACCGGGGCTGCTACGGCTGCTTCGGGCCCATGGAGACACCAAACACGGCGTCCCTGTCCGCGTGGATGAGTGGCCTCGGATTGGAGACGCCCGACCTCATCCGCAAGTACCGCCAGCTCTACAACTCGGCCGAGCCGTTCCGAAGCGAGAGCGAGGCCCTCGAGCGTGGCTGAGGCGCGCACGAGGACGATCAAGGCCGACTACCTGGCTCGGGTCGAGGGCGAGGGCGCGATGTACGTGCGTCTGCGCGGAGACGAGGTCGTCGACGTGAAGCTGCGGATCTACGAGCCACCGCGCTTCTTCGAGGCGTTTCTGCGCGGCCGCTCGTTCATGGAGGCAACGGACATCACCGCGCGCATCTGCGGCATCTGCCCCGTCGCCTACCAGACGAGCGCGGCCCAGGCGCTCGAGGACGCCTGCGGAGCGACGGTCGACGGCCAGCTGCGGGCCCTGCGGCGACTCATCTACTGCGGCGAGTGGATCGAGAGCCACGGGCTGCACGTCTACATGCTCCACGCACCGGACTTCATGGGCTATGAGAGCGCGATGGAGATGGCGCGCGACCATCCCGAGATCGTCGAGCGGGGCCTGCGACTGAAGAAGGCGGGCAACGCGCTGATCACGCTGGTGGGCGGACGCGAGGTGCATCCGATCAACGTGCGGCCCGGCGGCTTCTACCGCGTTCCCACCAAGGCCGAGCTCGAGCGGCTCCGTGACCCGCTCGAGCGGGCCCGCGAGGACGCGCTCGAGACGGTTCGCTGGGCGGCGGGGCTCGACTTTCCCGACCTCGAGCTCGAACACGAGGTGGTGGCGCTCCGCTCCGAACCGGACGAATACCCAATCGATGCCGGCCGGATCGTCTCCGATCAAGGGATCGACATCGCCGTTTCCGAGTTCGACGACACCTTCGTCGAGGAGCAGGTCCCCCACTCCAACGCGCTGCATTGCCGTATCCGAGAGCGCGGCTCCTATCTCGCCGGCCCGCTGGCGCGATTCACGCTCAACTTCGACCGTCTCTCGCCCGTGGCGCGCGACGCGGCCGTTGACGCGGGCCTCGACGGCCCGTGCAGGAACCCGTTCCAGAGCATCGTCGTGCGCAGCGTCGAGATCCTCTACGCCTTCGACGAAGCCCTGCGCCTGATCTCCGAATACGAGCCGCCGGACCGGGCGGCGGTCGAGCTCGAGCCTCGAGCCGCGACCGGTTTCGGGGTCAGCGAGGCTCCGCGCGGCCTCCTGTATCACCGCTACGAGATCGACGGCGAAGGGACGATCAAGGACGCCAAGATCGTGCCGCCGACCTCGCAGAACCAAGCGGCGATCGAGCAGGATCTGTACGCCTTCGTGGCCCGGCACGCGGGATTGCCGGACGGCGAGCTCTCGCTTCGCTGCGAGCAGGCGATCCGCAACTACGACCCATGCATCTCCTGCGCGACCCACTTCCTGAAGCTCGAGGTGGAGCGCGAATGAGGGCGGCCACGTGACGGCGCACGCAAAGGTGATCGGCGTCGGCAACCCGTGGCGCGGCGATGACCACGCGGGGCTCGCGGCGGCTCGCCGGCTCCGCGCCATGCCGGGCCTGGAGGCAGAGGTCGCCGAGCTCGAGGGCGATCTCACCTCCCTGATCGATGCCTGGGACGGCAGCGAGCACGTCGTCGTCATCGACGCCGTCCACTCGGGCGCGGAGCCGGGGACGATCCACAGGCTCGACGCCCACGCAACCGGCCTCAGCCGTGACCTGGACCGTCACTCGACCCACGCGTTGGGGCTGGCCACGGCGATCGAGGTCGGGCGTGCCCTGGATCGTCTGCCGCCACACCTGACCGTGTTTGGAATCGAGGGCCAGTGCTTCGATGCCGGCGCCGGGCTCAGCCCTCGGGTCGAGGACGCAATCGCACGTACCGTGATCGCGGTCGCGGACGAGCTCCGCGCGCGGTCTGGATCAAGTGGCCATCCGTGATTTCCCGCAGGTGGCGTGTGCCTTTCGGCGGATGGCACGATTCGGCGTTGCTCGTAGGCTCACCCTCGTGCTCTACCCTGACCGCTTGATCTCGGCCGAGGAGCTTGCATGAGTGGGCGGGTGGCCATCGTCGGGGGCGGTGTCGCAGGTTTCGAGGCGCTGCTCGCGCTCCACGACCTGGCCGGGGATCGCGCCGATGTCACTCTCGTCGCCCCCGACCCCGACTTCCTGTACAAGCCGCTGCTGGTGGAGGAGCCGTTCGACCTCGGACCGGCTGAGCAGCACGCTCTGGCGCCGGTGGCGGAGGAGCTCGGCGCTCGATTCCTACAGGGCGCCGCCCGCCGCGTCGACACCGCCGGGCACGCACTCGACCTCGACGACGGCCAGAGGCTCGACTATGACTTCGCGGTCGTCTGCACGGGCGGGCGGTTCCACCCGGCCTTCGACGGGGTCACGACATTTCCCGCTGCTCTCGAGCCGCTTCGAATCAACGAGCTCCTTCGCACCGGCGGAGCGGGCAGGCAGATCTTCTTCGTCGTTCCAAGCGGGGTCAGCTGGGCGCTGCCGATCTACGAGATCGCGCTGATGACCCAGCGGCGCGCGCTCGAGCTCGGGACCACAGTCGAGCTGACCGTGATCACGCCCGAGGAGGCACCGCTCGCGGTGTTCGGCCCGGCGGCGAGCGCGGCCCTCTCTGAGCTTCTCTCCGCGCGGGGCATCGAGGTCGAGACCGCGGTTCACGCCCACCAGGAGAGATCGAGCGAGATCGTGCTGACGCCTGGTGGCCGCCGGATCCCCGTCACGGACGTCATCGCCCTGCCGGCGATGGCGGGACCGGCAATCGACGGGCTTCCGAGCGACGAGAACGGCTTCATCCCGATCGACGCGCACGCGCGTGTGGTCGGCGTGGACGACGTCTACGCCGCCGGGGACGGTACGAACTTCCCGGTCAAGCAGGGGGGCATCGCGACCCAGGAAGCCGACGCGGCAGCGTCGGACATCGCCCACCGTCTCGGAGCGGCGATCGACGCCGAGCCCTTCAGGCCGGTGCTCCGCGGCAAGCTCCTGACCGGTGAGGAGTCGCTCCAGCTTCGCACCGACATCGCCGGCGGCGGCGGTGAGGGCGCCGCCTCTCTCGACGCGCTCTGGTGGCCGCCCCACAAGATCAGTGGCCGCTACCTCGCTCCCTGGCTCTATCACGGAGAGGTGCACGCGGAGCCCGAGCCGCCCGGGCGAACGATCGACGTCGAGGTGGCCCTCCCCGTCGAGTGGCACTCGGAGCCGATGGGATTCGATCCCTGAGGTGGTCGCCTTGCCTGAATCTGATTCGAACACTCCCAGTCAGGAAACGATCACGATCGTGTTGGCCGACGACCACACGGTGGTGCGCACGGCGCTCAGGATGCTGCTGGAGGCAGAGCCGGACTTCGAGGTCGTCGCCGAGGCCGGCGACGCTCCGAACGCCATCCGCTACGTCCGCGGACACAAGCCGACCGTCTTGATCCTCGATCTCAATATGCCCGGCCCGTCGAGCATCGAGGCGGTTCCGGAGATCAACGAGGCGTCACCGGACACGCGTGTCGTCGTTCTCACCATGCAGGCTGAGACCGCCTTCGTACGCCAAGCCCTCCAGGCCGGGGTCGCCGGCTACGTCTTGAAGGAGGCCGCCGATGCCGAGCTCGTCGAGGCTGTTCGAAGTGCTGCGACGGGTAACACGTACCTGCAACCTGCCCTGGGAGCCCGTCTGGCAGCCGAGCCCGAGGGTGGCGCCGGGGATGAGCTCAGCGACCGCGAGACCGAGGTCCTCCGCAAGATCGCGCTCGGCTTCACCAACGCCGAGATCGCCCAGCAGCTGTACTTGAGCGTCCGCACGGTGGAATCCCACCGTGCCCATATTCAGCAGAAGCTCGGCCTCACGACCCGGTCGGAGCTCGTTCGCTACGCCCTGGATCACGGGCTGGTCGAGTCTGGCGACTAGACGACCTGGCTCGCCTGGTTGGGCACGGGAAGCTCGGCCCTCAACTCGGTACCACGTCCCGGTACAGAGGAGATCTCGAGTCGGCCGCCGATCAAGTCGAGCCGCTCCCTCATCCCGACGAGGCCGAATCCCTCGGAGGAGGTCGCTGGATCGAAGCCGATGCCGTCGTCGCGCACCGTGACGGTGACCGAGCCCCCGTTCGTCGACACCTGCAGCTCGACCCGCTCGGCACGCGCGTGCTTGACGACATTGGTCAGCGCCTCCTGGACCAGACGGTAGATGGTGCTCTCGAGCTGAGGGTCGAGGCGCTCGTGGCCCGGTGCCTGCGGGAGCTCGAACTCGGCCTGGACGTCGAGTCCCGCCGTCGCGGCGCTGCGCTCGGTCAGCGCCTCGATTGCCGGCATCAGGCCGAGCTCGTCGAGGGCCGCCGGTCGAAGCTCGGTGATCAGAGCGCGGAGCTTGTCGATCTCCCCGCCAAGCTCGTCGGTCGCCTGGTTGATCGCCTGCGACATGGCCTCCGGGGTGCCAACGCGAAACGCCGATCCGAGAAGAACCCGAAGCGCCGCGAGGCCCTGAAGCGTTTCGTCGTGAAGCTCGCGCGCCCAGTACTTTCGCTCGCGCTCGGATGCCTCCATCGTTCGACGCAGGCGATCCTGAGCGACCGACCGTGCATTGGCGATGGCGATCGCTGCCCAGTCCGCGAGGACGATCACCGACTCCTCGTCGACCTCGTCGAACTCTCCCCCCTCCTTCTCGGTCAGATACAGGTTCCCGAAGGCCTCACCGCGGATGAGGATCGGGACGCCCAGAAACGAACTCATCGGCGGATGGTGCTCCGGAAAGCCGTACGAGCGCGGATGATCCCCGACGTTCGCGAGGCGCAGGGGCTTGGGCTCGTTGATCAGGACGCCGAGCACCCCGCGACCCTCCGGAAGGGCTCCTATCTGCACCCGGGTGATGTCGTCGATGCCGACGGTGATAAATCGCTCGAGGCGGCTGCGGTCGGCATCCAGGATTCCCAGGGCGGCGTAGCGCGCCCGCGTCAAGTCGCGGGCAGCATTCAGTACGCGACCGAGGACCGTCTCCAGATCGAGCTGGGAGACGAGGCTGCGCCCAACCTCGATCAGGCGGCGAAGCCGTGTCTCATCCAAGGGCTTGGTCTCTCCGAATCGTGTCTACGACACCTCAAGCCTAATCCCCACCCTCCGACTGCGCCACGCCGTAGCCCCAACCCTAAATCAAGCTCAGCTCTCCTTGACGACCGCGTAGACGATCCGCTCGGACACCTCGACCACCGTCTCTCCGATCCGCGCGCAGCGCCGGTAGAGCTCGCGACGGGAGATCCGCTGGCGCGTGTCGGAGACCTCGAGGAGCGCGGCCATGCCCTGGTAGTAGGTCCGCTCGAGACGTCGCTCGGCGGCGATGGCCTCGTAGGCGGCCTGCGTCGCCGCGTCCTCGTCATCGGTGATCGCAGCGATCGCCCGGTCGATGTGGCGGACGGCGTCGGTCAGCTCCTGGGCCATCTCGGCGAGCGCAGCGTCCGGCTTCGCGTGGAGGACCTGCGCCTCCTTCACCAGATCCCGGGAATGGTCGAGGATCCAGTCAATTCCGCGCGAGAGCGAGAAGACGTCCTCCGGCTCGAGCGGCGTGACGAAGGCCGCGCGAAGCGCTGCCATCAGCTCGCGCTTCGCGGTGTCGCCTCGATGCTCTGCGGCGTCGAGCTCGTCGGCGCCGGCCGGGTCTCCCGCGCACCATCTGCACAAGGCCTCGAGGCCGTCGAGGGTCACCGCGAGCTGACGGCGCAGGAGCCCGACCACGTCCGGCGTCTCGGGAAGGAACCAGTGTCCGCGTCTCACACGAGCCACTGTTCCACTCCGTACAGGGCCGCCGCCAGCACGGCGGTGACGGGGACGGTGATCAGCCAGGCGAGGCCCATCTCACGGACGATCAGCCAATGAACGTGGCGGAGACGCTCTCGCCCTAGGCCAACCCCGACCACCGACGACGCGACGACCTGGGTCGTCGAGGTGGGGCCACCGACCAGCGACGCTCCGAGGATCACGCCGGCCGAGGCCGTCTGGCTCGAGAGGCCGTCCGTGGCCGAAATCCGGTAGATCCGCCGTCCCACGGTCCGAATGATCCGCCATCCGCCCAGAGCGGTGCCGGCGGTCAAGGCAATTGCACAGGCCACCTCCGCCCAGATCGGCGCCGACAGCGTCCGTGCGTGACCGCCGGCGAGCAGGAGCGCCGCGATCACGCCGACGGACTTCTGGGCGTCGTTGGCCCCGTGGCTGAATGCCAGCGCCGCGGACGTGACCCACTGGGCGCTTCTGACCGGCGGCACCCACCGCCTCGTGGCGCGGCGTGCGATGCGGCGAAGGCCCACGATGATGCCGAAGGCGCCCAGGGCACCGAGCACCGGCGAGACCGCGAGGGCGATCAGGGTGCCGAAGACGCCCACCGGATGAATTCCGTCCATGCCGCCCCAATTGACCGCATCGATGCCTCCCTCCAGGAGGCTTGCGCCGACGAGGCCGCCGACGAGGGCATTACCGGAGCTCGACGGAATCCCGAATCGCCATGTGCTCAGGTTCCACGCCACGGCAGCGGCCAGGCCGGCGCCGATCACGCCGATCGCATGCGAAGGCGAGACCGAGACGATCCCGCCGATCGTGTCGGCGACCGCCGCACCAAGGACGAGCGGCCCGAGCAGGTTGAAGACCGACGCGAGGACGATGGCCTGACCCGGGCTCGCAGCCCGGGTGGCCACCAGCGTGGCAATGGCGTTCGAGGCGTCGTGTAGGCCGTTCGTGACGGCGAACGTCACCGCCAGCGCGACCGCGACGACGAGCCCGGCGTCCATTCAGTGACTCTAAGCCGCCACGACGGCTCCGGCGTGCTGGCCAGTCGGATTCAGTCGACCTGCAGGTGCAGGGTGTTGTCGTCGGGCGCCTGGCCGACCATCGTGATCGTGTACGAGCCCGGGGTCAGGGAAACCTGTCCGCCCATGGGGTCCTTCTGAACTCCGCTCGAGCCGTCGACCTTGAGGGCCGCCTCGTCGCTGTTCTGGAGGGCGACCGGCCCGGTCACGGACATCGACTTCGTGAAGCTCTGGCCCTGCTGGAACCAGTGGCAACCCGGGTCGCGCATCGCGACTGTGACCGTCTGGGCCGTCGGAACGGCGCCGACGGTTCGCATGTGGCCGTTGCCGGGCATGGCCACATAGGCCACCGCCGCCAGCAGGCTCATCACGCCGATCAGCCCAAGGAAGAAACCGCTGATCCGGTGGCTGATCCTGGTCTGTGCTTCGGCAAGCTCCTGATCTTGTGGAGTTGGCGCTTTCGCCATGTCTCGCTCCTTGCTGAATTCCATTTCATGGCGATCATGCTCCACGAGCGAGCGGTTGACCACGGGGGGTCCCCGCACACTTCTCGGTCAAAAACCAGGGGTCCATCCGTAGTTGCCCGCAGCGACCGGGTCTCTATGGATAGACCTGGGTCCCCGTCTCGGAATCGACGACGGTGATCGCGATCGACGGGCAGATCTCCGCCGCCTGGACGATCAGGTCGTCGGGCCCGTCGCCGATGACGACCGCGGTGTCCTCGAGTGCGAAGACCTCTGGGGCGACGTCCACGCAGTCACCGTGCGCGGCGCAGGCGTTGACGTCGATGGTGGGTATGTAGCTCATGCTGCCTTCTCCATTTCCGGTCTGGTCGAATCCGTGTGAGTGAGCTCGATCTGACGACGAAGTTCCGCGAGCCGGCGGGGCTGGTCGACCGTCAGTGCGGCGACCGGCGATCCCTCGCGCTCGTACACGACGGTGAGCTCGCGCCCGGACCCCTCGCCCTCGACGCGGTGATCGTCGGCGATCCCAGCGTGTCCCACGTAGGAGATTCGAACGCCGTACTGGTCGCTCCAGAAGCTCGGCAGGGGCGGAGCCTCCTCCCCCTCCTCCAGCATCGCGCGGGCCGCTGCGGCGCCGCCGCGCGCCGCGGAATCCCAGTGCTCGGTTCGCATATGCCTGCCGAGGCGGGGCTCGAACACGGCGGCGACGTCTCCCGCGGCGAACACGTCCGGGATCGCGCTGCGGCCGCCCACGCTGACCGGGATCCCGTCAGCCGGCAGTCCGGTGCCTTCGAGCCAGGCGGTCTCTGGCGCCACACCTACCCCGACGACGACGACGTCGCATTCGATCCTGCGGCCGTCCGTGAGCACGAGCTCCTCCACGCGCCCGTTACCGCGAGCGGCTTCGAGCATCGCCGAGGTCAGGACCTGCACGCCCTCGCTGCGATGAAGCTCGCCGAACCAGCGTCCTGCGCGCTCGCCGAGAATGCTCGCGAGGGGGGTCGCCTGAGCCTCCACCATCGTGACCTGGAGGCCCAGTCGGCGGGCTGTGGACGCGATCTCCTGGCCGATGAACCCGGCCCCGACGATGGCGAGCCGGCTCCCGGGGACGAGCTGGGGCCGCAGGCGCTCGACGTCGAAGACGGTGCGCACCGTATGCACGTTCCGGTAGCCGCGCAGGAACGGGAGCCGCCTGGCGCGTGCGCCCGTGGCGATCACGAGCTTCTCGTACGAGATGCGGCGCCCCCCGCTGACCACGAGCACGTGCGGGACGGGGTCGAGCCGGACTCCCATGAGCCCGAGCTTCAGCTCGACCTCGTTGTCGGCGTACCAGTCCTCCGGACGCAGCCACACTGAGTCGCCCGGGAGCGTGCCGGCCAGCACTCCCTTCGACAGCGGCGGCCGGTCGTATGGGCGCACCGGCTCGGCGCAGACCATCGTGATCGGGTGCTCGTAGCCGCGGCGCCTCAGGGTCTCCGCGCACCGCTGACCGGCCAGCCCACCGCCGACGATGACGACGCCAGGGCCGCTCATGCCGGGTCCTCGCTGAACTGGGGTTGGCGCCGCACGAGCCGCGGCTGGTGCGAGGGCCGGTGATGTGGCAGCCGCTCGGCGGGTGCCGGCCGGCGCCCGAGCCGCACCGAGGACACCAGGCGCGCGACGAACAGGGTCGCGATGACCGGCGTCGTGACGTACAACCAAACCCGAAGCCACGGCGTCGAGGCGTCGGTCCCGGCGCCGATCGTGTGCGCCACGGCCAGGCCGTAGACCACGATCATGAACCGGTGAGCCTTTCGCCACAGTTTCGGCCCGATGCGGCGGCGGATGTAGAAGCTCAAGCCGAGAATGGCGGCCATGTAGCCGCCGACGATCCCGAGGCCGGTCCAGAGCGGCTTGTAGGCCATCGTGAACGGGATCGCGATCCCGGCCGGGCCCGGGTTCAGCCACGGATCCCCGAGCAGCGTCAGGCCATGAATCGCGATCGCGACGAGTGCCGTGACCGCGGTCTGCTCGTGGATCGCGTTCAGGATCCGTGGCAGTCCCGGCTTCTTCGTCACCCGCCCGGAGAGTGCGAGGCCGAGCCCGACGGAGATCGTGATCAGCGCGAGCGCGATCAGGCCCGAGGCGCGACTGGCCAACCACCAGGCATGGCTTGCGAGGGTGGTGTTCATGCCGCCAGGCTCCCCTCGGCCACATCCCTGGGCACCGTGATGCTGAGTCGCGGCCGTGCGGGCAGGGGCCCGACGACCTCAACCTGGCCGTCCTCGTGAACGATCAGGCCGCCATTGTGTGCCAGGAGCTCGCGGGCGCCGTCCGGGCCGGAAAGGAGCGCCGCTTTGGAGATGGTCTCGGCTTCGAGGGCCGTATCGCCCACCGCCGTCGTACCGACGATTCCGGTCCAGGCCGGCTTTCCGGTCGCCGGGTCGAGGAGGTGATGAGCGTAGGTCCCGTCGTCTCGGCGCCACACCCTCACGTTGAGGCCGGAGGTTGCGATGCCGCCGGTGCCCATGCGCAGCGAGTGCGCTCTCGCGCCGGTGAGGGGGTGCTCGATCTGGACCTCGAAAGGCAGGGCCTTCGCGGCGAAGCCTCCGATTCGCACGTCGCCGCCGCAGTCGACTACCACACGGGCGTAGCCCCGGAGGGCAGCGACGACCATGTCTGCCGCAAGCCCCTTGCCGCTGCCTCCGGTGTCGAACGCGACGCCCGCGGGACGTGTGATCACGCCCGCCTCATCGTCGACGTCCATCTGGCGCCATCGACGCTTTGAGTTCGCCCGTGCGGGGCGCCGTGCCGGAGCGAGCGCGAGGGCATCGGTGAGGTTGGCCGGCTTGACGCCGGCCCTCGACTGCGCGTATCCGATGGATTCGATCTCGCGGACGAGGGTCGGGTCCACGAGTCCATCGGTCTGCTCCGCCGCCCAGAGTCCGGCGTGTACCGCACGGCGCAGAAGATCGGACGCTGGGACGACGTCGCGCGAGTCGGCGTTGAGGGCGCAGAGCTCGGAATCGGGCTTGAAGCGCGAGAGCGTTCGGTCGAACCGCTCGATGAACTGTTGCGCTCGCTCCGCCGCCGCGGCCGGGGACCGCTCGCCGGGCCGGGGAGCACCGATGATCAGGCGGACCTCGCAGCCCATGGCCTCGAATGTCACGTCGCACTCGTTCATGACGACCCGCTCACCACCGGGGCCGCCGGTGCGGGGGCAGGCGCCGGTGCGGCCGCCTGCGCGGCGCTGGCCGCGGAGCTTCCACTCGCCGCCGAGCCCGAGGAGACCGTGGTATTCGTGCCGGAGCCCGTGCCGCCATCACGGACCACGCGCGTTTCGACCACGCGGCGCACCAGCACCGGACGGGGCAGCTTCGCCGCCGCGGTGCTCGATGTGCCCCCGAGCGCCGGATCCTTTCCGTGAGTCAGCTGAAAGGCCAGGAACTCGAACAGGAGCAGAAAGCTCGCGCTGACGATGATCGCGGTCGGCCAGAACGCCGGGCGTGTGCCCAGGGTGGGTCGGCGATCAGGTGGCTTCGGAGTGTTGCCGGCGCGGGGCTCTGGATTCTGCGTGTCGGTCATGCCTCCGTCCTCCTAGTCCAGGTCGTGCGAGTGGCTGCCGCCGTGCCCAGCCGCACCGCTGGCGCTGGTCAAGACCGGGTGATGCGTCTTCGAATGCGAGGTCGTGGCCTGCGTTCCCGCGGCGACGGCCGGGTTCGAAACAGGCGTGCTCTGCGCGCCGGTGCTCGTCCGGGTGACCACCGGCGAAGTCGTGCTGGAGGCCGGCGCCGAGGCATGGTGGGAAGCCGGGATCGACGGACTGGCGGTCCCGCTGAGCGCCGGGTCGTTGCCGGCCTGAAGCTGCAGCGCCAGGAACTGGAAGACGATCACGAATCCGGCGGCCGCCGCCGCAAGCGTGATGATGAAGCGCCTGCGGCGACTGGGTTGGGCAGGGCGGGTCCGAGGCGGAGCCGCCTGGGACGGCGCGGCCTCACGCCGCGCCGTCCCCTGTGATCCCTGGGTTGGTCGGGAATCAGTCACCGCCCTCGCCTCCGTCGCCCTCACCGCCGCCGCCACCGCCGCCGCCGCTGGTGTGGGTCGTAGGTCCACCACCGCCGCCGGTGCTGCCACCGCCGCCGCTGGTGTGGGTGGTCGGGCCGCCGCCACCGCCGGACCCGGTGCTCGTGCTGCCACTCGTGCCCGTCGAGACGGGGGTGCCTGAGCTGGTGCTGGAAGTTGTGCCGCTGGTGCCGGTCGTCACGGGGCTGGCCGTGGCGGTCGTTCCGGCAGTGCCGCTTGCCGCGGTGCTCACCGCCGGCGACGAAGTGGGTGGAGGTGCCGCGGCGGCCTGTGCTCCGGCCGACGCGGGCGTACCGGCGCCCTTCGGCGGCCCCAGCGTGTCCACCGGGTGCTTCGGCTTCACGTGCTTGGTGTGATGGATCACCTTCGTCTGGACCTTCGGCTTCAGGTCCGCAGCAGTGGTGCTCGTCGACTGTCCGCCGGTTGAGTTGGCGGCGTAGCCTCCCAACGCGCCCAATCCGAGCCCCGCGGCTCCGACTGCGATCAGCATCCTCATGTTCCGCACGACGTCTCCTCTCTGGCAGTTGTCCGCGCCAGTGTGCGAAACCGACCGAAAGGCGCTCCCCAGGCAAGGGTTAAATCGAGGGAAAACTTGCGTGGGGACGCCTAGGGGGACCCCCTCCCTCGCCCCCAGCGACGGTTTTGGCATCTCAGGGACGCTGTGGCGTACCTCAGGTGCCAAAACCTTTCGGCTGACCCCACGCCCCTCGCCGCCCGAACGTCACGCCTCCAGCGAGGCAGGGGAACGCGCGCTAGTCGTCGGGAGGCTCGCCCTCGGAGCCACTCTGAGTGGGCGACGGCGGGGACGTCGTCTGTGTGGGTGTCGATGACGACGCGGTTGGGGGCACCGTTGACGTAGTGGCGGGGACGGTTGTCGTGCCGGTCGAGGTCGAGCCGCTGGCATCTCCCCCGCCTCCTCCGTGAGAGCCGGGCCGAGACTCGTGGCTGGGGGGTACAAGCTCCCCGCCAGCGGAGACGGGCTCGGCCGCCAGGCCGATGCGCTGGCTGACCAGCTGGCTCGCCGCCAGCGAGACACCCGCGGCGACCGCGAGGCCCAGGAGCGCCAGCAGGATCCAGCGGATGCTTCCGAGAGAGGTCATGGACTTCGACGGTAGCCGTTGGTCGCCGTGGACTCGGCGGGCGCGAAGGAGACGACCGCCTGTGCGCCGCCGTCCGGTCGGTTGGTGAGCCTCACCGATCCGCTCCACTGCTCGATCAGCTCGCGAGCGATCGGCAGGCCCAGACCCGTGCCGCCGGCTCCCTCGCGTCCTGCCCTCCCACGGTAGAAGCGGTCGAAGACCGCCTCCTCCTCGGCCAGGTCGAGGCCTGGCCCACGGTCGAGCACCTCGACGCGGCCCGGGCCGAGCACGACCTCGATCGCGCTGCCGGCAGGCGAGTACTTGATCGCGTTCTCCACCAGGGCATCGAGCGCCCGGTCGAGGTCCGCGGGGGCACACCACACGCTCTTCGCATCTCCGTTGGTGCTCTGCACCAGGCGCACGCCCGCCTCGGCCGCTGCCTTCCGCCACCTCGCCAGCAGGGCGTCGACCGATTCCCCCAGGTCGACGCTCTCGGGAGGCTGCTCATGCTCCCCGGCCCTGCTCAGGATCAGGAGCTCATCGACCATCTCCGACAGCCGATCGACTTCGGCAAGACCTGCGTCGAGGCGCGCGATACTCGGATCGCCCGGCTCGGCGGTCTGCCTGAGCTCCTCGAGCTGCAGACGTAGCCCGGTCAGCGGGGTGCGCAGCTGATGGGAGGCGTCGGCGACGAAATCCTGCTGGCTGTGGAGGAGCCTCCGCATGCGAGCGGTCATGTCGTTGAACGAGATCGCGAGGGATTGTTGCTCGGTGCTCCCCTCGAGCGGCGCCTGCGCCTCGAGCTCCCCACCGGCCACGCGGCGCGCCACGCGGTCGAGTCGTCGGATCGGGCGTGCGATCTGCTGGGCAATCAGGGCGCCTGCGACAAGTGCCAGGGCGAGGACGACCGCGCCCAGGATGACCAGGCCGAGGATTGCTGTGCGCACGGCGCTGGTCACGGCGCTCACGCTCTGAGTGATGCGCACGGCGCCGACGGTATGGCCGCCGCTCGAGACGGGCACCGCTGTGGCCAGGATCGGCGTCCCGAGCGTCTGGCTGTTGCGCGTCTGTTGGTAGTCCTGCCCACCCAATGCCGCCTTCACCTCCGGCCGGCTCGCATAGCTCGTCCCCACCTCATGCTGGCCGGCGCTGTCGGCGATGACGCGCCCAGAAGGCCCGACTATGAGCACCCGCCCGCGGACGCTGTAGGACGCGACCTTGGTCAACCGATCGAGGGTCTGCCGTTCACCGGCGCCCAACGTGGCGACCGCGCTCGCGACCACGTTCGCCTCACTCCGAGCCTGGTCGCGAACCTCCGCATCAACCCGGTCACGCAGGCTCAGCGCCAGCGGGATGCCCAGCGCGACCACGGCCAGGAGCAGCACGTAGGCGACTCCCAGGAGGAGGCGGGTTCTGAGGCTTACGGCCCTTCCTCCTCTGTGGCGGAGAAGCGAAAGCCGACGCCGCGAACGGTGTCGATGAATCGCCGATGCGAGCGACCCTCGCCGAGCTTCTTGCGCAGCGACCGGATGTGAACGTCCAGCGTCTTCGTCGAGCCGAACCAGTTGACGTCCCAGACACGCGCCATCAGATCCTCGCGCTTGACCACCTCACCGGAATGGTGCGCCAGCTCGAGCAGGAGATCGAACTCCTTGCGCGTCAGCGCGACCGGCTCGCCGTCGAGCGTCACCGACCGTGCTCCCTCGTCGACCTGCAAGCCGCCAAGTTGGATCAGCGTGGGTTTCGCTCGCATGGCACCTGCGCGTCGCAGGACGGCCCGGATCCTCGAGATGACCTCCGCGGAGCTGAACGGCTTGACGATGTAGTCGTCGGCGCCCATCTCGAGGCCAACGATCCGATCGGTTTCCGTTCCCCTGGCGGTGAGCATGACGATCGGGACATCGGACTCGCGGCGCATCTCCCGGCACACGTCCCGGCCGTCGCGGTCCGGCAGGTTCAGATCGAGAAGGACGAGGTCAGGCTCCCACTGGTCGGCGAGAGCCAGAGCCCGCTCCCCGGTCGACGCAACCACCGCCTCGAACCCTTCGCGCTCGAGAGCACGCGAAAACGGCTCCGAAATAGCAGCTTCGTCTTCGACGAAGAGAATTCGTCCACTACGCGCCGCGACTCCGTTCGTGTCGGTGTGCTGGGCTTCCTTAAGCGGGCTCATGCGATCGCCTCCGGCGACCTTCATCCGAATTCACCCTGACAGGGGCCTCTCAAGGGTTCCCAAAGCCCGCGTCTCCGTCATCCGTGGAACGGCGCCGATAGGTGCGGTGAACTACGGAGACGATCCCGGGCTTCGACGCCCCCTGCGTCGATGAAGACTCTAACCGCGGCTTTGAGGCGTCCCAGGCACCCGAGCGTGTCCGCTGCTTGCTTCAGCTCGGCGACTCTCGAAGAAAACCCTTGTGGCGCCTTGATCCTCCGACAAGGTCGGGCAGTGACGATGGCGCCGAGGATGGCCGCGGACAGCCCGCCGACCGCCCGGAGCATGGAGCCGTTTGGCTCCCGGAAGGAGCGCGAGATGCATCTACTGTGGTGCCCGTCGTGCGGCCGACGCTACGCGGTAAGCGGCGCTGGCCCCCTCCACAAATGGCAATGCACGAAGTGCAGTCAAGAGCTGAGCGTCACCCGACGCGATGTCCCGCGCCTGACGGTGATGGGCGACATTCTCGAACGAGCTCGGGATGCCTCGGATGGGCGGTCTGCGGCGGCGTAACACCAGTGACCCGGTACGCCGCAGTCGGCGGTTGCGCCGCCGACTCCTGCTCGCGGTCCTCCTCTTGCTCCTCCTGCCGTTGATCTATTCGTACGCGCACTGGATGCTGCGGCCTTCGAGCATGCCCTTCGGCGCCCGCAGCGTCGAGTGGATCAGAGCTGACCTCCCGTTCGGCAACCAGATGGTCGACTCGGTCGAGCACGTCTACTACACCTGGAACGCGCCAAAGAAGGGTGGGCCTCAGCTGAAGAGCCTGCCGACGACCGCGACCGCCGCGACCGCGAAGAAGGACAAGAAGGCGACTCCGTGGCCGCGGCCGATCAAGCCCGTCTTCTCGCACCCGCTGCCCGGCGAGGGGGTCTGGAAGCCGACCGGCCCGCCGGTCAAGGGCGGCCCGCCGGTGCTGGTCACGACCTTCCGCTCCCAGATCAACTATCCGAGCATGGTCGCCTACGTAGCCTGGTTCGATCACAAGCGCACCGCAACCGCGTTCTATCCGGGCCGCTACGAGCCGCCGAGCGCCGCCGTGCGGGGGCCGATGATGGTCCCGAATGACCAGCGCTACCGGTTGCTCGCGACCTTCAACAGCGGCTTCATCTACTCGGACGTCAACAACGGCTCGACCGACAACGGCCTGGTGAACGAGCCGTTGGCGAAGGGCAACGCGACGCTCATCGGCTATCGGGACGGACGCATTGCGATCAAGAAGTGGAGCGGTGGCTCGAATGTGGGATCGAACGTCGCGTGGTCCCGCCAGAGCCTGCCGCCGATCGTCTGGAACGGGAAGCTCAGCCCGGCGCTGAACAACAGCACCGAGTGGGGCTACACGCTCGGCAACGCCGTCCGCGTCTGGCGCACGGGTGTCGGCGTCGACCGTCGCGGCAACCTGATCTACGCGGGGGCGGACGAGCAGACCGTCACCTCGCTCGCCCGGATCCTGAAGCGCGCCGGCGCGGTTCGGGCGATGGAGTTCGACATCAATCCCGAATGGCACACGTTGATCACGTACACGCACCACCATGGCCTCGTCCCCACGGAAGTTGGGTCGAACCCGATGCAGCCCGCCACGCGCTATCTCATCCCCGACGACCGCGACTTCTTCGCCGTCTACCGGCGCCAGCCCGGGCCCGTGACGGTCCCGTTCAAGTAGGGATCGCGTTTGCGGCGAGTTGCCCGCTGCCTCAACCGGCGGAGGCGTAGCGCAGCGGACGAAGCGCCCCGGTCAGCTTCGGTCCAGCACCTGAGTGAGCCTGGCGAGCAGCTCGGTGTAGCTGAAGGGCTTCGTCAGGTAGTCGTTGGCCCCGGCCTTCAGCGCCGCTTCGACGTCGGGGTTCTGAACCGAGGCAGACAGCATGAGCACCGGGATGTGGGCGGTCGTCGCATCGCTTCGCAGCGCGCGCAGCACGTCCAGACCCCCCAGCCGCGGCATCACGACGTCGAGGATGCAGGCCCGCGGCAGCCGCTCGCGGGCGAGCCGAAGGGCCTCCTCACCGTCCGCCGCGGCGATCGGACCGTACCCCGCCCGCTCGAGCACCGTGTGGAGCAGCTCGAGGATGTCGGCGTCGTCGTCCGCGATCAGCACAGTCTCGGCGTCAGTCATCGGACTACCAATACTCACAGGTCGCACCGGGTGCTCGCCATCCTCCGATCGACTGAAGTTAGGCCCTCCGATCGAACCAGCGGCCGATCCGTCGATCAGGGGAGTCAGCGGCTAGCGAAGGCCCACGCCCAGCGCGAAAACCGTGAAGAGGACCGCGGGCACGGTGAGCACGACCGCGGCGCCGGCGCCGAGAAAGTCGCTGATCAAGAAGAAACACATCGCAGCCACCGCGGCGGCAGCGGCGAGCACGACAAAGACACGCATGGTCGGATCGTGGAGCCCCGTCCTAAGCGCACGTTAAGAGGCTCACGAACCGCGTTCGAAGGGACCCCAGGAGGGCATACTGGCCTCGATGGCGATCGACAATATCGAGATCGTTCGGCGTGGATACAGGGCGTTCGAGACGGGCGGCGTCGAGGCGATCCTCGAGTTCCTCGATCCCGCGATCGAATGGCACATGTCGGCCGCGTTCACCCACACTCCTCGCGTGTTCCGGGGTCACGACGGAGTCCGCCAGGTCTTTCGCTTCTTCGACGAGCAGATCGAGCGCCTCGGCGCGGATCCACACGAGTTCATCGAGGCCGGCGACCGTGTGATCGTGCCGGTGCGGCTGCACGGACGGCTCAGGGCGAGCGGCGAGCCGGTCGCGTATGAGCTCGTGCAGGTCTGGCTTGGCCGGGACGGCAAGGCGATCCGGCTGGTCACCTACCCCGACCGAGAAGCGGCGGTCGCCGAGGCGACGAGCGCGTCAGCGGTCTGAGGGAGCCGGCTCGGTCGCCGGACGGGGGCTGGGCCGCGCGCGCTCGGGCTCGGGGACGAGCGCCGTCAGCTCCGCCATCGAGCGCTCCAGACCGGCGGTGAGGGTGTCGATGTCGTTGGAGCTGTCGTAGTCGCCGGTGACCCCGATGTAGAGGCCGCCGTCGTAGGAGAAGATCGCGATCGAGATGCGTACGTGGCCGATCACCGGGACGAACGGGAACGACTCGAGCAGCCTCCGGCCGAGCGTGTAGAGGGGCTGCTGCGGCCCGGGGACGTTGGTGACGCCGGTCTGCAACCCGAGGGAGGGCGACCGTGCGGCGAGGCGGGCGCCGAGCGCGAGCAGCATCGGAGGGGCAAAGCCTGACAGCGAGGTGAGCACGTCTCCCGCGACCGCCTGCTTCGACTGCTTGAGACCATCCATCTGGGAGCGGAGGGCGTCGAGGCGCGCGGCTGGGTCGTCGATCCCCACCGGGAGCTCGGCGAACATCGCCGAGACGCGATTGTTGTAGACGCCGCGCTCGCCCGGGCGGCGGACGGAGACGGGCACGAGGGAGCGGACCGTCCGGTCGGCAACGCTCTCGCCGCGCGCCTCCAGCAGGTCGCGCAGCCCGCCGGAGACAATCGCCAAGAGGACGTCGTTGACCGTTCCTCCGAGCGACACCCGCACGGCCTTGACGTCGCTCAGTCGCACGTGCGCCCAGCTCCAGGTGCGATGCGGTCCGACGGGCCCGACCAGCGACGACCCCCCGAGCGGGCGCAGGATCCGCGCGCTCGAGGCCATGCCACGCAGGAGCTCACCGGCCTGGACCAGGGACTCGCGCGGCGCGCGCGCCGCCGCGCGTACGGTGCGCAGCTGCTCCGAGGGGTCGAGCGTCCGGTGGGTGACCGTGCGGGCGAGCAGCTCGGGTCCGCTCGGCTCCGGATCCGGCTCCCATGCCCCTGCCTCCGGCGCCTCGTCGTCCCCGAACATGACCGACATCAAGTCGGTGGCGGACACCCCGTCGACCATGCAGTGATGCACCTTCGAGAGCAACGCCCAGCGATTCTGGGCGAGCCCCTCGAGCATCCAGATCTCCCAGAGCGGCTTGCCGCGGTCGAGGCGCTGGGCGAAGATCCGGGCGGCCGTCCGCCGCAGCTGCTCGTCGCTGCCCGGTGGCGGCAGCGCGCTGTGGCGCAGGTGGTACGACAGGTTGAAGTGTGGATCGTCCACCCACACCGGGCGGCCGAGCCCAAGGGGAATGAATCGGACCTTCTGCCGGTATCGGGGAACCAGCCCGAGCTTGCGGTCGACCATCTGCTCGAGGTCGGAGAACGGGGGCGCCGGCCCCTCGAAGATGCTGACGCCGCCGATGTGCATCGGGTTCATCGGTCCCTCGATGTGGAGGAACGAGGCGTCCATGGGGCTCATCCAGTCCATCGATCGCCCTTCTCGTCGAGCACCTCGGCGAGGACCCGGTAGACCCGCGCATTGACCGACATGCCCGCGTGGCTCGACTCCACCTCGACCTGCTCGGCGAACGGGTCGAGACATGCCTCCCAGGCGACGATCCCGTCCGAGCGGGAGTAGATGGACACGGCGCGCACCGTCGCCGGCAGCGGCGCCAGGAGGTCCTCGCGAAACCGGGCGCAGCACGCACCCCGCCCGCACTCGCTCGAGAACACCCGGGGGAGCCCGAGGTCGCCGAGCCTGGCCACCGACCGCACGGCACCCAGCACCAGCGGGCCGACGCTCAGCGGGTCGAGGACCGGCGAGCCGAGCATCACGAGCGAGCTGACCAACTCGGGGTTCCGGAGCGCGACGACCCGCGCCAGCTCCCCTCCCCTGCTTTGGCCGATGAGGACGACCGGGCCGCCCGCCTTCGCCGCGAATCGGTGGAGGCGGGCCTCGATCCCACCGACGGTGCGCTCCGCGCAGTCGGCGTTGAACAGGATTCCCGCGCGCTCGGTGGACGATCCTCGCCTGCGAAGCCAGCCGGCAAGCACGCCAAGCGATTGGTCCCCCGCCATGAATCCGGGCACGAGGAGCACCGGGGGATCAGCCGTCGTGCGAGCCATGCGCAGGAAGACGCGGTCGGCGAGCAGCCGGGCGAGCTCGAGCCCGTAACGCAGCTCGCCGCGCAGCGGAGCTGCCGGAGGCTTGCCTGCCGTCAGCGTCGGCACCACACATCCACCCTACTCGGGTCGGAGCCGGCCCTCAATACCCTCCCCCTCCCCACTCTGGGCACGAGCCAGGATTGCCGCGGCCACCCCGGCGACGAGCGCGGCGCTCACGACCACGGCCGGCCACGCACCGATCAGGTGGCCCAGCGGGTGCGAGGCTACGAACAGCGCCAACGCGATCACCACGAGGGCGACGGTTGCCGGCCCGCCTGCTAGGCGGAAAGCCGCCCGCGCGCACCAGGCGCCGCCGGCCACGAGCACAAGGCCCCCGATCGCGCGGACGCCGGTCAACGCGGCGATTCCGAATCCGGCGAGGAACGCGGCCGCGGCAACAACCGGTATCGCTGCACGGGTGCTCACCCACGGGAAGCTACCGGGGTCATCAGCCCGCTCACCGCGGGGCACTTGCAATCGCGCTCAGGCCGGGTAAGCTCTTCACTAGTTACCGAACGGTGGGCGGTTCTTCAGGGAGGCTCACCCGACATGGAGGTCGCTGAGTGCCCACCGCAATCGTCCCTCGTCACGTACGCCGCGCACTGCCCTCGATTCTCGCGCTGCTGGCCGCGACCCTCGCCTTCGCGCTGCTCGCGTCCCCGGCGCAGGCCGAGCGGGACTGCGCCGCCAACCACCGGAAGGCGGTGCGCGACGCGCCGTCGCCCCTGCGCGGGATCTGCAACTACCTCGACCGGCGTGACGGCGTCGTACAGGTTGCGCTCTGGGACCAGAGGGCGGGTCGCCTCTACCGCCTCTCGAACGGGGACGACACGCAGTACACCGCGAGCATCGTCAAGGTCGGCATCCTGGCCAGGTGGCTCCGCACCTACGACAAGCAGGGCGCCTCGATCCCGGACGACATCCCCTACTCGATCAAATACCTGATGCAGCGAATGATCCAGAACAGCGACAACGCCGCCGCGACCTCGCTGTTCTACTTCGGCGGCGGCTGCAACGCCCTGACGAAGTTCAACCGGCTGATCCCGATGGACGACACGAAGGTCGGCTGCCAGACGCCGAGCTACTACGGCTGGGGCAACACCACGACCACGGCGGCCGATCAGGCACAGCTCATGCGGGTCTTCGCCTACGGCCGGCCGAGGGGCGTCCTGTCCTCCGACGCCCAGGATTACGGCAATCAGCTCATGCAGGGGGTCGAGCCCGACCAGCGGTTCGGGATCACCTGCGGCCCCTGGGGCACGGTTTGCTACCCGCCGAACTACGCGAAGCCGGATCCGGACGTCACCGTGTCGGTGAAGAACGGATGGAAGACGCTGCCGACGTGCACCAAGCCCGTCGACCAGTGCCCATGGCAGGTCAACAGCACCGGCTGGGTGCGCGGCAAGGGCCGCAATTACGTCCTGACGGTGCTCACGACGCGCGATCCGGTCGGCGGCGGCGGAACCGACGGCTTCAACTACGGGATCGACACGATCCAGAACGTCTCCCAGCTCATCTGGTCCAATCTCGGCGCCATCAATCGAGGCCGATGAGCTACGAGACCATCCGCTACGAGGTCGACGACCGGATAGCGGTCCTCACCTACGACCGACCGGAGCAGCGGAACGCGGTCAGCCGCCGCATGAACGACGAGCTCCACGAGGCGTGGCGGCGATTTCGCGACGACGAGGACGCCTTCGTCCTCGTGATCACGGGCGAGGGTGACGCCTTCTGCGCGGGCTGGGACCTCTCGGACGCCGCGGATACCGCGGTTGAGGACTGGGACGAGTTCCGCACCCACCTCCACAACTCCCCCGGGGACTGCGGCTACACGCGCCGCACCGACGTCTTCAAGCCGGTGATCGCAGCGGTCAACGGCTGGGCGGTGGCCGCGGGGCTGGAGAATGCCCTGCTCGCGGATATCCGGATCGTCGCGGAGAACGCCGTCTTCGGCGCCCTCGAGCGGCGTTGGAACATCGTCGCCGGAGACGGGATGACGGTCCGGCTGCCGCTGGTCGTGGGCTACGCCAAGGCGATGGAGCTGATCGTCACGGGGCGCACCGTGGACGCGCAGGAGGCGCTTCGGATCGGGCTCGCGAACGAGGTCGTCCCGGAGGGCAAGGCCCTCGACCGGGCGCTGGAGCTTGCGCGCGAGGTGGCCGCCCTCCCCCAGGGCGCGATTCGCTCCGACAAGGAGACGATGGTCCGCAACGTCGGCCGCACCTATGAGGAGCAGCTCCGCACCGAAGTCGAGATGACGCTCTCGATGTTCATGCGGCGCGACTCCCACGCAATCGGCGCGCGGGCCTTCAAGGACGGCCGCTCGCCCGAGTGGCCCAATCACGGCCTTTAGGCGTCGCCTAGATCCGACCCGCCTCGAGCAGCCGGCGCAGGAAGCGCTTCGTCTCCGGGCGCTCCGGCTCGACCAGCACCTGGTCCGGCGGGCCGAGCTCGAGGATGCGCCCCTCGTGCAGGAAGGCGACGTGATCGGCCACCTCGCGCGCGAAGCTCATCTCGTGGGTCGCGATCAACATGGTCACGCCCTCCTGCTTGAGATCGCGGACCGCCTCGAGCACCTCCCCCACCAGCTCGGGGTCGAGCGCGCTGGTCACCTCGTCCAGGAGCAGTGCTCGCGGGCGCCCCGCGAACGCCCGCGCGAGCGCCACCCGCTGCTGCTGCCCTCCGGAGAGGTCGTCGGGACGCTCGTCCTCGCGACCGGCGAGGCCAAAGCGATCCAGCAGCTGGCGCGCCCGACTGCGGGCCTCCTCCTTGGAAGCGCCGTGCGCGTAACGGTCGCCGAGCACGATGTTCTGGAGCGCGGTGAGGTGCGGGAACAAGTTGTAGGCCTGGAAGACGAGCCCGAGCCGGCGCCTGATCGAAACGGCGTCCACCGACGGGTCGGTGATCACCTCACCGTCGAGGAAGATGTCCCCGTCGTCGATCTCTACCAGCAGGTCGATGCAGCGCAGGAGGGTCGATTTCCCCGAGCCGGAGGCTCCGATCAGCGCTACGGCCTCGTGTTCGGCGACGGTCAGATCGACCCCGTGGAGGACCTCATTCTCGCCCCAGGCCTTCGTGACCCCCTTGATCTCCAGGACGGGCCGGCTCATGCCCTCATCCCCGCGTCACGCCGCCGACGCCCCAGCGGTCGACGAGGCGGGAGAGCGGAATCGTCACGCAGAGATACAGAAGCGCCGCTCCGATCAAGGGGGTGAAATTGAACGTCGACGAGGTGATGATCTGCGCCTCCCGGAAGGCCTCGATCACGCCGAGGAGCGAGACGAGGGCGACGTCCTTCTGGAGCGAGATGAAGTCGTTCAAAAGCGGCGGGCCGACCCGCCGCACCGCCTGCGGCAGGATCACGCGGCGAAGCGCCTGTCCCTCGGTGAGGCCGATTGCCAGGGCGGCGTCGCGCTGGCCACGGTGGACCGATCGGATCCCGGCCCGGTAGACCTCTGCCACATAGGCGCTGTACGACAGCGTCAGCGCGATCCCGCCGAGGACGATCGGGTCGCTCGGCAGACCCGACAATTCCAACGCCGGGATCCCGAAGCCCACTAGGTATACGAGGATGATCACCGGCACGCCTCGGAACACGTCGACGAAGACCGCCGAGAGCAGGCGCAGGGGGAAGAACGCCGCGGCGCGGCTGGTGCGGACCAGGGCGATCACCAAGCCGACGATCAGCACCGCGACCTCGATCACGCAGAACATCTTGATGTCGAGCCAGAAGGCCTTTGCCACGTCGGGAAACGAGTCCTTGAACGCGCTCCAGCTGAAGAAGGTGTCGCGGAAGGTCGGCCAGCCGGGGCTCGTCACCGCGAGCGCGACCAGTCCTCCGATCACGATCAGCGACGACACCGCCGCGATCGCCTGACCTTTTCGGGCACGCCGCCTCTTGGCCGCCTCGCGCTCAGCGCGTCGCCCGACCGTCGCTTCGATCGCGGTCACCCGCGAGATGCTCGCAACGCGAGCGGCGGCAGAAACGTCAGTTCAGGGTGGGCGCCTGCGCGGCCTTGTTCATCCAGCGGTTCTCGATCTTGCCGAGCTCGCCGGAGGAGCGCAGTTCGTCGATCGCGTGTGAGACGCAGCCCGTGAGGGACGAGCCCTTGGCGAGCAGCGCCCCCCACTGGTCGCCGCCGGGGGCCGAGAACTGGCCGACGATGGTGGCATCGGGAACCTGTACCGCCGTCAGGTAGAGCGCTGTGGGCAGGTCGACGACCACCGCGTCCACCTGCCCCTCCTTGAGTGCGGTCACGACGTCGTTCGAGTCGTTGAAGACCTTGGGTTGGCTCGACGGCTGGATCTCGGAGTTCACGGCGTCAAGGCTCGTGGTGCCGATCTGCACTCCGATCGACGCGTCCTTCAGGTCGGCGAGGGACGTCGCGCCCGCAGCGCTCGACCCCTTGGTGGCGACGACGGCCTGGTTGGCGGTGTAGTACGGGGCCGAGAAGTCGACATGCTGGGACCGGGCCGGCGTGATCGAGATCTGGTTGACGTCGAAGTCGAAGCTCTTGGGCCCCGGCGCATAGCTCGAGTTGAACGGCTCGGTAACCCACTTCACGTCGGACTTGGCATATCCGAGCTGGTCGGCGATCGCGTAGGCGGTGGCGCTCTCGAACCCCTTGCCGTTGGTCGGATCGTTGTCCTCGAAGTAGGGCGGGTAGGCGGGCTTGTCCGTCGCCACCGTGAGCTCCCCCGGCGTCTTGGTCTGCATCTTGTCCGGAGTGCAGTCGGCGGCCGCGACGGTCCCGCTCGTCGAGCTGGAGGTGCTCGAGCCGCAGCCGGCTACGACGATGGCGAGCGCGCCGGCAGCCGCGAGCGCGATGACGGGTTTCGGGAGCGGGAGCATCATCCTTGAGGACCGGCGGGTCAATCCTAACGGTAGGCTGGGCACACCAACGAGGAGAGCCATGCCCGACGAGGGCCCCCGCGAGTTCACCGATCCACTGGCACCGCACCACCGCGAGCACCACCTCCGCACGCCCACCGGCGAGCTGAGCCATCAGCGGAAGCTCGCCCGCCAGCGAACGCACGTCACGGTGCTCTCCGGCGCGCTCGTGCTGGTGCTTCTGATGCTCGCCTACGCCTCGATATTCGACCTGGACTCCTGGGCCGAATGGGCGGTGCTGGGCGCGATCTGTGTCACGGCCGTCGGCACGCTGATCGCGGTCAACGTCCGGCAGGACTGACCGCGGGCGGCGCCGCAGACGCCGCCCGGAACGGCATCAAGGTTGCAGTCGGGCCGCCCCTAGCGGCTGCGGGAGCGCGAGCCGCTGCCCGACCGGGAGGTGGTCCCTGAGCGCGAGCGGGACGAGGTGCTGCGCGACCGGGAGGTTCCCCGCGCCGAGGACCGCTTCGCCGTCGACCGCTTGGCGGTGGACCGCTTCGCCGTCGAGCGAGCGGCCGGCTTGCGCCGCCTCGATGACCCGGGTCGCGCCTGCTTGGCCGCGTCGGCGAGCTGCTTCTGGAGCTTCTCGAGATCCCGCTGGAGCGCCTTGCCAAGCTTGCCGCTGTCACGGCGCGCGTCGCGGACGTACTTCTCCAGGTCCTTGTAGAGGCTCTTGGCGCTCGAACCCACGTCCTTGGTGAGGTCCTTGCGAACCGCGGTCAGCGCATCCTGCACCGAGTCGAGGGACTTGTTGAGGCGCTTGATCGCGGCCGGCTCCTTCGACGCGGAGCTCTTGCGGGCAGTCGAGCTCTTGCGCGTCGTGGTGCGGCGCTTGGAAGTGGACCTCTTGGCTGGGGGCATTGCACACGCTCCTCGGTGTAGTCGGATTCGTTGGGTCGAGCCTACTGTCATGCGGCGAGGCGTGTAGCCGGTCTCGACCGTGGTCGTTCCTAGACTTCTCACATGGAGGAACCTCGGCCGCCACTTCCGGCGCGACTGCTCGGCGGCGGCGCTCGCGGCGCGCGGCGCGTTGCTCAGGCCGCGGGCGTGGACCGCGCGGTGGAGTCCGCTACCGAGGAGGCCATCGTCCGCGCCATGGAGAGCCCGGCGGTGGAGCGCGCTCTCGTGAGAGTTCTCCAGGGCCCGGCCGTCGAGGAGGCGATGCGTGGGGCGCTGGATAGCCCGGCGGTCGAGCGCGCCCTGATCGACGCTCTTGACAGCGAGCTCGTCGACACCGTATGGAGGCGGCTCCTCGCAAGCGACGAGGCGCAGAAGCTCGTGGAACGCATCGCCGAGGCCCCCGAGGTGCGCGCGGCGATCGCCTCCCAGGGCGTCGGATTCCTGGACGACATCCGGCGCCAGATCGCGAAGATCGCGCGGACGGCCGACGGCGCGATCGAGCGCGTCATGCGCCGGATCACGCGGCGCCGGCAGCGGACCGAGCCCACCGAGTGCGCCGGGGCCTTCACCCGCGTGCTGGCGTTCGCGATCGACATCGGCGTGCTCAACCTCGCATTCATCGCGATCTCCGCCCTGCTCGCGTTCGTGGCCTCGGTGGTCTTCCCGAGCGGGGCGGCGGCACCCGCCCTCGCCATCGGGGCAGCCGCCTGGCTGATCGCGGGCGCGGTCTTCGTGGTGTCGTTCTGGGCTTTGACCGGCCAGACGCCGGGCATGAGCATCGTGGGGCTGCGGATCGTCCCCCTCGATCAGCCGCGCATGAACATGCGGATCGCCATCCGTCGCTTCTTCGGGCTCACCCTGGCCGTCCTCACGCTCGGCCTGGGCTTCCTCGGGATCGTGTTCTCCGAGCGCCGGCGCGGACTGGAGGACACGATCGGCCACACAGAGGTCCACTACGACGTCGCGGAGCGAGTCGCGCCGTGGTCGGATCTGTGATTGCCAGGGAGGCGGCGGCTACTCGGCGGGCACGAGCTCGACCCCCTCGCGAGCGCCGCTCTGGTCAGCGCCCAGCTTGGCGGCCTCGGCCTCGGCGAGCAGCCGGTTGACGTGATCCCAGTCCACGTTGCGGAAGAACGCCTCGACGTATTGCTTGCGCCCGTCTGGCGTCGCGCCGAAGTCGCGCACGTAGGCGTGCTCGTAGACGTCGATGGCGAGCACCGGAACCATGTTGTAGACGGCCCACAGGTCCTGCGTGTCCAAGATGTAGTTGAGCAGAGAGCCGTCGTTCAGGTCGTAACCGACCATCACCCAGCCGCGCGCCGCGCTGGCCGCCTTCTTCGTCGCGTCGAACCACTTGCCGAGGCCGTTGAACTCCTCCTCGGCAAGCTCGGCGAAGTGGTCGTCCGGGTCGCCTCCGGCTTGAGTTCATCCCAGGGCATCAGTCGCTCCTTTCGCTCGATTTCTCCTGCTCCTTTCGAAGGCTCTCCTCATCGACGGCGGGGTTGCCGTAGGGGCCGCCGGGATCCTCCGAGCCCTCGTGGTGCTCGGACGGAGACTCCGGCGGCCGGTCCGCGGGCCGTTCGGTGGCTGCGTCGTCGCGCCGGGCCTCATCGCCCGGGTCCTGTGCCTCGACGCCCATCGGTCTACGACGACCGGCGGCGCTCGGGCCGGCGATCCGCGCCCGGTGCGCTTCGGCTGCCTGCCCCTCGCCGCCGCGGGGAGCGGCGCTGGTGCTCGGGCGGTGGCCCTGTCCCGCCTCGCGACGCTCCTGCGCTGCCGCAAGGGATCGCCGGGGGCCAGCCTGATGCTCGTGGGCGAGCAGCCCGGCGACCGTGAGGACCAGGAGGGTGAGCATTTCGTCGGGCCCGCCGGGGAGGTCCTCTCGACGGCCCTGGACGAGGCCGGGATCGACCGCCGAGAGGCGTACGTCACGAACGCGGTGAAGCACTTCAAGTGGACCCAGGGGCGCGGCAAGCGCCGCCTTCATCAGCGACCGAGCATCGAGGAGGTCAACGCGTGCCGGCCATGGCTCGACGCCGAGCTCTCCGTCGTGCGCCCGGAGGTGCTCGTGTGCCTCGGCGCGACCGCGACCAGATCGCTGCTGGGAAGCGGGGTGCGCGTGACGCGCGATCGGGGACGGTTCCTCGACGGCGGCTGAGCGCTCCTTCCCCCCGCTCCACTACGACGCGTCGACCGTCGCCTCCCGCTGCTCGGAGTGAACGCCCTCGGCGAACTCCTCCACGATCTTGGGACAGAACGCATCGAGGTCGTCCGGCTTGCGGCTCGATACGAGGCCGGCGTCGACCACGAGCTCCTCGTCGACCCAGTTGCCTCCCGCGTTGCGGATGTCCGTCTGGACGCTCGGCCACGACGTGATCGTCCGGCCCTTGAGGACATCGGCCTCCACGAGCGTCCACGGCCCGTGGCAGATCACGCCGACGGGCTTGCCGGCTTCGAAGAACGCCCGGACGAACGAAACCGCCTCCGGCACGGTCCGGAGCTGATCCGGGTTCGCGACGCCACCCGGAAGCACCAGGCCGTCGTAGTCGCCGGGGTCGGCGTCGCCGAACGTCCGGTCGACGTCGAACCTGTCGCCCTTGTCGAGATGGTTGAAGGCCTGGACCGCGCCCTCCTCGGGCGCGATCAGGTCCGTCTCGGCGCCGGCGTCTCGCACGGCCTCCCAGGGCCGGGTCAGCTCAACCTGCTCGACGCCCTCGTTCGCGACCGCAAACGCGATCTTCTTTCCCTGTAGCTCATCAGCCACGATCTCTCCTTTCCTCGGGTGCCGGCTGCAAATACCCCTCGAGCGGCGGCCGTATGCATTCGAGCTTCTGGAGCTCAGGTCAGTACCGGAGCAGTGCGGCGACCCCGTCGTGCCGTGCGAGTCGAGCCGCCGATTCGTCGAAGAGCGGCGTCACCTCGGCATCGGTCGCAACTGCGAGCTCGACCAGGCGTTCACCGACGGCCACGCCGTCACGGTCGACGTCGTAGGTGAGGTCGGCCTCCAGCGGGCGGCCCTCGTAGTCGCGGTTCGCATCGAAGATCAGGTGCCGGGCCCGTCCCTGCGACAGCGCCTCGAGCGACTCCTGCGGACCCAGGGCGGCGCCCGGCTCGCCCCCGGCCGCCTCGTCGACCTGGTCCACGAGCTCCGCGGCCCGGCTGACGTTGATCTTCCTGACCTCGGCATCCACTCGCTCGGCGATCTGCGCCTCCCTGGAGCTCACCAGGTCATGCCTGACCACATGAAGACTGGAGACCCTGGCGGCCAATCCCTCGGCGAGCTCGTCCGGGAAGTCCTCCACCCCGAACGCGATCAGATCGCGCCAGGCCAGCTTGGAGCCCTGTTCCGCGACCCGGGACCCGACCTCGCGAAGGAAGCGGTGTCGGTTCGCGTCCAGCCGCTGGCCGAATTGATCGCGGCCGGAGGCAGACGTCCGGGTACCCCGGCCGGGGATCGAGCGCTCGGCCTTCCGCTCGCGCCAGTCTTGGGAAAACAGCGTGATCTCCCAGTCCTCGAGCTCACGAATGGCGCCAAGCGACCAATCGAGCAGCCGCACGCGATCGGCCGACACGAGCGCGACGCCGACGTGCGGCCCCTCTGCGAAGAGCTCGACGAGCGGCCGGACATACGGTCGCTCCGAGCGGACCACCTCGGTGCGCCGGGGGCTCATCTGCATGCTCCGCCAGATCGCCGCGGGATGCTTCTCGGCGAGCTCGACGAAGCCGACGTGCCCGCGCCCCTCGGGTGGAGCGCCATTCTCCGGGAACCGCTCGAGGATCTCGTTGGCGGCCGCCTGGAAGGCGCGGCGCTCGGCGTGCGGTTCGGTCCGCTCCCCCAGCTCGCGCAGCTGCTCCCGGAGCGCGATTCGCCATCCCCTGCCGCGATCCCCCGGCTCCAGCTGAACGTAAACGGACAGGATCCCCTGCTCAGAGCCCCACTCGATCAGATGCCGAAGCAGCTTCGTCCGCTCGCTCTGCTCCATCCACTCGAGCCTACCCGCACCGAGAGAAGCGAACCGGCGCGGCCGGCGCCGCTCCGGATGTCATCCAGCGGACAAACCGCGATCGCCCAGATGTCGGCGCGGTTTCGCTCCGAGCCGCATGGGAATCGGTTTGGAGACGAAGGACGAGACTGGAGGCCCAAAATTTCCGAGACGGTTGGAGCATTTATCCTCAAGCGGCTGCACGAGCACGGCGTCGGTCACGTGTTCGGCTATCCGGGCGACGGCATCAACGGCATCCTGGGCGGCTTTCACGAGCACGGCGACGATGTCGAGTTCGTCCAGACCCGGCACGAGGAGATCGCCGCCTTCGCGGCGACCGCCCACGCGAAGCTCACGGGCGATGTGGGCGTCTGTCTGGCTACCTCGGGACCCGGCGCCATCCACCTGCTGAACGGCCTCTACGACGCCAAGCTCGACCACCAGCCGGTCGTCGCGATCGTCGGCCAGCAGAAGACCTTCTCGCTCGGTTCGAACTATCAGCAGGAGGTTGACCTGCAGGTGCTGTTCAAGGACGTCGCGTCCGAGTTCGTGCAGATGTGCATGTCGCCACCGCAGATTCGCCACCTCATCGACCGAGCCGTCCAGGTCGCAAAGGCCTCCCGATCCGTCACTTGCGTGATCGTCCCCGAGGACGTGCAGGAGGCGGACTTCTCCGAGCCGCCGCGGGAGCACGGCGTCGTGTACTCCTCGACGAACGACTTCTCCCCGCGCGTGATTCCGGCGCAGCACGAGATCCAGCACGCCGCTCAGATCCTCAACGAGGGCGAGAAGGTGGCGATGCTCATCGGCCAGGGCGCTCGCGGCGCCGCCGACGAGGTGATCGAGGTGGCCGACCGCCTGGGCGCCGGTGTGGCGAAGGCTCTGAACGGCCGCGACGTGATCCCCGACGACCTCCCGTTCGTAACCGGGCCCATCGGCCTGCTCGGCTCCAAGCCGACGCACGAGATGATGTCCGACTGCGACACCCTGCTGATGGTCGGGTCCTCGTTCCCGTATTCCGAGTGGCTGCCCGAGCCGGGACAGGCGCGCGGCGTGCAGATCGACATCGACGGTCGCCTGGTCGGCATCCGCTATCCGATGGAGGTCAGCCTCGTCGGAGACTCGCGCGACACGCTCCGTGAGCTGATCCGGCAACTCGAGCGCAAGGACGACCGCTCCTGGCGCGAGCAGATCGAGGAAGGCGTCGAGCGCTGGTGGACCATCCTCGGCGAGCGCGCCCATGACGCCGGATCCGACGGCCTGATCAATCCCCAGCTCGTCTTCCACGAGCTGTCCGAGCGGCTGCCGGATCGCTGCATCCTGACCGCGGACTCGGGGTCCGCGACGAACTGGTGGGCGCGGCACCTGAAGCTCCGCGAGGGAATGCGGGCCGCCCTCTCGGGGACGCTCGCGACGATGTGTCCCGGCGTGCCGTACGCGTTCGCGGCCAAGTACGCACATCCGGACCGGCCGGTGGTGGCGGCGCTCGGCGACGGCGCGATGCAGATGCTCGGCATCAACGCGCTCATCGACATCGCGGACAAGTACGAGCGCTGGTCGAACCGACAGTTGGTGGTGCTGGTCCTGAACAACCGCGACCTGAACCAGGTGACCTGGGAGCAGCGCGTGCTGTCGGGTGACCCCAAGCTCGAGGCGTCCCAGGTGATCCCCGACTTCCCCTACACGCGGTACGCGGAGCTCCTGGGCCTACGTGGAATTCGAGTTGAGTCGGCCGATCAGGTGGCGGATGCCTGGGACGAGGCGCTCGCAGCGGATCGTCCGGTCGTCTACGAGGCGGTCACGGACCCCGAGGTTCCCCCGCTTCCACCCCACATCAAGATGGATCAGGCGATGAGCATGAGCAAGGCACTGCTCAGTGGCGACCCGAACGCGGGGCGCATCATCCGCCAGTCCCTGAAGGGCAAGCTCCACGAGTTCGCCACGCGCTGATTCGGAGCCGACGATGACAGTTCTGGAGACGGAGGCGCCGAGCGGCGTCGAGGTCGATCGGCTGACCGTCTCGGCCTATCGGGTCCCGACGGAGACGCAGCCGGAATCGGACGGGACCCTCGAGTGGGATTCGACCACGATGGTCGTCGTCGAGGTCGAGGCCGGAGACCAAACCGGACTCGGGTACACCTACGCCAGCGCGGCCACGGCGACCGCGATCGAGTCGAAACTGGCCGGCGTGGTCGAGGGCGCCGATCCTCTGCGTCCCGGGGCAGCGTGGGCCGAGATGCAGACGCAGACCCGGAACGCCGGGCGCCCTGGGGCGATCGCAATGGCGATCTCCGCCGTGGACATCGCCCTCTGGGACCTGAAGGCGAGGCTCCTGGACGTTTCGCTCGCCGACCTCTTGCCGCGCTTTCACCGCGGCGCGCCGGTCTACGGCAGCGGCGGCTTCACCTCCTACAGCGACGACGAACTGCGGCGCCAGGCTGCGGCCTGGCGCGCGAGCGGCTTCAGCAGCGTGAAGATCAAGGTCGGCCGTCACCCCGCCGAAGACCCCGGGCGCCTGGGGATCGTGCGCGAGGCGGTAGGCCCCGACGTCGAGTTGATGGTCGACGCGAACGGCGCCTGGACCCGTAAGCAGGCTCTCGCGGAGATGGAGCGCCTTGGCTCCGAGCTCGGCGTCACCTACGTGGAGGAGCCGTTGACCTCGGAGGATCTCGAGGGGCTGCGGCTTCTGCGTGACCGCGGTCCCGCCGGGATGGCCGTCGCCGCGGGCGAGTATGCCTGGGACCTCACGTACCTCCACGGGCTGCTCGAAGCGGAAGCGGTCGACATCCTCCAGGCCGACGTGACCCGCGTCGGAGGGGTCACGAACATGCTGCGCGCCGACGCGCTCTGCAAGGGCCGCAGCATGCCGTTCTCCGCGCATTGCGCCCCTGCCGTCTCCGCGCACGTGTGCTGCGCGATGGAGACCCTCGAGCACATCGAGTACTTCCACGACCATGTGCGCATCGAGCGGATGCTCTTCGACGGCACGCTCGAACCCGATGACGGCTGCCTGGTGCCGGACCGTTCGCGTCCGGGGCTGGGCCTTGAGTTGAAGCGATCCGAGGCGGAGCGCTTCCGCCTGTGAGGTGACCATGCCCTCCCCTCCCCTGACCAAGGACGGCGTACGGACGATCGACGTCAAGGCGGATCCGGGGGTCGGGCCCGCCAGGGACGAGGTGCAGATCGACCTCGTCGGGTTGAAGCGAAAGCTCGGCGAGGGCGTGAGCGGCGAGGTTCGCTTCGACGCGGCCACGCTCGCCATGTACGCCAACGACGCCTCCAACTTCCGTCAGGTCCCGCTGGCGGTCGTGCTGCCGAAGAGCGTCGAGGACATCGTCGCTACTCACCGCGCCTGCGCCGAGTTCGGCGCCCCGATCACCAATCGCGGCGGCGGCACCAGCCTGTCGGGGGAGACCGTCAACCACGCGGTGATCATCGACACCTCCAAGTACATGACCCGGATCGGTGACGTCGACCGAGGCCAATGCACGGTCCGGACCCAGCCGGGCGCGATCAACGAGCACGTCAACGAGAAGACGGGTGAGCAGGCGGGCCTCATCTTCGGGCCCGACCCCTCCTCCCACTCTCGCTGCACGATCGGCGGCAACGTCGGCAACAACTCGTGCGGGATCCACTCGGTGCAGGCGCAGCTCTATGGGCCGGGGCCGCGGATGTCCGACTGCGTGAGGTCGATGGAGGTCGTGACGTACCGGGGGGACCGGTTCACGGTCGGCGTCGGCGAGGAGGACGACCTGGAGCGGATCGTCGCCGAGGACGGGCCCAAGGGCAAGATCTACGCCAAGCTCCGCGACCTGCGCGACCGCTACGCGGACGTGATCCGGGAGCGGATGAAGCCGGTCAGCGAGCTGCCGCGCCGCGTCTCGGGCTTCAACCTCGACGAGCTGCTGCCCGAGCGCGGCTTCAACGTCGCACGCGCGCTCGTCGGCACCGAGAGCACGTGCGTCACCTGCACGGAGGTCGAGCTGATCCTGATGCCCGGGATGTACATGCGCACCCTGGTGATCGTGGAATACGACGACCTCTCTCGCGCCGGAGACGACGTCCAGGAGATCATCGAGCGCTTCAGGCCGATCGGGCTCGAGGGGCTCGACAAGCAGCTGATCCACGACGAGCAGGAGCAGGACATGCACGTCGACGCGATCTCCGAGCTGCCGGAGGCCGACCATGGCGACGCATGGCTCCTCGTGCAGTTCGGGGCCGACACCGCCGAGGAATCGGAGGAGCGGGCCCAGGAGTTCCACGATTGGCTCACCGGGAAGAGGAAGTACGACCCGAGCCGCATCGCCGTCGTTCGCAGCCAGCAGGAGGGTGGCAACAGCGGCCAGATCTGGGAGCTGCGCGAGGGCGGCCTCGGCGCCACCGCCTTTCCCCCCTCCGGAAGGGATCACTGGCCCGGGTGGGAGGATTCGGCGGTGCCGCCCGAGAAGGTCGGGCCGTACCTGAAGGACCTGCGCGAGCTCTACGACAGGTACGGGTTGGTCGGCTCGACCTACGGGCACTTCGGCGAGGGCTGCATCCACTCGCGGATCAGCTTCGACCTGCGGCACGCCGGTGGGTTGGACGAGTACCGGCGATTCATGAACGAGGCCGCCGACCTGTGCATCTCCTATGGGGGGTCGCTGTCCGGCGAGCACGGCGACGGCCAGCAGCGGGCCGAGCTCCTCGTCAAGCAGTACGGGCACGAGCTCGTGAACGCGTTCCGCGAGTTCAAGGAGATCTGGGATCCGGACCGCATGATGAATCCCGGCAAGGTCGTCGATCCGTATCCCATCGATGCCAACCTCAAGCTCGGGCCCGACGACAACCCGGCTCGGCCACCGGTGAAGTTCGCCTACAAGCAGGATGACGGCGACTTCGCCCACGCGACGCTGCGCTGCGTCGGCGTCGGCAAGTGCCGCGTGCCCGACACCGAGCAGGTGATGTGCCCGAGCTACATGGTCACCCGCGAGGAGAAGCACACCACGCGAGGGCGGGCGCGCCTGTTGTGGGAGATGCTGCGCGGCGAGGTCATCACCGACGGCTGGCAGAGCAAGGAGGTCGAAGAGGCTCTCGACCTCTGCCTGGCGTGCAAGGGCTGCACGAACGACTGCCCGGTGAACGTGGACATGCCCACCTACAAGGCGGAGTTCCTGTATCACCACTACAAGTCGGCGCGCCGCTGGCGCCCGCGCTACGCATACGCCTTCGGCCTCATCGACCAGGCGGCGCGGATCGGGTCGCGCATCCCGGAGGTCGTGAACTTCCTCACCCAAACGCCCGGTCTGTCGCGCTTGGCGAAGCTCGTTGCCGGGATGGACCGGGGGCGCGACATCCCGGAGTTCGCTCCGATCACGCTCCAGCAGTGGTTCGCCCGCCGCGGCACCGTGAACCCCGAAGGCCCTCGGGTGGTCCTCTTCCCGGACACCTTCAACAACCACTTCCACACCGACGTAGGCGTGGCGTCCGTGGAGGCCCTGGAGGCCGCGGGCTGGCACGTGGTCATGCCGGAGAAGCACGTCTGCTGTGGGCGCCCGCTCTACGACTATGGCTTCCTCGACCTCGCCGAGCGCTATCTGAGAAACGTCCTCGACACCTTCCGCGAGGAGATCCGAGCCGGCACGCCGATCGTGGGCATGGAGCCGAGCTGCCTTGCCGTGTTCAAGGACGAGCTGGTCAACCTGCTGCCCCACGACGATGACGCCGCGCGAATGCGCGAATGCTCCTATCACTGGAGCGAGTTCCTCACCGAGCACGACGTCGAGATGCCGAAGCTCGCGCACCAGGCACTCCTCTGGGGCCATTGTCACCACAAGGCCACGGGCGGGCTCGACCCGGAGGAGAAGCTGCTCGAGCGAATGGGGATGGAGGTCGAACAGGTGTCGGGTGGCTGCTGCGGGCTCGCCGGCTCATGGGGCTTCGAGGACGGAAAGCGGCAGATCTCGATGCAGTGCGGCGAGCAGTCGTTGCTGCCCGCCGTGAGGGAGGCCGGGGATGAGACGGTCGTGGTGGCCGACGGCTTTTCCTGCAAGACCCAGATCGAGCAGGCGCAGGTGGGCCGTCGAGCGCTCCACGTCGCTCAGGTCATGAAGATGGCGCGCGAGCGCGGGCCGGAAGGCTGGGCGCCGGGCAAGCCCGAGGACGCCTATTACGAGAACCGCCCGCAGGCTCCGCCTGAGTTGCGACGCCGGCGGTTTGCCTGGATCGCCGCCGGTGCCCTGGCCGGCGCCGGCGCGACGGCGGGCGTGGCCGCATGGCTTGGCCGGCGCTGAGGTGGTCGCGCTGGCGTCCGGCGACCGCTGCTTGCGGGCCCCGGTGAGGGTGGATGGCTACGCGCCCATTCAGGACTACGGTGCGATCGGCGATGGGCGAGCCGTGGCGCTGGTGGCGAGGGACGGTGGCATCGACTGGTTGTGCTGGCCCGCGCACGACTCGGGGAGCATCTTCGGCTCGCTGCTGGATCCCGACTCCGCGGGCGGATTCACCCTGGCGCCCGCCGGAGACTTCGAGAGCGAGCAGCGCTACGTCGAGAACACGAATGTCCTCGAGACGACTTTCCGGACGAGCGATGGCTCCGTCCGGGTGACGGATGCGATCACTACGGACGGCGGTCGGCTCCTCCCCTGGCACGAGCTCGTGCGGCGGGTGGAGTGCCTGGACGGGAACGTCGCGATGGGCTGGGAGGTCTCGCCACGGTTCGGATACGGAACCGCTGGCCACTCGGTCGACGCGATCGACGAAGGGTTCTTTCACGCGGCCTCGCCGGCCGGACAGCTCGGAATACTCGCGTGGGAGCCCTGGCGGGCACTTCACTCCGAGCGCTCCGTCAGCGGGAAGGCTCGCCTCCGCCAGGGTGAGACGGCAACCCTCGCACTCGTGTATACGCCGATGGGTGAGCCGCTCCCTCGTCCGGAGCGCGACGAGGTGGAGGACCGGGTCGACAGGACGGCCGCCGCCTGGCGGGAGTGGCTTGGCGCTCACGACTACGCCGGTCCCTGGCGCGAGGCCGTGGAGCGCAGCTTGCTGGCGCTGCGCCTGCTGAGCGCGCCCTCGGGTGCCCTGATCGCCGCCCCCACCACATCCCTACCGGAGCGAATCGGAGGCAACCGAAATTACGACTATCGGCATGCCTGGCCGCGCGACACCGCCTTCATGCTGAACGCCCTCCTTCACTGCGGGCTCCGCGAGCCGGCTCACGGAGCGCTCGCCTGGCTGCTCGACGCCCTCGAGGACACCCATCCGAGGGTCCAGCCCATCTATCGCCTCAGTGGCGAGGTCCTGCAGCACGAGCTGGAGCTACCGCTTCGCGGCTACCTCGGGAGCCAGCCGGTTCGGGACGGCAACGATGCCGCCGGCCAGCTCCAGCTCGGCGCCTATGGAGACCTGCTGCACACCGCCTGGCTCTACACCCGGCTGGGAAACCGGCTCGACGCGAACACCGGCCGGCGGCTGGCCGAGAGCGCGGATCTCCTGGCCCAGATCTGGACGAACGAGGATTCGGGCATCTGGGAGCTGCCCGACCGCAGGCACTACACCGCATCGAAGATGGGCTGCTGGCTGGCATTCGACCGGGCGGCTCGCCTGGTCGCCAACGGACAGCTCCCCGACGAGGGGCGCCGGCACCGCTACGCGAACCAGCGGGATCGGGTGGCTCGATGGGTGGAGGAGCGCTGCTGGTCGGAGCAGCGCGGGAGCTACACGCAGCATCCCGACACCGACGACGTCGACGTCGCGACGCTCCTCATGGGTCGCATGGGCTACGCGGACGTCGCGGGCGAGCGCTTCGAACGCACGCTCGCGACGATCCGACGCGAGCTCATGACCGGCCCGCACGTCTACCGGTACAGCGGGATGGAGAGCGAGGAGGGCGCATTCGTCGCCTGCTCGTTCTGGGTTGCCGAGGGATTGGCGCGGTCGGGCGACCTGGACGGCGCGTGCGAGCTGATGGAGCACGCGATCGAGATCGCGAACGACGTCGGCCTGATGTCAGAGGAGGTGGACCCTGGCACGGGCGACCTGCTTGGGAACTTTCCCCAGGCGCTGTCGCACCTGGCACTGATCAACGCCGCGACGATCATCGGGGTGGCGCTCGAGGGCGAGGCGGAGCCGGAATGAGCGCGAACTCACCCGTCCCGCCGATTCGAGAGAGCGTGGCCATCAGCCTCCCCATCGAGAGGGCATTCGACCGCTTCCTCCGCGGCCTGCACGAATGGTGGCCGCCGGAGTACACGTGGTCCGGGGACGTGCTCGAGGAGATACGCATCGAGCCGCGCGAGGGAGGGATGTGCTTGGAGCGCGGGCCAGACGGCTTTCGCTGCGACTGGGGACGGGTCCTCGAGCTCGAGCCGCCGGGCTGGCTGGCATTCACCTGGCAAATCGGTCCCGCTCGCGAGCCCGTCCCGGATCCGCGTCGCGCCAGTGTGGTGACGGTGCGATTCGCGAAAACGGAGGGGACCGACACTCGCGTCGAGCTCGAGCACGCGCGCTTCGAGCGCCACGGCTCCGGCGCCGCCGGCTATCGGGAGGCGTTGGCCTCCGACGCGGGATGGCCGTACATTCTCGGCCGGTACGCGGCCCTCAACGCCTAGGGCGGCCGCGTGCGAGCAGTCCAGCCGCCGCCGCCCCGGCGCCGGCCATTGCCGCTCCGAGCCCGAGCCAGCGCCGGTTCTTCGTCAGGAAGAGCTGAGGCGAGCGCGAATGGGCCTGTTCGTCGAAGCGCCCATGGGCGCCCGGATCCTCCTCGAGCGGCGCGAACAGGTTGCTGGGCCTCTCCCCCACCGGCTGGCCGTCCACCTGCTGGGAGTCGTAGGCGGTCCGCGCCAGGTAGCGCTCCGCGAGCCACGGCCCGAGCTTGTTGCCGAGGATCGTGTACACGGAGGGGAAGCCCACGTAGACCTCGCGCCGCCGATGATCCGCGGCCCACGCGACCGCGCGCGCCGCGACCTCGGGCTGGTAGATGGGAGGCACCGGCATGGGCTGGTTGGGCATCTTGGTCTCGCAGTGATCGAACTGGGGAGTGTTCAGGGCAGGCAGCTGGACCATGGTCAGGTGGACGTTCGACTTCCGGTGCCGGAGCTCGCACCGCAGGGACTCGAAGAAGCCCTTCTCCGCGTGCTTGGCGCCGCAGTACGGGGCCTGGAGTGGAATACCTCGGTAGGCCATCGCGGAGCCGACGAGGACGATCGTGCCCCGGTCACGCTCCGCCATCCGGCGAAGCGCCGCACGGGTCCCCCAGACCGCCCCCAGGTAGGTGACCTCGGTCGCGCGCCGGAACTCGTCCGTGGAGATGTCGAGGAACTCGCCGAAGATGGTCGTCATCGCGTCGTTGACCCAGACGTCGATCGGCCCGAGCGCCTCCTCGGTCGCCTCCGCCGCGGACTCCACCTGGTCTGGATTGGCCACGTCCGTCGGCAGCGCCAATGCTCTCCCGCCCGCTCGCTCGACATCGCGCTTGGCGCCGTCGAGGCCCTCACGGCCCCGTGCCAGCAGCGCAACCGAGTCGCCGCGGACCGCGAACTCCTTCGCGATCGCGCGCCCGATGCCGGAGGTCGCCCCGGTCACCACAACCACCCGCCCCTCGCTCGTCTTTCGCCGATCCATGTTCAAGCAGTACCCGCAATCGCATCCATTACGTTTCGTCTGTCGGCTCGCTGACCAGAGCGATCCGCTTCAGACGGCCTCGACCCGGCCCCCCATGCGCGACTACGTAGGGGCGGTCTGCGCCTTCGCGGCCTCCTCGGCCTCGTGCTCAGCCTCCTCTTGCCCGGCCTCGATCTCCTCAGCGCGCTGGAGCGCCAGGCAGACCTTGCGGGTGACCAGCACCACGACGACCGGTAGCACGAACACCAGGCCGCGGTAGGCCCAGATCTGCGATACGTAGCTGATCCCGAGGAAGACGTACACGCGGTCGGCTGCGCCGGCGAAGAAGATCAGGAACACCCAGGCGAGGAAGCCCGCGCCGACCGCGGTGCGCCACGGCGCGTCGCGAGGTCGGTCGAGCGCGTTGTGAGCCCGGCGATCCCCGGTGACCCGGCGCTCCAGCCATGGCCAGGCCAGGATCGCCGCGAACACGACGAGGGGAAACAGGGCTCCGCCCCAGAACGGGTTCGGAACCAGGGTGCGGTTTCCGAGCACGACGTCGAAGCTCGGGACCAGGCGCAGCGCGCCGATCAGCCAGCCTAGGTACCAGTCGGGCTGCGCTCCATTGGTGCTGCTCCCGACGTGGTACGGGCCCCAAAGCCAGATCGGGTTGATCTGCACCAGCCCGCCCAGCAGGAAGAGGGCCGCCGCGACCGCGAAGAAGAGCGCGAGCGAGCGCGGTGCCTGGCCCGGAAACGTCGGTACCCCGAGAAGCCTGCGATCGCCCTGCTCCTTCTGACGTCGAAACTGCGTGTGGTGGCGCGACGCCACCAGGGTGAGGTGAAGGGCCAGTAGGCCGCCGATCAGGATCGGGAAGATGAAGACGTGCGCGACGTACATCCGCGACCAGAAGCTCGGATCGCCCGGGAACGGCGCACCCCAGAGGAGAAGAGCGAGATTTGCCCCGACGAGGGGAACCGAGAGCGCCACCGCATAGCCGATGGCGAGCCCCATCCCTGACAGCAGGTCGTCGGCGAGCGAGTAGCCCAGATACCCCTCGGGCAGCGCGAGCATGAGCATGAGCACGCCGATCACGTAGGTGAGCTCCCGCGGCTTGCGGAACGCGCCGGTGAAGAAGATGCGCATCAGATGCAGGACGATCGCCGCGACGAACACATCGGCGGCCCAGTGATGTGTCTGCCGGATCAGCAGCCCCGCCTTGACGTCGAACGAGATGTCGACGACGGACTTGTATGCCTCCGTCATCTGCATCCCCTGAAGCGGCGCGTACGAGCCGTGGTAGGTCGTGGTCGCGGTGCTCGGGTGGAAGAACAGGGTCAGGTAGACGCCCGTCCCCACCAGGACGATGAATGCATAGAGCGCCACCTCCCCCAGGAGGAACGACCAATGGTCCGGGAAGAGGTAGCGCAGCGTCTTGCGCGCAAACGGCGCCGCGCCGGAACGCTCGTCGAGGGACCGGACGACTCCTCGGAGCACTACACCGGCCTCCCTGAGCGAACGCCCCAGAACGAGGGGCCCACGGGGCCGGAGTAGTCGCCCGCGGCGCGCAGCTCGCCCGCCCCGTCGATCATCAGTGGCAGCTGGGGCAGGTCGCGTCCCGCCGGGCCGAAGATCACTGTGCCGCCGGTCGCCGGGTCGAAGGTGGAGTAGTGGCACGGGCAGACCAGCGCCCGATCTGGCGCGGTCGGTCGGAACAGCGGCGTCCGGTAGAGGGAGATCGCGCAGGCCGCGTGCGTGCAGATCTTCGAATAGGCCACGATCCCCCGCGGGGCCCAGTCCCCGCGCCCCGCCGGCAGGTGGAGCTGCGAGCGATCGACGCGCACGATCACGATTGGCGCTGCGAGCACCTCGTGGTCGACGTTCTCCGGATACCCCGTGTAGAAGGCCTCGGTCGTGATGTCGTCGGCCCGGTACGGCTTGCCGTCCTCGTCCACGACGCGGCGCCCGCGGTTCCACGGCGAGTAGTAGAGGGACTCGGTGTCGAACACGGGACCCAGCGAGACCGCCGGGACCGCGAGCGCGGCGCCGAGGGCGACCCCGGCCGCTCCGGCGGCGCCCTGGAGAAGGCGCTTGCGCGTGAAGCGGCTGCCGCTCTCCTCGACGATCTGGATGACCTTCTCCTGCTCCTCGCGATCCCCGGCCTGCGGGTAGTCCTCCTCGATCTCCTCCTCGACCACGAGGTGCTTGGAGGCGACCGTCAGCGCGGTGGCGAGCAGTGCAAAGGCGCCACCGATGGCGAGCCCGAGCAACTGCGTCTGACCTCCCCAGCCGGACGCGTAGATGACCACGAACATCACCGCGAAGGCCGCCACTCCGAGCAGCAGGGCGATCACGACGAGCTCCGCGCGCGGCGCCGGGTCGCCCTCCGCGACGATCCGCTCCCGCCGGCGAGGCCGAATGGTGGCCAGCAGCGCCGCGCTGACGACGACCGCGCGCCAGACCCACGTCAGCGCCCGCATGATCGCTCGCCCGGCTGCGCTCACCCCGGTCCCCCTCTCATGACTTCCTCATGCGGGCGCCGAGCAACACGCAGATTCCGACCAGGACGAATCCGGCCACCGCCCACGCCACCATCCCCTCCGGCACGGGACCTATGTGCCCGATACCGAGGCCGCCCGCGTCGTCCGGGTGGCGCGTCTGGCGCACGTACGCGACGATCGCGTTCAGGTCGTGGTTCGAGATGTCGTGCCTGGAAAAGCTCGGCATGAGGTAGGGACCGATTCGCACGGCCTCCGCGATCTCGCGCGGGGTGGCGTGCTGAAGCACCGGGACCTTTGTGTCGGTCACGTAGCCGCCCTCGCCGACGACCTGATGACATCCGGCGCAGTTTTGGGTGAACAGGTGGAGACCGTTCGCCAGGTTCTGGCCACCCGGATGCGGATGGGGTATCGGTGGCCCCTTCTTCAAGGACGCGACGTAGGTGTCGATCGCCCTGATCTCGCGATTGTCGAAGAAGGGTGGGTGGCGCTCCGGCGTCTCGTAGGGCGTGCTGAGCGGCATGCGCCCCGTCCGCAGGTAGAAATCGGGGGCGAGCGCGCCAACCCCTCGCAGATCGGGCCCCAGGCCCGTGATGTCCCCGGCCCCGGTGTTGGGCCGCGGCGAGGAGATTCCCTGACCGAGCGAGCCATGACACGAGGCGCAGTTGCCCGCAAAGAGCTGCGCCCCCAGCTCATGCGTTGACATCTTTGCCTCGCCGCTCGGATGCACGATGCCGCTCGGCGGCTGCGCCAGGGCAACCACCGCGAAGGCGAGCGCCACGGTCAGGCCGGCCGTCGCCGCCCAGGACATCCAGCGCCGGCGACGGCGTGCCTCTCGCGGGCTCCCTGTCGCGGGGGCGCTCATGACTGATGACAGTCCGGCAGGATCACCACGCCGAGCCCGGTCATGACGATGATGAACAGGAACAGAACAGTGACCGTCATGCCCACCGTGGCCAGGAAGTGCACGCGACCCGGCGGCGGGGGGTCGTCCTTGTCCGCATCGGCGGTGCCGCGAAACATCGCCAGGGCCGTCAACCCGGCGGCAGCCGCGATGACGAACGCGATGGCCGTGAGGACGATGCCCCAGGCGTCCACGTCGACTCCCCATCGCTCCCCCGGCACGCTGCAGCCGGTCTGGGTCATCCAGTACCCGACCGCGAACTCCAGGCCCCACGCCAGGGGCGCGCCGAGCACGGCGAACCACATGATCGGTGACGCAGCGGACCTGGGCGGGGCGAGCCTCATAGCGACGGGTAGAGCTGCGTCACGAGGACGAGGACGGCGACAGCCGCCACGAAGTACCAGTACATCGCGATGACCCGGAGCGCGAGGAGGCGGTAGTTCGTGAGGCCGAAGGCGAGGACTCCCAGTAGCCAGAGGTCGAGGAGGAGCCCCACAGCCACGTGGACGTGGTGGATCCCCAGCAGCGTGAAGTAGATGGATCCGTACGCCGTCCCGGTGGGGCTGAAGGTGCCCATATCGTCGACGAACAGCCACAGCTGAAGCCCGAGATAGGCGGCCTGCACGGCGAACGCGACGGCCAGCAAGCCCCATGCGGCGGGCCGGCGTCCGGCGCGCGCCATCTGGACCGCGCCGTACACCGGAACACACGCGGCGACCAGCATCCCTGTGAAGACGGTCGGGAGGGTCACCGACGGCGGATCGATTCCGGTCGGGGGCCAGGTGGAGACCTGGAAGCGCAGGTAGAAGTACGACGCGATCAGCGACCCGAAGAGCGTGAATTCGGTGGCGATCAGGAGGGCCATCCCCCACCACCCGCTCGGGACCGAGCGGCGACTGCGCTCGACCCGCGCTGCGAGGCCGGCGTCGGTCGCCTTCATGCTGCGGGTGACGTCGCTCATCCCTCCTGCGGCTCCTTCCCGTGCCAGGCCGCCAGGACTGCGAAGGCCGCGACACAGAACACCCCGGCAGCGATCCACTGCTTCAGGATGACCATGGCGAAGACGCCGCTGATCGCCAGGGCGAGCACCGGCGGCCAGGGAGAGGAAGACGGCATCTCGAGGATCTCGTCCCACTCGGCGTCGACGGTGGTGACAGCGACCGTTTCGTGCCCCTGCTCCAGGACCTTCTCCCCGGCCGCGAGGTTCTCGACGTCGGCCTCGCGATCCTCGCGATCCCACATGGCGTACGGGCTCGTGACCTTGGGGATCACCGCGTAGTTGTACGGCGGGGGCGGCGAGGTGGTGGACCACTCGAGCGTGTCGCCCCCCCAGGGATCGTTCCCCACCCGCGCTCCGCGGAAGCAGCTGACAAAGAGGTTCGCCGCCACCATGAGGAGCCCGGCGGCGAGCACGTAGGCCCCGATCGACTCGATCAGGTTGTAGCCCGTCCATCCCAGGTCCGGCGGATAGGTGTACTGCCGCCTCGGCATGCCCAGGAGGCCGACGATGTGCATCGGGAAGAACGTCAGGTTCATCCCGACGAAGGTGACCCAGAAGCTCGCCTGCCCCCATCGCTCGTCGTACATGCGCCCCGTGACCTTCGGGAACCAGTAGAAGAAGCCGCCGATGATCGGGAACACGGCGGCGCCGAAGATGACGTAGTGGAAGTGCGCCACCACGTAGTAGGTGTCGGTGAGCTGCTGGTCGAAGGGGATCGCCGCGAACGTGATCCCGGACAGGCCGCCGATGATGAACAGGACGATGAAGCCGATGATCCAGAGCAGCGGGGTCTTGTATCGGGGCGTCCCGGTCAGGATGGTGGTTATCCAGGCGAATAACTGAATGCCACTCGGGATGACGATGATCAGGCTTGCGGCGGCGAAGTAGACCGTCGTGACCTGCGAAAGACCGACCGCGAACATGTGATGCGCCCACACGCCGAATCCGATGAGGGCCACAAGGATCTCCGCCAGGGCGACCAGCGGGAAGGCCACCATTCGGCGGCGAACGAACGTCGGGATGATCGAGGTCGCGATCCCGAATGCCGGCAGGATGATGATGTAGACCTCGGGGTGTCCGAAGATCCAGAAGAGGTTCTGCCACAGAATCGTGTCGCCACCGTTGGCGACGTTGAAGAACTGGAAGCCCAGGAGCCGGTCGAACTCCAGGAACACGAGCGCGCAGGTCAGGGCCGGGAGCGCGAACACCAGCGCAAAGGCGACGGCCAGGAACGCGAAGCAGAACAGCGGCATCCGGTTGATCGCCATCCCCGGGGCTCGCAGCTTGAAGATCGTGACGATCAGGTTGATCGCTGTCGCTGTCGACGACAGGCCGGTGAAGATCAGCCCGAGCGCGTAGAAGTCGATCCCCGGCCCCGGGCTGAATGTCCGCTCCGCGAGCGGGACGTAGTCGAACCAGCCGGCCGAGGGCGCGTTGCCGGAGAACACGCCCACGTACATGAAGATTCCGGACGCGAGGAAGATCCAGTAGGAGAGCGCGTTCAGCCGCGGGAACGCCATGTCCCGGGCCCCGATCATCAGCGGGACCAGGTAATTGCCGAACGCCCCGATCGAGATCGGCACGACGAACAGGAAGATCATCGTGACCCCGTGCATGGTCATGGCCTCGTTGAAGCCGCTGGGCCCGAGCACGGTGTTGTCGGGCGTCAGCAGCTGGGTGCGGATCAGCAGCGCCTCGACGCCGCCGGCGGTGAAGAAGGCAAGCGCGGTGAACAGGAACATCAGGCCGATTCGCTTGTGGTCGACCGTCGTGAGCCACCCCATCAGGCCCGGGCGCTCCTTCCAGATCCGCTCGAGGCGGTCGATACGGGGCTCGGCGGATTTCGGGACTGCGATGGCCATGCCTAGTGGAGGTGGTCGAGGTAGGCGCGCAGGGCTCGGAAGTCGGATTTGCTCAGGTCGAGCGCCGGCATCTTGTTGCCGGGCTTGATGTGCTGCGGGTTCTCGATCCACCGCTGGAGCTCCCGCGGCGTGTTCGGGATCGTCGCTGCGGCCAGCGTCTCCCGGCTGGCCACATGGGTCAGGTCGGGCCCGATCGTGCCCTGCGCCGAGGTGCCACGGATCGTGTGGCAACTGGCGCACGCGTTGCCGAGGAACACCCGCTCTCCGTCACGTTGATGCGCGGTCGCCGGTTGCGCTGCGGGCTTCTCCTGACCCGTGAGCCATGCGTGGAACACCTTCGGCGGCTGCGCGAACACCTTCATCGCCATGTGCGCGTGCTGAAGGCCGCAGAACTCCGCGCACTGCCCCCGGTAGACGCCCGGCTGGTTGGCGTAGAGCAGCACCCGGTTCGTCTGGCCCGGGATCATGTCGATCTTTCGATTCAGCTCCGGCACCCAGAAGGAATGGATGACGTCATCGGTCGTGGCGACCACCTGCACGCGGGCGCGGGCCGGGATGTGAACCTCGTTCGCGGTCACCACGCCGGTCCCCGGATAGCGCACCTCCCAGAACCACTGGTGGCCGATCACTCGAACCGTCATCGCCGTTGATCCGGGGGCCGGCGGGGCGGTCTTCTGAACGAGCCAGAGGTCCGCGACCCCGAACAGGGCCACGAGCACGACTACGGGGATGACCATTCCGAACGTGATCACCAGGCCCGTATTGACTCCCTCTCGCTGGCCGACGAGCGGCAGACCCGGGCGATCGCGCCTTACCCACCCGAGCACCAGGAGGGCGACGGCGCCGAAGAACACGACCGCTCCGATGCCGAGCATCCACCACCAAAGAACGGCGATGCCGTTCGCGTCCGGGCTGTGTGGCGAGAGCGTCGACTGCTTTCCACAGCCGGCGACGAACAGGACGGCCACCAAGCCGGTACCGACCCACGCGGCCCTCCTCAAATCGCGGCCTCGCGAATGAACGCCTCAGGCCGCGACGGGCCTCGAGCCCCCGAGATATGCACCCACGCAGCTCCTCGCAATGTTGTCCCCGCGCGCGTATCGCGGACGCTGCCTCCATACCCAAGGCATGTCTCCCCTAAACCCAAGGCATGTCTGCCCTAAACCGCAGCGCTCGCAACGACGCCGCACGGCGTGGGATGAATCGGCCGCGCCCGACCCCGCGCGGCTACCTCGGGCCCGCGGAGGAAAAACGGCGCCTACGAGGAGCTGGTGTCTTCCGTGCCCGGAGGGCCGTCGGCCTGGACCGCGTCGAGGAGCTTCCGCAGCGCCTTGCGCATGATGCGCGAGATCTGCATCTGAGAGACGCCGAGCCGCTGGCCGATCTCGTACTGGTTCAGGTCCTCCTCGAACCGGAGTCGGAGCACGGTCCGCTCACGGTCGGTGAGCGGAGCGCCCTCGGCCGCAAACTGGGCCTCGACGCGGTCATAGCCGCTGTCGGTCGCGCCGACCGTCTCCACCATCGGCACCGACTCGGCGTCCTCGCGGCTACGCGGGACGTCGAGTGACAGCGTCCTGCGGGCCTCCTCGGCCTGGAGGGCCTCGGAGACCTCCTCGTCGCTCAGCTCCAGCCGCTCGGCGATCTGAGGCACGGTCGGCGTATGGCCGAGCTCCTCGGCGAGCTTCTGCGCCGCCTCCTGCACGGCCATCGTCCGTTCCTGGAGGCCGCGCGGGAGCCGCAGCTCCCAGACACGGTCGCGGAAGTGCCGGCGGAGCTCACCCAGGATGGTTGGGGCGGCATAGGCGATGAACGAGCGCCCCCGTTCGAGATCGAAGCCGTCAAGGGCCTTGACGAGCCCGAGGCTGGCCACCTGGATCAGGTCGTCGAGCTGCTCCGAGGCGCCTCGGTAGCGCAGCGCCAGCGACCGCGCAAGAGGCAGAAAGCGCCTGACCAGCTCTTCCTTGAGCCTGGGGTCATGCGTTTCCGCGTACTGGCGGAGCAGGTCATTCTCGTCAGCGAGGTGTTCGTCCATCCTGATCGCGTTCGTGACGTCGACGCTGTCGCCCGGCGGCCGCCCGTTGCGCTCTCCGGATCGCTGTCCAGCGCTGCGCTGGGTGCGTGTACTGGTCGACATGTGCCCTTTCCTCCTCCAGAAAAAGAGGCCTCTGAAGCCACTGGAACGGGCGGGGAACCGCGCGCTTGGGCGCACGCCACACACGTGATGTGGGCCCCTCGCGGCTTATCCGCTGCTGTCGGATCACGGGGCCTTGGCGAGCTCGCGTGACCGGGTGCGATGTTAGCGAACTGCTACCCCGCTCCCTGTCAGCAAAACGGGCTCAGGCGTCATCCCCGTTGGGGCGTCCGTTCTCGAGCCCAGGCTCCAGGATGAAGGCCTCAACGGCGTAATCCGGGTCGACGGCGTGGTCGCTGAGGAAGGCCAGGACCTTCCTCTCGGTGAGACGCTCGACCACCGCGATCGCCTCGTCCCTGAAGGTCCCCTGGAAGATGCGGCGGAGGCTGCGGACGTGATCCTCGAGGTTCTCGTCCTTCAGCGTGCGCTCCGCCTTGGTCATGGTGTCGTGGAGCACCGTCACCACGAGTCCGTCCTCGATGTAGGTGCGGGCTCGGCCCGGGCCGCGGCCCGTCGCCTCCTTGAACAGAGCGACCATCGCACGGGAGATCTCCCGATTGAGGCTGCCGGACCTGGATGTCTCTTCCGCTGTAGCCACGCTCTCCGTGCGCGCCGCCGTCAAGCTTGCGCGTCAAACGGTTTTCTAGCGTACATCCAGGGTAGGTGCTACGGGTGGAGTTAGGCAGCTACCAGACCGCCGTCAACGGCGTGAACGGTGAACGCGTCGACCTTCTGGAGCGAGATAGTGAGTTCGCGCGGCTCGTGCGCACCGCCGAGGGCCGGCCGATCGATCGCCTATGGGCCTCCGCCGTGAAGCTTCAGCGCGGCCCGTGGCAGCCGGCGGGGGAGCCTTCCGGAACACATCTCGGGTACATCGTGCTCGACGGACTCGTGGGCCGGCGCGTCGTCGTGCCCGATCGCGGCCGCAGCCTGGAGTTGCTGGGACGCGGCGATCTCTTCAGTCCGTGGCAGGAGGACTCGCCATCGTTCTCTCAGGTGGTGTGGACGGTGATCGAGCCGACCTCGATCGCGGTGCTCGACGAGAGCTTCGCCGCCCAGGTCAGGCATTTTCCGGAGCTGCTCGAAGCGCTCACGGGGCGCGCCCTGAGCCGATCGCGGCGGATCGCCGTGAGCGCCGCCATCGCGAACACGGTCGGCGTCGAGGAGCGGTTGCTGCTGCTCCTCTGGCAGCTCACCGAGCTCTGGGGGCGGAAGGCCAAGGGAGGTGCCGTGCTCCCCTTCAGGCTTTCTCATCAGACGCTGGCCGATCTCGTCGGAGCGCGCCGCCCCACCGTCACCCTCGCCCTCCGCGGGCTGACCGATCGTAACCTGCTCGAGCGGGGTTCGAATGGCGAGTGGATCCTCTGCGGCGATCCGCCCTAGCGCCGACTGCTACTGGCGCTTGCGGCCGCCGAACAGGCGTCCGAGCGTGCTGGATCCGAGGCTCGGCCGGATCACGGTCCCGCCGTCGGGCGGGGGCGGCAAAGCCTCTGCCTCGGCCGTGGTGATGGTCAGCGTGACACCCCGCTCGGCGGTGCGTGCCACCTCCGGCGCGTCGACGAAGCGGAGCCCGTGCTTCGCCATCCGGATCACGAACCCGTCGAGGATGTGCTCGCGGTAGTTGTCGAGCACCCGATCGACGGTGCCGATCTCGTTCCCGTCGGAGTCGTACACGGGAGTTCCTCGCGGAACGGCTGAGTAGTGGATCGCGGGACCGTCGTCGATCATCGCCCCAAAAGCATACGGGCCGGCGTGGCCGAGCCGCCCGCCGGCGGTCGCGGCAGGTCCAGGGCCGTCCGCTCTAGCCCAATCGGGAGCGGACCTCGGCCGATTCGCCGAAGCCGGCGATCTCGCGTGAGAGCCGGCCTCCCTGCCATGCGAGAGGTGAGGAGCCCTCGTCCTCGCTGACGAACCGCGCCCTCGGGAGGCTCTGCGCGTACGCCGCCGCCACCGTGTACGGGTGGCCCGGGTCGGCATCGTCGCGGCTCGCGACGACCAGCGAGGGCACGTCGACGAACTCGAGCTCGGACATCGCCTCGAACGGCTTCGAGCGCGGCACCTCGCGCAGGGCCCGCGCAACCGCCTCGGGGTGACGGTGCTCGGTCATCCGCTCGCGGGTGAATCGAAGCACCGTCTCCCGCCAGGCCGGATCGAGCCCGTGATCGTAGGCCTCCATGAACCCGTCCACTCCCCCCCGCTCGAGGCCGTCGGCGAGCCTGTCCCACCCGGCGAGCGCCTCGTCGTCGACGAAGCCCATATAGGCCGGCCCGATGACGACCAGGCCAGCGAGGCGGTCGGCGTTCTCGATCGCGTACGAGACGGCCGTGTGGGCGCCCATCGAATGGCCTCCGAGGACGAAGCGGCGGTCGCCGACCGCGGTTGCGACGACGGCGTCGAGGTCCGCGACGAGGTCCGGATAGCCGTACCCGCGATCGGGCGGAGCCGGATCGGAGCGGCCGTGGCCGCGCGCGTCGTAGGTCACCTGGCGGCAGCCCGCGCGGGCGAGCGCCTTCGAACCGTGCACGACATAGCTGCGGGTCGCGCTGACGCCGTGAAGCAGGACCACCGGCGGCCCGTCCCCCATCGACTCCGCCGCGAGACCTCCGGCGGGACCGTCCACCGTCCACTCCAGCGGGGCCTCCATCCGGGCCACGGGATCAGGCCGCGGCTTGAGAGCGAACCCGGTCCAGGGCGTCGCCGAGTGAGTCCACGTCGCGGTAATGCAGGCCGAGCAGCGCCATGTGGCGGTAGCGGACGATGCCCTCTGGATCGACGACGAAGATCGAACGCCGCACGAGCCCTCCAGGCCCGAGCACGCCGTACGCGCGAATGACATCGCGATCGGGATCGGCCAGCAGCGGAACGGTCAGCCCGTACTTGGAGCGAAATCGCTCGTGCGAGTCGACCGATTGCGGCGAGATCCCCCAGACCGTCGCGTCCAGCTCGTCGAGCCGGTCGGCTGCGTCGCGATACGAGCAGAACTGGCGGGTGCACACCGGCGTGAAGTCGCCGGGATAGAAGGCGAGCACGAGCCACCCGCCCCGGCAGTCCGGGAGCCTGTAGGTGCGGCGGCCGGTCCCGGGAAGCTCGAAGTCCGGAGCCGCTTCGCCACAGCCGATGCGTGCCATGCCGAGCCCCTATCCCCCGCTCAGGCTGATGTGCCGGATGAGGACGGTCGCGAGCGGGGTGCCGGTACCGCCGCTCGCGGGATCGCCGAGCATCCCGATCTTCTTCACGACGTCGAAGCCGGAGCTCACCTTCCCAAGGATGGCGTAATTCGCCGGTAGGCCCGCGTCCGCGGCGGTCACCACGAAGAACTGGCTGCCGGATTGCCCGTTCGGCGCGACCGGCGGCTTCGCCATCGCGACCGTCCCCATCCGGTAGGTGGCGTTGCGCGGCGGCGGCTCGACGACCGTGTACCCGGGGCCGCCGCTGCCGTTCTGGAGCGGATCGCCGCCCTGGATCACGAAGCCCGGGACGATCCGGTTGAACGTGGTGTCGTCGTAGAGCCCCTTTTTCGCCAGGTAGGCGAAGGAGTTCACGGTCTTCGGCGAGCTCGACGTGTCGAGCCGGATGTCGAACCGCCCGCAGCTCGTGTCGACGGTCGCGGTGAGCTTCTCGCCCGGGGTCACCGTCTGCTTGGGCTTCTTCAGCTGGCGCTGCTTCGGCGGCGGCTTCGAGACCTGCTCGCAGCCGCTGGGCAGCGATGCCCCGGTGGAGGTGGTCCCGCCGCCGCCCCCGCAGGCCGCAAGGGCGAGGCTCGACCCGGCAAGGGCCAGCAGAGGAACGGCTCGGCGCAGCATCGGCGCGGCAGACTAGCGACCGCGCCCGTCAGGGGGAGTAGGCAAGATGGAGGAATGCCCGCAGGCACCGAGCGCTCGAGCGACGGGACGCGCGAGGAACGACCCACGCCCACGCGGATCCGGGTCATGGGTCGCATGCTCAACCGGCTGGCTGTGAGGGCGCCGTGGGCATGGCCGATCGTGCGAGCGCCGATGCGGCGCTACTTCGAGCGCGCGGCTCCCGGGTGGGACCAGCGCACCGGCGCCGGCTCGGTCGAGCACCTCGCGCCCCTGGCGGCCGCCCTGCTCCACGTCAAGCCGGCGCCCGAGCGCGCGCTCGAAGTGGGAACCGGTACCGGCGAGGGAGCCCTGCTCATCGCCCGCGAGTTTCCACAGGCGAGCGTCCGCGGCGTCGACCTCTCGGAGGAGATGATCCGCGCCGCCACGGGGAAGGTTGGGCTGGACCCCGAGGGACGAATCGCTTTCCGGGCCGCCGACGCCGCTGACCTCCCCTACGACGACGAGTCGTTCGACCTGATCACGCACCTGAACATGCCGCCGTTCATCGCGGAGCTGGAACGCGTGCTCCGGCCCGGCGGCCAGGTCGTCGTCGCCTCGAGCTGGGGCAGCGCGACCCCCTTCTACACGCCAAAGGCGGCTCTCGACTGGGGGTTCGCCAAGCGGGGGATCGAGCCGGACGCCGCCGGGGAAGTCGGCGCGGGCACCTACTGGGTCGGCCGCAAGCTCCGCCCGTGAGCTCCGACCGACGCCATCTGGTGCTGGTCAACCCCTCGGCCGGGGGCGGTCGCGCCCGCGATCTGTTGCCACAGCTGGAAGGGGCGCTCCACGATCACGGGCTCGCGTACAGGCTCGTCATGACGACCAGCCTCGACCACGGGGTCGAGGAGGCGGTGGGCGCGGCGGCCGACGGCGAAATACCGGTGGTCATGAGCGGCGACGGCTTGGTCGGCCAGATCGGCGGCGCCCTCGCGGACACCGACGCACCGCTCGGCGTGATCCCGGGCGGCCGTGGCAACGACTTCGCGCGGGTCGTGGGCATCCCGATGGAGATTGGAGGCGCGGTCGAGCTTCTGGCGGCGGGAACAACGCGCTCGATCGACGTCGGCGAGGTGAACGGCCGTCGCTTTCTGTGCATCGCGAGCTGCGGGTTCGACTCCGACGCCAACCGGATCGCCAACGAGACACGCCTGGTCAAGGGCAACCTCGTCTACCTGTACGCGGCGCTGCGGGCGCTGGCCGCCTGGAAGCCGGCGCGCTTCGAGGTCACGGTCGACGGCGAGCGCCTCCAGTTCACCGGCTTCGCGGTCGCCGCCGCCAACAACAAGGCCTACGGCGGCGGCATGTTCCTCGCGCCCGACGCCAAGCTGGACGACGGCATGCTCGACGTCGTGTGGACGAGGGACGTCTCGAAGCTGCGCTTCCTGGCTAACCTGCCGAAGGTGTTCAAGGGACGCCACGTGGACAACCCGGAGGTGACCGTCCTGCGTGGCTCCGAGGTGGAGATCAGGGCCAATCGGCCGTTTGCGGTCTACGCCGACGGCGATCATCTCGCCGACCTCCCGGCGACGGTCCGCGTCCTCCCTCGCGCGCTCAACGTGATCGCGCCGCCCGACGGCGCCGCGGGACCACACGGCCGGTGAGCCGCCTCTTCGGCCCGAAGCTCGCGACGGCCAGGGCTGCGGGCGCACTGAGCAGGGCCAGCGGTCGGGGCGGCGGGACCACCCTGCCCGGCCGCCTCCTCCTGAAGATGGCCCCGGACGCGATCGCCCGCCTTGGTGCGCGGCTCCGCGACGGCGCCACGATCGTCAGCGCCACCAACGGCAAGACCACGACCGCGGGCATGATCGCCGCCGCCCTTCGCGCGGCCGGGCGCCCGCCCGTCCACAATCGCGCCGGGTCGAACATGACCTGGGGCGTGGCCACCGCGCTGCTCGAGCAGCATGGCGAAGAGGGCCTGTTCGAGGTGGACGAGGCCTGGCTCCCTCGGGTCGCGGACGATCTGGCCCCCCGCCTCGTGGTCTTGGGCAACCTCTTCCGCGACCAGCTCGACCGCTACGGCGAGCTCGAGCACCTCGCGGATGAGTGGGCTGGGGCCGTCGCCAAGCACGCCGGCGCCACCGGCTTCGTGCTCAATGCCGACGATCCGCTGATCGCGGACCTCGGCCGCGACGCGGAGCTCGCACGGCGCGCCGGCGTCACCTACTTCGGGATCGAGGACCCGAGCCAGGCGCTGCCCGAGCTCCAGCACGCCTTCGACGCCAAGCACTGCCGCCGCTGCGGGGCGCCGTACACGTACGAGCGAGCGTTTGTGGGCCACCTCGGGCACTACCGCTGCCCCTCGTGCGGAGCGGATCGTCCCGAGCCGGACGTCGCCGCCACCAGCATCGAGCTCGAGGGCATGCGGGGGTCGCGCGTGGTGGTGCGCACACCCGACGGCGAAACCGAGTTGCGCCTTCCCCTCCCCGGCCTCTACAACGTCTACAACGCGCTGGCGGCGCTGGCCGCGGCACGACGACTTGGCCTGGCGCTGCCGGAGGCGGCCCGGGCGATGGAGGAGATGCGCGCGGTCTTCGGGCGAGTCGAGACGGTTCCCGTCGCCGGCAAGGACGTCTCCATCCTCCTGATCAAGAACCCGGCCGGGGCCAACGAGGTGCTCCGGACGCTGCTGCTCGAATCGGGGTCGAACGGCGAGCCCGCGCTGGACCTCTGGATCGCGCTCAACGACCGCATCGCCGACGGGCGCGACATCTCCTGGGTCTGGGACGCCGACTTCGAGCTCCTCGCCGGGCACGTCCGCCGGGTGACCTGCGCCGGCACCCGTGCCCCTGAGATGGCGGTGCGCCTGAAGTACGCGGGCATCGCGCCCGAGGCGATCGAGGTGGCTCCCGAGATCGCCGCTTCGATCGACGACGCGGTCGGGCGCGCCGGCGGGCGCCTCTTCGCCCTCCCCACCTACACCGCCCTCATCGAGCTGCGGACCCTGCTCTCGAAGCGTGGCCTGGCAAAGGAATTCTGGGCGTGACCTCCGCCGCGGCCGCCTGGCAGGACACAGAATGCGGCGGCTACTCGACTGACCTCGAGGCATGGGAGAGCCTCGCCGCCTCCTCCAACGGCCCGATACTCGAGCTCGGGTGTGGCACCGGTCGCGTGTGCCTTCACCTCGGCCGCCGCGGACACGAGCTGTGGACGGTCGACGCGGACGCCGAGCTGGTGGCGGCCACCGCATCGAGGGCGAAGGCAGAGGAGCTTCCGGTGTACCCGCTCCAGGGGGACATCCGGGAGCTTCGGATCGACCGGAGCTTCGACCTGGTGATCGCGCCGATGCACGTCATCCAGATGGTCGGGGGACCTGGCGTTCGTGCGACCGTCCTGCGCGGTGTGGCGGAGCACCTCGATGCGGGTGGGCGGTTCGCGGCCGCCATCGTCGACGGGATCCCCGAGGACCTCGAGACCGGATCGCCGCCCGTGCCGGACGTCCGCGAGATCGAAGGCTGGATGTACTCGAGCCTCCCGGTCGACTTCGCGACCGAAAACGGCCGGCTCGACCTCCGTCGAGTCCGCCAGACCGTGTCGCCCGACGGCGATCTGAGCGAGTCCGAGCACATCGACTCCATCTGGCTCCTCGGGGCCGCGGAGCTCGAGGCCGAGGCCGAGATCGCGGGGATGCGCCCCACGGAGCGCATCCTCGTCCCGCCCGCCGACGGCTACGTCGGCTCCACCGTCGTCGTCGCGGAGCGGTCCTGATGGAGCTTCGACTCTGCGCCCTGTACCCGGAGCAGATGAACATCTACGCCGACCGCGGCAACATCCTGCTGCTCCAGCGCCGCTGCGAATGGAGGGGGATCGGCTTCAGGTACAGCGCAGCCGGCCCAGGCGACGACCTCGATCCCGCGGCCCACGACTTTCTCTACATGGGCGGCGGCCAGGACCGCGACCAGCAGATCGTCGCCTCCGACCTGCTGGATACGAAGCGGGATGCAATCGCCGCGGCAACCGGCGATGGCGCGGTGCTGCTCGCCGTCTGCGGTGGCTACCAGCTGCTCGGCCACGCCTACCAGCTCGGCGACGAGCGCATCGAGGGCCTGGGCCTGGCGGACCTCGAGACGGTGCGCGAACCGGGCCCGAGGCTGATCGGCAACGTGGAGATCGAGGTCGACCTGGGCGGCGGCCCGCGCCGCCTTGCCGGGTTCGAGAACCACGGTGGCCGGACCCACCTGGGCCCTGGCGCCACTCCGCTCGGCCGTGTCATCCGCGGCTTCGGCAACAACGGCAAGGACGGTCATGAGGGCGTCCGCAAGAGGAACGTGATCGGCACCTACCTGCACGGTCCGCTCCTGCCCAAGAACGCGTGGCTGGCGGACCGGCTCATCCAGCTCGCCCTGGCGCGACGTGAGGGCTCCGAGCCCGAGCTCGAGCCGCTGGACGACTCGCTGGAGGCCGCCGCCCACGAATCCGCGCACGAAGCGGCGATGCGGAGCTAGGCGGTGGCCTCCCCACCGCGATCCTCGACGGTGATCGCGAAGATGTCGTGGTCCCGCCATCGGCCGTCCACACTCAGGTACCGCAGCGCCGTGCCCTCGTAGCGGAACCGGGCTTTCCCGAGCACCCGCTTGGATGCTTCGTTCTCCGGCACCACGGCCGCCTGAACCCGGTGGAGTCCATGCTCGAATGCGGCATCGATGATCCAGCTCACGGCGCGCGTGGCGTATCCATGTCCGGCATGGGCTTCGTCGATCGCGTATCCGAGGAAGGCGCTCCGGAACGGCCCCCAGATCACCCGGATAGCGCGGTCCGCCCGATCAGCGCAGACTCACCGAGGGAGATCCCATAGATCCAGCCCCTGCGCTCGCGCGCATCCTCCTCTCCCCGGCGGAGCTTCTCCCGCTGCTGCTCGAGGGTGAAGAAGGCATCCGGTCGCGAACGCTCCGACGGGCGAAAGTAGTCGCGGTTGCGCAGTCGGAGGTCGAATAGCGCCTCGGCGTCGTCCTCGGTCAGGAGCCTCAGGGCGAATCCGTCCGCCGATGGCGTAGCGGCGGCCACGACGGACGCTCTCTCCAGCCTAACGGCCGCTCGAGCCGAAGCCGCCCGCGCCGCGAGCGGTCGCGACGAGCTCCGACACCTCAATCGGCTCGGCGTCCGCGACCGGGGTCAGCACGAGCTGCGCGATCCGGTCGCCGGGAGAAACCGTGAACGGCTCCTCGCGGTCGGTATTGAGGAGCAGGACCCTGATCTCGCCCCGGTATCCGGAGTCGATCAGCCCGGGCGCGTTGACGAGCGCGATGCCGTGCCTGGCGGCGAGGCCCGACCTGGGCAGAACGAGCCCGGCATATCCGTCGGGGATCTCCACGGCAATGCCTGTTGCGACGGTGGCCCGCTCGCCGGGGCCGATTGTCGCGGCGTCGGCCGCGTAGAGGTCGAGACCCGCGTCGCCGTCGTGCGCGCGGGTGGGCAGCACCGCGTTGTCTCGAAGCCGGGTGGTTGCGAGCTCCACGGCGTGAGCCTAGAGCCGGAGTCAGACCCCTCCGCGCCCGTCGCTCGATGCGGCCGCGCCGTTCAGCGCAAAGTCCGTGAATCGGTGAGCGAGCGCGGCGGGCACGCGCGCGTGGACGAGCACGCCGTCGGGGCGATCCTCCCGCTCGAGATCGCCGGCGACCTCGTGGAGCTCGGCGAGCGCGGCGCCCTCCGAGTACGGCAGCAGCAGGTCCAGCGAGGAGAGCGTCTCCTCGAAGGTGGACTCGATGCGGTCGCGGAGCCCCTCCAGGCCCTCACCGGCGAGCGCCGAGATGGCCAGCGACCCGGGGTGACGGATGGTGAGGTCATTGGCCTCGGCCGGGTCCAGACGGTCGGCCTTGTTGTAGACGAGCAGCCGCGGCGCCTCCCCGGCGCCGATCTCCTCGAGCACGGAGTCGACCGCCGCGATCGCCTCGCGGCGCTGCTCCTCGGGCTCCGAGGCGTCCACGACGTGGACGATGAGATCGGCGAGCGCGGTCTCCTCGAGCGTCGCCTTGAACGCCTCGACGAGTTGGTGCGGGAGCTTGCGGATGAACCCAACCGTGTCGGTCAGGAGATAGCGCCGGCCGTGATGCCGGTAGGCGCGGGTCGTCGGGTCGAGCGTGTGGAAGAGCCTCTCCCCCACCCCGGTCCCAGCGCCGGTCATCGCGTTGAGGAGCGTCGACTTGCCGGCGTTCGTGTAGCCGGCGAGCGCCACGATCGGAAGCGCCGAGCCGCTGCGGCGCGCACGCATGACCTCCCGGTTTCGCTCCATGCGCTCCAGCCGGCGCCGCAGGTTGGCGATGCGGTCGCGAGCCAGGCGGCGGTCGGTCTCGATCTGGGACTCGCCGGGGCCTCTGGTGCCGATCCCGCCCCCGAGCCGCTCGAGGTGCGTCCACAGGCCCCGCATCCGTGCGAGGTTGTACTCGAGCTGGGCGAGCTCGACCTGGAGCTTTCCCTCGGCGCTGTGGGCATGGTCGGCGAAGATGTCGAGGATCACGGCCGTACGGTCGATCACCGGTACCCCCAGCTGCTGCTCGAGGTTCCGCTCCTGCCTGGGGACGAGCTCGTCGTCACATGCAACGAGGTTGGCGTTCGAGCGCGCGATCTCGGCCTTGACCTCGCCGAGCTTCCCGCGACCCAGGTAGCGGTCCGGGTCCGGTCGCGGGCGCACCTGGACGACCTCTCCGACGTTCGCGACCCCCGCCGTGCGCAGGAGCTCCTTCAGCTCGGCCAGAGGATCGACGTCGCCGGGCGAGGCGGCCACGACGCCCACGCACAGCGCGCGCTGACGGGCGCGCGGGTTCTGGATCCCGCTCGCGCCGTTCTCGCCGGCTGTGTCCAAGCCGCCCGTTCGTGCCACTGGTTCCAGTGTAGGCGTGGTCGGGGAGGGATCACCGCGCGCGCGGACGGGGCGGAGATAGGCTTGCCCGGATGAAGGTCTTCGTCACGGGGGGCACGGGATTCATCGGCGGCCACGTCGTGCGCAAGCTGCGCGAGCGCGGGGACGACGTTCGTGCCCTCGTCCGCACTCCGGACAAGGGCGCCGCCCTGAAGGACCTCGGCTGCGAGCTCATCCCCGGCTCGCTCTCCGACGCCGACGCCATCCGCACGGCGATGGAGGGTTGCGATGCCGTCATCCACGGCGCCGCGGTCTATGAGGTCGGGATCCCAGAGAGCGAGCACCGCGCGATGTACGAGGCGAACGTCGTGGGGACCGAGACGGTGTTGCGGGCCGCCCTGGACGCCGGAATCGGAAGGGTCGTCTACATCTCGACGGTGGGCGCCTTCGGCAACACGAGGGGCCAGGTCGTCGACGAGACCTATGAGCACCCGGGCGGCGGCTTCACCTCGTATTACGAGGAAACGAAGGTGGAGGCCCACAGGATCGCCAAGCGGCTGATCGCCGACCAGGGGCTTCCGTGCGTCGTCGTCCAGCCCGGAGGTGTCTATGGGCCCGACGACCACTCGGCCATCGGGCGCCAGATGAACCAGTTCCTGGCCGGCAAGATGCCGCTGATCGCCTTCCCCGAGCTTGGCATGAACATGGTCCACGTCGACGACGTGGCCGACGGCGTCCTCCTCGCCCTGGACACGGGCAAGGCCGGTGAGTCGTACGTGCTCGGCGGACAGATCACCACGATGCGCGAGCTGATCGACACGCTGGCCCAGGTGACCGACAAGGAGGCGCCGAAGCGCGCCCTGCCGACCGGCCTGATGAAAGCGATGACGCCGCTCGGGCCGGTCGTCGGCAAGGTGATGAACCAGGGCCCGAACCTGCGCGAGCTCATCAACTCGGCCGACAACGTCACCTTCTGGGCCAAGCACGACAAGGCCATTGCCGAGCTGGGCTACTCGCCCCGCGGCCTGGAGCAGGGCCTACGCGACACCCTCGAGGCCGAGGGCAAGCTGCCTACGGCCGCGGGCACCTCGTAACGCCCGCGCGGCGCTAGTGGCTCTCGACGGCCTGCAGGCCGATCGCGCCGATCACGATCAGGCAGATGCAGGCGATGCGCAGGGCGCCGGCGGGCTCGTCGAGGGCAAGGATCCCGACGGTCGCCGTCCCGGCCGCGCCGATCCCCGTCCACACGGCATAGGCGGTCCCCACGGGGAGGTCCTTGAGCGCCAGATTCAGGAGGCCGAAGCTGGCGAGCGCGAACACCGCGAAGAGGATTGTCGGCACGGGCTTCGTGAATCCGTCGCTCTGCTTCAGCATCACCGCGAAGCCGGTCTCGAACGCGCCCGCCGTGATCAGGAGCACCCAGGCCATCGGTCCGTTTCATAGCCGTCGGGGCGGACGGTTCAGATTTCACTCCATTCGGGCGAGGCGCCCGACGGCCGGCGTGATTTGATCTGCGCAAACCGCCGTTGGTCGGTCGGACTGTCAGGAGGATGTGAATGAACCCGGACCTGGAACATCTAGCTCTCGAGAAGGTCGGCGGATGGATCACGCGCGGCGCCCCCGACTGCGCGATACCGGAAGAGCCGATGCCGGCCATTGGCGCATTGCGCTTGCTCGACGCGGAGCTTGCGGTGGAGGGCATCCCCGAGCGCAACCTCGCCACCTTCGTGACCACCTGGATGGAGCCCGAGGCTCGCAAGGTGATCGACAGCAACCTCCATCGCAACTTCATCGACCACGCGGAATACCCCCAGACCTTCGAGATCCAGCAGCGCTGCATCCGCATGCTGGCCGAGCTCTTTCACGCGCCCGGCGAAACAACCGGGACCAGCACTCAGGGCTCCTCCGAGGCGATCATGCTCGGTGCCCTGTCGCTGAAGTGGAAATGGCGCCAGCGCCGGGAGGCGGCGGGCAAGCCGACCGACAGGCCGAACCTGGTCTTCGGTGGCGACGTGCACGTCGTCTGGGAGAAGTTCTGCCGCTACTTCGACGTCGAGCCGCGGATCGTGCCCCTACAGGCGGGCAAGTACACGATCGGCCCCGAGGACGTCGAGCCACATGTCGACGAGAACACGATCGGCGTCGCGGCCGTCGTCGGCACCACCTTCACCGGGCACTCCGACGACGTGGTCGGGATCAACAGCCTGCTGCTCGAGCTGAAGGACAAGAAAGGACTAGACGTCCCGCTCCACATCGACGGCGCGAGCGGCGCCTTCGTCTGGCCCTTTCTCTATCCGCATTCCGAGTGGGACTTTCGCCTCGAGCAGGTTCGCTCGATCAACGCCTCCGGCCATAAGTTCGGCCTCGTCTACCCGGGAATCGGCTGGCTCATCTTCAGGGAGAAGTCCGATCTCGCGGAGGATCTCGTCTTCTACGAGAACTACCTGGGCAAGAGGGATGCGACCTTCACCCTCAACTTCTCCACCGGCTCCTCGATGGTCCTCGCGCAGTACTACAACTTCGTTCGCTTCGGCAAAGCGGGCTACCGCAGGATCATGCAGATCATGCAGTCAAACGCCGAGTCGCTGGCGGCCGACATCGAGGGAATCGGCAAGTTCCAGATCATCGGCAAGGACGAGGAGACGCTGCCGCTGGTCGCCTTCAACCTCGCCGCCGAACACCCCTACGACGAGTTCGACATCGCCTTCCAGCTGGCTGCCGAGCGGGGTTGGATGCTGCCCGCCTACACGATGCCGCCGAACGCCCAGGACGTGAAGATGATGCGCGCCCTGGTCAAGCTGAACCTGAGTCGCTCATTGGTCGACACCCTTCACGAGGACATCGCCGGGGCGATCGGCACCCTCGAGAAGAAGGGGCCCGTGAGCGAGTCGGAGCGCAAGCGAGTCAAGACCAGCGTCACGCACTGAGGAGGCCGCCTCGCGCTGGGCCGAGGACCGGGGCCAGCCGGGGCTAGGCCTGAGCGGCGGCCGTCTGGCCCGGCGCTGGGAGGACGACCGCAGCCGCGATCACGGCGGCGAATGCGATGCTGCGCGCGGCGATCGCCAGCGGGTCGGTGCCCATCGGGTCGCCGAAGACGGCGATCCCGCCGGCAACGGAGACCAGGTTCGCGGTCACGGAGCTCAGGGTGATAACCGTGATGGCCCCGCCCGTCTGCAGGCCTCGTCCAAGGGCGAGGAAGGCGCCCACGCCCGCGATGAGTGCCGTGAAGGCCCAGGGGCTCACGATCGCGGTCAGGTCGCCCGGAACGGTGCCGGTGAGCGCCTTCACAGCGACGTTGGCGACTCCGAGCATGAGGCCGGCGGCGATCCCCAGCGCGGGCCCGCTGGCCCTACCCGGCGCTCCAGCGCTGCCGGACACCAGGAGGGCCGTGCCGATGCCAACGGCGGCGGCCTCGAAGGCAACCATCGCCTCGCCCGAATACTTGGAGCTGGCCCCGCCGTGCCCGGCCGAGGTGAGCGCGAGGAGCACGAGGCCGATCGCGCAGAGGCCAACGCCGAGCCACTCGCGCGGGCCGACCTTGACGCCGAACCAGCGCTCGGCAATCCAGGCGAGGAGCAGAATCCCGCCCGACAAGGTGGTCTCCACCAACGACAGGGGCGCGACGGCCAACGCAGCCACGTGGATGCTCCAGCCGACGGTTGCCACCGCGAACCCGATCAGCCACCAATGGGAGCGAAACAGCCCAAGCCCGCTCCGAAGTGGGTGCTTGAGCTCTACGGCGGGCGCCGCCATCGCGCCGCGGTACTTGCAGAGAAGGCCGACGTTCGCGACGAACGCGCTGGCGAGAGCGAGCAATATGCCGAGCTGAACCATCTCTCCGTGAATTTGCTGTCGGGCCGCGGGGTCCTGCGGGGGATCCGTAAAGATCCTGCGAAGCGGCGCGGAACCGTATCGGCCGTCTATAAAGATTCCTTTGAGAATCCGTTAAGGACCCCACAAAGTTACTAGGCGCCGGGCGCCAGGTGGGCCCGCAGGCGGCTCACCGCCTCGACGATGCGGTCGTCGGGGGTGGTCAGGCTGATGCGGAAGAACCCCTCGCCGCTCGGCCCGTACATGGATCCAGGCGACACCACCACCGACGCCTGGTCGAGCACCAGCTCGGCGAACGAGATCGAGGTGTGCCCGTCGGGAACCGGCGCCCACACGTAGATCGTTCCCTTCGGAGTCTCGACCCGGACCCCGATCTCCCGTAGGGCTTCGACCACGAGATCTCGCCGCCGCGCGTAGATGGCGTTCATCTCCTCAAGCGGCTCGCGCGGCCCGCTCAGCGCCGCCGCGCCGGCGAGCTGGAGCGCCTCGAAGAGGCCCGAGTCGACGTTGGTCTTCAGGCGCCAGTACGTGCCGATCGCGTCCGCGTTGCCGAGGATCGCCGCGCACCGCCAGCCGGTCATGTTGAAGCCCTTCGAGAGCGAAAAGACCTCCACGCCGACATCCCTTGCCCCTGGCGTCGCGAGGAAGCTCGGGGCGACGTATCCGTCGTAGGTGGTCTCCGAGTACGCGTTGTCGTGGACCACCAGGATCTCGTGCTCGCGCGCCAGCTCCACGGCGCGTTCGAAGAGGCCATCCGGCACCACGGCCCCCGTGGGGTTGTTCGGGTAGTTCAGGAACATCAGCCGCGCGCGCTCGAGGTCCTCCTCGGGAATGGCATCCAGATCAGGCGCGAAGCCGAGCTCGGGCCGCAGCGGCATGAGCACCGCCTCGGCACCGGCGAGCGCGGGTCCACCCGTGTAGACGGGATAGCCGGGATCGGCGGCGAGGGCGGCTTCGCCGGGGTCCATGAACGCGAAGCACAGGTTGTAGATGCACTCCTTGGCGCCGATCGCGGGCATCACCTCGTTCTCAGGGTCGATCGCGACGCTGAACCTCCGGGCGTAGAAGTCCGCAAACGCCTGCCGGAACTCCTCGCGGCCTCGATTGGTCGGGTAGCGGTGGCTGGCGGCCTCGGCGACCGCGGCCTGCATCGCCTCGACGATGTGCGGGTAGGTCGGGCGATCCGGATCCCCGATGCCCAGGCTGATGACGTCGATGCCCGCCTTGCGCTTCTCGGCGACACGCCGCTCGATCTCGGCGAACATGTAGGCGGGGACGGCCTCGAGCCGCCGGGACGGCTCGGTCAAAGAGCGCTTGGTGGAAGGGGACGTCGCCATGCGCGGAAAGACTACGGGCTACCCGAGCGAGGCCAGTTCCCGCTGTAGATCGCCGGAGAGCTCCCCCCGGAACACAGGCGACGCCGTTCCGGTAAGCCGTACGTCGAGCTCGCCGCCGATCTCGACGTCGAGCTCGCCGCCGTCCAGTTCAACGGTGATCAGGCTGGGCGCGCCACGCAGGTGGGCCGCAACGGCGGCCCCACTCGCGCCCGTCCCGGATGAGGCGGTCTCCCCCACACCGCGCTCGAAGATCCTGGCACGCACCCTTGCGCCGTCCGTCCGGATGAACGAGACATTGGTGCGGTTGGGGAAGAGGTTCGAATTCTCGATCGCGGGGCCAATCGCCGCCAGGTCCAGGTCCTCGACCTCGTCGCCGGCGTCGATCACGCACTGAGGGTTGCCGATCGAGACGTGCTGGAAGCTCCACTCGCGGCCACCGGCCTCAACTGCGCCCGTGCCGTCCGACCCACCGTTCGGGAAGTCCGGGGACGTCACCGACGCCGTGCCCATCTCCAGCGTGGCGGTGTTGGGCTTGGTTACCGTCGCGGCGATCCGGCGTGCCTTGGTGACGACGGAAAAGCCCCCGCCCACTCCCCCGCCCAGACTCACCCAGTTGGCCCGCTCCAAATACAGCACCGCCTGCCTCACACCGTTACCGGAGAGCTCCGCCTCCGATCCGTCCGGATTGAAGATCTGGACGCGCGCTACGGCAAGCGGATCGTCGGATTCGGAGATGAGCAGGATCCCGTCGGCCCCGATGCCGGTGTGTGGCTCGCACAGTCGCCGGATGCGCTCAGGCGTGAGCTCCCACGGCAGTGCCCCGCTCTCGAAGATCAGGTAGTCGTTGCCCAGGGCCTGCCACTTCTCGAATCTCATATCAGGCGCCATTCTCTCCCAGCGCGGAGACGATCTCCTCGGCCACGCTCGCATCCTCGCGTCCCGTGCGGTCGACCAGCTCCACGCCCTCCATCCTGCGCATCCAGGTGAGCTGGCGGCGCGCGTAGGCGCGGTGAGCTCGCTTGGCCGCGTCGACGTCACCCTCGAGCAGCTCCTCGAAGCCAAGCGCGGCGCGGGCGGTGCGGGACGCCCCCGCGTCGAGGGCTGCGCGCGCCTCCTCCCCGGCGCCCGCGGCGACCATCTCGTCCACACGGGCGTCGATCCGGCCCGCGAGCTCCTCGCGGTCCATGGTCAGGCCCACGAGCAGGGTCGGACGCCGCAGCCGCGCGGTCCACAGGCACTCACTCGAGCGCGGCGGCTCGATACCCGCGCGCTGCAGCTCGGTGGTCCGGGCGATGCGCTTGCGGTCGTTCGGATGGATCGTCGCTGCCACGTCCGGGTCGAGCTCCTCCCAGAGCGCCTCCGGCCCGCGCTCGGAGATCTCGCGCTCGACCTCGGCCCGAACCTCGGGCGCCACGGGCGGCCGCAGGTCCAGGTCCGCGAGGGCCGCCCTCAGGTAGAGCCCCGTGCCGCCGACCACGATCGGGCGGCGCCCCTCGGCAAGGAGCTGGTCGATCTCCTCGTGGGCCAGCGCCGCGAAGCGCCCGGCGCTGAACTCCCCGGCGGGATCGACGAAGCCGACCAGCCGGTGCTCCAGCAGCCGCCGCTCGGCCGGCGTCGCCGCACCGCTCAGCGTCTCGATCCCCCGGTACACCTGGATCGCGTCGCTGGAGACCGCGACCGGGTCCTCACCGCGACCCCGCAGGAGCTTCGCGATCGCGATCGCGACAGCGGTCTTTCCGACCCCCGTAGGGCCGAAGATCGCGAGAACCGTTTGGGCGCGCTCAGTGACCCGGCTATTGAACCGGGAACGCCCGGGCTTCGGTCGTCCCTCCTCTCAGTGGGTGGTCACACCCGGCGGCACTGGCCGATCTTGTGCCCACTCACCTTGTTGGGCTGGCCGCCCGAATCACCGACCTGTGGTGCGGGCGAGTTGCCACGGCAGACGAGATTGCCCCGGATCCGGTTGGTCACGTACTCGTTCGCATCGGGATCCCCCATCACGTTGTCGGTCAGCCTCACGGTGCCGATCACGCGATTCCGGATGAATCCGAGCCAGAAGCCCCGGTAACCGGTCTGTGTCACTCCTCCACGGATGACGTTGTCCTCGATCGTGGAGAACTCACCGTTCCCGCCGTACATCCTGACGGAGTTGTAGACGTGCGCGAAATGCAGCTGCAGCGAGGCAGGCGCGTTGGCGTGGACCCCGCCCCGGATGACCCCGGTGCTGGGGCCGTTCTCGTGACCGAGGATGAACGTGGCGCCCGGCTTCACGCGGACTCCGTTGCTGACGCCGATCCTGGACGACGTCCCGTTGCACCTGGCGCCCGCCGGCACCACCAGCCTGCCGTACGTCCCGGAGGTAAGCGTCCCCCTGCAATAGGTGGTCGATGCCCCTGCGGACGACGTTCCTATGAACAGCGCCGCCGTAACCAGCCCGCCCACGAGTACCAGGCTGCCCTTTCTCATGCCTCTCCTTCCTGCCGGGATTCAGAACGCGCGGATATTTTCACGGACGGTGCGGCCGTGCAAGGTTGCGATCTGACGCCTCAGGGGACCCTGCTCAGGAGCTTCTCGTGGCCCGCGAGTGTGGTGGACGTGGCGCGCCCGATCTCCACCTGGATGAGCTCCCCGGGCTGGCCGGTGCCGTCGAAGTTGACCGTCTTGTTGTGCGGGCTACGGCCGCGGAGGCGGCTCGGATCGGTGCGGCTCGGACCCTCCACGAGGACGTCGAGGGTCCGGCCGACGAAGCGCTGCGCCCGCTCGCGGGCGCGCCGCTGGACGAGCTCGACGAGGCGCTCCATCCGGTCGCGCTTCACGGGATGCGGCAGCTGATCGAGCATCTCCGCCGCCTCGGTGCCGCGCCGGGGGGAGAAGATGAAGGTGAAGGCGCTGTCGTATCCGACCGCGTCGACCACCTCCAGGGTCTCGGCGAAGTCCTCCTCGGTCTCGCCGGGAAAGCCGACGATGATGTCGGTGGTCAGCGCGCAATCGGGTACGTGCTCGCGAATCTGCGCGACCCGGTCCAGGTAGCGCTCGCGGTTATACGTGCGGCGCATCGCCTTGAGCATGCGGCTGGAGCCCGACTGAAGCGGCAGGTGGATCTGCGGGCAGAGTGCGGAAAGCTCCGCGTGGGCGCGGATGACGTCCTCGCGGATGTCCTTCGGGTGCGGGCTGGTGTAGCGGATCCGATCGATCCCGTGGATCTCGTCGACGCGCCCCAGAAGCTCCGCAAACGTGATCCGGCCGGCCTTCGGCAGATCGCGCCCGTAGCTGTTGACGTTCTGGCCGAGCAACGTCACCTCGCGCACGCCGTCGGCGGCGAGCGCCTCGATCTCACCGATCAGCTCATCCGGATTGCGGCTCACCTCGCGCCCACGGGTCTGAGGGACGATGCAGTAGGCACAGCGACAGTTGCAGCCCACGGAGATCTGCACCCACGCCTGGAACTCGCGGGCGCGCTTTGCCGGCAGGTGACCCGAGAAGTCCTCGAAGTCGAAGTAGCCCTGTGCCGTCAGCGAGTCCTGCGTCAGGAACTCCGCCAGCCTGTGGATCTGCCCCGGCCCGAAGGCGACGTCGACGAAGGGGAACCGCTCGAAGACCTCGTCCTTGACCGACTGGGCCCAGCAGCCGCCGACGCCCACCACCCGCTCCGGGTCCTCGGACTTGAGGCGCTTGGCCTCGCCGAGGTGGGCGATGAACCGGTTGTCCGCGGACTCGCGGATCGAGCAGGTGTTGAACAGGATCAGGTCGGCGTCCGATCGCCCCTTCGCCTCCTCATAGCCCAGTGCCTCGAGCATGCCCTTCATGCGCTCGGAGTCGTGCTCGTTCATCTGGCACCCGAAGGTGGTGACGTGGTAACGGGCCATCGCCCAGATATTAGGTCGTGAGCCGCAAATGGCGGCGATCTACTTGACGGTGAGCGTGCCCTTCATCCCGGCCTGCTCGTGCGAATCGACGCTGCAGTAGAAGGTGTAGCTGCCGGGCTTGAGGTTCTTGAGGTCGAGGCTGGTCTTTCCGCCGGTGATCTGCTTGGAGCAGCCGAGATTGGACCCGCTGGAGCTCTGGACGCACACGTCGTGCGGGATGGCGTTGTTCGGGTTGTCGAAGTCGATCTTCACGTTCCCGGAGTTCGCCTGCAGGGAGGTCGTGGTGTAGGCGATCTGGCTCGGGTCCGCCGCGAGCTGCACCGGGCCTCCGGACGGCGCGGCGGTCGTGGTGCTCGTCTCGGCGGCGGCCTCGGCCTGCTGGTCGTGCTGCTCGTCGCGCGCGTTCAGCACCGCGAAGACGGCGGTCGCGCCGACCAGCGCGGCGAAGTAGGTGATCACGCCCGCGAGGACGCCCCGGTTGGACGGGAAGTTCTCGAATTTGAGGCCGATGAGGGCTATCCCGACGGCCGAGACGACGAGGGTGATTCCGAAGACGAAGAAGAGGGTCTTGTCCATGCGGCGGGGAATCCTAAGCGCTCGCCACTCGCTGTGCGTCCGGCTCAGCTCGCATAGGCCGTCGCTCGGCTCTCGCGGATCACCGTGATCTTCACCTGGCCGGGGTACTCGAGCTCCCGCTCGATGGCCGCGGCGATCTCGTGCGAGATCAGCGCTGCGCGCTCGTCGTCCACCTTCCCGGGGTCGACGATGACCCGGATCTCGCGCCCTGCCCGCATCGCGTAGACCCGCTCGACACCCTCCTGGCGCCTGGCGATCTCCTCGAGCTCCCGCAGCCGCTCGACGTACTCCTCGAGCGAGTCCCCGCGGGCCCCGGGCCGCGCGCCCGACAGCGAATCCGCGGTCTGCACGATCACGGCCTCGACCGTTCGCGGCTCGACCTCGTTGTGGTGCGCCTCCATCGCGTGGGTGACCGCCTCAGGCTCACCGTGGCGCTGCGCGATGCGCGCGCCGACCTGGGCGTGCGGGCCCTCGATCTCGTGGCTCACCGCCTTGCCGATGTCGTGGAGCAGGGCCGCGCGGCGCGCCGTCTCGACCGACGCGCCGAGCTCGGCGGCGATCAGCCCGGCGAGCTCAGAGCACTCGATCAGGTGGTCGAGCACATTCTGTCCATAGCTCGTACGGAACTTGAGCTTGCCGAGCAGCTTCACGAGCTCGGGGTCGAGCCCGTGCACCCGTGCCTCGAGCATCGCCCGCTCCCCCTCTTCGACGATCCGCTCGTCGAGCTGCGCCTTGGCCTGCTCGTAGGTCTCCTCGATCAGGGCCGGGTGGATGCGGCCGTCGGCGATCAGGCGCTCCAGAGTGATGCGGGCGATCTCCCGCCTGACGCCGTCGAAGCTCGACAGCATCACGGCGGATGGCGTCTCGTCGATGATCACGTCGACGCCGGTGAGCTTCTCCAGTGCCCGGATGTTGCGCCCGTCGCGGCCGATGATCCTGCCCTTCATCTCGTCGCTGGGCAGCTCCACGAGCCGGGTCGTGTTGTCGCCGGCATGCTGGGCCGCGAGCCGCTGCATGGCGACCGACAGGATGTTCCGGGCCCGCCGCTCCGCCTCGTGTCGAGTCTCCCGCTCGATCTCCTGCAGCCGCAGCGCCGCCTGGTGGCGCGCCTCCTGCTCGATGTCCGCCACGAGAATGTGCTTGGCCTGGGCCGAGCTCAGGCCCGAGATCCGCTCCAGCTCACGTCTCTGGACGCGCTTGGCGCGCTTGAGCTCCTCGGACTGTTGCTCCACGTTGCGCTCACGGTCCTCGATCGTCTGGAGCCGCCGCTCGACGTCGGCTCGCTGGAGCTCCAGGGATTCGGCCTCCCGCAGGGCGCGCTCCTCCATACGTGCGATCTCGGCGCGCCGAGCCTGCAGCTCGTCGCCGGTCCCCCTCCCCGCGGTCCGCTCACCGCCATCGTCGCCGGAGGGCGCCGGCCGTCGCCAGGGTTGCAACAGCGCGCGTATCTCCATCGCCACCTTCCCTCGGCCGTACGTACGGCCGACCTGGTTGCCTATCGGTCGAACGCGCAGAAGGGCGCATCCTCGACCGGCGGCGCGCGAGAAGCGCATGCCCGCTATCGCCCCGAGGGCGGACGCTCTAGGTGCGAAGCCTCCCCATGTCTGGTTGCGGCTGAAGTCTCATTCGCTCGGTAGTCGTCAGAAGCTCGAAATAGCTGGTCATTCGCGTCATCACGCGACCGTCGGTCGCTTCAGGCATCGTAGTCCTGCGCGGCGGATCTGGCAAGCCGGGCGCGGAGCGGCAAGCAACAGGGGGGCACCCTCTTACGTGCCCTGGTTCGTTGAAGTGCCTACTCCGCAACGCCGGAGGCGCTTCGCACCGCCTCGTAGGCGATCTCGTAGTCGTAGCCGCGCCGGGCGAGGTACTCGAGCGCGCGCTGGCGATCCGCGCTGTCTTCCAGCGGACGCGCCCGGCGAATGAGAATCTCCCGGGCGCGCCCGAGCTGGTCGCCATGGGAATCCGATGCCAGGGCCGCCTCGATCGCGTCGATCGGGACGCCGCGCCGCAGCAGCGCCTCGCGAATCCGCTCCGGGCCCCAGCCCGACAGCTCTCGCTTGTCCTCGGCGTAGCTGCGCGCGAATCGCTCGTCGTCCACAACCCCCGTCTCGAACAGGCGCCTCAGCGCCGCCTCGATCTCGTCCAGGCCAAACCCGCGGCCCTTCAGCCACAGGGCCAGCTCCTGGGCAGTCCGCTCCTTGCGGTCGAGCGCGCCGAGCGCAGCCTCGAAAGCATCCGTCTCCGCCATCGGCGTTCCCGCGCGCGCTACGCGGCCTTCCGCTCCTCCTCGGCCTTGCCCTCGCCCGACACATCCTCGATCGGGGTCGGCTCCGCAGGGGCCGAGGCAGGGCTGGCCGGCCGCTCGATCTCGAGGATCTCGAACAGCTTTGCCTGGATCTCGCCGGCGGTCTCGGGGTTTTCGGCAAGGAACTGCTTCGTGTTGTTGCGCCCCTGACCCAACCTCAACTCTCCATATGAGAAGAACGATCCCGACTTGGAGACCAGGTCGTGCTCGAGCGCCAGGTCGAGGAGGCAGCCCTCGTTGGAGATCCCCACGCCGTACTCGATGTCGAACTCGGCCTGCTTGAACGGCGCCGCGACCTTGTTCTTGACGACCTTCACCCGAACCCGGTTGCCGACAGCCTCGGTGCCCTCCTTGAGGGTCTCGATGCGGCGGATGTCCAGGCGCTGCGAGGAATAGAACTTCAGCGCCCGGCCGCCGGGCTGGGTCTCCGGCGAGCCGAAGCTGACGCCGATCTTCTCGCGGATCTGGTTGGTGAAAACGCAGATCGTGTTGGCGCGACTGAGGTTGCCGGTCAGCTTGCGCAGCGCCTGCGACATCAGGCGTGCCTGCAGACCTACCTGGGTCTCCCCCATCTGTCCCTCGAGCTCGACCCGGGGCGTGAGCGCCGCAACGGAGTCGATCGCGACCAGGTCGACGGCGCCGGAGCGGACCAGCACGTCCACGATCTCGAGCGCCTGCTCGCCGTAGTCGGGCTGGGAGACCAGCAGCTCGTCCACGTCCACGCCGATCCGGCGGGCGTAGATGGGATCGATCGCGTGCTCGGTGTCGACGAACGCGCAGATCCCGCCGCGTGCCTGGGCCTCGGCGATGATGTGGTAGACGAGCGTCGTCTTCCCCGACGACTCGGGACCGAAGATCTCGACGATCCGCCCGCGCGGCACTCCTCCGACTCCGAGCGCGAGGTCCAGGGAGAGCGCTCCGGTTGGAATCGTCTCGACCTGGATCGCGTCCTGGTCGCCCAGTCGCATCAGCGAGCCCTGTCCGAACTCGCGCTCGATCTGGGCCTTGGCCGCCTGCAGCGCCGCGTCCTTCGCCTTCGCCTCCTTGTCAGCGGCCTTGTCCGCTGCCTTCAAGTTCGCCTTCTTCTCCTGTGCCATCTTCTTCATCACCTTTCTTCTGCCAGCGTCAGATTCAACTCGGCCAGTCGGACGTATTCGGCGCCGGAAGGCCGCAAATACGAGCGATAAAGCGCCAATCGAGAGGCTTCGAAGGGCTGGGTGAGCTCGGCCGGAAGCGCCTCCGGCGCTGAGGAGACCCGCATGGGCTTCCCGCGCCTGCTCCGAGCGCGAGATCCCCGCTCGGAGCGCACCCGGGCCACGGTCACGTGGGTCCAGAACTCGCGCTTCTCCGGCTTGTAGAAGCGCGCCTCCATCAGCCGATCGGAGAGCTCCGCCTGGAGCGCCGAGCCGGACGGGCTCACGCCCTCCACCGCGAACAGGCGCGGGCGCTTGGACGGCACCGGGACCGGATCTGTCTCGAACCGGATCTCGACCTGCCGCGCCTCCACCCCCGTGACCACGGACGCGATGCTCTCGATGGCGCGCTCCGGGTGATAGCTCAGGAAGCACAGCGTGACGTGGAGGGCCGCGGGGTTCACCGGACGCAGCGCCGGGTCGCTCAGCGCCCGCGCCTGCCATGCCTCGAGGCCCATGCGGACGCGGTCGGGTGGATCGAGCGCCACGAACAGGCGCGCCCGCGGGCTCTTCAGCCGCTCCTTCGCCATCTGCCCCTCACCGTAGGCCGTGTCGAATCACCCGATGCCACTCCTTCGCAAATAGATTGCGCCGTATGCCAGACGAAATACCCGCGGTCGAGGGAGTCGAGCACCGCTTCGTCGACGCGAACGGGATCCGCATTCACGTCGCGGAGGCGGGAGCGCCGGATGCGCCGCCTGTCTTGCTCCTCCACGGCTGGCCCCAGCACTGGTACATGTGGCGGCGGGCGATGGCCGCCCTCGGCGGCGAGTACCGGCTGCTCGCGCCCGACCTGCGGGGCTTCGGCTGGACGGAGGCGCCGGGCCACGGCTACGACGGCGAGACCTTCGCCGCCGACCAGGTGGCGCTGCTCGACTCGCTCGAGCTCGAGCGAGTGCACGTCGTCGGACACGACTGGGGCGGCTGGACGGCTCTCCTCTTGGGGATCCTGCACCCCGAGCGCGTCGATCGGATGGTGGTGTGCAACGCGCCCCACCCGTGGTCACGCCTGTCGCCTGGAGTCATTGTCGAGCTGTGGAGGAGCTGGTACACGTGGGTGATCGCCACACCCGGGGTCGGCCGCCTCGTGCTCGAGCGGCCGTGGATCGCCCGGCGCATTCTGGGCAGCGGCAACGTCGGGACCCCGTTCACTGAGGAAGAGCTCGATCTCTACACCGACAGCTTCCGGGAGCCGGAGCGGGCGGACGCGATCGTGAAGCTCTACCGCTACTACCAGCGCGCGGTGCGAGAGGGAGTGAGCGGCCGCTGGCGCCGTGAGCGACTCACGGTGCCCACGCTTCTCCTGTTCGGCGCTCGGGATCGCTACGTCAGCACGAAGCTCCTGCCCGGCTACGAGCCGTTCGCCGACGAAATGCAGGTGGAGCTCGTGCCCGACTCGGGCCACTTCATCGTCAACGAGAAGCCGGACCTGGTCGTCGAGCGCACACGCAAATGGCTCTCCGGCAGCGGCTAGCGCACTCGGCGCTGCCACTGACCGTCGCGCGGGCAGCCGCCCCCGGGGCCCGACTTTCGGCGGCGAGCGGCAGATAATCAACCGTATAGGTGGATTTGCTGCCGCTCGCGGACCGAACGAATCCGCCACTCGCTACGCGGACTGCCTTCACTCGATTTCAATCGAGCGCATCACAGCGGGAAGTCCTCGCCCAGCAGCAGACGGCGCAGTAGGTGCATGGCCAGGGTCGTCGAGCGGTCGCGGATCTCCGCCCGATCACCGGGCAACACCACGTCGCGGGCAATCATCTCGCCATCTGAGCGCTTGACGCAGATGCACACGTAGCCGACCGGCTTGTCCTCGGTCCCGCCGCCAGGGCCGGCGATCCCCGTGACGCCGATGCCGAGCTCGGCGTCGAACCGCGCCAGGGCGCCGTCGGCCATCGCCTCCGCCACGTCGGGCGAAACGGCGCCGTGGCGCTCGATCAGCTCCTCTCGGACTCCCAGCAGGTCCACCTTCGCCTCGTTCGAGTAGGCGACGACTCCACCCGCGACGTAGTCCGAGGAGCCGGGGATCTCGGTCAGGCGCGCGGCCAGCAGGCCGGCCGTGCAGGACTCGGCGAGCCCGATTCGCGTCCCGGCGAGCAGCCCGGCGATCTGCTGGTCGATCGTGGATCCGTCCCTGCTGAACACGTACCGCGAATGGCGCTTGGCAAGCTCGTCCATCAGCCGCTGGGCCACGGGCGCGGCCCCCTCGCGATAGCGGACGTCGATCTCGAGCTCCGCGCGCCGCAGGCAGGTCGTGATCTCCAGGGGCGCGAGATCGACCTCCTGCTCGATCTCGCGCAGGCTCTTCGCCAGCTCGGACTCCGGGATGCCGAAGATCCGCATCGTGTCGGTTCGATACGGCGTGGCCCGGTCGAGCACCCGGCCTACGTCGGCGGTCTCGAGCGCCGCGGGCCACATCGACTGGAGCTCTCTCGGCGGCCCCGGGAGCACGACGATGGTCGGCCCGCTGGTGGGAACCACCAGTCCCGGAGCCGTGCCCGCCGGGTCGAGCGGCGTGGCTCCCTCTGGCACCATCGCCTGCTTGCGATTCGCCTCGCGCAGGGCCTCGGGGTCGAAGCGGAGCCGCCGCGCGAAGCCGGCGAGGATCTCCGCGATCCGCTCCTCCATCTCGGTGTCGAGGACGAGCTTCCGCCCCGCGAAATCGGCGACGACCTCGGCGGTGAGGTCATCCGCCGTGGGGCCCAGCCCGCCGCTGGTCACGATCAGCTCGACACCCAGATCGGCCAGGAACCGCAGCGCGCCCTCCAGGTCCGGCTTGCGATCGCCGACGCACACGATGTGCGAGACCTCGACGCCCAACTCGCCCAGCCGCTCGGCGATCCAGGGACCATTGCGATCGGTGATCCGGCCGGTGAGAACCTCGGTCCCGGTCACCACGACGCCGCCGCGGACGGTTCGATCGCCTACGGGCATTTCTTCCCCTGGTATGGAATGGACCTGATCCCGCCCGCGTCGATGGCGAAGCTCGCCGGCTTCTTCGAGTGCACGCGCTGGGGCTTGCCGGCCAGCACCACGGTCGCCGAGCCGCCCGAGATGAGGTCGAGGCGGTAGTGCTCAGAGGGCGGCGAGAAGGGCCCCTGCTTCGATCCGCCGATGAGCGTCTGGGCGTCGATCAACGGGCGACCGTGGCCGGGACTGAGGCACACCACCATCTCGTCGTGCGTGATCAGCGCCAGCGACACGGCGCGACCGCCGGACGAAGAGCCCCCGCCCCCGTTGCCGTGCTTGTGCCCGTGCGAGCCGTGATGCTGACGCTGCTGCTTGCCCTTGTGATGGTGCGGCGCGCCGCCGCTGCTGCTGAACCAGTTCAGCGGGTCGATCCGGACCAGCGCGATGACGGCGATGACCGCGACGGCGAGGATGCCGATCACGGCGAGTGCCTGTCCCCAGGCGCGGCGCCGCGGCGGCGCGGGCCTGCGGCGGCGCTCGAGCAGCGGCTCCGAGAAGAGATAGGGCTGCTCGCTCGCCGGAGAGCGCTCGACGGTCCGGCGGTACTCGTCGAGGAGGGCGTCCGCGTCAAGCCCGAGGTAGGTCGCGTAGGTACGGAGGTAGCCCTTGATGTAGGTGGGCCCCGGCAGGACGTCCCACTCCTCGTTCTCGAGGGCGCGCAGGTACTTGGCCCGCAACTTGGTGTCGCGCTCGACCCTGCCGATGTCGAGCTTCAGCCGGTTGCGGCTGCGCTTCAGGACCTCGCCAATCGGCAGGCCCTCTCCTTCGTGCCTCGTCACCATGCCGGCGCATATTCTCGCCGCCGGAGTGCCGGCGCGTTGACGAGGGAAGGCCGGCTCAGTCGAGCGATGAGCCCAGGGACTCGCGCTCGGCCTGCTCGGCGCCGTCGGCCTGGGCCTCGTCGCCCTCGGCCGACTCGTCGCCGCCGGCTCCATGGCGGGCCAGCACACGCGACAGCTCGCCCTCGGTCACCAGGACCTGTCTTGGCTTCGATCCCTCGTAGCCGGAGATGATTCCCCTGCGCTCCAGCATGTCGATCAGCCGCCCGGCTCGGGTGTAGCCCACCCGCAAGCGGCGCTGGAGCATCGACACCGATGCGGTCTGGCTCTGAGCGACGATGCGGGCTGCCTCGTCGAGCAGGTCGTCGTGGTCGGGCGAGAGATCGCCCTCGCGCTCGTCCCCGGGCTCGTCGTGCGCCTCCAGCAGGGCGGGATCGAACTCGGGCTCCCCCTGGCGCGCCCAATGGGCGCTGATCTTTGCGATCTCGTCCTCGGTCACGAACGCGCCCTGAAGCCGCTGGAGCCGCGACGTGCCCACGGGCCGGAAGAGCATGTCGCCCTGTCCGAGGAGCGTCTCGGCGCCCCCCTGGTCCAGGATCACCCGCGAGTCGATCTGCGATGCGACCGAGAAGGCGATGCGCGCCGGGATGTTCACCTTGATCGTGCCGGTGATGACGTCCGTGGACGGTCGCTGCGTCGCCAGCACCAGATGGATTCCCACCGCTCGGGACTTCTGGGCGAGCCGGATGATCGAGTCCTCCACCTCCGCCGGGGCGACCATCATCAGGTCGGCCAGCTCGTCGATCACGCAGAGGATGTGCGGCAGCGGGGACTCGCCGGCCTTGACCCGAACGCGGTTGAGCTCGGCCAGGTTGCGGGTGCGCGCTTCGCCCATCACCGAGTAGCGGCTCTCCATCTCGCCGATCAGGTTCGCAAGCACGTTGGCCGCCATGCGCGGGTTCGTGACCACCGGGGTCAGAAGGTGGGGCAGCTGCTCGTAGTGGTTGAGCTCCACGCGCTTGGGATCGACCAGCACCAGGCGGGCCTCGTTCGGCGACGCATGAAGCAGGATCGAGCACAGCATCGAGTTGATGGACCCCGACTTTCCGGAGCCGGTCGTGCCCGCCACCAGAGCGTGGGGCATGAGGGCGAGATCGGTCCACACCGCCTGGCCGGACACGTCCTTGCCGAGCCACACCGCGAGCGGCGATGCGCCCTTCGGGCGGCCGTCGTAGATGTCGCCCAATCGCACGAGCCGTCGCCGCTGGTTCGGCACCTCCACGCCCACGGCCTTCTTGCCGGGGATCGGGGCCAGGATGCGGATATCGGTCGAGGCCAGCGCGTACGCCAGGTCGTCGCGGAGTTGAGCGACCTTGGAGACCTTGGTTCCGGGCGCGAGCTGAAGCTCGTAGCGGCTCACATGGGGACCGCTGACCACGCCCAGCAGGCGTGCCTCCACGCCGAAGTGCCGCAGAGCCTCGAGCAGCGACTGCGCGGTCGCCTCGCGGTCGCGCATGTCGGGCCCCGGGTCGCTCTTGCCCGCCTGCAGGAGCTTGGGCGGGGGCAGCTTGTAGTCGATCTCGTCCGACTCGGTCACGCCCGAGCGCTTGTTGCCCATCGGGGTCAAATCGGGGCCGGGGGCCTCCGCGTCATCCTCGGCCTCCACATCCTCGTCCGGCTCCTCGCCGGCCGGCGGCGCCGTGTCCTCGTAGGCGAACTGGCCGGGGCCGGGGGCCACCGGTTCCTCCGCATCCCAAGCCGTCTCGTCATCGTCGTCGGCGAAGCGCGCCGTCTCGGCCTCACTCTCGGGATCGGACAGCGCGGCCGTCGCCAGTGGCTCGGTTTGCCCCGCTCGCGTGATCGCGATGTCGCGACCATCCGCGTCGAACTCCCCGAAGCCGCCCTGGCCGTTGTTCATCCGGACCGTCTTTGCGAGCTCGCGGGTTCCCGTGCCCGCCGTCCGCGCCACCCTGCCGGCGCCCTTCAGCAGGCTCGACACGGTGGTCTGCGTGATCAGGAGCAGCCCGCTCACGAACATCAGGACGGCCAGGATCTGGGCTCCGAGCCGGTGGAAGAGCGACGTCGCCGCCCAGTAGAAGGCCTCGCCCAGCACGCCGCCGTGGACGGAGTAGAACGGCTGGTGGAAATACCCATGCCTCACGGGATGCGACGGCCCCAGTCCCGCGGTCTCGGCCGCGAAAGCCAGGAGCAGCGAGGCAACGATCAGGATCGCCCCCGCGTTGAACGCGCCGGGCGCCTTGATCATGGGGCGCATCATCAGCCCTGCGCCCCATACGGCCACCGCGATCGGCACCAGGTACGCCACCCGGCCTGTCGCGTCGGTGAGCGCCTTCTTGAGGGAATCGCCGACAGGCCCGCCGTCCCAGCCCACGTAGAGCACGCACGCGAGATAGACCGCGATCGCGATCAGCCCGAGGCCGATCAGGTCCAGGTGCCGCTGCTCCAGCCCGGCGACCACCTCCCGCGGGCTCTGGCGCGCCTTCTTTGCGGGCGCACGCGAACGCGTGCGCGGCCGAGCCTTCTGGCTCCCGCGCCCCTTCGACGGGCGCTTGCGCGTCAACAGCATGTGTGGGCAGGTTCGACGCCTGCGGGGCGTCCCCTCTCATCCACGTGCATCGGGCTGGTTCGCCATAAAGGGGCCATAAAACCTGCCGGTATACGGCCACGCCAGGGCTAATCTGTCTTGGGAATGGTCGATACGGAGATCACAACCGGCCGCGTGCTGGTGGTCGAGGACGACGCCGAGATCGCTGACGTGCTGCGCCGCACCCTGCGTCAGGAGGGCCACGAGGTCCGCTCGGCGGGCGACGGCGTGGCGGCGCTCGAGGTCGCCGAGGACTTCGTCCCCGATCTCGTGATCCTCGACCTCGGCCTGCCGAAGCTGGACGGGGTCGAGGTATGCCGGCGCCTTCGCGACTCCGGCGACGTCTCGATCCTGATCCTCACGGCCCGCACTCAGACAGACGACCGCGTGGTCGGGCTCGACTCGGGCGCCGACGACTACCTCGTGAAGCCGTTCGAGCGCAAGGAGCTCCTGGCCCGCATGCGGGCCCTGATGCGCCGCCGCCCGCCACGCGGCACCGCGTCGCTCACCGTGGCCGACCTGCGACTCAACCCCGACACCCGCGAGGTCTACCGGAGCGACCGGCCAATCGAGCTCACCAACCGCGAGTTCGAGTTGCTGGAGTACCTGATGCGCAACGAGCGCCTGGTGATCTCCCGCGAGCGGCTGCTGGAGGAGGTCTGGGGGTACGACCCCATGGCGATGACGAACACCATCGACGTCTTCATCTCGAACGTGCGGCGAAAGCTCGAGGCGGGGGGCGAGCCGCGAATCCTGCACACCAAGCGCGGCGCCGGGTACGTGATGAGGGCGCCCCGCGATGAAGAAGCTTGAGCGGCTCGCCGCGGCGCTGACGCCGAAGCGCTGGCCGGTCCGCTGGCGCCTGGCCGCCGTCTCGGCGGTGATGACGTTCCTGATCCTCGTCATGTTCGCCCTCGTGGTCGGGCGGCTTACCTCCAGCCGGCTGCACGGGAACTTCGACGACGAATTGCGCGATGCGACGACACAGTTCGTACACGAAACCCAGCTTCCGGAGAACGTCGCGGACCTGAGGCAAGCAGCTGCCGGCGCAGCAGCGATCCGGATCCTGGATATCAACGGCAACGTTGTGCAGCAGACAGCGCCTGACAACCTCGGACCTCCACCCCACCCTGTCCCTGGACTCAGCTCAGCCGGCTCCTTGCGCGTCTACACCGTTCCCGTGGTCTACAACAGCCTCGGCGTTCCCGGATATCTGCAGTACGCACGAAGCACCGACAACCTCGACTCGACCATCAACCGCCTCTGGCTGTTCCTCGCCCTGGGCGTGCTGGGCGGCACCGCCCTCGCCACCCTCGCCGGCATCGCGATCGCCGGCCGTGCCATGCGCCCGATCGCGACGCTGACGAACACGGCGCGGTCGATCGCCACCACGCGCGACCCCTCGCAGCGGATTCCGGAGCCGGAGCGCGATGACGAGGTCGGTGAGCTCGCCAGGACCCTGGACCAGATGCTCCGACAACTCGACGCTGCCCGGTCGGAGACCGAGCAGATGATGCAGCTGCAGCGGGAGTTCGTCGCCGACGCGTCGCACGAGCTGCGGACACCGCTGACGAGCATCCTCGCCAACCTCGAGCTTCTCCAGGAACGATTCGCCTCCGAGTCGGGAGCCGACGACGAGCAGGAGGCGGTGGGCTCCGCGCTGCGCTCCTCCAAGCGCATGAGCCGGCTCGTGTCCGACCTATTGCTCCTGGCGCGGGCCGATGCCGGCAGGACCGGCGTTCGCCACGAGGTCGACCTCGCCGAGGTGGCTTCGGCGGCCCTGGCGGAGGTCCGGCCGGTGGCGGACGGTCACCGCCTGACGATCAGCGAGGCCGGCCCGGTGCCGGTGCAGGCGAACGAGGACGAGCTCCACCGCCTTGCGGTCAACCTGCTCGACAACGGGCTGCGACACACCCCGGACGGGACCGAGATCAAGGTGGCGGTCGAGCGCCGCAACGGCCACGCGGTCCTCGAGGTCTCCGACGACGGCCCGGGCCTCCCCGCGGGCATGGAGAGCCAGATCTTCTCGCGCTTCGTCCGCGGGTCGGGACCGGCAGACGTCGCCGCCGACTCGGGCACCGGCCTGGGCCTGGCGATCGTGAAGGCGGTCGCGACGTCGCACGGAGGCGACGTCGAGGCGGGCCCCTCTCCCACCGGCGGGGCCCGCTTCACGGTGACCCTGCCGACCGCTTGAGCTAGCGCCAAAGGGCGCAAGCGATTCTTAGGAAACGCAGGGATAAACGTTTAAGAGGGGTTTATGCCCGCGAATTACTTTTCCGCGCGGACGAGACAACCCACCCGTTGGGGGCACCCCCCGACACCACCTCAACGGGTGAACGTTGGCCAGTCTGAGCCAAGCGACCCGCCGGTGTTCCCCCTCCCTGACACCGGCGGGTCAGTCTTTTCGGGGACGGACCCAAGTCTTGTCAGGGACGGATGTCGGCGCGGCGCGCGGCCTATTGCAGGATGCCGCGCGCCCGCATCTGCTCGCGGATCATCCCGTAGTCGGCGCCCTTGCAGTCGCCGGCGGCGCCCCGCGGGTGGAGGTCCTCGTCCGCGCACAGAAGCGCCTTCGCGGCGCCCCGGAACCGCTCCGTTCCCGTGTACAGGAATTGAGACGCCAGGTAGATCTGGTCCATCCGCCTGCCGCCGGTAGCGGGGTTTCGCCGGACGAACTCCTTACGAAGGTTCCACAGCGCTGTGGACCACACCTGGCCCACGCAGTGGACGTCGCTCCCGCAGCCGCCGTGCTCGGCCTTTCGAAGCCTCCTGCCGACGTCTGTACGCCGCCCACAGCGCCGGCCCGAGCGCTCGCCCGGAACTCTGGGGTAGAACCTGCCGTAGGTCGTCGCGTCCCAGTCGAAGATGCAGACGGCGTCCTCGTTGGACGTATGGGGTACGAGCGCTGACATCGCGGCCGCCCAGTAGTCGGAGGAGCCCTCGGCGAGCGCGCCCGGCTGAAAGCCGGTGCTGTGCCCGAAGGAGGGCGACGCCGAGTCCTGGAGCGCGTGACCGTACTCATGCAGGATCACGTCGCCGTCCTCAGCGTCGTCCACACCGCCGGACCCGTACACGATGGTCCGGGTGGCGGGCGAGTAGAACGAGTTGTCGCGCTTGAACGCGTCTGCGATCGCGCGCTGGGCCCGGTCGTCGATGCCGTTGGGCGACGAGTTCGAGTTCGAGAAGCCGAGCGACTGGACGTATGCCTGGGAGCGGTTGATGTGGTAGTAGACCATCAGCGCCTCGAAACGGCTGTCGGACCGCGTGAGCTTGTCCCAGCGGAGGCTGGCCTTGCAGGTCTCCTTGTTCTTCTTGCCCCGCAGAGCGTGCACCCAGAGGCCCCGCAGGCAGTCCTGGCCATCGTCGATGTTCGGCAGCGAAACCTTTCGCCGGAGCCTTCGCAACAGGCGTGTGTCCTTGTCGTGATGATCCCTGCGCAGGCCCTTCGCGCCGTGGTGCTCCACCACCGGGTTGGGGTTGTAAAGCTTGGCGTGACCCGTCTGGAAGCGCTCGATCAGGTTCTGGCTTGAGATCACCTGGCCCGTTCCGGCGTCCACCAGGACCTCGAAGTCGCCGAGTGGTTGCGCCGATGGGATGAGGACGCGCCAGACGGCCGTTCCCCCCTCGCCCGGCTCGATCGCGAGGTTCGCCGAGATCGGCGCCCGCAGCCGGGTCGCGCCGACTCGGGCCGAGGCGACGTCGATCGCCCGCTCGCGGCTCACGACGGCCGGCGCCGGTGGCGTGATCGAGGGCTTGGTGGAATCCGCGACGAGCTGCGGCGCGGCGCCCGGCGCCTTGTTCACCACCGCCTGCGACCCGAGCACCTGCAGTCCGCCGACGCGCTGCTGAAAGCGATGGACGACGGACCCGCCCGGAAGCGTCGTGTGGCTCACGGAGTCGAGCTCCGCGCGGGGTGCCGCGGCCGCCCGCAGCTCATGCGACACGCTCCGCGGGGCCGCCGCCGCGGGCGCCGCCGCCATGGCAGCGACCAGAAGCGCCGCGAAGGGCACGCTCCAGCCGACCCACGTCTTGCCCCTGCCCCTCAGCTCAGACCTCGACGATCACCGGAAGGACCATCGGCCGCCGCCGCAGGCGCTCGTAAACAAAGGCGGCGATGTCGTCGTGCAGGTCCTCCTGAAGCAGGCTCGGCTCGCGCTCCTCATGCCGCGCCGCATCGGACAGCGAGCGTGCGACCACGTCGCGGAGCTCCTCGACGAGCCCGTCGTTCTCGTCCACGAACGGGACGCCGCGGAAGATGATCTCGGGCGGTGCCACCTGAGCCCCGTCGTCGGAGGAGACCGTCGCCACCACGATGAACACGCCGTCCGCCGAGAGCGCCCGGCGGTCGCGAAGCGCGACGTCGTCGGGGTCTCCGATGTCCACGCCGTCGACGAAGATCATCCCGGCGGAGACCTCCGCGCCGAGGCGCGCGCCGGACTCGTCGATCTCCAGGACGCCCCCGTTGCGGGACTTGAAGATCCGGTCGGGATCCACCCCGACCGACTCGGCGAGCTGGGCGTGGAGGCGCAGGCGCTTGTGGTCGCCGTGGAACGGCATCACGTAGCGCGGTCGCGTGAGATTGAGCATCAGCTTGAGCTCTTCCTGCCAGCCGTGCCCGGACGCGTGAATGGGCGCGTCGGACGCGGTCACGACCTCCGCGCCGATCTCGAAGATCCGGTCGATCGTCTCGTTGACCGAGCGCTCGTTTCCCGGGACGGGCGTCGCCGAGAAGATCACGGTGTCGCCCGAGTGAAGCTCGACGTCCGGGTGGTCCGCGTGCGCCATGCGCCGTAGCGCGGAAAGAGGCTCGCCCTGGCTGCCGGTGGAGATCGCGACGACCTCGTGATCCGGAAGCGACTCGATCCCGCGCGCCGGGACGAGCATCCCGTCCGGCGCCTCCGCGATGCCGAGATTCCTGGCGATGTTGAAGTTCTTTCGCATCGAGCGCCCCACCAGGGCCACCTTGCGGTCGAGTTGTGCCGCCGCGTCGATCACCTGTTGGACGCGATGGACATTGGAGGCGAACGAGGTGACGATGATCCGCCCCTCGCAGCGTGCGAACAGGTCCAGCAGCGCAGGCCCCACGCTCGACTCAGACGGCGCGATCCCCGGCCGGTCCGCGTTGGTCGAGTCTCCGCACAGGCACAGGAGGCCCTCGGCTCCCAGGGCGGCCAGGCGGGAGACGTCGGCGGGGTTGCCGTCGACGGGCGTCTGGTCGAACTTGTAGTCCCCCGTGATCAGGATCGGCCCGAGCTCGGTGCGCAGGACCACCGCGCAGGAGTCCGGGATCGAGTGCGCCATGTGGATGAACTCGAGCTCGAAGGCGCCAAGCGGGATCGGCGTCGCCGGGTCCAGGACCTCGAGCGGCGCGTCCCGGATCTTGTGCTCCTCGAGCTTCGAGCGCACGAGGCCGATCGTCAGCGCCCCGCCGTAGATCGGCGGCATCCGTGTCGAGTCCGATTCGAAGACCTCTCGCAGTACGAAGGGCAGCGCGCCCACGTGGTCCTCGTGCCCGTGGGTCAGGACGATCGCCTGGATGTCGTCGGCGCGGCCGCGCAGATAGGAGAAATCGGGGAGGACCAGGTCGATCCCGAGCATCTCGCTGGTCGGGAACATCAGCCCCGTGTCGACGACCACGATCTCGTCGCCGTGCTCGACGACGGTCATGTTCTTGCCGATCTCGCCCAGGCCGCCGAGCGGCAGGATGCGAACGGCCGTCACGCGACGGTTCCCCGCCGGGAGCTACCTCGCACTAGCCGGCGCCGCCCGCGACCAGAAGGCCGTGCTTCTCCAGCGCCGCCCTGACCGTGGCCCGTTCGGCGTCGCTCGCCCGGACCATCGGCAACCGCATGTTGTCCTCGACGACGCCCAGCATCTGGAGCGCCGCCTTCACGGGGATCGGGTTCGCCGTCACGACGGTGGCGTCGTAGATCGGCACAAGGCTCTCGTGGATCTTCCGCGCCCGGTCCAGGTCGCCGGAGGTCGCCGCGTCGTAGAGCGCACGCATCTCGGAGCCGACGAGATGGGAGCTGACCAGGATTCCGCCGCTGCCGCCGAGCTCGAGGCAGCGCAGGAAGATCCCGTCGTTGCCGGCCAGGACGTCGAGCCCCTCGATCGGGCCGATCTCGTCGTCGTTCGCCTGCTTGACACCGACCACGTTGTCGATCTCGCTCGCGAGCTCGGCCATGAACTCCGGCGCCAGGTTGATGACCGTGCGCGAGGGGATGTTGTAGAGGATCATCGGGGTCTTCCCCGCCGCCTCGGCCACCGTCTGAAAATGGGCCCGAAGACCGGCCCGATTCGGCTTGTTGTAGTAGGGCGTCACCACCAGCACGGCGTGGGCGCCCACCCGACACGCCTCACCCGTCAGGTGCACCGAGTGACGGGTGTCGTTGGAACCGGTGCCGCAGACGATCGTCGCCTCGTCGCCGACCTCCGCGAGCACCGCCTCGAGGAGGCGCAGCTTCTCGTCGTCGGAGAGCGTGGGAGCCTCACCGGTCGTACCCGCGACGACCAGGCCGTGCGAGCCGTTCTCGACCAGATGGCGGGCGAGACGCCGCGCGGCGGCGAGGTCGAGCTCACCGTCCGCGTCGAACGGCGTCACCATCGCCGTGATCACTCCAGAGATCGCCGCCATGCTCTCGCGAAGGGTACTCAGGGCGCCGGCATGGTAAGCGGCAGGCGCCTAGGTGTGGAGGTGCTCAGGCTGTGAGGGCCGTGGGAACCCGGTCCGCCCACGGCCGGGCCTCCTCGAGCTGGGCGGCAACACGCAGCAGCAGGTCCTCCTCGCCGAAGCCCGCCACCAGCTGAATGCCATGAGGCAGGCCGTCGTCGCCCCAGTGGAGCGGCAGCGAGATGGCCGGCTGCCCGGTCACGTTGAAGGTTGCGGTGAAGGTGGCCGTCTGCGCGCCCCTCATCAGGGCCTGGACCGGGTCGTCGCCCGAGTCGTCGAAGCTGCCGAGCGGCGGCGGCGGCTCGCCCAGCGTGGGGGTCAGCAGCAGGTCGAACCCCGACTCGAACCAGCCGGCGATCATTCGCGAGATGAGCTGGTGCTGACCCACCGCGGTGATGTACTGGGCGGCGGTCCGGCGCCTGCCCTCGTCCGCCAGCGCCCAGGTAAGCGGCTCGACGTCATCGGGGCCGATCTCCCGGCCGGCGACGATTCCCAGCTGATCCAGCGTTGCCGCCTGCCCGGCCATCCACCGGGTGAGGAACGTGTCGATCACGTCGAGCTCCTCGAAGCCCGTCGGGTGGCTCTCCTCGACCGTGTGTCCCAGGGACTCGAGGAGCCGTGCGGCGTCGCGGGCGGCTTCGGCGACCACCTCGTTCGGCTCGGCGTCCAGGAGTGGCTCCGTAAGCAGCCCGATCCGCAGCTTTCCGGGATCCGCACCAAGCTCCTCCGTATACGGCCGCGACGGCGGCGGAGCGACGTACGGATCGCCCGGCGCCGGCCCGTGGACCGCCTCGAGGATCGCGGCGGTGTCGCGCACCGATCTCGAGACGACCAGCTCGACCGTGAGGCCGGACATGTTGTCGCCGATGATCGGCCCCTCCGAGATCCGTTGCCGGGTGGGCTTGAGCCCGACCAGGCCGCACTCGCTGGCCGGGATGCGGATCGAGCCGCCGCCGTCGTTGGCGTGGGCAACCGGGACCATCCCCGCGGCAACCGCCGCCGCCGAGCCGCCGCTTGAGCCTCCCGTGGAGCGCGTGACGTCCCACGGGTTGCGGCTCGGTCCGTACGCCCTCGGCTCGGTGGTCGGCAGGATTCCCAGCTCCGGGGTGTTCGTCTTGCCGATCGTCACGAAGCCGGCCTGCTTGAAGCGCAGCGCGAGGTAGGTGTCCACCGGCGAGCGAAAGTCCGCGTCCTTCAGGTACTGCATGCCCATGTGGAGCGGCTGGCCGGCGAAGGCCGCGCCGAGGTCCTTGAGCAGGAAGGGCACGCCCTTGAAGGGCCCGTCCGGCAGCTCGCCGGAGGCCGCCTCGCGCCCCTCGTCGTAGAGCTTGTGGATGACCGCGTTGAGCTCTCCGTTCGAGGCTTCGATCCGCTCGATCGCGGCGTCGACCAGCTCGAGCGGGCTCGCCTCACCCTTTCGAACCAGCTCCGCCTGGGCGGTCGCATCCAGCCGCGCGAGGTCCTCACTCATGGCCGCGACTCTATCCACTGCCGGTCAGATGCGATGGCGGGTTCATGGCCTTGCGCGCGAGCGGGTCGCGAATCCGGGCCGGGAGCAGCGCCGCGAGGCGGGCCCTCGCGTATTCGATCGCGGGGAAGCCGAGGCGCTCATGTCGCCGCAGCGTGGCCACGTAGATCCGTTCAGCAGCGTCGCGGGCGGTCAGCGAATAGGTGTGCTTGAACGCGTTCGCCTGGAACATCGGCGTGTCCACGAAGCCCGGGAACACCGCGGTGAACGTGATCCCCCGCGGCTCCAGCTCGGCGCGAGCGGAATCGGCGATCGCCGCAAGCGCCGCCTTGCTGCCGCTGTAGGCGGCCTCGTAGGGGAGCCCCACGAGCCCGGCCAGGCTCGCGATCGCCGTCACGTGTCCCGCGCCCCGTTCCGCCATTGCCGGCACAAGGTGCGAGAGCAGCACCAGGTTGGCGAGCGTGTTGACGTTGAAGTCGTCCTGGGCCTGGCGCCAGTCGAATGCCAGGAGCGACTGCGCGCGATCGAGGCCGGCACCGGCGATCAGGAGATCGACGTCCGGGCGGGCTCCGACGAGTGCGGCGGCTGCGGCGTCGACCGCCTCCAGATCGGTGAAGTCGACCTCGACCGCGGCGACGTCCGCCTCGCCTCGGAGCTCGCCGGCGAGCCCGGGCACCCCCACCCCCTCCCGGTCCATCAGCACCAGCGAGCTGCCGTCCTCCGCTGCGAGCCGGGCGAGCTCCGTGCCGATGCCTCCGGCCGCGCCGGTGATGATCGCCCGGTCGAATTTCCGTGAAGGCCGCAGGCGGCGTGCCGGCGTCCCGCCGGCAAACGGCGCCAGGCGCGGCGTGGACCGAGGCCTGAAGCCCATCTGCCCCTCGTACCAGGGCTCGACGTGAAGCAGTTCGACGCTGAAGCCCTGATCGTCGTTGACGTAGACCACCGACCAGGCACCCAGGTGAAGGGGCGGCCCGTTGCCCTCCACCCCGGCATCCGCGCACCGCCGGCAGGCCTCGTCGAACTCGGAGCGGTTGCGAAAGCCGAACGCGATGTTGAGCAGCCCCAGGTCGCTGATCCGGTACCCCTCGGGCCAGGGTCTCCCGGCCGGGTCGGAGTACGAGACCAGCTCGACCAGGAAGTCGTCCGCCCACAGGCAGATGCGCTCACGCGTCGCTCCCTCGAGGCCCCAGAGGGAATCGTGCTCGGGGCTATGGAGCTCCAGACCCTCCGCGACCGGGAGGGCGAGGACGTCCGCGAAGAACTGCCGCGAGCGCTCGAGATCGGGAACCGAGAGGGTCACGGCCCGCGCCACGGCGCCGATTTCCGGCCGCGGCCGCTCGCGGGGCTCATCCGATCGCGGATCGTCATCCATCAACTCCACGAGGACGCCGTCGGGGTCGCGCAGGCAGACCCGGCGCTCGCCCGGTTCGCCGATCGGATCGGTGAGCGGCTCGCTTCCCTCTCGCCGAGCGCGTTCCAACACCGCATCCAGGTCGTCGACCCAGAAGCTCACCGTCGTGTAGCCGATGTCGCACGGGCGCCAGTCGCGCGGCAGCTCGCGGACGAGGGGGCTGCGGAACTCGAACAGCTCCACCTGGAAGAGCTCCTGGCGGTCGACGAGCCACCAGCAGGTCGACGCGGCGCGCGGGACCCCCTGCACCATCGACGAGAGCGGACCGGCAAAGAGGTTCGTCCCGCCGCCAGGGTCAAGACCGAGCACGTCGCGATACCAGCGCTGGCTGCGGCGCACGTCGCTGACGCTGAGCGCGATCTGGGAGAGGCGCAAGGCGGCGGTGACTCTACCTGCGGCTCCGCGGATCCTGCTCTGTTCCCGACCCTACGACCGCACTCGGCCGGATAGCATCGGCGCGTGGGGCGTGCACGGACGCGATTCGTCGTGGGCGTGGGGGTGGTTGCCTCGGTGCTCGCGTGCTCAGCGGCGCCGGCAGCGGGAAAGCGCACGATTGGCACCCCCTACATCCAGGCGCACCGGGGCGGCGCTGTCGTCAACGGCGAGCCCACCTACCCGGAGAACGCGATGCCGGCGTTCCGCCACTCGGCAGCGAGGGGCTTCGTCCTGGAGATGGACGTCAAGCTGACGAAGGACCGGGTCCCGATGATCATGCACGACGCGACGCTTGACCGGACCACCGACTGCACCGGGGAGGTGGCGTCCAAGACGCTCGCCCAGCTCCGCCACTGCCGGGTTGACATCCTGGGCAGCGAGGGCAACTCCAGGCACGTCAACCCCGACGGCAAGCGCTCCGCCTCGATACCGACGCTGAAACGGGTGCTCACGTTCATCAAGAAGGACGGCGCACGGGCCAGCATCGAGATCAAGAACGTCCCGACCGACCCGGACTTCGATCCCACCGACCAGTTCGCGACGATCGTCTCGAAGGCGATCCGGGCCAGCCGTGTTCCGCAGTCGAGGCTGATCATCCAGAGCTTCTGGCCGCCCAACCTGACCGTGGCCCAGCGGATCCTGCCCGACGCGGCGCTCTCGTTCCTGACGCTCTCGGCGGCCAACACCGGCGGCGTCGCGTACGCCTCGACACACGGCATCCAGTGGGTCTCACCCCAATGGCCGGTCGACGCCACCTACATCGCGAACGCGCACTCGCAGGGACACGAGATCGTCTACACCGTGGACAAACGCAGTGACATGGTCGCGGCGGCGGACGAAGGGGTCGACGCGATCATCACCAACGACCCCATCCGTGCGAGGCGGGTCTTCCACAAGACGTCACCTGCAGCGTCGCCGATGCCTCCCGCCCCAGGCAAGGCCGCCTGCCGCGGGACCAGAGCGTCGCTTCACGCGCCGCCGATCAAGAACCTCGATCCAGCACCTGGCGCACCCCGGGTGTTCGCGATGCAGTTCAAGCAGGACGTCGCCAACGTCGCCACCTACGGCACCTTCAGGACGAAGATCGAGTGCATGATCCGCAAGTACGTCGTCCCGCACCTGGCGACGCACCGGCCGAACGTCGTCGCCTTCAACGAGGACGTCGGGCTGATGACGCTCGGCACCGGGTCCCGCGGTGACGTTGCCCGCCAGACGATCGGTCACCCGGACAGCGTGCCCAACTGCCAGGGGAAGCCGGCGCCGTGCGTGGCGGCGATCGCGCTGACCGAGATCACCAGCGCCTACGCGCATCAGGTCTCGGCGTATCGCGCGCGCTTCCCGGACATGGGCGCGCTCGCACAGAGCTTCGTGGCGCCGACAGACACCTTCGGCCGCGGCTGGATGCAGACCTTCTCGGACATGGCCCGCCGCTACGACATCTACATCGTCGGCTCCAGCACTCAGGCGCCGTTCCGCGAGTCGCGCGACCCGTCGGAGATTGAGACCTTCAAGGACCCCGACCTCGCCGGCCCGAAGTCGGTCCACGTCGCAACCGGGCCGAAGGTCTACAACCAGGCCTTCATGTGGGCCCCGCACACGGTCAGCCGGGAGGGCCCGCTGCCCCTGCGCAACGTCGTCGCGAGCAACCGAAAGGTGCCGCTGACGTCCTTCGAGGAGACGCTCCAGGTCACCAACGGCCCGGCGAGCGGCCCCGACGGGCGAGCGAACCTGAAGCCGTTCCACATCCCGCACACGAAGGCGAGGGTCGGCTTCGCGACCAGCCTCCCCGCCTTCCGGTTCGGCTACGACTACGGCGCCTCGCCGCCCGCGACGAAGCCCTGCGCGGACATCGCCGTGACCTACATGCGGTGTCTCTCTGCGCTCGGGACCAACGTGGTCATCCAGGACGAGGCGAACGACGCGCAGTGGGCCGGCCTCGGAGGGGCCGGCGCCTGGCAGCCCCTGGAGTGGATGGGCTCGAGCTGGCGCGACGTGACCGACAAGGGCCTGGACATCGACTACAACGTGACGCCGTTCATGGTCGGCAACCTCGCCGACCTCGTGTTCGACGGCCAAAGCTCGATCGCTCAGCGGAAGACGGCAAAGGGGCGCGGTTGCAACTACGTCGGCAACCGTCATTTCATGCCTGGGCGACCGGAGAACGACCCAGGCGAGTTCAAACCTTATGCGGGCCGCAAGAAGCAGTTCCTCGGACTCGCCCGATGGGTCGTACCGGGCACCAACGACCGAGGCCGGCTCCGAGCGACGGCCGCCGACCTGGCCCCGGGCTCAGGCAGCCCGATCGAGAACCACGACCTCGAGACGGCCGTGGTCGCCGATCTGCCGTTCCCGCCCGACGCGCACCGGCCCGCATGCGCTCGGGGCGTCCTGGTCGACGTGAGGAATCAGGGCAAGTAGGGCAGCGCTCCGGCCGCCCCGAGAGCTTTTGGCAAATTGAGGTCGCTATAGCGACCCTGAGATGCCAAAACCTTCTGAACGGCCGCGACCGCTGCCCTCGGTGCCTGTTTTTGGACGCTGGCCCCGGCGTCCGCGCGCCGGGCCTACAGCTCCGCCAGCACCTCGTCGGCCGCCCGCTCGCCCGACTGCACGGCGCCGTCCATGTACCCGCTCCACTCGGTGGCGGTTTCCGTCCCGGACCAGTGGATCGGGCCGATCGGCTTGCGGATGGCGTTCCGGTAGCCCGTGAGGACGCCGGTCGGGAAGTAGCCGACGTAGCAGCCGCGGGTCCAGGGGTCCTCGGCCCAGCTCTTGTCGAAGTAGTCGGTGGCCTGCGTGCGGGCCTTGGGCCCGAAGTAGCGCTCGAGGCACGCCAGGACGGCCTTGCGGCGCGACGTCCACCTTCTTGCGCGTCGCAGCTCCGGCGACCGTCGGGCCGGCGACCTGCGAGACGGTGTAGCCGGCCGCGCCGGCCGCGGCCGTCCCCACCAGTCTCCGCCTGGTGAGACCCATGGATTGTTCGCCGCCGCCTGCCACGCGCCGCGTAGTCTCGCCCACCGGCGGCCTCCGGCGCAAGCTCGTCGTCTACAGCAACGTCTCGAGCCCGACCGTGAACCGGTCCGAAAGGCCGCCGACCCTCCGGACGGCCAGGAGCACGCCTGGCATGAACGAGCGCCTGTCGATCGAGTCGTGGCGGATCGTGAGCGTCTGTCCCTCGCCGCCGAAGATCACCTCCTGGTGGGCGACCATGCCGGGCAGCCGTACCGAGTGGATCGGTTCGTGCACGTTCCCGCCGGCCTCGCGGATCAGCTCGGCTGTGCGCTTCGCGGTTCCGGACGGGGCGTCGAGCTTTCCCGCGCGGTGAAGCTCGACGATCTCGCACTCGGGCATGTGCGCGACCGCCTCCCGCGCCAGCAGCATCATGAGAACCGCGCCGATGGCGAAGTTGGGAGCCACGAAGACCCGCGCCTCGCCGTCCGCGCTCTCGAGCTCACCCCGCAGGATGTCCAGGTCGAAGCCGCTGGTCCCGACCACCGCGTGTACCCCGGCGCCCACACACTCGCGGACGTTTCCCGGCGCGGCGTCCGGCGTCGTGAAGTCCACGACCACGTCGCTGTCCCCCAGCACGTCGCCCAGCGGCATCTCGAGCGATGGATCCGCCCTGCCCACCAGCTCCATGTCGTTGGCGCCCTCGACCGCCTCGCAGACGGCCTGGCCCATGCGGCCCGCAGCGCCGGAGACGCCGACCCGAATCACGCCGGTGCGGCCAACGCCTCGCTGACCGAGGCCGTCGCCTCCCTGAAGAGCTCCTCCTGGGGGCCGATGCAGGCCGCCGAGAGGCGCTCCGGGTCATACAGCTCCGTCACCAGCGCGGTGACGTCGTCCTCGCTGACCCCCTCGACGCGCTCGAGCATCTCGTCGAGCGAGAGCAGCGGGACGTCGAAGAGGATCGAGCGCGCGATGCGGGACATCCTCGTGGCGGTCGCCTCGAGGTTCAGCACCAGGCGCCCCTTCACGTGCTCCTTCGCGCGCTCGAGCTCCTCGGCGGTGATCCCGGCGTCGCGAAGGCCGCCCAGCTCGCGGCCGATGATCGCGCATGCCTCCTGGACGTTGTCGGCCCGCGTTCCGAGGTACATGGCGACCATGCCGGTCTCCGTGTACTGCTCGGTGTAGGAGCCGACCGCGTACGCGAGGCCGCGCTTCTCGCGGACCTCGCGGAACAGCCGCGACGACGTCGAGCCTCCGAAGATGGCGTCGAGAACGGCCAGCGCGTACCTGCGCTCGTCCGCGCGGGCGATCCCCGGACCGCCGAAGCAGATGTGGTACTGCTCGGTGTCCTTCGCCTGGAACATGAACCGCGGCGCGTCGCCGTTCGGCTGGCCGTTCGCCACGGAGCCGTTCCGCTCCCCGCTCGGCGCGACCAGATGCGCCTGGGTGAGCTCGACGATCGCGTCGTGGTCGAGATGACCCGCCCCCGCCACCACGATGTTCGGGTTCGTATAGCGGTCGTGGTGGTACCGGGCAATCTCGGGCACCGGGATCGAGCCGATCACGTCGGCGTCGCCCAGCACCCGGCGGCCCAGCGGATGGTCGCCGTGGACAGCGCGCGCGAGCACGTCGTGAACGCGGTCCTGAGGCTCGTCCTCGTACATCGCGATCTCCTCGAGCACGACCTCGCGCTCGGAGTCGACCTCCTCGACCGGCATCGAGGGCGCGATCAGCATCTCGGCGAGGAGCTGGAACGCCTCGTCGGTGTGCTCGTCCAGGAGCCGCGCGTGCAGGTGCGTCGACTCCTTGCTCGTCGCGGCGTTGGTGGCCGCGCCCATCCCGTCGAAGAGCTCGGAGATCTCGATCGCCGAGTGGCGCTCGGTGCCCTTGAACAGAAGGTGCTCGAGGAAGTGCGAGACGCCCGCCTCCTTCGGCGCCTCGTCGCGGGAGCCGGTGCGCACCCACATGCCGAGGGCCACGGAGCGGACCCCGGGCACCTCCTCGGTGACGACGCGGATGCCGTCCGCGGGATCGGTCAGGCGGACGCCCTCGGGCAGCTCACCCGGGGCGCCGGCGCTGGCCGGTACGTCACTCAATGGCGCCCGCGTCCGCTGCCGCTGCGACCGCGGTCGCGGCCGCCGTCCAGCCGCTCACGACGACCGCCGCCGTCGCGGCCTCCACCGCGCGGGCCGCGATCGCCGGAGCCGACGTTCGCGAGCTCCGCGGGGGACTTGCCCTCCACGGCGGGGTCGTCAGAGAGGCGCAGGCCGATGCGGCCGCGCTCGCGGTCGACCTCGACCACCGTCACGTCGAGCTCCTCGCCCTGGCTCAGCACGTCGTCCACCGACTCGACCCGCTCGCCGGGCTTGACGTTGGAGATGTGGAGCAGGCCGTCAGTGCCCTTCGTGAGCTCGATGAACGCGCCGAAGGCGGTCGTCTTCACGACCTTGCCCTTGAACTTGTCGCCGACCTCGGCCTCCTTGGTCATCGCCTCGATGGCGGCGATCGCGGCGTCGACCAGGGCGCCGCTCGGCGCGTACACCTGAATGGTGCCGTCGTCCTCCACGTTGATGTCGGCCTCGAACTCCTCCGACAGCCCGCGGATCGTCTCGCCGCCCTTGCCGATGACCGCTCCGATCTTGTCGGTGTCGATCTTGACCTGCTCGATGCGGGGAGCGAACTCCGAGAGCTGCTCGCGCGGGCCGGGGATGGCTTCCCTCATCTTGCCGAGGATGAAGAGCCTGCCCTGGCGCGCCTGCTCGAGCGCGTCGCGCAGGATGTCGAAGGTGACGCCGGAGATCTTGATGTCCATCTGCAGTGCGGTGATCCCCTCCTCCGTGCCGGCGACCTTGAAGTCCATGTCGCCGAGGTGATCCTCGACGCCGGCGATGTCGGTGAGCACGACGTGGTCGTCGCCCTCCTTGATCAGGCCCATCGCCACGCCGGCGACGGGGGCGGAAACCGGCACGCCGGCCGCCATCAGAGCCATGGACGAGGCGCAGACGGAGCCCATCGACGAGGACCCGTTCGACTCGAGCGTGTCGGAGACCGCCCGGATCACGTACGGAAAGTCCTCCTGGCTCGGGATCGTGGCGACGAGGGCGCGCTCGGCGAGCGCTCCGTGGCCGATGTCGCGGCGCTTCGGGCCGCGCATGAATCCCGCCTCACCCACCGAGAACGGCGGGAAGTTGTAGTGGTGCCAGAAGGTCTTCGACTCCACCAGGCCGAGGTTGTCGACCCTCATGTCCATGCGGGTCGTGCCGAGCGCCACGCTGGAGAGAATCTGCGTCTCGCCGCGCGTGAACAGGGCCGACCCGTGGACCCGCGGAGCGACGTCCACCTCGCACTCGATCGGCCGGATCTCGTCCTGGGCACGTCCGTCGGGCCGCTTCTTGTCGACCGCGATCCGTCGCCGGATGATGTCCTTCTCGAGGGAATCGAACGCGCGGGACACCTCGGCCCGCCGCTCGGCATCGACCTCGCCGTCACCACCCGCGCCGGCGTACTGCTCCAGAACCTCTTCCTCGACCGCCTTGGCGGCGTCCTGGCGCGCGAGCTTCTCGGGAATCTGCGTCGCCTCGTCGAGCTTTGCGCCGTGGGAGGCCTTGATCTCCTCCAGCAGCTTCGGATCCACCTTCGGTTCCTCGACCTCGGCCTTCTCCTTGCCGGCCGCAGAGCGAAGCTCCTCGAGCGTGGCGCAGATCTTCTTGATCTCCTCGTGCGCGATGTCGAGCGCATCCAGGACCTCAGCCTCGCTGACGCCCTCGGATCCGCACTCCACCATGAGGATCGCCTCACTGGAGCCGGAGACGATCAGGTCCATCTCGAGCTCCTCATAGGTCTCCTCGGAGGGGTTGACCACGAAGTCGCCGTCGAGCTTTCCGATGCGCACCGCCCCGACGTGGGTGTCCACGGGAATCGGGGAGATCGCCACCGCCGCCGCAGCGGCGTTCATCGCAAGGATGTCGTAGGGGTGATCGAACTCGACCGACAGCGGCTGGCAGACGATCTGGGTCTCGTGGTGCCATCCCTTGGGGAACAGCGGCCGCAGGGGCCGGTCGATCATCCGCGCGGTCAGCGTGGCTTTCTCGCCCGACCTGCCCTCGCGCCTGAAGAAGGATCCGGGGATCTTCCCGGCTGCGTAGTGCCGCTCCTCGACGTCGACGGTCAGCGGCAGAAAGTCCACGTCGCGCAGGTTTCCCACGGTCGCGGTGCCGAGCACCATCGTGTCGCCGGAGCGTGCGACAACTGCCCCGCCCGCCTGGCGGGCCAGCTTGCCCGTCTCGAAGGAGATCTCCTCGCCGCCTACCTCCACCGAGACGCGGCTCACGTCAAACATGCTCATGTATTTCTTCCCTTCGACCGCCCGGATGGCGGCCCATTAGCTCAGAACTTCTCGTTCTCGTTACGAGGCGATCTTACAAGGCAAGCTCTGAAGCCAGATCACCGGCGACCGGCTTGCCCCGCAGGAATCCGGCCGGTGTGCCGGCCACGCCGGCGCGTATTCCGCCCTCGAAGTCGCCGCGCACCCGATCCGCGAGGGCGGTGGAGCGACGGTCGCGGTCGAATCGCTCGATGTCCAGGCCGAGCGCCTCAGCGCGCTCCCACAGGTGCGGATCGTCCAACCTCCCCTGATCGCGGTAGACCGAGTCGACAAGCGCCCAGAAGGCCTCCTCGGACCCCTGCAGCGCCGCGGCCTCGGCGGCGGCGTGGAGGGCGGGCGCGCGGGGATGCTTGCTGGCCACCGGAAAGTGCCGAAACACCACACGCAGCGACCGGCCCTCCAGATGCGCCCAAACCGCGGCGCAGTGCGGGCACGCAAGGTCCAGGTAGAGAACCAGCTCGGGCCCGGTCCCGCGCACATGGTCGTCCGGCCCGACCGGGGGGACGCCGGCACTGGTGAGATCAGGCCGTCTCAGCGGCCTCGAGGGCGTCGAAGAGGAGGTTGGCGCCAGGGATCTCGAGCGGCGTGGGCGTCTCGTAGACCCAGCTGACGACGCCCTCGGAGTCGACCAGCACGAGCGACCTGTTCGTGGTCCCGTACTCGGGCAGGTAGGCGCCGTAGCGCTCGGCGACCTCCCCCTTCGGGTGGAAGTCGGCGAGCAGGGTGAAGGCCAGGTTCAGTTGCTTGCGAAAGGCCCGGTGCGCCCAGGAGTGGTCGATGCTGATCCCCACCACCTCGAGGCCGGCCTCGTCGAGGCTCGGCTTGACCTCCTGGTAGATCGAGAGCTGATCGGAGCAGACGGGGCTGAAGTCGCTCGGGTAGAACGCGAGCATCACCTGTCGCCCGCGAAAGTCCGAGAGCGACACCTGCTCGCCCTTGTGATTCGGCAGCGAGAAGTCGGGGGCCTTCTCGCCGACCGAAATCAACGTCGAAGACCGAGATCCGAGACGACCTTGCGATACCGGTCGAGGTCGGCCCGCTCCAGGTACCTGAGGAGCCGCCGGCGCTTGCCGACCATCATCAGCAGCCCGCGGCGCGAGTGGTGGTCCTTGCTGTGCGAGCGAAGGTGCTCGGTCAGGTGGTTGATGCGCTCGGTGAGCAGGGCGATCTGGACCTCGGCCGAGCCGGTGTCGCCGTCCTCGCGGCCGTACTGGCCGATCAGCTCCTGCTTCTTTTCCTTGGTGAGCGGCATCAGGGTGGTGTCCCTTGAGGAGGAGTGAAGCTAGCACAGAGCTCTCTGGCCTCATCCACGTCCCGATGCATCTGTGCGATCAGGTCCTCGACGCTTGGAAACCGCCGCTCGCCGCGCAGTCTGGCGATGACCGCGATGCGCAGCGTCTTGCCGTAAAGGTCGCCATCGAAGTCGATCAGGTAGGCCTCGATCAGCAGGCCCCGCCCCGTGTCGAACGTCGGTCTGATCCCCACGTTCACGGCGGCGGGGTGCCCGTTCGCGAACGCCGCGTACACGCCGTGTCCGGGTATCACGAGGTCGTCCTGGGGCACGAGATTCGCGGTCGGGAAGCCCAGCGTCCTCCCCCTCCCGTCGCCCCTCACCACGGGCCCCTCGAGCAGGAACGGCGCCGCGAGACACCGGTTGGCGACATCGATCTCGCCCGCGGCGATCAGCGAGCGGATCCGGCTCGACGAGACGATCTCTCCGTCGAGCTCGACCAGGGGCACGACTCGCTCGGAGAACTCGGGTCGCGACGCGAGCATCTCGGGGTCGCCCTTCGCCTTGGCGCCGAAGCGGAAGTTCTCCCCGACCGACACCTTCTCCGCTCCGAGCGTCTCGACCAGGATCCGGCTGCAGAACTCCTCCGCGGGGATGGTCGAGAACTCGCGGTCGAAGGGGATCACCACGAGCTCCTGCACCCGCAGGCCTTCGATCACGTCGCGCTTGATGTCGAACGGCATGATCAGCTTGGGCGTCGCATCGGGGTGGATGACGCTCAGCGGGTGAGGCTCGAAGGTCAACACCGTGTCCGCTCGGCCGATCACCTGGCGGTGGCCGACGTGGACGCCGTCGAAGGTCCCGATGGCGACGTGGCGCGGGCGGCGCTCGGCGTCCGGTAGCGAGGTGACCTTGATGCTCATGACGTCGGAAAGCCTTTCACGCGCCGCGATCGATCCGCTTCAAGGCATGGGGCAGCGAAAGGAGCATTTCGGCCTCATCGACGGTGAACGGGCCGATCGCGGTGCGCCGGAGGCTCTCGCAGTAGGCGTCGCCAAGATCGGCGATGAGGCTGCGCACGTAGGTCCCGGACGAGCACTCGATCTCGAACTCCGCCCGGTCGCCCTCGCGCCACAGCTGCTCGAATCGGTGCACGCTGACCTGGCGCAACGGCGTTGAGACCTCCTCCCCGCGCCTTGCCCGCTTGTACGCACGGACCCCGCGCACCTTGACGGCGGAATACGCCGGCGGCCGCTGCCTGATCTCCCCCGTCGGCAGCTCGAGATCGCCTCCAGGAACGACCCCGGTCTCCGTGATCTCGCCATCGGGGTCCCCGGTGCTGGAAACAGCGCCGAACCGGGCGACTGCGCGGTAGACCTTGCGCAGGGCCATGAACTGCGCCTGACAGCGAGTCGCCTCCCGTCCCAGGAGCACCACGAGCAGGCCGGTCGCGAAGGGGTCCAGCGTCCCGGCGTGCCCGGTCTTTTGGCCGCGCTCGCGGCGAACCCGGGCAACGACGTCGTGGGAGGTGATGCCCGCCTGCTTGTCGACCAGCAGGACGCCGGGTTCCGGGGCGTCGGCGGTCACACCGCGGACGCTACGACGCGCCCAGCTCCGCCTTCACCTCGCTGCAGAGGACCTGCAGGAGCTCGTCGTACGTCAGGTCGGTCGAGAAGCCCGCAGCGCGCGGGTGGCCGCCACCCCCGTGGCGCTGGGCGATCGCGGAGACGTCCACGGTTCCCGTGGCCGACCGCAGGCTCACCTTGCGCGCAGAAGCGCCGCCGTCCGTCTTGTCACGAACCATCGCGGCCACCTCGGCGCCCTCTAGCCCGCGCACGTGGTCGATGATCCCCTCAGTCAGCGATTCGTTGGCACCGGTCTCGCGGTAGTCCTCCGCCGAGACGTAGGTAACGGCCAGGCGACACTCGTCGAGGCGCTGGATGCGCTCGACCGCCCGCGCGACGAGGCGGAGCTTCTCGATCGGGACGCGCTCGTACAGGCGCCGGTAGATGTCGTGGACCTCGACGCCAGCCTCGATCAGCTCGGCCGCCATGCGATGGGCGTCCGGCCCGGTGTTCTCGTACATGAACCTGCCGGTGTCGGTGACCAGCGCCACGTACAGGGCGGTCGCGATGTCGGGGGTGATCTCGGCGCCAAGGAGCCTCGCCAGGCGATAGAGGATCTCGGCGGTGCACGACGCCCGCGTGTCGACGAGGTTGAGGCTGCCGAAGCGGGTGTTGTCGTGATGGTGGTCGATGTTGAGGATCTTGGCCTCGTCGCGGCGCAGGAAGTCGACCGGCATGCGGTCGATGTTGCCGCAGTCGAGGAAGACGACGACACGGTCGACGAGGTCGACGGGCGGCTCGTGGAAGACCTCCTCGAGCGGGAGGAAGCGGTACTCGACCGGCAGCGGGAACTCCTTGGCGGCGAGGAACATCACGGAGTCCTTCCCGAGCTGCTGGAGCAGCTTGTGGGTGGCCAGCAGCGAGCCGAGCGCGTCTCCGTCCGGCCCCTCGTGAGTCGTCAGCAGAAAGCGGTCAGCGGCTCTGATCTCCTCGGCCACTTCGGCGAGCGTCGAGTCCGAGCGCTGCGCCACCGCGGCAGGAGCCTCACTCATCCTCGAGCAACCTCGTGATCCGCATGCCCCGTTCCGGCGTCTCGTCGTAGTGGAAGGTCAGCGTCGGAGTGCGCTTGATCCGCATCTCGTTCGCAATCGCCGACTGCAGCACGCCGTGTGAAGAGCGCAGCCCGGCAAGCGTCGCCTCGCGCTCGGTCTCATCGCCGAGCACGCTCACGTAGACCTTGGCTGAGCGCAGGTCGGGGCTGGTGTCCACAGAGGTCACGGTTGCGAATCCAATTCTGGGGTCCTCGAGCTCAGTAGTAATCGCGGACCCGATCACTTCGCGCACGAGCTCGTTGACCCTTCTCATGCGCTGGGCCATCGGCCGGCGACTCTAGCGCAACGGATCCCCCGACCTTGGTGGTTCTCATCCGCGGATGTCGGCGAGGCTGAGCAGGTCCCGATCGAACGCCGACCCATCCGGACAACGCGCGTCCACGAAGCGCTCCAGGTCGTCCGCTCGCCTGCCGACCTCGGCATCGCCGACCAGCGCGCAGACCAGTGTGCTCCGCTGCCACGTGTCGTGCCCGTCGACCTCCGCGACCGAGGCTCCGAACCGCTGCCGGAGCTGGGCCTTCAGCGAATGCAGGAGCTTCCGCTTGCCCTTGAGGTCGTGGGATTCGTTCAGGTGCAGGCGAACCTCGATCACGCAGACGTAGGTGGTCACTCGATTCAGGATAGGTCGGGTCGCCGGGCGGAGTCGGAGGGCAAGTTGGGCAGCGCCTGCGGCCGTCGATAGCTCTTCACTGGTGGCATCCGTGGTGACCGGTTGAAGGGTTATCGATGGCGCTGTCCACGCTCATCCGATCCTCCCCAAACGCAGGTCTTCGCCTCCGTTTGGCGCTTTTCTCGCGCATATGAAGGGTTTCGCGCAAGAACGAAGGTCTGCCGCCTTCTTTGCGCATAGCGACAAGAAGGCGCCAATGGCTGCCAAAACGACCGGACGCACGGCCGGTCTCTCTCCCTCATTGCCCTCCGGCGCTCGCGCGACCCGGACTCGGCGAGCTACTCCAGCGTCTGCTCGACCTGGCGGGTCTCGAAGAACTCGAGGACGTCGCCGACCTTGACGTCCTGGTAGCCCTCGAGCACGATGCCGCACTCGAGGCCCTCGTCGACCTCCTGCACGTTGTCCTTGAAGCGGCGGAGCGAGCCCACGCGCCCAGTCCACACGACGGTCCCGTCGCGGACCAGGCGCACCTGCGCGATGCGCGTCACCTTGCCATCCGTCACCTGACAGCCGGCGATCACGCCGACGCGCGAGGCGCGGAAGAGCTCCTTGACCTCCGCCTGGCCGAGGGACTCCTCGACCTCCTCGGGCTCGAGCATGCCCTCCAGGGCGGCCCGAAGCTCCTCGGTCACCTTGTAGATCACGGAGTAGGTGCGGATCTCGACGCCCTCTCGCTCGGCCGCCCGGCGAGCGTCGGCGAGCGGACGGACGTTGAAGCCGATGATGATCGCGTCGGACGCCGCGGCGAGCATGACGTCCGACTCGGTGATGCCTCCCGGCGCCGCATGGATCACGTCGATCGCGATCCGCTCCTGTGGAAGCTTCGCGATCTCGTCCTGGAGTGCCTCCAGCGACCCCGAGACGTCCGCCTTGAGGACGATCCCCAGCTGCTTGACCTCGCCCGCGGTGGCCTTGGTGAAGACCTCCTCCAGGCTGACCTTGCGGGCCTGCTGACGGGCGAGGGACTCCGCCTTGAGGCGCTGGCTTCGCTCCTGGGCGAGCTGGCGGGCGCGGCGCTCATTCGGCACCACCTCGAATCGCTCCCCGGCCTCGGACACGTCGTCCATCCCGAGCAGCTCGGCCGGGTCGCCCGGTCCCGCCTGCTCGACGCGGGCGCCGGTGAAGTCGAGCATCGCGCGCACCTTGCCCATGGTCGACCCGGCGACCACCGCGTCGCCGACCGAGAGGGTGCCGCGATGCACCAGCACGGTCGCGACCGGGCCGCGGCCGGGGTCGAGGTGAGACTCGATCACGTAGCCGGACGCCGGCGCCTTGGGGTTGGCCTTGAGCTCCTCGAGCTCGGCGGCGAGGCCGATCATCTCGATCAGCTGGTCGAGCCCCTCCTTGGTCTTGGCTGAGACGTCGACGAAGATCGTGTCCCCTCCCCACTCCTCCGGATTGAGCCCCTGCTGAGCGAGCTCGTTGCGGACCCGGTCCGGCTGGGCGTCGGGCCGGTCGATCTTGTTGACGGCAACCAGGATCGGAACGTCGGCCGCCTTCGCATGGTCGATCGCCTCGACGGTCTGGGGCATCACGCCGTCGTCTGCCGCGACAACGATCACGGCGAGGTCGGTCACCTTGGCACCGCGAGCGCGCATGGCGGTGAACGCCTCGTGGCCGGGGGTGTCGAGGAAGGTGATCCGGTTGCCGTTCTGGTGCACCTGGTAGGCGCCGATGTGCTGGGTGATGCCGCCGGCCTCGCCGGCCACCACCTCGGTCTCGCGGATCGCGTCCAGCAGTGACGTCTTGCCGTGGTCGACGTGGCCCATGATCGTCACAACCGGCGGCCGCTCGCTCAGGTCCTCGGCCGAGTCGTCGAAGACGGGCTCCTCGACCTCTTCCTCGGCGGCGCTGACGATCTCGATCTTCTGACCGAGCGCCTCCGCCAGCGCGGTCACCGTCTCGTCGGACAGCGTCTGGGTGAGCGTGGCCATCTCGCCGAGCTCCATCAGCTTCTTGATCACCTCGGCGCTGCCGAGGCTGAGGCTCTCCGCGACCTCACGCACGGTGGCGCCGGACGCGATCTTCGTCGCCTCGGGCTCCGGAGCCTCGCTGAGCGGCCTGACCGGCCCCTCCTCGAGCAACGGCCTCCGCCGCCGACCTCCCCGTCGCCGCGGTGGGCGACGAGGCGGAGCCTGCGGCATGTTCTCCCGCCGGGACGCCTGCGAATCGATCACGACCCGCCTGCGCTTGCGGCCGGTGGCCCCACCGCCCGATGCGGCGTTGCCGGCTCCGCGCGGAGCCGAAGCACCGGCCTGCGAGCTCTTCTTGGGAGCCGAGTCGGAGCCCTCAGCAGACGGACTGGCCCCGGTGGCGCCCTGTGCCTTCGCGGCCGGGGCGGCGGACTTTGCAGCGGCCCCGGCACCATCGGCACCGGCCGCCTGCAGAGCCTTGACGGCCTCGGCCTCCTCGACGCTCGACTGGGCAGCCTTGGCCTCGATTCCCGCCGCATTCAGCGCCGCGAGGACCTCCTTGCTGGTCAGCCCCTGCTGCTTCGCGATCTCGTGGACGCGCTTCTTAGGCACCCTCGGAATTGCCCCCCTCGGAACTCTCGCCCGTGGCCTTCGGTTCCTCGGATGGATTCGCTCCCACCGTCGCGGTCTCCGTTGCGGGCTCCTCGCCCTCGGTCGCGGCGTCCTCGGCCAGGGCCTCCTCGGGGGCGACCTCGTCCTCTGAATCCTCGTCTGCGGGCGGCTCCTCCTCAGGCGCGGGTTGCTCGGCCTCCTCGGCTGCGGGCTCCTCGGACTCCTCGGACCCCGTGACCGCGTCGTCTGCCTCGGCGCTCTCGGCGGCCTCCTGCTCGGCCTCCTCCAGCTCCTGCTCGGCCTCCTCCACGTCGGTCTCCGCCCGCTCGGTGGCCTGCTCGAGCTCCTGCTCGGCCTCCTCGCGCTCTTCGGCGGCCTGCTGGGCCTCGGAGGGCTCCTCGTCACTCTCGCCCTCGGCGCTCTGCTGCGCCTCGAATGCGGCGGTGGCACGTTCGGTGAGCGGGCGCAGCTGAGCATCGTCGGCGTTGGGGTCGGCCAGAACCTGGATCTCGTCGTCGGAGAGCGCCGACAGCACCGTCACCTGGTTGGTGTCGAAGCGGGCGAGCGCCTGGTGCTGCGGAAGGCCGCAATAGCGCGAGCCCTGAAGCGACGCGTTCGGGCACCGGCGGCCGGCCGAGAGCACGGCGGCACAGCGGCCGTCGACGTCCTCGCCCTCCTCGTAGGTCAGCTCCTCCTCTTCCTGGCTGAACTCTGTCTCCGACTTGATGTCGACCTTCCAGCCGGTGAGCTTCGCGGCCAGGCGGGCGTTCTGCCCCTCGCGGCCGATCGCCAGCGAGAGCTGGTCGTCGGGGACGATCACGGTCGCCTCCTGCGTCTCGTCGTCGACCAGCACCTCACGCACGCGAGCGGGCGAGAGCGCCTTGGCGACGAACCGGGCGGGCTCCTCGTTGTAGGGGATGATGTCGATCTTCTCGCCGCGCAGCTCCGAGACGACCATGCGCACGCGCGAGCCGCGGGGACCAACGCAGGCGCCGACCGGATCCACTCCGTCGGCGTGCGAGATCACGGCGATCTTCGACCGGTAGCCAGGCTCGCGGGCAACGCCCACGATCTCCACGAGATCGTCGGCGATCTCGGGGACCTCGAGCTCGAACAGCTCCTTGATCAGCTCGGGGCTGCGCCTCGACACGACGATGCCGGGGCCCTTGCCCTCGGCGTTCACCTCGGTGATCACGGCCTTCACGCGCATGCCGTGGTCGTAGCGCTCGTTCCACACCTGCTCCGAGCGCGGCAGGAGCGCCTCGATGCGCTCGCGCAGCTGGACCAGCGTGTAACGGTTGTCGGACTGCTGGATGATCCCCGTGATCAGCTCGCCGACGCGGTCCTGGTACTCCTCGAACATCATGTGCCGCTCGGCCTCGCGGATCCGCTGCAGGATCACCTGCTTCGCGGTCTGGGCGGCGATCCGCCCGAAGTCGTCCGGCGTCACGTCGTGGCTCTTGATCTGGTCCTCGTACGGGGCCATGATCTCCGGGTCGAGCTCCGGATCCTCGGGCTCGCGCATCTCCCCTGTCTCGGGGTCGATCGTCTGCTCCTGCTCCTCAATCGCCTGGGCCATCAGCTTCTCCTCGAGCTCAGGCGGCAGGATCAGCTCGAAGACGCGAAAATCGGCCGTATCGCGGTCCAGGTCGACGCGAGCGTACTTGGCCGCGCCGGGGGTCTTCTTGTAGGCGGACAGGAGGGCGTCCTCGAGCGCCCCCATCAGCGTGTCGGCGTCGATTCCCTTCTCCTGTTCGAGGCCCTTGATCGCCTCGACGATCTCACGGCTCATTTAGCTCTCCTCCAGCGGGGTCGAATAGTCGGGAATGAGGTTCGAGCGCCGGATGCGGGAGAGAGGGATCTCAACCTCTCCCTCGGTCGCCCTGATCCGGACTCCACCCTCGTCGGCCCCGGTCAGGGTGCCGGTGAAGCTGCGCTGACCCTCGATGGCCTCACGGGTGCGCACGCGGACGCGCCGGCCCATGAAGCGACTGAAGTGCTCGGGCTTGGTCAGCGGTCGATCAGCTCCGGGGGACGAGACCTCCAGCGACCAGGTCTCGAGCAGGTCGCGGAGCTGCTCGGTCACCCGCTCGCAGAGCGCGAGGTCCACGCCATCGGGATGGTCGATGTACAGGCGGAGGGTCTCGGCGGCGGGCTGTTCAAGCGCGATCAGCTCGATCGTGGGATCGAGGTCGCTCAGCCTCTGTTCGATTTGCCCTTGAAGTCCGTCCAAGCTCGTTCCGTCTCTCGTCATTTGTTCTCTCCGCGACCGCTTCCGCGCCGAAAAAAAAAGGCGGGCCCGGGCCCACCTCGTAAGGGTACGGAAGAGGTGATCTGAGTATAGCCCTGGCCTGGTGGGTCGGAGGGGCGTTATTCAGGCGTGGGAGCCGCCTGCGGCCGGAATCGACTGAGCGAAACGAAAGAGGTCGTCGGGGTCGTATTTGGCCTTCACACGACGGAGCCGGTCGAGGTTCGCGCCGTAGTAGGCGTGCTGCCAGTCGGTGAGCTCCGGGTCGATGTAGTCCTGGTAGGCGAATCCCGATCGATAGGGCTTCGTGCGCTCGTACAGGTCGTTCGCCCACTCGACGTTGGCTCCGGCCACGTGCGGCGGCGCGTCTCGGCGCCAGCGCGACTGGTACTGGATCACGAACAGGTTGTCGCGGTGCACGAAAGCGGTCGCCCCCGGCGCGACCGAGTTCACGGCGCCGTCGGCGGCCTCGATGATCAGCTTGCCGACCGTGTGGGAGGGGTCGAAGTTGTCCGGCGTCAGCGTGCGGTCCGCCTGTCGTGTCCGCATTCCTTCCAGGAGGGTCTTCAGGCCGTCGCCGGGCCAAGGGCCCCGGGCGACGTCCGACTTCGCGTAGAACGCCGCCCGCGGGAACCTGCCCGCCGGCGTCTTGCCCGCCAGGGCGCACTCCTTGGGCCGCAGGCCCTTGCAGTAGAAGTCGTACTCCGTGTCGAGGAACGGGCCCGCGTGCACGGCGGCCTCGACCGGCTTCGTGCCGATAGCGCCGAGCAGATCAGCCACCGCGCGCCGGGTGGCTGCTTCGCCCCCCGCCTGCACGACCTCGATCTCGATCAGCGGGGACGAGCTGTCCCGTGGCGCCTGGGTCAGCACCTCGACGGCGCTCCAGGCTTCGCGCGGGGAGGTCGGGAGCCAGTGCTGCCAAGCGTCGAGCACTTGCTCCGCCGCCTTCCAGGGAAACGTGTAGTGGGCGTGGGTGAAGGGCGAGTCGACCGGGATCGTGTCGAACGTGAGGGCGGTGATGAAGCCGAAGTTGCCTCCCCCGCCACCCCGAATTGCCCAGTAGAGATCCGCATTCTCGTCCTCGGCGGCGCGGGCCAGCCTGCCGTCCGCCGTGACGATCTCGGCCTCGACCAGCCCATCGCACGTCACCCCGCTTCGGCGAGAGAGCACGCCCAGGCCTCCACCGCAGGCCAATCCGGCGATTCCCACCGTCGGGCAGGTCCCCGCGTCGATAGCGAGGCGATGCCGCCACAGTGCCTCGTAGGTGGGCAGCACGGTGCTTCCAGCACCGAGCCGCGCCGTCCCGGCCGCAGAGTCGACGTCCACGGCAGTGAGGCCGGAGAGATCCACGACGAGGCCGTCCCCGGTCGAATAGCCCGCGAAGCTGTGGGCACCGCTGCGAGCGATCGGGCGCAGGCCGTGGCCGCGGGCGAAGTCGACCGCGGTGCGCACGTCCCCGGCGTCGGCCACCTGCGCGATCGCCAGGGGACGAGTGTGGTCAAAGCGGCTGTTCCACACCCGGCTCGCCGCCTCATAGGCCGGACCCCCTGGAAGCACGAGCCGGCCTCGAAGCGACGACGCGAGATCGTGCACGTCGCCGGGGGTGGTCGTGGAGCCGGACCCGCCGCACGCGGCGAGCAGCTGCGCGGCGCTCAGCCCGCCGGCGAGCAACGCGCCCTGCTGGACCAGCTCTCGCCTGCTCAGCATCGCGTCAGGACTCAATCATGATGGTCACCGGCCCGTCGTTTGTGAGCTCGACCGCCATGCGGGCGCCGAACTGGCCCCACTTGGCGCCGAGCCGCTCGCAGAAGCGCTCATAAAGCGGCTCGGCGACCTCCGGAGGCGCCGCCCCGACGAAGCTGGGCCGGTTGCCCTTCCGGGTGTCGGCGTACAGGGTGAACTGGCTGACGCACAGCACCTCGCGGTCTCCGAGCGGCTCGTTCATGCGCCCCTGGGCGTCGTCGAAGACCCTGAGGGCACCGACCTTGTCGGCGAGCCGGTCCGCCACCTCGTCGGTGTCGTCCGGCGCGACGCCGAGGAGCACCAGGAATCCCGGGCCGATCGACGCGAGAGGGCCGGCCTCGGTCGCGACCGAGGCGCGCGAGACGCGCTGGACGAGCGCTCTCACGAAGCCTGCGAGGAGAGCCGCTCCCGGTAGATCCTGTAGTCGCGCCGCTCGGGCCGCAGGTTCGACGCGAGCGCCAGATGATGCCGCGCCCGCTCGAGATGGCCGGTCAGGCTGAGAGCACGTCCGAGGCAGAAGTGCGCGTAGTCGTTCACCGGATGGGACTCGACGACGGCCTCGAACTCGGTGGCCGCCTTCTCGAACTGACGGTCACGGAAGTACGCGCGGCCGAGGGCCTCACGGACGGAGCTCTTCTCCGGCGCCTGGCGGGCCGCCTCGGCAAGCGGAACAGTGGCCTCGCCGAAGCTGCCGTCCTCGAGCAACTCGACACCCCTGCGGTAGAGCGAATAGAGATTCTCGCTGGCCTGCTCAGGCACGAAAGGAAGTGTAGGGAGCTACCCCCGGCTGCCGACGCCGCTCCGGAGCGCCTCCACCCGATCGAGGATCGCGTCCGCCACCTCCCGCTTGGGCGCCATCTCGACCCGGTGCTCGCCCTCGCGGTCGACGATCACGACCTCGTTCTGCTCGGAGTCGAAGCCGATGTCGGATCGCGAGACGTCGTTGAAGACGATCGCGTCGAGGCCCTTGCGCTCGAGCTTCTCCCGCGCGCGGGCGATCGCGTCCGCGCCGTGCTCGGCCGCGAAGCCCACCACGGTCTGCTCTTCGGTGCTGAGTCCCGCGAGGCCTGCCAACACGTCCTCGGTGCGCTCGAGGTCGAGGCTCACCGGCTCGTCACCCTCGCGCTGCATCTTTCCGGACTCGACCTCCTGGGTGCGGAAGTCGGCCACCGCCGCTGCCATCAGCAGGACGTGGATTTGCTTGAACTCCCCCTGGACTGCCTCGGCGAGCTCGGCTGTGGTCTCGACGTCGATCCTGGCAACGCCCGCGGGCTCCGCCAGGGACACGTTCGCTGCGACCACGGTGACCTCGGCGCCGCGGCGCGCCGCCTGCTCAGCCAGCGCGAATCCCATGCGCCCGCTGGAGCGATTGCCGATGAAGCGCACCGAATCGATGGGCTCGCGCGTGCCGCCGGCGCTGACCACGATCCGCAGGCCATCCCAGGGGCCGCTCGGCGCGCCGACCAGGGCCTCGACCTCCGAGAGGAGCCGCTCGGGCGAGGGCAACCTGCCGACGCCGTACTCGCCGCGGGAGGCGAGCTCCCCCGCCTCCGGGTCGATCACCCGAACACCGCGCTCCCGCAGGGTCGCCAGATTGGCCTGCGTCGCCGCGTCGGCGTACATCCGGTCGTTCATCGCGGGTGCGACCGCCCGTGGGGCGGAACACGCGAGAAACGCGGTGGTGACCATCGAGTCCCCGAGGCCCGCCGCCAGCTTCGCCACGCTGTTGGCCGACGCCGGGGCGATGAGGTAGGCGTCTGCGTTGCCGACCACCGCGAGGTGTCCGATCGGGTCGTGATCGGGGACCTCGTCGCCCGGGAAGGCGCCGCGCAGCGGGTCGCGCTCGAACTCGTCGATCAGCACCGGTGCGCCGACGATGCCCTCGAACGACGCGGCACCGACGAACCGGGTCGCGGACGGCGTCATCAGCACGCGCACGCTGTGACCCGCACGCGTGGCCAGACGCGCGAGCTCCGGTGCCTTGTAGGCGGCGATTCCGCCTGTTACGCCGAGAAGGATGCGGGCCATCGGAGCGGACCCACCCGGGGCGTCGGACTCAGGCCCGGTACTGGTAGCGGATCTTGTCGGCCGCGAACTCCTCGAGGGCGATCGTGAGGTAGTTGCCCGACGGCGTATCCACCATCGGCGGCGTGAACTCCTCGTAGCTGCCCTCGCCGAGCGCGCGGTAATAGCTGTTCAGCTGACGAGCGCGCTTGGCGGCCACGAGCACAGCGGCGTAGTGGGAGTCGGCGCGATCGAGAAGCTTGTCAACGCGTGGCTTGATCATGTGTTCAGTGAGGTGCTTTAGCACCGAAAGAGGCAGATGCTGTTTCAGGTGCTGGCCTAGTGTAGGGGACGGCCTCTCAGGCGGCCGCATCCAGCTCGCCGCGCACGATCCCTTCCAGCTCCGAGGCAGCACGCTGGACCTCGTCGTTGACGACCACGTGCGGGAACTCCTCCTGGGCCGCAAGCTCGATCTCGGCGGTCCGCAGGCGCTCGTCGATCTGGTCCGCGGAGTCGGTGCCTCGTCCCACCAAGCGCTCGCGGAGGCTCGCAGCGGTTGGCGGAGCAACGAACACGAGCACTGACTCGTCTGGCATCGCCGCCCTAACCTGCCGCGCGCCCTGGACCTCAATCTCCAGGACGACCGAGACGGCCTCGGCGAGCCGCCGCTCGACCTCGCCCCGCAGCGTTCCGTACCGGTGGCCGCTATAGGTGGCGTGCTCGAGGAACTCGCCCTCCTGCGCGCGGCGGTCGAACTCCTCCCGGTCGAGGAAGTGGTAGTCGCGGCCCTCGACCTCGCCTGCGCGCGGCGGTCGCGTGGTCGCGGACACCGATAGCTCGAGGCCCGGCACGCGCCGCAGCAACTCGCGAATCAGGGTCCCCTTCCCCACCCCCGACGGTCCGGTGATCACGAACACCTTCGCCACAGCGCCAATCCTGATGGACGGACAGGACCCATCCTCCGCATGAACCCCCGAAGCCGCTCAGGTACCCCCGAGGGAGGGCAAGTAGGGGCAGCGTCCGGACGCCGATGGTGCGATTTCCGCACCATGGGTGCGGTTATCGCACCATCGTCGAGGAGGGATCCGCAAATGAGGCTCGGTCACCCGGGCGGCTCCCACTCGGTGCCGCCGTTGTTCGAGGTGCCGCCGCTATCTACGCAGCTGGCCGACGAGCTCGCCGCGCTGGCGCTCGGAGAGGCCACCGATCGTCTTCGACGGCGAGATCCGGCACTGGGTCAGGATCTTGTTCGCCTTGACCCGGCCGTACTTGGGGACCGCCACGATCATGTCGAACGCCTTCGCCGACATGACGTACTCGGGCGGATCGAGGAGCAGGGCCTCGATCTTCATCTTTCCCGCCTTGAGGTCGCGCTTCAGCTGCGCTCGCTTCGACCGGATCTCGTTCGCCCGGCGAAGAGCCCGCATTCGCTGCTCATGGCTTCGCTCAGGAACAGCGGTGGCGGTCTCGACGGGAGGGACCATCGGCGGCGGCGATTATATGCCCGCAATCGCGCCGTGCAAGGGGGGTTGGGGCCAGTCGGACGAAATTCGCTTCGACCTTAGGTTGAGGTCGAAGCCGCCATCCGGGCCCGCAGGTCCGAGATCGACCCAGCTCCGGCCACCGCCAGCGCCGTCTCGAGCTCGGCCCGGATGCGAGACGCGGCCAGCGGATCGCGGAAATTCGCCGTCCCCACGGCGACTGCGGTCGCCCCGGCGGCGAGGAACGAGAGCGCGTCGACCCCAGACTCGATCCCACCCATTCCGATGACCGGGATCGACACCGCGCCGGCCACCGTTCGCACCTGTTCGAGCGCCACGTGATGGACCGCAGGCCCCGAGAGACCGCCGCGGCCGGCTCCGTGCCACGGGCCGAGCGTCCGGGAGTCGATCGCGGCCGCCTTCAGCGTGTTGATGAGCGAGACCGCGTCGGCTCCCCCCTCCTCCGCGGCCCTGGCGATGCTCGCCGGGTCGGCCACGTTGGGAGTGAGCTTCACGATCAGCGGCTTGGCGGTGATCGGGCGCAGTGCCTGAAGCAGCGAGAGGGTCTCGGGCGCCTGCTCGCCCACGATCAGCCCCGACTCCACGTTCGGACACGAGACGTTGAGCTCCAGGGCGGCGACCTCGTCGCATGCCGCGACGCCCTCGACCAGACGTTCGAACTCACCATGGCTCGTCCCCATCACCGAGACGCAGAGCGGGACGGGCAGCTCGGCGAGCACCGGCAGGTCCTGCGCCAGGAACCCCTCCAGCCCCTTGTTCGGGAGCCCGATCGAGTTGATCATCCCCGCGGGCGTCTCGATGATCCTCGGCGGCGGGTTCCCGGCCCGCGCCTCGGGCGTGATCGTCTTGGACACGAACATCGAGAACGGGAACTCGGCGCCGATAGCATCGCCGAAAGCGCGCCTGGCGGCGATCACGTCGAAGGTCCCGGACCCGTTCAGCACCGGGTGCTCGAGCTCGATCCCGGCGAGTTGCACGGCCAGGTCCATCAGTGCCCGGACCCGCGAACGAGTGCCGTCTCTATCTCGGCGGCGTTGACGACCGGGCCATCCGTGCAGAGGCGCATGTAGCCGCCGCTCGCCAGGGGCACCGCGCACCCCATGCAGGCGCCGAAGCCGCACGCCATGGGCGTCTCCATCGCGAGCTCAGCCTCCACCTCCCGCTCCAGGCACAGCGCACGAACGGCCTCCAGCATCGCGGGTGGCCCGCATGCGTAGACGGCCGCCGACTGCGCGGCATCCCCCTCGAGCAGCATGGCGAGGAGCTCGGTCACGTAGCCACGCTGGCCCACATGCCCATCCTCGCTGGCCAGACGCACCTCGCAACAGCCGAAGAGCTCCTCCACCCCACCGGAGTGCTCACGATCCCGGAAGCCCAGGAGCGTGCGAATCGGTACCCCTCGCTCCGCGAGTTGGCGGCGCAGGATTGCGAGCGGCGCCAGGCCGATCCCGCCCCCGACCAGGATCGCCCCCGCGAAACGGGGGGCGAGCTCCTTCGGATTCGAGAATGGCCGGCCCAGGGGGCCCGTCACCCATAGCCCCTCGCCCTCGCGAAGCGAGGCAAGCCGCTCGGTGCCGGGCCCGACGTCCTCCACGAGGAAGTCGAGCCGAACGCCGTCCTCGGCTACCTCGGCCTCCGCGACCGAGAAGGCGCGAGGCAGGTACGGCCGGCCCGTGCGAGTGCACCATCCGTCGACCGACGCGAGCATGTAGAACTGCCCCGCGCGAGGCTCGGGCCCCACGACGTCCAGCGCCGAGAAGATCCGGTAGCCGCCCGCCTGGCGGTTCTCCGCGACCTCGCACGCCCGCCGCCCGAGCGGCGCGACGATGCGCTTGTCAGACCGCTGCCTGCTGCGGGCTGTCGGTGGCATGAAGCTCCTGGAGCGAGCGCGGCTCGGCGCCCAGCTCCCGCTGGGCGAAGATCGCGCGCGCGGCGGCCGACGCGCCGGTCATCGTCGTCACGCACGGGATGCCACCGCGAACGGAGGCGGTGCGGATCTCGTAGCCGTCGCTGCGCGCCCCGCTGCCGGTTGGCGTGTTGATGACCAGGTCCACGTCGCCGTCGCGGATGAAGTCCACGACGTGTGGCGACCCCTCGCCGATCTTGTTGATCGCCGTGACCGGTACGCCCATCCGGGAGATGGCCTGCGCCGTACCACGCGTGGCGATGATCCGAAAGCCGAGGTCGTGGAATCGGGCCGCCAGCTGAGTGGCGGCGGGCTTGTCGCGATCGGTGACCGTGATGAAGACTGTGCCCTCCTTGGGAAGCGAGATCCCGGCCGCCGCCTGGGCCTTGCCAAACGCGGTCGGGAAGTCGCTTGCGACACCCATGACCTCGCCCGTGGACTTCATCTCCGGGCCGAGCACGGAATCCGCCCCGGCGAACCGCGCGAAGGGGAGCACCGCCTCCTTCACGCTCACATGACCCTCCGGCGCTGGCGGAAGCTCCTGATCCGCGAGGCGCTCGCCGAGCATCAGTCGGCAGGCGATCTTGGCGAGCGGGGCGCCCGTCGCCTTGGACACGAACGGCACCGTCCGGGAGGCGCGGGGATTGGCCTCGATCACGTAGAGCTTGCCCCCGGCGACCGCGTACTGAATGTTGATCAGGCCGATGACGCCCAGCTCCCGGGCGATCAGCTCGGTGGTGCGCCGGATCTCGTCGAGCATCTCCTCACCGAGGCTCATCGGCGGCAGCACGCACGCCGAGTCGCCCGAGTGCACTCCCGCCTCCTCGACGTGCTGCATGATCCCGCCGATCCGGACGTCGGTCCCGTCGGCAAGGGCGTCCACGTCGACCTCGATCGCGTCCTCGAGGAACCGGTCGAGAAGCAGCGGGTGCTCCTGGTCGGCCTTCACGTGCTGCTCCAGGTAGCAGGCGAGCCCCTCGGACCCGTAACAGATCTCCATCGCCCTGCCGCCCAGCACGTACGAGGGCCGCACGAGCAGCGGAAACCCGACCTCCTCGGCGATCACCACGGCCTCGTCCGCGGAGAGCGCCGTGCCGTACGGCGGGTGTGCGATCTCCAGACGGCGGAGCAGGGCACCGAACCGGCCGCGGTCCTCGGCGAGATCGATTGCGTCCACCGGCGTGCCGAGGAGCTTCGCTCCCGCCCTCTCGAGCGCGCCCGCGAGCTTGAGCGGCGTCTGCCCGCCGAATTGGACGATCACGCCCTCGGGGCGCTCCGCCTCGATCACCGCGAGGACGTCCTCCTCCGTGAGCGGCTCGAAATAGAGGCGATCCGAGGTGTCGTAGTCGGTCGAGACCGTCTCCGGGTTGCAATTGACCATCACCGCGTCGCGGCCGGACTCGCGCACGGTCATCGCGGCATGCACGCAGCAGTAGTCGAACTCGATGCCCTGGCCGATGCGGTTGGGGCCGGAGCCGAGGATGACCACGGACGGCTTATCGCCACGCCTCACCTCACTGCCGCTCGCGTCTCTTCCAGGACGTTCACACGCGGAGTAGTAGTAGGGAGTCTCCGCCTCGAACTCCGCGGCGCAGGTGTCGACCGACTTGAACGTCCGGGTGAGGCCGTCGGTTCCGTCGCCGTCGACGGCGAGCGCCTGGAGCTCGTTCAGGAACCAGGGGTCGATCGACGTGCGGGCGTTGATCTCGTCCGGCGCAACGCCGCGCTGGAACGCCTCGAGGATCAGATCGAAGCGATCCGGAGCCGGCGTGACGAGCCGGTCGAGCAGCTCGCCGGTGTCGTCCGGCATGTCGGGCACCGAGTCGAGCTCGCGCGAGCGCATCGCCTTCGCGAACGACTCGCGAAAGGTGCGCCCGATCGCCATCGCCTCGCCCACCGACTTCATGTGGGTGGAGAGGCTCCCCTCGGCACCCGGGAACTTCTCGAAGGCGAATCGCGGGATCTTGGTGACCACGTAGTCGATCGTGGGCTCGAACGACGCCGGCGTGGCCATCGTGATGTCGTTCGGGATCTCCTCGAGCGCGTATCCCACAGCTAGCTTGGCGGCGATCTTCGCGATCGGGAAGCCCGTGGCCTTCGAGGCGAGCGCGGAGGAGCGCGAGACGCGCGGGTTCATCTCGATGATCACGATCTCGCCCGTGGTCGGGTTGACGCCGAACTGGATGTTCGAGCCCCCTGTCTCGACGCCAACGGCGCGGATCACCCGGATCGCCTGGTCGCGGAGCTCCTGGTAGAGGCGGTCGCTGAGCGTCTGGGCGGGCGCGATGGTCACGCTGTCGCCGGTGTGCACCCCCATCGGGTCCACGTTCTCGATCGAGCAGATGATCACGACGTTGTCGTTGTGATCGCGCATGACCTCGAGCTCGAACTCGCCCCAGCCGAGCACGGACTCCTCCACCAGAACCTGGTTGATGGGGCTGGCGGCCAGGCCCTCGGAGACCACCTGCTGGAGCTCGGTCGCGGTCCTCCCCACTCCCCCGCCCTCGCCGCCGAGCGTGTAGGCCGGGCGCACGATCGCCGGTAGGCTGATCTCGCCCTCCGCGAGGCCCCGCTCCGCCTCGGAGACGCTGCGGACGATCTGCGACCACGGCACCCGCAGCCCGGCCGCCTCCATCGTCTCGCGGAAGACCTCGCGGTCCTCGGCCCGGCGGATGGCGTCGTAGTTCGCGCCGATCAGCTCGACGCCGAAGCGGTCGAGGACTTCCCCGTTGTGCAGGTCCGACGCGAGGTTCAGCGCCGTCTGGCCGCCGAGCGTCGGAAGAAGGGCGTCGGGGCGCTCGCGCTCGATCACCGCGGAGACCGATTCGACCGTGAGCGGCTCGACGTACGTGCGGTGCGCGAACTCGGGGTCGGTCATGATCGTCGCCGGGTTGGAGTTGACGAGCACGACCTCGTACCCCTCTGCAAGCAGCACCTTGCAGGCCTGGGCGCCCGAGTAGTCGAACTCCGCGGCCTGGCCGATCACGATCGGCCCCGATCCGATCAGAAGGATCTTGTTGATGTCGTCGCGGCGGGGCATCAGGCGGCGGCCAGCTCCACGAAGCGGTCGAACAGGTAGCGGGCGTCGTGCGGGCCGGGGCCGGCTTCCGGGTGGTACTGGACGGTGGCACCGGGGACGTCCCGGAGCACCAGGCCCTCGACCGTGCGGTCGTACAGGTTCAGGTGGGTGAGCTCAGCCGCGCCGAACTGGGTGTCCCAGCGCACCGGCTCGTCGGATTCGATCCGCGGCTCGCCCCCCGGCCCCTGAACGGCGAAGCCGTGGTTCTGCGAGGTGATCTCGATCCGCCCGGTCTCGAGGTCCTTGACCGGGTGGTTCGCCCCCCGATGGCCGAACGGGAGCTTGAAGGTCTCGAGTCCAACGGCCCGGCACAGCAGCTGGTGACCGAGGCAGATGCCCACGACCGGTCGCTTGCCGACCACGTCCCGGACGGTCTCAACCACGTAGTCGAGCGCCGCCGGGTCTCCAGGCCCGTTGGCGAGAAACACCAGGTCAGGATCGCGCTCCAGGACCTCATCGGCTGAAGCTGTGCATGGAAGGAGCGTCACCCGGCAATTCCGCTCGCGGAATTGCCGAATTATCGAGAGCTTGATCCCCGTGTCGATCCCGACCACGTGGGGGCCATCGCCGTCGACCTCGATCGGCTCCTCGGGCGTGACCGTCCGGGCGAAGTCGGCCCCGTCCATCGACGGCTCGGCCTCCACCCGCTCCCGGGCCTCGGGCTCGGACAGGTCGGTCGGGAAGATGCCGCCGCGCATGGCGCCCCGCTCGCGGATGTGGCGAACCAGGGCGCGGGTGTCGATGCCGTCGATGCCGAGGACGCCGCAGTCCTCGAGCCAGTCGACCCAGCCGCCCTCGGCGCTCGCGGCGTCTTCGGAGTTCTTGGCCTCGCGCATGATCACGCCGCGCGCGTGGATGCGGTCCGACTCCATCGCCTGCGCGGAGACGCCGTAGTTCCCGATCAGCGGATAGGTGAAGGTGATGATCTGGCCCGCATAGGAGGGGTCGGTGACCGCCTCCTGGTATCCGGTCATCGCAGTGTTGAAGACCACCTCGCCGGTGATGCCCGGCGGCGCGGCGTCGCCGTGCAGATCGCCGTCGAACCGGGTGCCGTCCTCCAGGAGCACGTAGCCGGAGCTTTCGCGGCGACCGGTCATGTGGGATTCGGGGCGTAGTCGAGGACCACTCTCTGGATCTCCTTGAACTCGTCGGTCCCGGCCCGGCCGACGAGCTCGAACAGGGCTGTCTCGACGTTGGTGATCACGGCGCCTGCGCGCCGCGCCTTCTCGATGCCGATCTCCCGGCTCTGGGCGAAGCGGGAGCCCACGGCGTCGACGGGGACGTGCACCTCGACTCCGGCGTCGATCAGGTCGAGGACGGTCTGGTTTACGCACACATGCGCCTCGACCCCGCAGACGAGGGCCTGGTCGCGCCCGCCCAGGTCGAATCCGTCGGCCTCCAACGCCGAGAAGCACACCTTCTCGATCGCCTCGACGCCGTCGGGGAGGCGGTCGGCGACCTCGGGGACGGTGCGGCCGAGACCCTTCGGGTACTGCTCGGTGACGACGACGGGCACGGCTGTCGCCTCGGCGCCCTGGACCAGAGCCGCGGCGCCCCGGGCCACGTCGTCGAAGCTCGGCACCGCCTTGCGAAAGGCCTCCTGAAGATCGATCACGACAAGGACGGCGCGCGTGCGATCGAGCTTCGCCGGTGTCATGCCACCCCCATGGCGAAGCTCCGCTGCCGGTAGACGACCTGCCCGGCGACGACGGTCGCAAGGACGCGGCCGGTGAGCCTGCGGCCTGCGAAGCACGAGTTGTCGGAGCGGCTCTCCCAGCCGTCGGCACCCGCCTCCCACTCGGCGTCGGGATCGAACAGGACCGCGCAGGCCTCGGATCCGGGCGCCAGGCTGGGCGGCTCGAAGCCGAACGGCTCCGCGCCGGCGCTCATGCGCTCCACCAGCAGCCCGAGGTCGAGCGCACCCGGGAGCACCAGCTCGGAGTGGAGCACCGCGAACGCGGTCTCGAGCCCGGTCACGCCCATCGCCGCCTCCTCGAAGGGCACCTCCTTCTCCTCGGTCGCATGTGGCGCGTGATCGGTCGCGATGCAGTCGATCAGGCCCGAGCGAACCGCCTCGATCAGCGCCTGGCGGTCGTCCTCGGAGCGAAGCGGTGGGTTCATCTTGAAGCGGGAGTCGAGGCTCCGGACCTCCTCGTCCGTCAGCACCAGGTGGTGCGGCGTCGCCTCGCAGGTGATGCGAACGCCGGCCTCCTTCGCCGCGGCGACCGCCTCCACCGACTCGCGCGCCGACAGGTGCTGGACATGGATCCGCGCGTCCTCGTAGGCGGCGAGCGCCGCGTCGCGGGCGATCATCGTCGACTCCGCCACCGAGGGCCACCCCGTGAGCCCGAGGGCGGCCGACACCACGCCTTCGTGCATCACTCCGCCGAGGTGAGGGGCGTGAGCGCCCGCCGGGCGGGAGAGGTCGTGGTCCTCCTCGTGGAGCGCGATGTTGGCTCCGACCAGGCGCTGGTACTGGAGGGCGCGCCGCATCAGGCGGGCGTTGGCGATCGGCAGGCCGTCGTCGGAGAAACCCACTGCCCCCGCGTCGCGCAGCTCGGCCATCTCGGTCAGCTCCCCGCCTTCCATCCCGCGCGACACGCAGGCGAGGAAGCCGGCGGGAACCGACCCCTGCTCGGTGGCCTGCTCACGAAGGGCTCGCACGTCGGCGGCCGTATCCACCGGCGGCGTCGTGTTGGCCATCGCGAGGACGCCGCAGTAGCCGCCCGCCGCAGCGGCGCGGGTCCCCGTCTCGATGTCCTCCTCGTCCTCGTCGCCCGGCACGCGGAGGTGCACATGGGGGTCGAAGAAGGCCGGAAACACGTGCTTGCCCTCGGCCTCGATGACCTCGCCGCGGCCCTCGGCCGCGCCGGGATCGGCCAGCTCGGCGATCTCGCCGTCGCGGATCACGACGTCGTGGACCCCTTCGATGCCCGCCCGGGGATCGAGCACCGAGGCGCGCCTGAGCACCAGCTCGCCGTTCGGGGCGCCCGCCCCGCGCCAGTCGAGTGAGGAGATCGACCGGGTCAGCACCGCTATGCCGGCTCCTTGATCGGAGTCGGGTCGGTCACGTCCCTGGGGCCGCCCGACTGCTCCTCAGGACGGGGGCGCCCGCCGGTCAAGAGCTCGTAGAGGATCGCCATGCGCACCACCAAGCCGCTCTCGACCTGCTCGGTGACCAGGGAGTTCGGCCCGTCGATCACCTCTCCGGACAGCTCCACCCCACGGTTGACCGGTCCCGGGTGCATGAGGAGCTGCCTGGGGCTGAGCCGCCGCGAGTCGATCTGGTAGCGCGCGGCGTACTCGCGGATCGATGGCACGAAGGACTCGCGCATCCGCTCCTGCTGCATGCGCAGCGCGTAGACCACGTCCGCCTCCTCGAGCCCGTCGAGCTCATAGGAGATCTGGCAGCCGAGGGCGGCGTCGACCTCGCGGGGAATCAGCGTCGGCGGGCCGCAGACGGTCACCTGCGCGCCCATCAGGCGGAAGGCAAGGACGTTCGACCGGGCAACGCGACTGTGCAGTACGTCGCCGACGATCCAGATCTTCTTGCCCTCGAGCGAGCCGAGGCGGCGGCGCAGCGTGTAGGTGTCCAGCAGTGCCTGGCTGGGGTGCTCGTGCTTGCCGTCGCCCGCGTTGACGACGGCGGCGTCGCTCCAGCGCGCGACGAGGTCGGCGGCGCCGGCATGCGGGGAGCGGATGACGATCGCCTCGGGCCCGTAGGCGCCGAGGGTGGCGATCGTGTCCTTCAGCGACTCGCCCTTCTCGACCGAGGAGCCGCTCGACTTGATCGAGACGACGTCGGCCGACAGGCGCTTCGCGGCCAGCTCGAACGAGGAGCTCGTGCGCGTGCTGGACTCGTAGAAGAGGTTCACGATCGTGCGCCCACGAAGGGTCGGCACCTTCTTGATGTCGCGCCGCCCGACCTCGGCAAAGCCCTCGGCGCGCTCCATGATCCGCTCGATGTCGTCCCGACTGAGGTCGCCGATCGCCAGCAGATGCTTCATCGGCTCGCCTCCACCGAGCTCGCAATCGTCACCTCGTCGACGTCGTCGAGCTCCTCCACCCGCACATAGACGCGCTCCGAGTGCGAGGTCGGCAGGTTCTTGCCGACGTAGTCGGGCCGGATCGGAAGCTCGCGGTGGCCGCGGTCGGCCAGCACGGCGAGCTGCACGCGCTGCGGGCGCCCGTAGTCGAAGAGGGCGTCGATGGCAGCGCGAACGGTCCGTCCGGTGAAGAGCACGTCGTCCACCAGCACCACGGTGCGACCGTCGAGGTCGAAGTCGAGGTGGCTGGCGTGGACGACAGGCTGTGCGCCGGGGTCACGATCGCTCACGTCGTCGCGGTAAAAGGAGATGTCGAGGTCGCCGAACGGGACCTCGGTGCCGGTCAGCTCGCCGACGAGCGCGTGGAGCCGCTCACCCAGGATCGCGCCGCGGGTGTGGATGCCGACAAGGGCGACCCGGTCCGACGCGGAGTTCTTCTCGACGATCTCGTGCGCGATGCGCATCAGCGTGCGGCGCAGATCGTCGCGGTCGAGGACGACTCGGTCGTCCGTATCGGTGCTCAACTCGCCCCTTCCTGGCCTCTCTGGACCGGGTTAAAGGAGAAACAATGTGCGGCGCTGCGCGCCTGACCTGCTGCTGCGACGACAAAGTCGCCGCCCTCACAGACTTTGGCCAGCGTAGCACCCGGCTCTGACCCCACTTGGGCGCGATGCGCTAGAAAGACCCACGATGCGAGTTCCGGAAGCGACACGCGAGGCGATCGAGATCCACCAGGCGGCGGGTAGGCGCTTCGAGGCGGGCGGAGTGCAGAGCTTCGTGCGCGATCAGCCCCCCTCGGTCGGCACCGGCTCGGCCGTGGTGCTCGTTCACGGCGTGCCGTCGAGCTCCTTCCTCTACCGCAAGATGATCCCGGCGCTGGCGCAACAGGGGCTGCGCGCGGTCGCCTTCGACTTCCCCGGCCTGGGGCTGGCGGACCGCCCGGAGGAGTTCGACTACTCGTGGTCCGGCCTCTCGCACTGGCTGGGACAGGCGATCGGTGCGCTGGGCATAGACCGCTGCCACCTGGTCGTGCACGACATCGGCGGGCCGATCGCCTGCGAGTGGGCGGTGCGAAACCCCGAGCGGGTGCTGTCGCTCACGGCGCTCAACACGATGCTTGGAATCGCGGGATTCAAGCGCCCCTGGTCCATGCAGCCCTTTGCGATCCGCGGCGTGGGTGAGCTCTGGCTTGGTGCGCTGCGCCCGTTCCCGATGTCGCAGCTGATGTACATGCAGGCCATCGACAACCGCGCCGCCACGCCGAGGCGCGAGGTCTACGCCTACTACTTCCTGCTGAAACGGGCCGACGGCGGGCGCGCGTTCCTGCGGATCATGCGCGGCTTCGAGCTGACCGAGCAAAAGCAGCGCTTCCTCTGGGAGGGGCTCGCCGAGCGGTCCTATCCCGCACGGATCGTGTGGGGCGAGCGCGACCCGGCGCTCGGGCTGGAACACCTTCGCCTCGTCCAGGAGGCGCTCGAGGTGCCCGACCCGATCCTGCTGCCGGCAAAGCACTTCCTGCAGGAGGACCAAGCGATCGCGGTGGCCAATGCGATCACCGACCTCGCCGCCCCCCTCGGCTGAGCAGGGCGATCCCGCTCAGGCGGGCGTCTGGGCGCGGGCGCCGTTCTCGACCAGAGTCGGCTCGCCGCGCTCCGGGAACGGGATCTCGACGACGTCGAAGTCGCGCGGGGCCTCGGCACTCGGAAGCACCTCACGCGCCTCGGCCAGGACGTCGCGCACGTCGTAGCGCGACGAGATGTGGACCAGCGTGAGCAGCTTCACGTCCGCCTCCGCGGCCAGCTCGCCGGCCTGCCTGGCGGTGGAGTGGCCCGTTTCGGCGGCTCGCGCGACCTCCTCGTCCGCGAAGCTCGCGTCGTGGACGAGGAGCTCGGCCTCGTGCGCGGCCATGCGGGTCATCTCGCAGGGCGCCGTGTCGCCGCTGATCACGACCTTGCGGCCGGGGCGCGGCGGTCCCATCACCTGGTCGGGCGACACCGCGCCGTCCGAGCCCTCGACTGGCTCGCCCTCCTGCAGACGGCTGAAATCCGGGCCGGGCTTGACGCCCAGGCGGGACGCGGCCTCGGGGTCGAACCGGCCCGGCCGCTCGTCCTCGACCAGGGCGTAGCCGAGGGCCCGCATCCGGTGCTTGACCTCGAAGGAGCGCACCTCGAAGCCGTCGTGCTGGACCGCGTCGCCCTCGGCGAGCTCCACGAGCTCGAGGTCGTAGCTGAGCTTGCCGAAGATCCGGCCGAGGACGGAGAACAGCCCCTGCAGGCCCCGCGGGCCGATGATGCGAAGCGGCCGCTCGCGCGCCTGGAGGTCATACGTCTTCAGCAGGCCGGGCAGGCCGAGGTAGTGGTCCGCGTGATAGTGGGTGAGGTAGATCTCGTCGACCTGCACCAGTCCGGTCGACCGTTGCATCTGGCGCTGAGCTCCCTCTCCGCAGTCGAACAGGATGCGATCGCCGCCGACGCGCGCGAGCACGCACGCGGTGCCCCTCCGCGCGGTGGGCACGGAGCCGCCGGTGCCGAGAAAGACGACCGAGAGATCCACGCCCCCAACGGTATCCGGGCCTTGTGGCTGGGCTGCTCACCGCGCGGTCCGGGCGACCGAGACCGCCCACGACGGGCCGCTGGGGGTGATCGACTTTCCGTGCGCTATGTGCACGGAAAGTCACCCACCCCCGGTGGGCACTGACGAGATCCGCGGCAGGGCGCGCGAAACGCTCGCGCGAGACGAGCGCTCGGCTACGGACTAACCTGCCCCGTAAGCGCCCGTAGCTCAGTTGGATAGAGCGCGTGCCTCCGGAGCACGAGGTCACAGGTTCGAGTCCTGTCGGGCGCGTTAGTCCCCTCCGCGCAGTAGCGCGACCCGGATCGGCCTCAACTCGTCGCGGGCGAAGCCACTCTCGATCACCCCGATGCCCGTGTTGATGTTGCCGAGGGTCGGCCCGGCACCTGGCCAGCATCGCATGGATGGGCTAGGGTCTGAAGAAGCGCCCGCCAGGGAGCGGCGCGACGAGGGAAACCGGCACGGCCGTAGCGCAGGGCTTGCCACGCACGGAAGGGAGTCGCATTGAAACGGAAGGGAATTCTGGCCCTTGTGATCGCCTTGGCAGGCTTGCTCACGATCGGGTCCGGCGTCGCGTTCGCGGCACATAAGTACAAGACGAAGATCGCCTTCCTGGGCAACAGCGGCCCGAGCTCCGACCCGAGCGATCAGACCTTCTACGGAGACCTGAACTCCAACTCGAAGTGCGTCGGGGCGCGCAAGGTCGGCCTCTTCAAGGAGACGAAGGGCGGCGACTTCAAGATTCTCGACGTCGATCTGAGCAGCTTCAACGGCGCCTTCGCGCTGCGAGCCGAGCTCACCGGGGCGCCGACGCTCGCGATCCAGGTGGCGAAGGACAGACGGAATCACGGCAAGGTGATCTGCAAGTCCGCGACGCTTGCGCTCCAGCCGGCGACGGCTCGCTCGTACGAGGTCCGTTGATCCGGGCCCCCGAGGGCCGCTGACCGTTGCGGGCGGGCGCCGGGCTCTGCTCGGCGCCCGTTCCCTACTTCTTGCGGCGTCCCCGCTTCCGGGAGAGGTCGCGGATCGCGTAACCCGCTTGGGCCGCGATCATCGCGTCGAGTGCTCCGAAGCCGAAGATGACAGGAGACATACGGTTCCTCCTTGGCTGGATCACTTCCATTATTCGACACGATCCGGGAAATCCGCCGCGTCTCGAGCAGGTTTTAGGAACTACTTAGACGCCGGGCGTCAGGCCGCCGCCGCGGCCGCCGGCGCGCGTGCCTCCGGGTGCTCCCGGTACCACTCGATGGTGCGCCGCAGGCCGTCCTCCAGCTCCACGCCGGGCTCCCAGCCGAGCACCTCGCGGATCTTCGTGGGGTCCACGTACTGGCGGTCGATCTCGCCGGCGGGATTGCCCTCGCCGAGGATCTGCGGCTCGACGTCGGTGTCGGCGAGGCGCGCGATCAGCCCGACGACGTCGCCGACCGCATGCGGGCTCCCGCCGCCCGCGTTGAAGGCCTCGCCCCTCACGTCGTCGCGCTCGAGCGCGTCCGCGATCGCGAGGTACGCGGAGGCCGCGTCCTCGACGTACAGGAAGTCCCGCTGCGGCGAGCCGTCGGAGCGGAGCACCGGCGCCCGGCCGTCGAGCGCGGCGCTGACGGCCTCCGGGATCAGCCGGCTGAAGTTCGTGTCCCCCCCGCCGTAGATGTTGGCGAATCGCGTCACCGCCACCGGCAGGCCGTAGGACGGCCAGTAGCTGCGCGCGAGCAGGTCGGCGGCCGCCTTGCTCGCCTCATACGGGGCGGTGGGTCGCAGCGCGAAGTCCTCACGGTAGGGCAGCTCGTCATGGGCGCCGTACGCCTTGTCCGAGGAAGCAACGACCACATGCCCGACGCCGGTCTCGCGGCAAGCCTCCAGCACGATCCAGGTTCCCCGCACGTTCGTCTCGAACGTCGATGCCGGGGATTCCGCGGCCGGCCCCACCAGGGTCTGCGCGGCGAGATGGAAGACCACGTCGACATCGTGCTCGGCGAGGGTGGCGCGAACGAGCTCGGCGTCGAGCAGGTCGCCCTCGACCTCGGCGACCTCCCCCGTGACCCCCAGCAGCTCCAGCGCCGAGTGCCGCCCCTCGCGGGCGCCGCGGTCGAACGAGACCACGCTGTCACCGCGCTCGAGCAGCTGCCTGCAGATCCAGGCGCCGACGAAGCCGCGGCCGCCGGTGACGAGGGCGCTATCGGGCACCGGCGTCCACCGTCCCCTCTCGCTCCCAGACCACCCATGGCGGATCGCCGGTCGACCACAGGTCGTTGAGCGTCACGGCGTCCTTGTAGGTGTCCATGCAATCCCAGAAGCCGGTGTGGCGAAAGGCGTGGAGCTCCCGGTCCGCGGCGAGCCGGCGAAGCGGCGAGTTCTCGAGCACGCTGTCCTCCTCGAGGTAGTCGAGAAAGGCAGGCTCGAAGACGAAGAATCCGCCGTTGACCCACTGGTCGAGGCGGGGCTTTTCCTCGAAGGCCAGCACCCGGTCCTCGTCGTCCAGCTGGGTCACGCCGAACTGCGCGTGCGGCCGCACCACCGTGACCGTCGCGATGTCGCCATGGCCGCGGTGAAACGCCCTGAGCGACGCCAGATCGATGTCCGCCACGCCGTCCGCGTAGGTCACCGAGAACGGCCCGCCGTCCAACAGCTCCGCGGCCCGAAACACCCGCCCGCCGGTGGGCGTGTCGAGGCCGGTGTCCACGCATTCGACGTCGATCGACTCCGGCCACGGCGTCGTGGCCGCGAACTCCTCGATCGCCTCACCCAGGTAGCCGGTCAGGAGCAGGAACCGGCGAAACCCCTGCGCGGCGTAGATCCGCACGACGTGCCAGAGGATCGGCATGCCGCCGATCTCCACCAGCGCCTTGGGGATCGCGTGCGTGTGCTCCTGAAGCCGGGTACCGCGTCCTCCGCAGAGGATCGCGACCGGATCGCCGTCTTCCACGGCCGCCAGAGTAAGGAATCAACCAGGTTCGCGGTGCAGTTGGGCGGTCAGCCGCCCGCGACGGCGGGGAGAATCGTCACCTCGTCGCCGTCGCTGAGCTCGGTTTCGAGCCCGTCCCGGAACCGGATGTCCTCGCCGGAGACGTAGACGTTCACGAACCGGCGCAGGCCGCCGTCCTCGGTGATCCGCTCGCGCAGATCGTCGTGCTCGTCGAACACGGCGTCGAGGGCCTCGCCAACGGTTGAGCCCTCGACCTCGATCTCCCCCTCGCCGTCGGTGACGGCGCGGAGTTGCGCTGGGATCTTGACGGTGACCGACACGGGCGGGGAACTCTAGCTTGCGACTCCTACAGCCTCCAGCTCGGACTCGAAGTCCTCGAGGGTGGGCTCGATCTCGTACATGCGGAAGCCCTCCCTCGTCGCGTCGAGCGTCTTCAGGCCCTCGCCGGTGATGTAGGCGACGACGCGCTCGGCCGGATCGATGTCCCCGCGCCTCGCGAGCTTGGCGAGCACGCCGATCGTGACACCTCCCGCGGTCTCCGTGAAGATGCCGGTGGTCTCCGCGAGCAGGCGGATCCCGTCCCGGATCTCGTCGTCGGTCACCGAGTCGATCGCTCCGCCGGTGCCGCGCGCCAGATCGAGCGCGTAGGGGCCGTCAGCCGGGTCGCCGATCGCCAGGCTCTTCGCGATCGTGTCCGGGCGCTGCGGCTTGCACACGTCGCTCCCGGCGGCGAACGCCGTGGCGACCGGGCTGCAACCCTCGGCCTGCGAGCCGTTGAACGTGGGCAGCTCCCCCTCGACCATCCCCAGGTCGATCCACTCGGAGAATCCGCGGCCGAGCTTGGTGAACAGCGAGCCCGAGGCGATCGGCCCGACCACGCGGTCCGGCAGCGACCAGCCGAGCTGCTCGACCGTCTCGAAGGCGAGCGTCTTGGAGCCCTGCGAGTAGTACGGGCGCAGGTTGACGTTCATGAACGCCCAGGGCCTCGTCTCGGCCAGCTGCGTGCACAGACGGTTGACGTCGTCGTAGTTCCCCTTGACGCCCACGAGCTTCGTCCCGTAGACGCCCGTGGCGAGCAGCTTCTGCTCCTCCAGATCGGACGGCACGAACACGTAGGAATCGAGGCCGGACGCGGCAGCGTGAGCGGCGACGGCGTTCGCCAGGTTGCCGGTCGAAGCGCAAGCGACGGTCGTGAAGCCCAGCTCCTTGGCCTTCGCCAGCGCCACGGCGACCACGCGGTCCTTGAAGGAATGCGTCGGGTTGGCGGCATCGTTCTTGATCCAGAGGTTTTCCAGCCCCAGGGTCGCCGCCAGCCGGTCGGCGCGGATCAGCGGCGTCAGCCCCGGCTCGAGCGGATCACGCGGGCGCTCTGCGAACGGCAGGAAGTCCGCGTAGCGCCAGATGCCCCGCGAACCGGCCTGGATCTTTCGCCGCGCCTCCGCCGGATCGAGGTCGCCGAAGTCGTAGGCCACGTCGAGCGGTCCGAAACATTGCTCGCACACGTACCTGGCCTCGAGTGGGTACGTGGACTCGCACTCCCTACAGATCAGTGATTCCGGTGCCATCCGCTCTAGCCTCGCTTTCCCGTCGCTTCTCGATTCGCCTAAGAAAAAACCTCTGCCGGGCTATGAGCAGAGGTCCTGACGGGCTCCGCTCACATCTCCCAGGATTTCCACCTGCTGGAATTGGCACCTTCCCCTCGCGGGGGGGTTGCCGGGGTTTCAACGGGCCAGTCCCTCCACCCCTCTGGATGTGGCAGTTATGTGACCGCGGAATATAGCGCAGGCGGCTGCCGGCGCCCCCACGAGGTTCTCCGCCGTTAACACCGTGGTTGCCCGCTCGGTTGCAGGGCATACGAAGGTTGGGGGTACTCTTCGACGCAGAGCGACGATGGACGAGCGACCGAGCGAGATGAGCGATGGCGAACCTCCCGAAGCCGAGGCTGCGCAGGGCTGGCCGCGCCCGTCAGCTGGTCGCGCCCACAACTGAGCCCGAGCGCAAGCCGAACGTCGAGACCATCACGGCCGAGGGACTTCGCTGGGTCAACATCGAGCGTCCCTCGCCGCTGGAGTGCGCGTGGCTCGAGGAGCAGTTCGGCTTCCACGCCCTCGACCTCGAGGACGTTCTGTCCCGAAACCAGCGCCCGAAGATCGACGAGTACCCGGACTACCTCTTCATCGTCCTGCACTTCCCGGTCTTCGACCGCACTGTCGGACGGCTGAACGCGGGCGAGCTCGACATCTTCGTCGGCCCCGACTACCTCGTCACGATCCCCAACCAGCCGCTCCAGCCGGTCGCCTACCTGTTCGAGCGCTGCAAGGCCAAGGAGGACCTCCGGGAGCAGCTCTTCGCCAAGGGGTCGGGCTTCCTGCTCTACCGGATCATCGACGACAGCTTCGACTACTGCTTCCCGATGCTCCGGAAGATCGGCAACAAGCTGGACGCGCTCGAGGAGGAGATCTTCTCCGGCCGCTCCGAGGAGGTCGTCCGCGACATCTTTAACGTCAAGCAGGAGATCATCAACTTCCGCAAGATCGCGCGCCCGCAGCGACCCGTGCTGCGTGATCTCGAGCGCACCAAGCACCGCTTCCTGGCCGCCCGCGAGGGCGAGGACCTCGAGATCTACTTCGACGACATCGTCGATGCGCACGAGCGGATCTGGGACATGCTCGAGAACTACAAGGAGGTGGTCGTCGGGCTCGAGGAGACGAACGAATCCGTCCTCTCACACCGCGTCAACGACATCCTACGCGTGCTCACCGTCATCAGCGTGCTGCTGCTGCCGCTCACCCTGCTCGCGAGCATCATGGGCATGAACGTCCGCATCCCCGGTCAGGGAACGATCGGGGCCTTCTGGATCGTCCTCGGGGCAATGCTGGCGATGTTCGTGACGCTCCTCTGGCTCTTCCGCCGCCGCGGCTGGCTCTAGCGCCGACGGCGAGCGACCGGCGGCCACGGTTCGGGGTCTACTCCCTCGACATGGAGTGGGGATGCTCCGATGAGTTCCCCGGACTCGCTCGCGCGAGGTACTGCTAGGGACCCGGAGCCACCCAGGTCATCGTGAACGACGGCGAGTCCTCGCCGACCGTCTTGTCTATCGCGAGGCTGCCGCCGCTGTTCTGCGCCACCCTCACCTGGACGGAGTCACCCTGCTGCAACCGGGTGACGCGCGACGTGACCTGACTGGTGAAGCCTGTAGAGCCGACGCTCGCGGAGCCGAGCGCCGTATTCCCGTTCTTGACGATCGAGACCGAGCGGACGCCGGTTGCGCTCGCATCCCAGAGAACGCTGGCGTCAATCAGGTAGATCCCCGCGGTCGGCGCGACGAGCCGAGAGCTGTTGACGAAGCCGTTGTGCATGCCCGCGGTGTCGTAGCGCTCCGACGGAAAGCTCAGCGTAGTGTCGGTCGCGTTCGGGATCGCCTGTGCGCTGGCTCGGGTCACCGACACGGCCGGGATCGACGAGGCGAACCCCGGCGTCCCCAGTGCCCCGTCCGCGATCTTCGGGGCGGTCACCGCCCCGTTGGCGATCTTCGGGGAGATCACCGCCCCGTTGGCGATCCGGCCGGCCTTGACGGCGGCGGGCGCCAGGCGCGGGCCCGTTACTGCCTTCGGCGCGATCTTCGGGGTGGTCACGGCGCGGTTCTTGAGCTCCTTGGTCCCGACGCTGTTGGCCTGGAGCGCGTAGGCGCTCCCCCCCAACGCAACGAAGAGGGCGACGAGCGCGATCGGCCCGGATGCGGAATTCAGTCGCTTGCGGGCATCCGTGAGCATCATTCCTCCCGGGCCGCGGGGCGACCCGATTCGCTTACCCCACCGATGGTTCCAGCCCAGCCGGGGCGTCGCAAGAGGGAAGGTCAGGCAAATGACAGCTCAGGCTCGGTGTGCAGCCCTGACGGGGGCATCTAGGATGCGGCGGTGTGGCCAACCAACGGATCTGGGCGCCCTGGCGGCTCGAATACGTGAAGGACGCGTCGAAGGACACGGACGAGGGGTGCATCTTCTGCACGGCTCCCGCGGAGGATGACGACCGCGGCAACCTGATCGTCCACCGCGGCAAGCGGTGCTACGTGATCCTCAACAAGTTCCCGTACACGAACGGGCACCTCATGGTGGCCCCGTATGAGCACCTCGCAACGCTGCCGGACCTGGACGCCGAGTCCGTCGCCGAGATGATGGCCCTCGCGCAGAAGGCGATCACGGTGCTCGACGACGTCTACGGCCCGCAGGGCTACAACGCGGGTCTCAACCAGGGGCGCATCGCCGGCGCGGGCTTTGCCGACCACATCCACCTGCACGTCGTCCCAAGGTGGGCGGGCGACACCAACTACATGCCGGTGCTCGCCGACACGCGGGTGATGCCCCAGTCGCTCGAGGACAGCTACGACGCGCTGGACGGCAGGTTTTGAGCACGACGGTCTCCCCCGCCATCTTCAAGGCCTACGACGTCCGCGGCCTCTACGGGACTGAGCTCGACGGCGATACCGCCTACCTCCTGGGCCGTGGCTTCGCGCGGGTGCTCGGCGGCCTGCGCGGCAAGGAGCCCGCCGAGCTCCGGGTCGGGCTCGGGCGCGACATGCGGAACGAGGCGCCGGAGATGAGCGGCAGGGTCCAGGAGGGGCTGGTCGACGAGGGCTGCACCGTGCTCGACGCCGGGATGGTCGGGACGGAGATGCTCTACCACCTGGTCGGCTCGCGGGACCTCGACGGCGGGGCCATGGTCACCGCGTCGCACAACCCCAAGGCCTATACGGGCGTGAAGCTCGTGCGCGAGGGTGCCCTGGCGCTCTCGGGCGACGCCGGCATCGGTGACGTCCGCGCGACGATCGAGGAGGGCCTTCCGGACCCGCCCGGCGGCGGCACGGTCGAGGCGGTCGACATCTACGACGACTACCACGAGCGGGTCCTCGGTTTCATCGACGCGGACGAGGTGAAGCCGCTGAAGGTCGTCGCCGACGGCGCCAACGGCATGGCGGGCCCGATGGTCGGCCCGCTTCTGGAGCGCCTGGGTCTCGACCTGGAGGCCTTCTACTGGGTTCCCGACGGCGACTTCCCCGACCACGACCCAAACCCCCTGGTCTCCGAGAACCGGCAGTTCATCATCGGGAAGGTCCGAGAGGAGGGCGCGGACCTCGGCATCGCCTGGGACGGCGACGCCGACCGCTGCTTCTTCATCGACGGCAACGGCGAGTTCGTGGACGGCGACTTCCTGACCGCCCTGCTTGCCCGGCAGCTGCTGCAAAAGGAGCCCGGCGCGCGGATCGTCTACGACGTCCGTGCGAGTCGCGCCGTTGCGGACACGGTGCGGGAGCTGGGCGGCACGTCGTACGTCAATCGGGTCGGTCACGCGTTCTTCAAGCAGGCCCTGCGCGAGCATCAGGCGGCGTTCGGCGGCGAGGTCTCCGGCCACTACTACTTCCGCGACTTCTGGTGCGCCGACTCCGGGACGATCCCGGCGCTGCTGGTCCTGGAGCTCCTCTCGACCCAGGACCGCCCTCTCTCCGAGCTCGTGGGCGAGCTTCGCGAGCGCTACTTCATCTCGGGCGAGATCAACTCCGAGGTCGACGACCAGGAGGGAAAGATGAAGGAGCTCGCCGAGCGCCACTCGGACGCCGAGATCTCATGGCTCGACGGCGTCTCGGTCGACTACCCCGACTGGCACTTCAACGTCCGCCCCTCGAACACCGAGCCGCTCCTGCGCCTGAACCTCGAATCCCTCGTCTCCAGGGAGGACATGGAGGAAAAGAGAGACGACGTGCTGGGACTGATCCGAGCATGAGCTCAGTTGAAACCCCGACAGGAGCTTGTTCCTGGCGGGCATTTGTGTTCCGCGCGTGAACTCGGAGGAGGCCCTCGCCGAGGCGCGCGAGGCAGGGATCCATCGCCTGCAGATCCCCACGCCATTCGCCGTCGGACGGGTGAACTGCTACCTGATCGAGGACGACCCGCTCACGCTGGTCGACACCGGACCGAACTCCGGCAAGTCGCTCGACGAGCTGGAGCATCAGCTGGCCGACCTCGGCCGATCGATCGCGGACATCGAGCTGGTCGTCCTCACCCACCAGCACATCGACCATCTGGGCTTGGTGGAGATCATCGCCGACCGCTCGGGTGCGGACGTCGCGGCCATCGACGTCGTCGTGCCGTTCGTCGAGAACTTCGGCGACGACATCGAGGCTGACGACAAGTTCGCCGCCTCGCTGATGCTGCGTCACGGGATCCCCGAGGACGTGGTGGTCGCGCTGCGGTCGGTCTCCCGCAGCTTCCGTGCCTGGGGGGCGAAGGCGAAGGTGACGCGCCCGCTTCACGACGGCGAGGCGCTTGAGCTCCGCGACCGATCGCTCGAAGTGCAACACCGTCCGGGACACAGCCCTTCCGACACCGTGTTCTGGGACGCGGATCGGAAGATCCTCATCTGCGCGGACCATCTGATCGCCCACATCTCCTCCAACCCGCTGATCTCTCGGCCGCTCGACGGCTCCGAGGAGCGCCCGCACGCGCTGATCATCTACATCGACTCGCTGCGCAAGACGAGGGAGCTACCCGCCCGCATCCTGCTTCCCGGCCACGGCGAGCCCATCACGGATCACCGCGCGTTGATCGACGAGCGTTTCGCGCTTCATCGCAAGCGCGCGGACAAGATCCACGGGCTGATATCCGAGCGCCCGCGAACCGCATATGAGATCGCCCAGGAGCTGTGGGGCAACGTGGCGGTCACGCAGGCGTTCCTGACCCTCTCGGAGGTGCTCGGGCACATGGATCTCCTGGCCGCCGACGGCCGGGTCCGCGAGGTGGCCGACGGGCAACTGATCCGGTTCGAGGCGGCGTAGCGGTGCCCGCCGACTCGGGGCACCACTAGTAACGTGCGGGCGCAGGAGCTCTCTGCGTGACGGCCGGCCCCGCAACGATCGAGGCACCGCCTCTCAAGGAGGCGCACACGCACGGCGCGCCCGCGCCCGCGCGCCCCGCCAAGAAGCGAATGCTGATCATCGTCAACCCGTACGCGACGACGGTGTCCGACCGGCTGAAGAACCTCGTCGTGTACGCACTCCAGGGACGCTATGACGTCGAGGCGGTCCTCACGGAGGCCCAGCACCACGCGATCGAGATCGGCCGCGAGGCCTGCGAGGGCGACTACGACATCGTCGTGGCGTTCGGCGGCGACGGGACGCTCAACGAGGTCGCCAACGGACTGGCGGGCACCGACGTGCCCGTCTCCGTCCTCCCCGGTGGATCGACCAACGTCGTCGCCCGAACGCTCGGCATCCCGAACGACGTCGTCGACGCAACCGAGCATCTCCTCGGCCTTGCCGACGACCTGCAGCCGCGGCGGATCGACCTCGGGATCGCCAACGGACGCCGGTTCGTGTTCGCCTGCGGGGCGGGGGTGGACGCGACCGCGGCGAGAACCGTCGACTCGCACCCGAAGCTCAAGAGCCGCGGTGGGCGCTGGTACTACACCTGGGCCGCCGTCTCGGGGTTCTACGGCTCCTACCTCCGAAACCCCGTCCGGATGCGGATGCGGACCGACGGTGAGACGGCCGAGGGCGTAACCGCAATCGCGCAGAACTCGGACCCGTTCACCTACTTCGGCAACCAGCCGCTCCACATCTGCGAGAACGCCGCGCTCGACAGCGGCTCGCTCTCGGTCGCGATGCTTCGCCGCGCCGCCCAGCGCGACGTCCCCACGATCGCCGCGCGCGTGCTGATGAAGAGCATCCGCACCCCCGCCCATCGGCAGATCGATCACTTCGAGGGCGTCACCGAGTGCCGCCTGGAGTCGGCGTCAAGGGACGCCGAGGGACACATCCGCCGGTTTCCCGTCCAGGTCGACGGCGAGTACATCGGCGATCACGGGGAGCTCGAGCTCGGGATCGAGCCCGGGGCGCTCGCGATCGTTGCCTGAGCGCCCCAGGCCAGCGGTGACGCCGGTGGAAGGCTGCAGGTTCTGCGCGATCGTCGCCGGCGAGGAGCGAGCGCACGTCGTGTTCGAGGACGAGATGTCGATCGCGTTCCTGGACCACCGGCCGCTGTTTCCGGGGCACTCGCTCCTCGTCCCGCGCGAGCACCACGAGACCATCTGGGACCTTCCCGACGAGCTCGTCGGGCGCCTGTTCGGGAACGCCAAGTCGCTCTCCGCCGCGATCAGGACGGCGATGGACTCCCAGGGCGCGTTCATCGCCCTGAACAACATCGTCAGCCAGAGCGTGCCCCACCTGCACGTGCATCTGGTGCCCCGGAATCGCAAGGACGGGCTGCGCGGTTTCTTCTGGCCGCGCCGCAAGTACGACGGCGAGGGGCATATGCGCGAGACGGCGGCGGCGATTCGCGACGTTCTCGAACGAGGGCAATGAGGGCGGCGTCAGCGGCGAGATCCGGCGGCATCGTTCCTAGTCGCGTAGCCGATCCTGTGCGCCACCAGCCCCAGGCCGTCGACGCCGCGGAACACCGCCTCCTCCACCTGCCTCTGCCGCAGTCGAGCGACGATGTCTCGTGCGCTGCCCACCAACCCGTACCGCAAGGGCCAGGGCGGTGAGGCGCCCGGGTAGCGCTCGTTGAGCCACCGCGCGCCGGCGCCGTAGCGCGCAACCGCTCCAAGCAGCGAGGGCAAGGTCGCGCGGTGGCGGTGGTGCACGAGTGCCTCGGAACGAAACTCGAGGGACCAGCCCGCCGCGGAAAGGCGGCGGCAGAGGTCGAGGTCGCCGCCGGATCGGATCCCCTCCACAAAGCCGCCGACTTGATCGAAGGCCGTACGGCGGACGAGCAGGTTGCCGGCGGCCGCCGCTCCCCCGCTTGCCCTGATCAGGCCCTCAGCGTGGTCGAACAGGTTCCGCGACCTCGCATAGCGCGCGGCGAACGAGCCCTGGCCTGGCTCGCCCAGGATCTGACCCGCCATCGCGCCGCAGCCGTCCGGCGTCGATTCCCCGAAGTAGGCCGCGAGGAGGTCATGGGCCGGGCGGCAATCCGCGTCCAGGAACAGGATCCAGTCGGCGTTGGCCGCGCGTGCTCCCTCATTGCGGGCGTGGTAGGCGGAGCGCTCGCGACCGGCCCGGATGACCCGAGCTCCGTCCCGCGCGACGGAGCTACCGGTGCCGTCGCCCGTGTTGTCGGCGACGATCACCTCGTCGCCGTCTCGGGTGTCCAGGCATCGAAGGGCGGCGCGGAGCCTGTCCGCGCCAGCCCGATCGCCGCGAAACGGCACAACCACGCTGACGAACGGCCGTTCTGCGCGGATTTGGGAACTTAGGGACGCCATTGAGTCCCTAGGTTCCCAACAGCTGCCTCATGAATCCTCGGCGTCCGACTCGAGCGCTCTCATGGCCTCGTCGCGGTCGAGGAACTCCTCGACCCGGAGGGCCTTGCCGTCGCGAAACGTGGTCAGGAAAGCGATCTCGACCTGGAGCTCGCGCCGGCGGTCAAGCCGTGGGAGTGACGCGGTATGCGTCGAAGACCGAGTCGACGTTCCGGAGCCGTCCGACGCACTGCCGCAGCTGCTCGCCGTCGCCGACCTCGACCACGAACCGGTTCTTGACCATCGGGTGCTTTGTGCTGCAGAAGGCCTCGATGATGTTCACGCCCGTCTCGGCGAACGTTCGGGAGAGGTCCTCGAGCAGGCGGGTGCGATCCCAGGCGTCGACCTGGAGCTCGACGCGGTAGGAGGTCGAGTTGTCGCCCTCCCACTCGACCTCGGTGAACCGCTCGGGGGACCGCTTCAGCGAGCTCATGTTCTTGCAGTCCTCACGATGGATCGTGATCCCGCGGCCGAGTGAGACGTAGCCGATGATCGGGTCCCCGGGGACGGGTCGGCAGCACTTGGCAAGGCGGATCATCACGTCGTCGACACCCTTGACCTTGATCCCGTAGTCGGAGGCCTCCTGGGTGCGGCGCTGGCGCTCGTCGCGACCCTCGAGAACGCCGGCCAGGCGCGCCTCGGTCTCGTCGCCCGCGACCGCCTCGCCCTGCTTCAGGCGCTGGAAGACCTTGTTGGTGACCGTCTTCGGCGAGATCTTGCCCTGGCCCACCGCGATGTAGAAGTCGTCGGCCTTCCGGAACCCCATCTCCCGCGTGACGTCGGCGAGCAGCGGTGACGCGGCGATCCGCTGCGGAGGAAGCCCCCGCTTGCGGATCGCGTCCTGGAGCTGCTCGCGGCCGCGTCGCTCGGCGCCGTCACGGCGCTCGCGCTTGAGGAACGCACGAATCTTGTTGCGGGCGCGGCTGGTGCGAACCAGCGCGAGCCAGTCGCGCGATGGGCCGCGCTCCTGCTTGGCGGTGAGGATCTCGACGATGTCGCCCGACTTCAGCTGGTAGTGAAGCGGAACGATCTTGCCGTTCACCTTCGCTCCCACACAACGATGCCCGACGTCCGTGTGGACGGCGTAGGCGAAGTCCAGCGGCGTTGAGCCGGCGGAGAGGTTCTTCACCTCGCCCCGCGGAGTGAACACGAAGACCTCGTCCTCGAACAGGTCGACCTTCAGCGACTCGAGGAACTCGGTCGGGTCCTGCTCGCCCTCGACCTCCAGGAGCTGGCGAAGCCAGGTCATCTTCTCCCGTTCCGGATCCCCCTTCGTGCTCGGGCCCTCCTTGTAGATCACGTGGGCGGCGATCCCGTACTCGGCCGTCTCGTGCATGTCCGGGGTGCGAATCTGGATCTCGAGCGGCCGTCCCTCCGGCCCGATGACCGTCGTGTGGAGAGCCTGGTAGAGGTTGAGCTTCGGGGTCGCGATGAAGTCCTTGAACCGTCCCGGCAGCGGCTTCCAGAGCGAGTGGATGATCCCGATCGCGCCGTAGCAGTCCTTGACCGACGCCACGAGCACGCGCATCGCGGTCAGGTCGTAGATCTCGTTGAACTCCCTGCCCTTCTTCGACATCTTCGAGTAGATCGAGTAGAAGTGCTTGGCACGGCCTGAGATCGCCGCCTCGATCCCGACCTTCCCGAGCTCGCTGCTGAGGAACTCGCCGGCGTTGGTGACGTAGCGTTCCCGCTCGGCTCGCTGCTGAGAGACGAGCTTCTTGATCTCGTCGTACTTGCGGGGATGGAGGCGCTGGAACGACAGGTCCTCGAGCTCCCACTTGATCGCGTGGATCCCCAGCCGGTGCGCCAGCGGCGCGTAGATCTCGAGCGTCTCGCGGGCCTTCTCGATCTGCTTCTGCTTCGGAAGCGCGGAGATCGTGCGCATGTTGTGCAGGCGATCGGCGAGCTTGATCAGGATGACCCGGAGGTCCGTGGCCATCGCGACCATCATCTTCCGGTAGTTCTCCGCCTGGCTCTCGTCGCGGCTCTGGAAGGTGATGCCGGTGAGCTTCGTGACGCCGTCCACGAGGTTCGCGATCACCTCGCCGAACCGCTCCCGGACCTCGTCCAGGCTCGCGCTGGTGTCCTCGACGGTGTCGTGAAGGAGCGCGGCGCACAACGTCTCGGTGTCGAGCCGCAGCCCGGCGCAGATCTTCGCCACCTCGACGGGGTGGGTGATGAAGTCCTCGCCCGACTTGCGGCGCTGATCGCCGTGTCGCTCGCACGCGAAGGCGAACGCGCGCTCGACCGCTGCGGTGTCGATCGGCCGGACACCATCGTCGGTGTGCTCGGCGATCACGGCGAGGAGATCGCTCAGCAGGGCGCGCTCGTCATCCGTGAGCTCGGCGGTGCGCGCGCTGTCCACCGCCGGCGGCGTCGCGGTCACCATGCCCGCGCCCACGCGCGTGTGCCCCTCGCGATCGGGGGGCGTCTCGGTCCGCTCGTCCTTGGGGCGGCGCCGCGCCGGTCGCCGGACCTTGACCTTCGGCCCTCTGCTCGCCTCGGAGCGCTCGGCGTTGCGCTTGCCGTCCGAGCCGTCCTTCGACGCCGCGGGCTTGGTCCGCTTCGCCTTGTCTAGCTCGGTTGTCTTCGCCTGCTTAGGAATCGCCTGCCCTCCTCGTACCGTTCTTGGTAGGCGGCGAAGGACCGCGTCCGCTCCAGATCCTTCCCCACCGAGGATACGACGCGCAGGGTTGCGGGGGTGACGGCAGGCTCCCACTCGACCGCGCCCATCTCCTCGAGGACTCGGATCCTGCGGGCCCCGATCTCGGGGGCGCGTGGATGGCGGCCCGGCCCGTGGAGCGCCTCACGCAGCTCGGCTTCCGAGATCGCGGCCGCCGCACCGCTCGACGCGACCGCCGCCTGGCGATCGCGCAGGAGCCGATACAGCGCCTCGAGCGCAGCGCGTCGCGGCCATTCTTCGTCGTGGCCCCGAAACGCCATCGCGACGTCGTCGGGGCCCCAGGACTCGTGCAGGAACCCGGTGCCGGCGGCGGCGGCCCGCCCCAGATGCGGGAACGCTGGCGGATCGACGACGACCACGTGCGTGAATCCGGTGGCCATCGCGGGCATCCGCTCGAGTGCGGCCCAATCGGCGAGGGCCACCCCGCATGCCGCCGACAGCACCTGCTCGACCCCGGCGCGCGCAGCCTCGTCGGCGAGCCTCGCGGAGACGATCGCCAGCGGCCCGCCGCCGAACCGGGCGGGTGCGGCCGCGCGCTCCACGAGCTCGCGCCGCCGCAGAGCGTCGGAGCAGAGCACCAGGACCGGCTCGCTGCACGACGCCAGCGCGGCGACCGTGGCCACTCCGGAATCCCCCCGCCGGTCCACGATCACGCGCCCCTCCCCATCGCCCGCACCGTCCGGTGCGGGCCAGGCATCAAACGGCGCCTCGCGCTCCGCCTCGAACCGCCTCAGCCACTCCTCGGCGCCTGGAAGGGCGAGCTCTCCCTCCGCCGAGAGGTCGTCTTCGTCCCGGTAGAGCTCGCCGAGGACCACACGAGGCTCAACCGCACCGTTCCACTCGTTGAGCTCGAGCTTCACCGAGACGTCGACGGGCTTGATGAGCTTCGATTCGGCCAGCTCGCCGTTGCCACCGAAGGCGACGCCGAGCGCCGAGCTGCCTCCGCTCTCCAGCCGGAAGCGGGCGTGCTTGTCGCCCTGGCCCATCGGGCGCACGTCGCGAACGTGGACCGATGGCACGAGAAGCCGAACCCCCGGATTCCCCATGCCGAACGGCCCGAGTCGCTCCAGGGCCTCGGCTACGTCGTGCCCCAGGCTCTCGCCGCCGACGACCGCGTCGATCGCCTCCGTGGGGGCGAGCCGATCTCGGTCGATGACCTCCGACGCGTGGGCGACGAATGCCTCGCGAAACGCGTCGATCCTCTCGGCGGAGATCTCCAGACCGGCCGCTGCACGGTGGCCTCCGTAACGGGTGAGGTGCTCGGAGCACGCGTCGAGCGCGCCCAGCAGGTCGAATCCCGGGATGCTCCGGCCCGATCCGCGACCTCGCCCCTCGGAATCGACGCCGATGAGGACGGTCGGAACGAAGTGACGCTCCGCGAGCCGCGAGGCGGCGATTCCGACCACACCGGGGTGCCATTCGGTTCCCGCCAGGACCAGGGCCGGCGCCGAGGCGAGGTCGTCGGGCAGCTCGGCGCGTGCCGCCTCGGCGCCATCGACGACCGTGCGCTCGGCCGTCCGGCGCTCGCTGTTGGCCCGGTTGAGCTCGGCCGCGATCGCACGGGCGCGCTCCAAATCGGGGGTGAGCATCAGCTCGACGCCCGCATCGGCGCGATACAGACGCCCGGCGGCGTTGATGCGGGGGCCGAGGCGAAACGCGAGATCGCCCTCGTCGAGCCGGTCGGGCGCCATGGAAGCCGCCTCGCAGAGCGCCCGCAGGCCGATCCGGGTTCCGCGTCGCGCCACCGCGAGCCCCCTGCGAACGAGGGCCCGGTTCTCGCCCCGCAGCGGGACCAGGTCGGCAACGGTGGCAAGTGCGACGAGGTCGAGGTCTCGCTCCGCCTCCTCTGTCCCGAGGAGCGCTTCAGCGAGCTTGTGGACGACGCCCGCGGCGCAGAGCTCGCCGAACGGGTAGCCGCCGAGGCGCGGGTGAAGGATCGGGCAGTCCGGGAGGCGCTGCCCGGGCTCGTGATGGTCGGTGACGATCACCTCCAGCCCCGCCGCGCGGGCCGCCCCCACCTCCTCCGCGCATCCGATTCCGCAGTCGGCGGTGATCAGCAGGCCGGTCCCTCGCGCGGCCAGCCGCTCCACGCCGTCGCGGGTGAGGCCGTAGCCGTCCCCCATCCGATCCGGGATGTACCAGTCGCATTCGGCACCGAGCTCCCGGAGCGCGCGGACGAGGATCGCCGTCGCCGAGACCCCGTCGCAGTCGTAGTCCCCGTGGACGGTGATTCTCCGCCCGTCGGCCACCGCGCGCTCGATCGTGGCGACGATCTCCCGCATCGACTCGAACTCGAACGGATCATGCGTCTCGGACGCCTCCAGGAAGGCACGCGCCTCGTCCGCGGTCCGGTAGCCGCGGCGGACGAGGGTCACGGCGATGGGCTCCGGCAATCCAAGCGCCTCCATGAGTGCTCGGGCCTCCGCGTAACGGAACGGCTCGAGCGAAAACGCTCGCTTGACGGTCTCCGAGGCGGACGCAGCCACGACGCCAGGCTAAGAACGAGCCTGGACGGAACTCTCCCCCTTGCCTGATTAGGCTGCAGGAGCCCACGTCGAGCAACGGAGGAGCGATGGACCTACGAGCCGCCCAGGCGCCGATCAAGGACCGCTACCGCGAGGAGCCGGGCGAGGCGCGGATCACCCTCGTCGCCAGGGCGACCGAGACGGACACGCCGGTCGCCTGCTCCGTGGAGACGGGACAGGCAATTCAAGACGCGCAGGCGCACGCCGGGGTCGGCGGCCCGGGCACCGCGGCCTGCTCAGGTGACCTCCTGCTCGGTGCTCTCGCCGCATGCGCGCAGGTCACCTGCCAGATGGTTGCCGCCGCCATGGGCATCGAGACCGAGAGCATCGAGATCACAGTGGAGGGCGATCTGGACCTTCGCGGCACGCTCGGCGTCTCGCGCGAGGCCAAGGTCGGCTTCGACGCGATCCGGCTCAGCCTGGATGTCGACGCCCCGGGCGCCGATCCGGCGGAGATCGAATCGCTCAAGGAGAAGACCGAGCGCTACTGCACCGTCCTTCAGACGCTGCGCGAGCCGCCGGCGATCGTGACTAAGTAGCCGCTATTCCTCACGCAACCGTTGGGTCGAATCGCCGCCGGCCAGGCAGCGAGGACCGGCGCCTGATGCGGCGGGTTGATTTTCGACCGTATAGGTTGATTTCCGACCATCCGTTCCAAGAGTCCTCGCAAAGGACACCGGCAGGACAGATCGAGACCCCCTGGGCCCGCTCAGCGCAATCCGCGCCCACCTGTCGGGCGCGGATTGCCTCGACGCGAAGTCGCGATGACGATGGATGCATTCCCGCACTATGTGTGCGGTTATCCGTCCATCGTTGGCTCGGCGACGACAAAGTCGCCGCCCTTCACTCCGCGGCGAGGTGCTCCCGGCGCACCCCGATCGCGTAGATGATCGCCACCCCGATCAAGGTGCCGGGGATCGCGACGAGCACCGTGCCTAGGTCCGTGACGCCGATCGAGCGGCCCGACGCGATCTGGAAGATCGCCCCGGTGACCATCCCGCCGGCCACGGCGCCGAGCAGTGCCCCGACGATGCCCGCCCAGAAGCGATCCGGCAGGAACACCGTGAAGTGCCACAGGGCGACGGCGATCGTGAACCACACCACCGCGGCCATCAGTTGGCCCCCTCGCTCATCGATGCCTCCCGTGCTTTCGCCGGCGGCGCGATTGCCGCTTGCGGCGCTGCTCGCGCTGAGCCCGCTCCGCCTTTGCGCCGTCGCCCTGTGCGGGCGCGCTCTCGGGCTCGCGCTCCTGGGCCGCGGTGCCGTCTGTCCCGTCCACCTCCGTGGGCTCTGGTTCGGGCTCGACCTCCGGTCTCTCGGCAACCGCCGTGGCCGTGGGTGCCGGCTCGGCGGCCGCGGCCGCCGCGACGGCCGGGCCGGGGAGGGCGGACTCGGCGTCGCCGAGCTTGGCCACGACGTTGTCCTCCGGGAACGTGGGCAGGTGGCCCATCTCGTCGACCAGCCGCTGACGGCGCGCCTTGTACGCGGGCTCACGCTCCTTCCAGTGGGTCAGCACCGGCGTGGCGATGAAGATCGACGAGTAGGCGCCCGACAGCACTCCGATGCCCATCGCGAAGGCGAAGTCCTGGAGCGTCGCCCCGCCGAAGATGTAGAGCACCACGATCAGGAAGAGGGTCGAGCTCCCCGTGATCAGCGACCGGGTGAGCACCTCGCTCATCGACTTGTTGGCGATCTGGGAGAAGGCGGCGCGCGGCATGCGCGGCACGTTCTCGCGTATTCGGTCGAAGACGATGACGGTGTCGTACATCGAGTAACCGAGGATGGTCAAGAAGGCCGCGACCGTGCCGCTGGTCACCTCCCTGCCGGTGAGCGAGTACACGCCGCCGGTGATCAGGATGTCGTGGATCAGCGCGATGATCACCGGGATCGCGTACTTGGGCTCGAACCGGATCGCCATGTACGCCGCGATGACCAGCAGGGAGAAGATGATCGCGATCACCGCGCTCTTGGCGACCTGCGCACCGAAGGTCGGCCCGACGGTGGTTCCGTTGAACCCGTTCTCGCCGCCCTTCAGCCCGAAGTCCTTGTCGAGCGTGTTCTTGACGGTCTTGTTTACCTGCTGGACCGGGATCTTCCCCTGGATCTCGATCACGTTCTGGCCCAGCTTCGGGTTGTCGACGCTCTGGATCGCGGCGCTCGATGCGTTGTCGACGCCAGCGTCCTCGAGCGCGGTCCGGACCTGATCGACAGTGGCGGGCTTGTCGAGGCTCGCGGTGACCTTGGCGCCCGAGGTGAAGTCGATGCCGAGGTTCAGCTGATTGACCGCGAACGAGATCGCCCCGATGGTCAGGATGCATCCCGAGAGCGAGAAGAACCACCGGCTCGCGCCGCTGAAGTCGAAGTGCCATCGCGCCCGTTGCGGTCCGGCGCCCAGAGCCCGCGGTGTTTGGAAGGCCTTGGTGCGCCCCAGCGTGCCCAGAACCGCCTGGGTGAACAGCACCGCGGTGAACAGCGACACGAGCGTTCCAACGCCCAGCGTGAACGCGAACCCCTTGACCCCGGCGGTCGCGAGCACGAAGAGGATGAACGCCGTGAACAGGGTGATGACGTTCGCGTCGATGATCGTCGCGATGCCCTTGCGGTAACCCTGCGCGATCGCCGACAGCGGCGATCGCCCGGCTCTCGCCTCCTCCTTTATCCGCTCGAAGATGACGATGTTGGCGTCGGCCGCCACCCCGATAGTCAGGATCAACCCCGCTATCCCGGGCAGCGTCAGGGTGATCGGGATCAGCTTCACCAGGGCGAAGAAGAAGACTCCGTAGACCGCCAGGCCGAGGACGGCCACCGCGCCGAGCAGGCGGTAATAGAGGAGCAGGAAGATGACGATGACCGCGAGGCCGATGATCCCGGCCTTGATGCCCTCGTGGAGCGCCTGCTGGCCGAGCGTCGCCGAGACCGTGCTCTGGCTGACCAGGACGAGGTTCACCGGCAACGCGCCGGTCTGGAGGATCGTGGCGAGGTCCTGCGCCGAGCTGATCGTGAAGTTGCCCGAGATCTGCGCGCCCTGGCGGCCGTCGATCCCCGTCGGGTTCTCGTTGAAGTCGATGATCGGATCCGAGAAGACCTGGTTGTCCAGCACGATCGCGAAGTGCTGGGAGTACTGGGAGGACTGCGCGGAGGAGAACGTCCCAGGCGGCGCCGAGGCCCTACCGCGCTCGGCGATCGTCTTTGTGACCGCCTGGAAGGCCGCCTGGCCGTCGCCGGAGAAGTCGAAGGTCACGTTTGGCTGGTTGGTCGTCTGATCGAGCTGCTGCTGCGGGTTGCTGATCTCCGAGCCATTGAGTGCCGGCCTGTCCTTGAGGACGAACTGCGGCGAGTTGGCAAGCTCCTGCTGTGAGAGGGTCAGCGACGGGCTGTTGGGCGCCGCCGCGACGAGCGTTCCCTGGGGCACGGCCTTGATCACCGACCCGGGTGGCTTCTTGCCGTTCGGGAACGGGAGGAAGAGGTCCTCGAAGGGCTTCGACCCCTTTTTCCTCTCCGCCGGGCCCGAGAGCAGCTTGTGCGACTTCTTGTCGAAGAGGTAGTAGGTCGGACCCGTCGTTGTGCAGTTGTTCTCGAAGCACTCCGGCTTCTGCTTGGAGGCGAAGTTCACCGCGGTCCACAGGTCTGGGAGCGTGTAGGTTCTGCGCGGATCCACCGGTTGAGGCGGAGCCGTCGGATCCTTCGGCGCCCCCTTGGGAGGGATGATGTTCGCCTCCAGGTCGTAGAAGTAGAGCTGCGCCGTCTTCCCGACCTGGTCGATCGCCTGCTGCGCGTTCTGGACGGCCGGTAGGCCAACCTGGATGCCGGTTGCGCCGATCCTCGAGATCTCCGGCTCCGAGACGCCGAACTTGTCGGTCCGCGTACGGATGATGTTGATCGCCCGGTCGATGTCGGCCCCGCTCGGATTGGGAACCGCGTTGGTCCCGCGCGCCTCGTACACGAGCTGCGTCCCGCCCTTGAGGTCGAGCCCCAGGACGGTGGCCTTGGTGGCGATCACGAGCCCCGACGCGATCAGCAGCGCGAGGACCAGCAGGATGATGAACAGGTTTCGGCGTCGGCTACCCATCGGCCTCGAACATCAAGTGGTTCCTTGCTCCTCGCCCTCGCGCGCGCCTTCGTGGGATCCGGCGCTCTCCCGGCCCAAAGCTACCGGGGCGTGAGCACCAACAGCAGCCCGCCGTCGTCGTCGTAGGCCGGAAAGAGGTCGGCGACCGCCTCCGCGGGCAGGTCGCCCTCGGCGTTCACGTGCACGCGCTTGCCGAGCGACCGGACACCCCACTCGAGGGTTGTCTCGATCGGGTCGGTGACGCCGTCGTTGTTGACATCGGCGGTCTGCCCGCCGTCCCCCTCGTCAACCCACTGCAGGCCGAGCACCTCCTGGACGGGCCTGCCGATGACCTGCTCGTCCTTCAATCCGGTGAGCTCGAAGCCGCCCCTGCCGACGTCCAGCACCCTGGCCTCCTGGTCGCAGGTGAAGAACGCGGCCTCAGGCGCCGGGTAGTAGTCGTCGAGCAGCTCGAAGATGAACCCGAATCCGCACTTGGAGCAGCCCTTGGGCCTCGACGACATCCCCGCCGTCCGCTCCGTGCTCAGCTCTCGGTTCCCGCAGTTCGGACAGATGAAGAACGGCACGAGCGTAAGCGTAGCGATGGTGCCGTGCCTGCTCAGAAGAGGCTGGCGGCCGAGCTCTCGGGGACCGGGAGCCCCAGGTGATCGAAGCCGCGCTCGGTGATCACGCGCCCGCGAGGGGTCCGCTTGATCAGGCCCTGCTGGAGCAGGTAAGGCTCGTAGACGTCCTCGATCGTGTCCTGCTCCTCGTCGACCGCCGCGGCCAGTGTCGAGAGGCCGACCGGCCCGCCGGAGAACTTTGTCGCGATCGCGTCGAGGATCGTGCGGTCGTGACGGTCGAGACCGGCCGCGTCCACCTCGAGCAGCCCCAGCGCCTCGCGCGCGACATCGCCGGTCACCACGCCCGCGCCGCGGACCTCGGCGAAATCGCGCACCCTCCTCAGCAGCCGGTTGGCCACCCGCGGCGTCCCGCGCGAGCGCTCGGCGATCTCGCGCTCGCCGTCGGCCTCGACCTCGATGCCGAGAATCTGCGCTGAGCGGCGCACGATGCGGGCCAGGTCGTCCGGCGCGTAGTGCTCGAGGCGGTGGCAGACGCCGAAGCGGTCGCGAAGCGGGGTCGTCAGGAGCCCCGTTCGCGTGGTGGCACCGACCAGCGTGAACGCCGGCAGATCGAGCGTCACGGTCCGCGCCCCCGCTCCCTGGCCGAGCACCACCGGCAGGCGTCGCTCCTCCATCGCCGGATAGAGCGTCTCCTCGATCGCACGGCCCAGCCGGTGGATCTCGTCGATGAAGAACACCGATCCGGGCTCGAGCGCCGTGAGGAACGCGGCGATGTCCGCCTTGCGCTCGAGCGCCGGGCCCGCCGTCTGGACGAGCGAGACGCCGAGCTCGGCGGCCACGATGTTCGCCAGCGAAGTCTTGCCCAGCCCCGGAGGGCCGGCCAGCAGCACGTGGTCGAGCGGCTCGCCACGCTTCTTCGCCGCCTCGATGAAGACCTCGAGCTGGGCGGTCACCTGCCGCTGGTTCACGAAGTCCGTGAGGCGCTTCGGCCGCAACGAGGAATCGAGCTCGTCCTCTCCGCCGGCCAGGCTCGCATCGGCGAGCCGCTCGGCGGCCTTGGCTTCGAGCCCCTCGGCGGCCTGGGCCGCGGCCGCCTCGGTGATCCCTGGGTCGCGGGCGACGCTCACGTCCGTGTCCCCTCGGCGGCGCGCCGCAGGGCCGCGTTGATGAGCTCCTCGGCGCTCGAGCCCTCGGCGCCGTCCAGCAGGCTCTCGGCCTCGGTGATCGTGTAACCCAGGTGCATGAGGCCGTCGCGGGCCAGCAGGCGCGGCTCCGCCGTCTCGGAGTCGCCGGCGGCGGGAATCCCCTCGGTCAACTCGCCCGCCACCTTCTCGCGAAGCTCGACGATCAGCCTCTCAGCCGTGCGCTTCCCCACTCCTGGCGCCGCCTGGAACCGCTTTGCGTCGCCGGCGGCGATTGCCCGCAGGAGCTCGCGCGGCGTGCCGCCCGAGAGGATGGCGATCGCCACCTTCGGGCCGATACCCGACACCGAGGTCAGATGCAGGAAGAGGTCGCGCTCCTCCTCGCTCGCGAAGCCATACAGCGACATGGAGTCGTCGCGCGCGACGAGGTGGGCGTGCAGGGTCGTTTCCTTGCCGCGGCTGGGAACGCCCTTCAGGGTCTCCGCCGAGACGGCGAGGCGGTAGCCGACGCCGCCGGCCTCGATCACGACGTGATCGGGCCGCCGCACCATCACCTCTCCGCGCACCGAAGCGATCATGCGGAGCCAACTCCGCTCGCCTGGGCCGCGGACGCGTGGGACGGGCGCGTGTGCGCCGCATGGCAGATGGCGACCGCGAGGGCGTCGGCGGCGTGGTCGGGCTCGGGCGGCTTCGGCAGCCCGAGCAGGCTCGCCACCATCCGCTGGACCTGCGCCTTGTTCGCGGCGCCGTTGCCGCAGACGGCCATCTTCACGGCCTGCGGCGTGTAGTCGAAGCACCTGATGCCGCGCTGCGCGGCGGTGAGCATCACGACGCCCCTGGCCTGACCGACTCCGATCGCCGAGCGCACGTTCTTCCCGAAGTACACGTCCTCCAGCGCCAGCGCGGCGGGTTCGTGCCAGGTCAGCAGCTCGGACAGCTCGCGATGGATCTCGGCCAGGCGTGACTCGCTGGGCTCACCGGGTGGAACCTCGATCACGCCGCCGTCGACGACGCTCATCCGGCCTCCCGCGAGGCGCACGACGCCGAAGCCGGTGTTCGCCACGCCGGGGTCGATCCCCATGACCACGATCATGGGTAGTGATTCTGCGCCCGGCCTCGGACGCCTCCAATCTGGGCCCGTAGGCGCGCCTGGGGCGTGCCTACGCGGCGATTTCCTCGAGCACCTCGGCCGGGATGTCGAAGTTCGCGTGGACGGCCTCGATGTCGTCGTGGTCGTCGAGAGCCTCCATCAGTCGCATCACGGCCCGAGCGTCGGTATCGCCCATCTCGACGACGCTCTTCGGCTCCATCGTGAGCTCGGCCGACTCGATGTCCACCCCTGAGGACTCGAGCGCCTCGCGCACGGCCGCCAGGCTCTCGACGGGGCTCACGACCTTGAGCGAGTCCCCCTCCCGGGTCACGTCCTCGGCGCCCGCGTCGATCGCCGGGATGAGGTCGTCCTCGCCGTAGCGGTCGGCATCGACCATCGCAACGCCCCGCTTCTCGAACACCCACGCCACGGAGCCCGGCTCGCCGAGGCTGCCCCCGTTCTTGTCGAAGATGTGGCGAAGGTCCGCGCTGGTGCGGTTCCGGTTGTCGGTGAGCGCCTCCGCCAGGACTGCCACGCCCGCCGGCCCGTAGCCCTCGTACACGACCCGCTCGATCGTGTCGGCATCCGCCCCCGCGCCCGTGCCGCGGTCGATCGCTCGCTGGATGCTGTCCTTGGGCATCGAGTAGTCCCGCGCCTTCTGGACCGCAGCGGCGAGCGTGAAGTTGGCCTCGGGGTCTCCCCCGCCCTCACGTGCCGCGATCGTGATGGCCCGCGCGAGCTTGGTGAAGAGCTGCCCGCGCCGTGCGTCGGTGGCCGCCTTCTTGTGCTTGATGGAGGCCCACTTGGAGTGACCCGACATGGCTCACATACTAGGAAGCGAGCGGTCAAGCGCGGATGCGGGATGGCTGAGGAGGCGGCGCGGCGGCCGGGCCTCTGTGCCCGGCCGCCAGCGGCCTCGGCATCCCGTGTACGCCCAACACCGAGCCCCTGGCAACAAAGCTCTGACCGGTGCGGTGACCGTACAAACAGAGCCGCTCGCCAGAAGTTGCGGGATTGATACTTGTCAGATCGGTTACGCCTCGGGACGCCTAGACGAGGAACCGGCCGTCCTCCTGGAACGGCTGGCCGTCGACCTCGATGCGGCCGCCGCCGCGCAGGTCGCAGACGAGGTCCGTGTGGACGGCGCTCTCGTTGTTGCCTCCGCACTCGGGGTAGCTGGCCCCGACCGCCATGTGCACGGTGCCGCCGATCTTCTCGTCGAGCAGCACGTCGCGGGTTCCCCGGTCGATGCCGAAGTTGGTGCCGATCCCCAGCTCGCCGAGACGGCGCGAGCCTTCATCGGTGTCCAGGAGGCTCACCAGGAAGTCCTCCCCGCGCTCCGCGGTCGCGTCGACGACCCTGCCGCCCTCGAACCGCAGGTGGGCGCCCACCACCTCTCGCCCGCCGACCATGGCGGGCAGGTGGAACGAGACCTCACCCTCCACCGAGTCCTCGACCGGCGCGGTGAAGAACTCGCCGTCCGGCATGTTGTGCTCGCCGTCGGCGGCGATGAACTTCCGGCCCGCGATGCCGAGCTTGATGTCGGTCCCGGGCGCAGTCACGCGGACCTCCTCATGGCCCTCGATCCAGTCGGCCAGCCGCTTCCATTCCTCGGCCGCCTTGCGCCAGGCCGCGACCGGATCGGCCACGTCCGCGAAGCAGGCGCCGTAGTAGAAGTCCTCGAAGTCGGCCAGGCTCATCTCGGCGTCAGAGGCATAGGCGGAGGTCGGGTAGAGCGTGTAGACCCATCGGAAGCTCCCCTCGGCGCTGCGCCGCATGGTCGTCTCCATCAGCGCCCGTGTCGCCGCCCGCCGTTTGGCCTGGCGCTCGGGCGGCACCTGGGAGAGCTCGCGGGTGTTGGTGTCCGCGCCGATGACGATGTTCGCGTCGCACTCCTCGGCCTCCCAGCGGGCGATCGGCGACACCCACTCCAGCTGAGCGTCCGAGGCGTGGCGAAAATAGGCGACCGACTGACCCTCGAACGACAGGGCGACGGTCGGGTTCGCCCCCGCGCGCAGGGCCTCCTCGTAGACGGCGGCGATCAGGGGCTCGCCGGCGCTGGGGCCGCGGATCGCGCAGGTGTCGCCCTCCTTCAGCTTGACCGAGTAGTTGACCAGGATCCGCGCGAGGTTCTCGACCCTCGGATTACGCATGGTTGTGCCCCCTCATGCCGCTCTCGTGGGTTGGCGGCGCTCGCGGGCGGCGGTCGCGAGCGCCATCAGCAGCGCGTGCATTCGCGAGTCGTCCGTGAGCTCTGGGTGAAAGGCGCAGAGCACGACCTGGCCCTGCCGGATGGCGACGGGATGGCCGCCGACGCTGGCGAGGACCTCGACGTCGTCCCCGAAGTCCTCGATCCACGGCGCCCGGATGAACACGGCGTGCACCGGGTCCGGCCCGAGCCCCTCGACCTGGAGCTCGGCCTCGAAGCTTGCGATCTGGCGCCCAAAAGCGTTGCGCTCGGCCTTCGCGTCGACGAGGCCGAGGTGCTCGCGATCGCACACGATCATGCCCGCGCATGTGCCCAGGATCGGGCGACCGCCGTCGGCGTGAGCCCGGATCGCGGGCTCGAGGCTGTCGCGTTCGATCGCCTTGGTGATCGTCGTGCTCTCGCCGCCGGGGATCACGAGCCCGTCGAGCCCCTCGATCGCCTCCGGCGTGCGGACCTCCACCGGCTCCGCCCCCAGCGACCGCAGCGTCTCGGCGTGTGCCGCGAAGTCACCCTGGCTGGCCAGCACGCCGATTCGCAACCGGCTCGCGTCCCCGGCCTCGGGGAGAAACGCGCTGGAGGGACTCACGCGGGCGGACCCTATGCGCCGCGCTGCTGGAGCAGCTCGCCCTCCGCCGCGAGCTGCGCGATGTCGTCGCCACGCATGGGCTCGCCGAGCTCGATCGACGCGGCTGCAACCCGCTCCGGGTCCTTGAAGTGAGTGGTCGCCTCGACGATCGCCCGAGCTCGGCGATCGGGGTCCTCGGACTTGAAGATTCCGGAGCCGACGAAGTTGCCCTCCGCGCCCAGCTGCATCACGAGCGCCGCATCCGCGGGCGTCGCGATGCCGCCCGCGCAGAACAGGGGGACCGGGAGCCAGCCGGCCTCGGCAACCTCACGCACGACCTCCATCGGCGCGCCGAGCTCCTTGGCCTCGGCGCCGAGCTGCTCGCTTCCGAGCGTCCCGAGCCGCTTGATGCCGCCCACGATCCCGCGCAGGTGACGCACGGCCTCGACGATGTTGCCGGTGCCGGCCTCGCCCTTGGAGCGAATCATCGCGGCACCCTCGCCGATCCGGCGAAGCGCCTCGCCCAGATTGGTCGCCCCGCACACGAACGGCACCTCGAAGGCGTGCTTGTCGATGTGGTGCGCCTCGTCGGCGGGTGTCAGGACCTCGGACTCGTCGATGTAGTCGACCTCCAGCGACTGCAGGATCTGCGCCTCGGCGAAGTGCCCGATGCGGGCCTTCGCCATGACCGGGATGCTCACCGACTCCTGGATCTCCTTGATCACCCGGGGGCTGGCCATGCGCGCGACTCCGCCGGCGGCGCGGATGTCCGCGGGCACCCGCTCGAGCGCCATCACGGCCACGGCGCCGGCATCCTCGGCGATCCGCGATTGCTCGGCGGTGGTCACGTCCATGATCACGCCGCCCTTGAGCATCTCCGCGAGGCCGCGCTTGACCCGGAATGTCGCCCTCTCGCTCACTGTCTGGAATATAGGGGAGCGACTGCCGTCCCCGCCCCGCGCGAGCGATGATTCCGGCCGAGCGCCTGCTACTCCCTGTCGAGCCGAATCGCTCCGTCAGGCGGCCATCGCCCGGCCGTCGTCCTCGCCGGGACCAACCTCATGCCGCGCCGCTGGAGGCCCGTCAGGAGCGCCTCCATGCGGAGCCGCCGCCTCGAACCGCCGCAGGCTCGCCCTCTCCGGAGACGGGGCCGGACGGCGAAGGTCGCGGATCGCGACGATCAGGCCGGTGAGCAACACGGCCGCGGCGGCGAGGATGAGCGCGCCGATGAGCCATGTGGCCCACGGGAGCGCCTGGTGCCAGAACGTCCCTCCATGGGCGTTGGTGCACTGGGCGGCCGGGGGCCACATTGAGATGCCCTTGTCGAGCCCGCCGGTCGTCTGGCTCGCGTTCGGACACGAGCCGCCCCAGGAAACCCAGAGGGCAACGCCCCACAACACGAACGCAGAGATGGCCATGACCGCCGCCGAACCGACGGTCGGCCCGAGCAGACGCCTGGGTCTGCCTCCCATCACCGGCGGCACGTTAAACCCGTGAGATGTCGGAACCCCTGGTTGTGCGGCGCAAAGCCCGCACGTTCCGGATAAAGGGGTGGACGAGCCCGCGCTACTTCAGCTTGAAGGCGCGGATGCGGTCCTTGAAGGCCGCCTTGTCGCGCGCGTACACGCCGTACGCGAGGGCCTGGACGATGCCCAGCAGCGCCGCGTTGGACCGCGTGAACGACGGGCTGTTCGAGGAGTAGTAGAGCGTCAGCTCAGCGTGCTCGCCGACCTCGGAGAGCGTGGCGTCGCTGATCGAAAGAGTTCTGGCGTGACGATGCCGGGCGAGCTTCATCGCGCGGACGATGAGCGGATGCGCCCGGCCCGCCGAGAAGGCGATGACGAGGGTGTCCTCGTCGACCCGGCTCAGCCGCGTGATCGAGTCCTGGCGCGGGCTGGTCACGACCTCGGCGCGGATGTCGAGCAGCGCCAGAAGGTGACGGAGATAGCTGGCGAAGAAGGCCATCTGGTCCACGCCGACGAGCATCACCCGGTGCGCCGATGCAAGCGCCGAGACGCATGCCTCGACCTGCTCGCGGGTCAGGCTGCGCGCCGTGTCCTCGACGTTCGCGTGGTCGGCGGCGAGCGAGGACTCGAACTCGGAGTGGTCGAAGTCGAAGAGCTGCCCTCCCCCCGTCCCGGTTGCCTCCTCGCCGGTGCGGTTGCGGTATTCCTCGATCGCCGCCTGCTGAAGCTCCGGATAGCCCTCGAAGCCGAGAGCCTGCGAGAAGCGGACCACCGTCGATGACGAGGTGCTCGCGCGGCGGGCGAGCTCCTCGGCCGTCTGGAACGCCGCCTCGTCGAGGTGGTCGACGATGTAGCGGGCGACGTCCTTCTGCGAACGCGAGAACTCGTCGAACCGCTCGGTGATGTAGGTGGAGAGGGTCTTGCCGTTCTGCCGCGTCGGGCGTCCGTTGCGGCGCGGGCGCGCCTGGGCCCCGCGAGCGCGCGACTGAGTCGAACGAGACTTCGTGGCCGTCTTGCTCACGGCGGCATGTTTCGCCCCGGTTCGGGTTTTCCCTCCTAACTGGGTGCATCGCGCGACCGGATCTGGTTGGATCGCCGGTCGTGGACGCCGAGAGAGCGCTCCGGATCACGAACCGGAACATGATCGTCTTCGACCTCGCGCTGGGGAGCGGCGCCCTCCTCGCTCCCGACGCCACGCTCGCGGTGCTCGGTCACGAGCGCCCCTCCCCCGACGCCCGCGAGCTCTTTCGCCGCAGCGGCCCCGTTTGGCTCACCTTCGCCGCGGCCCACGCCGTCGCCCACCGACGCAACCGACCGGATGACTGGTGGGCGCTCGCCTGGCTCCGCGGCACCGAGGTCGCCACGGACATCCTGTGGTCGCGCTCGTCCGCCTTCTCCCGCCCGGGCGCGAGGGCCGGGCTGTGGATGGCCGGAGCGGGAAACGTGGCGATGGCGCTCGGGTTCGGATGGCTCGCGCGCCGCCGGCCACCGCGCCGGTTCTCGCTGCGCCGGCGCTAGCCCGAGCTGGACGGGGCCATCCCCGCCGGGCGGCTGCACTCCTTGAAGCCCACAGCCTGGGCCAGCTGCAGGCGCTGGACCTGCCCCGCCGCGAGCCTCGCCTGCGCCGTGCGGTAGGCGGGGGCATCGGACTGCCGGGCGGCATCGAGGCCTTGCTTTAGGAGCGCCAGTTGCTTGTCGCGAGCCTTCAAATAGTCGTTGAGCACCGGCTTCACGGAGGATGGCGCGTTCAAGGCACGGAGCTGGCTGATCTCGGACTCGTTGATCTCGACGACCTCCTGGGCGAACGTCGCCGCCTCCTCCGATGTGGTCGGCGGGCTGGCCTGGAGCTTGGCGAAGCGATCGTGGGCGTCCTTGCAAATTGCATCGCCCTGGGTGATCAGCTGCGACTGAGTGAGCTCCGTGTCGGTGCTCGTCGTGCTGCTGCTCCCGCCGCCGCACGCACTGATTCCCACCGCGGCCAGCGTGGCGATCGCCACGGCGTATGCCAGCCGGCGTCCCGTCCTCGCAGACATCGGCGGGCAGCGTAGCGACCGGCTGAATTAGGGTCGGCGCCGTGACGGCTAGGGACATCTACGTGCGCACGGCTCGCACGTACCGGCGCCGGGGCGGGTACCTGCTCTTCCTCGGGCTCGCCGTCTTCGTCCCGCTCGGGCTGCTGGACGGCGTCGCTGATCGGATCCAGGACGTCCGCATCGAGAATCTCGGCGGGTTCAATGATCTGGGGACGTATGCGCTCCTGGCCGCGATCGTCGTCCAGGCGGTCACCAACCTGATCGGCGAGATCTTCTACAGCGGCGCCGTGGCGATCGCACTCGCGCGAGGCGAGGAGTCGGAGCCGCCGCCGTTGCGGACGATCGCGAGAAACCTCAGCTACGGGCGGCTGATCGTCGTCGTCCTCATCGTCGCGGCGGGTACCGCGCTCGGCCTCCTCCTCCTCGTCGTGCCGGGGCTCATCTTCCTCACCTGGTTCGCCCTCGCGGGCCCGATCATCGAGCTCGAGAGGACCGGGGTCCGGGCGGCGCTCAAGCGGAGCAGGCAGCTCGTCCGCGGGCACTTCTGGGCGGTGCTGCTGGTGGTGCTTCCGATCTCCATTGGGAGCGAGGTCCTCTCCACCGCGTCGCTGAACTGGTTCCACGAGCTCATCCACAGTCACATCCTCAGCGACTGGGCGGGGGAGGCGGTCACCGGGGTCCTGCTCTCGCCGTTCTACGCCGTCGCCGTCGTGCTGATGACGCTGCAATTGTCCGAGCCCGACGAGTAATCCCGAGCCTCACGAGAGGTCGGTGCATCTCTGCTCGTGGTGCGCGATCCGAAGCGAGATTCGGGCCGGGTGAACCTGGTCAGCCGCCTGACGGTAGTCCTCGTAATGAGCTCGGTCCGGCCAGTCCACGAAGCGCTCCTCGACCCGTCGATCCCCCGGCAGAACGCGGCGATCGTGCGATCGATGTACGCGTCGTTCAACGGGTTGGCGCGCGGTGGCGAGATCGCCTCATACGTCGAGACGCACTTTCATGCCGACTGCGAATACTGGCCGGTCGAGGAGGCGGGCACGATCAAGGGTCACGGCGCGATCACGAGCTGGATCGAGCGGTGGTTCGAAGCCTGGGCGGACGCCTGGGACGAGATCATCGAGGTCGTCGCGTCGGGCACGACGGTCGTCGCCGCGATCAGGGTGCACGGCCGCGGTCGAAAGAGCCAGATGGACATCAGCCAGCCGCTGTTCGACGTGCACGAGCTTCGCGACGGCAAGCTCGCGCGAATCCGGGAGTACCTGACGCGCCAGCAGGCACTCCGCGCCGCCGGGCTGCCTCGGACCACGCCGGAGCTGGCCCCGCGCGGCCTCGAGCGCTCGCGTGCGTTCGCGCTCGCCTAGCCGGGACCCGCCTCGATTGCCTCACGCACCTCCGTTTGCGGGGGAGATGAGTCGAACCCGGTGAGCACCCAGGTGGCGCCGGCGGCTGCCCAAGGGTCGATCGCCTCGCCGGGCTTGACGTCCACCACGACGTCGAAATCCTCGGCTTTCCCACGCAGCGCGCGAATCTCGCCGGTCAGCTCCTCCAGCGCGTCAGGCCCGGGAAGCTCGATCGGGAAGAAACCATCCCAGCGCGCGGCGCGCTCGAGCGGGCGGCGCTTCGGCCAGCGGCCGGCAACCCAGATGGGAATTCGCGGGCGTTGGATGGGCGCCGGCTCGAACTCGCCGGCCCAGTACCGGGTCAGCCGGTCGAGGCCACGGTCGAGAAGCCGCGCGCGCTCGCGCGGCTCGACCACCTCTCCGAAGTCTTGGAGCTCCCCCGTTCGGTCGCTGCCCAGCCCGACCCCCAGCGTGAGCCGCCCGCCGCTGAGGTGATCGAGGGTCACGGTCTCACGAGCCAGCTTTTCGATCCGCCGCCGCGACAGCGGGGTCACCATCGGCCCGATCCGGAGCCGCTGCGTGGCGCACGCGATCGCGGCGAGCGCCACCCACGGATCCGCGACCGATCGCACCGGTGGCAGGTGCTTGATGTGATCCCAAAGAAAGAATCCGTCCCAACCCCGTCCTTCCGCCAACCGTGCGAGCTCGGCGAGGGCTGCGGGCTCCATCAGGTCGTCGAACGGTGCGACGAAGATTCCACGCTTGACCGTCATTCAACCCCTTCCGATGCGGTACTCAACGCTAACCGCGGTCTCGGCGGGCGAGATACTGTCCGAACGATGTCGCAAGAGAATGTCGCGGTCGTCCGGGATGCCTTCGAGGCATTCGCGGAACAGGCCTGGGAGCGCATGGCACAGCTGACCGATGCCGAAGTCGAGCTCCACGGCACCGTGGGCGGCCTCGAAGAAGGCCGCACCGCCCACGGTCTTACCGAGATCATTGAGGTGTTTGATGCGGACGACCTCGAGGAGTGGGAAGAGCGCCGCCTGGAGCCCGAGGAGTTCATCGACGCCGGCGACAATGTGGTCGTGCTGATGCACGAATACCGGCGTGGCAGAGGCAGCGGGGTCGAGGTGGAGTCCGACACGGCAGTGGTGTTTGCGGTTCGGGACGGACGAGTGGTCCGCATCCAGGGCTACATGAATCAATCGGAAGCCCTCAAGGCAGCCGGACTTTCAGCGTAGACGGCAGTCGGATGCGCAACAGGGTCCGAATACGTGATCGCCCGAACGCTAGATGTCGCGATCGAAACCAAGATCGACCGTCCAGCGAACGAGGTGTGGGCCTTCGTGTCAACCCTGGAGCGCCTGCCTGAGTGGCTTGATGAGCTCGAGGCTGTCGTCAAGGAGTCCGAGGGCGCCGTAACCGCACCCGCCATCTGCGAGCCTTGACCAACAGCGTGGGGGGCACCACTAACTACGGCGCCGGTACCGCCTGCCAGTCGGCGTACCAGTAGGCCCCGTTCACGATCCTTCGGCCCGTGCAGGAGCCGAGCGACACGCTGATTAGGTAGCTGGCAAGGCCCTGCGGGTCTGGTCTGTTCCAGACCAGGAACGACCTGCCGTCCGGGGAAAAGGTGAGGGGAGCGCGGGTGGCCCCGTAATGGTCGATGGATCGTGGGTAGGAAATCGCTCCCCCGCATGGTGGGCGCCGGATGTTGTCTCCGTTCGCGTCTGCGAGCAAGGTGCGGCCGATCTCATTGAGCCCTGAGCTATCGAGGTGGGAGCGGTAAAAGACGAACTCGCTGCCGTCGGGGGAGTAGATCGGGAGTTCGGTCCCGAATGTGCCCAGCCAAACGAGCCGGTGCTTGTGGGTGCCGTTGGGGCGCATCGCCCCACAGGCTGGTTCGCCGCCGGTTCCCAACGCTTCCCTTGATGTACGCGATCTGGCCGTTGGGTGACCAGGTGACGGCTCCGCCTTGGGCGATCACCCGCCGCTTCGAGCCGTCCCACCGGATGGTGGTGATCTTGGTGTTCCTCGCGTGGTTGAACACGATCCGGCCACCGCCGGGCCCGTAGCTGGGGTCGACGTTGCCGCCGTCGAAAGTCAGTTGCCGCACACGGCTGCCATCGGCCCGCATCGTGTAGATGTCGCCACCCTGTCCGATGAACGCGATCCGCCGCCCGTTAGGCGACCAGGTTGGGGCATCTCCCTGCCCGACCACGGTGTCGCCGGTTCCGTTGGGAAGGACCGTATGGTTATTGGCGTCGAAATCCGGGTAGACGATCCGCCCGTTCTGACCCGGGAACACCGCCCATGCCGGTCCCGCCCCAAGCAGACATAGACTCGCCGCCACCGTTTGTCACTACTAGTGCCCGTCTCATAAGCCCCTCCTGCCTTGTCCGCCTGGCATCGTTCCCGCGCCTCCCTAGAGGTGCCAGCCGAAGTTTTTAGCATGGCACCGGGTCTGGTTCACGCTACGGGTCAGCGCCCTGACGGCGCCCGCTTCGGCAACACGCGTCCGCGTGGCCACCGATGATCCGCGGCTTGCTTGGCGGATTGTGAGACGCCTTCGCTCCTGTCGATGCCGTCCCAGCAAGAAACACCGGCAAGCACCAGCAATATGACGATCCGTCGCGGCATCGACGCCCTCCCTTGTGACCTACTTCATTTCGTGAAGCTGGTTCGGGCCTCCGAGACACCCCTCATTAGCGGGACTTTTCTAGTGGGCCGGGGTGGATTCGAACCACCGACCGACGGATTATGAGTCCGCTGCTCTGACCAACTGAGCTACCGGCCCGGGTGCCCGGTTTCGGGCTTGGCTGTGCCGGTTTTCACGATAGCCCGGCGGGCTCCTGCCCGCCGGCGCGGGGGTGGGCTACTGGACGACGATCTTGCCGGTCATCCCCAGGCTGCGGTGGAAGCGGCAGTAGTACTTGTAGGTGCCGGTGTTCTTGAAGGTCCTCGAACGGCTCGGGTTGGCCTTGTTCAGGCTCTTGTCGTAGGAGCCCTTCATGAAGGTGACGGTATGGCTGCCGTTCACCCACTTCCAGGTGACCCTGCTGCCCTTCGTGATGGTGAGGGTCTTCGGCGCGAACTTGTAGTTGGAGGCCTTGACGGCGCCGCCGCCGGCCTGCGCCACGCCCACCCCCAGCGCCAGCGTGGCGACGACCGTGACGATGCCAACTCTCCGCATCCGACTCGCGCGACGCATCTGACCGACCTCCTCCACTTGGACTGGTCCCGCCCAGTTGTACTTCCGGTCGTGCGCGGAGGTTCAAAATCGAACCGATCGCGGGCGCCATCCGTCGGACGCGTCCAATAGGTTCCCCGCCGGTGACGCCCGAGTATCAGCGGTGGAGGGTGCTGTGGCCGCTCGTCCCGGCCATGGCGATGGTGATGATCGACTTCACGATCGTCTCCATCTCGGTGACGACGATCCAGCGGGACCTGCACCTGTCGGCTACCGCGGCGCAGTGGACGGTCACCGCCTACGCGCTGGCGACCGCGGCGTTCATCGCGCTCGGCGGTCGCCTCGGCGACATCCTGGGGCACAAGCGGATCGTCGCGATCGGGATCATCCTGTTCGCCGGCGCCTCGACGTTGTGCGGGCTCACCCCCGATACGTCGATCGCGGAGCCGTGGCTGATCGTGTGCCGGGTGCTCCAGGGGATCGGCGGGGCGCTGCTCATCCCGTCGACGACGGTCCTCGTCCTGAACTCGTTCCCACCTGAGGAGCGCGGCAAGGGGCTCGCGATCTTCTTCATCGTCGCCGGGCTGTTCACGGCGGTCGGCCCGATCGCCGGCTCCTACCTGACGCAGTACTGGACCTGGCGGGCGATCTTCTGGATCAACATCCCGGTCGCGCTGCTCTCGCTGACCGAGTTCGGGTTCGTCAAGCTGAAGGACGTCAAGCATCCGGCGCGGATCGACTGGGGCGGCGCCGTGCTCTTAGTCGCCGGCATGGGGTTAACCGTGCTCGGGCTGCAGGAGTCCAGCGTCTGGGGCTGGGGCAGTGTCGCGACGATCGGGTCGATCGTGGTTGGGATCCTGATCCTGGGGCTGTTCGTGCTCTACGAGCGCCGGGCCGAGAGCCCGCTGATCTCGATTCAGGCGTTCATCGAAAACCGGCCGTTCGCGGTGGACAACGTGCTGACGCTGTTCCTCTTCTTCACCTGGCTCGCCGTCTTCTTCTTCGGGAGCATCTACTTCCAGGTGTCGGTCGGTCAGGAGCCCACGCAGGCGGGCTTCTCGATCCTCACGATGTTCTATTCGTTCTTCATCGCCTCGCGGATCGGCGGCGGGATGTACGACAAGGTGGGGGCGAAGCATCCCGTGACTCTCGGGCTGGCGGCGATCGCGGTCGGCCTCTGGCTCTGGGGGTCCGAGCTGTCGAAGCTCACCTCCGGCGGGACGCTCGCGGGGATGCTCGTCACCGGGGCCGGATTCGGCCTCGCCATGTCGGCCCTCAACACGGACGCCCTCAACCGGGCGCCTGAGGCGATCAGGGGCGAGGCGTCGGGGATCATCCAGACGTTCAGGAACTTCGGCTCGGCGCTCGGGATGGCGATTCTGGGGACCATCGTCCTCGGCGCCCTCGGGCCCCACACCACCCCGAGCGGGTTCGCCGACGCGCTCGAGACCGCATTCAAGGTCGGCGCCGTCGTGATGGCCGTCTCGTTCGTCATCGGCCGCATCTTCATGCCGAGCGGCAAGCAGGCCGACGTCGACTGAGCGTGATCGGCCGATAGGGTCCGGCCCCCGACGGCGAGCGAGAGGAGAACTGGCGTGGCGAAGCGTGCGGCGCTCATCACCGGTGCATCGAGTGGGATCGGATTGGCGATCGCGCGGGCGCTCGGTGAGGACGGCTACGGCGTGACGATCGCGGCGCGGCGGCCGGAGAAGCTGGAGGCGGCCGCTCAGGAGCTCCGCGACGCGGGCCTCGAGGTCAATTCGCTGGCCGCCAACATGGCCGACGAGGACGCGATCGCCGGCATCGTGGCCTCTCACAAGGAGAAGTACGGGCGGCTCGATGTCATGGTCAACAACGCCGGGGTCGGGATCGGCGAGGCGATGCACGAGCTCACGACGAAGTACATCGACATGCAGCTCGGGGTGAACCTCCGGGCGGTCATCATCGGGACGAGGGAGGCGCTGCCGCTCCTGCGCGAGGCGGGCGCCGAGCACCGCAAGGCGCTGATCGTCAACACCGCCTCGATCGCCGGGAAGTCGGGGCAGCCGTGGCTGTCGGTCTACTCCGCGACCAAGTCGGCGGTGATCGGCTTCAGCGAGGCCACTCAGAAGGAGGCGGCGAGCGACGGGATCCAGGTGACCGCGCTGTGCCCCGGGTTCGTCGACACGCCGATGACCGAGTACGTGCGCGGGCAGGTCAAGCAGGAGGAGATGATCCAGCCGGAGGACATCGCCGAGTCGGTTCGCTTCCTGCTGCGGACGTCGCCCGGATGCCTGGTGCCGGAGCTGGTCTTCACCCGCCCGGACGAGCTGCCGGGGACGCCGGCCTGATCAGGCGCCGGTGAGCTGCTGCTCGGCGGCCGCGAGCAGATCCTGAGGCTCATCGTGGGGACCGGCCGGGCGCCGCAAGGGCCAACGCAGCCGTCGGATCCGAATCGGCGCGTCGGGCGGTTCGGGGATCGCCGGGGCCTCGGGCTGCTCGCAGCTGCGGCGGGCCGCGAGCTCGGCGCGCTCGGCTCGGATCTGTGCGGCTGCTGCCGCTATCGAGCCGCCGTCGGCGACGTCCTCCGTGAGGCTTGCCTCGAGCAGGGATCGGAGCGTTCGGACCTCACGGCGGGTGGCGAGGCGGGGGCGCTTGGCGCCGGTGTAGCTGTCCCAGGTCCGCGCAAAGCTGGCGACGTTGGTGCGACCGCCGTTGCGGTGCGCGGCGAGCATCGGGCAGATGCCGCCCGACTCGCGGTCCACATAGGCGCCGACCACGATCGGGTTGGCGTCGATGCCTCGAAGCATCGCCTCGCGCGTCGCCCGGGGCAGACCCTCGACGGCACGGCGCAGGCGCGCGGCCCGGTTGCGATCGCGACGTCGCATTGCCCAAGGGATAGCGCGCTCCGTCCCTCGTGTCGAGGCCGCTTGCGGCGATCGCAACGGGGTTTGCAGTGAGCGGGCGGCGGTTCGTGGCGGGGGCGTTCGGCGATGCGGGTCATGCGTTCCCGGCGATTGCGCTGGCGCGGGCGCTGCGGGGTCGCGGGCACGAGGTGCTGGTGGAGACCTGGGAGCGGTGGCGCGAGGCGGTCGAGGGCGAGGGGATCGCCTTCACGGCGGCGGAGGAATACACGACGTTTCCGCCGCGCCGGGAGGAGCCGGGCGGGTGGCGGTCGGCCGCGGACGCGGCGATTGCGCTGCTGCCGCTGATGGAGGAGTTTCGGCCGGATGTCGTCGTCAGCGACATCCTCACGCTGGCGCCGGCGCTCGCCGCGGAGCGGGCCGGCGTGAAGCGGGCCACATTGATCCCGCACGTGTATCCGGTGCATGAGCCGGGGCTGCCGTTCTTCGCCTTCGGGTTGCAGCCGCCGCGCACGCCGGTTGGACGAGCGCTCTGGCGCGGAGCGCTGCCGGTGCTCGAGAGCGGGTTGCGCCGGGGTCGCGATGAGATGAACGAGACGCGCGCGGCGGTCGGACTGCCGCCCGTGGAGTGGTTTCACGGCGGGATCAGCCGGGAGCTGGCTCTGGTCGCGACCTTTCCGCAGCTGGAGTACCCGCGGCGGTGGCCGGCGGGGGTGCACGTGACGGGGCCGATGCAGTTCGAGCTCCCTTATCCGGACATCGAATTGCCGGACGGCGATGAGCCCCTGGTGCTCGTGGCGCCGAGCACAGCGCAGGATCCGGAGCTCCGGCTGGTGCGGGTCGCGCTCGATGCGCTCGCCGACGAGCCAGTGCGGGTCGTGGCGACGACGAACCGGCTCGATCCCGGTCCGCTGCCGGCGGCGCCGGCGAACGCGGTTGTCGTCGACTGGCTGTCCTACTCGCAGGTCATGCCGGAGGCGTCGCTGGTGATCTGCCACGGCGGGCACGGGACGGTGGCGCGCGCATTGGCGGCCGGCGTTCCGGTCCTGTGCTGCCCGCGCGCCGGGGACATGGCGGAGAACTCGGCGCGGGTCGCGTGGGCGGGCGCTGGGCTCATGCTTCCCTGGCGACTACTGGGGGCGGGCACGCTCCGAGTTGCGAGCCGGCGAATTGTCGGCGCCATGTCCTTCCGGCAGCGGGCCAAGGAACTCGCGGCCTGGTCGCGTGCGAACGACAGCGAGGAGCACGGGGCCCGCCTAGTACACCAACTATCCGGGCAATAGAAGAGGCCGGCGTACGCCGGCCTCCGAAGCTCCGGGGGAGGGACTCGAACCCTCAACCTCTCGATTAACAGTCGAGCGCATCTGCCAGTTGAGCTACCCCGGACCGTGTAATGCCATTTGTGCTACCTAGGAACTCGTGTAGCGCGGCGAACTCTAGGACAGGCTAGCCGCTCCTGCTTCCACCTCCGCGTGGCAGTTTGCGCAGAGAAGAACGCACTTCCTCGCCTCGGCGCGCGCTCGCTCAAGCGATCTCGTAATCCCTTCCTGGCTCAGGGCGAATTCCTTCGTGGCCGGGTCGACGTGATGAAAGTGCAGCGCTGACGGATGACGCGAATATCCGCAGATCCTGCAAGCGCCGCCTGCCTCATCGATGAGCGTCTGCTTCAGGCGCTGGCGCCACTGGGAGACGGACTCTGATCGACAACGCTTGCACCGGTATGCGCCGCGATTCTCGAGGATGAACTCGGTTTCGCCGTGCCGGACGCATTCGTCCACGATGACCCTCGGCTTTTGGTCCGACCCGAGATGTCGGTTCCCTCGATGCCTCCTTGTGCGCAGGCCGAACCTCGTCATTCAGTGGCGAACAGTTGACGTGCTTACGCCCAGCGCATCGGAGATCGCACGGAGCGTCATTCCGCTGGCGAGCAATGGCCCAAGCTGGTCCCGCGTGAGCCCTCCGCGAGGGGCGTGCTTGTCACGGCCGTTTGCCACCAGGCCGTGCCTCTTGACCCAATAGCCCACCGTCCGGGGATCGCGATTGACGAGCGCGCCGATCTGCTCGAGGGAGAGCCCCTGCGACAAATACCGCTGCAGTAGATCCCGCTCCATGCCCGGGATCGTGTCATCCGGGTCGGACGGAGAATGCGAACGTATGTTCCCCTCGGGTTAGCCGACCTTCCGGTACGTCAGGTCGAAGTCGGTCGACCACGTTGAGCCGTCTTCCGCCTTCTCCCAGCGGCCCGTGATGGTCCGGGCGCCGTCGCTGAACGTGCCGGTGAAGCGCTGGGGAAACGGGTCCGGCGAGTCGCGCCATAGACTCCAGACGCCTGCGTCCAGGGTCATCTCGTAGACCCGGTGGATGCCCCGCGAGTCGAAGTAGTGCTGGCGAAACGCCTCCGGCTCGTCGCCCGTGCCGATGATCGCGATGCCGTCGGGTGCCTCGGGCATCTCGATCGTCCACCGCTCGATCAGGAACGTCCGGCCCTCCAACCACTCGAAGATGACCGACGCCTCGCCCGGCCAGGCCGGTCCGCCCGGCGGCCCCGCCTCCATCGTCCACGCCCCGACGAGCGCGTCGAGCCGGTCGAGTGCGCGATCGCACTCTCCACTCATCAGCGGCTGGCTCCGGCCGTTTCAAAGTGCGCGATCCGCTCAGCGAGCTCCGCGCGACGGCGCTGAAGCTCGACGGGGGCGTCGCCCCCCTCCTTTCGCACCGTCTCGATCTGGCCCTCGACGACCGCCTGCTCCAGCTGGAGGAAGTTGAGCTCCATCGCCTCGCGCCCGCCTGGCTCGCGCTCGGCGCCCATCACGATCTGCGTCACCAGCGATACGAGCTCCTCGTCGTCGCGCGGGAGGCCCGCGAGCGGGTCGTCCAGGTGCCCTGCCAGCCAGTCCCGCGCCCGTGTCACCGCCGGGGACGACAGGTGATCGGGCGTCAACCGCTCGAGGAACTCCCGCCCCTCCGCCGGGGATGCGACGCACATCGCGAGCAGCGCACGCTCCCGCCGTTCACGAGCGCTCAGCGGCCGCGGCGCGGCCGGGCGCGCGGCCTGCTCCCCTCCGTCGCGACCCGACTCCCCGCCCGGCGACACGGGAGCGCGCGCCTGCGTCGCCGTCCCGCCCGCAGCGACCCGTCGCGTCACCAGCCCGGGATCCGCGTTGAGCCGGTCGGCGACCACGCGGGCCAGCTCGTCGCGGCTGATCGACTCGCCCATCGAGGCCAGTACCGGCACCACCTCGTCGAGCGCCCGGTCCCGGCCGCCCGGAGACGACAGATCCGCCTCGTCAAGCGCGACCCGCACGTGGAACTCCGGCAGCTCCACCGCGTCGCCGATCAAGCCCTTCAGCCGCTCCGACTGGCCGCCCTGGAGCATGTCCGCCGGATCCTCGCCGGCCGGCATCGACGCAACCCGCAGCCGCAGCTTCTTGCTCCCGGCAACTCGCTGGGCCCGCAGCATCGCCGCGCGCCCCGCCCGATCAGCGTCCATCGCGAGCACAACCTCCTCCGCGTATCGCGCCAGCTGCTTGAGCTGCTCGGGCGTGATCGCCGTCCCCATGACCGCCACGGCCTCCTGGATCCCCGCCTGGTGGGCGGCGAGCACATCCGTATATCCCTCGACCACTACCGCCCTCCCCGCCTTCGCGATCGCCGACCGCGCCCGGTCGATCCCGTAGAGCGTGCGGCTCTTCCGGTACAGCTCCCCCTCCGGCGAGTTCAGGTACTTGGGCTTGGTATCCGGCCGCAGCGCCCGCGCCCCGAACCCCTGCACCCGCCCGCGCGGATCCCGCACCGGGAACATGATCCGCGCCCGGAACCGATCGTAGTGGCCACCCTTCTGCCCCTTCTGCACCAGCCCCGCTGCCTGCAGCTCCGGTACGCCGAACCCGGCGGACTGGCCGCGGGTGAGCACCTGATCCCATGCGCTCGGCCCGTAGCCGACCCCGAACTCCCGCAACACCTCTTCCCCCAGCCCCCGCGCCTCCAGGTATTCCCGCGCCTTCGCCGCCTCCTTGGAGTCCCACAGATACTTGGCGTAGAAGTCGGCCGTCCGCTCCAGGAGCTCACCCAGCCGCGCCCGCCGCTTCCGCGCCTCCTCCGCCCGCGGGTCCTCGCTCTCCCGCTCGACCTCCACCCCGTAGCGCTCACCGAGCGCCTCCACCGCGTCCGGGAAGCCCAGCCCCTCCTTCTCCTGCACGAAGCGGAACACGTCCCCGCCGGCCTCGCACCCGAAGCAGTAATAGAGCTTCTCCTGCGCGTTCACCGAGAACGACGGCGAGCGCTCCTCATGAAAGGGGCACAGCCCCATGTACCGATCGCCGGCGCGTCGCAGATCCGTGTACGCCGAGACGATCTCGACGATGTCCGCGGCGTCCTTGACCCGCTCGACCGTCTCGTGCGTGAACTTAGAGCCCATCCGGAAACTCCACGTGTGGGGCTGGCGCCGGCCGGAGCACGTCAGGCCACCGACGCAGCCGGCGTGGCGTACTTGACAAGTACGCGAGCCGGCGAGGAGGCCGCCTGGCGAGCTCCGGCCCCGCCAGACGTGCGCGGGGGGTCTTCGGATGGGCTCTCACTCAGAGCCTCGACTCCTCCGGCAGCGCGATCCGCTTGAACGCCGCGATGCAGAATCGGTCGGTCATCCCGGCGAGGTAGTCCGTGATCCGTTGGATCTCGTCGGCCCCCGTCCCCGCGTCCGGCACCTCGTCCGGATGCTCGACGTAGTGGTCGAACAGCCCCCGGACCGTGCGGTGCACCCGCTCGTGCTCGCTCCGCGCCTCCTCCCCCAGGTACACCCGCTCGAACATGAACTGCCGCAGCACGCGCATCGCCTGGCCGATCTCCTCGCTCTGGACGATGTCCCCCGCCTTGCGCGACTCGTCGACGATGTCCTGCGCCAGCGCGTCGATCCTCCGCGCCCCAGTAGGCCCCAGCAGCTCGATCTCCGCCGCCGGCAGATCGTCCGCCGTGATGATCCCCGCCCGCAGCGCGTCATCCAGATCGTGGTTGATGTACGCCACCCGGTCCACGAGCCGCACGATCCGCCCCTCGAGCGTCATCGGCAGCTCGGCCCCGGTGTGATTGAGGATGCCGTCGCGCACCGGCTCGGTGAGGTTGAGCCCCCGCCCGTCGCGCTCCAGCACGTCCACCAGCCGCAGCGATTGCCGGTTGTGCCGAAAGCTCCGCCCCGCCTTCTCCCGCAGCGCCTGATCGAGTGCCTCCTCGCCGATGTGCCCGAACGGCGGATGCCCGAGATCATGGCCCAGCCCGACCGCCTCGGCGAGGTCCTCGTTCAGCCCCAGTGCCCGCGCCACCGTCCGCGCGATCGCGCACGTCTCGATCGTGTGAGTGAGCCGCGTCCGGTAGTGGTCCCCCTCCGGGGCGATGAAGACCTGCGTCTTGTACTTCAGCCGCCTGAACGCCTTGGCGTGGACGATCCGATCCCGATCGCGCTGAAACGGCGTGCGCATCGGGCTGTCGTCCTCGGGCTCCCGGCGAGCCGCCGGATACGACGGCGTGGCCAGACCCCACGTGTACTCCGCCTCCCACGAGCGAACGCGATCCTCCAGCGACCTGGCGTGGACCGCGTGCTCTGACGAAGCCGTTTCCACCTCCTGAAAGAGAATAGGGTCAGGTCATGCCCGAAACAGCGCTCGTAACCGGCGCATCCTCGGGAATTGGCGAACAATTCGCGCGCCAGCTCGCCGCCCGCGGCCACGATCTCGTCCTGGTCGCCCGCCGGGCCGACCGCCTCGAGCAGCTCGCCGGAGAGCTCCCCACCGAGGCCCGGGTCGTCCCCTGCGACCTCGCGGAGGAGGCGGCGGCGCTGCCGGAGAAGGTCAAGCAGCTGGGCGTGGACGTCGATCTGCTCGTCAACAACGCCGGCTTCGGTACCTCAGGCCCATTCCTCCAGCACGACCCCGGGCGCGACGCCGAGCAGGTCCGCCTCAACTGCGAGGCCATCGTCACGCTGTGCCACGCCTTCCTGCCCGGGATGCTCGACCGCGGCCACGGCGGCGTCATCAACGTCGCATCGAGCGCGGGCTACCAGCCGATCCCGTACGAATCCGTCTACGCCGCCACCAAGGCCTTCGCCCTCAACTTCACCGATGCCCTCCACGCCGAGCTCCGCGGCTCCGGCGTACGGGTGATGTCGGTCAACCCCGGCCCGGTTCCGACCGAGTGGCAGCAGGTGGCCGGCTACTCGGAGGAGCGCGATCTCTACGTGCCGGGCGAGATCTCGGCCGAGCAGGTCGTCCGCGAGTCGCTCGAAGCGTGGGACAAGGGCCGGCGCTCGATCATCCCCGGCCGCACCATCCGCTGGTTCATCCGCGCCACGGCGCCCAGCCCGCGCGCCCTGCAGCTGCGGATCACCGAGCGGATGTACCGCCCCAAGAGCTAGTCAGGTCGCTGACCCAGGGGTTGAGGATCACCCCAATCCTGTCGATGAGGTGCATCGATGGCGGGAGGGGTAGTACGCAGCGGGGGAGCGGTCCAGGGACGGATCCTGTGGCCGATCGTGGCGGCGACGGTCGTTCTGACGATCGCGATCGGCACGGCGCGGGCCGATGCCTACGTCAATCCGTTCTCACGGGGAAGCTGGTCTGGCGGGCGGATCGACATGGGCGTCGACATGATCCCGAACCATCGCGAACCGATCCGCGCGATCGGCGCGGCGAAGATCCTCGGCTCGACCAGCCACTCCGGCTGGCCGGGCGGCCGCTACCTCTGGTACCAGCTGATCAGCGGCAGCCACAAGGGCGAGATCGTCTACGTCGCCGAGCACCTGCGAAAGCTCGTGCCGGAGGGCAGGCGAGTGGACGCCGGCCAGCGCATCGCGACGGCGATACCGGGATCCCCGTGGATCGAGACCGGCTGGGCCACCGAGTACGGGCAAACGCGAGCCTCGCCCTGTTACAAGGAGGGCAAGGCCACCCATTCGGGCAAGACCTTCGCGCGCTTTCTCTACCGCGTCGGCCTCCCCCACGTCCTGGACGTCCGGGCGCAGGGCTCCTCGCACCCGACCGGCAGGCTCTGTTAGCCCCTGTTACGCCGCGGCGCGCAGCCGCACGTGCGCGTGGTGCTCGAGCGTCTCGCTGATCGCCCGCTCGACCTGGCGCAGATCGCGCTCGGACGCGCTCGGTGCGGCCGCTAGCGGGCGGCCCATGGCCTCCACCATGAACTCGTGGGCCCTGGGTGAGAGCTCGAAGCCGCCGCGCTCACACGCGCCGCAGACCACGCCGCCGGCCGCCCCCGAGAACCCGACGAGCCCGTCCGACTCCCCGCAGCGGGCGCACGAGGTGAGCTCGGGGCTGAAGCCGGCCGCCAGCGCCAGCTTGAGCCTGAAGGCCAGCGCCGTCGCCTGACCCGCGGCGCCGTCCACCAGCGGGAACGGCGAGACCCCGCTGGGCGGCTCCTGCCCGTCGAGCAGCGCGAGGTACCGGCACAGGAGGTTGTAGGCGGCCGGGTTCGCCTCCTCCGAGTCGCACAGGCGAAGCACCGCGTCGCAACCCCGGGCGGCGGCCATCAGCGCGGGCCCGTTCGAGCGCAGGTCCGGATACGCCGCAACCGTCGCCGCCGACGTCACCGTCGCCAGGTCGCCGCGCCCCTCGTGAAGCACGAGGTCGAGCCGGAAGTTCGGCTCGAGCCGTCCACCGAACCGCGAGCGCGGCTTGCGCGACCCTTTCGCGATCGCGTTGATGCGACCCCGCGTGGCGCTGTAGAGGTGCAGCACCCGGTCCGCCTCGCCGTAGCGAATGCTGCGAAGGACGACCGCCTCGGTCTTGTAGCTCCCCGGCATGGGCCGGGAAAGATGACCGCCCGATCGGACGGCTAATCAGGCCGGCTCGAGGCGCTGATCGAGTCCCGGATCGCCGCCGCCGTCACCGTCGCGGCGATCGTCCCGATCGCGAGCGGAGTGAACCGCTCGGTCGCCCCGGCGCCCGACGACAGGCAGAACACCACGTCGCCATCGACGTCGGAGAACACGGGGTCCACCGCCCGGCCGACGCCGCCGCTCGCCATCCGAGCCAAGCGCGTGCACGCCGCCTTGTCGAGCGCCGCGTCGGTCATCACGCAGACCAGCGTCGTGTTCCTCTCCTCCAGCCGCGTCCAGTCCGGCGGGCCCTTCATCGCGGCGATCCGCTCCGCCGTCCTCACCGGCTCATCGCCATCCGCCCTTGGGCCTCCGAGCACCTGGCCGTCCTCGCCGATCACGTCTCCGAACGCGTTGACCACCGCGAGCGCCGCCACCGTCTCCCCCGCACCGCTTCGCGCCGCCGCGAACCCGATGCCCGCCGATGTCGAGTGCTCGCGCCCGAGGACCTTGCCCACCGCCGCTCCCGTCCCGGCGCCGACGCGCCCGCGCTCGGGCAGTCCCGGTGCGGCGGCCTCGCACGATGCATACCCCGCGCCGGCATCCGGCCGCGCGCGCGGATCACCCTCGGCGAGGTCGTAGACGACCGCCGCCGGAACGATGGGCACCAGCCCGGCCGGAGTCCTGTAGCCCATCCCGTGCTCCTCCAGCCAGCGCCCCACGCCGTCGGCCGCGGCCAGCCCGAACGCGCTGCCACCGCAGAGCGCCACGGCCGACACCTCGTTCGTTCCGGCCAGCGGCCCGATGTTGTCCGTCTCCCTCGTCCCCGGACCGCCGCCGCGAACGTCGACGCCGCCCCGGCTCCCCGGCGGGGGGATGACCACCGTGCACCCGGTCGCCCCCTCCGCGTCGGTCCAGTGCCCGATGGAGAACCCGTCGGGAGGGCCCACCGGCTCGCTCACGTCGCCGCCCTCGCCCGCGCGCGCCTTCGCCTCGGCCTGCGCCGAAGGCGGCGCTGGCACGAAGGGCAGTAGTACGTGGAGCGACCGGCGACCACGATCCGCTCGATCTCGGCGCCGCAGCGCAGGCAGGGCTTCCCCTCGCGAGTGTGGACGAGGAACTCGTCCTGCATCCCACCCTGCTCGCCGCGCGAGTCGCGGTAGTCGTCGATCGACGCCCCGCCGCTAGCGAGGCCGGCCTCGAGCGCCGCGACGATCCCGACCCGCAGGCGCTCGCAGTCCTCGGGCTTCATCGAGCCCGCCGGAGAGAGCGGGTGGAGCTCCGCCCGGTGGAGCGCCTCGTCCGCGTAGATGTTCCCGATCCCCGCCACGCCCAGCTGGTTGAGGAGAAAGCTCTTGAGCGGCGCGCGTCGCCCGGCGGCCCGGCGGCAGAGCTCCTCCGCGGTCAGGGAGTCCGACAGCGGCTCGACCCCCAGCCGTGCCGCGAAGTACTCCTCCAGCTCGGCGTCGTCCAGCACGACCGCGTGGCCGAAGCGGCGGGCGTCGGTGAACAGGAGCCGCCTGCCGCCGTCGAGTCGCAGCCGCGCGCGAAGGTACGGCGGGTCCTCGCCTCCGTCCACGAGGAGCAGGTTCCCGGTCATCCGCAGGTGCATCGCCAGCGTGCGCTCGCCCTCGAGGCGCAGCAGCAGGTACTTGCCTCGCCGCTCGACGGCCTCGATCGTCCGGCCCGTGAGCGCCTTCTCGACCTCGCGGGGCGATTCGGGCCTGGTCCACCTCTCATCGAGCACCTCGGCTTCGGCGATCCGCGCGCCGGTGATCTCCGGCTCGAGCTGGCGGCGGATCGTCTCGACCTCGGGGAGCTCCGGCATGCCACCTTGATTCAAACAGGCTCGACGCAGCCGGCTACGACGCCGTCGCCCGCGGGTGCGCCTTGAAGTAGACCTCCTTGATCCGTTCTCCGGAGAGGTGCGTGTAGAGCTGGGTCGTGGAGACGTCGGCGTGGCCAAGCATCTCCTGCACGGAGCGTAGGTCGCAGCCGCCCGAGAGGAGGTGCGTGGCGAAGGAGTGACGCAGCGTGTGCGGGCTCATGCGGCCGGCCAGCCCGACCTCGGCCGCGTGGCGCTGGATCACCTTGTAGAGACCCTGCCGAGTGAGCGGCCCGCCGCGGAAGTTGACGAACAGGCGCGACACCGGGCGGCTGCCGACGATCTCGGGGCGACCCGCGCGCAGGTAGCGCTTGACCGCGGCGGTGGCCTCGCGGCCCAGCGGGACGATGCGCTCCTTGTTCCCCTTTCCATGCGGGCGGACGAACGAGCGCCGCAGGTCGATGTCGTTCACGTCCAAGCCCACCACCTCGGAGGCTCGCAACCCGCATCCGTACATCACCTCGAGCAGCGCCCGGTCGCGGAGCTGGATCGGATCGCCACCGGACACGCTCTCCAGGAGGCGCTTGACCTCGCCGTAGGTGAGCACCCGCGGCAGCTTGCGGCTCTTCGCGGGCGGACTGAGGGAAGCGGTCGGATCCTTGTCGACGAGCTCCTCGCGGCGAAGGTGGCGGTAGAAGGAGCGCAGACAAGCTGTCTTGCGGTTGACCGTCGCCGGGGAGCAGGCGGGCTGGCCGTTGCCCGTCGCGAGGTCGGCGAGAAAGTCCGCTACGTCACCGCGCTCGGCCTCGGTCGCGCTCCGGTGGCGCTTGGCGAGAAAGGTCCCGTACTGGAGCAGGTCGGTGCGGTAAGCGTCGAGCGTGTTGCGGGACAGTCCCCGCTCGAATTCCAGATAGGCGAGGAAATCGAGCACCAGGGCCTCGAAGCGCGCCTCCACGCGCCCCACCGCATCGTCACCGTGCTTGACCGCGACAGCCATGTCGCCCCTTTCGCCTCGGGCAGGCCCCGCCCCTGCCGGTGCAACCGGACTCGCAGTGACGTCAGCCCCGGCGAAGCTCGCGGAAGAGCAGCATCCCGATCAGCGACTTCGCGTCCCGGCACTCCTCGATCGCGCCGTCGAGCTCGGCGAGAGGCCAGGCCACGACCTCCAGCCGCTCCTCCTCATCGGACTCCGCGCTCGCGTCGTGGAGATCGGTCGCGAGGTAGACGATGACCTCCTCCTCCGCGAAGCCCGGGCTGGTGTAGAAGCGCTTCAGCTCGCTCCACTCCGACGCGCCCTTGCCAATCTCCTCGGCGAGCTCGCGCTTCGCGCACTCGAGGGGCGACTCGCCCGGCACGTCGAGCTTGCCGGCCGGCAGCTCGAGGAGCGACTCCTCACCGACAGCCTCGCGCGGCTGGCGCACGAGATAGATGTGGAGGTCGTCGTGCGCCACCATCGCGACCGCGCCTGGGTGTCCCACGATCTCGCGCTCGGCGATCGAGCCGTCGGGATAGCGGAACTGGTCCTGGCGGACCCTCGCGATCTTCCCCTCGTAGACGGTCTTCGAGTCGATCCGTTCCACGATCGCCCTATACCCCCGTTCTCACTCAGGCACCTCCGAGGCCGCTGCCAGCGCCCTGCCGGCCGCGAGCGGCGCGGCGAAGAACAGCGGGTCCTCGGCGAGGGTGCGTCCCATCGTCGTGACGGGCAGGCCGCTCCGCTCGTACTCGTCCAGCTCCACCGTCTCGACCTCCACGTCGTGGCGATCGTCGCAGACCCGGTGCAGGGCGTCGAGGACGCTCGGCATGTCGACCGCCTCGGCGTCCTCCTCCCCCGTGGGCCAGCCGGCGAGCTGGAGCTCCGGCACCGGGACGCGGACCGATCCGAGGAGCAGGCTGAGCACGGTCTCCGTGTGATGGCTCAGGCCACGGTGCCGAGGGCGGGGGTCGGACGCCGACAGCCGCGGAGAAAGCAGCGTCGGCAGGCCCAGGGCGAGCGCCGCATGCGCGCTCTCCAGCGCGGTCGTCCCGCCGTGCCCGTAGAGCGTCGCCGACCCGAGGATCCCCGGCCCGGGCCCGCAGAGGATCGCGTCCCACTCGAGGCTTCTCGCCGCAGCGTCCAGCGCGCCGAGCGTCGTGACGGCCTCGTGCTCGCCACCGTAGGCGGCGCCCGCCGTCACGTGGGCGGCGAGGAGCCCGCGCTCGCGAAGCGCCGCGACGTCCCGCGACAGCTCCCCCGGCAGCGCCCCGCCCGGCGTCTGGACGTAGCCCAGGCGGATTCCCGGCCGCGCGCGTTCCGCGGCCCAGGCGCTCGGCGCCAGGTGGCCGTGAAGCGGCAGCACGAGGACCGGACGGGCCAGGGCGGCCGCACGCTCGGCGGACTCAGGCGCCTCGATTGGGTCGATCGAGTGCTGGAGGGAGGTGTAGTTGAGCTTCATCACGTGCTCGCCGCCGGTCGACCCCTCGCCGTCGAGTCCGCGCGTCAGGTTGACGTGCACCACGTCGAATCCCCCGGACCCAAGCCCCAGATCCGCGGCCTCGGTGTTCACCACGACCTCGTCTCCCTCGGCGACCTCGCCGAGCAGACCGGAATCGACCCATGCCGGCCGTCGCTCGCCGTCGATCTGCACCGTCAGCGGGTCCGTTCCGACCACCACGCCGCGGCGCAGCTTCAGCATCGAGCGGCCGCCTCCTCGACGATCGCCTCGCAGATCCCGAGCATCTGGACGATCCGCTCCGCGGCCACGCTTTCGGCGGGCGTGTGGTTTGCCTCGGTCCCGTTGGCCAGGAGCACGGCCTCGAACCCGGCGGCGTTGAACGCATTGGCGTCGCTGCCGCCGCCCGTCGCGGTCTCGCGGGGCTCGAGCCCGCGGCGCTCGAGCGCGGTCCGCGCGATCGTCACCGACTGGGCCTTCGACGGCAACCGGTACCCCCGGAACATTTCGGTGACCTCGACGTCAACGTCGCATTCGTGCTCGCTGGCCGCCCATGTGCAGGCGTCGACCATCGCGCCGATCGTCTTGCTGGCACGCTCATCGTCGAGGCTCCGGGCCTCGCCGTCGACGTGGCACCGTCCGGGAACCACGTTGGAGGCGGTCCCGCCGGTGATCACGCCCACGTTCGCCGTCGTCTCCTCGTCGAGGCGACCCAGCTCCATCCGGGACACCGCGGCCGCCGCGGCCTGGATCGCGCTGCGCCCGTCCTCGGGGCGGATTCCCGAGTGCGCCTCGATGCCCTCGAACTCCGCCGCGAGCCGTTTGTACGTCGGCGCCGCGGTGATCACCTCGCCGATCGGGCTCGCGTGGTCCAGGACGAACCCGACTGAGGAACGAAGGCCGTCCAGATCCACCTCCTTGGCCCCTCGCAGCCCGTCCTCCTCTGCCACGGTGAACACCAGCTCGAGCCCGAGCGGAGGCCGCGCCGCGGCGTGGCGCGCCGCAAGCTCGGCCAGGATCGTGACCGCCGCCTTGTTGTCGGCGCCGAGGATCGTGTCGCCGGCCGAGCGGTAGACGCCCTGGTCCAGCACGACCTCGATGTCACCGTCGTGAGGCACCGTGTCGAGGTGGGCGGCGAACATCACCCAGCCGTCGCGCTCGCCTGGGATCCGGGCGATCAGGTTGCCGGAGCCGGCCCGCGCGGGACCGGCGGAGCCGTCCTCGGCGACCTCCACACCGAGCTCGCGAAGCTCCGCCAGCAGGGCGTCCGCCACCGCTCGCTCGGAACCGGTCGGGCTCGCCACCTCGCACAGCCGCACGAAGCGATCCAACATCCGCTGATCGTCTCCCACGGGGCGACAGGCTATGCGCTCGGCGGTCCTCTTAGAGGCTGGCAGCGGACGGAGATCGACCAGGCCCGGCGTTCTTGACCTCCATCGGCCCGCTGACTACTCTCGTGTCCACTCCTCACATCATGGAATCCGCGTCGATCCGCCGAGCGCCGCCGCTTCCCGGCCTGATCCAGATCGGGCTGATCGCCCTGCTCCTCGCCCTCACGGGGGTGGCGTGGCTGGTGACCGACGACCAGATGGGTGGCATGGACGCCGGCCCTGGCACCGACCCGGGAACGCTCGGGTTCTTCCTCGGCGTCTGGGTGGTGATGATGGCCGCGATGATGTTCCCCTCCATCGCGCCGATGGTGACGATGCACGTCCGCATCCAGGAGGGGCGCAGGGCTCGGGGGCAATCCGCACCGGTCGGTGGGACCACCCTGTTCGTCGCGGGCTACCTGATCACCTGGGCGGGCGCCGGGCTGATCGGGTACGGAATCTTCGTGCTTGGCAAGGCGATCGCCGGCGACACCTTCTCCTGGCACAACGCCGGGCCAGAGCTGGCCGGGGGGATCATCGTCCTCGCGGCCATCTACCAACTGACCCCGCTCAAGGACACCTGCCTGCGCCATTGCCGCAGCCCGTTCATGTTCCTGATGGAGCACTGGCGTCCAGGGCGCACGGGCGCACTGCGGGTCGGGCTGCTCCACGGCAGCTGGTGCGTCGGCTGCTGCTGGGGGCTCATGGCGGCGCTATTCGCGCTCGGAGTCATGAGCATCGGCTGGATGGCGTTCATCGCGGCGGTGATCGCGGCCGAGAAGCTGCTGCCCTGGCGGGTGGCGACCAGCCGGGCCATCGCCCTGCTGCTCCTCGTGCTCGGGCTCTCGGTGGCGATCAAGCCCGCGAGCGTTCCCGGCCTCACCCTCCCGGATTCACCGGAGGCGATGAAGGCCATGAGCTCCATGGAGGGCGGGTCGATGAGCGGCGGCTCCACGAAGGGCGGGTCGATGCAGGGAGGCTCAGAGGACTCGATGAAGGGAAAGTCGATGAACGGCGACTCCGGCGGCTCGTAAGCGTGGCAACGCTCTAGAGAGGGTCCGCGCCGCTCGCGATGAATTCCGACGAGCTTCGCGATCACTGCCTCTCGTTTGCGGGAGCTGAGGAGACGTTTCCGTTCGGCCCGGCGACCTCGGTGTTCAAGGTCGCCGGAAAGATGTTCGCTCTCTCACAGCTAGACGCGGACTCGCTTCGCGTCAGCCTCAAGTGCGAACCGCAGCTTGCCGAGGGGTTGCGCGCGGCGCACGCGGCGGTGATTCCCGGCTACCACCTCAACAAGCGACACTGGAACACCGTGATCCTCGATGGCTCGCTAACCGACGACGCCGTCCGCGACATGATCGAGGACTCGTACGACCTGGTCGTGAGCAAGCTGCCGCGAGGTCGCAGTCGCGCCCTCGGCTGGAGCGAGGCCTCTGACTAGTTGCTGCGGCGGACCTGGATGTCCTCGGCCGGCTCGGCGTCGGCCGGCGCCTCCGCCGCCTCGGCCGGCCCCCGCTGACCCGCGTGGCGGGCGGCCGCTCCCACGAACTCCCGGAACAGCGGCTCCGGCCGCGTGGGGCGCGAGTTGAACTCGGGGTGGAACTGCGAGGCGACGAAGAACGGATGACCGGGTAGCTCGATGATCTCGACGAGCCGCTCGTCGGGTGAGGTCCCCCCGGCTACCAGGCCCTCGTCCTCGAGGCGGCGCCGGAGCTGGTTGTTCACCTCATAGCGGTGCCGGTGACGCTTGTAGATGACGGCCTCCTCGAAGATCTCGCGGGCGCGCGTGCCCTCGTGGATCTTCACCGGGTCGGCGCCGAGACGCATCGTCCCGCCCATGTCCGAGACCTCCTTCTGCTCGGGGAGCAGGTCGACGACCGGATAGGGGGTCTCCGGGTCGAACTCGGTGGAGTTGGCGCCGGCCATGCCGGCGACGTTGCGGGCGAACTCCGCGACGGCGATCTGCATGCCGAGGCAGATGCCGAGGTACGGGATGTCGTTCTCCCGCGCGACCCGGGCCGCTTCGATCTTGCCCTCGATCCCGCGCTCGCCGAAGCCGCCCGGGATGAGGATCCCGTCGGCCCACTCGGCGATCTCGTGCGCGTCGAAGTTCTCGGAGTCGACCAGCTTCACGTCCACGTTGATCCCGTGGTGGTAGCCGCCGTGGTTGAGCGCCTCGATCACGGACTTGTAGGCGTCCTCCAGCTGCACGTACTTGCCGACCAGGGCGATCCTCGCCACGCCCTCGCAGGCGTCGGCCCGACGCACGAGCGCCTCCCAGTCCGAGAGATCGGGCGCCTCGGCCTCCATCCCGAAGTGGTCGAGGATCAGGTCGTCCATGCCCTCGGCTCGGAGCACGAGCGGCACCTTGTAGACGTTGTCGACGTCGCGCGCGGAGATCACGGCGTCCTCCGGCACGCTCCCGAACAGCGCGATCTTGCGACGGATCTCGCGGTCCAGGCCCCTCTCGGACCGGCACACGAGCGCCTGTGGCTGGACGCCGATCCGCCGCAGCTCGTTGACGGAGTGCTGGGTGGGCTTCGTCTTCAGCTCTCCCGCGTGACCGACATACGGCACCAGCGTGAGGTGCACGAACATGCACCGCTTCGGGCCGAGGTCCGTGTAGAGCTGGCGGATCGCCTCCAGGAACGGCAGCGACTCGATGTCGCCCACCGTGCCGCCGATCTCCGTGATCACGAAGTCGACGGCCTGCGACTCGGCGACGATCAGGATGCGCTGCTTGATCTCGTCGGTGATGTGGGGAATCACCTGGACGGTCGCGCCGAGGTAGTCGCCGCGGCGCTCGCGGCGGATCACCGAGTTGTAGACGGCGCCCGCGGTGACGTTCGAGGCGCGCGACGTGTTCTCATCGGTGTAGCGCTCGTAGTGGCCGAGGTCCAGGTCGGTCTCGGCCCCGTCCTCGGTCACGAAGACCTCGCCGTGCTGGAACGGGCTCATCGTCCCCGGATCGACGTTGATGTAGGGATCGAACTTCTGCAGCTGGACCCGGAAGCCGCGACTCACGAGCAACCGCCCGATCGAGCTCGCGGCGATGCCCTTACCCAGCGATGAAACGACGCCGCCGGTGACGAAGATGAACCTGGTCTCGCCTGGCTTCATCCGTTGAGCTGTCCCCGTTTGCGCCTAATCAACTCTGCCGAGCGAGTCTAGAGAGCGAAGCAGCGGAACACCCTCGATCGTTCGCGAGATCGACCGAAACTCCCCATAAATGTTCAGCGCGACCACGACTCCGAGCGCCACGTAGCGCGCCGTTTCCCCCATGCTGACCAGCAGCGTGATCCCGGCGAGCGCCCCGACCAGGTTGGCGCCCGTGTCGCCGAGCATCGCTCGCTCGCGCAGCGTGAACGCCGCGACCACCAGCACTGGCCCGATGAACAGGCCCAGCACCTCGAGCGGAACCGAAGTCCACGCCACGATGCAGACGGCGGCGAGCAGCGCGACGAATACCTTCTCCACCCGCCCCGGCCGCAGGTCGAGCAGGTTGAAGAGGTTGGTCGTTCCGAGCAGCAGCGCGAGATCGGCGACGTAGGCGAAGTCCCGCTGCCCGAGGCCCGAGGTCGCGTACGCGGCGAGCGCCAGGGCGCCCACCGCCTTGATCGCGCCGGTCGAGAAGCGCCCCGAAGCGACCGCCCGCGCGTGGCCACGCCAGCCGCGCGGCGTCGCTGAGTCGTAGCCGCGGCCGAGCGCATCGTCGATCAGCCCCAGCAGCGCCACCCCGAGCACGTAGACCGCCCAGCGCCGCAGGTCGGGGCTCAGCAGGTCGAGGTCGGCGCGGTCGTCCAGGATCGCAAGTGGCGCGAGGGCGACCAGCGAGCAGGCGACCAGCACCGCCCCGGCCGGGAAGGCGACGCGCCTCCCCCTGTAGTTGTCGCGGGCGAGCCCGTGCCTGCGCATGTCGGCGAGCCACGGGCCGGCGAACGCCGCGGCGATCGCGAAGGACACCGCGAGGCCCGAAAGCCTCACGGTGCGCCGCCGCCGGCGAAGGCCGGAGGCCGGGGGTGGCGCAGGGCCGGAAGCAGCCGGTCGGCGGTCGCCTTGACGCCGTAGTTGCCTTCGCTTCCGTTCAGCGCGTAGACGAGCGCGACGCGACCGGAGATCAGGTCGACGCTGTCGACGGTGGCGGTCGCGCCGTTGCTCTTGAAGAAGCCGATCGAGGACGGCTGCGTATCGGCGCGCTCCACACCGACCACCGGCGTCTCGGCGTCCTTGAGCCCGGCCATGATCCCTGACTCGAGGGCGGCGGTCTCCGACGTCTGGTGTGGCGAGAGGTCCGCCGGTTGCTGGCGGAGGACGATCACGCCGTCGATGCCGCCGGGCCGACCGCTGACCTGGCTGAGCATCGCGCCGCGAAAGCGCTTGAAGGTCGGCCCGCCGACGACGAGGGAGCGGCCCATGCGCCTCGCGACGGCCGTCAGCGAGCTCCGGTCGCGGTCAACCTTCGCCCCCTGGCTTCCCTTCGGAGCCGCGGCGGAGATCGCGGAGACGTCAGGTGGCTCCCGCACGACCGCGACCTCACCGAGCGCCGCCCCGGTCGGACTGTCCGGGCCGACTACCTCCCGCACGTTTCCCTTGACGTCGTCGGGCAGCGCGCCGAGGGCCACCACAGCGATGCGCTCGCCGCGCAGCACCCGGCCCGCCAGCGTCGGGAACACCTGCTGCTCGAACTCGTTCTGGCGGTTCAGCTGCCCCTGGAGTTCGTCGCCGCGCCCGCGCGCGGAGGAGAGATCGCTCTTCAGGCTCTGCTCGAGGTTCCTCGTCGTTCCCGACACGACCTTGTGCCCGAGTCCGACTCCGATCAGGATCCCGATCGCAAGCGCCAGGAAGACGGCTGCAAGCGATGCGGCGTGGTAGCGCCCTGAATACCCCATGTCCAGCGATCGAGGATAGGAGTTGAGAGCCCGCGGGGCGGGTGGCTAGATGCCGAGGATGATCTTGAGCTTGAGCCAGATCAGGTTGACGAGATCGCTCAGCGCCGGCGTGTTGATGATCACGATCGTCAACAGGACCAGCGCCGCCAGGAAGAACAGCGCCAGCTGGCGGCCCGTGACACCGGGGTTGTAGAGCCGACTCACGCCCTTGGCATCGACCAGCAGCTCGCCCACGCGCAGGCGGGTGAGAAAGGTCGACGACATGCCGGCCCGGCTCCGCTCCAGGAACTCGACCAGGTTGAAGTGGGCGCCGACGCTGACGATCAGCCCTGCGCCCTTCTCGTGCGCCAAGAGCATCGCCACGTCCTGGCTGGTCCCGACCGACCGCACTACGGTGTGATCGAGGCCAAGCTCCTCGAGACGCCCCGCTCCGGGTGCCCGGCCGTCCGAATAAGCGTGGACGATCAGCTCGGCGCCCGATCGCAGCGCGGCGTCGCTCGCCGAGTCCATGTCGCCGAGCACGACGTCGGGCTTCCAGCCCGCCTCGACCAGCGCGTCCGCCCCGCCGTCCACGCCGACGAGCAACGGCTTCACGCCGAGGATGTACGGGTGCAGCGCGCGCAGGTCCTTGCGGTAGGTGCTTCCGCGGACCACGATCAGGACATGGCGATCCCGGAACCTCGTCCGCGTGCGGGGCAGGTCCAGGCCACCGGCGAGGAGAGCACCCTCCTCGCGCAGGTGGGTCATCGTGTTCTCGGTGAAGTCGATCAGGGCCGAGTCGATGCGGGCCCGCTGCTCGGCCAGCTGCTCCGCGAGCTCGGCGGCCGTAAGGACCCGGCCCGTCGCCATCACGGTTCCGTTGCGGCGAATCTCGCCCCCGGCGATCGCGATCGGGTCGCCGTCCTTGAGCTCCTGGAACAGCGGAGCCGCCGGCGCCTCGATCAGCCGCACACCCGCCTCCGCGAGCGCCAGTGGGCCGACATTTGGATAGCGGCCGGTGGAGAACGGGGCGACGTTCACCACGGCGGGAACGCCCGTTGTGACGAGGTCCTCGGCGGCGATCCGATCGAGGTCCGCGTGGTCGATGATCGCGACGTCTGCGGCACTCAGGTGCTTCACGAGCACCTTGGTCCGCCGACCGAGCCGCGCACTCCCCTCAATCGTCACCCCGGCGTCTCGTGGGCGCGACCGCGTGCCTCGGAAGAAGGAACGCGTCCGTGTGCGCACGCGCGTCGCCATTGCGGTTGATTATGCGCGATGCGGCGCCGCGCGTGGTGCCGGCGGCCGCTCGCGGTCGATCGCCACTCCGAAATCCCACAGCTCGGTGGTCCACCAGGTCGACGCCGGCGTCTCCAGCCTGCCGTCAACCGTCCACGCGTGATAGGCGTCGACCTCGTAGCTCATGCGGCGGACCAGGCCGTCGGCGTCCAGCCACACGCTGGCCGGAATCCGCGTGCGAGCCCGGAAGAAGGGCCCGGGCTTCCACCATCGCGGTCGCTTCGGGGGATCGGGAGCGTCAGGCATCGCGAGCGTCTCCCAGAGCTGGGCCGGGAGCTCGGCGCTGCTCAGGTTGACGTCGTACCGCGTCGTCAAGACCTCGCCGACGGATTCGTGATCGGGAATCGCCTCGGGCACTTCCGCGAGGTGCGCCAGCGGCTTGAGTAGCCAGAGCGGGTGCTGGTGCTCGTGGTTGTATTCAGGGTGCCGACCCTGCTGTCGGAGGGCGGCGCCCTCTGACCACGTCCCGTTCCGCTTGCGCTTGTAACGGTAGACGCCCTCGTAGTAGTGCTCACGAAAACGCCGGGTCCTGCTCCCCAGGAAGCGAGCGAGGAGACGGTCGAACACCCGGCTCGCGCGCCCCTGAAGATGCCGATGGGCAGCGGATCGCTCGCGGAAGTAAGCGACGAATCCCGGCGTCACGCCCCGATGCCGAAGCCAGACCCGATCGCGGCGGAGGTCGACGACGCCCTCCCCGGTCATGTCATCCCTCGTGGGGACGGGCCCGCCCCGCTGGGATGCCACCCGAATGCGCGCGCTCCCCTCCTTGACCGTGGCGTCGACCGCCCTTGCCAGGTGTGCATTCGACATGCCGAATCCGCCCGGGCAGATTACTCGGCTGCATCTGCCCCGCCGGGAGCGTATGGACCTTCTGGCTCACGCACCACGTACTCGAGGCATGCGGGGTCATCGACGTCGGCTGATCGTGGTCGCGGTCGCGGCGATCGCGGTGGGCGGTTGCGGGCGCACAGGCGCCGCGAAGTCGACCTCGGCGGCTCCCTACCAAATCGGCTCTGCTCGCAAGTCCGGCGGCCATCACACCTCCAGGCCGGCTCATCGTCCGCCGCCGACGCGGGCGCACATCATCGACTCGTTCAGGGCGAGGCTCGTCAACTACCACGTCGTGCGAGTGCACTGGGCGCTGGAGCTCGAGATCGCGGGCGTGCGACACGGAAGCACGAAGAACCAGACTTGCGGCGGGCTGCCGATCAAGCCCTCGGATGCGGATAATCCGCGCGCCGCGAACGAAGCCGAGACGGACCGGACCGACTTCGAGTACGGCGAGTACAACTTCCACGACTACGACCACCTCCAGTTCCGCCTGCGAGCTCGCGCACCGCATCGGACCTTCGACACGTCGCAGCCGGTGCTCCTGTCTCGATCGAAGCCGCGCTAAGCAGCGGCGAGCAGCTCGCGCGCGTGGCGGCTCGCCGTCTCGTCGTCGCGCCTGCCGCCGAGCATGCGCACGATCTCGGCGACCAGCTCCTCGCCGTCGACCCGCTCGACCGACGCCTGCGCGCTCTTGCCTCCGGAGTGCTTGACGATCCGGAAGTGCGCGCCGGCCAGCGACGCGACCTGGGGCAGGTGCGTGATGCAGATGAGCTGGCGCTCGGCTCCGAGCTCGCGCAGCTTCTCCCCCACCGCTCTGGCCGTGTTGCCGCCGATGCCGGCATCGATCTCGTCGAAGACGACGGTCCCGGCCCCGCCCCCCGCTCCAAGGCCCGTGAGCGCGAGCATGATCCGCGAGAGCTCGCCGCCAGACGCGGCGTCGCGCAGCGGCGAGGCGGGGATTCCCGGGTTGGTCGCGACCAGGAACTCGACCGTCTCGGAGCCGCTCGCGCCGAAGCCGTCCGGATGGGGCCCGATGCGCACCTCGACCGAGGCGCCCTCCATCGCCAGCGCCTCGAGCTCGTCCGCCACCCGGCGCTCGAGTTGCCTCGCAGCCTTGACGCGGGCCTCTGCGAGCTCGCCCGCGATCGTCGTGCGCCGCTCCGTCGCTCCGGCGAGCCGGCCCTCGAGCTCCGCGGCGAGCTCCTCGGCGTTCTCGAGCCGCTCGATCTCCGTGCGGCAGTGCTGCGCGTGCGCCAGCACGGCCTCGGTCGTACCGCCGTGCTTTCGCTTCAGGCGATCCAGTGCCGTCAAACGCTCCTCCAGCTGCTCGAGGCGCTCCGGCTCGGCCTCGATGTCGTCGGCGTAGGAACGGAGGGCGCTGGCGGCGTCGTCGAGCTCCACGCAAACCGCGCGCACCTGCTCCGCCACCGAGTCGAGCTCCGGGTCGATCGCCTCCGCCGAGGAAAGCTCGGCCTCCGCCTCGCCGAGCGCGCCGCGCGCGCCACCGTCGTCATCCACCCCCGTGACCGCCGCCAGGGCGGTTGCTGCCGCGGTGCGCAGCCGCTCCGCGTGGCGGAGCCGATCGCGCTCGGCGGTGAGCTCGTCCTCCTCGTCGGGGTGCGGCGCCGCCGCCTCGATCTCGGCGAGCTCGAAACGGAGCAGGTCGAGGTCCCGCTCGCGGGCGCCCTCGCGCTCGCGAAGCTCGGCGAGCTCCCGGGAGATCGACCGTGCCTCCGAGTGCGCCTCGCGGTAGCGCGCCCGGCGCTCCAGGTGCTCCGCGCCGGCGAAGCCGTCGAGGATCTCGAGCTGCGCCGAGGAGAGCACCAGCTTTCGATGCTCGTGCTGTCCGTAGAAGGCGAGCAGCCGTGAGCCGAGCGTCCGCAGGTCGGCGGCCGAGGCACTGCGGCCCTGGACGAACGCGCTCGTGCGCCCCGAAGCCCCGATCCGGCGCCCGAGGACGATCTCGTCGGCACCCTCGGGCATCCGCTCGGCGAGCTCCGCCAGCTCCTCGTCGGCGAACAGATCGGCGGGAAGCGCGAAGACGCCCTCCACGTAGGCCTCCTCGGCCCCGGGCCTCACGATCTGCGGCCGCGCCTTGCCGCCCATCAGCAGGTCGAGCGAGTGCGCGAGCACGGTCTTGCCCGCCCCCGTCTCCCCTGTGATCGCGTTCAGTCCGGCGGCGAACCGCAGCTCGGCGCGCTCGATCAGGAGGAGATTCTCGATCCGAAGCTCGTGGAGCACCCCGCTGCTTCTAGCAGCGGCCCGGGACGGATTCGCCCCGGTGGAGCGAAGCTACGCGGCGGCGGGCTCCGCGGCGGCTGGCTCGCCGTCAGGGGCGACGACGAAGTCGCGGCTGCGCACGAGCGCGAATCCGGCCACGGCCCCGATGATCGCCACGATCGCCCCGATCAGCAGGATCTCGTTGAAGCCGCTGATGAATGCCTGATTGGCGGCGGTCGTGAGCTGGGCCTGCTGTCCGGGGGGCGCGCCCTGCACGGCCGAGTGGATGGCGCCGGACGAGACCGCGTCCGCGAAGCTCGGCGGCGCGTTCGGGGCCAGCTGGGCGAGCTTGGAGGAGACCTGCGACTGGAAGACCGCCCCGAGCGCGGCCACGCCGGTCGCAATGCCCACCTGACGGAAGGTGTTGTTGATCCCGGAGGCCATGCCGGCCTTCTGCGGCGGCACGACGCCGATCGCCGTCTGCGCGATCCCCGGGTTCACCATCCCGATTCCCGCGCCGGCGAACAGGAAGCCCGCGAGCAGGGTGGTCCAGCTGTCGCCGAGCTTCACCCCGTGCATCAGGAGCAGGGCGACGCCGACGAACGTGAGGCCCACGCCGAGCAGAGCCCGAATCGGGATCCGCGCGGACAGCTTGCCCGCGACCGGGGCGACGAAGAACGACAGGACGGTCAGCGGGAGGAAGATGACGCCGGCGCCGAGCGGGGAGTGCCCCAGGACGTCCTGGACGTAGAGGGTGATGTAGAGGAACAGCGCGAACATCGAGGACGACAGCGCGAACGCGACGATCGAGACGCCGGCGAAGGCCGGCTTGCGGAAGAGCGACAGATCGAGCATCGCGTTGCGGGTCCGCATCTCGATGCCGACGAACGCCAGCAGCAGCACGCCCGCGCCGATCAGCGAGGCAAGGATCTGGGGACTGGTCCAGCCGTCGGCGTTGCCGCGGATGAGCCCGAAGATCAGCCCGAAGAGGCCGAGCGAGAACGCCGCCAGTCCGGGCCAGTCGATCGGTGACGGGTCCGGGGCCTTCAGGTTGGCGAGCTTGGTCACCGTCAGGACGATCGCCGCGGCACCGATCGGCACGTTGACGAAGAAGATCCACTCCCAGCCGAGACCCTCGGTGAGCGCGCCTCCGATCAGCGGGCCGACCGCGACCGCGCCGCCGATCGTCGCGCCCCAGGCGCCGATCGCCGTGCCGCGCTCCTTGCCCTGGAACTCCTGCGCGATCAGCGCGAGCGAGGTGGCGAACATCGCCGCCCCGCCGACTCCCTGAAGGCCGCGGGCCAAGTTCAACACCGTCGCGTTGGGCGAGATGCCGCAGAGGAACGACGCGAGCGTGAAGATCAGAAAGCCGAAGGTGAACACCCGCCGGCGACCGAGGCGGTCCGCCAGCGAGCCCGCCGTGAGGAGGAAAGCCGCGAGCGTCAGCGAGTAAGCGTCGACCACCCACTGGAGGCTCGAGAGGCTGGCCCCGAGGCTTCTCTGGATGTCAGGCAGGGCGACGTTGACGACCGTGATGTCGAGCAGCAACATGAAGGTCGCCACGCACACCGCCAGCAAGGTCCACCACTTGCGAGCCATCCATATTCGAGGTTAGCTACCCGCGAATCTCCGTTGCCGGGCCCCGCGCTCTAGTGAGCCAGGCGACCGAACTTCTCGCGGATGCGCCGGTAGAAGCTCGAGCCCGGGAGCTGCGCGAGAGTGCCCATCGCGTGGTGAAACGACACGTCCATCTCGGCCCCGCTCGCGAGCTGGCCCACGGGCTCGCCGTCGAGCACGACGTCCACCGCCTCCCGTCCTTCCTGGTTGACGACGCACAGGACGTCGCCGGGCGCGACGACCAGGGGCCGCGCCGTGAGCGTGTGCGGGGCGATGAAGCTGACCACGTAGCCCTCCACGCCCCAGGCGAGAATCGGCCCCTGGTTGGCGAGGTTGTAGCCGGTCGATCCGGCGGGCGTCGCGGCCACCAGGCCGTCACAGCGCACGTGGCCGACCTCTTGTCCTGCCAGCCGGTAGGAGAGCTCGGCGACGCGCCCGTGCGGCGGGCGGATGAACGACACGTCGTTGAGGGCCACCGGGCGGTCCGTGTCGACGTCGACGGTCAACCCGGGAAGCGCCACCGTCTCGAAGTCTCCCGCGAGGGCGCGTTCGAGCCCCGGCGCCAGCTCGTCGCGCTCGACCGCTGCGAGGAAGCCGACCGTCCCGAAGTTCACGGCGAAGACCGGCACGCCGGTTTCGGAATAGGCGCGGAGGGCGTGGAGGATCGTGCCGTCCCCGCCCAGGACCACGCACAGATCGGGCTTCTCGGGTAGCTGCGCCGCCTCCTCGCAACCGCTGGCCACCTCCCCGTGCTTCTTCCGTTCCTCCGGCGAGGAGATCACCCTCGCGCCGTGCCTGCTCGCGATCTCGACAGTCTCGCGAAGCGCGGCCGCGGTCTGCTCAGGATGCGCATGGGTGAAGAGGGCGACCGTCTTCACCGCCGCCTTCGTCGTCACCGCATCCGCGCTCACGCCTGGACCTCCGCGACCGCGGCTTCGAGGTCGTCGATTCCGCCCGCGCCGGTTGTCAGGTGGACGAACGTCTCCCGGTTTCCCTTCGGGCCGGGCAGCCCGGACGGCGCGAAGCCAACCACCGCCAGCCCCCCGTCGCGAGCGTCCGTGGCGACCGCGAGCAGCGCCTCGCGGCGCTCGTCCGGCTCGCGCACCACCCCGCCCCGCACGCGGCCGCGCCCGAGCTCGAACTGGGGCTTGACCATCGCGAGGACCTCTCCCCCATCGGCCAGACACGCAGCGACGGCCGGGATCACCTTGGTCAGGGAGATGAAGGAGACGTCGATCGTCGCCAGCCTGGGTCGGTACGGGAGCTGGTCCGGCTCCAGCTCGCGGGCATTCACCCGCTCCAGGACCTCGACGCGCGGGTCGTTGCGCAGCGTCCAATCCAGCTGCCCGTAGCCGACGTCGAGGGCAATCACGCGCTCCGCTCCGCGGCGGAGCAGGCAGTCGGTGAAGCCCCCCGTCGAGGCGCCGACGTCCAGGCAGGCGAGTCCGGTGACGTCGATGCCGAGCTCGTCAAGGGCATGTTCGAGCTTGAGGCCACCGCGCGACACGTACCGACGCTCGCCGTCGACCAGCAACTCCGCCTCGCTGTTCACCAACTGCCCGGGCTTGGTCGCGCGCGGCCCGTCCCGCCCGATCCTGACGCTTCCGGCACGCACGGACTCCGCCGCGCTCGTCCGCGACCCGGCGAGCCCTCGCTCGGCGAGGAGCGTGTCGATCCGGCGCCGCTCCATGGGCCGCCAACGGTACATGGCGGACCGAATGGCCGCGGGAGATGACTTGTGTGACCGCACGCACAGACAAATCGCACATACGTTCGTACTCTGCTTGGCGGTATGGGAAGCACACGCACGACGATCCCCTTCGGCGCACACGCCGCGATCGAGACGGTCGCGGCACCAGCTGTAATGGCGGCCCCGTTCCTCTTCGGGTTCGGCCAGGCCGCCAGCGTCATTGCGTTCGCGTTCGGCGCGATGCTTCTCGGCCTGGCGTTCCAGGCAGTCGGTCCCCGGCGGAGCATCCCCCTCTCCGCCTATGCGGGCTTCAACTACATGCTCGCGGCCTTCGCAGCCCTCGGCGGCTTCGCCGTCGGCCTGGGCACCGGCGAATGGAACGCCGCAACATTCTTGGTCGGCACTGGCGTCGCACTGGTGGCGTTGACCGCTTCAACGCGGTTCAGCGTCCCCGCTGGCGCCTAGACGTGTCGACACCCCTCACATAAGACACATACATATATCTCTCCTCCCTGTACCCCTGAGACGGCCCGCTTCGGCGGGTCGTCTCTTTTGGGGCTTGTTCAAGCGGTTTAGCTTCGTGCGGATTTGTTACAAAGTGCCCGAAAAGCTGGCTGCGCCCCAGCGGCTGTGGTTGCCTCCCTCGTCGATCTTGCGGCATCCCTGTGTCGTGGCGGGCTGTAGCCGCCGATGCTGGACTGAGCTGGGGCAGGTGAGGATGGCCTCGAGGATTTGGGGCGCTGCTGAGCGGCAGCGCCCAGGAGCAGCCGGTCCGGCTGCAAGCACAGGTCTGCGGGCAAATCACCGGAGCCGAATGCTCCTATGACGCGCGAAAGCGACGGTAAGCGAAGGGGCTGTTTGCGAACCGGGCCCTTCGCCGCCGCGCTCGGTCAGATCGCTGCACTTGCGGGTAGGGAGAAGGTGGCTTAGGGTCGGTAAGGAGAGCGCCGAGGTGTCCCGTTCAGCAGCCAAGCGAAGCGCCCCGATCGTGGGCCGAGGCCGAAGAGGCGCGCGATCAGCGGCGCCAGCAGCCTCTTCGGGGTGGCGGTCGACGGCTCCCACGTCTACTGGGCCAACGCCAGCAACGACACGATCGGGCGAGCGAACCTCGACGGCACCGGCGCCGACCAGACCTTCATCACCGGCGCCAGCACCCCCCAAGGGGTGGCGGTCGACTCGCTCCCGGTCGGCACGATCGGCGCCACCGGCGCCACCGGAGTCAGCGGCGCCACCGGGCCGAGCGGCCCCGCCGGTCCCTCCGGGGCGACCGGAAGCACCGGGCCGAGCGGCTCAACCGGCGCCCAGGGAGCGAGCGGCTCCACCGGGCCGAGCGGCCCCGCCGGCGCCACCGGCCCCGGCGGATCGACCGGCTCCACGGGTGCCACCGGGCCCCGCGGAGCCGCGGGCCAAACGGGCGACACCGGTCCCGCCGGCCCGCGCGGCGCGGTCGGGCCCGCCGGAGCGCCGGGGGCAACCGGCGCCACCGGTCGCCGGGGGCCGATGGGCGTCGGCGCCACCGGGCGGCGAGGGGCGACCGGCCCCGCCGGCAGCGCCGGCGCGGTCGTGGTCTCGAACTCCGGCGCGGGGCTCGTCCGCGTGAGCTGTCCGCAAAGCGCGCCACACGCGCTCAGCGCGCAGCCCCGCAGGCCGAGGGCCGTTCACTTCACGGCGCCGATCGGGGGCGGCAAGGCTCCGAGCGGCTGGAAGATGATGACGCGGTCGGGCCAGACGGTGAGGCTCTACCTCATCTGCGGGCCGTAGCGGCCCGCATATCTCGCGCCGGGGCGGGATCGCCTACCTACGTCCATGGCGTCGGAGCGTGATCCCGATGCTGTTTCGGCTTCGCCTGGCTGGGAGCTCTTGACCGACTCGCCCTCGCCGGCTTCGGCGGCGGGCTCGGGGCTGAGTAGAAGCTGGAGGGCGTCGAGGACGTTCTCACGGGCCTCGTCGCGGGTGCGTCCCTGGCTCATCGCCCCCGGGACCGCGGGGATCTGCGCGATCACCCAGCCGTTCTCGCCGGCCTCGTACTCAATCCGCAGCCGCAACGTCCCTTCCATGTCGGTTCCAGGCTACTCGCGCCGGTCCAACGATCCGACGGGCGAGCCGTCCGCTACAACTCGCCTGGCGAGGTACGCGTCCGTCCGGACACGGACCTCATCGTGACTGCCGGGCATGAGGTGGCCGTAGATGTCGGACGCCAGTGAGGCCCGGGCTCAGATAGGCAGAAGCTCAAATCGTCGCTAGGGCAAGTCCCTAGCGAGGCCCACTACGGTCCGCAGATCACGTACATCTTGATCGTCGCGCGCACAGTGCTCTTGACCTGCCAGCCGGTAGCCGCCCCATGGTCTCCCACCGGATGTCGGTCGCTGTTCAGTGGCACCGAGCTGGTGATCGATGCATCGGCGCCGGTCACCTGTCCGCCGCCGCCGAGTGCGTGAGGCCTGTTCGAGGGACAGAGGATGTTGGCGGTCTTCCGGTCATCGACCGTCCTCGTCCGAGGGATCGACTGAGTGGTGCCGGAAGAGCCGGTGTCGCCCTTGTCGCCCTTGGGGCCGGTGGGACCGGCCGCTCCCTGCGGGCCGGCGGGCCCGGTGGCGCCTGCGCTCCCCGAAGCGCCGGTGGTGCCGTCTGCGCCGGTGGCTCCGGTCGCTCCGTTGGCGCCGTCGGTGCCATTTTGCCCGGTGGGACCGGCCGCTCCCGTGGACCCGGCCGGCCCCTGCGGGCCTTGCGGGCCGTTGTCACCGGTCGCCCCGGTGGCCCCGGTGGCGCCGGTGGCTCCCGTCGCCCCGGCCGGCCCCGCGGGCCCCGTGGCGCCGGTGGCGCCGGTCGCTCCCGTCGCTCCCGTCGCTCCCGTGGCCCCGGTGGGGCCCGGACCGAGCCAGTCGACCGCCACCGCGGCCGGGTTGTTGGCGCCGCCGATGAAGCTCTGGTTCGGGCTGGAGCCGTCGAGGTCGGCGCGGCCGATCGTGCTGCCGTCGAAGTTGGTCCAGTAGACGTGGGAGCTGTCGACCGCCACCCCGAAGGGGGTGGTGGCGCCGCCGATGAAGCTCTGGTTTACGTTCGAGCCGTCGAGGTCGGCGCGCCCGATCGTGTTGGCATTGCTGTTGGTCCAGTAGACGTGGGAGCCGTCGACCGCCACCCCGAAGGGGGCGTCGGCGCCGCCGATGAAGCTCTGGTTTACGTTCGAGCCGTCGAGGTCGGCGCGCCCGATCGTGTTGGCGTTGTAGTTGGTCCAGTAGACGTGGGAGCTGTCGACCGCCAGCCCGAAGGGGCCGTTGGCGCCGCCGATGAAGCTCTGGTTTACATTCGAGCCGTCGAGGTCGGCGCGCCCGATCGTGTTGCCGCCGGCATTGGTCCAGTAGACGTGGGAGCCGTCGACCGCCACCCCGTAGGGGCCGTTGCCGCTGATGAAGGTTTGGTCGACGCCCGTGCCGTCGAGGTTGGCGCGCCCGATCGTGTCGCCGACGAAGTTGGTCCAGTAGACGTGGGAGCCGTCGACCGCCACCCCTTCGGGGTTGGCGGCGTTGATGAAGCTCTGGTTCGGGCTGGAGCCGTCGAGGTCGGCGCGCCCGATCGTGTTGCCGCCGGCATTGGTCCAGTAGACAAAGGCGCCAGCGGCCGGGGCGAGCAGCATGAAGGAGGCGAAGATCGCTACCGCGATGCCGGCGAACCGGACTCCTCGACCGCCCCTGCCCACTATCGGAGACCTGTTGTGCCCTGCCTGGCGTAGCGCCCTTGACCGCTTTTCGTCGGAAAGCGCCTGTTCGTCACTGTCCGACCCTATAGCGGTGCTCGACGCGAGTCAACCCACCGATCGCCTACCTAAGCGACCCCAGGCGACCATGAACGCCGCTTGTTTATGCGGTTCGGCCCTTTGCCATGCGGTGGGCGAGCCTTCTCTCCTCCCTGTACCCCTGCCGGGCGAGCCGAGGCTGTGCCCGCGCCGCGGCGCCTCAGCCGGCGCGGATTCTGAATCGCGCCCACCCCCGCGCAGGGCGCTTGACGGGTCATCCGGCCCGAGCAGGCGAAGCGTGGTTAACGCATTGGCTAGGGGTCCGGCGACATATCCGCGGCGGGGTCACCCCGTCGTGGTGGCCGATCCCCGATGCCGTCCGTGTACGTCACGGCGTATTTGGGCCCGTTGCAGCCGGCGGCAGCGTCATCGATGACCGCAGAGCGGTGAGTGGTGTGGTCGGGATGCGAATGAGACCTCGCGTCGGCCGGTCGAGGTCGAACGTCACGAGCAGCAGCAACGTGACGAGCGCGGCGGCAAGCAGGACGGTGACGACCCCTCGGGCGAGCACCCCCAGGTAGAGCGAGAGCAGTAGCAGGGCGACACACGCTCCTACCACCTCGAGGATTAGCACCGCGAACGGGACCCGGTTGCTCAGGGCGGACACGCGAACGGTCTGCATGTCGATCATCTCGTTGAGGCTTTCCACGTACAAGCGCGGCGCGCTTGCCTGCGGCGAGTCGTCGAGCGCGCGACCGGCCGCCCTCCACAACATGCGCTGCAATGGGGCCCCTGCGGCCACCACTGCTCCGGCCGCCACGGAATCGGGCACCGTGGAGGACAGGCGGATGCTCGTGTCCGTATAGCGCCGCAGCAGCCCGAGGGACGTAGTTCGCATCGGCTCCCGCAGGGTCTGAGCTCGCAGGTAAGTCGTGCCGATCGTGTTGGCTTCATCAACTACCGCGGAGCGGCGAGCCTCGTAGCGACTCACCGCCAGGGACAGCCCAAACGCGAGGATCAGCGCGACGAGAGCGAGCAGCGCGGCTTGGAGGACGCTGAACGGCTCGCGCACGTGCTCGGATTGCTCGCGCAGAGAACGACCGGCCAAGAGCCCGATCGCGGTCGAGCCCCCGACGAGCGCAAACAGAATCGCCGCGAGCACCCAGTCGGACACCGAGAAGAACAGCCGGTCCATCCTGTCACGATCATCGCATGAGGCACCCATGCTCGCGCCCCCACCGCCTGTTCGCGTCGCCCGTTGATCGTGAGGTGTGTTCCTGATGTTGTGTCAGCTCGCCGTGCGTCAGTCTCTCGACGAATAGATCCCTCTCCGGACGCGCTGCCTACTCGGTCGGGACCTGTGGCAGCGCCACCGGCACCCCCGTGGGGAGCGCGCCCGAGAGCTGAAGGCGGCCTCGCGAAGCCGCCGCGTCCTGCACAAGTTGGGCGCCGGAAGTGCGTCCGTTATCCCTGCCTGCAGGAGGTTCGGCGCCGCTCAGCCGGTCAACGAACCACGAAACCGCCAGGAGAAGCTGAAAGCCGAGGTCGTCGTGCGTATTCTCCGGCGCAGGTTTGCGAAACGGAGACGGGATCATGCGAGGGACCGGCTGCGTGCCACGGGTCGCCGCCGCGTTGCTGGTGGCCAGCGTTGCGATGGCGCTCGCAGTCGAGTCACCTAGCGCCGCAGGGCAGGGAGCGGCCAGCCGGCACGCGGGCGAGCGGACGTGTCCACCCCGAAAGCTCCGTGTCGCCAACGGCTGCGCCGCTCCCGCCGCCGCTGCCAGGCACATTGTCTCGATCACGCACGAGGCGATCCCCGAACTCGGGATCAAGGCCGTGATCGTCCGCGTCGATCGCGGTCGGCATACGCTGACCAGCTTCGCCCTCGGAAGGTCGATGGCGGGCGTGCCGGCGAGCCCGAGGATGCACTTCCGGATCGGGTCGATCGCGATCCCCTACCTCATCAACCTGATCCTCCAGCTCCAGGATCGCGGCCGGCTCTCACTCGACGACGAGCTCTCCACATACCTGCCGAAGCTGCCGAACGCGGATGGGATCACGCTGCGGATGCTGGCCGACAACACCTCCGGATACCCGGACTGGATCCAGGGCAACGACGAGTTCGTCAAGTTGCTCTACGCCAACGTCTTCCGCCAGTGGACCCCGCGGGAACTGCTCGCCCACGCCTTCTCCCGTCCGCTCGCCTGCGATCCCGGCGCCTGTTTCAACTACGCTCACACCAACTTCGCCGTTCTCGCCAAGGTCGTACACAAGGTCACCGGCCAGCCGGTGAGCAGGCTGCTTCGCAAGCGCGTCCTGCGCCCGCTCGGACTGCGGCGGACGGCGATCTCCCGGCTGCCGCGGATCCCGCCTCCCGTGCTGCACTCCTACGACTCCGGCCGCGGTCAATACGAGGACGCCACGTTCTGGAGTCCCTCATGGACTCTCGGCGCCGGCCAGGTGATGACCGCGACGATTGGCAACGTCGCGCGTACGGCTCGAGCGATCGGCACCGGAGCGCTGATCTCGCGCCGGGCGCGTCGACAGCAGGTTGCGCCCACGACGGTCGGCCTACCGGGCATGCGACGACGGCTCTACTACGGCCTTGGCCTTGTGGTGGCCAACCGCTGGCGCGTCCAGAACCCCGTGCTGAATGGCTACACGGGAGTGATGGCCTACCTGCCCTCGCAGCGGCTCTCGATCGCGATCACGGCTACCACTCGGAAGCGGAGCTCGAGCGACGGCCGAAACTACAGCGCGCTGCTGTTCTCCCGGATCGGTGCGTACCTGGCGCCGGACCACCCGCCACCGAACCTGCCCGGATGATTCTTACTTTCGTAGCCGCCCGGGCCGGCAGGCCCCGCAGTCCAGTCAAGGGCCTCGCAGATCTTGCGCGCGGGTGAGGTCACGAACGCCGAGCGCCACCAGGCTGATGCGCTGTGCCAGGGCGCAGCACCGCAGAACCGACGAGTTCCGTTGTGCACGATCAGGAGCAGTGCGCCAGCTCGGCGACGCATTATTTTGACGCGATCCCGGTGGCCGGCGAGGCCTAGTTCAGTGACGGCAGCTCGCTGAGTGTCGCTTTCACGCGAGGTGGATACCCCCTTGCGCGAAGAGCCGAAACATCCTCCCGTGGCCTGGGGACGAACTCCCCAGGAAGGCTCCCCAAGGGTAAATGAGGTCAGCGAAGATTCGACCGAGGCAGCGGCAGCGCTCGGCTGGCCGACGTGAGAAATGTGGGGCCGTTGGAGTTGGTCGTGGTACTGATCATCGCCCCGGTCATCTTCGGCCCCAAGCGAGTGCCCGAGCTAGGCAGGTCGGTGGGCGAAGCATTCCGGAGCTTCTAGTCCTCGCTCGACGGCGAGGACGAGGCGGTCGGGGGCGAACCCGTGATCAAAGGGCGCGGCTAGGAGAACTGGGGCGGGCGATCAGGATCCGCCGGCGAGATCCCAGGGGATCTGCTGATGGCGCGGGGGCGGATCGTCGAGGACCAGCTTCGGGATCGTCACCGGACGCAGGTTCCGCTTGCGAAGCCCGCGGATGATCTTCGGCAGTGCCGCCGCGGTCTGGGAGCGATCGCCGCCGGCGTCGTGGAGGAGGATGATCGCGCCGGGGTGAGCGCCCGCCAGCGCTCGCTCGGCGATCACGTCGGCACCGGGGTCCGTGTAGTCCTCGGTGTCGGTGCTCCAGAGCACCATCAGCGTTCGCTCGCGGCGAAGCAGGGCCAGGGTGTCCTGATTGAAGGACCCGAACGGCGGTCGAAAGAGTCTCGGGTAGGGCGTCCCGTAGCGCTTGAGCGCCGATGCGGTGCTTTGAAGCTCGCTGCGCTGCTGGGCCTTCGTCAGCGCCTCCATGTGTGGATGGTCGTAGGTGTGGTCGCCGATCGCGTAGCCGTGACGTCTCTGCTCGGTGGTGCTGCGGTGGAACGAGGTCAGCATCAGCCCGACCTGGAAGAAGGTCGCCTTGGTGTGATGTGCGCGCAGGATCTTCATGATCTGCGGCGTGTAGGGGCCGGGGCCGTCGTCGAAGGTGAGCGCCACCTCGCGCTTTCGCGGCCGGCCCTCGCGGATAAAGGGCGTATAGGTCAGCGCTCGGTTGATCGCCTGGCGCTCACGGGCCGCCTCGGAGGGCCCGGAGCCGGTCTGGTCGGTCCCCGGAGTGGCCGCCCCGCCACCCCCGGGGCCGGGACCGTGATGGGCTTTGAATCCTCCGGCCTCGGCGACGACGAAGACGAGCAGCCCGGCGATCAGAACAGCCGCCGCCGCCAGCCGCCATTGGCGCCTGCGGCGAGCCTGGGCGGCGCGCAGGCGCCGGCGCTCTCTACGGGCCGGCTCGAGGACCGAGCGATCCCAATCGTTGTTTGGGTTCATCGGCTAGGTGACGGCTTCATCGCTCTACGGCTACCTTGCCTAACGTCGTTCGGGCAGGCATGCGGTCCTCCTGCTCGGCTGGAGTTGCTCGCCAGGGTAGCCGCGTGCGCACCGGCTCAACCACGGGGCGGCGATACGTTCGAAGCGTGACCATGATGGTCGTGAACGTGTTGACGGCACGGTAGGTGGAATCGGGCGGCGCGACGCTCCGCCTGCCGACGACTGGAGGACCGCGGGATCCTCGGCTCCGGGGCCGTCAAGCGCGAGTCGCCCGATCGTTTGCTGGTTCGCGCCAGTGGCCTTGCCCGCTCATCTCCTGACGTCGAAACCGGCCGTTTTCCTTCGGGCTCCCGTCTCCCACTCGGCGAGGCTCTTCACAGCGCGGTCACGGTAGTTCCGCCCTCGGCTTCCTCGGGTCATGGCTTGAGGCACGCCACTTTCCAGCGAGTCCACTCAAGCTGCCAGTCGGTCTGACCGGGTTCCGCCGAGGCACGGCAAGCCGGGCGCTGCCCGCGTCGCGGACTAGCCGTCGGGCTCGTTCGCGGCGGCCGGCGCCAGGACGATCACCCTCTCGCCCGAACGTAGCTCGCTGTCCCGGTGAGCGGCGATCACCTCGCGTCCCTGGGTGACGGCGACGACGCGGCAGTCCGGCGGCCAGGGAACCTCCGTGATTCGGCGCCCGAGCGCGGGCGAATCTGCCCCGACCGTGAGCTCGATGATCCGATGCCCGAGCAGCGGCATGTTCGGCACGTGGACCCGGGAGCGTGGGTCTTCGAGCGAGAACTCGGCGGCGAGTGCGCCCTCCTCGATCTCGCGGCTCGATGAAGCCACTCGCTCCGTGAGCGCCGAGAGCACGTTGTTACGGGTGATCCAGCCGCGCAGATGCTGGCCATCATGTGAGAGCACGGGCAGGCCATCTCGACCAAAGAGGACCAGCTGGCGAAGCGCCTGCTCGAGATCCTCGTCGGCGAACAGTGCCTGTGGTTGGCGCGTGTCGGTGACGGGCCCGACGAGACGCTCCCAGGCGTCGCCGGGTGACGCTCGTTCGCTCTCGGCCCGATCCGAGCTCGCTCTGCGCCCATTGCCATTGAGCTCCGCAAGCGGCTGCATCACGTCGGCGACGGTCAGCGTCTGCAGCGCGTTGGTCGGGGTTGGGCGCTCGATGTCGATCCCGCGCCGAAGGAGCTTGGTCGTGTAGATGCTGCCGTAGCTGAGTCGCTTCGAAAGCGCCGCAGCGATCGCGCTCGCAAGCATGATCGGAAGCGTCAGCGTGAAGTTCGAGGTCATCTCGGCCACGCTTGCGATCGCCGTCAGCGGGGCCTGGGCGGCCGCGGCGAACACGGCGCCCATGGCCACGACCCCGTACATCGCAGGCGGGCCGACCACCGGGCCGAAGACATGCTGGGCGATCAACCCGAAGGCCATCCCCGCGGACGCGCCAACGAACAGGGACGGCGCGAAGACTCCACCCGACCCGCCGATGGACAGGGTGACGCTCGAGGCGAGGATCTTGCCCACCATCAGAATGGCGATGAACCAGAGCACCTCGCGACCGGCCAGCACCCGATCCATCACCGGGTAGCCGACCCCGTACATCTGCGGCAGGACGAGCAGCACCAGGCCGAGCGCCGCCCCGCCGACCGCCGGACGGGCCCACTCCGGCCGACCCCGCCATGCCTCGTCAGCGAGGTCCTCGAGCCTGTAGAGGAAGGTCTTGAATCCGACGCCGATCAGCCCGGCCGCGAGCCCGAGCAGCCCGATCAGCAAGTACGCGAGGTCATTGCTGACGACCAGATCGTGCGGAACGCCAACGAAAAACGGGGCCGTGCCGAAGAACGCCCGGCTGATGATCGTGCCGGTGACCGCGGCGAGACCGGTCGCGAAGAGCGCGTCGAGCGAGAACTCTCGCAGGATGATCTCAAAGCCGAAGAACAGGCCTGTGATCGGTGCGTTGAAGGTGCCCGCGATCCCGCCCGCGGCGCCGCAGGCAACGATGATTCGCAACCGGCTCTCAGACATCCGTGCCAGCTGACCGAGCGTCGACGCAAGCGCGGATCCGACCTGGACGATCGGCCCCTCTCGCCCCACCGAGCCGCCGCTGCCGATGCAGATCGCCGATGCAAGCGCCTTGACCACGGTGACCGGTGGGCGAATCCGGCCGCCGTTCTCCGAAACCGCCAGCATGACCTCTGGAACGCCGTGGCCACGCGCCTCACGCGCAAAGCGCTGGACCAGGGGCCCATAGATCAGCCCCCCGATGACCGGGACCAGCACCAGGAACCAGACCCCGAGAAACGCCAGGTGTGAGCTCGGAACATGCCCCTGCTGGCCGAACTGTTGATGTCCGGTCACGAGCCAGGTGAAGGCGAAGATCAGCCACCTGAAGACGACTGACCCCAGTCCGGCCGCGGCGCCGACGATCAGCGCCATCGCCGCCAAACCCAGGCGCGAACCCCCCAGCCAGGTCGACAGCGTCCGCCAGAACGCGGGGTAGCCCAGACCTCCGGCTGAGAGCGAGTCGGCCCCGTTCGGCGTGGTCACGGTTTCTAAGGTGCCCCGCTCGCGGCGCATTGCCAACTGGTGTGGTCATTTGAGTTACACCCGACGAACTCCTCATGCCCGGGTGACTGCCTGTCAGGGCATTGGCCGCCGTTAGGCGAGAGGCGGTGCCACCGCGTCCAGTTCCCCCGGTGGATCGCCGTGGAGCATCCAACCGCCTTCGACGGGAATCACCTTGCCCGACCGTTCGAGTGACCCGAGCGACGCGCTCACGGTCGGTCGTCGCGCCGCCACCAACTCGGCCAGCAGGGCATGGGTCAGCGGGAGAGGCACGAACGCGCCATCAGAGCGCATCGTCCCCCAGCGGTCCGCGAGGTGCCAGAACATCATGTGCAGGCGGACGTTCACCTTGGGCTGATGAACGATCGCCATGCTCACGGCTAGCTGACGCGAGCGGCGCAGAGCCCGGGCAACGATTTGCGCATAGATCTCGGGGAAGGCGGCCATCTTGCTGGCAAATCCGATGTCGAGCACCGCTATCCGGCAGCCTTCGAGCACACGCCAGCCCGAGCTTCGTGGGACCGAGGCCACAGCATCCTCGAGCTGCCACGGTCGAAGCAGATCGCCGCGGCCAAGGAGCTCGCCGCCAAAACGCCCGTCGAGCCCAACACGACGCAAGAGGACTCCATCGAGGACTAGCAACCCTGGGCCATGGGCCAGCTCACTCGGCCATTCTGGTTCGGACCAGGGGCCCTTTGGGATGCGCATGACCGAAGCACGAATTCGCCCCCTGGCAACCAGCAGACGCTCGGCGTCGATTCCCTGGCCGAGCTCGGGGTCCTCCTCGAGCACGTGCACGAAGCCGCATGCCTGGAGCCGGTCCCCGGTCGCGGGGTGGACCGTTTGTTCAACGATCTCGGAAATAGCCGGCTAATCCTCGCAGCATGCCGCGGTCTTGCGAACGGAACCAACGTCCGCGAATGGCGAGGGCGCAGCTCGGCCGCTACAGGCTGATCAGAGCTTGAACCGCTTCTTCGCTGGGGTCGGGTCAGCCTTGCCGCGAGCATCGATCGCCTCGACCTCAAAGACGTGCCCGCCCCTCCTCAGGTGTCTGTAGGTGATCGGCGAGCTGCACCGCCTCCAGCGCTTGAGCTTGGTCGACTGGCCCGTGAGCCTGCACTTGAACTTGAGCGCGCCCGCTCCGCCGGAGCCGGTGAACTTGAATGTCGCCTTGTGGCGCTTCTTGTTGACCTTCGCCGCGGTGAGCGTCGTATTCGGGACCCCGATGGGCGGTGGCTTGTTCTTGTTGAACCTCGCGGTCACGGTCTTGCGTGCGCTCATCGTCACCCTGCAGGCGCCGGCGCCCGCGCAGCCGCCGCCGGACCAGCCCGCGAAGGTCGACCCGGAGGCGGCGGTCGCGACGAGCCTCACGACCGTGCCCTGGCTGTAGGCGTGAGAGCACGTGTGCCCGCAGGCGATCCCGGCCGGCGAGCTCGTCACGTTGCCGGTGCCGGTGCCGGACTTCGACACGGTGAGGCTGTGCCTCTGGGGGGAGACCGGGGTGAGCTGCTGCGACGTCCAGGCGACGGTCGTGGTGCCAGCCCCGGAGGTGAGCTGGTGGGCGTCGTCGGGGAACTGGCAAGGGGTCGCGACGCCACAGCTCGCGGGGATCGTCCAGACGTTGCCGCCGCCGGCGCCGGACGGCGCGGCTACGAAGGCGATCCGTCCGCCACCGATGAACCGCGGCGAGGCGAAGACCCAGCCGCTCGGGAGCGCCAGTGCCTGGTACGGGTTGGTGGTGTTGCATGTCCCCGGGTAGGGATAGACCCACAGGCCCGGCACGTTGCCCGTCTCGGAGTCGACGATCTTCGATCCGTCGAGCGACCACGACGGGGAGTTGATGCCGCGGTCGTCGGCGCCGCACAGCGTCGGGCTGGAGCCGTTGATTCCCGAGACCATCAGGGCGTACGGAGGACTGCCTCCCGTGTTGCAGTTGGCGTAGACCAGCTTCGAGCCGTCGGCGCTCGCCTCGGGCCATTGCGGGCGAAAGTCGGAGTCCGACCCCGAGCAAGGGGTGGGAATGTCGCTCGGTGCCGGCTCGTCCCAGATCGCGTTCCCGCTCGAGTCGCTGCTCGGCCGGGGCGGCTGGTCAAGCGCGAAGTAGGAGTCGATCACGTGCCAGTCGCAGCCGTCGCAGGCGTGCTGTAGGAGATAGAAGGAGTAACTGTCGATGACCTTGCCGGACGGGGTGATCGTCGGGGTCTCGTCGAATGCGCCGCACGGTACCCCCGGGTCGGCGTGACAGGACCGCGCATTGGGAGAGAGGCGAGTCACCGTGCCCCCGTGAAGCTTGTACGTCCCCTCGCCATAGACACCATAGGCACCCGGCGCCGGGGGGTTCCAGCTACTCCACTCGCTCGCGTACTGGTCCCACGTGCCCATGAATACGACCTCCGACCCCGCGGGGCTGACGTTCGGATTGTTGAGCGTGGCCATGCCGGGAACGTCGGTCTCTGGTGCCGCGAGCTGCTTCGAGTTTGAGCCGTCGCCGCCGGCGGCCATGATCGCCCCGTTCTCGTCGTAGACGATCTGCCCGGCGAAGGCCGGGGCTGCCGCCAGCGCGGCGAGCAGGATCAGCGTGACTGCGCTGGCCACCAGGAGCGTCCTGCGGAGATTGCGCCCGTGCCGCCTGGACCCGGTCGCCACACGCTGCGGGCTCACTGGGCTGCCCCGGGCGAGGCAATCACGTTCACGCCGTTGCGCTCGAGCGCCGCTGCCATCGCCCCGAAGTCCGGCGGCTCGAGACCCTCCGGAACCTCGCCGTGGCTGCTGACCGGGACCCCATACTCCTCGAAGAACGCTTCGAGCGCGGCCGGGACGTGCACGAACAGCAGTCGCCCCTGCGCGTCGCCTGCGTTGCGGAAGGTGTGCGGGACGTCGGCGTCCACGGATACCGCCGTTCCCGGCTTGCCGAGGACCGTTCGCGTCTCGCCGTCTGACTGGACGGTGAATTCGTATTCGCCCTCCAGCACGTAGAACAGCTCGCGGTAGGCGTGGGTGTGGAGCGGCGGCCCAAAGCCCGGGCTGCTAGAGGCCTCGAAGCAGAAGAACGCCCCGTCGGTCTCGGCGCTTCTCGCCTTGTAGGTGATGTAATCGGCGCCGCCAACCAGCATCGTCCTGCCCTCGTCGCGATGCCGCACGATGACTCTCTCGCTCATTTGCCTCTCCTCGGCTTGCGGTTTCTCTTCCGTAGGTCCGCGATCAGCGTCCTGATGGCCCAGCCGATCGCCTCCCCTATTTCCTCGCCCGACATGCCGCTTTCCTCGCGCAGGCTGGTGTAAGCGAGCATGTTGTGCAGATACGCAAGGACCGCCTCCGCCCGGCGCAGCTCCGGCTCGCCCAGTCCACTGAGCTCGCCGCGCAACGCCTGGCCGATCGCGTCGCGTCGCTCGCGGCGGCGGTAGCCGCGGACATCCTGGCCTAGCTGAGAGAAGGCGAGCGCTCGCACCAGACCCGGCCGTTCGTCGAAGTCGCGCGCGCCGACCTCGTAGAGGTCGGCGACGTCGTCCAGATCCCTCGGGTATGGGTGCTCAAGCAGCTCGTCGCCGATCCACCGGCCGGCCGCCTCCAGCAGCGCCTCGCGGGTCGGGTAGTAGCGGTAGATCGTCCGCAGTGACACCCCGGAGACCTCTGCCACCGCAGGCACGGTCAGATCCTCAGGCGCGTCATCTTCGAGCATGTCCGCGACCGCCCCGAGGATCCGCTCTCGCGTGACGAGCGCTTGCTGTTCGCGAAGGCTGACTGCCATTGGCACGTAGCATGCCATATTGACACTGGCCATGTCAAGAACAGCAATCGGACAACTTCCCCGAGTACCGCCCCGCGGTGGCCTTCGGACACGGGGCCCCGCCGTCCGCGCAGTGATCAGGAGGCGGGGATGGCGGTGGCCGCGAGCCGCTCCCCAGCACCCGCGACGAGGGTGCGCACGGCCTGTGCCAGACCGACGAATAGGAGTGCAAACCCGACGACGACCAGCGCCTTGGTCTCGGTCGCGAATCCAGCACCCTCGCCCAGAACGCCCACCGCGATCGCAGCAGCGGTCCAGCGCGGCGCACCCGCCCTGACGACGGCGACGCCAAGCATGGCGAGGCCGAGATCGCCGAGAAGCGACAACGGCTCAAGGGCCGAGACCGCCGCGCTCGAGTGGATGCTCTCGAGCACCGCCGTAGCCCGGCTCGGGTCGAGCTCGCTGACGATCGTGGGGCCGCTGGCGGCGACGCCGTTTTCGAACAGCACGATGAGCGAACCCAGGACGCCGAGGACGCCGCCTGCGAGCGCGAGCCGGGGCGCGCGAGGGATGAGCGCGGTGGCCAGCCAGATGGTGCCGGCGATCAGGAGCGCGATGGCGATCGTGCTGAGCGCGATAGCGGCGATCGTCGCGCCGCGGTGGTCACTGAGCGCGGTGACCTGCGCCGCGGCGTCGTCGGAGAGGGTCGGCTGGATCAAGGTCGCGAGGACCGCGAGGATCGGTGCCGCGAGCAGCGCGCCGGCGCCCGCGATGTTGTGTGTCGACATTGGATCTCCTTTGCTCGTGTGAGTCCGGTGGGATCGCGGCGATCTGCGAGACCGCAGCCGCTGGTCGGGGCGCTCGGTCAGCCGGCCAGGCCCAGCTGGCGCATCATTGCGACGTCGTCGCGACATGCCCAGTGCTCGGCGATCCGACCATCGTCGATGCGGTAGACGTGGATCTGCTCGGCCGCGAAGGTGCGACCGGTCGGCGCCCGCCCCAGGAACTCGCCCTGGTGCGTTCCCCGGGCGATGCAACGCAGGGCGACGCGATCGCCGTCGCTGTCGCCGAACGCGTCCTCGACGTCGTAGGCGAGGTCGGGGAAGGCCCCGCGAAGCCACCGCACGACCCCCTTGATGCCCTCGGGGCCCCGCGGTGCGCTCGGCTCGCCGCCGTCGCGCGCTGGCCCGGTGTCGCCGCCGTGGTCGATGCAGTCCGGCGCGATGACCTCGTCGGCCAGCTCCAGGCGACCCGCTCCGAAGAGCTCGACTTGTGCCCGGACACAGAGCTCGACGCCGGTCGTGGTCTCGGTGCTCATGGTGCTGTGGCTCCTCTCAGTGGAATGCATACTTAATGACTAGAATCTATCTCTAATGACTGGGACGCTACTACAGTGGGCTACGCTGTCAAGCCGATGAGCTCCTATCTGTCAGAGCGCAGACAACTGCAGGCGCAGACCACACGGCGTGACATCGTCCGCGCCGCTCGACGGCTGTTCGCCGAGCGCGGATACGCGGCGACGTCGATGAGCGACATCGCCCGCGAGGCCGGCGTGGCGGTGCAAACGATCTACGCGAGCTGCGGCTCCAAGCGTGATCTCGTCCTCGCCCTCGTCGACTTGATCGACGAAGAGGCCGACATCGGAGCGCTCGCCGCGCAGGCAGCTCGAAGCGAGGATCCCCGGGAGAGCCTGGCGCTTGACGTGCGCATCACCCGCCAGTTCAACGAGCGCTGCGGCGACATCATCGGCGCGCTGCTCTCCGCCGCCCCGATTGAGCCCGACGCGGCTGCCGCCGCCGAGGAGGGCCGGCGGCGCCACCGTGAGGGTGCCGCAGCCACCGGGCGAAAGCTCGAGGCGCTCGGCGCGCTCCAGGGTGACTTCACCGCGGACGGGGCGGGCGCCCTGATCTCAGCGGTCACCTGGCATCCCGTCTATGCACACCTGACCGCGGAGCACGGCTGGAGCTACGACGACTGCGAGCGTTGGCTCACGACGACGCTCGAGAGGACGCTGCTCACCTGAGCCGTGCGCAGCCGGGGAGTGCCGTTCAAGGTCGCTGTTGCCGTGCGTGCACGTGCGACCGGTACCCTTGTGCCCTGGGCCGATCAACCGTTCGGCCGAAGTAGTGCCCCGCGTTCCCGCCGTTGTTGCTCTAGAGCACCCTCCGCGTAGCGCAGTGCACATACCCCGGAGGGGATAGACACATGGCAACAGGAACCGTGAAGTGGTTCAACGACGACAAGGGCTTTGGCTTCATCACGCCCGATGAGGCCGGCAAGGACTTGTTCGTCCATCACAGCGCAATCCAGGGCGGCGGATTCAAGTCGCTCACCGATGGCGCAAAGGTCAGCTTCGACACCGAGGAGGGACCCAAGGGGCCCGCGGCGACCAACGTCACCACTCTCTAGAGCGGGGCTCGATACACATGGCCGGTAGCAAGAGAAGGACCACGATGGCGAAGCTGAACCGTGAGCGCAAGCTCCTCGAGAAGCGCGCGGCGAAGCAGGCCAAGAAGGAGGCGAGGAAGAGGGCCGCGGCCGAGGGAGGCGACTCAGTCGGCCAACCGGACTCCGAATCGGTGGAGCACCCTCCGAGCGACCTTCCCGCCTGACCGCCCTGCCGGGCGTTGCGTAGTCGCCTGATCCGTCGCCGTCGCTAGGGTTCTCGCCCCGTGGGACTCGTCCTCGAGGTCATCGGCGCGCTGTTCCTGCTCTGCGTGGTCGTCGCCGCGTTCGAGGGGCTGTGGCAGGTCTGGATCCTGTTCGGCCTGGTGGCCCTTGGCGCGGGTATTGCAGTCCTGCGGCGACGCTGACCCGAATCCTCGGGCTCGGTCAGCCCCGGTTCCGGATCAGGTCGGACGCGCGCTCGGCGACCATCGTCGTCGCGGCGTGCGTGTGGCCGCGAACGAGGTTCGGGATCACCGACGCGTCCACGACCCGTAGTCCATCGAGGCCGCGAACCCGGAGCTCGGTGTCGACGACGCGGCCCATGGCGCACGTGGCGACCGGGTGATAGATCGTGTGCGCGTTGGCGCGGATCCAGGCGGCGATCTCGTCGTCGCTCTGGACCTGCGTGCCAGGCGCGCGCTCGTCCTCGAGCCAGCGGGCGAGCGGACGGCCGCCGGCGATCCTCCGCGAAAGCTTGACGCCGTGCACCAGAGTCGCGACGTCGGCGTCGTCTTGGAGGAACGCCGGGTCGATCTCGGGCGCATCGAGCGGATCGGCCGAGCGAAGCCGGACCGAGCCCCGGCTTCGCGGCTGGAGCACGACACCGGCAATCGAGAACCCGTGCGCCGGCGGTGGCACCAAGCCCTCCCCCACGTAGAGGACGGGCGCGAAGATCAGCTCGAGGTTGGGGGCGCTGTCATCGCCCTCGCTTACGAACGCGGCGGCCTCCCCGACGTTCGAGGTCAGCATTCCCCGCCGCCGGAGCACAAGCCGCAGCAACTGCTTCGGCGACTCGGCGGCGTACAGCGACTCCTTGCCGCCCGCGTCGAAGAGGCTGATCGCCATGCAGTGGTCCCGAAGTCCCTGCCCGACGTCCGGGAGGTCCGCCTCCACCGGCACCCCGACCTGACGAAGATGTTCGGCGGGGCCGATCCCCGACGCCATCAGCATCTGGGGCGAGCCGATCGCGCCCGCGCTCAGGATCACCTCTCGGTACGCACGCACGCTGCCCTCCTGATCCCCGCCCCGGTAGCGCACACGGGTGGCGCGGCCATCCTCGAACGCGATGCCGGTCGCCTGGCAGTCGGTGAGCACGGTGAGGTTCGGGCGGCCCTTGGCCGGCTTCAGGTAGTTGTCGGCGGCGCTGCACCGCAGCCCTCGGCGCTGGGTGACGCGGACGAGCCCGGCGCCCTCCAGGGACTCCGGACGTAGGTTCCCGGCCCGGGCTACGTCCGCCTCGGACACGGACTCGAGGAACGCCCGCGACATCGGGTTGGGGTCAGCCTGCTGGGTGATCGAGCACGCCTCGTTCTCCACCCGGCGGAGGTAGGGCTCCATCTGCGCCCAGCGCCAGCCCTCGGGCCACGCGTCGAAGTCGGAGCGGTCGCCGGGGATCCACATCATCGCGTTCATCGCCGAGGAGCCGCCCAGAACCTTGCCGCGCGGGAAGTAGATGCGCCTGCCGTCGAGGCCGGCCTGCGAGGTGGTCTCGTACCCCCAGTCGAACTTGGACTTGAAGAGCTTCGAGAACGCCGCCGGGATGCGGATCTCCTTCGCGCGGTCGCGCGGCCCCGCCTCGATCAGCAGGACTCGCGTCGCGGGATCCTCGCTCAGCCGGTTGGCGATGACGCAGCCGGCCGATCCGGCACCGACGATGACGTAGTCGCAGCCCGCCGCCACGGGCCAAACCCTATTTCGCTCAGGACACCTCGGACATCGGTGCGGACTGATCGGCGCGCGCGAGCGATCCGCCCACGCAGTGAAAGCCGCCGTCGACGTGGACGATCTCGCCGCTGATCGCCCGCGACATGTCCGACAGGAGGAAGAGCGCGGCGTCGGCGACGGCGCTCGGGTCGTGGCTGTCCCAGCCGAGCGGCGCCCCGTCCGTCCACATTCCGGCGAGGTCGGAGAACCCCGGGATGCCCGACGCAGCCGGGGTCGAGAGCGGGCCGGCCGAGATCAGGTTGACGCGCACACCGCTCTCGCCCAGGTCGCGCGCGAGGTAGCGGCCCACCGACTCGAGCGCGGCCTTGGAGACGCCCATCCAGTCGTACGCCGGCCAGGCGACGGAGGCGTCGAAGTCGAGCGCCACCAGGCTTCCGTCCCCTGCACTCGCGCTGGCGCCGTTGGACCCGGCGGGTGCGCTCGCGCCCAGGAGCGGCGCGAGCGCCTCGGCGAGCGCCTTGAGCGAGTAGGCGCTTGTCTCGAACGCGGCCTTCGCGCTGTCCCGGGGCGCGCCGAGGAAGTTGCCGCCGAGCGCGTCCGGCGGTGCGTGGGCGATGGCGTGGACGGCCCCGTCCAGGCCGTCCCACCGCGCCCGGATCTCGTCAGCCAGGGCGGCGATGTCCTCGTCGCTGTTGACGTCGAGCTCCAGCACGTCCGGGACGGGGTCGAGTCGCGCCGCTGTGCGCTCGGTCAGGCGCCGGACCCGCCCGAAGCTGGTCAGCATCACCTCCGCACCTTGCCGCTGGGCGCGCTCGGCGATCGCGTACGCGATCGAGTGGCGATTGACGATGCCCGTGATGAGGATCCGCTTTCCGTCGAGGATCACAGGAACGTCTCCCCGCCGTAGAGCGCGAGCGATTCCTCGGACCAGTACCCCGGGCCGTCGGCGTCGGGCGCCGGCTTGGCCTGGCGGCAGACGGCCTCCACCCGAGCCAGGGCGACGGTGCGATCGTCCTGGTTCAGGATCCGGAACGCGAGCGTGACGAGGGCCGTCTCGTCGTCGAGGGGCCGGGTGGACTCCACGCGACAGCGGACCCGGATCGTGTCGCCGATCGCCACCGGGCGCTTGAAGGTCGCCGATCCCAGCCCGCGCAACGCGACCACTCGCTCGGGGTCGAACGGCACCAGGCCGATCGCGTATGAGAGCACCAGCATCCCGTGCGCGACGCGGCCGGAGAAGCGGCTGTGGGATGCCCACTCGGCGTCGGAGTGCTGCGGGTGCCAATCGCCGGTGAGGGCCGAGAAGGACGTCAGGTCGCCCTCGGTGATCGTCCGCCCCCGGGTGGTGAACTCGACGCCCTGCTCGAGCTCTCCGACCTGTCCGTCGAGGAGCGCGGTGGTGTTCATGGCTCGTCTCCCTCCATGTCTGCGATTGGAATCCTGTAGCCGTCGCGAAGCAGGAGCGCGAACGCGCGCGCGGCCCGCGCGTGCCCGCGGATCGACGGATGCAGTCCGTCGGTGGCGAAGTTGTCGCGATCGCGCAGACCGGGATGGTCGGCCACGTCGAGGCACGGGACGCAGTGGGCCCGGGCGACCTCGCGGGTCACGTCGTTTATTTCGCGCATGCCGGCCTCCACGCGCGCGCGGGTTCGCGGGCCGAGGCGGACGAAGTCCCACCGCTCGGGCGATGTTGCCGTGACGACGATCATCCGCGGGCCTGCCTCGTGGAGGCGCTCGAAGATCTCGCCCAGCCGGCGCGCGTAGAGGGCGGGCTCGGGCCGCGTGGAGCGAAGCACGTCGTTGGCGCCGCAGATCACCGTCACCAGATCGGGCTCGAGCTGGATCGCGCGGCCGAGCTGGTCCACGACGTCCGCGCTGGTGGCCCCGTCCTGCGCGAGGTTCCGGTAGACGAAGGTGGTGTTTCGCCGCCGCAGGCCCTCGGCGATGCGGTGAGACCAGCCCAGGCCCTCGGGGGAGCCGGTGCCCGCGGTGAAGCTGTCCCCGAGCGCGACATAGCACGAGACTCCGCGCGGAGGCTCGAGGGGCCGCCGCTCGCGCAGCGCCCTGGCGATCGTCACGAACGGGTCCTCGTTCATAGAAGCCTCATCGCCCCTCCAGCGTCGCCAGCGCCCAGGCGAGCCGCTCGCGGGTTGAGAGCGGCTCGATCACCTCGTCGACGAACCCCGCCGCTGCCGCCCGATCGGCGGTGAGGTGCTCGTCCGCGTAGCCGGAGGCGAGCTCGGCGAGCGCCGTGTCGCGATCGTCGGCGGCGGCGAGCTCGCGCCGGTGGACGATGCCGACCGCCTGGCGCGCGGCCATGATCCCGATCTCCGCCTGTGGCCAGGCGAACACAAGGTCCGCCCCGAGGTCCCGCGAGTTCATCGTGATCACGGCGCCGCCGTAGGCCTTGCGCAGAATCACCGTCACCTTGGGGACGCGCGCGGCCGCGAACGCCCGGAGCAGGGACGCGCCGTGGCGGATCACGCCTCCCGCCTCCTGACGCGTCCCCGGCATGAACCCCGGCGTGTCGACCAGCACGGCGAGAGGCAGCCCGAACCGGTCGCACGATTCAACGAACTTGGCCGCTTTCTCGGCCGCGACCGCGTCGATCACCCCGCCGAGACGCCGCGGCTGGTTTGCCAGGATGCCCACGGGCCTGCCGTCGATCCGCCCGAGGCCGGTCACCATGTTCGGAGCCCACGGGGCCGAGAGCTCCAGGAAGTGGGCCCCGTCGACGACGGCCCGAACCACATCGCGCACGTCATAGACCTTTCGGGCCGCCGTGGGGACCGTCGCGTCGGGGGCGAGCCCCGACGGCGGAGCCGCCGGGCCAATCGGCGGGCCCTCCCCGAACCGCTGCGGGAGCAGGGCGAGAAGCTCTCGTGCCGCCGCCATCGCCTCCGGCAGGTCGGGCGCGACCAGCTGGCAGACCCCGTTTCGCGAGTGGACGCGCGGCCCTCCCAGCTCCTCCATCGAGACCCGCTCGCCGAGCGCCTCCTGCACGATCTGGGGTCCGGTGAGGAACATCCGCGAGCCGGCGGTCATGACCACGAAGTCGGTGAGGGCCGGCGAGTACGCGCCGCCCCCGGCGGAGACACCGGTGACGATCGAGATCTGCGGGGCGCGCGCCGAAAGCTCGACGCTGGCGCGAAAGATGCGGCCGTACCCGGCGAGCGCGCCATGCCCCTCCTGGAGACGCGCACCGCCGGACTCGACCAGCCCGATGACCGGGGTGCCGGCGCGCGCGGCGAGTCGCATCACCCGGACGATCGAGTCCGCGTGCGCGACGCCCAGCGAGCCGCCCATGAACGCCGGGTCCTGCGCGTAACAGAAGACGGACCGGCCGCCGACCCTGCCGGCGCCCGCCACGACGCCGTCACCCGCGTTGGCTCGCGGCCCGAGATGCGGCGAGCGCGCCTCGGTGCGAAGCGGCGCGAACGAGCCCTGGTCGCAGAGCTCCTCGAGTCGCTCGCGCGGCTCGGCGGCTCGATCGAGCGCCGCCTCTTGTCTGAGAGCCACGCCGGTCATGCGGTCAGGCAGAGCACCGCGTTGTGGCCGCCAAATCCGAACGAGTTCGAGAGGGCGGTCAGGCGCCCGGTCCCGTTGCCGTTGCCCCGATGCTCGAGCCGCCGCGCCTCGTCGGGCACGTAGTCGAGGTCGAGCTCCGGATCGCGCTCCTCCCATCCCACCGTGGGCGGCGCCACGCCGCGCCGGAGGGTCTCGATGGTCGCGACCGCCTCTACCGCGCCCGCAGCCCCCAGGAGGTGGCCGATCACGGACTTGGCGGACGACACCGGGATCCGGTGCGCCTCGGAGCCGAGCGCGGCCTTGAGAGCCTCGGTCTCGCTGCGGTCGTTGAGCGGCGTCGAGGTCCCGTGGGCGTTCACGTAGTCCAGGTCCTCCGGCTCGAGCCCGGCATCCGTGAGCGCCAGCTCGATCGCCCGCGCCGCGTCTCGCCCGGAGGGCTCCGGCGCCGTCAGGTGATGGGCGTCCGAGCTCGCGGCGTACCCCAGGATCTCCCCGAGGGGCTCGGCCCCCCGTGCGGCTGCCCGCTCGGCATCCTCGAGCACCAGCACGCCTGCCCCCTCCCCCATCACGAAACCGTCTCGCCGGGCGTCGAAGGGCCGCGAGATGCCGCTGGGCGACGTCGCGCCCATCGCCGCGAACGCGGCCACCGCCACCCCGGCGATCGCTGACTCGGCACCGCCGGCGACGACCGCGTCGGCCTCGCCGGCCTCGATCATCCGCAGCGCCGCGCCGATCGCGTGGGCGCCGGCCGCGCAGGCCGACATGACGCCGAAGGAGGAGCCGTGGAGCCCGTTTCGCATCGCGACCGCCGCGGCGGCGGCATTGCCCATGAGGAGCGGCACGGCAAGCGGCGAGACGGCCCGCGGGCCCTTCTCGCGCAGGACGTTCTGCTGGTGCTCGAGCGAACCGAGGCCGCCGATGCCGGTGCCGATGACGCACCCGATCCGCTCGGGCTCATACGGCGGGCCGTCGGGCCACGCGCCGTCCAGCGCCTCCTCGGCGCCGACCAGCGCGAAATGCGTGAACCGGTCCGTCCGCCTCGCGTCCTTCCGGGTCAGGTGCTCGGTCGGGTCGAAGTCGCTGCAGCGCGCGAGGCCATCGGTGATCGCGCACTCGCCCTCGCTCCAGCGCTCATAGAGCGCGTCCACACCCACGCCGAGGGGCGTGACCGCGCCCATCCCGGTTATGACGACGCCCGGGGTCATTGCGAGCGGGCCACCACCAGATCGATCACCTGGCCGACGTTGGTCAGGTCCTTGACGTCCTCGCCCTGGAGCTCGACACCGAATTCGTCCTCGATGATCTGCGCGAGCTCCACGAGGTCGAGGGAATCGACGTCGAGCTGCTCGAAGGTCGAATCGCGCGCGACCTCCCCCTCGGCTCCGAGCTCGGTCAGGCCGTCGAAGATGACCTGCTCGACGCTCTCGGCTGTTGCTTGTGCGGGCATTGATTGTCTCCTTTGTCGTTGGTGCTCAGGCGCTGAGGCCGCCGTCCACGGTCAAGGTCGTCCCGGTCACGTACGAGGCCTCCTCCGACGCCAGGAACCGCACGCACGAGGCGATCTCGTCGGGGGTCCCGGGGCGGCGCGCGGGGATCGCGTCGAGGAGGCCGTTCCCGTTGCCGACGCCGTCGGTGAGCTGGGTCTCGACGAACCCGGGCGCGACGGCGTTCACGGTCACGCCGCGGCGGGCGACCTCCACGGCGACTGTCTTGGTGAAGCCGATCAGCCCCGCCTTCGACGCCGCGTAGTTCGCCTGCCCGGCATTCGCCCGCGGCCCGACCACGGAGGCAATGTTGATCACGCGGCCGAAGCGGGCACGGAGCATGGGCTTGAGCGCCCGGCGTGTCACCCTGAACGCCGCGGAGAGGTTCGTGTCGAGCACGCGCTGCCACTCGTCGTCACCGAGCTGCGGAGCGAGGCCGTCGGCCCGCATCCCGGCGTTGTTGACCAGCACCAGCACCGGGCCGAAGCGCTCCTCGACCGAGCCGAAGAGCTCCACCACGGCGTCGGGGTCGCAGACGTCCGCCTGGACCGCGGCGGCGCTCCCGCCGGCCTCGCCGATCGCCTCGGCCACTCCCTCGGCGCCGGCCGCGTCGCTTCGGTAGTTGATCGCGACCGGCCAGCCGGCGCCGGCGAGCGCCATCGCCGTGGCGGCGCCGATCCCGCGGGCGCTGCCGGTCACCAGGGCGCATCCGTCAGGCATCGCCGCCTCCCCACTCGACGACGGTCGCGCCCCACGCCAGGCCGGCGCCGAAGGCGGCGAGGAGGACGGTCGCGCCGTCGGGCAGGCGACCCTCCTCCTCGGCCAGGGTGAGGGCCATCGGCAGCGTCGCCGCCGAGGTGTTTCCATAACCGGCGAGGTAGTCGGCGGTGCGCTCCGGTGCCAGCCCGAGCTCCACGCCCACGGCCCGGATGATGCGGCTGTTGGCCTGGTGGTAGACGAAGAGATCGACGTCGTCGAGCGAGCGATCAACGAGTGAGAGCGCGTCGAGCGTGGCCTGGGACATGCGGGCGACCGCGTGCTTGAAGGTGTCGTGGCCGTTCATGCGGATCACGCGTTCCGCGTGGCTCGCCGTGATCAGCTCGCAGTGGGCGCCGTCCGCACCCAGCACGACCGGTCCGACGCGCCCGGGCGGGTCGGTGGCCGTGATCAGCGCCGCCCCGGCGCCATCGGCGAGGAGGCCGGCGGTCGAGCGGTCGAGCGGGTCGGTGATCCGGCTCAGGAGGTCGGCGCCGATGACCAGGACGTTGTCCGCTCGCCGGGACTCGATCTGGGCCGTGGCCAGGCTGAGCGCCGAGAGGAACCCGGTGCAGGCAGCGCCCACGTCCATCGCCCCCGCGCGGGTCGCGCCGAGCTCGGTGGCGACGAGCGGCGCCGCATTCGGCGTGAGCTCGTCGGGCGACATCGTCGCGACGAGGACCAGGTCGAGGTCGCTCGCGGAGGCCCGGGCTCGCTCGAGCGCGGTCTCGCCCGCCTCGGCGGCAAAGGCGCTCAACCGCTCCTCGGGCCAGGCGATCCGCCGCTCCCGGATACCGGTTCGCTTCGCGATCCAGTTGGCGTCGATCCCGAGGCGCTCGGCGACCTCGGCGTTGGGAACCGTGCGGTCCGGAACGCACATGGCGACCGACGCGATCCCGGCGCCGCGGAGAGCGCCGTCCCGCACGGCGGCGGGCGCCGGAATCGGACGGTTCGCAAGCTCAGGCATGAGCCATCTCCGGCTTACCGAGCAGGCTCGCCTCCACCTCCGGGAGGGTGCGCCGGACCAGCCCCTTTAGGACCTTGCCGGGGCCCACCTCCACGAACCGCTCCACGCCCCGGTCGCGCAGCGCATGCAGCGTGTCGCGCCAGTGGACGGGGCGCACGAGCGCCGCGGCGAGCTCGCTCCTGATGTCCTCGAACGGCCGCGCGGTCACGCTCGAGTAGACCGGAGCCTTGGGCTGCCTCACATCGATCGCCTCGAGCGCTTCTTCGAACTCCGGCACGGCGGGAGCCATCGCCTCGGTGTGGAACGCGCCTCTGACCGCCAGCGGCATCGCCTTGAGGCGCTCGTCCTTCGCGTCGTCGGTGGCGCGGTCGAGATCCTCGGCTGGGCCGGAGAGGACGAGCTGCCCTGGGGCGTTGTCGTTGGCGACCGTCAGGTCGTGCGCGGCCGCGATCCGGCGCGTCGCCTCCTCGTCGCCGAGCAGGGCCAGCATCCCGCCGGAAGGCTGGCTCGCGGCGACGTCCTCCATGACGCGGCCGCGGCGAGCTGCCAGCCACAGTCCGTCCTCGACCGCGATGCTCCCGCCCGCGACGAGGGCGCCGACCTCGCCCAGGGAGTGACCCGCGAGCACCTCCGCCTGCGGCGAGCCCGCCCGCATCCAGAGCGCGACGCTCGCGCAGTAGAGCGCCGGCTGGGCGAACCGGGTCCCGTCGCCCACGCGGGCGAACGGGTCCTCGCCGACGGCATCGACGGCGCGCTCGACCAGGTCGGGAGAGACCTCGAGCACCAGCTCTCGCATGTCGGCGGTCTGGCTGCCCTGGCCGGGAAACAGGAGCGCGGTCGGCATAGCCTGCATCAGTACCCGTCTCCGGCCCCGAGGTGAAGCGCATTTGCCGAACCACCCCCCGCACCGGGGGGTTGGGACCGCGACTCGGGGGGATCGGGGCGGCCCGCCGCCCTACGTGATCAGGCCGAGGCTCTGCGCCCGCTGGACCGCCTCCGCGCGGTTGCGGACGCCCAGCTTGCGGTAGAGGCCGCTCGTGTACTCCTTGACGGTGTGCGGGGAGAGGTAGAGCTCCTCGGCGATCTCTCGATTGGTCGAGCCCGAGGCGATCAGGCTCACGACCTCGCGCTCGCGGTCCGACAGCGTCGCGTCGGGGGCGGGCGGCGCGGGCTCGAAGACGTCCATCCCGAGCCCCACCATCCGGATCGCCTTCAGCACGTCCGGCGCGCCCCAATCCTTGGATACGAACCCGGATGCCCCGGCGGCGCGCGCGGCGGCCGGCGAGATCCTGCCGGCGCCGGAGATCAGCAGGATCTTCGTCTGTGGCGATGCGGCCCGCAGCTCGCTGCAGATCTCGGCGCCCGACTGCCTGCCGAGGAAGAGATCGACGAGCGCGACGTGGGGCTTGGCCTGCTTGATCAGCTCGAGCGCCTCGTCGCCGTCCCTGGCCGCGAGGCACCGCTCCACCCACGGCTGGCGCTCGAGCAGCAGCCGGAAACCCCACTGGACCACGTCGTGGTCGTCAACCACGAGGACCCGGATGCGGCGCGCGTCCTCAGTCATGGTCGGTCGGAACCAGCAGTCGTACGTGCCAGCGGTCGTTGGGCATCGGGCCGAACTCGACGATGCCGTCGTGCTGGAGCGCCTCGAGCGATGCCATCCGGAGGCCCAGCCCGGCTCCCATCCCCGAGGCGCCCGCGCCGTCGTTGGTGACCTCGAGGACGAACGCCTCGTCGTTGGAGTCGATCGTGATCGCAACCTTGCCGCCCGGGGCATGCTTCTCCGCGTTGCGGAGGGCCTCGAGGAGCACGGACTGCGCCAGGGGCTCGATGTCCGCGGGCACCTCGGCCCCCTCGACCCAGTCGACCGTCAGCCCCTCCTCGTGCGCCGCCACGCGCTCGGTGATCCGGCGGACGCTGGCCGCGCCGTGCCTGGCGGGCTGCTCGAGCGAGCCGCCGAGCGCCATGCGGAGCTCGTGCAATACCTCCCGGACCTCGTCATGGCACATCGCCCGCTGCTCACTGGAGAGCTCCTCCTCGGAGCCCAGCGCGAGGAGGAGTCCGAAGAGCCGCTGGATCACGCGCTCGTGAATCTGCTGGACGAGGGCGATCCGCTCCGACAGGCGCCGGGCGGCCTCGCGCTGGTTGGTGGCGCGCTCGACGCTGGCGGCGAGTGCGGCGAGCTTGCCCAGCGTCCACATCGACTGACGCTCCTCCTCGGTGAGGGTGAAGCGCCCACCTCCCCGGTCGGCGAAGATCACCCCCAGCCACCGCCCGCTGGCGGAGACCGGCGTGCAGGTGAGCGTGGTGATCCCCGCGAAGCGGGCATACCGAGCCGGGACCTCGCGCTCGAGCCCCTCCGAGATCTCGGCCACGCTGTCCTCGGCCAGGGCCCGCTGGGCGACCGGCGTTTCCTCCAGCGTGCCCTCGACCCCCTCGAGCAGGTCCGGATCAACTCCCGCGGACCCCACGGGCCGCACGATCCGAAGCGTCGAGTCGTACAGGAAGAGGCCCGCCCGCTCCATCGAGGTCAGGCGGCACAGCCCCTCGCACACGCGGTCGTAGAAGTCATCCCCCTCCCTCGCTGCGTCGATCTCGGCGAGCAGCTCGACGAGGACGTCGACTGTCTCTGCGCTCGGCGGTCTTGGGAGGGTCTCGATGCCTGGATCTAACCACCGCGGCGCACCCAGTTACCTGCCGCACCCCCCATTTGGGGGGTTGGCGCGCCACGCACCTCGGTTTAGCTAGTCTCGGCCCCGTGCCGGGATCACGCACCGATGGGCTGCGGCGCGGCATCGAGCGGGCCCTGCCGGATCGCCCCTTCACGATCGAGCTGTGGGACGGCTCGCGCGTGCCGTCGACCCGCCATGGGCCGACGCTCCTGGTGCGGTCGCCGCGCGTGATCGGCCACCTGATCCGCGCACCCGGGGAGCTCGGGCTCGGCCGCGCGTACGTGTGCGGCGACCTCTCCACCGACGACCTCGACGGGATCGTCGCACTGCTCGGCCGCTGGCAGCCACCGCGCCTCGGCCTGGGGCGCCGCCTGCAGATGAGCGCATCGGCGCTGCGCGCCGCCGGCCTGCACCGCCTCCCCGCTCCCCCCGCCGCCGAGCTCCGTCCATCCCGGCGGCGTCACACCAAGCGGCGAGACGCGGCCGCCGTGCGCCATCACTACGACGTCTCGAACGCGTTCTTCGCTCTGTTCCTCGACGAGTCCATGACCTACAGCTGCGCCCTGTTCGACGAGGGCACGGAAAGCCTCGAGGACGCTCAGCGCGCCAAGCTCGAGCTCATCTGCCGCAAGCTCGACCTGGCGCCGGGGATGCGCCTCCTCGACATCGGGTGCGGATGGGGCAGCCTCGCGATCCACGCCGCGCGCGAGCACGGTGCCTCGGTCTGGGGCATCACGCTGTCGGAGCCGCAGGCGGAGCTCGCCAGGGCGCGCGCGCGGGAGGCCGGCGTCGGCGACCGGGTCGAGATCCGGGTGATGGACTACCGCGACCTTCGCGAGGAGCGCTTCGACGCGGTCGCCAGCATCGGCATGGTCGAGCACGTCGGCCTGGCGCAGATCGACGAGTACGCCGAGCGGATCGCCCAGGTGCTCGAGCCCGGCGGCAGGGTTCTGAACCACGGCATCGTCCGGATTCCGTTCGAGCGCGACGGGGCGCACATCGGCGGCTCCTTCTCGAATCGATACGTGTTTCCCGACGGCGAGCTCCTGAACCAGTGGCGGATGGTCCAGGCGTTCGAGCGGGCGGGCTTCGAGCCGCTGAACGTCGAGAACCTCCACACCGACTACGCCGAGACTCTGCGCCACTGGACTGTGCGCTTCGACGAGCACCTGGCCGAGGCCGAGGAGATCGCCGGCACCGAGCGCGTTCGGGTTTGGCGGCTCTACCTTCGCGCAGCCCGCAACGCGTTCGAGACGGCTCAGAACGCGGTCGTCCAGCTGCTGTGCAGCGCCCCGCTCACCGAGGGCGCCGCCTCGGCGCCAACCGGGCAGCGGCACGAGCCGGGGCGCCGGCGAGTGCCGCCCGTGCGCGTCCCGGCGTAAGAGCGCCCGGCCCATGGCCCGGCCCGTCCACATCGGCTGCTCGGGCTGGAACTACCGCGACTGGCGCGGCCCGGTCTACCCGGAGAAGCTCCCGGCCCGGCTCTGGCTCGAGCACTACTCGACGCTCTTCGACACGGTCGAGATCAACAACACCTTCTACCGGCTGCCCTCCGAGTCGGCGGTCAAGGGATGGGTCGAGCAATCCCCGCGCGGCTTCCGATTCGCGGTCAAGGCGAGTCGCTACATGACGCACATCAAGCGCCTGCGCGAGATGTCCACCTACAGCCGGCGGTTCTTCGACGCGATCAAGCCTCTGACCGGCACCCCCAAGATGGGGCCGGTCCTGTGGCAGCTGCCGGCCAACTTCCAGCGCGACGACGAGCGCCTGGCCACCGCTCTCGAGCAGCTGCCGAAGGGCCGTCACGCGTTCGAGTTCCGACACGAGAGCTGGTTCGTCCCCGACGTCTACAGGCTGCTTCGGCGCCACCGGGCGGCCCTGGTGATCGGCGACGATCCCGAGCGGCCCTTCCAGACCCACGAGGTGACGGCGAGCTGGACGTACATCCGCTTTCACCGCGGCAATCGTGGGCGCCGTGGCAACTACTCCAAGCGAGAGCTCGAGCAGTGGCGGCGACGGATCGCGTCATGGCGCGCCGAGGTCGAGGTCTACGCGTACTTCAACAACGACTGGGAGGCGTTCGCACCGAAGAACGCCCGCTGGCTTCGCGAGCACCTGCGCGACTGAGCCACGATGGCGGTCCGTTATGCGGACGGAATCCATCCATCGCCGGGTGGGGCCGCCTGGCGGCTAGCTTCCCGCCACCGGAGCGGTCTCTCGCAGCGCGTTGAGGACCCGGTCAGCCACCGCCTCGCCGGTGAAGCCGACCTCCTCGCGAAGGAGCGCGGGCTTGCCGTGCGTGACGTAGCGGTCCGGCAGGCCGACGCGCATCACGCGCGCGCGGGCCTGCGGGTCGGTGAACGAGTCCTCCAGGTGCTCCAGCACGGCTGACCCGAAGCCTCCCGGCAGCACGTTCTCCTCGACCGTCACCAGCAACTCGTGCTCGCGGGCGAGCCCGTTGACCAGCTCCTCGTCGAGCGGCTTGGCGAAGCGCCCGTCGGCGACCGTCACCTGGTGGCCCTGCTCGCCGAGGATGCCGGCAGCGCGCATCGCAACCTGGACGCCGTAGCCGTATCCCAGCAGCGCGACCCGGTCTCCCTCGGTCAGGAGCTCGCCCTTGCCGATCGGGATCTCCTGCGGCCTGCCGGGAATCGGGGCTCCCTCTGCGGACCCGCGCGGGTAGCGGAAGGCGATCGGGCCGTCGTCGTGAGTCAGGGCGGTCCTCAGCATGTGGACCAGCATCGCCTCGTCGCGCGGGGCCATCAGCACCACGTTCGGGAGCGGGCGGAAGTAGGAGATGTCGAAGGCGCCGTGGTGCGTCGGGCCGTCGTCGCCGACGAGCCCGGCGCGGTCCATGGCGAAGACGACGTTCAGGCTCTGGAGGCAGACGTCATGGACGATCTGGTCGAAGGCGCGCTGGAGGAACGTCGAGTAGATGGCGCAGACCGGCTTCGCGCCTTGGAGAGCGAGGCCGGAGGCGAACAGGACCGCGTCCTGCTCGGCGATGCCGACGTCGTAGTACTGCTCCGGGACCTCCTTGCCGAGCCTGTTGAGCCCGGTCCCCCCCGCCATCGCCGCGGTGATGCCGATCACACGGCGGTCGCGCTTGGCCTCGGCGACCATCGCATCGGCGAACACCGCCGTGTACTGCGGCGGTGAGGGCGGCGGCGGCTTCTCGAGCTTCTCGATCCCCTCGGGGGAGTCCGATTCCTTGACCGGCATCGGCTTCGAGTCGGCGGGTTGGCGGTTGACGATCGACTTCGGCTTCGCCGCATGCCACTTCTCCATGCCCTCGAGGCCGCCCTCCTCCGCCGGGGCGAAGCCCTTGCCCTTGACGGTGTGGATGTGGACGACCACCGGCCGCTGCGCCTTGAGCGCGTTGCGGAGCGCGCGGCGGAGCGCACCGACGTCGTGGCCGTCGATGACGCCCATGTAGGCCAGGTCGAGCTCCTCGAACATGAGGCCGGGCGCGGCGTAGGCCTTGATCGCAGACTTGAGCTCGGGGCCGACCCTCTCCAGGCGCGAGCCGAGACCCAGCGGGAGCTTGGTGAGCGCCTCCTCCACGTCCTCGCGAGCGTGGAAAAGCCTTGGGTTGAGGCGGACGCGCTGGAAGTAGCGTGCGAGGGCGCCGACGTTGGGTGAGATCGACATGCCGTTGTCGTTCAGGACGATCACGATCGGGGTCTGGAGCCCTCCGGCGTTGTGCAGGGCCTCGTAGGCGACGCCGCCGGTGAGCGCACCGTCGCCAATCACCGCGACGACGTTGCCGTCCTCCCCGATCCCCTTGCGCATCGCCTCCTTCAGCCCAACCCCGTAGCCGATTGAGGTGGAGGCGTGGCCGGCGCCCATGATGTCGTGCTCGGACTCGAAGATCGAGCAGAACGGGGCGAGGCCCCCGTACTGGCGGATCGTGTCGAGGCGGTCGCGGCGCCCGGTCAGGACCTTGTGGGGGTAGGCCTGGTGGCCGACGTCCCAGAGGATCTTGTCGCGCGGGGAGTCGAGCAGGCTGTGGAGGGCGACGGCCAGCTCGCAGGTGCCGAGGTTGGCGCCGAAGTGGCCGCCGATCTCGCCGATCACGTCGATGACGAGCTCGCGGATCTCCTGGGCGAGCCGCTGGAGCTGTGCGTCGTCGAGCCCCTTCAGGTCCTTCGGCCCATCGATCTGATCGAGAAGCCGGTCTGCATGCTGCGGGCTGCCCGCTGTTTGCTCGTCTTCACTCATGACTGCCTCGTGTAGATGAAATCCGTGATCTGGCTGAGATCGCGGGGGTCGCCGTTCACCGCCTCGAGGGCCTCGTGGGCCTTGCGGTGTGACTCGGCGGCAAGGGTACGGGCCTCGTCGAGCCCAAACAGGCTGACATAGGTGAGCTTGCCGTGCCGCTCGTCGCTGCCATGTGGCTTTCCGAGCTCCTCGTCGCTGCCCGTGACATCGAGGATGTCGTCGACGATCTGGAACAGAACGCCCAGCTCCTCCGCGAAGCGCCGGTACGGGATTGTCTCAGGTTCGCCGAGTCCCGCGAGCGCCAGCACCACGCCGACGCTGGCCGCGATCAGGCGACCGGTCTTCAGCGAGTGAAGGCGGCGGAGAGCATCTGCGTCGAGACCCGTCTCGGTCACGTCGATGTACTGGCCGCCGACCATGCCGTCGACGCCGATCGCAGCGAGGAGCTCGCCCAGCCCGGCCAGCACCGCCTTCGGCTCGCCCTCCTGCTTTTCGGCGAACAGGCGCACCGCCTCGGCGAACAGCCCGTCACCCGCCAGGATGGCCACGTTCTCGCCGTAGACGACGTGTGATGTCGGGCGGCCGCGACGCAGCTCGTCGTCGTCCATCGCCGGGAGGTCGTCGTGGATCAGGGAGTAGGTGTGGATGAGCTCCAGCGCGCCGGCGCCCGGCAGCATCGACTCAGGGGCGCGGCCGAGCGAGCGCGCCGTCGCGAGGGCAAGCACCGGGCGAATGCGCTTGCCGCCGGCGAGCAACGAGTAGCGCATCGCCTCCTCGATGCCCGCGGTGTCGGGGATGGCCGAGAAGCGAAGCGTGTCGAGGTAGGCCTCGACGAGGTCGCGAAGGTCGTCGGGATAGGTGCTCGCCGCCGGCGCCTCGGACTCGGTCGTCACGAGGCGTCTTCCGCGCGGGCGGCACGCAGCTCCGCCTCGATCTCTGAGCTCGCCTTGCCGACCAGGTCCGCTGCCTCACGCGCGAGCGCCTCGGCCTCCTCCTCCCCCACCTCCGGCGCGCGAAGGCGGTCGGCGATCTCGCGCAGCCGCTGGGCCAGTTCATCAGTTGAGCTCATCGCGCGAAAACGGTACCGATCGGCGGCCGTCTCACCCTGCCTGCGCCCGTGCGGCCGTCCCCAGGATGCCGTTGACGAACCCGGGGGCGTCCGCGCCGCAGTAGCGCTTGGCCAGCGAAACGGCCTCGTCGATGGCCACCTCGTCGGGGATGTCGTCACGGTGGTGAAGCTCGAAGAGGGCCACGCGCAGGATGCTCTTCTCCAGCGCGGCGATACGAGCAAGCTCCCAGCCGTGCGCGAGGCTGGCGATCTCGGCGTCGAGCTCTGCACGACTGCTCTCGACGCCCTCCACGAGCTCGCGGGTGAACGGCGCAGCATCGGCGAGCGCTTCCGCCGTCGACCGGCGCGTGACTTCCTCCTGGTAGAGGGCGAAGACTGCGGCGCGGCGCTGATCGGAGCGACGCATGGCGGCGGCCGGTCGCGGCCTCAGGCGCGCGAGACGTACTCGCCCGAGCGGGTGTCCACCCGCACGCGATCGCCCTCGTTGACGAACAGGGGCACCTCCACTCGCACGCCCGACTCCAGCGTCGCGGGCTTGGTGCCGCCGCCGGAGGCGGTGTCTCCCTTGATACCCGGCGATGTCTCCGTGACGGCCATCTCGACCGCGCTCGGCACCTGAACGCCGGCGGGCCGCTCGTCGACGAACAGCACCTCGACCTCTGAGTTCGGCACCACCCACTGCATCGACTCGCCGGCCATCTCCTGACCGATCTCGAGCTGCGAGTAGTCCGAGTTGTCCATGAACACGGCCATCTCGCCGGAGTCGTAGAGGTACTGCATGCGCCGGGTCTCGGTCCGCACGGGACGGAACTTCTCCCCCGCCCTGAAGGTCTTGTCGATGACGCTGCCGTCGTCGGCCTTGCGCAGCTTCGTGCGGACGAAAGCACCGCCCTTGCCGGGCTTCACGTGCTGAAACTCCATGATCCGGAAGATGGTCCCGTCCACCTCGATGTGGGTGCCGTTCTTGAACTGATTGGTGCTGATCAAGGACGCTGAGGGTAGCGGGGGCCCCATGGAGCGTGACCTGCGTTCGCGGGCGATGTGCTCGATGCGCGCAGCGGCCGTCGGCATCCGCGGGCCCTCTTTGAGGGACACCGCGTTCACCTCTGTTTTTCGCGCAAAGCAGAGGTGACGGGTCGGCGCGCTTGCCAGCCGCGATCGCCTTCTTCCGCCGCCCCGGATGCACCGGGTACGGGCACCAAAGCGTGAGGGCGGCCGGAGCCGCCCTCACGTAGACGATCGAGTCGCCGGTTCGCCCGCCTACAACTAGGAGTGCGAGCTGCGGCGGTCGATCTTGGTTGCGACCCAACCGCCGTTCCGGTGCTTGGCATGGACCTCAACCTTGAGGCCAGGCTTCAGCGCCGCGAACCCTTTGATGTGGTCGTACCTGGTGCGCTGGGTGACCCGGAAGCCCAGCTTGCCCCTGGACCGCGTATTGACCTTGACGGTCTTCGGATGGTGACTTGTCGAGACGACCTTGCCGCGGAAGTCCTGGCTTTGGTCCCTCGACGCGGACGCCATGGGGACGGCGATTGCCGCCATGCTGAGGGCCGCGATCACCGCAACCGATAGGAGCGCAAGCCTGCGCCTGAATATGTCTCTCATGATCACTCCTTTTTTGGGAGACATTGGGTACTGCCAGTGTCCTCAGCGGCCCCCAAGCCCCAGCCCAGGCGGAGGCAAAGACTTGGACAAGAAAATGCGACAAACGACACCCACGGGCTAGCGCCCGGGCGGGCGCCGCGCATATGCGCGCATTACCGATTTAGAACTGGTTGGTGTTGATCAAGGGCGCTGAGGGTCGCGAGCGCCCACGGGACTTGGTCAACCCTGGCGTAGCCGGTGTCTAGCGCCAGCGAGGCCCGCGCGGAGATTTGGTCGGCGGATCCTCGGCCACGACTCAGCCCCGATTGTGGTTGACGACCTCGACGTTGTGCCCGTCCGGGTCGAGCACGAACGCGCCGTAATAGCCCGGGTGGTAGACCGCGCGCTCGCCCGGCGGGCCGTGGTCCGTGTAGCCCGCCGCGAGCGCGGCGGCGTGAAACGCGCGCACTGTGGTGTCCTCGCGCACCGGGAACGCGAGGTGGACGTGCTCCGTGAGCGGCCGCTCGTCCCGGACGAGCGAGAAGCTGTAGTCCGGGCCGGACAGCTGCACGCGGCCTGGCTCGTCGTGCGCCAGGCGGAGCCCGGTGTGCGGGGCAATCGTCGTGTAGAAGCGCCGGGAGGCCTGCGGGTCGCGGACGCGGATCCATAGGTGATCGACCGGGCCGTCGGGCACGGCGTCCTCGCGATCGCTGTGGACCGCCTCGACGCTGTTTCCGTCGGGGTCGAGCAGGAACCCGCCGTAGTACGTCGGGCCGTACTGCGGGCGCGGCCCCGGCGCGCCGTCGTCGCGGTAGCCCGCGTCGACGCCCGCCCGCCAGAACGCATCGACCAGAGCGCGCTCGCGGGCGCGGAAGCCGACGTGGAGCCCGCGGGTCACCGGGTGGTCGCGGTCGGTCGCCCCGATGTCCCAGTCCTCCCACTCCACCAGCTCGGCGTTCGCATGGCTGGGTTCGGCGCCCAGGACGCTGAGGACCGTGCGGTAGAAGCGCTCGGAGGCCGCCAGGTCCGAGACGGCGATGGCGACGTGGTCGAACATCCGGCCGAGGCTACCGTTGGCGCTTGGAGTGAGCCGTAGATCACAGCTACCGCCGGACCTGCACGTGTTCGCCGAATCGTTCTACGCGGGGGCGAATGCCCGGAACGCCAGCGCGATCGCGCTGCTCATCGATCCCGACGTCCAGTTCAACTCCCGCCTCAGCGATGTGGGCATGTATCGAGGTGCCGAGGGCGTTCGCGAGTGGCTGCGGGACATTGACAACGCCTTCGAGGAGATGCGCTTCGAGCTCGACGACATCGTCGCCGCCGGCGACCGATCGACGGTCGTGGAGGTGACGGGAAGGGGCGTCCTCAAGGGCGGCTCGAACCCGACCGAGGTGCACGTCGTTCACGCATGGATATTCAGGGCGGGCAAGCTGTGGCGGGCGCTCTCGTTCAGCGACCGATCCGAGGCCGAGCGCGAAGCGCGGAGCCCGGAATGGTCATGCGAGACATAGGCCTCGCGTGATCACGGACGGCAGACTGACTGCGGCGTTCCTGAGGAGTCGCGGGGGCGGTGGTAGGGTCGGCCGAGTCCATCAGTTGGACGGGCGCTCGACTGTTGATCAGCCGGTTGGATCACCTGTCGCCCCGCCTGCCTCAGCTGCAGCGCACGGAGGTGCACAGATGAGAACCTCGGACGGTCCGTCCGGATCGGTGACGAGACGTGCCCTCGTCGGCACAGCCGCGGGAGTGGCGGCCGGAGCGGCGCTCCCGAGAGTCGCCTGGCCCGAGCGGGCTGCGGCCTCCGGCGCGCGTGCCGTCGACGTGGTGATCGTGGGCGCCGGGCTGTCCGGTCTTGCGGCTGCCCGCCGGTTGGTGCGAAAGGGGGCGTCGGTCACGGTGCTCGAAGCGCGCGAGCGCGTCGGGGGTCGCACATTGACGGTCGAGCGCAACGGAACCTTCATCGACGTCGGCGGGCAGTTCATCGGGCCGACTCAGAAGCGGATCGGCGCCCTCGCCAAGGCGACCGGGGTCAGGAGCTTCAAGCCGTTCGACAGCGGCGAGAACCTGTTCGACTACAACGGCAAGATCTCCCGCTGGGACGCAACCCCGCCGTTGCCTCAACCCGACCTGGTGGAGTACCTCTCGGCCCAGCAGGCGCTGGAGAAGATGGGCGGGGAGGTCCCGCGCGACGCTCCCTGGGAGGCACCCCACGCCGAGGAGTGGGACTGGCAGACATACCAGTCGTGGATCGATTTCAACGTCCAGACCGAGGGTGCGCGCACCCTGCTGGAGCTCGAGTTCTTCGATTCATCGATCGGAGCCGGGGAGACGTCGCTGCTCTCCGCCCTGTGGGCGATTCGCCGCGCGCCGCCGTCGGAGGAACCGGATTCCGAGCGCCTCGTTGGCGGTGCCCAGCAGATCTCGAAGCGCGTGGCCCGGAAGCTGGGAAGCCGTCGCGTCGTCCTCGGCGCACCGGTGCGAGCGCTCAAGCACTCCGGCGGCATGGTCGTCGCCGAGAGCCGGGCCGGGAGCTTCAAGGCCAAGCGCGCAATCGTCGCGATCCCTCCGACGCTCGCGCTGCGGATCGCGTATCACCCCGCGCTGCCGGCACTGCGCGACGGCTGGACCCAGCACGTCGCCCAAGGCTCGGTCCTCAAGTGCCAGGCCATCTATCCGACACCGTTTTGGCGCGCGCAAGGGTTGAGCGGTCATGCGGTCAGCAACCGCTGGCCCTTCTACGCCACCTACGACAACGGGCCGCCGCCTCCTGATGACCGGCCCGGCGTCCTGCTCGGGTTCGCGACCCCGAACGCGACACGCGAGCTCGGACGGCGCCGCGAGGCCGCCCGCCGGCGCCTCGTGCTCGACGCCTTCGCCCGACTGTTCGGAGCCAGGGCGCGGTCACCCATCGGCTACGTCGAAGGCAACTGGTCCGCCATGCCCTGGACACGAGGCTGCTACCAGGGAATGCCCAGCTCCGGCGCCATCGTCGGCTTCGGCGAGGCGTGGCGGGCGCCTGTCGGTGCGATCCACTGGGCCGCAGGCGAATCAGCGACCCGCTGGCCCGGTTACATGGACGGCGCCGTCCGCGCCGGCGAGACGGCCGCCGACGAGGTGCTCGCTGAGCTCGGCGCGAGCGTGTGACCACGGCCGCTGGAGGCAGCGGCCGAAACGCAGTGTGTAAGGCGTGCGCCATCGTTTGGGGGAAGGGCCATCCGGTAGGGTGATGGTCGAGGGAGTGACGTGGATGCCACTCGGGACGTTCGGGGGAACGTCCGGGGGGACATCCTCGAGAGAGACATGGAGGTCCATCAAGTGCCAAGGACGCGGCAGCGCTCCGATTCATTCCGACTTCGACTCCTGACGGGTCTCGTCGCCACAGCGATTGCGGCCGTCGGATTCGGTGCGTTCGCGAGCTTCGCTGGCGCCAGCACCGCCACGCGGGGGCCGAGCGGGCTCGCCTTCTACAACCCGCCAAGCCACCTGCCCTCGGGACCGCATGGGACCTTGATCTGGCAGCGGCCGGCCGGCGGGCTCGTGCCGCTGACCGACGCCGCCCACACGAAGCTGGTCCTCTACACCTCGCGTACGCCGCAGGGCAACGTGGACGGCGTCTCGGGCTCGGTCAGCGTCCCGAAGGGCAAGCCCCCGAAGGGCGGCTGGCCGGTGATCACCTATGCCCACGGCACCACGGGAAGCGCTGACATCTGCGCACCGTCACGGGTCCACAACGGCGCTCCCGCCCAGGCCTACATCACCTACGTCGACCCGCAGCTCAACGCCTGGGTGAAGGCCGGATACGCGGTCGTTCGCACGGACTACCAGGGGCTCGGCACCCCGGGGCCACACCCGTACCTGATCGGAAAGTCCGAGGGCAGGAGCGTGCTCGACATCGTGCGCGCGGCACGGCAGGTCTTCCCCGGAATCGGCAAGCGGTTCCTGATCGCGGGTCACTCCCAGGGCGGTCACGCGGCCCTGTTCGCGGCCGGCGCGGCGGCCAGCTGGACGCCGAATCTGACACTGAAGGGGACGGTGGCATACGCCCCGGCATCCCACCTGCTGCAGCAGGCGAAGGCGCTGCCCGCCCTGACCAGCCCGAGCCCGCTCACGGGCCTGGCCACGATGATCGTGCAGGGAGCCGCGACGGCATCGTCAAACGTCCTCCCGGACCGGCTCCTCTCGTCCCAGGTGCAGCAGTTCTATCCGCTCCTGGACCAGACGTGCCTGCCGCAGGTGTCCCAGACGCGGCGGCTGGGCGGCATCGCCCCCGCCGACATGCTGCGATCCGGCGCCAACAAGAACCCCCTCTACCGGGTCCTGGGCAACCAGAACCCGGCGGTGACCACCTCGGCGCCGGTCTTCCTCGCGCAGGGAACCGCCGACACGACCGTGTTCCCGCAGTTCACCACGCTGCTCAACAACGAGCTGAAGGGGATGGGCGACCACGTCCGCTACCAGCTGTTCCACGGCGTGACCCACAGCGCCATCGTCAGTGCCGCGGAGCCCGATGTCCTGCCGTGGTTCGAGAAGCGGCTGCCGCCACACAGCTGAGCGGCGCACCCGCGGCGCGTAGGCGCGCCACCGTCTGAGCGGGCCTGGCGCTCGCCTCCAGCAGCGCCCGGCGCTCCGCGTCGTGTTGCGGGCGATCGGGTTGTCGGCCCGAGGTCTGGATATCCTGGGCGCCGTGGATACGCAGTCCAGGCGGCACTCCGTCGAGGCGGTGAGGCATCAGCTGCGGCCGCTGTTCGATCAGGTGGTGGTCAAGGAGCTCGATTCCGACCGGATGCGCCGGTCCGGGCTCGTCGTCCCGGCCGGGACGCACGACCCGCCGCCCCAGCAGGGGATCGTGCTCGCGGTCGGGCCCGGGCTCGACTGGTGGGAGCAGGCCGGGGTCGAGATGCCGGTCGAGCCCGGCGATCACGTTGTCTTTCCCGCTTCCGCCGGGGTGTGGATCGAGGTCGACGAGGAGCGCCTCCTGGTCTGCCGGGTCGTCGAATTCCTGGGGATATTGGAGTCGGCCGCACCCGAGCCAGACGACGGCTGATCTCTCCAGCGAGCGCCCTCCCTCGGTGCCTCGTTGAGCCTGGCGTGCCGTCCTAGGATGGCGTGATGGCCACCGTCACCGGAGCGCGTGCCCGGCGCCTGTCCGCCGTGCGCAGGGAGGGCGAGCGGGTCACTCCGCTCGAGCTCTTCTTCGACCTCGTCTTCGTGCTGGCGATCACCCAGTGCACGGCGCTCATGTCGGCGAACCCGACCTGGTCGGGCCTCGCCCAGGGCATGCTCGTGTTGGGCGTGCTCTGGTGGTCTTGGGGCGGCTACGCGTGGCTCACGAGCGTCGTGGACCCGGAGGAGGGTGCGGTGCGGATCGCGATGTTCGGAGCGATGGCCGCGTTCCTGATCGTCTCGATCGCCGTCCCCGACGCCTTTGGCGATCTTGCACTCGAATTCGCCCTCGCGTACGGCGCGGTGCGCGCGGCGCACATCGCCCTGTTCGTCCTGGCAAGCCGCGACGACCCCGACCTTCGCCGCTCGGTTACGGGGCTCGCCGTGAGCACTGCGCTCGGCGTCGGGCTGCTCGTGGGCGCGGCGTTTTTGGACGGTCTCGCGCAGGGCGCGCTCTGGGTGCTGGCGCTGACGCTCGACATGGGCGGCCCTTTCTTCTTCGGCGCCGAGGGCTGGAAGCTCGTCCCGGGGCATTTCGCCGAGCGTTACGGGCTGATCATCATCATCGCCCTCGGCGAGTCCATCGTGGCAATCGGCGTCGGCGCGCACGCGCACCTCGACTGGGGAATCGCCGCCGCGGCCATTCTCGGGATCGCCGTGTCCGCCGCGCTCTGGTGGATGTACTTCGACATCGTCGCCATCGTCTCCAGGAGGCGGCTCATCGAGGCCCCGGAGGGACGCGTGCGCAACGAGCTCGCCCGCGACTCCTACTCCTACATCCACTTCCCGATGGTGGCCGGCATCATCCTGCTGGCACTCGGTCTGAAGACGACCCTGAGCCACGTTTCCGATCCGCTCCACACCGTGCCGGCGTTCGCCTTGCTCGGCGGGATCTCCGCCTACCTGCTGGGCCTGGTGGCCTTTCGCTACCGGCACGTCCACACGATCAACCGCCAGCGGCTCGGCATGGCCGCCCTGGTATTCGTCCTGTTCCCGGTGGCCACCAACGCCCCGGCCCTCGTAACCCTCACGATCCTCACCGTCGCCCTCGCCGCGATCATCGCCTACGAGACCCGGAGCTACGGCGAGGGTCGCGGCCGCGTCCGCCACGAGGCCGCCATGCCCGAGCGCCACGCCACCTAGCTCCACCGTTAGCTTTCGCCCGGCATGGACGAGCCTCGAGACGAGGAGGGCTGGGAGCCGGAGGTCGCCGAGCTGCGCCGCCGCGAGGAACTGGCACGCCAGATGGGCGGTTCCGAGCGGGTCGAGCGCCAGCGCGCTACGGGCCGGCTGACGGTCCGCGAGCGCATCGACCGCCTCTTCGACGCCGGCACCTTTCACGAGACCGGCGCCCTCGCCGGCAAGGGGACGTACGACGAGGAGGGCGAGCTGACCGACTTCCTGCCGGCGAACGTCGTCATCGGCCAGGGCCGTGTCGACGGGAGGCGGGCGGTCCTCCAGGGCGACGACTTCACCGTCCGGGGCGGCGCCGCCGACGCCGCCATCTGGCAGAAGGCGATCTACGCCGAGCGGATGGCGCACGACCTGCGCCTCCCCCTCATCAGGCTCGTCGACGGGACCGGCGGCGGGGGCAGCGTCAAGACGCTCGAGCAGATGGGCTTCACCTACGTGCCGCCGCTCCCCGGCTTCGACCTCGTGGCGGCAAACCACGCGATCGTCCCGGTGCTCGCGGCGGCGCTCGGGCCGGTCGCCGGGCTGGGCGCAGCGCGCGTCGTCGCCTCTCACTTCTCGGTCATCGTCCGCGGCACCGCGCAGATGTTCGTCGCGGGGCCGCCCGTCGTCGCGGCTTCCATGGGTGAGTCGCCGGACAAGGAGGAGCTCGGCGGGGCCCGCACCCAGACCAAGGCGGGCGGCGTCGACAACGAAGCGGAGGACGAGGAGGACGCCTTCGCCCAACTCCGCCGGTTCCTCTCCTACGTCCCCGACAACGTCTGGGAGGCGCCGCCGATTCTCTCCCCCACCGACCCGCCCGACCGCCGCGAGGAGGAGCTGATCGGCATCGTTCCGCGCGACCCGCGGCGCCCGTACAAGATGCGACGCATCCTCGAGGCGGTTCTCGACCGCGGCTCGGTCTTCGAGATCGGCGCCCGCTTCGGGCCCTCGCTCATCACCGCGCTCGCCCGCCTGGACGGCCGCCCGGTCGGAATCCTCGCCTCCGACCCCAACCACTACGCGGGGAGTCTCACCGCCGAGGCGTCAGAGAAGCTCACCCGCTTCGTCGATCTCTGCGACCAGTTTCACCTCCCCCTCGCCAACTTCGTCGACCAGCCGGGCTTCCTGATCGGCACCAACGCCGAGCGCGCCGGCACGATCCGGCGCGGTGCGCGGGCGCTCTACGCGGTCCACCAGGCGACGGTGCCGTGGGTCTCGGTGCTCGTGCGCAAGGTCTACGGAGTGGCGGGCGCCGGCCACGGCGACGGATCGCGGCTCAACCTCCGCTACGCGTGGCCCTCGGGCGACTGGGGATCGCTGCCGATCGCGGGCGGCCTGGAGGCCGCCTACCGCCGCGAGCTCGAGGCCGCCGAGGACCCCGAGGCCCTCCGCGCGGAGATCGAAGCCCGTCTCAACGCAGTGCGCTCGCCGTTTCGAACCGCGGAGCGCTTCTCGGTCGAGGAGATCATCGACCCGCGCGAAACCCGGCCACTGCTGTGCGAGTGGGCCGCCCGCGCGCACGAGCTGATCCGCTACGAGCTCTCAGCGGGGCCGAAGTCCCGAGGTCCCCGGCCCTAGGCGCCGGGACCGCCGCGAAGCCGGTCGGCCTCGCGCCCGATCTCGTCCTCGTCGATCGGCTTGCGACCGTAGACGTCCCAGGCATTGGCCACCACGCCGATGCCCCAGCCCACGATGACGAAGACAGGCCAGAAGAACCTGCCGGGGCTGGTGATCGCCCAGATGCCGACCAGGCAGGCGTTGACGACCAGGTACAGGACCAAGTGCGTGCGGAAGTCGCGCTTCTTCTTCAGGCTCTGGAGTGCCTGCTCGCGGATCTCCGCTTCTGACCTTCCGGCCGCTTCCATATGTCAACCATATAGCCATCCGAGCACCGGGGATAGGCTGGCGCGGCGATGGCGGAGCGGACGGTCATCTTCTTCCCCGAGGGCGCCTTCGGGCCAACGAACAACTGCGTCGGGATCGGCGAGGTGCTTCGCGAACGCGGGCACCGGGTCGTCTTCGTGATCGAGGAGTCGTTTGCGGGGACGCTCGCCGAGAAGGGGTTCGAGGAGCGGCTGATGCGGCTCGGGCCGCCACCCGAGCAGGAGGAGGAGCCGGGGCAGTTCTGGAAGGACTTCATCCGGGACACGGCGCCGGTCTTCCGCAAGAGCACGTTCGAGCAGCTCACCGAGTTCATGGCGCCCACCTGGGAGGCCCTGCTCGACGGCGCACGCTACGTGGACGATCGCCTTGTCGAGATCTTCGGCGAGGTCGAGCCAGACGCCATCGTCGAGGACAACGTCTGCGCGTTTCCGGCCCTCCCGGCGAGCGGCCGTCCGTGGGTGCGGATCGCATCCTGCAACCCGCTGGAGCTGAAAGACCCGGAGCTCCCCCCTCCCTACTCCGGCCTACCGCTCGAGGACGGGTCGGAATGGGACGCGTTCCGGGCCGAGTATTCGCGCGCGATCGGCGGCATGCACTGGGACTTCGACGAGTTCTGCCAGGAGCGCGGCGCGCCCCCGCTCTCCGACGGCGAGCTGATCCATCGTTCGGACTGGCTCAACCTCTACCTCTATCCGCGCGAGCTCGACTATCCGCGCTCGACTCCCCTCCACCCAACCTGGCACAACCTGGAGTCCAGCGTCCGCTCAAGCGATGCGCCGTGGAGCGTGCCGGAGGAGATCGCCGGCGGCGACGGCGCGCTCGTCTACCTGAGCCTCGGCTCGCTGGGGTCGGCCGACGTGCCCTTGATGGAGCGCCTCGTCGAGTCGCTTGCGAAGACCCCGCACCGCTACGTCGTCTCGAAGGGCCCGCAACACGAGGCCTACGAGCTCGCGCCCAACATGGTGGGCGCGGAGTTCCTGCCGCAGGTCTCGGTGCTCCCCCACGTCGACCTCGTGATCACTCACGGAGGCAACAACACGGTCACCGAGTGCATGCACCACGGCAAGCCGATGGTGCTGCTGCCGATCTTCTGGGACCAGCACGACAACGCCCAGCGCGTTCACGAGACCGGCTTCGGGGAGCGCCTTCCGACCTACTCGTTCACCGACGATCAGATCGCCCGGGCGATCGACGGCCTGCTCGGCGAGGACGCCCTGCGCCCGAAGCTGGACGAGATCTCGAAGCGGCTCCAGGGGAACCCCGGCAACGTCAAGGCGGCCGACCTGATCGAGCGCGTCGCCGAGACCGGGAAGCCGGTCACGAGCTGAGTCGGGCCGCTCGATTCGGCCCGTGCCCGACCTAGACTGAATGAGGGCGATGGACGCGGACAGTGCACATCGCATCGACGCGGCAGGGATTGCCGTCGTCGCGGCCGAGATCCTCGCCTCCGTCGCGATCATCACCGGCGCTGTCGCGGTGCTCGACGCGGTGGCGCCGGTCACGGGGCTCGGCGTCCTCTATCTGCTGCCCGTCCTGCTGATCGCGGTCCCCCGTGGACAGGTGGCCGCCCTCGCCACCGCGGTCGTAAGCGTCCTGGCGCTCAACTTCTTCTTCATCGACCCGCGCTACCGGCTGACGATTGCCGACTCGCAGAATGTCGTGGCCCTGCTCGTCTTCCTCGTCGTGGCCCTCGTCGTCGGGCGGCTGGCGGCGACGGCCCGCGCGCAGACCGGCGAAGCGGAGCGGCGCGCCCTGCTGGCCTCCGCGCGGGAGCGGGAGGCGATGATCCTCGCGCAGGCGGCCTCCGCCCTGCTGGCCGGCGAGAACGTCGCCGCCCAGCTTGAGCGCATGGGCGACGGCTCCGGCACGGCCGTGCCTCGCGCCGTCCGCGCGGGGCTCACCTCGGCTCCCGACGCCGAGCCAGGAGAGATCGCGGTGCGGATTCCGGCCACGCGCCCCGGATGGCTCTACGGAAGGCCGGATGCGGGGTGGGACCGCGCGAGCCTCGAGCGCCTGGCGCAGGCGCTGGCTCGCCTCATCGACCTCGCGCGCGAGCGCGAGCGGCTCGCCGAGCGGTCGGCGGCGGCCGAGGCCGCGCGGCGAGCCGACGCGACCAAGACCGCGCTGCTCCACGCGATCTCGCACGATCTCCGCTCGCCCCTGACGGCCATCACCACCGCCGCGAGCGGACTGCGCCAGGAGGGGCTCTCGCCCGAGGACCGCGCCGGGCTTCTGGAGGCCATCGAGGCGGAATCGGCCCGCCTGGCCCGCATGGTGGACGACCTGCTCGACCTGTCGCGAATCGAGGCAGGCGCCGTCAACCCGCGAACGGACTGGTGCGACCTCGCCGACGCCGTCGCCCGGGCCGCCGAGCAGGTCGAGCTGCGATTCGGCGGTCACCGAATCCAGCTGGACATTCCCGCGGACCTGCCGTTCGTTCGCGCCGACGCAGCCCAGCTCGAGCGGGTGTTCTCGAACCTGCTGGAGAACGCCGTCAAGTTCTCGCCCGACGGCGCCTCGGTCCGGGTGAGTGGCGGCGCGGGTGGCGGGAGGGTCACGGTTCGCGTGACTGACTCCGGGCCGGGGATCCCGACCTCGAGGCGCAGCGAGATCTTCGAGCCGTTCGTCCGCGGCTCCGGCCCCACCCAGGGATCCGGGCTGGGCCTCGCCATCTGCCGTGGACTCGTCGAGGCCAACGGCGGCGAGATCAGCCTCCAGGGCACCGCCGGGCAGGGCAGTACGTTCGCGGTGACCTTCCCGCTGGCGGCCCAGCCCGTGGAGGCCCGGTGAGCACCGACGGCCAGCGCGTCCTGGTCGTCGACGACGAGCCCCAGATCGTCCGCGCCCTCAAGGTGATCCTGCGGGGCGCCGGGTACGCGACCCAGCAGGCCGAGACCAAGCAGGAGGCGCTCGACGCCGTGGCGGTCCGTCCTCCCGACGCCATTGTGCTCGACCTGATCCTCCCTGACGGCTCCGGGGTCGAGGTGTGTGAGGAGGTCCGCCGCTGGAGCGGCCTGCCGATCATCGTGCTCTCCGCGGTCGGCGACGAGCGCGAGAAGGTCCGCGCACTGGACGCCGGCGCCGACGACTACATCACGAAGCCGTTCGGGACCGACGAGCTGCTGGCCCGCCTGCGTGCCGTGCTCCGTCGCGTGACCGAGGAGAGCGAGCCGCGGATCGAGATCGGCAACTTGGCGATCGACCTCGAGGCTCGCGAAATCACCAGCCGAGGTGAGCTCGTCCACCTCACCCCAATCGAGTTCGACCTCCTTCGCGTGCTCGCCACCCACCGCGGAAAGCTCGTGACCCATCGCCAGCTGCTCCACGAGGTCTGGGGCCCCGGATTCGAGAACGAGACTCACTACCTCCGGGTCCACGTCGCGCACATCCGCTCGAAGCTGGAGCCGGATCCATCACGGCCGCGCTATCTGATCACCGAGCCGGGGATCGGCTACCGGCTGCGTGACGACTGACCCGCCCGGGCGCCGTCCTGGATCAGAGCGCGACCTGCGATCCGATGATCACGGTGCTCTCCCTCGGCAGCCTGAAAGCCTCGATCGGGCTCGCTGCGTTGCGGGCCATCGCGACGAAGAGCCTCTTTCGCCAGAGCTTGAGCGGCGATGCATCGGCTGGCGCGATCGTGATTCGCGAGAGGAAGTACTTGGCGTCCTCGAGACCCAGGTTCCGTTCGAGCAGCCCCTGCCTGCGGCACATCCGGAGTGCCGCGGGGACGTTGAGCTTCTCCTGATAGCCGACCCTGATCGTCACGTGCCAGACCGTGAACTGGCCGCCGAGCTGCTCAACCATGAAGCGCTCGTCGTCGTCGACCTGGGGGATGCTGACCTGGTCGACAGAGACCATGAGAACCCGCTCGTGGAAGGTGTTCGTGTACTCCACCTCCGCCCGGAGCGCCAACGGCGTGGTCTCCTTCGACGGGCTCAGGAAGACTGCGACCCCGGGCACTCGAACCAGGGGAGGATCCTTGGCCGGCAGGCCCTCGAGGAAGTTGGTGAGTGGCCCCTCCTTGGCGGTGCGGTTTCTGGTCACGACCGTCTGGCCTCGCTTCCAGTTGACCATCACCAGCGACAGGACGGTCGCGATCGCCAGCGACAGCCACGCACCGTGCTCGACCTTCGCGATGTTGGCGGAAAAGAACGTCAGCTCGACGGTGAGGAAGAGCGTGCCGACGAGGGCGAGCTTCCACTTGGCCGTGCCCCACAGCAGGCGCGCGACCGCCAGGAACAGCACCGTGTTCAAGACGAAGGTCGCCGTGACCGCAACGCCGTAGATGTCCCCGAGCCGATCCGCGGACTGGAAGACCAGCGTCAATGCGACGACGCCGGCGCACAGCGCCCAGTTGATGATCGGGACGTAGATCTGTCCCTCGACCTTCGACGGGTGGCGGATCGTCAGCCGCGGGAGGAAGCCGAGTTGCATCGCCTGCCTCGCGACCGAGAAGGACCCCGAGATCGCCGCCTGCGAGGCGATGATGGTCGCCGCGGTCGCCAGGAACAGCATCGGGTACTGGGCCCAGCCCGGGACCATCAGGTAGAACGGGTTCGATGCGGCGCTCGGGTCGTGGAGGATCAGGACGCCCTGCCCCAGGTAGTTGAGCATCAGGGCCGGTAGCGCGACGGCGAACCAACCCATGCGGATGGGAGCGGCGCCGAAGTGGCCTCGATCCGCGTAGAGCGCCTCTGCACCGGTCACCGCGAGCACCACACCGCCGAGGGCGAGGTAGCCCGTGACGCCGTTGTCGAACAGGAACTGCACGCCCCATGTGGGAGACAGGGCCTGAAGGACGGCCGGGTCCTTGACGACCTGGCTGAGGCCCAAGAGCGCAATCGCGCCGAACCAGACGAGGATCACCGGCCCGAACAGCCAGCCGATCGCCCCCGAGCCGCGCCGCTGGAGGCAGAACAGGGCGACGAGGATCCCCACGGATAGTGGAACCACGAGATGGGACAGCTCCGGCGCGGCGACCTTGAGGCCCTGGAGCGACCCCAGAACCGAGATCGACGGGGTGATGATGCCGTCGCCGAAGAACAGCGCGGCGCCGAAGATCCCGAGAGTCACGAGGGCCACGCCGTGCACCACCCGGTTTCGCTGTAGCAGGGCCGCCAGCGCCATGATCCCGCCGTCACCGCGGTTGTGGGCGCGCATGATGAACCCGGCGTACTTGGTCGAGACGACGATCATCAGCGCCCAGAAGATCAGCGAGACGACTCCATAGACGCCGGCCACGTTCGCGTGCGCCGCAGCCTTGTGGGTCGTGAAGATGACCTGCTCCGTGTAAAGGGGGCTCGTGCCGATGTCGCCGTACACCACCCCGAGAGCCCCGAGCGCGAGCACCGCCCTGCCGGCGTGAGCGATGACGTCGCGATCGGGCTCCTTGAGCGCCTCGAAGCGCCGCTTGACGGCCTCCGCCTCCTCCTTGGTGCTGGGGTTGGGCGGAACCCAATGGCCGAGCTTGTGCGCCGCCTCGTGAAGGACCGCCTTGGCCATGCCAGCATCCTGCGTCTCCCCGCGCTAAGGCCGCGCGGAGATTCAGACGATCGCCGTATAGGTTTCGTAAAGACATGAGCGACGCGCCGCAACTGTTACGTGACCTGCTCGGGGCACCGGGACCATCCGGGTACGAGGGCCCCGCGAACGAGGTCTGGCGCGAGGCGGCATCTTTCGCCGAGGTGACGAGCGACTCGCTCGGCTCCTCGGTGGCGAGGATCGGCGACGCCGATGCGAAGCCGCTGTTCGCGATCGTCGGCCATATCGACGAGATCGGCCTCGTCGTCACGCACATCGACGAGAAGGGCTTCCTCTACTTCGCGCCGATCGGCGGTTGGGACCCGCAGATCCTGCTCGGCCAGCGGGTGCGCCTGCAGACCAGGGACGGCGCCGTCGCCGGCGTCATCGGGCGCAAGCCGATCCACCTGCTGCGCGACGAGCAGCGCAAGAAGGTCGCCGAGCTGCGCGACATGCACATCGACATCGGCGCCGCCGACGGCGACGAGGCCCACGAGCGCGTCCGCATCGGGGACTCGGCCGTGGTCGCCGCCGACCCGCTGCCGCTCGCTGGGCGCCGGCTGGTCTCGCGGTCCCTCGACAACCGGCTCGGGGTCTACGTGGCGCTCGAGGCGCTGCGCCAGGTCAACGACAGCGGCGGCCTGAAGGGTGGAATGGCCGCCGTGGCCGCCGCGCAGGAGGAGATCGGGGGCAAGGGCGCGCTGACGACGTCCTTCTCGCTGGAGCCCGATCTGGCGATCGCGGTCGACGTCACCCACGCGACGGACGCCCCGGGCATCGACGAAAAGGAACAGGGCTCCCACCCCCTGGGCTCAGGCCCGGTGATCGGCCGCGGGGCGGTCCTTTCGCCGCAGATCTTCGAGCTGCTCGCCGAGACTGCCGAGCGCAACGACATCTCATACACGATCGAGGCATCGGGCCGGGCGACCCACACGGACGCCGACTCGATCCAGATCTCACGGGCCGGCATTCCGGCCGGCCTGGTCTCGATCCCGCTGCGCTACATGCACTCGCCGGTCGAGCTCGTGGACCTGGGCGACGTGGAGGCGACGATCGAGTTGCTGGCGGCATTCGCCACGTCGCTCGGCCCGGACCTGGACCTGACGCGCTAGTCCCAGTCGATCCTGACGTCGGCCTTGGCGAGCTCGATGAAGTACTTGCGGGCAAGGCGGAACGACGCCGCGGTTAGGACCCGGTAGGCGGGTCCCCACAGGGCGACCCACGAGAGGACGACGAAGATCTGCCCGAAGAAGGAGTCGCCGCTGTCCCCAAAGTCGATCACCGCCGCGATCGTCACGGCAACGAAGAAGAGGGCGATGCCGATGCGGCTCTCGCGCGGGCGCAGGCTCCGCCGGATCCAATGCCGGCGCGAGTCGACGGCCATCGCCTCCATGTCGTTGTGAACGGCCGCCGCGATCGTGTCCTCGAGGCCATCGCGGCGCTCGGAGTCCGGGAGGCGGAGCGCGACCGTGGGAGGCTCGGTCGCGCGCTTGCGTGCCTGCGTCCACGCGTCCACGATCCGCTCCCGCGCCTCGTCACTGAGCGGCCGCCGCTCCATCGGCTCGGCGCTCCACGCGTCGAATAGGGCCTCGACCGACGGGACCCTGATCGCGAGCTCGGCCACCCGGGTCTCTAGCCGACGACTCGCAGGTCCTTGGCGACGCCGCTGAGGTTGCGGCAGCCGTTTTCCGTGACCATCACGAGGTCCTCGATGCGGACCCCGAAGCGGCCCGGCAGGTAGACGCCCGGCTCGACCGTCACCACGTCGCCGGCCTCGAGCGTCTCCTCGGAGCGCTTGGAGAGGCGCGGCGCCTCGTGGACCTCGATCCCGACGCCGTGCCCCAGCCCATGGCCGAACTCGTCGCCATAGCCGTCGGCGATGATCGCGTCGCGGGCGACAGCGTCGGCCTCGGTCCCGGGGGTGCCGGCGCGGATCCCGTCGAGCGCGGCGGCCTGCGCGGAGCGGACGACCTCGTACACCTTGCGCGCCTCGTCGTCCAGCTCGCCGGTGCCCACGGTGCGCGTGCAGTCCGAGCAGTACCCGTCGACGATCGCCCCCATGTCGATGAGGAGGAGCTCGCCCTTCTTCACCTCGCGATCGGAGGAATCGTGGTGCGGCAAGGCGCTGTTCTCACCGGCGGCGACGATTGCCGGAAATGACGGCTCGGAGGCTCCGAGCTCCCGCAGGCGCTGGTGGGCGTCGAGCATGATCCCCCTCTCGGTCCTGCCGACGACACCGCGCTCGTAGATCCACTCGTAGACCTGATCGGTGATCCGCGCCGCCTTGGCGATCGCCTCGAGCTCCCAGGAGTCCTTGTGGCGGCGAAGCCTCTCCACGAGGCCCGGCGCGGCGACGAGCTCAACCCCCTCCGGGGCGACCTCGGTGAGCCTCGCGTGGTTCTTGACGCTCGTCTGCGCGTCGTCGTAGCCGACTCGACCGTGCAAGCGCGCGGCAGCGTCGGAGATCAGGCCCCGCTCGACCGTCACCCGCTCGAACTCGCTTCCAACCTCGCGCTCCGCCCGCTCCGTGTACCGGAAGTCGGTGAAGAACAGGCGCTCCTCGGCGCAAATCAGAGCCAGGCCGCTGCTGCCCGTGAAGCCGGTGAGCCAGCTGAGGTTGGCGCCCGCCTCGCGGCCCGTCTCGCTGGGGTGCACGAGGTCGCCGACCAGGAGCTGGTCGAGGCCCTCGTCGGCGACGAGCTTGGCCAGGCGGTCGGATCGCGGCTCACCGTTCATTCATCGAGCTCCTTCTTGAGCATCTCCAGCGCCTCGCGGTAGCCCTCGGCGCCCTTTCCTGAGACGACGCCAATCACCAGGCCCTCGAAGACCGAGTGGCGCCGCCATTCCTCACGGGACGTGATGTCGGACAGATGCACCTCCACGACGGGAACGCTCGCGATCTCGAGCGCGTCGCGGATCGCGTAGCTGTAGTGGGTCCACGCGCCCGCGTTGATGATCGCCGCGTCGGCGAGCTCGGGCAGGCGGTGCAGGTACTCGACGAACTCGCCCTCGAAGTTCGATTGAAAGAAGGTGACGCCGAGGTCCAGATCGAAGGCGTAGCGCTTGATCTGCACCTCGAGCTCCGGCAGCGGCACCCCGCCGTACTGCTCGGGGTCGCGCCGCCCGAGGACGTCGAAGTTGACGCCGTGGAGCACCTCGACGCGATTCCTCATCGGAGCTCCTCCACCGCGGCGCGCAGCGCTTCCGGGTCCACGCTCTGGCCTGGCCGGGGATCTCCCGGGTTCGCGAGCAGAACGAACCCCACTCCGTCGGCGGTCTTCTTCTTGTCGCGCTCGACCGCCTCCAGGAGGGCATCGACGTCGACCGACGAGTCGAGGCTGGTCGGAAGCGCATGCGCCGCGAGCAACGCGGCCACCTCGTCGCGCAGCTCGCCCGCGTCCGAGAGGCGCAAAGCCGCGAGCAGCCCCAAGCCGACCGCCTCGCCGTGGCGGTAGCGCTCGTATCCGGTGGCGGCCTCGATCGCGTGGCCGACGGTGTGCCCGAGATTGAGCACCGCCCGCCCCCCCGCGTCGCGCTCATCGGCGGCGACCACGTCCAGCTTCGTCCGGGCGCATTCGAAGACGGTGTCGGTGAGGTCGGCGGGGTCGAGTCCCTCCAACCCGCGCACGCGATTCCAGAGCTCGCCGCCGGCGATCAGCGCTGTCTTGACGACCTCGGTGAACCCGGCGGCCATCTCCTCGGGCGGCAGCGTGGCCAGCGTGGAGGTGTCGGCCAGCACTGCGCTGGGCATGTGGTAGGCGCCCACGTAGTTCTTCGCCTCCGGGAGGTCGACGCCGGTCTTCCCACCGTAGGCGGAGTCCACCTGCGCCACCAGCGTGGTCGGGACCTGCACGACGTCGACACCGCGCTGGTAGGTGGCCGCGCAGAATCCGCCGAGATCGCCGACGACGCCGCCGCCGAGAGCGACGAGGTGGTCGTCGCGGGCCATGCCCTGCTGCGCGAGCTCGCGCAGGACGCCCTCGGCCTCGGCCAGGGTCTTCGCCCGCTCGCCGGGCTCCACCGTCACCTGGCCCGCCAACGGCCGGACGGCATCGCCGTACAGCCCCGCGACCGTCGTGTCCGCGAGGCAGAAGCGGCGGCTCGCGAGCGGCCACCAGACTCCGTCGAGGATTCCCGGGCCCACGTAGGCGGGGTACTCGCCCGAGGCGCTGATCCCCCACGCCATGTGCGTCTCGGGAGGAAGCTCTCGCAGGCAAAGGAGCCACGGCAGCGCCCGGCTCGCCAGCTCCTTGTCGGCGGACGGCAGCACCGCATCGGCCAGACGGGCGTAGATCGGCTCGCGCTCCCGGTGAAGGTCCTCGAAGCGCTCACGATCCTTCGCCAGCGGCCGGCCGCTGCCCTCGACCCTGCGCCATGCCTCTTCGGCAGAGACCTCGAGCCAGACGACGACGTGGCGGCCGAGCGCCTTGCGCACCCGCTCCGAGTACACGGCACCCCCGCCGAGCGCGATGACGCCGCCGTCGGCACCCTCGAGCAGCCGCTCCACCTCGGCCGCCTCGAGGCTTCGAAACTCGTCCTCCCCACGGCGGCCGAAGAAGGTGGTGATCGGCATGCCGATCTCCTCCTCGAGCATGTCGTCGGCGTCGATCGCGTCCAGCCCGGCCGCGCGCGCCGCCTCGACCGCCGTGGTCTTGCCGGCTCCCATGAAGCCGACGAAGACGATCGCCGGGGTCCGACCCGGTGCGCCGCCACCCTGGGCGCGGCGACCCTCTACCGGCGCCAACCGATTCGCTCCCGGTAGGCGTCGAACGCGGCGACCGCGTCGTCGACGTGATCGCCGCCGAACTTCTCGCGATAGCCCTGAGCGATGACGAGAGCGGTCATCGCCTCCCCCACGACCCCAGCCGCCGGCACCACCGTCGAGTCGGTCCGCTCCCGGAGGGCCTGGGCGGGCTCTTTTGTCTCGGTGTCCACCGAGCGCAGCGGCTTGGTCAGGGTCGAGATCGGCTTCAGCGCACCGCGGACGATCAGCGGCTCGCCGTTCGTCATCCCACCCTCGACGCCGCCCGCGCGGTTGGTCTCGCGATGCCAGCCCTCGTCCTCCGACCAGAAGATCTCGTCGTGCGACTCGGAGCCCGGCTTGCCGGCCACCTCCCAGGCCTCGCCGACCGACACGCCCTTGACGGCCTGGATCGACACCAGCGCCTGGGCGAGTCGCCCGTCGAGGCGCTCCTCCCAGCTCGTGTGCGACCCGATCCCGGGAACGAGCCCGAAGGCCCGGACCTCGAAGATCCCACCGAGGCTCTCGTTGGCCTTCCGCAGGCGGTCGATCTCCTCGACCATCGCGCCGCTCGCGCCGGCGTCCAGGCAGCGGACGGGTGACTCGTCCACCTCCTCGAAGTCCTCGGGGGTCAGGTCGTCGCGCTCGGGCGCCTGTACCGACCCGATTCGGACCACGTGACTGTGAACGCTCACGCCGAAGGCGCGTAGGAGCTCCTTGGCCAGCGCCCCGGCTGCCATCCGCGCCGCCGTCTCGCGCGCGCTCGCTCGCTCGAGCACGTTGCGGACGTCGTCGTGGCCGAATTTGAGGAGACCGGCGAGGTCGGCGTGACCGGGCCGAGGCGTGTGGACCTCCTCGACCTCGGCGTCGACCGGCCAGGGGTTCATGCGCTCCTCCCAGTTGGCGTAGTCGCGGTTTGCGACCAGCACCGCCAGCGGGCTCCCGAGCGTCTTGCCGTGCCGGACGCCGGAGCGGATCTCGACCGAGTCGCTCTCGATCTTCATCCGCCCACCGCGGCCGTGCCCGAGCTGGCGCCGCGCCATGTCGGCGTCGATCCGCTCGCGATCGATCTCGAGCCCGGCGGGCAGCCCCTCGACGATCGCCACCAGCCCGGGCCCGTGCGACTCACCGGCGGTTGTGAAGCGAAGCGTCGCCACGGCCGCCAACCCTAGAGGCTTGCGGGCGGCTCAGACGGTCGGCTCGTGGCAGGCTCAGCCCTGTCCGAGGAGCGGGAGCTTGGGCTTCAGGTCCGCCTTGCCGGAAGTCCCGGCAGGTGGCTTGTGGCCGATCTCCACCGCGTGGATGTCCTTGAGCACAAGGTTGAAGCGCTTGTTGGAAGGCGCGTAGTGGAAGCTCGCCTTGTCACCGGCCCTCATGATGATGTACTGGCAATCAGCCGGCCTGGGGGCACATCGACCGTCTCCCTTGACGGAATCCACGTCGGTCGAGACCAGGAACAGAGCCTGCTTCCCATTCGCCTCGAGGAACGAGAGGATCGGCCTGTTCTTGCTCGGCAGCAGCGCGAGGCTCGAGACCTCGGGCCGGTCGGCGAGCTTGCCGGGCTCGCCGACCTTGACCGCGACCCGGTAGGTGTAGAGATGAAAGGTGGGCTTGGTGTGGTGCGTCGGCGTCGGCGGGCTCGAGCCTCCGGACGAGGGCGGCGCCGAGCTGACCGGCGGCGAGGAGGCCGGCGGGGTGCCTCCCGTCACGGTCGGCGTGGAGGATGTCCCCGACAGCGACGAGCTGGACGTGCTTGTGGACGTGTCGGATGCACCGGTGGTCCCGGTGGAGACGCTCGGCGTCCCGGTGTCGCTCGTCGCGCCGCCGCCACCTGATGTCCCGCCTCCGCCACTCGGCTCCATCGTGTACTGCTGGTGGAACGGGTTCTTGCTCTGCAGCTGGTTGAGCCGCTTGCGGTAGTCGGTAACACCGAGCTCCTGTGTGACGACCGCCGGCTCGGTGGCCGCCGAGGCATGGCCCAGAGACGACTTCGCAGCCGCAGGAGGGGTCGCCGAGCCGTGGCCCTTCAGGAGCACGGGAACGGCAAGCAGCGCCACGACGAGTGCAAGCGCTGGAATCAGCAGTCGCCGATCCCGCATGTCGCGGTAGAGGTTGTCGAGGAACCGTGGCCCGCGCGGCTTGTTCATGGCGATGGGCTCGTCGTCGAGGCGGTGGGAGTCGACGTGGAGGTGGATGCGCTCGTCGAAGCCGGCGTTGCGGTGGCGGGCGTCGCGGGAGCCGGGCCGCCGGGCGTCGCCCCAGCCGTCAGTCCCTGGTCGGCCGGAGTGAGATAGCTCGTCACGTGAAGCTCCGCGGTCAGGGTGGGCGTTGGCGTGGGATTCGACGAGTCGGACTGCACGGGGGTCAGGCTGAAGCCGTCCACGGTGAGCAGGCGCCCACTCACGTCCACGAGACCATGCTTCATCCCCACCATGCCGTCGACGCTCTTCATGAAATCGGCGACCTGGAAGAACTCGCCGCTGAAGGTGAGGTCGTAGGGCACCACGGGCAGCCCGGCGGGCCCCACGGATGCCCCGATCGGCAGCGTCGCGGCGGACGCCTCGGTTGCGACCGCAGAAGTCGCGGACGCTGAAGCCCCGCTCGACGCACTGGTTGGGGCTGGCGCGGACGTGGAGGATGAGCCCGAGCTGGTCGAGTCAGGCGAGCTGGTGGATCCGGAGGACGTCGATGGTGCGGTGGTGGTCGATGGTGTCGCGGTGGCCGAGGATGCGCTCGAGTCGCTGACGTCCATCGACTCGAATCGAACACCGGCGCGGTCGGCAAGCCGCTGGAGTTGCACGAGGAGGCTTGCCTGCTCGCTGTCCGCGGGTACGGCCTTGCCAAGAACCACGAGCCGCCGGTAGTCGATTCCGAAGGACGTGCGTGCGTGCGTGCTCGCCGATACCTCCTGCTGGGCGGTGGTGAGCGAGCCGTGGAGATCGTCCACCTGGTGCTGGAGGTCCGACGCCTGGTTTCGCTTCGGGCTCAGGATCAGAAGCCAGAAGGCGGCGAGCAAACCGACAACGACGAGGCCGACGACGATCAGCTGCTCGTTTCTCCTCATGGCATCGATCCCGTCCCCGGCACGACGGTGTTCGCCGCGTCCCGGCCACGCTGAGTCGCCTGCGCGGCCGAATCCTTTTGCTGCTGGAGCTGCTGCTGGCCATCCGAGACCTGGCTCGAATCCGTGGATGTGGGTGGCGTAGAGACCGTCGACCCAGGTGTCTCCGTAGAGGAGTCCGTGGCGGCGGTGGGCTGTGCCTCATCAAAAGCAACAACGATCTCGAACGTCGAAATGAAGTCACGGGCCGCGCAGCCAGTCCCCCCTGACCCGTCGGCTGTTGCGGTCGTCCCGCTCGTCCCTCCATCCGATGCCGGTTGGTCCGAGCTCAACACGGCCACGCGCGTGACGCCGTCGACGTCCCGCAGGGCAGCGAGGAACCCGGCAACGGCGTCGTGACCCGTTGCGCAGCCGTGGATGTCGAGCGACGGCCCTTCGATCGTGGTGGTCGAGGACGAGCCGGACGAGGTGGTGCTCGAGCCTGAGGAGGATGCCTCGCCCGACGCGCTGGCGGTCATGCTGGTGAGCCAGACGTCGTCGGGAATGACGATCGCGAGCTCCCGGAGGACCCGCTCCCAGTCGAAGCGGCTCGTAGCGAGGCTCGACACCGTCTCCTGGCGAGCCTGCTGGAGTGCGGCGAAGTCGGCAAAGGACTGAAGCCGCTTGGCCTGCGCCTGGGCCGCCGAAACCTGCGACTGAAGTGTGGCGACCTCGGTCTTCCGGTCCGTGATCTGGTTGTTGGTGAGCACCACCAGCGTCACGGCGAGAAGGGCAACCCCCAGTACGGCAACGATCAAGTAGCTGGCAGGGCCCGAACGCAGCGGTGCCTTCTCGCCGCGGCGGTCCTCCGGTGGGATCAGGTTGACTGGACGCATGTTCTAGCCCTCTAGTCCCAGCCCGAGCGGGACGGTGAGTCGGGCCGCTGTCGCGGTATCGAGATGAGCCAGTGCCGACGGGCGCCCGACCACGAATCGCTGGCCAAGATCGCGCTGGAGGCGCTCCGTCAGTCCGGGGATCGTCGTCCCGGGACCACATGCCACAACGCCGTCAACGGGCACCGCCTCCTCCTGGGCCCCGTAGTACTCGAGTGAGAGGCGGAGCTCATCAACGAGCCTGCTCGCTCCCTCCACCAGGGAGTCGCGGGCCGCACGAACGATCTCGGCTGGGCCCTCGGTCGTCTCGACCGGGGACTCGAGCCCCACATGGACGAGCCACTGCCGAGCATGCACGAGCGTGAGCTGAGAGTGCTCCGCCAGCTTTTGCGCGATGCCCTCGACGCCGAACGGCGAGATCCGAGTGAACAGGCATGCGGACCCGCGGGCCACCGCGAGATTGGTGACGTCGCCGAGGCTGCAGTAGAGCCGGGCTGAGGACCCCACGGCGTCCTCGTCCGCTGCGGCGGCCGACCCGTCCCCACGAAGATGCTCGGCAATCCCATCCTCGCGTGAGCCTGCGGAACCGGGAGCATCCACGTAATCACCTGGTCCCACGGCTGCGTACGAGCCACCTACGAGGGCGCGGATCATTCCAAAGGCCGAGAGGTCTATCCCGACCGGCCGCAGCCCTGCGCGCCGCATGGCGGCGATCAGGCCGCGAAGCGAATCCTTTCGCGCCGCCACGACGACCACGTCCACCTTGCGCTCCCCGTCCGGACTGGTGGAGTGTTCAACGACTTGCCAATCGAAGGCCGCCTGGTCGAGGGGCATCGGGATGTGCTCCTGAGCCTGGAACCGGATCGCGGTGCGCAGTTCCTTCTCGTCCTCGATCGCCGGTAGCCGGAGCGTCCGCACGGCGATCCGCTGGCTCGCCACTCCGAGACGCACGTTCTTTGGGAGCTTGTTTCGCGCGAACAGCTCCTTGAGGGCCTCGACGAGCGCGTCGGAATCGGACACCTCGCCGTCTCTGACCACCCCGGTTCCGAGCGCCACCATCCCGAACCTGGTGACCGCAGTGGTGCCGTTCGATGCGACCTCCACCGCCGCCAGGCTTCCGGCCTCAACGTCGAGTCCGACGAGGTCCCGTTTCTTGTGGGTCGAGAGCATCCTTGCCTACGTGCACAGTGGGCGGTTACACGCACTGAATCGACCGAAAACCCGATTACTTAAGGGCGAACGGACCGGCTGGCCGGTTGGCGATCAGCCGCCGAAGAAGGTGCTCAGATACCAGTCCGCCAGCGCGTTTCCCCACCACAGGGCGACCACCCCTCCGACCGCCAGAAACGGGCCGAACGGGATGGCCTGCTTGCGCGCGGAGGATCCGCGAACGGCGATCATCGCGAGCCCGACCGCCGCGCCCGCGGCGAAGGCGATGATGAGCGCAGGAGCGACGGAGCGCCCCAGGTAGAGACCCATCAGCGCCGCCAGCTTCACGTCGCCCATGCCCATCCCCCGCGGATACGCCAGGGCAACCAGAAATAGAAATCCACCCGCCGCGACCACCGCGGTGGCCCGCGGCGCGAAGCTGCTCGGATCCGTGGCAGCGACGATCGCGACGCCGACCGCGAAACCGGTGACGAGCACCGTGTTCGGGATCACCCGTCGGTCCAGGTCGGTGAGCGTCACGACGACGAGCAGCGCGCAGAAGACCAGACCGAGCGTCAGCTCCCCGAGGTCATCCGTTCCGAGGATCACGACGGTGGCCACGAACAGCGCGGCCATCGCGAGCTCGGCCAACGGGTACCGCGCCGAGATCCGCTCACCGCAGTGCCGGCAGCGTCCACGAAGCGCCAGCCATGAGAGGACGGGGACGTTGTCGTAGGCGGCGATGGTCTCGCCGCAGCTCGGACAGCGTGATCGCCCCGCGACGAACGATTCGCCGCGGGGCACGCGATGCGCCACCACGGTCGCGAAGCTCCCGAACATCAGCCCGGCCGGTATCGCGAGAATTGCGGTCATCGGATCGGTTGGGTCCTAGTCGAAACCACTGGCGACTTAATCGGCCAACCCCGACCTGATGTTGAGCGCCCCGGCCATTTGCAGACGCGTGTCTACGGGTAGTCGAGCGTCTCCCGCGAGACGTGCCATGCGACCTGGACCGGGTCGAGGAAGTGGGGCGGCTCCGCGTATCGAAGCCGGTCGTCGTAGCTGTAGTTCTTGTCGTACCCGCTGATCGTCTGGCCCTGTGAGCCGAAGGTGCCGACGGCCCCGCGAAACTTCTGTGCGACCGCCCCGTGGATCGTCAGTGTTCCGAGCGGCCCGCCTCCTTGGGCCACACTCGGACAGTCATAGTGATCGACGACGAAGGAGTGGCTGATGGCGAGGATCGCCGCATCGATACGGAGGTTGTGCTGCGCGAGACTCGCATTGGTCCCATTCGGATCGGTTTGGCAACCCGACCCGAGCAAGATCTGGCTGGTGCTCAGATTGACCTGCGGGAGATTCTCGTTCCAAGGGTGATAGACGCGAACGAAGTTGTTGGCGATCAGTCCCAGCATGCCTGGGCCGCTTGGTTGAGCCTGGTTGCATGGACCTCGGCAGAGGTTGCCGTCCACGATGATGTCGTTCTCCGCCGCGATCGTTAGCTGCCCTGAATATCCGGTGGTTCCCCGCGAGCGTACGAAGACGTTTCCGCATGGCGATGGATTCGCGTATCCAGAGGTGTACGGCGAATACCCAGACGAACAGCCGGCGCCGTTCGCAACGTAGACAAGCAATCCACCGGACGGAATCGTCGTCCGCGTTCCTGTGCAGGACCCCGTACCCGGGGTGATCGCCGTGGGGCTCGTGTCCACGTACATCGAGGAGCCGTCGAGGCAGATCTGGACCTGGTTCGTGTACTGACACCCAACCGCGCCCGTCGTCGCCGAGCAGGACTCTGACTGGGCGATCGGCTTCAGCTGCCCATTCGACGGTGGCGGCGTCAGCACCGGCGCGTTCGTGAAGTACGTGCCTACGAAGTTGGGCTGACCGGTCGTGCAGCTGTTGGACAGAACGAGCTGCGAGCGCGTGTACCAGCCCCTGGGGGGCGAGCTGACCTCGATCGCATCTGAGGGACCTCGACCAAAGCTTGGACTTCCGCAAACCACCAATGCGTCGTTGGTGTGCAGCGGGCCGTTGATCTGCTCGCCGTCCTTGAACGAAATCACGTCGCACCAGAGATGGAGCGAACCCGGAATCAGAGCGCTCGGGTCCCCGGGAAACTGACCGTAGCGTCCCTCCGCGATGGTCTTCGTGCATTGAGCATTGGCGCCGTTAACGGTGTCGTTGAGGGTCGAGAGATTCGCGTACGTCACCGGGTCGGAGGTCTCGAGCTGGGTGAAATAGACATAGTCGAGGAAGCTCGCACGCTTGAACGTGGCGACGATCGACTGCTTCGCGCTGCCGCTGTACCCCGTCGAGCGAATCCGGAAGGTTCCGGCGTTCTGGCCGGTCTGTTCGAGCATGCTGAAGTTGTTCCCCGGCACGCAGCTCGACTGGCCGGTCGCGGGAATCAACTCGGTCGCGTAGCTCTCGTCCGAGGATCCCGCCACCGTCCGGCGGTTGGCTGTGGACCCCATCTGGTTCACGGCCCCGGGGGGGTTCGGGACGCACTTCGTCCAGTAGGTGGTATCCCGGTCGAGGTGAAACGCGTAGTCGGCAACCCCGGCCTCGGCTGCGGCGTACGCGCGCTTGTGATCGAGGTCGTTGGCGGTCAAATGGATATCGCCGTTGGTCGCCGCGAGGGCGCCGGCCACCAGGATCGAGACGAGGAACAACGCAAGGATGACCAACGTCATCGTGAATCCCTCCTCCTCGCGGACGAACCTCACGCGCATGGCGGGTTCACCTGGCTTGCTTCCTCGGAGGCCGGCGAAAGGCGCATGACGACCGAATCGGAGATGCTCACCGCGGCGTTCGGATCGGCGGTCGGATTGGTGCGCGGGGAGACCGAGAACGCGATCGTGACGGCGGTCGTGCGCGCGGCGTCGTCGGAGCTCAGCGGCGTGGGCAGTGGCGTCGTCGAGAGCTGGGAGCCGGCGTAGGCGAAGTACTGAAAGGTCGGGGGGCTGCTCGACGGGCTGCCGAGGTTGGCCGGTCCGACACCGGGGAGGAGCTCGCGGGTGGACGACGGGGTACCGGAGAAGGTCCAGTCGGGTGCCGTCCCCCCGGTCGACGGGTACACGGACTCCGAGAGGGCACTACCGGCGAGCGTGATGACGTGCTCGTCCGCGTTCGGGTTGACAGCTGCGCCCGTCTGGTTGAGGAAGCTCATCGCACTGCCGGTGCTCCCGGCCTGAATGGGGGTGACGTTGGGCCCCAGGCACGTGGAATGAAGCTCATCCGTGATGTGCTGCAGCACCGGACGCGCCAGCTGATTCGCCTCGACGCGCGCGGCGATGCGGGCGCTGTCTCGCGTGCTCACCTCGACCAATCCGAGGACGGCGAACATGACGACGACCCCCATCGCGAGGGCGACCATCAGCTCCACGACGGTGAAGCCGTCGTCCCTCATGTGCACGGCCCCGGTAGTCCGCTGCCAACGCCGAGATAGAGATCCAGGGAAGTTCCCGCGTCGAGATCGTTCGGGTCCTGCGGGACGCTGACGCCGTCAACCTCCGCATGAGTGGCCACGTCGTCGGCGCATACGTTGTAGCCGCCCTTCGGGCTTCCCAAAGCGTCAAGCTGCGGAACGCTGTACGGCAGACCGGGGTCGGGGAGCTGGCCGTTGGCGTCGGTGGTGTACGTGCGCTCGACCAGCGTGCCGTCACTGTTCGTGCAGTTCTGATCGCTCACCGTCACGTTGGCACCGGGGACCGCCGTCCCCTGCGATGCCGGCCCGGTGCCGCTCCAAACCGTGAGCTTGAGTGCCGGCAGCTGAACGGTCGCGGGGACACTGCCGCCCGATGGAACGGAGACGCTCGCCAACGCTGCCGCGGAGGGGGGATCGCTCTCGTTGGATGGGTTCGGATTGTCTCCGGTGCAGTTTCCGGCGTACACCGTGTCGGGCGAGGTGAACGGAAACAGGCCTGAGGCGTTCACTGTGGACGCGGCCTGGCCGATGGTCCCGAAGCTCTGCGGCGCGCTCATCCCCGTGTTGAAGACCATGACCGAGTCCGCCTTCGACGGCACGAGGTCACCTCCGACCCGGGTGTTGAAGCCGACCGCGATCGACCCCGGGTGGTCGTATTGGAGTGCCAGCGTGTTCGTGCTCTGCCCGATGACGCTCGTCGGCTGAGCGGCCGGAGCATGGCCGTCGCGATCGACGAGGTTCGTTCCCGAGGGCGTGAGCGTGTAGTTGCCCTCCGGAAGGTCGCCGAAGATCACGCAACCGCTGCTCCCGGTGGTGCCGTTGAACGAACCCGCGCCAGTCCCGGACAGCTGAACTCCGGGGAGACCGCTGTTCTGGGCGTCTTCAACCTGGATCGCCAGCGCTCCGCGATCGGCCGCTACCGAGCCACTGTTGGGGGACACGATGCTCTCGGAGGTGACGGGCGGTCGCCCGCCGAGGCTCGGCCAGGTGGCGGTGGACGTGATCCGAACGTAGTCGGCCGATGCGGTGCCCGGAGTGCACGCGGCGGTGCCCGTGCTGTCGGTGACGAAGTCGCCGTCGGAGGTCACGGTGAAGGGTGTTCCGTCCTGCGTCACCGTTCGCGTCTGATGGAGGTTCGCCAGATCGGAGATGCGCATGGACCGGAGTCGCGCCTGATCCTGCTGCGCAAGGCCGGCTGCCTCGGCGCGCTGACGCTCGTCGGCCGTCGACCTCGTCGCCGCGTCGATAGCCGCGAACGCACCCAGGCAGGTGATGGCCAGGAGCAGCGCACTCACCAGCACCTCGAGCACCGCGAAGCCGGCTTGAGATCGCAGCTTGAAGTCGGCGATTCCCTTCACCGGCCTATCTATCGACACGGGAGTCCTGTTCTCCAGCGCAAGATCACTGGGAGCGAACCCCAGAACGTCTGCCCCACAACGTGCAAAGGGCGGGCCCGAAGGCCCGCCCTCGCATCGGTCTGCAGTAGTGCAGATCGGAGACTGGATCAGCCGCCGCCCCAGTCGCCTTCCGAACCGCTGCTCGTCGATGCTGCCGGACAGCCGTTGGTTTCGGCGGGAGTACAGGTGAGCTGCGTGGTGCCGTTGTTATGACGGGTGATCTTGAACGTCTCGCCGGGGCCCGAATCGACGCTGACGGTGTAGCTCTTGTCGGCGGTATCGCCGGTTCCACTACCCACGTCAATCTGGAGGTTGTCCGCGCCGTTCAACGTGGTCTCGATGTTGGCGAGATCGACCGCCGTCACCGTGTCGCTGTGGTAGCTACCACCGTTGTCCGTCGCGTACGTCTCCATCGCCGTCTCGGCCGACCGCGCATACGCCTTCGCGTCCGCGTCCTTGGCCTTGTTCTGCTGGTTGAAGAACGCCGGGATCGCGATCGCGGCCAGCAGGCCCAGAATGAGCATGACGACCAGGAGCTCGACGAGCGTGAAGCCCGACTCTTCCTGGGCCATCCTCTGACGGAGCTTGAGGATCATTTGTGAACCCTCCTTGGTTTGCTTTCCGCCAGAGCCCCAGACGGCTATGCCAGTCCGATGTCTGTTTGTGACCCGACGGCAACCCGGCTGACTCTCAACTGGAGCCCCGTGGCTTTGCGCCCTCGCCTCGCGACGAGTTTGCCCTTATGCGCCGGAGCACTGGCCTTTACGTCCCCCGTCATCGGCGGTGCCCACCCGATCTTTAGGTAGGGGGAACATAAGTCCACGGATAGGGGATGGACCCCATCCGCGTATGGGTCAGACGTCCAGCTCGACCGGGACGATCTCGACCGTCAGGGTGCGCTCGCCGCGGATCAGCCGGGTGGTCAACGGACGGCCGATGGAGTCCGCCACCATCAGGCGCTGCAGCTCGCCGACGTCGGTCATCGAACGTCCGTCCACCTCGACGATCAGATCCTCCGGCCGCAGCCCGGCCCGGTCAGCGGGGCTCCCCTCGACCACCTCGACCACCTCGACCGCCGAGCCACCCTCCTCGGTGGCGAAGCGCGGGGGCAGCGGCCGCGCGCCGCCGACGATCCCGATGAAGGCGCGGCGCACCCGCCCCTCCCCCATCAGCTCCGCCACGATCCTCCGCGTGGCGTCGTTGATCGGAACGGCGAGACCGAGCCCGACTCCGGCGACCGCCGTGTTGATGCCGACCACGCGGCCCAGTCCGTCGGCGAGCGCGCCGCCGGAGTTGCCCGGGTTGAGCGCGGCATCAGTCTGGATCACGTTCTCCACGAGGCGAACGGTCGAGCGCGAGCGGGTCGGTAGGGCCCGGCCCAGCGCCGAGACGACGCCGGCGGTCACCGAGCCGTGAAAGCCGAGCGGGCTGCCGATCGCGACCACGAGCTGACCGACGTGCAGAGAGTCGGCGTCGCCGAGGTCGGCGGTGGCCAGGTTCCCCGCCTCCGCGCGCAGCACCGCGAGGTCCGACAGCGGATCGGTGCCGATCACCTCGGTGCCGAACGAGCGGCCGTCCGGGAACGCCGCCTGCGCTCTGCCGTCCGTCCCCTCCACCACGTGGGCCGAGGTGAGCATGTAGCCGTCGGTGGTGATGACCACCGCGCTGCCGCCGCCCTCGGCGCGCCCCCGGCGAGTCCGCCGGCCAACCCGCAGGTTGGCCACCGACGCGCGCAGCCGCTGGGCCACCGAGGTGACCGTGCGCGAATAGGCGTCGAGCGCCTCGGCGTCCGGCAGTTCCTCGCCCGAGCCCTCGGCGGGCTGCGACCCGTCGACGGCGCCCTCGATCAGTCGCAGCCGACTCATGGAGCCAAGTTAGCAATCGGTGCTGGCGAGATTCAGCCGTGTGAGTCGGCGGCCCGCCAGGTGTCGAGATACGCCTGGGCGGAGCGGAACAGGAGCCGCATCGCCTTGTCGCCGCGCGGCTCTGCCTGCGTGTCGGCGAGCAGGTCCGAGACCAGCCCGTAGTGGGCGACCCCGTCGGCGTTCAGGTCGTACGTGCGCTCACCGCTTCGCTCGCGGGAGAACTTCACATCGCCCATGTAGGAGCGGAAGGGGTACTGGAGCGGGCTCGGAGCGGCATCGGACGGCGGCCCGGGGAGCTCGGAGAACCCGCCGGTATCGGAGCCGAGCCCGACGCCGAAGTAGTGGCCCGGGCTCTTCTCGCGACGGAACTTCAGGATCTCATCGGCGAGCTGCGCCGGGTCGTCGAGGCGCGCGGTCGCGAACCCGCCGAGGGCGTAGAGGCGCTGAAGGTCCGACTTCGTCCAGAAGCCGCCGGTGTCGGTGTGGCTGGAGACGAGCGGGTAGTCGCGCGCCTCGGCCATCTTCAGCACCGCAAGCCGCGCCCGTTCGCTCATGTGGTCCACCTCGATCAGCATGTGGTTGGCCATCATGCGGCGGATCAGGTAGTGGCCGAGATCGGTCAGGCCCTTGGCGTTGCACTGCTTGCCGGCGGGATAGTCCGGGATCGGGATGCCGAGCACCTTCTTCGCGTCGGGGAAGAACTGCGACAGGAACTTCAGGATCGGCAGCCCGAGAGTGTTGATCTCCTCGCCCTGGCCCTTCTCGGGGCAGGGCCCCGTCTCAAAGTACTCGCCGGTCTGAAGCGCCTCGAGGATCCCGATGAACGATCCCCTCGCACCCCCCTCGAGGGCGGCGCCGGCGAACGCGTTGTCCACCCAGTGCGCGATGAACATGCTGCGGACGCCGAGCTTCCTGTACTGCTTGATCCCGCGGTCGACGTCCGCCTTCGTGCAGTTCGGCTCGTCCATGAGCTCGCTGCAGTTGAAGAGGTCGGACGACTCGATCCCGACGATGACCGCGAGCTTTCCCCGGGCGATCACGCGCTGCGCCTGATCCGGGTTGCGGACGATGCGGAACCAGCCCTTGCCCGGCCCGCCGCTCTGGGCGTCGACGTAGCGCTCGAGCTTCTGCAGCCGCTTGATCTCGAGCTTGATCGTCGCCGTCTCGTTGCATGAGTGCGCGCGGCGCGGCTCGAGCTTGCACAGCGGCGCGTCCTCGACGGTCTGCGCGACGACGAGGCGCTCACCCGCCTTCCACGCCCGCTTCAGCCACATGTAATAGGTCTGCTGGTGGGTGATCGTGTCGTGCACGGGCCAGCCGGCGAATGTCGGCCAGCCGTGGACGTCGTGGGTCCCGAACGGAGTGCCGCTTCGAAGCAGGTTGCCGGTGACGTCGAGGCTGCCGTCGGGCCCGTGGTTCTTCGCGTCGCCGCCCAGCGCGCGGGTGACCCCGAACGGAGCGAAGGCGCGCCCGTCGATCACCCGGCCGCCGGCGCGCATGTCGGAGGTGATGTGAAGGTGGGCGTCGACGAAGCCCTTCACGGTGCCGTTGGCCGTGGTGCCCGTAAACGACTTCCCCGCCGCGTTGGCCTTTGCCTCCGGATACCGCTTGCAGCTCTTCGCGCGATCGAACCTGAACCGCGACGCTGCGGTGCCGGACGCGACCCGAAGGTTTCCGCTGTGCGAGACGGCCAGCCAGCGGCCGTTCTGGGTCGACCGGATCTCGAACGTCCGGTGACGTGAACGCTTCGGCGCCCACTCGGCGACCTTCTCGGGGCGCGGCGAGCGAACGACCGACCGATGGCCCCCGATGGCCATGAGCGCCCTGCCTGAGTCGTACACCAGGTAGGCGCCGAGGCGAGTGGGTTTCAGGTCGAATGCGGTGGCCTCCGCTGGCGGGCCGTGCGCAACCCGATAGCCATCCCGCGTGCCGGCGACGAAATTCCCGCTTCCAGGCAACACGAGCGCCCAGCAGCGGTTGGCGAGCGTGTACCTGGTCGGGCCCTTCCCGCCACCCGACGCCACCGCCACGGCGGCCAGCGACGAGCCGAGGGTCCCGAGCGCGGCGAGCGTGACGACCCCCGTCAAGAACAGTCGCGCTGCACCAATCCGCTGTGCCGGCCGTGACCGGATCGAACCCCTCCTGGTCGCCTGGCCAAACACTATCCGGCCGCCGTCGGCTGCCCGCGTGTCGACATCTGGCGGCGGCGAGTGATAAGCGTTGGGGGCATGAGGATGCGCGCCGCCGTCCTGGAGGAGTTCGGTGAGCCCCTCGCGATCGAGGAGCTCGAGCTCACCGATCCCAAAGAGGGTGAGGCGCTGGTGCGCCTCGTCGCGTGCGGTGTCTGCCACACGGACCTCTACACGGCCTCGGGCGTCGATCCGTCCGGGTACGCGCCGACGGTCCTCGGGCACGAGGGCGGCGGGGTCGTCGAGGCGGTTGGGCCGGGCGTCGAGTCGCTCGCCGTCGGCGACCACGTCGTGACCCTGTTCTCGCCGCAGTGCCGCAAGTGCGTGCATTGCCTGGACGATCGCACCAACATCTGCCTGGCCATCCGCGAGCAGCAGAACAAGGGCTACCTGCCAGACGGCACCACGCGGCTGCGGCGCGACGGCGAGGAGATCCGCCACTTCATGGGCACGTCGACCTTCGCCGAGTACACCGTGATGCCCGAGATCGCGCTGGCGAAGGTGAACCCGGAGGCGCCGCTCGATCGCGCCTGCCTGTTCGCCTGCGGCCTCTCGACCGGGCTCGGCGCCGCGATCAACACCGCCAAGGTTCGCGAGGGATCGACCTGCGTCGTCTTCGGCGCCGGGATGGTGGGCCTGGGCGCCGTCGCCGGCTGCCGGCTCCAGGGCGCCGAGCGAATCATCTGCGTGGACCTCTCCGAGGACCGCCTCGAGCTCGCTCGCGGCCAGGGGGCGACGGAGACGATGATCGGCGGCGAGGACACGGTCGAGAAGATCGTCGAGGAGACCGGCGGCTTCGGGGCGGACTACACGTTCGAGGCCACCGGCAACGTCGCGGTCATGCGGCAGGCGGTCGAGTCCGCCCGGATGGGCTGGGGTCTCGCCACCGTCGCGGGGGTCGCGGGAAAGGGCGAGACGCTGGACGTCGTTCCTCGCCTCCTCATCACAGGCCGGCGGGTGGCGGGCTCGTCGTTCGGCGGCGTCAAGGGCCGTGACGGGGTGCCGGAGTTCGTCGAGCGCTACCTGGCCGGGGAGATCGACGTCGATCCGTTCATATCCCATCGCATCACGCTCGACGAGGTCAATCGCGGCTTCGAGCTGATGGAGGCCCAGGACGGCATCCGGTCCGTGATCGAGTTCGGCTGATGGGCATGGTCATCCAGCGAGTCGAACAGGGCGAGTGGCTCTCCAACGCGTATCTGATCGTCGATGAGATCGGCGGTACGGGCGTGCTCGTGGACTCCAACGGCGTCACCGTCACCGACCCGCTGTGCGAGCGGGCCGAGCGCGAGGGCACCGAGATCACCCACGTGCTGCTCACCCACCACCACTGGGATCACGTGTTCGAGTTCGAGAAGCTCGCCGAGCGATTCTCCGTTCCGGTGCTCGCCCACGAGCTCACGGCCGAGCAGCTCGAGGGCAAGGTGGACGAGACCTTCGCGGACGGCGACGTGATCGAGACCGGCGACCTCCGGATCAGGGTCATCCATACGCCCGGCCACTGCGCCGACCACTGCGCACTCGACTTCAACGGGACCGATTGCCTGACCGCGGACGTCATCTTCAAGGGCACGGTCGGCGGCACCCGGGCGCCTGGGGCGACCGGATTCGAGGACCTGAAGACCTCGATCATGGACAAGCTCATGACGCTGCCACCGGAGACGCGAATCCACCCGGGGCACCGCGAGCCCTCGACCATCGCCACCGAGTGGGAACACAACCCGTTCGTCCGCATCTGGCGCGGGCTGGACGAGGAGGGATCGAGCCCATGCTCCATCGGCCCGGCCGATGCCGAGGAGCGCGAGCCGGCAACCCTGATCCTCTGGGCCCCCGACTACGACGGCGGCAACAAGGCCTGGGTCCGGTTCGAGGACGGAACCGACGCCATCGTCGGCGGCTCACAGGTTAAGCGGGACTAGCGCGCGGCCCGGTCTCTTAACTTGACTGAGTCCAGAATCTAGGCAATACTTCACCGCGTGCCGACGACCGTCGAAGCCGAGCGCCTGCTGCGTGAGGCGGACCTCCGCGTCACCCGCCCCCGGGTGGCGGTGCTCAATGCGGTGCACGGTCACCCGCACGCCGACACGTACTCGATCATCGATGCCGCGCGCGAGGACCTCGGTGATGTCTCGCGCCAGGCGATCTACGACGTGCTGGGGGCATTGACCGAGGCGGGCCTGCTGCGGCGGATCCAGCCCTCGGGCTCGGTGGCGCGCTACGAGTCGCGCGTCGGCGACAACCACCACCACATCGTGTGCCGGTCGTGCGGCGCGGTCGCGGATGTGAATTGCGCGGTCGGCGAGACGCCCTGCCTGGCCGCGTCCGAAGACCACGGCTACGAGATCGACGAAGCCGAGGTCATCTACTGGGGTACGTGCCCCGACTGCCTGGCCGCACAGAGTCCCGAGCAACCCCGATCCCGGAGGCAATCCCGTGTCTGATACCAGCCCTGACGCCGTAGTCGGAGAGATGAACGACGAGGACGGCGGGGGCTGCCCGGTCGTCCACGCCCCGGCCCCGGGCCCAGCCTACGGCCCCGGAAACCGAGACTGGTGGCCGAGCCAGCTCAACCTGAAGATTCTCGCCAAGAACCCCGCGGAGGCCAATCCGATGGGAGCGGAGTTCAACTACGCCGAGGCCTTCGCGAGCCTCGACCTGGACGCGGTGAAGAGGGACATCGAGGAGGTCTTGACGACCTCCCAGGACTGGTGGCCGGCCGACTACGGCCACTACGGCCCCTTGATCATCCGGATGGCGTGGCACGGCGCGGGCACCTACCGGATCAGCGACGGTCGGGGCGGCGCCGGGGAAGCACAGCAGCGCTTCGCACCCCTCAACAGCTGGCCGGACAACGCGAACCTCGACAAGGCCCGAAGGCTGCTGTGGCCGGTCAAGCGGAAGTACGGCCGCAACCTCTCGTGGGGGGACCTGATGGTCCTCGCCGGCAACGTCGCCCTGGAATCGATGGGCTTCGGGACCTTTGGCTTCGGCGGCGGGCGCGAGGAGGTCTGGGAGCCGGACGAGGATGTCTACTGGGGCTCCGAGACCACCTGGCTCGGCGACGAGCGCTACACGGGCGAGCGCCAGCTCGAGAATCCGCTGGCCGCCGTCCAGATGGGGCTCATCTACGTCAACCCCGAGGGCCCCAACGGCAACCCGGACCCGCTCGCCGCGGCCACCGACATCCGCGAGACGTTCCGCCGCATGGCGATGAACGACGAGGAGACGGTGGCGCTGATCGTCGGCGGGCACACGTTCGGCAAGACCCACGGCGCGGCGGACCCGGACAAGTACGTGGGCCCCGAGCCCGAGGGCGCTCCGCTCGAGGAGCAGGGGCTCGGCTGGCGAAACGCCTACAACACGGGCAACGGCACGAACGCGATCACGAGCGGTCTCGAGGGCGCGTGGACGAACACCCCGGTCGCGTGGGACAACAGCTTTCTCGAGATCCTGTTCGGCAACGAGTGGGAGCTGTCGAAGAGCCCGGCGGGCGCCCACCAGTACAAGCCGAAGGGCGCCGAGAGCAACGTTCCCGATGCCCAGGATTCCTCGGTGAAGCACACGCCGACGATGCTGACGACGGACCTCTCGCTGCGCCTCGACCCCGTCTATGAGCCGATCTCGCGGCGCTTCCTCGAGCATCCGGAGGAGCTCAAGGACGCCTTCGCTCGGGCGTGGTTCAAGCTCACCCACCGCGACATGGGGCCCGTCACCCGCTACCTCGGCCCGGAGGTTCCGACCGAGGAGCTCCTGTGGCAGGACCCGGTCCCAGAGGTGACGCACGAGCTGATCGGGCCCGAGGACGTCGCCTCGCTCAAGGAGCGGATCCTCGCCTCCGGGCTGTCGGTCTCGCAACTGGTCTCCGCGGCCTGGGCGGCGGCCTCGACGTTTCGCGGCAGCGACAAGCGCGGCGGCGCCAACGGGGCCCGTATCCGCCTCGAGCCCCAGAAGGGCTGGAGTGTCAACGACCCCGACGAGCTGGCGAACGTGCTGAGCACCCTGGAGGAGATCCAGGCCGAGTTCAACGGCGCTCAGCAGGGCGATAAGGAGGTCTCGCTCGCCGACCTGATCGTGCTCGGGGGCTGCGCGGCCGTCGAGCAGGCCGCGAGGAGCGCGGGCCACGAGGTCGAGGTCCCCTTCACCCCGGGTCGCACCGACGCCTCGCAGGAGCAGACCGACGTGGAGGCGTTCGCCGTGCTCGAGCCGACCACGGACGGGTTCCGCAACTTCAACGGCAACGGCCACCGGCTGCCGGCGGAGTACCTGCTGGTCGATCGCGCGAACCTGCTCACGCTGACCGCCCCCGAGATGACGGTCCTCGTCGGCGGCCTGCGCGTTCTCGGCGCCAACGCCAAGGGATCGCAGCTGGGCGTCTTGACCACGAAACCCGAGTCACTCACCAACGACTTCTTCGTCAACCTGCTCGACCTGAGCACGGCGTGGAAGCCGACGTCGGAGGATTCGCAGACCTTCGAGGGCCGCGACGTCGCCAACGGCGAGGTGAAGTGGACCGGCAGCCGCGTCGACCTGGTCTTCGGCTCGAACTCCGAGCTGCGCGCACTCGCGGAGGTCTACGCGAGCGACGACGCGCGCGAGAAGTTCGTGCAGGACTTCGTCGCCGCGTGGACCAAGGTGATGGACCTGGACCGGTTCGACCTGGACTGATCGCCGCCCGACCAGGAGGATCGGCGTTGCCGGTGGTAGCGTTTGCCACGAATTGCAAACGCCAACCGGAGAGGGCTCACGATGACTGAAACGCTTAAGGGTGCGTGCTTGTGCGGGGGCGTGGAGTACGAGCTAGACGATCCCCAGGCAATGGGCTACTGCCACTGCAGTCGCTGCCAGCGGTGGACGGGCTCGAGCCTTGCGGGCGTGGTCGTGGCAAAGGAGAACTTCAAGGTCACCAAGGGCGAGGACCTGGTCAAGACCTACGAGAGCGAGCTCGCGCCTCGCAACTTCTGCAGCAACTGCGGATCCAGCATCTTCGACGACCTCGGCGAGGTCTACTTCGTCGCCGCGGGACTGATGCCCGACCTCGACCTCGAGCCAAGCTTTCACCAGCAGGTCGCATACAAGGCCAGCTGGCACCACATCGGCGACGACGCACCACAGTTCGCCGAGATGCCGCCGAGCTGACGCGAAGGCGCGCGCGACGCCCCGGCCGCTGTGGCCACCACGATCAAGGACGTGATCCACGAGTCTTCCTGACTCCGTCCTGGGGTGTGCGGCGCTCGCTTCCGCAACCTCGTGGTTAGGAACTGGAGCGCCCGCTGGTCGGAAGGCTATTGCGTGCGCCTCGAGGCGACGAACATGGGCACCGCGGAGGTCACCCGGCGAGCTGAGCATTCCGGCTCAGCCGCCCCAGACGTCCTCGACGTAGCGGCCCTTCTCGATCAGACCGCGCAGCCAGCGCTCGCCGTCGTCGGTCGACGAGCCGTCGGCCTCGGCGCGGATCGCGCCCATCGTGCGGCACACGTCCGGGGCCATCGTGCGGACGTTGCCGCAGACGAGCACCTGCCCGCCTGCGTCGATCAGCTCGAGCACGCGTTCCGCATGCTCGCGGATCCGGTCCTGGACGTAGACGAGCGGTCGCCCGGGCTCGTTCGAGAACGCCTCCTCCAGCTCGATCAGCCCGTCGGCGACCCAGGCGTCGAGCTCGTCTCCGTAGATCCGGTCGTGGTCGGGGCGCCGGCAGCCACGGAACAGCAGGATCGGACCGAGCGCGGTGCCGTCGCGGCGCTGGGCGGCGCGCTCGTGGAGGAAGCCGCGGAAGGGCGCGAGACCGGTGCCTGCGGCGATCATGATCAGCGGCTGCTTCGGGTCTTCAGGCAGGCGGAAGTGGGGGCCGGGATCACGGACGCGGACCAGCAGGCGGTGGAACTCCAGGCGGGTGGAGAGGAAGATCGAGGTGACGCCACGGTAGGGCGCGTGGCCGGCGAGCGAGGGCTCGTCGAGGACCCCGACCGTGAGGTCGATCCGGTGCGGGTTGACCCGCGGCGAGGAGGCGATCGAATAGGGCCGCGGCTTGAGCAGGGGGAAGGCTTCGACCAGCGCCTCGATCGGCATCGGCTTGTCCGGGGGGTCGTCGAGAGCCATGTCGACCAGCGATCGGCGCAGGTTGAGCACCTCGCTGCGGTAGCGCTCGTCGTCGTCGGCGAGCTCGCGCAGCCGCCGCCGCTTGGTGGTGTCGTCGGTGAGCGAGGCGAGAATCTCAATCCCGGCGCGGGTCGCGGGCGCGCGCACGTCCAGGTAGGCGGCCATCAGGGTGGCGGCCGAGATCGGCTCGTCGGTGGGCAGGGGCGTCTCGACGGCACTCGCGCTGTGCAGCCGAACGACGAGCGAGGGGTCGAAGCCGAGCGCGCGACCGACGTACCAGGTCATGGTGTCGAGGTTCTGCGGCATCACCAGCAGGTGATCTCCGGCGCGGTAGCGGACCCCCTCGTCGAGCGGGTAGATCTCGAGATGGCGCGTCGAGCGGTTCGAGGGGTCCTCGCCGTAGCGGCGCTGCAGCTCGCGGGTCTCGGTCACCACGGCCTCGCTCAGTCCGTAGGCGGTTGCCGGTCCGTCCGCGGGCGTCAACCCGACCACCTCGACCTCGAACCGGCCGTCCCGCTCTCCGGCGGCCGGCGACGCGCCGCCGAGCTCGGCCCAGAGGCGCTCGGTCCAGTCGTTGAAGCTGCCCTCGAGATCGACGGCCTCGCGCACGCGGTCGTCGTCCGCGCGCTGCGCGATGGCACGATGCCGAACCTCGCTCGCTGGGTCGCGACCGGCAGCCACCGGCTCGAGCGCTGGGAGACCGACCTCTCCTCGCAGACGGGCGCCTGCCAGGCGGGCACCCTGCATGGCTCGAACGAGGACGTGCCTGCCTTTCGCTGGTGGGAGAAGGAGCGGCGCAAGGCGATGATCACCTACCACCCGCATGACGCCGAGGAGATCGAGCGGCGCCGCTCCAACGGTCGCGGGCTGCTCTGCGCAGACGGCGCCAGCCGCGCCAACATGCTCTCCGGCGACGCGCCGCACTCGATGTTGACGATGAGCAGGGTGCTCGTCCGCCGGCATTCGCTTGGACACGACTACGCGGCCCACTTCGCACAGCCCTATGCCCTGGTCAAGACCGCGTGCTCGACGGTCGCGGACTTCTGGCGCGAGCGTCGCGCGGCCGCGAGACAGCGCCGGCGCGACGTCCGCCCTCGCGTCGAACGCAGCCGCAGGTACGCGGCGCTCCGGGCCTACGCCACGGCGATTCAGCTCGACCTGCAGGTGGCAGCCGTGATCGGCGACGTGCTTGCGGGCAGGCCGGTGATCTACACGACGTTCCTCGCCTACGACGAGGTCGCCCACCACTCCGGGATCGAGCGCCACGACACGCTCGAGGTCCTCGCCAAGCTGGACGCCCAGATCGGCAGGATCGCCTCGGCGCTCACCGTCGCCCCTCGCCCCTACGAGCTCGTCGTGCTCTCAGACCACGGCCAGTCCCAGGGAGCCAACTTCCGGCAGCGCTACGGGCAGACGCTGGGGCAGCTCGTCGCCGATCTGATCGGGGGCCGGGCAGTGACCCAGTCGCAGAGCGGTGGCGAGGACGAGGCCTCCGCATATCTGGGCGCCGGGCTGACCGAGCTCGGCCGCGACGACACCGGTGCCGGCCGTACCGTGCGGGCGATGACGCGCAAACGCGCTGCCGAGGGCGCGGTCGTCCTCATCCCCTCCTCGAGCGCGGCCGCGAGCGGCCGCGCCGACGCCGACGAGCCGCCCGAGGCCGCGGTGCTGGCCTCCGGCCCCATGGGCCTGATCAGCTTCCCGCGCGAGTCCGGCCGGCTGACGATGGAGCGCATCGACGCCGTGTACCCAGGCATGGTCCAGGCGCTGCGCCGGCATCCGGGCATCGGCTTCGTCCTCGTTCGCTCGGAGTCGCGCGGGCCCCTGGTGCTCGGCGCTACGGGCTCGCACGCGCTCGAGACCGGAACGGTCGAAGGCGACGACCCGCTCGCCCTCTTCGGCCCGAACGCCGCCGCGCACGTGCTCCGCACGGACGGCTTCGAGCACTGCCCCGACCTGCTCGTCAACAGCCGCTACTGGCCCGAGACCGAGGAGGTCGCCGCCTTCGAGGAGTTCGTCGGCTCCCACGGCGGCATGGGCGGGACCCAGAGCTTCCCGTTCCTGTGCCACCCCACCCGTCTGAAGACCCCTGAGGAGCCGATCGTGGGCGCCGAGCAGGTCCACAGGATCCTCCGCGGCTGGCTGGTCGAGCTGGATCAGGACGCCTACGCCGACTGACCCGACTGTCAGTTGTGGGCCAAGCTCGGCAAGCCGCACGCCGCGCCTACGATGGGGATGCACATAGCATGGGGACGACAGGCTTCGACGTGGTTGTTCCGCGCGTCTGATTGCAGGTCGAGGTTCCTGGAGGCCTCGTAAGGCCCGGGGAAAACCAAGAACTGCGGACCATGAGTTCGCTCTCGCCGCTTAGTTAGAAGCAAAGTAGCGTGCATCGGCCCTCCCTCTCCCGCGGGGAGAGGTTCCGGTGTCAACAGCGGGATTGCCCGGAAGGTCCGCCTTCGCCGACCGGGTACACCGGCGGCCTGCCGGCCTGCCGGCCGCCGCCGCGGCCAGCAGGGCGCTGATCACCCGCCGCCCTTCCGTGATCCAGGAGTCCGCGACGGCGGCGGTCGCACGCTCGGTCGCCGTCCGCTCACTGCGAGCGCCGCGCGGGCAACAACCGTCAGACCGCCGCCACGCGCGCTTCCTGGACGACACGGTCTGATTTCCTGGGGCGGGCATGCCGCCGGACTGGCTCGAAACGCTCGCCAGGATCTCGCTCGCCGTGGCCGCGGTCTGCGCGGCCGTGATCGCCTGGGACATGTTCGGGCGCGGATATCGCCAGCGGATGGCCGTGATGGAGGCGGTCTGGCCGATCACCGCGCTCTACACGGGACCGCTGGGACTGTGGGCGTACTGGCACTGGGGCCGGCCGAAGAGCCCTCGCTACGAGGCGGAGCACGGCGAGGCGGGGCCGCGCCCGTTCGGCGTGCGCGTCGCCGTCGGTGCCAGCCACTGCGGCGCCGGCTGCACGCTCGGCGACATCATCGCCACCTGGATCGTCTTTGCCACGGCCCTCGCGATCGCGGGGCTCGCGCTCCCCTACGAGTACGTCTTCGACTACAGCTTCGCCTTCGCCCTCGGGATCGCCTTCCAGTTCTGGTCGATCAGCCCGATGCGGCCGGACCTCTCACGCGGGCTGGTGCTGGGCCGAGCGTTCAAGGCCGACGCGCTGTCGCTGACGGCCTTCGAGGTCGGCCTCTTCGGCTGGATGGCGATCATGCAGCTGGTCCTGTTCACGAACCCGCACCTCCCGCCGACGACGGCCTCCTACTGGTTTCTGATGCAGGTGGGGATGTGCCTCGGGTTCGCGACGACTTACCCGGTCAACATCTGGCTGATCCGGCGCGGCACCAAGGAGGCGATGTCCTAGCGCGGCCCCCAGCCCTCGCGGACATTCGCTTGGGGCGTCGAAGGCGCTGAGGAGTCCGGGCCTAGGGGCCCGTACCGCCCGGCCCCCCGATGGTCAGGCCCTCGGCCTGCGTGATCGGGGTTCCGCGGTAGCAGGCGACCGCATAGGGGAAGTCGAGGGTCATGTCGTAGTGGTAGATGCGCTGCTTCTTCCCGTTCCACTTGACCTTGCTCGTGCGGCCGTGACAGACGTCGAGGTCAGCACTGGAGAGCATCGTTCCCTCCGAGTCGCGTTCGACGTAGATGCCGTAGCCGTCGAGAGCCCAGCCGAGCAGCTCCGAGCGTGGTGCATCGGCCTCCTTGTAGTCGTAGAGGCAGGTCGAGAGCCCGTGGTAGTGGTACTGGCCGGTCCTCTCCGGATGGGCATCGCAGTGATCCTGGATCTCGGTGGCGACGGCGTCGCGGCCGCCCGCGTCGAATGCGCTGAACAGCGCGACGCCGTTCTTCATCACGCCGATGGTGCCGCCGACGCAGCTCGGCTTCGTGGCCCGCTTCGGGTTCGCGGGCAGGCTCGCGTTCAGCGTGTAGGCGGCGATTGAGTTCGGGTTCCGGTCGTACTGGTAGGCCGGATCGGACGACTTGACCGGGAAGACGCCGGACGTCTGCGGCGGCAGGCCGTTGCCCTCGAGGTCGCGCTCGGAGCCGGAGACGTGCTCGTCGAATTGGGAGTCCCAGTGGACGTGCCCCTGGACGTAGATCTTCTTGTTCAGGTTCCAGGTCCCGGCCTTCGCGTCGATCCACGGCCCCTGCTCGAAAGCGCCGCTGCCGTTGAAGTTGGTGATGCATGAGTAGACGTAGCCGGCCTTGGGACCGTCGGTCTTGTACATGTCGTCCCCGAGCGGGAGCTTGCGGAGGTTGATCGGGGTCGCCGTGATGCCGGAGGACTCGCCGGTCCCCGATTCGCTCGTGCTGTCCGTGTTGCTCGTCGTGGTCTCGTTGCCGCCGCTTCCGCCGCCGCAGCCCGCGAGTGCGAGCAATGCGAGCAGGCTCAGGACGGCCGCCGTCGATCGTGTCGTCGAGTTCATCGATGCTCCCGTTCTCTCGGTCCCGTTCGACTCACGAGCCGAGTGGCTCGCTGGCAGATCAATAGCGCAATGCGGCGTCCCGCGCCCGCCCCGCAAGTGCCGCGTGCCGGGTGGGTCGGCAATCCACGGCACGCCTTCCGGGTCAAGGGCACCTCGGCGGCGACCTCAATACATCGTGGCCGATGCTGAAGTAGGCCCACCGGGGAGGGGCGAAGCAGCCCGACTCCATCGCTGCTCAACCGAGCTGATCTGGCCCACCCACACCGAATGGGAGGTCAGCAGCCGTCGCCGACTCACCGACGTCTGCGCCGGCGCTGATGCCGAGGACCGCTCAACCGGGCTGTTTGCGATCTTGCGCCAGAACTATGTCTGGGACACGCAAACGTTCGACTCGGTCAACGTTCCGAACTCCGGTCCGGTCAGGATCACCAATGCTCCGACGGGGCCACGTGTCCGCCAAGGCCGGGATCGTCGACGTCAGCGTCGTCGCGGTCGACGGCACAAAGCTCGCCGCCGACGCCTCCGACGGAGCGCTCCGCACCTACGAGCAGATCGCGGCCGCGGACGCCGCCGAGGACGAGCTCCACGGCGACGCCCGCGGCGACGAGCTGCCCGAGGGGCTTCGCACGAGCCACGGCCGCCGGGCCTGGCTTCGCGAGGCCAAGGAGGAGCTCGATCGCGAGCGCGCCTCCAGGCCCGAGCCAGTGCGCCGCGACCGGTCCGAGCGCTTGAGACCTGCCGGCGGCGGCTGACAGAGGCGCGGCGGATGAAGTTCGGGCGCAACTTCATCCCCACCTACAACGCCCAGGCGGTCACCACCGAGGATCAGATCATCGTCGCCGCCGAGATCACCACGACGGGCGGTGACTTCGAGGAGCTCGACCCGATGATCGCGGCTACGGCGCCGACCCCAGCTATCCGGAAGTCATACGCACAGGGATCAATGCCGGGGATGCCGTGCTCACGGAACGTCCCGCGACGCACTGAATCTGCCGAAAGCCTTAGTGAATCACCGACTGCCCCTTCGCGCGAAAAGCAGAAGTGCCTGGCCCGCTCATGTCAGCGGCGGGGCCGCTGACTACGATGCCCCGGACCTGCCGCCCCAGTCTTCGGGAGCCACGTCGCGCAGCGTCTGGGTAAGCGTCCAGCGGTGATCCCAGGGATCGACGAACGAGCACTGGCGCTCTCCGAACTCGAAGTCCGTCGGCTCGTCGACGATGCTCGCGCCGTTTTCCGCGACCCGCTTGCAGACACTCGCCGCGTCCTCCACGCGGAGCATCACCGACTGGGTCACCTCGCCGTCAGTCGGAAGGACCCGCTCGCGCGTCGCGTCGGCGACGATCAGCGATCCATCGCCGAAGCTGAGCTGCGCTCGATGGTTCGGACCGATCCAGACCTGCTCGACGAATCCAAGTGCCTCGACCATCCAGTCCACCGCCGCGCGAACGTCTGGATAGGTCAGGACGGGGATCACGGGGCCGCGTGGGGCAGAGCGATTGGTCGGCACCGGGCCGACGATACTGTGGAGCGCGCCTTACTCGCTTCTGCTTTCGCGTGCGGCTGTCGCATAAACCCAACCCGGGGCGATCGGAGCCGATCTCCGCACGGGTTAACACTCCGGACAACGTCGGCCTCGTCCACCAGGCGCGCGTCCTGCAGGCCGGCTGCCCAGTCGATCCAGTCGCTATCTGAGCCTCGTTAGGGGTGCATGTCGCGAGGACCCTTTGTGCGACAGCCTCGCGTGAAAGCGGAAGTGAGTCGGATTAGATCTCGACGCCTTCGTGCCTCTTGAAGTTTCGGGGCGCTTTTGAAGTTTCTTGAAGTTTCAACCCGGAATTTGAAGTTTCCGAGCGAAACTCACAGCCGCCGCCGCCGCCTACCGGATCTTGTCGTAGAGGCTGAAGATCGGCAGGTACATTGAGATCACGATGAAGCCGACGACGCCTCCGACCAGGATGATCATCACGGGCTCGATCAGGGAGGTCAGGGCCTTGATCTTGGCGTCTACCTCCGTCTCATAGAAGTCCGCGATCTTGGCCAGCATCGTCTCCAGCTGGCCCGACTCCTCCCCCACGGACACCATGTGCTCGACCATCGGCGGAAAGACCTCATGCTCTGCCATCGGACCCGCGATCGTCCCGCCCCGCTTGACCGACGCGTAGACGTCGTCCATTGCCTGGCCGATGACGGCGTTTCCTGCCGTTCCGCCCGAGATCTCGATCGCCTGGAGGATTGGGACGCCCGACGAGATCATGCCCGAGAACGTGCGGGACCAGCGCGCGAGCGCAACCTTCTGCACCACGTCGCCGATCCGTGGGATACGTAGCTTGACGCGGTCCCATCGAAGGCGACCCCGATCGGTCTTCTTCCATCGAAGGAAGCCGTACGTACCCGCAGCCGCTCCTCCGATGAGGATGTACCACTGATGTCGCACGAAATCGGATATGGCCACCGTCATCTGCGTCATGATCGGGAGGCTCGTGTCCTCGGTTGGGTGATCTGCGGCAATCTGCTGGAAGATGCCGACGAACACCGGCACGATCACGGCGACGACCACCAGCATCACGATCAGTGCGAGGCCGAAGACCAAAGCTGGGTACGTCATCGCGGAGCGCACCTGGCGCCTGAGCGCATCCAGGCGCTCGAGCTGGTTGGCGACGCGGTCGAGGGCCTCCTCCAACCGCCCTGAATCCTCACCCGCCTTGACGACCGAGCGGTAGAGCGGATCGAACACCCCCGGCTGCGACTCCATCGCCTGGGCGATCGAGCTGCCGGCCTCCACGTTCTCGCGAACGGCGACGATCGCCTCCCTGAGCATTTCGTCCTCGGTCTGCTGCTCCAGCGTGTACAGCGAGCGGAGCATCGGCATGCCGGAGGCGATCAGAGTCGCAAACTGCCTCGAGAAGACCGCGAGCGCCCGCAGGTTGACGCTCTTGAAGCGCTGGAAGATGCTCTCGAGCTTCATCGCCTCCCGCTTCTGGCTGATGTCGAGGACGATCAGGCCGCGCTGGCGAAGCTGGTCGGAGACGACGGACTTGGAGGACGCGTCCATCTCGCCCCGCGCCGGGACGCCGGCGAGGTCGACGGCACGGAAGGCGAACGTGCTCACGAGTAGGCCTCAACGGTGGAGCGCCCGTTGGTCGGCACTGCCGTGCCCCCCACCCCACTCAGTAGCCGCTTGAGCTCCTCTGGCACGGAGGCGCGCTGCTCGGCCAGCTTGCGGTTGACCTTGCCGCTGCGCACGAGCTGGGCCAGGTGGGCGTCCATCGTCTGCATGCCAACCGCGCCGGAGGTCTGCAGCGCCGAGTAGATCTGGTGCGTCTTTCCCTCGCGGATCAGGTTCCTGATCGCGGGGGTCGGGACGAGGATCTCGCAGGCGACGACCCGCGCCGAACCGTCGGCCGTCGGCAGGAGCTGCTGGGTGACGATCCCCTGAAGCGCAATCGACAGCTGCATCCGCACCTGGTGCTGCTGGTGCGGTGGGAAGACGTCGATGATCCGGTCGACGGTCTGCGCGGTCGACTGCGTGTGGAGGGTGGCGAAGACGAGGTGGCCGGTCTCGGCTGCGGTCAGGGCCGTCGAGATCGTCTCCAGGTCACGCATCTCGCCGACGAGGATCACGTCGGGGTCCTCGCGCAGGGCGGCCTTCAGCGCCACCGAGAAGTCCTGCGCGTCAGCGCCGATCTCGCGCTGGTTGACGATGCACTTGCGGTGCGAGTGCAGGAACTCGATCGGGTCCTCGATCGTGAGGATGTGCTCCTCGCGCTCCCCGTTGATCATGTCGACCATCGACGCGAGCGTGGTCGACTTGCCGGAGCCCGTCGGCCCCGTCAGGAGGACGAAGCCACGCGGCTTGCGGGTGAACTCCTCGAGCACCGCCGGCAGTCCGAGCGAGTCGAGGCTCTCGATCTCGGCCGGGATGTGGCGGAAGGCGGCGGAGATCGCGCCGCGCTGGAAGAAGGTGTTGACGCGGAAACGGGCGACGCCCGGGATCGCGTAGGCGAAGTCGAGCTGCTGCTGGTTCTCGAAGCGCTTGCGCTGCGAGTCGTTGAGGATCGAGTAGACGATCTCGCGCGTGTCCTGCGGGCCCAGCTGCGGGTAGTCGTCCATCGGGACGATGCGCCCGCGGACGCGCAGCGCGGGCGGGAAGCCCGGCGTGAGGTGAACGTCGGAGGCGCGGACCTCCACCATCTTCGTAAGCACGGCGGCGAAGTCGATGCTCATCGCCTCGTAGATCGTCGCCTCAGCGTGGGCCTTTAGCTCTCGACACCCGCAGCGGACGCACTGCCGGTGGGCGTCGCGTGGGCGTGAGCGTGCGTCGTGGGCGATTTGTCACGAACGCGACCGGGCAGGCGCCGGATCGACCGGCACGTCCTAGCATTTTCGGACGCGGCGGGATGCCTGAGCCAATCCAACGCAACCAGCGGTACATGCCGGGCCTGGATGGGCTCCGGGCAATCGCTGTGCTCGCGGTGATCGCCTACCACCTTGGCTTCGGCTGGGCGCCCGGCGGCCTTCTCGGCGTCGCGGTCTTCTTCACGCTGAGCGGCTACCTGATCACCGACCTGCTGCTCGGGCAGTGGTACGGCGGGCGGATGACTCTCGGCAACTTCTGGCTTCGCCGTGCGCGGCGGCTGCTGCCGGCGCTGTTCGTGATGCTGATCGTGGTCACCGCCTGGATCACGATCGCCGACCCGTCGCAGCTCGACCACCTTCGCGGCGCGGTCATCTCCTCCGCGCTCTACGTCAACAACTGGTGGCTGATCGACCAGCACGTCTCCTACTTCGCGCGCTTCGCCCCACCCTCCCCGCTGGGCAACCTGTGGTCGCTCGGAGTCGAGGAGCAGTTCTACCTCGTCTGGCCCTGGCTCCTGATCGGAGGCCTTCGCTTCGTCAGGGAGCCGGAGTCGTCCACGGGCATCCGGCCCCGCCTGGCTCTCGTCACCCTGGGGCTCGCCGCGGCGTCGGCGATCTTGATGGCGGTCCTCTACCACCCGGGGTTCGACTCCACGCGCGTGTACGACGGCACCGATACGCGCGCGTTCGGGCTTCTCTTCGGCGCCGCGCTGGCGATGGTGTGGCCGAGCCGCCATCTGACCACGAACGTGAGCATCGGCGCGCGCCGGATACTGGACGGGCTGGGGGTCGGCGGGCTGGTCGTGATCGCGGTCCTCATCTGGCGCACCAACGACTTCTCGCCGTTCCTCTACCAGGGCGGGATGGTGGTGCTGTCGGTGGCCACCGTGTTCGTCATCGCCGCCCTGGTGCACCCGGCCACGCGTCTCGGCCCCGCGCTGGGCTGGAAGCCGCTGCGGTGGATCGGCGTGCGCTCGTACGGCATCTACCTGTGGATGTTCCCGATCATCGTGTTGACCACGCCCACTGTCACGAGCGGCGTCGACCCGCTCCGCGCCGCGCTTCAGGTCGCGGCGAGCATCGGCATCGCCGCGCTGTCCTGGCGCTTTATCGAGGAGCCCGTCCGCCACGGCGCCCTCGGACGCCTCTGGGGCCGAATCAAGGACGGCAGCTGGAAGCCGAAGGCGCTCCCGCGGCAGGCCCGCGTGGCCGTAGGCGTCGCTCTGGCCACGCTTCTCCTCGCCTGCGTCGGCCTGGCCGGAGCGGCCCCTCCGACGCATTTCGGCTTCCTCACGGCGCAGGACTCGAACGCGGACGCGCAGGCGGCGCTGACCGGCGGGACCATCTCACGCACGACCACCGCCACCACCCCGACGAGCACGGCGCCGTCGCACGGCACCTCCTGCAAGTCGGTGGTGCACATCGGGGACTCCACGTCGGAGGGCCTGGTCTCGCATAGCTACCTGCCCAAGCGCGCCGATCGCATCGAGGCGCGCTACGCACACCAGGGGGTCAGGGACCAGCACATGGAGATCTCGGGGGCGACGTCGATCGTCGAGACGCTCCAGGGCGGCACCAACGCACAGGAGGTCGCCCGCAGCCTGATCAACCAGGGCTACGACGGCTGCTGGGTCCTCGCGCTCGGCACCAACGACACCGCCGACGTCTACGTAGGCTCCTCGATCGCGCTCTCCACGCGGATCGACCGGATGATGTCCGTGATCGGCAACCAGCCGGTGATGTGGGTGAACGTGAAGTCGCTGGTCGGAAGCGGCCCCTACGCGGAGACGAACATGGAGCAGTGGAACAGCGCCCTCGAGAACGCCTGCTCCAAGTACCCGAACATGCGCATCTTCGACTGGGCCTCGGCCGCCAAGGACTCCTGGTACATCCCGGACGGCATCCACTACACCTCGCCGGGGTATGCGGCGCGAGCCCAGCTGATCGCGAAGGCCCTGGCGAAGGCGTTCCCGGCGGACGGCTCCGAGAGCCCGATGTGCGTCGTGCACGCCTAGGGGCGACTCTCTAGCGCCCGCCGGATATCGGTGGCGACCGCACGGCGGCTGCCGGTCAGCTGCACGCCGCTGTAGCGATTGACGGTGAAGCCGGTGTCGCGCAGCCACAGGTCGCGCTCGCGATCGCTGCGCATCTGGGCGACCGTTCCGTGCCCGTCGCCGCCGTCCACCTCGACCACCAGCCGCTCACCTCGCCACAGGGCGTCGACCTTGTACGGCCCGATCGGGACGTTGACCTCCGGCATCGGAATGCGATGGCGGCGGCAGAGGTCGAGAAGTAGATCCTCACGTGGGCTCAGCGTGCGGGCGTACTCGGGGCGATGAAGGGAGAGGGCTCGCTTCAGCCTGGCGGAGCCGGGGCGACCGACGCCGGTGATCGCGTCGATCGCCTCGAGGTCGATGAGGCGCTTGAAGTCGGCCTTGGCCACCGCCTTACGTACGTTCGTAAGTGGGGCGACCGAGGCGAAGTCGAGCAGCGTGCGGGCCACCGGGGTGACCGGCAGGCCGCGGTGGATGAGGCGCTCGACGGTCGTTGCTCGGTGCACCCGGACACCGGGTAACGATCTCCGTTGGCGTGGGCTTGTGACATCGACGGTGTGGGGCAATGAGGGCAAGGGCTCCCACCAGTGCGTGGCGCTCGCGTGGCTAAGGGCGGCGCCGGGGCCGGCGTAGAGGATCGCGGCGAGCAGCCGGCCCTCGGTACAGAGCGCTCGGTGGCCGACGGCATAGACACCGGGGTAGATCCGATGCAATCTGCCCGACGCCGACCGGCGCCCGATCGCGGAGGTGCTCAGCCCGCGCTTCTTTAGCTGCCAATGGGCCGCAACGCCCCACTGGCGCTCGGCGAGCTCCAGGACAAGCCGCGGGACCTGGGTCGCGTTGATCCGTTCCCGGTTTCCGGGAATAGATTCACTTGACCCGGCCATGTGGCCGATGGTGGCCTGCCCTCATTGCCCGTTCAACACCGCTTTGTGTCGAAAGTGGGACGGGAGGGTCGCGAAAGCGTCAGATGCGCCGTAAGGACGACGAAGCCGCTACGTCGTGACTCGCGCGATTTCTTCGATCGAGGTGACGCCCGCGCGGGCCTTCTGCAGGCCGTCCTCGCGCACGGTGATCATGCCCTGGGAGCGGGCGACCTCTGAGATCTCGGACTCCGGGGCTCGCTGGACGGTCAGCGACTTGATCTCCTCGCTCATCACCATCACCGAGAAGAGGCCGATCCGGCCGCGGTAACCGCTGTGCGAGCATCGAGCACAGCCCACGGGCTCGTAGGCCTCCAGGTCGGCGCCCACCCTGAAGCCCGACTCGACCAGGGCCCTCTGCGGGATCACCGTGCGCCGCTTGCAGTGGGTGCAGAGCTGGCGCGCGAGGCGCTGGGCGACCACGCACTCCACCGCCGAGGCGGTCAGGAAGCTCTCGATCCCCATCTCGGCGAGGCGGGCGATGGCGCCCGGGGCATCGTTTGTGTGAAGCGTGCTCAGGACCATGTGGCCCGTGAGCGCCGACTCCACCGCGATCCGCGCCGTCTCGGCGTCGCGGATCTCGCCGACCATGATCACGTCGGGGTCGGCGCGGAGGATCGACCGCAGTCCCGTGGCGAAGGTGAGCCCCGCCTTGCGGTTGACGTTCATCTGGTTGATGCCGGCCATCCGGTATTCGACCGGGTCCTCGATCGTGATGATGTTGCGCTCGACTGCGTTGAGCTCCAGCAGCGCCGCGTAGAGGGTCGTCGACTTGCCGGAGCCCGTGGGCCCGGTCACGAGAACGGCGCCGTAGGGGCGCTGGACGGTGGACTCGAACCTGGTCCGGGGCTCGCCGTCCATGCCGAGCTCGTCGAGGGTGCGAAGCGCCTGCTCCTTGTCGAGGATGCGCACCGACGCCCCCTCCCCCCGCTGCGTGGGCAGTGTCGTGACGCGCAGGTCGACCTTGCGGTCGTCAACGGTCACGCCCACCCGGCCGTCCTGGGGGATCCGCTTCTCGGCGATGTCCATGTCCGCCATCAGCTTCACCCGGGAGACGACGCCGGCGATCATCCGCTTCGGCACCCGCGCCGACTCATACAGCACACCGTCGACACGGAAGCGCACCCGCATCTCGTCCTCCTCGGCCTCGAAGTGGATGTCGGAGGCACCCTCGTTCACCGCCTGCGCGAGCACCGAATGGACGAGCTTGATCACCGGGGCGTCCTCCGCCGTCTCGTGGAGCTCGGTGATCTCGGCCTCGCCCTCGACCTCCTCCTCTTCGGAGACCGCATCGCTGACGGCGTGCTCGAGCCGGTTCATACGGCTGATCAGCGCGTCGATGTCCTCCTCCGCCGCCACCGCGACCCGGCACCGCAGGCCGGTCATCATCTGGATGTCGTCCACCGCGAGGACGTTGGCCGGGTCGGCCATGGCGAGCAGCAGCGTCTCGGTGTCCACGTAGCCGACCGGCAGCGCCTGGTAGCGGCGCGCGCCGCTCATCGAGAGCAGGTTCGCCGCCCCCATGTCGACCTTGTAGACGCTGAGGTCGACGTGGTCGAGCCCGTAGCGCTCGGCGATCGCCCGCGAGAGCTGGTCGCCGTCGATCACCTGGTAGTCGCGAAGCAGCGACTCGGGCGCCCGGCCGGCCACCCGCGCCTCATTCACCACTTCGTCGACCTGCTCGCGGCTCGCGTAACCGAGCTCGACCACGACGTCGGTCACGAACATGCCCGAGTGGCCGCGCTGCATGGGCGCGGTGACGCCGTTGCCGGCCTGCGCCTCGTCCTCGAGGTGCTTCGCCGTCGCCTCGTCCCCGGAGGGGACCGGTCTCAGGTATCCGGGTCGGTTCTCGTTTGCCATCGGTCCGAACGGACGGCCCGCCTCATCACCTCGATCGGCGGGTCCATTCCCGTCCAGATCTCCAGGGAGGCAGCCCCCTGGCGAACCAGCACCTCGAGCCCGTCGACGACGCGCGCCCCTCGCGCGGTTGCCGCGCGAACGAGCTCCGTCTCCACCGCCCCGTAGGCGAGGTCCACCAACTGGTGTCTTTCACCGAGGGCATCGGCATCGATTGGCAGGCTCTTTAGGTCCGAGGACGCCTGGGTGGACGCTCCCATGCCCACGGTCGTCGCGTTCACGAGCAGGTCGAAATCGGCCGGATCGACCGTTTCGGTCGCCGCGGCGCCCAGCTCACGCGCAAGGTGGGCGGCCTTCTCGGAGGTGCGGTTCCAGATCGCGACGTCGGTGCCGGCGTCGACGAGGGCCCACACGACGGCGCGCGCCGACCCTCCGGCGCCGAGCACGAGAGCGCGGGATCCGGACGGAGATTCGGGCAGTGCGTCGAGGAGGCCGGCCGCATCGGTGTTCTCGGCGGCGATCCGCCCGTCCGCGAAGGTCAGCGTGTTGGCGGCGCCGATCGCGCGGGCGGCCTCAGAAGCCTCGTCGGAGATCGCCAGAGCCGCGAGCTTGTGCGGCACCGTGACGTTGGCGCCCACGAACCCCTCGCCCGGCATCGCGCGCACCCGCTCGTCGAAGCCCTGCGGCGAGACCTCGATCGCCTCGTAGGTCCACTCATCCGCCAGGCCGAGCTCCGCGAGCGCGGCGGTGTGCATCGCGGGAGAGCGCGAATGGGAGATGGGCTGGCCAAGGACCGCGAGGCGCTTCGGCATAGGCCGATGCTACGGGGGCGCTCGATGGACGCCCGGGGGCTACGGACAGTTGGTCGGCGAGTTGCCGCCGGCCGCCTCGCGCGCGGAGTTGTAGCGGTCCTGCGCGGCCTGGAACGCGGAGAACGAGGCCGTGAAGAAGTGGCCGCAGCCGTTCGGCTTGGCGACGTAGTACAGGTAGTTCACGCTGGCCGGACGCGCGGCGGCCTCGATCGACGCGAGGCCGGGGTTGCCGATCGGCGTGGGCGGCAGGCCCGTGTTCTCGTAGGTGTTGTACGGCGAGCTGATGTGGAGGTCGGACTCGGTGAGGGGCTTCGTCCAGTTGTTCTCGGCGAAGCGGATCGTCGCGTCGATCTGCAGCGACATCCCCTGGCTGAGGCGGTTGTAGATCACCGCCGCGATCTTCTTGCGGTCCTTGTCCACCACCGCCTCGCGCTCGATCATGGACGCGATGGTCAGCACGTCGTACGGCGTCAGGTTCTTCGACTTCGCGTACTTCAGGTTCACCTGGCTCATGTACTGCTTGAAGGCGTCGAGCTGCCGGCCGATCAGGTCGTCGACGTTCGGCTTGTGCGGCAGCTCGTACGTGGCGGGGAACAGGAACCCCTCGAGACTGGGCGGGTTCTTTGCGCCGTACTTGTCCGGGTCAAAGCCCTTGAAGCTCTCGCTGGCCTTCATGTAGTCGCCCGTGATGCCGTCCTTCTTCGCGAGATCGGCGATCGCGCGGCGGTCGTATCCCTCGGGGATGGTGACCTTCTTGACCGGCTTCCCAGCGGCCTGCTTCGGCGACGAATCGGAGCTGCCCGCCGAGAAGTGGTGGATCGCGGCGGCCGCAGCGGCAACGATGCCGATGGCGACGATCACCACGATCACCGCCCCGATGATGCGCCGCCGCCGCATGTTCTGCGGGCGGCGCGGAGGCGGAGGCTCACGCGGGCTCAGCGCGGTTCGCGGCGGTCGAGGTGGCGGCGGCGCCGGCGGCTCACCGCCCGCCTCCGGGTCCGGGGGCGCCGAGCGCGCCCCGGGCGAGGCGCCGATGCGAGGGTCCGGGCCCTCGGTCCCGCCTGCCTCGGAGCCCGACAGCATGCCCTTGACGCGATCGGCGAGCGCGCCCTGCTGCTCGCTCCGCGCGCGGCCCTCACGCCTGCGGGCCTCGCGCGCGGCGCGGCGCCGGCGGCGCTCCTGCTCGGCCTGCTCCTCCGCGAAAGGATCGCTGTATTCGTCCATCACCGGCCGGGGCCCATGTGGCGCAGGTAGCTCTCGAGCAGGTGCGCGGCCGCCAGCGCATCCGCCGGGGCGCTCGCCCCGGCACGGGCCGAGCTCTCGGCAAGTCGCGTGGTCAGTCGCTCGTCGTAGGTCTCCACGGGAACATCCAGGATCGTCGCGAGCTCATCCCTGAACGCCCGCGCGTCGGCCGCCTGCTTTCCCTCGGCCCCATTCAACGAGACCGGCAGACCGACTACAACAAGATCCGCGCCGTGCTCGGCCGCCAGCTCCGCGACTTCCTGCGGATCCGGAGGCTCGATCACACCCAGCGGGCGGGCGATCGTACCAGTGGGGTCTGAAACGGCGCACCCGGCGCGTGCCTCTCCGTGGTCGATCGCAAGCACTCGCATCGGCGTAGGAGAGCTAGGCGCCGAGCGTCCGCTCGATCGCCTCGCGGGCGGCCACGAGAGCCTCGTCGAGGCGCTCGGCGTCCCGGCCGCCGGCCTGCGCGACGTCGGCGCGGCCACCGCCTCCGCCGCCGATCACCTCGGCCGCGCCGCGGATCACGTCAGCCGCCGACAATCCGCGCTCGACTGCGCCGCGGGTGAAGCTGGCAACCAGGGCCACGCGCCCGTCGTTGGCGCCACCCAGCACCACCGCGCCGTCCCCCAACTTGGCCTTCACCTGGTCGGCGAGGTTCAGCAGGGCGCGCTGATCGACGCCGTCGCGCTGCGCGGTCACGACCTTCACGCCGCCGACGTCTGCCGCGCTCGACGCGAGCTCCTCCGCCTCCTCGCCGGCGCCGCGCCGCTGCTCGGCGGCGGCCTGCTTCTCCAGCTGCTTGAGGCGCTCCGCCGCACGCTCGGCTGCCCGCAGCGGCTCGCGCGGGGAACCCAAGGCCGCGCCGGCCTGGGTGAGCGCGTCGCTTCGCTCGCGAAACCAGTCGATCGCCGCGGGCCCGGTGATCGCCTCGATCCGCCGCACGTTGGCTGCGCTCGACCCCTCGGAGACGATGGCGAAGATGCCGATCTCCGCAGTGTTCGCAACGTGGGTACCCCCGCAGAGCTCGCGCGAGACGTCGTCGACCTCGATCACCCGCACCCAGTCGCCGTACTTCTCGCCGAACAGCGCCATCGCACCGAGCTCCTCGGCCTCTTGGCGGCTCATCTGCATCGCGCGAACCGGCCTCGAGGCCTTGATCCACTCGTTGACGCGATCCTCGACCTGGCGCACCTCATCCGGGCTGAGCGCCGCGCCGTGGGTGAAGTCGAAGCGCAGCTTGTCCGGCCGCACGGCCGAGCCGGCCTGGCGGACGTGGGCGCCGAGCCGCTCCCTGAGCGCCGCGTGCAGCAGGTGCGTCGCGGTGTGGTTTCGCATCGTCGCGTGCCGCCTTGAATGGTCCACCTCGGCACGCACCCGTGAGCCGGGCTCCGGGGCCGGGCCGGACTCGTCCAGGCGGATCACCTGGTCGTCGCCCAGCCGGTACACGTCGGCGACCCGAGCGCCCTGGCCATCCCAGCTGACCGAGCCCGAGTCGGACACCTGGCCACCTCCCTCGGGGTAGAACGGGCTCTCCTCGAGCTTGATCAGCGCCGAATCGGCCGCCGCGACCGCGGTCTCGGTGCCGAGCACCTCGTAGCCGACGAACGTCGACGGGGGAGCCGCCTGCGCGAAGGACATCACGGCCTGGTGGCGGTCCTTGACCGCCGGCTCAGCCCCGGTACGGGCGCGGATGCGCTGCTTCTCCATCAGCGCCTCGAAGCCGGCGTCGTCGACCGACAGACCCCGTTCGGCAAGGAGCTCCCTGGTCAGGTCGTAGGGAAAGCCGTAGGTGTCGTGGAGCTTGAACGCCTCCTCCGCGTCGATCCACGACGTCTCCTGCTCCTCGGCCTGCGCGACGAGCTGCTCGAGCAGCTGCGTGCCGCGGTCGAGGGTGCGGCCGAACGCCGCCTCCTCGTCGCCGACCCAGCGCATGATCGTGTCGCGCTCGGAGGCCAGCTCCGGATACGCGTCGCCCATCATCTCGATCGCCCGCTCCGCGAATCTTCCGAGCCACGGAGACTCCAGCCCCAGCACCCGCCCCTGCTGGATCGCGCGACGCATCACCCGGCGCAGGACGTAGCCCCGGTCCTCGTTGGACGGGACGACGCCATCCGCGATCAGGAACGTCATGCCGCGCGAGTGGTCGGCGATGATCCGCATCGCCCTCGTTGTCGCCCGGTCCTGCTCGTAGGAACGTGCGCTCATCTCCTCGGCGAGCTCGATCAGCGGGCTGAAGGCATCCGTCTGGAACACCGAGTCGACGTTTTGGAGGATCGACGCCATCCGCTCCAGGCCCAGGCCGGTATCGACGTTGTTCGCCGGCAGCTTGGTGAGCGAGCCGTCGGCGTGGAGCTCGTAGCTCATGAAGACGTGGTTCCAGTACTCGAGATAGCGGTCCGTGTCGTCGCCCGGCCGCTCGTCGTCGCCGCCGAACTCACGCCCGCGATCCAGGTACATCTCGGAGCACGGGCCACAGGGGCCGGTCTCCCCCGCCTGCCAGAAGTTCTCCGAGCGCGGCAGCAGCACGATCCGGTCGTCCGGGATCCCATGGCTCTTCCAGATCTCGATCGACTCCTCGTCGGGGCCGAGCCCGAGCTCGTCGTCGCCGCCGAAGACGCTCGGCCAGATGCGGTCCTTGTCGAGCCCGAAGACCTCCACGGAGAGCTCGAGCCCCCAGGCGATCGACTGCTCCTTGAAGTAGTCCGCGAAGCTCCAGTTGCCGAGCATCTCGAAGAAGGTGAGGTGCCGGCGGGTGTTGCCCACCTCGTCGATGTCGGGCGTGCGGAAGCACTTCTGAACCGAGGTGAGCCGATTGCTCGGCGGCTCGGAATCGCCGCGGAAGTACGGCTTGAACGGCTGCATCCCGGCGACGGTCAGCAGCGTCGACGTGTCCTCGGGCGCCGGGATCAACGACGCCGACGGCACGCGCAGATGGCCACGCTCCTCGAAGAACGAGAGGTACGCCTCGCGGATCTCGCTGATCTTCATGGGGAAGGGAAGTTGTGCGTTAGCTGGTCAGCGGACACCCGCTGCAGTCTAGGTAGCGACGGGGTCTACGAGGCGATGGTCGCGTGGCCCACAACCATCGCGCCGTCCATGAGGCAGGCGGTCTGGCCGGGCGCCACACCGAAGGCCGGCTCGGCGAGCTCGAGCCAGAGCTCGTCGTGGCGGCCGGCCGACGCGCTCACCGCGCAATCGATCGGCCGTGAGCGATAGCGGAGCTTCACGCTGTCCACGCGCTCGCCCGGACGGCGCAGATGGGCGTCGCGGACCCGCACCCGCCTGCGGGCGAGGTCCTCACGGGCGCCCACAACCACGCGGTTCTCGCTCGCATCCGTACGCAGCACGTAGAGCGGCGCGCCGCCGCCGATCCCGATCCCGCGCCGCTGCCCGACCGTGAAGTTGTGAAAGCCCGGGTGACGGCCGACCACGTTTCCGCGCGAGTCCACGATCTCTCCGGGGCTCTCGCCGAGCCCCGCGTGACGGGCCAGGAACGAGCGCTTCCCCTCGCCCGCCAGGAAGCACAGATCCTGGCTCTCGCGCTTAGACGCGACCGGGAGATCGGCGGCCGCGGCGAGCTCTCGCACGCGGGGCTTGATCAGATCGGCGAGCGGGAAGCGCAGGCGCTCGATCGTCGCCGGAGGGAGCGCCGAGAGCATGTAGGTCTGGTCCTTGGCCGCGTCGTTCGCGGCCGCGAGCAGCGGACCCTCCCCGTCGTCGACGACGCGCGCGTAGTGGCCGGTGGCGAGGGCGGACGCCCCCACCCGACCGGCCAGCTCGACCATCGCGGCGATGCGCAGGTCCCCGTTGCAGATCACGCATGGGTTCGGCGTGCGCCCCTCCCCGTATCCCCGGATGAACTCGCCGACCACCTGCGAGCGAAAGGCCTCCTCCAGGTCCAGGGTCAGGTGCGGGATCCCCATTCCGTGAGCCAGGGCACGCGCACCGACCACGGCCTCGGGAGAGCAGCAGCTTCGAGCGCCGTCGTTGTGCCGGTCGGCCCACAGCTTGAGGGTGACCGCCACGACGTCGGAGCCCCGCTCGCGCTCCAGCAACGCGGCCACCGCCGAGTCCACCCCACCGCTCATGGCCACGAGCACGCGTTCGCCGTCCGGCGGCGGTCCCGCGAGCCGTTCACCCGCCGAGGCCGCCGCCGACAGAGCGCGGTGAAGCGCGTCGGCGGCGAGGTCCGCCGCGTGGCGGCCCTGCGGCGAGAGGCCGCCGAGCGCCTGCGAGATGCCGGCTGCGCCGATCTGCGCCGCGCCGAGCACGGCCTCACCCTCGGCGAGCTCGGCGACGGCCGCTGCCGCGGCCGTCGCCGCCGCGCAGCCTTCGGCATCGAAGGTGACGGCGTCGATCGCGCCCCCTGCGATCAGGATCGAGACGCGGACGAGGTCGCCGCACGCCGAGCCGCCGGCGGCGCCGGTGAAGGCGCCGCCGGGGACGGGTCCGCGGCGGGAATCGTCGCCGGCGTAATGCGTAAGCAGGGCAGCGTCCACGTCGAGCCGAGGCTAGCGCGCCCCGCCTGTTTCCCGAGGGTTTTGTCAACCCAGGGACGCCATGGCGTACCTGAGCTGCCAAAACCTTCCCGGGGGAGCTATCTGGGGTAGTACGGGACGTCCGTCGGGCCCTTGTAGAGGGCGTCGGCGATCGCCTGGGCGACGCTCTGGGGGCCGCGGAAGCCGTAGCTCACCGTGGCCGTGGGAGTGCCGTGGCTGAGCTTTTGCGGCCGCATCACGATCAGCGCCGGCACGCGGTCCAGGTCGACGCCGGAGGCGATGCGGGAGTAGCGCGAGACGTGCCCGGCGTTGGTGATGAAGACAGCCGCATCCGGCAGCCCGCCCATGCGCTCGACGCTCGCCTTCACCGCGTCGTCGTCGATGCCGCCGCGCCTCACTACCAGCAGCACCACGACCTTGTCGGCCCTGTATGCGTTGACCACGGGGCTCGGCAGGCCGGGGCCGGCGACCAACTGGCCCGGTGCGACGCCGCCGGTCGCGGGCGCCGCCGGTGCTGTCGCGCTCGCCGAGGCATCGGGCGTCGTGCCCGGAGCGGCGGCAGACGGCGTGGTGGCCGTGGAGTCCGACGGCGTCGTCGACGTCGCGCTTGAGTCGGTCGGTTCCCCCGAGGCGGCGCTGCTCGAGGTCGGGCTGGACGCAGTCGAACCCGCACCAGAGCTCGAGCCCTTGCCCATCTGCGTGATCAAGACGAAGCCGACGACCAGGGCCAGGGCGCCCAGGATCCCGACCTGGACCATGGGGTTGTCGTTGAGCGCCTTCCTCATGCGCTGCCCCGGGCAGGCCGCTCAAAGTAAGAAGGCCCCAACCTGCCGACGCCGCTCGGCTTGAGAACCCTTCTCAGAAGGTGGGCGTCTACCGGCGAGACGACAAGCGGCCCGCCGGAAACCGACTCCCAAGCCGTGTGTACTGGCTCACAATGAGAGCGGCTATCGAACAAGTTCGAGCCTTCCGTTGACCATACCAGTCACCAGGTTGCTCGACAGCCCGCCCGAAACCTTGAGCAGGAGCGACTCAAACTGGCCGCCCGCCGATCGGCTAGTCCTCGCGGAACTGGAAGCGCCAGAGCTTGCCGTCCCTGAAGGTGAGGTCGATCACCGTCGGCTCCTCGTTGCCCACGAGCCCGCTCTCACGCCACACGTACTGGGTCCTGACCCGTGCTACGACGTGATCGCCGTGCTCGTCCAGGCGGTCGATCGCATAGTGGCGCTCGAGGTGCTCGTATCGCTTCTGGGCCCACTCCGTGGCCGCCTCGGGACCCAGGTACGTCGTCTTTGCGGTCTGGACCTCGATCTCCGGATGGACGATCGCGGCGAAGTCGGGCACGTCCCCGAGGCTGAGCGCCTCGAGGACATGCCGGGCAAGCTCCGCGTTGGAGGGGCTGGACACCCCCTGGAGTCTTAAGGAGCGGTGCCGCCGGTGCCGCCAGAGCCCCAGACCCGACGATGACGGGCGGCAGGGTAAGGGGCCTATCAGGCGGATCTAGGGCGCCCGCGCAGCGTCAGGCCAAGCTCGCGGAGTTGCTCCTCGTCCACCGGCGCGGGCGCCCCGGTGAGCGGATCCGCGCCCGATGCCGTCTTCGGGAATGCGATTACCTCACGGATCGAATCCGCGCCCACGAGCCGCTGCACGAAGCGGTCGATCCCGTAGGCGATCCCCCCATGAGGCGGCGCCCCGTAGCGCAGCGCGTCCAGCAGGAACCCGAACCGCTCGCGGGCCTCCTGCGGCCCGATCCCGATCACGCCGAAGACCTGCTCCTGCACCGCCATGTCCGAGATACGTACCGAGCCCCCGCCGAGCTCCTGCCCGTTCCAGACGATGTCGTAGGCCTTCGCGCGCGCCTCGCCCGGTTTCTCCGGGTCGAAATCGCCCTGCGGCCCGGTGAACGGATGATGGAGCGGGTCCCAGCGATCGTTCTCGGCGCTCCACTCGAACATGGGCCAGTCGACGATCCACACGAACCGCTCGCCCTCCAGCACGCCGAAGCGCTCGCCGAGGTCCAGCCGGAGCTGGCCGAGCACGGCGTTGGCCACGGCGGTGTCGTCGGCGACGAGCAGCAGCAGGTCACCCTCCTCGGCGCCGAGCGCTCCGTTGACCGCGCGCAGCTCGTCGGCGGTCAGGAACTTCGCGGTCGGCGAGCGCCACCCGTCGCCCTCGCGGAACGCCCACACGAGGCCCTTCGCTCCCAGCTCCTGGGCGCGGGCGATCAGGCCGTCGAGCGCCGAACGCGGCAGGTCGCGCTGCCCGGCGTTCAGCCCCTTCACGATCCCTCCGCCGGCGATCGTGCCGCCGAACACCTTGAACTCAGTCTCGCGGAGCGCGTCGCTCACGTCCACGAGCTCCATCCCGAACCGCACGTCGGGGCGGTCCGTGCCGTAGCGGGACATCGCCTCGTCGTAGGGCAGCCGCTCGATCGGGAGCCTGAGCTCCGGTCCGTCGACCCGCTCCATCACGTGGGCGAGCATGCGCTCGTTGACGTCGATCACGTCCTCCGTGTCCACGAAGGACATCTCGACGTCGAGCTGCGTGAAGTCGAGCTGGCGGTCGGCGCGCTGGTCCTCGTCGCGGAAGCAGCGGACGATCTGGTAGTAGCGCTCGAACCCGGCCACCATCAGGAGCTGCTTGAACAGCTGGGGCGACTGCGGCAGCGCGTAGAACGCCCCGGGCTCCCGCCGCGACGGAACCAGGAAGTCACGGGCGCCCTCCGGCGTGGAGCGCGAGAGCATCGGCGTCTCGATGTCGACGAATCCCTGGCCGTCGAAGAACTCCCGAATCGCCCGAACGACCCGGTGGCGCAGCTCGATCGCTCCGCGCATGCGGTCGCGGCGCAGGTCGAGATAGCGGTAGCGCAGGCGCGCCTCCTCCCCCACCTCGCCCGAGAACGACTCGATCTCGAACGGCGGCGTGTCGGCGTCGGCGAGCAGCGTCGCGTCGCCAACGCGGACCTCCACCTCCCCGGTCGGCAGCTCTGGGTTGATCGTCTCCTCCGAGCGGCGGACCACCTCGCCGGAGGCCGTGAGCACGTCCTCGGAGCGCAGCTTGTGCCCGAGCTCGAAGGCGCCGCCTGCCGTGTCCGGGTTGAAGACGAGCTGCACGAGGCCGGTGCGGTCGCGCAGGTCGATGAAGACGAGGCCGCCGTGGTCGCGGCGGCGGTGCACCCAGCCGGCCACGCGGACGGTGTCCCCCGCCCGGCCGGGCAGGACCTGGCCGCACCACGCGTCGCGGTACTCGTTCGACCGCAGAGCGGGGAATCCGGGCTCGGCCGGGGTCATTCCGCAGCGAGCTCCTTGACCACGTTGGCCGCGTCGACCTCGCGCTGCTCGCCGGAGCGCATGTCTCGAAGCTGGGTCCCCCTGTCGTCCAGGATCACGGTGTGGGCCGCACCGACCCGGTCCGCCTGGCGCATCTGGCCCTTCATGCTCCGGGAGGCGAGGTCCAGGTCGGCCCGCAGCCCCGCTCGGCGCAACTCGGTGACTAGTGCAAGCGCCTGCTCCCGGTGCGCGTCATCGGCGACGACGAACACGTCATGGGCGATCTCTTCCTCGGGGCCTCGGATCGCAAGCAGGATCCGCTCGACGCCCGCGGCCCAGCCGATCGCCGGCGTCGCGGGCCCGCCGAACAGCGAAACCAACTCGTCGTAGCGGCCGCCGCCCGCCACCTGGGACTGGGCGCCGAGCCGGGCGCTGTGGAATTCGAAGACCGTGCGCGTGTAGTAGTCGAGTCCGCGGACGATGGTCGGATCGACCTCGTATGCGACTCCGGCGTTGTCGAGCAGCCGGCGAACCGTCGCAAAGTGCTCGGCGTCGTCGGAGTCGAGGTGGTCGAGCACCTTGGGAGCGCCGGCCATGACCTGCTGGGTGCCCGGGTCCTTGGAGTCGAACGCGCGCAGCGGGTTCTCGTCGATCCGGTCGCGAGCGTCGCGGTCGAGCCTGTCGTCGTGCTCCCGCAGGTAGGCGATGAGCTCGTTGCGGTAGGCGCCCCTCGACTCGAGTGAGCCCAGGCTGCCCAGCTTGAGGGTCATCTCCGGCACCTCGAGCCTCCGCAGGAGCTCGTCCAGGAGCACGATCAGCTCGGCATCGACCAATGGCGAGTCGGAGCCGATCACCTCGGCGTCGAGCTGTGTGAACTGGCGAAAGCGGCCCGCCTGCGGCCGTTCGTGGCGGAAGAGCGGCCCGTACCACCACAGCTTCACCGGCTGGGGCAGCTTCTGCATGCCGTGCTGGATGTACGCGCGAGCGATCGAGGCGGTCGCCTCCGGCCGCAGCGTGACGCTGCGGCCGCCCTGGTCGGAGAAAGTGAACATCTCCTTGCGCACGATGTCGGTCGAGGCGCCCACGCCTCGCGCGAACAGCTCCGTGTCCTCGAACACGGGCGTCTCGATCCGGCGGTAGCCGGCTCGCTCGAGGATCCCGCGTGCCGTCGCCTCGATCCGCGCCCGTGCAGCGGCGTCCGCCGGGAGCGCATCGGCGGTGCCACGCGGGGCCTGGAACCGTTCGGACATCGGGCGCGAGCTTATTTGCTGGCCGTACGGCCCCGCCCTACCGGGCGAGCTCGGCCAGGAAGGGATTCGCGGTGCGCTCGGCGCCCAGCGTGGTGATGCCCATGTGCCCCGGATACACCGTCGTCTCCTCGGGATAGGAGTCGACGAGCCCGCGGATGCTCTCGAGCAGCGTGCCCCAATCGCCGCCCGGCAGATCGGTGCGCCCGACGGAGCCCTGGAACAGCACGTCACCGGAGAACAGCGCTCCCTCGTCGGGGATCGCGTAGGTCACGTGCCCGGGGCTGTGCCCCGGCGTGAACACGACGTCGATCTCGAGCCCGGCCAGCGACAGATGCTCCCCGCCGGCCACGGTCTCGTCGGCGTCGTAGCTCTCAAACGGTCCGAATCCCGGCCATGGGACGAACGACATGATGTCGGCGAGCACCGGCACCTCGATCTCCGGGCACCAGACCGGTGCGCCCGTCGCCTCCGCCACCGGCGCCACCGCGCCGATGTGGTCGAAGTGGCAATGGGTGACGAGGATCGCGTCGATGGTCACACCGAGCGCGTCGACCGCCTCGAGCAGACGCTCGGGCTCGTCGCCGGGATCGACGATCACGCCGTGATCGGCCCCGTCGCGGCGCGCGATGTAGCAGTTCTCGGCCACCTGGCCGACGGTGAAGGAGCGAACGTCCATGCTGTCAGCGTATCCAGGCCGGCGCCGGCACCGGCCCGGCCGCCGCTTGACCGACATAGCTCTTCAACCGTCGCCGCCCCAGCCCTGGTTGAAGACTTGACCGTTCTGTCGACGGTCAACACTGGGCAGAGCCAGCGCGGCGCGATCGCCCGCGCTACGACCGCGCCTTGCGCTCCTCGGCCTCGCGCTGCTTGGCGCGGAGCCGGCGGCGGTACATGAAGCCGTCGATGGCGTGCCCGAGCGGGATGTAGACGAGCATCATCAGAACCGACAGCAGTAGCGCAGCGCCGATCGGGCGCTTGAAGATCAGGATCAGCAGGATGAAGAAGACCGCCGCGCCGAATGCCGCCCGGCCGAGGGCGCCCGTCCAGGTCGGTGGCGAATCGATCCGCTTCTGGGACGCCCCCTTGCGGGCCCGGGCCCGGGCCTCCTCGCGGGTGCGCGGGCGCCCGGCGCGGCCGCGCCGGTCGATGCTCCCGCCCTGGGTCCCACGGTGCTTCCTGCGGCGTCGCTTCCTGGTCTGAGGCACGACCGCAAATCTACCTGCCGAGCCCTCGTTTCGACTGGCGAGCAGAGATGTCAGATTCCGGACATGCCGAAGGCCCTTGTCAGGTTTGGAACAAATGGCATCGGGAACGCGCTGCAACGGCAACCAACAATCCGATTCCCGGCCCGCACCTGCCGGGACGTGTCGGGACGGAGAAAGTGAGCGGCTATGGAGAGAGCAGCGGTCCCTGAACGTGACCCGACTGCGGGCGAGTCCGCCCGCCTCGCCGCGGCGGTGGAGAAGGCCGGCTACCGGCCGGCAGATCCCGCCCCACTCGGTTTGGCGGGATTCGCCATGACCACGTTCGTGTTGAGCATGTTCAACTCGAACCTGGTGAGCTCCGCCGGCGAGCCGGTCGTCTTCGGGCTCGCATTTGCATACGGGGGGATCGCACAACTCCTCGCAGGGATGTGGGAGTTCCGTAACGAGAACACCTTCGGCGCGCTGGCCTTCAGCTCCTTTGGGGCGTTCTGGCTGTCGCTGTTCGTGTTTGAGGTGTTCTTCGCCGGGTCGATTCCACCAGCGGATATCGGGCATGCCGCCGGCCTCTACCTGTGGGCGTGGGCGATCTTCACCGCATACATGACCATCGCCTCGCTTCGGACAACGGCCGCCGTCGCGCTCGTGTTCGTGCTGTTGACGTCAACATTCATCCTGCTGGCGATTGGCGCCTCCGGTGCGCACGAGACCGTGACGCACTGGGGCGGCTACGTCGGCATCGCGACGGCTATCGCGGCGTGGTACGCGTCGTTCGCGGCTGTCACCAACTCGACGTTCGGTCGCACGGTCCTCCCAGTGATGCCATTGGGCGACTGACGCGATCGAGACAACGGCGATCGGCCGGCGCGGCCTTCGGGCGGCGCCGGCCGAGAGGCCAATTGAGCTTCAATGCATGAAACGGAAACTGTGCTCAAGGCGAGGAGAGTGAGATGGCCACGCATGTAGCAAACGCAGATCAGCTCGAGCACGAGCTCGCTGAGCTCCTCGAGGTGGAGAAGTTTCCGCCGCCGGAGAGCTTCCGGGAGCAGGCTCTGGTCAAGGACGACTCACTGTACGAGGAGGCCGAGCGGGACTTCCAGGGCTTCTGGGCCAAGCAGGCCACGGAGCTCGTGGATTGGTTCACGCAGCCCGAGGAGGCTCTGAACGACTCGAACCCGCCCTTCTACAAGTGGTTCGAGGACGGAAAGCTGAACGTGTCCTACAACTGCCTCGACCGCCACGTCGAGGCCGGCGACGGAGACAAGGTCGCCTTCCACTGGCGCGGCGAGGAGGGTGAGGAGCGCGACATCACCTACGCCGAGCTCCTCGGCGAGGTCCAGAAGTTCGCCAACGCGCTGAAGGACCGCGGCATCGGCAAGGGCGACATCGTCGGGATCTACCTGCCGATGATCCCCGAGGTCGCCATCGCGATGCTCGCCTGCGCGCGGATCGGCGCCCCGCACAACGTCGTCTTCGGCGGCTTCTCGCCGGACGCCGTGAAGGAGCGCATGGAGTTCGCTAACGCGAAGGCGCTGGTCACCGTCGACGGCGCTCGCCGCAAGGGCAAGACAGCGCCGATCAAGGCCGCCGTCGACGAGAAGATCGGCGACGTCTCCTCGATCGAGACGATCTTCGTCGTCAAGGCGACCGACGCCGACTGCGAGATGCGGGAGGGCCGCGACGTCTGGTACCACGAGGCGCTCGAGGCAGCCGACGACGAGTGCGAGCCGGAGCAGCTCGACGCCGAGCACCCGCTGTACGTCCTGTACACGTCGGGCTCGACGGCGAAGCCGAAGGGCGTGCTCCACACTACCGGCGGCTACCTGCTCGGCGTCACCTTCACGCACAAGTACGTCTTCGACCTGAAGCCGGACGAGGACGTCTACTGGTGCGCGGCCGACGTCGGCTGGGTCACCGGCCACAGCTACATCGTCTACGGGCCGCTGTCCAACGGCGCAACGAGCGTCATGTACGAGGGGGCGCCGGACTATCCCGACAAGGACGTCTGGTGGGGCATCGTCGAGCGCTATGGCGTCACGATCATGTACACCGCGCCGACCGCCATCCGCGCCTGCATCAAGTGGGGGGCGGACTACCCGGCCGGGCACGACCTCTCGTCGCTGCGCCTGCTCGGGACCGTCGGCGAGCCGATCAACCCCAAGGCGTGGCTCTGGTACCACAAGGTGATCGGCGGCGAGCGCTGCCCGATTGTCGACACCTGGTGGCAGACCGAGACGGGGCACATCCTCATCAGCCCCCTTCCCGGCGTCACCGCGACCAAGCCGGGTTCGGCAACGAAGCCGCTACCGGGTATCGAGGCCGCGGTCGTGGACGAGGAGGGCAACGAGATCACCGACCCCGACACGCAGGGCCTGCTCGTCCTGCGCAGGCCGTGGCCGGGCATGCTCCGCACGCTGTACCAGGAGGACGAGCGATTCGTCGACACCTATTACGGGAGGTTCGGCAAGACGACCTACCTCGTCGGCGACGCCGCCCGCAAGGACGCGGATGGCTACCTCTGGCTCCTCGGCCGAGTTGACGACGTCATCAACGTCTCCGGCCACCGCATGTCCACGGCGGAGATCGAGTCGGCGGTGGTCTCCTACGCCAAGGTTGCGGAGTGCGCCGTGATCGGCCAGAGCGACGAGACCACGGGCCAGGCGATCTGCGCGTTCGTGACCCTCGAGGGAGACATCGAGGGCAACGACGAGATCGCCGGCGAGATCCGCGAGCACGTGGCGCAGCGAATCGCGAAGATCGCGCGTCCGTCCCGGATCATCTGGACGGGCGACCTGCCGAAGACGCGCTCGGGGAAGATCATGCGCCGCCTGCTGCGTGACATCGCCGAGGGCCGTGAGCTGGGCGACGTCACCACGTTGCGCGACCCGGCGATCATGGAGCAGCTCGAGGGGAAGGTGAAGGAGCGCCAGGCTAGCGACGGCGGCGCCTAGCTGTAGTTCCTCACCACGTTGTTCATCCGGGCCTCCTTGGAGGCTGGGGGTGTCTAAGCCACCCAGACCCAAGGAGGACACCGAATGAAGCTCCACGCTAACGCCCGCACCTGCCCGAATTCCCGTCGGCTGATCGTCAAGCGCATCGAAGAGCAAGGCTGGTCGCTGGCGGCGGCGGCCGAGGCCGCCGGCGTCAGCGAGCGAACGGCCGCCAAGTGGGTCGGGCGCTGGCGCGCCCAGGGAGAGGCCGGCCTGGCGGATCAAAGCTCTGCTCCACGCCGGCGCCCGACCGCTATGAGCGAAAGCGAGCCGGCGAGCTCGTCCACGTCGACGTCAAGAAGCTGGCGCGGTTCGCAAGGCCCGGTCATCGGGTGACCGGGCGAAGCGCTCAGTGGGGCCAACGGCGCGCCTATGAGCAAGGCTGGGAGTTCGTTCACGTCTGCGTCGACGACGCCACCCGCCTGGCCTTCGTCGAGGTGCTCGAAGACGAGAAGGGCAAGACCGCAGCTGGCTTTCTGCGGCGAGCCGTCGAGTGGTTCAAATCGATGGGGATCGAGGTCGAGCGGGTGATGAGCGACAACGGCGCCTGTTATCGCTCGACGCTTCACGCCGTCGCCTGCCGCGAGCTCGGCCTGCGCCACCTGCGCACCCGGCCCTACCGCCCTCGCACCAACGGCAAGGCCGAGCGCTTCATCCAGACACTCACTCGCCGTTGGGCTCACGGAGCCATCTACGGCACCTCGGCCGAGCGCGCGGCGGCCCTATCCGCCTGGCTCACCCACTACAACTTCACCCGACGTCATGGCTCCCTCGGTCACAAGGCGCCCGCAGCTCGGCTTGCCGAGCTGGAACAACGTCATGAGTAGCTACAGCTAGGCCTCGACCCGGACGCGCCGCTCGATCACGTGCTTGGCCGGATCGAAGCCCGTGATCGGCAGCGCGTCGGGCCAGCCCTCGAGCGCCCGCTCGGGGACGAGGCCGACGATCTCCGCTCCTACAGGGCGCGCACCGTGAGGGGCGGCCAGCTCGCGGACGCGGATGGCGACGGTCGCGAGCGAGACCGCGGCGGGGCCGTGAATGTTGGTCGAGACCTGGGTACGACCGTCGCCGAGGTCGATGCCGATCGCGCGCACGCCCTCCAGGCCGCCACCGGCCTCGCGCAGGCGCGAGGCGATCTCCCGCGCCGCGGTGACGTCGGCCCCCGCGAGCTCGACGTTAAAGGCGGCCAGCGGCGGGCGGGCCGTGACCAATGTGGCGCCTGCGGTCGGGTGAACCTCGGCTGGGCCGAAGTCGGGCCGCAGCTCGCCACCCTCGACCCTGCGCATCAGCTCGACCATTCCGCCGGCGCGAAAGAACGCGCGCTCGCGATGGCTCTCTTGCGGGGCCAGCTCCCCGTAGAGGAAGACCGGGACGCGGGCCTCAGCGGCGATTCCCCGCGCGGCCGTTAGGGCCTCGTCCCGAGCGGCCTCGCGGTCGTCCCGCTGCAGCCAGACGACCGGGCAGACATCCAGCGCGCCGATGCGCGGGTGGGCGCCGTCCTGCTCCGACATGTCGATGGCCTCCACGCACGCCCGGGCGCCGTTCACGAGCGCGCCGGCAAGCGAGCCGGGCGGCCCGCTCAAGGTGAGGACGGTGCGGTTGTGAATCGGGTCCGAGTGGGTGTCGAGGAGCGCGGCGCCAGTCGCGAACGCGGTCGAGATGGCTTCGATGCGGCGCTTGTCGCGCCCCTCCGAGAAGTTGGGGACCGCGAGGAGCATGCGGTCGATCGCCTCCTAGACGAGCAGCTCGCCGTCGCGGATGACCTCGCGGTCGTCCACGGTCAGGGTCGGCTTCATCACCACGCAGTCCAGATGCACCGGCACCTGGATCTCGCCACCGATCCCGGCCGATGCGCCGAAAGCGACGTGGACGGTGCCCAGGAGCTTCTCGTCCTCGAGCAGCTCGCCGGTGAGGACCGCCTTCTCGTTCGTGCCGATGCCGAGCTCAGCGACGCGCGTGCCGTCAGGCCCGGCGGCGGTGAGCTGCCTCATCAGCTCCTCCCCCATCTCGCCGGTCGCGTCGACCAGCGCGCCGTCGGCGATCGTGAGCTCGACGGGCTTCTCCGGGATCCCGATCGAGGCGATCACGCCGTCCACGACCAGCTTCCCGCTTCCCGAGTCGTGGTGCGGCGAGATGAACCCCTCTCCGCATGGCAGGTTGCCGAAGGCTCCCGGCTCGCCCAGCTCGCCGGAGTCCGGGATCCCGTCCCTTCCGGCGAGGTTGAGCGTCAGGTCCGAACCGTCGGCAGAGGTGATGTGCGCCTCGCTGCCCGCGGTGAGCAGATCGGCGAGCTCGCTGCCACGCCGCCGGAGCTCATCCATGTCCGCGCTCATCACGCGGGCGAGCATCTCCTCGGTTGCTCCGGGGAGCGTTGCCGCCCGGGCGCCGGCGTCGGTGGCGGCCTTGCGCGCCGCCGTGTGCGACAGGGACTGAACGGTGGGCACGAGCAGAACGTCCGCCTTGAGCATCGCCGCGGCGACGGTGCCCGGCGGCTCGGTGCCGTGCTGCTCGCGCTCGGCCATCATCGTCAGCACGGCCTCAGCGCCAACGGACTCGGCACCCGCTCGAAGCCGCTCGGCGAGGCTCTCGGTGGCCGGATTGCAGACGACGACGACGTCCTCGCCCTTCTTCACGGCGAGGCAGTCCTCGATCACGGCCTTGACGGCCCGGTCAAGATCGCTCATCGCGCCGGAGCCTAGCGAGCGTGCGTGCCCGGCCTCACCCGCCGGGGCTTGCCGGCGTCAGGATCACCGTGTCGTCGCTCAAGTCGAGGGTTCCGCGAACGCCGCGGGCCCCGACGAAGCTCAGCGTTCCGTTCCGCTGCGCGGATGTCTCGACGGCGGCACCCTGCGGCGCCCCCGCGATGTGCAGGGCCCCGGAGCCGAGCACCTTCACCAGGTCCACCCGCTGACTGGCGTGCACGAACTCATGACGGAAGATGAAAAAGGCGCCGGTCGAGCTGTCCTGCGACAGGACCCCCGCGTCAACCTCGGTGAACCGCTGGTGGTTGGAGGTGCGCCAGGCATTCACTGGGTGCATGAGATCGGCGGAGGCGAATCCCTGGGGGTGCGGATCGATCTCGGCGGGCAAGGTCTCCTGCATCGCGTGACCTGCGATCCCGGGCCCAGGGCCGGCCTTGCCCTTCGATTGGGTGCTCCCGCCGCCGCCGCAGGCAGCGAGCCCAAGCGCTCCAGCGAGAACGGCCAGGACCGCGAGACAGCACACGGACCATGACCGCGCCCGATCTCTTCCGATCACGCTCATCGCGGGAAGACCAGGAGCGCGTTGCCAACGGGGCGGCCGCTCGCGCTGCCAAGCAGCTGCCAGCTCTGTGCCGGCGTGTAGTCACCGAGCGGGCTCGAGCTCACGCCCGGGAACGACTTGATGCCGCACTGCCGCGCGACCTCGGACCACTGTGCACTCTGGTCGATCGGCTGGCCGTAGTAGATCTCGGGCACTGCCTGACGGCCGCTGCCGGTCGTCACCTCGCAGATGTCGTGAACCACCCAGCCGTGTGTGCAGTCGTTGCCGTTGCAGGGCGCGGTGCCGACGTCGAAGTAGGAGCCGTTTCCGGCCGACGCGCCGGCGACCAGTGAGATGGCCACCTGCGGCGGGGATATGAGGTCGTAGCCGGGTTCGATGTCGCCCCCAGGGGCAACCGATTCATGCGGATAGGGGTGAACGTGCCGAGCCGTCAGCTGCTGCTGGCGGCCCGCCTGGCGCGCGGTCGCGGCCGTAAACGGAGTCAGTCCGCTGCCCGGGTGGCTGAGGTGAGCGTTGCTGTTCGAGTAGACGATCGTGACACTCCCCCGCCGGTATCGCTCGTGATAGGCCTGTGCCGCCGCCGCAAGTGCCGATTGGATCTGCCGGTCGGCGAAGAACGTGCCGCTACGAAGGGATACGCCGTAGCTCTTGCCCTGCCGGCGCGCGGCGCCGAAGTCGAGCACGAGGAGCGAGTGCCCCGGCCCCTGGGTTCGGGCGAACCGCGCGGCATCGTCCGCCGCCTGATGTCGCAGGTCGGTCGAGTTGCCCGCGGTGAGGTAGAAGGCCGGCTGGGCGCGCGGAGCTCCGCTCGAGCTGATTGCCGGTGGCGGCTCGACGTCGATCGCCTGCCGAGCAGAGCGGCCGGCCGCGTGCGAAGCCGTGATCGAGACCGTGTGCCGGCCAGGACCGAACCGAGCACGGTCATACGTGAAGCGCAGCCGCGCGGATGCCGGGCACGACGGCCGGCACCGGAAACGCCGCGACGCCTCGCGCTTGCCGTCGACCGCGACCTCGATGCGCGCGATCCCCCGGCCCCCGCCGACGGCGAGGATGTCGGCATCGGCACGCGCGGATCGCAGGGGCCGGTTGTCGTAGTTCGCGAGCGTTCCGGCCACGAACAGCCGCGGCGGCTGCTTCTTCGCCGTGACCGCGCCGGCGCTTGGAGCACCCGCCATCACCGCGACCGCCCCAACGCAGACCAGAACAACCGGAACCGCCCGCCTGCGACGCGCTCGAGCGATCCCGTTCCCCAACACGCTTCGCAACAGGGCTCGCATGCTATTCCCACCCCGCCGAGTCCCTCGTCCGGGCGCCGGGAGGGCGCGATGCCACCGCTACGATCTGACCCCCGCCGGAGTAGCTCAGCTGGTTAGAGCAGCGGAATCATAATCCGAAGGCCGCAGGTTCGAGTCCTGCCTCCGGCATGGCGTAAGTCAAGCGATACACCGCATCCGACAGATCCTCGCGGTCGAATGGGCAAGGGATCGGCAAGGCGCTGGTGGCCATGGCGCCAGCAGCGACTTCGGTGCCGGTCTGCGTCGCTTGCACGTACTGAACCGCGTCTCGAGACACCTCTGCACACCTCGCTCCTCCTCGCCGCGCAAGGGAGCGCAGCAATGCCTTATGGACGTGCCCAGTATCCGCGTATGTGCCACGACGACGGGGAGCGGCTCATGAACAGTTCCGCTTACCTGCAGTGGCTGGCGACTGCGGGCGCGTGGCTGATTAGGCCGTTAATCGAGCCAATCGGTAAAGCCAGGAGATCCGTCCGTGGTGCCCGAGCTCCCGCCGGCCGCGCCTCCCTGCGCGCTGAGGGTCACTCCGCCCGGTTGTGTGGAAGTGGTGATCACCACGACCGCGCCGCCGCCGCCGCCGCCGCAGGCGCCGCAGCCGCCGGCGCTGCCGCCCTTGGCGGCGATCGTCGCCGCTCCGGAGGTGAGCGTCACCGTGCGCGCGGCGATCATGACGACGCCACCGCCACCGCCACCGCCGCTGACGCTGTCGCCGCCACCGCCGGCGCCACCGTTGACGAGCGCTCCGTCCAGCGACCGCCCGCCGAGCGCCTGGAGCGCGGAGCGGAAGACCCCGCTCCCTCCGGCGGCCGTCGATGGCGGGGTCGCGGTGCCGCCGTTACCGGCGCTACCGGCACCGCCGTCGCCGCCGAGCGAGTTGCTCTCGTCGTTGCCCGCATGGATGTCGCCCCCCGCCGACCCGCCGAGCGTACCGGCAGCGAGTCCGGCGCCAGACTGGGCCGGACCAGGGGGTGGGTTGCCGTCCCTCGAGATGCTCGAGCCGTTGTTGAGGGTCAGGGTGCCGGAGACGAAGACGCGGTAGCCGCCGGGGTTGAGCGTCTGGCCCGATGCGATCGTCAGGTCGTGGTAGTACATGTCCCGGGTCTGCGTCGTCGAGGAGTTGATCGTCGCGTTGCCGTCGGAGCCGTCGCCGAACAGCGCGTCCACGCCGGGGCCGGGGGTGCCCACGGGCCCGGGGACGCCCGTGGATCCAGTTGCGCCCGTCGAGCCCGTCGCGCCGGTGGCCCCGATCGGGCCGGCTGGGCCGGTGACGCCATGCGCCCCCGTCGCCCCCCGAACGCCCGTTGCACCGGAAGACCCTGTTGCTCCGCGGTGGCCCGTCGCTCCGGTGGCGCCGGCTGGACCGGTGGGCCCCATCGGCCCCTCGGGACCCCGCGCACCGGGCGCCCCTCTGGTTCCGCGGTGGCCCGTCGCTCCGGCGGCACCGGTGGGTCCCTCGGGGCCTTGTGCGCCCCTGGCACCCGTCTGGCCCGTGGCTCCACTCTGCCCGACACGTCCGCGACGCCCCCGCTTCCCCCGCCTACCGGAGGCATTCCACGAGACCTTGCGCTCGCCCCGCGGGCACGTCGCGCCCGCACTTGACAGGTTCAGGGTGTGAAACCGATGCGTCACACACGCGTAGACGCGCCCCTTCTTGGCCGAACGAGCGCTCCCGCTAGAGCCGCCCGTCGCCGCATACGAGAACGAAGCGCCAGCGGCGACGACGATCGCAGCGATCCCGCCGACGACGATGAATGCGACGCGGCGGGAATGGGTGAAGGGGGGCATCCGTGGTACTTGCCTCGGCGAATCCAGGACGATCCTGTCAGGGCTGCGGGGCGCATGTCAAGCGGGCCGCCGATCACTTCCGCTTTCGCGTTGATTGCGGCACTCTCGCGCACGCAGTCCTCGCCAGGGCTTTGACGACGAGCACGAAACCTGCACGCTGCGATATCGACGGTACTTGCACCCGCTTCGTTCTGCCCTCCGGGCGCCGAAGGCACCGCGCGACGAGCATGCCGCCCTTCACAACTCGGCCTGCTCGCGGGCTAACGTATGGCGCATGAGCGATGAGCTGCATCTGACCATCCGCTACTCCGACGCCGGCGAGGGCTGGTTCACAGCTCAGGTGGCGGAGATCCCCGGTGCGATCAGCGAGGGAAGATCTCGAGACGAGGCGCGCTCGAACGTCCTCGATGCCCTCGACGTCCTACTCACTCCCGACGAGCAGCTTGGCGGCGCGGAGGGTGGCGGCGACAGCGAGTCGCTGACCCTCACCGTCGCTTCGTGAAGCGCCGCGATCTCGAGAAGCATCTGCTCCACAATGGCTGCAAGTTCATTGGGGAGGGCTCCCGCCACGCGAAATGGCGCGGTCCCGAGGGACACGCGGCGACCGTGCCTCGCCACAGGGAAATCCGACCGGGTACCGCTCGCGCGATCTGCAAGCAGCTACGCGTCCCCACTCCCACCAAGCTGGCGTAGCACTGCCGTGACGACGCGGGCGATCGGCAACCAGGCGAGCGGGATTGCACCGGTCGGCCCCCTCCTGCCCCGCGCGGAACCGGAGCCGCATGAATCGCCGAGGTGGGCAAGGGGTGGGCAAGGGAATACCCGCAAATCACCGAGAGAGCCGAGCGTGCCAGAGCGGTGAAAACGCTCAATTAGCGGGCAAAACGCGGAACAGCCGCAAGCCCCCGCAAGTTACGGCGCGGAATCATAATCCGCGTGTCGCAGGTTCGAGTCCCTCCTCCGGCATCCTCGCCATCGTCGGTAACCCCCGACATGCGCTCGGCCTCCGGCCTCGCTCGCAGGTTCGAGTCCTGCCTCGGGCATCCGCGGAAGCCCTGGTGCGGCTCTACGTCCTCGACTCGGCCTGCCCCGTTGCTGGCTCTCCTATCCAGATGCACTGCTACTCGACGGCAGCAGCGGGTGGCCTCGAGGCCTGCCCTCGACATCCCCCGATAGATTGACGACAGGCCACCGTATCGGCCGATCACGAGAGGAGCATCGACATGCCAACGATCCAGGCCGCATCCCCGTTTCACTATGAGTTCGGGCCCGACCACGTGGCGCTCGTCTGCATCGACATGCAGCGGGACTTCTGCCTCCCAGGCGGATTCGCGGAGTCGCTCGGCAACGACCTCAGCAACGTCCAGGCCTGCATCCCGGTGATCGCCAAGCTCCAGGAGGCGTTCCGCGACGCCGCTCTGCCGGTGATCCACACGAAGGAGTGCCACAAGCCCGACCTCTCGGACCTGCCGGTCGCGAAGCAAAACCGCGGCAACCCGGAGCTCAAGATCGGCGATGCCGGGCCGATGGGGCGGATCCTGATCGACGGCGAGGAAGGCTCGGACTTCATCGAGGAGAACGCGCCCGTTGAGGGCGAGCTCGTGATCTCGAAGCCCGGCAAGGACGCGTTCTACAGCACCGAGTTCCGCGACTACCTGCAGGTGCGCAACATCTCCCACCTGATCATCACGGGGGTCACCACCGAGGTCTGCGTGCAGACCACGATGCGGGTCGCGAACGACCGCGGCTACGACTGCCTGCTGGTCGAGGACGGTACCGACAGCTACTTCCCGGAGTTCAAGGAGGTCACCCTGAGGGCACTCACCGCTCAGGGGGGGATCGTCGGTTGGACAGCTGGCTCGGACAAGGTGATCGAAGCCGTGGCGTCGATCTGATGCGTTCGACTCGGACCTGACGGCTCGCCTGGAGCCGCGCGGGTTCGATCACCGAGGCTCGTGAGTCACGCGCTGAGAAAGCCTGTCGACTTCGTCTTCCCGCCGGTTGAGCCGGGGAGACTGGTCCCGTACTGGCGGCTCGTTCTGCGGGGCTGTTCGCAGGTCACCGTCCAGAGCAACGAGCTGACGGGCCTGTGCATCCTCGCCGCTGTCCTGGTCTACTCGCCGATCGCCTTCGCCTACCTGCTCGTCGCCGGGATCATGGCGCCGGCCGGCCGCATGCTGCTCGGGGAGAAGCGAAAGGACGTGCTTGCGACCGGCCTTCCCGGGCTCAATCCGTCGCTGATCGCGCTGTCCTTGCCGACCTTCTTCGAGACCGGCTGGGGAAACGTCGGGATGTGGGTCGTCCTCGTCGCCTGCGTCGCCTGCACCCTGGTGCTGACCCGGGTCTTCGTCGCAATCCTGCCGTTCCCGATCCTCGCGCTGCCGTTCCTGCTCACCTTCTGGGGGCTTGACGCTCTCGCTCCGCACCTGGCCGCGGTCCAGTCGCTCGACCTCGCGTCGAGCGGGCTTTCCGACTTCCACGCCCTGACCGCGGAGCTCGACAGCCTCGGCGAGGCCGTGTTCTCGCCGAGCGTCTTCTCGGGCGCACTCGTGCTCGCCGGGATCCTGCTCAGCAACTGGCGGCACGGTGTGGTCGCGGCGATCGGCGCCGGGATCGGCAGTCTGGTCTCCTACTACTACACCGACATCGATGCCGCCGACGTCAACCTGGGCCTCTACGGGTTCAACGGCGTGCTCACCGCGATCGCGGTATACGTGCTCTGCGGCAGCAACCTGAGGCTCGCGATCCTGGGGGCCCTGCTGGCGACGATCCTGACCCCGGCGTTCAATCAGATCGGCCTGACGACGCTCTCGGCGCCGTTCGTCTTCACTACCTGGCTCGTGCTTGCCCTGGGCTGGATCGAGCACCACTGGCTCCGGCCCCCGGCCGACCCCGATTTCTAAGGAGATGACAGGCATGTCAGACTCGAGCTCTCCGATCGTGTTCTCGAACCTCGTCGAGCAGGCGCACGAGCTGCGCCATACCGACGATTGGGAGGCGTTCCGCCCGGGGGTGAGAGCCCACTGGCTCTACGACGAGGGCGACGGCGGACCCGCCGCCGTGCTGCTTCGCTACGAGGCCGGCGCCCGCGTTGCGCTGCACGAGCACGTCGGCTACGAGCACATGCTGGTGCTCGAGGGCGACGAGTTCGACGAGGCCGGCTCCTATCCGGCCGGGAGCTTCGTCGTCAACCCGCCCGGGTCGCGGCACTCGCCGGGCAGCCGGGGTGGTTGCGTGGCGCTGCTGATCTACGAGCGGGCAGTTAGGTTCGTGGCCCCCGACTAGCGGGCCGACCGCTCCCACCCGCGCTTCGCAGCCGGAATGCTCAACTGGCTCGCGTCAGATGCCTGAGCTGGCGCCACGCGCTGAAGGCTGGGCTCTGTCCATCTTGGCGAGGACATCGGACAGCGCGGCGATGTCCCGGTGCCCGTATCCGAGCCCTTCCGCCTCGGTCAGCATCTCGTCGGCCGCACTGGTCGACGGCGTCGGGACTTCGAGCTCACCAGCGACGTCGAGGGCGAGGCGGATGTCCTTGTGCATCAACCCCACCTCGAACCAGGCGTCCTCCGGAAGGTCCAAGACGAGCGGCGCGCGCGCCTTCAGCATCGGCGAGCCAATCGGGCTCTCGGTCATCACCTGAAGGGCCAGCTCGCGGTCGACGCCGTCGCGCTCGGCGAGCAGGAGTCCCTCCGAGAGGGCGAGCATCTGCACGGCGAGGCTGATGTTGATCGCGAGCTTGAGGACCAGGCCCTGTCCGTTCTCGCCGACCCGAGTGGGCGTTCCGAGCTCTCGAAGCAGCGGCTCGACGCGCCCGTAGGCCTCCTCCTCCCCCCCGACCATGATCGTCAGCGTCCCCGACTTGACCTGGGGAACGCTCCCCGAGACCGGGGCGTCCAGCATGACCGCTCCGGTCTCACGCACCCGCTCGGCAACCTCGCGGCTGGCGCGAGGGCTCACGGTGCTCATGTCCACCCAGATCTTTCCGGCCTCCAGGCCGGCCGGGATCCCGTCGCTCCCGCGAGCGATGTCCCGAAGCACGTCGTCATTTGGGATCGACGTGAAGACGATCTCGACGGCCTGGGCGAGCTCGCGCGGAGTGTCGTACCACCGCAACCCCCTCTCCACGAGCTCCTCCGAGCCATCTCTATGTCGCGCCTCGCCGGAGACCACATAGCCGGCGTCGAGGAAACGGTCGGCCATGTTGCCGCCCATGTGTCCGAGTCCGACGAAGCCGATCGGTGTGTCCTTGGTGGCTGTCGCAGTCATGCATTCGCTCCTTGTTTGAGTCCTGCGTCAAGGGATTCGCCCGCATCGGTCACTCGGGCATCATCTCCCTCGTCCATCGCTCCCGTCAGTAGACCGTGTGCGAGCGGCCCGTAGGCAAGCACCCCGACGTCGTGGTCGGCGGCGTACGGCAGAATCTCGGCCTCGATGTCGCGCCGAAACAGGTCGTAGGGCGGCTGAAGGGCTTCCACTGGTCGGGTTTCGGCGAACTCGGCTACCTGCGCCGCGTCATAGTTCGAGACGCCGATGTGACGGATCCTACCCTCGTCCACGAGCTCCTGGAGTGCTCCGGCGGTCTCGGCAAACGGAACCTTCGAATCGGCCCTGGGGGCAGTGCCTACCCTCGCGTTCGTCGAGCATCAGCCCTTCCGACGCTTCTGCTTCCGTCGCGCCCGCGCACCGGACCATGCACCGAACTCCCGACTCGGGCGAACTCAGGTCACCTTCGGATGCCTGAGAGCCACCCTCGGACCCAGGAGAGCCCCGCCTGCCCTCGATCATAATCCGCGTGTCGCAGGTTCGAGTCCTGCCTCCGGCATTCGAGAAACGCTGCAAACAAGGCGTAGCGTGACGAGATCGCCTCCCGCGCGTAGTACTTGAGAGTGAGATGTTGCTGTGGCGATTCTCTTCCTCGCGGGGCTATCCATCGTGCCGGTCATCGCTGGCCGCGTCGGCTTAGGTCTATCCCTCCGCCGGGCCATCCAGCGCTCGCGAGCCCGAGGGGCACGGTGCGGGGGAAGGGGATCGTGGCGTTGGCCATGAGGCTCAGCGTGGCGGCGCTCACGACCGTCTGCATCGTCGGGTGCGGAAGCACCACCAGGACGCAGCCGAGTGCACCGCCACGGCCGCTCTCGCGGGTCAAGCAGGTGGTGGACCACCACGCTGATCAGATCATCGGTCGCTACCCCCGTGCCAACGGGGTAGGCGCCGCAGCCGCCGAGGGATACGACGAGCCGGTGACTCCAGCAAAGCCAGCGTTCGTGCTCCTCGTCACCGTGCGTTCCAACGACGACGTACCGGCAGACCCACAGAGGTATCACGGCGTACCGATCAGCTTCAAGGTAGCCGGCGAGATCCGCGCTCAGTAGTAATCCCGCCGGCTTCCCGACCGTGACGATGGACACTCGCCGTCCGGCCGGCCTGCTGGAGCGCCGGCTAAGCCCCCGGGATGGCCTCCTCGATCACCTCGCCTTGTAGGCAACGAAGGCAACCTCGTCGCTCGCGCCGAGCCCGCGGCCCACGGTGGAGTCGCCGGCGACCACCACGCGGCCTTTGTCCACGACCACGCCCGAGGCACCGGCGACCGCATACCGCCCGCCCGCGAAGTCGGCGATCGCGCGGCCGTTGCCGGAGAACGACCTGTCCAGCGAGCCGTCGGAGTCGAAGCGCGCGGTGGCAAACGAGAGGCGTCCAATCTGTCCCTTCTCGGTCGTGCCCGCCAGGACGATCTTGCCGTCGCGCTGAAGGGTCACGGCATTGGCCCATGCGTCGAACTTGCCCGGGAAGGAAGTCGTGGACATCCCGTCGCCCGAGAAGCCGGGGTCGAGTGCTCCATCGGCGTTGAACCGCGCGACCGCGAAGTGCGTGCGACCCGACCCGTACTTCTGGGACGCGCCGGCGACGACGATGTTCCCATCAGGCTCGATTACGACCGAAGATCCGTCGGCGTCCCCGTCGAAGCGGGTCGACGTCCGACCGTCGCCGGAGAAGGTCGGGTCCAGCTGCCCGCCGTCCGTCAGGCGCGCCACCGCGAGATAGTCGTGACGGAGCGTTGACGTTCCTCCCACGACCACGATCTTCCCGTCCGGCTGAATCGCGACCGCCTGGCTGTAGCCATCCTGCTCGTCGCGGTCCATGCGCAGGCGTTTCCGCCCGCGATTTCCGAACGTCCTGTCCGGCCTCCCGTCCGCATGGAGCCGAACCACGACCGCGTGCCGATTCGCCGTGCCGGCTACGACCACCCGGCCCTCCCGATCCACCGCAACCCCAACGGGCTCCCAGAAGGCACCGAGCCTGCCAACGGGCACGTGTCGCTGCCCGTCGCCCGAAAAAGACCGGTCGAGCCGTCCCGCGGACGTCATCCGCGAGACCGTGAAGCCGGAATGCTCCCCCTTCGGGCCCTTCTTCGTGAAGGCCGCAAGCACGATGTCCCCGTTGGGCGCCACGGCGATGCCCGCCGGGTCCGGGTCGGTGTTGGCCCCGCGGATCGCCTGCCGTCCATCGTGGGAGAAGGTTCGGTCGAACGAGCCACTGGCGCGGAGTCGCGCCACGCCGAACACGTTGTGGCGGGAGCTTCGGTCAAATGTGTTTCCCGCAACCAGGAGCCTCCCGCCATCGACCGTGAGGCCGCTCGCGAAGTCGTCGTCGCTTTTCGGGATCAGCGGAAATGTCAGCTTCCCGTTACCGGAGAAGGCAGGGTCCAGATCGCCCGCGTGCGCCCAGGCCTGCGCCGCCACGCCGAGCAGCGCGAGCCCCAGGACCGCCAGCCCTCGGCCAGTTGCACGTCGCCGGCGGGCCACGGTCATCAACCTCCCAGGACCACGACGGCGTTCGCCAGCCCCGAGGCCGCGTAGATCGAGGCGCCGCCCGCGCTGGCGGCCACCGAAGCGACATCGTGAAGGGAGTCGTTCCCGGTCGAGCTACAGACCCGCGGGCGGTCGCGCTCCTTGTCGGCCACGCAACCCCTAAACCTGAGCGCGCCATTTCCGTCGGGCTCGAGCCGAGTGACCGACGTCAGGCCGCCCACGTAGACCGCTGTGCCTTCCGGACTCGCCGCCATGCTGTCGGTCCCGAGCAGCGTCTCGTCAGGGACCTGGGAGCAGAAGCTGCTCGTGCGATCGGTGACGCATCCGTGGTACGTGATCGAGCCATCGCGGTGGGCTGCGACCACGCTCACTCGGTCACGGAGGTTCGCCGCGTACACCCACTTTCCTCGGCCAGGCGCCGCGAGTCCCGCCCACAGGATCCCCAGCCTGTGCGGCGCGCGAGCGCAGCCTCTCTCCGCGCTGTCGGTAATGCAACTCCTCAGTGCGAGCGTGCCATTCGGGCGCCGGTGAAAGCTCGTGATCCCCTTGAACGCGCCCACGTAGAGCGAGCGGCCGTCGGGACTGACGGCGACCGTGGAGGCCCCCAGAGCCGACAGAAACGGCAGTGCCTTGCAGTGCGGGAATTCGTTCGGGTCGCCGAAGCAATCAACCGCGCGCAGCCTGCCGCTGGACACTCGGGAGAACGCCGCGACGAGGCCGTCGGACACCACGTACACCGCCGCCCCGTCCGGACTGACTGCAACGGACTCTCCCTGGCCGGGAAAGTGCTTGGGCTCCGTGCAGCGGTCGGACTTGGCCCCGACGCAGCTGGCGAAGCTCAGCGAGCCGCCGGGGGCCCGGGCAAAGGCGACGACGCCCCCTTCGGAGACCGCGTACACGGAGCGACCATCAGGACTGATCGCAAGGCCGGTGACCTCGTCGAGGAGATAGCCGTGGGGCATGCGAGAGCAACCCCGCTCGCGGTATTCGGCCAAGCACTGGATCTGGGTCAGACCGCCTGCGCCATCTCGGTGGAACACCGTGATCGAACCCGCGCGGACGGAGGCCACGTAGACGTTGTGCCCGTCCGGGCTTACGACGACGGAGTCTGGACCCGACAGGGGGTTGCTTGACGCCGCACAACCGTGCTGGCCACCGTTCGCGATGCAACCGACGTAGTCGAGCGGAGCCGCCGTTGCGCCGGCGGCACCCACGAGCGCAACCGCAGCCACGAACCCGCCGACGACGGCGCTGAGGGGCCACCAGGCGGGTTTCGTGGGCCACCACCCTGCGCGTTTCTTCCCCACGGACCGACTATCGGCATCCCGAGGATTCGACTCAACTTCCATTGCTCAGGCTCTGGATGAAAGAATCCCCGCCGAGCATGCGGGGTCGAGTCAGGCGGTGGCAGGTGGTTGCGGCGGGAGTCCTCGCCGCGGCCGGCGTCGTCGCGGTGGTCGTCCTCACCGCAGGCGGCGAATCGGAGAGCACGCCTCCGGGTGGTGTCGAGGCCTCGGCCCTCGCCGAGAACGTTCCAGGTGAGCTTGGCGGCGAGGGCTCACGCGAGGGATCGGATTCTCCAGCGGCCGAGCAGGTCGAGAACCGCGCCTACCCGCGCACCTATGTGAGCGACCGGCTGGCGCTTCGCGGTGGCCAGGCGTTCGCCCGCCTGCCGAGCGCTCCGGCCCCGGAAGAGTTCAAGTCGGCCGCGGCCTACCGCGCCGCGGTGCGCGCGGCGCCGAAGCGGTGGAACGCCCTCGGCCCGATCCGTCCCAAGGTCGCCGCCACCGCAACGCAGTCCTACAACACCGAGACCGGCGTGGGAACGCCCACGACGAACTCCGGCCGGGTGAGCGCGATGGCGGTCGACCCCAGGTGCGGCAAGCCCGGTCACGGCTGCCGGCTCTGGGTCGCGGCGGCGGGTGGAGGCATCTGGCGGACGCCGGATGCCCTTGCCGGCAAGGTCAAGTGGCGGAAGCCCTCCGGCGGACTGCCGACCAACTCCTTCGGCTCGCTCTACGTCGATCCCAACGACCGCAGCGGCAACACGATCTACGCCGGGTCGGGCGAGCCGAACGGCTCGAGCGACAACGAGGCGGGGCTCGGGCTGTTCAAGTCCACCGATGGCGGGAAGCACTGGCATCTCGTCAAGGGCTCGCGTTCCGTTGCAATCGATCGGTCGATCGCGACCATCGCCGTCAAGCCCGGCCACCCCCACGTGATCTACATCGGCACCGGAATCGCTCGTCACGGCCGCGCCTCGTCGACGGGCGGGGAGGTGGTGCCGCCGAACGCTCCCGCCCTGGGCGCCTACAAGTCGACCGACGGCGGGCGTCATTTCCGATACCTGACCGATCTCGCGCGCCAGACGCCGCCGAATCCGACGCCGCCGGCGGACTCGGATGGGTACGGCCTGCTGCAGGGTGGAGTGAACTCCGTCCAGATCGACCCGAACACTCCGCGCCGCATCTACGCGGCGGTGTTCGGCTACGGCCTGTGGCGCTCCAACAACGGCGGCAGGACGTGGAGGCAGATCTTCCACACGATCGACCAGAACGACTTCTCCGATCCGAGCGATACCGGGGACAAATTCGGCGACCGAACCGAGTTCGACCTGGCGCAGAAGAACCACCACGTCCGCATCTACCTCGGCGACTCCTCGACCGATCTCGCCGTCTCCGACGTCTGGCGCGTGAACCGAGCCGATACCAAGCCCGCCACCGAGCTCCTGGCGAACGACGACAACGCCGGGTGGACGAAGCTCTCCTCCGCCCAGAACGGGACCAACGGCTACCTCTCCTACAACTACTGCCAGGGACAGTGCTTCTACGACGACGTCGTCGTCAGCCCGCCGCGACACCCCGGCCAGCTGTGGCTCGGCGGCTCGATGAACTACTCCGAGCTCCAGCGGTATGACGGCACCCTGCGGTCGAACGGCCGCGCTGTCATCCGGTCGACCAACGCGAACGCCCCGGCACCGGACGTGACATGGCAGGACATGACTCAGGATGCTCGACCGCCGGGCATCTCGGAGGCAACGCATCCCGACCTGCACGCGATCGTCCTGCCTCCACGTGACCCCGGCATCGCATTCGTGGGATCGGACGGCGGGGTCGTCCGGGTCGAGGTCAGCGATCCGGTCGACACGTCGAGCAACTGCCAGGAGCGATCGCTCGGCGGCCCCGACCTCCAGGACTGCGAGCGTCTGCTGAGCGCGATCCCCAGCCGGATCGACTCCCTGAACAACGGACTGAACGATCTGCAATTCGGATCGCTGAGCGCCAATCCGCAGAACCCGAGCGGCGAGCTCCAGGCAGGCGCCCAGGACAACGGGACCTTCGCCGGCCGCCTCGACCGCCCCACGTCCACGGCGTGGAAGGAGGTCGTGGGCGGCGACGGCGGCCAGTCCGGGTTTGACGCCGCCAACCCAGACATCCGCTACCACACGTACTACGGGGCCAGCCCCGAGGTGAACTTCCACGGCGGCAAGCCCGGACAGTGGCTCGACACCGCGGTGCCGCTGGGCGGCTCCGGCGAGCGGACCGCCTTCAACACGCCGTTCGCGGCCGACCCGACCGTCGGCGGCCAGGCATTCATCGGCCTCCAGCACGTGTGGCGAACGGATGACCACGGGGGCGACCGGGCCACTCTCGAAGCGAACTGCAACACCCTGAAGCCGGACGGACAGATCTCGCGCTGCGGCGACTGGCGGCGGATCGGCTCCGACCTGACCTCAGCGGCATTCGGAAACCGCGCCGGACAGTACGTCGGCGCGATCGCCCGCGCGCCCTCCGACGACCGAACGCTGTGGGCCGCGACCCGGACCGGTCGCGTGTTTGTGAGCGAGAACGCGGGTGACTCCCCCGCCGCGGTCGACTTCCGCCGGATCGACACCTCGCAGACACCGGGGCGCTTCGTGTCGGGGATCGCCGTTGACCCCAAGGACCCGGACCACGCCTTCATCTCGTACTCCGGCTACAACGTGTACACGCCGGGGACGCCCGGCCACGTCTTCGACGTGCACTACGACCCAGCAACGCACGAGGCGACTTTCAGGGACGTCTCCCACAACCTCGGCGACCAGCCGGTCACCGGCATCGCCGTAGACCCACGCACCGGCGACCTCTACGCCGCTACCGACTTCGGCGTGTCACGCCTTCCCGATGGGTCCAAGCAGTGGGCGGACGCGGCACCGGGCCTCCCCTCGGTTGCCGTCTACGGTCTCACGCTCTCCTCAAAGGCGCGGACTCTGTACGCGGCCACGCACGGCCGCGGGGCCTACGCGCTGAAGCTGCCGTAGTCGGCTCAGCCCAGTCCCATGTACCACGCGCCGAACACGAGGCCGAACAGGCCGAACGCCGGGATGAGCACCGTGCGGTAGAGCGGCGCGACCACCCGCCGGGTCAGCATCCAGGCGAAGGCGGTCGTGCAGAGCGTCATCGAGACGGCGGTCATCGGAGCGAAGAGCACGAGCGCCGCCGCCGCCTCGAGCTGCGTCGGCAGCGCCGCGATCAGCAGCAGGACGACCGCGCCCGTGCCGGCCAGGCCGTGCACGACGCCGATGCCTGCGGCCTGCTGCGGTGTGCGTACCCGGTGCGGGTGGTCGGGCTTGGCGCGGTGATGGAGGTGCCGGTGTGCGTCACCGTCGGGGGCCGCGTGGTGGTGGGAACCCGCGCGGAAGTCTCCGCGGATCCATTTCACGACCACGCGCAGGGCGAGCAGCAGGATGATCACGCCGACCGCGCGCTCGGCGTCCTGCTCGACCCACCCGGGGAGGGCGGACTTCATGAAGATCAGGGGCAGTCCGATCGCGAGCAGGGCACCCCCGTGGCCCAGGCCCCACCAGCCACCGAGCCGGGCCGCCGCCTTGGCCTCGCCGCCCTCGGCGGCGACCAGCGAGCTCACGGCAACCAGGTGGTCGGGGTCGGATGCGTGTCGCAGCCCCAGCGCCACCGCGATCGCCATCGCGACCAGGAACGGGGCGCCCGACAGGAGGCCCTGAAGCCAGGCGTCGGCGTGCTCGAAGGGCGTGAACAGAGCGGAGAAGTCCATGTCGGCTTGGAGTCAGCCCAGGTCCCAGCCGAAGTAGACCTCGACCTGCCTGATCTTGTCGCCCTCGAACGTGAGGACCTCGGTGTTTCGGAACCGACGACCGTCGGTTCTCGTGCACTCGTAGGTGACGACGACCTCGTCGCCGGATTCCGTCAGCCGCTTGAACTCGAACTCCCTGATGTGTCCCGCGTTCGGCCAGCAGCGCTCGAAGTACTGCTCCCGGTCGATGCCCGGATCGGGCGGGCTGTAGAAGGTGAGGTCGTCGGCCAGCAGGCTCTCGATGAGCTCACGATCGTTCGACTCATACGCGCGGTAGGCGTCGCGCGCGAGCTGTAGACGGTCGGCCACGATGAGGCCTCCTCTCATGGGTATCCACAGTTGAGACCATCCCCGGGCCTCCGAGTCATCGGTGAGTCAGCCAGCCTCGGAAATTGGTCGTGTTGGCCGTGTGGGGCAGAAAGGCACCCGAGAGGAGCCTCCTGCTGAGGACGTCGGTGACCGGGTTACCGAGGATCGTGGGCGCAACGAGCTTGTCCGCGGCGCCCGTCCGCCCCATCACCCAGCGCGACAGCCACGCCTGAACGTAGTAGGCGAGCTGGTGCTCCTGCTTCTCGGTGCCCCTGGTCGCGAAATCCCCATGGTCGAAGCCCCGCATCACGAGCTCCATGCTCGGCACGCCGTGAGCCCGCCAGTCGAGAAAGCCCTGCTCCTTGAGATCCGCGGGATCGTACGAGGGTCGTGCGGAGCAGGGCTCGTCCTTGGCGAAGCCAAGCGCCGGCACGGTCGGCGTCACCTCTCCCGCTCTCTCCCTCGCGCAGGAGCTCTCCGCTGCGCCGGGATCTCCGTACATCCACCGGTGCAGAGTGTCGAACGCCACCGCGGCGACGATGCCGGAGCCCGGGTCGGCCTGGACTCGGCTGGTGACGATGGAGCCGAGTGAGTGGCCCGCCACGCTCACGCGATTTCGGTCAGTCAGACCGAGGAAGGGGCTCGCCTTCGACCTGGCGAACGCGATCGCGGAGCGTGTCGCGTCGAGAGCGTTCGCGATCGCCTGGCCACCGGATCCGTACGGCGCCGTCCACACGAGCGTGACGTACCCGTGCCCCGCGAGGTCCTGGGCGGCCCACCAGAGGCCGCACTGGTTGCCGCCGAGCCCGTGCTGCAGGACGACCAGCGGTCGCGTCCCCGGATACGCGCTCCGATCCCTTGGCCGCAGAATCGTGCCGCGATAGGAGGAGATGCCGTTCGGCTGCTTCAGCGAGCGAAAGGCGACCGAGCGAGCAAAGGAGTCCCCCATCCACGGATAGGTGTCGTGCGTCGGACACGGATTTGCGCCTCGCGTCTCGCCGGCCGCCAGCGCTGGCAAGGCCGCCGTGGCCGCGAGGGCCGCCGCTAGCACTCCGGCTTTGAAGACTCTCCTTCGCATCGGCGTTCCGCGGCGACGAAGCCCCGGGCGCCGCAGCACACCCATTGAACAGGATGAAGCGCCAACCAAGCAGTGATCTCGACGGCTGCTAACTAAAGACCGGTCGGCGTCGCTAGCCCATCGCATGCCCACCAGACCTTCGACCTACAAGATCGTCGAGCCCTCGCCGTCAGAGCTTCCCCGAGAGTTTCAGCTGCGCATGCTGCGCCGCCGCGTCCTGCAGGCGATCGCCGCGCTCGCCGCGCTGTTCGCGGTCTTCCTGCTCGCGCCCGGGCTCGGCGAGGTTCGCGACGAGCTCGAACGGGCTGATCCCGGCTGGCTCGTCCTGGCGACCCTGCTCGAGGGCCTCTCGTTCGGCTCGTACATCGTCATGTTCGGCCCGATCTTCTGCACCGGGCTCGGCTGGCGGCGGAGCTGGCAGATTGGTGGGTCCGAGCTTGCGATGGGCTCGCTGGTCCCGGCCAGTGGAGCGGGGGGCCTGGCGCTCGGGGCATGGGTACTGCACCGCGGCGGAATGGCCGGCGCTCGCATCGCCCGCCGATCAGTCGCCTTCTTCCTGCTCAAGAGCGGGGTGAACTTCGTGGCGGTCGCGGTGCTGGGGACGGCGATGGCCCTGGGACTGGGTCCCCACCTCTCGCCGTGGTTGACGGTGCTCCCGGCGGCGCTCGCCGCGCTGGTCGTCGGCGGCGTGATCGCCATTCCCGGCCTCGGGACCGGCGAGGACCCCGGCCAGCACGCCTCCCGCACGCGTCGCTGGACCTATGCCGGCCGCCGGGCTGTCATCGACGGCACTGCGGAGGCGCTTCAGATTCTCCGCTCCGGCGATCGGCGGGTGATCGTCGGCTCCGTCGGGTATTGGATCTTCGACAACGCGGTTCTGTGGGCGACCTTTCACGCGTTCGGCATCTCCCCGGCGATCACCATCGTCCTCATGGGTTATCTGATCGGTCAGTTGGGCGGGCTCCTCCCGATCCCTGGAGGCATCGGCGGCATCGACGGCGGCCTGATCGGCACGCTGATCGTCTACGGGACTCCCGCTGCCGGCACCGCCGCCGCGGTCCTCGCCTACAGACTGATCCTGTTCTGGCTACCCTTGGTGGTCGGCGGCATCGCATTCGCACTGTTGCGTCGTGACATGCCCGGGAGCTACGAGTTCGCCTCGTGCGCTCCCGCCATCGCAGCTCAGTCCGCCTGACGACACGCGCTCGACGGGCGCGCGTACAACGAGGAAAGGACGATCATGTCCGAGAGCATCACCGAAGACCAGGTAGTGGCGACAGCTCAGGGGCTCGGCAAGGACGAGTTCACTCGCGCCGATCTCGCCGAGAAGCTCGGCGTCGAGAAGCCGGATCTGAGCAAGCCGTTCCGGCAGGCCCGCAGGGCGGGGCGTCTCGACAAGGTTCGCGACGACGACAAGGGCACGGGCCACTTCCGGCTGTCGAACAAGTAGCGCTACTCGTCGCGGGGCGTAATCCGGAAGATCGAGACAACCTCGGCCTGGTGGGCCTCGGGGTGGGCCACGTAGGCGCTGGGCCCACCGCCGAACCAGCCGCTCGCCTCGTTGTCACCGACAAAGGTGCCGGGATGGCGCCTCCCGTCGCCGTCCTGGACCCAGACGGGGTCGCCCTCCTTGAAGCCGTGCGCGATCGGCTCGGACTGCTCGGTCTCCTCGCTCACGCGCCCGAGATTAGATGATCGCGGCCTTCTCGAGGCGCTCGGCGAGGCGATTCATCCCCCGCTCCCGCGCGGCCGCTGCACCGCCGGCGAGGTCCAGCTTGCGCGTGCGGGGGCGCTTCACCTTCTCGGTGCGAAGCGTCGCCAGGTCCTTGAACATGCGCAGCTCGTCCGCCTGGTTTAGGAGCGCGCCCGACAGGCGCGGCGGCCGCTCCCGGACGGCATTCTCAATCGCGGCCTCGAGCGAACCGCGCCGCCCCAACAGGTCGGCGGCCGTCTTCTCGCCCACTCCCTTCGCGCCGGGGATGCCGTCGGAGGGATCGCCGCGCAGCGCGATGAAGTCGGGGACCAGCTCGGGCCCGATGCCGTAGCGCCGCTTGACCTCGGCCGCGTCGACCAGCTCGGCGCCCCGCGAGCCGGTACGGACATAGAGCACCTTCACGCGGTCGGTCACGCACTGGAAGAGGTCCCGGTCGCCCGTCATCAGGAGCGCCTCTCCCCCCGCCTTCTCCTCGAGCCTCGCCAGCGAGCCCATCACGTCGTCCGCCTCGAGCTCGTCGCTGACGGCCGACGTCCAGCCGAACGCGTCGAAGAAGGCGGGTGCGTCGGCAAACTGCGGCGCGAGCTCGCCGGGCACCGGCGGGCGCTCGCCGTGATACGGCTCGTACAGCTCCACGCGGTAGCGCGCCGCGTCGGGGCCGAAGCAGAGGACCACCGCGCGCGGCTCGTGCTCCTCCACCTCGCGCAGGAGCAGGTTGGTCGTGCCGAGCAGCGCGTTCACCGGCTGCCCCTTTCCGTCGGTGATCGACTTGGGCAGCGCGTAGAAGGCGCGATAGAGAAGCGACGGCGCGTCGACGACGAGGAGCGGGCGAGCCATGTGCTCACCCTACGCACCGTGTCTAGTGAAAGCAGCCCGCCTTCTGGCGCGAGACGTATGGCGCGGCCTCGTCCGTCCTGCCGTTCTTCGGCGTGTCATAGGGGTCGCCGGCGAAGACGGCCATCACGCATCCGGACTTCGGATTGACCCCGACCGAGCTGAAGTCGAGGAGGTTCCGCCCTCCGGTGCAGAGGATTCCCGTCGTGCAGATCTCGCCGTAGTGGATTGGGCCGTTGGTGACCCGGCGGTAGGCGAAGTGGCGACCGGAGTCACGGCTCACCGCCACCTCATAGCTCCAGCGGTTGCGAGTGCCGTTCGGATCGGAGCTCGTGCCCGTCCGGTAGAAGCCGAGCGCGACCTGGTTTGCCCGCTTGCCCACCTTCACCGACCCGAGCGCATTCGCTTTGAATCTCGGCAGGTCGACGGCGATCGGCTTGGACCAGTGGCGGCCAGCGTCGCGTGACCGGAGGAGATACACGCCGAAATGCTTGTCGGGGCGCTTCGCCTTCGGGTGGCGGGTCCCGGAGATGCCCGTGAACGCCGCGTACACGGTCCTTCCGCGGGCGGCGACGTAGGGGAAGATGTTCGCGAGGTTGGCGTGCGGGTTGCTGAACACGGTGACGTCCCTGAACGGGGTCTTCGTGCGACATCCGTGGCGCGCGATCGCCAGGTAGAAGTTGTTGTACGGGCTCTCGAGCGTGGCGGGGTTGGTCGGCTCGAGGATCGGCACGTAGAGGTGTCCCCCGCCCCCGATCGACGGCTTGCCCTGGTTGGTTCCTCCGGGCACGTAGTTGGCCTCTGCCGCGCTTCCGGGAGCGAGGACTGGGCCGCACGGGACGAAGCTCCCCGGGTCACCGCCGCTGGTCGAGCGGTAGACGAGAGGCGTCTCGCTCGAGAAGTCGTGGTAGCTGAAGTAGACGAGGTTCGGATTGGTCGGGCTCGGCGTCACCCACTCGCGATCCGACTCGATGCCGGTCTGGTTGGTCGCGATTCCCGTGTCGCAATTCGCGTCGAACGTCGTACCGTGGTTGTGGGAGCGACAGAGTGCGTTCGCCGCCACTTCGAGGTCGGCCACGTACACCGTGTGGTCGGGCCCGACATCCACGTCGGAGTCGCCGCCTCCAAGCTTTGATCCGAGGCTCTTGCCCCGCGGGAATGTGCGGCCCCCGTCGGACGAGCGCCAGAAGCCCACGCCTCCGTTCTCACCGCCACCGGGTGCGGCGACGTAGACGAACCGTCCGCCGGGGTCGAACGCGACCGATGGCTCGCCGCCCTGGAGCTCGCCCTTCGGCGGCGAGTTCGGGAGCTTGAGCGGCCTCGTGAAGGAGACGCCACGCGCGGGCGCGGTGGGCGCCGCGATCGCCAGGACCAAACCCGTCACCGCCGCGGCCGCAATCGCGGCACCTGCTCGTCCCGTCCTCACATCCATCCGGTGCCGAATGCTAGACCTCGCTTCCCGCGATCGCGCCGGTTGTTTGCGGTGGATGTAGGCTCGCTGACGTCGAACGGGGAGCATCGGGCCATTTGCCGCTGACACACGTCCCAGTCGCGCCGCTTCCACCCGAGCGGTTTCGGGAACTGCTCGGCGACCGCTACGTCGAGCTCGAAGACGTCATCGCGCGCGGGCAGGAGCTCTTCGCGGGCCGGGCGGTGTGGCACGTGAACTCGACCGCACGCGGCGGCGGGGTCGCCGAGCTCCTTCAGTCGCTCCTCGCCTACGCGCGCGGCGGCGGCATCGACACGCGATGGGTCGTGGTCGGTGGAAATCCCGATTTCTTCCGGATCACCAAGCGGATCCACAACAACCTGCACGGCGCCGCGGGGGACGGCGGACCTCTCGGTGACGACGAGCACGCCATCTACGAGGAGACGCTCCGCGAAAACGCGGCGGAGATGGCGGACACGGTGGCGTCGGAGGACATCGTGTTCCTTCACGATCCGCAAACCGCGGGGCTGGTGAAGCCGGTCCTCGAGACCGGAGCCACGGTCGTCTGGCGCTGCCACGTCGGCCTCGACCTGCCGAACGACCTCGCGCGCCTAGCCTGGGACTTCCTGAGGGGCTACGTCGAGGACGCCGACGCCTATGTGTTCTCGCGTAAGGAGTTCGTCTGGGAGGCGCTCGATGGCGACAAAGTCTGGATCGTCGCGCCCTCGATCGACGCCTTCTCGCCCAAGAACCAGGAGCTCAGCCCGGAGGCGGTAGGGGCGATCCTCGCGGTCGCCGGCCTACGGCGTGACGGCGACGTGACGCACGCGAGATTCCTGCGCGAGGACGGAACGCCCGCGCGGGTGGACCGAGACGCCGAGATGTTCCAAGACGAGATGGTCCCCGACGACGCGCAGCTGATCACCCAGGTGTCGCGGTGGGATCGCCTCAAGGACCCCATTGGCGTCATGCGCTGTTTCGTCGAACACCTCGACGACGCCCAGGCGCACCTCCTGCTCGCCGGGCCCTCCGTGGCCGCAGTGACCGACGATCCGGAGGGCGCTGAGGTGCTGGCTGAGGTGGACCACTACCGGCGGGAGCTCGATCCGGCGGTGCGCAGACGCGTGCACCTCGCGACGCTGCCGATGGAGGACGTGCAGGAGAACGCGGCGATCGTGAACGCGATTCAGCGCCGCTCGAACATCGTCGTGCAGAAGAGCCTGGCGGAGGGCTTCGGCCTGACCGTGGCGGAGGCCATGTGGAAGTCGCGCCCGGTCGTGGCGACCAAGCGCGGGGGCATCCAGGACCAGATCGTCGACGGCAAGAGCGGGCTCCTGCTCGACGATCCGCTCGACCTCCGAACGATGGGCGATGCCCTCGGTCAACTGCTGGGTGACCCCGATTACGCGAGGGAGCTCGGCGAGGCGGCGCGACGCCGAGTCGAGGATCACTTCCTCGGCACGCGGCACCTGATCCAGTACGCGCAGATGCTGGAGGATCTCCTGGAACGCATCGCGGCCGTCGGTTGAGGCTCCGGAGCTCGCCCCGTCGCTAGTCTCGGCGGCTTGAGCCGCTCCGGGCGCCTGACGTCGATGAGCCTGGTCATGGGGGCGGTCGCCTCCGTGCAGATCGGCGCTGCGATCGCCACGACGCTCTTCGACGAGCTCGGCCCGGCCGGGACCGTCCTGCTGCGGACCGGCTTCGCTGCCGTCGTGCTCGTTCTACTGTGGCGCCCGCGGCTGCGGGGGCGCTCGACGCCGGCGCTTCGCGACGCGCTCCTGTTCGGGCTGACGCTGGCCGCCATGAACATGAGCTTCTACGCCGCGCTCGACCGTATCCCCCTCGGCATCGCGGTGACGCTGGAGTTCACCGGGCCCTTCCTCGTCGCGATCGCCGCTTCGCGCCGGGCGAGCGACCTGCTTTGGGTGGCTCTCGCCGCGGGCGGGATCGTGCTCCTCTCGCCTGGCGTCCACGGATCGCTCGACGTCACCGGCACGCTGCTGGCACTCCTGGCCGGGGCGTTCTGGGCGGCCTACATCGTGCTTGCGGCCCGGGTGGGGCGCGCGTTCAGCGGCGGCCAGGGCCTCTCCATCGCCATGGTCGTGGCGACGGTGGTGCTGCTTCCCGTCGGGATCGTGGCGGGCGGAAGCAACTTCGGAGATCCGGGTCTGCTCGCCGCGGGGCTCGCCGTCGCCCTGCTCAGCTCCGCGATCCCCTACTCGCTCGAGCTCGAGGCGCTGCGGCGGCTTCCCAAGGGAACATTCGGCGTGCTGATGAGCATCGAGCCGGCGGTCGCGGCGCTTGTGGGGCTCGTCGCGCTGGGGCAGGACCTGAGCGCCAGCGAAGTGGTGGCGGTCGGCCTCGTGGTGGCCGCGAGCGCCGGTGCGCTCAGCGCCGCGGCGACCCCGTCTCCCGTGGAGGCTTGACCGGCTCGTAGCCACCGCAGCTCGTCACCGGCAGCCGCGGGTAGCGAGGAAATGCCGGGTCCGTCTTCGAGCGCTCGCAGAGCGAGAAGGTGGATCCACGCGTGTTCTTGACGACACGCTGGTGAACGCATGAGTCGCAGAGGCCGGCGGGCGGTCGCGCCATGGGGCCAGTATCGCGGCTGCTCGACACTTCACTTTGTATAGTCGAGGGTCGTGACCACCTTCCGGCGGCTACTCGGTTTTCTGCGCCCGTATCGCCGCTCGGTGATCGGGTCGCTCGTCTTCGCCTGGCTGGCGATGGTGATGACCGTGCTCATCCCGTGGCTCGTCGGGCAGGCCGTGAACGCGATCGAGAATCACGACAAGTCGGCGATCCTGCCCCTCGTGCTCGCGATCGGCGGAGCGGGCCTGCTGCGCCTCGGCCTCACGGTCGTCCGCCGCCTGATCGCCGGCAAGGTGTCGGTGAACGTCGAGTACGACCTGCGGGAGCGGATGTACCACCACCTCCAGTCGCTCGAGCTCGCCTTCTTCGACTCCCAGCAGACCGGCCAGCTGATGTCCCGCGCGACGATCGACCTGCAGTCGATCCGGTTCTTCCTCGGCTACGGGCTGATCTTCCTGACGCAGAACGCGCTGACGCTGGGGCTGGCGAGCATCGTCATGTTCACGATCAAGCCGGACCTGGCGGCGCTGGCGCTGGCGCCGGTGCCGTTCGTGGTGCTCTCGGCCATGCGCTACAACCGGCGCTCGCGGCCCGCCGTGCAGGAGATCCAGCAGCGCCTGGCCGAGCTGACCGCCGAGGTCGAGGAGTCGATCTCCGGGATCCGCATCGTCAAGGCGTTCGCCCGCGAGCGACACATGCTCGGGCGGTTCCGGCGCTCGGTGCTCCGGGTGTTCGACCAGAACATCTACTCGACGCGCCTGCAGGCGTTCTACTCGCCGCTGCTCGGCTTCCTCCCCAGCCTGGGCCTCGCGGTGGTGCTGCTGGTCGGCGGCCGCGAGGTGATCAACGGCGGGCTGTCGCTCGGCGACTTCGCCGCCTTCTACACCTACCTGATCATGCTCACCGCCCCCATGCGGATGCTGGGGATGTCACTGGGAATGGCGCAGCGCGCGGTGGCGTCCGGTAACCGGGTGTTCGAGATCCTCGATCGCGAGCCGCGCATCGAGAGCCCGCCGGATGCGCCTCCGCTGCCGGACGGCCCCGGCGCGGTCGAGCTGCGCGACGTCTCGCTCGCCTACAACGGCGGGGCGCCCGCGCTCGAGGACGTGGACCTCGAGGTCGCCGCCGGCCGGACGGTGGCGCTGGTCGGCCCCTCCGGAGCGGGGAAGACGAGCCTGGTGGCGCTCCTGGCGCGGCTGTATGACCCCAGTCGGGGGTCGGTGCTCGTGGACGGCGCCGATCTGCGGACCGTCGAGGTGACCTCGCTCCGCTCGCAGATCGCGTTCGTCGCCGACGACAGCTTCCTGTTCTCGGCATCCGTGGCCGAGAACATCGCGTACGCGCATCCGGATGCGACGCTCGAGGAGATCGAGACCGCCGCGCGGCGGGCGCAGGCGCACGGGTTCATCGAGAGCCTCCCCGACGGCTACGCCACGCTGGTCGGCGAGCGGGGCCTGACGCTCTCGGGCGGGCAGCGGCAGCGAATCGCGATCGCCCGGGCGCTGCTGGCCGACCCGCGGATTCTGATCCTCGACGACGCCACCTCGTCCGTGGATGCGCGAACCGAGGCGGCCATCAAGCGCGGGCTGCGCGAGGTGATGGCCGGGCGGACGACGTTCATCGTCGCCCACCGGATGTCGACGATCTCGCTGGCCGACGAGATCGTGGTGATCGACGGCGGGACGATCGTCGACCGGGGATCGCACGAGGAGTTGCTCGAGCGGTGCCCGCTCTACGCCGAGATCGCCGAGCACGGGATGGAGGACTCGGTGTTCCTGCAGCGCGATCTCGAGCGGCGGGAGGAGGTGGCGCGACTTTGACCGAGAACGGGCGACCGCCCCGCGACGACGATGCGGTGACCGAGCGAGATCCGGAGACCGAGGGATCGGCGGTCGCCGAGGCCACCGAGGACGAGGCGAATCAGCCCGGGCAGCTGATGGGCGTGCTCCTGCTGTTCCGAGACCTGTGGCGGCTGTTCCGGGGCGAGAAGCAGCGCACGCGAAAGCTGCGCTGGCTGTTCGGATTGCTCCGGCCGTATCGCGGGCGCGTAGCCGTCACGGGGATCGCTCTGCTCATCGCAACCGCCGCGGGGCTGGCGCCGCCGTATCTGGCGGGACTGGCGATCGACAACGGCATCAGGACCCACGACCTGAGCACGCTCGATTGGATCGTGGCCGCGTACGTGGTCTCGGCGGTCACTTACTGGGCGGCCACCTACGCGCAGACCTACCTCGTCGGCTGGGTGGGCCAGCGGGCGCTTCAGGACCTGCGTGAGCAGATCTACACGCATCTGCAGACGATGTCGATCGGCTTCTTCACGCGGCGCAAGCCGGGAGTGCTGATCTCGCGGATGACCAACGACGTCGAGGCGCTGGACACGCTCGTCACCGACGGGGTGATCACGCTCGTGTCGAGCACGCTGACGCTGGTCGGCGTGGTTCTTATCCTGCTGTTCCTCGACTTCCAGCTGGCGCTGGTCACGTTCGCGACCTTCCCGATCCTCGCGATCGGCAGCGTGATCTTCCGCATCGCTTCCGCAGGGGCCTACCGGAGGACGCGGGAGAAGATCGCCAACATCACCGCCTATCTGCAGGAGACGCTCTCGGGCGTGCGGGTGGTGCGGAGCTTCGCGCAGGAGCCGCGACATCTGCGGCGCATGTCGGCGCTGAACGAGGAGAACCGGCAGGCCAACATGGCGACCGTCTACCTCAATGCCGCCTACTTCCCGGCGGTCGAGCTCCTGTCGGCGATCGGCACCGGGGTGATCCTGCTCTACGGCGGCTATCTGGCGGTCGATGGGAATATCGAGATCGGCGTCGTCGTCGCGTTCGTCGGCTACCTGAATGCGTTCTTCGACCCGATTCAGCAGATCTCGCAGCTCTATACGACGTACCAGCAGGGGATGGCGGCGCTGGACAAGATCTTCGAGCTGCTGGAGACCCAGCCGGACATGGTCGACAAGCCGGGGGCACTTGACCCGGGGCGGATTCGCGGGGAGATCGAGCTGGATGGGGTGCGGTTCTCCTACGGCGCCGACGCCGGGATTGCGCTCGACGGGATCGACCTGCACGTGCCGGCGGGGCAAACGGTTGCCCTCGTCGGCGAGACGGGCGCCGGGAAATCCACGCTCGCGAAGCTGGTGGCGCGGTTCTACGACCCGCAGGAGGGGCGGGTGCTGGTCGACGGGCACGATCTGCGGGATCTGAGCTCGAGCGCCCTACGCAGCCAGCTGGGGATCGTGCCGCAGGAGGGGTTCCTGTTCTCCGGCACCGTGCGCGACAACATCGCGTTCGGGCGGCCGGACGCCTCCGAGGACGAAATCCATGCCGCCGCGGCGGCGGTCGGGGCGGATCGGTTCATCGGCGGGCTGCCGAACGGATACGACACGGAGATCGGCGAGCGGGGCGTGCATCTGTCGGCGGGGCAGCGGCAGCTGATCGCGTTCGCTCGGGCGCTTCTCGCGGAGCCGCGCATCCTGATCCTCGACGAGGCGACGTCGAACGTGGACGTCCGGACCGAGCGGATCATCGAGCAGGGGCTGGAGCGGCTGCTGCTCGGCCGTACCGCGATCGTCATCGCGCACCGGTTGTCGACGATTCGGCGGGCCGGCCGCATCGTGGTGCTCGAACACGGGCGGATCGCGGAGGCGGGCACGCACGACGAGCTGATCGAAGCGGGCGGCGCGTACTCGCGCCTCTACGGCGCCTGGGCGGAGTCGGCCGCGGCCTGAGCTCCGGGTCAGCGCTAGGGCGTGACGCCGCCCGAGCCGCCGGTGCCGCCGTTGCTTCCGCCCGAGCCGCCGGTGCCGCCGCTGCTCCCACCGGTCCCGCCGCTGCTGCCGCCCGTGCCGCCGGTCGACGGGGCGGGTGCCGGGGCGGGCGTCGTGGTGGTGGGCGCGACCGGCGTGGTGGTCGTCGGGACGGTCGTCGGGACGGCGGTCGTCGGGACGGTGGTGGTCGACCCGCCGGCCTGGGTGTGCCGGCTCTTCGCGTTGCCGCAGTCCTTCATCCCGTACTGGGTCGCGGCGGACTCGGCGTTCTGCTTCGCGCTGGCGAGCTCCGCGTCCGCGGAGCTGGTGTCGCCGCCGCTCTGGACTGCGGTGTTCGCACGTCCGAGAGCGTCGACCTCGTTCTTCACCGCTGCGAGGAAGTCGCTCAGCGTGGCGCGGTTCTCCTGCGGGGGCGTCAGGGCCTGGAGGGATTGCAGCTCGCTGCGGGTGATATCGAGCTCCTGGGAGACCTGAAACGACTGGTCAGAGCCGCTGCCCGCGCTGAGGCTGTCGATCGCCGTGTTGGCCTCCGCGCAGATCTGATCGGCCTGCTTGATGAAGTCGGCCTTGGTGGCGCCGCTCGCGCCGCCGGCTCCACTCGCTCCACTCGCTCCACTCGCGCCCGAGCTGACGGTGGACGAGCTGCTGCCGCAGCCCGAGACGGCCAGGATGGCGATGACGGCGCCGCCCAGCGCCAGATATGAAGACCTGCCCCACACTGAGCGGCTCAAGGTAGCACCGGCGCCCGCCGTCTCCGCCACAGAGCGCCTGCACCTGAACCGATTCAGGCAGCCTCGGCGTCAGCCGGCGGCGAGTGGCCGATTATCAACCGCATAGGTTGATTTGCTGCCGCTCGCGGGCTTGGAATCGAAGACTGCGGGCCAGGGACTCGAACCCCGAATACCTGCTCCAGAGGCAGGCGTGTTGCCATTACACCAGCCCGCATCGACTGCGCACAACCCGTTGTCGGCGGTCGTGCGCGCGCCTAAGCCTAGCTGGATTCGATGGCCTCCAGATCGCGGTCCACGTCCGCCAGAGCGTCCTTTTCGGCCATCACGTCGGCCCCGGACTCCAGCAGCCGCCGGGCGTGCTCCAGATCCTCCGAGCGGCCCACGCTGAGCGCCGCCGCCACCTTGCCGCCGTCCAGATACCAGACGAGGAACTCGCTCGAATCGGGCGTCCCGCGCCACACCAGCTCGTCCCACCTCTCTGCCGGCCCCACGTACTCGAGGCTGGCCCAATCCGACAGGTCGCTGAAGAAGTACGGCACCACCCGGTACGGCTCGGTCTCCCCCAGCATCCCCTTGGCCGCGTGCTGGCCCTGCTGCAGCGCGACGTCCCAGTGCTCGATCCGCAGCCGGCGACCGTGGATCACGCTGTGGTACGAGCACACGTCTCCCGCCGCGAAGATCCCCTCCACCGAGCTCTCCAGATTGGCGTCGCAGGTGACACCGTTCTCCGCCGCCAGCCCACCCCGCTCCGCCAGCATCGTCTCGGGATGCACCCCGGCGCCGATGACCACCATCCCGCACTCGATCTCCCGACCGCTCTTCGTCCGGATCGCCCGTACCCGCTCGTCGCCGGCGAACGAGTCGAGCTCCTCCCCGCCGACGATCTCGACGCCGTGCGACTCGAGGATCTCATGGAAGTACCGGCCGGGCTCGGTACCGAAGGTCCGTGAGAGCACGACCTCCTCGAGCATCACCATCGTGCACTCGACGCCCAGCGTCGTCAGCGACGCCGCAACCTCGCTGGCGATGTAGCTGCCGCCGACGATCGCGACCTGGCCTGCCTCCTTCGCCTCCTCGCGGATCGCGTCCGAGTTGCCCAGCGTCCGCAGGTAGTGGATCCCCTCCAGGCGCGCACCGTCCAGGTGATGCAGGATGTTCACCCGCGCCCCGGTGGCGATCAGCGCCTTCCCGAACCGCACCGTCTCGCGCGTCTGCAGCTTCGCCGTCCGCTCGCCCGCGTCGAGCGACATCACGCTCGTCTCCGTCAACAGCTCGACCTGGTTCTCGTCGTACCACTCGCCGCTGTTGACGTACGCGTCCTCCTCGGAGCTCTCGCCCCGCAGGTACTCCTTCGAAAGCGGCGGGCGCTCGTACGGAACGTGCGGCTCGCGCCCCACCAGCAGAATCGAGCCGTCCGCCCCGCGCCGGCGAAGCGTCGCCGCGCAGTGCGCCGCGGCCATCCCCCCGCCGATCAGCAGGTAATCGATTTCGCGGTCGGGCATCCGCGGCTACTCGGAGTTCGTCCCGTCCGGGCCGAAGTAGGCCTTCAGCTCTTCCTCCATCCCTGGATCCAGGACCGCCAGCACCTCATCGCCCGACTCGAGGACCGTCTCCGGGCTGGGCACGAAACCGGTGCCGTCGCGCAACACCGAGATCAGCAGGCTCCCCTCCGGCATCTCCAGGTCGGCAACGCGGCGGCCGGCGACCGGCGATCCTTCGCCCAAGAGCAGCTCGATGATCTCCAGCCGCTCGCGCGGCAGGTCGAGCAGGTGGACGAGCCCGTACTTGGGCACCTCGTGCTCGATCAGCCGCAGGATCAGGTCCGTCGCCGAGACGACCGGCGCGATGCCGAGCAGCTCGAACCACTGCTTGTTCCGCGGGTTGTTCACGCGGGCGATGGTCTGCTCGACCATGTACTTCTCCTTGGCGACCTGGCAGATCAGCATGTTGTCCTCATCGTCGCCGGTGACGGCGATCACGAGGTCCGCTCGCGACACGCCCGCGCGCTCGAGCACCCACAGCTCCGACGCGTCCCCGTAGTGGACGTTGTGCTCCAGCTCCTGCTCGACCGTCACGTAGCGGTCGCGATCGTTCTCGATCAGGGTCACCTCGTGCCTCTTGTCCAGGAGCTCGCGCGCCAGGTTCCACCCGACCTTCCCCGCTCCCACGATCAGTACGTACATCCGGTCCCCCTAGCCACCCGCGACCTTCGCGGCGGCCTCCTTCACCTCGGTCTCGAGCATCTCGATCGCCACCCTCGTCGGGCAGATCGTGTGAAGCCCCTGCTGCTCGTACCACTCAGCCCTGTACGGGTCGAGGATGCGGGCGATCACCGTCGGCACGTTGAAGCGCTTCATCGCGATCTGCGAGATCACGATGTTCGTGTTGTCGCCGTCGGTGGCGGCGACGAAGGCGTCAGCGCGCTCGATCCCGGCAGCCTGGAGCGCCTCGATCTCGAGCCCCGTGCCCACCGTGAACTGGCCGCCCACGTCCTCCCACGGCTTCTCCAGCCCGATCTCGAGCCGAGCGTGCGCTTCGGGGTCCTCGTCCAGGCACGAGACGGTGTGCCCATCGCGCAACATCCCGCGCGCGAGGGACGAGCCAACCCGGCCGGCTCCGACGATCATCAGGAACACACTCTGGATGCTATCCAGCGGGAGGCCCTACGCAGCGACGCCTCATCGGCGCATCCGCGAGCCGGCTACGCTCCGGGTGGCGCGGTCACCAGCACGGGGCAGGGCGCCTTCTTCAGCACGTACTCCGTCACGTCCCCCACCTCCGCCGGCCGCGAGCCCCCGAGGCCGCCCAGCACGGCGCCGCCCTTGATGCGGCTCGGCGGCTCGCCCCCCATGACGATGACCTCGACACCCCGGCGCCGAGCCTCCTCGACGATCCCGGCCCCGACGCTGCGCGCCGGGACCATCTCGGTCTCGACCTCCACCGACTCGTACTCCTCCCCCACCTCTTTGGCACGCTGGAGCGCAGCCTTGGCCGCCTCCACCCGATCGCGCGGCGGCGGCGCGTCGAGCGGCACCGTCAGCGGGAGCTCCATCACGTAGATCACGTCCAGGCGCGGCCGCTCCTCGCCGGGCTCGTCGGCCGCGTCGGCCAGCCGCCCCGCGGTGCCCACGATGTCGTCGTCGAGCTTGGTCCCGAAGACGGGCACGAGGATGCTCCCGTACTCGGCCGCCCCCACCTCCTTGCGCAGAGCCTGCTCCGGCACCGACACCCGCTTCGTCAGCGTGACGCCCTCCACGTACTTGCGGTAGATCACGTACGAGATCAGGCCGAACACCATCCACCCGCCGCCAACCCACCGCGCGCGGGCGTGGAACACGATCACGGCCAGCCAGAGAAGCGACATGAGCACCGCCCCGAGCACCGCCGGCAGCGGGATCGCCTTTCCTCGAAACGGGACGTTGAGCGGAATCCGGTACGGCCGATCCTTGCTCGGATTCTTCCAGCGCAGCCACAGAATCGAGATGTGCGCGATCGTGATCGCGAGCGTCACCCCGAACGCGTAGATCTCCGCCAGCAGTGAGACGTCCGCGGGCAATGCCAACCCGAAGGCGATCAGCGCCGCGATCACGATCGCGATGTAGGGGGTGGACCGAGGGCTGAGCTTGCCCAGCCAGCTCGGCACCTGCCGGTTGGTCGCCAGCGCGTACACGTGGCGTGAGAGGCCGAGCATCGACGTCGCAGCCGCCCATGTGAGGACGAGCGGGGCGATCGCCACCACCCCGATCTGAAGCAGCACCGAAAGCCAGTGCGGGTCGTAGCTCTGGACGACCCCCAGGATCGGCTCCTCGATGTATTTCGCTCCCAGCGCCGTCCGCGGGCCGTTCGCCGTCTCGACCACGGGCACCGCCATCAGTGCGATCGCCGCCATCCCCGCGTAGATGACCGGCACCAGCATCGCGCTCGCGCCGACAACACGCCGTAGGTCTCGGCGCCGCCAGCTGAAGTCCGGCGCCAGGTCCGACGCCGCCTCAACCCCCGCGAACGCGAGCGTGGCGACCGCGAGCGCCTCGACGAGGTGCCTCACCGACGGCGTGGTGAACAGGTCGATGTGAGCGGTCAGGCGATCGGGGTGGAACGCGACGATCGCCCCGGTCACGATCACCACGATCTGGAGCGCCACGTCGGCGAGCGCGATCAGGATCAGCGGGCGCTGACGCACGTACCTCGTGAAGCCCCCGATGTTGATTGCCGCGGCGAGTGCGATGACCCCCCCGGCGACGAGGATCTCCGCCCACCCGTGGGTGAACCCGCCCCAGATCGGCCCGATGTAATGAGCCACCGAGACCGCCGCGAACGCGACAATGATGATGTAGTCGATGAGGATCGCCCAGCCGGCGATGAAGCTGATCAGCTCGTTGAAGGCGTGGCGAGCGAACGAGGACGAGCCGCCGCGCTCTCCGAACATCCCGGCGCCCTCGACATAGGTGAGCGTCGACAGCACCAGCAGCAGGCCGGCGGCCAGGAACACGAACGGCGTGAGACCGAGGCCGAAGCCGGCGACGACGCCGATCGAGAAGTACAGCGAGAACCCGATCGCCGCGTATGCGACAGCGATCTGGAGTGGGACGCCGAGGAAGCGCCCGGTCAGCGGCCCAGGGCCGACCTTGACGCGCGGCAGGCGGCGGCGCCACCGGCGCCCTCCGGACGGGGGCGCTCCGTCGCCGCTACTCGACGGTTGAGAGTCCTCGCTCAACTCCGCGACCGCAGCGCGATGTAGAGACGGGCAACCCCGATCCCGATGAACAGAAGCCCGAGCCACAGGCCGGCCGCTCCGATTCCACCCCCGTTGGCCAGCGTCACGACCAGGATGACGAGCCCGAAGCCGATGATGACCACCGAGAAGATCCGGGTGACCGCGCGGTAGAGCTGATCGGGGGGCGCCGCCATCGCGGGTGATTCTAGGCGGCAACTTTGCCGACGCAGAGGCAGGTAAGGCGGCAAAGCCGCCGCAATTGTGCGTAGTGCTCGGGCGGGGAGCGCTCAGGCGGCCGCCGGCTGCTTCTCGCCCGGCTGGGCGGCGACGATCACGCGCGTCGGCCGCTTCGCGAGCACGGTCTGGAGCGTCTTGCCGTACAGCGGCTTGCCGTTTCGGTAGCGCAGCGGCATCACCACCGCCGCCGCCTTGATGGACTGGGCCTCCTCGATGATCGCCCGGGCCTCCTGGCCCGGCCGCACCCTCTCGATGTGCCCGGTGACCCGGAGCCCGCCGATGAGCTTGGACTGCTCGATCACGCTGTTCGCCTCCGCCTCGGCGTCCTCGAGCGCCGCGTCGAGCGGCAGATGCGTCGGAACGGGCACGATCGCGAACACGTGGATTCCCCGCCGCCGCCGAGCGGCGAGACGGGCGGCGGTGGCGACGGCCTCCTGCGAGAAGGAGCCGGTCTCGAAGACCACGAGCACGCTCTTGTACTCGACCTCCTCCACGCCGAGCGGTTCGGGCGTCACCACCTTCACCGTCTCGCGCAGGGGCAGCTGCTGCCGGCGCCGGTACGCCCAGTAGAGCAACACGCCGAGGAGCATCCACCCGGCACCCACGAGCCCCGTGGTGGTGTGCAGCGCGATCACGATGATCCAGGCCGCGAACGTCCCGAGCCCCCCGAGGACCGCCGTGATCGGGATCTCGAACCCGAACGCACGGAAGTTCCCGGGCGGCTTCCACAATCGCTCCCGGCCGGGGTGTCGCTGACGCAACCGGATCACCGCGACGTGCGCAATCGTGAACGAGAGCATCGCGCCGAAGGAGTACATCGTCGCCAGGAAGTCGGTCTTGCCCGGCAGCATCGTGAGCGCCGCCACCCCGGAGAAGGCGATGATCGCGATGTAGGGCGTGTGAAACCGCGGATGCACCTGCCGGATCCGATCGGGCAGCTGGCGGTGCTGGCCCATCGAGAACGTGAGGCGCGACACCCCGATCAGCCCCGCGTTCGTCGCGATGACGAGGATCACCGCCGCGAGCACGCCGACGTAGTAGCGGAGGGCGTGCGTGAGGCCATCGGACAGACCCAGGTTCTCGACGATGCCAAGCACCGGGTCGCTGGCGAACTTGGTGCCGAGCACCGTGTGGTAGTGGCCGGCGGCGTTCTGCGTCACCGGCATCGCCGACAGAGCCACGATCGGGATCAGCACGTACAGGATCAGGACCGCGATCACGGTCAGCCCAACTCCGCGCGGGATCGTCCGTGGAGCGTCGCGCGCCTCCTCGGACATGTTCGAGATCGTCTCGATCCCGGTGTAGGCGATCATCCCGACGGCGATGCCGAGCGCGAAGTCGCCCCACGTAGGCGCGACGCCCAGGTGGACGTTGTTGACGAGGATGTCCGGGCTCAGGACCAGCGCGATGCCGATGCCGACGAGGATTATCTGCGTGGCCAGGTCCCCGATCGCCAGAACCAGGTTCAGCCGCGAGGACTCCTGGGTCCCCTTGACGTTCAGCGCCGCGAGCAGCGCGACGATCACGATCCCTCCGATGATGTCGCCGGGACCATGTCCGAGCGACGGCCAGAAGACGCTCAGGTAGTGAGGCACGAAGAACGCCGAGATGGCGACGGTGATCACGTAGTTGAGCATCTGCGCCCAGGCCGCCACGAACGAGGCGAGCTCGTTGAAGGCGTGGCGGGCGAAGCTGGAGGACCCGCCGGCCTCCGGGTACATCACCGTCGCCTCTGTGTAGGTGGCCGCGGTGAAGGCGAAGATCGTCCCCGCGATGATGAACGCGATCGGCGTCAGCCCAAGGGCGAACGCCGCCGTGACGCCGAGCGCGTAGTAGATCGACGATCCGACGTTCCCGTACGCGGCCGCGAACAGCGCGCCGGTGCCGTGCACACGGCGCAGCGTCTCGTGGCGTGGATGCCGCTCAGCCATATCTGGCGACTATAGGCCCGGCGGCCGTTGTCGCCGGGGGCTACAGGTGCACGATCGGGATGATCAGGATCGCGACGATGTTGGCGACCTTGATCATCGGGTTGATCGCGGGGCCGGCGGTGTCCTTGTAGGGGTCACCGACCGTGTCGCCGGTTACCGCCGCGGCGTGGGCCTCAGAGCCCTTGCCGCCGAAGGCGCCGTCCTCGATCAACTTCTTCGCGTTGTCCCACGCGCCGCCGCCGGCGGTCATCGAGATCGCCATGAACAGCCCGACGACGATCACGCCGATCAAGAGCCCGCCCAGCGCCTCTGCACTGATGAGGCCGACGATCAGAGGGACCACGATCGCGATCAGCGAGGGCACGATCATCTCGCGCTGTGCGGCAGCGGTGACGATGCTCACTGTCTTGCCGTACTCCGGCCTCTCGGTGCCCTCCATGATCCCCGGGTTCTCCCGGAACTGGCGACGCACCTCCTCGACCACCTGACCGCCTGCGCGTCCGACCGCCTCGATCGCCAGCGCCGCGAACAGGTAGACCATCATGCCGCCGATCAGCAGCCCGATCAGGATCGGCGGGGACGTGAGGTTGAAGTTGAGCACGTGCCCGGCGCCCGCCTTGTCCTGCAGCTCCTGCTGGAACGCCGTGAAGAGCACGAGGGCTGCAAGCGCGGCGGAGCCGATCGCATACCCCTTGGTCACCGCCTTCGTGGTGTTGCCGACCGCATCGAGCGGATCGGTGACGTTGCGCACGTCCTCCGGCAGGTCGGCCATCTCGGCGACGCCACCGGCGTTGTCGGTGATCGGGCCGAATGCGTCCAGCGCGACGATCAGGCCTGTCAGCGAGAGCTGCGCCATGACCGCGACGCCGATGCCGTAGATCCCGGCGAGCTGGTTTGCGCCCAGGATTGCCAGCGCGAGCAGGATCGCCGGGAGCGCAGTGGACTGAAGTCCCTGAGCGAGCCCCTGAATGATGTTGGTCGCATGGCCGGTTACCGACGCCCTGGAGATGGTCTTCACGGGGCGGAACCGGGTCGACGTGTAGTAGTCGGTGATGACGAAGAGTCCCGCGGTGACTGCGATCCCGATGAGCGCGCACAGCCAGAGATCCGTGGAGGTCGGGGCGCTGTTCAGGTTCGCCGCCTTGAAGGTGATGTCCCCCATGAGCCACTTGGTGATCGGGTAGAACGCGGCCGCCGACAGCAACCCGGAGACGGCGAGCCCTCGGTACAGCGCCGCCTCGACGTTGCCGCTGCGGGTTCGCACGGAAAGTGCGCCGACGATCGACGCCAGGATCGCAACGGCGCCCATCACCAGCGGGAAGATTGCGACCTCCCGCGCCTCCGAGAAGGTCAGGACCCCCAGCAGCATCACCGCCACTGATGTGACCGCGTAGGTCTCGAAGAGGTCCGCCGCCATGCCGGCGCAGTCGCCGACGTTGTCGCCCACGTTGTCCGCGATCACGGCGGGGTTGCGCGGGTCGTCCTCCGGAATGCCGGCCTCGACCTTGCCGACCAGGTCGGCGCCGACATCGGCGGCCTTGGTGAAGATGCCGCCCCCCAGACGGGCGAAGACCGAGATCAGCGAGCCGCCGAACCCGAGCCCGACGAGAGCGTCCACCGCGTCCTTGTCGCTCTGGCCGGTGAGGATCAGCACCCCGAAGTAGCCGGCGACGCCGAGCAGGGCGAGGCCCACCACAAGGAGCCCGGTGACCGAGCCGCCCTTGAACGCGACGTCGAGAGCGGGCGGGATCCCACCGCGCGCCGCCTCGGCGACGCGTGAGTTGGCGCGTACCGAGAGGTTCATGCCGATGAATCCGGCCGCCCCCGAGAGCGCGCCGCCGATCACGAAGCCGATCGCGGTGTCCACGTTCCGGAGCACGATCAGCAGGATCGCCAGGATGATGGCTACGCCCGCGATGATCGTGTACTGGCGCGTGAGGTATGCCTTCGCGCCCTCCTGTACGGCGCCGGAGATCTCGCGCATGCGCTCGTTGCCCGCCGGGCGAGCCAGCAGGCGCCGGGTGATGACGGCGCCGTAGACCACCGCTGCGCCGGCACAGACCAGCGCGATGACGACGCCGTAATCGGTCAGGAACTTCGTCAAGTCTTCGTCCTCCGTTGGGGTGTGTGTGGGTGAGGGGCCTTAGCCCCGAAACTGGCTGGTGTTGCTGGTTCGGTGGGTCAGGGCAGGCCGACATAGGCCCGCCGAAGCGCGGGGAGCATAGTGGACGCAGGGATGACCATCGCCCCCAGGTCCGCGAGGTGCTCAGTCCCGGCCGGGGGTCCAGAGCTTCGAAGGACCGCCCTGGGACCCGGCACCTGGCGGCGGCGGCTGGCCTCCGTCCGGCGCCTGCGAGCCTCCCTCCTGGGGGGGCTCGCCGCCGTCGCCGGCGTGCTTCGCGTAGAGCATCTGCACCTCCGAGAGCGCGCTCCGTACCTGTGCAGCCGGCTCGGGGTCCAGCAGGTCGACGACCGCCCGCACGGCGTCGATCCCGATCCGCCCCTGCTCCAGGTCCTGCTCGTCCTCCTTCGCGATTCGCCGCGCCGCGAGGTTCAGCACGCTGACCACGCTCTCGAGGAGCAGGTCCTGGACGCGGACCTTGCGGAGCTGCTCCTCGACGCGCTGCCGCATCTCCTCCTCGCTCGGCTGTGCCTGCCCGGCCGCCGGCTGTCCCTCTGGGACCTGGCCCTCCTCTGCGTTCATGCCGTCGATACCCCCTCGGGTGCGTAGGTGCGCTCTGTCTCAGCGACGGAATCGTTGAAGATCTCGCGGATCGACGCTCCGTTCGCCAGTGCACGGTACGCGCGCTGCGCACCGTTCGTCTCCGGAATCGAAAGGTCGATGCCGAGAGTCTCGCGAACCGGAGCCGTCCACGCGACGAGGCGCTCGACCGCCTCGCGGGTCGGGATCTCCTCCCGGCGCTCGTAGTCGATCATCCGACCGTCCATGCCGTGCCGGATCGCGCGCCAGAGGTTCTCCTCGATCTCGCGCTGCCGGAGCGGCGTGGAGAGGCGGCCGTCGTCGTAGTCGAGCGCCGTCTGGGCGATGCACGCGGCCATCAGCCCCGCGAGCGCGAACGACTCGCTGCCGCGCGCCTGCGCGTCGCAGATCCGGAGCTCGACGGTGCCGAAGGCGTGGTGCGGGCGCACGCTCCACCAGAGCTGGGTCGCCTCCACGATGGACCCGGTGCGAACCAGAAGGTCGACGAAGTCCGCGTAGGCGTCCCAATCGCCGAACGGCTCGTGTACCCCGCAACGCGGGAACGTGCGAGTGAAGATCTCGGTCCTGATCGTGTGGAGGCCGGTGGCCCGCCCGTCGAGAAACGGCGAGTTCGCGGACAGGGCGAGGAGCTGCGGGAGCACCCCGCGCAGGTGGTCGCAGACGGCCACCGCGCGGTCGGCGCCGCGGACTCCCAAGTGGACGTGAAGGCTCCAGGTGTTGTTGCGCTGCGCAACCCAGCGCAGCTCGTCGCGGAGGCGCCGGTAGTGCGGCGTGTCGATGATCTGCTGGTCCAGGTAGCTCGCCCACGGATGCGTTCCCGTCGCCGCCAGGGCGATGCCCAGCTCGCGGGCCGTGGTGAACAGCCGGTCGCGGCGTTCGCTCTGGCGGCCGGCGGCCTCCTTGAAGCTCTCCGACTTCCCGGACCGGATCTCGATCTCGGACGAGATCAGCTCCCCGACCGCCGCCTTGGCCAGCAGCTCGTCGCGCTGGCATGCCGCATGAAGCTCCTCGAACCGGTTGACGAGCTCCAGCGTCTCGGGGTCGACGAGCGCGAACTCCTCCTCGATCGCCAGCGTGAAGTCGGTCGAGGCCTCGAACCGCTCGCGGGCCAGCCCCATGTCCAGGTGCGCGTCATCCGTCGCGCTCATAGGCGTATTACGTGAGGTAGAAGTACAGCGCGTAGAGCAGGTCGACCGCGGGGCTCGAGGTGTGGACGGTCACGTCCGGCGGCACCTGGAGGAGCTGCTCGGAGTAGTTGAAGACGATCTTCACGCCGGCGTCGACCAGCCGGTCGGCGACGTCCTGGGCGGCGGCCGACGGGACCGCCAGCACCCCGACCACCACGTCCTGCTCCTCGACCACGCTGGAGAGGTCGGCCACGTCGTGGACCTCCACCTCCCCGAACTGCTTTCCGACCAGCTTCGGATCGACGTCGAATATCGAGACGATCTGGAAGCCGTGGTCGGCGAAGATGTCCGAGCTCGCGATCGCCTGGCCCAGGTTGCCGGCGCCGAAGAGGACGATGTTGTGCTTGCCCGAGCTCCGCAGGATGCGGCGAATCTCCTCCACCAGCGAGTCGACGCGATAGCCGACGCCCCGCTTGCCGAACTTTCCAAACCCCGAGAGATCGCGCCGGATCTGGGTCGAGTTGATGTGGGTGTACTCGGCCAGCTCCTGGGAGGAGATCGTCTCCTTGCCCATCTTTCGCGCCTGGATCAGGACCTGGAGATAGCGCGATAGCCGCGCCGCCACACCCAGCGAAAGGCGCTCGCCGTCGCCGAGCGACAGCTCTGTCGGGGGTATGTCCGCCACGGCGTCCTCGCTCATGGCTGCTGCGACCCAGCTTCGCACCTCATGGGCCGGACAGTACCGGTCCGGCGCCCGCCGAGCGCAGCGTCGAGCGCGGCGAGGTCGATGTCCAGCTCCGCGACGATCCGCCCGTCCACCTCCACCACGGGGATGCGCTCCAGAAACCGCGCGTGCAGATCGTCGTCCGTCTCGATCTCGATCTCCCTCAGCTCGAACCCGCCGCTCGAATCCCGCAGCGAGAGGATCCTCTCCCGCGCCTCGTCGCACAGGTGGCAGCCCTCGCGCACGTAGAGGACGACCTTCACGCGGTCGCCGTCCAGCCCAGATACTCCGGGTATGGCGCCGGTTCGCTGAATCGCGCCGCCGACGCGATCATCGCCGCGTTGTCGGTGCAAAGCTCACCCGGGACCAGCTTCAGCCGCAGCCCGCGCTCCTCGCAGAGGGCGGCGGTTCGCTCGCGCAGCAGCGTGTTCGCGGCAACCCCCCCGCCCAGCGCCACCGCCTCCCACTCGCCGCTCGCCAGCGCCCGCTCGAGCTTGGCGGTCAGCTGACCGACGACGGCGGCCTGGTAGCTCGCGGCCAGGTCAGCCCGGCGCTCTTCGAGCTCGCCTTCCTTCAGGCCGCGGATCGCGTACAGCAGCGCGGTTTTCAGGCCGCTGAAGCTGAAGTCGAGCCCCGGATCGCGGGTCATGGCCACCGGGAACTCGAACGCCCCGGGGTCCCCATCCTCTGCCGCGCGCTGGATCGCCGGCCCGCCCGGATAGCCGAGCCCGAGCAGCCGCGCACCCTTGTCCAGCGCCTCGCCGGCCGCGTCGTCGAGGGTCTGGCCCAGGACCTCGTAGCCCTCGTGGGACGTGACCCCCGCCAGCAGCGTGTGGCCGCCGCTCGCGATCAGGCACAGGAAGGGCGGCTCCAGCGGATCGGGCTTCAGGAAGTTCGCGGCCACGTGCCCGTGGAGATGGTTGACGCCGATCAGGGGCTTGCGGAGCGGGGCGGCCAGCCCCTTCGCGGTCGCGACGCCGACCAGCAGCGCACCGATCAGCCCGGGCTCCCGGGTAACCGCAAGGGCATCCACGTCGCCGAGCTCGACGCCGGCCTCCTTGAGCGCCGCGTCGACGACCGGGTTGACCAGCTCCAGGTGGTGCCGCGACGCGACCTCCGGGACGACGCCGCCGTACCGGGCGTGTGCGGCGGCCTGCGAGGAGATGACGTTCGACAGGATCCGCGCGTCGTCGGTCACCGCCGCGCAGGTGTCATCGCAGGAAGTCTCGACCGCTAGGAGGATCAAGCCTCGACGGGCGACGGGCTCTCGAGCCACATGATCAGGGCGTCCTCCCCGTTGTCGTGGTAGTAGCGGCGGCGGTGGCCGGCACGCCGGAAGCCGAACCGCTCGTACATCGCGATCGCACCGTGGTTCGACGTGCGGACCTCCAGGGTGTAGCGGGCCTCGGTGCCGGCCTCCTCGAACAGCCGCTCCAGCAGCCGCCGGGCGATGCCCTGACGGCGGACGGAGGGGCTGACGGCAACGTTCATCAGATGCCACACATCCGCGTAGCGCGAGCAGACCAGGTAACCGAGCAGGCCGTCATCGGTCGTGGCCGCCAGGCAGATGCCCGAGGGCTTGGACAGCTCGAGCACGAACATGGCGAGGGACCAGGGCGTCTGGAACGACCGGCGCTCGATCGCGAGCACGGCCGGGAGGTCGCTGTAGGCCAGTCGTCTAAGGCGGATCTCGGTCAAGCCAAAGCTGCGCGTCGGGGGGTCTCAGGTAGATCGGCTGGATCGCCTCGGGCACCGAAGGCGGCCCGTCCGCGGCGAGGCGGCACACGTTCCGGGCCCAGACCCGGTGCGCCGGGCTCGAGTCCGGGAGGACCTCGGCGCCCGCGGCCTCCAGCTCACCGCGGAATCGTAGCGCCCCGGAACCGCCCGCCAGGGGGGTATCGGGCAACGTCTCGAGCCGTCCGGCGAGCTCGTCGGGCTCCGCCACGAGTGGCTCCCACATCTCCTCGCCGCCGTGCCCGAACAGCGCCGCGAACGCCTGGCCGCGCCGCGCGTCCAGCACGGCGAGCCGCGACCTGCCCTCTCCGCCGGCCTCTGCGATCCCCGCCGCCAGCGCCGCCAGCGTGCCGACTGGGACCACGCACATGCCGAGCGCCTGGGCGATCGCGCGGGCGGTCGCGAGCCCGACCCGGAGCCCGGTGAACGAGCCCGGCCCGATTCCAACCGCCAGTCGATCCACGGATTCCCACCCACCAGCCGCGCCGACGGCGCCCTCGAGCTCGACCAGGAGCGCCTCGGCGTGCCGCGGGCGCCCACCCTCCTGTTTCGGCACGAGGCGCTCGTCCACGACCTCGCCATCCCGGACGACGGCCACGCTGACGTCGTCGGTCGCCGTGTCCAGGCCGGCGATCACGCTCACGGGCGCCGCACCGTGATCAGCCGCCTGTCGCCACCCTCGTGTCTCAGCTCCACCCGCATCGCGATCCGCTCGAGCTGCGGCTCCGCTGCCCGCGGCCATTCCACGAAGGCGACGGCGTCCGCGGTCAGGTAGTCGTCGAGCAGGCCCGGGTCCTCGTCCGCCAGCCCCTCGAGCCGGTACAGGTCCAGGTGCGCCACCGGCACCCGGCCCTGGTAGCGGTGCCCGATCGTGAACGTGGGCGACGTGATCGGATCGGCAACCCCGAGCTCGCGGCACGCCCCGCGAACGAGCGTCGTCTTGCCGGAGCCGAGCTCACCGCTGACGAGCACGACGTCACCCGGGCCCAGCTCGCCGGCGATCCGCGCACCCACCGCCTCGGTCTCTGCGGGACTGCTGGTTCTCTCCAACTAACCGAACAGGTCGAGCTGGTCTGAGCCCGCGGCCACCGTCTCGGGGGCGAGGTCGGCGGCCGGCGGGCGTTCGCCGGACCCCTCGGGCCGCGGCCTGGCGATCAGCTCGGGCAGCTTCGCGAAGTCCTCCCGCAGCGTGTCGACCAACGAGGGCGTGCGCAGGGCGGCCGCGGGATGGAGGAGCGGCATGAGGAACACCGGGTGTCCCCCGATCTCGTGCACCTGCACCGTGCCGCGGACCTTGGTGATCCCGGTGCGGCTGCCGGTCAGGAGCTTGGTGGCGAAGTTGCCGAGGGTGCCGATGACTCGCGGCTGGATCAGCTCGAGCTGCTTGTAGGTGTACGGCTGGCAGGACTCGATCTCGACCGGCTGCGGGTCGCGGTTCCCCGGAGGTCTGCAGCGGAGGACATTGGTGATCCACACGTCCTCCCGCTTCATCCCGATCCCCTCCAGGAGGTCCGTGAGCAACCCGCCTGCCCGGCCGACGAACGGCAGGCCCTGGCGGTCCTCCTCCGCGCCCGGTGCCTCGCCCACGAACATCAGGTCTGCGTCCGAGTTGCCCGAGCCGAAGACGACGCTGGTCCGCGTCTCCGAGAGCGGGCAGAGCTCGCACACCGACGCCTCGCGGTACACCTCCACGAGGCGCTCGCGGCGCTCCTCGCGCGTCGCGCTCACCTCGGCCCCTTCCGCCGGGCGGCTGCACGCCGCGCCGCAAAGTCGCGCTTGGTGCGGGCATGCAGCTCGGCGTTTCGCGCCTCCTGCCTGCGGAGGGTCCCGCCCGTCTTCGAGATCTGCGGCTCCGGTGCCGGGGGCGAGTAGACGCGGCGTGCGCCCCCCGCGCCGCACTCGCGGCAGCCGGCCGTCTCCGTCCCGACACCGACGAGATCCTCGAACCGGGCGCCGCAGCGCCCGCACTCGAACTCATAGAGGGGCACAGCGCGATGGTATCCGTGCCTGAGCGGGCACATCGCATCGGAATGCGGAACGTGCGGGTTACCGGGATTCAGACCCGCGGCCCCACCTATAATTGGCCGCGGCTGCGACCCCACCCGGGGCGTGGACCGAATCGGCTCAGATAGTTCACGGGAACCGCAGCCGTCTGGTATCTCCGATGAGGGAACTGGAACGGGATCTACTCACCCAGACCGCGCCCGACGCGGGTGCGCCGCCGTTCTCCAGGCTTGCCGTGATCGGCGCCGGCCGTGCCGGTCACTCGATCGCGACCGCCGCGACCGCCGCCGGCGTCAGCGTGCGTCTCGCGGGTCGGGATGACGCGCTGGAGGCATGTCGCGAGTCCGAGGTCGCCCTCCTCTGCGTGCCGGACACCGAGATCGCCGCCGCCTGCGCCACCGTGGCCGGGGCGATCCCGCCCCTACGGTTCGTGGGGCACGTCAGCGGGGCCACCACCCTCGCCGCGCTGTCCACGGCGAGCGACGCGGGCGCGGAGGTGTTCTCGCTCCACCCGCTGCAGACGATCCCCGATGCACACACCGACCTGGTGGGCGCCCCGTGCGCGATCGCGGGCTCGACGCCGGACGCCACAACCCTCGCGCAGGGCTTCGCCGGCCGGCTCCAGATGCGGCCCTTCGAGGTGCCCGAGGACTCCCGGGACGCCTACCATGCCGCCGCCGCGATGGCCTCGAACCTTCTCGTCGCGCTGGAGGAGTCGGCGGCGGACCTGATGGATCGAGCCGGCGTCGATGCGCCCGGACGGGAGCTGCTCGCGCCGCTCGTGCTCCGCAGCGCCGCGAACTGGGCCGAGCGCGGAGGCGATGCGCTCACCGGCCCGATCGCCCGGGGCGACACCGCCACCGTGGAGCGCCACCTCCAGGCGCTGCGTGCGACGGCCCCCGAGCTGGTTCCGGTCTACGAGGCGCTTGCCGAGCGCGCCACGGACCTCGCCGCACGGGAGGAGTCGTCCGGATGAGGGTGGTCCGCACCAAGGTCGAGCTGCGAGAGGCGCTCTCGCCGGTGCGCCGCGATGGCAGGACGATCGGCCTCGTTCCCACGATGGGCTACCTCCACGAGGGCCACGTGTCACTCGTGCGGGCCGCGCGCCAACGCTGCGACGTCGTGGTCATGAGCCTGTTCGTGAACCCGGCGCAGTTCGGGCCGGGCGAGGACCTCGATGCCTATCCGCGCGACGAGGCACGCGACCTCCAGGTCGCGGAGGCCGCGAGCGTCGACGTCGCCTACGCGCCTGCGCTCGAGGAGGTCTATCCCGAGGGCTTCGCGACGTCGGTCGAGGTGGGCGGCCGCCTGACCGACGTCCTCGACGGCGACCCCGGGCGGCGCGGTCCGGAGCATTTCCGCGGCGTCACCACGGTCGTCGCCAAGCTCTTCAACGCGGTCGGCCCGGACGTCGCCTTCTTCGGCCAGAAGGACGCCCAGCAGGCGGTCGTGATCCGCCGCATGGCGCGCGACCTGGACTTCCCGGTGGAGATCGAGGTCACCCCCACCGTCCGCGAGGAGGACGGGCTCGCGATGAGCTCGCGCAACGCGTACCTCACTCCCGAGGGGCGCCAGCGCGCGGCCGCGCTGAGTCGCGCACTCCGCGCGGCCGAGGAGGTGGCCGCTTCCGGCGAGGTCACCACAGAGGCGGCCCTGAGCGCCGCCCGTACCGAGCTGGAGCACGCCGGGATCGAGCCCGAGTACCTCGAGGCCCGGGATCCGGAGACCCTGGCCGCCGTCGACTCGATGAACGGCCGGCCGGTGCTGATCGCGGTCGCCGCCCGCGTCGGCGCCGCGCGACTTATCGACAACACCCTGATCGGAGCTTGAAGAGACCAGTGCAGAGACAGATGCTGAAATCGAAGGTGCACCGGGCCACGGTGACCGGCTGCGATCCGGACTACGTGGGGAGCATCACCCTCGATCCGGAGCTGATGCGCAGCGCCGACCTGCTCGCCAACGAGCAGGTCCACGTGTGGGACATCGAGAACGGCGCCCGGTTCGTCACCTATGTGATCGAGGGCGACGAGGGAAGCGGTGCGGTGCAGGTGAACGGCGCCGCCGCCCTGCTCGTCAACGAGGCAGACAAGGTGATCGTCGCCTCCTTCGCCACCTATGACGAGGCCGACCTCGATTCCTACGCGCCGATCGTCGTGCACGTGGGCGAGCGCAACGAGATCGCCCGCGTCGATTCACACCCGGAGGTATTGCTCGACTCCTCGCTCGCCTCAGCGGCCGACTTCGAAGTGCCGGGCAGCCTGACCTACGAAGGGAGCAACCGATGAGCACTCACCCGCAGGACAAGCAGCCGGCCGATGACGGCCGCGCCTCGATGACCCTTCCGCGCCTTGCCGAGATGAAGGCAAGCGGCGAGCCGATCGTGATGGTCACGGCATACGACTACCCCTCCGCCCTCGCGGCCGAAGAGGCCGGCGTCGACATCGTCCTCGTCGGTGACACCGCCGCGATGGTGGTGCTCGGCTATGACGCGACCACGCCGGTCGGCATGGACGAGATGACCACCATGGCAGCCGCGGTTCGAAGGGGCCTGCGAACACCCCTCCTGATCGGCGACATGCCGTTCGGCTCTTATGAGCGCTCGAACGAGCACGCGATCGACAACGCCCAGCGGTTCGTTCGGGAGGCCGGAGTCGACGCCGTCAAGCTCGAGCGCGGCGGCCCCTCGGTGGAGCGTGCCCGAGCGATCGCAGGCTCGGGCATCCCGGTAATGGGACACGTCGGCCTGACGCCCCAGTCCGCGAGCGCCCTGGGAGGCTTCAAGGCCCAAGGCAAGACGGTGGAGTCCGCGACCCAGATCGCACACGATGCGCACGAGCTCCAGGCGGCCGGCTGCTTCGCGATCGTCTTCGAGGCGGTCCCGGCCGCTGTGACCGAAGCGCTCATGCCGCACATCCACGTGCCGGTGATCGGGATCGGCGCGGGGCTTTCAACCGACGGCCAGGTGCTCGTGTTCCACGACCTGCTGGGCATCACGTCCGGCAGGGCGCCGAAGTTCGTCAAGCGCTACGCCCACATCCACGACCAGATGGTCGCCGGCATCCGCAGCTATGCGGAGGAGGTGCGCTCGCGACACTTCCCGGACGCCGACCACGTCTACTCGACCGATCCGGAGGCGGTCGCCGAGCTACAGGCATACCTGGATCAGGGAAGCCTCGCGACGTCTCCCTGGGACTGGTAGTAGGGCCACGAGGTAGGCCTTGAGCCGTCCGAACAATCGAGTGGAGACTTGACCCCCCTTCCGCCACGCGCAATCTCGCCGCCCAAGCGTAACCGCGATACCCGCGAGGGGTGAAGCTCGTGTCGATTCGCACGAGGCGGATCCTTCTCAGGAGGTACAGGTAATGGAGATGCTGAAGCGGCTGGAGCCCGTTGCGCTGCTGCTGATGTTCGTCGGTGCGCTCAACTGGGGCATCGTCGGCATCACCGACGGCGACACGAACGTGCTGTCGTCGATCTTCGGAAACGGCACGCTGCTGAACGTCATCTACGTGCTGGTTGGCGTCTCGGCGCTGGTGTTCGTTCCCAGGCTCATGGAGGCCCTCCACATTCGCGGGGCGCACCCGCGGGGCGTCTGACCAAGCCGCAGTGCTGCACCGCCCCGGTAGGGAGGGCGGCGGCGGAGTGACGGAGACGAGCCGGGCCGCCCGGCTCGCTTCGTGCCGCGCCCGTTCCTGACGGGCGCCAGGGCTCGAAGCTCGCACGCTCGCCATCCTGGCTCGCTCGTTTTCCGTTGCCTTGTTACGTTGCGCGCGTGGCGGTGCACAACAGCGAGATCCGGCTCTCCACGCGCGGCCACTCGGACATCGTCGACATCACCCGCCGGGTGCAGGCAGCCGTCGCGGATTCCGGGGTGGCCGCCGGGCAGGCAACCGCCTTCGTCCGCGGCTCGACCGCCGCGATCACGACGATGGAGTTCGAGCCCGGTGGCGTGACCGACCTCCGGAACCTTCTCGATCGGCTGATCCCGGTTCGCGGCGAATACGAGCACAACCGCCTGAACCACGACACGAACTCGCACGCCCACCAGCGCGCCTCGATCGTGGGCGCGTCCGAGGTCGTCCCGATCGAGGACGGCCGGCTCGCGCTGGGGACCTGGCAGCAGCTGGTCCTCATCGACTTCGACGACAGCCCACGCGAGCGAACGATCGTGATCCAGGTGCTCTCGTGACCGAGGAGCCGCACGGACCGCATCCCGTCACCGCGGTCGAGCTGAAGGCGCAGATCGAGGCCGAGCGGACCGGACAGCCCTTCGTCGCCTACCGGGACGCCCAGGGGGAGCGCCTCATGCTGATGATCGATCCCGGGGTGACAGGGCTCTGGATCGGCCGCAGCCCGTCCTCGGACGTCCAGCTCTCGTGGGACGACGAGGTCTCCGCGCTCCACGCGCAGCTGGAGGTCGTGCGCGACGAGCTGACATTGGTGGACGACGGCCTCTCGCGAAATGGCTCGTTCGTGAACGGCGAGCGGGTCGACGGGAGGCGGCGCCTGCGCGACGGGGACATGCTGCAGTTCGGGCAGACGATGGTGCTGTTCCGGGCGCCGGCACTGCCCGAGGCCGCGTCGACCGTGGTGGCAAGCGACGCCCTCACCGCGGCCGCCGTCTCGCCGGCGCAGCGGCGGGTGCTCGTGGCGCTCTGCCGTCCGTTCAAGGACGGCGCGGCTTTCGCCACTCCACCGACGAACCAGCAGCTGGCGGATGAGCTCCACCTGAGCGTGGACGCGGTGAAGACCCACATGCGCGCCCTGTTCGAGAAGTTCGACCTTCAGGAGCTGCCGCAGAACCGCAAGCGGGTCGCGGTCGTCGAGCGCGCGCTGCAGACCGGTCTCATCACTCAGCGCGAGCTATAGGCCCGCACCACACCAAGGGGTGGCTCGAATCACCCCGTCAGCGGGCGTCTTCCAGCCCTGGACCGCCTGGTTGTGGACCGGTTCCACCGGAGACTCCGGGTCGTCGGGAATGAGAGCTACGAAAGGAGTACCCCGATGACCAACACCAAGACCATCACGACCAACCGCGGTTCGAAAACAGCCGTGCCCGTTCCAGACGGGCACCGGGGGCTGTTTTCTCACCCGCTCGCCATCTCAGGCTCGCTCGGACGGCGGCTGATCCTCGTCCTGGCCCTCGGGGTTGCCGCGGCCTTCATGGCAGCACCCGCAAGCGGCTTCGCGGCAACGACGTTCGGCGCCAAGCTGAACAAGCACATCCAGCCGTCGAACTCGCAGCCGGCGCAGCCCTGCACCATGCCCGCGCAGTCCTGCACGCGAATCGAGATGGACGCCTACAACCACGCCGGCCACGAGCGTGCGCCCAAGGACGGTGTGATCAAGAAGGTGAAGCTCATCGCCGGCGGCCCGGGGCACTTCAAGCTCCAGATCGCCAAGGCGAAGCCGAGCAAGGACAAGGGCCGGGTCGTCCGCAACGGACCGCGGATCGACTACAACGGCCAGCCGAACAACAACAGCCTCACCTACGACGTGGAGTCTTTCCGGGTCCACGTCCCAGTCAAAAAGGGCCAGTACCTGGCCATCAGCGCCAAGAAGACCAGCATGCTGCGCTGCAGCTCCGGTGGACCGAACCAGTTCCTGTTCACCCCAGCGCTGTCGCCCGGTGGCCCGTTCCAGACGCTGAGCTACACGGACGGTTGCTGGCTCCTCCTGGAAGCCGTCTACCAGTAGCCCGCACCCACGCCAAATAGGCGGACCGCGAAGGGGCCCCGGCAACGGGGCCCCTTCGCTCTGCCGGCCCCCACCGCTGGGATCCGGCGCACCTACTTCAGCTCGAAGGTCTCGGCCATGTTGGTCGAGAGGCTCTCGGCGACCTTGGCGCTGTCGGCGACGCTCGTCGACACCGCTGCCCGCGTGCGCCAGGAGAACTGGCCCTCGTTGAAGAAGGACGTGTAGACGGCGGTCTCGCCCATGTCCGGCAGGCCGTGCCGCGCCGACTCGGTGTGCGTGTATCCGAGGTAGTGCGTCTTTCGCCCGGCGACTGTGTCCGAGCCCCGGGCGAATTCGGTTGCCCCCTCCTTGGCTCGCGCGGCCGCGGCCGTCTCGGCCTGCGCGGCGGCGGTCGACGAGGCCTGCTGGATCTCAACGTCGATCTTGTGGTCCGGCCTGAATAAAGCCGTGAGGATCACTCCGCCGCCGAGATCGTCGTCGATCACGCCCGGCTTCGACCCCTTCGGCACGTCCACGTTGAATGCGCTCGCCTTGGTGAACGGCACCGTCTTGACTGCGACGACGTTCGCCGAGCCGTTGCCACCACCCTGGTTCTTGCCGCCGTTGTCCTGGCCGGCGCCCCTGGTGTTTGCCTGAGTTGCGCCTGACGTGGATCCCCCTCCCCCTCCCCCGCCGCCGAGCGCGAGGATCGCGATCGCGATGGCGGCGCCCACGGCCAGAACCGCACCCAAGGCGACGAGGCGCCGCCTCCTCGTCCCGGCGCGGGTGGGCTTTGGCTGCTCCGGACGCGCGGGCGGCGGTGACTCCGCCGATGGCTCGGTCGGCGGGAGGGCCGTGGGCGGTTCGGCCGCTCCGACGGTGCTCGCCGGCTCGGTCGGCGGTGGCTCGGATGGCTTTGTGGGTGTCGGGGCCGCTCCCGGGCTGGGCTGGGTCGCCGGGGCCGCCTCGCCGGTCGCCACGCTGTGCTCGGCCTCCGCAACGTCCAGGCCGGTGGCCGCAGCCATCGCCGCGCGGCCGAAGTCGCCGGCCGACGGGAAGCGGAAGTCCGGGTCCTTCGCCATCGCCCGGGTGATGACCTGGTCCACGTCCTTTGGGAGCCCTTCCACCAGTGAGCTCGGTGCGGGCGGCGGCTCACTGACGTGCGCGTAGAGCTTGGCGACGTCCTCCTCGCGCTCGAACGGCAGCCGGCCGGTGAGCGTCGTGAAGAGGACGCATCCCAGCGCGTAGACGTCGCAGCGGGCGTCGACCGGTTTGCCCTGGATCTGTTCCGGCGAGGCGTAGTCGATGGTCCCCACCCAGCGGCCCGTCGCGGTGACGCCACTGGAGGCGTCCATCTCTCGCGTGAGCCCGAAATCGGTGAGGTACGCGTGCTCCGTGCCGCGCCGGGACTCGACGATCACGTTGGCGGGCTTCACGTCGCGGTGGACGAGACCGCGCGCATGGGCCTCGTCCAGGGCGCCCGCGATCTGGTCGACGATCGCCGCGGCCCGACGGCTCTCCAGGCGGCCGTGCCTGCGAAGTAGGGATGAGAGGTCCTCGCCCTCCACGTAGCGCATCACCAGGTACGGCATGTCCTCGTCGGCCACGCCGGCCTCGTAGATCGGGATCGCATTGGGATGCTCGATCGCGGCCGCCAGGCGCGACTCGCGCCTGAAGCGCCGGAGGTAGTCGGGGTCGCTCGCGAGGGCCGGCGCGATCACCTTGATCGCGACCCTGCGCCCCAGCTCGGGCTGCTCGGCGAGGTAGACCACGCCCATGCCTCCTCTGCCCAGCACCCCTTCGATGCGGTACCCGGCAAAGATCGTCCCGATCTTGATCGCCGCGGCCATCGACCCGACGCGAGCTTAATCAGAGGCGCACCGGTCCGCTCCGCGAACGGGCATCGTGCACGACTCAGTCCGGCTCGGTCAAGCCCTTCTCGCGCAGCTCGTCGAGCGCTTCGGGGCGCTTCTCCAGCCCTTCGAGCCCCATGCCGAGCAGCACAGCCGGCGCCTTGGTGAACTGGATGTCTCGGTAGTCGACGACCTGGATCAGGTTGCCCCACGGATCGCGGAAGTCGAGGAACCTCCCCGGCGATATCTCCACGCCTGCCTTCTCCAGTGCGGCTCGGGCGGCGGGCTTGTCATCGACGACGAGCCCAAAGTGTCGAGCGCGGTCAGGCGGGCCGTGTTCGACCTCCGACAGCGCGATGAACTGGTCGCCCATGTCGATGAACGCCATGCCATAGGCGCGCTCGACCCCCTCGATCTCGAAGATCCGCCCGTAGAACTCGACCGCCTCGTCGATGTCGCCCACCTCGAGGGCGACGTGGTTGATGCCGACGAGCCGCGGCCGCTCGCTCACGGCCCCGTCTCCTCCGGCACGTCGAGCACCTCGCGCACGGCCGCGGCCGCGGGCGCGATGTCCGGCCGCAGCCGAGCGAGCAGAGCGCGCCAGCCTGAGTGCATCTCGATCGCGCTGCGAACGCGCTCCACCCCGCCCTCGAGGTCCCCGGCCTGGACCATGCCCAGCCCAGCCCAGAAGATGAGCTCGTCGCTGGCGGGCGCCAGCTCCAGCGCCTTGCGCCCGGCCTCGCCCGCCTCGTCGTGTCGGCCCTGGGCCATCAGAGTGTCCGCGTGGTCCGCGAACGCGTAAGCATCAGCCAGGTCCAGCAGGCGCCGGAGCTCGTCCAGAGGGTCGGTGTGATCCTCGACCCGCAGTTCAACCGTGCGGCGCCACGGCTCACCCTCGGCCGGGACGACCAGAAGCGCCGCCGACTGCCGTCCGCGTACATCTCCCCCGGCGGCCTCGGCAGCATCGAGCGTTGCGAGCAGGCGGCGAGGAAGCGGCCCGGTTGAGGCTTCGAACGCCTCGACCATCGCCGGCCACACCTCCGGCCCGGCCATCATGTTCGCCTGCGCGCTGAAGCCCGTGCCCTCGACGTGCCCGGCGTACTCGATGCACCCCTCGCCGGTGTGGACGGCGACCGCCCCGGTCGCGTCCACGACCGCCACCTGCCGGACGCGCGCCTGCTCGTCGGCCGCAAGCAACTCCCCTAACGCCTCCCGCGGAGCCTGACCGTCCCGGAGGCGCTCCAGGAGGCGCGGGCCGTAGGCGGGCTCGGCAATCGACTGCGTGGCCACCGCCCCAACGCCGGCCTCCGCCCACGAAACGATCGAGCCGACCGAAAACCAGTGCGACTGCACCGCGACGCCGAGCTCGCCCGTGTCGGGGTCTCGGGCAACCATGGAGTAGGTCCCGCGCCGGACGGTCACGGACCGACGGGGGCGTTGGACTTGATGGCGTCGACCTGCCACCCGCCGCCGCTACGGATAAGCGACACGGTGATCTTCTCGCCGTCGTAGAGACCGCCGACCGGATGGACGGTCACTGTCGCCGTGTCACCGGTGACGTCGGACTCCACGGTGCCGAGCGACTTCGCTGCACTGCTGGGCGAGAGCGCCTTCACGCAGGCTCCACGGCCCCCGTACGCCGCTTGGCGGTAATGCGACGTGACCACCTCGCTGCTGCAACCGGTACGGGGGTTGGATGAGAGGAGGAGGAGCTTCACGGCCGCGCTCGGGGTGGGAGGACGGTTGAGCTCCTTGACCGTCACGGTGGGCCCAGTGGAGCTGGTCGTGCTCGTCGTGGAGACGGCATGAGTCGATCCAGTCGACGTCGTGCTCACCGACGCGCCCGTGCTGCTGTTGCCCGCCCCGCCCCCGCAACCGGCGATCGCCGCGGCAAGGAGCGCCGTCGCGAGGGCTGCGACAAGCGCCGCAGTCGTTCGCGGGCCATCAGGGCGGCGATCTCGAGGTTCGTGAGGCACATCGTTAATCAACCACTTCCTCCTCCCCACTGCGTTGGAAGTCGATCTCCCGGATCACCTTCGCCGGGATCCCGGCCGCGATCACCCGGGGAGGGAGGTCCTCCACGATCACGGAATTGGCGCCGATCACGCAGCGCTCTCCGATCTCCACCCCGCTCGTCACCACGCAGTTCACGCCGAACCAGCAATTGGATCCGATTCGCACCGGGCCCTTGGAGGCGAAGCCCTGCCAGGTGATGGGCTTGTCCGGGTCGTCGAAGCGATGCGCGGCGTCGCCCACGAAGCAGCCGTTGGCGAACATGACGTGGTCGCCGATCTCGATGCGATCGAATGCGGCGAGCATCACGTTGCGATTGAGAAAGCAGCCCTCGCCGATCTCGATGCGCGCCTGGGGCGAGAGCGTCAGCCAGCATCCCGGCTCCAGCAACGTCCCCTGGCCGATCACGAGGCGGCCCTCGTCCAGGGCCTCGAGCACCTCGCCCTCGACCGGGTAGCGGATGAAGGCGCCCGAGCGCGCCATGTGGCGGTTGATCCGCCACCGGCGCCGCCAGCGCCGGTTGCGCTCGTACCAGCGCCGCTTGACCCACCACACTCGCCAACCAGAGTTGTGACCTCCCGCCACTACACCCACTATGACCACCACGCCGCCAGGACTCGCCGCCAGTTCTCCCACGTGATCGCGGCAAGCTCGTCGGAGTCGAACCCCGCCTCGGCCAGCGCGGTGACGAGCCGCGGCAGCCCGGCCGCATCGCCCAGATCGGCTGGGACCGTGGCGCCGTCGAAGTCCGATCCGAGCGCGACGTGCTCAACCCCGATCCGGTCGGCTACGTAGCGCGCGTGGTCGACGATCAACTGGAGCGGGGTATCCGAGTCATCGGCGAAGTCCGCCCGCAGGAAGGCGCAGGCGAAGACGATTCCCACGAGGCCCCCGGATGCGCCGATGGCGTCGAGCTGCGGATCGGTCAGATTCCGGGCTGACTCGGCGAGCGCATGGACGCCGGAATGACTGGCCACCAGCGGCCCGGCGTCCAGCCGTGCGATGTCCCAGAAGCCCGCCTCGTTGAGATGGCTGACGTCGACGAGGATGCCCAGTTCGGCACACCTTTCCACCAGCCCCCGGCCCGCAGCCGTGAGTCCTGGGCCGGTATCGGGCGAGGACGGGAACCGGAACGGCACGCCGTGCGCGAACGCGTTCGGGCGGCTCCAGACAGGGCCGAGAGAGCGGAGCCCCGCCGAGTACCAGGTGTCGAGCGCCTCCAGCTCGGGGTCGATCGCCTCGGCCCCCTCCAGATGGAGGACCGCCACGGGAGGTCCGTGATCCTCCTTGGCGACGTCGACGGACTCGATGTCCCGCGCAACGCGCAACGTCCCGGTTCGATCCATTGCGAGCAGCCGTCCCGCCGCCTCCGTCGCGTGGGCGGCTGCGCGCCGGTGGTCGACCGGGGACGCGGGCTTGAGCTCAACCACTCCGCCCGACCGCCGAAGCGGCCTCTTTCGCATGCGCGACGACGGGGTGAACACCGCGAAGATCCCGCCTCGCATCCCACCGGCGCGCATTCGCGGAACGTCGATATGACCGCCTGAGCGACCGGTGGCGATCCGCGCGTGATCGGTTCGTGTCAGCGAGTCGTTGTGTCCGTCGAAGATGGCCAGCACTGGGCCTAGGCGTGGACCGAGCGGCGTTCGACCGCCTCGTCGCGGCCGATGAGCACTTCGCTCACCAGCTTCGGCGGGAACAGGCCGTGCTCGACGACGCCCGGGATGGATGCGAGCCAGGCTGCCAGCTCCGCCGGGTCGGAGACCGGCCCCCGGTAGTCGGCGATCAGGCCGCCGTCCGGGCTCTCGGGCACGTCGCGGAGATCGACCTCGCCGATCTCCCGCATCGTTGCCGCGAGCCCGAACTTCGAGAGCTCGAGCGGCACCGGAGCCGAGAGCTCATCCACCGGCTTGCTCGAGTCGCCCACGACGACGAAGCGGTCGGCGGCCGCGGCCACGATCTTCTCGCGGAAGTGGGCCCCGCCGCCGCCCTTGATCAGCCAGCCTTCAGGGGTGACCTGGTCGGCCCCGTCGATCGCGACGTCGAGGCGGTCGACTCCCTCGAACGGCCCCACGTCGATGCCGAGCTCCCGGGCGCGCTGCTCCGTCGCGGGCGAGGTGGCAACGCAGTGGATCGACAGGTTCCGCGCGGCCAGTGCAGGGAGCAGAAAGGCAACCGTGGATCCGGTTCCGAGTCCCACCTTGGTCCCGTCCTCGACCCGCTGGGCAGCCGCCTCGGCGGCCACACGCTTCTCGATCTCGGTCGGCGACTCGCCCGGCACGACACGGGAATCTAAGCGATTGGTGGCGTCATGTTCGGAGTGTTACGGGGTCGTTTAGATGGCAAAGGGCGCCTTGGACTAGGATCGGACACCGATGGCCACCGTCGCCCAGCCGGTCGCAACCGACATCGACACGCTCTGCATCAACACGATCCGGACGCTGTCGATCGACGCGATTCAGAAGGCCAACTCCGGCCACCCGGGGACGCCGATGGCGATGGCGCCAGTCGCCTACACGCTGTGGCAGCGCTTCCTGCGCTTCGACCCCACCGACCCGATCTGGCCCAACCGCGACCGCTTCGTGCTCTCCGCGGGGCACGCCTCGATGCTGCTCTACTCGCTCCTGCACCTGGCAAAGGTCGAGGCGGTCGATCCCGACTACGAGGTCCTGGGCGAGCCCTCGGTGAGCATGGACGACATCAAGTCGTTCCGCCAGTTGGACTCCCATACCCCCGGCCACCCCGAGTACCACCTCACGTCGGGAGTCGAGACCACCACGGGGCCGCTGGGCCAGGGCATCGCGACGTCGGTGGGAATGGCGGTCGCCGGCAAGTGGCTGCAGGCGCGGTACGGCAGCCAGATCTACGACTTCGACACGTACGCGATCGCCGGCGACGGCTGCCTGATGGAGGGCGTCTCGAACGAGGCGGCCTCGCTCGCCGGACACCAGCGCCTGGACAACCTGTGCTGGATCTACGACAACAACCACATCACGATCGACGGCCACACCGAGCTCGCCTACGAGGACGACGTGGCCGCCCGCTTCATGGGCTACCGCTGGAACGTCACGAGGGTCGGCGACGCCAACGACCTGGAGCTCCTCACCCGCGCCTTCCAGGAGTTCAAGGAGGAGAAGGACCGACCCACGCTGATCATCGTCGACAGCCACATCGGCTACGGCTCCCCGCACAAGCAGGACACGGCCGAGGCTCACGGCGAGCCGCTGGGTGAGGAGGAGGTTCGCGAGACCAAGCGGACGTATGGTTGGCCCGAGGACGCCCAGTTCCTGGTCCCAGACGGCGTCTACGAGCACTTCGCCCACGGCGTCGGCGAGCGCGGGCGCCAGCTGCGTACCGAGTGGGAGCAGCGGATTTCCGACGGTGACCCGCAGGTCGCCACCGAGATCGACCAGATGCAGCGGCGGGCCCTGCCCGATGGCTGGGATGCCGACCTCCCGAGCTTCGAGCCCGACGAGAAGGGGCTGGCGACCCGCAAGGCCGCCCACCAGGTCCTGAACGTGATCGCCCAGCGCGTGCCGTGGCTCATCAGCGGCTCTGCCGACCTCACGGGCTCCTCTGGAAGCGGGCTGGACTTCGAGGGCGAGGGCTCGGAGGCGTTCCAGCCGGAGGACCGCAAGGGCCGGGACCTCCACCTGGGGATCCGCGAACACGAATCGGCCGCGCTCTCGAACGGGCTTGCGCTGAGCAAGCTGCGGCCGGTGTGGTCGACCTACCTGACCTTCTCCGACTACGCGCGCCCCGCGATCCGCCTCTCCTCCCTGATGGAGCTCCCCGTCATCCACTGGTTCAGCCACGACTCGATCGGGCTCGGCGAGGACGGCCCGACCCATCAGCCGGTCGAGCAGCTCGCCTCACTGCGCGCGGTTCCGGGCCTGAACGTGATCCGCCCATGCGACGCGAACGAGGTCGTGGAGGCGTGGCGCGTGATGATGGAGCAGCGGCACCAGCCCACGGCGCTCATCCTGACCCGGCAGGGCGTCCCGATCCTCGACCGCTCCAAGTACGCGTCGGCCGAGGGGCTTGCCCGCGGCGGCTACGTCCTCGCCGACGCCGACGGCGATCCAGAGGTGATCCTCATCGCCACCGGCAGCGAGGTTTCGCTCGCCATCGGTGCCTATGAGGAGTTACGCTCAGACGACGTGCGAGCCCGAGTCGTCAGCCTTCCATCCTGGTACCTGTTCGACCTCCAGGAGGAGGATTACCGTGAGAGCGTGCTGCCCAAGTCGGTACAGGCGCGCGTCGCGGTGGAGCAGGCCTCGACCCTTGGCTGGGACCGCTACGTCGGCCCGCAGGGACAGATCGTCGGCATGCACACCTTCGGCGCGTCCGCTCCTCTGAAGGAGGTGCAGCGGAAGTTCGGCTTCACCCCCGAGCGCGTTGCCGAGACAGCGAAGGAGCTCCTGAAATGAAGCCAACACAAGCACTCCACGACCTCGGCCAGAGCCTCTGGCTGGACAACATCACCCGCGACATGCTCGGCGACGGAACGCTCGCCCGCTATATCGACGAGCTCTCGGTCACGGGCCTCACGTCCAACCCGACGATCTTCGACAAGGCGATCACCGGCGGCGACGCGTACGACGAGCAGATCACGGAGCTGGCCGACGGGGGCGTCGAGGGGGAGGAGCTCTTCTTCAAGCTCGCCATTCAGGACCTCCAGGCGGCCACCGACCTCTTCGCGCCCGTCCACGACCGAACGGATCGGACTGACGGGTGGTGCTCCCTCGAGGTATCCCCGCTGCTCGCCTACAAGACGGCCGAGACGATCGAACAGGCGGCACGGTTGCACGCCGAAGCGGAACGCGAGAACCTCTTCATCAAGATCCCCGGCACCGAGGACGGGCACGAGGCGATCGAGGAGACGATCTACTCCGGCACTCCGGTGAACGTCACCCTCCTCTTCTCGGCGGAGCAGTACCTCGCCGCCGCGGAGGCATACATGCGCGGGGTCGAGCGTCGGATCGCCGACGGGCTCGACCCGGCCGTGGGCTCGGTCGCCTCGATCTTCCTGAGCCGCTGGGACGTCGCCGTCGCCGACGAGGTTCCGGACGAGCTTCGCAACCAATTGGGCATCGCCGTCGGCCGCCACGCATACCGGGCCTACCGCGAGCTGCTCGACTCGGAGCGCTGGGAGCGGCTCGCCAACGCCGGCGCGCGTCCGCAGCGGCTGCTGTTCGCCAGCACCGGCACCAAGGATCCCAACGCCTCGGATACGTTGTACGTGGAGGGGCTCGCGGCCCCGTTCACGATCAACACGATGCCCGACAAGACGCTCCTCGCTTTCGCCGACCACGGCGAGGTCGGCGAGCCGATCCCGCCCGACGGCGGCGAAGCCGACCAGGTGCTCGCCGAGTACCAGTCGGCCGGCTTCGACACGGACGAGCTCGCCGCTCGCCTCCAGCGTGAGGGCGCCGAGGCGTTCGTCAAGTCTTGGAACGACCTCTTGGAATCGATCGAGTCAGAGCGCCGCAGACTCGCGGCCACAGGGTGACGTCGACAGGGCGCTAGGTCCCGGGCTGCACCGGAAAGGAGTATCGCGATGCAACTCGGAATGGTCGGACTGGGCCGCATGGGCGCGAACATGGTGCGGCGACTCATGAAGGGCGGCCACGAGTGCGTGGTCTACGACGTCTCTCCGGACTCGGTGAAGGCACTGGCCGGCGAGGGCGCCACGGGCTCGGAATCGATGGCGGACTTCGTCGGCAAGCTGGAGAAGCCGCGATCCGTCTGGTTGATGGTCCCGGCCGCCGTGGTCGACAGCACGCTCGACGAGCTGGTTCCCCTCCTGGACGAGGGCGACGCGGTGATCGACGGGGGCAACTCCTATTACCGCGACGACATCAGGCGGGCGCACCGGGTCTCGGAGAACAAGATCCACTACGTCGACGCCGGCACCAGCGGCGGTGTCTGGGGACTCGATCGCGGCTACTGCCTGATGATCGGCGGGCCCGACGAGGCCGTCGACAGGCTCGACTCGATCTTCGCCACTCTCGCCCCGGGCGTCGACTCCGCCGAGCGAACCCCGGGGCGCTCGGGCGACACATCGCCGTCGGAACAGGGATACCTCCACTGCGGGCCCAGCGGCGCGGGCCACTTCGTGAAGATGGTCCACAACGGGATCGAGTACGGGGTGATGGCGGCGTACGCGGAGGGCCTGAACGTCCTCAAGAACGCCAATGCCGGCAAGGTGAAGCAGGAGGTCGACGCCGAGACCGCCCCGCTCGAGCATCCCGAGTACTACCAGTACGACATCGACCTCCCCGAGGTTGCCGAGGTGTGGCGCCGCGGCAGCGTGATCGGCTCCTGGCTGCTGGACCTGACCGCCGAGGCGCTTCAGGAATCGCCCGACCTCTCCGGGTACGCCGGCCGCGTCTCGGACTCGGGCGAGGGACGCTGGACGTCGATCGCCGCGATCGACGAGGGCGTCCCGGCCCCCGTTCTCACCATGGCCCTCTACTCCAGGTTCGCGTCACGCGGGCTCGACGACTTCGCCGACAAGGTCCTGTCGGCGATGCGCAAGGAGTTCGGCGGACATGATGAGAAGGCCGCCTCGTGACCGAGGCACCAACGGTTCCACACCTAACCGAGCTCGACTCCTGGAAGTCGCTCGAGCGCCACTACCAGGAGGTCCGTGAGACACATCTCCGCGAGCTTTTCGCCGAGGATGCCCAGCGCGGAGAGCGCCTCGTCGCGGAGGGCGCCGGGCTCTATCTCGACTACTCGAAGAACCGGATCACCGACGCCACCATCCCCCTGCTCGTCGATCTGGCGAACGAGCGCGGAATGCCGGAGCGCCGCGAGGCGATGTTCCGGGGTGATCGGATCAACGTCTCGGAGAACCGCTCCGTGCTCCACGTGGCCCTGCGGATGCCCCGCGACCGCTCGCTGATGGTCGACGGCGTCGACGTCGTCAAGGAGGTCCACGAGGTGCTCGATCGCATGGCGGCCTTCTGCGAGAAGGTGCGAAGCGGCGACTGGAAGGGGCACACCGGCAAGCCGATCCGCAACGTCATCAACATCGGCATCGGCGGCTCGGACCTCGGGCCGGTGATGGCCTACGAGGCACTCCGGCACTACTCGAAGCGCGACATGACGTTCCGGTTCGTCTCGAACGTCGACGGAACCGACTTCGTCGAGTGCACTCGCGACCTGGATCCCGAGGAGACGCTCTTCATCATCTCCTCGAAGACGTTCACCACCCTCGAGACGATGACCAACGCGCAGAGCGCGCGGCAGTGGTCGCTCGACGCGCTCGGCGACGAGAGCGCGGTCGCCAAGCACTTCGTCGCCGTGTCCACCAACGCCGACGGCGTCTCGCAGTTCGGGATCGACACCGACAACATGTTCGGCTTCTGGGAGTGGGTCGGCGGCCGCTACTCGATGGACTCCGCCATCGGGCTCTCGACCATGCTCGCCATCGGCCCCGACCGCTTCGCCGAGATGCTGGCGGGCTTCCACGCGATGGACGAGCACTTCCTCGAGACGCCGACCGAGAGCAACCTGCCCGCGCTCATGGGCATGCTCGCGGTCTGGTACGGCGACTTCTTCGGCGCGCAGACGGTCGCGGTGCTGCCCTACGACCAGTACCTCCACCGGTTCCCGGCGTACCTGCAGCAACTCACGATGGAGTCCAACGGCAAGCACGTCACGCTGGACGGCAGCCGCGTGGACTACGAGACGGGCGCCGTCTACTGGGGCGAGCCCGGCACCAACGGCCAGCACTCCTTCTACCAGCTGATTCACCAGGGCACGAAGCTGATCCCGTGCGACTTCATCGGCTTTGCGCGGTCGCTGAACCCGATCGGCCAGCACCACGATCTCCTGATGGCGAACGTGTTCGCCCAGACGGAGGCGCTGGCCTTCGGCAAGACCCCCGATCAGGTGCGCGAGGAGGGAACGCCGGAGGAGCTGGTGCCCCACCGCGTCTTCGAGGGCAACCGCCCATCGAACACGATCCTCGCCGCCGAGCTCACGCCCGAGATGCTGGGCACGCTCGTCGCGCTGTACGAGCACAGCGTCTTCACGCAGGGCGCGATCTGGGGGATCGACTCCTTCGACCAGTGGGGCGTCGAGCTCGGCAAGGTGCTGGCGAAGCGGATCGTCCCCGAGCTGCAGGCAGCCGATGAGCCGGACCTGGCCCACGACACCTCCACCAACACCCTGGTCCGGCGCTACCGGGCCGGGCGCCGCCCGGTGGAGGGCGGCTCGTGACGGCCGCGGCCACCGGGCTCGATGCGACACCCGCGGGCGACGGCGATGCTGGGGCCCCCAGTGCCTTCCCACCGATCGCCGACTACGCCTTCCTCTCGGACTGCGAGACCTGCGCCCTCATCGCCTCGGGCGGCCAGGTCGAGTGGCTCTGCCTGCCGCGGCCGGACTCGCCAAGTGTCTTCGGAGCGATGCTGGACCGGTCGGCTGGCATCTTCGGCCTCTTGCCGGAGGGCATGGAGGTGCCGAGTCATCGCCGTTACCTCCCGGGCAGCTTGGTCCTCGAAACCACCTGGCAGACGCCGACGGGCTGGCTCCAGGTCTACGACTGCCTGGTCATGCATCGCTGGCACGGCGGGAGGCGACACGTCCACTACAGGCGAGCACCCGGCGACTTCGTCGCTGCCGGGACCCTTCTCCGCGTCGCCACCTGCGTCGACGGCGACGCCGAGGTGATCCTCAACTGCCTGCCCATGTTCGACTACGGTCGCGAACCCGGCGCGTGGAGCTATGCGGGAGACGGCTACGACGTCGCCACGATCGAAGCGCCGGGCGACGGTCTCGAGCTTCGGCTCGCGACGAGCCTTCCCCTCGGCCTCACCGGACCTCGCGCGACTGCACGGGCCGCGCTGCGAGAGGGCGAGAGCGCCTTCGTCGCGCTGTCTTGGGATGACGAGGGGGCACCCACCACATCGGAGGAGGCGGCCGACCAGATCTGGCATACGACCAAGGCGTGGCGACAGTGGCTGAAGGGCGGGACCTTTCCCGATCATCCCTGGCGGAGCTACCTCGAGCGCAGCGCGCTCACGCTCAAGGGATTGAGCTATGCGCCCACCGGCGCCGTGATGGCGGCGGCCACGACGTCCCTGCCGGAGACGCCCGGCGGGGAGCGCAACTGGGACTACCGCTTCACCTGGATCCGCGACTCGGCATTCATGCTCTGGGGGCTCTTCACCCTGGGGTTCGAGTGGGAGGCGTTCGAGTTCTTCGCCTTCGTCATTCAGACGGTCGGTGCCAACCCGCTCCAGATCATGTACGGCATCGGCGGCGAGCACGAGCTCACGGAGAAGACGCTCGATCACCTGTCCGGGTACGACGGCGCCCGGCCCGTCAGGACCGGCAACGGCGCCTTCGACCAGAGGCAGCACGACGTCTGGGGCATGCTCATCGATTCGATCTCGATCCACGCCCGCCACGGGTTGACCCAGCAACTGCCGAAGCCCGCCTGGGACCTGCTCTCGGGCTTCGTGGAGGACGCCGCCGCCCACTGGACGGAGCCCGACCGGGGAATCTGGGAGGTCCGGGGCGAGCCCAAGCACTTCACCGCGTCGAAGGTCCTGTGCTGGGTCGCCCTCGACCGCGGCCGACGCCTGGCGGAGGCGCGAGGGGATACCGAGCGAGCGGAACGCTGGACCGAGGTCGCGGACGAGATCAAGGCGGAGGTCTGCGAGAAGGGCGTCGACGACCGGGGGGTGTTCGTCCAGCACTACGAGACCGCCGCGCTGGACGCCTCTCTGCTGCTCCTCCCGCTCATGGGGTTCCTGCCTCCGGACGACGAGCGAATCCGCAAGACGGTCCTGGCGATCGCAGACGAGTTGACCGAGGATGGGCTGGTACTCCGCTACCGCGTCGAGCACACCGACGACGGACTCGAGGGCGAGGAGGGCACGTTCACCATCTGCTCGTTTTGGCTGGTCACCGCGCTCGCCCAGATCGGCGAGCGGGACCGTGCGCGCGACCTGTGCGAGAAGCTGCTGTCGTTCGCGAGCCCGCTCCAGCTGTACGCGGAGGAGATCGAGGCAGCGAGCGGGCGCCACCTCGGCAATTTCCCGCAAGCGTTCACCCACCTCTCCTTGATCAACGCCGTCATGAGCGTGATCGAGCTCGAGCGAGCCGATGAGCGTTAGAGTCGTCCCCACGAGGAGGCGCGAAAGGAAGTGATCGCGTGAGTCCCAGAAAGCCCGTGATGCGAGGCGGCATCGACCTGGGCGGCACGAAGATCCAGGCCGTCGTGGTGGACGGCAAGTGGAACGTGGTGGGCCAGTCGCGGCGGCCCACGCCGACCGATGGCGGGCCCAAGGACGTGGCCGAGGAGATGTCGGATGCGCTCCGGGAAGCTGCGCTGGACGCCGGCGTGCGACCCAGCGAGCTGACTTCGGCAGGGGTGGGCTCGCCGGGTGACGTCAACACGGTGACCGGCGCCGTTTCGCAGGCGCGAAACCTTCCCGGCTGGGATGGCACATTCAAGCTGGGAGAGTGGCTCTCCAATTCCTTGGGCACACCGGTCTACGTGGGAAACGACGTCGGCGTGGCCACGGAGGCCGAGGCCAAGCTCGGCGCCGGGCGCCACTACAAGTCCCTCATCGGAGTGTTCTGGGGCACCGGCGTCGGCGGCGGAATCGTTCTCAACGGGGAGCATTGGCTCGGTCGGGGAGCGGCCGGCGAGATCGGGCACATGGTCATCAAGAAGGACGGCGCGCGCTGCACCTGCGGGCGCCGCGGCTGCATGGAAGCGTATGCCGGCCGCGCCGCGATGGAGATCAAGGCGCGCAAGGAGCACTCGAAGGGCGCCAAGACCGACCTCTTCAAGATCATGAAGAAGCGCGGGCGTGACCGGTTGACGAGCGGAATCTGGGACCGAGCGCTGAAAGCCAACGATCCCCTGGCCGAGAAGCTGATCGACCGGGCGGTCGAGGCACTCGGTGCTGGAATCGCCTCCGCGGTGAACCTCCTCGACGTCGAGGCGGTGATCATCGGCGGTGGCCTCGGCGTGCGCTTCGGCGAGCCCTACGTAAAGCGCATCCGCAAGGCGATGGAGCCCCACCTCTTCACCGACGATCACCCGCCCGCGCTCCACGTGGCCGCACTGGGCGACTTCGGCGGCGGTATCGGTGCGGCTCTTTTGGCCTCCACCCGCGAGAAGAGGGGCGGCCGCAGGGGCCGCACCGGGGCGGATGCCGCAAGCGGCGACGGCGCCCCGGCGGGCGCCGAGGCGCCGACGTAACCGTTCACGCCTGAGCCGACTCCTAGCGCACGCACGACTCCATAGCGACGCCTGACGTGCGTGGCCTGTGAAGCTCCGATAACTTCGCCGGCGATGTCGGCCGAACCCTCCCAGGGCGCCGAGCATGTGCGCGCCGCGGAGCTGATCGGGAGTCTCTGCCTGGCAACGGACCTGGGCATGGGTTTGCCGCTCGAGCACGGGCTCCACAGCGCCCTGGTGGCTGCGCGGCTCGCGGACATCCTCGACGTGGACCGTACGACGGCGACACAGGCGTATTACGCCGCCTTGCTGTCGCATTCGGGATGCACGACCGATGCGCACGTCACCGCCCAGGTCTTCGGCGGCTCGCTCACCACGCACCTCCATCCGGTCGTGTACGGATCGCAGCGCGAGGTCCTGACCGGATTGATTCGAGCACTTCCCGACCCGGGCAGCTCGGCGCCCGCGCGGGCGACTCAGGTAGCTCGCCGGATGCCCAGGATGGCGCGAAAGCAACGCCCACAGCTCACCGCGCATTGCGAGGTCGCGGGGATGCTCGCCGAGCGGGTCGGCCTTCCCGCGACCGTCCGGCGCCTCTTCGCCCACCTCACCGAGCGCTGGGATGGCAAGGGCCCGCTCCACCGTGCGAAGGGCGAGGACATCCCGCCTGCGATGCGCATCGTCCACGTTGCCGTCGATGCGACCTTCCAGCACATGCTCGGAGGGGAGCAGCGGGCTGTGCGTCTCGCTCGCATGCGGGCGGGAGGCGGCCTCGACCCGGAGGTGGCCACGTGCCTCGCGGAGAACGCGTCCGAGATCCTTCGATTCGACCCGGGCACTTCGACGTGGGACGAGGTGCTGGCGTCGGAGCCCGGACCTCCGTTGATTCTCGAGGGAGCTGCGATCGAGCGATCGCTGGCCGCGATGGGCGACTTCGCGGACCTGATCTCTCCCTATCTCGCAGGGCACTCGTCGGGGGTGGCAGGGCTCGCCGCGGCGGCGGCCGGACGCTGCCGGCTGGAGGATGACGGGGTGATCGCCGTTCGCAGGGCGGCGCTCGTCCACGATGTTGGTCGCGTGGCGGTGGACGTGCGGATCTGGCAGAAGCCCGGGCCGCTCACCGCCGATGAGTGGGAGCACGTCCGCCTTCACCCCTATCACGCCGAGCGCGTCCTGTCACGCTCGGCGTTTCTCGCCGACCTGGCGCGGCTCGCCGGCTCCCATCATGAGCGCCTCGACGGCACCGGCTACCACCGAGGGGCGGTCGCCGCAGAGCTCTCGATGCCCGCGCGCCTGCTGGCCGCGGCCGACGCATACCACGCCATGACCGAGCCTCGTCCGCACCGCGCACCTCTGTCCAAGGAGCGGGCGGCCGAGCAGCTCGCCCGGGACGCGAACGAGGGACGACTGGACCCGGATGCGGTATCCGCGGTGCTCGAGGAGGCCGGTCAGCCGGCGCCACGGCTCGAGCGTCCGGCGGGCCTGACCGAACGGGAAACCGAGGTGATCGGGCTGCTGGCGCGCGGGCTGCAGACGAAGCAGGTTGCGCACGCGTTGGGGATCTCCGTCAAGACGGCCGACCGCCACATCCAGAACGCCTACGGAAAGATCGGCATCTCGACCCGCGCGGCGGCGACCCTGTTCGCGATGGAGCATGGACTGGTCGTATGGGGAGAACTCCCGATTGCGGGGCCGGTGCCCCGGTCGTAGCTTCATCCCATCTGGAGCTCGAACCGCGGGCGCTCTCGGTCGGAGGGCACGCGACCGGAGGAGGATTGATGACCACAGAGGTCGACAACGTCAGGGAAATGCACTACGAGATCGCGCAGGCGATCGCCCCCACCTGGGCGGCGCGCAGGAAGGACATCGAGCGATTCGCCGCGCCGGTGCGCGAGTGGCTGGTCCGCGAGCTCGCGCCGCAGGATGGCCAGACCGTGCTGGAGCTCGCAGCCGGCGTCGGGGACACGGGATTCGAGGCAGCGACGCTGATCGGCGAGCGCGGCCACCTCTTCTCGACCGACTTCTCGCCGGCGATGCTCGAGGGCGCACGCCGGCGAGCCGGGGAGCTCGGCGTTCGAAACGTCGAATTTCGGGTCATCGATGCCGAGCGGATCGAGCTGGCCGACGACTCTGTGGACGGCGTGGTGTGCCGGTACGCATACATGCTCATGAGCGATCCGGCGAGCGCGCTCGCCGAGACACGGCGCGTCCTGCGTCCGGGCGGGCGCCTCGCGCTTGCTGTCTGGGGCGCCGCGGAGCGAAATCCGTTCTTCGCCACGATCGCGATCAACCTCGTCCACCGCGGGCACCTCCCGCCGCCTGAGCCGCCGCCGGCCCCGGGGGTCTTCAGCATGGCCAGCGCGGAGCGAACGACTGAGCTGCTACGCGGCGCCGGGTTCACCGAGATTCGCACCGAGGAGGTCCCAGTCCGATTTCGGCTGGCGGACGTCGATGAGTACATGGCTGTCATCGCCGACACGGCGGGCCCGATAGGACTCGCGCTGCAGGCGCTGTCGGACCGCGACCGGGCGGACATGCGGGCTGAAATCGAGGACTCGTTCCAACGCTTCACCGCCGGCGATGCCTACGAGGTGCCGGGCGTGGCACTGTGCGCGGTGGCGGGCTGAGCGCCCGAGGAATGGTCGGAGCCGGCCGGGGCTAGGCCTGCTGGGGAGCAGCATCAGGGTCCACGATGAGCTCGGTGCGCTCGCTCCCCAAGAGGCTCGATGGCACGGCGGGGTTCGGGCCTGCCAGAAGTCCTCTGACGGCCTCGGCCTTCTCAGCACCCGTCGCCAGGAACACGATCGACCGGGCGGCGCCCAGAACGGGGACCGTGAGCGTGATCCGGTCCGGCGGCGGCTTGGGAGCGTCGTGCACGGCGACGCAGATGCCGGTCGCGCCAACCGCGGGGTTGCCGGGAAACAGCGATGCGGTATGCCCGTCGGGACCCAGTCCCTGCAGCGCCAGATCGAGCACAGGCACGCCACCCTCCTGCGGCATGCGCCGCTCGAGCTCGGCCGCGTAAGCCGCAGCGGCCTCCTCCGCCCCTCGCTCTCCCTCGATGCGATGAACCTCGGGGCCCCCTCCATCGGCCAGCAGCGTCTCCGACGCCATGCGGAAGTTGCTCTCTGGGTCGTCGGGGCCGACGGCCCGCTCGTCGCCGAACCAGACCTCCACCCCGCTCCAGTCGTCGATCCTGCTCGCGAGGAGCTCGTATGTCTTGCGTGGCGTCGTGCCGCCGGCGAGCGCGATGTGCGCGCCGTCCCGGGCCTCCCTGGCCGCCTCGATGGCGGCGGAAAGCCGATCGGCGGCCGCCTCGGCCGCGGCTTCGGGGTTGTCGGCGACGAAGACGGAGGTCATGGAGAACCGCTCACCATCTTCGCAGCAGTGGCCACCGCGGGCGAGTATCCGCGTGAGAACGCCGGCTGCGGTTGGAGCGCCTCCGCGAACAGATCCCTCATCGAGCTGGTCGCGCCGCTGCGCGTGACCTCGACCTCGGCGCCCTCGGCCTCGAACGTGAGCGCATCGACGCCACCGCACCCGTCGGCGGTGCTCCCCTCCGCGAGCTCGATCGAGACCGCGCCGCCGTCGGGCCGGACGGCCCCGACCCGAGCCGTGCCGTTGCTGCGCTCCAGCGGGCCCGGCCGCCATCCGACGCGGGCCGCGATCCAGCCCGCGAGCAGCAGGCCGGCCCCCAGGCCCCGCGGTTCGTAGCGCAGCTTGACCTTGCCGAGCGCCGGCAGCAGGCGCCTTTGCTCCGGGGGGTCGAAGGCGGCGGCGGTTGCGGCGCGCCAGTACTCCAAGCGTCCCCACGCGAGGTCATGGACCTGGATCGACGCCGCGAGCTCGTCAAGCCCGCCGAGGGTCGTCTGGTCTCCGGGGCCTGAGTCGACGAGGACGTATTGGGCGCGCTCGAGCAGGCCCGGGTCGGGGATCGCGGACCGCGGCTCCGGGAGCCACAGCACCGTCGGCAAGTCACTGACGAGTAGCGGGGCGAGGAGCGACGCGGAGTGCTCGAGGCGGGCCTGGTTCATCGTCAGCAGCACGCGGTCGTGGCACAACCCGACATGGCCGGCGCCGGCCGGTGTGGCGCACTCCATGACGAGGTTCGCGTCGAGACGATTCTCGCCGTGCTCGCCGAGGACGAGCGTCCGCGACGGCGTGTGGTTCCCCAGGCGGTCGAGGGCCTTCTCCACGCCGTGCTCGCGACGATCGGAGCACGGAACGACGATCAGGTTGAGCGTTCGGGCCAGCGCGATCACACGCCCCGGGCCGCCGGCCGCGCGGTGGAGCTTGTCCAGCTCCGCGTGGATGTCGTCCGCGGTAACCCCTTTGCCCACCCAGCGGATCCGCTCCGGGTACTCGCGACCACGCGGCACGTTGTTCTTCGCCGGGATCAAATCTGCCTCCACCAGCGCCCGCGCACGGCGAGCAGCTGGTCGGCCTCAGGCGGCCCCTGGCTTCCCGCCTCATAGATCGCGGGACCCGTCGCGTCCGCCCGCCACCGGTCGAGGATCGGCTGAATGATCCGCCACTCCTCCTCGACCTCGTCGGCGCGGGTGAACAGCGTGGCGTCGCCGAGCAGGGCGTCGTGCAGGAGCCGCTCGTAGGCCTCCGGCGAGTCGCCGAGGAACGACTGGCCGTACTTGAACTCCATCTGGACGGGCCTGACGTACATCGCCTGCCCGGGAATCTTGGCGACCAGCCGCAGGGCGGCGCCCTCGTCGGGCTGGACCGACAGCACCAACGCATTCGGCTCGACCTCGCCGATGTCCGCCCGCGCGAACGGCAGGTGCGGCACGGGCCGGAACTGGACGGCGATCTCGGTCACCCGCCGCGGCAGGCGCTTGCCGCACCGCAGGTAGAACGGGGTTCCTGCCCATCGCCAGTTGTCGACTTCCACCCGCATCGCGACGTAGGTGTCGGTCCTGGAGTCGTCGGGGACGCCTTCCTCGTCGACGTAGGCGGGAACCTCCTCGCCTCCCACCCAGCCGGCACCGTACTGGCCCCTGACGACGTAGTCGGGGACCTCGGCCTCCGTGTAGCGGCGAACCGACCGCAGGAGCTTGACCTTCTCGTCCCGGATCGTGTCGGCGTCGAAGCGCACGGGCGCCTCCATCGCCACCAGTGCGAGCAGCTGCATCAGGTGGTTCTGGATCACGTCCCGGATCGCGCCCGCGGAGTCGTAGTAGGCGGCCCGCCGGCCGATGCCGATGTCCTCCGCCATCGTGATCTGCACGTGCTCCACGTAGCGGCGGTTCCACACCGGCTCCAGGATCCCGTTTGCGAACCGCATCACCTGGAGGTTCTGCACGGTCTCCTTGCCCAGGTAGTGGTCGATGCGAAAGATCTGGGCCTCCTCGAACGCCTCGGAGATCTCCGTGTTCAGGGCGAGCGCCGTGTCGAGATCGTGGCCGAAGGGCTTCTCGATCATGAGGCGGGTGGGCGGGTCGGACTCCCGGCCGAGACCCACGGCGGCGAGCCCCTTGGCGATCGTCCCGAAGAAGGCCGGCGACACCGCCAGATAGAAGACTCGCTGCCTCGGGCCGCCGGGGGAATCGAGCCTGGCGAGCCGCCCGGCGAGCTCCTTGAACAGCTTCGGATCGTCGAAGCTCCCCTGCACGAACTGGAGCTTCGCCTCCAGGGTCTTCCACGTGTCGTCGTCGAGGCCCGTGCGAGAGTACGTCTCGATCGAGTCGCGCACGTGCCGCCGAAACCGCTTCTCGTCACTGCTTCGGCGACCGATGCCGATCACGGTGAACCTCTCGGGCAGTAGGCCGCCGCGCCGCAGGTTGTAGACGGCGGGCAGGAGCTTTCGGGCGGCCAGGTCGCCGGTGCCGCCGAAGATGACGAGCGAGGTCGGCGGCGGCAGCTCCTCCTCGACGTCCTGGACGAAGGGGTTCTCCAACAGCGCCTCGGTGGCCATCAGCGCCTCTCCACCACGGCTCGCGGCGAGGCGAAGGCGGTGTCACCCGCGGCGAGCTCGAGCTGGGCGAGCAGAGCGGCGCCGCGAACGCCCGCGCCGCCCCCATGCCGAGCGAGCCTGATCTCCGTGCGTGTGCCGACCCCGGGCAGCACGTGCTCAAGAGCGGCGTCGCGCGCCGGGCCGAGCAGCAACTCGCCGGCGACCGACACGCCTCCACCGATCACGACTTCGTCCGGGTCGAACGTGTTGATGGCGTTCGCGATCCCGATACCCAGCCGCTCCCCGAGGACGCGCAGCGCCGCGATGGCGACCTCGTCACCCTCCTTCGCCGCCTTCACGACGTCGTGCCCGTCGATGTGGTCCCCGCCGGTCGCCCACCGGCCAAGCTGCGAGTCTGGATGCTCGCGCGCGACCTGGGCGCCGATCCGGTCGAGCACGCGCCCGGCGGCGAGCGACTCGAGCGACCCCGCCTGCGGAAACTCCCCGGCCTCGGGCGCACCGTCGCTCAGGCTCGCCCCGACCAGCGTATGGCCGAGCTCGCCGGCCGCTCCGGTGGACCCGCGATAGACCTTGCCGCCGAGCACGAGACCGCCCCCGATGCCCGTTCCGACCGTGAGCAGCACCAGGTTCTCCACCAGCGCCCGGCCGGTCTCGTCGAACGCCTCGCCGACCGCTGCAAGCGTCGCGTCGTTGTCGACGAAGACCGGGACACCCAGCCGGTCCTGGAGCACGCCCCGGAGGTCGAAGTCCGCCATGTGCAGATTCACGCTCGAGCGCACGCGGCCGCTCGCGAACTCGACCACGGACGGGACCCCGACGCCCACCGCCTCCGTGCGCGCGGTCCGGGCCGGTTCGACCGCCGCGGCGATCTCGTCGACCAGCCCATCGGCGCTCGACGCCTCCGTGGGCTGCACCTGCGGACTGCTCAGCTTCGCGTTCTCGAGCGTCGCGACGGCGACCTTCGTCCCGCCCACATCGACTCCGATCAGATGGCCACCGAAGCCCGTTTCGGTGGCGGGCGCGGGGGGCGGAGGCGTCATGTCGCCCACGATAACGGCTCGCCTATGCAGGCACTAAGAGGCGGGCTCGGGCAGCGTTCGCAGCATTGCGCCGACCGTTATCCCGGCGGCGATCAGGATCCCCACGATCGACCCCAGGAAGGCCGCATGGGGCCTGTTCCAGGCGACATCAGGCCCGTAGCGAAGCGCCGCCAGCAGCACCGCGCCGATGAAGAGGAGGAGCCCGGTGGCGATCGCGGCCGCCTCCAGGCGTCGCGCGAGCACGGTGGCCGACGGCGGCGCCCGGCCCTCGGCGCGCCCGGCGGCAAGCTCCTGCGGGCCCCACCGCTGGAGAACCGCGACCAGCCCCGCGGCGATCGCCAGGCACAGCGCGTATGAGCCCAGCGGATCGCTCGGGCGGTGCCAATCCGCGGTGACCACCAGGATTCCCACGCCCCCCGCGAACAGCGCAGCCGCCAGCGCGACCCAGCCGCGCGAACGGGTCGGAGCAATCAGGACGGCGGACAGCCCCAGGCTGGTCGCGACCGTCGTATGGCCGGACGGGTAGCTGTTCCCGTTCAGCGTCGACGGCCAGAGGTCGGGCCGTTCGAAGATCACCAGCTTGAACGCCTCGGTGGCGAGCAGGCTGACGCCAACGATCGCCGCCGGCAGTGCAACCAACCAGGGGCGGCGCCACAGCCAGGCGAGGGCGCCGAGGGCCAGCACGGAGGCAGCAAGCGAGCCAACGCTGATGAACCGAAGCAGCCGGTTCGCGCCCGACTGCGCCCTCGCGGGCGCGGAGCGTCCGCCCACGAGCGCCGCCTCGTCGGCGCGCTGGCCGACCTCGGTCTGCACGGCGAGGCCATAGATGCCGAAGAAGGCGACCAACGCCAGGGCGACGACGAGGAGCGGCTTGCTCATACGGCCGGTGCCCCGGTCAGGCCGCGACGGGCTCGCGGCGGCGCCGCGGCGCGCGGCGGCGAGCCTGCGGCTTGGCCGGTGTCACGAGATCCCGCAGGAACGTTCCCGTGTACGAGGCGCTGCTGGCCGCGACCTCCTCCGGCGTGCCGGTCGCGACCACCTCGCCACCCGCCTCGCCGCCCTCGGGCCCGAGGTCGATGATCCGGTCGGCGGACTTGATCACGTCGAGATTGTGCTCGATCACGACGACCGTGTTCCCCGCATCGACCAGCCGGCCAAGCACCTCGAGCAGCCGCTGGACGTCGGCGAAATGCAGGCCCGTCGTTGGCTCGTCGAGGATGTAGAGGGTGTCGCCGGTCGCGACCTTGGAGAGCTCGGTGGCGAGCTTCACGCGCTGCGCCTCGCCGCCGGACAGCGTCGTCGCGGGCTGGCCGAGCCTGATGTAGTCGAGCCCGACGTCGTGCAGCGTCTGGAGGCGCCGATGGATCTTGGGGATGTGGGCGAAGAACTCCACCGCCTCCTCGACCGACATCTCCAGCACGTCGGCGATCGACTTGCCCTTGAAGCGCACCTCGAGCGTCTCGCGGTTGTAGCGGCGCCCGTGGCACTGCTCGCACGGCACGTAGACGTCGGGCAGGAAGTGCATCTCGATCTTGATCTGGCCGTCGCCGCGGCACACCTCGCACCGCCCGCCCTTCACGTTGAAGCTGAACCGCCCGGGCTTGTAGCCGCGCACCCGCGCCTCCTTCGTCTTCGAGAACAGGTCGCGGATATGGTCGAAGACGCCGGTGTAGGTGGCCGGGTTGGACCGCGGCGTCCGCCCGATCGGCGATTGGTCGATGTTGATGATCTTGTCGATGTGCTCCATGCCGTCGATGCGGTCGTGCGCCCCGGGGCGCAGCCTGGCACGGTGCAGGCGGTTGGCCACCGCCCGGTAGAGGATCTCGTTGACCAGCGTTGACTTGCCGGAGCCGGAGACGCCGGTCACGCAGCAGAAGACCCCGAGCGGGACGCTCACGTCGACCCCCTTGAGGTTGTGCTGGCGCGCGCCGCGCACCACGAGCTCGTCGCGGGCCGGCCGCCGCTCCTCGGGAACGGGTATCGACCGCTTGCCGCTGAGGTACTGACCGGTGAGCGACTCCGGTGCGCGGGCGAGCTGCGCGGGCGTGCCCTGCGCGACCACGTCGCCCCCGTGCTCTCCGGCGCCTGGCCCGAGGTCCACCACGTCGTCGGCCGCTCGGATGGTGCCCTCGTCGTGCTCGACGACGATCACGGTGTTGCCCAGGTCGCGGAGCCGCTTGAGAGTGTCGATCAGCTTCGCATTGTCGCGCTGGTGGAGCCCGATCGAGGGCTCGTCGAGGATGTAGAGGACGCCCACGAGCGAAGAGCCGATCTGCGTCGCGAGCCGGATCCGCTGCGCCTCGCCGCCCGAGAGCGTGTTGGCCGCCCGCTCCAGCGAGAGGTAGCCGATCCCGACGCTGTCCAGGAACCGGAGGCGCTCCGCGATCTCCCGTACCACGAGCCGGGCGATTGCGCGCTCGGTCTCCGTCAGCTCGAGCGCCTCGATCCACTCCAGCGCCGCCCGCGCGGAGAGCCGCGTGTACTCGTAGATGTTGAGGTCGCCCACGGTCACGGCGAGGCTCTCGGGCCGGAGGCGGGCGCCGCCGCACGCCGGGCACGGCTGGAGTGCCATGAGCCCCTCGATCCGCTCCCGGGTGTTGTCGGAGTCGGTGTTCTCGTAGCGGCGCTCCAGGCTCGTCAGCATGCCGTCGAAGCGGACCGTGTAGGTCCGCTTGCGGCCGAAGCGGTTGCGGTAGCTGACCGTGTGCTTGTCCGGACCGGTGCCCTCCAGCAGGAGCCTGCGGCCCGGTTCGGGCAGGTCCTGCCAGGGAACGTTTACGTCGATCCCGTTCGCCTCGGCGACGGCCTCCAGCAGGCGGCGGTGATACATCGAGGCGGCCTTGATCCACGGCTGGAGCGCCCCCTCGCTGATCGACAGCGTCGGGTCGGGAACGATCAGCTCGGGATCGATCACACGCTGGAAGCCGAGGCCGTGGCAGCCCGGGCAGCAGCCGTGCGGCGAGTTGAAGGAGAAGATCCGCGGCTCGAGCTCGGGCATCGACGTGCCGCAGGAAAGGCAGGCGAACTTCTCCGAGAAGACCAGCACCTCCCCGCGCTTGCCGGCACTGGGACCGCTGAGGACCTCTACGCCCGCCGCCTGCTCCGCTCCCGCCAGAATCTCTTGCCCTCGCCTACGGCTCGGGCTTCCCTTTGGTGCTCCCGCGTCCGCGCCGGCGGGGTTCCGGTCTTCCCGACCAGCCAGCAACTCGATCTCCACCAATCCCTCGGCCAGCTGCGACGCCGCCTCGATCGACTCGGAGAGCCGCTTGCGGACACCCTCCTTCATCACCAGCCGGTCGACCACGATCGAGATGTCGTGCTTGTACTTCTTGTCGAGCTCGATGTCCTCGTCGAGGCGGTGCAGCTCGCCGTCGATGACGGCGCGCACGTAGCCCTGCCCTCGCATCTCCTCCATCATCCGGCCGTACTCGCCCTTGCGGCCACGCACCACCGGCGCGAGGACCATGAACCTCGTCCCCTCCTCCAGCGTCGCCACGCGATCGGTGATCTGCTCGAGCGACTGGCCCTGGATCGGCGCGTCGCAGTTGTAGCAATGGGGCTTGCCGATCCGGGCCCAGAGAAGGCGCAGGTAGTCGTAGATCTCGGTGACCGTGCCGACCGTCGACCGCGGGTTTCGCGAGGTCGTCTTCTGGTCGATCGAGATCGCCGGCGACAACCCCTCGATCGAGTCGACGTCGGGCTTCTCCATCTGCCCGAGGAACTGCCGCGCGTACGCCGAGAGCGATTCCACATAGCGCCGCTGGCCCTCCGCGTAGATGGTGTCGAAGGCGAGGCTTGACTTGCCGGATCCGGATAGCCCGGTCATGACGACCAGCGCATCGCGCGGAAGCTCGAGGTCGATCCCCTTGAGATTGTGGGCGCGGGCGCCCGAGATGACGATGCGGTCCGAGGGGGACATAACTCTCAGTCGATTCTACGGACGCGAACGGGCGTTCCCACTGGGCCGCCGGGCAGCGCCCAAAAAAGGGCACCCAAAGTGGGCAAATCCAGGCGTTACCCCCGGATCAACGCAATCTACGTCCGGAAACCGGACGCGGATTGCCGTGACCCGGCACCACCCGGCACCAAGTAAGCGTTGGTGCGATTCCCGCGCCTATCTTGCGGAAATCCATCCATCGTTCGCTCAGGCCTGGCCGAGTGCCCGTTCGGCCGGGTCGCTCCCCCTCATTGCCCGTTGTCCTCAGGCCGTACTGGCCGCCGGGCGGAAGCTGGGGCGGGCCGCGAACGCAATGGCGGCGCCGATACCCGCGGCCACCACGGCCGCCGCGAACCCCCTGTGCGGATGACCGCCGTTGACGAGCAGCCCCCCGATCGCCTGCCCACCGGCGGCGCCGGACACGATCGAGGTGATCATCCAGGTGAACGTCTCGGTGGCGGAGCCCGGCGGGGCGATCTGGTCCACCAGCGAATAGAGGGCCGCGGTCACAGGGGCGAGCGCCAGCCCGCTCAGGGCCATCAGCGGCACCGCCTCGACGATCGAGGTCGTGAACAGGAGCGGCACGAAGCCCAGCGCGAGCATGAAGCTGAGCCGCACGTACCGGCTCGACGCAGGCGACTCGTGGTGGCGCGATCCGTACCAGACGCCGGCGGCGAAGCTGGCCGCCGCCTGGGCCGCGATCAACGCCCCCGCGAGGCTCGCCGACCCCTCGCCCGTGGCGAAGGCGGTGGTCGAGATCTCCATCGCCCCGAGTGCCACGCCGAAGCTCAGCTCCACCAAGACGATCAGAACGATCGCGCGCGACCGCAGCGGGCCCGCCCAATGCCTCGGTCCGCCGTCCCCCCGCCAGTCCCGCGACGCTCGGGAGACCACGAACAGCAGCGTGCCGATCATCGCGAGGGCGGCATTGAAGAGGATTGCGAGCGTGGGCGAGCCGACTGCGACCAGCGCGCCCGTGAGGAGCGGGCCGAGGATGAACGCGACCTCGAGCGAGATCGCGTCGAGCGCGAAGGCACTCTGGCGCAGCCCGGCATCGGTCACGAGGCTGGCCCACAGAGCCCGCATGCACGATCCGGTCGCCGGCGTGGTGGCACCGCAGAGTGCCGCGATGAGGGCGAGCGCGGCCGTTCCCGCTCCCGCATGGGCGGCGACGACGAGCCCGATCAGGGTGATCGGGTTGAGGACCGCCGCGATGCCGAGCACCTCGGTCTGGCCGAGCCTGTCCACGAGGCGGCCCTGCACCGGCAGCGAGACGGCGGTCGCGAGCGCGAAGGCGGCCTCGACGATGCCAGCGGTCGAAAACGAGCCCGTCTCGGCGTGGACCAGCAGGATCGTCGACAGCGACAGCGAGGCGATCGGGATGCGATCGATCGCGGTCGCCAGGATCGGCACCCTCGCCTCGCGGATCGCGAGTATGCGCCTGTAGCGTTGGGCGCGCATCCATCTAGGTTGCCAAGGGGCTTTCGAGCGTGCCGCGGCACCCTCGACCGCTCGCGCTCAGGACGGGGCTACTTGCCGGCCTTCGAGTAGACGTCGTCGAGCAGGGCGTCGAGGTCCGCGACCTCGTACTCCGCCGCAAGCTGCTCACGTGCGTCCTCGCGAGAGGTCCCGTCCAGCGCCAGCTTCATCGCGACGAGGCGTGCGGCCGCGTCCGCGCCATCACCGCCCTGGGCATCGCCGTTGGACTCCGCCGCGGCGGGGGTCTCCACGGGGGGCGTCGGCTCGGGCACCGGCTCGGGCGAGGGCTCTGGCGCCGGCTCCGGCGTCGGCTCCGGGACTGGCTCGGGCGTGGGCTCAGGGACCGGCGCCGGGGTCGGCTCGGGGACCGTCACGGGGCCTGGGTCCACCTCGCTGCCGGGCTTGCCGGAGAGCCGGCCCTGCAGGTCCTTGAGCGCGGCCTGGACCTCGTCCAGGCGCTTGCGGGCGTCCGCCTCCGCGTCGGCCCGAATCCGCTCGGCCTCTCCGCGCAGGCGGTCTGCCTCCTCGCGCACGCGCTTGGCCTGCGCCTCCGCCTCCTTCACGATCTCGTCCGCCTGCTGCTGTGCCTCGTCGATCGCGTCGCGCACCTTGGCCGCAACCTGGTCGACGAGCTTCTTGGCATCCATGCGCCGAGATTACCGCTACGGCACCGACGCCGAGTCGGGTCGGCCCCTGGTTGGTCGTCCCGCACCTGATATCCAGGCTCGGATCAGACCGACGGCCAGCGCGATTCCCACGGCCGCGATCGGCAGCAGCGGGTACTCGTAGCGCAGGTCCTGAAAGGTCGGCGCGATCAGCAGGATGAGTGCCTCACCGACGAACGCGCCCCGCATGAACGTCAGGTACGGGTCCCCCGGAGTCGAGCTGCTCACTGCAAACACCATGATGAGCCCGATCAGGAGAGGGATTGTGAACGGCCACAGCGGCCAGGCCGACTCCAGGTACACCGGATTCGCCGCGAACAGGTAGTCGAAGCTCTGCCGGGTGCCGGTTTCGAGGGCCGACCAGTAGTGGTCGAAGACGAAGCTCCAGCTCGTATCCGTCGGGATCCGGTTGCCGGAGAACGCATACGCGAACCCCCAGTTCAGCGACTTGCCCTGGAACGCGAGCTGGGCGGGCAGGGTTCCGAGGACCCCGGTGACGGCCAGCAGGGCCGGCTGGCGCCAGTCACCGATCCGGCGGAGGCCGTAGACGATCGCGACCGCCCCGGCCGCGAACACAGCGATTGGCGTCAGCTCCCGGGTGACGCTCAGGATGACGATCGACGCCGTCCAGGCCGCGAGCCAGCCGCCCGACCAGCTGTCGAGCGCCTTGATCCCGATGAGGAAGGTGACCGTGAGCATCGCCAGCCCCCACGCGTCGCTCAGCGGCAGGAACGCCCATCGCAGGTCGGGCCAGGCGAGCACGGCCGCGACGCCGATGAACGAGGCGAGGGGGTCGAACCGCCGCCGCAGCAGCAGAAACAGGGCCACCGCGAAGACGAGCGTCCCGACGATGTTGATCGCCTCGAGGCTGTCGACCCCGAAGATCGGGTAGACCGCGGCCGCGAGCAGCGGCACCGTCCAGCGCCGGGCGTAGAGGTCGTAGCTCTCCGGGATCCAGCGCGGATCCGCAAGGGCCTGGTCCGGTCTTGCCCGCAGCGAGTCATCGTTGCGGAAGCCGGCTGCGAGCGGTCCGTTCCAGACCTTGTCGAGCGCCTCCTCCCTGGAGGCCCCCCGGATCTGCTCGACGCGCGACTGGTAGAACAGAGCGTCGGGCGACCAGATCACCTCGTCGGCCCACTTGATCGCCAACACGGCGACGGCGCAGACGATCAACGCCAGAGCGACGACGTCGGCGCGCCGATCGCGGGACAGCGGCCGAACCCCTTCCACCCGCTGACCATATACCAGCCTTCAGCGGGGGTTTCTCGCCTCAAACACCGGCCACTGCCGAGTCCACACGGGCCTTGGTGTCGTTTGCCCGGTTATGGGCGGCAAAGGCCACTCAAGCGGGGGCGCTGAATGTTTCTCTGGGCTCGTTCCGGTTCTCGCGCACCAGCGTTCATCCGGCGATCTCGACCGTGCGGCGGGCGCCAGTGGCGGAGGGATACGCGCGGCGCCTGGTCAGCCGATCGGCTCTCATCGCCGTGCTTGACCGCTTAGGCCCGCAGGGCGTCCAGGTCCGCGCGCAGCTCCTTGAGCTCGTCGCGGATGCGGCCGGCCTCCTCGAAGCGGAGCTCGTCGGCCGCCGCGAGCATCTCCTCCTCGAGCTCGACGATGATCTTCTCCAGCTGTTCGGGCGACTTGATCGCCTCGCCGTCGTGCTGACGGCGCCGCCGGCGAGCCGGAGTCGCGCGCGACTCCATCGCCAGGAAGTCGCTGATGTCGGAGATGCCCTTCTGGACCGTCTCCGGGGTGATGCCGTGCTCCCGGTTGTACGCCAGCTGGATCTCGCGCCGGCGGTCCGTCTCGCGGAGGGCCGCGCGCATTGCCTCCGTCTCGCGGTCGGCGTACATGAGCACCTGGCCGCGCACGTTTCGTGCAGCGCGGCCGATGGTCTGGATCAGGCTCGTCTCGCCGCGCAGGAAGCCCTCCTTGTCCGCGTCGAGGATCCCGACCAGCGAGACCTCGGGCAGGTCCAATCCCTCGCGCAGGAGGTTCACGCCAACCAGCACGTCGTACTCGCCGAGCCGCAGGTCGCGGACGATCTGGATGCGCTCGAGCGTGTCGATCTCGGAGTGCAGGTACCGCACCCGGAAGCCGTGCTCGAGGAGGTAGGCCGTGAGGTCCTCGGCCATCTTCTTGGTGAGCGTCGTCACCAGCGTGCGCTCGCCGATCTCGACACGCCGGCGGACCTCGTTCATCAGATCGTCGATCTGGTTGCGCGTCTCGCGCACCTGCACATCCGGGTCGACGATGCCCGTGGGCCGGACGATCTGCTCGACGATGCGCGCGGCAGAGGCACGCTCGAACTCACCGGGCGTCGCAGAGACCATCACCATCTGGCCGATCCGGCTCAGGTACTCCTCGAAGCGAAGCGGCCGGTTGTCGAGTGCCGACGGGAGCCGGAAGCCGTGATCGACGAGCGTCTGCTTGCGGGAGCGGTCGCCCTCGTACATCCCGCCGAGCTGCGGGATCGTCTGGTGCGACTCGTCCACGAAGACCACGAAGTCCTCGGGGAAGTAGTCGATGAGCGTATGGGGCGGGCTGCCCTCCGGCCGGCCGTCGAGGATCCGCGAGTAGTTCTCGATCCCCGGCGCGAAGCCCAGCTCCTTGAGCAGCTCCACGTCGTACTCGGTGCGCTGCCGCAGGCGGTGCGCCTCGAGCAGCTTGCCCCGCTCCTCGAAGAAGGCGACGCGCTCGTTGAGCTCGTGCTTGATCTCGGAGACGGAGCGCTCGATCGTCTCCTCCTTGGTGACGTAGTGCGTCGCCGGCCACACCGCCACGTGGTCGATCTCGTCGAGCACCTCGCCGGTCAGCGGGTCGAAGTGCTGGATCGACTCGACCTCGTCGCCGAACAGGGCGATGCGGTACGCGGTCTCGGCGTAGGCCGGGAACACCTCGAGGATCTCGCCCTTCACCCTGAACGTCCCGCGCGTCAGGTTGGTGTCGTTGCGGCCGTACTGCATGCCGATCAGCTTGCGGAAGGTCTCGTCGCGGTCGACCCAGTCGCCGACCTTGAACAGCTGCATCTGCTCCTTGTAGAGCTCCGGCGACCCGATGCCGTAGATGCACGAGACCGAGGCGACGATCACGACGTCGCGGCGCGCGAGCAACGCGGCGGTGGCCGAGTGGCGCAGCCGGTCGATCTCGTCGTTTATGGACGAGTCCTTCTCGATGTAGAGATCCTGGGCCGGGACGTAGGCCTCGGGCTGGTAATAGTCGTAGTAGCTGACGAAGTACTCGACGGCGTTGTCCGGGAAGAACTCCCGAAACTCGTTGCAGAGCTGCGCCGCGAGGGTCTTGTTGTGCGCGATGACGAGCGCCGGGCGCTGCATCGCCTCGATCGTCCCGGCCATCGTGAAGGTCTTGCCGGTGCCGGTGGCGCCGAGCAGCGTGAGGAACCGTTCCTCCGCGCCGAGGCCCTCGGCGAGCGACGCGATCGCCTGCGGCTGGTCGGCGGTAGGTGTGTAGGCCGGGTTGAGCTTGAACTCGGGCACAGGGACCACGATAGCCACGCGAGATGCGGCTCCGGCCGCGTAGCCGTGCGGGGGGCTCGGGCGGCGGCTATAGGCTGCCTCGGTTCACGCAAACCGGCGGGGCGCTCCGAGGAAGGAGCCACCCGCTCCCTTCTACGGGACGGCGGACTTCGAGTCGCCGGACGCCTGGACGGGCAACCTGAAGGTCAACCTCCCGGGGCGCAAGCATGTCGCCTTGACCGGAACCGGCTGGACAGCGTCGCTCGGTCGGGTCAAGTAGCCCTGAGGCCATCCCGCGACGGGGTGGGACCGCGTATCGACTCGCGGCGCTTCAGGAGCCGCTCGCGCCCTGGACGGCCTCGATCCAGTCCCATCGCTGCCCGCAGAGCTGGCTCGCCTGGCTCGCCGGGAAGTAGGAGACCTTCGTGCTCGCCGCGTCCTGGTCGGTGAGGCCGAGCGGCCCGATCGGCTCGGGTGGACCGCCGCTGCCCGGATACAGGTCGGACCCGTGGAACGTCATCGTGATCGTGTGTGCTCCGGCCGCCAGCCGCGTGGACCCGAAGGGCACGTACTCGCCGAAGTTGTTGAGGAAGCCGCGGACGGAGCTGACGTGCTTGCCGTCGACCGACAGGTCCACCTTCGGACGCACCGAGCCCCCCAGGTAGACGTCGTAGTTGCCGGTCTGCGGGATCTGCACCCGCGCGGTCAGGGTCCCGGGCGTACTGGGCACCAGGGAGGAGGGAAAGTCGGGCGAGTTCCACGCCGCGGGGTGCTTGGTCTCGCTCATCGGGACGACCACGACCGGATCGCGGCTGACAGCAGCCAGGGTGCCTCCGGGACCGGCCTCGCGGGCGAGGTGGTGCACGTCGGAGCATTTCGGGATGCCGGCCGGGTCCGTGTCGGTGCCGAGGCCGAGGTGGTCGATCACGAACCGGGTCGAGTCGGCGGGCCGTTGCCAGACGTCGTAGTACTCGCCCTCGTGGACGAGCTGGTACGGGGACGGCGGCCGGCTGCCACCCGGGCCCCGGCGCAGCACCAGGTTCCGGTAGACGAGGATCGGTCCGAGCTGGAACTGGTCGATGTCCGCGGTCGTGCCCTTGCGCAGGCCGTGGCCGCTCAGGAGGGGATCCTTGCGGCGTCGCAGCTCCGACGCGCCCTCGGCTGCCGCATCGCGGAGGAAATGCCGCGCGCCGTACGGCTGGTATTCCGTCATCAGGGTCGGCCCCTTGTCGCCGAGGACGCCCGCGATCGTCTCGAGCTCGGCGAGCTGCGCCCGCGGCGCCAGGCTCACGTCCCGGTAGGCGAGCGCATTCGACCAAAGGACGCCGACGGCGAGCACCGCGACCAGGATCGAGCCCTCCACCTGGCGGCCGGCGGCGAACAACGCCACGCCTCCGGCCGCGGCCACGATCGGGATCGCCGGCGAGGCGGTCGCGAGCGCCTTGCCGCCGACCCAGGGCGAGCCGATCACGAAGATCGCGAGCGACGCCACGATCGCGGCGCCGAGGTAGATCACCAACGCCCACGACTTGGCCCGCACGGCGAGCGCCAGGCCGAGTACGGCGGCGAGGCCCACGATCGCGACCAGGATGTAGGTCGTCGTCAGTTGATGGGGATCGAGGCGGAAGTCCCCGTTCGGCCACACCCCGAAGAGCTGGAGCACGCTCAACGGGTGGTAGAGGTTGCCCAGCGCGGTCTCGCTGGTCAGCGGCGACGAGGTCGGGGGCAGGAGGCCGCCGGGGATGATCACCGGCAGGCACATCACGACCGTCGCAGCCGCAAACACCCCCGCCCTGATCAGCGAAGTCGCCCAGCCGAGCAGCCGGACGAAGACGACCAGCACAACCACCAGGATCGGCACGAGCCAGACCGCTCCCCCACCGCTCAGGACCGCGATCAGCGCCGCGCTCATGATCGCCAGCGGCACGAGCGGTCGCCACGACTCCCATCTTCGGATGGCGAACGCGGCCATCCCCGCCATCGAGACCACCAGCGCGGCCGCCGCCATCTCCTTGATCCCGCCCCACAGGTAGTAGCCGAAGAGCAGCGTCGACTGCGCGCCCAGAAACGCGGCCAGCGCCCGCAGTCGAGGGGACTTGACGAGGGGCTCGGTGATCGACCATGCCCCCAACGCAAGCAGCGCCCCCATGAAGGCCATGTACGGCTGGATCACCCAGGCGACGTCCTGGCCGACGAGCGCGCGCCCCACGCCGAGCGGCAGGAAGACGCCGACGGGATAGCCGGCGCCGAGATTGAAGGCGAGCGTCGCCTCGTAGGTGGACGGCGGCAGCTCTGCGAGGCTCCGGCCATCCTGCATCACCCGGTCCGTGAGCGCCATCCAGGTGGCGGTGTCGTCGAGCTTGATGTAGCCGGCGAAGGTCGCCTCGCCTGACAGGACGATGGGCGCCGCGTAGATGGCGAACACGGCGACGGCGGCGACCGCCGCCCACCAGGCGATACCGCGGTCGATCACCGGCAGGGAGAGCCCGAACCCGACCACCGCGAGCGCCACGACGAGGGGGGTGATGACCTCAGCGAGCCCGCCGTCCAACGTCAGGAACTGCGCCACGACGATGACCAGGGCCAGCCCGGTGACGGGCAGAAGGACGCCGGGCAGCTTGATGTCGGCGATCCGTTCGACCAGCAGGCCGCAGCCGATCGCCAGCGCCGCGAGGACGAGCGGAAACAGGAACCAGGTGACGAAGAGGGTCAACGCGTCAGTCCGCGCCGCGTCAACTCAGGGGATGTGTGCGAGCGCTCAGGGAACCGGCTGAATGTCCCCGGATTTGACAAGGTCGAGCGCCTTCGCCGGATCGGGGTCGTAGACCTCGATCTCGAAGCCCTTTTCGTCGGGGAACGCCACGTACACGCTCGTCGGCGAGCTCGTGTTCTGGACGGCCGTCCCTCCGCCCGCGACGTTGAACGTCTTGGCCCCCGGCTCCTTGGCGATCACGTTGACGGCGTGGAGTGAGTTCTGAAACGGATAGGTCCCGATCGTCAGGTAGGAGGGCTTCGGCGTACCGATCGAGGCGTTGCCCGTCAAATAGCGCACATAGACGTAGCCGTTGGCGGTCTGCGTCAGCTCGAGATCGCTCGTGTTCGGCTGGTCGCCGGCCCAGTAGATGGGCTGGCCGTTCTTCTTCGCCAGATCGGAGATGTCCGTCCGGGTGGCGGCCTCCGGGCCGACGATGTTCTTCGCCGCGTTGGCGCCGCCCCCGCCGTTGTCGTTGCCGGTATCACGGATTGCGAAGTACCACACGAGGAAAGCGGCCACGGCCGCGACCGCGATGACGGCCCCAATGCGGACGCCGCGAAGCTGATATCGGTCGTTCAACGGAAACTCCTCCTTAGCGCTGGACCCCTCCGAGGGGCTCTCAGACCTTTACTTGGATACGTCCACAAATCCTGCAAATACACGGTAATTCCCGCCTAAGCGTTGAACGAGCTGATGATGTCGACCGCCTCTTTGACGGCCTGCTTGTCGCCGCCGGGGATCACAGAGTTGAGCGTGTAGATGCGGCCCCCAGCCGGAACCACAACCAGCGTGTTCGCGGTGCCGGCCTTGGTGCGGGCGTAGGAGATCTGCACCGCCTGCCCCGCCGGCAGGTTCAGCGTGCTGGTTCCGATCGGCTTGTAGTCCGGGATGTTCGTCTTCAGCTTCTTCTCGATCTCCTTGCTGAGCGCCTGTAGAGACCCGTTGGTGGGCGGTTGAGTGTTGACGATCACGACCCCCGATCCGTCCGTCTGCTGCACCACGGCGAGCGGCGAGCCCGGCAGCTGTGAGAGCTGGTCCTGCGGGAGTGATTTCCAACCCGAGGGCAGAGTCAGAGTGAACGGCGCCCCTGAGGGTCCGTGGACGGTGGTGTCCGGGCCGCTGTCCCGGATTGCAAAGAACCACACGAGGAACCCGGCGACGGCCAACGCCGCGATCACGCCCACCACCCACGGCCAACGGCGCGGTGGGTACACATGGTGCGGGTAGGTGGGTTGCTGTGCTTCCACGGGGAGGATCGAGCGTAGCTCAGGACCGGTAATCCAGCGGCGCCGTCGCAGCGCCTACGGCGTGCTCAGCTTCGCCGTCCAGCGGCCGACGCTGGAGGTCGGGTTGCTGTTGGGGGCGATCTGGATCGTGAGCAGGTCGCCGGAGGCGAAGCTGACCGTGTGGGTGTTGTCCGCGCACTGCGTCGCCGAGTTGCCGGCGATCTGGCAGGTCATCGTCGTGCTGGCGCCGTTCTTGCGCACGGTAAACGTCCAAGAGTTGGCGCCGAAGCCCGCCGCCGCCGTGGTACGGATGTCGAGGTTCGACAGAGTGCCGCTCGTTTGGACCGGGACCTGCACCTGCGACTCGGTATTGCTCCCGATCGAGAACATGCCCATGTAGTTGGTCGCGTTGTTGGTCATGGTGGTCCCGCTCGTACCCCCGACGACCTCCGGGATCGCGCCGGAGGCGAGCTTGGCGGTGGTGATCTGGCTGTCGGCGATCTTCGCCGTCGTGATGGCGTTGTTGGCGATCGTCAGGTTTCCGCTTGCGTTGATGGTCGCGTCGCCGCCGAGCGTCACCGCGGTCGGCGTGCCGGAGCTGCCGACGACGATCTGGCCGGTGCTCAGGGCCGCGAGCTTGGAGTAGGCGATGCCGGCGCTCGAGCTGATGTCGGAGTTGACGATCGAACCGCTGAGGTTCAGCTTGTTGTAGGCGATGTTGGCGCCGCTCGCGATGTCGGAGTTCGTGATCGAGCTGGCGAGATTCAGCTTGCTGTAGGCGATTGCCGCGGTGCCACTGACGTCGGAGTTCGTGATCGAGCCGGTGAGGTTCAGCTTCGAGTAGGCGATAGCGGCCCCGGCAGCGACGTCCGAGTTCACGATCGAGCTGGCGAGGTTCAGCTTCGAGTACGCGATGTTGGCGCCGGTGGCGATGTCGGTGTTGGTGATCGAGTTGCCCAGCGCCAGCTTGGAGTAGGCGATCGCGGCGCTCGAGTTGATGTCGCCGTTGACGATCGAGCTCGCCAGGTTCAGCTTCGAGTAGGCGATCGCGGCCGCGTTCGAGATCTGGGTGTTGGTCAGGGTGCCGTTCGCGATCTTCGCCGCGGTCACGGAGAGCGCCTGGAGGCACTCCGCATTCGGACCGCAGTCGCTCGGCCCGGTGGCGCCCTGGGACCCGGTGGACCCCTTGGCGCCCGTGGCGCCCTTGACACCGGTCGCGCCGTTGACACCGGTCGCGCCCTGCGGTCCGGTCGGGCCTTCGGGTCCAGGCGTACCCTGCTGGCCGCGGTCGCCGGTAGCGCCCGTCGGTCCGATCGAGCCCTGGGCTCCGGTGGCGCCTTGGGAGCCGGTTGCGCCCTTCGTACCGGTGGCGCCCTGCGGTCCGGTCGCCCCCTGGGGTCCGGCGGGGCCGGTGGCCCCGGTGGCGCCCTGGGAGCCGGTGGAGCCCTTTTGGCCGGTCTGCCCGGTGGCCCCGGTCTGGCCCTGGGAGCCGGTGGCGCCGGTTTGGCCGGTCGAGCCCTGAGAGCCGGTGGCGCCGGTCTGTCCGGCCTGGCCGGTGGCGCCGGTCTGGCCCTGGGTGCCGGTGGCGCCCTGGGAGCCGGTGGCGCCGCGGTCGCCGGTGGCGCCCTGCGGTCCGGTCGCCCCCTGGGGTCCGGCGGGGCCGGTGGCCCCGGTGGCGCCCTGGGAGCCGGTGGAGCCCTTTTGGCCGGTCTGCCCGGTGGCCCCGGTCTGGCCCTGGGAGCCGGTGGCGCCGGTTTGGCCGGTCGAGCCCTGAGAGCCGGTGGCGCCGGTCTGTCCGGCCTGGCCGGTGGCGCCGGTCTGGCCCTGGGTGCCGGTGGCGCCCTGGGAGCCGGTGGCGCCGCGGTCGCCGGTGGCGCCCTGCGGTCCGGTCGCCCCCTGGGGTCCGGCGGGGCCGGTGGCCCCGGTGGCGCCCTGGGAGCCGGTGGAGCCCTTTTGGCCGGTCTGCCCGGTGGCCCCGGTCTGGCCCTGGGAGCCGGTGGCGCCGGTTTGGCCGGTCGAGCCCTGAGAGCCGGTGGCGCCGGTCTGTCCGGCCTGGCCGGTGGCGCCGGTCTGGCCCTGGGTGCCGGTGGCGCCCTGGGAGCCGGTGGCGCCGCGGTCGCCGGTGGCGCCCTGCGGTCCGGTCGCCCCCTGGGGTCCGGCGGGGCCGGTGGCCCCGGTGGCGCCCTGGGAGCCGGTGGAGCCCTTTTGGCCGGTCTGCCCGGTGGCCCCGGTCTGGCCCTGGGAGCCGGTGGCGCCGGTTTGGCCGGTCGAGCCCTGAGAGCCGGTGGCGCCGGTCTGTCCGGCCTGGCCGGTGGCGCCGGTCTGGCCCTGGGTGCCGGTGGCGCCCTGGGAGCCGGTGGCGCCGCGGTCGCCGGTGGCGCCCTGCGGTCCGGTCGCCCCCTGGGGTCCGGCGGGGCCGGTGGCCCCGGTGGCGCCCTGGGAGCCGGTGGAGCCCTTTTGGCCGGTCTGCCCGGTGGCCCCGGTCTGGCCCTGGGAGCCGGTGGCGCCGGTTTGGCCGGTCGAGCCCTGAGAGCCGGTGGCGCCGGTCTGTCCGGCCTGGCCGGTGGCGCCGGTCTGGCCCTGGGTGCCGGTGGCGCCCTGGGAGCCGGTGGCGCCGCGGTCGCCGGTGGCGCCCTGCGGTCCGGTCGCCCCCTGGGGTCCGGCGGGGCCGGTGGCCCCGGTGGCGCCCTGGGAGCCGGTGGAGCCCTTTTGGCCGGTCTGCCCGGTGGCCCCGGTCTGGCCCTGGGAGCCGGTGGCGCCGGTTTGGCCGGTCGAGCCCTGAGAGCCGGTGGCGCCGGTCTGTCCGGCCTGGCCGGTGGCGCCGGTCTGGCCCTGGGTGCCGGTGGCGCCCTGGGAGCCGGTGGCGCCGCGGTCGCCGGTGGCGCCCTGCGGTCCGGTCGCCCCCTGGGGTCCGGCGGGGCCGGTGGCCCCGGTGGCGCCCTGGGAGCCGGTGGAGCCCTTTTGGCCGGTCTGCCCGGTGGCCCCGGTCTGGCCCTGGGAGCCGGTGGCGCCGGTTTGGCCGGTCGAGCCCTGAGAGCCGGTGGCGCCGGTCTGTCCGGCCTGGCCGGTGGCGCCGGTCTGGCCCTGGGTGCCGGTGGCGCCCTGGGAGCCGGTGGCGCCGCGGTCGCCGGTGGCGCCCTGCGGTCCGGTCGCCCCCTGGGGTCCGGCGGGGCCGGTGGCCCCGGTGGCGCCCTGGGAGCCGGTGGAGCCCTTTTGGCCGGTCTGCCCGGTGGCCCCGGTCTGGCCCTGGGAGCCGGTGGCGCCGGTTTGGCCGGTCGAGCCCTGAGAGCCGGTGGCGCCGGTCTGTCCGGCCTGGCCGGTGGCGCCGGTCTGGCCCTGGGTGCCGGTGGCGCCCTGGGAGCCGGTGGCGCCGCGGTCGCCGGTGGCGCCCTGCGGTCCGGTCGCCCCCTGGGGTCCGGCGGGGCCGGTGGCCCCGGTGGCGCCCTGGGAGCCGGTGGAGCCCTTTTGGCCGGTCTGCCCGGTGGCCCCGGTCTGGCCCTGGGAGCCGGTGGCGCCGGTTTGGCCGGTCGAGCCCTGAGAGCCGGTGGCGCCGGTCTGTCCGGCCTGGCCGGTGGCGCCGGTCTGGCCCTGGGTGCCGGTGGCGCCCTGGGAGCCGGTGGCGCCGCGGTCGCCGGTGGCGCCCTGCGGTCCGGTCGCCCCCTGGGGTCCGGCGGGGCCGGTGGCCCCGGTGGCGCCCTGGGAGCCGGTGGAGCCCTTTTGGCCGGTCTGCCCGGTGGCCCCGGTCTGGCCCTGGGAGCCGGTGGCGCCGGTTTGGCCGGTCGAGCCCTGAGAGCCGGTGGCGCCGGTCTGTCCGGCCTGGCCGGTGGCGCCGGTCTGGCCCTGGGTGCCGGTGGCGCCCTGGGAGCCGGTGGCGCCGCGGTCGCCGGTGGCGCCCTGCGGTCCGGTCGCCCCCTGGGGTCCGGCGGGGCCGGTGGCCCCGGTGGCGCCCTGGGAGCCGGTGGAGCCCTTTTGGCCGGTCTGCCCGGTGGCCCCGGTCTGGCCCTGGGAGCCGGTGGCGCCGGTTTGGCCGGTCGAGCCCTGAGAGCCGGTGGCGCCGGTCTGTCCGGCCTGGCCGGTGGCGCCGGTCTGGCCCTGGGTGCCGGTGGCGCCCTGGGAGCCGGTGGCGCCGCGGTCGCCGGTGGCGCCCTGCGGTCCGGTCGCCCCCTGGGGTCCGGCGGGGCCGGTGGCCCCGGTGGCGCCCTGGGAGCCGGTGGAGCCCTTTTGGCCGGTCTGCCCGGTGGCCCCGGTCTGGCCCTGGGAGCCGGTGGCGCCGGTTTGGCCGGTCGAGCCCTGAGAGCCGGTGGCGCCGGTCTGTCCGGCCTGGCCGGTGGCGCCGGTCTGGCCCTGGGTGCCGGTGGCGCCCTGGGAGCCGGTGGCGCCGCGGTCGCCGGTGGCGCCCTGCGGTCCGGTCGCCCCCTGGGGTCCGGCGGGGCCGGTGGCCCCGGTGGCGCCCTGGGAGCCGGTGGAGCCCTTTTGGCCGGTCTGCCCGGTGGCCCCGGTCTGGCCCTGGGAGCCGGTGGCGCCGGTTTGGCCGGTCGAGCCCTGAGAGCCGGTGGCGCCGGTCTGTCCGGCCTGGCCGGTGGCGCCGGTCTGGCCCTGGGTGCCGGTGGCGCCCTGGGAGCCGGTGGCGCCGCGGTCGCCGGTGGCGCCCTGCGGTCCGGTCGCCCCCTGGGGTCCGGCGGGGCCGGTGGCCCCGGTGGCGCCCTGGGAGCCGGTGGAGCCCTTTTGGCCGGTCTGCCCGGTGGCCCCGGTCTGGCCCTGGGAGCCGGTGGCGCCGGTTTGGCCGGTCGAGCCCTGAGAGCCGGTGGCGCCGGTCTGTCCGGCCTGGCCGGTGGCGCCGGTCTGGCCCTGGGTGCCGGTGGCGCCCTGGGAGCCGGTGGCGCCGCGGTCGCCGGTGGCGCCCTGCGGTCCGGTCGCCCCCTGGGGTCCGGCGGGGCCGGTGGCCCCGGTGGCGCCCTGGGAGCCGGTGGAGCCCTTTTGGCCGGTCTGCCCGGTGGCCCCGGTCTGGCCCTGGGAGCCGGTGGCGCCGGTTTGGCCGGTCGAGCCCTGAGAGCCGGTGGCGCCGGTCTGTCCGGCCTGGCCGGTGGCGCCGGTCTGGCCCTGGGTGCCGGTGGCGCCCTGGGAGCCGGTGGCGCCGCGGTCGCCGGTGGCGCCCTGCGGTCCGGTCGCCCCCTGGGGTCCGGCGGGGCCGGTGGCCCCGGTGGCGCCCTGGGAGCCGGTGGAGCCCTTTTGGCCGGTCTGCCCGGTGGCCCCGGTCTGGCCCTGGGAGCCGGTGGCGCCGGTTTGGCCGGTCGAGCCCTGAGAGCCGGTGGCGCCGGTCTGTCCGGCCTGGCCGGTGGCGCCGGTCTGGCCCTGGGTGCCGGTGGCGCCCTGGGAGCCGGTGGCGCCGCGGTCGCCGGTGGCGCCCTGCGGTCCGGTCGCCCCCTGGGGTCCGGCGGGGCCGGTGGCCCCGGTGGCGCCCTGGGAGCCGGTGGAGCCCTTTTGGCCGGTCTGCCCGGTGGCCCCGGTCTGGCCCTGGGAGCCGGTGGCGCCGGTTTGGCCGGTCGAGCCCTGAGAGCCGGTGGCGCCGGTCTGTCCGGCCTGGCCGGTGGCGCCGGTCTGGCCCTGGGTGCCGGTGGCGCCCTGGGAGCCGGTGGCGCCGCGGTCGCCGGTGGCGCCCTGCGGTCCGGTCGCCCCCTGGGGTCCGGCGGGGCCGGTGGCCCCGGTGGCGCCCTGGGAGCCGGTGGAGCCCTTTTGGCCGGTCTGCCCGGTGGCCCCGGTCTGGCCCTGGGAGCCGGTGGCGCCGGTTTGGCCGGTCGAGCCCTGAGAGCCGGTGGCGCCGGTCTGTCCGGCCTGGCCGGTGGCGCCGGTCTGGCCCTGGGTGCCGGTGGCGCCCTGGGAGCCGGTGGCGCCGCGGTCGCCGGTGGCGCCCTGCGGTCCGGTCGCCCCCTGGGGTCCGGCGGGGCCGGTGGCCCCGGTGGCGCCCTGGGAGCCGGTGGAGCCCTTTTGGCCGGTCTGCCCGGTGGCCCCGGTCTGGCCCTGGGAGCCGGTGGCGCCGGTTTGGCCGGTCGAGCCCTGAGAGCCGGTGGCGCCGGTCTGTCCGGCCTGGCCGGTGGCGCCGGTCTGGCCCTGGGTGCCGGTGGCGCCCTGGGAGCCGGTGGCGCCGCGGTCGCCGGTGGCGCCCTGCGGTCCGGTCGCCCCCTGGGGTCCGGCGGGGCCGGTGGCCCCGGTGGCGCCCTGGGAGCCGGTGGAGCCCTTTTGGCCGGTCTGCCCGGTGGCCCCGGTCTGGCCCTGGGAGCCGGTGGCGCCGGTTTGGCCGGTCGAGCCCTGAGAGCCGGTGGCGCCGGTCTGTCCGGCCTGGCCGGTGGCGCCGGTCTGGCCCTGGGTGCCGGTGGCGCCCTGGGAGCCGGTGGCGCCGCGGTCGCCGGTGGCGCCCTGCGGTCCGGTCGCCCCCTGGGGTCCGGCGGGGCCGGTGGCCCCGGTGGCGCCCTGGGAGCCGGTGGAGCCCTTTTGGCCGGTCTGCCCGGTGGCCCCGGTCTGGCCCTGGGAGCCGGTGGCGCCGGTTTGGCCGGTCGAGCCCTGAGAGCCGGTGGCGCCGGTCTGTCCGGCCTGGCCGGTGGCGCCGGTCTGGCCCTGGGTGCCGGTGGCGCCCTGGGAGCCGGTGGCGCCGCGGTCGCCGGTGGCGCCCTGCGGTCCGGTCGCCCCCTGGGGTCCGGCGGGGCCGGTGGCCCCGGTGGCGCCCTGGGAGCCGGTGGAGCCCTTTTGGCCGGTCTGCCCGGTGGCCCCGGTCTGGCCCTGGGAGCCGGTGGCGCCGGTTTGGCCGGTCGAGCCCTGAGAGCCGGTGGCGCCGGTCTGTCCGGCCTGGCCGGTGGCGCCGGTCTGGCCCTGGGTGCCGGTGGCGCCCTGGGAGCCGGTGGCGCCGCGGTCGCCGGTGGCGCCCTGCGGTCCGGTCGCCCCCTGGGGTCCGGCGGGGCCGGTGGCCCCGGTGGCGCCCTGGGAGCCGGTGGAGCCCTTTTGGCCGGTCTGCCCGGTGGCCCCGGTCTGGCCCTGGGAGCCGGTGGCGCCGGTTTGGCCGGTCGAGCCCTGAGAGCCGGTGGCGCCGGTCTGTCCGGCCTGGCCGGTGGCGCCGGTCTGGCCCTGGGTGCCGGTGGCGCCCTGGGAGCCGGTGGCGCCGCGGTCGCCGGTGGCGCCCTGCGGTCCGGTCGCCCCCTGGGGTCCGGCGGGGCCGGTGGCCCCGGTGGCGCCCTGGGAGCCGGTGGAGCCCTTTTGGCCGGTCTGCCCGGTGGCCCCGGTCTGGCCCTGGGAGCCGGTGGCGCCGGTTTGGCCGGTCGAGCCCTGAGAGCCGGTGGCGCCGGTCTGTCCGGCCTGGCCGGTGGCGCCGGTCTGGCCCTGGGTGCCGGTGGCGCCCTGGGAGCCGGTGGCGCCGCGGTCGCCGGTGGCGCCCTGCGGTCCGGTCGCCCCCTGGGGTCCGGCGGGGCCGGTGGCCCCGGTGGCGCCCTGGGAGCCGGTGGAGCCCTTTTGGCCGGTCTGCCCGGTGGCCCCGGTCTGGCCCTGGGAGCCGGTGGCGCCGGTTTGGCCGGTCGAGCCCTGAGAGCCGGTGGCGCCGGTCTGTCCGGCCTGGCCGGTGGCGCCGGTCTGGCCCTGGGTGCCGGTGGCGCCCTGGGAGCCGGTGGCGCCGCGGTCGCCGGTGGCGCCCTGCGGTCCGGTCGCCCCCTGGGGTCCGGCGGGGCCGGTGGCCCCGGTGGCGCCCTGGGAGCCGGTGGAGCCCTTTTGGCCGGTCTGCCCGGTGGCCCCGGTCTGGCCCTGGGAGCCGGTGGCGCCGGTTTGGCCGGTCGAGCCCTGAGAGCCGGTGGCGCCGGTCTGTCCGGCCTGGCCGGTGGCGCCGGTCTGGCCCTGGGTGCCGGTGGCGCCCTGGGAGCCGGTGGCGCCGCGGTCGCCGGTGGCGCCCTGCGGTCCGGTCGCCCCCTGGGGTCCGGCGGGGCCGGTGGCCCCGGTGGCGCCCTGGGAGCCGGTGGAGCCCTTTTGGCCGGTCTGCCCGGTGGCCCCGGTCTGGCCCTGGGAGCCGGTGGCGCCGGTTTGGCCGGTCGAGCCCTGAGAGCCGGTGGCGCCGGTCTGTCCGGCCTGGCCGGTGGCGCCGGTCTGGCCCTGGGTGCCGGTGGCGCCCTGGGAGCCGGTGGCGCCGCGGTCGCCGGTGGCGCCCTGCGGTCCGGTCGCCCCCTGGGGTCCGGCGGGGCCGGTGGCCCCGGTGGCGCCCTGGGAGCCGGTGGAGCCCTTTTGGCCGGTCTGCCCGGTGGCCCCGGTCTGGCCCTGGGAGCCGGTGGCGCCGGTTTGGCCGGTCGAGCCCTGAGAGCCGGTGGCGCCGGTCTGTCCGGCCTGGCCGGTGGCGCCGGTCTGGCCCTGGGTGCCGGTGGCGCCCTGGGAGCCGGTGGCGCCGCGGTCGCCGGTGGCGCCCTGCGGTCCGGTCGCCCCCTGGGGTCCGGCGGGGCCGGTGGCCCCGGTGGCGCCCTGGGAGCCGGTGGAGCCCTTTTGGCCGGTCTGCCCGGTGGCCCCGGTCTGGCCCTGGGAGCCGGTGGCGCCGGTTTGGCCGGTCGAGCCCTGAGAGCCGGTGGCGCCGGTCTGTCCGGCCTGGCCGGTGGCGCCGGTCTGGCCCTGGGTGCCGGTGGCGCCCTGGGAGCCGGTGGCGCCGCGGTCGCCGGTGGCGCCCTGCGGTCCGGTCGCCCCCTGGGGTCCGGCGGGGCCGGTGGCCCCGGTGGCGCCCTGGGAGCCGGTGGAGCCCTTTTGGCCGGTCTGCCCGGTGGCCCCGGTCTGGCCCTGGGAGCCGGTGGCGCCGGTTTGGCCGGTCGAGCCCTGAGAGCCGGTGGCGCCGGTCTGTCCGGCCTGGCCGGTGGCGCCGGTCTGGCCCTGGGTGCCGGTGGCGCCCTGGGAGCCGGTGGCGCCGCGGTCGCCGGTGGCGCCCTGCGGTCCGGTCGCCCCCTGGGGTCCGGCGGGGCCGGTGGCCCCGGTGGCGCCCTGGGAGCCGGTGGAGCCCTTTTGGCCGGTCTGCCCGGTGGCCCCGGTCTGGCCCTGGGAGCCGGTGGCGCCGGTTTGGCCGGTCGAGCCCTGAGAGCCGGTGGCGCCGGTCTGTCCGGCCTGGCCGGTGGCGCCGGTCTGGCCCTGGGTGCCGGTGGCGCCCTGGGAGCCGGTGGCGCCGCGGTCGCCGGTGGCGCCCTGCGGTCCGGTCGCCCCCTGGGGTCCGGCGGGGCCGGTGGCCCCGGTGGCGCCCTGGGAGCCGGTGGAGCCCTTTTGGCCGGTCTGCCCGGTGGCCCCGGTCTGGCCCTGGGAGCCGGTGGCGCCGGTTTGGCCGGTCGAGCCCTGAGAGCCGGTGGCGCCGGTCTGTCCGGCCTGGCCGGTGGCGCCGGTCTGGCCCTGGGTGCCGGTGGCGCCCTGGGAGCCGGTGGCGCCGCGGTCGCCGGTGGCGCCCTGCGGTCCGGTCGCCCCCTGGGGTCCGGCGGGGCCGGTGGCCCCGGTGGCGCCCTGGGAGCCGGTGGAGCCCTTTTGGCCGGTCTGCCCGGTGGCCCCGGTCTGGCCCTGGGAGCCGGTGGCGCCGGTTTGGCCGGTCGAGCCCTGAGAGCCGGTGGCGCCGGTCTGTCCGGCCTGGCCGGTGGCGCCGGTCTGGCCCTGGGTGCCGGTGGCGCCCTGGGAGCCGGTGGCGCCGCGGTCCGGTGGCGCCCTGCGGTGCCCCGGGGTCCGGCGGGGCCGGTGGCCCCGGTGGCGCCCTGGGAGCCGGTGGAGCCCTTTTGGCCGGTCTGCCCGGTGGCCCCGGTCTGGCCCTGGGAGCCGGTGGCGCCGGTTTGGCCGGTCGAGCCCTGAGAGCCGGTGGCGCCGGTCTGTCCGGCCTGGCCGGTGGCGCCGGTCTGGCCCTGGGTGCCGGTGGCGCCCTGGGAGCCGGTGGCGCCGCGGTCGCCGGTGGCGCCCTGCGGTCCGGTCGCCCCCTGGGGTCCGGCGGGGCCGGTGGCCCCGGTGGCGCCGGTGGCGCCCGCCGCGCCATTAGTTCCAGTTGCACCCTTCGCCCCGGTCGCCCCATGGGCTCCCGCTGCGCCGGTGGCGCCGTTGCGGCCCCGAGCGCCGGTGGCGCCAGCATGACCCGTAGCGCCCGCAGCGCCGGTGGCGCCCTGCGGCCCGGACGGGCCGGTCGCGCCTGAAGTTCCCTTGGAGCCCTTAGCGCCGGTGGTACCCGTCGCTCCGATCGAGCCCTGGGCTCCGGCCTGACCGCGTGACCCCTGCCTACCGCGGGCTCCCTGCTCGCCGGTCTTGCCGGTCCTCCCGCGGGATCCCTGAGCACCGGGGCTGCCCGCCGGGCCGATCGAGCCACGCGCTCCGGGAGCACCGGCCGGGCCGGTGGGACCGGGCGGTCCTGCGGGACCGCTCGCACCCGTCTGACCGTGCGCTCCAGCCGGGCCGGTGGACCCAACGTCACCGCGAGGACCGGTCGGTCCCTTCGCGGCGATGTTCTCGGACATCGGGCCCTTCGGCCCGAGCGGTCCCTTGATCGGCCCGAGCGGCCCGCCGCCCGCGGCGCCGTGCGCTCCAAGCGGCTGAAGGATCGCCGGTCCCTTGGGTTGCCCGATCGGGCCGCCGATCGCCGGGCCGACCGCGCCCGCCTCGAGGCCGCCGGTGACCGGGCCACCTAGGGCTGGACCCGGCGGACCGCCCACCCCGATGGAGATCGGCGCAGCCGCCGCGACGCCGGCGACCACGGTGCAGCACACCGCAATCACGGGCAATGCCAAGCCTTTGTTTGGAAATTTCCTCATCGGGAGCGCGGGCGAGACCGGACTTTCCTAGTGATCATGGGAGAAACTCGCATTCGAAGGTACCATCGAAAAACGTCGATTCCCGACGCCTGGAGGCACTCATACCGTGCCCATACCGAGTTCATCTCGAATGCGGTCCGTGCATGCGTGAGCGAGGGTCCCGATGGGAAAATTCAACCCCAAATCAAACGCCTGTGGCCCCGGTTCCCGGGCCTCGATCTCCCGGACCCGACGTGCAGGCCGATGCCAAACGCGTAGGTGAAGCCGATCCGCGATTGGGTCGAAGGCACAACGGTCCGCCACCACGTGGCTCGCCGATCGTCTCTCGAGGCCGCTTCAGGCCGCCGGCGGGCGCGCGACCAAGCTCCCCCGCCAAAGGACGGCGCAGACGTCAGAGCGACCGCGGGCGGGCGCGCAGGCCCGGGCTCAGCGGCAATCGTGAGGCGTCAGTTGACGCGCACGGGCCAGGTCCACTGGTCGACTCCCCCATCGCTGTTGCTGGCGGTGACCAGAACCGAGTAGGAGCCGTGGGACAGACCGCTCGGCAGCTGGAAGCTCAGCTGCGCCTCATACCTGTTGTCGCGGTCGTGCCTGTAGTCGGTGAGGTAGTTGTGGGAAAGGCCGGAGGTCGGGTTGACGTTGACCGGCAGCGTGCGACCGTCGCTGAGAACCGCTGTCGGGGCCCAGGACCCGCTGGTCCGGATCGGGCTGTCGTCGGTGTACCCGATGGTCATCCTCTGGCCGGGGCTGACCCTGGAGTTGGGCGCCTCACTCGGGCTGACGAGCAGCGACCTGCACGTGCACTTGCTGTTCCTCGAATGCCTGTCATCCGAGCAGTTGGACGGGTTGAGCGGAGTGACGGTGAAGGTCCTCGTGACGGACGGGGCGGCGTTGTAGTCGCCGTTGCCGCCCTGCGATGCGGTGACGGTGCAATCGCCGACGGCTGTCACGTCCACCTTGCCGTTGACGATCTGGCACACGGAGGGGGTCTGGCTGGAGTAGCTGACCGGAAGGCCAGAGCTCGAGGAAGCCCCGGGATCGAAGTCGGCGTCGGTGATCGTCTTGTCCGTCGGGGCGTCGAAGGTGATTGCCTGGTTGAACTTGTAGGTCGCATCGACGACCGTCACCGGCCAGTTCCACTGGTCGAGATCTCCGTCGTCGTCATAGACGGACACCAGGACGGAGTAGTTGCCCGGGTTGATGTCTGCGGGGAGCGACACGGTCAGCAGGTACTGATGCTGGGTCCCGGCTGAGCCGTTCTTGCCGTTGACGTAGTTCTGGGACAGGCCCGAGGTGGGAGTGACGTTCACGGGCAGCAGCTGGCCGTTGCCGAGCTGGGCGCTGGGCGCCAGGGAGCCGGTCCCGATCGAATCCTCATCCGTATAGCCGATCGTCATGGTCTGCCCGGCCTTGACCATTCCGTTGGCGGCGGGCTTCGGGTCGACGAGCAGGGATTCGCACTTGACCCTGGATCCCCTGGGAGGCTTGCCGGTGGTGCAGACGGGTGCGACCGCGTTGACCGCGAAGGTGCGACTGACGTCCGCCGCCGCGCCGAAGACATCGTTGCCGGACTGCGAGGCGGTGATGGTGCAGCTGCCCGTACCTACGACGTGGACCTTGCCGCCGGCGATCGTGCAGACGTTGGGGGTCGAGCTCGAGTAGCTGACCGGAAGGCCGGAGTTGGCGGAGGCCCCGGGATCGAAGTCGGCGTCGGTGATCGTCTTGTCGGAGGGGGCGTTGAAGTCAATCGATTGGTTGAGCTTCTGCCCGCAGAGCTTGGCGACGACGGTGCCGGTTCCCCAGTGGCCGGGGTTGGAGTCGTAACCCGGATTGGTCTTCACGACGACTACGGACTGGACGTCGCCCGAGATCGTCGAACCGGACTTGTTGACGTCGCTCGAGACGATGACCGTCATGTACTGAGGCACCGAGTCCGGCGGCTTGGAGCTGTTTCCGGGGCGAGTGGTCCAGCTCGTGCCGCACTGGGGCGGATAGCTGTTGAAGTTGTCGATGTAGCCCTTGAAGGCGTCCGGCGCCGAGCCGCCGCTCAGGTCGTTCTGCTTGGCCCACTGCGAGCCCCACCAGTTGACGTTGTTGCCGATCGACGCGTCCAGGTTGCCGATCGCGAAGATCCCGCCGCCCTGGAGCGCAGCGGTCGCGATCTTGAATGTCCTCGACGCCGACTGCGCGGCGTTGTAGTCGTCGTTGCCGCTCTGCGAGGCCGTGATCGTGCAGCTGCCCGGCCACTGGTTTGGAAGCTGGATGTGCACCTTGCCGGTCGAGTCGACCGTGCAGTCACCGGAGGCCGAGAAGGTCAAGGGGAGCCCGGAGCTCGCCGTCGCGCTCGCATTGAAGTCGTCCTGTCCGAAGAACTTGTCGTCGATCGGGCTGAGGTTGATGCTCTGGTTCACCTTGTTGACGATCAGCGTGCCGGGCGAGTAGTTGAGGTCGTAGTTGCTCGCCGCCAGGCTCCCCTGCGCGCAGGCGATCGGATACGTGCCCACGTGGCTGTCCTGGCCGGCAGTCGAGGAGCAGGAGGCAGAGCCGCTCGTCGCCGAGGCCTGGGTGTCGCCGTTGACGAGACCGTTGAGGCTGTAGGTGAAGCTCGGGTTGGGGTCGCCGTAGGTCCTCGACTTGTCGTCGGCCTTGACCGTCAGCGGCGCCTTGTTGACCGTCAGGGTGCCTGGCGAGTAGTCGAAGCTGTAGTCGTTCGAGGACAGGCTCCCCTGCGCGCAGCTGATCCCGTACGTGCCCACGTCGCTTCCCTGGCTGGCGTTCGAGGAGCATGAGGCCGCGCCGTTGGTGGCCGATGCCTGGCTGTCGCCGTTGACGAACCCGTTCAGGCTGGAGGTGAAGGATGGGTTGGCGTCCCCGTAGGTCTTCGACTTGTCGTCGGCCTTGACCGCCAGCGACGCCTTGTTGACGGTCAGGGTGCCGTCGACGAACTTCACATCGTAGTTAGGGCCCGCCTGCAGATCGCCCTGGCTGCAGCTGATCCCGTAGGTGCCGGCGCCGCTCGACTGATCCGCGCTCGAGGAGCACGATGCCGATCCGGTCGTGCCGTCGCCGTTGAGGAGGCCGCTCAGGGCGTAGCTCAAGCTCGGGTTCGGGTCGCCGTAGGTCTTCGACTCGTCGTCGGCCTTGACCGTCAGCGGAGCCTTGGCGATCTGGAACGTATGGGTCACCGGGGGCGCGGAGCTGTAGCGCTGGTCGCCGTCCTGGTTGGCGGTCACGGTGCACGTGCCCGCGCCGGTGATGTGCACCTTTCCGTCGTTGCCGATCGAACAGTTCCCCGTGACCGAGTAGTCGGGGGCGAGCCCAGAGCTTGCTGTCGCGCCGGGGTCGACCGCCGGGTCGCCGTACGTCCTCTCCGGCATTGCGGGAAAGCTGATGGTCTGGTCGGTGCTCGCGATGTGGAAGGTCTGGGTGACGTCCGGGGCGGCGTTGTAGTCGCTGTTGCCGCCTTGGGAGGCCGTGATCGCGCAGTCGCCGCCGGCGAGTATGTGAACGACGCCGGTGTCGGGATCGACGCTGCAAACGCTCGGAGTGGAGGTCCCGAACGTCACCGGCAGCTGCGAGGTGGCGGTTGCGTTGATCGTGAAGTCGCCGTCGCCAAAGCCCTTGTCGGAGAGGGAGTTGAAGGTGATCGTCTGGTTTGCCTTGGCGACGTTGAAGGTGCCGGAAACGGACTGCGCGGCGTTGTAGTTGCCGTCGCCGGGCTGGGCAGCGAGGATCGCGCAGGTGCCGGCATGCTGGATCTGAATCTTCCCAGCGCCGGTGAGCGTGCAGACGGCGGGTGTGGCGCTCGCGTACGCCACCTGGAGGCCGGAGGTCGCCGTCGCGCCGGGATCGACGTCGGGGTCGCCCACCGTGCGATCGACGAGTGCGGGCAGGGTGATCGTCTGGTCTGCAGGACTGATCGTGAGCGTGCCGTCGCGGCCGGACTGGAGGGTGTAGTTGGGCTGGTTGCCCGCAGACGACACCAGGCCAACGGTGCCCGGATCGCAGTGGATGCTGCCGGCGTAGGAGCCGACGCCGGGGCCCGCGCTCTCGTCGATGGAGCAATCCGGCTGGCCCGGGTGATCGGGGTCCAGCACGGAGGCAAGCGAGTCGCCGTTGATGAGGTCGCTCTGCCTGAGCGTCGCCTGCGGCGTGGGATCGGGGGCGTCGGCGCCGTAGGTCTTGCTGAGGTCGGGCGCGTCGACGTGGAGGGTCTTCGGCTTGATCGTGATCGGCAGGTTCTTAGTCTCGGGCGCGTAGTAGTAGAAGTTGCCCGGCGCCCGGACGGTGACGTTGCAGACCCCGTCGCCCACCTGCTTGACGGTCACAGTGCCGGCGCTCGTCACGCTGCAGTCGGGGTCGGTGGTGCTGAACTGGACGCCCTTGCCCGTGGGGTTCTGGAGGCTCGGGGTCCGTGAGGCGTAGACCGATGCCTTGTCGGCGATGCTGAAGGGCGCGTCGCCGTAGGTGGCCGACGTCGGGGTGACGTCGATGGTGAGTCCGTCCTTGATCGGCGTGGGCGTCTGGAACTGGAGGCCCATCATGCTCGGCATGTTGCAGTCGACCGGGAACGCCGGGTCGGTGCTCTCGTTCGCGGTGGCGGTGATCGTGTAGTTCCCGTCCTGGGGGAACCGGTAGGTCCACCGCGTCCACGGAGTGGCGCTCACGCCGGCCTGATGCTGCGCGCTCCACGTGGAGGAGGCCGGATCGCCGTGGGGCATGACCCAGGTACCGCTGTTGTTTTGATGGACGGTCGGCGGCACGGGGTGGTCCCACGAGCCGGCGGAGCTCGCGTCGTTGTCCCCGGTGATCCGCGCCCTGTAGACGGGCTGGGGCGATCCGCCCGGCGGCGTGATCGTCACGACGCCGCTGTCAGGGACCCAGTCCACGGACGTGAAGAACGAGAACCCGGTGATGATCTGGTCCTTGTTCGCGTAGAAGGTCTGCGACAGAGTGTTCGCGGCCGGCTTGTTGCTCTGGCAGCTGGTGGGGATGAGCGCGTAGTTGCTCTGCTGCGGGATCAGGTTCCCCGGGGGGCTCTCCCCCAGCCACTCCGAATCGCCGTTGTAGATGTCGGTCGAGGTGAATTTCTTGTTGGAGACGCCCGCCGTGCCCTGCCCGCCAACCATGTACTCCTGGGACGGAGCAGGGCTTCCGGTGTAGCCCAGCACCGGGATCGTGGTACCCGACTCCGGTACGCAGAGGTCGGGGTACCGGCCGGTGTAGCAGTAGGAGCTGATCACCTGGCCGGGCGCCGAGGTGCCCCAGCCGCTCAGGTCGGTGCCGTTGTTGGCGCCCGAAGCGCTGCGGTCCTTGAAGAAGGGGTTCTGGAGCGGGCTGTCGGCGAGCGCCGGGCTTGCAACGGCGAGCGCGAGCACCCCGATGGCAGCGGAGATCACCGCGGTGATCCGCATGTGCCGGCACGTCCTTTGCCGCTTGGTATCAGTGCTCATCCGTGGCCTGGGGCTCGAGGCGCGTTCCATGCGTTCCATGTCTTATGGAACATCGTTCACCCTAGTCGGGCAACGGTCCGATATGGGTAGGAATCCGGTATGTCTCACCCGCGCCCTACGCGCCAACGCGCAACGCCCCGAGTGAGTCGACCGCGGCGAACCTCAACCTTAGGTTGAGGCTGAGAATTAGCCTCCGGGGATCGTTGGGGTCGCCGACGGCGTGGTCGTCGGCGTCGCGGGGGTCGTCACCGACCCGGGCGTGGTCTCCCCCGGCACCGCGGGCGCAACGGCGCCGGTCGACGTGGTGGTCACGCCACCCGGAACCGGGTGCACCTGGCCGGACTTCACCAGCTCGAGCGCCTGGCCGGCCTGCGGGTCGTAGACCTCGACCTGGACGTCCTGGTGTGGATAGGCGAAGTACACGCTCGTCGGCGACTTGGGGACGACGACCGCGATGCCGCCGTTTTGGATCCTCTCGGTCTTCGCGTTCGAGTGGCTGGCGTACGCGTGCAGGTTCTTGTAGGCGTCCACCGACGGGTACGTTCCGACGGTCAGGAAGTTCGGCGATGAATCGCCGACGGGCGCATCCGACGTGAGGTAGCGCAGGTAGGCATAGCTGGTGCTGGTCTCCGTGAGCTCCATCCTGGTGTCGGGGACGTTGCCCGCCCAGTAGATCGGCTGGTTGAGGCGCTGGGAGAGCGCGACCAAATTCTCCTCGGTCACTCCGACGGGGCCCCCGCCGGGCTGGACCGTCGCCGACGATGACCCGTCCGCCTTGAAGGCCAGCAGCCAGACGAGCAGGGCGATGACGGCGAGCGCCAGAATCACCGTGAGCCAGCGGAGCGCCGGATACTCGTACCAGGCCTGCATCAGGCCACGACGCTCGTAGGGCCCGCCGGGCTGCTGCGGATAACCCGGATAGCCGGAATAACCCCCAGGCGGCTGGGGGGGCATCCCCTGGCCCTGACCATATCCCGGCGCGCCCGCGGGAGCCTGGCCGGCCGGCGGCGGCTGCGGGCTAGGCGGAGGCGGCGGCTGTGGTGCACCCTGTGGATCTGGTGACCCCGGGGGCGGCTGCGCACCCTGCGAGTCCGGCGAGGACGCGGACTGATCATCCCTGGCCATCAGCGGGCCACTCGGTCCAGGTGCGGCTCCGTTCCCACCGTTCGTGGCTGCGCGGCCCCGGCTCGGAGCAGAGGGTGCGCCCGTGGCGAGGTCGGAGAGGGCCACGTCGACATCACTTGGGTTTGTCTGGGAGGAGCTCATGGCGGATCTTTGCGTGGAGCAGCCCCGAGCGCCCGCGTAGCACACCGTAAGAGGCGAGAACCACTGTAGAACAAGTACCGCTGGTTGCACGCGACTGTGTAGCAATCATCCCTTTTTCGTACCTTAGGCACCCCAAGTCGCGCATGCGTAAGCAAGCGGGGTTTCCGGCCGCGCATTTGGGCACTTGAAACGTCTCAGCCGCCCAAACCGAGATCGCCCGCGTACTGATCCCGGTAGTCGTGCTGCTTCGCTAGGACCTCGTTCACGTACGCGCGGGTCTCCGGGAACCGGATGTCCGATTCCCCGAGCTGGGAGCCGCCCCATTTGTCGACGTTTCCCGTGCCGGCGTTGTACGCGGCGAGCGCAGCCACCTCGTTGCCGTCGTAGTGGTCGAGGAGGTAGCGCAGGTAATAGGAGCCGTAGCTGATGTTGATCTGCGGATCCGAGAGGTCCGAGGTGACGAAGCTGGTGCCGCCGCTTAGGCGCTCGATCACGTGCGCGGTCTGCGGCGTTATCTGCATCAGCCCGAGCGCCCCGGCATGCGACTCCTGATCATGGAAGCGCGACTCGGCGTAGATCACTGCGGCGATCATCGCCGGATCCAGACGCTTGTCAGCTGCCTGCTGGCGGATGATGTCGTCGTGCTGGAGCGGAAGCGTGATGTCGCGAATCGCTTGCTGCACGTCAATCCTGCTGATCCCGACAGCGATGCCGACGCCGAGCAGCGCCGCGACGGCCAGCCACGTCCAGCGCCGGCGCCGCACCTGCGCGCGCGTCGGCCGGCGGGCGGTCCTCACCGCTGCCCGCGCTGGACTCATGCGCTGGGTGGTGCCGATTGAGTCAGTCGCTCCATGAGCGCGGCCACATCTCGCTCGAGCGTGTCGAGCGAGCCGTCGTTCACAAGGACATACGTCGCGCGACTGGCCTTTTCCTCCTGCCGAAGCTGCCGGTCGCTTCGCGGCTCGAGCAGCTCGGTGCCACGGAGCCCCGCGCGATGCGCGCGCCTCTCGTCGGCCGCCACCACGGCAACGGTGGCATCGAACGCGTCCTGCATGCTGGTCTCGAAGAGGAGCGGGACCTCGACCACCGCGAGGTCGTGCTCAGGCTCCAGGGTGATGCGCCAGTCGGCGACCCGCTCACCGACAAGTGGGTGAAGCAGGGCTTCGAGCCAGGCGAGCTCCGCGGCCGAGTCGAAGACGATAGCGCTGACGCGGCTCCGGTCGACGGTGCCGTCGGCCACCACCTGCCCGCCCCACCGGTCGAGCAGCCGGTTCCTGACCGCCGGGTCGTCGAGAAGCTCGTGGACGACGGCATCCGTCGAGAGCGTCGCGGCTCCCAAGCGTCCGAAGGCCGCCAGCGCCTCCGATTTCCCAGCGGCGATTCCCCCCGTCAAGCCAACGAACGGTGGGGAAACGATGAGTTACTCCTTCGGGGCCTCGTCCTCGCCGGCTGATTCCGGCTCGCCGGCCTGCGCCTCGGCATCAGGCTCGGCCTCGGCCTCGGCCGGAGCCTCAGCCTCGGGGGGTGCCTCGGGGAAAACCTCCTCGGAGTCACCCAGCTCCGGCACCTCTTCGGGCGCCGCCTCCTGCGTGACCTCGCCGGTGAGCTCCGGCGGCATGAGGTCACGGAGCGGAAGGTTCTGGGACTCGGCGCGCTTGACCGACAGCGAGATGCGCCGGCGGCTCTCGTCGATCTCCAGGATCCGGACCCACACCTCGTCGCCGGGCGAAACGACCTCGCTCGGGTTCTCGACGTGATGCTCGGCGAGCTCGGAGATGTGCACCAGACCCTCGACGCCGGGGACGATCTCGACGAACGCCCCAAACGCGACGACCTTGGTCACCTTGCCCTGGAGCGCGTCGCCGGGCTTGTACTCGTCGAGCACCCGGCGCCACGGATCCTCCTGGGTCTGCTTCAGGCCCAACGAGATCCGCTGGCGCTCGCGGTCGATGTCGAGAACCTTCACGCGCACCGTCTCGCCGACCGAGAGCACCTCGGACGGGTGGTTGACGTGGCTCCAGGAAAGCTCTGAGATGTGGATCAGGCCGTCGATCCCGTCGAGGTCCACGAAGGCGCCGAAGTCGACGATGTTCGAGATCTTGCCCTCGACGACCATTCCGGGCTGGAGGCGACCGAGGATCTGCTCGCGGACCTCCTTGCGCTCCTCCTCGAGGACGGCGCGGCGCGAGAGCACGACGTTGTTTCGGCTGCGGTTGAGCTCGATGACCTTGCACTCGAGCGTCTGGCCCTTGAACTCATCGAGGTTGTGCACGCGGCGGATGTCGACCAGGGAGGCAGGCAGGAAGCCGCGCACGCCGAGGTCGAGGATCAGGCCGCCCTTGACGACTTCGATCACGATCCCCTCGACTGGCTCGCCGGACTCGGCGGCGGCCTCGATCTTCCGCCAGGCCTTCTCGAAGCGGGCGCGCTTCTTGGAGAGGAGCAGGCGGCCCTCCTGGTCCTCCTTGGTGAGCACCAGAGCGTCGACCTGCTCGCCGAGTGAGACCTCGTCGGCGGGATCGACCGAGCGCCGAATGGAGAGCTCGTTCGACGGGATGACGCCCTCGGACTTGTAGCCGATGTCGACCAGGACCTCGTCCTTGTCGATGCGCACGACCTCGCCACTCACCACGTCGCCCTCCTCGAAGGGCTTGATGGTGGCGTCGTAGTTGGGGACGAGCTTGCCGTCGACCTCGATCAGGAAGTCGTTGGCCCCATTCGTCGCGGGGCTCGTGGCGGGCTCGGTCGTCGTATCGGTCGCGGACACGGCGGCTAACTATAGAGAGAGTCGCGTGAAGTACCCTCGAAAACCGTGCCTACGCGACGCACCAAGCGCGGCGCCGAGCGCGCGCCCCTCGGCGGCGACGCCGACGTGCTGATCTGCGGGGCGAGCTTCGCCGGTCTCGCGGTCGCCCGCGAGCTCACCGATTCCGGGGCCAGGGTGCTGATCGTCGACCGTTACGAGGTGGGCGAGCGCCAGACCTCGGCGTGCGCGGCGCCGACCGAGTGGCTCGAGGCCATGGGCGTGGGCGCCTCCATCCGGCAGACCTTCGAGGAGCTGGTCATACATACGCCGCACATCACCACGCGCATGGAGCTGCCCTGGACCTTCTCCACGTTCGATTACAGGACGCTCTGCGCACTCCTCTTCGAGCAGGGAGACGCCGCGTTCGAGACAGCCAAGGTCGACGGACGCACCGCGACCACCGTGCACACCGATCGCGGCGACCTGACCGCGCCGCTCGTCGTCGACTGCCTTGGATGGCGGCGGGTCCTCTCATCGCGGGGCTACCAACCGCCCGACGCCCCTCTCTCACGAGGCCTGGAGGTGCATCCCGGCGGTGGCTCCGACGACCTCGAGATCTGGATCGATCGCGGCTACGTCCCCGCCGGCTACGCCTGGAGCTTCCCCGCCACCGACGAGATCAGGGTGGGCGTGGGATCCTTCGAGCCCCGGTTCCACGTGAAGGAGCCGACCGTGCGGCTTGCGGAGGATCTCAAGCGCGACGCCGTCGGCTATCAGGGCAACTGGATCCCCCACCGGCTCCGCCGCGCGACCGAGGACGACATCTTCTTCGTCGGGGACTCGGCGGGGCATTGCCTGCCGCTGACCGCCGAGGGAATCCGGACCGCCTTCTACTTCGGCATCGCGTGCGGGCGCGAGCTCCGCAGGGTGCTCGGCGGGGGCGTCACCCGCCACGGGGCGCTCGAGCGCTACACGGCCTTCTCGGAGCGCCACCTGTGGCACTACAACTGGCTCCTGCGCGTTCAGCGCCTCGTCCCCCGGGTCCCGCCTCGAATGCTTGCCGCAGCGCTGCGCGGGATGAGTACGGACGGCTTCGTCCGCTGGTCGTTCACGCACTACCTGCGAATCGCCCATCCGGCATACGCGCGGGAGCTCGCGGCGCCCACTCCCCCCGCCGGGGAGCACCGCGTTCGCATGAGAGCCGCTGCGTAGGTTCACTCGAACCCACCCTGACGCTTCTCGTTGCCTGGCCGCAGGCGCGTCACCACAACGGTATGCGTGCGGCGTTCTGGAAGCCCGCGGTGCTCGCGCATCGCGTGCGCCGTGCGCGCCCAGCGGCCAGCGGTCAGCGAACGACGAGATACGTGCCCGCGAGGAGCAGCGCGACACCCAGGATCCTGGTCGCGCTGAGGGATGTCTGCTCGAGGCCGAACCAGCCGAGGCGATCGATGACGACTGCGGCCGTCAGCTGCCCGGTGACCGTGGCCGCGGCCACTCCGCCGGCCCCGATCGACTTCACCGTGACCAGTGCCATCGTGACGTAGACCGCCCCCAGCAGGCCTCCCACCAGGTAGTACCAACGGACGTCGAAGGTGGACGTCAATCCGCCGCCCTCCCCACTGATGCCGACCACGACGATCAGCGCCAGGGTGCCCACGGTGAACGACACCAGGGCGGCGGCGATGCTGCCGGTTGCCCGCCCCAGTCCCGCGTTGATCGGGGCCTGGAGGGCGAGGATGCCGCCGACGACGGCGGTCAGCAGGACGGCGAGCCCGCGGTCCATCGCCGGCGATCCTACCGATCGCCGGCGAGGCACCGGCGGGGTGCATCAGGGCCGCGTGGGTTGTCATTGGAGAGGGAGTCGCCATAGGCTGGCCCGCGTGATCCACGCCCTGCGCACGCGGCTCTCATGGCAGAGCGTCGGAGCCCTGTGCCTCCTGTTCGCGATCAACGCCGTGGCGCTCGTGCTGCTCTTCAACGCGATCTCGAACCAGAAGAACGCGGCCGACTACGCCCAGCGCGCCGAGCAGGCGGTCGCCGCAAGCTCGCGTCTCGAGCGCCTGGTCGTCGACATGGAGAGCGGGGTCCGCGGCTACCTCCTGACCGATGCGGACCGCTTCCTCGACCCTTACAGGAAGGCCCTCGTGCTCTACCCGACCGCCTCCGGAGCGCTTGTGGAGACGGCAACGACGCCCCGAACCCAGGCGATTGCGACGGACATACAGGCCCACATCAACTCGTACGTGGACGACTACCTGCGGCCGCTGCTGATGCTCAGCCACAACTCGCCCGCCAAGGCGAAGGGCGTCGTCGAGACCGGTGAGGCGAAGCGGCGCGTGGATGCGCTCCGGGGCATGTTCAGCTCGTTCGACGTCGCCGAGCAGCACCTGGCGGATCAGCATCGCGCGGATGCGGCATCGAGCAGCTCCAGCGCTCGGACGATCACGGTCGCCGCCCTCGCGCTGATCGCGCTCCTGTGCCTGGGAATGGGGCTCTACCTCCAGCGTCGGGTCCTTCACCCGGTCGGCGCCCTGGCCTGGAGCGCCAAGCGGGTTGCCGCGGGCGACCTCGGCGCGCGGGTCCTGGGCGTCCGCTCTCGCAACGAGCTCGGGGCGATGGCGGTGAGCTTCAACGAGATGGCCGAGGCGTTGGAGCGCAACTGGCGGGCGGCCCAGGAGGCCGAGAGGGTGAAGGAGGAGTTCTTCGCGCTCGTGTCGCACGAGTTGCGGACCCCGCTCAGCTCGATCGTGGGCTACGTCGAGCTGCTCCTGGAGGAGAGGGAGGACCATGCTCTGACCGACGCGGAGCACCAGAGATTTCTTGAGATCGTGGACCGCAACGCCCGCCGACTGCAGCGGCTGGTCGGAGACCTCCTGTTCGTCGCCCGTCTCGAGGCGGGCAAGCTGGACATTCAGAAGACCGACGGAGTCGACCTGTCGCAGACGGCACGTGACTCGGTCGAGGCCGCGCGGCACCAGGCCGAGCGCAGCGGGGTCAGGCTCAGCGAGGAGATCGCCGACGGCCTTGCCCTCCACGGCGACTCGGACCGCCTCGGCCAGGTCATGGACAACCTGCTTTCGAACGCCCTCAAGTTCACGCCGGACGGGGGCGAGGTCGGCCTGCGCCTATTCGCGCTCGACGGCACCGCCGAGGTCGAGGTCTGGGATACGGGCATCGGGATCCCAGCCGATGAGCAGGGACGGCTGTTCGAGCGGTTCTTCCGGGCCTCCACAGCCACCGAAGCGGCCGTCCCGGGCGTCGGGCTCGGCCTCTCCATAACGCGGGCGATCGTCGAAAGCCACGGCGGCCAGCTCTCGTTCACGAGCACCGAGGGCAAAGGCACCACGTTCCGCATCGAACTGCCGTTAGGTTCGCACTCGTGATCGATCCATCAGGGACGACGAGCGGTCCCGGCGGAGAGCCGCATCATCGTCGCCGACGATGACGAGGACATGCGAGAGCTGATCAAGTTCCGGCTGACGCGGGCGGGCTACCGCGTGGAGGCCGGGCGCTCGGACACATCCCCATGCTGCTCCTGACGGCAAGCGTTCAGGAGGGAGCGGCCTCGGTCGGGTTCGAGGCGGGCGCCAACGACCACATGCGAAAGCCATTCTCGCCTCAGGAGCTGGTCGTGAGGGTGCGCTCCATGCTGGGCGCCGCCTGACTGTCCGGCGCGTCCTCGAGCCCTACTTCGCGGCGAGCCAGTCGGCGCCGATGCCGATGTCGACCGCGAGCGGCGGATCGAGGTCGAACGCGTTGCACATCTCGCGCTCGACGAGCTTCGCCGCGTCGTCCATCTCGTTCTCCGGGCCCTCGAAGAGGAGCTCGTCATGGATCTGGAGGACCAGCCGGCTCTGCATCCCGGCATCGGCGAGGGCCGCATGGCAGTGGAGCATGGCGAGCTTGATGATGTCCGCGGCCGTCCCCTGGATCACGGTGTTCACGGCGAGGCGCTCGCCCAGCGAGCGCCGCTGGCGCTGGCTCGAGCGAAGCTCGGGGATCGCGCGGCGCCGGCCGAGCAGCGTGTAGACGAAGCCCTCCTCCTCCGCCTTCGCGATCGTCTCGGCGATGAACCGCTGGATTGCGGGAAAGCGCTCGAAGTAGCGCTGGATGTAGGCCGCGGCCTCCTCGCGTGAGATCTGCAGCCTGTCGGCAAGCCCAAACGCGGACAGGCCGTATGCGATCCCGTAGTTGACCATCTTCGCCTTCGAGCGCTCGGCCGGCCCCACATCCTCCGGCGCGATCGCGAGCACCTCCGCCGCGGTCTCGCGGTGGACATCCTGCCCCGTCGCGAAGATCTCGCGGAGGGCCTCCTCGCCCGCGACCTGCGCGAGCACCCGGAGCTCCACCTGGTTGTAGTCGGCCGAGAGAAGCCGCATCCCGTCCTCGGCCACGAAGCAGCTCCGCACCGGGCGGCCGATCTCGGAGCGGATGGGAATGTTCTGCAGGTTTGGGTTGACGCTCGAGAGGCGCCCGGTGGCCGCCGCAACCTGGTTGAAGGTGGTGTGGATGCGGCCCGTCTCGGGATCGACCAGGTCGGGAAGAGCGTCCAGGTAGGTGTTCTTGAGCTTGGTGAGCTCGCGCCAGCTCTCGACCCTGGCGACGATCTCGTGCTCGTCGCGGATCTGGGCGAGCACCCGGGCGTCGGTCGAGAAGCCCGTCTTGCCGCGGCGCTTCTTGGTCAGCCCGAGCTCGTTGAAGAGGACCTCGCCGAGCTGCTGGGGCGAGCCGATCGTGAACTCGTGGCCGGCGAGGTCGTAGACCTCGCGCTCGAGCTCGCCGATCCGCTCGGCCATGCCCTTCCCGATGTCGGCGAGCCGCTCCGTGTCGAGCTTGACGCCCTCCCGCTCCATCGCAGCGAGGACCTCGATCAACGGCATCTCGATCTCGTTCAGCACGCGCTCGAGTCCGAAGCGCTCGATCTGCTCCCGCTGGCGGGTTGCGAGCTCGAACGCGAGACGGGCCTCGGTCGGCGGATCGGCGGTGGGCTCGGCCTCCGCGGCCAGGGAGAGCTGTTCGCTCTCCGCGGTGTCCTCCTCCCCGGCCTCGGCGCCCTTGGTCGCGGCCTCCGTGCTTGCGGCCGCGAGGCCGGCGTCCGCGGCGAGCTCCGAGAGGTCGTAGACGCGCCGCGCGGGGTCGATCAGGTAGGCGGCGACCATCGTGTCGTGCGCGAGGTCGAGGCTGCCGGCGGGCGCCACGGCGAGCAGCCCGGTGCGGCCGCCGCCGCCCTGCGACTTGGCGTCGTGGAAGGTCAGCGGATGGTCGCGAATCTGCTCCGCGAGGTCCGCGAGGTCCTCGTAGTCGCCCGCCACCACGCGATCACCGTCGGTGCCGGCCCAGCGTCCCTCCGCGACGGACATGGTCACCGGCCCCTTCGGTAGGTCAGCCGGAGTTCCCTCGACCACCTCGATCACGAGCGTCTCCTCCACGGCGCGATCCGGGACGTCCTCGGAGAACTCCTCGTCGAGGCGCTGCATCACCGCGCGGAGCTCGAACTCGGCCGCGACGTCTCGCAAGCGGCTGCGATCCGGCGGGGTTCGCGCCTCCTGGCTGACGTCGATCGGGACGTCGATGTCGTAGTTGAGCGTGGCCAGCTGCTTCGAGATGCGCGCGTCGTCGGCGTGCTCGGTCAGATTCTGCTTGCGCTTGGCGCCGGAGATCTCGTCGACGCTGTCGAGCACGGCCTCGAGCGACCCGAACCGCTGCAGGAGCTGGGCCGCGGTCTTGTCGCCGATCCCGGGGACGCCCGGAATGTTGTCGGAGGTGTCGCCCTTGAGGCCGATGAGGTCGGGGACGAGCTCCGGCGGCACGCCGTAGCGCTCGACGACGCCCTCGCGGTCGTAGATCTTGGTGTCGGTCACCCCGCGGGAGGTGGTCATGACGCGCACCCCGTCGCCGACCACCTGGTAGACGTCACGATCCCCCGAGACGACCATCACGGGAATGTCCGCGTCGCGGGCACGCTGGACGAGGCTCGCGATCACGTCATCGGCCTCCCACCCGTCCACCTTCACGTTGTGGAAGCCGAATGCCTCTGCGAGCGGCGCCAGGTTGGGCCACTGCTCCTTCAGCAGGTCGGGACGCGAGGGGCGCCCGGCCTTGTACTCCGTGTACGTCTTCTCCCTGCCCGACATCCCCGCGTCCCAGGCGACGATCACCGCCGTCGGTCGGTGCTCGATGAGGATCTTGCCCATCATCGAGGCGAACCCGTAGATGGCGTTGGTCGGCCGCCCATCGGCGGTGGCGATCGACTCCGGAAGCGCGAAGAACGCCCGGTAGGCAAGGCTGTTGCCGTCGATCAGGAACAGCTCGCCGCCGCCGCCGCCGACGGCCGACTCGGAGGCGGGCTTGGTCTTCGTCGCGGGCACCCATCCATCCTAGGACGGGCTGCGGCCGTCAGTCATCGGCCCCGGAGAGCTCATCCACGGCTCGCGTGAACGCATCCCGACTCTGAAACAGGAAGGCATGCGCTCCGGGGAACACCTCGAGCTTCGATCCCGGGACCTGGCCGGCGATCCGCCTCAGGTTGACGGGCGGCACGACCGGGTCCTGACGTCCCGCGGCCGCGAGCGTGGGCGCCTGGATGTCCCGCAGCTCGCGGTAGTTCCGGTTGCTGCGCAGCCAGGGATCCTCCGCGGCGACCTGGGCGTCCGTGGTGGACGACGGGACGTGGAAATCGTCCGGGATCTCGCCGCTCTGACTCGCCGTCACGAGGCGATGGAGGAACCTGTGGCCCTCCGCCTGCCGGTCGGGCGGGTAGAGCTCGTGCAGGATGTCCTCGTCCGAGGGATTGGGCTTGCTGTCGATCCTCTGGGCCTTCTTCGTGCCCAGGACGCTACGACTGCCACCTGGGTTCGTGCCCGCGAGCATCAGCGCCCCGACCTTCTCGGGGTGATCGATGGCGAGCCGCTGTGCCACGAATCCCCCCATCGACCATCCGAGGACGTCGGCGCGATCGACGCCGATCGCGTCCATCAGCCCCGCCGCAGTGTGCGCGAGGGAATCGAACGAGTCCCCGTGCCACTTCCCGGAGAGCCCGAGCCCCGGGTAGTCGAACATGATCAGCCGGTGGTCCCGGGCCAGTAGCCGGAGGAGGGCCGGGTCCCACTCGGCCATCGTCGACCCTGTCCCCATGAGCATGAGGAGCGGCGTCCCCTCGCCACGCTCGTACCAGGCGATCTCCGCGCCCCCGACCCGTGCCTTCTGAACGTGCGCGACGAACGACGGGGAGGCGTCGGTCGATTCGACGGAGGTCCCGCCACAACCGCCGGCTGCGAGGCCGACCACCACGCAGAGAGCCGCCGCGCTCCCCGCCATGCGCTGAAATCGACCGCCGATCCGATGGGCGCTCCTTGCCACGACGGGGACCCTACGCGGACGCCCACATAAGATCACGCGTCGATGCCTGCGATTCCCTCCGTGTCAGCGCAGTTCTCCGTGACCGTTCGCGTCGAGCTCGACGCGCGGCAGGAGCCGCTGGGCAAGCTCACCGCCCAGATCGCGGAGGCGGGCGGGGCGCTCCAGGGCGTCGACCTCGTGCCCGGCGCGGGCGGCGAGGGCAAGCGGGTTCGCGAGTTCACGATCGACGCCCGCAATCAGCAGCACTGGGAGGAGATCCTGCGGGCGATCGGCTCGACCCGTGGCGCAAGGGTCCTCGGCTACGTCGACCGCACGCTCCAGATGCATCGCGGCGGCAAGATCGCCCAGCAGAACAAGTACCCGCTGAAGACTCGCGACGACCTGTCGATGGCCTATACGCCAGGCGTGGCGCGGGTCTGCCAGGAGATCGCCGCCGACCGCAGCAAGGCGTTCGAGTTCACGATCAAGCGGAACACCGTCGCGGTCGTCTCCGACGGGAGCGCGGTGCTCGGCCTCGGGGACATCGGCCCCGAGGCGGCGATGCCGGTGATGGAGGGGAAGTGCATGCTCTTCAAGGAGTTCGCCGACGTCGACGCCTTCCCCATCTGCCTCGACACCCGCGACCCGGAGCAGATCATCAACGCGGTGCGGCTGATGGCCCCCACCTTCGGTGGCATCAATCTCGAGGACATCTCGGCGCCCCGCTGCTTCGAGATCGAGCAGCGCCTCAAGGAGGAGCTCGACATCCCCGTCTTCCACGACGATCAGCACGGAACCGCGGTGGTGACGATGGCCGCCCTGTTCAACGCGTTGAAGATCGTCGGCAAGCGCGTCGAGGACCTTCGCGTGCTGGTGGTGGGACTGGGGGCCGCCGGGGTGGCGGTCACCAAGATGATGCTCGAGTCCGGCGTCACCCACGTGATCGGCTGCGACCGGCAGGGAGCGCTCTCCACCGCGCGCGAGGATTACGAGAGCGGCGAGATGAGCGAGATCAAGCGCTGGTATGCCGAGAACTCCAACCCGGAGCAGCTTCTGGGCGGCCCGGCCGACGTGATCGAGGGCTGCGACCTCTTCATCGGCGTCTCCGGCCCGGGGATCATCCAGGCGGAGGACCTCGCGAAGATGGCCGACGACGCGATCGTCTTCGCGATGGCGAACCCGAATCCCGAGGTCATGCCGGAGGAGGCGGGCCCGCACGTTCGGATCATGGCCACGGGGCGATCCGACTACCCCAACCAGATCAACAACGTCCTGGCCTTCCCCGGAATCTTCCGCGGCGCCCTCGACGCGGGCGCCCCGCGAATCACCGAGGAGATGAAGCTCGCCGCCGCCCAGGGGATCGCCGGAGTCGTGGCACCCGACGACCTCAGCGAGGACTACATCATCCCCAGCGTCTTCGACCGCGACGTCGCGCCGGCCGTGGCCCAGGCGGTGATCGAGGAGGCCCGGCGCGACGGGATCGCCCGCTTCTCCGAGGAGACCGGAACCTTCACCGCGGTCGAGGGCTGACGTGCGCGTCCTCGTAACTGGTGCGAGCGGTTTCCTCGGATCGGCGGTGAGCGATGCGCTGCTCGCCCGCGGCGACGAGGTCGTGGGCCTGACGCGCGATCCCGAGCGCGCCCGCGGCTCGAATCCCACCGTGGGCTGGCACGGATGGAACGCCACCGCCGAGCGGCCGCCCGCCGCAGCGATCGAGGGCGCGGACGCTGTGGTCAACCTGATCGGCGAGCCCATCGACCAGCGCTGGACCGACGAGGCCAAGCAGCGGATCCGCGACAGCCGCGAGCGCGCGACGAAGAACCTCATCGACGCCCTGAGTGCCGCAGATCCGCGACCGCACACGCTCGTGAGCCAGTCGGCCGTGGGCTACTACGGCGACCGGCAAGACGCGATCGTGGACGAGTCGACCGAGCCGGGCACCACGTTCGACGCCGGCGTCTGCGTCGCCTGGGAGACCGCCGCGCGCAGCGCCGAGGAGATCGGCATGCGGGTCGCGATCGTCCGTACGGGGCTGGTGCTCGACCCGGGCCACGGCCTCCTCAAGCAGCTGCTGCCCCCGTTCCGCCTCGGCCTGGGCGGGCCGATCGCCGGCGGGCGCCAGTACATGCCGTGGATCCACGTCGACGACTGGGTTCGGCTGGTGCTCTGGGTTCTGGACGGCGAGGACCGCACCGGCGTCTACAACGCCACGGCCCCGAATCCGGTGACGAACGCCGAGCTCTCCAAGGCGCTCGGGAAAGCCCTCGGCCGCCCCGCCGTCGTGCCGGTGCCCAAGCTTGCGATGAAGGCGCGGTTCGGCAGCGAGCTCGGCGAGGTGATCACCGGCGGTCAGCGAGCCGTCCCCAGGCGAGCGCTCGACGGCGAGTTCGAGTTCGCACACCCGGAGGTCGAGCCGGCGCTCCGGAGCCTGCTCGCCCGCTGATCAGGGCGGCGCGCTCAAGGCGGTCGTGAACACCGGCCGCCCGTGCGCGACGCGGTAGCCCGCGAGCCGGTTGAGCGTGGTGTCGCCCACCTCGTCGATCGTGTACGTGCCGAGGATCGAGTGGCGGGCCGTCGTGTCGAAGAACGCGTTCACCACCGAGTCGCGATCGGCACCGGAGTCGCCGGCCCGCCTGATCGAGTCGAGCACGACCGCCATCGCCTCGTAGCCATAGGCCGCATACCGCCCGGCTGTCCGGTGGTAGCGCTGGCGAAACGCTCTCAGGAACCGCTGCCCTGACGCCGGCAGCTGAGACGGGTCCTGGGCCGCGGACGTGATCAGCACGCGCCCTGCCTGCGGCCCGGTGAGTTGCTCGATCGATTCCCCGAGGAGCGCGTCGGTCGCGATCACTCGCGGAACGGCTCCAAGCACCCTGAGCCGCCCTCGGTCCGACGGCTCCACTGCCGCATAGCCGAGGTCGGATACCACCCTCTGCTCCGGGCCCGCCGATGGCTGGGCGATGTGAAGGCCGATCGCCCTGGCCTCCTCCCGGAACGCGCTCGCCATGACCCGGTCGTATGGCGTGTGACCGCTGATCACCGTGGCCCCGTGCGAGCCCAGGCGCTTTGCCCAGAGCGCCCCTGCCTGGGCCTGCGCCTCGTCGCTCGGGATCAGGCGGCCGAACGTGCGCTGGCCGGTGGGCTGCACCTCCTCGGGAATCTGATCGCCTGCGCCCAGGAACGGCTGCGCCAGGTCCACAGCGGAGCTGGCGGGCGAAACCTGCAGGATGTGCGCCTCGTTGGTGATCGGGAGCGAGAAGCGGGTCGCGCCCGAGTCGAAGTCCCCGATGTAGGCGATCGCGGCGGAGTCCTGGCTCGCGCGCCGCGCGTTCGCCGCGGCCGCGGCCGGGCTCCAGCGGGCTTTCGCACCTTGACCCGACGTGTCGTCCATGTAGGTCACTCGGATCCGAAGCTGGCCCGCCACTCCGTGGGAATCGGCGAGGGCGAGCTTTGCGGCGTCGACGACGTCGCGGCCGTTGCCGGCCTCAGGCCCGCGGAGGGGCATGCTCACGTACACGTCGACCCTCTCACCGGACTGGATCCCGGAGCCGGACGAGAAGCATCCGACGAGCGTCGCCGCCACCGCCAGGCCGGCGGTGATAACCGCGCCCAGTCGCCGGGTGCGGTTCTCGGTGCGCCTATCCGGGTTCAACCCACTAGCCCATGAAGGGCGATGCGGCCTCGTAGTCCTCCGGCGGCACCGTCCGCAGCTGTGCGACGGCGTCAGTCAGCGGGACGAGCTCGATGCGCGTGCCCCGAAGGGCCGGCATCGTTCCCCAGTCGCCGTTGTGGGCGGCGTCGATCGCAGCCACGCCCACGCGCGTTGCGAGAACACGGTCGAACGCGGTCGGAGTTCCGCCCCGCTGAACGTGTCCGAGCACCGTTGCCCTGGTCTCGAACCCGGTGCGCTCCTCGAGCTCGTGCTCCAGCCGGTGGCCGATGCCCCCGAGCCGCACGTGACCGAACTCGTCCTTCTCTCCCGCGGCGAGCTCCATCGTCCCCTCGATCGGCATGGCACCCTCGGCTGCGACCACGATCGAGAACGCCCTGCCCCGCGCGTGGCGGCGCTGCACCAGTCCGCAGACCTCATCGATGTCGAACGGACGCTCCGGGATCAGGATCACGTCGGCGCCACCGGCGAGCCCGGATTGGAGCGCGATCCAGCCGGCGTGGCGTCCCATCACCTCGACGACCATCACTCGGTGGTGAGACTCGGCGGTGGTGTGGAGGCGGTCGATCGCCTCGGTGGCAACCTGGAGGGCTGTGTCGTAGCCGAAGGTGACGTCGGTCGCGGCCAGGTCGTTGTCGATCGTCTTCGGCACGCCGAGAACCGGAAGTCCCCGTTCTTCGTGTAGACGGGACGCCGCCCCGAGCGTGTCCTCGCCTCCGATCGCGATGAGGCCGTCGAGGTGGAGCGCGATCATGGTCTTCTCGACGAGTCCCGGGCCGTCCTCGCTCTTGAAGGGGTTCGTCCGCGACGTTCCGAGGATCGTCCCGCCGCGGGGCAGGATGCCGCGCGTCGACTCGATCGTCAGCTCCTCGTACTCGTTGTCGAGCGGGCCCTTCCAGCCGTCGCGGAAGCCGACGATCACGTGCCCGTAGACATCGATCCCCTTCCGTACGATCGCCCTGATCGCCGCGTTCAGTCCCGGGCAGTCGCCGCCTCCGGTGAGGACCCCGATCCGCACGGCCGCACCATATCCGGCGCGACCGCGGGCCGGAGTGATCGGCCCGCCGCAGCGGCCTACGGCTTCAGGTGCTCCAGCAGCGGCTGGGCCGCGCGCACGAACACCCCGACCAGCAGGATCGCGAGGAAGATCAGGAAGGCGGTCGTGCCGCCGAGGCCGAAGCCGTAGGCGGCGGTCAGTGCTCCGAGGCCGACTGTCGTGAAGACGAGCAGCTGCACGGGCTGGAATTTACCCGACCGAGGCCCCGCCGCTCGCCATCGCCTCACGCGCGGCGCGGATGAACTCGCTCACGGCAGCGGCCGAATCAGCGGGCCCGTCCGCCTCGGCCGCGGCCCTCACCAGGCGGGTGCCGATGATCACGCCGTCCGCGATCCGGCCCACGGCGGCCGCCTGCTCGGGTGTCCCGATCCCAAACCCGACGGCAACCGGCACGGGCGATTCAGCGCGCACGGCTGCGACGAGGCCGGCGAGCCCCGCCGGGAGGTCGTCCCGCTCGCCGGTCACGCGCGTGTCGGAGACGACATACACGAAGCCGGTGGCGCACTCGCAGATGCGGCGGCGGCGCTCGGGCGGCGTGGTGGGCGCGACGAGCGGCACGGGCGCCATCCCGGCGTCGCGGAGCGCGTCGCCGAGCTCATCTGCCTCACCCAGGGGAAGGTCGGGGATGATCGCGCCGGAGGCCCCAGCGGCCGCGAGCATCGCGGCGAACTCACCGGCGCCCCGCGCGAGCGCCATGTTCGCGTAGACCATCGGGACGACCGGCACGTCGCCGGCCAGGCGCTCGCCGATCTCGAGCACACGCTCGAGCGTGGCACCCGCAGCGAGGGCCCTGGTCCCCGCGGCGTGGATGGTCGGCCCGTCCGCCAGCGGATCGGAGAACGGGACGCCGAGCTCCACGAGGTCTGCTCCCGCCTCCGCGTACGCGTCGGCCACCGCCCGGGACGTCTCCAGGTCGGGGAACCCGCCCATCATGTATGGCATCAGCGCCGCCCGTCCGTCATCGCGGGCGGCCTCGAACGCGTGGGCGATCCTCGCGACGCCGGTCGCGACGGCCTCAGCCATCGAGCTCTTCGAGCTTGGCGAGCACCTCGGCAAGGTCCTTGTCGCCGCGCCCACTGAGGCACAGGACATCAAATCCTGCCGCCTGCTCCGCTCTCGCAATCATCTCTTGCCCTCGCCTGCGGCTCGGGCTTTCTTCTTGTGCTTCCGCGTCCGCACCGGCAGGGTTTCTGCCGGGCTCGGCTGTCGCGGTCTTCAGTAGCCATGCGATTGCGTGGGCCGGCTCCAGCGCGGGCAGGATTCCCTCCAGCCGCGCCAGCTCGCCGAACGCTCCAAGCGCTTCCTCGTCCGTGACCGCCTCGTAGCGGGCGCGGCCGGAGTCGCGCAGCTGCGCGTGCTCGGGGCCGACTCCCGGATAGTCCAGCCCCGCCGAGATCGAGTGCGCCTCGAGGATCTGCCCCTCGGCATCGGCGAGAACGGAGGACATGGCGCCGTGGAGAACCCCGGTGCGCCCCGCTACCAGCGACGCGCCGTGGAGGCGGTCGAGCCCCTCCCCCCCGGCCTCGATCCCGATCAGCTCCACACCGGCATCGTCGATGAACGGATAGAAGGTCCCGATCGCGTTGGAGCCGCCGCCCACGCATGCGATGACCCGGGCCGGGAGCGCCCCCTCGGCGGCGAGCGCCTGCTCACGCGCCTCGTCGCCGATCACGCGCTGGAGGTCGCGAACCAGCGCCGGGTACGGCGCCGGGCCCACCGCCGAGCCGATGATGTAGTGCGTGGAGCCCACGTTGGTCACCCAGTCGCGGATGGCGGCGCTCACGGCCTCCTTTAGCGTCCGGGCGCCGGCATCGACCGGGCTGACCTCGGCGCCGAGCAGGCGCATCCGCTCGACGTTGGGGGCCTGCCGGCGCATGTCCTCGGTGCCCATGTAGACGACGCATCCGAGCCCGAGGAGCGCGCACGCGGTCGCGGCGGCGACGCCGTGCTGGCCGGCGCCGGTCTCGGCGATGATCCGCTCCTTCCCCATCCGCCTGGCGAGGAGCGCCTGCCCGACTGCGTTGTTGATCTTGTGAGCGCCGGTGTGAGCCAGGTCCTCGCGCTTCAGGAAGACGCGCCTGCCGACGCGCTCGGACAGCCTCGACGCCAGGTACAACGGGGTCGGCCGGCCGACGTAGTCGTGCAGCATGCGATCGAGCTCGTCGCGAAACCCGGGTTCCTCGCGCGCCTCGGCCCAAGCCGCGGAGAGCTCGTCGAGCGCCGGGATCAGGACCTCCGGCACGTAGCGACCTCCGTAGGGGCCGAAGCGCTCCTGGACGGGCGTGGTGCTCATGCCGGGACTGCCTGCGCACGCTCGGCGAACGCCGCCATCAGCGCGTGGTCCTTGATCCCCGGCTCCGCCTCCACTCCGCTCGCAACGTCGACCGCGAAGGGGTGGGTGACGGCGATCGCCTCGTCAACGTTGGCAGGCGTCAGGCCACCCGCCAGGATCAGCGGCACCTCCGAGCGGCGCTCGGCCAGGAGCTCCCAGTCGAAGCTCTCGCCCGTGCCACCGTGGGTGCCGGGCCGATGGGCGTCGAAGAGATGGAAGTCGGTCCGAAAGGCCTCGGCCGCGCGGACGTCGGCGGTGCTCCGCAAGCGGATGGCCTTGATCACCTTGCAGCCGGTGCGGCGGGCCGCCTCGCGGCAGAACGCGGAGCCCTCGCCCCCGTGGAGCTGGACCATCGTCAGCGCCTCGTTCTCGGCGGCTGCGACCACCTCGTCGAGCGTCGGGTTGACGAACACGCCCACAACCTCCAGCCGCCGCTTCAGCGCCGCCGAGATCTCGGCCGCGGCGTCCGGCTCGCAGTAGCGCTCGCCACCCGTCCAGTGGTTCAGCCCGATCGCCCAGGCGCCGAGCCGCGCCGCCTCCAGCGCGTCGTCGAGATTCGTGATGCCACAGAACTTGACCCGCACCGGCTCAAGGGTACGGGGCCTGGAGGGCGGGGCAGGCGGGGCGCCGCCCCGCCTGCCAATTTTCCGCTACTGCTTGACGTTCGCCGGGCGGTCGCCGAGGGTCACGCTGACCGTGTGCTTCTGGCTTCCGCTCACCACCGACAGCTGGACGCTGTTGCCCGGCTGCTTCGTGCTGATGTCGTTGATCACGTCGGTCATCGACTCGACGGGCTTGCCGTCGATCGCGACGATCACGTCACCGCCCGCCGGGATCCGCTGGCCGCCGACGTTGACGGTCGCATTGCCGTTGCCGCCCTTGATGCCGGCCTTGGCCGCGGGGCCGCCGGAAGTCACGGACTGCACGAGGGCACCGTGATCGACCGGGAGGTTCAGCACCTTGGCGATCTCGGGGGTCAGGTCGGTGCCGCTGATGCCGAGGTAGGCATGCTGCACGGTGCCGGTCTGGAGCAGCTCCTGGACGGCCTGCCGCGCGGTGTTGATGGGGACGGCGAAGCCGATGCCGACGTTGCCGCCGCCACCCGGGGACTCGATCTGGGAGTTGATCCCGATCACCTGGCCGTTGGCGTCGATGAGTGGCCCACCGGAGTTACCGGGGTTGATCGCCGCATCGGTCTGGATCACGTTGTCGATGGTGAAGCCGTTCGGCGCCTTGATCTGGCGCTGGAGCGCCGACACGATCCCGGAGGTCACCGTCCGGTCGAGCCCGAACGGGTTGCCGATCGCCACGACCGGGTTGCCGACCTGGGTGTCGGATGAGCTGCCGAGCGCCAGCGGATGAAGTTGATCCGCGGGGGCGTTCACCTTGAGCAGCGCGACATCGGTCGAGGGGTCCTTGCCGACGACGGTGGCGCTGACGGGCGACGCGGTGTCCTGGTTGCCGAGGGTGACCTCGATCTTGGTTGCCCCGTCCACGACGTGGGCGTTGGTGAGGATGTGTCCGGAGTGGTCGACTACGAATCCGGAGCCGGTCGCGGTTCCGCCGCTGCTCCCACTGCCGCCGAACGGGTCGAGGGGCGAGGAGCCCTGGGACTTCAGGGTCGACTGGATGAAGACGACGCCCGGCGAGTCCTCCTTGTAGATCTGATTCACCGTCTGGCCCTTGCCGCTGGTCTGGGAAGCGGGTTGAGGCAGGGGCGCCGGTGCCAGGGTGGCCACCGTGTTGTCGCTGCTGCCGGACGAGTGGACGAGACCGGTGGCGATCGCGATCAGGCCGATGACGGCAACGATCAGACCGCCGATGACCGCCGCGCCGAGGGGAGTGCTGGAGATTCTCTTGACTTTGCTCATGGGCGATGAGCATGGGCAGAGTCCGTTAACGGCGCCTAACGGGCTCCTTCAGAGGTTCTAAGAATCTCGAACTGCGGCCGCTATTCCTCGGAGGCGCGCTCGAGGTAGTGCTCGCGGGTGGCCTCCTCGTCGCGAGTGAGGTCCCGCACCGCGATCTCGGGCTCCTCCGCGCGCATCAGCGCCGAGCCGATGAGCACGGCATCGACACCGATTCGCTCCAACTCGTCGAGTTGCTCGCGGCGCTCGTAGCCTGATTCGGAGACGACGGTCTTGCCCGCGGGCACGTCCGTGAGGAGGTCGACGGTCGTCTCCACCTCGACGCTCAGGTCCGCGAGGTTTCGGTTGTTGATCCCGATCACGTCGGCATCCACGCTCAAGGCCCGCTCGAGCTCGGGTTCGTCGTGCACCTCGACCAGGCAGTCGAGGTCGAGCTCGCGCGCCTGAGCGTAGAGCTCCGCCAGGTCCTCATCGTCCAGCGCGGCGACGATCAGCAGCACCGCGTCGGCGCCGTTCGCCGCCGCCTCGAACAGCTGGTACGGGTCGACGACGAAGTCCTTGCGGAGGATCGGAAGGTCCGACGCCTCTCGAGCCGCGCGAAGATCGTGGAGCGAGCCGCCGAACTGGCGCTCCTCGGTGAGAATCGAGAGCGCGGCCGCGCCACCCCGCTCGTAATCCCGCACGGTCTCGGCGACGCCGGCGTCCGGCCGGAGCAGACCGGCGCTCGGCGAGCGGCGCTTGAACTCGGCGATCAGCGAGAGGCCCGGGCGCACAAGCGCCTCGTTGAAGGGGCGTGCTCCATCGCGATCGACCAGACGCGCCCGAAGCGCGTCGAGCGGCACCTCCTCCTCTCGGCGACCGGCGTCCTCTCGCGCGCCGGCGACCAGCTCGTCGAGCGAACTCATCCCGCAGACAGGCTAGCCAGTCTGCTCAGGACGCGGCCAGCTCGCCGCTGAGCTCGACGAGGCTCGAGACCACGTCCCGGGCGGTCCCCGAGTCGATCGCCCCTCGCGCGCGCTCGACCCCGGACTCCAGGTCCTCCGCCCCGCCGCCGACGACGATGGCCGCCCCGGCGTTCAGCACGACGACGTCCCGGGCGGGCCCCTCCCCCCCGTCGAGCAGGCGCCTGACCGTGGCGGCGTTCTCCTCGGGGGTGCCGCCCCTGATCTCCTCCACCTCCGCGATCCGAGCACCGAGGCGCTCGGGCTCGACGAACCACTCCTCGGTTCCACCGTCCTTCACCTCGATCACCCGCGTTGGCCCCTCCAGCCCGATCTCGTCCACCCCGTCCTCCGCGCGCACCACCATCGCGCGCTCGCAACCAAGGCCCACGAGCGCCTCGGCGATCGTCTCCTGGTAGCGGCGGTCCGAGACGCCGAGGAGCTGACGGCTTGCTCCCGCCGGATTCGTCAGCGGCCCGAGGAAGTTGAAGATCGTGCGCACCGCCAGCTCCTTGCGAACCGGCACCACGTGCTTCATGGCGGCGTGATGGCGGGGCGCGAACATGAAGCCGAACCCCACCTCGTCGATGCAGCGGGCGACGGCCGGCGGATCGAGGTCGATCCGGACCCCGAGCGCCTCCAGCAGGTCCGCCGAGCCCGAGCGGCTGGTGCTCGAGCGATTGCCGTGCTTGGCGACCGCGCACCCCGCGCCGGCGGCGACCAGGGCCGCGGTCGTCGAGATGTTGAAGGTCGAGGGGCCCCCGCCGGTGCCCGCGGTGTCGACCAGGTCGTCGCGCGCCACGTCCACGTGGGCGGCGAGCCGGCGCATGGTCCTCGCGAGGCCGACGAGCTCGGCCACGGTCTCCCCCTTCGTCCGCAGAGCCACGAGGAAGGCGCCGGTCTCGACGTCCGAGGTGCGGCCCTCCATGATCTCGTCGAGGACAGCCGAGGCATGGTCGGCGGTCAGGTGCGTGCCCGAGCACACCTCGTCGATCGCGCGGGTGAGGATCTCGTTGGGCATCAGCCGATGAAGTTCCGGAGTATGTCCTTGCCGTGCGGGGTCAGCACCGACTCCGGGTGGAACTGGACGCCCTCGGCCGGCAGCTCGCGGTGCCTCACTCCCATCACGACGCCCTCGTACGAGGCGCTCAGCTCGAGCTCATCAGGAAGATCGCGGTCGGCGACGAGCGAGTGGTAGCGCCCCGCGCGAAGCGGGCTGTCGAGGCCCGTGAGGACGCCGCGCCCGTCGTGCTCGACCTCGGCGTCCTTGCCGTGGATCGGCTCGCCCCGGATGGTGCGGCCGCCGAACGCCTCGACCATCGACTGGTGGCCGAGGCAGACCCCGAGCGTCGGCACTCCTGCCTCGGGAAACGCCCGCGCGGCTTCGATGGAGATCCCGGCGTCGGCCGGAGTGCACGGTCCCGGGGAGATGACCAGCCGGTCCGGCTTGCGCTCGAGCAGGTCGCCCACCTCGGCGCGGTCGTTTCGAACCACGTCGGGCTCGGCACCGAGCTCGCCCAGGTACTGGACGAGGTTGTAGGTGAACGAGTCGTAGTTGTCGATGACGAGGACGCGCATGCTCAGACTCTCACGGCCAGTCTGGTTGCTTCGCCGCGAGCTCGACGGCGGCGAACACGGCCTTCGCCTTGTTGACCGACTCCTCGTACTCGTAGTCCGGCTTGGCGTCCGCCACCGTTCCGCCGCCCGCCTGGACGTGGACCATCCCGTCCTTCACCACGACGGTCCGGATGTGGATCGCGGTGTCGAGGTCGCCGGTGAAGCCGAGGTAGCCGATCGCCCCGCCGTACGAGCCCCGCTTGTGGGGCTCGACCTCGTCGATGATCTGCATGGCGCGGACCTTCGGCGCGCCGGACAGCGTGCCGGCCGGCAACACGGCCCGCAGCGCGTCCATCGCGGTCACGTCGGGCCGAAGCGTGCCTGAGACCTGGCTGACGATGTGGTGCACGTGCGAGTAGGCCTCGACGACCATCAGCTCGTCCACGTGGACCGAGCCGAACTCCGAGACCCGCCCGAGGTCGTTGCGGCCCAGGTCGACCAGCATCACGTGCTCCGCGCGCTCCTTCGGGTCGCGGAGCAGGTCCTCCGCCCGCCGGCGGTCCTCCTCCTCGCTCTCCCCGCGCGGATAGGTGCCGGCGATGGGCCTCGTCTCGACCCGCCTGCCCGTGACCTTCACCAGCGGCTCCGGCGAGGCGCCGGCGAGCTGGAAGTCGCCGAAGTCGAGGAAGTACATGTACGGCGAGGGGTTGACCGTGCGCAGGCCGCGGTAGATCGAGAACGCCTCAACGGGAGTCGGCGCCGAGAACCTTTGCGAGGGGACCACCTGGAAGGCGTCCCCGGCGTAGATGTACTCGATGATTCGCCGGACGTTCGCCTCGAACTGCTCGCGCGTCATGTTCGACTCGAACCGCGGCGCCTGGCCGACGCCGCTCGCGACCGGCCTCGGGACCGGGCCGCGCAGCTTCTCGCGGAGGTCGGTGAGCGTCTCGACGGCGGACGCGTATGCGGCCTCGAGCTCCGCCTCGGAGTCGACGATCGCGTAGGCCATCAGGGTCAGCTCGTGTCGCATGTGGTCGAAGACCACGAGCACGTGGCTCACCATCAGGGCCATGTCCGGTAGCCCGATGGGGTCCGGGTTGGGCTCGCCGAGCGGCTCCACGGTGCGGACCAGGTCGTAGCCGAAGAACCCGACCGCGCCGCCCGCGAACGGGGGCAGGTCGTCCACCGGCGGGACCCGGAACGCCTCCAGGTATTCGCTGACCGCGCCGTAGGGGTCGTCGACCTCGCGGACCGAGACCGGCTCCGCATCCGGGGCGACGTCGCCCCGCCACTCGCGCAGCTCTCCGTCCGAGTAGCGCAGCATCGCGCGGGGCCTGAACCCGAGGAACGAGTAGCGGCCCAGCCGTCCCTGCTCGGCCGACTCGAGCAGGAAGCACGGCCCGCCGTCGCGCAGCTTGAGGAACGCCGAGACCGGCGTCTCGCAGTCGTCGACGAACGTCATTCGAATCGGGATCGCGTTCCCGCTCCGGGCGAGCTCCCGGGCCTCGGCCAGGCTCGGGCGCACCTCGGGCGTGCGTTCAGCGACGACGGCCATTGAGCGTCTCCAGCACCTCGCCGATCGGGATGTCCCGCGACAGCAGCAGGACCTGAAGGTGGTAGAGGACGTCCGCCGCCTCGGAGGCAACGCGCTCGTCGGACTCCGAGGCGGCGGCCCGGGCCACCTCGTCGGCCTCCTCGCGGACCTTGCCGCCGATCCGCGGTGGGTCCTCGAGCAGCTCAACCGTGTACGACCCGTCAGGCCGTGTCTCACGGCGGTCGACGAGGGTGCGCTCGAGGGCCCCCGTCGCCTCGTGGGCGGCAGGCACCGGCTCGCCATCGGCGGGCGGCGCGTCCTCCGCGGGGTCGGCGGTCCCGTTGAGGTCGCGGTAGAAGCACGAGCGCTGCCCCGTGTGGCACGCGGGGCCGGCGGGCTCGACCAGCGCCACGAGCGCGTCGCCGTCGCAGTCGTAGCGGATCTGCCGCACCCTCTGGACGTTGCCGGAGGTCTCCCCCTTGTGCCACAGCTCATCCCGCGAGCGGCTGTAGAAGTGCATCTCGCCGCTGGAGAGCGTGCGCCGGAGGGCCTCGTCGTTCATGTACGCGAGCGTCAGCACCTCGCCCGTAGCCCAGTCCTGCATCACGCAGGGCACGAGCCCACGCTCGTCGAACCGCACCGCGTCGAGAGGCTCCGCGCTCATTTGCAGGAGTTTACGGTCGGGCCCAAGGCAGTCTTGGCGCTTTACCCGTCATATGCGCGAGCGAAGCGCCAATCGGGGACCCCCACTGAGCGCGAGACCTGTCCTCATTGCCGCCGTTTTTCGGTCTGCGGCGCCTACTCGATCCCGATGCGGTCCAGCAGCCCCTCGTCGCGACGCCAGCGGCGGCGCACCTTCACCTGCAGGTCGAGGAACACGCGGGCGCCAAGGTCGCGCTCGAGCTCCTTGCGGGCCGCCGTGCCCACCTCGCGGATCATGCGGCCGCCCTTGCCGACCAGGATTCCCTTCTGGGACCCCGTCTCCACCCAGACCTGCGCGTGGACCTCCACCAGGCCGTCATCTCGCGGCTCGACGCTCTCCACGACGACCTCCACGGCGTGCGGGACCTCCTCGCGGGCGCGCCGCAGGACCTGCTCGCGGATCAGCTCCGCGAGGTGGACCTCGCTTGGTAGATCCGAGTGCTCCCCGGGCGGATACATGAGCGGGCCCTCGGGCAGCAGCGTTCTCAGGTGGTCGACCAGCGCCTCCAGTCCGTCCCCCGTCCGGGCGCTCACCGGGAAGACGTCGTCCACGCAGTCGAGCTCGGCCGCGGCCGCCAGGGCCTCCGTGATCTCACCCGGGCCGAGCCGGTCGCACTTGTTCACCGCGCAGACGACGTGTGTGTCCGCGGCGGCCGCCAGCAGCGCCTTGGCGATGAAGCGATCGCCGGGGCCCACGCCCTGCTGTCCGTCCACCACCAGCAGCGCCGTGTCGGCGTCCGCCAGCTCCTGCTCGACCCGGCGCTGCATTCGCGCGGTGAGTGAGTCGCGCGGCCTCTGCACGCCGGGCAGGTCCACGAGGACCATCTGCCACTCGCCGCCCGGATCGGTCGCGATCCCCCGAATGGCGCGCCTGGTGGTCTGCGGACGGTCCGAGACGATCGCGACCTTCGAGCCCACGATCGTATTCGCGAGCGTCGACTTGCCGACATTGGGCCGGCCGGCGAGGCCAACGAATCCCGAGCGTGTCATCTCTGGTCGAGCTCGCTCATGACGGCGTCCTGCAGATCGAGCATCTCACCGTCGTCGGTCTCGTGGTCGTAGCCGCAGAGGTGCAGGACGCCGTGGACGGTCGCCTCGGCCAGATCGGCGGTGTGCTCGGGGCAGATCACCACGTCCCCGAGCTCGCGGGGGCCGGGCACGGACCCGTCCTCGTCGATTGGGAACGAGAGCACGTCCGTCGGCTCGTCGAGGCCGCGGTGCTCGCGATTCAGCTCGCGGATCCGGTCCTCGCCGACAAGCTCGACGGACAGGTGGCCTGCCTCGACATCCGCGGCCCGGAGCGCCGCTTCGGCGGCGGGCCGCAGCTCATCCGGTACGTCGGCGAGGTCGAGTCGCTCCGCGCTCAATCGCGCGCGCGGTTCTCTCGCTCGTACTCGCCGTACGCGGCGACGATGCGCTGCACGAGCTGGTGGCGGACGACGTCCTCGCCGCCGAAGCGGACGAAGGAGATGTCCTGAACCTGGGCCAGGATCTCGCCGATCACGACCAGTCCCGACCGCTGGTCGCGCGGCAGATCGATCTGGGTCACGTCGCCGGTCACCACCATCTTCGACCCGAAGCCGAGGCGCGTCAGGAACATCTTCATCTGCTCGGGGCTGGTGTTCTGGGCCTCGTCGAGGATGACGAACGAATCATTGATGCTCCTGCCGCGCAGGAAGGCCAACGGCGCGACCTCGATGATCCCGTTGTCCAGGTATGTGCTGACCCGCTCAGGATCGAGCATGTCGTAGAGCGCATCGAACAGCGGGCGCAGGTAGGGATCCACCTTGGCCTGGATGTCGCCGGGTAGGAAGCCCAGCCGCTCCCCCGCCTCGACGGCGGGGCGCGTGAGGACGATGCGATTGACCTCGCGGGCATCGAGCGCCTTCACGGCCATGGCGACGGCCAGGAACGTCTTCCCGGTGCCCGCCGGGCCGATCCCGAAGGTCACCGTGTGATCGCGGATCGAGTCGACGTAGCGCTTCTGGTTGACGGTCTTGGGCGCCACCCTGATCGAGCGGTGACGCCAGATGACGTCCTCGAGGATCTCGGCGGTCGGCTGGTGCGCGTCGATTGCGCCGGAGACCGTGCGCAGGGTCGTCGGCGCCACGTCGTGTCCGCGCTCGATCAGGCCCACGAGCTCATCGACCACCTCCGCGGCCTCGCGGACGTCGCCCTCCGAGCCGTCGAGGGTGAGGACGTTGCCGCGCAGGCGGACGTCGCAATGGACCCGGTCCTCGAGCTCCCTGAGCACGGAGTCCTCGGAGCCCGCCAGCTCCGCGGCGACCGTGTTGTCGAGGGTGAGCTGCCTGCGTGCCAAAGGCCCCGTGGAGTCCTCAGCTCAACCGCTCGCGGACGGCCGCGCTCACGCGCTTTCCGTCGGCGCGCCCGTCGACCTTCGGCATGACGATTCCCATGACCTTCCCCATCTCCTTGGGGTCGGAGACTCCCGCCTCCGACAGGGCGGCGTCCACGATCTGGGCCAGCTCGTCGTCTGCCATCTCCGCGGGCAGGTAGGCGTCGATCAGCTCCGCCTCCGCCTCCTCGGCGGCTGCGCGCTCGTCGCCCCCGCCCTCGCGGAAGGCGGCCGCGGCCTCGAGCCGGCGCTTGCGCTCCCTCCGGAGCACGGCCACCTCGTCGCCCTTGCCCTCCTTCGCGTCCTGCTGGAGCGCGTTGGAGATCATGCGCAGCGCACCGACTCGGTCGCGCTCGCCTGCCTTCATCGCCTCGCGGGTATCTGCCTGAACCTGGTCGAGGATGGCCATGGACCTAAAGGGTAGCCGTGGGCGGCGCCTCGAAATCCACGTGTTCGACCTCCCCAAGCGGCATCTGGAGGAACCTCGTGCCGAGCTCGCGGAACGAGGGCACGTCGCCGGTGCAGAGGAAGCGGTAGGTGCCCTCACCCACGTGGGCGGTGTCAAGCCCGGCCGACTCCAGGGTGCGCTGCGCGGCGGCGGCAAGGGCATGGCCGGCGGTGACCAGCCGGACGTCACGGCCCAGCATCCGCTGCAGCATCGGCGCCACCAGCGGATAGTGCGTGCATCCGAGGATCAGGGTGTCGACCTCCGCCTCGCGGAAGGGCTCGCAGTAGGAGCGAACCGTGTCGATCACCTCGTCGTTGAACGGGAATCCGTCCTGGATGATCGGCGCGAGGCGCGGCGCCGCGATCTCGACCACGTCCAGCTCGGGGTGGCCGGCCGTCCGCTCGAGCGCAAGCCGGTAGGCGCCGCTCGCCACCGTCGTCGGCGTGGCGAGGACCCCGATCCGGTGCGAATCGCTGATCGCGGCGGCGATCTCCGCCTCGGGGGCCACGACGGTCAACACCTCGACTCCATGCTCGCCCGCCACCTCGCGGACCACGTCGCCGCCGGCCGCCGTCGCCGAGTTGCAGGCGACGACCAGCAGCTTCGCCCCGCGCTCGAGGAGGAACCGGACCAGCTGCTCGATCCGCGGCCGAAGCCAGTCAGCGGCCTTGCTCCCGTACGGGAACCCGGCCGTGTCGCCGAGATACAGGTAGTCCTCCTCGGGCAGCGAGACGAGCAGCTCGTGTAGGACCGTCAGGCCGCCGATCCCAGAGTCGAACACCGCGATCGGCAGGCCGGAGCGCTGATCGCTCATCGGTGCGTCGTCGTCTCCATCCGCGTCAGGGTTTGACGACCATGAAGAAGATCGTCACCGCGACGATCAGCCCTGCGAGCTGGCCGACGCGAGCCATCTGCGCCGACAGGGCGCTGTACTCGGCGCTGAGCTCGCCGCCGGCCGCGAGGTCTCGCTCGGAGAGCTCGATCGCCTTGCGCGTCCGCGGCTGGAAGTACCCGTGGACCAAGCCGAAGAGGACGATGATCGCGATGAAGCCGACCGTGATCCACGACTGGTTGCCCCAGTCCTGCTTGACCATCAGGTAGATCCCCGCCGCGAGCACCACGATCATCCCCGGCGTCACCAGGTAAAGGTTGGTCATCCGGATCGCCCGGTGAATCGCGGGAACCGCGCTCGGCGCCTTCGTGTCGGCGAAGCCGATGAAGAACCCGTAGCCGAAGGTCGGGCCGAACGCAACGACGACGGCAAGCACGTGGATGAAAAGGCCGACGGCGTAGGCCGTGACGGTTGCGAGCACGGCGCGGAAGATAACGATCCGACCGAATCTCGGGGCGAACGTCGCGAAATCCACCGTACAGGTGGATTTCACGCCATTCGCAGGTCAGGGGCGGCTAGGAGCAGGGCCGCCCAGTCGCCCGACCCGCGGCGCCCGTGCTCCCGCAGGCCTACCGCGGCGAACGCCTCCACGATCTCATCCAGCTCCGAAGCGAGCAGGCCGGAGCAGATCAACCGCTCGGGCGCCTCCTCGATGCGGGACGCCACGTCGCGCAGGACCGGAGCGGTGAGGTTCGCGGTCACGGTCGGCGCCGTCGGGGGCGGCTCACGCCGGAGATCGACTCGTGCGAGCTCCAGCTCCACCCCGTTCGCCCGTGCCGCTGCGGCCGCGGCCTCCAAAGCGGGCCGCTCGAGATCGCAGGCGATCACCGGCGCAAACCCGAGCTTCGCGGCGGCGATGGCGAGGACGCCGGATCCGGTTCCCCAATCGGCGAGCGGACCGGTCGCCTTATCCGCACTGCCGAGCTCCAGCAGGAGCTCCAGGCACATTCGCGTCGTCGGATGCGCCCCGGTCCCGAAGGCCTGCCCCGGATCCACGACCACATCTATGCCCGCCGCCTCCTCCGCTTCGCGTCCTGGAGCGGCGGGGTCTCCCGCGGGATGAGGTTCCCATGATGGACGGACCACCATTTTCCCCCCGGCGATCGAGACCGGCCGATGGAAGTCCTGCCAGCGGTCGGCCCAGTCGTCGGGGATCTCCTTCGACGTGACCTCCACCAGGCCGTCGGCCACGGCGGCCTCGAGGTCGGGCAGCGCGGGGAGCTCGCCGGGAGCGCCGTAGATCGCGTACTCGACCCATCCGTCGCCCGTCTCCTCCTCCACCCCGCCGGGCGCGAGCTCGACCAGGTCCGCGAGCACGCGCTCGGCGAGATCGGGACGGCAGCGGACCGCCAGGCGGATCAATGCCGCCGGACGCGGCGAAAGAAACGGGAACGGCCGTCACGCCGGCCGCCCTCCGGGCCCAGCGCCTCGTCGAGCTGTCTCGCGAGCTCGCGCTGGTCCTTGTCGAGCCTCGGGACGAAGACGTCGAGGACCACCCGCTGGTCGCCGCGGCGGTTGCCGCGCAGCCCCGGAAGCCCCAGGCCACGGAGGATCACCTGCTCGCCCGGCTGCGATCCGGCCGGCACCTCAACGTCCTGCTCGCCGTCGAGCGTCGCCACCTTGACCGTGCCGCCGAGCATGGCGCGAGTCGCGGGAACCTCCGCCACCGAGACCAGGTCCTTCCCCTGGCGGTCGAACCGCTCGTCCTCGGCCACCACGACCTGCACGTAGAGGTCGCCGGCCGGGCCGCCGGGCTCGCCGGCGTGGCCCGCGCTCTCGACCCGGATCCGCTGTCCCGACTCGATCCCGGCCGGGACGTCGAGCTGCCAAGTTCGATCGCGGACGATCCGGCCCTCGCCCTTGCACTCCGCACACGGGGTCTCCGGCACCTTGCCCTGCCCGCCGCAGGTGGGACAGACACCGCTTCGGACGAGCTGCCCGAACACGGTCCTGCTCACCTCGCGGATCTCGCCGGCACCGCCGCAGGTCTCGCAGGTGTGAATCGGCGTGCCCGGCTCGGCGCCGTTGCCGTGGCAGTGCTCGCACACAGATACCGCCTCGAACGAGACGTCGCGGCTTGCGCCCGCGAGCACCTCCTCCAGCGTCACCTCGACCTGAGCGGCGACGTCGGCACCGCCGGCCGGGCCACCGCGGCCGAACCCGAACAGGTCGCCGAACATCGGGTCGCCGCGGCCGAAGAACGCCGAGAGCACGTCCTCGAAGCTCCCGAACCCCTCCGTGCGAGGCGCCCAGCCGCCGGACCGCAGGCCCTCATGTCCAAAGGTGTCGTAGGTGCGGCGGCGGTCCGGGTCGGAGAGCACCTCATACGCCTCCGCCGCCTCCTTGAACTTCTCCTCCGCCTCGGGGTCGTGCCTGTTGACGTCGGGATGAAGCTCGCGCGCAAGCCGGCGAAACGCCTTCTTGATCTCGGCGTCGGAGGCGCCGCGCTCGACGCCGAGAACCTCGTAGTAGTCCCTCTTCACCGCGGGCAAGCTTGACTATCCCTCGTAGACGGTTTCGAAGAACTTGGACAGGCGCCCCGCGGCGTCGCGCACCGAGTCGATCGCGGTCGCGTAGTCCATACGGAGCGGGCCGACGACGCCCACGGTGCCGAGGTTGCGGTAGCCGAGGCCGTAGTTGGCGCCCACCACGCTCACCGAGCGGAGCTCCGGCGAGGGGTTCTCGTCGCCGATCCACACGAACACCGAGCGCTCCTCGAGCGCCGATCGCAGGACGTGCAGGAGGTTCGCGCGGCGCTCGAGGGCGCGCATCAGCGAGTCGGCGTGCGGGATGTCCGCGGCGTGGTCCTCGGAGAGGAGTCGGGCGGCTCCCTCGACGTAGACGTCTGCCTCGGCGCGCTCCTCCAGGCCGGTGAACGAGTCGTCGAGCTGCGCGACGAAGCCGGCCTCCGCGTCGCTCAGCTCGCGGTCGGCGAGGCGGTCGCCGATCATCCTGGCGCCCAAACCAAGCCCGGCGAGGCGTTCGTTCAGGTAGCTCGACGCCCACTCGACGAGTCCCGGATCGAGCGCCTCCTCGAAGGTGAACACCCGCTTCGTGACCGCCCCGTTGGAGGCGATCACGACCACCATCACCACGCGCGGCTGGAGCAGCAGCACCTCGACGCGATGGATACGGGCACTCGCTGGCGGCGGCGCGGTCGCCAGCGCCAGCAGATCGGTCATCCGCGAGAGCTCGGACGTCGTCTCCCGCATGGCCTCGTCCACCTCGCGGCGCATCTGGCCGAAGTCGAGGCGTGGGCCGACGGCGGTGAGGACCCGCGGACCCGAGGCGAGCAGCGAGTCCGCGTAGAAGCGGTAGCCGGCATCCGTGGGGACCCGGCCCGCGGAGGTATGCGGGTGGCTCAGGTAGCCGGCCCGCTCGAGCTCCGCGAGCTCCGCCCGGACGGTGGAAGGACCCCACTCCACGTCGCCGCGCTCGGCGATCGACTTGGAGCCCACGGGCCGTCCAGACTCCAGGTAGGAGTCGACGACCAGGTTGAGAATCCGCTGCTGCCGCTCGGTGAGCATGCGGTTGATTTTAGGAGCGCGCCGGCCGGCACCCCGAGCGCGCTACTCCAGCTCGAGCTCCGCCTCGGCGTTGCGGATGATGCGGTTGTCGCCCTGGGCGGCCTCGGTCTCCGTGGTCAGGCGGCCGTCGCCCGCCTCCTTGACCGTCGTGGTGACGACGATTTCCTGCTCCGGCATCCCCATGCCGCGGAACTGGACCGAGAGCCGGCGCAGCGCGCGCGGGTCGCCGGCGGCATCGGTGTGGGCGCGCGCGACCTGGGCCATCGAGTAGAGGCCGTGGAGGATGCTGCCCGGCAGGCCGACGGCCTTGGCGAACTCGGGGTCGATGTGGATCGGGTTGAAGTCGCCCGAGGCGCCGGCGTAGCGGTGCGGTAGGTACTTGTCCGGGGTGATGCGCAGCTCCGGGAGCGAGTCGCCCTGCTTCAGTTCGCCGAGCTCCGCCATCTCAGACTCCCCTCACGATGTTGGTCCACGTGCCGCGGACCGTCAGCTTGCCGTCCGCGTTCGTGGACTCCGACGTGAACACGTAGAAGCCTCGCCCGTCCTTCTCGTAGACGTCGGCCAGCCGCGGCTGGGTGGTGATCACGTCGCCGGCGCAGACCGGCTCGCCCCACACGAACTCCTGGCTGCCGTGGACCATCGCCGCGAGGTTGATGCCGACCTCCGGGTCGAGCACCGCCGGCCCCATCGCCGGCGCGCTGTAGACGACGCAGAACATCGGCGGGGCGACCACGTCGCGAAATCCGGCCGCCAGGGCCGCCTCGCGGTCGAGGTGGACCGGGTTGGTCTCCCCCACCGCCCGCGCGTACTCGCGGATCTTCTCGAGGCCGACCTCGTAGGTCACGGGCTGCCATTGCTTTCCGACTGCGTCCTTGTTGACGGGCATTTCGGGGCGGCAGTCTATGCGGGGTTCTCGGCCTCGCGCTCCTCGCCCCAGGCCTCGATCGCCTCGACGGCGTGCTCGCGGCTCGCGTAGAGGTGCATGCGGACCACCTTGTCGTCCGCCACCTGGAAGAGCCAGTACACGTCCATCTCGACATCGATGCCGCTCCCCGCGCCGCGAGCCACCTGGTGGGTGTCGGCGAGGATGATGTGTTCGCCGAACGTCTCCAATGCGCGTGGCTCGATCGTGAACTGCTCCCAGGCCTCGGTCCACTCGGCGTTCCAGCGCATGAAGCCCTCGTGGCCGCGGTAGTCGCCGCCGTTGATCAGCTCGCTGTCCGCATGCAGCTCGACGTCCGGGTGGAGCAGCTCGGCGAGCGCCTCGACGTCGCCCGCGTTGTACGCCTCGAACCCCCGTCTGGTCACCTCTATGTTGCGCTGCTCGCTACTTGCTTCCATCGAGCTCGAGGACCGAGAGGAAGGCCTCCTGCGGCACCTCCACACGGCCGACCTGCTTCATGCGCTTCTTCCCGGCCTTCTGCTTCTCGAGGAGCTTGCGCTTCCGGGTCACGTCCCCGCCGTAGAGCTTGGCCGTGACGTCCTTCCGCAGGGCCTTGACCGTCTCGCGGGCCAGCACGCGCGAGCCGGTGGCGGCCTGCACGGGAACGTCGAAGAGCTGACGCGGAATCGTCTTCTGGAGCCGTTCCACGAGCGCTCGGCCGGCGCGATACGCGTCGTCGGAGTGGACGATGACGCTCAGGGCGTCGACGCGATCGCCTGCCAGGAGCACGTCCAGCTTGACGAGGTCGGACTCGCGGTTGCCGATCTGCTCGTAGTCGAGCGACGCGTAGCCGGCGGTCCTCGACTTGAGCTGGTCGTAGAAGTCGAGGACGATCTCCGCCAGCGGGAGGTCGTAACGGAGCTGGACGCGCTCCGGCGAGAGGTAGTGCATGTCCACGTGCGTGCCGCGGCGACCCTGGCAGAGGTCCATCACGGCGCCCACGTAGTTGGCCGGGGCGATGATCGTCGCCCGGATGTAGGGCTCGAGGATGCGCTCGATGGACGCGGGATCGGGCATGTCGGCCGGGCTGTGGACCTCGACCACCTCGCCGCCGTGGAGCTCGACGTCGTAGCTGACGTTCGGCGTCGTCGCCAGGAGCTCGAGGTCGTACTCGCGCTCCAAACGCTCGCGGACGATGTCCATGTGGAGCAGGCCGAGGAAGCCGCAGCGGAAGCCGAAACCGAGCGCCTGCGACGTCTCCGGCTCGAAGCTGAGCGCAGCGTCGTTGAGCGCCAGGCGGTCCAGGGCGTCGCGAAGGTCCTCGTAGCGGTCGGTGTCGATCGGGAACAGGCCGCAGAAGACGACCGGCTTCACCTCGCGATAGCCAGGAAGGGGGCCCGCGGCGGGGTTCTCCTTGGAGGTGAGCGTGTCGCCGACCCGCAGGAGGGCGACGTCCTTGATGCCGGTGATCACGTAGCCCACCTCCCCGGCGCTCATCGCCTCGATTGGGCGAGGGTCAGGCGTGAAGAACCCGATCTCGTCGATGTCGGCCTCGGTGCCGGCCTGCATGGCGGTGATCCGCTCGCGCTTGCGAAACTCGCCGTCCACGAGCCGGACGTAGGCGACCACGCCGCGGTAGGGGTCGTACTCGGAGTCGAAGATGAGCGCCCGCGGCGGAGCTCCAGGATCGCCGTCGGGCGGCGGGATGCGCTCGACGATCGCCTCCAGCACCTCCACAACGCCCTCCCCCGTCTTCGCGGAGATCCGCAGGACCTCGTCGGGGTTCCCGCCGATCAGGTCGGTGACCTCGGCCGCGACGCGCTCGGGCTCGGCGCCCGGCAGGTCCACCTTGTTCAGGACCGGGATCAGCTCGAGCCCCGCCTCGACGGCAGCGTAGGTGTTGGCGACCGTCTGGGCCTCCACTCCCTGCGAAGCATCGACCACGAGCAGCGCCCCCTCGCACGCGGCGAGGCTGCGCGAGACCTCGTACGAGAAGTCCACGTGGCCCGGGGTGTCGATGAGGTGCAGGTGGTAGGTCTCGCCGTCGCGAGCCGCATACGAGACCCGAACCGCCTGCGCCTTGATGGTGATCCCGCGCTCGCGCTCGAGCTCCATCGAATCGAGCACCTGCGGGCGGTGCCCCCTGCCGACTGCGCCCGTCAGCTCCAGGAAGCGATCGGCCAGGGTCGACTTGCCGTGGTCGATGTGGGCGATGATCGAGAAGTTCCGGATCCGGTCCATGGGTCAGCGATGAGTATGGCGAGAGCAAGTTGCGCGAATCGTCACGCTGCGCTTGGCATGCGCGCGGAATCGAGAGGTACCCTGCTCTCGGATGGAACGAGCCGCCGGGACCGACGAACGCCTGGACGATCTCTCGAGGCGAGTGGATGCCGGCTTCGCCCGCCTCGACCAGGACATGCGCGACATGCGATCTGAGCTCCGCGGTGAGATCGATGGTCTCCGTCTCACGCTGGTTCGCGTCGGAGGCGGCATCCATGGTCGGCCTCGTAGGTGTGATCGCGGCGGTCGTGGCTAGGGGGATCTGACCCCCGCGGCCGCGAGCGCCTCGTCGCGGTCGAGGTAGAACTTCACCCCGACGACCTTGCCATCGCGAAGCGTCCACATCTGCGCGTAGTTCCCGAAGTCCGTCTCGACGCCGCTGGTGCGCCCCCGCGCGTGGGTGCGCTGGAACACCACGACCCGGTCGCCGGCGTCGATGAAGCGCTCCTGTTCGAACTCGACCCACTCCCACGAGGCCAGCCACTGCCGCCAGAATCGGCGCACGCCCTCGTGGCCCTCGTAGACCTCGTCCATGCCCGCGGGCGGCGAGCTGAAGTTCTCCCAGCGAATGTCCGGCTCGTACACCGAGAACGGGTACTCGAGATCGCCGGCGTTGAAGCTCTCCACCACGCGCCTGACCAGCGCTACGTTCGCGGAGTCCTCCATCACGCCTCCCGGCGGCGCAGCAGGCGCCAGATCTGGTGGGCCTCCGGAACGCGGAACAGGGTGATGACGGCCGCGTAGACCAAGGCTCCGGCTCCGAGACCCGCCCCGAGCGAGATGACCTGCGCGATCAGGCCGCGCCCGAGCTCTTGGTCGAGCACGTACCAGACGCCGTAGCTGATGCCCGCCAGCGCCGCCGCGGCGAGGCTCACGCGAATCGTCGTCCAGACGAACCTCCCCAGCTCCAGCCGGCCCAGCTGGCGTCGCAGGACGACCGTCTGCGCGAAGACGCTCACGGCAGTCGCGATCACCGTCGCCGCAACGATTCCGCCGATCCCGAAGGGCGAATACAGCAGCGCGGCGGCGATCGCCGTGATCGCGAGGTTGATGCCCGAGATCGCGGTCGGTACCCACGGGCGCTGGAGGCTGAAGAACGTGCGGGTGAGCAGTAGGAACAGGCCGTTGAAGGGGAGCGAGAAGGCGAACCAGAAGAGCGCCGTCGAGACCAGGTCCGTGGCATGCGGCCCGAAGTCGCCGTGCTGGTAGATCAGCCGGATCATCGGAGTCGACAGGACCAGGATCGCCGCGGCCGCGGGAATGAGCAGCAGCACGATCTGTCGCATTCCGTTTGCCATCGTGGCGCGGAGGTCGTCGTACTCGCGCCGCGCCGCGAGGCGCGCCAGCGTCGGGAAGATCACGGTCGTCACCGCGACCGAGAAGATGCCCTGGGGGAGCATGTAGATGCGGAAGGCCTTGTCGATCGCGGCCGGGGCGTTCTCGCTGATGAGCGAACCGAAGATGCTGTTGATCAGCAGGTTGAAGTTGATCAGCCCCAGGCTCAGCGTCACTGGCAGCATCAGCACGAGCACCCGGCGCACGTCGAGGCTCCAGGCGAACTTCCACATGAGCTTGAACGGCGTGTGGCGCAGGTCCCAGGTGGGGATCGCGAGCTGAACCGCCGTGCCGACGAGGACCCCGATCGCGTAGGCGTAGATCCGGTCCTGGCCGTGGAACAACGGGGCCATCGCGATCAGGACGACGATGATCGCGACGTTCCAGAAGAACGGCGAGATCGCAAAGGCGCCGAAGCGGTCGTAGCTGTTCAGGATCCCGACGACCATCCCGGTCGTCCCGAGCATGATCAGGATCGGGAACAGGATCTGCGAGAGCGTCACCGTGAGCCCCTGAGGCACGTCCGAGCCCACGAACAGCGGCATCAGGTACGGGGCGATGAGGATGAAGAGGGCCGTGATCCCGGTCAGGACGAGCGTGACCAGGAAGATCAGAGTGGCGGCAAGGCGAAATGCCTCGCGCTTCTCGCCTCGCTGCAGCTTCTCGGTGAACACCGGCACGAACGCGGCTTGGATCGCCGCGTCGGCGAACAGGCTGCGCACGAGGTTCGGCACTTGGAACGCGATCGTGAACGCCGACATGGCGCCGCTGACCCCGAAGTAGGCGGCGGCGAAGATCTCACGCACGAGCCCCGCGATCCGCGACAGGCTGGTGGCGACCGAGAACAGCGCGGTGGAGCGAGCCAGCCGGCCCTTCCTCGCCTCGGCGGACTCCCGGGCCACCACGGCGGCCTCCACACCGGGCTCCTCGGTCGCCACGACGTCCACCGGACCGGGGTCGAGCGTGCGCTCCGAGATCCCCCGGGAGCCATATATGTGCTCACGGACGCGCTGCTCGTCGTCGCGGGAGTGCCCGCCTCCGGACCTCATCCGGCGACCGTCGAGATCGCGGGCTTCGGCCGGCTCCCAGCTATAGTGGCCGCTCGCCCAATGGCCAACATCGCATCACAGGTCAAGCGCAACCAGCGCACTGAGCGCGAGCGGGACGAGAACCGCCGCCTCCAGAGCGCGGTGCGCACCCACTTCCGCCGCCTCGAGCGCGCTGCGGACTCCGGGGACTCCGAGGAAACCGCCCGGGAGCACAAGGAGCTCGTCTCCCAGATCGACAAGGCGGTCTCCAAGGGCGCGCTCCACTCGAATAACGGCGCACGCAAGAAGGCTCGCGCGGCGCGGCTCGTCTCGGGCGTCGCGGCGTAAGGCCGCCGCGGCTCGCCCCTACACCCGTCCTCCCGGCGGGGAGCCCTACCCTGAGGCACCGGCGCCAGCGCCCGCAGCTCGCAGCACGGCGAGCGTGAGCGCCACGTCGTCCGGATATTCGGACCCCCCGCGAGTCCACCACTCCAGGTCGGCGACGGCGCAGGTCGCCGCGCGCAGCTCGAAGGACGAGGTGCCGCGAACGCTGCGCACCAGCATGCGCGCCGCGTAGGGATGCATGCGGAGCCTGGCCTCCACCTCCTTCGGCGGCGCGCCGCCCTCGAGCTCGGCGGCCGCAAGCTGGGCGTCGCGCAGCCGGCGAGCCGCCTGGTAGACGATCGGAGTGATCGCCTCTCCCTGCGAGGTCAGGCGCTCGGCCGCGCGAACCGCCGCCGCTCGGTCGCGAGCGACCACCGCGTCCGAGAGCGCCCACGTGGCCTCCTCCGACGTGTCCGCGATCATCGACTCGAGGTCCTCTGCCGACACCTCCCCATCCGTGCCCGCCCAGATCGACAGGCGCTCGATCTCGGTCATGAGGCGCATCGTCCCCTCCCCCATGCGCTCGACCAGCATGCGCGCGGCGGCAGCGTCCAATTGAAAGCCGCGGCCCTTGGCCTCGGCGACCAGCCGAGCCGGGAGCTCCCGCGCCTTCGGAGCCGCGTAGCGAAGTACGTCACCCCCCGCGCCCTCGACCGCCTCGGCGAGCCCCTTGGGCGCCCTCAGCCTCGGGGGAGCCTCGCGCGCCACCAGCGCCAGGGTCAGGTCCGGCGGGAGGCCCTCAAGCGCAGCTGCGACCGCCGCCGTCTGCTTCGCGGTCCAGCGCTCGACACCGTCGGCGAGGAGGTAACGGCGGGCGGCCATCAGCGACATCGAGGGGATGGCGCCGATGAGCGCCTCGGGGTCGGGCGGCCCCTCGCCCGACCCGAAGGTCTCCAGGGCACCCGGCCCGCCCTCGCGCTCCGCCCTCGCGCGGAGGCGGGACAAGGCTGCGTCGATCTTCCCCCCGTCGGTGCCGGCGATCAGGTAGGCGGGCTTGATCGCGCCGGCGCCCTCTGAGCTCGTCCTCATATCTCTTGCGGCGGCTTCGCCGCCTTACATGCATGACTCGTCGCTAGACGCTCCTCGACCCACACAGACTCTTGCGGCGGCTTCGCCGCCTTACATGCATGACTCGTCGCTAGACGCTCCTCGACCCACATCACCGGCGAGTGTATTCCGCGTTCCGGCTGGCCTTGGGGGGTCTGAGCGCCGGTTTCCGGTTCGCCCGGAAGCCGCTCAGCCGCTGCCAGTGCCTCCATTTCCACTACCGCCGGTGTCCTTCGTCGACGTGGTCGACGAGGTCGTGGTCGAGGTGGTGCTCGTCGTCGTGGTGGGCGTGCTCGTGGTCGTCGTGGGCTTCGGCGCCGGTCCGGTCGCTGGTGCCTGGGTCACGGTCGTCGTCGTGTTGCCGCCGCCGCACGCGGCGAGTCCGGTCCCTGCCCCGACGCCGAGGGCGATCACGGTCGCGATGGTCGCTACCCGATTCATCCCACTCCTTTCGTCGCTTGTGATGGTGAGGAGCTTTAGCTCCGAAACTGGCTGGTGCCGTTCGTTGCTGGTCAGGAGCGCGGCAGACTAGCTGACCGCCACCGCGGAGACCGGACAGCCTCAGGTTCAGACGCTGGCGACGAGGATGCTGATCCCCGCCAGCACGACCGCGGAGACCGTCAGCACGGCGACCAGGCGACCGCGGCGGCCGGTGATCGCAAAGGCGATCGCGAGCAGGGCCGCAATTGCACCCACTGCGCCCGACGCGTAACCGAAGCCGGCCGACAGCACCTTCTGCAGCTGTGAGCCATCGAAGCAGGACCCGTTCGGGTGCTGGGCCACGAACTGGGCGGTCACGTCGCGGCAGAGCGTGGTGCCCACGATATCGGTCGCCGCCGCGATCATGATGAAGCAGCCGACCAGCAGCAGGATGAACAGGATCACCGCGAGCGCCCGCCACGTGTTGCCGCCCTTCTCGGCGGGCGCGGAGGCGTACTCCATTCGCCGAGCCTACCCGCTCTCCACGCGCCACCCGCGCGCCGTGACGTCGATCGACACGTCGCCAGCCTGATCGGTTCGCAGGGTGGGGATCCCGTGCCCGGCGAGGGTTGCCAGGGTCTCGGCCGTCGGATGTCCGTACGGATTGCCGGCTCCGACCGAGATCACCGCCAGCCGCGGCGCGGTCCTGTCGAGCAGGGCGTCGAGCCCGGCGTCGTCCGAGCCGTGATGGGCCACCTTGAGCACGTCGATCGGGCCCGGGTCGATCGGCACCGCCTCGGCCTCCGCGTCGGCGGTGAGCAGCATCGAGAAGGAGTGCCATCGGGCGAGCATCACGAGGGCGGACTGGTTCGGGTCCGTCCCGGGCCGATCCAGAGCGGAGCCGGGCGGCCATAAAACCTCGAGATGGAGGCTTCCCGACCTTACCTCCGAGCCCTCGGAGACCCGGAGTGCCGGCACGTCGGCCGCCCGTGCAGCGCGCCGGAAGTCAGGCCCCGGCTCGGCGTAGACCAAGCGGTGAACCGGGAACCGCGAGTAGAGGAGCTCGTCCAGCCCGCCGACGTGGTCGGCCTGATCGTGGGTGACGACGGCCGCTGCGAGGTCCGTGACGCCCTCGTCACTCAACTGGCCACGGAGGTCGTCACCCGCTGGTCCGCCGTCCACCAGGACGGGACCGCCGTCCTCCGGGTCGAGCAGGATCGAGTCCCCCTGGCCGACGTCGAGCACCACGACACGCAGACGGGGCTCGGGCTCCGCCGCACCGGGCGCCGACCCGACCCCGAGCGCCACGCATGCCACTGCCGCGGCGATTGCGAGCGCGGCGAGCCGAAGGCGGCGGTGCGGGCGCGCGATCCCGTGCCTGCGACGGGCCCACGCTCCCGCCGCGGACATCGCCACCGCCAGCGCGGCGTATGCCGCGCCGACCTGCGGCCACGCCGGCAGCTCCACGCCCAGCTGCGCCCAGCCTGGCGCCGCCAGCCATCGGGCAACCTGGGCGACGTACGCGGACAGGAGCCCCGCGAGGGCCGTGAATGGCTCGACCGGGGCGCCGGGAACCTGCCCGAGGATCGCGGCGAGCATGCCCAGCCACATCATCGGCGCGATGGCGGGCAGGGCCAGCAGGTTGGCGGGCAGGGAGGCCAGCGACACTGCCCCGAAGTGGTGCGCGAACAGAGGCGCGGTGGCGAGCGTGGCGGCGATGGTCACGCCCGCCCCCTCGGCGAGCGCCCGGCGGGCGGCCGACGGCGGCTCCCGGCTCTCGGCCCGGCCGGCCGTCCCGAGGATCAGGTCCCTGATCGGAGCCGCGAAGACCAGGATGCCGATGACCGCGGCGAAGCTGAGCTGCCAGCTCGGATCGACCACCGAACGCGGGTTGAGGAGGAGGGTGAGCGTCGCCGCGAGAAGCAGCGCGTACCAGCGCCACCGCGGCCGCCCGGCCAGGGCCGCGACCACCCCGGCCGCGCCCATGATGCCCGCGCGCTGGATCGAAGGGCCGGCGCCGGCGACCGGCACGTAGACGGCGATCAGCGCCAGCAGCGCGACCAGGCGCGCCCGGAGCGGGACGCCGGCGATCCCGAGCAGCCAGGCGCCGAGTAGAGCGAGCAGCATCACGCAGTCGCCGGAGACCGCGAGCAGATGCGCGAGGCCGGCGCGCTTGAAGTCGTCGACGGTCGCCGGGTCGATGCGGTCGTCCTCGCCCAGGAGGAATCCGCGCAGGAGCGCGGCCTCGGCGTCGGGCGTACCGCTCTCCAGCGCCGCCGCGGCGCGGTCCCTGACGCCGTCGACGGCACCCGAGACGCCGCCCCTGCGGTTCCCCGTCGGCTCGATTGCCGGTGCGCGGAGCACCTCGCGAATGCCGAACCTGGAGAGGTAGTCCGCTTCCCATGGCGGCGGGTGCGCGAGCGTTCCGGTCGCGCGGACCTCGCTGCCGATCGGCAGGTCGGGCACCGGCTCGTGGCCCTCCAGCGCCACCCGGCCGCCGGTCGTGCTGACCCGGACCGTGACGTCGCCGTCCGACCGGTGTGGAACGGCGGTCACGTAGCCGGTTACCGTCGCCTCGCGGCCGGTGGGACCGTCGAGGGCGCCGGCGTCGATCGCCGCGATCCGCATTGCGCCCACGGCCATTCCCCCGGTCGCGGCAGCCAGAGCAATGAGGGCGAGCCACGCGATTCCGGGCCGGTGAGTGCCGCCGCGCGCGAGCGCCAGCACCCCACCCGCGATCAGCGCCGCGGCCAGCAGCGGCGTTGCCGGCACGCGCGCCGGTGACGCCGGCGCGAGTGCGAGGCCGCACGCGGCGCCGCCCAGGACCGCGAAGCGCCAGGCGACCGCGGTCACGGCTGGAGCACCTCAGGGTTGGAGGCCCGAGCGCAGTGCATCCAACGTCGCCGGTCCGATCCCGTCGATCTGGTCGAGCTGATCGACCGACGAGACGCCCCCGTGCTGGTCGCGGAACTCGACGATCTTCTGCGCGGTCACGGGCCCGATCCCCTCGATCTGGTCCAGGTCATCGACGGTCGCCGTGCCCATGCTGATCGGGGCGGCGGAATCAGCTCCCGCACTGCCGGCACCTCCGGACCCTGCAGCGACCCCGACAGGGCTCTTGGCCCGGTCGGGAATGACTATTTGCTGGCCGTCGGTCAGGCGCGCCGCGAGGTTGATCGCGTCGATCTCGCCGTGCGGGGTCGCGCCACCGGCCCGCTCGATCGCATCGTTGACGCGAGTGCCGGCCGGTAACCGGTAGACGCCGGGATCGGACACGGCGCCGGCCACATCCACGACCACGTCACTCCCGCCCTGGGCGTTGACGGCCACTCCCGCGCCGCCCGCGCCGGCGCCCTTCGAGGAGTTCGCGTATGTGATCCCGCCGCCGGGCTTTCCCTGGGCGTCCCCTGACCGGATCCACCGCGCTCCCACCAGGAGGAGCACCACGGCCACGGCGCCATAGACGAGCAGCTGCGATCGGCTGAGGGAACCCACGGCAGCGATGCTGCGGAACACCAGGTGACATATGGCGGGCCTGTGTCAGGTCTGCGTAACGCGAATGCGCCTAACCGCCAACGAGGGGGCCGAGGCTGGGCCTCATGGGAAGGTTTTGGCAATTGGAGGTCGCCATAGCGTCCCTGGATTGCCAAAAGCTCTCGGACGGGTGTCTAGGTGATGCGGAAGCCCGTCAGGCCCTCGGGTTCCTCGACGCGGACGTCCACGCTCTCCACGACCGCCCCGCGCGGGCCCTCCCGGGCGAAGCGCACCAGCGCGTCGACCGGCTCCTCGGGGCCCTCGAACACCGCCTCCACGCTCCCGTCGGAGTTGTTGCGGACCCATCCCGCCACGCCGCGCGACTCCGCCATCCGCCGGGTCGTGTCCCGGAAGAAGACGCCCTGGACCCGGCCGTGGACAATGACGCGCTTACGGGCCACCTGGTGGATGAGCACGCCGCGGAGGCGGCGGCCTTCGGGCTACTCGTCCTCGTAGTCGTCGTAGCCGCTCGCCTGCGCCGCGAGGCGGCGGCTGAACAGCTCGTCCGCCGATACCGGCGGGGACTGGACCGAGACGAGCGCCAGCGGGTCCGTCCCGTCGTTGGCGACCGCGTGATCGGTCGCCGGCGGGATCAGGACGAGGTCACCGACGGCGAGCTGCTGCGTGTCGCCGGTCGCCGACATGGTGCCCTTGCCACTGACGACGACGTACACCTGCTCAGCCTCCTCGTGGGAGCGGAGCTCCTCCGACGCGCCGGCGGGCACCTCGAGCCAGCACACGGATACGTTGCGAGATCCGAGCTCCCCCGCATCCATGAGGATGTGAGGACGGAGCCGGTGCAACTCGGTGATGGTCGCGTCCGAGAAGCGCCTGACAAGCATGCGTCGCCTTTCTAGCAGACCCGCCCGGCAGGCGTGTTGTCAATCGGACACATGGCCGAGCGTCGTCTACCTGACAACCAGGTTGACCAGCTTGCCTGGCACCACGACCTCCTTGAGGACCTCCTTGCCGTCGATGTGGCGCCGGACGGCGGCGTCGGCGCGGGCGAGCTCCACGAGCTCCTCCCGCGAGGCGTCCGCGGGGGCCTCAACGCCCGCGCGGCGCTTGCCGTTCACCTGGACGACGAGGGTGAAGATGTCGCTCGCCAGCAGGGCGGGGTCGGCCTTCGGCCAGAGGTCCTCCCAGACCCTGCGCCCGGTGATCGCCTCGTACACCTCGGCGCTGAGGTGGGGGGCGAACGGAAAGAGGATCGAGGCGGCGGTCTCTGTCGCGAACCGCAGCACCAACTCGCCCTCCGGATCACCGTACAGGTGGTCCTTAGTCACATAGGCCTCGTTCACCAGCTCCATCACGGCGGCGATGGCGGTGTTGAATCCGAAGTCGCGCTCGATGTCGCGGGTGACCTTGTCGATCGCCCAGTGGGACTTGCGCAGGAGGTCTCCGGCGGCGGTGCCTGGGTCTACCTGCTGCTTGCTTGCTGCTTCCTCGTCGTGCGACGCCGTCCGCCCGACCACCTCCTCCTTCAGGCGCCAAAGCCGCGTGAGGAACCGGTGCACTCCGGCAACGCTCTCGTCGGTCCAGTCGCCGCCCCCGGCGGGCGGCCCCATGAAGCAGACGTAGGTACGGGCCGTGTCCGCGCCGTAGCGCTCGACGGTCTCGGCGGCGCTCACGACGTTGCCCTTCGAGGAGGACATCTTGGCGCCGTCGCGGGTGATCATGCCCTGGGTGAAAAGGCGGGCGAATGGCTCCTGCACGCCCAGATGCCCCATGTCCGCGAGCGCCTTCGTGAAGAAGCGGGCGTACATCAGGTGGAGGATCGCGTGCTCGACGCCGCCGATGTACTGGTCCACCGGCATCCAGTAGTCGACCGCCGCGCGATCCCAGGCCGCCTGGTCGTTGTGGGCGTCGAGGTACCGGAGGAAGTACCAGGAGGAGTCGACAAAGGTGTCCATCGTGTCGGTCTCGCGGCGGGCCGGGGCCCCGCAGCGCGGACACTCCGTCGCCACCCAGTCCTCGGCGGCCGCCAGGGGGCTCTTGCCCTTCGGCGCGTAGTCGTCGACCTCTGGGAGCAGCACCGGCAGCTGGCCCTCCGGGATGGGCACGATGCCGTCGGTCTCGCAGTAGACGACGGGGATCGGGCACCCCCAGTAGCGCTGACGCGAGACCAGCCAGTCGCGGAGGCGGTAGTGGACGGTCGGCTTGCCACGGCCCTCGGATTCGAGCCAGGCGACGATCTCGTCGTAGGCCTCGCGGTTGTGCTTGCCGTCGAAGCGGCCGGAGTTGACCATCTCGCCGTCTCCCGAGTACGGGAGACCGTCGTCGTCCCTGGACTCGTTCGGGTCGGTCCCACCGATCACACGGCGGATGGGCAGGTCATACGCCCGAGCGAACTCATAGTCGCGTGAGTCGTGTGCGGGCACGGCCATGATCGCCCCGGTCCCGTATTCCATGAGGACGTAGTCGGCGACGAACATCGGGATCTGCTCGCCGTTGACGGGGTTGGTGATCGTGCGGTCGAGTGGCACGCCGGTCTTCTGGCGCTCCTCCGCCCCGCGCTCCTCGGCGGTGGCGCGGACGGCCTCGTTGACGTACTCGCGGACGGCGGCCTCGTGGTCGGTGCCGGCGGCGAGGCGCTCCACGTCCGGGTGCTCGGGCGCCATGACAAAGAACGTGGCGCCGAAGAGCGTGTCGGGGCGGGTGGTGAAGACCGGGAAGTCAAGGTCCAGGTCCTCGCAGCGGAAGATGACCTCGGCGCCGTGGGAGCGGCCGATCCAGTTGCGCTGCATGGTCTTCACGTGCTCGGGCCACTCGATCGAGTCGAGGTCGTCGAGCAGCCGGTCGGCGTAGTCGGTGATGCGGAAGAACCACTGCTCCAGCTCGCGCGCCTCGACCAGGTTGCCGCAGCGCTCGCAGCGTCCGTCGATCACCTGCTCGTTGGCGAGGACCGTCTGGTCGAAGGGGCACCACTGCACGAGCGCCTCGTCGCGGTAGGCGAGGCCGCGCTCCAGCAGCTGGAGAAAGATCCACTGCGTCCAGCGGTAGTAGGAGGGCTCGTGCGTCGCGAGCTCGCGGGCCCAGTCGAATGAGAGGCCGAGGCGGTGGAACGCCTTCTTGTAGGCGTCGATCGAGCGCTCGGTGGCGACGCGCGGGGGCTCTCCGGTCTTGATCGCGTTGTTCTCGGCGGGCAGGCCGAAGGCGTCGAATCCCATCGGGTGAATCACCTGGAAGCCGTTGCGGCGCTTGTAGTGCGCCATCGCGTCGCCGATGGCGTAGTTCTTCAGGTGGCCGACGTGCGGGTCGCCCGAGGGGTACGGGAGCATCTCGAGCACGTAGCTCTTCGGCGCGGAGTCGTCGAACCCGGGCTGGCCGGGATTCGGGACCTCCCAGGTGCGCTCCTCCTCCCACACACCGCGCCAGCGGGCCTCGATCTCGCTTGGCTCGTAACGGTCCACCAGCGCGATATTAGGCACACGGCTTCACGGTGGGGTTTTCCCCACCTCGTGGAGACCCGCCCGCCCCATCGCAATTCACCGGTCCGCTCCATTGTCGCCGCGCCCGGGTCGCTGCAGCATTGGACGGGCGCGGAAACCGCCGCGCACGGAGCGAATTCGGGAGGTCGAATCGATGCAGTTGGGGACCCGGACACCGTCAAGCAACCTCGCCGCCCGCGCGGGCCGCTGGAGCGCCCAGCACCGCAAGGCGGCGATCTGGGGCTGGCTGGCCCTGGTGGTGGCCGCCGTGATGATCGGTGGGACGCTGGGGACCAAGACCCTCTCCGACGACCAGTCGGGCGTCGGTGAGTCGGGGCGAGCCGACCAGACGCTCGCCAAGGCCTTTCCAGAGTCCGCCTCCGAGACCGTCCTGGTTGAGAGCGCCCACGCGAAGGCGGGCGAACCGGCCTTCCACGGTGCGGTCGACGGCGTCGAACGCCGCCTGAGTCGCCTGGGGTTCGTCCGGGACGTCCAGGGCCCGTACGACCCGGGCGCGGACGGCGAACGGATCTCCGCCGACGGTCACTCGGCGCTCATCGACTTCAAGATCCCCGACACGAACCGCATCGACCCGAAGCAGAAGGTCGACGTGGCTCTGAACGCGGTGGCCACGGCACGCAGGGCTCATCCGGGCTTCCGCATCGAGGAGATCGGCTCCGCCAGCGCGGAGAACGCGGTTTCGGCAAGCATCTCCGACGACTTCCAGCGCGCCGAGCTGACCTCGCTGCCGATCACGCTGCTGATTCTCGTGCTGGTCTTCGGGGCGCTAGTCGCGGCCGGCGTGCCACTCCTCCTGGCGCTGACCGCCGTCGCGGCCGCGATCGGCCTCATCGGCCCGATCAGCCACATCAGCCCGGTCGCCGAGACGATCAACTCGGTCGTCCTCCTGATCGGGCTCGCGGTGGGAGTCGACTACTCGATGTTCTACCTGCGGCGCGAGCGGGAGGAGCGCGCGGCCGGCAGGGGCGAGCGGGCCTCGCTCGAGGCGGCCGCGGCGACCTCTGGGCGGGCCGTCCTCGTGTCCGGGATCACGGTGATGGCCGCGATGGCCGGCATGTACGTGGCCGGCGACCCCACGTTCGCCTCGCTCGCCACGGGCACGATCCTGGTCGTGGCCGTCGCGGTCGCCGGCTCGCTCACGGTGCTGCCGGCGGTGCTCGCGTGGCTTGGCGATCGAGTCGAGGTGGGTCGGCTGCCGCTGGTCAAGCGGCTCTCCGCAGATGGCGAACGCGGTGGCCTATGGTCGCGGATCACGGAGCGTGTGCTCCGCAGGCCGCTTGTCTCCGCGCTGATCGCGGCAGCGGTGCTCGTGGCGCTGGCCATCCCGGCGTTCAGCCTGAAGACCGCGGACTCGGGCGCGGACGCGCTGCCGAGGAACCTGCCGATCGTGCACACCTATGACCGCATTCAGGCGGCGTTCCCAGGAGGGTTCTCGCCGGCGCAGGTGGTGGTCAGCGGTGACGAGGCGTCCTCGCCGAGGGCGGCGTCGGCCATGCACGAGCTCCGCCGGCGCGTTCTCGCCGATCGGAGGTCGTTCGGCCGGCCGATCACCACGGACAGAAGCCGCGACGGCTCCGTCGCCGTGCTGAACGTCCCGCTCGCCGGCAGCGGCACGAACGACCGGTCCAACGCGGCGCTCGCCAGGCTCCGCGATCAGCTCATCCCGTCCACGCTGGGACGGGTCCCGGGCGTGACTGCGCAGGTCACCGGCGACACCGCGATCTCCGGGGATTTCAACGACCTGTTGAGCGCGCGCATGCCGTGGGTGTTCGCGTTCGTGCTCGGCGCGGCGTTCCTGCTGTTGCTGATGACCTTCCGCTCGCTCGTCATCCCGCTGACTGCGATCGGCCTGAACCTGCTCTCGGTGGGGGCTGCCTACGGCGTGCTCGTCTGGATCTTCCAGGAGGGCCACCTCGAAGGATTGCTGGGCTTCCAGTCGCCGGGGGCGATCACGTCGTGGCTGCCGCTGTTCCTTTTCGTGGTCCTGTTCGGACTCTCGATGGACTACCACGTATTCATCCTGACCCGCATCAGGGAGGCGTACGATCGCGGCATGCCTACCGAACGGGCGGTGGCGCACGGTGTCAAGACGACCGCGAGCGTCGTGACCAGCGCGGCTGCCGTGATGGTGGCGGTGTTCGGGATCTTCGCGACCCTGTCGTTCCTCGACTTCAAGGAGATGGGCATCGGGCTCGCGGTTGCCATCGCCATCGATGCAACCGTCATCCGCGCGGTCCTGCTGCCGGCGACGATGAAGTTGCTCGGGGATCGAAACTGGTACCTGCCGCGCTCCCTGAGATGGCTGCCGCGAGTTGGCGGTCGCCGTGAGCGCCGGCCCAGTGAAGTGAGCGCCGAGGTGGGCGCATGAGCGAGTCCGGAGGGGAGGCGATGCGATTGAGCCGCTTTGTCGATCTCACGGCGCGCGCCGGACTCGACGCCGCGTACCTGACGATCGGCCTGGCGACGAGCGTGCTCGCGTTCACGGTGTTGGTGGTCGGCCTGTCGGTGACGCTGTCGCTGGCGGTGTTCATCGTCGGGCTGCCGCTGATCGCGCTGTGCGCGTTCGTGTTCCGCTGGACCGCCGAGCTCGACCGGCGCAACGCCGCGCTCGTGCTGGGCGCTCCCCTGCGGGGTCGCTATCGCGAGCGCAGCGGTGACCACTTCCTCAGCCGGCTCTTCTCGCCGCTGCGCGATCCGCAGACCTGGCGCGACCTGGCGTGGCTGGTTCTGCATTCGCTGATCGGGTTCGCGTTCGGGACCGCGGCCCTGACGGCGATCGGCGTCGTCGTCGCAGGGCTCACGATGCCCGCCTGGTACTGGGCGATCCCCGGTGGCCCCGACTTCGGCGTCTGGAACATCGACACCTTCCCGAAGGCCCTTGCCGTCATGGGTGCCTCTATCCTCCTTGCTGCCGTCACCGCGGGGCTGCTGCGACTGATGGCCTTCGGCGAATCCTGGCTCGCCGCAGCCCTGCTCGGGCCCTCCGGCGACGGACCCGGTGAGGCTCCGACGGCGGAGGCCAAGCCGGCCGAGCGGCGCCGCCCAGCTGCCGACCCTCGCGCGGCGCTGGGGCTTCAGGCGGCGCTGTCGTTCCTCGTCGCAGCCGCCTGCACGCTGATCTGGGCGCTGACCGGCGCGGGCTACTTCTGGCCGCAATGGGTCTGGCTCGGCGTCGCGATTCCCCTCGGCCTGCACGGCGGGATTCGCTGGGCGCTTGAGACGCAGCCCGGGGGGCGCCGGTGGCTGGCGATTCAGGGCGCTGTCTCCGCGGTGATCGCGGTGACCGTCGTCCTCATATGGGCGTTCGCGGGCGGCGGCACGTTCTGGCCGGTCTGGACGATGCTGGCGCTCGCGGTGGCGTTCGGGGTCTGTGCGGTGATTTCCGTGATGTGGCGGCGGGTGTTCCCGGCGGCTCGGGAGCAGGAGCTCGTGGAGCGCGTGGACGAGCTCACGCGTACGCGCCGGGGTGCGCTGGACGTGCAGGCGGCGGAGCTGCGGCGCATCGAGCGCGACCTCCACGACGGCGCCCAGGCGCGCCTGGTGTCGCTCAGCATGCGGCTTGGTCGCGCCGAGGAGAAGCTCTCCGACCAGCCCGAGATGGCGGCGCTCGTGCGCGACGCGCGCGGGGATGCCGGTGCGGCGATCGCGGAGCTTCGCGACCTCGCCCGCGGGATCGCGCCGCCCGTGCTCGCCGATCGCGGGCTGGCCGCGGCGGTCGAGGCGCTGGGCCGGCGGGCATCGATCCCGGTGGAGGTCAAGGTCGACCTCGACGTCCGTCCTCCGGCCGTGCTCGAGACGGCCGCCTACTTCGTCGTCGCCGAGGCGCTCACGAACGTGGCCAAGCACGCACCGGACGCCACGGCCTCGGTAACGGTCTGGCTGGACGGTGAGGTGCTGACGGTCGAGGTGGCGGATGACGGGCCTGGCGGCGCCGATCCAGAAGGGAGCGGGCTCAGCGGGCTCCGCGGCCGGGTGGAGGCGCTCGACGGGACTCTGACCGTGGTCATCTCGCCGGGACATGGCACGACGATCCGCGCGGAGCTGCCATGCGGATCGTGATCGCCGAGGACCAGGCGCTGCTGCGCGAGGGGATCGTGGCGCTCCTGCGGGAACACGAGATCGAGGTCGCCGCCCAGGCGGAGGACGGCGACGGGCTGCTGCGAATCGTGAACGGTCACAAGCCTGACCTCGCGATCGTCGACGTGCGGCTGCCGCCCACGTTCACCGACGAGGGGATCCGCGCGGCGATCGAGGCGCGCCGGCGCCATCCTGAGGTGGGGATTCTGATCCTCTCGCAGTACGTCGAGCCCGTGTACACCGCGGAGCTGCTCGCCGGCGGCGAGGGCGGCGTCGGGTATCTCTTGAAGGAGCGGGTCGGGGACGTGCCGGGGTTCCTCGACGCGGTACGGCGGGTCGCGGACGGTGGGACGGCGCTGGATCGCGAGGTGGTCGCCGAGCTGGTCCAGAGCCGCGAGGCCGACGATTCCGGGCCGCTCGGCGCCCTCTCCCCGCGCGAACGCGAGGTGCTGTCGCTCATGGCCGAGGGACGGACGAATGCCGCGATCGCGAACGCGCTGGTCGTGACGCCAGGCGCGGTCGAAAAGCACATCTCCAACGTGTTCAGCAAGCTCGACCTGCCGGCGACGAACGACGACCATCGCCGGGTGCTGGCGGTACTCACGTTCCTGCGGGCGACCGAGCGCTGACGGCGGCATCCCGGCCCGGCATATATTGAGTTCTCCGCGACGTGAGGAGGAGAAATGGGGCGCCTGGTCAGGCTCGATCGGACCGGTCACACGACGCTCGCCGAGTGGAGCGCCGCCGACGTGGAGTCACACGGGGACGCGGTGGTTGCGTTCCGGCGGGAACTGGATGCCGGAATGCTGGCGAGCGGTCCGAAGGCTGACGGGAGCGCAGAGGTCGTTCGCGAGCTGCCGGCCGACGCCGAGCTCGTGGTGCTGCGCCGGCCGATCGCCGGCGGCTAGCGGGAACCGTCGTTGGCACAAGCGCGAATCAAGGCGCCACCGGCGCCGCCCGGGACGCCGCGACGGGCCGGGCTCGATGAGGCGGCGGCCCTGTGGTGGCGGGACGAGGTCAGCGAGGAGACGCTGCGCCGGTCCGGGCGGCGCTGGACCGCTTGGACGGCGTGGATCGTGGTCATCTTCACGGCCCCCGGCGTCGGGTTGTTGGCGCTCTCGCCATGGACACTGCCCGTGGCGCTGGGGTGCTTCGCTCACGCCTGGATCATCCCCTGGCTGCAGGCCCGCCGCGGAGCGCGGTCGGTGGTGCCGCTCGGGAGCGAGCGCGGCCGGGCGGGCGATCCGGCTGCCGAGGGGGTTGCGCTGGGCCTGCTCGGGGACCTGGTCGGTCACCGGGAGCGCGATCTGCTGCGACGGACGGGGCTGGTGGCTCAGAGGGGACGGCTCGGCGTGTGGCTGGTGGGCGAACGCGGGGCGCTGATGGTGCGCCCTGGCGGGCAGCGGGTGGATTGCTGGTGCGTGCGGGTCGCGGAGTCCGATGGGCTCCCGGCGGGGGATCGGGTGGCGCATCTGCTGCTGGCGCTGCGCGAGGACGAGGTCGGGTTCGCGATGGTGGCGAACCTGGGGTTCTCGGGAGCGGCGTGGCGGGTCCGGCGGGGGCTCGCGGAGGCCGCGCGGCCGGCGCTCGCCGAGGCGCGCGCGATGGCTCGCTCGCGCGGTTAGTCCGCGGGCAGGCTTTCGACGAAGTCGACGAACTTGCGGGTGTCGCGCAGCGGTGGGCCGTGGCCGAAGAGGACGAGCCTTGGCTCCAGGGTGCCGAGGCGCCTCGCCGAGCGCCGGTTCTCCTCGGGGTCGGGGGTGAGGTACGGCTTCGGGTCGTGCAGGCCGGGCAGCGCGGTGATGACGTCCATGTTGTTCAGGACATCGCCGAGGATCAGGACGCCGTCGGACTCGCGCCAGAAGGCGACGTGACCGGCGGAATGGCCCGGGACGTCGAGGACCTCGAAGCCGGCGACCTCGTCGCCCTCGTGGAGCTGGCGGTCGACCGGGTGGCCGGGGCCGACGAAGATCTTGATGTAGAAGCGGGCTATCGGGTGGCTCGGCTGGCGCTCGCGGATGAGGTCCGGGGTCTCGGCAGCGTCGGCGTCGCGCTCGCCCACCGCCAGGGGGATGTCGAGGGTGCTGCAGATCTCGTGGGTGGCGCCCTGGTGGTCGGGGTGGGAGTGGGTCAGGGCGTGCGCGGAGACCTTGTGGGCGCCGATCTGCTTGAGGATCTTCCCGCCCGAGTGACGGGTGCCGGCGTCGATCAGGACGTCCTCGATCAGGTAGGCGTTGATCGAGTTCGGGAGGAGGAACGTGTCGAGGTGCCACACCCCGTCGGCGACCTGTTTCACGCGCGGAGCCTATCCTGCCGCGCGATGACCGAGTTGAGGGAGCTGATCAGAGACATACCCGACTTTCCGCAGCCGGGGATCGTGTTCAAGGACGCGACGCCGCTGTTCGCGGACCCGCCGGCGCTCGAGCGGGCGGTCGAGGCGCTGGCGGAGCACGCACGGCCGTTGGGCGTTGATTTCGTGGTCGCGCCGGAGGCGCGGGGGTTCATCCTCGGCGCCGCGATCGCGGCGCGGTGCGGTGCGGGGTTCATCCCGGTGCGCAAGCCGGGGAAGCTGCCGTACGAGACGGCGTCGGTGTCGTATGAGCTGGAGTACGGGATCGACGAGCTCCACATGCACGTGGATGCGCTCGGCGATGGGGCGCGCGTGCTGCTGCACGACGATCTGATCGCGACCGGCGGCACGATGGCCGCGATCGAGGAGCTGGTCGAGCAGGCGGGCGCCGTCGTGCTAGGGGTCTCGTTTCTGATGGAGCTGTCGTTCCTCGGCGGGCGCGACCGGTTGCGCAACCGCGACGTCTTCAGCCTGATTCGGTTCGACGCGGATTAGGCAGCGCCGCGCGCTACATGCCGAAGTGGCGCGTCGGCGACGTATCGCTCTTGCAGACGAAGATCGTGCCTGCGGTGCCCTCCTCGTGGCGCTTCACGACGGCGTAGAAGTCGCCGTTCGGCGTCGCCGGTTTCGACCAGTTGCCCTGTTTGTCGGTCTTGGTCCTGCCGTAGAGGCTGTCGGGACCCGGCTTCTTGTTCAGGATCTTGACGGTGCGACGCACCTCGCAGGCGTGCTTCTTCGAGATGACGCGCCCGCTGAACGGGTTGCTCGCGCGCAGCGTCACCTTGGAGTCGAACCGCTTCGTCGTGGTGCCGAGAGCGCTGGCGGCGGCGAGGGCCGTGATCGCGGCCGCCGCGCCAAGGAGCATCGTGATCCGGGACTTCGACAGCATCGTGCTACCTCCCTGTCAGTGTGCACGGATGGTAATGCGGATCAGGTGTCGAGGAACTTCGCGGCGATCTCGGAGATCATGCTCTTGGTGCGGCGCGTGTTCTCGCCGATCAGGTTGTCGATGGCGCGGAGGTTGAGGTCGGTCTGCATCTGGCCGCCGCTCGGGAGCCAGTAGAGCTCGGTGCCGTCGATCGCAAGGCGGTCGTCGTCGGTGGCCATGGAGAGGACCTCGTCGCGCGCCGCCTTTGAGGGCGCCTTGCCGAGGAGCGCGACCTGGAGCTTGCCGGCGGATTTCTCGATGACCTTCTTGGGGAACGGCTCAAGGCCGGCGATGGCGCGGACGGCGGCGGCGGCGCGGAGGAAGGTGCGGACGTCGTAGCCGAGGGATTCGGTGAGGGCGTCGTCGATCTGCTTGGTCAGGGTGGTCTCCGATCGGCGGGGGGCGTCGAAGATGAGGTTGCCGCTGGCGCGGAAGGTGGTGACGTTCTCGAAGCCGAGGTATTCGAGGCAGGCGGTGAGCTGGTCGCGGCTGGCGCGGCGGCCGCCGACGTTGATGGCGCGCAGGAAGGCGACGTGGCGTGGCACGGGCGGATCGTATTCACGGCCCCGCGGGGCCGCCGTGGTTCGCGACGTCGTTCAGCTCGAGCTGATCTCGCGCCGGGAGGAGGCGGACGTATGGCTTGCTCCGGCGGGTGACGAGTATCGCGTTCCCCGCGGCGGCCCGTTGTGCGTACCAGCCGAATAGACAGCGGAACTCATGTGATCCGACGATGTCGGGCCCAGGCGCGGGCTGAGGAGTGGAGCTGACGGGACTCGAACCCGTGGCCTCTGGCGTGCCACGCCAGCGCTCTCCCAGCTGAGCTACAGCCCCAGAAAACGAATACTCGGACGCGAAGTGTAGTCCGGCTCTCTGGCCGTTTCTGGTCGGTGCGAGGCGGAGATGAACCGTGCTCTGCCCTTCAACCAACCCAATGGGCAGCGGATAGCACTCATCCAGAGCTCCGCAGTAGATCGCGATGGCGTCAATCTCGTCCGCTCCGTAGGTAGAGCGCACATAACCGCTTGGGCTCAGATAGCTGCCGCCCAGGTTTGCTGCGACTACGTCGCCCTTCCGGTTGCGCCCCATTTGCACTGGACACGCATTAACCGGCCCCTAGGTCGAAGATCAAGTCATACCGGCCGTGCTCCGACATTGGCTTCAGGACGGGGACGCCGAGCTCGATCGCGGCGGCGGCGATCTTCGCCTCCGCGACCGCTCCCTTGTGATTGTTCCTTTCCTTGTGCATCGAACACATGTTCCCATACCGATCGGCGGGAAATGGCTCTATGCAGGCGAAAACGGGAGATTTCACGCGGCTTGATCGTCCTCGCCGTCCTCGTCTTTCCGCTCCTGCAGAACGGCTGACAACTGAGGCGAGAAGCCGGTTGCGGGGGGCCCTCAGCCCGCCGGTGCCTTCGCCCGCTCGGCGTTCGCCACGATGAGCTCCACGAACCGCGGCCACAGCTGCGCCGGCAGGTCGTGCCCCATCCCCTCGATGAGCTCCAGCTGAGCCCCCGGGATGGCCGCAGCCGTCGCCTTGCCACCCGAAACGTCAACCAGAATGTCGTCGGTCCCGTGGATGACCGTCGCCGGCACGTCCAGTCGTCGAAGCGCCTCGGTCCGGTCGCCCGACGCCACGATCGCCAGCAGCTGGCGCGCCGTCCCATCCGGGTAGATCCCCCGGTCGTAGCTCGCCGCCGCGCGCGCCCGCAGCGCATCCTCATCCGCTTCGAATCCCGGCGAGCCGATCACCCTCCAAGCACCAACCACGAAATCGACGAAACCCTCCCTGCCGGCCGGCGGGCGGGTCAGGAGCGCCGGGATCGCCTCCGGGTGCGGCTGCCCCACCGCTCGATCCCCCGTCGTCGACATGATCGACACCAGCGAAAGCACCCGCTCCGGATGCCGGATCGCAACCGTCTGGGCGATCATCCCGCCCTGTGAGGCGCCGACGAGGTGCGCCGCGCTCACGCCCAGCTCGTCCAGCAGCCCCACGCTGTCGTCCGCCATGTCCTCCAGCGTGTAGCTCGCGCTGCTCACATCGCCGGCGAACGCCGCCATCACGTCCGGGCGCGGCCCTCCCTCCACCTTCGTGGAGCGCCCGACATCCCTGTTGTCGAAGCGGACCACGTGGTACCCGCGCCCGGCAAGCGTCCTGCACAGCTCCTCGTCCCACCCCAGCATCTGCACGCCGAGCCCCATGATCAGGAGCATCGTCTCGTCGGCCGGATCGCCGAACGTCTCGTAGGCGATCTCCACCCCGTTCACCGAGGCGATCGATTCCACCCGCTCACCCTATCCACGGGCGCCCGCGCGCGCCCGCTGGGCTCAACCGCCGCTACTGGCCCGAGGTGGGCCCGAGGTCGAGCACGACCCGGTTGGAGCGCATGTCGCGCACCACGAACTCGAACGGCGCGCGCTCCTCGAGCTCGCGCAGCAGCTCCACCGGATGCTTGAACCGCATCGAGAGCGTCGCCCGCCCCTGCGTGAACCGCTTGACCGAGATCTCCGACGTCGCGCCTATGGATCCCGCCGCATCCTCGAAGCCCACCAGCTGCGAGAAGTCGTTGAGCGGGCCCACCTCGACCTCCACCAGCCCGTCGAACAGCTCTCCCGGCTCCCGCTCCGCGTGTCCGTTGGCCGCCGCGCGCGCCGCGAGCTCCGCCTCGTCCTCGTCCACCTCGACCCCGACCCGCTCGATCGCCTCTTCCAGCCGCTCGATCAGCCGCCCGCGCCCCTCGCCATCCCCCTGCTCGAGCTCGGCGACGCGCTCCGCCAGCTCCGCCGCCTCCCGAAGCGCCCGCAGCCGAATCCGCGTCGCCTGCGTCCGCGCCTGCCGCCGGACCATCTCCAGGTCATCCGCGATGGCCACGAACGCCCGCACGCCGTCGTCATCGTGTTCCAGCGCTTCCCGCAGCTCAGCCCGCATGCGCCGCAGCTCCCGATCCCGACCGACCACCATCGCCGCCAGCCGCGCCGCGACGTGCTCGAGCTCCTCGATCCGCCGCGCCGCCTGCGCCGCCTCGGCCCGCCGCGCCTGCAGCTCGTCGCGCTCCGCGCCAATCCGCGCCTCCGCGGCGCTCGCCCTCTCCCCCGCCTCCCGGACCATGGCGTCCCGCGCCACGATCGCCGAGTCGCGCGCCTCGATGGCCTCGCGAACCTCGTTCGGGTTGTAACCGAACAGGCATTTCCTGAACAAGCGGAAACGCCGCCGGCCATTGCCGCGGTGCGCGCTTGGGTCCGCACTCACGCTTCGAACGCTAGGCCGACCGCCGGACGGACGGCCCGCTCGGTTGCAACGATCACGCTATGCCCTATCCGGAGTCCCTGGAGACCGAGCGCCTGTCCCTGCGCCGCTGGACCCTCGACGACCGCGACGCCATGGACGCGATCTGGCGCGAGCGCGACATCTGGAGCGCGCTCCGCCCCGACCTCCAGTTCGACCCCGAAGCCGGGCACGACATGCTCGACCGCCACTCGGGGCACTGGGATCGCCATGGCTTCGGCCTCTGGGCCGTGACCGTGCGCCCCGCGGACGAGATCATCGGCTGGGTCGGCGCCTCCCACCCCACCTTCATCGGAGAGCTCGCCGACCGCATCGAAATCGGTTGGACGCTGCGCCCCTCCCATTGGGGCCGCGGAATCGCCACCGAGGGCGGCGCCGCGGCGATCGACGCGGTCTTCGGGCACCTCGGCACGGACGAGGTGATCAGCCTCATCCATCAAAGCAACCGGCGGTCCGTCGCGGTGGCCGAGCGCCTGGGCATGCGCCACGCGCGCGACGTGCTGCACCCGGAGCTGGGCGCGAATCTTCGCGTCTACGCGCTGTCGCTCAACGCGTGGAGGTCGAGCTCCAGCCGCGGCGCCTCGGCCCAGAGCACCTCCAGCCGGTAGCGCTCCCGCAGCTCCGGCACGAACACGTGAAGCACACAGTCCAGGTAGTCCATCAGGACCCACTGCCCGTCCGACTGCCCCTCCACGTTCGCGGGCAGCAGCCCATGCTCGCGCTTGAGCCGCAGGTGCACGTCGTCGTGGATCGCCTTCGCCTGGCGCTCGTTCCGTGCCGTGCAGACGACCAGGAAGTCCGTGTACCCGACGACCGACCGCATGTCGAGCACGACCAGGTCCTCCGCCTGCTTCGCATCCGCGATCTCGGCGAGCAGCCTCGCGATCGCCTCGGAGTCCACCCGCTCCGGCTCTGACCGCGCAGCCTGCCTCGTCATCGGTACAGGCCCCGCTCAGCGATGAACTCGACCACGCCGTCCGGAACCAGATGCCGGATCGGCCGGCCTGCCGCCACCCGCCGCCTGATCCCAGTCGAGGACACGCCGATCTCCGGCATCCGCACGACCTCCGCCCGATCGGCGCCCCCGAGCCGCTCGATCGCAGCCTCCGCCTCCTCGAGCGCCGTCCCCGGCCGCGCCGCGATTCCCACCCGCGCGAGCTCCAGGACGCGCTCCGGCTCCCGCCAGCTCTCGAGCCCCGCTGCGACGTCGGCGCCCATCAGGAATACGAACTCGTCCCCGGGGCGTGCGTCGCTCATCAGCTCCAGAGTACGAAAGCTGAACGACGGCCCTTCTCGCGCGGTCTCCACGTCCGAGGCTTCGAACGCCGGATCCGTCGTCGCCGCCAGCTTCGCCATCTCCTGTCTCACCTCGCGCCCCGGCTCGGGATCGATGCGCTTGTACGGCGATTCGCCCACCGGCACGAGCACGACCTCGTCCAGCCCGAGTTGGAACGCAGCCTCCTGGGCGAGCACCAGGTGCCCGATGTGCGGCGGGTTGAACGCGCCGCCGAGAACGCCGACCGCCGCGATCTAGCGCTCCTCGCGACGGCCTCTCGAGACCAGGCCCGTCAACCCCTGATCTGCCCGTCGCCCTGGACGACGTACTTGAACGTGGTCAGCTCGCGAAGCCCGATCGGCCCCCGCGCATGCAGCTTCTGCGTCGAGTTCCCGATCTCGGCGCCCATCCCGAACTCGAACCCGTCCGTGAACCGGGTCGACGCGTTCACGTAGACGACCGCCGCATCGACCTCGTCCGTGAAGGCCCGCGCCGCGTCGCCCGACGACGTCAAGATCGCCTCCGAGTGCCCGGTCCCGTGCCGGTTCACGTGCGCGATCGCGTCGGCGAGCGAGTCGACCACGCCGACGGTCATCCGCATGTCGAGGTACTCGGTGTCCCAGTCCTCCTCGCTCGCCTCGGCCACCGCCGCATCGCCGGCCGCCGCGCGCGAGCGCTCGTCGCCCATGAGCTCCACACCGGCCTCCCGCAGATCTCCGAGGATGCCCGGCAGGAATCGCTCGGCCACCGCAGCGTTCACCAGCAGCGTCTCGGCCGCATTGCAGACCCCGGGGCGGTCCACCTTCGCGTTGAACGCGACCCGCCGCGCCATCTCGAGGTCGGCGTCCTCATGGACGTAGACGTGGCAATTCCCCGCCGCCGCATACATCACCGGCACCGTGGCGACCGACTTGAGCGACTCCTTCAACCCCTCTCCCCCGCGCGGGATTATCACGTCGACCAGGCCATCGGCGGTCGCCAGCTCGGCGAGCTCGCTTCGATCCCCGCTCGTCAGCAACTCGACCGCGGCCTCCGGCAGCCCGGCCGCCGCGACGGCCTCCCGAACCAATGCGGCAAGCGCGGCGTTGGAGCGCGCCGCATAGCTCGAGCCCCGCAAGACGATCGAGTTTCCGCTCTTCAGCGTGAGCGCGGCGCAATCGACGGTGACGTTGGGGCGAGCCTCGTAGACGACGGCGATGACGCCCAGCGGCACGCGCACCTTCGTCAGCTCGAGCCCGCTCGCGAGCGTCCGCTCGTCGAGCATCTCACCCACCGGATCCGGCAGCCGGGCGATCTCACGCACGCCCTCGGCCATCGCCGCGACGCGGGACTCGTCGAGCGTCAGGCGGTCGCGGAGCGCCGGCGTGAGGCTCGCGGCACGCTCGTCGGCGAGATCCTCGGCATTCGCGTCGATGATCTCGGCGGTTCGCGTTTCGAGCAGATCGGCCAACCGCAGGAGCGCCGAGTTCTTCACCTCGGTGCTCGCGACGGCAAGCTCGTGCGAAGCCCGCTTCGCGGACTCGCAAACCTCGCTCACGGATCGCGTGGCCGTGGCCATGCACGAGAGAGTAGCTTGCGGCTCCAACATCAAATGCCCGCTCGCGAGCAACAGCCGCCTGCAGAGTCCGCACCCGCCGACGGCGCGGAGCTCGCACGCGGCTGGCTCCAGAACTCCCAGTTCGTCTCCCACCTGGGCATCACGATCGACGCATTGGAGCCCGACCGCGCCGTGCTCTCGATGCCGTTCAGCGACTCCCTCCCCACGCTGGGCGACGTGGTCCACGGCGGAGCGATCAGCTCGCTGATCGACACCGCGGCCGCCGCGGCGGCATGGTCGGGGGCCAGGGTCCCCGATCGCCCCCGCGCCTCGACCGTCGGCATCACCGTGGACTTCCTGGCGCCGGCCCGAGGGCAGGGCGTCATCGCGGAGGCGCGCGTGGTCCGGCGCGGTAGCAGCGGGCTCTGCTTCTGCGAGGTGGGCGCCCAAGCGGAGGACGGCACCGACGTGGCGCTTGCCCTGGTCACCTACCAGCTCTAGCGGCAGCCACCCGCCCGTGGGGCGGTCGAGCCGAGAAGGCTTTGGCATCTCAGGTACGCCGTCCCTGATTCGCCAAAACCCTCCTGGACCGCGTCCGCCGTCCTCTAGAGTCGCGACGTCGCAACGACGGAGAGGAGTGATGTGACGGTTGACGACCTGAGCAACCGCGTTGACGCCGAGCCCGAGCAGGTGAGGATCCCGGCGCGCCGCCAGCGCACCGCCTGGGAGATCGCGTACGGCGCGCTGTCCTGCTCTCGAACGAGTCCTCCTACGTCACTGGCCAGAGCCTCGTCGTCGACGGCGGCCTGACGACCGCACCATGCGCATGAGCGAAACACCTGAACAGCCGCCCCGCATCCCGCCGCTTGAGGAGAACGAGGGCGACCCGCAGGTCGTGGAGATGCTGAACGCCCTCCCGGCGGGCGCCGACGGCCCGGTCGGCGAGTACAACATCTTCAGGACCCTCGCCCGCCACCCCGACCTCTTTCGCAGCTGGCTCGGGTTCGGCCGCTATCTGCTCGTCGGCGGGACGCTCCCACCGCGCGACCGCGAGCTGATGATCCTGCGCACCGCGGTGCGCTGCCGCTCGTCGTACGAGTGGGGCCAGCACGTGCGCATCTCGTTCCAGATGGACATCGAGCGCGAGACGATCGACCGCGTGCTCGAGGGCGCCGAGGCGCCGGGCTGGCCCGAACACGAGGCCACGCTCATGCGCGCGGTCGACGAGCTTCACGACGACGACCGCATCTCCGACTCGACCTGGGAGGCGCTCGCCGCCGAGTACGACGAGATGCAGCTGATCGAGCTCACGATGCTGATCGGCCAGTACCACATGGTCGCCTTCGCGCTGAACTCGCTCAGCGTTGAGCTGGACGAGGGCCTGGAGCCGCTCCCGGGCGACTAGGTCAGCACGAAGTAGTTCCGGTGCACCGCCTCCTCGGCGGCATCCGGGATGCGCTCGGCGACCTCGGGCGACTTCAGCCCCTTTACGCGGGCGAGCTCGGCGGCGGAGTAGTTGACGATCCCCTTGCCGACGACGTCGCCGTCGCAGACAACCTCGACCGCGTCGCCGGCCGCGAACTCGCCTTCCACGCCGGTCACGCCCACGGGAAGCAGGCTCGACCCCTGCCCCCGCAACACGCGGGCGGCGCCGGCATCCACGATCACCCTCCCATGGCTGGGCTTGGCGTAGCGGAGCCACAGCTTGAAGCTCGGGGTGCGCTCGGGATGCGAGGCAAAGCGGGTGCCGACCCGCTCGCCCCGCGCGGCCGCGAGGAAGCTGCCGGGCTCGGTGCCGTCGCAGACGACCACGGAGATGCCCGCGGCGCTCGCCATCTCGGCCGCGGCGACCTTGCTGCGCATGCCGCCGGACCCGAACGCGGACGTGCGGTCGCCGATCTCGTACCGATCCAGGTCGCCGAAGGAGGCGACCTCCTCCACCAGCTCAGCCTCCGGGCTCAGCCTGGGGTCCGCCGTGTGCAGCCCCGCCGTGTCGGTGAGCAGGACGAGGAGGCGCGCGCCGAGCAGGATCGCCACCTGCGCCGAGAGGAAGTCGTTGTCGCCGAACGTGATCTCGTCCGTCGCGGTCGTGTCGTTCTCGTTGATCACCGGGACCGCGCGCCAGGCCACGAGCCGCCTGAGCGTCTGGCGGGCGTTGAGGTAGTGCATGCGCGCGGACATGTCGAACGACGTCAGGAGCACCTGCGCCGCGTGCACGTCCCCGGCGGCCAGGCGCTCCTCGTAGGCGCGGAACAGTGACCCCTGGCCGACTGCCGACGCCGCCTGCATCTCGTCGATCGAGCTCGGGCGGCGCTCCAGCTCCATCATGCGCATGCCGCGCGCGATGGCGCCAGAGGTCACGAGCACGACGTTCTCCCCCTCGTGATGGAGCTCGGCGACCTGGGAGCAAACGCTGTCCAGCACCTGCGAGCGCAGGGCGCCGTCGTCGTCGGCGACGATCGACGATCCGAGCTTTGCGACCACGGTCATGGCGTGCGAAGTGTAGGTACGCGCCCGCGCCGCGCTGGGCGCCTACTCGCCAGGATCCAACTCGAACGCATCCTCGCCGATCCGGACCTCGTCGCCGGGCGTAAAGCCGGCGCGACGCAGCGCGGCGATGACGCCGATCTCCCGCAGCCGTTGCTCCACGTAGCCGAGCGCCTCCGGGTTCTGCGTGTCGTGGCGCGCGATCAGCATCTCGATTCCCCGTCCCGAGATCTCGAACACGCCGTCGCCGAGCCGCTCCACGTCGAATCCCTGATCGCCCGCGGGCCGGTAGGTGATGTGCTCCGCCTCGAACTCGGGCTCGACCGCCGGCGCGGCCGGCGCCGGCGCCGGCTCGGCTGGGACGGCCTCGAAGATCGCCTGCCGCAACTCGTCCAGCCCGGCGCCGGTCGCCGCGGAGGCGGCGAACACCCCGAGCGCATCGCCGCCGAGCCGGTCACTCCACTCCGCGACCGCGGCATCGGCATCGTCGTCGGGTACGAGGTCGCGCTTGGAGAGCACCACCAGCTCCGGCAGGAGCTCGAGCCCGGCGCCGTAGGCGCCCAGCTCCGCCCGCACGGAGTCGTAGGTGCCCGGCGGATCCTCACCCGCGATGTCGACCAGATGGACCAGGATGCGGCAGCGCTCCACGTGAGCAAGGAACTCGTGCCCCAGCCCGGCGCCGCCGGCCGCCCCCTCGATGAGTCCCGGGATGTCCGCGAGCACGAGCTGCCGATCGCCGGCGTCGAGCGTGCCGAGCACGGGCTCCACCGTCGTGAACGGATACGAGGCGACCTTGGGCGCCGCCCGCGTGAGTCGCCCGAGCAGCGACGACTTGCCGGCGTTCGGCTGCCCGATCAGTCCCGCGTCCGCCAGGAGCTTCAGCCGCAGCTCAATCCATCCCGACTCCCCGTCCAGGCCCCGCTCCGCGAACCGAGGCGCCTGCCGGGTCGAGGTCGCGAACCGCTTGTTCCCGTGCCCACCGACCCCGCCCGCGCCCACCACCGCGCGCTGGCCGTGCTCGACCAGGTCGTATCGCGCCCCCTCCAGGCCCTCCACCTGGGTCCCCGGGGGGACGGCGACGACCTTGTCGGGGCCGCGGGCGCCGTGGCGCTGCTTGCCCTGGCCGTGACCCCCGCGTCCCGCACGAAAGTGCCGCGACCGGTGGAGCGACACCAGGTCCCGCCGCGAGGGGTCGCACTCGAGGACGACGTCGCCGCCGCGGCCACCGTCACCCCCATCCGGACCCCCGCGCGGCACGTGAGCCTCGCGGCGAAAGCTCACGCAGCCGTCGCCTCCGCGCCCGCCCTCGACGTAGATCTTCGCCCGGTCGTACAGCATGAGTCGAGATTAGAGCCGCAAACGGGGCTTTTTCCCAGCCGCCCTTCGGCCCCCCGGCTCCAGCCCGCCTGCGCCGCAGTGCGGTCCTAGGCCTTGATCGCCTTCCAGATGTGCTCGGCGGGCAGGCGGCGCGCCCACTCGAGCGTCACCAGGTCGTAGCTCGACTCCGCGTCCGGCGGCGGGCGCAGCTCGATCAGGTCCTCGACGACGAGCCCGTTGGCGCGGAACAGCCGGATCCACTCGCCGTAGGGAAGCTGGAAGTCGACGCCACCGTCGTCCTCGAACCCACGATGCTCGAAGTAGTCGTTGAGCGCCTCGTCCCCGACGGTCTCGCGGTCGTTGTTCCAGAAGATGTCGAACACCGGCGTCACCATCGAGAACGCGAGCAGGCCGTCGGGGCGCAAGAGCCGCGCGCACTCCGGCACGAGGCGCGTCGGGTCGGCGAAGTTGAAGGCGCCGTGGTCGCAGAAGACGACGTCGAAGCTCTCGTCGTCGAGCGGCACGTCCTCGGCGCTCGCCTCGACCAGCGGGAACTCGACGCCGGCCTCGGCCATCGCCGCCCGCGCGTGCTCGAGCTGCCGCGGCGAGAGGTCCAGGCCGACCGTCCGGGCCCCAAGCATCGCCAGTGAGATCGACCACTGGCCCGCGCCACAGCCGAGCTCCAGCACGTCCTTGCCCGCCACGTCTCCGAGCACGTGCAGCTCCGCCTCCGGGATCTGCCACACGCCCCACGCGAGCCCCGCTTTCTCGGCGAGCTGGGCCCCGTGGCGCTTCTGATACGCGTCGCTCTCGCGCTCCCAGTAGGCGCGGTTCTTGGCGACGTGGTCGGGAAGCGAGCCCAGGGCTACTGCTGCGTCTCGAGGACCGAGACCGTGCGGCCGCGACGGCCCGTCTTGAACTCGACGACTCCCGGCCGCGTCGCGAAGATCGTGTGGTCGCGCCCCAGGCCGGTGCCATCGCCCGGCCGGAAGCGGGTGCCGCGCTGGCGCACGATGATCTCGCCACCGCCCACGCGCTGGCCGGCGAAGACCTTCACCCCGAGGTACTTGGGGTTCGAGTCGCGCCCGTTACGGCTTGATCCGAGTCCTTTCTTGTGCGCCATGACTAGCTCTCTTTCTTAGCAGACGAAGAGCGGCTCGCCGGCTTCTTGGCCGCAGGCTTCTTCGCGGCCGTCTTCTTGGCTGCGGGCTTCTTCGCCGCCGGCTTCTTTGCCGCGGGCTTCTTCGCGGGCGCCTTCGGCTTGGCGGGCGCCTTTGGCTTGGTCTCCGCCTTGGCCGTGGGCTCCGCCTTCGCCTCGTCCTTCTTCTCCGCCTGCTTCGTCGCCCCCGCCGCCGGCTTGCGGGTGAGCATGCGAACCTCGGTCACCTCGAGGCGGGTCAGCCCCTGGCGGTGACCGCCGCGACGGCGGTAGCCCTTCTTGGCCTTGTACTTGAAGATCCGGATCTTCGGGCCGCGCAGATGCTCGGTAACGACGGCCTCGACCTTCACCTTCTCGAGCTGGCCGCCGTCGAGGACCACGTCCTTGTCGCCCTTGAACATCACGGCCCGGAGGTTCACCTTGCTCCCCTCGTCCGCGGGCAGCCGCTCGACGAGCAGGTTGGTGCCCTTCTCGGCGCGGTATTGCTTGCCGCCGGTTTCGACTATCGCGTAGCTGTCAGCCATGTTGCTCTCGTTGGTGGGCCTAGTCGCCGTTCGACTCGTTCTGGGCCCGGGCGCGAGAACGGCGCCTGCCGCCCCTTCGGCCGCGGCGCCGTCTCGAAGGCGAGGATTCTACGGGGTCGCCGTTCGACGAGCCATCCTCCGAGTCATCGGCGCCGTTGCCGCTGTCCTCCTCCGCGCCTCCGACCAGCGATGCGGTGGCTGCCGCTCTGCCGACGCTGTCGATGCGGACGAGGCGCCGGTCCCCGACGAAGCGGCCTCCGCCGGTGACGCTCACGATGTAGGAGTCAACGCGCGCCACCGCGTCGTCGACGTTGTACATGTGCGGCTCCTCGATGCGCACGAGGACCTCGTCGCCCACCTGGAACGGCAGCGCGCGCTCCTCGATCTGCGCCCGGGTCCCGCTGTCGACGACCTCGAACGTGTCGAGCTTGAGCGCGTCCCCGCCCTCGAAGTGGAAGTGCTTGCCGGACTTGTCCTCGAGCTCGTGCAATGGGCTGTCTTCGCGCAGGAGCTCCGCGGCGACCTTTGGGTTCACCCGGACGAGAAAGGCCTCCTCCGAGCGCTCCTCGATCACCTCGCGCAGGTGCCGCACGACGGTGATCGCGACGGTCTCCTCGGACTCCACGACGCCCTCGCCATCGCAGGTCGGGCAACGCTTGGTGAGGATCTCGCGCACCCCGTCGGTGACGTTCTGCCGGGTCATCTCCACCAGCCCCAAGGGCGACACGTCCATGACGTAGCTCTTGGTCTTGTCGGCGTCGAGCGCCTTGCGCAGCGTCTTCAGCACCTGGTCGCGGTTGCGGGCCCGCGCCATGTCGATGAAGTCGATGACGATGATCCCGCCGATGTCCCGCAGGCGCAGCTGCCGCACGACCTCCTCGGCCGCCTCCACGTTGACCCGGGTGATCGTGTCCTCCAGCCGGCCCTTGCCGCGGCCGGTGAAGCTGCCCGTGTTGATGTCGATGACGGTGAGCGCCTCCGCGTAGTCGATCATCAGATAGCCGCCCGAGGGCAGATCGACCCGCCGGGAGAGCACCGAGCGGTACGCCTCCTCGACGCCCATCTTCTCGAACAGCGACTCCTTGCCCTCGTAGAGCTCGACATGCTGGACGAGCTCGGGCGCGGTGCGCTGGAAGAAGCTCGTCACCCGCTGGTGCTGCTTTTCGTCGTCGATGATCGCGCCGTCGAACTCCTTCTCGAGCACGTCGCGCAGGACGCGAATCGAGAGGTCCGCCTCCTGGAAGACCATGTCCGGCGCCTTCACCTGCTCGGCCCTGCGCTGGACCACCTCATACAGCTTCTTGAGGTACTCGATGTCGCGCTCGAAGTCCGCCTTGCGGGCCCCCTGCGCGGCCGTCCGCACGATCACGCCGCCCGGGCCCTTATGGATCTTCTGCAGCAGCTTGCGCTGCCGGTCGCGCTCGGTGTCGGAGAGGCGCCGGCTGGCGCCGACCCCGCCGCCGCTGGGCATGTAGACCAGGTAGCGACCGGCGATCGACAGCTGCATCGACAGCCGCGCGCCCTTGGTCTTGAGCGGGTCCTTGACGACCTGCACGAGGACCTCCTGCTTGGGCTTGAGCAGCTCGTCGATCCGCCGCCCGCGGCCGCGGCCGCGCCGCGGCGCCGCCTCGCCGCCCGGGAGGACGATCTCGTCGACGTGGAGGAAGCCGTTGCGCTCGAGGCCGATGTCGACGAACGCTGCCTCCATTCCCGGCAGCACGTTGTCGACGACGCCCGCATAGATGTTGCCGACGATCGACCGCTGACCGCGGCGCTCGACGTAGAGCTCGGCGACCTTGAAGCCGGAATCCTTTCGCGCCGCCTCCTCTGCTCCGCGTCCGGGGGCGGCGCGGTCCTTGCTGGGACGACCGCCCTTGTTGCTGCGGTCGCCGCTTCTTGCGGTGCCCTTGCCTTCGAGCACCGCGACGCGGGTCTCGCCCGCGTCGACTGAAACCAATATTCGCTTTTTCAGTTAACTCACCTCAGAGTAAATAGGTAGGCCCCCGGGCGTTCAGCGCCGGAGGTCCGCCCTGCTCTTGGAGGTGAGCCGCGCTTGCACGTAGATGCTCTGTAGGAGCCCGACCGCCATGAAGGTCACGACGACCGAGGATCCCCCGAAGCTCATGAGTGGTAACGGGATGCCGGTCACCGGCATGATCCCGATCGTGACGCCCACGTTCACAAACACCTGGGTCATGAACATGGCCGCGATCGAGCCGGCGATCACGCTCCCGTACAAGTTCTTCGAAAGCGTCATTATGCGCAGCGCCCTCCATATGAGCAGGGCGAAAAGGGATAAAACGAACGCAGCACCGACGAAGCCGAAGCGTTCTCCGACGACGGAGAAGATGAAGTCGGTGGTGCGGTCGGGCACGAAACCGTGCTCCGTTTGCGTCGAGTCGGAACCGCGCCCTGTCTTGCCACCCGACCCAATCGCGATCAGCGACTGATCGATCTGATACGTCGCGGCGCGTGGGTCCGAGCTGGGGTTCAAAAAGGATGTGAGCCTCTCCTGCTGGTAGCCGTGCAGAACGGGGTGTCCGATCGCCGGGGCGAGCACCAGCACCGCCGATACCGCGGCCGCGAGCAACCCGCCAAGTAGCGCGAAGTGCGTCCAGCGCACCCCGACGAAGAACAGCGTAGCCAGCGTGATGACGATATAGACGATTCCGGTACCGAGGTCGGGCTGCATGATCACGATCAGCGCCGGCACGAAGCCCAGCAGCAGCAGCCGCGCCGTCCGCTGCCGCTCGCTGGTGCGGCGGCGGCGGTCGATCGCGAACCCGGCCAGCGCCAGGATCAACAGCACCTTGCCCAGCTCGGACGGCTGGAACGTGAAGAAGGGGAGCTCTATCCATCGTTTCGAGCCACGTGTGGCCTGCCCCAAGAGGAGCACCGCGACGATGGTCGTCATCATCGCGGTGTAGAGCCCAACGCGCAGCTCTCTGAAACGAGAGTAGTCGACCCGCGCCAATCCGAGCATCAGCGCAATGCCGATGACGGCGTAGATCGCCTGCCGGATGACGTAGAAATACGGGTTGTGCGGGACGTCGTGGCCGGTCGCCGCGCCCAGGGTGAAGAGGCTGAACCCGATCAGCCCGACGGCCGCCAGGAACAGCAGCGGGTCCATCGCGAGCAGCCCCCCGCGCTCACGGGGGCGCGTCGCCTGACGCTGTCCGCCTTCGAACGGCCTGGGATAGGCGTCGGAGACCATCAGTAGGGATTGCTCCCGCCGCTCACGGTTCCCTGCTGGATCGGCGTGATCTTTGGCGGCTTGCCGCCCGCGTTCTTGGCCTCAGACGGGTGCTCGTTGTAGTAGGCGTCGAGGATCTGCTTCGCCACGGGCGCCGCCGACTCCACTCCGAAGCCTCCCTGCTCGATCGTCGCCGCGACGACGATCTTGGGATTGGGGTACGGCGCGAGGCAGATGTACCAGGACTGGTCCAGCTGCCCATCGCGCTGCGCCGTTCCGGTCTTACCGGCCATCGGGATCGGGAAGTTTCCGAAGACCGAGTAGGACGTCCCGCCGGGTGACTGGGCTGCCTCGTGGATCCCCTGCATGATCGCCGAGCGGTAGCTCGAGTTGATATTCAGGTGGCGGATCGGAGCGGGGTCGATCTCCTGGACCACGCTGCCGTTCGGGTCCTCGACCTCCTTGCCGACGTGCGGGCGGACGACGTCGCCGCCGTTGCCGATCGCGGCGTAGGCGACGGCCATCTGGAGGGGGTCGGCCTGGAGGTCGCCCTGGCCGACCGCGAGGTTGACGTTGTCGCCCAAGCTCCACGGCCGGGTGGTGGGATCTCCGGGCACGACGCTGGTTCCACCGGGGGAATTGGGGCTTTGGGCCTGCTTGTAGAGCTGGTCGCGCCATTGTGGTGTCGGCAGGAGACCGGAGACCTCACCGGGGAGGTCGATGCCCGTCGGGTGGCCGATCCCCAGGTCGTATGCCCACTTGTCCTGGGCGCTCGTGTTGCCCGTCTTGAACATGTCGGCGCCCACGTTGTAGAACCAGACGTCCGACGAGACCTGGAGTGCCTGCGTGAGCTGAAGGGAGCCGTAGGCGGCGAGCCCGGCGTTGTGGAGGGGTTGCACGCCGGGACCCAGGCTGAACGATCCGGTGTCGTCGATGACCGTGGATGGGGTGATTACCCCGCTCTCCAGCGCCGCGGTGGCCGTGATCGGCTTGAACGTCGAGCCCGTCGGATAGAGGCCCTGGATCGCGCGGTTCGTCAGCGGCGCGTACGTGGTCTGGCTGGTGAGCTGCTTGTAGACCGAGGTGGGGATCACGGGCTTGGAGAAGACGGACGGGTCGAAGGTCGGCGACGAGCCCAGCCCGAGGATCTGGCCGTTCTTGACGTTCATGGCGACGAAGGCGCCGGGCGTACTGAAGGAATTGATCGCCTGCTCGCCCGCCTGCTGCACGGGCCGGTCTAGCGAGAGCACCAGGTTGTCGCCGGGCTTGGGTTGCACCTGGTTCAGGATGTGGCCCGTGGGGTTGCCCGCCGCGTCCACCTGCACACGGGTCATGCCGTTCGTGCCCCGCAGGACGTTGTCGTAGGTGTTCTCGATTCCGGACTGCCCAACCTGGTCGCCCGGCGCAAGCCCCTGGTAGCGGGCCTCCTTGAGCTGCGGACCCGTGACCTCGCGGACATAGCCGTAGATCTGGGCCGCGAGGCTGCCGTCCGGGTAGTTCCGCACGTACACCCGCTGGACCGTGACGCCCGGATAGGAGTCCTGGTTCTCGCGCAGGTAGTAGACGAGGTCGTAGCTGACGTCGCGCCTCAGCGTCACCGGGTTCGAGGGCAGGTCCTTGGTCTGCTTTTTGATCTGTTTCTCGATCTGGTCCGTAGGCATGTGGATCACGTGGCTCAGCCGGGCGAGCTCCTCGTGCTGCTTGTGGCGCTTCCGCGGGAGCTCGGTCGGCAGGATCTGCAGCGCAAGGGCCGTGCGGTTGTCGACCAGCACCTGGCCGTTGCGGTCGAGGATCTCGCCGCGAGGCGCCTGGACAGTGGCATCGCGGACCTGGTTGTTGTTGGCCTGCTTCAGGTAGTCATCGCTCGAGAGCACCTGGAGGTACCAGAGCCGGAAGAAGATGATCGAGAACATGACCAGGGCGATCCCCGACAGCACCGCGACGCGCAGCGCGAACTGCGCCGGAAGCATGGGGCGCTCGCGCTCGTTGAACATCAGGAGACCCCCGTCGCCCTACGCACGCGCGGGCTCCGGCGGCGCCCCAGGCGGCGGCGAGGACGCTTCGAGCCGGCGCGGATCGGAGTTCCCATGCGGCGGCCCGCGACGACGTCGTCGACGATCGCCGGGCGCAGCACGCGGCGGATCAGTGGATAGAACGGGATCGCGAACAGGAAGGCCAGGAGGCCCTGCACGAAGATCTCCCGGAGCACCAGAAGGCTCACCTGCGTGTCGATGCCGAGCATGAGCTGTAGCGCGGAGAAGGCGGCGGAGGCGGCGATCGTCAGCACCCCGATCATGATCGGGGGCATCAGCGTGTTAGCGATCTGCGTGCCCTCCCGGTAGCGGCCCGCCAGGTACCCGACGGCCAGCAGGGTCAGCGAGGAGATCCCGAGCGTCGCGAGCAGCACGGAGTCCAGGATGAACCCGAGCGCGAAGCCGGAGACGGCTCCGACCATCGCGCCGCCCAGGAGGCCGAGGCTCACGGCGACTAGGGGGATGATGTTCGGCGTTGTTCCGAAGAGCGTCAGGTAGGAGAAGAACGACACCTGGAGCACGATCGCCACGACCATGATCAGCGCGAGTCGCAGCCCGATGCGCCACGTGACGATCATCCGCCGACCCCCGGTCGAGATGGGCCCTGCGTCGCCACCTGCACGATGTCCAGGTCGCGCATGTCGGCGTAGGGGGTGATGTGCACGTTCTGGGTGGTCTCCTGCTGGCCCACCGTCGTGTCCCGGACCTCGCCGATCGGGATGCCCGGGGGTGCCCACGAGGAGAGCGACCCGTTGGTCCACCCCGCCGTCACGACCATCTGTCCCTGGTGGATGGGCTCGTTCTTGTCGATGAAGTCGAGCAGCATCGTGCTCGGGTCCCCGGCCTCCGGCTCGGCGACGCCCTGCGGCCCGTTCGGGAGCACCCTGCCCGACACCGAGCTCTGCGAGTCCGTGATCAGCGTGACCTTGGAGGTGAAGTGCGTCGTGTCGGTGACCTGGCCAATGAGCCCGTCGCCGTCGATCACCGGGTCGTTGACCGCCACGCCGTCACCCGAGCCGGCGTTGACGGTGACGGTCGAGTACCAGACGGTCGGCGAGGCGCCCACGACGCGCGCGGTCACCGGCTTGTAGCCGGAGAGCACGCCCTTGCGGTCAAGTCCGACAAGCTTCTTCAGCTGGTCGTTCTCGCCCTGGGCCGATTGCAACTTCGCCAGCTTGTCGCGGAGCTTCTGCACGTCCGTCTTCAGGTTTGAGTTCTCGCCGCGGGCGTTGAAGGTCTCCGAGACCCAGTTGACGAGGTCGCGGGCGGGCTTGAGGGCACGGCTCGCGCCGTCCTCGAGCGGCGCGAACACCGAGGCGACGCCCTGCTGCATCGTGTGCAGCGGGCCGCTGTTGGACTGGGAGAAGGTCGCCGAGATCAGCACGAGCGCGACGACGATCAGGAGCACCAGTACCGCTCGGCGCCTCCGGACTTGCTTGCGGTACACCGCAGTACCTCCCAGCGCCTACCCGGACGCGACCAGACGACGGTGGGAGTTCCGGCTCATCCGGTGGATCACCTCGAACTCCTCGAGCGAGCGGCCCGACCCCACGGCAACGCAGGTCAGCGGTGACTCCGTGACCTGGGCCGGCATCTGGCATTCATCGCGAAGGCGCTGGTCCATGCCCTGGAGCAGCGAGCCACCACCCGCGAGGATGATCCCGCGGTCCATGATGTCTCCCGCGAGCTCGGGGGGCGTGCGGTCCAGCGTGTCCTTCACGGCGGCGACGATCTGGTTGATCGGCTCCTCGAGAGCGCCACGGACCTCGGCCGAGGTGAGCATGATGGTCTTCGGCAGTCCGGTGACCATGTCACGGCCGCGGATCTCTGTGGTGACCTCCTCGGGAAGGTGCGTGGCCGAGCCGATCTCGAGCTTGACCTCCTCCGCGGTCTGCTGGCCGATCAAAAGCTTGTGCTCGTGCTTGCAGTAGTTGACGATCGCCTCGTCCTGCTCGTCCCCGCCCACCCGAATCGACTCCGAGACGACGATCCCGCCCAGGGAGATGACGGCGACCTCGCTCGTCCCGCCGCCGATGTCGAGGACCATGCTCCCCGTGGGCTCGGCGACGGGCAGCCCGGCGCCGATCGCGGCGGCCATGGGCTCCTCGATGAGGTAGGCCTGGCGGGCGCCGGCGGACAGACAGGCCTCCTCGACCGCGCGCTTCTCGACCCCGGTGACACCGGACGGAACGCAGACGACGACACGTGGATGTGCGAAGCGGTTCTGGTGGACCCGCTGTATGAAGTGCCGCAGCATCTCCTCCGTGACGTCGAAATCGGCGATCACACCATCCTTCAGGGGCCGGATGGCACGGATCGTCCCGGGGGTGCGCCCCAGCATTCGTTTCGCGTCGACGCCCACGGCGTGGACCTCGCCGCTGCGAGCGTCCACCGCCACGACCGAGGGCTCCGAGAGCACGATCCCACGCCCTCGTACGTAGACGAGCGTGTTCGCGGTCCCGAGGTCCACCGCCATGTCGCGGCCGCCAAAGCCGGTCAGGTTGCGAAAGAAGCCCATTGTCGGGTGATCAGTGAAGCCTTATGGGAGCGGACGGGTGTTGCCTTGCGCGCGCGGGGCGGTCCTTGCGTCCATGCAGCGCCATTGCTCCTCCGTCCCAGGCTTTCCAGTCGAGCAGCAACAGCGGCCGCACCGCGCGCCGAGTGTAGCGAACCCTGGAGCAGTCTCAACGCAAGAATGAGGCCCGTTTCCAGACCTCAACCTAGACCTCAGCGTTAGGCCAAAAGGGGCTTGCTAGCGGGAATCTCCTGCTGTGTCGAGCAAGTCGGGAACGAGGCCGAGTAGCAAGCGGACCGGGAGCCCGATGACATTTGAAAGGTCGCCTTCAACACGCTCGACCAGGCCGGAGCCGAGTCCTTGCACGGCGTAGGCCCCCGCCCGGTCACGCCACTCCCCCGAGGCGAGGTAGGCCTCGAGCAGCTCCGGCGGGAGCTCGCGGAACGTCACTCGAGACTTGGCGACGCCCCAACGCTCGGCGACTTCGTCGCCGGGCACTGAGGGAGAGGCATCGGCGCCGAGGCTGGACTTTGTCGAGCTATGGCCGACAAAATCCAGGCTCGAGGCATCTGGGGCCAGCACAATCACGCCGCTGAGGACCTCGTGGGTGCGGCCCGACAGCAGCTCCAGCCGCTCCCGGGCCTCTCCCTCGTTGCCCGCCTTCCCGAGGAGCCGGCCGTCCAACACCACCTCGGTGTCCACGCCCAGGACGAGGCCCGCCTCCCCACCCGCCATCTCCATCCCCGCGCGCGCCTTGCGGCGCGCGTTCTCCACCACCGCCTCCTCGGGCTCGCCAGAGGTCAGCTCCGCCACATCGGGGACCACCCCTTCGAACGGGATCCCCAGCGCGGTGAGGATCTCGCGGCGGCGGGGCGACGCCGAGGCGAGGATCAGTCGAGGTCGGGAAACCAGAGCTCGATCTCGCGCTTGGCCGACTCGTCCGAGTCGGAGCCGTGGACGAGATTGAACGTGACCTCGACGGCGAAGTCGCCGCGAATCGACCCAGGAACGGCCTCGAGCGGATTCGTCGCGCCGATGATCTGCCTGGCTGCCGTGGTCGCGTCCACGCCCTCGAGCACCGCGGCCACGAGGGGGCCGCCGGTGATGAACTCGATGAGCTCGCCGAAGAACGGCTTGTCGGTGTGCTCCTCGTAATGACGCCCGGCGAACTCGTCGTCGATCGTGAGCTGCCGCAGCGCGACCAGCCGGAGGCCCTTGCGCTCGAAGCGCGCGAGCACCTCGCCGGTGAGCCCGCGCTCGAAGGCATCGGGCTTGACGAGAATCAGCGTTCTGGACTGCTCTGCCACGAGCGCGGGAATCTATCGGCGCGGCCGGGTCGACGCAATCTGCATCCGCCTGTCGGATGTGGATTGCGTTGATAGAGAGTTCGCCGGATCGTCCCCTCATTGCTGGGCGGCGGTTCGTGCCCGCGTGACCGCCGGGGGTAGCCGGGCCCTACGACGCGGTCGCCGGGCGCTCGCGACTGTCGGACGAGCCGTCGCGCCCTCCGCCCGATGAGGGCTTGCCGCGGGAGGAAGAAGGCTTGCGCTGCTTGGTTGCCGGGGCCTTGGACTGGCTCGACCGCGTTGACCGGGTCGGGCGTGGGCGGCTTTCGGAGCCGGCCTGGGTGCGGGCGGTCGCGGGCCGGCTCGGCGGTCGCTTCGCTCGCGAGGTCGGCCTGGGTGCTCGCTCCTCCCGAGGACGCTCCTCCCGGGCGCGCTCCTCGCGTGCGACGCGGCGCGGCGGCTCGGGGGCGCGGCGCTGCGGCATCTCGCAGTACGGGCAGACGACCCAGCGCGGGTCGATGGGCTGCTCACAGTTCTCGCATGGGTCCTTGACCCGCGCGCGGCAGTTCGGGCAACGCAGGTAGCTGCGCTCGATCGGATAGGCGCAGTTGGGGCAGGACTGCTCCTCGAGCTGCTTCACGCGCAGCTCCGAGGCGCGGATCTCGAGGTCCCGCTCCCGGGCGTCATCAAGGAACTCCGGCGGGCGGAGGATCGAGTAGACGATCGTCCCGACGTATGGGAACAGGGACGCGGCCGTGGCGCACGCGACCAGGACAGGATCCTTGATGCGGCGCCGAGCATCGAGGAAGGTCCAGGCGATGAGCGCGATCCACACGACCACGAGGAAGAGCACGACGAGATTCACGAACAGGTTCAGACCGCTGTTCGTGATGCCGAAGAGCGCGACTACGGGCATGGCTTGGGGCGCATGGGTAGAGGAGTTGAGTCTACTTCGTTAATTACGGCTCAATCCCTGGTGGCGGTCCGTAACCCGGAGGGTTTCTCCTAGAGGAACAGCCGGCCGAAGAGGTACCCGAGGCCGAAGAAGACGAGGATCACGATCGCCACCACGGCGGCGACCAAGCCCATCATCTGTAGGAGCTCTGAACGTGCCTCTCGATCCATGACGCCAATCGTCGCTGCGGCGCCCTCCGGCCCTGATCGCACCCTCTAGCACCGCGCCTGGAGAGCGTACCGGAGCAGGTAGTGCGAACCGGTGACGAGGGCGGCTCCCGACCGCGCGCGGGCCTCGGCGACCGTCCGCTCGACCGCCGCGCCCGGATCCCGCACCTCCTCCGTGTCGAGGCCGGCGTCCGCGGCCGCCTCCACGAGCGCTACGGCGTCGAACGATCGTGCGGCCGGTCGGCCCGCGTGGGCCAGGAGGTCGGCGGGAAGCTCCGTGCACACCGCGAGCTCGACCCGCGGCGCCAGCGCAGCGAGCACCCCGGCGGCGTCCTTGTCGGCGAGCAGGGCCAGGCAGGCGACGACCGGCGCCCCGTCCACGGCCTCGGGCAGGGCCTCGGCCAGCGCGGCGGCGCCCGGGGGATTGTGTGCCGCATCGAGGACCATCAACGGGTCGCCGTCAAGAGCCTGCATCCTGCCGGGGAGCTCCAGGCCGGCGGCCACGGCGTGGACCCGGTCGGGATCGAGCGGGCCGATCGCCGCGGTGGCGGCCGCACTCGCCACGGTGAAGTTGCGTCGCGCGTAGGCGCCGGGAACCGCGAGGTCGGCGACGTCCGGGTCGTGGTCCGCGGCCGTCACGAGCGTGGCGCTTCGCTCGCGGGCGGTCGCCTCGGCAAGATCGCGAACCGCCGGCGGGAGCTCGCCGACGACCAGGGTCGAGTGGTCGCGGAGCACCGCCAGCTTCTCGGCCGCGATCTCCTCCTCGGTGTCGCCGAGCCATTGGGTGTGCTCGAGGCCCACTGAGGTCAGGACCGTTGCCAGCGACGGCAGGACGTTGGTCGCATCCAGGCGACCGCCGAGCCCCGCCTCGATCACCCCGAACTCAACCCCCGATTGCGCCAGGGCGACGAAGGCGGCCGCCGTCGCCGCCTCGAACTGCGTGACCGACTCCCCCTCCTCCAGCGAGCGGTTGACGACCTCGACCGACTGCGCGGTCCTCTCCACGGCGGCGCCGAACTCGTCGCCGCCGATCTCCGCGCCTCCCACCCGAACGCGTTCGGACCAGCGGTCGGTGTGGGGCGAGATGTAGACGCCCGCCGTGCGCCCGTGGGCCTCGAGCAGCGCCGCGGTCATCTCGGTCACCGACGACTTTCCGTTCGTGCCCACGACGTGGATCGAGGCGAACCGGTGCTGGGGCATGCCGAGCACCGTGACCAGCCGGCGGATCCGGTCGAGCCCGAACCGCCAGCCGAGGGGCTCGAGCGAGAGCAGGTAGCGCTCCGCCTCTTCGTAGGTCCAGGTCAGGGAAGCTCTTCCAGCTCAGCCTGATAACGCGCGAGCTTCGCCCGCTCCGCCTCGACCACGTCGGCGGGCGCCTTGTCGACGAACCGGGTGTTCGCAAGCTTGCCCTCGGCGCGTGCCACCTCGGACTGGAGCGCGTCGCGGCGCTCGGCGATGCGGCGGCGGACCTGGTCGGCGTCGACGTCCTCCGAAGGGAGGATCTCCACCGGGCCGAAGGTCGCCAGGACATCGCCCTCCGCACCGTCGAACGAAAGCCGGGCGAGGCGCCCCACGAGCTCGTGCGGCCGCGCGTCGTCGCCGGACACGCGCGCCGGCAGCACGCTCGCGGCTGCGACCCCGACGAGGTCGCGCCAGCGGCGGACCTGGCGCGTCAGTTCGATCCAGGCCTGTACCTCTCGCTCGGCGTCCTCGTCGACCAGCTTCGGCTCCACCTCGGGGAACGGATGGACCACCAGCATCTCCGCCGCATCGTCGCCCAGCTCGCCGCGCAGGTAGGAGTAGATCTCCTCGGTCACGAACGGCATCACGGGGTGGATCAGCGCGAGCGTCTCCTCGAGCGCCCAGAGCAGGGTCGCCGACGCGTCGGGGTCGCCGTCATACAGCCGCGGCTTGACGATCTCGAGGTACCAGTCGCAAAGCTCCGACCAGAAGTAGTCGTAGAGGTCAAGCGCGGCGTGTGCGAAGTCGTAGGAGTCGATGCTCGCCGTGGCGGCCTCGATCGCGCGCTGCAACCGCGAAACGATCCACCGATCCTCCACCCGCTCCGAGGAGGGGCGTCCCTCCTGGAACAAATGCCCGCCAGGAGCGAGCTCCTGTCGGGGCTCCGGGCGGGACGGGGTTCCAGGCAACGCGTTCAGCAACACCAGGCGGGATGCGTTCCACATCTTGTTCGCCAGGTCCTGGCCCTGCTGGATCCGGGCGGCGTTGTAGCGGACGTCCTGGGTCGAGGACATCGCGAGCAGTCCGAAGCGGACGCCGTCGGCGCCGTGAGTGTTTATCTCGTCGAGCGGGTCGATGCCCGTGCCGAGGCTCTTCGACATCCGCCGGCCGTCGGAGGCCTGGATCACCGGGTGGACGTAGACGTCGTGGAAGGGGACGTCGCCCACGAACTCGATTCCCATCATCACCATGCGAGCGACCCAGAGGAAGATGATCTCGCGCGCCGTCGTCAGGAACGTCGTGGGATAGAAGGCCGCGAGCTCCGGTGTCTCCTCCGGCCAGCCGAGGGCGGCGAACGGCCACAACGCGGAGCTGAACCACGTGTCGAGCACGTCCTGCTCCTGACGGAGCTCGCCGTCGCATGCTCCGCAGCGCTCGGGCGGCGTCTCGGCCGCGTACGTCTCCCCGCAGGCGTCGCAGTACCAGACCGGGATGCGATGGCCCCACCAGAGTTGCCGGGAGATGCACCAGGGCCGGATGTTCCGCATCCAGTCCAGGTACACGCGCTTGTAGTTCTCGGGGACGATCCGCACCTCGTCGCGCTCGACCACTTCGATCGCCGGGCGGGCCAGGTCATCCATTCGCATGAACCACTGGAGGCTGATCAGCGGCTCGATCCGCTCGCCCGAGCGCTCCGAGAACGGCACGGAGTGGGTGTAGGGCTCCTCGGAGCGAAGCCGGCCCTCGGTCCGCAGCGCCTCGACCACCGCCCGGTTGGCCTCCTCGACGGTCATGCCCTCGAATCCCTCCCCCGCCTCCTCGGTCATCCGGCCGTCCTCGCCGATGACAACGATCTCCTCGAGCCCGTGCTTTCGCCCGATCTCGAAGTCGTTGGGGTCGTGGCCCGGGGTGATCTTCAGGGCGCCGGTCCCGAACTCCGGGTCCACGTGCTCGTCGGCGATCACCGGGAGGCGCCTGCCAACGAGCGGCAGGATGCAGTGCCGGCCCACGAGATCGCGGTAACGCTCGTCCCGGGGGCTCACCGCAACGGCGGTGTCGGCGAGCATCGTCTCCGGGCGGACGGTGGCGACCGTGACCACCTGATCGGACTCCTCCAACGGGTAGTCGATGTAGCAGAGGGTGTCCTCGACCTCGCGGTTCACGACCTCGAGGTCGGAGATCGCTGAGTGCGTGCCGGGATCCCAGTTGACCATGTAGTTGTCGCGGTAGATCAGGCCCTTGTCGTAGAGGGACACGAACACCCGGTTCACCGCCTTGACGTAGGCGTCGTCGAGCGTGAACCGCTCCCGCTCGTAGTCGCAGGAGGCACCGAGGCGCCTGAGCTGCTCGACGATCTGCGAGCCGTACTGGAGGCGCCATTCCCAGACCCGTGCCACGAAGGTCTCACGGCCGAGGTCCTGGCGGGAGGCTCCCTGGGCGAGCAACTCCTTCTCGACGACCGCCTGCGTGGCGATCCCCGCGTGGTCGGTCCCGAAGATCCAGAGAGCCTTTCGGCCCCTCATCCGATTCATGCGGATAAGCGCATCCATGATGGTGTCCTGGAGCGCGTGGCCCATGTGGAGGACCCCCGTCACGTTGGGCGGCGGGATCGCGATCGAGAAGTTCTCGTCCGGGGAGCCCTCGGCCTCAGGATGGAAGTAGCCGCCCTCCAGCCACTGCTCCAGGATCCGTCCCTCGACCTCCGAGGGCTCGTATCTCGTCGTCTCCTCGAGCCGCTTCCGGCGCTCCGCGTCCATTGGCCGCGAGTTTAGTTGCGCCCTCCGGGCGACCGGCTTAGACTCCGGTCACTCGGGGGGTCCGACCAAGGAGGGTCAAGTGAAGCGTTGCGTGCTCTGTATCTGCGTCGTTGGATTGCTGGCCGCCACGTCGGCTCCGGGCGCATTCGGGTTCGCGGGAAGCTTCGACTACGTCGGGCACGTGAAGGCCGAGCCGAGCGCGTTCGTGGGGTTCTTCGTCAAGCACGGCCCCGCGGGACACAGAAAGGTCACCCGGTTCACGGTCAGCCAGGTCCCGTATCACTGCAGCGATCTGAACGTGCCTGATGGCGTCACCGCTGGCTGGAGATTCGATCCAAAGATGCGGGCCAAGCCGGATCGCACGTTCTTCGAGGCCGGCCAATGGACCGGCCTTCCCCTGGACCCGCAGGGTCTGGTGAAGGGGAAGCTACGCCGCGGCGGAGTCGCCGCCGGGTCGTTCAAGCTCAACGGAGAGCTCGCAGGCCCCGACACCCACTGCCACACCACTCTGCTCGAGTGGCGGGCGACGAAGCAGCAGCCGCCGGCTTAGGCCGACTCCTCCTCCAGCTGCTCGAGCTCGTCGCCCGGCTCGTCCGGGGCCGCCTCTGTAACCAGCGTCGGCTTGATCGCGCGCTGGATCGTGTCCTTGGTCACCACGCACTTGCGCACGTCGCGCCGGGAGGGCAGCTCGAATTGGACGTCGAGGAGCGTCTCCTCGAGGATCGAGCGCAGGCCTCGGGCTCCGACCTCTCGGTCGAGGGCCTTGTCGGCGATCGCGCCGAGCGAGTCCTCGGCGAATACCAGCTCGATGTCGTCGAACTCGAAGAAGCGCTCGAACTGGCGCGTGAGCGCGTTGCGCGGCTCCGTCAGGATCGTGATCAGGTCGTCCCGGGTGAGCTGGTGGATCGCCGCCACGACCGGCAGGCGCCCGATGAACTCGGGGATCAGCCCGTACTCCATCAGGTCCTCGGGAAGGACCTGCTCGAACAGCTCTCCGGTGTCGCGCTGGTCTCGCGTGAGCACCTGGGCGCCGAAGCCGACGCCCTGGTGGCCGATGCGCCGCTCGATCACCTTGTCGAGCTGCGCGAAGGAGCCGCCGCAGATGAACAGCACGTTCGTCGTGTCGATCGTCAGGAACTCCTGGTGGGGATGCTTGCGCCCGCCCTGCGGAGGCACCGAGGCGGTGGTGCCTTCGAGGATCTTCAGCAGCGCCTGCTGCACGCCCTCGCCGGAGACGTCGCGAGTGATCGACGGGTTGTCCGCCTTGCGGGCGATCTTGTCGACCTCGTCGATGTAGATGATCCCCGTCTCGGCCTTCTTGACGTCGAAGTCGGCAGCCTGGATCAGCTTGAGGAGGATGTTCTCGACGTCCTCCCCGACGTAGCCGGCCTCGGTCAGCGCCGTCGCGTCGGCGATCGCGAACGGCACGTTCAGGATGCGAGCGAGGGTCTGAGCGAGCAGCGTCTTCCCGCACCCGGTCGGCCCGAGCAACAGGATGTTGGACTTCTGGAGCTCGACCTCCTCGTCGTCCGACTGGGCCATCTGGACGCGCTTGTAGTGGTTGTAGACGGCCACTGACAGCGCCCGCTTCGCCGTCTCCTGTCCGACCACGTACTCGTTCAGGACGGAGTGGATCTCCTTCGGCTTGGGGAGGCTCTCGAGCTCGAAGGTCGGAGGCGCCGCGAGCTCCTCGTCGATGATCTCGTTGCAGAGATCGATGCACTCGTCGCAGATGTATACGCCAGGCCCGGCGATGAGCTTCTTGACCTGGCGCTGGGACTTCCCGCAGAAGCTGCAGAGAAGCTGCTCGTTCGAATCGGTTGGGCGTGCCAAGAGCTCTCCCCTTTCGAATGGCGCGGCCCGGCGCTTCAACTCAGATTACGACACGCGGGGCCTTGGCTCGACCCCCCTTGTTACTCGGCGGAGGCGGCCGTCCCTTCAACCGCCCGCGGACTTGCACGGCCGGCCCTTCCAGGGAACCGCACGCTGGAGAGCCGGCTCTGCTTCAATCGGCCGCGGAGGGGGCCCGAGGACGCCGGGCCGGTTCGGCCAGAGGAGGTTGATATTGAGGAGGCTTTCGATCGTTGCGGCGCTGGCAGCGGCGCTGACCCTGTCGCTCATCGCGGGCGCGGCCGGCGATCAGGACGGCAAGGGGACCACCGGACCCTCGGTGTTGTTCGTCGCCGTGACCCACAACGGGCATCCGGTGGCGGTGAAGAAGGTGCGCTTTCGCCGTCTCGTGGCGACCTGCACCCAGGGCGCGGTCCACGTCCACGGCCGCATGCCCAGGATGCCGGTCCAGCACCGGCGCTTCGGGCACGTCTTCCGCACCCACGGGCACAAGCTCGAGATCCATGGCAAGTTCCGCCACCACAACCGGCAGGCGAAGGGGACGCTTCGTCTCAAGGGAAAGCTAAAGCTGCAGGGCAAGCACTACACCAACTGCGACAGCGGTACGCAGCACTGGGCCGTCGGCCGTTCGTGAACCGGCGGCGGGACGTGGTCCGGGGCAAGTAGGGCCGCCCGCAATGTCGAGCGAGTGATTGGCCGGACATATTCCGGTCAACCGCTCACTCGATTGCGCGGAGGACCCAGCGGTTCAACAGCTCCCGAGCGGGGTGCCGCTCACGGATCCGAACACGTTGCCCGAGCCGCAGTTGCGGGAGCCGTCGTTCTCGAGATCGGTCGGGTTGGAGGTGACGGTGTTGTCGAAGAGGCGGTTGTTGTCCGAGTTGGGATCGATGTCGATCCCGAAGTCGCCGTTGTTGCGGATCGTGTTGTTGCGCATCCGCACCTTGTCGCTGTTGTGGAGGAAGATCCCGCTGCGGTTGCCCTCCACCCCGTTCCCCGTGTTGTGGTGGATGGTGTTGCCAGCGACCACGACGATCCCCCTGAAGCCGGAATCCTCGACGATCACGCCCTGGTGGTTGAGATAGCTGGCGTTGCCCGTCACCCTCAACTGGCCGCCGCCCGTGTCGACGATCCCTCCGATGTAGATCCCCGCGTCGGAGAAGCCACCGGTGATGTGGTTGTTGGAAACCTCGACCTGCCCGCCGTTGAAGACGTTGATCCCGTACTCGGCGCCGTCGCCGACCCCTCCGCAGGTGTCGTGGATGACCAGGTCGTGGATCCTCCCCGTGGACATCCCTCTGAAATCGACCTCCGACGGAAACTGGCCAAAGCCCTCGGCTGCGCCCACGACCTTCAGGTGGTCCAGCTTGACGTTCGACTGCGTCGTGCTGATCGTCGCTCGGCTGTGGCAGCGAGCGCCGATCAACGGGCGACCGCCGACGCCTCGGAGCGTGACCCGCTTGGTGATTTCGAACGCCTCGCGGTAGGTGCCGTCGTGGATTCGGAGGAGGTCGCCGTTGTGGGCCCTGGCGAGCGCCCTGTTGATGGCGTTCGGCCCGGGATGGACCTCGATCGTGGCTGCGTGGGCGCTCCCCACAGCCGCGACGAGCATCAGGGCAAGGCCCCCGATGAGCCCCGCCAGCACTCCCCCGCGTGGTCCACCTTCCCTGATCGCCACGTCGCGAGGCTACACCCGCATGCGGGCGAGTCAAGCCCGACCTCCGACGTCGTCGATCGACGCCTAGTGGTGCTCGATGACGCGGTCGACGATCTTGTACTCGACCGCCTCTTCGGCGCTCATGAAGTAGTCGCGCTCGGTGTCCTTCGCGACCTTCTCCAGGGGCTGGTCCGTGTGCTTCGCGATGATCTCGTCGAGCCGCTTGCGGATGTCGATGATCTCCCGAGCGTGAATCTCGATGTCGGTTGCCTGACCCTGGAAGCCGCCCGTGACCTGATGGATCAGGATCTTCGAGTTCGGCGTAGCCATCCGCTTGCCCTGGGCGCCGCCCGCGAGCAGCAGGGCGCCCATCGACATCGCAACCCCGACGCAGATCGTCTGCACGTCGGGCTTGATGTACTGCATCGTGTCGTAGATCGCGAGCCCGGCGTAGACGGAGCCGCCCGGCGAGTTGACGTAGATGGAGACGTCCTTGTCCGGGTCCTCGGACTCGAGATGGATCAGCTGAGCCACGACGAGGTTCGCGATGTCCTCGGTGACCGGCGTGCCGAGGAAGATGATCCGCTCGTTGAGCAGGCGCGAATAGATGTCGAACGCGCGCTCACCGCGCGACGTTTGCTCGACGACCATTGGGACGAGGGGGCTCACGGGGCGATGAGTCTATAAGGGTCGGACGAACCCTCAGCGGCCCGCGGGTCCCTCGCCGGCCGGCGGGACGCCGCTTGTCCCGTCGCCCCCCGGTTGTCCGTTGACAGGCATCCGCCCGGTGACTACCTTCCATCGATCGTGCGCCGCGTCAGGAAACGGACGTCCCACGGCGCCGTCGGGGTTCTCCTCCTCACGGCCGTTTCGCTGCTGGCCGCCGGGACCGCTCCCGCTTCGACGCCCCGGGTCCCCACCACCTTCTACGGCGTCAACTTCCAGCGCATCGCGAATCTCGGACCGTCGGCGCAGGACGTGCAGCTCTCCAGCATCGCCTCGCTGGGCATCAACCAGGTCCGCTTCAACGCGTCCTGGGCCGCAATCGAGCCCACCGCGCCCAAGAACGGAGTCCACAGCTACCGCTGGGGAGCGATGGACGAGGAGATCGGCGCGATGGCACGCCACGGAATCCGCGCCAGACCCACCCTCACCCAGGCGCCCAACTGGGGCGCCGTCCAGGGCAGGTGGGTGGACCTTCAATGCGCCAAGGCATCCAGCCGCTCTCCCGTCGCCGTCGAGCCCTACGCCGGATTCGTCGCGGCGTATGCCCGGCGTTACGGGCGGGGCGGCTCCTTCTGGGCGACTCACCGGGCGATCCCGTACACCCCGGTGAACACCTACGAGATCTGGAACGAGCCGAACCTGAAAGGAGGGTGGTGCCCGCACCCGCAGCCATGGCTCTACGCGGACCTGTTCGTGGCCGCCTCACAGGCGATCCGTAACGTCGATTCCGCCGCAACGGTCTACACCGGTGGGGTGGCACCGCCGTCGGCGAAGAACGCGAAGAAGCACAAGCAGTACCTCGGGATCGACCAGTTCTTCGGCAGCGCAACCGCGAGGCGTCGCAACCTCAACAACTTCATGAGCGGGGCCGCAGTGCACATCTATCCGTCGACCGACGGGCAGAAGCAGCTCGAGAAGCTCGCGTGGTTCCGGTCGCAGCTCCACGACGGGCGGATCGCGGACCGGATCCCGATGATCGTCGACGAGGTCGGCTGGGCGACCCACGTGGGCAAGACCCCGCTCACCGAGGACGAGCGCGTGGCCGCCATCGGGAAGATGACGATCAACTACGCCCGCACCAACTGCAACGTCGGCGGCATCCTCCCCCACACCTGGATCAGCCCGCAGCAGAGCACGAAGAACCCGGAGGACTGGTACGGGATCGCCAACCCGAGCACCGGGCAGCCTTACGCATCGGCCCTGCGTTTCTCCTACGGACTGCGGCTGATGGAGGGCCGGCTCTCCGTCCAGCCGCCGTCGGCCACGCTCAAGGCGTGTTCGTAGCCCGCGGGGCGCGGCGCCGACTCAGCCCGCCGTCGCGTCGACTGGGACGGTCCGACTGACCCTACGGGCCGAACCTGGCCTGGCAATCCTGGACCTTGCCGACGTCAGTGCCGGCGTCCGATAGACAGGCGGTGAGCTTCTCGGCCTGGCCCAACTGCTGCTTCGCCTGCGCGTCGGGGGCCTTCTTCTTCGCCGCGTTCAGCTGCTGCTGTGACTGGTGGAGGCTCCTCCTCAGCACGTCGTTCGCGGTGTCGGTGGTCGGCTTGATCACCGTGAAGTAGACGACCGCGAAGATGCCCACCGACACCGCGAGCCCCGCAAGCCAGTACTTCCACCCGCCGCTGTAGACGATCATCGAATCCCTTCCGTGGTCTACTCGCGATCCTAACCCGCCCTGCGCCGCTGCGAAATACGGTTGCGGATTGACAGCCCCTCGGCGCCGCACTACGGTGGCCCGCCTTGTCAGACAGGACGAGCCGGTTTCCACGCCGTTTTGCCGTCCCCCTCGCCGCGGCCCTGATGCTCGTCGGCGCCGGCTCCGCCGACGCTGCGAGCGTTCGCGTTCCTGCCAATTTCTACGGAGTCAACTTCCAGCTGATCAAGGACCTGGGTCCCCAGGCACGCGACCAGCAGCTCCAGAGCCTGGCCGGTCTGGGGGTCAGCGACGTTCGGTTCAACGTCTCCTGGGCGGCGATCGAGCCAATCGCGCCGTCAGGCGGGACGCACGCGTACCGCTGGGGACCAACGGACGAAGTCGTCGCGGCGATGGCGCGCAACGGCGTGCGGCCGCAGCCGACCATCACGCAAACGCCTTTCTGGGACTCACGGCAAAACCTGTGGACGACGCTCAAGTGCGCGAAGGCCCGAAGCCGGGCGCCGTTGGCGGTCGCGCCCTACGTCGATTTCGTGCACGCCTTCGCCGGGCGCTACGGGCGCGGGGGGAGCTTCTGGCGAGACCACCCCGCGCTGCCCGCGGCGCCGGCGACCCGCTACGAGATCTGGAACGAGCCAAACCTCGAGAGCGGATGGTGCCCGAAGCCGCAGCCCGAGTCCTACGCGAAGATGTTCGTCTCCTCCGCGGCTGCGATCCACTCGATCGATCCAAATGCTGAGGTCCTCACCGGCGGGGTCGCCGCAACCAACCCGCGGAAGAGCGGGGGCTCCGTTGGGATCAGTGACTTCTTCGCTCGTGCGACGTCCAGTGAGCCGGACCTCACCGGGAGCCTCGGGGCAGTCGCCGTACACGTCTATCCCCCGACCGACGCCCTCTCGCAGCTTGCGCGCCTCGCCTGGTTTCGCTCGCAGCTCGCCGATGGTGGAATCCGGGATTCGACGCCGATGCTGATCAACGAGATCGGCTGGGCGAACCACGGCGGTGCCGCTCCGGTTGGCGAGAGCGACCGCGCGCAGGCGTACTCGCGGATGGCGACGGACCTCGCGCGCACCAACTGCAACGTGGAGGGCATCCTCGCCCACACGTGGATCAGCCCCGAGCGGAACGCGAAGAACCCCGAGGATTGGTACGGGATCGCCGATCCGCGGACGGCGCAACCGTACGAATCAGCCCTCGCCTACTCGCACGCGGTGCAGCTGATGCGAGGGGTGCTGAGCGAGGAAGGGCCCAACGCAACGCTGATGGCGTGTCCCGGCATGCCGCTTCCCGATACGGACGGCGACGGCGTCCCGGATCAGGACGACTACTACCCCCTCGATCCGAGCCGCAGCTGACGGTCGCCGCTCAGTCCGAACCGGGCGTCCAGAGGCCTGTTTCGGCCTTCTCGGCCTCGGCCTCTTCCTTCTCGGGAGTCCACAGCGCCTCGCGCGCGGCGGCCTGGTCTGCGGGGATCGGCTTCGCCGAGTCCGCGATCACATCCGCGGCCTTGCGGAGGCGGATCTCCGAGCGAAGCAACCCGTCTCGTCCGGACTCGCGCAGCGTCTCGAGCATCTTCTCCGGAGCCTCGTCGCCCTCACCCGGTCCGAGCGCGGAGAGCAGCTCCTCGTCGGAGACCTCGATGCCCTCGGCGTCCGCAACGGCGTCGAGGACGGCCTCTCGCTTCAGGGCCTGCTCGGCCTCGCCCTCCATGTCGGTGACGAGCTCCTCCCGCGGCTTTCCCTGCATCTGCACGTACATCGCGGGGTCAATCCCGCGAGCGCTGAGCGAGCGCTCGAGCCGCTCCCACATGTCGTGGGCCCGGGCATGGATGAGCTCCTTCGGCAGGTCGATGGTCGCCCCACCGGCCGCGGCGTCCACCGCCGCAGCGCGAAAGTCGTCCTCCGCGCGCTGCTCGAGCGCAGACGCGATGCGGCTGCGGATCTCGTCGCGCAGCTCGTCGAGGCTCTCGAACTCGGACGCATCGGAGGCGAAGTCGTCGTCCAGGTCCGGAAGCTGCTTCTCCCTGACCTCCTTGACCTTCACGGTGAACGTCGCCTGCTTACCCGCAAGCTGCTCCGGGCGGTGCTCCTCGGGGAAGTCCACTGCCACCGTCACCTCGTCGTCCGCGGAAGCGCCGACCAGCGCCTCGTCGAACTCCGGAAGGAGGGTCTCAGCCCCCAGCTCCACCGTCAGATCGGTGGCCTCGGAGGCCTCGAACGGCTCGCCATCGGCGGTGCCGGAGTAGTCGATGACGAGGATGTCTCCGCCCGCCGCCGCCCGATCGACGGGGTTGAGCGCGGCGAATCCCTCGCGCAGCCGGTCGAGCTCGCCCTGCACGGCGTCGTCCGGAACCTCGGGCTCGACCTTGCCCACCTCGAGGCCCTTGTAGTCGCCGAGCTTGGCGGGCGGGCGCACCCCCACCTCGATCGAGAACTCCAGCTCCTGGGACTCCTCCGGCAGCGACTCGACGTTCAGCTTGGGGTCGCCGATCGGAGTGATGCCGGTGTCGAGCAGAGCCCGCTCATACCACTCGGCCAGCGAGTCTCGAAGCGCCTGCTCCAGCACCGCCTCGCGGCCAACCCGCTGGATCACGAGCTCGGCCGGCACCTTGCCCTTGCGAAACCCGGGCACCCGCATGTCGCCGGCCAGCCGCTGCGCCGCCTGCTCCACGCGCCTCTGTACGTCGTCCGGCTCGATCGCGACATCCACGCGCACGCGGGAGTCGCCGAGCTCTGTGACCGAGGTCCTCATCGGCGACCCAGCTTATTGATCGCCCCGCGGCCCACGGCGACGGCCAGGTCGCAGACGAACGCCACGAATCGCCCGACCGGCCCGGTGACGAGCCACGCGGCCAGCCGGTCGCTCACACTCATCCGGGGGACTCTAAGCGTCAAGCGAATCCGCGCGGGCGTCGATAATCAGGGCATGAGGCTCCGCGTGGCGCGAGTACCGATCGGCTACCTGGCCGCGCTGGCCGTGCTCTGTGTCATGGGGCTCGCGACATCGCCGGCCGCCGCGGCGAAACCGCCGCGCGTCGCCGGGTGCCCGATCTTCCCCGCGTTCACGGGGGCCGCGACGGCACCGTCGGCCGCCAACCAGACGGCGTGGAACCAGGACGTCTCGAAGGCGCCCTCCGACCCGCGCTCGGCGGCCTACATCCGGGGCATCACCCGGCTCGGCGGCAACCGGGTGGTGCATCCCGACTTCGGCGGCAACGGCCGGTACGGCATCCCCTACAACACGGTCGGGCGGGATCAGCGGCGGGTGCGTGTCCACGTCACGGCCTATCCGGGCGAGAGCGACTTCGGCCGCGCCCCGATCCCTCCGAACGCCCGCAGGGAGAACGGCTCCGACCACCACGTGCTGGTCCTGCAGCGCGGCAGGTGCGACCTGTTCGAGATGTTCGGCGCACGCTACGTCGGCGGCCGCGGCCACCGCTGGAACGCTGCCTCGACGGCGAAGTTCGACCTGCATTCGACCAAGCTTCGCCACGACGGCTGGACCTCGGCGGATGCGGCTGGGCTGCCGATCCTGCCGGGCCTCGTCCGATACGGCGAGGTGAAGCGCGGCCACGTGCGGCACGCCATCCGGGCGACGTTCTCCGAGACGCGGAGGGCCTACATCCACCCGGCGACCCACTACGCCTCCGACCAGTGCGCGCGCGATCTGCCGCCCATGGGGCTGCGCTTCCGCCTCAGCCAGAGCTACTACGAGAACAACCTCCACCGGTTCCCGAAGGGCAGCCAGTCGCGGGTGATATTCACGGCGCTCTACCGCTACGGGATCATCAACGCCGACAATGGCGGCACCGGCTCGAACTGGTTCATCACCGGCGCGAGCTCCAAGCGCTGGCGCGACGGCGATCTCAACCGTCTCAAGAGCGTTCCCGGCAGCGCCTTCCAGGTGGTGAAGAGCGCGGCGAAACCCATCGTCGCCTCGGACTGTTGAGAAACGGCGCAAGTAGGGCAGGCAGGCACCTGGAGCGATGCGACGGCGGGTTGATTATCAACCGTATGGGTTGATTTCCGACCATCCGTCCCGAGAGTCTTCGCAAGGACACCGGTAACGCACCGACGGAGGGCGGATCGAGACCTTGGGCCGGGTCTGGTTGCTCGGCTTTACCCCAACGAGAAACGTGAGGGGCCGGGCTTAGCTGCTGAAACTGACCTGGACCGGCTCGCGGTCGCCCGCGTCCTCGATCTCGAAGAACTCCCGGGCGGTGAAGCCGCGGTTGTTGGCGATGATCGAGTTCGGGAACACCTGGATCTTGGTGTTGAAGGCCTGGACGTTCGAGTTGTAGATCCGGCGCGAGGCCTGGATCTCGTCCTCGATCTCCGTCAGCTCGTTCTGGAGCTTCTGGAAGTTCTCCGTGGCGCGGAGGTCGGGATAGTTCTCCGCAACCGCCCGCAGGTCGGTGAGGGCGGCGGTGAGCTGGCCCTCCTTCTGTGCGGACTCGGCCGGTGTATGGGCCTTGGTCGCCTCCGCGCGGGCCGCCGTGACCTTTTCGAACACCTCGCGCTCGTGCGTCGCGTAGCCCTTGACCGTCTCCACCAGGTTCGGGACCAGGTCGTGCCGCCGTTTCAGCTGCACGTCGATCCCCGACCATGACTCGTTGACCCGGTTGCGCGCCCCGATCATCGAGTTGTTGACCGAGATGCCGATCAGGACGAACACGATGACCACGACCGCGATGACGATGATTGCGATCAGCATTCCCGGCGCAGCTTACAGCCCGACACGTGCAGCGCAAGAAATTTCCTGAGCGGCGAGCCTTCAGTCACAGAGCGCGTGCTCGAGGCCGAGCAGGAACCGCTTCATCTCCGGGCCGCCGCCGTAGTTGCCGATGTCGCCGCCGGCGCGCACGACCCGATGGCATGGGACCACGATCGGGATCGGGTTCGAGCCCAGCGCCGATCCAGCCGCGCGGAACGCGCGCGGGCTTCCGGCGCGCTTTGCAGCCTGGCCGTACGTGATCACCTCGCCAAACGGCACCTTGGCCGTCGCGCGCAGCACGCGCCGGTAAAAGCCCGGATGGCTCAGTCGCCAGTCGACGGGGAGCTCGAAGCGCTCGCGCTTGCCGGCGAAGTACTGGTCGAGCTCGCGCCGGGCCTCGTCGAGACGGCGGGGATACGACATGATCCGTGGCGAGACGCCGCCTGCCAGCTCGGCCAGGAGGCTCTCCAGGGGCTCCTGCCCGGGCAGGCCGATCCGCACCAGGCCGCGATCCGTAGACGCGACGACGAGCTCTCCCATGGGTGAGTCCAGCGTGGCGTAGGCCACGTCCAGCAGGCCCTCCTCGGCCGCCCTTGTGGCCAGTTGCTCGGCGAAGTCGCTCATCTCGTCATCTCCTTCAGCTCAGCCGCGCTCCTGCGCAGCTTCTTCAAGCCCTCGTGGACGTTCCGCCGAGCCCCCTCCTCCGAGGTGCCGAGCGCCTCGCCCACCTCGCGGTAGCGGAGGTCGACGGCGAAGCGCAGGACGACCGCCGCCCGCTGCCCAGGTGGCAGATCAGCGACGGCTGCCCAGATCTCGCTGTGCCTGGGGCTCATCCCGACGCCCGCCGCGTCGGCGGGTGGAGCACTGTTCGCCGGATCGACCAGCGGCTCGACGTCCGGTACCGGCTGGGCGCGCCGGGCACGCGAGCGCTGGTGGTCGATCGCCTTGCGCCGGGCGATGGTGAAGACCCAGGCGCGCAGGTTGCCGGCATGTGCCCGCGGGTAGGCGCGCAGCGCCGCGATGAAGGTCTCCTGCAGGCAGTCATCGGCGTCGTTCGGGCCAACCATCCCGCGCAGGAATGCCCGCACGGGATCGAGGTGATCCTCGAGGAACGCCTGAAACGGTGGGAGGCCTTGGTCCATCGCCGTCATCCAACTACACAACGCCCGGAGCGCCCCCAAACGTGACACGAGCGCCGCGCGAGGAGGGGGCGATCGCGCCTAGGGCAGATGCGGGCCCGGTGCCCGCTCGAGATCAGTCGCTGAGCCGTCGGCGTTCACATCTGCGACGACGAGCCTCGCGTTCGTGAGGTCGAACTGCACGTCCTGGCCGACCAGATCCGCCTTCTGGGTGTGGCCGTTGCCGTGGCCGACCGAGACGACTCCGTCGCCGCCGTAGGTCATACGCGACGTTGATCGGCACTCGGGGCCACGACCTGAAGCCTCACGGGCGCTCGCGGACGAAAGCCTCGATCCCCTGCACGCGCGCCCGGTCCCCCTCCGGCAGGCTCACGTAGACGGCTCCCTCTCGCTCGAGCTGCGCTCGAGGATTCATGAAGATGATCCCCGAGAAGCGATCCCTGTTGTCGAAGCGCAGGAAGTGGGACTCCGGCGTCTCTACCCGGCGGCCGGGGCGCGGGGCGCCGATGGCCGCGTACAGCACGTCGCTGGGCGGGTCGTAGGTGACGTGGGAGAAGGTGTAGGGACCGGCGCGCAGGGCCATGCCTCAAAGCTAGCGGCCGGGGGTTCTCTCCTTCCAGGCCTTGGCCATCTCGATCCGCTGCATGACGCTCGGGTGGTCGCCGAAGATGAACCGGTCCCAACCGGGCGGGTTCGGCTGCGCCCGTGCAAGCCTCCCGAGGCGCTCGAACAGGCCCGTCATCGCCGCCGGATCGCGGGTCGTGTTCAGGGCCACCCAGTCGGCCTCCGACTCCAACCGGCGCGTGAAGGCCGTCTGCAGCGGGAGCGTCACGAACAGGAGCGCGGCGACGACGAAGATCGCCAGCGGCACCGAGGCGGGCTCGTACAGGCCACCCCGGCGCCGAGTGATGAGCGCGACCGCAAGGGCAATGGGCAACGCGAGCAGGACCATGAACCCGAACGACTTCCACAGATGATCCCGCGACAGGTGAGCGAACTCGTGTGCCAGGACCACCCGCACCTGGGAGTTGGGGAACCGCTGCACCAACGTGTCCCAGAGGATCACGCGCTTGGTCGGGCCGAGCCCCGTCGCCTCGGCGTTCGGCGAGCCACCGAGGTTGTGGGTGTCCTGGACGGTGACCCTCGTGCCCGGGATCCCCTCCTGCTGGGCCAGCTCTCGGGCGTCCGCGGCGATCGCGGGGTTATGGACGTCATGCTGGCCGGGAATGAGGTACGGCTGGACGAATGCGAAGGCGAGCGTCACCGCGACGAGCGCCGGCGCCGCCGCCACCCACCACCACCGCTTCCACACTCCGGTGAGAGCCATCACGATCAGCAGCGCCAGCGAGATGAACAGGAACTCGCCACCCGCGGCCAGGAAGTAGTCGACGATCCACGTCACGTAGCCCTGGCTCGAGACGTCGTGCTTGCGCTCCCACCAGAGCTCCGCGATGCCGAACGGGAGCTGCGAGAACCACACGAACGCCAGCCCCAGCATCCCGAGGAGCATTCCGGTTCCGATCCGCCCCGCGGCCGACTCCCGCGTGAACCCCGGGCCCCTGATCGCATAGATCCCGAGGGCCACGAGCTGGGCGATCAGCGCGAGCAGGGCATCGATGCTCAGGAACGTCTGGTAGCTCGAGGCCCGGTCGATCTGGGACTGGCTGAAGTAGCTCGTCGGGTCCAGCGCGGGCAGCGAAAGGTCGCTGGGCACGCTCGTCTGCCAGAGCTGCAGGAAGGCGAAGATCCAGAGAGCGACCGCCGCGGCGATTCCGGCGGCGATGAGCCCACGGCGGACGGCCGCCTGGGATGCGCTCAAGCCGGCTCGGGAGGCGGGGCCTGCCGGGGAGGCGGAGCCGGCTCAGCGGGCAGCTGCTCGAGCGACGGCCCGCTGAACGGGTACCGGTCCGTGAGCAGCCAGAGATAGCCGTAGGCCTGTGCGTGGTAGCGGAGCGCGTAGACGCCGAGGTTGCGAAGCCCGAGGGGCATCCTGCCGAGGAACAGTCCGACGAACCAGCCGAAGACCCCGACCAGGAGCAAGAGCCCCCCAACTCCGCTCACGACCAGCAGAGCCGGGAACGCGAGGATGATGCGGAAGCCCGTCTTCCACCGGTTCTGGCGCTCGCGCGGCGCGATCTGGAGGTCGACGGGGTAGCTGCCGGGAGCGCCCACGAACCCCGGGAACTCGTTGGTGACCAGAAACAGATAGGAGAAGACGTGGGTGATGTACCGGACATAGGCGCCGTTGAAGCGGTGCAGCGCGTCAGCCGGCCGGCCGGCGAACAGGGTCACGAACCAGTTCGCGATCACGGAGAAGAAGACGGCGATCCCCCAGAGCTCCAGCCAGACCAAGTGAGGCAGCGCCAGCAGAAGCCGGAAGAAGACCGTCAGGCGCGAGCGCCGCAGCTCGGCGGCCTCGGAGATCCGGATCGGGTGGTCCGGGGCGGGGTCGGGCCCGTAGTCCCTCACAAGCGGGTCGCTGTCGGGGTAGCGGTCGGTGACGATGAGCAGGTACGCCCAGTACTGGATCCCGTAGTTGAGGCAGTAGACGACCAGATCCCGCAGGCCGCGAGGCATCCGCCCCTTCGCCAGGATCGCGAACCAGCCCAGGAACGCGGCCGTGGTGATCAACCCGAACGAGTAGTAGCCCGAGTACGTGCTCGAGCCGGTCACGCCGAGGGTGCCCGCCACGATCGCCGCCGGAACGATCAGGACGGAGCGGAAGCCGGTCTTCCACCGGTTCTGCGGCTCGGGCGGCGGGATCTGCGGGTCGAGCGGATAGGACCCGGGCGCCCCCTCGAAGCCCGGATACGGATTGGCGGCGAGGTTGAGGTAGCCGAAGACGTGGGTCGCGTAGCGCAGGTATCGCGACTGCATGTCGTGGGCCACGGTGTTGCGAGTGAAGAGCGCCCAGAACCAGTTGATGATCGCGAGTACCACCGCCAGCACGGTGAACAGCGCGACGACGATCAGGTGCGGGATCACCAGGATCAGACGGAAGAAGACCGTCAGGCGCGATCGCTCGAGATCGTCCGTGACGATGATCGTGGCCCGCTCGCCCGACGGGCCCGCATCAGCGGTCGGCGGCGGCGCGGGCGGTTCGGATGGCGGCGGCGCCGCGGGCCGTTCTTCGGTCATGCCTGCGCAACATACCTTGTGCGGCCGATGCCGTTTTGGCGCGCCGCGAACGCCACGACCACCAGCATGCCGGCGACGACCAGGCATGGCAGCGCGTCGCCCGCGACGTTGGCCGTCGCGCCCGCGCCGACGCTCCCAAGGACCTGGCCCGCTGCCCACGCCGCGTTGATCAGGCCGGCCGCCAGGCCCTGGTGCAAGCCGCCTGCCTCGGCCGCATCGCTCAGGAGCGCGAGCGCCGGCGTGAAGCAGAGGCCCGCCCCGACCGACATCACGACGAGCAGGGCCACGACCACCCCCAGGGCGTGGCTCACCGGCAGGACGGCCAGGCCGGCCGCGCTGATCGCCATGCCGATGACGTAGGGGCGCAGCCTCCCGACTCGGTCGGAGACACGGCCGACCCAGGCGGAGAGGACGGCCTCGAACGCCGCGCCGGCCATGAACCCGCCCGCGACAACCCCCGCCCCACCCCCGAGGCTGTGGATCCGCAACGGAACCAGGACGGCGAGGACGCCGAAGAACACCGACGGCGCCATCACGAGGCCGGTCGCCTGCAGCACCGGCCGTCGCGTGATTGCATCAGCGGCCTCGCGGACGCCCAGCCGATCGCCGTGTCCTGGCAGCGGCAGCCTGAGGGCCAGGACGCTCAGGATGGCTGCCACCACCACGACCGACGAGAACACCGGCTTCGTCCCGGTCGTGTGCGCAAGGACGCCGACCGCCGGGCCGAGGAGCGTCCCGGCGATCGCAATCGCCAGGACGTCGCCGATCACGGTTCCGCGCCGCGACTCAGGCGCCGTGACGATCAGCCACGTGATGGCCCCGGACCAGGCGAGCGCCCCCGCCACGCCCTGCACGAAGCGCGCCGTGTCGAGCAGGACGATGTGCCGCCCGAAGCCGAACGCGAGGCTCGCCGCCCCGAGCAGCAGAAGGCCCGTGATCAGTGTGCGTCGCGGACCGACACGGGCGGCCATGAAGCCCGCGGGCAATGAGGCCACCAGAGTGCCGGCGGCGTAGGCGGCGGACAGCACGCCGGCCGACGTCTTCGAGAGGCCGAGGTCGTCCACGTACGCGGGCAGCAGCGGCGTGATCGCCGTGTAGAACACGACGTCGAGGAAGACGACGGCGGAGCCGATGAAGAGCAGCCGGCGCATCTATCCATCCTGCCAGGCCGGCAATCGAGCAACCGGCCCGATGGGTGTCCATTTCCCCGCCCGCCGTTCGTCTCTGGGGCGTTACAACTCTCCACCAAAGGAGGAAACGATGAAGTACATGCTGCTGATCCAGCACGGCGACACACCGACACCCGGATCGCCGGAGTGGGACGCCATGTCCGAGGACGCCCGTCGGGCGGTCGGCGCCGGCTACCAGGCCATCGACCAGACGCACGGCGTGACCCCCGGCGAGTGGATGGAGGCGCCGCCCACGGCCACCACCGTCCGCGTCTCGGACGGCGAGACGCTGACCACCGACGGCCCGTTCGTGGCCGTGAAGGAGGCGCTCGGCGGCTACCTCTTCTTCGAGGCCGACGACCTCGATGCGGCGATCGAGCTCGCGGCGCGGATCCCCGCCGCCCGGCTCGGCGGAGCGGTTGAGATCCGTCCCCTCAAGGAGATCTAGAGATCCTCGAGCAGGTCTTCCGCGACGAGTGGGGACGTGTCCTCGCCTCCCTGATCCGCTTCCTCGGCGACTTCGACCTCGCCGAGGAAGCCGCGCAGGAGGCGTTCGCCATCGCGGCGGAGCGCTGGCCGCGCGAGGGTGTGCCCGACAATCCCCGGGCGTGGCTCGTGACCACAGCCCGCAACCGGGCGATCGACCGGATCCGCCGCGATCGCACGCTCGCCGAGAAGGCTCGGCTCCTTGACGTCCCGGAGCCCGCCCAGATGACGATTGCCGAGACGACGATCCCGGATGAGCGGCTCGAGCTCCTGTTCACGTGCTGCCATCCGGCGCTCGCGATGGAGGCGCAGGTCGCGCTGACTCTCCGGACCCTCGGCGGCCTGCGGACCGACGAGATCGCGCGGGCGTTCCTGGTTCCCGAGGAGACGATGGCCAAGCGCCTGGTGCGGGCCAAGAAGAAGATCCGGGCAGCCGGAATCCCATTCCGCGTTCCGCCGGCCCGCCTCGGCCGCGCGCTCGGCGAGCTGATGCCCGACGAGCCCGAGGCGCGCGGGCTGCTCGCGCTGATGCTGATCAACGACTCCCGCCGCGAGGCGCGGTTCGCGGAGGACGCCATCGTGCCGCTATGTGACCAGGACCGCTCGCTGTGGGACATCGACCAGATCGAGCAGGGGCGCGCCGAGCTCGACCGGGCGATGGCGCTCGGCGGCCGCGGCCCCTACGTGCTCCAGGCGGCCCTTGCCTCGCTGCATAGCGAGGAGCCCCAGGACTGGGAGCAGCTCGCCGCGCTCTACGGCGAGCTCGCCCGTCGCACGGGCTCAGCGGTCGTCGAGCTGAACCGGGCGGTCGCGGTGGCTGAGACCGGCGACGTCGAGGCTGCGCTCGAGCTCACCGACACACTGGATCTCGACACCTACCACTACCTGCACGCCACCCGAGCCGAGCTACTGCGGCGGCTGACCCACATCGAGGAAGCTCGCGCCGCCTACGACCGCGCCCTCGAGCTCGTCCACTCGGACGCCGAGCGCCGCTTCCTGGAGCGGCGCCGCGAGGAGCTCGATGGCTGACCGGGCAGGGAAAGTCAGTGGCGGTGGCTTCGCCCTGTCACTTTTAGGGCCGCCCGTGCGTCTTCTGTATAGATCCACTTCTCGAGGAAAGGAAAACACGTGACGACTACGCCCAACATTCCGGTCTCCGACCTCCGCGCCGGTCTGAACGGAAGCGTGATCGCCCCGGATGACTCAGGCTACGACGACGCGCGCGGCGTCTTCTTCACCGGGTTCGACCGCCGGCCCGCTGCGATCGTGCGCGCCCGCGATGCGTCCGACGTTTCCCGCGTAGTCAAGCTCGCACGAGAGACGGGCGCCGAGCTCGCGGTGCGCAGCGGCGGCCACAGCCGCGCGGGGCACGGGACCTGCGACGGCGGAATCGTCCTCGACCTCTCACAGATGACCGCGGTGGAGATCGACGCCGAGGGCCGCACCGCCTGGGCAGAGACCGGCATGAGGGCCGTCGACTACACAGCGGCGACCGGCGAGCACGGTCTAGCCACAGGATTCGGCGACGCGGCCACCGTCGGGATTGGCGGGATCACCCTGAGCGGGGGCGTCGGCTTCCTGGTCCGGAAGAACGGGCTCACGATCGATGACCTCCTCGGTGCCGAGGTGGTCACCGCGGACGGTGAGCTCCTCGACGTGGACGAGGAGTCCAACGCCGATCTCTTCTGGGCCCTTCGGGGGGGCGGTGGCAACTTCGGGGTCGCCACCCGGCTGCGATTCCAGCTCCACCCCATCGACGAGGTCGTCGGCGGGATGCTCATGCTCCCCGCGAGCCCCGAGGTGATCACGGGATTCGTCGCCGCTGCAGACGAGTCGCCAGAGGAGCTCTCGATAGTCGCGAACGTCATGAAGGCTCCGCCGCTGCCGTTCGTCCCCGCCGAGCAGCACGGCAAGCCCGTCGTCATGGCACTCATGGTCTACGCCGGTGACGTCGAGGCCGGTGAGCAGGCGATCGCACCGATCCGCGCGCTCGCAACACCGCTCGCCGACATGGTGCGCCCGATCCGCTACCCGGAGATGTACGACGGACCCGAAGGCCCGCAGCCGGCACGCGCCGCGGGGACGAACGTGCTCATCGACCTCCTCGCACCCGACGCGGCGGAGGCGATCCTCGACCATCTCGAGACCTCGACCGCCCCGATGGCCGCCGTCCAGCTCCGTGTCCTCGGCGGAGCGATGGCGCGCGTCCCCGACGACGCGACCGCGTTCGGGCATCGTGGAGCGAGGATGCTGGCCAACGTTGCCGCGATGTACCAGGTCCCAGAGGAGGGCCCGGAGCACGAGACCTGGGCGAGGGGCCTGGCGACGGCGCTCTCCAATGGCACACCCGCGGCCTACGTCGGCTTCCTCGGCGACGACGGGAAGGAGGGCCTTCGACGCGCGTACCCGCCGGCGACCCTCGAGCGCCTCGCCGAGGTGAAGCGCCGGTACGACCCGGGCAACCTCTTCCACCTCAATGCGAACGTGCCGCCAGCCGTGAACTGACCGAGGCGTTTGCGCGCCGCTATCCCGAGCGGTTACAGAGGGGTGAGCGACGGGACTCGAACCCGCGGCCACCTGGACCACAACCAGGAGCTCTACCAGCTGAGCTACGCTCACCGCGCGCTCTCCAATGTACCTACGGCGAGGCTACTTGTCGAAGCTGGTGGACCAGGAGGCCCGGGACCAGCTCGCGCGGCTCCAGCTCGCCCTCGACGGGTCGATCTTCGAGAGGAGGCTCGCGCACTGGTCCTTCGCCCAGGTGATGTCGTCCGAGGACCAGCTCGCGCGGCTCCAGCTCGCGCGCTCGAAGTCCGTGCAGGACTCTGGCGTGGCGCTCCAACTCGCCCGCGACCAGCTCGCCCGGCTCCAGCTCGCCCGCGACCAGCTGGCGCGCAGCGGGTCGGCGGCATCGGACCAGCTCGCGCGGCTCCAGCTCGCGCGGCTGTAGTCGATCTGGCCGGTCGCCGGGTCGATCAGGTCGTTCGGGGTCAGGCCCGAGTTGGCCGCGCCCGCGCTCGGCAGGAAGAGCGCCCGATCGAGCGCCAGCTCGCTGTTCGGCACGGAGTCGTGGTTGCGGTTGACCCTGTGGCCCCAGCCGTTCACCGAGTAGCCGTGGTAATCCTCCACGGAGCGCGTGCGCTTCACCAGCTGGGCCTTGACCTGGTTCGGACTCCAGCTCGGATGGGCTTCGAGCATGTCCGCGACACCGCCCGACACCACGGCGGCGGCCATCGACGTCCCCCCCACCTTGAAGTACGCCCGGTCGGTGATGCAGCTCGGGCAGAGCTGCGTGTAGTCGGATCCGGGCGGGATGGTCGACACGAGGTGGGCGCCCGGCGCGACGAGGTCGGGCTTCGCGAAGCCGTCCTGGGTCGTGCCACGGCTCGACCAAGAGGTCAGCAGGTCGTCGCCGATGCCCCTGGTCCCGCGATCGTCGACCGCGCCGACGGTGATCACGTACGGGTCGTTCCCGGGCGCGTAGGACACCGCGTCGGGAGCCTCGCCGAGGTTGCCGGCGGCCGTCACGACCACGATGCCGCTGTTCCAGGCTGCCTCGACGGCGGCGTCCAGCGGATCGGTTCGGTAGGACTCGGACGAGCTGGACTTGAGCGACAGGTTGACGACCCGGATGCCGTAGTCGGACTCGTGGTCCACGACGAACTGGAGTCCGTCGATCACGTCCAGCACGGTGGCGCCGCCCTGGTCGTCGGCCACCTTGACGCTGATCAGGTTGGCATCGGGCGCAACGCCGATGTACCGACCGTAGAGGGGATCCCTGACCTGCCGGTTGGTCCCATCCCCGGCGATCAACCCCGCGACGTGCGTGCCGTGCCCGAGGGTGTCGGCGGCGGTGCTCGCGCCGGGGTTGGCCACGGCCGACGCGATCACGCGCGAGGTGGAGTCGCGCCGGGAGACCGAGAAGTCCGGAAGGTTGCCCTGGATGCCGGTATCGACGACCGCGACGCCGACGCCGTCGCCCGTCGCGCCCATTCTCCAGGCGGTGTCCGCGTGAACCGACCGGTCATAGGAGGAGGCCAGACGCGAGTCGTCGACGCCGTCGCCGTCGATGCGGCGACCGAATCGGAAGCCCTCCGAGTGCACCTTCGCGTTGAGCGAGATGGCGCGGACGCCTGGGCTGCTTGCCAGGTGCTGCGCCTTCGCGGCCGCCAGACGCGCCCCCATGCCGTCGATTATCGGCAGCGAGCGGATGACGGTGCCGCCGGCCGACCGCACCAGGCTTCGTCCCGCCGCGGGTCCCGTGCCCGAACGGAGCTGGAGGATTACCTCGACGCGCTTGGCCGGGTGATCCGCGGCGAGCCGCTGGAGCGGCGAGGCCGCCGCGGAGCTTGGTGGCGTTCCCGGCTGGCCGATGTCGAGCGGGCCGCTCGGACCCCCGGCGCGGATGCTGACCAGGGTCGCGACGGTGAGTGCGGCGGCGAGGGCTGCCGCGACCATCCATCTCCAGCTTCCGTACCGGACCAAAGTCAATCTCACAAGCGACTCCGACCTATCCGTGGTGGGCTTGTCTCGATTATCGGTGCCTCCCGACCCGATCTTGAGGGCAACTAAACGAATGTTCGAGGCGGATCGACCAGGGCCGCGTGCGGCGCCGGCTCGGCGGCACTGGGTGCGGCGTCGGGAAAGGTCGCGCGCAGATCGGGCCGGCGGTCGAGGGCGTCGATCAGGGCAGCGACCACCCGGGGGCAGAACTGCGTCCCGGACATCCCCTGAATCTCCGCACGGGCGGCCTCGAGCGACATGGCCTTCCTGTACGGGCGGTCGCTGGTCATGGCATCCAGCGCGTCGGCAACCGAGAGGATGCGCCCGGCGAGCGGGATCTCCTCACCGGCGAGTCCGTCCGGATAGCCGGCGCCGTCATAGCGCTCGTGGTGGCTGCGGGCCATCTGCTTGACGACCGGAGGCAGCTCGAGGTCGGCGACGATGTAGCTCGAGAGCTCAGGGTGCTTTCGCATCTCCCGCGTCTCCTCCGGGTCGAGCGGGCCGGGCTTGAGGAGGATCTCGTCGGCGATCCCCACCTTGCCGATGTCGTGGATGATCGCCCCCACCTCGATCGCCTGCAGCTGCGTCTCGTCGAAGCCGAGCTCCTCGGCCAGGACGACCGCGATGCCCGCCACCCGCTCCGTGTGGCCGCTCGTGTACGGGTCCTTTGCCTCAACGGCCCGGGCGAGCGACGTGATCGTCGATAGGTAGGAGCGGTGCATCCGGCGCAGCAGCTGCTGGTTGTCCTCCAGCAGGCGGCGCATGCGGGTGTTGGCCGTCTTCAGCTCGTCGTTCGCCTCGCGCAGCTCGGTCACGTTGGCGCGCGAGCGATCCAGGTACTGCTTCTCCGCGATCCACAGGGTCACGACCGGGAACCCGAAGATGGCGAACGTGTACAGCCAGAGATAGTCCTCGGCGATGACGAAGGTGCCCGCGAGGAGGCCGAACACCAGATAGTGGGGTGCCATCCACGCGAGACGCTCGCGCCATACGGAGAGCGGACCGCGACCCTCCGCGAGACCCATGACCACGGCGAGCAGCGCGGAGTTGACGATGTAATAGACCGCGCCGGCGAGCACCGCCACGGCCAGCAACGGCGCGCTGGTCCCGACCCCCGGGAAGGCGTCGAACGTCGCCGCCGCGGCCGCACCCGCCAGGGACAGGGCGCCGAAGTCGAAGGCCCACTTGAGCACGGGGTCGCGGCGGACGATCCGGCCGAGGGCGATCATCGCCTCCGCGGCGATCGGTCCGATGGGCCCGTAGAAGAACGCCAGAGCGAGTGCGGGCACCGCCGCAGGAGAGAGATTCGCCCGCTCGAAGACATCGATGCGCACGGCGTCGAGGAGGACGACGGAGACGATCAGGCCGGCGAAGAGCCAGGGCAGGTCGGGGATCGCCGCGTAGCTGGACAGCCCGGCGATGAGGGCGGTGGCCGCGCAGAGCATGCCGACGTAGACCGAGAGGCCGAGGCGACGCTCCGTCGCCCCAGGCTCGGCGGCATCCCGCTCGGCCGTCTCCGCGGGAGGGCCCCCGTTCAACTCGGGCGCGGGCGCCGCACCGAACAGCGCGGGTGGCTCCGGCGGCGTCCGCTCGGGCGCGTCGAGCGCCAGCGCGCGCTGGACCGCCGGCGGGAGCGCGGTCCGCGTGCGGTTGCGGCCGCCGAGCTTGGCGTCATAGACGGCGGCATCGGCGGCGCGCAGTAGGCCGTCGGCGGTCTCCGCGTGATCGGGATAGACGGCCACGCCGGTGCTCGCAGTGATCACCATGCCATCCCCGCCCTCGACCGGCACCTCGATCTGCGCGATGCGGGCCCGAAGGTCGTCCGCAACCTCGCGGGCGCGGTCCAGCGAGGTCTCGCGCAGCAGCAGGCACAGCTCGTCGCCGCCGAAGCGGGCGGCGAGTCCCTCGCCGCCTCCGGCGCTCTCGGAGACGACCTCGGCGACGGCTCTGATGACGTGGTCGCCGGCGAGATGGCCGTGGCGGTTGTTGATCATGCGGAGCTGGTCCAGGTCGATCATCACGATCGAGAGGCGCGAGCCGTTGCGGCTCGCGTCCCGGAGCGCATCCTCGAGCTCCTTGCCGAGGTACTCGGAGTTGAAGAGGCCGGTCTTGGGGTCGGTGCGCGACTTGTGCTCGAGCAGCGGGACCCAGAGCGCGCGATAGATGAGCACCATCGGTCCAGCGGCGAGCAGCGCCAGCGGAGGTGTGAAGGCCCAGAGCGCCGCGAAGCAGGCGCCGGTCAGGGCGAGCGCGGTGTCGATTGGCAGGCAGCCGACCATGTCGTCGATGCTGCGCCGCACGGAGCGGCCCCGGGCCAGCGTCACGACCAGGACGATCAGGGCGTGGTTGACGAGAACGAACGCGATCGCGGCTGCCCCGAGGGCCAGCGCGCTCTCCAAGTTCGGCGACCAATTGCTTCCGAATGCCCCCTGCGCATGGACGATCGCGTGGGCCGCGACCCCGGCGAGCGTGTAGTTCCCGATGTTGAAGGCGACCATGTACCAGGGGAAGCGGTGCACGAACCACCCCGGCACGAAGCTGGCCACAGCCAGGATCGCGATCGCCCAGGGCGGCAGCAGAAGCGAAGCGGCGAGGAAGACGACGAGGTTGGGCTGGAACGAGAAGTTCGCGGGCGCAAAGACCTCGAACAGGTTGCCGACGGCGCAGAGGACGATGGCGATGGCGAGCAGCGCGACGTCGAGCGGCGGCCCGACGATCAGAGCCTGGGCGGCCACGACCGCGCCCGCGGCCAACCCGGTGACCGCGGGAATGTAGATACGCGCGCGAACGGGAAGTCCGCGGAAAGTCGGCGCCCGGGATTTCGCCATCTGCATCAGACCCCATCGGCAGGCGACGCCTCGGCCTTGATGCCCCACGTTCGCTTGCAACCCGATTCCCGGCAGAGTCCGCCGCTTGCTGGCGCGGGCCGTCCGCCTACAACACCCCCGGGAGGACTCGAACCTCCGGCCTGCTGCTTAGAAGGCAGCCGCTCTATCCAGCTGAGCTACGGGGGCCCGGGGATCAGGATAAGGCGGTCGGCACCCGCTCCGACCGCCGCGCCGGTCGCGCGGGCGCGAGCTCGCGCTCGAAGGTGATCTCGAGACGGCTCTCCTCGGGTTTGCCCGGCTTCGTCTTCTCGAGCTTCAGCCGCGATGCCCTGCCCTCGAGAGTCACGCTCGCGACCTGGTTGTCGAAGTAGGGGCCGTCGACGGGGCGCCACTGAATCTCGGGATCGCGAGCGCCCGCCGCGCGCGCCAGCCCCCGAGTGAGCGCCCACACCGGGCGCGACCACGCGATCTTGGCCTTGCGCTGCTCGCTCGCGTCCAGGGGGTTGCGGAACGGCGAGCACACTGCCTGATACACGTGGCTCTGGACTCCCGAGCCGCGCGGAAAGCCGATCTCGCACAGGTACGCGTGGTGGACGTCGCCGGAGACGAGGACGATCGAGCCCGGCGGCGTGCCGCGCTCGCCCGACCCCAGCTCCCGCAGCAGCCGGGCCACACGGTGAAAGGAGACGTGGAAGGCGGCCCAGTGATCCAGGTCCACGGAGCGCCGCAGCTTCTCCATTCCCTTCGCGGCGAGTGATCCCCACGCTCCGTCGCAGACCCGCTCGCTCCACGCCTCCGCATAGTGCATGCCGTGGGCGAGGATGTACGGGTCGGACGTGGCGATGATCAGGTTGTCGAACTCGCCCTCCGCCTGGTCCCGGATCCACGCCCACTCGGGCTCGTCGAAGATCGAGCGCCGCCCCTCGTCGAGCACTCGCCCGGCGCGCGAGTCCATGACGATGACCCGGTTGCGGCCGAGATCGCGATGGAAGCTCCAGCGGGCCCCGTCCCGGTGCTCGTCGGCGTCGACCGCGTGCTCCCGGACGATGTCGCCGGCGTCGCCGTCGGCCTCGCGGACCTTCCGGTAGGTCGCGTCCTCGTCCAGCTCCCGCGGCGAGAGGTTCCCGAGGTGCTGGTAGAGCCAGTACGACATGTATGCGCCGACGATCCGCTCGTGCCACCAGGGCTTCGCCCGCATCTCCTCGAGCCACGAGCGCGAGATGTTCCAGTCGTCGCGGACGTCGTGGTCGTCGATGGTCATCGAGGTCGACACAGTGGAGAAGAGCCACCGCGCCACGGGCTCGCGCCACGACTCCCAGTAGAGTCGCGTGTACTCCTCGAAGTCGGCGATCTCCTCGCCCGGCGGCTTCGAGGTGTCGCGCCGGGAGCGAATGAACTCCCGCGTCTTCGGCGCGCCCTCGTCCGCATAGACCTGGTCGCCCAGCATCAGCAGCAGGTGCGGCCACCTGCCCTCCGGGTTGCGAAGCATCTCCAGCGCCAGCACGTGAAGGGCGTCCGCCTCCTTCCCATCGGGATGCTCGTTCTTCGAGAGTGTGTACGGCGGCTCGTGCGGGACGGCGACGCGGCACGAGCCGAACGAGATGTCGAAGGGCCCGTCGGGGTCGAATGTGCGGATACGGCTGGGCGGAAGGTCGCTCTCAGGCTCCGGCCACACGACGTCGCCGTCGAGAGCCACCTTGTACTCGTAGGTCGTGCCCGGCTCGAGGTCGTCAATGGCGACGATCGCGTAGTGATGGCCGTAGACCCCGAACGTCCGCGCGGAGCGCTCGAGGATCTCGACGTCACACGACTCGTCGGTCTCGACCCAGACGGTGGCGTCCCGCTCTCCGAGGTACCGCAACATGGGCCCGACGATCAGCTCAGGCATCCAGCCTCCTTGCTCCCATCGCGCTCACAAGTGCCCGTCCGCAGGGTCAGCAAACCCGGCGGATTCCGTCCGGCCCTCATGCGAACATGTGTGTGGGGTATCCGCTTCCGTCCAGTGAACGCTGTATCTAGTGTTGGATGGATCTCACCGAGGGAGGCGCGCGCGAGGACCGGCCGGTGGCCGGGCACGACTATCCGCGCACCTGGCCCGAGTTCCAGCGCTTCTTCGGCGACGAGGAGGCCTGCCTCGCCTACCTCGAGCGACTGCGCTGGCCTGACGGCTTTCGCTGCCCGGCATGCGGCTCCGCCGACGCCTGGAAGACGAAGCGCTCCCTTTGGGTCTGCCGCGCCTGCGGGCGCCAGACCTCGCTCACGGCGGGCACCCTGTTCGCCGGCACCAGGACCCCGGTTTTGGCCTGGTTTTCGGCGATCTGGCAGCTGGTCGCCTCCAAGCAGGGGATGAGCGCCCTCGGATTGCAGCGGGCGATGGGCCTCGGCTCCTATGAGACCGCCTGGGCGCACCTGCACAAGCTGAGGCGGGCGATGGTGCGCCCCGGCCGCGACTTGCTTCGGGAGCTGGTCGAGGTCGACGAGGGCTACGTCGGCGGGCGCGAGGTCGGGATGGCGGGGCGCCAAACCGAGGACAAGTCGCCGGTGGTGGTCGCGGTCGAGGTCCGGGAAGGAAAACGGCGCGAGATCGCCGGCCGGGTGCGCTTAAGCCGGGTCGAGCCGCTGACAAAGCCCGCCTCGAGGCGTTCATCTGCGATGCGATCGAGCCCGGATCGGAGGTCCGCACCGACGGCTGGAACGTCTACAAGAGCCTGCCCGAGCTCGGCTACCGGCACCTGCCGATCAACGTCTCGCGCTCCGGCAGGCCGGCCTCTGCCTCGATGCCCCACGTCCACCGCGTCCTGGCGCTCTTAAAGCGCTGGCTCTTGGGCACCCACCAGGGCTCGGTTCAGCCGCACCAGCTCGACTTCTACCTCGACGAGTTCACCTTTCGCTTCAATCGCCGCCACTCGCGCCACCCTGGCTTGCTCTTCTACAGACTCCTTCAAGAGGCCGCCGCTACCGAGCCGCTGCCGCTGAAGACGATCGTCGGCGGCGCTCGTGGTCGCAGGGGGACCGAACGTGAAATCCACATCTAGCGTCTAGTGGAGCGAAGCGGATACCCCACACATGTGTTCGATCGGCGCATATGACCTACCCGGCCTGCATCAGGGAGAAGGCACGGAAGCTGAGAACCGAGCGGAGGATGTCGCTGAATGAGATCGCGGAGTGCCTTGCGCTCCCGAAGACCACGATCTACTACTGGATCGAGGACCTACCCGACCCCGAGATCAAGTACCGCGACTCCCCCGCCAGGGCACGAGCTCGCGCCAAGGGTGCCCGCCTGAAGGTTGAACGGCACAAGGCACTCCGCGAGGCGGCGTACCAAAGAGGATTGGCCCAGTACGCGGACCTTAGCCTGGAGCCAACGTTCGTCGACTTCGTCTGCATGTACATCGGCGAGGGCTCCAAGCGGGATCGAAGCACGGTTGGGCTCGCGAACTCTGACCCCAAGGTGGCTCGCCTCGCTGACCACTGGATCCGCCGCTTCTCGAAGAACCCAGTCAAGTACTGGATCCAATATCACGCCGACCAGGATCTGGATCATCTGGTCGCCTTCTGGAGCATCGGGTTGGGCGTCGATCCGCAACTGATCCGCTTTCAGCGGAAGTCGAACAGCGGCAAGCTGTCAGGGCGGACTTGGCGATGCGAGTACGGCGTGATCACAGTCCGTGCCCACGACACCGAGTTTCGTGCGCGCCTGCAAGCATGGATGGATCTCACTCAAGAGGCCTGGTTAGACTCGATTTTTCTCGGGGTGTAGCGAAGTCTGGTCATCGCGCGCGGTCTGGGTCCGCGAGATCCCCGGTTCGAATCCGGGCACCCCGATCGCCAGTTCGAATCTCCAGAGGCCCGACGGACGGGCCGAATCCATTGCCCGTCCGCCACGGATGCTGGGGCCACGCCGCTCAGTCCGTCACCTTCACCAGCCGGAACGCCTCCTTGCTGCCCTTGACGTCCTTGCTCTTGATCTCGCCGACGCCGCGGGCGTACCACTTCTTCTCCACGACGCCCGGCTCGAGCCGTGACGTCTCCTTGGTGCCGATCGTGTGCCGGTACGTGCCGGCCGGCACCGTGACTCGTCCCGTCTTGCCGAGCACCTTCGCCTGATCCTCCGCGTGGCCCCGGTAGTACTCCTGCCGGTAGGAGTCGCCGCGCTTCGGATGGGCCTCCATCATGATCCCCGGCTTCGCGCCGTGGACGCCGGCCTCCCATGAGCCGTCGCTCTTGACCCAGTGGCCGTGCCGGTAGTCCTTGGAGTTCTCGCCGAAGTACCAGACGTTGCCGTGCTTGTCCTGCGTGTACCAGTCGAAGGTCCGCTCGACCGGCTTGCCGCGCGACGTGATCGTGTCGCGGACGACGACGCACTTCACCCCGTCGACCTTCCGCTTCCGATCGGTGACGACCTGGGCGTCGCGCTGGGGCGTCTTGCCGTTCTCGGCGACCCCCTTCGCGACGGTCCTCGTGCCCGGCTTGAACGGCAGGTAGCGATTGTCGATCTTGCGGCCGAAGTGCGCCGGGTCGATGTGCGGGTGGTAGTGACGCATGACCGGCGCCGGGTTGCTCTGGCCCCACGCCGCGGCCTGGGCGCCGATGCCGACGACCCCGAGTGCGGCGAGTGCGAGCGCGAGCCGATTGCTCCTGACTCTCATTGGATGACCTCCTATCGATGGTGCGTTCGCGCGGAGTCCTACGCGGCGCAGATGACAGGGGGCTGAAAAGTCGGGGCTCCCGCGCAGACCCGCGTGGTTTCGTTCATCGTTCTTTCATCTGCACGCACGATGCTCCGCTCGGGGTGCAACTGCGATGCGCGTTCTGATCGTCGAAGACCACGTCAAGATGGCCGGCCTGATCCGGCGCGGCCTGCGCAAGGAGGGCATGGCGGTCGACGTGACGGGCGACGGCGAGGAGGCCCTGTGGATGGCCGCCGCGACCGAGTACGACGCGCTCATCCTCGACGTGATGCTCCCTGGAGCGGACGGCTTCGAGGTCTGCCGTGAACTGCGATCGAAGGGGGTGTGGGCGCCGATCCTGATGCTCACCGCCCGCGACGCCGTCCGTGATCGCATCGCCGGCCTGGACAGCGGCGCCGACGACTACCTCACCAAGCCCTTCTCCTACGCCGAGCTCCTCGCCCGCCTGCGCGCCCTGGTGCGTCGCGGCCCGGTCGAGCGGCCGGCCGAGCTCGAGGTCGGCGACCTCCGGCTCGACCCGGCGCGCCGCAGGGCGTGGCGCGGCGACGCCGAGATCCAGCTCTCGCCGAAGGAGTTCTCCCTGCTGGAGACCTTCATGCGCCGCCCCGGTGAGGTGCTCTCCCGCTTCCAGCTGCTCGAGCACGCGTGGGACTACGACTACGAGAACCGCTCCAACGTCGTCGACTCCTACATCCGCCTCCTGCGAAGGAAGATCGACCGTCCGTTCGGCACCGCGAGCCTCGAGACGGTGCGCGGGGCGGGCTACCGCCTGCGAGAGGACGGCGGCGGGTGAGCCGCATCCCGATCAGGCTGCGGGTGACGCTGGTATTCGCCGCGGTGATGGCGATCGTCCTCGCCGCGACCGGCCTCTTCCTCTACCTGCGCCTCGAGTCATCGCTCAACCGCTCGATCGACCAGGACCTCCGATCGCGAAGCCAGCAGCTGATCAGGGAGATACGAGTCCAGAATGCGGGCATCGGGGAAGCCGCTCGCCAGGTCCTCGACGGCCACGCGGAGGAGTTCGCTCAGGTGCTGACCACCTCGGGCAATCTGTTCAGCCCGGAGCGGCAACACACCCGCCCCGTTCTCACTCGCCCCCAGGCCGCAAGCGCCTCGCGGCACGAGATCACGTTCGAGCGGCCGCATCGCGGCGGCAACCGCGAAGCGGAGCGCTTCATCGCCCACCCGTTCGAGTTCGAGGGACCCACTCTCATCGCGGTCGTCGGCGCTTCGCTCGGCAACCGCGACGACGCCCTTGCGAGCCTGCTCAGACTGCTTCTCATAGGCGGCCCTATCGCGCTGCTGCTCGCGTCCCTCGCCGCGTACTGGACAGTGGGCGCGGCCCTCCGCCCAGTCGAGGCGATGCGCCGCCGCGCAGCCGAAGTGTCCGCATCCGGCTCGGGGCAGCGCCTGCCGGTGCCGCCGGCGCAGGACGAGCTCCACCGTCTGGGCGAGACCCTCAACCAGATGCTCGACCGCCTCGAGACTGCACTCGAGCGCGAGCGCGCGTTCGTCGACGACGCGAGCCACGAGCTGCGCACGCCGCTCGCCGCACACAGGGCGGAGCTGGAGCTCGCCCTGGCTTACGGGGCCACGAACGAAGAGCTGCGAACGGCGATCGCCTCGGCGATCGAGGAGGCCGACCGGCTCTCGCAGCTCGCCGAGTCCCTGCTCGTCATCGCGCGGTCCGACAAGGGCCGGCTGGGCCTGAAGCTCGAGCCGATCGAGATCGGCGACCTGTTCGCGACTATGCGCGACCGTATGAGCAATCGCGCGGAGCGCGACGGGCGCCGGCTCGTCTTCGAGGACGAGGTCGACGGCGCCGTCGAGGCCGACCGCATGCGGGTGGAGCAGGCGATCGGCAACCTGGTCGAGAACGCGCTGCGCCACGGGGCCGGGACCGTCCGCGTCTGGTCCCGGGCGGTCGATGGCCGGGTCGAGATCCACGTGAGCGACGAGGGCGGCGGCTTCCCGGCCGACTTCCTCCCGCATGCCTTCGAACGCTTCCGCCGCGCGGACACCGCCCGGTCGACCGAGGGAACGGGCCTCGGCCTCGCGATCGTCAAGGCGATCGCAGAGGTCCACGGCGGCAGGGTCGCGGCCCGCAACACCGATGGAGGTGGCGCCGACGTGTGGATCGACTTTGACGTCGCAGTGCGCCCGCAGCCCTCGGCGAAGCCCGCTGCCACCCCAAACTGAGGCCCCGGCCCAGTCATATACCCGCGCCCGTGAGGTGCCGGGGCCCGCGGCGAGGGGCGATCGTGGCATGCGCGGCAGCCGTCCTCATTCGATTCCGCTGTACCTGAACGTGGTCTGCACCGGCGCGCCAAAGCGCGCCCAACCGCGTCCGGACGACGCAATGCACGTCCTCTCCGATGGCGCGCTCGTCGTACGACGCTACCGCGCCCGGTGGCTACCCGGTCGCACGCCGGAAGATCGAGAGCTCGCGCCCGTAGCCGCCGACGAACAGCTTGGCTCCATCGGGGTCGACCGCGATCGACTCCGGCGAGCCGAGGGAGTCGAGCCCCGGGGCGCGGCAGCCGTACTTCCCGTGATCCGCGAAGCACCCCTTGTCGGCCAATGAGCCATCGCCGCGGCGCTTGAAATGCGTGACGGCGCCCGCACCGCCGTTGACGCTCGGCCCCGTCATCGAGCTCACGTACACGGATTGACCCTCCGGGCTCACCGCGACGCCGTCGGCCGCGTGCAGCGAATTCGCCTTCGGCGCGCGGCAATCGTGCGAGCCGCGGTTGGCAAGGCATCCGCGCGGTGTGATCCGGCCGCCCGGGGAGCGCTCGAACTGCGTGATCGCACCGCCGCCCAGGGACGCCACGTACACGGACTTCCCGTCAGGGCTCACGGCGACCGCGTCCGCGCCACCGAGCGAGTTGTGCTTCGGCTTCCGGCAGCCGTGGGCTCGTGCATTCGCAAAGCAGTTCTTGTAGATGAGCGAACCATTTGGTTGACGGTCGAAGCGGGTGATCGCGTTGCCGTCGAGCGAGACGACGTAGACCGAGCGCCCGTCGGGGCTGACCGCGACGTCGAGGGCGCCGCCAAGCGAATCGTGCTTGGGCTTACCGCAGCCGTGCGCGCCCCGGTTTGCAACGCAGCCGCGATACCTCAGCGCGCCGTTGGCCTCGCGCTCGAAACTGGTGATCGAATCGCTGTCCGAGGACACGACGTAGACGGAGCCCCCATCGGGGCTCACGGCGACCGCCTCGTTGGAGTCCAGTGAGTTTCGCGGCACCCCTTTGCAGCCTCCGGTGCCGGCATTGGCCCCACCGTTGGCGATGCAGCCGCGGTACGTGAGCGCGCCGGTCGGGTCCTGCTTGAAGCGGGTCACCGCATTGGTTCGCTGCGCCGACGTCACGTAGACGGACCGGCCGTCCGGGCTGACCGCCACCCCGGTTGCCGCGTCGAGCGAGTCGTGAGGGATGTCCCGGCAGTCGTGGGCCCCGCGGTCCGCGAAGCAGCCCTCGTAGTCCAGACCGCTTCCCGCCCGGCTGCTCAGCTCGGTCAGCGTGCCCTCGACCGCCACCACGTACACCGTCGTCCCGTCGGGGCTGACCGCCAAGCCGACGTTGTTGCCGAAGGAGTTGTGGAGCGCCTCGCGGCAGTCGTCGATGCCCGCGTTGGCGATGCAGCCCGCATACGTGAGCGACCCGGTCGCGCCGAGCGCCCCCGCAGCGATGGCAAGGAGCGCGATCGCCGTCGCGATGCCGAGCAGATGACGACCTCGGAGCCTCACGGCGCCCCGCCCGTGCTCGAGTCCACGACAACCTCCCCGCTTCCGAGGTCGAGGGTCCCGGTGATTCCCCGCCGGCTGGTGAAGTGAAGCGTGTCGGCTCCACCCCTCAGGGTTGCGCGCCCGCTGCCGTCAGGAGCTCGAGTGAGCCGCAGGCGACCGGCCCCCGGCACCTGGACCACGCGCTCGCTCTGGCTGACGCGGAGATAGTCCTGGCGGAAGATCCCGAGCACGCCGGTCGACCGGTGGACGGGGTCCGCGCCCGCCTCGACGGCGAGGAACCGGCGATGGTCGGAGGCAACCCACGCGTTGCGGATCGGGTAGATGATGCTGGTCGAGAAGAACGGCTCCGGACTCGACACCAGATGCGTTCGAGTGGTTCCCGTCATTGGGCCTCCGAGCGTCCCGGCCTTCGACGCGCCTCGCGAGCCGGCGTTGCGGATGGTGATCAGCTCTCGACCCACGTGGTCGGCGCGTCGTTTGAGCGCAACCCAGCCCTGCGAGGGCGATAGCGGCTCGATCGGGCTGCCAGTCACGCCGGCGAAGGAGTAGTCCCCCTCCCAGTGGCGCTGCACCCTGGCCCACTGGGTCGCTTCATAGGAGCGGTAGATCTCGGGAAGCGCCAGCGAGCGGCCACCCGCGGAGACCTCGCCGAGGTCGCCGAGGTCCCAGCCGTTGTAGCAGCCCTGCGAGCCCGGCTGGCCCGGGCAGCCGCCGGCGTTGCCGAAGTCGTAGTACGGGACCCCGCCGTTGGCGCCCCGGACGAGCGCCTTGCTGACGCCGGGGAAGCCGAACCCGGGCTCGATGTCGCCCGCGGCCGCCGCCGACTGGTGGCGGTAGTGGTGCGTCTTCTGGAACCGCTCGAGGCGCTTCACCGTTAGGGACTGATGGAGGCCCGCCTCGCGCGCGTCCGCCTCGCTCATGTAGCCAGGGATCGAGTTCGTGTTGCCGTACGCGATCGTCACCGAGCCCTTGCGGTGGCAGCGGTGGTACGTCCTCGCCGCCGCCTGGAGCGCCTTCAGGATTCCAGCGTTGCGAAAGCGCCGGATCCCCCTCAGCGAGGAGCCGAAGGTCCCGTCTCGGTACTTCTGCGCGGCCCCGAAGTCCAAAAGCAGCAGCCGGCGGCCCTTCGGCTGACGCTTCGCGAACACGCACGCGCTGTGCTTGGCCTGGCGCTTCAGGTCGGTGACGTTGCCCGCCGTCATGTACCAGGCGGGAACCGGCTTCGGCGGCTTGACGTTGGCCCCCGCTCCGGGCGCCGACCCCCAGATCCCCGCCAGCACGACGAGCGCGGCGAGGGCGCCCGCCACCGCTCGACCGCGGCGTGACGCATCGCGCCGAACGCGCGCCTTCTCCCCTGCGGAGCCTGCCACTCCGCCTACTGTGACAAGGGAGCGCGCGCCGTGTCGGCTACTGGCCCTTGGGGAACGTGTAGCGGTAGACGCCCCGGCCCAGGCTTGCGATCACCAACTGGCGCGCATGACCCGGTACCAGCTGCATGCTGAAGACCGGAGCCGCGGGCAGATTGTGGCCGAGAAGCGCGTAATGGCCGCCGGAGGTGCCGCGCGAGATGAAGACGCCCATCGTGGTCGCGACGATCAGCTGACCGTGGCGGACCACCGACCACAGCGCCGGCACCTTCTCGAGGTTCCCCGAGATGTCAGTGAAGTGGCGCCCGCCGTCGGTCGACTTGTAGATGTGGCCACCACCGGCCGACTCACCGCTCGCCCCGGTTGCGTTCGGGGGCGCATACGGGCGCAGGTCGGAGGTCCCAAGCGTCGCGTAGACGATCCTGGGATTGCGCGGGTCGATCGTGACGTTGGAGATGAAGCGCTGCGGCAGCCCGTGCGCGGGCACCCTGTGCCAACCGTTGGACGTGCCCGGCTTCGGCGGCTTCTTGCCGCCGACATTGGTCGCCAGGCCGGAGAAGAACTTGACGTGGTCGCGGACCGGGTCGCAGCCGCCGCAGTACCCCGCGTACACACTCCGGCCGCGGACCCCGATCGCGGACACCTGGTTGTCGACGCCTTGCTTGCTGCGCCCGAGGCCAAACACCGTCTTCCAATCGGTGTCGGATGAGGAGCCGGTCTGCGCGCCACTGGTCGTCTCGACGATCTGGCGCCCGCCGGTGAGCAGGTGGTTGGGGTTGGACGAGTCCATGACCAGGGGCGCGTAGAACGAGGCGTTGTCGACGAACGGATCGATGTCGCGCCACGTCTTGCCGCCGTTGGTGGTCACGTTGATGCCGGCCTCGGGGAGCTCCTCGTACGCGATCTTGCTGTGGTTCGGGTCCACCTGGGTGAAGACGCCGTCGCCGCCGAACACCTCGGTCTGACGGCCGTTGGGCGCGATCCTGATCTCGCCGTTGTCCTGGAGCCCCGCATATGTGACCCCGTCCTTCGCGGTCGCGACGCCGTACGGAAGCAGGGTGTGGAACCCGGCCTGCGCTCCCTTGCCGAACCCCTGCGGCGTGAAGTCCGAGGTGAGGCCCCTCACGTGCTGGGTGTAGTTGCCGCCGTCGTTGCCGGCGACCAGCGTCACGCCGCCCTTGCCGTCGCCGATGAAGATGCCAGCGTGCTGGTCGGGATGGGTCGTCGTTCTGCTCGGGTCGGCGCCCTGCGCCTTCGCGCAGGCGGGCGTTGCGAGCACGAGCAGGCACGCCCCGCCGTTCGCGTTGTAAGGACCGATCGCCTTGAAGTCCGAGTGCCCGTTCTGCGGAACTGGCTCGCGGTTCTCATACAGCTCCTCGAGCCCGAACACCAGCCTTGTCGGCACGCCGCCGATCTGCTTCGTCGGGTCCGGCCTGATCCACTCGTCGTACCAGGACTGGATGCCGGGCCCGAACCCGAGTGGGGTGAGCTGCGCGAGGACCGATCCGCTCGTCGGTGAGAGCATCTGGTTGTCGTCGGCCATCAGCGTCCACGTCCGGCCGAAGTTCTTCGAGACGTAGATTCCGTTGAGGTAGGTCGGGGTGGCGGTCGGCGTTAATCCGAACGCCCCCTTGTTCGGGGTGTCGAGCCCCTCGACGGTGCCCTTGTTGAAGAGGATCGCATCCTGGACCTCGGCGTAGACGTAGCCGTGGTTCTGCCTCAGGCCGGTGGCGGCGCCGAGCTCGACGCGTCCGATGCGCCGCTGCGGCGCGAACCCGTTGGTGTTCACGGCGAGGCGCTTGTAGGTGCCCCGGCGGCCCGAGGCCGAACGGTAGAGGCCGTTGGCGGGCGCCTCCGGGACGCCGTTGAAGTTCTTGCGGGTCCCGTCGCGCCAGCCCACCGCAGCCAGCACCGTCCCGCCCTTGTGGCCGAAGTGGTCGGGCGCCTGGACGGCGACGTCGGTGACCACGTTCGCGAAGAAGCAGTTCGACTTGCTGAACGTGTTGCCCTGACACCGCTTGCCGGTGGGCAGATCGACGTTGTTGAACGAGCGCCCGTCGTTGTTCGAGCGGAACAGGCCGGCGCCGGTCGCGGCGTAGATGACCTTCGGGGCCGTCGGGTCAACCGCTGCCTTGAAGCCCTGGGCGCCGCTGGGCGGCCCCTTTGCGCGCTGCCAGGTCCGGCCGTTGTTGGTGGACCGGTACACGCCCAGCCCGCCGTAGGTGTTGCCGCCGAAGGCGTTGTCTCCGGTGACCGCGATCAGCGTTCCGCCCTGTGCCGGCGAGTACGCGATCGAGCCGACGGTCTGCGTCGGCAGCGATTCGCCGATCGAGTGCCAGCTCTTGCCGGTGTTGCCCGACTCCCACACCCCACCGCTGGCCACGGCGGCGTACAGGATCTTGTGCCGGGAGTCGTACGCGTAGTCCGAGACCCGCCCCGAGAGCTTCGCGAAGCCGTCTCCATAGGTGCTCGGGTAGTTCGGATCGTCGGCGCGGAGCGGGCCGCGGCCGACGGGGCGCCAGACCCCGTTGGCTCCTGGGACCGGAGCTGCGCTCGCCTCGGCCAGGCGAGAGCGCTCCCGTGCCGCCGCCGCGTAGTCGGCGGTGGAGTCCGCCGCCACCCGCTGCGCGACCGCATTGCTCGCGTCCGCCAGGTCGGCATAGGTCTCGGGCGCACTGCGCAGGGCGCAGGGCCCGGACGCCGCCTCGGGATCCGCCGGCTGGGCCGCGTCGGCATCCGGCTCCGGCGAGGCGAGCTGTTCCAGGCAGGCCTTGAGCGGGTCCTCGGCCCCGCTCGAAAGCTGCGCCAGGCCAAGTGGGATCGCCACGAGCACCGCCGCCGCCGCCGGAATCCACTTCCGAATCCTTCGCTTCCGATCCGTCACGGCGCGGAATGGTAGATCGGAGTCTCGCGCCCTGCGCCGGTTCCCCGTCGGCTTGTCCTGCCCTTACCGGCCCGGGGCAAGGACTGCGGCTAGGGTTCGCCGGCCATGGCCGAGGTCAAGCCGCTCAACGCTCTGCACTACAGCCTCGCGGCCGTCCCGTCGCTCGCCGACGTGACCGCTCCGCCCTACGACGTCATCGACGAGGCCCAGCGCGCCGAGCTCCTGTCGCGGTCGCCCTTCAACGTGGTGGAGATCGACCTGCCCCGCTCGCCGGGAGGCGGCGACCCGTACGAGCACGCCGCGGAGACGCTCGAGGCGTGGGCGCTAGACGGGGTGCTCAGCGCCGACCGCGAGCCCGCGGTCTGGGCGCTCACGCAGGAGTACTCGACCCCCGACGGAGGGCGGCGCACGCGCCACGGCGTACTCGTGCGCGTGCGGGTCACCGACTACGGCCCCGGCTTGGTGCGACCCCATGAGCGCACTCAGCCCGGACCGAAGGAGGACCGCCTGCGCCTCACCCGGGCGACACGCCACAACCTCTCGCCGATCTTCTCGCTGCATCCCGGCAACGTGTGGGACGACATCGAGCCGCATCTCGACTCCGAGCCCTGGGACGAGGTCACCGACTCAGACGGCACCGTTCACCGCGTGTGGCGGATCGCCGACCCATCGGCTCACGAAGCGGTGGCGGCCGGCCTCGCCGACGCCGAGCTGCTGATCGCCGACGGCCATCACCGCTACGAGACGGCCCGCATCTACGCCGACGAGATCGGCGGCGACGGCCTCCATCGCTACACGCTGATGTGCCTCGTATCGCTCGAGGACCCGGGGCTCACGATCTTCGGGACGCACAGGATGCTCAAGCGCTTCGATCCGGGCCAGCTCGACCGGGGAATCCGCGAGCACTTCGACGTCGAGGAGGTTGAGGCAGGCGAGATCGATCCCGCCGGCGTCGACGGCACGGGCGTCTACGGGTTCATCGACCGGGATCGGCGGCTGCGCCTCCGGCTTCGCGAGCCGGGTGCCCTCGACGCGGCGCTCCCGGAGCACTCGGCGGCCTATCGAGGCCTCGACGCGGTGATCCTCGAGGAGCTCGTCCTCAAGGGAGCGCTCGCGATGAGCAACGAGGACATCGAGGGCAAGCGGGGCCTCGGATACGCCAAGGGAATCGACGAGGCACGCCGGCTGGTAGGCGAGGGCGAGTACGACTGCGCCTTCATCCTGCGGCCGACTCCCGTTTCGCAGGTCCGCGAGGTCGCCGCCGCCGGGGAGACGATGCCGCCCAAGTCGACCTTCTTCTTCCCCAAGCTGCTGACGGGCATCGTCTTCAACCCGCTGAGCTGAGGCGGACGTGAGGCCGGGGCTTGAGCCCCGCGCTCGCGCTAGGGTCCTGGCACGTGACGCGCATCTACACGCGCAAGGGTGACGACGGCACCACCTCGCTCTGGTACGGAGGCAGGGTCGCCAAGGACGACGCGCGCACGGAGGCCTACGGCTCGGTCGACGAGGCGGGTTCCGCGCTCGGCGTCGCGCGTTCGCTCTGCGGCCCCGAGGACGGCGAGCTCGCCGCGGACATCCTCCGGCTTCAGGGCGAGCTCTTCGTCGCCGGCGCCGAGCTCGCAACCGCGCCCGACGCCGAGGGGCGCCTGCAGGAGGGCATCAGCCGGATCGACGACGGAATGGTCGAGACGCTGGAGTCGCTGATCGACCGGTACATGGATCGGGTGGACCTGCCGCCGAAGTTCGTGATCACCGGCGGGACGACCCTGTCGGCGCAGCTCGACGTGGCCAGGACCGCGATCCGTCGCGCCGAGCGGCGCGTCGTCGCGCTGAAGGAGGACGACGGGCTCGCGTCGGACGCGGTGCTTCGCTATGTCAACCGGGCCTCGGACCTGGCGTTCGCGATGGCGCGGTACGCCGATGTCCCGGACCCCGAGCTCTTCCAGGGCCGCGATGCGGGTGTCGCCGATGGTTAGGGTCACGGCTCGCCGCCGGCAGGGCTTCACGCACGACGTCGAGATCCAGGGCGGTCACCGCCTCGTGATCGACGAGCCTGAGGAGGCCGGAGGCGGCGACGAGGGCCCCTCCCCCATCCGCACCGTCGCCGCCGCGCTCGCCGCGTGCACCGCGATCACGACGGAGATGTACGCGGATCGCAAGGGCTGGGACCTCGGCGAGGTCGAGGTCGAGGTCCAGATGGAGGTCGGCGAGGCGAGCCGGCCCAGCGCCTTCGAGGTCACCCTCCGCGTGCCCACCGAGCTGACCGGCGATCAAGCCGACCGCCTGCGGACGATCGCCGGCAAGTGCCCCGTGCACCGGCTGATCGCGCACGAGGACGAGGTCAGCATCACCGACCGCGTCGAGTCCGCAGGCTGACGGCCGGGAGCGAGCCGATGGACATGGGACTCGAGGGACGGGCGTGCGCCGTCACCGGCGCCAGCCACGGCATCGGGCTCGCCGTCGCCGAGCGCCTCTGCGGCGAGGGCGCCCGGGTCGTCCTGGTCGCGCGGTCGGCGGAGGCGCTCGCCGAGGCGGTCAGCCGGGCCTCCGCTGCCGGCGGGGATGCCGAGGCTCTCGTCCTCGACATCACCGAGCCGGACGCGGGCGAGCGAATGGTCGCCGCGGCCTCCGAGCGGTTCGGCGGCCTTGACGTGCTCGTCAACAATGCGGGCACAGCGTCCAGGCGTCGGCTCCTGGATGTGCCCGACGATGACTGGGACGCGGCATGGGAGCTCAACGTGATGGCCCCGATGCGGGCCATGCGGGCCGCGATCCCCGCGATGGCCGAGCGCGGCTGGGGCCGGGTGGTGAACGTCTGCTCCAGCGCCGCCAAGCGCCCGAGCGGCCAGATGCCCGAGTACTCGGTGGCGAAGGCGGCGGAGCTGTCCCTGTCGCGCCTGTTCGCCGACGGGTACGCGAAGCAGGGCGTGCTGGTGAACGCGATCTGCCCCGGGCCGGTGAAGTCGGACCTGTGGATGGCCCCCGGCGGCCTCCTCGACCAGGCCGCCGAGCTGTCGGGTCACGACTCACGCGAGGCGGCGCTCGAGGCGGCGGGATCCGGACGCCCGATCGGTCGGCTGGCGGAGGTCGCCGAGATCGCGGACGCGATCGTCTTCCTGTGCTCGGAGCGCGCCTCCTACGTCGCCGGGGCGGCGTGGAGCGTCGACGGCGGCTCCGTCCCGGTCATCATCTAGGCGCGGTGGATTCCCTCGCGAGCGTCCTGCTGAGCCCCGAGGAGGCGCAGGCGATGAAGGCGCCGGGCGGGACCAATGCCGCGGTGCTCCTCCCTCTATTCGGCCACTCGGAGCGCCCCGGGCTCGTCTTCACCGAGCGCCGCCTGGACCTGAGGCGCCACGCCGGCGAGATCTCCTTCCCGGGCGGCCGCCCGGACAGTCCGGACGAGGCGCTTCTCGACACGGCCCTCCGCGAGGCCGAGGAGGAGATCGGTCTAAGCCCTGATGAGGTGGACGTCGCGGGCGCCCTGCCCCCGGTGGGCACCTTCGTCACCGGCTACAAGGTGCACCCATTCGTCGGGACCATCCCTGACGGCCTGCGCTTCCGGCCGAACCCGAGCGAGGTCGCCGCCGTCCTGATGTTCAGCCTGGACCAGCTGCGCGAGGGATTCGCCATGCGGCGCCTCATCCGCCGCGGGGTGCCGATCCGCACCCCGACCTACGAGATCGGGGAGCACATGATCTGGGGTGCGACCGCCCGGATCCTGTCGGACTTCCTGGAGCGGGTGGACTCCCCGGAACAGGGCAAGTAGGACAACGGCCCCCGCGAACGCCCCGGGCCCTAGTTGCCCAACTTCGGTTCGCGCGGCGCGAATCGGCCTACTCAGACGTCCTTCTCGATCGGCACGTCCACCAGGTTGCCCCACTCGGTCCACGAGCCGTCGTAGTTGACGACGTCGTCGATGCCGAGGAGCTCGTGGAGGACGAACCAGGTGTGTGCCGACCGCTCGCCGATCCGGCAGTAGGCGATCACGTCGTTGTCGCCGTCCGCGATCACGCCCTTGGACGAGTAGAGCTCGCGCAGGTCGTCCGCCGACTTGAAGGTGCCGTCCTCGTTCACGGCCTGGGCCCACGGGACGGAGATCGCGCCGGGGATGTGGCCGGCGCGCTGCGCGCCCTCCTGCTCGTAGCCGGCCATGGCGATCAGCTCGCCGGAGTACTCCTGCGGGCTGCGGACGTCGACGAGGCTCTTCCCGGCGTTGAGCGCGTCGAGGACCTCCTGGCGGCGGGCGCGAATCGACTCGTCGGGGCCGCTCGTGTTGAAGGTCGCCTCGGGATACGAGGGGACGTCGGTCGTGGTGTCGCGACCCTCGGCGATCCACTTCTCGCGCGGGCCGTTGACCAGCTTCACCTTGTCGTGGCCGTAGTAGAGGAAGTACCAGTACGTGTAGGCGGCGAACCAGTTGTTGCGGTCGCCGTAGAGGACCACGGTGTGGTCGTTTGAGATGCCGCGGCTGCCCATCAGGTTGCCGAAGTCCTCCGGAGAGAGGAAGTCTCGCTTCACCTGGTCCTGAAGGTCATGCTTCCAATCGAAGCCGATCGCGCCGGGGATGTGCGCCTCCGCATAGAGCGCGGGGTTCTCGTCGACTTCGACGATCCGGATCCCGTCGTCGTCAAGGTGCTGGGCGACCCAGTCGGTCTCAACCAAAACGTCCTTCGCGTAGTCAGCCATCGCAGCTCCTCCGTCCTATTTTCCCTAATCCCTATCGGAGTTAAGGCTATTCGGTATCCGTCCCCGCGTCAACGTTGCCTATCGATGCCCGGTTGGGGGTGGCGAGAAGACCGGCCATGTGCTTAGGTGTGAGGAGGGATGGAGGAGACAACGCGCGACACCGGCGAGGGTCGCGGGCACGGCGAGTCGGGAATCACCGGACCGTCGCTCGGGCCGAACACGGTCATCGACCGCGAGCCCGTCGAGGAGCGGCTCGCGCGCCACGAGCAGTCCGAGGTCGACGCGATGGGCAAGGACAAGCGCCGCGCGGTCGTCGGCCAGACCTACGGGCCGACCAAGGCCAGGCAGCTTGCGCTCTACGGCCTGTTTGTGGCCGTCCTCGCGGTGGTCCTGATCGGCGGCATCGCCCTCATCGGCAAGCTGGACACCGGAGTCGGCAAGCACGTCCCGAACTCGGCGCCCTGGTCGAAGCCCGGCGTCAGGCAGATCCAGCCGAAGCCGATCCAGTAGGCGCCGCCCGAATCACTCGACGGAGGCGCCGATCAGCCGCTCGGACGCGGCGAGCATCTCCTCCAGCCATCCCTCCCAGTCGCCGGGGTCCGCCTCGGTGAGCTCCGCGGGGATACGCCAGCGCTCGGACGCCGCGCGGACGATCGCCGCGCCGCGCTCGAGCTGTTTCGTCGGGACACTGCCGGCGGCCTCATACACCACGCCCCGCACCGGCGTGTCCACGAGCTCCGTGAGGAGCCGCTCGAGTCGCGGGCCGTGGAGCGCCTCGATGAGATCCGGCTCGCCGGCAGCGGAACCCAGCAGCCAGAACAGGACTGTCACGTCGCCGACGTGCTCCAGGACGGTCCCCACCCGATCCGGATCGGCGACCACGGCCTCGAGGCCGGCCTCGAGGATCCGGTCGGCGTTCCGGGGGTCCCGCGTCGTCCCCCGAACCTGCCACCCCGCCCGGTGGAGGCGCAGCCCAAGTGTGCCCCCGCGACAGCCGCAGCCGACGATGTACGCCCGCGCCACCGCTCCCCGCCCGCCAGGGGGTCAGACCCCCAGTTCGTCCTCCAGCTCGTCGAGGCGATCGTCGTAGGAGCTGCGCTGGCGCTCGCGGATCTCCTGGTCCTCGCGGGCCATCCGCGAGGCGTCGGCTGGCGTCATGTCCGGCTTGCCGCGGCGCCTTCGCATAACGTTCTGCGCCTCGATCATCTGCTGGATGTCCTCGCTCTCGAGACGTGCCTCGTCCTCGTAGGAGCGGGTGGGCCGCCAGTCGACGAGGTCGGCGCCGCTGCCGGGATAGGCGCGAGCGACGAGAACGAGCACGACGACGATCAACGCGATCGAGCCCAGGCTTAGGAGAATGAAGTCCATGGACCTCTCAAGCAACAGTACGGCACCGGCCAGACTCGGGGGTAACGCCCCGCGCCAACATGCCTGACGCTTTCATCATCGACGCCGTGCGCACGCCCATGGGGCGCTACCGGGGCGTTCTCGCGGGCGTGCGGCCAGACGACCTGGCTGCCGAGACCATCCGCGCCGCGGTCGAGCGCACCGGCCTCGATCCCGAGGCCGTCCGCGACGTCTACTGGGGAGCGGCGAACCAGTCGGGCGAGGACAACCGCGACGCGGGGCGCATGGCATCGCTTCTCGCCGGGCTTCCCGTCGAGGTCCCCGGAGTCGCCGTCAACCGCCTCTGCGCCTCCGGGCTCGAGGCGGTCAACCAGGCCTCGCGGGCCCTGCGACTGGGCGAGGGCGACCTGTACCTGGCCGGGGGTGCCGAGTCCATGAGCCGCGCGCCGTGGGTGGTCCTGAAGCCCGAGGCCGGACTGCCCCGCGGCCCGCAGACGATGGAGGACACGGCGCTCGGCTGGCGCCTGATCAATCCCCGGATGGCCGAGCGCTACTCGACCGAGTCCATGGGCGAGACCGCCGAGAACGTCGCCGAGCGATACGGCGTGACGCGCTCCGAGCAGGACCGCTTCGCGCTGCAGAGCCATTCGCGCGCGGTGGCCGCCACCCGCGAGGGCCGGTTCGCCGAGCAGATGATCTCGGTGGAGTCGCCGCCCGCCGGCGGGCGCGGCGACCCGGTCACGGTCGAGATCGACGAGGGCCCCCGCGCGGACAGCTCCCTGGAGAAGCTCGCCAAGCTGCGGCCGGCGTTCCGCGAGGGCGGCACCGTCACGGCGGGCAACGCGTCGACGCTCAACGACGGCGCCGCCTGTCTCGTCATGGCATCGACGGAGCGCGCCGAGGCGATGGGCGCCGAGCCGCTCGCGCGGATCGTCTCCATCGGCGTCGCCGGCGTGGACCCGGCCGTCATGGGCGTGGGGCCGATCCCGGCAATCCGCCGCGCGGTCGACGCCGCGGGCGTGTCGCTCGACGACGTCGATCTGATCGAGATCAACGAGGCGTTCGCGGCGCAGGTCCTCGCCTGCATCGCCGAGCTCGGGATCGAGGAGGAGCGCCTGAACACGAACGGCGGTGCGATCGCCCTCGGTCACCCGCTCGGCTGCTCCGGCGCCCGTCTGATGACGACCCTCGTCTGGGAGCTGCGCCGCCGCAAGGCGCGGTACGGGATCGCGGCCCTCTGCGTGGGCGTCGGCCAGGGAGTGGCGACGCTGGTCGAGAACCCGGCGGCGGCCCAATGAGGCGCGGACGGCGTCGCGACTCATATAGCCTCGGCCCAACGTGACCGACGTGGCGACCATCCAGGAGCTGGCGAGCGTGGACGGGTCGATCTCGCCGACCGCCCAGGCGACGATCGCGCTGCCGGACGACGGCCTGTACCGCGGCGACGGAGTGTTCGAGGTGATCCGCCTCTATGAGGGGCACCCGTTCGCGCTGAAGCAGCACCTCGACCGACTCGAGCGTTCGGCGGGAGCGATCGAGCTCACGGTGGAGCGCGAGCCGCTCGAGCGCGAGCTCGACGCGCTCCTGGAGGCGTTCGGCGCCGGCGACGCTCAGCTTCGGATCGTCGTAACCCGTGGCGGGCGGCGGATCCTGCTGATCGAGAGCCTTCCGGACAAGGGCCACTCGGTGCGCCTGGCGACCGTGACCTACTCGCCTTCGATCATCCTGACCGGGGTCAAGTCGCTCTCCTACGCGGCCAACATGCAGGCCACCCGCATCGCGCAGGGCCGGGGCTTCGACGAGGCGCTGCTGGTGCGACCCGACGGGATCGTGCTCGAGGCCCCGACCTCGACGATCTTCTGGGTCTCTCCCGAGGGCGGGCTGCGCACGCCCTCCATCGGGTCGGGCATTCTGGAGTCGATCACCCGGGCGCACATCATCCAGGCGCTTCACGTCGAGGAGGGCGAGTTCGGGGTCGACGACCTGCTCGGGACCCACGAGGCGTTCCTGGCCTCAACGGTGCGCGAGGTCCAACCCGTCTCGGCGATCGACGACTTCGCCCTCGAGATCCCCGGCCCCAGGACGAAGGAGGCCGCCGAGGCGTTCCAGCTCTCCCTTCAAGAAGCGCTGGGCGAGGAATAGGGGAGCCGCCGTGGACCTCGACCTGACCGACGAGCAGCGCCTGATCTCCGAGACGGCCCGGGACTTCACCGACAACGAGATCATCCCCCGGGCGCGCGACAACGACCGCGAGTCCCGCTTCGACATCGAGCTCGCCCGCCGCCTCGGCGACATGGGATACCTCGGCTCGACGGTCGACGAGGAGTACGGCGGCCAGTCGCTGAGCTACGTGAACTACGGGCTGATCGTGGAGCAGATCGGCCGCGGCGACTCCTCCGCCCGGACCGTAGTGTCAGTGCAGACCTCCCTCGTCTGCGGCTCGATCGAGCGCTGGGGCACCGAGGAGCAGAAGCAGCGCTGGCTCCCCCGGCTGTGCGCGGGAGAGGCCTTCGGCTGCTTTGGCCTGACCGAGCCGGACGCCGGCTCCGACCCGTCCTCGATGCGCACCCGCGCGGTGAAGATCGACGGCGGCTGGCGGATCACGGGCCAGAAGATGTGGATCTCGCTCGGCAACGTGGCGGAGGTGGCGCTGATCTTCGCCCAGACCAACCCGGACGACCGCCATCGCGGGATCGCCTGCTTCCTCGTGCCCACCGAGTCGGAGGGCTTCTCGTCGCAGGAGATCCACGGCAAGCTCGGGCTCCGCGCTTCGGACACGGCGTCGCTCGGGCTCGACGACGTCGAGGTCGCCGACGACGCGCTGCTCGGGGAGGTCGGCGACGGATTTACGATCGCGATGACAGCCCTGGAGGCCGGCCGCTACTCGGTCGCCGCCGGGTGCGTCGGCATCTGCGAGGGCTGCGTGCAGGCCTCGGTCGACTACGCGAAGGAACGCGAGCAGTTCGGCGTCCCGATCGCGAGCTTCCAGCTCGTCCAGGAGATGATCGCCGAGATGATCCTGAGGCGGGACGCGGCCCGGCTACTGGTCCGCCGGGCCGGGATCCTCAAGGACAAGGGCGAGCCCAACACCACCGAGACCTCGATCGCCAAGCTCTACGCGACCGAGGCGGCGGTCGAGTGCGCGAACCTGGCGATCCAGGTCCACGGCGGCTCCGGCTACGTCGACGACTATCCCGTCGAGCGCTACCTGCGCGACGCCCGGGTGACCACGCTGTACGAGGGGACCTCGCAGATCCACAAGCTGATCATCGGGCGCGCGGCGACCGGCATCAACGCGATGACGCCGGTGCGCGCGGATCGGTGAGGGCACTCGTCGAGACCAGTCTCGACGGGCACGTCGCGCTCTGCCGCCTGAACCGGCCCGACGCGCGCAACGCACTCTCCCCCGAGCTGATGGACGAGCTGGCGACGGTCCTGGAGGGCTTCGACGCCGACCCGGAGATCCGGTGCGTCGTCATCGCGGGGGCCGACGAGGTGTTCGCCGCCGGCGCCGACATCCGCTCGCTCCGGGAGCGCACCTTCGAGGAGTCGCTGCGCCATCCCGCGGCCTCCTTCTGGCGCCGGCTCGCCGCGGTCAAGACGCCGCTCATCGCGGCGGTCTCCGGCTTCGCCCTGGGCGGCGGCTGCGAGCTCGCGCTCGTGTGCGACCTGATCGTCGCCTCCGAGACCGCCGAATTCGGGCAGCCGGAGATCACCCTCGGGATCATTCCCGGCGGGGGCGGCACCCAGCGGCTGGCACGGGTGCTCGGCAAGCAGCGTGCGATGGAGCTGGTGCTGACCGGGCGGCGGCTTGACGCCCGCGAGGCCGAGCGCTACGGGATCGTCAACGAGGTCGCTCCGGAGGGCGAGTGGCTCGAGCGTGCCATGGACCTGGCGCGGCGAATCGCCAAGCGCCCGCCCATCGCGGCGCGACTCGGCAAGCAGGCCGTGATCGCCGCCGACGAGAGCGCCCTCAGCGAGGGCCTCGAGCACGAGCGCCGCCTGTATGAGCTCTCGATGGCTACCGAGGACCGGATCGAGGGAATGGACGCCTTCCTCGAGAAGCGCAAGCCGGACTTCAAGGGGCGCTAGCGCCCATGGCGTCGCGGCCGAACGTCTTCGACCCGATCTTCGACGAGGACGTGACCCGCTACGCCGAGTACGGCTTCCGGGCCCGGCGTGCGCGCCTTGGATACCAGGCAGGCTGCGACCGCCTGGGAATCAGCCTGTGGGAGATCGAGCCGGGCAGCACCGGCATCCTCCACTACCACCTCGCCAACGAGGAGCTTCTCGTGGCCATGAGCGGCACGCTGACACTGCGGACCCCGGCCGGAACGAGGGGGATGCGGGAGGGCGAGCTGGCCGCCTTCCCGCGTGGTCCGCACGGCAGCCACGCGATAGACAATCCGAGCGACGATCCGATCAGGTGCCTGTTCATGAGCGAGATGCGGGGCCCCGACGTGGTCGTCTATCCGGAGCTGGGGATCGTGGGCGTGCTCGAGGAGATGTCTTCACCGGAGCGTGGCGGCATGGCGAGCTGGCTACGGACAGAGGGCGCGATCGAACACCACGACCCGGAGGAGCCGGATCCCGCTCGCGCCCCCGCCGGCCGACCGACCTCGGCCAACCTGTTCGAGCCCTCCCTGGAGGCGGGTGGCGAGCAGCCCGGGTATCGCAGTCGAGGCGCCGGGCTCGGCTCGCAGGCGGGCGCCGAACGAATCGGCGCGAGCCTCTACGAGCTGGGGCCGGGCAACAGCATCTGCCCCTACCACTGGCATGCCGCGAACGAAGAGCTCTGCGTGGTCATCGCGGGAGCCCCGACGCTCCGGACGCCCGAGGGCGAGCGCGAGCTCACGCCGGGCGAGGTCGTCGCGTTCCAGACCGGGGAAGGTGGTGCCCACAAGATCACGAACCACGGTGACCGCCCCACCCGGGTGCTGATGGTGAGTGAGATGAACGCCCCCGAGATCGCGGTGCAGCCGGACTCACGCAAGGTGCTGGCTCGCCAGGAGGCGCCGGGGGTCCCGGCGACCGGTGTGCGGGCGCTGTTCCGGCTCGACGACGCCGTCGACTACTGGGAGGGCGAGGTCCAAGGGAAGGGCGAGTCCTGAGGATCGAGCGCGTCGGAGTGGTCGGCGCCGGGACGATGGGCGCCGGGATCGCCCAGCTCGCCTGCCTGGGCGGGATCGAGACGTGGCTCCACGATCCAGTCCGGGAGGCGCTCGGCGCCGGCCAGGCCCGGGTGACCGACGGCCTGGCGAAGGGCGCTGCCCGCGGCATGTGGAGCGAAGCCGAGGCCGAGGCGGCCGAGGGCCGGCTCCACTTGGTCGAACGGGTGGAGGACCTGGGCGACTGCCAGCTCGTGGTCGAGGCGGCGCCCGAGGATCTCGAGCTCAAGCGCGCACTGTTCGCCGAGCTCGCCGAGCTCTGCGGGCCCGACGCGATCCTCGCCACCAACACCTCCTCCCTGTCCGTGACCGCGATCGCCGCGGGGGTCGAGCGGCCCGAGCGGGTCTGCGGCATGCACTTCTTCAACCCCCCGCCACTGATGCGCCTGGTCGAGATCGTCGCCGGGGACGACACGTCTGAGGAGACGGTGGTCGCGGCCACGGAGGTCGCGCACGCCATGCGGCGCGAGCCGATCCGAGCCGCCGACGCGATCGGCTTCGTCGCCAACCGGCTCGCTCGGCCGTTCACCCTCGAGGCCCTGCGCCTGCTCGGCGAGCGGATCGCCCCGATCGATCAGATCGACCGGATCGTCCGGGTGGGAGGCGGCTTCCGGATGGGCCCGTTCGAGCTCATGGACCTCGTGGGCGTCGACGTCAACTTCGAGGTCGCCAAGTCCTTCTGGGAACAGAGCTTCCACGAGCCGCGCTGGCAGCCAAGCCCGATTCAGGCGCGGACAGTCGCCGCCGGCCGCCACGGCCGTAAGTCCGGTCGTGGGTACTACGAGTACGGAGAGGGGCCGCACCGACCCGAGGATCCGGGCCCGCTGGAGGCCGATCCCGGCTGGCGGCGCGACCCGGAGCTCGAAGCGTCCATCCATCACGTCGCGCTGCCCAGCTTCGGGGAGGCGACGGTGGTCGAGATCGCGCGGCGGGCGTCGATGAGCGACAGGGAGGCCGACACTGCGGAGCGCTACTTCCGCGCCGCGGGCAAGCACACCGAATGGGTCGGCGACGCGCCGGGGCTCGTGCTCGGCCGGATCCTCGCCCAGATCGTCAACGAAGCGCACTTCGCCGTGGGCCAGGGCGTGGCGACGGAGGAGGACTGCAACACCGCGATGCGGCTGGGCTTCAACTGGCCCCGCGGGCCCTTCGAATGGGGCGAGGCGATCGGCCTCGCGCGGGCGGTCGTGATCCTCGACGAGCTGCACGCGCTCCTGGGCGAGGAGCGCTACCGGGTTGCACCGCTGCTCCGTGCGCGAGCGGGCGTCGACGCCCGATAGCCCGGGATCGTCCCGGAAACCGCCAGCCACGAACCGCCAACGATCAGGCCGAGGCCAACGAGGGTGGCCACGCTAATCGCCTCCCCCAGCAGCGCCGCTCCGTAGACGACGGCGAAGCCGGGCGCGAGGTAGGAGACGATCATCGTCCGCGCGGGGCCGACGGTGCCGATGAGCAGGTAGAAGATCACGAAGGCGACGCCGGTCCCGAAGACGCCGAGCGCCACGACCGCGGCGATGGGGCCGAGACCCGGGCCGCTCGCCGGCGCGGTGACGATGGCCGGAATCAGCAGCATGACCGCGCTCGCCGTCATCACCGAGGCGACCACGCCGAGCGGGCGAGCGTGCGAGAGCCGGTGCTTGACGACGAAGCTCCCGACCGAGTAGCCGACGCTCGCCAGCACGACCGCGAGGCCGCCGAGCAGCGCCGCGGAGGAGCCGCCGAGATCGAAGCCGAACAGCAGGGCAACGCCGGCGACGCCGACGCCCACCCCGACGAGGCGGAGCCCCTCGGACCGTTCCGCGTGGTCGAACCGGATCGCGAGGAGCGCGGTGAAGATCGGGGTCGTCGCGACGAGGATTCCGGCGAGCGCCGAGGTGATGTGCTGCTCGCCGATCGGGATCAGCAGGAACGGTCCGGCCACCTGGATGGCGCCGACGAGGGCGATCACGCCGAGGCTGCCCCGAAGCCCGCTGAGGGCGCCCTGCGCCACCGCCATGGGCATGAGCACCACTGCCGCGAGCGCGATCCGCGCGAACGCCACCACCTCCGGCGACATGTCGCGGAGGCCGATCTTGATGAGCATGTAGCTGGCGCCCCAGATCGAGGCGAGGAGCAACAGCCAGAGCCACGAGCGACGGTCCACTCGTCGAGGCTAGCTGGGTGGAAGCGCTATCCGATTGGGCGAGTCCGCACGGCTGCCGGGCGCGATGCCGGTTCCGGATCAGGCGCCGTTTCGCGAGGGCGGGCGCTCGACCACGCCCGAGTTGATGCCCCCGTAGACGAACGTTGGGACAACCGGCCACTGGCGCTTCCAGCTCGCCATCTCGGACGAGGGGAAGACGTTCAGGTAGCGCGGGTCGTTGCGGTTCGGATCGGCGAGCGCCTTCTCCTTGACCATCGAGTCGTACTGGTCGATCGAGTCCTCGAGCGTGTTCGAGTTGAGGATCACCTCGCGACCGAAGAACTCGGCGGTCTTGCGGACCCCGGGGATCTTGGAGAGGTGCGGGTGCCAGGAGTCGGCGGCGACGCCGTTCTCCGAGGAGACCCAGACGCCGTCGTCGGTGTTGACGCATAGCGAGTGGTTGCCGTCGGTGTGACCCGGCGTCCAGACGAGCGCCACGCCCTTGCCCAGCTCGACGTCGCCGTCCACCAGGACGACGTTGTCGGTGATCAGGTCCTTGAGCCCGTCCTCGACGTACCAGGCCCACTGCATGGGATGCAGCGACGCGAAGGTGTCCCACTCCTTGCGCTGCGCGATCAGCTTCGCGTTGGGGAAGAGTGGGGGCCGCGGAGCGCCCTCGCCCGGGATCGGCCCGGTGGTCCCGAGCACGAAGCGCAGGTCCTGCACGTGGAGGTGGTCGAAGCTGACGTAGTCGACGTCCTCGGGGCGCAGGCCGACCTTCGCCAGCGCCTCGTCGGGGTGGTTCCAGATGGTCGCCAGCACTTTGTAGGAGAGGAAGTCGCCGAGCTTTTCGATCTGCTGCGCGTAGTAGGGCGCCTCGGCGGGGCCCTCCGGGACGGTCGGCTCGTAGGCGAGCGTCCGAAGCTGCCCGTCGAAGTCCTCGAACTGGACGACCTGAAGCCGGTTGATGATGTTGACGTAGGGGTTGGGCCCCTTCGCGGCGCCGCCGAAGGCGAACTTCAGCGGGTAGCCGGCTGACGCGATGTCGACGGTTCGAATACCGCGGATCCTGTTCTCGGGAGTCGCGAACCGAGCCCGAAACTCTGCGGCTGCCTCGCGAATCGCCGCGGGCCGATCGCCCCTGGGCCAGGTCTCGTTGGCGTCATCGAACTCGTGGAACGGCTTGAGCCCGATCTTCTCGATCTTGACCTTCGGCACCTCAGCGACAGCCATCGCAACGCACTCCTTCCGGGGATTCGGCTACCCGGCCAACTCTAGAGAGTCGCGGGCGCTACCGGGGTCGCCTTCGAGCCCAGCGCCCGGTTGTGCCGGCGGATCGAGGCTGGGTAGGGCAGCGCCCGAGTCGACCCCCGGCCAGCTCGTGTTGATCCATTCCCGGAAACCGGGAATGGATCACTTGACCCGACTCAGCCGTGGCGATGGTGCGATTTCGGCACCCAGATCGCCGAAATCCATCCATTGTCGATTGCGACGGCTCGAGCGCTGCCCCACCAGCCCTTGAACCGGTGGCGGTGCCGACCGCGCCGGGGCGGTCGCCCGGGGCCTACTTCGCGCTGACCTCGGCGCGCTCTTCGGCGTCGTGGGCTTCCGGCTGCGCCTCGCCGGCCATGCCGGACCAGTGCGCCTCCGGCGAGGGCGGGACGTCGCGCAGGTACCACTCGGCGTCCAGCGCGCCCATCGTGCCCGTTCCCGCCGCCGTGACGGCCTGGCGGTAGGTGTGGTCCACGAGGTCGCCGACGGCGAACACGCCGGTCAGGTTTGTCCGAGTGGACTTGCCCTCGGTGACCACATAGCCCTCGTCGTCGGTGTCGACCTGGCCGACCACGAGCTCCGACCGCGGCGTGTGGCCGATCGCGACGAACGCGCCGCCGACTTCGAGCTCTTCCTCCTCACCGGTCTCGGCCTGCTTGAGGCGGATCCTGGCGAGCTTGCCGTCGTCGCCGGCGACGAACTCCTCGGGTATGTACGGGGTCTTGATCGTGATGTTGTCGCGCTCGCGGGCCCGCTCCTCCATGATCTTCGACGCGCGGAACTCGTCGCGGCGGTGCACGATCGTCAGGTCGTCGGCGAACTTGGAGACGAAGATCGAGTCCTCCATCGCCGAGTCGCCGCCGCCGATCACGGCGACGTCCTCACCCTTGAAGAAGGCGCCATCGCAGACGCCGCAGGTGGAGACGCCCTTGCCGCCGAGCTCGAGCTCGCCCGGGATGCCGAGGCGCTTGGGCTCGGCGCCCATCGCCAGGATGACGGAGCGGGCGCGGTAGGAGTCGTCGCCCACCCAGACCGTCTGGATGCCGCCGTCGGAGAGCTCGATCCGAGTGGCGTCGTCCGTGATGAAGCGGGTGCCGAACCGCTCCGCCTGGTCCCGGAACTTCTGCATCAGCTCGGGGCCCATGATCCCCTCGGGGAAGCCCGGGTAGTTCTCCACGTCGGTGGTGTTCTGGAGCTGGCCGCCCCACTGGAACCCCTCGATCACCAGGGGCTCGAGCTCGGCGCGGGCGGTGTAGGTCGCGGCTGTGTATCCGGCGCACGCCCCGCCGACGATGATGACGTTCTCGACTCGGTCGTTGTTCACATTCACTCCGTCTTGGAAGCGGCTACCGCGTTGCGGTGAAAGCCGTTGTAACCATCATACTTTACTTTCTGAAGTAATGGCCGCGCGCAGCGGCTCACCCACCCGCTCCGCGAATGGCGCGTGGGCGCGATCCTCGTCCCAGCGGGCCACCGTCTTGCGCAACTGGAAGAAGGCCACGATCCCGGGCGGAATCGGCAGCCAGAAGGCGGCCAGCCGGTAGGTCAGGACGGCCGCGAACACCTCGGAGCTCGGCAGGCCGAAGAGCACGAAGGTGCCGATCATCCCCGCATCGACGGCACCCACGCCGCCGGGCGCCAGCGGGAACAGGTTCGCGACCATCCCCACGAAGAAACCCTGGACGACGACGCCGAGCGGGACGTGCACGTCATAGGCGTGGAACGCGGCCCACAGGATCCCGATGTTGCAGGCCCAAAAGCCGACCGCGCCGGCCACCGCGAGGCCCCCGCGGGACGGGTTGCGGACGAAGTCGATCGCAGTCCGGGTGCCGCTCGCCAGCGTTGCCGGAGCGCTGGCGAGCCGCTGGGCCAGCCGCTGGAAGCGGTACCCCTGGGCGAAGTGCGTCAGCCGGCGCTCGACGTCGTCGGGGATCAGCGCAATGAGGAGGAAGACCACGATCACGGCACCGGCGATCGCGGCGGGGACGATCGTCAGCCCCACCGGCGCCTCGCCGCTCAGGACCCCCGACCGGAGCAGGATTCCGAAGACGACGAGCGCGACCATGTAGACGGCGTAGAGCAGGACCAGGAAGGCGACCATCCGGCATGCGGTCTGGCGCCGTTCCATGCCGGCCTTGCGCAGCGCCCAGTAGGTGAGCACGATCCCGCCGGCGCCCCCCGCCGAGAAGAGGCGCGTGGCCGCAAGGCCCGCCAGGGTGATCTGGTACGACTCGCTCCACTCGAGGTGGACGACGCGCTCACCGACGACACCACGGAAGAGCGCGACGTAAGAGAAGAACATCACCACGTCGAAGACCAGCGCGACCACGAGCCATGCCGGGCTGGCGTCCGCGAGCTGGCCCACGGCACCCTTGATGCCGACGATCTTCGGCAGGAGCACGTAGATCGCGGCGAGGAGCAGGAGCACCACCAACCCGGTTTGAAGAAGCCGTTTCGGCGATGCGAAGAACGCAGGCTCGGTTTCCTCCTCCTCGGTCAGATCCCGATCGACCACATCATGGTCGTTCCCCATCGCCGCTAATACTGGCAGGCGGTCCAGCCATTGGTTTGTCGACCAGGCGCCGGGGCGAAGGTGCGGCCGCGCCGAGCCCTCAGCCGTTCGCGATCCGCTCCAGTCGCTGCGCCAGTCTGCTGACCCGGTCCGCGAGTGGGCGCGCCAGCGGCTCGCCGCGCCGCACAGCGACGACCACCGCGGAACCGACCACGAGATCGACCAGGTAATGCTCGCCCAGGTAGACGAGCGCGAAGCCGAGCGTCAGCGCGTAGGACCAGCCGGCCATCCCCGCCACCGGCCCCGATTCCGTAAGCAGGAGGGCCGCCAGCACGGAGGTCCCGAAGTGCAGGGAGGGCATCGCGGCCCAGGGGTTGCCGCCGAGCGACGAATAGAGGGCCGGCCAGGCGCGGCCCCACGTCCCCTCCCCCACCTCGACCATCATCCGCCGCAGCCGCGGCGGGACCAACGCCGTGGCGATCTCCTCGCTCTCCCGGCCCTCGTGGGCGGCGGTTGAGATGTAGCCCTCCTCGGCGGCCCACCACGGAGGCGCGGTCGGCACCGCGAAGTAGATCGCGCAGCCGATGTCGAACGCGGCGCCCATCTGCCGGGCCGCGCGCGGGAACCGGCCCTGCTTACGGAGCAGGATCCACGTCAGCGCCAGGTGCGGCTCGATGAACCAGGCCCAGTGGACCACGGCGAGCACGCGGTCGAGCTTGGTCACCTCACCGGGTCGCGAGAACGCCCGCTGCAGCCGGACGTTGGGCAACTCGCCGGCGCCGAGGACCCGGTCCACCGCGATCGGATAGCGGACTCGGAGTCGATCGCGGAGCGGGCCGGGATGGTCGTACGGCAACTCGTGGATGACCGTGAACGCCCACATCTGCAGAGCGAACAGCGCTGCGTCCCGCCCCTTGGTGCGAGGGACGAGCACGGCCAGCGCGAACGGGCCGACCGCGGTCGCCGCGACGGTGACGCCGGCCGGGATCCGCAGCCGGCGCCGGGTCAGGGGAACGACGAACGCGGCTGCAAGCGCCGCCGCCGCGGCCGCCCGGACCACGGGCCGAAGCGCTGGCCGTCGGCGGCGTGCGATCCCGGTGAGCAAGGCGCGGCGAGTATAAGCGCGAGCCGGGGGCGGGCTACCTTCGCCGCGGCTGATGCCAGCGGACGGCCACCGGGAGAGACCAGTTCCACCACTGGTCCATCGCGCGTACGCGAAGGCGATGAGCCCCGGCGGTCAGGTTGCGAAGCGTGAGGGGCGAGCTGCACCTGAACCACGCGCCCGCGCGGAGGGAGCAGGCGATTCGCACGACCCTCGACGCGTCCCGAGCCCGGAAGTAGACGGTCGCCGAGCCGTCCGGCCCGTTGACCCGCGGCTGGGAAGGGAAGGTCACCTTCGGCGGCGTGGCGTCGACCTTGAAGCGCCGGACCGCGGCGGGCGAGATTCGACCACTCGCAGTAACCCCACGCACCCTGAACGTGTGGTAGCCGGTCGATAGCCGCGAGGCCGCCCTATCGGAGTTCGCCCCTGAACAGTTGGCGTAGGGATTCGCGTCGAAGCGGCATTGGACGTGGGCGGCCGACGGGGCCGAGAACGTGAAGGCGGGCCTCGGCCCCGTGACCGCCCCCGCCGCGGGGCCGCTGACGATCTTCGGGGTGGTGCTTACGGTGAAGTCGCGCTCGGCGGGGCTCGGGTCCTTGTTGCCCACCCGGTCGGCAGCCGCGACCCTGAAAGTGTGCGGGCCCTCGGTCAGGTCCTGCGCCGAATACCTCCCGTCGTCACAGCGGACCCAGGGATCGCCGTCGAGGCGGCAGTAGAACCCGGATCCCGATTCGCTCGACGCAAAGGCGAATCTGACATCGGGGACGTCGATCTGTCCCGATGGCCCCGACGCGATCGTCGTGTTGGGCGGCGTCGCGTCGACGCTGAAGTTTCGTGAGGTCGAGGGGCCCGGCGTGCCAGTGTTGCCGATCCCGCGCACCGTGAACGTGTGCGGGCCGTCGCCGAGCGGTGAGCTCGGGGCGTCGGACTGACCGTCCGAGCACGGGGCGAACCCGGCCGAGTCGAAGCTGCATTCGTAGCTCGCCGCGTAGCGGGCGTCGAACCCGAAGCTCGGCGTCGGCCCGGTCACGGCGCCGGCGCCCGGCCCCGAGGTGATGGTCGGAGCGACCGGGGTCGTGTGAACCTGGAACGAGAACGAATCGGGGGTCGAATCGCCGTTTCCGGCGTCGTCGACCGCCGCGACCCGGAAGGTGTGCGAGCCGTCGCTCAGCGCCTTGTACGTCGTCGGGGAATCGCACGATCGATAGCCAGTCGCGTCGAGCTTGCAGAAAAAGGTGACGTCGCTCTCGTTGCTCGCGAAGGTGAACTGCGCGGAATCGGTCAGCAGCGACGCGTCCGGGTGCGATTCGATGACCGTATTCGGAGCCGTCAGGTCGATCGTCCAGCTGTACGTGGTCCTGGGCCCGACCAGCCCGAGCGAGTCGAGCGCCTGCACCGTGAACGTGTGCTGGCCGGCGGACAGGTTCGTGTACGAGCGCCCGGACGGGTCGCATACCGACGGCTTCCCGTCGTCGAGCGTGCACCAGTAGCTGGTCCCGCGGTCGGCCGAGTAGGTGAAGGTGGCGGTGGTGGAGTTGCTCGCCTGCCTGGGCGCACTGTCGATGGTCGGCGCCGGCGGCGGCGTGTCCTCGGCGTCCGCGTGCGTGGGGTCGAGCGGATAGGACTCGGCGGCGTCGGGAACGCCATCACCGTCCGTGTCGGGGGCCTGGCGAAAGCAGATGTGGATCGCCGCGCGCGGCGCGGGATCGGGCCCGTAGCCGAGGTAGGTCCTCGCGATGTCGCGGTAGGCCTGCGCGGTCGCGCCCAGCTCGAAGGTCTTCGGATCGACCATCCCGTACCAGGCCCACGGGTTCTCAAGATCGTCCTGGGGAGTGACCCAGGAGCGGGCGAGCAGCCCGCCCACTCCGCAGTCGCTGCGGGCGAGGCGGTCCGCCACCTGGCTGTAGAAGGCAGCGCGCTCGCTCTCGGTCATCGCGCCCGCGCCGCTGACATACCAGCCGAACCCGACGTCGATGGCTGCCGTTGCGTTCCCGGTGTCGTCGAGCTCGGAGCGGACGGCCGCGACGACGCTCTCGACCGCTGGATCGCTTCGCGAGGTGCCGGCCAGCACGAAGGCGCCGTCGATGTGCCCGGCGAGGTCGGGACGGGCAGCCACCATGTCCCGGATGAAGCCGGCGTAGTCGACCCCGCCCTGGTCCAGGCTGACGAGGGCCTGCGCCCGCGGATCGACCTGCTGGAGCACGGCCTGGGCGCGCGCGTACGCGGACGCGTACTCGGCCGCCGACGCGGAGCCGTCCCACCAACTCTGAGGGAGGTTTCCGCGATCCCAGATCTCATAGTCGCGCACCGCCAGCTGGGAGGAATCGAGCTGGTTGTTTCGCTGCCAGAAGGTCCCGCCACGGCCGTAGCGCTGGGCGAAGGCCCGAAGAAAAGCTGCGAAGGCTTCCTGGGCGTCGGCCGGGGAGCTCGGCTTGGCCCAGTCGGGCGCATCGGTGAACGTCGGCAGGACCCGTACGCCGCGAAGCCCGAGGCGCAGGAAGCGGCCGTCCATGTCGGACCAGACCGCGTCGGAGCTCAGATCGGTGTTCTGCGTCGGCTGAATCTGCGCCCAGTCGACGATCTCGCGCGAGGTGCCGATCTGTCCCTGCTGCATCGAGTCGGCCTGCGCCCGGCGACTCTTGACGTCGTTGAAGGAGCTCCCCGAGATGGCGCCGAAGAAGGTTGGCTCGACGCGTGGCGGATCGGTCGGCGGTGGCGGATCCGGCGGGTCGCCGGCCGGCTCGCCCGAGCCGCTGTGGCGGGTCGGATCGAGGGGATAGTCGTCGTTCTGGTCCGGTGTGCCGTCACCGTCGGAGTCCGGTAGCGGGCGGTTGCAGACGGGGATCGTCTTCCGAGGGGCGGGCGCGGCGCCGGTCCCCTCGAAGAGGTGGACCTGATCCGAGAAGGCCTGGCCGGTTTCATACGGGGACCCGTCGGTCGGGCTGGAGATCCCCCACCAATTCTCCGGGTTCGACGGGTCCTGCTCGGCGGTGATCCAGGTGTGGGGGGCGACCCCGATCACGTCGCAGTTGAGGCGTGGGGCCTGGTTCATGAAGTCGGTCTCGAACTGCGCGCGCAGGGACTCGGGAATCGAGCCCGGCCCGCCCTGCGTGTGCCAGCCGAACTCGGTCACCAGGATCGCCGCCGAGCCGAGCCCGGCCGCCGCCATCTTGCTCCGCAGCCACCCGATCAGCGAGATGTCGCCGTCGGGATCCTGGTCGTACAGGTGGATCGCGACGGCGTCGACCTTGCTCGGAAGGCTGGGTACCGCCTGGGTCATGCGGGCAAGGAACTCCCCCACGTCCATGCCGGTGAGGCTGTTGTTGCCGTTGTAGGTGTCGCCCTTCAGCGCGACCAGGCCGCCGATCGAGACCACGACCCCGGGATCCACCGCGTGCGCGGCGTCGGCGGCCGCGGCGACCATCTGCGCGTAGCGCTCGGGGTCGGGCCCGGGGCACGCGAACGGGTACCAGTTCGGCTCGTTCCACAGCTCGACCCGCTCCACGGGGTGGTACGCAACGGCTGGATTCGCGGCCCAGAACGTGCCCCCCCGTCCGTAGCGCTTCAGGTAGGCACCGACGAAGGCGCCGTAATCCGCGACCGCCGATGCGCTGGTCATGCCGTTACGTCGACATTTGGTCGGCTGCGCGAGCGCGTCAGACGACTCCGCCCACGCAGGGGTCTGGCGGATGATCGGCTGGAGCGTCAGGTCGTTCTGGGCGATCCGCTTGATCTGAGAGTCGAAGGCGCCCCACCTGTACGTGTGATTGCCGGCGATCGGGAGAGTGGGCTCCGCGTCCGGCCACGGGACGGCGTCACGCACCCACCCGGCTCCCGTGTCGTGAATGTGGGAGAGGTACGAGTTGAGCAGCGCGTCCTGCCCCTTCTGGTTCATCAGGTAGAAGTTCGGCGAGCTGACGCCGAAGAAGTCGCTCGACTCGCGCGGAACGAAGGCTGCCGCCGAGGACGCCGTCGCGAGCGCGATCACGGCCGTGATCGCCGGCACCATCCGTCCGAGCGACTTGCGAAACATACGGGACCTAGTCTCTGCCCCCCTGCGGGGGCTGCCCATCCCCCGATCGATGGCTTGTGCGGACCGTCCCGCGGTCCCCCGATCGGGGGTCGGCGGCTCCCCCGATCGGCTGCGTCGGGACGACGATCGGATGACGGGCATCAGCCCGAGGTATCTGGAGGGGACCACCGGCCGTCGCGGAGCGGCTCCTGCATGCCGTCGACTACCTCCGTGCTAGCCGCCGTCCTGGCGCTGGTACAGATCCTCCGCCCAGGCTAGAGCGGTTCGCGAGCGCGTGCGCCGATCAGCCCTGACTCGGGGACGAGGGGGTTCTCCCCCTCCCCGCGATTAGAATGCTCGCGCCTTGGCGCCCCGGAAGACCGTTCGCCGTCTCGTGCTCAGCCTGGCGCTCGCCGCGGGCGCGCTGGCGCTCGCTGCCGCGCCCGCGGGCGCGAGCGTCCTGGGTCCGCGCGCCGGGCACTCGCCGAACGCGGACGACATCCGCACGGCATATTGGGTGGCGATCATCGTCGCGGCGCTGCTGGTCGTGGTGGTGCATGCCTTCCTGATCGCGGCCGTCGTCCGCTATCGCGCCCGCCGCGGTCGCTCCCCGCAGCGCTTCACCGCCGGCCACAGGGCCTTCGCCCGCCCGGTGGTCCCGCTGATCGCCGTCGTCGTGGGCCTGTTCGTCTTCGGCACCGTGATGATGAGCAAGACGCGAGAAGTGCAGGCCACCGGCTCGGAAGGCCTCAACGCCGACGCCGACCTCCTTGCCCAGGTGAACGGGCTGAGCATCCCGCCAACCGCTCACCCGCTCAACATCAACGTGATCGGGCAGCGCTGGCTGTGGCGCTTCGAGTATCCGGGCGGCGCCCCCGGCAACCGGGTCTTCTCCTACAGCGAGCTCACGGTTCCCGTCGACACGACGGTCCTGCTCCACCTGACGTCGAGCGACGTCACCCACCGCTGGTTCATCCCGGCGCTGGGCGGTCAGATCGACGCCATCCCGGGCCAGGACACCACGACGTGGTTCCGCGCCGACCGGGTCGGGACGTACCACGGGCAGTCGATGTCGTTCTCCGGCAGCGCCTTCGCGGCGATGCGCGGATGGGTTCACGTCGTCACGCCGCAGGAGTACCAGCAGTTCATCGCCCGCAAGCGCGCCGGCCTGGCCAGGGCGCAGCAGGACGTGGCCAAGGCGCTCGGCGAGTCCTCGGGATCGGGAGGGACGCCATGAGCCCTGCCGTGGGAACCGCCCGCCCCGAGGTCGTGACCGAGGAGCTGCCACGCCGGCGCCAGAGCTGGATCGAGCGCGCCACGAGCGGCGACCACAAGTCCGTCGGGACCATGTACATCGGCGCGTCGCTCGCCTTCCTGGTCGCGGCGGCGGCTCAGCTCGTCGCCATGCGCGTGCAGCTGATCGTCCCGGGGAACACCCTGACCGATCCCGAGATCTTCAACCGCATCCTGTCGACGTTTGCGGTCACCAGCCTGATCCTGTTCGCGATCCCCCTGGCGCTCGGGTTGTTCTCCTACATCTCCCCGCTCCAGGTCGGGGCTCGCGGCGTCGCATTCCCTCGACTCAACCTGCTGTCCTTCTGGCTCTTCGTCTCGGGCGGCTTTGTGATCTTCGGGAGCTATCTGTGGCGCCCGTCCGAGGCCGGGTTCGCGGCGCTGCCCCCGCTCTCCGAGCCCCTGTACTCCAACACCCACGGAGTGGATGCCTGGATCGTGGGCACCTTCCTGGCCCTCCTCGGCTTCGTGTGCTTCGGGGTGAACCTGGTGGTGACGCTGCGCAACATGCGCGCGCCCGGGATGGCCTGGCGCCGGGTCCCCGTGTTCACGTGGGCGGCGAACCTCTGCGGATATCTGGTGATCGTGTGCGGCTCGGTGTTGCTCGCCGCGCTCACCATGCTGTTCATCGACCGCAACTTCGGCGGCGTTTTCTTCGACCCGGGGTATGCGGGCGCGCCGATCCTCTACGAGCACTTCGCGTGGTTCTTCTTCACCGGCGCGTTCGCGTTCGTCGTCGTCTTCGCCGCCGGGGTGATCTCGGACGTGCTGCCCGCGTTCGCCCGCAAGCCGCTCTTCAGCCACCGCGGCGCAATGGCCTGCCTGCTCGCGATCACGATCCTCGCCCCGCTCGGGTGGATGCGCAACATGTACACGACGCCGATCCCGACCGCGTTCCTCGTCGGAGCGATGCTGCTCGCGCTCGCCCTGACGGTCCCGATCGGCCTCCTGATCTACAACTGGATCGCGACCGTTTGGGGCGGCACGCTGCGCACGAGGACCGCGCCGCTGTACGCGCTCGCGGCCATCAGCGCGATGACCATCGGCCTCGCCGGGGACCTCGCGTGGTCCCTGATCCCGGTCGGCTGGCAGATCGAGCACACGACAGCGGCCCAGGCAGCGACCTTCGCCGTGCTCGTCGGCGGCGCGGTGCTCGGGGGGTTCGCCGCGCTCCACTACTGGTTTCCGAAGATCACCGGCCGCCTGCTGGGCGAGGGGCTCGGGAAGGTCGCCCTCGTGGCCATTCTGGTGGGCCTGTACGCCTTCGCCGCGGGCTCCTTCCTCGCCGGCGTGAAGGGTCAGCCGACCGACGTCTACAAGTTCTTCTCGGGCGAGGGCCTCGACGGGTACAACCTCCTCGCGTCGATCGGCGCCTTCGTGATGGTCGTCGGCGTGCTGGTCGAGCTCGGCAACGCGGCTCACAGCTGGGGTCGGGGCGTGGCGGTGGGCCACGATCCCTGGGCCGCCGCCTCCCTCGAGTGGTTCGCCTCCTCCCCGCCTCCGATTCACAACTTCGACGTCGTGCCGGACGTCCGCAGCGCGGAGCCCCTGTACGACATTCGCCGAGCGATCCGCAACCGCACGCACTCCTGGCGGCCCCCCACACCCGCGGCGCAGCCCGAGTCGCCCGAGCGAGAGCCAGAGCGCGAGCCCGAGCCCGTCGGACAGGGCGACAGCGGGGACGCTCAGGGCGACGCCCCAGTAGCCTGAGAGCCAATGCGTAGCGCCCCTCGTGGCGAAGCGAACAATGACCTCCGCCGCTTCCGCCGCCTCCTGACCGCCACCATCGTCGCGACGTTCGCGCTGATCGTCATCGGCGGGATCGTCCGCGTCAGCGATTCCGGCCTCGGATGCGGGGCGGCCGGCAGCGGCACCAAGGGATGGCCCCTGTGCGGCGGCCGGGTGCTGCCCTTCCTCCAGGAGCATCAGGTCATCGAGTTCAGCCACCGCGTGGCCGCCACGGTGATCGTCATCCTGATCGCGGCCCTCGCGTACATGGCCTTCAGGCACCTGCGCGAGCGCCGCTGGCTCGTGCGGGGCGTCGTCGCCGCGGGCATCCTCGTGATCGCGCAGGCGATCCTCGGCGGCCTCACCGTCGAGCACGGGCTGCACACGGCCTTCGTCGCCGCCCACCTCGGGATGGCGATGCTGCTCCTGGGGCTCCTGATCACCCTGCGCCGGCTCGCTTCCGACCGCGAGCGGGCGGTACCGCTCGATACCTCACGGGCCCTTCGGTGGACGGCCGCGATCGCCGTCGTCCTGCTGTTCTTGACGATCATCGCCGGCGGCACGATCGCCGGCACCGAGGAGGAGGGGACGCCCGGCCAGCCGGTGATCGGCGCCCATCTCGCGTGCGGCACGGAGTTCCCGACCTGCCTCGGCAAGTTCATGCCGTTCTCCTACGGCAGGCTCGTCGACATTCAGCTCACCCACCGCCTGCTGATGTACCTGACCTCGATCGCCGTCCTGGCGATGACGATCATCGCCGTACGGCGCCGCGTGGTCATGCCACCGGACGGCAACCGGGCGTTCCTGCTGATTCCGCTGCTCCTCGTCTGCCAGATCCTGCTCGGCGCGATCAACGTCTGGGAGGGCAAGCACGCGTGGTTGGTCGTGTCGCATCTGACGCTCGCGACGATCCTCTGGGGCACCGTCGTCTACGCCGCCACCGCGCTCGTGCGCGTCCCCGAGCCCTTGGGAGCGCCGCGTCCCGAGGGCTCGGCCGGCGAGGCCGAGACCCAGGCGGCGGCCGCCTGATCATGGAGAGCACCACCAATACCACCGAGCTCGTCGGCCACCCCGCCGTAGAGGGGGCCGCGGCCGACGGCGCGGGCCTCCCGCTCGCCGGGGCTGGCCCGCAGCGACGCGCCCGGGACGTCTTCCGCGACTACCTCGCGCTCACGAAGCCGCGCATCATCGTCCTCCTGCTGATCACCACCGTGACGACGATGTTCGTCGCGGACCCGTCCGGGCCGAGCCTGGCCGTGATCCTCTGGACGATCCTGGGCGGCTACCTGGCCGCCGGCGGGGCCGGCGCGATCAACCACTTCGTGGACCGCGACCGGGACGCCCGCATGGCGCGCACCTGCGACCGTCCCCTGGTCACGGGACGGATCGAGCCGCGCCACGGCCTCCTGTTCGGGATCGGCCTCGCGATCGCGTCCGTACTCGTGTTCGCGCTCGCCGTCAACCACCTCGCCGCCCTGCTCGCCCTCAGCGGGTTGCTCGGCTACGTGTTCGTCTACACGCTCTGGCTGAAGCCACTGACGCCTCAGAACATCGTCATCGGCGGCGCTGCCGGCGCCGTGCCCCCGCTGGTCGGCTGGGCGGCGGCCACGGGCGGCTTGACGGTCGACGCGCTCTACCCCTTCGCGATCGTCTTCCTCTGGACCCCACCCCACTTCTGGGCGCTGGCCCTGCTCGTCAAGGACGACTACGCCGCGACCGGGGTGCCAATGCTTCCCGTCGCCCGCGGGGACGCCGCGACGCGGCGTCAGATCCTCGTCTACAGCATCGCCCTGGTCGCGTTCACCGTCCTCCCGTTCCTGACCGGCCTCTTCAGCTGGCCCTATCTCGTCGCCGCCCTGGCATTCGGCGCGGGCTTCATCGGCCTGAGTGCAGACCTCCTCGTACGGCCGTCACGGGCCGCGGCGGTCCGCCTCCACCTCGCCTCGCTGGCCTACCTGGCGCTGCTGTTCGGTGCCATGGCGCTGGACCGGATCCTGCTCAGCTGACCTCGTGTACCGCCGGCGGCGCCGCAGGGTCAGCCGATCGCGCCCACGAGCCCGCGAGCGACCAGGGCGAGGCCCATCACCGTCAGGAACAGGACGGCGGAGCGGCGCCAGTGCCGGCCGACCCAGGCCTTGGCCCGGTCGATGGCGTCCGGGGTCCACTCTGGCGCGATCGTGTAGCTGATCAGCGGGGCCTCGAGCAGGATCAGCATGATCAGGTTGAAAACGATCACCATGACGACCGTTGCGGGCACGGAGTAGTCGAGGTCTCCGATCCGCGACAGGCCGACGATGTAGGAGCCGCCGGGAAGCGTGAGCAGGGCCCCGATCACGAACGCGCTCCGGGCTGAGCCCCGCCCCAGGAACTGCTGCCACCGCGGCGGGCCGGACGGCCCCTTCTCGGCCTTCTTCGCTCTTCGCCGCTCGGCCAGGCGCTCCTGGCGACCCGTCGCCAGGACGAAGGCAAGCACCAGCATGATCCCCCCGAGAGCCAGGTCAATCGACGGGCTCAGGGTGTTCTTCTGGGTGCTCACCGCGCCCGAATCGAGCAACTCGTAGATGATGATCAGCCCGAGCGTGATGCTCGTCATGAGCGCGCCGAGCAGGTAGCCGAGCAACAGCCGCTTCGGACTCGGCAGGAGCAGCATCACCGTGGTCGCCGTCAGGAGCGTCGGGTTCAGAGCGGCGGTCAGCGCGAAGACGAAGACGTCGCCCATGGTGTGACGCTACGGCGCCCGGCGGTCGTGAAGACCGGATGCTGCCCCGGGTGCGCCCAGCGGTACGGTTGGGAGGATTCGTCTGCCCGAGGAGGGAGTGGCTGTGAGCGCGGATGAGCTCGACGAGATGGGCCCGATCGATTACCTGCTGATCGAGTGGAAGAGCCCGCAGCCGAACGGAGAGATCGCGGGGGCCGTCATCGACCTGGTCGACCGCGGAATCATCCGGATCCTCGACCTGGCGTTCGTCGCCAAGGGCGAAGACGGATCGGTGGGGGCGATGTCCATCGACGACGTCGGCAACGAGGTCGAGCAGCTCAAGGCGTTCGAGGGCGCCTCCTCGGGCCTGCTTTCCGATGAGGACCTGACGAAGGCCGGAGATGCGCTCGACTCCGGCACGGTGGGAGCACTTCTCGTGTTCGAGAACCGCTGGGCCGCTCCGTTTGCGGTCGCGGTGCGCCGCTCTGGCGGCCAGCTGGTCGCCAACGGCCGGATTCCGGTGCAGGCCATCCTCGCCGCACTCGACGCGGCCGAGGAGGCCGAGCCCACGACCACGTCCTGATCGGAAAGGAGTCGGACCATGCCCGGACTACTCAGAGGAATGGCCCGTACGGCCGCCATCGCCGGGACCGCCACCGCGGTCAGCAACCGCGTCTCGCGCCGCCAGGCGGAGCGCTGGGCTCAGCAGGCGCCCCAGCAGGAGTACGTCGAGCAGCCTCAGGCGGCTCCTCCGCCCGCGGCCGCGGATCCGATCGACCGGCTCAAGGAGCTCGGCGAGCTTCGCGACAAGGGAGTCTTGACCGAGGAGGAGTTCGAGGCCCAGAAGGCGAAGGTGCTCGCCTCCTGAATCGCGGCCCGGGGCCGGAGGCGCCGGCCCTGGAGGGATAGGCTCGGCGAGCATGGCCGACGCAGCTCCCGCTCCAACGGCCGATCCCACCGCGCCGATGCGCAGCCGCGAGTTTCGCTCGCTGATCGTGCTGGCCGGGCTGCTCGGCGTCGTCGCCTCCAGCATCGCATGGGGATTCCTCGAGCTCGTCACCCACATGCAGGGGTGGGTCTTCGACGATCTCCCGGACGCGTTCGGCTATGGCACCGCCCCGGTCTGGTGGCCCCTTCCGGTCCTGGGCATCGCGGGGGTGATCGTCGCGTTCGCCATCGACCGGCTGTCGGGGCACGGCGGCCACATTCCCGCGGAGGGACTCAAGGCCACGCCGACCCAGCCCATCGAGCTGCCCGGGGTGATCCTCGCCGGAGTCGCCACCATCGGCCTCGGCATGGTGCTTGGGCCGGAAGCGCCGCTGATCGCCATCGGCGGAGGGCTCGGCCTTCTGGCCATTCAGCTCGCGCGGCCCGGCGCACCCGACGAGGCGGGCCAGGTCCTCGCCGCGTCGGCGACCTTGGCCGCGCTTGCCTTCCTGTTCGGATCGCCGATCGTCGCGGCCCTGATCCTCATCGAGGCCGCGGGACTTGGCGGGGAGCGGCTGCCGCTCGTGCTCGTTCCCGGCCTGTTCGCGGCGGCGATCGGATCGCTGATGTGGATCGGCCTGGGGTCCTGGACCGGGCTCAACACGAGCGCGATCTCGATCGGCGCCCTCAATCTCCCGGCGTTCGCGCGACCGGACATCGCCGATTTCGCCTGGACCATCCTGCTGGCGGTCGCGATCGCCGTCGTCACCTTCGTGATCTTCCGGATCGCCCGGGAGACCCACCGCGTGGCAGTCCCCCGGCCGTTCCTGGTCCTCCCGATCATCGGCCTTGTCGTCGCCGGGCTGGCGATCCTGTTCTCGCAGGTCGCCGACAAGAGCGTGACCTACGCCCTCTTCTCGGGCCAGAGCACCATCGGCCAACTGACCGAGAACCCCGGAGCATGGCCGCTGTGGGCGCTGGCGCTGCTGATCGGATGCAAGGGGATCGCCTACGCCCTCTCCCTCGGTGGCTTTCGGGGAGGCCCTGTGTTTCCGGCCCTGTTCCTGGGGGCCGCCGGGGGGATGATGGCCGCCCAGCTCCCGGGGTTCAGCCTCACTCCGGCGATCGCCGTGGGCCTCGGCGCGTCCGTCGCATCGGTCCTCAGGCTGCCCCTATCTGCCGCAGCGCTCGGCGTCTTCCTCACCATCCACGTGGGCCCCGGCGCAAGCCCGCTGATCATCGTCGGCGTGGTGATCGCCTACCTGACGACCCTGGCGCTGTCAGCACGGGCGGGGGACGCTCTCGCGCCGGCCTCTTAGCCGGACCCTCGATTCAGCCGGGTGACTTCGGCCTGGAGGGCATCGAGCTTGGCGGTCACGTCGTCGAGCCTCTTTGCGATCGGATCCTCGCCGCCCAGCATGTCCCTCTGCCGCTGCGCGACGAAGGCGCTCGTGATCGCGCCGGTCACCACCGCGAACAGCGAGAGGCCGCCAAGCATCAGGAAGCTGGCGATTACCTTTCCCGCCGTGCTCCCCGGTACCACGTCGCCGTATCCCACCGTGGTCACCGTCTGAATCGCCCACCACATGCCGAGCCAGACGTTGTCGAACGTCCCCGGATCGACGATGCGCTCGACGACTCCCAACACGACCACGCCGAGCGCCCAGAAGACGACGATCACATATGCCGCGTAGCGGGGGCGCAATCCTCTGCGCTGCATGTGACGCTCGAGGCGCCGACCGAACAGCCCTGATGCCTGGTGGTCGTTCATCCAGGCGGTGTTCGGCACCCCGCCGGGCACTCCTTCGCCGGGCAGGTCAGGTCAGGCGCTCGCCTCGGCCTCGCCTGGGGCCTTGCCCGTCGCGTCAGCCGGGCGGCTCGGAAGGGAGCCCGTGGTGAAGAAGGCGGCGAGCACGATGAACCCGGCGGCGAGCAGCGCGGTCTTCAGCGCGTTCAGCTGCGAGTCGGAGTAGTGCTCGACGAGCGCGTCGGTCGTGGCGGGGTCCAGTCCCGCGTCGCCCGCCGCGGTGCGCACCTGATCGCTGCTCACGAAGCTCACCTGGCCCTCGAGCGCGACACCGACCTGTTGATTGACCTCGGCGGAGATCCTTGAATCGCTGGACACGTTCGACGAGAAGGAGCTGATGAGGCCGGTGATCAGCACGGCCCCGATCAGGGCGGTACCGAGCGCGGCGCCGAGCTGCTGCGCGGTGAACTGAAGGCCGCCCGCCTCACTCCGGTCGGCGTCGGTCACCGCGGACTGCGCCACGTTGCCGAGCTGGGACGCGATCAGCCCCATCCCGATCCCGATCGCTGCCATCGCGACCGCGAACGAGGTCGTGTTGATCTGGGGATCGATGGTCGAGATCAGGACCACGGTTCCGACGAGCAGCATGACCAGGCCGGCCCGGACGATCGTGCGCGCGGACCATCGGCCTGCGAGCCTGGCCGCGCCCATCGCGGTCACGAGCATCGCGATCGAGACCGGGAGCATCTGAACCCCCGTCTTGAACGCATCGTAGCCCTGCACGACCTGGAGGTAGAGGGGCACCGTGAAGAAGATGCCCAGCAGGATCGCGTTCTGGGCGACGAACATGCCCAGGCTGGAGCGCAGCGCCGGAATGCGCAGCAGCTCGAAGTTCACCAGCGGTGCCAGCCCGTCTCTGGAACGCCGACGCTCCCACGCCCGGAAGCCGGCCAGGACGAGGACGCCGCCCGCGATCATGAACGGGACGAGCGAGAACCCGAGCGGCGTGATCGGCGAGTTTCGGGGTTGTAGCCATCCCCAGTTGCTCGACTGCAGCACGGCGAAGACGACCAGCGAGAGGCCTAGCGCGGAGAGGACGGACCCGACCCAGTCGAGGCCGCCCGTCTCCCGCTCCGCCCGCGGCTCCTTGAGCATGCGGGTGCCCAGGAGGATCGCGATGACCAGGACGACTTCGCCGGCGAAGACGAGGCGCCACGTGAGATTGGTCGTCACCCAGCCGCCGAGGATCGGCCCGACTGCTATTCCCGCCCCGGCGACCCCGCCCAGGACTCCGTAGGCGGCCGCGCGTGCCTTGCCCTCGAAGCTCCCGGCCGTGAGCGCCACCAGTGCCGGGAGCACGAGCGCGGCGCCCACGCCCTCCAGGATCGACCAGCCGAAGGCCAGCGTGGGAACGCTCCAAGAGAGCGCCGTCAAGCCCGAGCCGATGCCGTAGATCACGAGCCCGATGGAGAACGCACGCCGGCGTCCCCAGATGTCGCCGAGCTTGCCACCTGTGACCATCAGCGCCGCCATGGTCAGGGAGTAGAGGGTGATCACGGCCTGGATCGTGGTCACGTTCGTGTCGAAGTCCTCGACCAGCTGGGAGATCGAGACGTTCATCACCGACTGGTCCAGCACCATCAGGAACTGCGCCGCGGCGAGCACCAGGAGAACGCTCCGCTTTGCCATGTGAGGTGAGCGGCCCGGGTCAGCCCGTCGCCTGGAGCGACGCCTTCTCGCGCTCGAACTCGGCGTCCGTGAGCGCCCCACTGTTGTGCAGTCGAGCAAGCCGCTCGAGCGACGAGACCCTGTCCTCCCCCTGGGTGGCGACCGGTTGCCCGGAGGGCTCATCCGAACGCCCGAACCGAGCGCGGACGGCGTCCGACCGTCTGCTCCAGCGTTCCGAGGCGGTTGCCATCGTCTCGTCCGGGAAGTCGCGCATCGCGACCCGCCGCAGCGCCTCGACGCCGGCGGCGGCAAGGACGATCAGGATCAGTGCCGGGAGCAGCCGGGCAGTGCCGGGCGTGGGATTCCACCAGAAGACGAGGAGCAGCAGGAACGCGAGCGCTCCATAGGTGAGGCGAGCGTCGCGCAGCACCGGCGTCAGCTCCTGCCGCAGCCACCGCGCGAGCCTGCCGGGGCCGGCGACCCATGCGCCGAGCACGATCACGATCCCATACATGATGACCGCCGTGGCTTCAGCCGCCAGCAGGGACGTGCCGACGGTCCAGGCCGCGTGCGCCGCCGACTTCAGCGACTCGGTGGGTTCCAGCCCGTTGACGACGTAGTTCCCAGCGAGCGACCGAGCGAACAGGATGACGATCCCCACCGCGATGAACGCGATGCCGCAGGACCGGAGCGCCTCGCGACGCCACCCGCTCGCGAGGTAGATCGCGAGGCCGAAGAGACCCAGGGTCACGAGGGCCAGGACAAGTGCGAGGGGCCTCAGGGCGTTGATGATGTCCTGTGCGGTGGAGAGCTGGCTCGACTTGAGAACCGTCACGCTGCCCACGCTCGGCGGGACCTTGCCGCTCACGTCGACGCCCACCTCCTGCCCCACCTCGTCGATGATCGTTGAGAGGTTCAGGGTGACGGTCCCGCTCTGGGTCGAGACCGTGGACGTGCCGCCCTTGACGATCGTCAGCAGGGTCTGCTGGGCCAATCGGTTCGCCTGCCGCCAGAGGTCCTGCACCTGGGGCCGCTGGAGCGCCTCGAGCGCCAGGCGGTTGGCCAGCTCGCGAAGGCCGCCGGCCGCCGGTCCGGCCAGCGGCTGCGCCTTCTGCGGCAGGGCCTTCTCGAGCTGGCCCTGAACGTCGACGCTGCTGTAGAGCGCATCGGTCAAGAACCCCGCCAGCGCCACCTGGATGTCGTGGTTCTCGAGCATCTGCGAGCTCGTGTCCGTCCACGTGTCCGTCTCCAACAGCTGACGGCTCACCCAGATCGCGAACACCGCAAAGAACCCGATGACGGCCCCGAGGGCGATGAACGTCCGTACGAGGCCGCGGTGCCGGCGGATGCGGGCGGTTGCCGGGGGCGCGGATCCTTCCACGAGCCCACCCTAACCCCTCGTCGCCATGTTGCAAATGCGCGATCCGGTGAACTGGATTCAGGCGCTCACCGTGTGATATGAACCGCGCCGAATGGATCGCAGGCTCGCCCAGCGCAACCTGATCTCGGGGCTCCTCGTCGGCGGCCTCGCCCTGCTCGCATTCGGCTTCGCGTTCTTCTTCGCCGTCCTCTACATCACGCAATGAGAGAGGGGCGCCGCGTCCCACAGCCGTCGGAGCTGGTCTACACGCCCAACCCGAGCTGGGCGCCGGTCCTGGCCGGAGCCGGGATCGCGGTCGTCGCGATCGGCCTGTTCGGGGGCTGGGTCTACGCCGTGGTCGGCGGGGTGATCGCCCTGGTCGCCCTGTGGGGATGGATCCGCAGCGCCGGCAGGGACATCGGGCGACTCCCGCGCGAGCAGAGCACGAGCACGGCCGTCCTGCCCGCCGTGCCCCTGCGCCGCGGCGAGCCGGACTCGTAGCCCGGCCCGGCTAGGACGCGGTCGCCTCGGCCTCGGCCTGCGGGGAGGTCATCGCCGAGGTCGCGCCCTCGGAGGTCCACACGCGCACGATGTCGCGCATCGAGAGCACCCCGATCAGCTCGCCGCCCTCGACCACGACGAGGTGGCGGATGTGGCGCTGCGACATCTCCATCGCGGCCCGCTCGAGGCTCCAATCCGGCGCGGCGGCGATCAGGGTTGCGCTCATGTGGTCGGCCACGCGCTCGGCGTCGGGATCCTGTCCCCGCCCGAGCGAGGTGAGGATGTCGCGCTCGCTGATGATCCGCGGGCCCGGGTATTCATCGTCGATGACGACGGCGGCGCCGATGCCCTTCTCGGTCATCCTCGTGGCGGCATCGCGCAGGGTGTGCCCGGGGCCGAGCGTCAGCACCACCTTCGACATGCCTTCCCGAACTTCCATCCAGCGCCTCCCAGGGGCGAATGTGCCTATTGATTCAACCCTACCGAAAACCCTCGGGCCGACCCGCACGCCCCGACCGAGCAGCAGATCCCGTCGATAGGATTCCGGCCCTCGTGTCCCCAGCCAAGCTCACCCCGAGGGCAGGCGGCTTTCTGGCGCTCGCCGTCGCCGTCGCAGCGATTCCGCTCCTCTCGGGCTGCGGCGTCTCCGCCAAGGGGGACTTCAATCGCGGCAAGCAGCTGTTCGCGGCGAAGTGCTCGACCTGCCACACGCTCCGCGACGCCGGCAGCAGCGCGACCCAGGGCCCGAACCTCGACGCCGCCTTCGGCCAGGCCCGCGCCGCGGGCATGGACCCCGAGACGATCGCGGGCGTCGTCAAGGACCAGGTGGAGAACCCGAGACCGACGACGAGCAACCCGGCGGTCTCGATGCCCGCCAAGCTCCTGAGCGGCACCGACCTCGACGACGTCGCCAGCTACATCGGCGAGGTCGCCGGCAACCCCAAGTTCAAGGGCCCGCAGCTGCCGGACCTGCCGGGGGCGCAGGTGTTCTCGCAGAACAACTGCGCGGGTTGTCACACGCTGCAGGCCGCGGGGGCGTCAGGCACCACCGGGCCGAACCTCGACGACGTGATCGGGAAGGTGTTCTTGAACGGCAAGGACGACCTGAAGACCGCGGCCGGGATCAAGCAGGCGATCGTCAACCCGCAGAAGACCCTCGCGCCGGGCTATCCGCCCGGCGTGATGCCGTCGACCTTCGGCCAGAGCATCCCCCCGCAGGACCTGAATGACCTGGTCAACTTCCTCCAGCAGTGCGCCGGCAAGGGCGCCGACACCAAGCCCTGCCAGCCGGCGACGAGCGGCAAGAAGTAGCGCTTCGCCGGGACGGCGTCAGGCCGCCGGCGTGGCCTCGCGGGCCTCGGCCTCCAGGTCCACGACGACGTGGGTGACCGGCAACGGCACGTCCCTGCGCGCGCGTGCCACTACGCCGCGCTCGAGCCAGCGCGACTTGTCGGGCGGGTGCGTCGAGATCACGACCTCATCGGCGGGGAAGTCGCGCAGCGCATCCTCGAGCGAGGCGTTGGGCTCGTGGTGGTCGCCGACGTGGCCTCGCGCCTCCAGGCCGGCCGCCGCCATCGCCGCGAGGGAGGCGTCGAGTCGCTCGCGCGCCTCGTCGAGCGCGCCGTCGACGTCCGACGACCAATGCTCGAGCGCCGAGCTCGTGAGCGCTGGGACCACCACGAGGATCTCGCTGTTGCGGCCCTTGCACCGGTTCTCGATCTCGGCGAGTAGCGCCCGCCCGCCGACCGTCTCGTTGGCGAGGACCAAGACCCGGTAGACGGGGTCGTCGCGATGTGTGACCTCCGCCTCGTGCGGGATCGTGCCCTGCGCCCCGCGCAACAGGAAGCCGATCCCGAGCCCGACCTCGAGCGCCAGCAGTGCCGCGCCGATCGCCGGCCGTGTGAGCAGCGTGAGGGCGATCACCGCGCCCAGCGCGATGGCGATGATCACCACGCCGCGAAAGACGTCTCGCTCGGATCGAAGCGGATTGTGCATCCCTCGCCCCCTTTCAGCGGTCTTCCGGATTATCGCGCGCGAGGGCGGCGAGGACCAGGGCGATCGCGCTGTGGAACCGATCGCGCATGCCTGCCCTGCATACGGATGAAGGGTCGCCGAGGGTCCCCCTTCGGCCCACTTGATCCCCTCCGTCGCCTGGCGTCGAGATCGGCGGTCTCGGCGCCGCACCCGCCCGATCTAGCGGTTGCCGATGGTGCGGCTGCCCGCGAGCTCGAATCCTGCGCTCGAGCACTTGGTCTCGAGCTGATGCTTGTGCCCGCAGAGAGGACAGGGCGGTGAGTCCACGGCTTCCGGAACGGCCAACATCTCGACGAACTCGCGTGCCTGCTGTTCATTCATTCCACGAAGAGCTACACACTGGGCGAGCTCGCGTTTCACATGCATTGCTTTCGTGGAACCCGCGGGGATGGCGTGGAGTTCCGACGGCTCAGCGCTTGACCAGGCGAACGCGCTTCGTCTTCGTCCGTGAGGAGCCGCCGTCCGGCTTGAAGGTGGCCTTCACCCTCACGCTCACGTGACCGTGCCTGCGGAGGTGCCGTTTGGCCTTGCCGGTCGCCGAGACCAGCAGCCTCGGCTCCAGCACCTTGACGTGCCGGCCGCGGTTCTTGACTCCCCTGCCGCCTACCTTGGCCTTCCCCGGGCCTGGAACGCTCAGGGAGAGCTTGGCCTTCGCCTTGCCCTTCAGGCGCTTCACCTTGCCGAAGCCGAAGTCGTTCGAGGGCTCATGGGGAATCGTGATGCCGAGCGGGTTCTTGCCGGTGGCGAACGGGGAGCCGCCGAGCTTGCTCAGCGCACCGCTCGACGCGTCGATCGAATACCCGGAGATGTCCTGGCTGCCGTTGTTGGTGACGTATAGGTGGGCGCCATTGCCGCTGATCGCAGCGAACTGCGGGCCAAAGCCCGCGGCGTACGGCGATCCCTGGATCTCCTTGAGCGCCCCTGAGCTCGCGACCGTGAAAGCGTGGACCTTGTTGTCGGCCTGAACCTCCGGGGAGCCGTTGGCGCTGTAGAGGTGGCGGCCGTCCGGGGTGATCGCGAGGCCCGTCGGCTCCCCGGTGCCGGCCGAGAAGGGCGAGCCCGACACGGGGCTGAGCGCTCCGGAGTCGGCGTCGCGCGCGAACGCCGAGATCGTGGCGGACTCACCGTTGGCGACGTACAGGCGCTTGCCATCGGGCGTCATCGCGACCCCTCCGGCTGCGATCCCCGTGGTGTAGGGCGAGCCGCCGAGCTCTGAGATCGCCCCCGTCTTGCCGTCGATCCGATAGGCGGAGACGCTCCCGGGACTGGACGGCGAGTTGCCCGTGTTCGAGACGTATAGAAACCTGCCGTCCGGGGAGACGACGACGCCGAACGGCCCGAGGTCGGACGCCTTCACGGGACTCCCCGGGACCGGAGTGAGCTTCCCGGAGCTCGGGTCGATCGCGAAGCCGGAGACGCTGCCGGGATCGGTGTCGGTCGCGTCGTTCGCGACGTACAGGTAGCGCCCGTCCGGCGTGACCGCCGAGAGCACGGGGCTCGGCGTGGCGGTCGTGGCGCCGACGGGCTCGAGCGCCCCGCCCTGTGCCACGTCGAAGGTGGACAGGTTGTTGTCCCCGTAGTTGGAGACGTACAGGTGGCGGCGATCCGGGGTGGCGGTGACGCCGAAGCCGTCGTTGCCGGCTGGGAACGGGGAACCCTGAAGGCCCATCAGCGCGCCGCCGGATCCGACGTCGTAACCGAAGACGCCGGAGCTCAGCGTCGTCACGTAGGCGTTCTCGGGGGTCCCGGCCGCCGCGTACGAGGGCAGCATCGCGAACACCGCGAACATGGCGACGGCCCCCGCGAGGGCCAACCGGCGTCTCCCTGCCACCCGCCCTCTCATGCAGCTAGAGGATGTAGACCGTCGTGAAGACGATGATCCACATGACGTCGACGAAGTGCCAGTAGATGCCCGGCACCTCGACGCCAAGGTGCTTCTTCGGCTCCTTCGAGAAGTGGCCGCGCCAGGCGCGGATGTTGGCGAAGGCAAGCAGGATGAGGCCGACGGTCACGTGGGCGCCGTGCAGGCCCGTGAGGCCGTAGAAGATGGAGCCGAAGGCGTTCGTATGCGGCGAGAAGTTGAGGTGGGCGTACTCGTTGATCTGGATGAAGAGGAAGGTCGCGCCAAGCAGGAACGTGAGCGCGAGGCCCATGTACATCCCGCGCCGGTTCTCGCGACGGATCGACTCGAGCGCCCAGTGGATCGTGAAGCTCGAGGAGATCAGGATCGCGGTGTTGACCCCGGCCACGGACACCGGGAGCGTGAGGCCGTCCGGGGGCCATGGGCCGACGTTCGCGACTACGCGGATGAAGAAGTACGCCGCGAAGAACGATCCGAAGAGCATGACCTCCGAGACGATGAAGAGCAGGATCCCGAGCGTCTGACGGTCGATGCGCGAGCTCGCGTGGGCCTCGGGCGGCCCGTGGTGCTCGTGCTCACCCGTGGCGGCGATCGATGCCGATTCCATCAGGCGGTCTCCTCCGCGGCCCCCACGGGCGCGGGCCCGGCGGCGGGCTGGGACGAGGAGGGCGGGACGACGTCGTCGCCGGCCTCGACATGCTCGACGGGCTTGTCCGTGATGCCGCCCACCTTGTCGATGAGCCCTTCCTCGAGCCACACCGACTGCTGCCCCGCGAGCGTCGAGATGAGGATCTCGTCGATCCGGTAGTGCTCGAGGGCGTTCTGGATCGCGGCAAGCGGAGCCGGGCTCATCGGCTGCCCGGTCGCGTCGATGTCGGAGCGATACATCTCGGCGAGAGTGCGCGCGAGGCGGTCGCAGACCTCCTCACGGGTGATCCCGCCCGACGGGGGGCTGACGATGGTGTAGCGCTGCGGGTGTTCGGCGGCCTTGCTCACAAGGCGCGAGACCAGGCCTCTGCTCGCAACCGTGCGGGTCGCGACGACGAGCGTGTGGGTGACGTCCCAGCGGATCGCGTCGTCCTCGATCCGCACCGGGATGTGCGTGATCGGGACCTCGAACGTCTGCTTGGCCCACTCCACCAGGTTCTTACGGGTGAAGCCGAACCGGGTGTCGTAGAGGCTCGAGAGAAGGACCTCGCGGGGGCTGAACGCGCGGATCGCGTCGCCCAGGGCAAGGGCCGAGTCCGGGTCCATGATGGCCCCCGTCGAGTGGATGCCGAACTCGCGGAGCACGGCCTGGGTGACCTCGACCCGGCTCTCCGCGGCCTCGCGCACCTCATCGCGATCGACGATCTGCCCGGCGATCGGGAGGTTCTGCGGCGCGGCGACGGCGACCTCGTCGACGCCGCTCGCCACCCGTTCACGCAGGGCCTCGAGCAGCTTGCGGCCGCCGGCGACCTCGTTCATGAAGACCAGGACGGTTCCGCCGTGCCCGTTCTGTGGCGCACCGGTCCCTGGGTCCGCAGCTGCGGTCACGGACTTCGGCTCCCCGCGGCGCCGGCCACCGCGGGCTCGGGGGCGCCGACCTCAGCCTCGGACGGACCGAGAATTGCGTGCCGCGCACCTGGGACGCCGTACTCGTAGGGTCCGCCGACCACACGGGGGATCTCGTCGAAGTTGAACACCGGCGGCGGCGAGCTGACGAGCCACTCGATCGTCTTCGCGCGCCACGGGTTGTCGCCCGCCAGGGGGCCCCACCGCCAGCTGACGATCATGTTGTAGAGGAAGATCAGCTGGGCGGCGCCGAGCAGGAAGGAGAAGCAGGAGATCAGGAGGTTCCAGTCGCCGAACTGGGCCGAGTAGTCGGCGACGCGGCGGGGCATCCCCTCCATCCCGATCCAGTGCATCGGGAGGAAGGTCCCGTACATGCCGATCAGCGTCAGCCAGAAGTGCCAGCGGCCCAGCTTCTCGTCGTACATCCGCCCGGTCATCTTCGGGAACCAGTGGTAGATCCCGGCGAAGATCGTGAACACCGAGCCGCCGAAGAGCACGAAGTGGATGTGGGCGACGATGAAGTAGGTGTCCGACACGTGGATGTCGATCGGCACCATGCCGAGCATCACGCCGCTGATCCCGCCCATCGTGAAGGTGACGATGAAGGCGAGCGCGAACAGCATCGACGTGGATCTCAGGTGAAGCTTCGCGGCGAACAGCGTCCCGAGCCAGGAGAAGATCTTGATGCCGGTCGGGACCGCGATCAGGAGCGTCGTGATCATCATCGGCACCCGCAGCCAGGCGAACATCCCGGACACGAACATGTGGTGCGCCCAGACCGTGTAGGAGAGCACCACGATCCCGATCAGCGCCAGCGCCATCAGCCGGTAGCCGAAGATCGGTTTCCGGGCGTGGGTCGAGATGACCTCGGAGATGATCCCGAACCCGGGCAGCATCATGATGTAGACGGCCGGGTGTGAGTAGAACCAGAAGATGTGCTGGTAGCTCAGGACGTCGCCGCCGTTCAGGGCCTGGAAGAAGTTGGTGTGCAGGGCGCGGTCGAACAGGACCATGAACTGCACGCCGGCGATGAACGGCGTCGCGGCGACGACCAGCAGCGACGTCGACATGTTGGCCCAGACCAGCAGCGGCATGCGCCAGAAGTTCATTCCGGGCGCACGCATGGTGATGATCGTGACCAGGAAGTTGAGCGCGGTCGCGATCGACGACGCGCCGGCGAACTGGACGCCGAGGTTGAAGAACGACTGGCCCAACGGCGCCCCGGTCGAGAGCGGCGCGTAGCCGGTCCAGCCGGCGTCGAACGCGCCGCCCGGGCACAGGAAGCTCCCGACGAACATCAGGCCCGCGATGGGCAGCATCCAGAAGCTCAGGGCGTTCAGGCGCGGGAACGCCATGTCGGGCGCGCCGATCATCAGCGGCAGGACGTAATTCGCGATCCCTGCGAAGACGGGGATCACGAAGACGAAGATCATGATCGCCGCGTGCGCCGAGAACAGGCCGTTGAAGGTTCCCGGCTCGACGATCTGCGTGCCCGGCTGGGCCAGCTCGGCGCGCATGATCATCGCCATCAGCCCGCCGATGAAGAAGAAGATGAAGGTGGTGCAGATGTACTGGATGCCGATCACCTTGTGATCGGTGTTGAACCTGAAGTAGTCCTTCCACGAGTAGGCGCCGTGGCCCGAGTGGTCCTCCGGAATGGTCGGCGCGCCCGCCGCCCAGCGGAACCAGTAGTCGAAGGCGCCGAGCCCGACCAGGAACCCGAGCGGGCCGGTGATCAGCGGGACGATCACCTGCGGATAGCCGGTCTGCTCGGTCTGGAAGGCCGGCAGGCCAGAGGCCTTGCGCAGCAGCACGACGAGGGCGAAGCCGAACGCAGCGCCGAGCAGGGCCCCCAGGGCCCCGCGGCTGAGTCCCGGTCTCTTCAGCGCCGCTACCAAGTCCTACCTCGGGCCGGAAGCCTACTCATTGATCATGAACTCCCAGACGACGTGTCAGGCGCCAAACCAGGCGGCGCTGGACCCTGCCCGCCGGTGGTGCCGCTCCCGGTGCTGGAGGTTCCGGTCGACGACCCGCTCGCGCTGCCGGGGCCGGGCTTGACCTCCGGCTGGCGCTTCAGCCAGCTCTCGTACTGCGCCGCCGGCACCACCCTCACGAGGGCCCGCATCGTCGCGTGCCCGAAGCCGCAGAGCTCGGTGCAGACCACGTTGTAGGTCCCGATCTTGTCGGGGGTCACGACGACCGTGTTGTCGACGTCGTTCCCGCCCGGACCGGCCGGCACGAGGTCGCGCTTGATCCGCCACTCGGGGACCCAGAAGGAGTGGAGGACGTCCAAAGAGGTGAGGTGCAGGTCGAGCTGCCTGTTGTCGGGCACGACGAGCGCCTTCGAGCTCACCACCTTGCCGTTCGGCTGCGGGTAGTTGAAGGTCCACTCGAACTGCTGGGCGGTGACGTCGATGTGGAGCGAGTCGGAGGCCTGGCTCTCGATGTCGCCGAGCACGATCCAGCTGTAGATCGCGCCAAAGAGGACGATCACCGTGGGGATCACCGTCCAGGCGATCTCGAGCTTGGTGTTGCCGTGGATCGGCTCCCCGTCGGACTCGTCGCCCGGCTTCGCCCGGTACTTCCAGATGCAGTAGCCGAGCATCACGAGGACGATCGAGAACACGAAGCAGGACAGGATGATCATCACGTTCAGCAGCGTGTCGATCTGGTGCGCCTGCGCCGACGCCTCGGTGCCGTTCCAGTGGATCAGCGTCATCGGCACCGCCATGACGACGGTCAAAACGATGATCGCGGCGAAGAGCCTGACAAGGGTGGCGCGGGTCACCGCGCGGCATTCTATTGCTCGGGTCCGCCCCCACGGACGGCCGCATCGGAGCTGGTGGCAGCCGGCACATGCGGCTCCGGCAGCTCGTCCAGGCTCCCGGCCGACGCCGCCAGCACCGCCCGGGCAACGCCCTCCCAGCTCCACCGGTGAGCGGCCACCTCGTGGAGCGCGGCCAGAGCCCGTTCGCGGGTCTCGGGATCGAGGCCCAGCCAGCCGTTGACGCGCGATGCCAGCGACTCCACCGCGCGGTCGCCCAGCTCGAACGAGACCAGCCCGGAGGCCTCCGGGGGCAAGCCCTCCGCGAGCGCCTGGCTCACCTCCGCCATGCCGGAGTGCGCGGCCGACACGGGCGGCGTCCCGGCGGCGGCCGCCTCGGCCGCCACCATCCCGAACGCCTCCGGGAACGTGCTGGGCATGACCAGCGCGTCGACCGCGGGCACCAGGCGGCCGACCTCGCCGTGCTCGAGGCGGCCGGCGAACGACACGCTCCCGGCGGCAGCCCGGGCGCTCTCCGCGTAGCCGGCCGGCAAGCCCTTCAGGAAGGCGATGAGCATCTCGAGCGGTGCCTCCTCGCCGCCCTCCAGCGCCCGCCCGCGCCGCGCGATCTCCCGGACCGCCGCCAGGTCGCCCCCCTCGAGGGCGGCCCACAACCGCCGGCTCGCGTCCTCGTACTCGCCGAAGCCGACCATGAGCAGCCGCGCACCCGGATTCGCCTCGTGCACGAGCGGCCAGGCTGCCAGGAGGAGATCGACGCCCTTGGAGACGATCAGCTTGCCGACGAAGACGACCCGGGGCCCGGTGGCCCCGGCGAGCTGCTCCACGGCCCGGGCCGCCTCCTCCGGATCGCGGTCCCAGCTCGAGTCCCCGCCCGGATCCGCGCGCAGCTCGGCGGCCAGGGTCTCGAGCCTGGGCCTGCGCTCCGCGGGGGGGATCGGGGCGAACAGGGACGTGTCCACCCCGGGCGGGCCAAGGCGGGTCTTCGGCGGCAGCAACGGATCCTCGAGTGCCCGCCAGAGGCTGGCGGCCGTGTGCCCGGACCCGACCAGCACGCCCGCCGCCGCATCCATGCCCTCGCGCGCGTACGGAAGGAAACGTTCCGGATGCGGCTTCACCGTGTACTCGAGCGCCGAGCCGTGGACCTTGGCGGCGAACTGGAGGCCCGCCCGGGCGAGTACCGCGGGGCCCATGATCAGGTGGTTGGCGAGCGCCGCGTCCACGCCGCCGGCGCTCCCGGCCACCTCGCGAACCGCCGCCACGTTCGCGTCCAGATAGGCATCGAGCTCGGCCTCGGTCAGATCACCGAACGCCTTGACCCGAAAGCCCTCGTAGGCGTCCTCGACGTACACGGGAAGGAGCCCGCCGATGTCGGGGATAAAGACGGTGACCGTCCCGGGTCCCTCTCCCCCGCCCGCCGACTCGACCCGGAGGTGGCCGTCCTCCCACCTGCCGACGCGGTCCACCCACGGGAGATCGCCCGCGCCGCGGTCCTGGCACAGCAGGTGGACCTCGTGTCCCAGCTGCGCGAGGGCGGCCGCGACGCTGGCGTTGTAGATGTTGCTGCCCGTTCCGCGGAGGAGGTAGCCGTGGAAGATGAGGACCTTCACCGGCCGCAGGCTAACGCCGGCGAGTCCGCCCGGATCTTGGCTATCGTGTCGCGCGCATGGTCCTGAACCCGCGACAGATCTACCGGCTCCGCGCCCCGGCATCGGGTCGCGAGGCCCTCACCCCCATCGACGGCGATGCGGTCTACGTGGACCGCGAGACGGGCGAGGACCTCCAGCCCGTCACGCGGACGCTTCCGCTGGCGCCGTCGGACTCCGCGCTCCTGCGCACGCCCGAGAACCTCCGGATCTGCCGCCGGTGCGACCAGCTCATCGGCCTGGACATCAGCGACTGCCCCTACTGCGGCCTTCGCCAGCCCGCCCTCGACGGGACCTCATGAGCGGCAGCTCGCCGCGCATCGAGCGGAGGGCGAAGGCCCCCCGCGGGCGGCGACTCGCCGTAGTGCTCGCCGTGGCCTCGCTGGGCGCCACCGCGGTCGCGGGCTGCGGGGGCTCGGATACGACGACGAGCGCCCCGGTCCCCAGGGCGGACACCACGCCCACGACTCACACGACCACGCCTCAGCCCACCACCACCCGGACCCGGTCGTCCACGACCTCGACGTCCACGACGCAGCCAACCACCACGACCAGCAGCACCACGACGACCACGCGCACGGGCGGGTCAGGCGGCAGCAGCGGCGGCACCTCGCCCGGCGGCGGCTCCGGCGGGAGCGGGGGCGGCAACGGCGGCACCGGGAGCGGCTCGGGAGTCAACAACGGCGGCAAGCCGTCGGGCGGCTTCTGCCCCGGCAACTCCTGCGACTAGCGCCTTGCGCCCATGGCGCAACGTCCTGCAGCGGTGGAGACGGCGCCCTGCTTATGAGTGGATGTCAGTGAATGTGGATGTGCTCGCAGTCGTGGTGTGAGTCACCGTTGTCGATGTCACAGTCATCGATTCCCGGCCCGCCGTAGACATCATCGTTTCCGGCGCCGTCCACAGCGTCGATCTCGTCGTTGTCGGCATTACCTCTCAGAGTGTCGGCGCCGCTTCCGCCATGGATCTCGTCATCGCCGTCGCCACCATCGATCGTGTCGGCTCCACCGTTACCACGGAGGACCACCGAATACGGGGGACTGCATCCGCCGTTCGTGAAACAGGGAGCCGCCGTCCCGCTATCCGAGCCATCGCCGCCATCGATGTGGTCCGGACCATCATCTCCTCTGACGTCGTCCTTATTGCCTCCGCCAAATAGATCATCGGCACCGGCATGACCGTCTACAACGTCATCGCCACCGAAGGCATGGATCGTGTCGTCATTCGCGGTTCCGGTGAGTACATCGCTCCCACCGGTCCCGTCGATCGACGTCGCGAATGCCGCTGAGCCGATTGCGAGTACCAACGCAATCAGCCCGATCGACAAGGCCGCTCCCCTCTTCGCCATGGTCTCCCCTCTCACCCGTGAGTGTGTTCTGCCGCGTGACCTTCCTCGATCACTCGGCACTTCTGACCGTAACCCGCAATACCCCAGGGGTCAAGCGCACCTGATTAGCCGGCCTCGAGTGTCAGGTAGGCCGCGACTTGATCGCGGAGCTGACTGCCGGCTCGGCTAGTTCTTCTTGCTGGGGACGAAGTAGGCCCAGTAGAGGAGCCGCGCGGCCGAGTACTGGCATTTGTACGGGCGCACCGATCCGACCTTCTGCTGGGCCTTGCTGGACTTGGCGTTCTGAATGTGGTCGCGGTCGACGTTGCACTTCTTCGACCGGCGGCTGGCCCGCCACCGGTTCCCGCTCACGCTGACCGAGCTGGCGAACGAGGGAGCCCAGGTTGGAAGCGACAGCGCGACGACCTGGCCCCGGCGCACCTTCAGCGGCTTGTCCAGGGTGAAGACCTGCTTGTTCCCGAGCACGGGCTTGAGGTCCAGCGCCGGGGACTGCTTCAGTAGCTTGTACTGACCATGACCCTTGTTCTTGATCACGCCAATGCGCGCGGAGGGATGCTTCCCGAAGCTGTCGTTCTGTAGGAGCGTCCCGAAGAAGTCGTACTGGTCCTTGGTCGGCTTGGACACGTCAATGGCCCAGGCGACGATCTTTCCGGTCTGGAAGATGTTGTACGGGTGCTTGCGGCCGTCGGCCTTGATCATGAACCCGGTCACGCGCCCGGTAGCGGTGCACGGGTTCTGCTTCGTGTCCTTCGGACAGGCGGGCCGCGGAGTGCTCTTGGTCTTGCCGATGATCGTCGCCCTCTTCGCACTGGCCACGGAGATTCCGATGGCCGCCGTGAGCCCCACGCAAAGCGCCGCGAACGCCAGCAGCGAGACCACGCGGCGGCGTCCGCTTCGGCTTCCTGTCGTCCTGCCACTCATCGGAGCCGCATAGCTTAGGGTCCGCCGCCGACGTGGGGCGGTCGCACCGGCCCAATTCCGGCTTTTCACGATCAAATAGGGTCCCCTCCGATGACCCCGGACAGCTCGCGGGACCACATCGAGTCCGGGCTCGCGGTCCTGGGGCTCGACGCAGGGGACGACGAGATCGCCGTCATCCAGGCCGTTGACGCGATCTACGGGCCCGCGCTCGACGCACTCATGGCCGAGGGGTTCGACGGCATCCCCCACGAGCCCGGTGCGGACATGTCGAAGCCGCCGCGAGCGGGCTCGGAGCGGTAGTCGGTGGAGCTCCTCGACCGCCCACTCCGCGAGCAGGCAGCGGCGATCGCCGCCGGCGACGCCGATCCCTCCGAGGTTCTCGACGCTGCCTTACGGAGGATCGACGAGCGCAACCCGGCACTGAACGCGATCGTCGAGACGTTCGAAGAGGAGTCTCGCCGGATGCTCGCCGAGGCGCCCCGCGGGCCTCTCTACGGGGTGCCGGTGGCGATCAAGGACGAGTGGCCGCTCCCCTGGCGGGCCGAGCGGCTGGGCGCGGCCCAGCACATCGGCCCTCCTCCCCAGCCCGGCGAATCCGGCCCGTACCGGGCGCTTCGCGACGCGGGCGCCGTGATCGTCGGCGTGGCCAACATGCACGAGTACGGCTCCGGGAGCACGGGCCACATCTCCGCCTACGGCGCGGCACGCAACCCGTGGGACACCGAGCGCTCACCGGGCGGCTCGTCCAGCGGGCCCGCGGCGGCGGTCGCCGCCCGGCTGGTCGCCGGGGCGGTGGGCGCCGACGGCGTGGGCTCGATCCGCTATCCGGCCGCCTATTGCGGGCTCACCGGCCTCAAGCCCACCTTCGGCCGCTCGACCATGCTGGGCCACCACGTCCCGCAGACGACGACGATCGTCTCGGGGCCGCTGTGCCGTGACGCGGCCGACTGCCGGCTGCTCGCCGGCGTCCTGTTCGGCGAGATCCTCGGCGAGGGCCAGGTCGATGGCATGCGCGTCGGCCTCGTCCCCGGGGAGCTCTGGGACGACTGCCAGCCGGCCGTCGTCGAGGCATGCCGCGAGGCGCTCGCCACCCTGCGTGAGGCCACCGGAGCGTCGGTCTTGAACGTCGAGATCGAGGCCCGCGAGCACGTCCTGATGGCCTCGATCCTCGTCGGGCAGACCGAGGACCTGGCGAACATGACCCCGGAGCGCATCGAGGCGCTCGGCGACGACGTGAGCCTGGTGGCGCGGGCGCTGCTGCGCTACCGGCTGCTGATCCCGGCCGTGGCGATCGCCAAGGCGGGCGAGGTCCGCACGCTTGTGCGCCGCTCGCTCGCGGAGCTCTTCGAGCGCGTCGACGTGCTCGCCTGGCCCACGGTCGCCGCGCCCGCCCCGCGTCTCGACGACACCTCCGTCGAGCTGCCCTCCGGCAGGTACCCCGCCGACTACGTGAACCCACGCCAGGGCGGGATAGCGAACCTCGCGGGCGTCCCCGCGATCAGCGTGCCGGTGGGACAGAGCCCCGAGGGCCTGCCGGTTGCGCTCCAGCTCATCGCCGCCTGGGGGCGCGACGAGCTGCTGCTGGACGCGGCCGAGGCGCTCGAGCGCACGAATGACCGGCGGTGGGTCGACGCGGCGCCTGCCCTCGCCTCCGCGTAGCGCAGGCTCTGTCACCGCCTATCCTCAGCGCGTGCCGGCGATCGAGGCAAAAGGGCTGGAGCGCACGTTCGAGGGCGGGATCCACGCCGTCGCCGGGGTCGACCTGGAGGTCGCCGACCGCGAGATCTATGCCTTCCTGGGGCCGAACGGCGCCGGCAAGACGACCACCGTGCGGATGCTCACCACCCTGCTGCAGCCGACCGGCGGGAGCGCGCATGTGGCGGGATTCGACGTGGTCGATGACGCGGCCAGCGTTCGCCGGTCGATCGGCGTCGCGCTCCAGGAGGCGGCGCTCGATCCGCTGATGACCGGCCGCGAGCTGATCCGCCTCCAGGCGACGCTCCACGGGCTGAACAGGCAGGACGGAAGTCGCAAGGCCGACGCGCTGCTCGAGCGCGTCGACCTCGTCGACGCCGCCGACCGGCAGGTGGGGACGTACTCGGGCGGCATGCGCCGGCGGCTCGACCTGGCGTCGGCGCTCGTCCACGAGCCGCGCGTGCTCTTCCTGGACGAGCCCACGACCGGGCTGGACCCGGTGAGCCGGCGGACGATCTGGGAGGAGGTCCAGGACCTGAACCGCGAGGGGACGACCGTGTTCTTGACGACGCAGTACCTGGAGGAGGCCGATCAGCTCGCCAACCGGGTCGGGATCATCGACTACGGCCGGATCGTGGCCGAGGACACCCCGGGCCGGCTCAAGGACGAGGTCGGCCGCCCGCACCTGGAGATCAAGCTGCTCGACGGCAGCCCCGACCAGGCAGAGGACGTCGTGAGCCGCTTCGGCAGGCCGCTGCCGCGCAAGGACGGGGCCGTCCTGGTCGAGCTCGAGGGTGGCGCCGCCAGGGTGGCGCCAGTGGTCCGGGCGCTCGACGAGGCGGGCCTCGGCGTCGAGGCGCTGGACCTCGTCGAGCCGACGCTCGACGACGTGTTCCTCGAGAAGACCGGGCATCACCTCGAGCCCGAAGATCCCGACGTGGGCGAGGGCGAGTGACCGCCACGGACCTCCGGGTGATCGCGGCGCTCGGCGCCCGCTCGGTGAAGCAGACGTTCAGGCGGCCCCAGCTGCTCGCGCCGATCGTCGTCTTCCCGTCGATCCTCCTCGCGATTCAGACCGCGGGCGCCGCGCAGGCGGTGAACCTGCCCGGCTTCCCGCCGGTCAACAGCTTCCTCGACTTCATGCTCGCCGGGGCGATGATCCAGTCGACCCTGCTGGCGGGGAACAGCGGCGGCATCGCGTTGGCGGTGGACATCGAGATGGGCTTCACCGACAGGCTCCTGGCGGCCCCGATCTCGCGCTTCGGGATGGTCCTCGGCCGGCTGGCGGGCACGGCTGCGCTGTCGGCGCTGGCGGGGATCTGGTTCCTGGTCATCGGGTTGATCTTCGGCGTGCAGATCAACGAAGGCGTGCCGGGCGTGATCGTGATGATGCTCCTGGTCACGCTCTCGGGGCTGGCGTTCGGTGGGATCGGCGCCGCGGTCGCGCTGCGGACGGGGCGCGCCTCCGTGGTGCAGGGATTGTTCCCACTCGTCTTCGTGATCCTGTTCCTCTCCTCCGCGTTCTTCCCCCAGGACCTCCTCACCGGTCCCGCTGCGACCGTGGCCCAGTACAACCCGCTGAGCTTCATCGTCGAGGGGATCCGGGACCCCGTGATCTCCTCGCTCACGTGGGAGATCTTCGGCAAGGCGATCGCCTCGCTCGTGCTGGTGGGCGCGATCGGCATCGGGCTCAGCTCACTGGCGCTCAAGCGGCGCCTCAGGACGGGTGGCTGATGAGCTGGGCGCAGAGCATCGAGGCGGTGCGCGCACTGATCCGTCGCGCCGCGAACGAGATCCTGCGGGTCCCTGGAGCCGCCATCCCGGGGGTCCTTGCACCGACGATCTTCTTCCTCGGCCTGACCTCGGTGTTCGGCGCGCTCGACAACCTCGCGGGCTTCCCCGCCCCCTTCAAGGACTGGATGATCCCGGTGAGCCTGCTCCAGGGCGCGGGGTTCACCGGGGCGGCGACGGGCGTCAACCTCGCCCGGGACATCGAGCAGGGCTGGTTCGACCGCCTGCTCGTCTCCCCCGCCCCCCGGCCGGTGATCCTCTCCGGCCTGGTGCTGTCGGCGGCGCTGCGGTCGCTGATCCCCGCGACTTTCCTGCTGGCGGTCGGCTTCGCGATCGGAGTGCAGTGGCCGGGGCTGGACGGCCTGGTGATCGCCCTCCTCGTGGTCATGGGCATGGGCACGGTCGCGGCTTGCTGGGGGACGATGCTCGCCCTCAAGTACCGGTCCCAGTCGGCGGCGCCGCTGATGCAGGCGGGGATGCTGCTCCTCGTCTTGACGACGACCGCCTACGCCCCGCTGGACTTCCTCAAGGGGTGGCTGCACACCGTGGCCACCTACAACCCCGTGACCCAGATCCTCGAGGCCGCCCGCCAGGGGTTCATCGGCAGCGTCACCTGGGGCGACACCTGGCCGGGGCTCCTCTGCCTCGCGGGGCTGCTCGCCCTGCTGAGCGCGCTCGCCCTGCGCGGGATGCGCCGCACCGCCGTTTGACGGCCGGCGATCTCGCGGGCGTCGTCCGCTCGACGCTGGAGCGGAGCTGGGCAGAGGGCGAGCGCGACGGCGTGCGCTTCGCCTATACGCGCCCCAGCCCTTCCCGATATCCGTGGCAGTGGTACTGGGACTCGTGCTTCGCCGCGATCGCCCGGCGCCGGTTCGACCCGGAGCGCTCGCGCGCCGAGCTCGAGAGCCTGCTCGACGCCGCGGACCGCGACGGGTTCGTCGGCCACACGATCTTCTGGGAGCACCCGGTGTCGCTGACCCGCAGCGTCTACTACAACATCGCCTCCCGCTCGGCGGCGATGACGAGCACGATCCAGCCTCCTCTGCTCGCCTGGGCATGGCGGATCGCGGTGGGCGATCCCGCCGGCGAGCCGCGGATCCGCCGCCATCACGAGTGGCTCGCGGCGCATCGCGATCTCGAGGGCGACGGGCTTCTGTGGATCGTGCAGCCCGACGAGTCCGGGCTCGACGACTCGCCGAAGTTCGACCCCGTGTGGGGCCGGCGAGCGCACGCGAGGCTCGGGTTCCCCGGGCTGATCCGTCGCAACCGCCGTCTCGGCTGGGATGCCCGCGCGATTCGCGACGGGGGCGGGCCGGTGCTCTGCGAGGTCGTGACCAACGTGTTGTGGGGGCTCGCCCGCCTGGCGGCCGGTGAGCCCTCGATCACGCCGGCGCTGGTCGACCGCCTGTGGGACGGCGAGCGGGGGCTCTTTCTCGACGAGGTCCGGCCCGGGGGCGCGCGGCCCGTTGTGGAAACCTGGGCTGCCCTGGCGCCGCTCGCCCTGCCCGACCTCCCGGAGCCGATCGGCCGGCGCCTCGTCGAACAGCGCCTGCTCGATCCCGAGCGCTTCTGGCTGCCCGTCCCGCCGCCGTCCGTCTCGGCCGCCGAGGCGACGTTCGTGCCGGGGCCGACGCGAGGACCATTCCGCCGCTACTGGCGCGGGCCCACGTGGATGAACTCCGCATGGCTCCTGTGGCTCGGCCTTCGACGGCTCGGGTATACGGACCCCGCCGAGCGCATGGCCGGCGCGCTGGCGGACACCGTGTCCCGCGAGGGCCTGCGCGAGTACTACGACCCGCGGACGGGAACGGGCCAGGGCGCGACCGACTTCGCGTGGACGAGCCTGGTGCTGGAGCTGGCCGACCCGGACCCGGCGTCAGCGTCGAGCCACGTCTAGGAGCGTCCTGACGACCACGGTGACGTGGTCGGGATCACGCCGGACGTCGCGGTCCGTGAACCGCAGCACGCGCCATCCGGCGGCCTGCAGCAGCTGATCGCGCCGGCGGTCCTCGTGGAACGCCCTGCGCGTTCGATGAGTCTCCCATCCATCGACCTCGACGATCAGCCGCGCCCGGTGCCAGACGAAATCGCACTGCCATTCCTCGCCTGGGATCGCCATCGACTCGTTCACGGTCGGCGCCGGCAGCCCGCTCTCGCGCGCGAGCCGCAGGAATCGGCGCTCGAGATGGCTCCTGGTCCGGTCGAGTCCGAGCCCATCGAGCTCCAGCGCCGCCCGCAGGCGTGAGGCGCCAGGATGCGATCGCCGGCGCTCGAGGAGCTCCTCGACCGCCCGTATGTCGAGGACCTCTCTGATCTCCGCCTGGTTGCACGCGCTCTCGAAGACGTTTCTTGGGCTCGTGGCAGCGAGGGAGAGGAGAGTCGCCGGAACGCTCGTGCACGGGATCCCATCGACGGTCGCGCAATCCGAAGGGAGAAGGCACGTGGAGCGGTGCACCCGCAGCCCTGACCTTCTGATCGGTGCCCGGCGCGGAATCGTCACCTCGATGCGCCCTCCCCGGACGTTGAGGAGCACATGGAGGGTCGCCGCCGAACGATGGGACAGAACCGCACCGTCACCGCAGGCAAGTACGGCAGCCATCCACCGGCCCTTGATCGGAAGGTCGGCGCGACCCACCGCGTAGACCCCTTGATGGAGACGGTGGAGCCGCCCGCTCGCGACGCGGGCTTGCACTGCCCGCTCGCTCAGGCCGAGCTCAAGCAGCTGGAAGAGAGCGGCGACCCCGTGTTGCTGGCTGCGAGCGCAACGATGAGCCTGTCAAGCTCGCCCCGTTGCCGGCGATGGTGCGATTTCCGCACCATAGGTGCGGTTTTCGCACCATCGTTGGGCATGGGCCAATGGTGGCCCCTCAAACCTCACGGGTGGCGCAACGGTTGTGTCGAAACCCCGACGGGGCGGTAACCGGAGACGCCCGCGCGCCCGGAAGGCTTCCCCTGGTGCCGCCGTTGTTTTTCGTCGCCCGGTCGTCTAACCCGGCGCGCGACACCTCGTCGCCCACGCGCACAGGGCGAAGCCGTTGTGCTGCGGATCCGGGGCCGACGGGGTGCCGATCACCTTGCCGCCGGCGGACGTCAGCAGGATCCGCTCGGCCGCCTTCAGCCGGGCTGAGGCGCCATTCACCCTCGCGCGGTCGAACCTCGTGCGTGAGAGCCGCGGCAGGTCGGCGAGCCCCGCGTTGGTGCCGATCTCGAGCGGCGTCTCCTCGATCCATTCCGCGGTCGCGTGCGTGGACGTGTACGGGACCGTCTTGGAGAACGTCTGGTGCCGGGTCAGGTTCTGGAGGGTGATGTGCCAGATCTCCGACCGCTTCGGCGCCTCCGTGATGGTCGCGCGCATGTGGTCGCCGGGGCGGACCTTCATGCGCGTGATCGTCATCGAGGGGGCCGGGATGATCTCCCACCAGGCTGAGTAGGACGGCGTGCCGGATCCCGAGACGTCTTGCTCGGTGCCGGTCTGGATCAGGGTCTCGTCGCCCCTGGTGCACCTGGCGTTGGTGCACCCGCCGCCGATCCCGATCCAGGTCGAGGACGACTCGGACCGGCCCTTCGTATGCTGCCGCGCCCTTGGCACCGTCCAGTCGCCACCGATCGAGTGGAACTTCATGCCCCGCTCCTGGCTGCCCTGGTTGTAGCCGAACCAGTTGTCGCTCTTGCTGGCGTTGACGCCAAGCCCGGGCCTCACCAAATGCAGAAGGTTGCCGTGGGAGCTCGCGACACCGGACACCCCCGCCTTGCCCGATGCCAGCGAAACGCCCGTGACCACGGAGGCCGTGAATACGGCAGCACCAAGTGTTGCCCGCCTGATTGTCGATCGGGTCAACATCTCTCCTTCCTAATTACCTACCCGCCTCCGGTGTACCGACACACCGACCGCCGGGCGACTCTCCAGTTGTGCTGACAGTGTCATGACAAGTGGAGAGTGCCCGAGCGGAGGCGTCAGGCTACGAGCAGGTCGTGGCCCAGGCGCAGAGCGAGAAGCCGTCGGCCGTCGAGTTCGGCGCCGACGGAGTCCCGATCACGTTGCCGTTGCTGTCGGTGAGCTGGATCTCCTCGGAGGACTGAAGCCCAGCCGAGGCGCCGTTGACCTTCCCGCTCACGAACGACGTCTTCGACAGGTTCGGGAGCGGAGCGAGCCCCGCGTTGGTCCCGATCAGGAGCGGCGTCTCCTCGATCCACTCGGCCGTTGCGTGCGTCGAGCTGTACGGCACGGTGGTCGTGAACGACTCGTTCCGCGTGACGTCCTGGAGCGTGATCTTCCAGACGTTGGAGCCCGAGACGGCCTCGGAGATGTCCGCGTGCATGTGATCGCCGGCACCGACCGTCATGTTGGTGATGCCGATCGACGGCGCCGGGATCAGCTCGTACCAGGCCGAGTACGACGCGTTGCCGGACGCATCCACGTCCTGCTCGGTGCCGGTCTGGATCAGCGTGTTGTCGCCAACGGTGCAGTTCGCGTCGATGCAGCCGCCGCCGATCCCGATCCAATCGGACGAGTACGCGTCCTGACCCGAGGTGTGCTGGCTGGCGGTGGGCACCGTCCAGTCGCCGCTGATCGAGTGAAATTGCGTCCCGCCCTTCTCGAGCGTTCCCTGGTTGTAGCCGAACCAGTTGTTGCTCTGATTGGCGTTCGCGTGGAGTCCCGGCTTGGTGATGTGGACCACGTGACCGCGGGCGCTGGGGGTGGCGCCGGCCGCCGGGGCGAGCCATGCGGCGAGCGCGAGGACAGACCCAATCGCGATCGCGCGCCCCACCATCTTGCGATGGAGCATGAGATTCATTGCCTCCTCGATTCGGCGGCCCGCGGGCTCCTTGAGCGCGCCGATGTATCCACCATCCATCGCCCGCGACGCGGCAGAGTACTCCCGAGCCGATCGGAGCGCGCTACTTGTAGCGGTAGGTGATGCGGCCGCGGTCGAGGTCGTACGGCGAGAGCTCGATCTTCACCCGGTCCCCGGGGAGGATGCGGATGTAGTGGCGGCGCATCTTGCCCGAGATGTGGCCGAGGACCTCGTGGTCGTTGTCGAGCTTGACCTTGAACATCGTGTTGGGCAGGGCCTCGGTGACCTCGCCCTCCATCTCGATCTTTTCCTCTTTGCCCATCGGCGGCAAGAGGGTAGCGGGTGCGTTGGTGAGGGGCCTTGGCCCCGAAACTGGCTGGTGCCGTTTTTCAGGTGTGTCCTATTTGCCCTTGAAGGTCGCCTTTCCGGGGCCCTCGCTGAGAAACGAGCGCACGGCGCTCTGGAGGTCCTCGGTCTCGAACAACCCACCCGCGACCTCAGGGGTGACGCGATCCGCCTCCTCCACCCCGCCCCTCCGGAAGGCGCGAACGATCTCCTTGGTCGCCCCGTGCGCCTTGGTTGGCCCGTCGGCGAGGAGGTGGGCGAACTTCATCCCCTTCTCGAGCAGCTCGTCGTCGCCGACCACGCGGTTCACCACGTTCCAGCGCTCGAGGCTCGCCGCGTCGTAGATCCCACGCGTCATCACGAACTCCCGCGCCCGCGCCGGCCCCGCCCGCTCGGCCATGCGCTGCGTACCGCCGGCGCCCGGAGTGAGCCCCACGACGGCCTCGACGAGGCCGAAGCGCGCCGACTCGGTCGCCCAGATCATGTCGCAGCCCAGCGAGACCTCGAGGCCGGCGGTCAGGCAGAGACCATGCACGAGAGCGAGGGTGGGAATCGGAAGCTCCTCGATCCGCTTCACCGCGCCCAGCAGCTGGCCGAAGCCGGCCGCCTCGGCGTTCGCGCTGCCGCTCTCGAGGATCTCCACCACGCGCTGGAACACGTTGACGTCCGCCCCGCCGGTGAAGACCTCGCCCTCGGCCCTCCAGACCACCGCGCGAGCGTCGGAGCCCTCGACCTCGTCGAGGCAGGCCATGAGGGCCTCGTACGTGTGGGGACCGAACAGGTTCAGCGGCGGGTCGTCGAGGACCAGCGAGGCGACCCCGCCGTCGCGCTCGAGGCGAACGGGCGCGTCAGCCATCGGTGCCTCGAATCCTCTCTGCGACGGCGGCGATCTCGTCCGGGTCGCCCGCATGGGGCACCCACGGAAGCTCCAGCGGGTCGTCCTCGTAGCGGGGGACGACATGGAGATGGAAGTGGAAGATCGTCTGCCACGCGGCCGCACCGCACGAGTTCAGAACGTTGAAGCCGTCCGGGTGGAGCGCCGCCTTCATCCGGCGGGCGAGCCGGCGAGCGGCGACCATCGTGTGCTCCAGGTCCTGGTCGGAAAGCTCGAACAGGTCGGCCGAGTGCGTGCGGGGGACGACCAGCGCATGGCCCGCGGTCGCCGGGTTGATGTCCATGAAGGCAACCGTGTGCTCGTCGGAGTCGACCAGTTGCGCCGGGACGTCGCCGGCGACGATCCCGCAGAAGAGGCAGTCGCTTCCCTCCATCACCACTGGATCGCGCTTCGCCCCGGCATCCGTGGCCCTCTTTCTGGCTCCGCGCTCATGGCGGCGCAGCTTATCCGGGAGCCGTCGCGAGCCGCCGGGCGAACGTGATCGCGTCGTCGCGGCCGGTCACCTCGCCGGTGTAGACCGCGGCCTCGACCTCGCCGATGATCCGGCCGAGCTCGGGCCCGGGTTCGATGTCGAGCTCCGCTGCGAGCTCGTCGCCGGGAATCGGCGACCTCGGCGGGCCATCACGATTCCAGTCGAGTGCCGCCCCCACCATCTCCCGGGCCAGCTCGAGGTGCGCCTGGACCATCTCGGGCCCCGCGATCGGCCCCTCCCCGCGAGCGGCCAGGCGATCGGCGACGGTCAGCAGCGTCACGTCGGCGCTCACCGGATCGGTATCGCGCAGGTACTCGTAGATCCGCCGCCGCGGGAGCGGGCGCTCGCGGATGAGGAAGCCGAGCCGCAGGTGGTTGAGGGTCAGCCCCTGGAGATGGCGCGTCAGCCTGCGGCTCGCCTTGAGCCTCTCGCACAGGTTGCCGACGATGACCGCGCCCTCGCGGTCGTGGCCGATGAACGTGATGTAGTCGCCGTGGCGCCCGCGCGTGGCCGGCTTGCCCATGTCGTGGACGACGGCGCCAAAGCGCAGCGCGCCTCCCCGCGTCAGGTCGTCGGCGAGCTCCGAGGCGAGCAGGTCCGCCACCTCCGGCGCGCGCTCGCCCGCGTAACGCTCGAGGTCGGATTCGACCTCGAGCAGCTGCGTCAGGACCTCGATGGTGTGACTGTGGACGTCGAGGTGGTGGTTCGGGTTCTGCTCCACCCCGCGGAGGGCCTCCAGCTCCGGCAGCACGCGGGCGGTCGCGCCCAGCTCGTCGAGCAGCTCCAGCCCGCGGATCGGGGCGTCGCCGGTGATCAGCAGGCGGAGCTCGGCGAGCTGGCGCTCGCCGGCCGGCTCTCCGGCTCGATCCGCGGCGGCCCGGGCGAGCTCCACCGTCCCCGGGTCCAGCTCGAGCCGGAGCGTGGACGCGAGGCGCGCGGCCCGCAGCAGCCTGAGCGGGTCGTCGGTGAAGCTGCGCTCCGATGTGGCCCGCAGCAGCCGCCTGTCCAGGTCGCCGAGGCCGCCGCTTGGATCCACGGGACCCGCTGCCGGGTCGGCAAGCTGCACCGCGACGGAGTTGATCGTGAAGTCGCGCAGGGCGAGGTCGGCCTCGATGGATCCGCCGCGCAGCTCGGTGACGTCCACATGCCAGTCCGGGCCCAGCGCGCGCCAGGTGCCGAATTCCTCGGAGAGGCTGAACGCCGGCCCGCCGGCCGCCTTCGCGATCACCTGGGCCGCGGCGGCAACGTCCTGCGCGATGGCGACGTCGACGTCGACGACGTCGCGCCCGATGGCGGCGTCGCGGACGGCTCCGCCCACGACCCAGGCGTCGCCGCGGTCCTGGAGGGCCTCAGCCGCCGCGCGAACCGCAGGGGCCACGGTCAGAGCATCGGCAAGGGACGCGCTCACGGGCGCACGGTACACCGACGGTCCACAACGATCGGACCCTTGACCGGCGGTACCCGAATGCTCAGTCCACGTAGAGCCGCGGCACCCGCTGCGAGATCCCGCACGTCACCTCGTAGTTGATGGTGTCGAGGCGGCGGGCGACCTCCTCGCACAGGATCCGCTCGTCGCCCTGGGCACCGATGAGCGTCGCCGGCGCTCCGGGTCTGACCTGCGTCGCGGGGCCCAACTCGACGGTCACGTTGTCCATCGACACGGTTCCGACTAGCGGCACGCGGCGGGCCTCGACCAGGACGTCGGCGTTGTTGGTCAGCCCCCGCCGGACGCCGTCGCCGTAGCCGATCGGGAGCACGCCGACTTGGGTCTCGGCCGGTGCTCGCCAGCGCTGCCCGTACCCGGCGCTGTCGCCGACGGCGAATCGCTTCACGTCCGCGACGTACGAGCGGAGCTCGAGCGCCGGCTCGAGGTCGTGCTCGAACGGATCCCCCTGGGAGGGGTCGAGGCCGTAGACGGCGATTCCGCAGCGGACCATGTCGAAGTGCGAAGCCGGATCCCGGAGAGTCGCTGCGCTGTTCGCCGCGTGGACGAGGACAGCGGGATGGTCCGCCCGCACTCGCTCGACGAGCGTCGAGAAGCGCTCCAGCTGTGAGTCGAAGAACCTGGAGTCGGGCTCGTCGGCGGTCGCGAAGTGGGTCCAGAAACCGACCAGCTCCAGCCGCTCGTCGGCGGCGACCGTCTCGACCAGGCGCAGGACGGCGTCCGGGTCCCGCTGGCCCAGCCGGCCCATGCCGCTGTCGTACTTGACGTGGACGCGAGGGCGAACGCCTCGCTCGGCGCCACGCGCGGCCGCGAGCTCGGCGTGGTCGGGCCTCCACACCGCGATGTCCGACGGGGCCTCGAGCGCGATGTCCAGCTCCGTCTCGGTGAGGGCGCCCATCGTCAGCAGCTGGGCCCCTGGAAACGCGGCGCGGACCTCGGCCGCCTCGGTCGCGGCGGCCACCGCGAGCCAGCTCGCTCCGCCCGCGAGGGCGGCGCCGGCGCACTCCACCGCGCCGTGGCCGTAGCCGTCCGCCTTGACCACCGCGCACAGGCGAGCCGCGCCCGAAAGGCCGTCGGCCAGCCTCACGCAGTTGCGCCGGACGGCGCCGAGGTCCACGACCGCGGCGGCGCGCAGCTCGGCAGAGCTCATGTCAGGAGAGCCGAGGGCAGCGCGGCGATCACGTCGGTCGCGACCACGGACTCCGCGGCGCCGACCCGCTCGGCGGCGATCCGGCCGGCTCGCTGGTGGGCGTGAACGCCCGCGCACACCGCCGTGAAGGGGTCCACACCCCGTGCCAGGAGCGCCCCGATCGTCCCCGACAGCACGTCGCCGGTGCCGGCTGTGGCCAGGCCGGGACTTCCGCCCGCGCTGATGGCCAGGCGATCCCCGTGCGCGACCAGGGTGTCATCACCCTTCAGCACGACGATCGCGCCGCTTCGCTCGGCCGCCTCGCGCACCGAGGCGAGCCGGTGCCGGGTGATCTCGCTCGACTCCCGCTCGAGCAGCCGGCCCAGCTCGCCGGCGTGCGGGGTGAGCACGGTCGGCGCCTCCCGCTCGGCGATCAGCTCCAGCCGCCCGGCATGCGCGTTGAGGCCGTCCGCGTCGATGAGGAGCGCCGCCCGAACCCCCCGGGCGACCTGCCGGGCTAGCTCGAGCGAGCCGTCGTCTCGCCCGAGACCCGGTCCGAGCACGACCGCCGCGGAGCGCTCGGCCGCGGAGAGGATCGCGTCAGCCGAGCCGCTGCCGAGCCGCCCGGGCGCCCCTTCGATGCCGCGCGACATCACCTCGGTGAGCTTGATCTCGAAGATGTGCTCGAGGTCGGCGGGCACGGCCACAGTCGCGTAGCCGGCACCGACCCGGATGGCGGCTGATGACGCCATGCACACAGCTCCCGTGAGGCCGCGTGCCCCGCCGATCACGAGCACCTCGCCGGAGTCGAACTTGGTCGAGTTCGTCTCGCGTCTCGGGGCGAGCGCAAGCACCTCGTCGCGGATCACGCCGCCCGCAGGCTGCGAGGGCGCGCCGTCCGGAATCCCGATTGCGGCAACCCGCAGCTCGCCGGTCCGTGCCTTGCCCGGGGCGATCCAGTGGCCCAGCTTCGCCGCGTGGAAGCTCACCGTGATGTCGGCGTCCACCGAGGCGCCCTCGGCCTCGCCGGTGGAGGCGCTGACCCCCGATGCGATGTCCGCGGCGACGACGGGCACGCCGGACGCGTTGATCGCCTCGATCGCGGCATCGGCGGGCGCGCGAGGCGAGCCCTCGAAGCCGGTCCCGAAGATCGCGTCGATCACGGCCCCCGAGCCCGCCAGCGCCCCCGGCAGATCCGCCGCGGCGACCTCTCGGACCCCGCCGTCGAAGCGCTCCAGGTTCGTGCCCGCGTCCGGCGAGAGCTCACCGGCGGGCCAGAGCAGCAGCACCTCTACCTCGTAGCCGGTGCCCGAGAGGTGCCGTGCTGCAACCAATCCGTCGCCGGCGTTGTTGCCCTTTCCGCAGACCACGCGGATGAGGCCTTCGCGCGACGCGTCGCGCGCCGCCTCGGCCAGGGCATCCCCAGCCGTCTCCATCAGCTCCAGCGACGGGACGCCCCGCTCGGAGATCGCCCAAGAGTCCGCCGCCCGCATGCCCTGGGCGTCGTAGACGGGATCGAGCCAGCTGTCCATGCCGGGCGCAGCCTAGCTCGGCGCCGGAACCGCGAGCACGACCGCTGCCGCGGTCGCATCGGTGTGGGTCAGGGCAACCTGAAGCTGGACGCCACGCTCCGCGGCGAGCCGCGCGGCCCGCCCGTGGAGGGCGAGCTGTGGCGGCGCGTTCCCCCCGCCGGTGACCTCAACCTGCCTCGGCGCGACCGGGCTGCCCAACGCCTTGATCGCCGCCTCCTTCGCAGCGAAGCGCACGGCAAGGTGCCGCGCGGGCCGGCGACGGCCGGCCGCGTAGTCCAGCTCCAGCGCGGTGAACAGCCGCTCCGCGAGGCGCGGCCGGCGCTCGAGCGCGCGCTCCAGGCGGTCGATGTCGACGAGATCGAGACCGATGCCGGCGTCCGCCATGGCTACTTGACCCCGACCGCGAAGCGCAGGGTCGTTCGGCCGGCGTCGGTTCGACTGCCGACCATCAGATACTCGAGCTTCTCCAGGTACGGCTTGGCGGTCAGGTACTGCGGATCGGTGGCCTGCCCGCCCTTCTCCGCGACGACGAAGAACGGGTCGAGGGAGACGAAGGCCAGCGGCTCGAAGTCCGCCCCCAGGGCGCCCTGCCCGGCGACGAACGACGGATCGTCCGCGAGCTTGTGCTCGGGATGTAGCGCGTTCTCCGCCGATTGCCCCGGACCGAGCGCCGCAACTACCTGGTCGCCGACCTGATCGACCTCGATCGCCTGCGGGGACTCCGGGGCCGATGCCGAGAAGCCCGCGTCCGCGCCCGGGAGGGTTGGCGGGCCAAGCTTGGCATCGGCGTCCGCCTGGAACTTCTTGCGGAGCTCCTGGATGTCCTTGGACGAGGCCTTTGTGTCCGAGCTGTGGACGACTCCACCGATGTCGATCGTCTCCTCGCTGGTCCCCGCGACGAAGGCGTAGCCGTCCTGCATCCAGGACAGGACCTCGCGCGGGTCCACGCCTGCCTCGCGCTGGATCCGGCCCTCGATGGCGCCGGCCCCTGGGATGGCCTTCGTGACCGTGTTGAGCGCGTCGCCGAGCGTCGCTCCCAGGTCCTGGGCGCCGATCGCGAACCAGGCGTCGGCGGGCGCCTTGCCGACCATGTCTCCTCCGGCGAGCGGCGGCAGCGCGCTGGACGGCAGCGAGACGTCGAGACTCGCCTCGTCGGGCCGCCCCGAGACCGAGAACCCGGCCGGTCCCGAGGCGAGCTGCGCCAGGAGGGGCTTCAGCGCCACCGCCTCCAGCGGGCTCATCGTGGACGAGACGGCGCCGATCGCCTTGGCGGAGTCCACGTAGCCGAGCCCGAGGTTGTCCGACGGCACCGTGGCCGTCGCGTCCTGGAAGTCGCTCGCGTCCGCGAGCGAGGACCCGTTCGAGGCATCCACCGCCGCCTTGAACTCGTCCAGCGTGCCGAAGACCAGGAAGTCGCCGACGACGCCCAAGCCGATGCTTCCGCCCTCGCCGGTGGCCTCGAAGTACTTGACCCCGTTATAGGTCGCCGGCTTGAGCGCCTGGTCGGCGGCGGTGACCTTGTCGAGGAAGTCCTGGGCCGCGCCGGAGTCGGTGGTCTCGAGTACGGCGGCGAAGGGCGGCGGATCGCCGTGGAAGGACTGGAAGAAGATCGCCGCGCGCTTGCCCAGCCAGGGCTGGATGTCCTGCTCGTAGCCGATGTCGGCGCCGGACTGCGCCAGCACCGCATTCAGCCGGCTGAGGATCGCGCCGCCGGGGTCCTGAATGCCGCCGACGCGGGACGCCAGCGACTCGATCGCATCCTTCTGGCCGCCCTCCGGCTGGATCACCGATTCCAGGTAGAGGGGCGCGTCCGAGGGCGCCAGCGAGGCGAGGTCGTCGTTCGCTCCGCCGCCTCCGCCGCCGCATCCGGCGACAAGCAGCGCCGCGCACGCGACGAGGGCGATCGCCGCCCGGCGGATCACTCCACCGTCACCGTCTTCGCGAGGTTCCGGGGCTGGTCCACGTTCCGGTCGTTGAGCCTGGCCACGTGGTAGGCGAGCAGCTGCAGCGGCAGGACGGCGAGGATCGGCTGCAGGACCCAGTCGGTCTCGGGAACGTAGAGGACCTGGTCGGCGATCTCGGCCACCTCCTGGTTTCCCTCGGTGGCGATCGCGATCACGTCGGCGCCGCGGGCCCTGACCTCGGCGATGTTCGAGAGCACCTTGTCCAGGATGGGGCTGTCGGTGGCCACGCAGACGACCGGGGTCGACTCGTCCAGCAGGGCGATGGGCCCATGCTTCATCTCGCCGGCCGCATACGCGTCGGTGGGGATGTAGGAGATCTCCTTCATCTTGAGCGCCCCCTCGAGGCAGACCGGGAGCCCGATGTTGCGCCCGAGGTAGAGGAAGAACCGGGCATCCGCGTGGGATCGGGCGATCGCCCGCACGCGCTCGGAGACCGAGGTGATCGTCTCGCCGATCTTGGATGGGATGCCCTTCAGCTCGGCGATCACCTCCGCGATCTTCTCGGGCGCCCAGGCGTCGCGCGACTGCGCGAGCCAGATGCCGAGCAGGTACATCGCCGCCGTCTGGGCGGTGAAGGTCTTCGTCGCTGCCACGCCCATCTCGAGGCCGGCGCGCGTGTAGAGCACCGTGTCGGCGTCGCGGGTCGCCTGACTTCCCATGACGTTGGTGAGTGCCATCACCTTCGCGCCGCGCTCCCGCGCCAGCCGCATGGCCGCCAGCGTGTCAGCGGTCTCGCCGGACTGGGTGATGCCGATGACCAGGTCGTTCGGCCCCACGACCGGGTCCCGGTACCGGTACTCGGAAGCGATGTCCATCTCCACCGGGACGCGCGCCCACTGCTCGATCGCGTAGCGGCCGACGAGGCCGGCGTGGTAGCTGGTCCCGCAGGCGACGATGACGATGCGGCGCACCTCCTTCACGAAGTCCTCGGAGAGGTCGAGCTCGGAGAGGTCCACCCGATCCGCGCCCGGGATGCGGTCGGTGATCGTCTCGGCCACCGCGTCGGGCTGCTCGTGGATCTCCTTGAGCATGAAGGTCGAGTAGCCGCCCTTCTCGGCTGCCTCCTCGTCCCAGGTCACCTCGTCCAGCTCGCGCTCGACCGGCGTCCCGTCGACCTCGACGATCCGGGCGCCCTCGGGGGTGGCGGTCACGATCTCGCCGTTCTTCAGGCCGAGCACCTCGCGGGTCTCGGCCAGGAACGCGGGGATGGCCGAGGCGATGAACGTCTCGCCCTCGCCGATCCCGACGATCAGCGGGCACTCCTGTCGTGCGGCGACGAGCACGTCCGGATGGTCGGCGTGCATGGCGACGAACGCGTAATGGCCGCGAAGCTCGGCGAAGGCATTCCGAACCGCCTCGGTCAGGTCGCCCTCGTAGTGCTTCTCGATCATGTGCGCAACGATCTCGGCGTCCGTCTCCGAGCTGAAGGCGTGGCCGGCGGCGGCGAGCTCGCGGCGTAGCTCAGTGTGGTTTTCGACGATGCCGTTGAGGACGATGTGGATGTGACCCGTGCAGTCGCCGTGCGGGTGGGCGTTCTCCTCCGTCACCCGACCGTGGGTGGCCCAGCGCGTGTGCCCCAGGCCGATGGTCGCCGGCGGCGTGGCGACGGCAACGGGACCGTCGCCCGAGACCGGCTGGTCCGCGTCGAGGCCGATGGCGGCGCGCAGATTCGAGAGGTTCCCGACCGCCCGGACCGTGTCGACGTGGCCGTCTGAGAGCAGCGAGATCCCCGCCGAGTCGTAGCCGCGGTACTCGAGCTTCTCGAGCCCGGCGACCAGCAGATCGCGACAGGGACGGCCCCCGACATATCCGACGATGCCGCACATAGGAGGCGAGTAAGGGTAGAGCGTGCCGGGGCTAGGTCAGCTCTTCGGTGATCGTTTGGACGAGACGATCACAGACCTCCCGGCACTCCTCACCAGTGGGGGCCTCCACCATCACCCGCACCAGCGGCTCGGTGCCCGAGGCCCGCACGAGAACCCTGCCGCGGCCCTCCAGGGCGGCGCTCTCGCGCTCGACCGCGTCCCAGACCGCGCCGGCGCCCTCGACCGCCCCGCGGTCGGCGATCTTGACGTTCTCGAGCACCTGCGGAAGCTTCCTCATCGGGACCGCGTCGGCGAGCGGCGCGCCCTCCAGGGCGCTCATCACGAGCAGCGCCGCAGCGATCCCGTCGCCGGTCGGCCCGTACTCCGTCCAGATGATGTGACCGGACTGCTCACCGCCGAGGACCCAGCCCCGCTCCTCCAGCTCCGCGGCGACGCTCCGGTCGCCGACCGGCGTGGTCGCCACCTCGATACCGGCGGCCCTCATGCCCTCGTGGAAGCCGTAATTGCTCATCACGGTGACCGCGACGCCGCCTCCGTCGAGTCCGCCGGACGTCGACAGGTGCGTCGCGGACAGCGCAATCAGCTCGTCGCCGTCATGGATCGTCCCGGTGCCGTCGACTGCCATCACCCGGTCACCATCGCCGTCGAAGGCGAATCCGATACTTGCCTCGGAGGAGGCGATTGCCGTCGCGAGCGCCTCCGGATGGGTGGAGCCGAAGCCCTCGTTGATGTTGCGGCCGTCGGGCTCGTCGCCCATCGTCTCCACCGTGGCGCCCAGGCGCTCGAAGACAAGCGGCGCCGCCCGGTAGGTCGCTCCGTGCGCGCAGTCGAGGAGCACCCGCCTCCCGGAGAGGTCGAGCCTGAACTTCGCCATGAGCTCCCGCACGTAGTCGTCCAGCGAGCCCTCCAGGTTCCGCACCCGCCCCACGCTCGGGCTCGCTGCGCCGCTCTCGGCCACGTGCTCGGAGATGCGGGCCTCCAGCTCGTCGTCGAGCTTGCGGCCGTCGGCGCCGAAGAACTTGATCCCGTTGTGCTGCCAGGGGTTGTGAGAGGCCGACACGACCGCGCCGGCGTCCAGCCTCAGCCGGCGCACGAGCACAGATGCCGCGGGCGTGGGCAGGACGCCGGCGAGCAGGGCTTCCCCACCCCCCTCGGCGATGCCCGCAGCCAGCGCCGCCTCGAGCATCGGGCCCGACTCGCGGGTGTCCCGGACGACGAGCACCTGCGGCCGATCCGCCGGCGAGTGCATTGCCGCCGCCCGCCCGAGCGACAGCGCGAGCTCCGCGGTCAGCTCCGTCCCGGCGATCCCGCGAACGCCGTCGGTCCCGAAGAGCTTCGTCGAGTTCATTCGCCCGCCATTGTGAGGCCCGACGGCGGGGCCGTGTGCGCCCGTCTCAGCGCTTCGAGAACTGCGGGCGCTTGCGGGCCTTCTTGAGTCCGGCCTTGCGGCGCTCCTTCGCGCGGGCGTCGCGCGTCAGCAGGCCGCGGCGCTTGAGCTCGCCCCGCAGCTCGGGATCGATCTCGGTCAGCGCCCTGGCGATGCCGTGGCGGACCGCTCCGGCCTGGCCGGCGATCCCGCCGCCGTGGACGCGAACCCTCACGTCGACCTTGCCCTCGTAGCCGGACGTCAGGAGCGGCTGGCGGACGAAGGTCTGGTGCTGGTGGCGAGGGAAGTAGTCCTCGACGCTGCGCTTGTTGATCTGAAACTCGCCGCTGCCGGCGCGCAGAACGACGCGGGCGATCGACGTCTTGCGCTTGCCGGTCGCCTGGATCCGGGCGTCGGCATCCAGGTCGACCACCGCCTCGCGGGCCGGCGCGGGCTCCTCGCCGGCGTCGGCCGTCGCCGCGGCTTCGGCTCGGGCGCGCTCCTCGGCCTCCGCTTCGAGCCGGGCGCGCTCCTCGGCGCTCAGCTCCCGCTGGGGCTCGATCGTGATCGGCTCGAGCTCGGCGCCCGGGGGCACGTCCTTGGCCTTGGCGGAATCCTTGGGCGCCTCAGCCGGCTCCTCGGCGGCGTCCCCCTGCGTGGCCTCCTCGGTGGGCCGCTCGGGCTCCGGCTCCGCGGCGGCTGGCTGCTCGTCGCTCTCACCCTGGGGCTCCTCAGCGGCCGGCTCCTCAGGAGCCGCTTCCGGCGCCTCGGTCTCAGCCTGAGGCTCCGCGGCCTCCTCCTCGGAGGCCTGCTCTTGCTCGTCCTGGCGCTCAGAACCACTGCCCGCCGCCTCCTCCGCTTCGCGTGCGGGGGCGTCGGGCTTTTCGTTTGGCTGCTCGGTGTCAGGCACTACGACTGGACCTCCATCTGCTTGGGCATCTGCGCCTCGTGCGGGTGCTCCGGGCCGGCGTAGACCTTCAGCTTGCCGAGCTGCTGGCGCGCGAGGCGGTTGCGGGGAAGCATCCCCTTGACCGCCTTGCGGATGACCTCCTCGGGCCGGCGCTCGAGCATCTCGCCGAGCGTGCGCGACCGCAGCCCACCCGGGTAGCCGCTGTGGCGGTAATAGACCTTGTCATTCATCTTGTTGCCCGTGACGCGGATCTTCTCAGCGTTCACGACCACCACGAAGTCGCCGGTGTCGCAGTGGGGCGTGTACTCGGGCTTGCGCTTGCCGCGGAGCGCGTCGGCGATCTGCGTCGCAAGGCGGCCCAGGGTCTGGCCCTCGGCGTCGACGACGTACCAGTCGCGCTGGCGGTTGGCGGGTGTGGCTACGTAAGTCTTCATCCGATTGGCGGTCGCCCTCGACGACCATGAAAAGCCGCCCCCGGACATACGGGCGCGGCCCGCGTGATGATAGTGGGGGCGTTGCCGAGCGCGCCGCGAAGCCGCTCCGGCGACCGCGGCCAAGGCTATACTGCGGCCGCCCAAATGACCTGCCGAATCCGGCGCGGCCACGCCGCACCGGAGCGGGGGAACCGGAGGGACGGTGTCGAACACCGTCCCGGGGGCGAATCGAACACACGCGTTCGTAGCGCCGCTCTTCGGCGCGAGCCCGACAGCTAACCCCGTAGGCCCGACAAGGAGAGAGATTTGAGGGCCCGTACCAGCACGCCGAGACGGCGAGGGTCTGGATCAGCGGCGGTTGTCCCCGCTGCGATCGTCCTTGCGTGTCTCTCCGTCGGCGCCGGGATCGCCTCGGCCGCGGGCGGCGGCATCAGCCCCGGCGAGCCGCCAGAGCTCAGCGACGCGGTCTGCATCGAGACCTGCGGCGGGGTGCACAAGGCCACGACCGACTCGAGGGTGCAGCTCTCGGGGCGCCACCTCAGCGGCGTGAACAAGGTGCTCTTTGCGGCGAAGGACGGCGGCAAGCTCAAGGTCAAGCCCTCGTCGGTGGGGAAGCGCAGCGTCACCGCTGCCGTCCCGTCCGGCGCTGCAAGCGGCAAGCCCAAGGTCAGCGACCCCTACGACAACAAGGCGACCTCCCCCACCTCGATCAAGATCGTCAAGCCCGGCGATATCCCGGACACGGGCGCCTTCAAGCTCAAGGATCTCTCCGCCAAGCCCCGAACCGCGTTCTACGACGGCAAGAAGAAGCCGAAGGTGCACTACACCTTCACCAACACCGAGGCCGTCGACGTGCGCATCGACGTGATCGACCGCAAGACGGACGAGGTGGTCGACTCGATCACGAAGGACGCCCAGGAACCGAACGTGGAGCACTCGGCGGGTTGGAACGGCAAGGTGGACGGCTCCAAGCGCTCGGCGTCGAGCGGCGACTACAAGTTCCGCGTGGGTCCGGTGAGCGGCAAGCTCGCCTCCGCGGACACCGCGGGGTTCCAGTTCCGTCCCTACAAGTTCCCGGTGCGCGGCTCGCACAGCTACGGCGACGGGGTCGGGGCACCGCGGGCCGGCCACACTCACGAGGGCCAGGACGTCATGGCGGCATGCGGAACGCCGCTTCAGGCCGCCCGCGGCGGACACGTGCAGTACCGCGCCTATCAGTCAGCCGCCGGGAACTACATCGTCATCGACGGCAAGGGGACCGGCCACGACTACGCCTACATGCACCTCAAGAAGCCCTCGCCGCTGCACGAGGGCGACAAGGTGAAGACGGGTGAGAAGATCGGCGTCGTCGGCGAGACCGGCGACGCGACGGCCTGCCACCTCCACTTCGAGGAGTGGTCCGCGCCCGGGTGGTACGAGGGCGGCCACTTCATGAAGGCGGTCACGAGGCACCTCAAGAAGTGGGACTCCTGGAGCTGATCGCCGCTCCGCGCCGGGGCCCCGGCCGCCAGCTTCCCACTCTCGGTCGCCTTCGCCTCGCATTCGTCGTCGTCGCGCTGACCGTCGGCGGTAGCACTCTCCTGTCGGTCGCCCACGCGGCCGGGGCAGGACCGAGCCCCAACGACCTCCGCTGCATCGAGGGGTGCGCCGGCAAGCAGACCGCTGCGGCCCACTCGCTCGTACGGATCACCGGCAGCGGACTGAGGCACGTCGTCGAGGTCAGCTTCCAAAGTCGCCGGCACCGGGTCGCCGCGGAGCCGACGTCCTCCGGGACGCACCGGGTGCTGGTCAAGGTCCCCCGCGGGGCGACCACGGGCCCCCCGCGCCTGATCGACCGCGACGGCGGCCGCTCCACCATGCGGGAGACCCTGCGCATCGTCCCACCGGGCCGGCTCCCCGAGCGCGGGAGCTTCAAGGTGCTCGACAAGGACCTGGATCCGCACACCGCCTTCTTCGACGGCGGCCGGAACTTCAAACTGGCCTACCGGTTCCGGTCCTACGCGCCGGTGAACGTGACTGTGAAGCTGGTCCACCGCGGGCGAACGGTCCAAACGTGGACCAACGAGAACTCACTCGCGTACAAGAAGCACAAGCTGCGGTGGAACGGCCTGCTCTCGAAGCACCACGTCGCCCCGCCGGGGCACTACCGGTTCGAGCTCAAGGCGCCGGGCCGAAAGCCGCGCCCGACCGGCCGCGCCCGGATCCTCGGCGGCAAGTTCCCCATTCGCGGCCCCCACAACTACGGCGGTGCGGAGCAGCGCTTCGGCGCTCCCCGCAGCGGTGGTCGCGTGCACCAGGGCCAGGACGTCTTCGCCGCATGCGGGACTCGGGTCGTCGCCGCCGTCGGCGGCCGCGTCCAGGCGCGCGGCTCGGACCCGGTCCTCTACGGCAACTGGATCGTCATCGACGCGAAGGGCTCCAGCACCGACTACCGCTACGCCCACTTCGAGCACCCGGCGAGCGTCCACCAGGGCGAGCGAGTGCACACCGGCCAGACCGTGGGGCGGATCGGCAGGACGGGCAACGCACGGACGGTCGGATGCCAGCTCCACTTCGAAGTCTGGCCCCATGGCTGGGAGCACGGCAGCCCGATCGACCCACTCCCGATCCTGAAGCGCTGGGACGGCTGGAGCTAGATCCCGCCTAGGTGGGGTGCCCGGCGTGGGCCGAGGAAGGCTGAGGAGCAGGGACTGCGACGGTCAGCGAAGCGCCGACCCAGGGACGGGGAGGGCCTTCCTCGGTGCACGCCGGGCGCCCCACCCTCCGCCCCGAGCCCGCAGCCGTGCCTACTCCCACTCGATCGTGGCGGGAGGCTTCGAGGAGACGTCCAGCGCCACGCGGTTGACGCCGGAGACCTCGTTGATGATCCGGTTGGAGACGCGCTCCAGCAGGTCGTAAGGAAGCCGCGCCCAGTCGGCGGTCATCGCGTCGTCTGACGTGACCGCACGGATCACGATCGGGTACGCGTAGCTCCGCCCGTCGCCCTGCACGCCGACGGATCGGACCACAGGGAGCACGCAGAACGACTGCCACAGCTTGCGGTACAGGCCGGCCGCGCGGACCTCCTCCTGGAGGACCGCGTCCGCGTCGCGCAGGATCTGGAGCCGCTCGCGAGTGACCTCCCCGCCGACGATCCTGATGCCCAGGCCTGGGCCCGGGAATGGCTGGCGCCACACGATCCGTTCGGGTAGGCCCAGCTCGGTGCCGACCGCGCGCACCTCGTCCTTGAACAGCATCCGAAGCGGCTCCACGAGGTCGAGCCCCAGGTCCTCAGGCAGCCCGCCGACGTTGTGGTGGGACTTGATGATCTCGGCGCCGGCTCGTCCATCGCCGCCCGACTCGATCACGTCCGAGTAGAGCGTGCCCTGGACCAGGAACCGGACGTCGGGCAGTTTGTCGGCCTCCTCCTCGAAGACGCGGATGAACTCCTCGCCGATGATCTTTCGCTTCTGCTCAGGCTCGGTCGCGCCCTCGAGGCGGGCGAGGAAGCGGTCTGTCGCGTCCACGTGGATGAGCTTCATGCCACGGTCGCGGAACGTCTCGACGACCTGCTCGGCCTCGTTCTTTCGCAGCAGGCCATGGTCGACGAGAACGCACGTGAGCTGGTCGCCGACCGCCCGGTGCACGAGCGCCGCCGCAACGGCAGAATCCACTCCACCCGAGAGCCCGCAGATCACGCCGCCGTCGCCCACCTGAGCCTTCACCCGCTCCACCTGCTCGGTGATCACCGATGCAGGCGACCATCTCTCGCTCAGTCCTGCGACCTCCCTCAGGAACCGCTCGAGGATCTCCGTGCCGTACGGCGTGTGCACGACCTCCGGGTGGAACTGGATCCCGTAGAGGCCGCGCTCGGTGCTCTCGCACGCGGCGACCGGCGAGCCCGGGCTCGACGCGAGGGCGGTGAACCCAGGCGGTGGCTCGAACACGCAGTCGCGATGGCTCATCCAGCATTGCTGCTCGGACGGCAGGCCGGCCAGAAGGCGACCGCCACCGTCGACGAGCTCGAGCGGAGTGCGGCCGAACTCGCCCGCCTCGGCTCCTTCGACCCGCCCGCCGAGCCCACGGACCATCGCCTGCATGCCGTAGCAGATGCCCAGCACGGGGACACCGAGCTCGAGAAGCTCGCGGCGCAGCTCCGGAGCGCCATCCGAGTACACGGAGGCCGGTCCGCCGGAGAGCACCAGCGCCGCCGGGCGGCGCTCCCGAATGCGCTCGGAATCGGTCGTGTGGGGCAGGAGCTCGGCGAATACCCCGCACTCGCGGATCCGGCGCGCGATCAGCTGCGAGTACTGGCCGCCGAAGTCGAGCACGAGGACCTCCTCGCGGGCCGTCTCGGGCGGCTGGACGTCGGCGGCCTCGTCGGAGACCGGCTCGGTGCCTGTCACGCCCCTGGCCGCGGTCGGCGTAGCCGGTACCGCGGCCGGGTCAGTCATCCGAGACGGCGACCCCGGCCGCTACCGCGGCCCGCCCGTTGGAGCCCATGCCCACGGACTGCTCGCGCTGGAGCTTCTTGCCCTCGGTCTGGAGCGCCGGCGCGACCATCACCTCGGCCCGCTGGAAGTCGCGGATGTCCTCGTAACCGCAAGTGGCCATCGAGGTCTTGAGCGCGCCCACCAGGTTGAAGGTGCCGTCGTTCTCCTGTGCCGGGCCGAGCAGGATGTCCTCGAGCGTGCCGTCCTGGATCGTCGCGACCCGCGCGCCGCGCGGCAGTGACGGGTGGAAGGTGGCCATGCCCCAGTGGAAGCCGCGGCCCGGCGCCTCCTTGGCGCGGGCGAGCGGGGAGCCGATCATGACCGCATCGGCGCCGCAGGCGATCGCCTTGGACACGTCGCCGCCGGTGCGCATGCCGCCGTCGGCGATCACGTTGCAGTACTCACCGGTCTCGAGCATGTGCTGGGAGCGAGCTGCCGCCACGTCGGCGATGGCGGTGGCCTGGGGAACCCCGATCCCGAGGACGCCGCGCGTGGTGCACGCGGCACCCGGCCCCACGCCGACGAGAACTCCGACGGCGCCGGTCCGCATCAGGTGGAGGCCGGTCGAGAACGAGGCACAGCCGCCCACGATGCACGGGACCGGCACTTCGGCGGTGAACTCCTTCAGGTTCAGCGGCTCGGACCTCGATGACACGTGCTCCGCCGAGATCACGGTGCCCTGGATCACGAGGATGTCGAGCCCGGCCTCGAGCGCCAGCTCGTAGTGCTCCCTCACGCGCTGCGGCGTGAACGACCCGGCGGCGACCACTCCCTCCGCCTTGATCTCCTCGACGCGGCGGGCGATGAGCTCCGGCTTCACCGGCTCGCTGTAGATCTCCTGCATCGTGCGCGTGGCGACCGACGGATCCGCGGAGGCGATGCGCTCGAGTTGCTCCTCGGCGTCCTCGTAGCGGGACCAGATGCCCTCGAGGTTGAGCACCGCCAGGCCCCCGAGGCGGCCCATCGCGGCGGCGCTCTGCGGGCTGACCACGCCGTCCATGGCCGACGCGAGCACCGGCAGCTCGAAGCGGTAGGGGCCGAGCGTCCAGGTGATGTCGATGTCCTCGGGATCGCGTGTCCGCCGTGACGGCACGATCGCGATGTCGTCGAACCCGTAGGCCCGCCTGCCCTTCTTCCCGCGTCCGATCTCGACTTCCATTCGCTAAACCGCCCCTTCCTCTGAGTAAAGAGCCAGGCTAGGCACGGTCGCGGACGAAAAAAACCTCGTCAAACGAGGCGAAAAGTGCGCGTATTGCGAGTCTCGGCCCGGCGTTTCCAAGGCCTCGGCGATGTTAGCACTGGCCCCAGCGGGGTCCCGATGGTCGAAGCGGGACCGGCGTGGCTCGTCGCGCGGGCCCTTACGCTCCCTGATCTTGACGGCGCCCCGAGGAGGGTCTACGAGTTTGAAGACGTTCGTGCGCAGCGCGCTGGAGCGCGCACCCGCCCGGGCGAGGGGCGTGCTCAGCCGCGCCGCCTTCGGCGCCTATCAGCGCTACGTCGCGTTTCGGGCGCCGCAGCCGGCGCAGGCGGGCGACGGCCTGTCGATGCCCCCACCGCGATTGCGCGTGCTCGTGTCCGGCACCGGCGACCCGGGCCTCTTCCTGCGCAGTGGCGCTCTCGAAGCCACCGCGATGAAGGAGCTTCTCGCCCGGCACTCGATCGCGATCGCCGAGCTGGACGCAATCCTCGATTTCGGCTGCGGATGCGGCCGGATCGTACGTCACCACGCCGGCCTGGCCGGTCCCGGCGTGTACGGCTGTGACTACAACGACGAGCTCGTCTCCTGGTGTCAGGAGAACCTGCCGTTCGCGCATTTCGAAGTCAACCAGCTCGCCCCGCCGCTGCCCTTCGAGCGGCGCTTCGACTTCATCTACGCGCTCTCGGTGTTCACGCATCTGTCGGAGTCGCTCCAGTTCGCTTGGATCGAGCACCTTCGAGAATCACTCTCGCCCGGCGGCGTGCTGTTGTTCACGACGGTGGGATCCCGCGGAGCCGCTCGGCTCTCGCCGGCCGAGCGAGAGCGATTCGACCGCGGTGAGCTGGTGGTGCGGTTCGACGAGTCGGCGGGACGGAACCTCTGCGCCGTCTTCCACCCCGCCCCGTTCGTGCGGCGCATGGTCGAGGGGCTCGAGGTGCTCGAGACCATCGACACAGGCGTGAGCCGCGTTCCGACGTCGTCCCCACTCCGCGGACAGGACGTCCATCTGGTGCGCCGGACGAGCGACTGACGGGCGAGCCAGAACGGCCGAGCGCTCGATCAGCAGCCGAGCGGCGTGGGCTGGGCCTCGTAACTAGCGATGCCGCAATAGGCGGGCTTGAACGCGAACGGCGGCTGGAAAGTGCCCCCGTGAACCACCCCAAACCCTCGGAGGTGGTCGTCCAGGTTTGGGTCGTACGGTTCGACCAAGCGGTCGATGATCGCAGCGTCAACGTCATTCATCCCACCGAGTGCTGACGCCCAGGGTCGCGCGGCGCAAGTACGCCCCTGACCTCGCTCATGACCTGGGCGAATCGATCATTCAGCGTGGTCAATTCGCTCGCCTTCGGGTACGGGTGGACCCCTACACCATCTTCCGGCCGCAATGGATTCGGCCCAGCTGCATCGTAGAAAGCGTTGAGGAAGGTGGTGATGGTCTTCGCGCTCGAGCTGTCTTGCGCCACGCGCGCGAGGCCGCCGACGATCACCGGGACGCCGGGATTGACCATTTGGACCTGCGCCTCGACACGGTTGAAGAGCTGGGCGTAATCAGCGGCGTTGGGCCCCGTGACGACGTTCCAGAACCCCTTCGTGTTCTCCTCGTTCCAGACCTCGAAGCCGGCCGGCTGCACAAAGCCGTTCGCGGGCTGGTAGCGCTGGACCATCGCGTGGACGAACGTCACCCACTGGGATGAGTGATTGGAATCGGGTGGGCACGGCGCCTGCTGGAGGCAGAGCGGGTTAGTCCACTTGGCGGTGCTGATGAGAATGGGCAGGGGCTGTCTGGGGAGTCGGCTGAACCTTGTTCCAGTCGAACGTAAACCGCAGTACTGCTCCGGGGCCCATGGCGCCTCGTACCCATGCCGCCGTCTGCTCGACCGACGGATCGTTTGGATTGCCGGCAAGCCAGGCATTTTCGTTGAACCCGGCGTACGGCACTGCGCCCGCGGTGGGGCAGAGAGCGAGAGAAATGCTGGCTACCGCACTGAGGCAACCGGCGAACAAGGACCGCGGGAAGCGCCGCATCACGCCTCGCTGATGCATGACACCTGGAGTCCACATGGTCCGCGCCTCCTCCCATTTGAACACCGGCATTGGACCAGCCCCGGCGCTCGCGCGCAATGGATAACCGTGACCCCCTGTCCGCCGCGGGTGCACGACGTCGTTCACGGGGAGGAGGTCCGCGCAGAGCCAGAAAGGGATCGACCTCGGGCGGGCGCAGGGACGGGCCCCGAATCAGCCGATCCAGCCGCGCCGGGCGGCAAAGGAGGTGAGATCAGGTGCCGATCCGAAGCGTTTGCGTCAGCGTTGCCGTCGCGGCGGCCTGCGTGGCAGGCATCGCGGCACCGGCGGAGGCCGCGGTCGCGCACACCGTCATGCCGGGCGAGACACTGTGGTCGATCGCCGCCGCAAACAACCTCACCACCGACACAGTCGCCGCCTACAACGGGCTCTCCGCGGATTCCCAGGTTTACGTCGGCGAGACGATCCAGGTCCCAACAGTGGCGGAGGGCGCAGCCGCCCTCGCGAGCGCGGGCACGACGTCGAGCAGCACCACATCCAACACCTCCGCCGGGATCACGCACACGGTGCAACCCGGCGAGAGCCTGGCTTCCGTCGCCGCCGCAAACGGCATCTCACCCGCCACGCTGGCCGCCGACAACGGGCTCTCGTCCGACTCGCTTCTGATCACGGGCGAGCACCTCACGGTCCCGGCCTCGAGCGCCACCACGTCTGCCACCTCGACCACGTCCACCACATCCGCCACCAGCGCTGGCTCCTCGAGCGCGGTGAGTTCCCCGCCCCCGGAGGAGCATCCCTCGTGGACCTCGCCGATCTATTGCCCCTCGTGCCCGAACGGCGAGGCCTACCTGGCATCCAACGCCGCCTACAACTGGAACGCGATGCGCCAGGCCTCGCTGGGCACCTACGGGATCGACCTCTATCCGGCGGGCCCGTACTCCGCCTACCGCTCGTACGGGCAGCAGCTCTACCTCTACGACCAGTACGTCTCGGGAGCCGGCGCACTCGCCGCCGTGCCGGGGAGCTCGGCGCACGAGTACGGGAGTGCGGTGGACCTCGCCGACCCATCCATGAGAACCGTCATCGACCGGATCGGCGCGACGTACGGTTGGGTGAAGACCGAGGCCTCGAGCGAGTGGTGGCACGTGGACTACGTCGGGCCGTAGCCGGTACTTCACCCCACCCCAGCGGGCACGTCCACTTCCCGCACGTCGACCCGCGGCAGCAGCCGGTCGGCCTCGCGCGCGTTCACGGCCCCGGCGCCGAAGTGCTGGGTCGACTCCGCCCCGCACGCGACCCCGTACGCGAGCGACTCCCGAGGCGGGGCGCCCTCGTATCTCGCCGCGGCGTAGCCGGCCAGGAAGCAGTCACCCGACCCGACGCCCGATACCGGGTCGAGCGGCTCGATCTCGACCTCGTACCGGTGCCGCGCGCCGCTCTCGGACACGATCGCCACACACCCCTCCGGACGCGTGACGATCGCCTCACGGGCGCCCATCTCGAGCAGGGTGGTCAGGCCCAGGGCGAGGTCGTCGGCGTCGTTGAACTCGTGGCCCACCGCCCCCTCGGCCTCCTCGACGTTCGGCGCCACGACCGCCGGCTCCGCGCGAAGGCCCAGGCGCATCGGGTCGCCCTCCGTGTCGAGCAATGTCTGAACACCCTCGCGGCGCAGCTCCGCCACCAGGCGCCCGTACAGGGCCGGGTCGACTCCGGGTGGGAGCGTGCCCGCGAGGACGCAGAGGCTCGCGCCCTTGGCGAGGTAGAGGAGCTTCTCCATGAACTCGTCCAGCTCCTCGGGGGTCACCTCCGGGCCGCGCTCGTTGATCTCGGTCTGCTCGTTCGAAGTTGGGTCGATGATCGCGAGGTTCGTGCGCGACTCGCCGGCGATCGTCGTGAAGTCGTTGAGGATCGACTCCTCGGTGAGGAGCTCGAGGATGCGCGCGCCCGTCGGGCCGCCCGCGAGCCCCGTCGCGATCACCGGGCGCCCCAGGAGCTTCAACGCGCGGGCGACGTTGACGCCCTTGCCCCCGGCGACGGTTCGCGACTCGACCGCCCGGTGCCGGAGGCCGAGGCGGAAATTCGGGACGGCGACCGTCCGATCGATCGCCGCGTTCAACGTAACCGTCAGGATCACCAGTGATGCCTCCGGGCCCTCGCCTCCACTAGGACGTCGAGACGACCTTAGAGCACCGGCGGGAACCTCACCCCGGGCGGCGCCTCGCCAGCGCGGTGCCAATCAGTATCACGATCGCCGCCAGCCCGACTGCGATGATCCAGACGACTGCGCGTGGCCCGGGGACGGCGTCGTCGACGTCCGCGATCGGCGAGCTCGCCGGCGCGGGCTTCACCCCTCGCGCGGCCACCACCGGGACCCTGCCGACGGGCTCGCCGGCCAGCGTCGCCCTTGCGACTCCAATCCTCTGCCCGCGATGGATCGGCGCCTGGATCGACTTCGGTGCGTGAACCGTGACGTCGATGCTCTGACCGCGGCGGACGGTCGCGCTCAGCCCGCCCCGGGCCTCGAGCGCAACCCTCGCGCCGGCGTTGGGCACGCGGGCCGAGCCGACCTTCTCACCCGGCCGCACTGCCGCTTCGCGCCGGTAGAGCGAGAAGCCGTAGTCCAGCAGCGTCAGCGTGTCGCTGTCGCGCACGGGGATGCTCGGGGCGCCCATGACGACCGAGAGCAGGGTGACGCCCTTCTGGGTGCCCGACGCCACGAGCACGTTGCCGGCATCCGGCGTGTAGCCGGTCTTGACTCCGTTGATCCACGGATGCGAGATCACGAGGTCGTTGTGGTTCTCGATCGTCCGGGGGTGGTCGCCCGAGTGGAGCGTGATCCGAGGTGTGTTGACGATCCGCCGGAACAGCGGGTCGCGGCGCAGGCTAAGCGCGAGGTTCGCGAGGTCCCGTGGGCTCGAGTAGTTGCCGGGCGCGTCGAGCCCGATCGGATTCGCGTAGCTCGTCTCGTCCAACCCCAGGCGCCGGGCCGCCCGATTCATCTGCTCGACGAACTCCGGGGTCGAGCCCGCAACGCCATCGGCCAGCGTCACGGCCGCGTCGTTGCCGCTGGGGAGGAGCAGCCCGTACAGGAGGTCCCGCACGGTCATCCGCTCGCCGGGCTCCAGACCGAGAAGCGACTCACCGGGGATCGGGTGATACGGGGGCGCCGCGATCTTCTTCTTGAGCGGCAGCTCACGGAGCGCGAGGTGGGCGGTCATGAGCTTCGTGGTGCTGGCCATCGCCCGGGATTCGTCCGGATCGTGAGCAGCCAGGCGCGTGTGGTCGTCGGCGTCGATCAGGAGCCACGCCTTCGCCGGGATGCTCGGTGGCTGGGGCTTCGCGGCGGCCGCGTGGGCCGGCCCGAGCGCAAGCAGCGCGATCGCGAGGCACGCTGTGCCCCAAAGGCGCGCTGCGGCCCGGCTCACCCGCCGTTCGCGTTCGCCAGGACCTTGCACCCCTCCGGGACCAGGTTGATGCAGCCCTTCTCCGGGAGGAGCTGGGTGTCGAGGTTGGGGTTCAGCTTCTCGAGCTTGGTAACCGAGAACCCCTCCTTGGAGGCGATGTCGGCGAACGTGTCGCCGGGCTGCACCACGTAGTACTTCGGCCGGTTCTTCTTCTTCTGTGCGTGGGCGGGATGGTGCGTGGAAGTCTGCTCGCCGGATCCACCGCCGAGAGAAGAGGAAACCAAGACGACCACCACGATCGCCGCGCTCACGATTGCCAACACCGCGAGGATCCTGGCCACGGGATGGTGATCCTAGTCCGCCACGGGGCGCCCGTGGGCCACCCGCATCAAGCGGCAAGTGGGCACCCACCCTCCGCAGACCACCTAATTCAGCCGCCACAGCTCGCCGCGGAGCTCATCGGCCGCCTGCCCTGGATCGGGCGCTCCGGCGATCGAGCGCGATGCCGTGACGAGCATCGATGCGGGATGAGCGCCGAGCGCCGGGCCCAGGTCGCCGGCTCGCCCGCCCTGCGCGCCGACGCCCGGAATCAGGAAGACCGACTGCGGCATCAGCTCCCGCAGTCGCGCGAGGTGCCGCGGCTGGGTGGCGCCGGCCACGGCGGCCATCCCCGAGAGGCCTTGCTCGCCCGCCAGCCTCTCCGCCCGCTCGGCCACCAACCCCGCGATCCGCTCGAAGAGCGGACGTCCGCCCGCATCGAGGTCGAGCAGGTCCGCGGCGCCCGGATTCGACGTTCGGACGAGCACGAACAGCCCGGCGCCCGCGGGCTCCGCGACGTCGAGGAACGCATCGAGGACGTCGCCGCCCATGAGGGGATTGACGGTCACCGCGTCAGCCCCGAGCCCCTCCCCCTGCTCTCCGGAGCCCACCAGGCTCTGGGCATAGACGGAGGCGGTGTGCGGCACGTCGCCGCGCTTGCCGTCGGCGATGACGAGCAGGCCGGCGCGCTGCGCTCCCGCGACCGTATCGGCGAGCGCCTCCCACCCGGGAGGGCCGAGGCGCTCGAAGCACGCGAGCTGCGGCTTGACCGCCACGCACGAGCCGCCGGCGGCCTCGATCAGGCCAAGGCAGCGCTCGGTGACGGCCGCGGCCGGGGCCGGATCGGGATCCAGGCCCAAACACAACTGGCTGCGCCGCTCTTCGACGAGAGCGGCGAGCCGGTCCGCAAACGGTTCTGTCAGCCCTTGACCTTCTGCTTCAGCCCGGCGCCCGCCGAGAACTTGGGCACCCGGCCCCCGGCAATGGTGATGCGCTCGCCCGTGCGAGGGTTGACGCCCTGTCGTGGGCCGCGCTCGGCGACGCTGAACTTCCCGAAGCCGGTGAAGTTGACCTCGCCTCCGCCTGCGAGCACGTCGGTGATCTCGTCCAGCAGGGTCTCGACGGCGTCGCCGGCGGCCTTCTTGGTCTCGAACTGTCCCGCGATCCGATCGACGAATTCAGCCTTGGTCAATGTGAATCCTCCTAATCCGCTTCAGGGACGCCTGAATCTAACAGTGGGATCGGCGTGGAGACTTGAAGCGGGGACCGCAAGTGCGCCTGGCGCCGCCAGGCGTGCGTGTGGGTCCCACCTCAAGCCTCGGCTTTCGCAGTGACGCGTGCTGGCTCTGGGAACGTAAGCGCCGTAACGCGCATGCGCGCCACCTCCCGCACCGCTCGAGCGTCGCGACACGCCCCGACCGGCGGCTATCGTGACCGCGATGAGCCGCGCCGACAGCCCCTTGTCAGGGCGGATGATCTTCAACGTCGGCTCGCGGCGGAGCGGCACGTACTGGCTCCAGCGCATCGTCACCGCCCATCCGGACGTGGCGGCAGTTCCCTCCGAGACCCACCTGTTCGCCAGCGGCGTCGCGCCGCTGTTCGAGGGCTTCCAGCACTCGGTGCGCTCATCCGCGAAGGTGGGCGAGGTCTACGTCGAGCGCGATGCGGCGCTCGACGCCACCCGGGACCTGTGCGACGTCGTATTCGCCGGCGCGGCCGAGCCGGGTACCTCGCGGATCGCCGAGCGGACGCCGCTGCACGTCTTCCACCTCGAGCTCATCGCAGCCATCTATCCCGACGCCCACTTCGTTCACATCATCCGCGACGGCCGCGACGTCGCTCGCTCCATCGCCGCGCAGCGCTGGGGACCCGACGAGATCGCGGAGGCCGCAGCGGAATGGCGGGACGCCATCCTGGCGGGCCGCGGAGCTGGGCTGCCTGAGGAGGTCTACCGCGAGGTCCGTTACGAGGACCTGCTCACCGACCCGGCGCCTGTCGTGGCGGGCCTCTATGACTGGCTCGGGCTGAAGGCATCGGACCAGGCGGTCGCCGAGGCAATCGGCGAGGCCGGGATCGGTGCGAACCTCGGCGCCGCGCCATCCGGCATTGGCGTCGCCAAGTGGCGTGGGTCCTACACGCCGGCCGACCTCGAGACATTCGACCGCGTGGCCGGAGAAGTGCTGCGCGAACTCGGATATCCAGAGCCGGGCGACGAGGTCGCGCCATCGCCACCGGCGAGCCCACGTCCCGAGCCGCTCCGCGCGGCTCGCGCGCGGCTCGCCGCCCTGCGCCGCCCGCGCCTCGGTCGCGGCGGCTCCCCGATCCGGACCCGGAAGCTGCAGGAGCTCGTGGACGGCGTCGTCGGAGCGCTACAGGAGCACGTTCCGGACCGAGTGGAGACTCTCTTGACCGATGATGCCCTCATCCGCGTCGTCTCCGCGCAGGGGGGCGAGCAGGGCCGTGGCGAGCGTGGCCGCGACCTGCTCCGGACGTTCCTCGCGAGCGACTCGACGTTCACGGGCCGCCAGGAGCGCGGTGACGTGTACCTGGGGCTGCCCTACGCGGGCGTGGTGCTCAGCTACCGGAACGGCAGTGGCGAGTCGGCGGAGCGGATCGCGTTCCTCAGGTTCGTGGGCGAGCGGATCGGGGAGCTCATCATCTACGAGCTGTGACGCGGCTCTCCGTGGCAGCCGCCCTCGCCCTGGTGACTCTGGTCGCCGGTTTGGCCGGTTGCGGCGGCGGCGGCGACACCACTGTGGAGGTCGGACCGGCCGTCTCGCGCGACTTCTTCGGCATGAACGCCCAGCTCGTCGCGCAGGCGGCGCAGGCGGGAAGGCTCGAGTACGCCAACCACCAGGCGGCGCAGATCGCCAAGCTCGGCGTCGGCTTCGTCCGCTCGGCGTTCGACTGGGCCGCCGTCGAGCCGAACCCGCCAAGCGGAGCTCGGCATTCGTACGACTTCTCCGGCCTCGACGGGTGGGTCTCGACGCTCGCCCGACATCATCTGCAGTGGCTCGTCACGGTCAAGGGCGGCCCGATCCCGGACTGGGCGGCGGACCCAGCCGCCACGGGAAAGTGCGGTACCAACTCGCCGCCGCGGGGAACCGCCGCCTATGCCGCGCTGATGGACGCGCTCGCGCGGCGCTACGGTCGCGGCGGATCATTCTGGGGCGACCATCGCGGGCTCCCGTACGAGCCGATCACGGACTACGAGGTCTGGAACGAGCCCAACTTCGGGCGGCTCTGGTGCCCGACGCCCGACCCCGCCGCCTACGCGCGCCTCTACATCGCTGCCCGCGCGGCCGTCCATGCGGTGGATCCGCGGGCACTCGTGCTCGTCGGCGGCCTCGCCTCCTTCACCAGGGACGAAACCGGGCCCCCGGCAAAGATGAGCGTCGGGACGTTCCTATCGAGAGCCGTCGACTCCGAGCCACGGTTCGCCGACCGCGCCGACGCCGTGGCCGTCCACCCGTACGGGGCCACTCCGGGTGCGGTGATTGGGATTCTCCGCTACCTGCGCGGGACGCTCGACTCGTCGGGCCTCGAGGGGAAGGCGATGCTCGCGGACGAGGTCGGCTGGCACACCCATGGGGCGCTGGGCCTCCCGCCGGTGCCCGAGGACGAGCGCGCCGCGGACCTCCGCCTCGTCACGCCGGCGATCACCCGCTCGGACTGCGACGTGATCGGGATCGCGGCCCACACCTGGGTCACCGCTGAGCAGCGACTCAACTACTCAGAGGACTGGTACGGCATGGCCGATCCCCTGAGCGGCCGGCCCTACCCGTCGGCGATCGCCTACTCCGATCAGGTGAAGGCGCTCGAGTCCGGCGAGCCGGTGGCGGCGACCCCGCCCGCCTGCGGATCGGCTACTTCGGGCGGCGGCAGCTGAATGTGACGTAGCGCGCCGGCTTCATCGACGGCGGCTTCGTGATCGCCAGGCGCCGGATGTCGGTGAACGCGGCAGCCCTCAGCCACCCGGTGATCGCGGCGAGGTTAGGCAGCCACCACGTGTAGTCGGTGCTCGCTGCGCGGAACTCCGCGCTTGGCCGGCGCCGCGCCCGCAGGCTGAGCGCGACCGAGAACGGCTCCACCGAGAGCAGCTCGCCCCCGGGGACCAGGGCGCCGTGAATGCGCTCGAGGGCGCGTACGGGATCCCGGAGATGGGTGAGCGTGGCCCCGTTCAGCGCCAGGTCCACCGGGCCGCCGATGGCCTCCGGCGCCAGGTCGTACACGTTGCAGACCACGCGCGACACCCGGGACTCCATCGCCCGGGCGGCGAGCCGGAAGCCCACGCCCAGCTCGAAGCCCTCCTCCTCGCGGCGCTCCTCGAGCTCGTGCCGGCGCAGCGGCGGGAACTCGGCGAGCTCGATCCGTTCCAGGTCGATGGCCACCACCTCGGCGCCGCGCCGCTCCATCTCGAACGCCCAGAAGCCGTCGAAGGTGCCGACGTCGAGCGCCCTGACGCCGGTGAGGTCGTCCGGTAGCACCCGCTCGGCCGTCTTGCGGAGGTCGATGAAGCCCGGTGTCACGACGCCCGGAGCCAGCTCGATCGTGTGGTACCAGAGGCTCGGGTTCTCGGTCAGCGCGTGTCGCGCGGCCGCTGCGGGCTCGCCGGCGACCTCCGTGCGCGTAGGCGGGCTCATCGAGGCGAAGCTACTACACGACGCCCGGGGTACGAGCCGGTTGAACGGCGGCTGGCGCCGGGCCCGGCGGCGGCGCTTAAGCTCTCCGATCATGCACGCCGAGACCACGATTGCCCCGCACCACGACCTCACGAAGCTCCGCCGCGAGGTCGAGTCACACCCGCTCTGGTACCACACGATCGAGCTCGGTCCAGACCTCGTCACGCGCGGCTGGTTCGATCTGCGCACCATCGTGGACACGATGCCGTGGCCGGACGTTCGCGGCAAGCGCTGCCTCGACGTGGGCACATACGACGGGTTTCTTGCGTTCGAGCTCGAGCGCCGGGGCGCGGCCGAGGTGGTCGCGACTGACATCAGCGACCCGTCCGGCTGGGACTGGCCGCTCATCACCCGGGAGCGCGGCACCGAGGCGGTCGCGAGCGCGGCCGGCGGCAAGACCGGGATGGGCTTCGAGATCGCGAGTAGGGCGCTCAGCTCATCGGTCGCGCGAGTCGAGACCAGCGTCTACGACCTCAACCCGGTGGACATGGGGACCTTCGACGTCGTCGTCTGCGGGAGCCTGCTGCTTCACCTTCGTGATCCGGTCCGCGCCCTCGAGGCGATCCGCGGCGTCTGCGACGGCGTCTTCCTCTCCTCGGAGGAGGTGCAGCTCGGCCTCACCCTGCTTCGCCGCCGCACTCCTGTTGCCGAGCTCAAGGGCGACCGCAACTGCCAGTGGTGGATCCCCAACGTCGCCGGCCATCGCCGGATGGTCTCCGCGGGTGGCTTCCGGATCGAGAATGCTTCGCGGCCCTACGCGATCCCCTTCGGGCCGGGCCATCCCGCAAACGAGCGCCCGCTCGAGCGACTGCGCAAGCGCACGCTCACGAAGCTCGTCACCGGCCGCGTCGGGGTGCCACACAGCGCCGTGCTCGCCAGGCCCGCCTGAGCTCGCCGGGGCCCGGGGCTGCGTCCACCCACCTGGGGCCGGCCGTCGCCACCGCCGGCACGGCCGGTCGGCTCCTATGATCGCGCAGCATGAGCCCGACCGATCGCCCCGGAGCGCGTCGCCGGATCGGGGCGGCACTGCGCCTGATGGCGGGTCGCCGGCGGGGGGATGGCGCGGCTCGCGCCGGGACGCTGCGGCTCGCCGCGGGCGATCCGGCCGCTGCCGAGGCCACCCAGGAGGGACTGCCGTTCGACGCCGGCGCCTTCGAGTCGCGCCTCGTGTGGATCATGGGCGCCCCGCGCACGGGCAGCACCTGGCTACTGCGGCTCCTGATCCACCCGTGGATCCTCGCCCGGGGCACGGCGAGCGGACTCAGGGCTCCGCTGCCGCGCCGCGGCAGACGGCTCCCGGACGTGGTTCCGATCGACGAGACCTACCTGTTCCATCACCTCGCCCCGCTGCGACCGCTCGCGGGCGAGCCGGCGGAGCAGCCGGCGCCCGACGCCTTCGTCGTCAACGGCGACCGCCGCGCCGAGCCCGGCTACTTCTTCAGCGACGAGTACGAGGGCGCCTGGCACCCCGAGCTGCGGCGCCTCGTCCTGGCCCGGCTCCACGCCTCCTCGCAGCGCGCCGCCCGTGAGCATGGGCTCGGCGATCCATTGGTGCTGATCAAGGAGCCAAACGGCTCGCATGCCGCCGAGCTGGCCATGAGCCTGCTACCCCGCTCGCGGCTGATCTTCCTGCTCCGCGACGGGCGCGACGTCATCGACTCGCTCCTCGACGCCCGCGCCGCCGACGCATGGATCGGGGCGGGCAACATGGACATGAGCGATCCGGCCGAGCGGATCGCCTACGTCCGCCGTCAGGCCCGCCTGTGGCTCAACTGCACGAACGCCGTCCAGAGCGCCTATGAGGCTCAGCCCGAGGACCTTCGCTGGACGGTGCGCTACGAGGACCTGCGATCGAACACCCTCGACACACTTCGCCCACTCGCCGACTGGCTGGGTCTCGGCACCGGCGACAATGCTCTTCGCGATGCGATCGATGCCAACCAATTCGAGGCGATCCCGCGCCGGCTAAGGGGCCCCGGGACCCCGCGGCGAGCCGCGGCACCCGGGCTTTGGCGCGAGAACATGACCGCGTCCGAGCAGGAGGCGATGAAGGAGATCATCGGCCCGAAGCTGGCAGAGCTGGGGTACGAGAAGGACAGCTAGGCGCCGAAACGGCAGCAAGTGGGGCAACCGCCCGGCCATCGCGGTGCACAACGCCGGCAGGCTGCCCTACCTGCCCATCGCGGGCCGGGCCCGCCGCATCCGCCGAGGCTGATCCGGTTAGGGAACCCGTCCCTCCACGTACGGCACCTCCAGGACCTTCTCGTGCATGATCGGGCCGTGGCCGAAGTAGCGGTCCTCGCCGAAGAGCTCGCCATGGTCGGAGGTCACGATCACCCAGGTGTCGTCGGGCAGCTGGTCGAAGAGGCGCGCGAAGACCCCGTCCAGGTACTCCACGGCGTGGACCTGCCGATCGCGTAGCTCGCCCATCTTCGCCCGGTCGAAGAACTCGCGTGGCTCGGTGGGCTGCGGCTGATCGTCGGAACCGTCGTCCAGGCGCTTGAAGACGCCGTGGACGCCCGAGATGCGCGGCCACGTGCTGGGGTCCTCGTCGGGCAGCGCGTAGGGATAGTGGGTCTCACCCACGTTCAGCAGGTGGAAGCTCGGCCTCTCTGGGTCGAACTGGAGCTTGGGCAGCATCGCCGCCATGTCGTTGTGGGTCGGCATCAGCTCGTAGGTGTCGAAGTCGCGGTTGATCGCCGTGTGCTGGTTGAGCACCGGCATCGAGACCATCGCGTGCGTCCGGTAGCCGAGCTCGTGGCGAAGGAAGGTGGGTAGGAAGATCGAGGGGAGCATGCGCTTGAACTCCATCCCCTCGATGCCGAGCCGCTCCCCGTAGCGCCGGAAGTCCTCCTTGTAGTACTCGGACGCGTAGACCTCCGGCGGGCTCGTGTGGGGCAGCAGCCCCATCAAGAGGTTGTAATGAGACGGCGCCGTCCAGGTGGCGTAGCTCCACCGCCGCTCGACCGGACCGAGCGCCGCGAGAGTCTGCGGCTGTGCCGCCAGCCAGGAGTCGTGGCGGAGGCTGTCGAGCACCACCATCACCAGGTTCCGGGCCCCGGGCGGTGGCGCGGGCGGCCCGGGTGAGCCGATGCCCGTGACTGGTGGATCGGCGGTCAAGGCGGCCCCACCTTAGTGCCCATCGCCCGGTCTCGCCGCCGGAAACCACCTGCATCGCGGCCATGGGGGTCCGATTACACTCGCGCCGTGCCGCCGAACGTTCTCTGCGTCGTCATGGACACGGCGCGAGCCGACGCGCTGGAGCCCTACGGTGCCCAGCCGGGCTCGACGCCCGTGCTCACGCAGCTCGCCTCATCCGGGAAGGCCGCCCCGAGCGCCTACGCCGCGGCGAGCTGGACGCTCCCCTCGCACGCGTCGATGTTCACCGGCATGCTGCCGCGCGCCACCGGAATCGGGCTTACGGAGGCATCGCCGGCCGAGGCCCGCGCCCGCATGCACCTCCTCGCGGATCGGGTCATGCCCGAGGTCATGCGGCGGGCGGGCTACCGCACGGGCGGCGTGACGACCAATCTGTGGGTTTCGGAGCGCACCGGCTTCTCGGTCGGCTTCGACGACTTCGTCGAGATCAACACGGGCCGGCAGGGAAAGATCCGCGAACCGTCCCTGCGCGCCCGCGCGCAGTGGGCGAAGGAGATCCTCCGCGCCGAGGTCGACGATGGCGCGGCCCAGGCCGAGAAGGTTCTGCGCAGATGGATCGACGACATCGATCCGGCAACGCCGTTCTTCTGGTTCGTGAATCTGATCGAGTGCCACTCCCCCTACCTCCCACCCCGTCCGTACAGCGACCTTTCTCCCGCCGGCCGGCTGAAGGCCGGGTTCGAAGCGCGGCGCCACCTCACGCTCGAGTCGATCTGGAAGGCATGCGTCTCCGACTTCGACGTCCCGGATGCGGCGCTCGGGCGGATGCGCCACCTCTACGGACGCAGCATCCGGTACATGGACGACTGGCTGGGGCGGATCCTGGAGGCGCTCGATGCGCGCGGCGCGCTGGAGGACACGATCGTCCTCGTCACCTCCGACCACGGCGAGAACTTCGGCGAGGGCGGACTGCTCGCCCACTGCTTCTCCCTCGACGACCGGCTCATCCACGTGCCCCTCGTGGTCCACGGCCCCCACGACGCCGTGGACCTCGATCGCATCGTCAGCCTGGCCGAGCTGCCTGGCCTCGTGGCCGGCCTCACCGGCGTCGACGCGCACCCTCAGAACGGCGACCTGCCGGAGGGCGTCGCCCTCTCGCAGCTCGACCCGCCGGTGCTCGCGTCAGACCCCCGCGCCACCGACGTCGCCCGCGACTGGGGCCTCGACGAGGCCGGCTTCGAGCGGCTCACCACCCCGTTCGTCTCCGCCACCGACGGAAACCACAAGCTGATCCGTCGCAACGGTCGCGATCTCCTCCTCGACGTCGAGTCGGACCCGCTGGAGCTCAGCCCGAGCGACCTGGCGTCTGACCCACGTTCGGGCGCCGATGCCGACGCGATCGACCGGCTCCGGGCGGCCCTGGACCACCCGGCTATGGCCGCGACCGGCCTCGAGCCCGCCGCGGTCGGCGCCACACCGGCACGCCCCGCTCCGACCCCGGATGAGACCGAGGACCTCGAGGAGCGGATGCGGCTGCTCGGCTACCTGTAGGCGGTGTTCCCGCCCGGTCCTAGGACGCGGGCGGCGCGGGCGGCGGAGGCGGCTCGGTTGCCTCGGCCGGCGCCGCGGGCACGGCGGGTGTCTCGCCCGCGCCACCACCCAGGTCGTAGAAGATCACGGTGACCGCCAGCGCGAAGATCGGCGCCGTGAGCGCGCCGGAGATGATGCTCGCGACGACGATCGCCCCGTTGCCGATCGGCGTAGCGATCGCGCCGAGGACGAACCCGACCAGGATGACGATGATCAGGGTCAGCAGGAGGGCCCCGAACACCGACCAGCCGTTGCCCCTGACCAAGCGCCAGCTGCGCCCGAACGCCTCGATCGGACCGGCGCCCTCGGCGACGATGGCCGGAGCGCCGACGGACCACATCGTCAGGAGGATCAGCCCGGGGATGATGATCAGGACGAATCCGATGCCGACCCCGATGCCGAACAGGATCCCGAACGCGATCAGCGACATGATCGATGGAGCCGCGGCCGAAACAAGGTCGCCCATCGTCTGATCGCGGCGGCCGTCGCGCACGTCTTCGACGAGCTTCACCACGAAGCCGACGTAAAGAGCCTCTCCGGCCAATCTGGCGATCGCCGCGAGGAGCGCGAGCACGACCCCGCCGACGGCCAGCAGGATCCCGGCGATGATTCCGACGACGATGAACACAACCAGCGCGCTCCCGATCAAAGGACCGAGGTTCGCCCCGTAGATCGAGAAGGTCTCGTTGATGACGTTGCCGACTGCGATGCGCTTCGGTGGCGCAGAAGTAGCTTCCATGGGTGCGATCCTAAACCGCTAGCTGGACGGACCGGTCAACTCATATCCCAGTTCTCGCAATTTGGGCCCCATCACCCGCTCCGCGACCTCCTGCTCTGGCTCGCCGAGGCTCTCCCGCCACAGCCCGGGCTTCGCCGCCCTGAAGATCCTGTCAGGCCCACGATGCTCGGCGGGCATCCGCTCGAACGACTGCCCCTCGACCAGCGCCTCCAGGTCCGCGTCCGATATCTCCAACCCCAGCCAGTCGAAGGCCCGCCGCAGGTGCGGCGCGGCGTCGGCGCGCATGTCCTCGTAGCGCACGAGCAGCTTCGGGCCCTGGTGCGCGGCGTAGGCCTGCTCGACCACCTCCGTCCGCCACAACCACTTGCGGGCGCTCTGCTCCACGAACGCCAGCCGCTCGTCGGGGGCGATCCCGCCCACCACCGGGAAGACGTCGCCGAGCCACGACCCCTTGGACGCCGCCGCGAGCTCCGAGTCCACCACGTCCCTGCCGTCGCGCAGCAGGAACAGCAGCCGGGATTGCGGCAACGCCTCCATGATCAGGTCCGCCGCCTGCGAGCCGTGCGGCTCCTTGATCACGAGGAAGATCTCGGACGGCGGGATGTCGGACGAGCGCGCCGCGGCGTGCGCGTGGAAGCGCGCCCGCATCATCGCCCCCAGTGCCGGCAGCCAGACGTCACGGAATTCCTCGGCGAAGAAGTACTGGCCGGCGTCGCGGAGATACCTGCTCGGCGTGAAGTTGCTCGAGTCGAGGTCCTCGGCGCGGATTCCCGGCTCGTCGCTGAAGAAGGGGCCGAGGTGCTGCCCGATCAGCGGCTCGTTGACGGGCACCACCGCCCGATGCCCGGCGAGCTGGCGCATCAGCCACGTGCTGCCGCTGCGGGGCGAGCCGAGCAGCCAGACCAGCCGCGAGTCGAACGACTGGTCCACCGAGCCCGCCGCCCGTCGACTCCGCCGCCACCTGCCGGCGGCGCCTCGGAGCCCTCCGCTCACGCGGGCGTCCGCCGCGCTCGAACGACGCAGAACTGGGTGCCGGCGCCGAACACGTGCTCGACCTGCATCCCGGCGTCCTCGGCGGTCCGCTTGAGCTCGTCGAGATCGACGGCGGATCCGAGCCAGGCCGGGTCGTCCACACCACGCGGAGCGCGACGCGCCCCAGCCCGGACCCGCCGCAGCAGCCGGTTCCGCGTCGAGTTGTGCTGCGCGGCACGGTGAACGCGAGGGTCGTTGGAGACCTGGAACGCCGCCCAGCCGCCGGGCCGAAGCACACGGCCCATCTCGGCGACGTAGCCCAACGTCACCGCCGGATCGGGGATGTGCTGGAAGACGACGTGGGAAACGCAGGCGTCCACGCTCGCGTCGTCCACCCCGGCGAGGGTGGCGCCGTCCCCGTGGAGCCAGGTGACGTTCGGAAGCTCGCCGTTGTGCTCGCGCGCTCGGGCCAGCATCTCGGCGGAGACGTCTAGCGCGACAACCTGGCCGGCCCGCGCCGCGAGCCCCCGCGTCAGGCGCCCCACCCCGCAGCCGATCTCGAGTACCCGGGCTCCCGGCTCGACCTCGACGCCGGCGATCTCGAGCAGGGTCTCGAGGTCCTTCTCCCCTTCGTCCCAGAACCGCTCCATGTCGGGCCGGCGATACGGAAGCCGGCTGTCGACGAAGTGGAACGCGTCCTCGCGGGCCCGCCGATCCCAGAACCGCCGCATATGCGCCTCGTCACGCCGCATCAGGTCGCGGCGGGGCGTACGCCGCCGCGCACGTATCCCACCAGCTCGCGGATGAACGGTCGCTCGAACGCGTACGTCGCCACGATCGTCGCGACGCCGTAGAGCGCGAGCTCGGCCAGCGCCATCTCGAAGGTTCGGGTCCCGCTCTCCACGAAGCGCACGCCGAGCACGAGCGCGACCGGCACGACGATCGGGGCCACCGCGCGCACGATGTGGCTGGTCAGGTTGAAGCCCTCGAAGAGCCGCGAGAGGAACCAGCCGCGCAGGGCGATCTCGCACACCGTCGTCACCGCCATCCCGATCGCGTAGCCGGTCAGCCCCAGGGTGAGCATGAGCGGCGTCGTCACGACGAAGAACACGCCGATCTGCAGGGCGCCGTTGACCGCCAGCGGCCGCGTGTTGCCGATCGCGGTCATGAAGACCACCCAGTTGAAGGCGATCTGGCGCGTCGCCAAGATCAGCCCGAACGCCTGGAGCAGCCCCGTGGCGACCTCCCAGCGCGAGCCGAGCACGAAATCCACCAGGTCGGGCGCGAAGAGGGCCAGCCCGACGCCGAACGGCACCGCCCACATCAGCGCCAGCCGATTGGACTTCGTGAACGCCTCGTACAGCACGTCGACGCGGTCCTTCACCGCGCAGACCGCCGGGTAGATAGTGATCCGCACGATGCCGTCCACCCGGTCGATGAAGGCGGAGAAGCTTGCCGCCAGCGCGAGCGCGCCCAGGCCCGCCAGGCCGACCGCGTAGTTGCCGATCAGGATCGCGCCCTGCACGACGACGAGGCTGGACGCGTTCGAAAGAAAGAGCGGCCACGAGAAGTTGAAGTACTCCCGGGTCGTGCTCCGGTCGAACCGCAGCCGGATCGGGTACGGGCACGTGGCCACGGCGGCGATTGCGGACGCGAAGGTTCCGACGACCGCGCCGATGATCAGGCCCCAGTACCCGGCGCCTGAGACCACGAGGGCGATGGTCACGACCGCAGTGACGACCGGGTTGATGCCCTCCAGCATCCGCTGCCGCAGGTAGCGCATCTGGCGATAGGCGACCCAGATCGGACTCTGGAGCGCCGTACCCAGGAGCGCGATCGACAGGATGAACGCCGGCAAGATGATGTCCGGCCGCCCGTACGCGAAGGCGAACAGCGGCACTGCCACCGCGACGACGCCGTAGAACATGAGCGTGTAGAGGAGCTCCAGCGTGAACGCCTTCTGGAACGCGGTCTCCTGGTCTGAGTCGTCCTGCTGGACGTACTTGTCGCTCACGCCGACCTGCTTGAGCCAGGTGATCGTCACGAGCGTCGTGACGACGAGGCCCCAGAACCCGAACTCGCTGGCGGTCAGGTAGGCGGCGACAGCCACCCGCTGCACTAGCCCCAGCGCCGCGTAGCCGATGTTGAAGCCCGAGGTGATGATCGCGCCGTGCGCTGTGTGCGAGCGGAGGCCCCGGTCCCCCACCCCCGCGAAGCGATCGTCGTCGACCCCGAGAAGCTCGCCGGCGTCGTCAGGCGGGTTCGCTGTCGGACTGACGACCGCTGGCTCGGCAGCCATCTCAGGTCGCCGGGCCGCGCGCGTGGATGACCACGTGCGGCACGGTGTTGCGCATCTCCCGGAAGCGCATGGCAAAGCGCGAGTGGCGCTTGACGTCCTCGAAGCCCGCGGTCCCGACCATGGCGAGCCACGCGCGCGAGGAGGGACGCCACCAGGTGCTCCAGGGGGTGTCGCCGCGGTACTCCGCGGCGTTCAGGAACGGCAGCAGCTCGAGCTTGCGGCTGTACTCCTCCGCCAGCACGAGCCGGCCCGAGCACAGACCCGCCATGCGCTCCAGGGCCAGCATCGGGTCACGCAGGTGGATCAGGACCGACCCGCAGAAGACGAGGTCGAAGCGCCCGCCGAGCAGCTCGGGCGTCGCGTCGTAGACCGAGACGCCGACTCGCTCCACCGAGCTGCCCAGCGCCGCCTTCGCGAGCTCGAAGCCCTCGCCGCGGCGGTCATCGGTGTCCGGGCGCAGCCGCGGCGGCCAATCCAGGTCCTGGATCCGATCAACGTCGATCGCCGTGACCGCGGCGCCGCGGCGCTCGAGCTCGAAGGCCCAGAAGCCCTCGAACGTCCCGATGTCGAGCGCCCGCTTGCCGGTCAGGTCGTCCGGGAGCCCGTAGTGGCTCACGAAGGGCCGCAGATCGAACATCCCGGGCGTGACGAGGCCGGGCCCCAGCTCCTGCGTGTGGTACCAGCCGATGTCGTCCAGCCGCTCGCGAACGCGGGCGAGAGCGTCCGCCTCGCCGGCCATTTCCCCCTCCTGGACAAGCCTGTCGGGCGGCACGATGAGAAGCTTACGCGCAGAAATCCATGCGTTCGCCGATTGACTCAAGGCTGACGACCGCCGCCCGCGGCCCCGGATGAGCACACCGCCAGAGGCCGAGCGGGCCCGATTTGTGGCCCAGCGCCCCCCCGAGGTCCGCCGGGCGCCGCCCTGGCACCGCCTCGCCTACATCGTTCGCGCGCTTCCCGCCGCCCTCGAGCGGCTCACCCCGGACCTAGGGGTCCCGGACAACGGCCGGGTGCTCGACTACGGCTGCGCCGAGGTCCCGTACCGGCGCTTCTTCCCGGCCGGCGCCGACTACGTGACCGCCGACCTGCCGGGGAACCCGCAGGCTTCGGTGGAGCTCAGGGCCGACGGCTCAGTGCCGTGCGAGGACGAGAGCTTCGACGCCGTCCTCTCCACGCAGGTCCTCGAGCACGTGGACGACCCGGGCCTCCACCTGTCCGAGTGCCACCGGGTCCTGCGGCCCGGAGGCCGCCTCCTGCTCTCGACCCACGGGATGATGCTCTACCACCCCGACCCGGTCGACTACTGGCGCTGGACCTGCGCGGGGCTGCGGCGGATCGTCGAGGATGCCGGCTTCGAGATCACGCGCTTCGAGGGGATCATGGGACTGACGGCGACCGGGCTTCAATTCACGCAGGACTCGCTGCTCGGGCGGCTTCCCCGATTTCTGCGGCCCGCGCTCTGCCTCTTCATGCAGGCGCTGGTCGCGTTCGCGGATCGCTTCGAGAGCTCTGAGAGCCGCGAGCTGAACGCGCTCGTCTTCGCGGTCGTCGCCACTCGATGACGGTGCTCTCGCCTCGCCGGGCCTGGCGCTCGTTCCGCTTCCGTCGTCTCGAACGCAGGCTCGCCGCGACGAAGCTGATTCGCGCCTTCGCCGACACCCACCCCGAGGCCTTCTTCATCGAGATCGGCTCGAACGACGGCGTCCAGCACGACTTCCTGCGGCCCTTCATCCTCGACCGTAAGTGGCGGGGCGTCATGGTCGAGCCGGTCCCGTACGTCTTCGCGCGGCTGTGCGACAACTACGGATCGCTCGAGCGGGTCGAGTTGGAGAACGCGGCCATCGCGGACCGCGACGGGACGCTCCCCTTCTTCCACCTGCGCCAGGCCGAGCCGGAGGAGCGCGAAAGCCTGCCGGTCTGGTACGACGGGATCGGGTCCTTCGACCGGGACGTCGTCGCGAGCCATGCCACCCACATCCCCGACATCGAGGAGCGCATCGTCCGCTCGGAGGTCCCGGCGTTGACCTTCGAATCGCTGTGTCGCAAGCACGGCGTGTCCGAGCTCGACCTCGTGCTCGTCGACACGGAGGGCTACGACTCTCAGATCGTCCAGAGCATCGACCTAGCGGCCCGACATCCGCGGCTCCTGGTCTACGAGCACTTTCACCTGACCGCGGAGGACCGCGAGCGGTGCGCGCGCCACGTTCGCGCCCGAGGCTACGAGACGCTGGAGGAGGGCTTCGACACCTGGTGCCTCGACCCCGGGACTCGGGATGATCTGGCGGCCGCGTGGCGGGGGCTTCGCCCGGCCGTCCCCGGCGTCTCGGCGCTGGATGCGCGCGGATGAGCGACGCGAGCGTACCGCGGCGCCTGCGGCGCGCCGCGCGCAGGCTCACGGGAGGGCGCGAGCGCGACCCCCTCGCCCTGACGCCCGAGGACCGGCGCTACCTCACCGAGTACTACGACGCGAGCGTCCCGCTGCCTCCCGGCGCCAACGAGGAGCTCTCCGAGTCGAACCCGCGGCTGCGCGAGCTCCGGGAGTCCTACGCCAAGCTGGACCTCCCGGCTTCCAGCGGATCCCGATGGCAGCGCGACCACGTCGACGCCTTCCTCGACCTGCGCTACTTCCGCGGCGAGACGCTGATCACCTGGCACTACCGCGAGCTGCCGCGGATCACGCGGCTCAAGTACTTCGTGCTGATGCGCTACGTGGCGGAGCGGGACGAGCTCGGACTGCTCGGCCGGCTCGAGGAGGATGGGGCCTTCGGCTGCTGGACCTACGAGTACCCGGGGTACGGCAGGTTCAGCCGCGACCTGCTCGAGTCGGTGAACGAGCTCGCGTTCTGCGAGCGGGAGCTCGGGCTCTCGGCCCGCGAACGCTTCTCGGTGCTCGACATCGGGGCCGGCTACGGGCGCCTCGCACACCGGATGGCGGCGGCGTACCCGAACCTCGCCGACTACTGCTGCCTCGATGCGATCCCCGAGTCCACCTTCCTGTCCGAGTACTACCTCCGCCACCGGGGCTGCTCGCCCCCGGCACGCGTCGTGGAGCTGGGCGCGGTGCAGGACCTCGCCCCGGGCTCGTTCGACATCGCCGTGAACATCCACTCGTTCTCCGAGTGCACCCACGCCGCAATCGGATGGTGGGTGGACCGGTTGCGCCGGCTGCGCGTCCCCGCGCTCCTCGTCATCCCCAACGAGCCCGACGAGCTGCTCAGCCTCGAGGCCGATGGCAGCCGCCGCGACTTCGCGCCGCTCCTCGTCGACGCCGGCTACCGGCTCGTCCACAGCGAGCCCGTCGTAGCCGACGAAGCGGTCCGGGAGCTCGTCCCGCTGGTGGACCGGTTTCACCTCTTCCGACTGGAGGACCGGGCATGACGGTGCTGGACGTCGCCTGCGCCGCCGACGAGGCGTATGCCCCCCACAGCGCCGCGATGCTCCACTCGGTCTGCGCCCATCGCGGGCAGGGCGAGCTGCGGATTCACTACCTCCACGGTCCCGGTTTTCCGAATCGCTCGGCGGAGCTGATGCGCGGAATGGTCGAGGCACACGACGCCTCGATCTCCTTCCTCGAGATCGGTGACGAGCGAATCGCCGGGCTCCCGGAGATGGACTTCGTGACCGCGGCGATGTGGTACCGGATCTTCCTTCCGGAGCTCCTCCCCGGCGTGGACCGGGTCCTCTACCTGGACGTCGATGTGATCGCCCTCGACTCGCTCGAGCCGCTCTGGGACATCGAGCTCGCCGGCAACTACGTCGGCGCGGTCACGAACGTCTTCTACATGCGAAGGCACGCCCAGCGCGCGAGCCAGCTCGGCATCGATCCGGCCGACTACTTCAACAGCGGTGTCGTCCTCATGAACCTCGACCTGATGCGCCGCGACGACTCGTCGCGGGCCCTATTCGACTACGCGACCGGCCATGCGGCGGAGCTGGCGTGGCCCGACCAGGACGCGCTCAATGTCGTCCTGGGCAAGCGGCGGGTGGCGCTCCACCCCCGGTGGAACTGCATGAACAGCGTGCTCCAATTCCCCTGGGCCGGGGAGGTGCTTGGAGCCGGTGCCGTGGAGGAGGCTCGCGCCAGGCCGGCGATCCGCCACTTCGAGGGGCCTACGATCAACAAGCCCTGGCACCACGGATCGGAGAGCCCCATGCGGGACGTGTATTTCGAGCACCGAAGGCAGACTCCGTGGCCGGAGGTCGAGATCGAGGGCGCCCCGTCTCGGAGCATCGTGGGCCGCGTCGCCAGGAGCTTCCTCGGGCGCGGCAAGTCGCTCAGCGCTTGACGGCGATGCGTCCCGTGTAGTCGATGCGCGTGAGCATCGGCCGCGGGCCGTGAGCGTCGAAGTACTCGTCCACGGCTCGCCGCGCCCCCTCCCAGTGGCCGTAGTCGTCGATGATCAGGACGCCGCCCTCGGCCAACCGGGGATAGAGGTGATCGAGCTCGTGCCGGGTGGACTCGTACCAGTCGGTATCGAGGCGCAGGAGAGCGAGAGCCTCCGGCGCCCGTGACGGAATCGTCTCCTCGACCGGCCCCGGCACCAGGTGCAGGCGCTCCCGCGGGTAGCCGGTCTGCGCCAGCGTCTCGCGAACGGCGTCCTCGTTGAAGTTCTCTGCGTCGAAGAGCTGTGACCACGGCCGCTCCTGCTTCCCCTCGGCGTCCCGCCACGTCTCGAGCGCCGGAGGGTCGATCGGCGAGGTGTCGTGCTCGGTCGGCTCGGTCATCCCCTCGAAGGTGTCGTAGAGGTGGATGTCGCGGTCGCTCGTACCCAGCTCCTGGAGCGTCAGGATCATCGCCAGCACCGAGCCGCCGCGCCAGACCCCGCACTCGGCGAAGGCCCCGGGGACTCGCGCGCGCTCGAGGTGGCGAACCGCGTCGATCAGCGCTTGGAGCCGCGGCACGCCGGTCATCGTGAATGGCAGCGCGCGCTCGGCGATCGCGCGGTCGGCGTCGTCGAGGTGGGACAGATCGCGCGCGGGCGGGGCCGGCGAGCCCCCGGCCGGGCTCTTGTGCCGGCGGCGTCGCATGCGAGTGGGGATCAGGCGGCCGGCCACGGTCTGGGGATCGTTCCACACGGAGCGCGGAAGCCGCCCCAGCCGACGATGGATGGATAACCGCACCATGGGTGCGGTTTTTGCACCATCGTCAGCTGAGACCGGCGGCTCGTTCGTGCTCGTCGACCACGGCCAGGGTGAACGAGGCCTGGTCGTGGCGCGCCGCCGTGGCTGTCCCCTCAGTGCGCAGTTTCGCTCGCAGCTCCCGATCCTCGGCGAGCGCTCGAACGGCCGCGGCCAGCGCCGCCGGGTCCTCGGCCGGCGCGTAGATCAAGCAGTTCTCGCCGTCATGCAGGAACTCGCCCGACCCCCCCCGTCCTGTGGCCACGACCGGCACGCCAACGGCCATCGCTTCCAACGGCACGAGTCCCCAGGGCTCCTCCCAGAGGACGGGGAACACCACGACATCCGCCTCGGCGTAGACGGCCGGCAACTCCTCCCGCGGCGCCGCGTCCCGGAACTCGACCCGGTCCTCGACACCGGTGTCGCGCACCAGGGCCCGCAATCGCCCCAGGTAGGCGTCGTCCCCGGACCCCACGATCGTCAGCGTCGCCCCCGGCAGGTGCCGGAGGGCGCGGACGGCGGTCTCGATGCCCTTGCGCTCGTCGATGCGGCCCACGTACAGCAGGCGGCCGCTCCACTCGCGGCGCTCCAGCGCCGGGGTGAACAGGGAGAGGTCGACGCCCGAGTGGGCGACGGCGGTGTCCCCGAGCTCCCACCGCCCGGCAGCCGCGGCCCGGACCGTCTCGCTGACGAACACCCATCGCGCCGCGGCGCCGAGGTCCCTCACCGCCGGCGCGCCGGCCAGCGAGGCGACCGGCGGCCCGACCGGTCCCAGGCGCGCGACAGCGCGCTGCCAGGCGTCCACCTTCGGCGCGTAGAGCATCCACTCGTCGTGGACGAAGCCGACCGCGGGGATCCCGGATCCGCGGACGCGCTCGATGAGGCCGAGGGACATGCCGCCCATCGCCCACCAGCTGACAACCGCCGGATCCACCTCGCCGAGCTCGCCCTCCAGCACGCGAGCGTTGTGCCGCTCGAGGGCCAGGCGCGCGCGGAGCGACAGCCGTGGGAACTCATGATCGCGCCAGTACCACCGCAGGTCACGGCGGGCGTCGAGGTCGTGGGGTGCGGCGGGACCGGCGTTCGGCGAACGGTGGTCCGTCGTCAGCACGCGCACCTCGTGCCCCGCGGCGCGGAGCGCCTCGACCCCCGCCCTCCACATCAACTCGTAGCCGCCGAGGTGATGCGGCGGGTACATGTTCCCGACCGAGAGGACCCTCACCGGATCGTCCTCACAGGACCGGGGAGCGGCTCCGGACGCTGCCACACGCGAGCGCGGCGAAGCCCACGGCGTCGGCCCCTGCCTCGACCGCCGCGACCCGCGCCGACCTCCACCGCCTCCCGTAGCGCGCGAGCTGGAGCGCGTATGGCGCCGCCGCGAGCAGTGCCAGCGGCGATCGCTTCAGGGCCGCCAGCGCCACACCCGCCAGGGCCAGGTCGAAGGCTGCCGAGCGCCGGGTCAGGAAGAGGTGCCCGAAGAAGAGGCTCTCGCGAAGCTCCGGGACGCGGTTGGCGATCGCCGGAAAGTAGACGAGCCGCAGCCGCTCGCCGACGTAGCCGGCCGGACCGCGCGGAAGCACCGCGTGATGAACCAGCGCATCGGAGCTGAACGCCGTCCGGGCGCCCGCGCGCCGCGCGCGCCAGCCGAGCCAGAGGTCCTCGGCGAGCGGCTTCCCGATCCGCGCGTCGAGGAAGTCCTCGAAGCCGCCGAGCCGCTCGAAGAGGTCCCGCCGCACGAAGAGGTTCGCGGTCTCATACAGGCCCGACTCCCCCACCACCCACACCGTGTGGTCGAACGGGCCGAGCTGGGAGCGCGGCTCGGGCTCCACCCGCCCCTGGACCAGATCGGCATCGCCCAGAGCGGACATTCCCGCCCGCAGCCAGCCGGGGGTCGGCACGCAATCGGCGTCCGTGAAGGCGAGGATCGAGCCACGGGCTTCCCGCGCCCCTGCGTTGCGCGCCGGCCCGGGCCCGGCGCCCGTCGTTCGCAACACGCGCACCCGCGGCGAGACTCCCTCCGCCACGCTCGCCGTGCCGTCCCCGGACCCGTCGTCGACCACGATCACCTCATAGGGCTCGACGATCCGCTGCGCGTCGAGCCCCTCGAGCGTGGCCCCAATGGTCGACGCGGCGTCGCGCGCCGGCACTATGACGCTGACGAGCGGCGCATCATCGTCACCCGAGGCCGGCGGGGGACCGTTGGCGGCGTCGCCGGCGGTCACGCCCGCCTCCTCAGCCGGCGAAGCCGCCGCCGCAGCGCGCGGAGCGCGCTCGGCCGGGTCGAATCTGCCACCGCCGACCCGTTCTCGGCCACGAACTCCTCCAGATAGGTGTCGAGGTCGCCTGGGCCGAGGAAGATGCGCTCACCGAACTCGAAGCTCTCCTCCCAGAACAGGGTGTCGACGCGCTGCTCGGGAGCAAGCGCCTGCGCGAAACCCTCCGGGAAATGAAACTCGGAGCGTCCGTGCAGGACGTGGGGCTTGGCAACGAACTGAATGCCTCTCTCCGAGACGTCCATGAGCCACCGGTGGTGCGACCAGCCGACCCATGGCCCCTGGACCCCGTAGCTCTGCTCCTCGAGTCGAGAGGGACCCTCGATGTAGCCGGCCTTGGCGACCCTGGTGATCTCGCTGCAGACCCAGATCGGGTCGCGGATGTCCTCCAGCGTGTGCGAGCAGATCACGAAGTCGATCTCCCCGTCCGCGAACGGAAACGGCTCGCGATCGCAGATATCGCGCTTGATCCATGTGTCCGCGTCGAACCGCTCGGCCTCCGGGTCGCTCGGGCCGTAGAGGCCGCGTGTCTCGTACGGCATCAGGTCGAGGACCCAGTCCGCGCGGGCGAATGGCTTCGCCCACCCCCCGATGTCGAGCACCACCGATCGCTCGTCCAGGAGAGAGTGGATGCGCTCTTCGCTCGCCGCGAGCATTCAGGCTCCCCCGCCGCCGGTGGCCAGGGCGCGTGAATAGGCGTCCTCGTAGCGCTCGACGATCCGCTCCCAGTCGTAGTCCGCCGCGCGCCGCCGACAGCGCTCGGCCGTCTCCGCAGAACGCGCGAGGGACAGTGCCTCGACCATCGCCCGGACGAGGTCCTTCTCGTCATCGGCCCGGAACAGCCGGCCAGTTTCGCTGTCCCCGGCCACCTCCGGGGCGGCTCCGGACCGCGCCGCCACGACCGGCGTCCCGGCCGCGAGCGACTCGAGCAGGACCAGCCCGAAGGCCTCGTGGATCGATGGCAGCACGGTCGCCCAGGCGGAACGGTACGCGCGGGCCAGCGAGTCGGTGCGGTCGACCTCGAGGCGCTCCACACCCTCGCCGAGGCCGTCGTCGGCCCGGCCGTACGGGTCCTGCCCGCCGGCAAGGACCAGCCGGGCGTCCGGCGTCCGGTCGCGCAGACGCGCGAAGGCATCCAGCAGGAGCGGCCCACGCTTGCGGGGGTCGCCGAGGCTCGCGGCGCAGAGCAGCGTCGGCGAGTCCGCCGGCGAGCGCTCTCCCGCGTAGTCGGCGCAGGTCACGCCTCCCGGCAGGATCACGGGATCGCGCAGCGCGTAGCGCCGGAACGGCTCGGCGGCCGCCTCGCTGAGCACCGAGGTCACGGCGGCGCCGGCCACCGCTGCGCGCAGCATCTCCAATCGGTAGCGCCGGTGGACCAGGTACTCGCGGTTGAGGATCCCGTGGATGGAGAGGACGTACGGCGGGCCGCCCAGCCTGCGGGCCTGCGCAGCCGCCCATCCCTCGACGGGCAGCAGCGCATGTGCGAGGTCGAACCGGCCCCGCACGAGCTGCCGGATTCTCTGCGGCGTGCTCACCAGGTGGTCCTCGTAGAACTTGGCGCCCGGCGGGTGCGGCGGGCGGCGCTCGCGGACCACGCGGATCCCGTCCTCCAGGGACGTGGCCGTGGCCGCGTCGTGGCTGGTCAGCAGCGTCACCGCGTGCCCCCGCCGGACGAGGGCCGCCCCCAGGTCGTGCGCCAGGCGCTCGGATCCGCGCCGGACCTCTGGCCAGTACGTCGGATGGAGAAGCGCGATGCGCATGGTCGGCTCGGGACGGGCCTAGATCACGAACGCCCGGTTGCGAACAGCCGCCGGGATCCGCGAGGCGACCTCCACTGCGTCGATCGCCACCCAGACGGGCAGGGTCGCGAGGCGGCGGGCCACGCGCCGTGCGCTCGGCGCTCGCCAATTGAGCCGGAGCTCCAGGTACGGGAGTGCGGCGGCGATCGCGATCGCCGGATGCCTGCGCGCAAACGGCAGCCCGGCGGCGGCCAGCAGGAGCGCCGCGTGCGACTTGCGCCAGAAGACCCCGCGGTAGAGCGCCTTCCGCAGCTCCGGGTGCTTGGCCACCACGCCCGACATCTCCGACCACGAGCGCGCCTCCCGGAGCGCCCGCCGCGGCGATCGGTGCATGACCGCGTGCCAGACGAGCGCGGAGTCGACGTACTCCGGGCGGGCGCCCGCCTCGATCGCTCGATAGGCGATGTCGGTGTCCTCGCCGCCGAAGGGCAGGGACTCGTCGAATCCGCCGAGCCGCTCGAGCAGCTCCCGCGGGTAGGCCATGTTGCAGGTCTCATACCAACCGCTGAGGCCGTCGATCTCCTGGCTGCGGGCGAAGCCGTGGAGGAGGTGGCGCTCGTCCGGGTCGGGATCGGTCCGGCCCTGGAGGAACGTGTTCGGGCCGTCCACCGCAACCAGCGACTCGAGCCACTGGGGGTGCGCGCGGCAGTCGTCGTCGGTGAATGCCACCAGCGGCGCGCTGCTCGCGCGCCAGCCGACGTTTCGCTTCGCGGTCGGCCCTGCCACCCCCGGGCGCTCCAGGAAGCGCACCTGCAGCCCCGGCGGTGGCTGCGCGAGCGGCTCGGGAGCATCGGAGTCGCGGACGACCAGCACCTCGAAGCGGGAGGGGTCGAGGGTCTGCGCGCCCAGTGCTTCGAGCGCGAACGCCAGCCTGGTCTCGCGCCGGCGGGTCGGAATGACGACCGCGATCCGCAGATCGCTCGCCGGCGGCTCACCCTGGGACATCGGCCCAGAATCTAGATCACCGGCGCGGGTACAGGCGCCATGTGCGCCCCGGCGGGAGGGCGCTTGTAAGGATGCGCCGCGAGGTGCAGGCACGATCCGACACCCCGAAGCGACCGGCGGCCACGCTGTCAGTGGTCGTCGCCACGCACAACCGGGCCGACGACCTGGGGCGAATGCTGGCCGGGCTCGCCGCGCAGGAGCGGCGCGCCGACGAGGTGATCGTGGTGGACGACGGCTCGACCGACGACACGGCCGCCGTCCTCGAGCGCCACGAGGCGACCTCGCACCTCCCGCTGCGAGTGATCCGCCGCCAGGCTGTCGCCGGCCCCGCCACCGCGCGCGAGGACGGCTGGCGGGCGGCCTCCGGCGATCTGATCGCGTTCACCGACGACGACTGCGTCCCGGCCCCCGGCTGGCTCGCCGCGGCCGAGCGCGCGTGGGGGCACGAGCCGTTCACCTTCGTCCAGGGGCGCACCGAGCCCGAGCAGGCCCACCCCGGCCCGTTCTCGCGATCGCTCAGCGTCGAGAAGCTGAACGCGTCATTTCCCACCTGCAACATGGCTTACCCGCGCGAGCTCCTCGAGCGGATCGAAGGGTTCGACACGGAGACCTACGGCCGCGAGCCCGGCGGGGAAGACTGCGACCTCGCGTGGCGCGCGATCGAGACGGGCGCCCGCCCGGTGTTCACCGAGGACGCCGTCGTCCGCCACGCCGTTACCCACCCCGGCCCACTCGGCAAGCTCCGGATCGCCGCCCGGTGGACGACCCCGATGACCGCCTACGCGCGCCACCCGGACCTGCGAAAGGCGCAGTTCATCCACTGGATCTTTTGGAAGGACATCCACTACCTCTTCGTGCGCGCGCTGATCGGCTTCCTCCTCCCCACCCGATGGTCGGCGCTGCGCAACTGGCTGATGTACCCGTACCTCAAGAACGTCTGGGCGCGGGGACGCCTCGAGGGCGGCGGGCCGTTCCTGGCCCCCTACTTCATGCTCCACGACCTGATCGAGGTCTGGGCCGTGGCGCGGGCGGGAATCAGGACGAGGACGCCGATGCTGTGACGGCGGCAACCAGTACCGACGCCCCTAGAGCACCAGCCTCCGGTGCCGGATCGATCCGCGGAGCGACGTATAGGCCTGCGCCAGGTCGTACACGAGCAGGTACGGGGCAAGAAGCGGCCCGGCGTCCGACGACATCGAGCGGGCCAGGAGGTTCCGCGCGTACGGGAGGGCGAGCAGGGCGGCCGCGCGGTGCCTCCTCGCGAGCAGGAGCCCCGCGAGAGCGAGGCCGAGCCGCTCCAGCGACGGGTTCCTGAACACGCCGTAGCGCAGGGCCTCGGCCCGAAGCCCGGGGTGCCGGCGGAAGGCGTACACGGCGTCGGCGCCCCGCAGCGCATGCCGCATGTACCCGGCCGGCCCCAGGTCCTCGACGGCGTGGTGGACGACGGCGTGGCCGGCGAACTCGACGCGTGCCCCGATCTCCAGCGCCCGCCAGCCCAGGTCCGTGTCCTCTCCGAGCGCCTCCGGGAAGAGCTCGTCGAACCCGCCGAGACGCTCGAGGAGCTCGCGCGGATAGGCGATGTTGCAGGTGGCGAACCACGGGTTCGGGCCCGGGATCGATCGGGTTCGGGTGAAGGGGCGGCTGAGAAGCTCGGCCTCGCGCGGGATGGGGCCGGTCACCCCCTGGACGATGGCTCCCGGAGATGCCGATGCCATCCCGAGCAACGCCTCGAGCCATGAGGGGGTCGGCTCGCAGTCGTCGTCCGTGAAGGCGATGAGGGGTGCCGCCGCCGCCCTCCACCCCGCGTTGCGGGCCGCGGCGGGGCCATTGCCGGCCAGCCGGATCACGTGCACCCGGGGGCCGCCCTCGTCCCGTGCGCGGGCCAGGAGGTCTCGGGTCTTGGGGCCCGAGCCGTCGTCGACGACGATCACCTCGAACCGCCCCGTGCCGACCGTCTGGTCACGCAGTGCCCCCAGCGCGGCGGCCAGCCTCGCCGGCCTGTCCCTGGTCGCGATCACGACGCTGATCTCCGGCGAGTCGCTCATCGCCGCAGCTCCGCAACGCGCGCCGCCTGGTAGCCCAGCCATCCGCCTGCCGCCACCAGGCCGTCGACGAGCTTGAACATGGCGCGCTCGAAGCGGGCGGTGAGCGTCCAGACGAGCGCGCCGCCGACCGCTCGAACGACGGGCCTGACCACCGGCGGCGGCTGAGCCGCCGATCCCCACCGGTCCCGGAGCCACCGCTTGCCGGCTCCGTACATCCACGCCTGGCGCCACACCTCCCCGAGCCGGGTCGGGTCGCGGTGGGCGACGGTCGCACCCGGCCGGTACTCAAGCGTCCAGCCGGCGTCCTGGACCCGCCAGCACAGGTCGACGTCGGCCTCCGAGCGGGCGCTCTCCTCGAACCCCCCAACCTCCTTGAGCGCGTCGCGCCGCAGCATCAGGTTTCCGGCGATTCCGGCCGGCCGCGGCCCCTCCACGTGCAAGCGCGCCATCATCCCGCGGCGCGATCGCGCCCAGCGCGCCAGCGCCTCGGGCTGCGAGCCGTCGCCGATCACCTCACCCGCGACCACGCCGCACCGCGCGGCCGGCTCCGTCGCGAAGTACGCGTCGAGCAGCTCCGGGTCGGGGCGGCAGTCGGCGTCCAGGAAGAGGAGCCATGGATTGGCGGCCCCGCGGGCGCCGACGTTCCTGGCCCGGCGGGCGGACGGCGGCGCGGGTACGCGAACCACCTCGACGGTCGTGCCGGGGCCGTCGGGCACGACGCTCACCGGGGTGTTGTCTGCCACGATGAGCTGGTCGCCGGCGCGGGTACGCAGCAGCGCCAGGTTCTCGAGCAGGGACTGCGCCGCGGCCCGATCGCCCCGGAACGGAACGACCACGGTGACGGGCGGTCGCTTGTCGCTGGTGGCGGGTGGCATGCCTACCAACGGTTACTCTGGGCGATCGACCGTGCCGGCGAGCCCCAGATACGCACCGTCCCGTGCGCCGGTATGGGCGTTCCGGCCCACCGCTCGCCGCCTGGGCGACCTGCGCTCGCTTGCGATCCCGGCGGTTATCGGCGCCGTGCTCGCCCTCGGGCTGCTGTTGATCGCGCTCGGCGACCGGATCGTGATCGTGGCCATCCTGGGCATCATCGCGGCTGCGGTGCTCGGCGCGCGCCGGCCGGTCGCGATGACGCTCGCCGTCTTCTTCTGTTCCGGCCTCGTCGGCTCGATCGCGGCGTTCACGCCCATTCCGGTAACGCGGTTCGTCGACCTGCTGCTGCTCGGCCTCTGGCTGGGCGCGCTGGGAACGTATCTGAGCGGTAGGGCCGAGCGGCGCGCCTGGCTGTGGCCCGCACTGATCGCCCCGGCCCTCTATCTCGGCACTACCGGCGTCGAGGCCCTGTTCACCCATCCGATCTCACTCGGCGTCCAGGGCTTCAAGGCGGCCAGCTGGTGCATGGCGGCCTTCCTGCTGGTCGCTATCGCGCCGTGGTCGGAGCGCACCCACAGGCGCATCGCGCACGGGATCGCCATGGTCGCGCTGCTGATCGGCGCGTACTGCACGTTCCGATGGATCGTCGGGCCTAGCGTCAAGGAGACGCTCGCCGCGAAGCAAGCGCAGCCGGGCATCCCGCCGGCGATCCAGGCTCGCTTCTTCGGCTCGTTCCTGAGCGCCAACCAGCTCGCCGGGTGGACGTCGACGATGATCCCGTTCTGCCTCGCCGCGGCGATCAGCTGGCGCGGCCGGATCAGGCTCGTCGCCGCCGCGGCGATCCCGCTGCTCGCGATCCCGCTGCTGGCGTCCACCATCCGGACGGGCGCCCTCGCCGCGGGGGCCGGCGTTCTCGTGGTCCTCGTGCTCGCGATCATGCTTCGGCGAGCCCGCGGGAGAATCGGCGCCGCGCTGGTCGCGCTGCTTGCCGTCGGGTTGATCGGCGCGGGGATATACGACCTGACGGTCGGCGGGTCCGACAAGCAGTCAACGCGCTTCGCGAACATCCTCTCGCCGGAGCACGACCTCGCCTACACGCTGCGGCAGCAACGGTGGTCGGAGGCGTGGAAGGACATCCAGGCCCACCCGTGGGGCCACGGTCTGGGGACCTCCGGCGGCGCGTCGGCGCACAATCCGACGGGCCCGGTGATCACGCCGTACATCGACAGCTCGTACCTGGTGGTGGGCCTCCAGCAGGGCCTGCCCATCATGCTCTTGTACATCTTCGCGCTCGTGTCGCTCCTCATCGCCCTGGCGCGGCGAGCCAGCCTGATCGGCGACCCCGATCGGGCGTTCCTCGCGATCGCTGCGTGCGGAACCCTCGCGGCGATGCTGGTCCTCTTCTACGCCGGCATCTACAGCGAGGGCGCTTACATCGCGGCGGCGTGGCTGATCGTCGGCCTCGGCGTGGCCCAGGTCACGGTGCGGACACCGCGGGCGCCGAGGACGGACCCGCCCCTGACCCAACCTCCTCGGTGAGCGACGGCTCGGGCCATCGCATCGCGGTCGTCTTTCACGAGCCCCACCTGGGCGGAGCGACCCGCTCGGTCACCCGGATCGTCCCGATCCTCGCCGAGCGGGGTTGGCGGTTCAGCTTCTGGTGCGCCCGCCCCAGTGAGCTCTTCGACCACCTCGCGGCCGAGGGCTACGAGGTCGCGGGAGCACCGCGCATGCTCGAGTACAGCGCGAGGGCCTGGCGGGTGCCGCCGGGCCCAGTGGCGCGGCTGCGAACCCTGCGGCCGTACTTCCGCCAGTTCCGCCAGTTCCTGCGCGACGCCTCGCCGGACCTCGTGCACGCGAACTCGATCATGACGGTGGCCGAGGCCATGGCTGCGCGGTCGGACGAGCGGTCGGTGCTCCTCCACGCGCACGAGATGCTCCCCGGCGGCGTGCGGGGCAACCTGCTGCGGCGCGCGGCCTGGAGCCTCGACCAGGTGGTCGCGGTCTCCACAGCGAGCGCCGAGCGACTGCGGTGGCGCCACAGGGTCCCGCGAATCGTGTACGAGGCGACTCCGGTGCCCGAGCGAGCGGCCGAGATCCGCCCGGACCCGCGGCCGTTTTCGGTTGGCACCGTGGCGGTGGTCTCGACCCGCAAGGGCAGCGACATCTACGTGGAGGCAGCGCGGCAGGTCCTGTCGGATTCGGATGCCTTTCGCTTCGAGATGGTGGGCGCGCCCAACGACGCCGTCGAGCGCGACTGGGCTCGCGACCTCGTCTCGCGAGCCAAGGCGATCGGTGTCCTGCATCGCCCGAGCGCCGACACCTTCGAGTGCTACCGGAGCTGGGACGCGTTCGTCCTGCCGTCCCGCGCCGACCCGTTCCCGATCGCGATGCTCGAGGCGATGGCCAGTGGCATCCCCGTGATCGGGACGCGCCGGGACGGGCTCGCCGAGCAGATCACCGACGATTGCGGCGTGCTGGTCGAGCCCGACGACCCCCGTGCGCTGGCCAAGGCCATCGTCTCGCTCGCCTCGCTCGACGCCGGCGAGCGCCGGGCCATGGGCCGCGCCGCGCGCGAGCGAGTGACACAGAGCTTCAACCTCGAGCGCCAGGCCGACGCCATGCACGAGGCGTACCTCGCGGCGCTCGCGCGCTAGAACCCGCGCCGTCCCAGTCGCTGGCGCAGGCTCGACAGGAGGCCGCGGTCGATCAGAGGCACGCGCTCGAAGCGCGGGTCGACCGGCCCCCGAGCGGTTCGCCGGGCAGCCTCGCGGTGTCCCCTGACCGCGCCGAGGTTGCGATCGATGAGGGCCTTTCCCGCGTAGACGGCGCCATCGATGACGAGGCCGCGCGCCCGGGCCGCCGGGGTGAGGTTGGCGCCGTACTTCCGCGCCAGACGCCCGCGACCGCTGCCGAGGAGGCGATTCTTGGCCTCGCTGCCCGAGCCGAGCGTCGTGGAGTGCTCGTGCACCGCGATCGCACGCGGCGCCAGCACGCATCGCATGCCGAGCATGCGCATCCGGATTCCCAGATCGACGTCCTCGAGATAGGCGAAGAACCCCTCGTCGAATCCGCCGGCCGCCTGGAAGGCCTCGCGGACGAACCCGGCGGCGCCGCCGCTCGGGGCGAGCGGTGGATCGTCGTGTCGCTCCGCGGCGCCGTCCAGCTCCTCGCCGTACCCGATGTCGTAGGCGATGAGCGATCGATCCAGCTCGACTCCCAGCGACTCGATCCGCCCGTCGGGGCGCCGCAGGCAGGCGGCGACCATCTCGGCTCCCGACGCGGCCTGGGCGGCCAGCAACTCCTTGCAGAAGCGCTCGTCGGGCACGGCGTCGTTGTTGAGCAGGACGAGGACCTCCGCGTCGGTCTCCGCGACACCGCGGTTCAGCGCCGCGCCGAAGCCCAGGTTCTGCTCGAGCCGGGTGCAGGCAACCTCGCTGAACTCGGCATCGAGCATCTCGAGCGTCCCGTCGGAGGACGCGTTGTCGACCACCCGAACGGGCACCGGATGCGTCTGACGCCGGAGGGCCCCCAGGGTCTCGCGCAGGCTGTCGGCCCGGTTGTGGTGCGGGATCAACACCTCCGCCGAGGGGAGCTCGGGTGGGCTCAAGGGCCGCCGCCGAGATCGACCTCACGGCTCCGCCCGCGGCCGAGCCCGAGCATCAGGCGCGGCTCGCGCCACCACAGTCGAGCCAATCCCGCGACGTGGCTGCGCCGCGCGCGCGACGTCGCGAGCGGCCCCGCGGTGCGGCTCGCTCGTGGATAGCGGTGGCGAAGGCTCACTGAGGGCACGAACGCGACCTCCCAGCCCGCGCGAATGCAGCGGCGGCAGAAGTCGGTGTCCTCGATGTAGAGGAAGAAGCGCTCGTCCCAGCCGCCAACCGCGTTGAAGGCCGCCCGCCGGATGAGCATCGCCCCACCGATCACCCAGTCGACCGTCCGCGCCCGCACGGAGCGCGACGGTGCGACGTACCGCTCGTAGCTGCGGCGCAGTGGCGGCGCGATCCGAGGCGCGGCGGTGCCACCGAGCATGGCCGCGATGCTCGGGTAGAGGCGTGCGTTCGGCTGCGGCTCGCCGTCCTCGCCGACCAGCCGGGGGGCGACGACTCCGATCCGCGGGTCGCGTTGGAGCACCCTGGCAAGCGCCCGGGCCACCTCGCCGTCAGAGAGCTCGATGTCGGGGTTGACGAGGAGCATGTCGCGTCCCGGCGCCCGAGCGAACGCCGCGTTCACGGCCGCGGCGTAGCCCGCGTTGCGGCCCATCTCGTGAACGGTCAGCTGGGGATGCTCCGCCTCCGCTTTCCGCAACAGCCGGACGGTCTCATCAGAGGAGGCGTTGTCGACGACGACCACTGGCGCGTCGATCTGGAGAGCCGCCGCGAGCTGGCCCGCGAGGAATCGCCGCAGGTCGCCCGCGGAGTCGTGGGTGACGATGCCGACCGCGAGGCCCAGAACGTGGATGATTGATTCCTAATCCGCGTGGGCCCGGGGATTCGCCCGGCCAAGCAGTTCAAGGGCGCAGGGCGCAGCCCTTGCTGGGTGCAAGGGCAAGCCCGAGGACGCAGAAATGCGCCGTACCGGGCGGATCATCCGGGTGCGCGGGGATTGGGAATCAGTCATCTAGTAGCCGTAGTAGTCGTAGGCGTCCGGGTCGCCGCGGCGCATTCCCGTGAGGACAGCGCCCATGGGGCGCTCGGGAAGGGTGCTCAGCGCCGTGCGAGCGGCCCGCGCCTGCTCGCGGGTCGTCTGCTGAGCGCGCACGCAGATGATCGCCGCGTCCACGTGCGGGAGGATCTCCATCGGGTCCACCACCGCCAGCAGCGGGCTCGCGTCCAGGACCACGAGGTCGTACGCCTTGCTCACCTTCTCGAGGAAGTCCTTGAAGCGCTCGCTCATCACGAGCTCGGCCGGGTTCGACACGAGCGCGCCGCCCACGATGCAGACCAGCGTCCCGGCCGAGCCGGCGGGCTGGGCCGCCTCGTTGCCGTTGACGCGCACAGGCTCGGAGAGCTCGACGGTCTGGAGGATGTCCTGCGGGCCCGCGTTGCCGAGCAGGTAGTCGGTGAGCCCGGGCTGTGACTGGATCCCGAACCGCTGGGCGAAGCATGGACGGCGCAGGTCGCACTCCACCAGCAGCGTGCGCTGCCCGGCGAGCACCGCCGCGCTCGCCAGCGCGGCGCTCACGGTCGACTTGCCCTCTTCGGGCAGACCGCTGGTCACGAGCACCGAGCGAACCGCCTTGCCCTTCGCCAGGTAGCCGAGGTTCATCCTCAGGACCCGGAAGGCCTCGAAGTCGGCGTCGGTCATGGGCGGCTGGCCGTTCCGCGCCAGACCGGCACGCCCGAGCGCGGTGCGACTCACACGGCCGAGAACCGGCAGGCCGAGCTCATCCTGAACCTCTTGCGAGGACCGGACCCGCCGGTCCAGGGCGTCGCGACCGAAGGCGGCGAGGAGGCCCAGGACGAGGCCGAGCACGAGCCCGATCCCCGTATTGCGGACCGGTCTCGGGGAGGCGGTCCCCGTGGGCGGCGTCGCCGGCTGGACGATCTCCACCGGTGTGGCCGACTGCTTCACCGCTTCCACCCGCGAAAGCTGCTGCTCGAGAGCCGTCACGGTCGGGCCCGTGATCCCCTGAACCGGGCTCTTCTTCGCCTGCGTGATCTGGTCGGACAGGGCCCTGGCGACCCGGGCGATCTGCGCCCGGGCCTGCGCGTTTCCGATCCTGCGCGCGGCCCCGGCGTAGGTGTTGGTGAACAGTGCCGCGTCGTCAGCGGTCCGGCACTTGCCGTCTACGGCGACGTTGTTCGTCTCCACCAGCACGCTCGCGTCGATCGAGCATCCGGGCGGCGGCCCGCCGCTGAACATCTTCGTGGCCACGCGTTCGGTACGCGGGGAGGTCACCAGCACCGCGGCGTTCGCGGCCCGCACGGCGGCGCTTTCCTGGGGAATCCCGCTGCCGGCGTTCAGGAGCGTGAGGTTCGCGAACGGGTCGCCGAAGGACATCTGCGCCTCGGCCTGGTAGGTCGTCGCCTGCGCCTTCGAGAGCAGGAACGCGATCGCCCCGAGAGCCAGGGTGACGACGATGATCAGGACGCGGTGGCGGCGGACCACCCGGAGGTAGTCCGTGAGGCTGCGGTATCGGGCGACCTCGCCCTCGCGCTCACGCGCGCTTCGGTCTGATTCCGGGGTTTCCATCTCTCTCGAGGGCTCCGCCGCCGGGCGCCTGCGGATGAACACCTTGCGCCAGGCACGCGGGGCGACTGAGGTGCCATTCTAGGCGCAGATGTCGCGCGCGAACGCCGATGGGCACGATCCCGAGGACTCCGCCGACGAGTGGCGGGTGGACGTGGGTGAGCCCGCGAAACCGGCGGCCGCTCCGCCCGATTCCGAGCGTGAGTGGACGCAAGCCGCCGTGAACCGGCACCGCGACCGCGTCCGGGCGGACCTCGCGAGCTGGAATGAGGACCTGACCGAGCGGGTGCGGCGGATCGAGGAGCGGCTCGACAGCCCGGCCGCGGGCTGAGACCGCGCATCGCCGGCGTCGAACGGTTGTCGGTTGCTATCCGGCAGGCCCTCTTCTAGCCTCACGCCTCCTGTCAGGCCGGTCGGAGGGCTAAAGGTGCCGTCGCTCCGGGCCGAATCAACAGGTAGCGGACGAGGGGAACTCGGTGGAATCGACAACGGTCAGGGCTTCGACGAAGCCCGCGGGCACGCCCATCCCACCCGCGGGCCATATCGACCTCGAGGTCGACCCTGCCGCCGAGCCGGCGGCCCGGGCGTCCGACGCCGGGCTGCTGTGGCGGCGGCGCCAGCTGCTCCGCCGCGATTCCGCCTTCCGTCGGGCGCTCGGTGTCGCCGACATGTGGTCGATCCTGCTGGCCATCGCGGCCACGAGCGTCCTGTTCGACAGCGGCGGGATCGCATGGGCGACGCTCGCCGTGCCCCCGCTCTTCGTCGTGCTCTGCAAGGCGCTCGGCCTTTATGACCGCGACGAGCACCTGATCCACAAGACGACGCTGGACGAGATCCCGGCGCTATTCGGCATGGCCACCCTCACCGCCCTGCTGCTCGTCTTCTCCGACGGCCTGTTCTTCTCCGCGGGCCTCAGCCGTGGCGAGGCGGCCGTCCTCTGGGTGCTGCTGTTCGTGCTCCTCGTCTGCCTGCGCTCCATGGCCCGCTGGACGATGACCCGGCTTCTGCCCCCGGAGCGCTGCCTCCTCGTCGGCGACCCTCGGCGGGCGTCGGTGCTGCGGGAGAAGCTGAACCTCACGACCCCGGCCCGCGCGGAGCTCGTCGGCTACGTGCCGGCCACGGCCGGCGCACTTCCGGATGCGGACGGCAGGGTGGCCGCCTTCGCGGACCTCGAGCCGCTGCTCGTGGCGAGGTCGATCGACCGGGTCGTGATCGCGCCGCCTGCGGATGGCGGAGACGATGAGCTGCTGTACATCATCCGGGAGCTCAAGTCCCAGGGGGTCAAGGTCAGCGTGCTGCCCGAGGCCTCGCGGATGGCCGGCTCCTCCGTCGAGCAGGACTACCTGAACGGCGTGACACTCCTGGGCGTCAAGCGCTTCGAGATCGGCAAGTCGTCCCAGCTCATCAAGCGGGGGCTCGACGTGGTCGTCTCGGCGGCGGCCCTGATCGTCCTCGCTCCGGTGCTCGCCGTGGTCGCCCTCGGGATCAAGATCGACTCGTGCGGGCCGGTGCTCTTCCGCCAGGTTCGCGCGGGCAGGCGGGGGGAGCCGTTCGAGATGCTCAAGTTCCGCAGCATGGTCGACGGTGCGGAGGGCCTCAAGGACGAGCTCCGCCACCTGAACGAGGCCGAGGGCATCTTCAAGATCGCCAACGATCCGCGGATCACGCGGGTCGGGCGCGTCCTGCGACGCACCCACCTCGACGAGGTTCCTCAGCTCATCAACGTCCTCAGGGGCGAGATGAGCCTGGTGGGGCCGCGGCCGCTCCCGCTCGACGAGGACAACACGATCCGCGGTTGGTACCGAGACCGCCTCGAGGTCCCGCCGGGAATCACCGGTTACTGGCAGGTCCTCGGCTCCTCGCGCATCCCGCTCGAGGAGATGGTGAAGCTCGACTACCTGTACATCGCGAACTGGTCCCTCTGGAGCGACCTCAAGCTCATGCTCCGGACCGTGCCCGTGGTCGTCAACCGGCGCGGGCTGTAGCCGGCGCCGGCCAGCCGTCACATCCGGTCCGGCGCGCTGACCCCCAGCAGTCCCAGGGTCCTCGCGATCACGCGCTTCGCCGCGACCGCCAGGCCCAGGCGCGCGGCCTGAAGCCCGTCGGGCGCGCCGACCACCTGGCAGTCCCGGTAGAAGGCATGGAAGTCGGCCGCGGTCGCCGTCGCGTAAGCGGCCAGGCGGTGGGCTGCGCGCCGTTCGCCGGCGGCGCGCACCTCGTTGGGAAGCTCCAGGAGCCGCTGTACCAGCGCGCGCTCGCTCGGCTCTGCGGCCGCCCCGAGCGCCTCGGTCGCGGCGGCCGCCACGGCGTCCTCGTCCACGCCGTCCCCCTCCCCGGCCGCCGCTGCGCCGTCGGCGCGCGCCTTGCGCAGGATGCTCGCGATGCGCGCGTGGGCGTACTGCACGTAATAGACGGGGTTGTCCTGCGACTGGCTCTTGGCAAGCTCGAGGTCGAGGTCGACCGTCGTCTCGTGACTGCGCTGGAGCATGAAGAAGCGTGTTGCGTCGGTGCCGATGTCGTCGAGGAGCTCGTCGAGGCTGACGAACGTGCCCTGCCGCTTTGACATCTGGGTCCGCTCGCCGCGGAGCTCGAGGTGGACCATCTGGATGATCTGGGCCTCGAAGCTCTCCGGGTCCTCGCCCAGCGCGGCGAGCGCCGCCCGCATCCGCGGGACGTACCCGTGGTGGTCGGCTCCGAGGACGTCGATGAGGCGCTCAGCGCCGCGCTTCAGCTTGTCGTAGTGGTAGGCGATGTCCGGGGCGAAGTAGGTCGGTTCGCCGTCCGATCGCACCAGCACCCGGTCCTTGTCGTCCCCGAAGTCCGAGGTCCGCAGCCAGAGCGCGCCCTCGCTCTCGTAGGTGTGGCCGCTCTTCCGCAGCGTCTCGAGCGTCGACTCGAGCTCGCCGCGCTCGTAGACCGATCGCTCCGACGACCAGGTGTCGAAGCGGACGCCGAAGCGCTCCAGGGTCGCGTCGATCCGCTCGCGCATCGCCTCGATGCCCAACCGCGCCAGTTCCTCGACGTCGTCCGGGTCCGCCCCGGACTCACGGAGCCGGGAGGCGAGCTCGATGACGTAGTCGCCGCGGTAGCCGTCCTCGGGGGGCTCGCCACCACGCATTCGGGCGGCGATCGACTCCCCGAACTGCCGGACCTGGCGGCCCATGTCGTTCAGGTAGTACTCGCGCTCGACCCGGTGGCCGCCGAAGGCGAGGATGCGGGCCAGCGCGTCGCCGTAGGCAGCATGACGGCCGCTCGCCGCGTGCAGGGGGCCGGTGGGATTGGCCGACACGAACTCGATCAGCACCCGCTCCGGCCGGTCCGGCGCCCCCTGGCCGAACTCGTCGCCGGCGTCGAGCAGGGCGGCCACGCTCTCCCGATACCAGCGATCGGCGAGGAAGAGGTTGACGAACCCCGGGCCGGCGACCTCGATGCGGGCGGCGGTTCCGTCGAGAAGACCGCGGAGGTGCTCGCTCAGGCGCTCCGCGACCTGCCGCGGCGGCTCGCCCAGCACGGGCGCCAACAGCATCGCCGCGTTGGTGGAGTAGTCACCCAGCTCGCGCTTGGGCGGCCGTTCGAGGGTCGGGGCGATCGAGTCGGCCGCCCGATCGTGCAGGGAATCGGCCGCTGTGCGGATGGTTCCGCGGAGGTTCGCGAGCGGATCGGCCATGGCCGTCCTACGATAGTCCGCTCGTCTCCTCATGCGACTGGCCATCCTGAGCGACATCCACGCGAACCTGCCTGCCCTCGAAGCGGTCCTCGCGGACGTGGACGGCGCCGGCGTCACGGAGCTCTGGTGCCTGGGCGACGTCGTGGGCTACGGGGCACAGCCCGACGAGTGCACAAGGCACGTCGCCGAGCGCTGCGACCTGTGTCTGGTGGGCAACCACGATCTGGCCGTGCTCGGCGAGCTCGACATCTCCTCCTTCTCGCCGGCCGCCGCAGCGGCCGTGCGGTGGACGCAGCAGACGGCGGATCCCGCCACCCTGGACTTCCTCCGGCGCCTCGAGCCGGCCGACGAGACTCGCGACGTGGCGCTCTACCACGCCTCGCCGCGGGACCCGGTCTGGGAGTACGTCCTGTGGCCGGATCAGGCCGCAGAGTGCATCGCGGTCCAGGCGGCCCGGGTGAGCCTGATCGGCCACTCGCACGTGGCGCTCTTCTTCGTGATGGGCGAGGACCGGCGCCCGGCCCGCGGCAGCTCGATGGAGGTCGAGGACGCGGCCCGGGGTGCGCAGGCCGGCGCGGGCACCCGCCTGGACCTCTCGGAGGGGCGTTGGCTGATCAACCCGGGCAGCGTCGGGCAGCCGCGCGACGGCGATCCACGCGCCGCGTGGCTCGAGCTGGATACGGACGCCGCCGAGGCGACCTATCACCGAGTGGAGTACGAGATCGATCGGGCCGCCGAGGCAATCGAGGCGACCGACCTGCCCGAGCACCTGGCGCGCCGGCTCTATGTGGGTCAGTGATGCGGATCAGGACGCCGGAAGGACGCCTGGGTGCACTCACTAGACTCGCCGCGATGCCGGGGCAGAAGCGATTGGCGGGCGCGCTGGCGGTCGCGGCAACCGCCGTGGCCATCTCGGCATGCGGCTCGAGCAGCGACAAGCCGACGATCCCAAGTACGAACGCAACCGAGCTCACGACCGCGCTCAACGGCGTGGAGACCGCCGTCAACCAGGGCAGGTGCAACCGCGCCCAGACCGAGGCGCAGAGCTTCATCGACGCCGTGAACAAGCTGCCCGACACGGTCGGCACCACCGACAAGGAGGCCCTCCGGAGCGCCGGGGAGAACCTCCAGAAGCTTGCGCAGGACAGGAGCCAGTGCAAGCCCGCGGTCCCCACGGGCACCAGTGATCCGGGCGGCCTCCAATCCACGGGCACCACCACGACGACCCCTGCCACGACGACGCCGACGACGACCCCCACGACCACCGACACGGCCCCCTCCTCCGGCAACGGCGGCGCCAACCAGGGCGGCGGGAATACGGGTGGCGGTCCCTCGGGCTCAGGCGGCGGCCAGTCTGGCGGGGGCAACGCCGGCGGCGGCAACTCGGGCGGGGGCGGCGCGGCCGGCGGTGGCGGCGGCAGCGGTTCCGGTGGCACCGGCGGGACGGGCGTCGGCGGAGGCGGGACGGGCTGATGGGCGCGACCGTGATCTCGGGCCGCTACCAGCTGGGCGACCGCCTCGGATCGGGCGGCATGTCGACGGTCTACAAGGCGATCGACCGGGTGCTGGAGCGGACGGTCGCCGTGAAGGTGCTCGCGGAGCACCTGTCGGACGACGACAAGTTCGTGGCCCGCTTCCGGCGCGAGGCGCTCGCCGTCGCCAAGCTGATCCACCCCAACATCGTCCAGGTCTACGACACCGGCGTCGATGAGGGCCGCCACTACATCGTCATGGAGTACGTGGAGGGCCGCTCGGGCGCGCAGCTCTTGCAGAGCCGCGGGCGCCTGGGGCCGGAGGTCGCCGTCGAGATCGGCATGCAGGCCTGCGGCGGCCTCGAGTACGCCCATCGCCAGGGGATCATCCACCGCGACGTCAAGCCGGGGAACCTGATGGTCATCGGCGGACCCGCCGGGCGCCGGGGCGCCTCGCCCAACCCCCAGGATCCGCCGACCGGCGAGATGACGGTCAAGCTGACGGACTTCGGCATCGCCCGGGCCGCCGAGCAGACACGCCTGACCCAGGTCGGGTCGGTCGTGGGCACTGCGGCCTACCTCGCGCCGGAGCAGGCTCGCGGCGATGAGGCGACACCGGCCTCCGACGTCTACGCCCTCGGGGTCGTCATCTACCAGCTCCTGACCGGCCGGCTGCCGTGGGAGGGCACGACCCTCGCCGAGCTGGCGATCCGGCGTGAGAACGAACGCCCGCTGGCGCCGAGCTCCTACGACTCCGAGGTGCCCGAGACGCTGTCGACCGCTGTGCTGCGCTCGCTCGAGGGCGACCCGGCGCTGCGCTACACGACCGCCCGCGAGCTCGCGACCGCGCTGCGCGACGGCCTCGCCGGCGCCGAGCCGCTACCGCCGGACTCCGAGGCGGCCACGAGGGCTTTGACCGGAGCGCCGACGACCGCGACGCGCCGGATGCCGGTCGACGAGCCGCCCACTCCCCCGACGCGGCGCGCCCCTGCCCCGCGGCCGGCGCCGCGGCCGCGGCCCACGCCGGCGCCGGCAGCCGCGAAGCGGTCCGCCGGCGGACGGGTCCGCAGGGTGATCGGGCTGATCCTCGTGATCGCGATCCTGGCGGCGATCATCGCCGCGATCGTCCTCGTCACGACAAACGCGGGCCAGAACACCGGCCCGGGCGAGCTGATCAAGAACACGATCCACGATCAGATCAACGCGGTCAGGGACTTCATCAAGACCCACACGCAGTAGCCGCGGCGTCAGGAGATCGCCCACGGTGGCGACCCGGCGAGGATCGCGTCCCGATAGGCAGAGAAGCGGCCGGATCGGATCGCCTGTCGGGAGCCCGCGACCAGCCGCTCGAGGTAAGCCAGGTTGTGGACCACCAGAAGGCGTACGCCCGTGAGCTCCTCGGTGCGCGACAGGTAGTGGACGTAAGCACGCGTGTGCGCGGCGCACGTGGAGCAGGGGCAGCCGTCGACCAGCGGCGAGGAGTCCGTGGCGAACCGCGCCTTGCGGATGTCGAACCGGTGGCGGTCGGCGGGCCTCGGCGCGAGCGCCATTCCGTGCCGCGCCAGGCGAGTCGGGACCGCACAGTCGAACACGTCCATGCCGAGCCCGATCCCGTGCACCAGGTCGTCCGGCTCGCCGATGCCGAGCAGGTGCCGCGGAGCCTCCCCCGGCAGGCGCTTGGCGGTCATCGCCACGACCCCGCGCATCTCCTCCTTGTCGCGGCCGAGTGTCCCGCCGATCGCCACCCCGTCCACGGCGGCGGCAGACACGAGCTCCGCGGAGGAGTGGCGCAGGTCCTCGTAGATGCCACCCTGGACGATCCCGAAGACGGCCTGGCCGGCCGGGCCCTCGCGCTCGTGCCACTCGAGGCAGCGGTCGAGCCATCGATGCGTCCGCTCGGTCGAGCGAGCGGTGTAGTCGCGATCGGCGTGGTAGGGAGTGCACTCGTCGAATGCGAGCGCGATATCGGAGCCGAGCCGGCCCTGGATCGCCATCGACTCCTCCGGGCCCAGGAACCGCTCGGACCCGTCCACATAGGAGCGAAACCGCACTCCCTCCTCGTCGATCTCGAGCACGCTTCCCCGCCCACTGCGCCTTCCTCGGCCCTTGACCTCGTCGGCGACGTTGCCGTGGGCGAGCGAGAACACCTGAAAGCCGCCGGAATCCGTGATGATCGCCCGGTCCCAGCCCATGAACCGGTGGAGGCCCCCGAGGGCGGCGATGCGCTCGGCCCCGGGGGACAGCATCAGGTGGAAGGTGTTGCCGAGCACCATCTGAAACCCCAGCTCGGCGACCTCGGCGGCGGTCAGCGACCGGACGCTGCCGCGGGTCGCGAGCGGAATGAACGCCGGCGTCTCCACGACGCCCGAGGGCGTGTGGAGCCGCCCGGTCCGGGCGGATCCGTCGCGCGCTGTGATCTCGAAGCGAAGGCGTTCCGGGTCGGATCTCACGCGCGGGAGCCTACGGACCGGCTCGAAAGCGCCGGCGAACGGCGGCAATGAGGGGCGGCCGGCGGGTCAAGTGAATCCAGTCCCGGTTTCCGGGAACGGATTCACTCGAAGCAGCCAGAGCGGCGGGGTGCTCGGCGTGGGCCGAGGAAGGCTGAGGAGCAGGGATTGCGACGGTCAGCGAAGCGCCGACCCATGGAAGGGGAGGGCCTTGCTCGGTGCACGCCGAGCGTCCCGCCGTCCGCGCCCGCGCTACGCGACCAGCGAGCGCCCCGTCATCGCCTCCGGCTGCTCGATCCCCAGCAGCTTCAGCACCGTCGGGGCGACGTCGGCGAGGCGGCCGTCACCGACGGAGACGCCGTCGACGGTCACGATGAACGGCACCGGATTGGTCGAGTGGGCGGTGTTGGGCGAGCCGTCGGGCTCCAGCATGTTGTCCGCGTTGCCGTGGTCGGCGGTGACGATGCACGCGCCGCCCGTTTCGTGGACGGCCGCGATCACGTCGCCGAGGCAGCCGTCCACCGTCTCGATCGCCCTCACCGCGGCCGGGATGTCGCCGGTGTGACCGACCATGTCCGGGTTGGCGAAGTTGATGATTCCGAACCGGTAGCCGTCGTCGCTCCACCGCTCGCGGAAGGCGTCGGCGGCCGCCCGCGCGCTCATCTCGGGCTTCTCGTCGTAGGTGGCAACATCGCGAACCGACGGCACGAGGCGGCGTTCCTCCCCCTCCCACTCGTCCTCCCGTCCGCCGTTGAAGAAATAGGTGACGTGGGCGTACTTCTCGGTCTCCGCCACATGCAGCTGGTGAGCCCCGGCGGTCGCGATCACCTCGGCCAACGTCACCTCGGGGACCTGCGGCGGGAACGCGACCGGGTAGTCCCAGCCCTTCCGGTACTCGGTCAGCGTCCTGAGGTCGATCCGGGGCACGACCCCGCGCGGGAACTCGTCGAAGTCGGGCTCCCCCAAAGCCCTGGTCAGCTCCCGGGCGCGGTCGGGGCGGAAGTTGAAGTGGAGGACCGCGTCGCCGTCGGCCATCCCGTCGTAGTCGCCGATGACGGTCGGCTCGATGAACTCGTCCGTCTCGTCTCGCTCGTACGACTCCGTCACGGCCACCTCGGCGTTCGGCGAGTGGCGGCCATCGGCGTGGACGAGCGCGTCATAGGCCCTCTGGACTCGATCCCACCGGCGGTCGCGGTCCATGGCGTAGTAGCGGCCACAGACGGTGCCGATCCGCCCTGCGTGCTTGAGCCACCGCTCGAGCTCGGCGAGGTAGCCGCCGCCGGCCCTGGGCGGCGTGTCGCGGCCGTCGGTGAACGCGTGGACGACGAGGTCGGTCACACCCTCGCGCGCCGCGAGCTCGATGCACGCCTCGATGTGCTCCCACCCGGAGTGGACACCGCCGTCGGAAACGAGTCCCATCAGGTGGAGCCGGCCCCGCGGGCCGTTGCGCGCGGCCTCGCATGCGGCCCGCAGCACGGGGTTGTCGAAGAAGCTGCCGTCCGCGACGGCGTCGTCGATGCGCGTGAGGTCCTGCCGGACGACGGCGCCTGCGCCCAGGTTGAGGTGCCCCACCTCGGAGTTCCCCATCTGACCATCGGGCAGGCCGACGTCGCGGCCGCTGGCCGAGAGTGTGCTGTGCGGGAACCGGCTCCAGAGCTCGTCGAAGACGGGCGTGTCGGCCTGACTCACCGCGTTTCCCGGTCCCGGTGGCGCCAATCCGAAGCCGTCGAGCACGACCAGGGCGACCGATGGGACCGGCACCTCGGCCGGCCCGCCGGGCAGCGTCACCGGCACGCCGCCACGACGGCGGCGAAGTCGTCCGGGTCCAGGCTCGCGCCGCCGACGAGCGCTCCGTCGATCTCGTCGGAGGCGAGCACCTCCGCCGCGTTGCCCGGCTTCACCGAGCCGCCATACAGGATCCGGACCGCCGCGCCCGCCGCCTCGTCGCGGCCGGCGACGAGCGAGCGAATGAACGCGATCGCCTCGGCCGCCTGCTCGGGTGTGGCGTTGCGCCCCGTCCCGATCGCCCACACCGGCTCATACGCGATCACCAGGACCCGGAGCTCGCCGTCCGGCACCTCCGCCAGGTCGGTCTCGACCTGATGCCTCAGCACCGCCTCTGTCTCGCCCGCCTCATGCTGACCGAGCGTCTCTCCTACGCACAGCATCGGCTCGAGCCCGGCCGCCAAGGCCGCCGGGACCTTGCGCGCCAGGGCGTCGTCGGTCTCACCGAACATCTGGCGGCGCTCGGAGTGCCCGAGGATGACCCCGTCGACGTCCAGCTCGGCCAGCATCCCCGCCGAGACCTCGCCGGTGTACGCCCCCTCGTGCTCGAAGTGCATGTTCTGGGCGGCGACGCGGATCGTCGTGGTCGCGCAGCGCTCCACGGTGAGCGCGAGGGCCGTATACGGCGGGGAGATCAGGATCTGCACCGAGTCGAGCAGGTCCGCGGCCAGCGGCAGGAACGAGTCGACGAACGCCGCGGCCTCCGGGCGCGTCTTGTGCATCTTCCAGTTGGCCGCGCAGATCGGCTTGCGGGAGGACATCAGCTCGCGCCCGAGCCTATTGGCTGCCGACTGCCTCGGCGTCGAGCAGCGCTTCGACCCCCGGCAGCTCGGACCCCTCGAGGAGCTCGAGCGAAGCACCGCCGCCGGTGGAGACCCAGTCCACTCGATCGGTGAGCCCAAACCTGTCGAGGGCGGCGACCGAATCGCCGCCGCCAGCCACCGTCGTGCCCGCAGCCGCGGCGATCGCCTCGGCGATGGCTCGGGTGCCCGCGGCGAACGGCTCGAGCTCGAAGGCCCCCATGGGCCCGTTCCAGAACACCGTTCCGGCAGTGGCGATCGAATCGGCGTAGGCGGTCGCCGTCCGCTCGCCGACGTCCAGGCCCATCCAGCCGTCGGGGACCTCGATCCCATCGAGCTCGCGCCGCTCGGTCTCGGCCGAGAACTCGCGGCCGAGGACGAGGTCGACCGGGAGGACGAGGTCGCAGCGCGACTCTGCGGCGCTGGCGAGGATGTCCCCGGCCGCCTCCACCGAGTCGTCGTCCACCAGCGAGTTGCCCACCGGAATGCCCTGCCGCTTGAAGAAGCTGAACGCCATCGCACCGCCGATCATGATCCGGTCGGCGACGTCCAGGAAGTGGCTGACGACTCCGATCTTGTCCTTCACCTTCGCGCCGCCGAGCACCAGCCGCATCGGACGGGCCGGGTGTTCCCGGATCGCATCGAGCTCCCTGATCTCCCGCTCGAGCAGGAGCCCGGCGTACGCGGGGAGGAGATGCGCGACCCCTTCGGTGGTGGCATGGGACCGGTGGGCCGCACCGAACGCGTCGTCCACGTAGACGTCGGCGAGCTTCGCGAGCCCGCGTGCGAGCTCCGGGTCGTTGCTCTTCTCGCCCGGCTCGAAACGGCTGTTCTCGAGCATCAGCACGTCGCCGGGCCGGAGCTCTTCGACCAGTGCCTCAACCTGCGGCCCGACGAGGCCGGGGGCCATCCGCACATCCGCGCCGATCAGCTCGGTGAGCCGCTCCGCGACCGGAGCGAGGGAGAGGTCGGGATCCGGCCCGTCCGGCCGTCCCAGATGCGAGACGAGGACGAGCCCGGCTCCCCGCTCGCGCAGGAGCTCGATCGTTCCAAGCGCCGCCCGGATCCGCGAGTCGTCGGTGACCCGCCCGTCGGCGAGCGGCACGTTGAAGTCCACACGCACCAGGACGCGGCGCCCATCGACCTCCGCGTCGCGGACGCTTGCCTTCGTGAAGCTCAACTCACCGCGTGGCCGTGACGGCGGGCGACGGCCGCGATCAGCCGTCCGCGGCCGCGAGCGCCGCCTTCGGCTCGAGCACCTTGGCGGCCAGCTCGACGCAGCGGTTCGAGTAGCCCCATTCGTTGTCGTACCAGGCGATGACCTTGACCAGCCGGCCGTCGGTGACCATCGTCTGCTCGGAGTCGAAGATCGACGAATGGGGGTCCTTGACGATGTCCGTGGAGACGATGGGGTCCTCGGTGTAGAAGAGGATGCCGGCCAGCGGGCCGGCGGCCGCCTCCTTGACGGCGGCGTTCAGGTCCTCGGGGGTCGTGTCGCTGGACGCCTCGAACACCAGGTCCACCACGGAGCCGGTGGCCACCGGCGCCCGGACCGCCATCCCGTTGAGCTTTCCCTGGAGCTCCGGCAGCACGAGCCCGACCGCCTTGGCGGCGCCGGTCGTGGTGGGGATGAGGTTGAGGGCGGCGGCCCGTGCGCGCCGCAGGTCCTTGTGCGGCATGTCCTGCAGGCGCTGATCGGCCGTGTAGGCGTGGATGGTGGTCATGAGCCCGCGCTCGATGCCCACCGTGTCGTTCAGGACCTTCGCGACCGGCGCCAGGCAGTTCGTGGTGCAGGACGCGTTGGAGATGATGTGGTGCTGCTCGGGGTCGTAGGCGTCGTCGAAGTTCACGCCGAGCGCCACGGTCACGTCCGGATCGGTCGCCGGGGCCGAGATGATCACCTTCTTCGCGCCTGCCTCGAGATGCTTGGCCGCGCCCTCACGCTTCGTGAACAGGCCCGTCGACTCGATCACTACCTCCACGCCGAGGTCCCCCCACGGCAGGCTCGCCGGATCCCGCTCGGCCAGGACCTTGATTTCGCTGCCGTCGACCGCGATCCCCGCGTCGCGCACCTCGACGCTGCCTCCGAAGCGCCCGTACATCGAGTCGTACTTGAGCAGGTGAGCCAGAGTGCCCACGTCGGCGATGTCGTTGATGGCGACGAACTCGAGGTCGCTGCCCGCCTCGTACGCGGCGCGGTACAGGTTGCGCCCGATCCGGCCGAATCCATTGATCCCGACTCTCACTGGTGACATCTGCCGTCGTTCCTCCTTATCGCGTCTCGGCTCGACCACCCTGAACATACTGGGGAGGACCCGGCGACCGCCGGCCGGGCCGATGGAGGTACCGGACGCGAGGTCGACCGGGTACCGGCCGGCGACAGAGCCGACTCATGCCGCCTGCGGCGTCCACTTGAAGGCGCGCAATGCCACCAGGAACCCCGCGATCCCCCATGCGGCCACGACCGCGAGGTCGAGCCATTGGAAGCCAGCGCTGCCCGTCCCGCTGACCCACGCGGCGAAGAAGGCGTCGAAGAAGTGGCGCACCGGAAAGACGTCGGCGACGTGGAGGACGCCGGTCGGGATCTCGCTCTCGGGAATGAAGACTCCGGAGAGGAAGTAGAGGGGGAAGATCGCGATGTTGGTGATCGGCGCGGCGGCGCTCTGCGACGGGATGAAGCCGGTGAGCGCGAGACCGAGGCAGCAGAACGTGAAGGCGCCGACGGCCAGCGTCACGAGGACGGCGGGAAGGTGGTCCCACGGGATGGCGACCCCGTAGGCGATCCGACCGATCGCGGCCAGCAGCACCAGCATCACGAGGGAGACGACGAGCGAGTTGCCGATCCGGCCCGCGAAGAAGACCCAGTCCGGAAGCGGCGTTCCCCGGCCGCGCTTGAGAATCCCGAACTCGCGGTCGATGGTGACGCTCATCGCCAGGTTCTGGAAGGTGGCGGAGATGACCGCGAGCGTGATGATCGCCGGGACGTAGTAGGTGCTGACGCTCACCCCCACCCCCTGAAGGTGGATTCGGTTCCCGTTCCCGAACACCAGGTCGAAGATGACCAGGAACATCACCGGGAAGGCGACCGTGAAGAACACCGACGCCGGGTTCCGCCAGAACGTCTTCTGGTCGAAGCGAAATTGGTGGAGGGCGAGCGCGGCGCCGCTCACTGCGGCACCTCCTCCGGCGGGTCGGCCGTGAGCTCGAGATACACGTCCTCGAGGTTCGGCTGTCGGACCTCGAGCTCCGTCAGCGGGACACTTCGGGCGAGGGCCCAGGTGGTCAGGTCGTGGAGCACTCGCACCGGGTCGGCGGCCTGGATCCGAACCTCCCCGGTGGCGGCCGTGCCGTCGGAGTCGGGCACCAGGGCGCCCGGTAGCTCGGCCGCCGTCACTCCCCTCGGGAGGCGAAACCTGATCACGGCCGCTCGCTGGTCGCGGTGCGTCAGCTCCTCGGGCGGACCCTCGGCGACGATCCTTCCGCCCGAGATGATCGCCACGCGATCCGCGAGCTCCTGCGCCTCCTCCATGTAGTGGGTCGTCAGGAAGATCGTCTTTCCGAGCTCGCGAAGGCTCGCGATCACCTCCCACGCGTGGCGCCTGGCGGAGGGGTCGAACCCCGTGGTCGGCTCGTCGAGGAACAGCAGCTCCGGGTCGCCGATCAGCGCGAGCCCGACGTCGAGCCGCCGCTGCTGTCCACCCGAGAGTCGCGCGACCCGCTCGTCGGCCTTCTCGGTGAGCCCGACGAGCTCGACGGTCTCGTCCACCCCGCGCGGCGCGTGGTAGTAGCCGGCGAAGAGCTCGATCGACTCGCGCACGGTGAGCTCCGGGTGCATGCGGCTCTCCTGGAGCACGATCCCGATGCGCTGGCGCCACTCGTGGTCGGCGCTGGCCGGATCGACGCCAAGGACGGTGACGTCGCCCGCGCTGCGCTCCCGGTAGCCCTCGAGCACCTCGACGGTGGTCGTCTTGCCGGCGCCGTTCGGGCCCAGGAAGGCGAAGATCTCGCGGCCGGCGACCTCGAGGTCGATGCCCCGCACCGCCTCGAGCCTGCCGTAGGACTTGCGCAGGCCGCGCACGCTGATCACCGAGTCGGCCACGTGCACGATTGTATGGACGGCCTCGAGCGTGCCTCGCCGCCGGGTTGTGGGTTGACAAGCGGGACCGGCGCTCTCTACCGTGCGCGCGCCGTGGGATCGTTCATCGGGACGTCCATCCGTCGCCGGAGGCGTTGGCCCGCCGTCGCGCTCGTGGCGCTCCTGGCGGCAGCTTTGGCGCCCGCCGCACACGCCTCGCGAGGCTGGGTGGGGGCGGGCTACTACGGCATCAACTTCCAGCAGCTTCGGCAGCTGCCGCCGTCGGAGCGCTCGAAGCACCTGTCGAAGATCGCGAAGCTCGGGATCCACGACATCAGGGTCGGCTTCGCCTGGCCCCGCATCGAACCGCTGCCACCGGCAGGCGGCCGTCACGAGTACCGGTGGGACGCACTGGACGGCGAGATCAAGGGCCTGGCCCGGCACAGGATGCGCGCCGAGGCCAACATCACCCAGACGCCGCGCTGGGACGCCGACACGGGCATCGTCGGGGCGATCAACTGCAACCGCTCGTCGAGCTGGGCGCCGCTCGACATCGCGCCCTACGCATTCCTCGCGAAGGCGATCGCCGCGCGCTACGGGAGGGACGGGACGTTCTGGAGGGCGCATCCGGACATCCCGGCGGAGCCGATCAAGCGCTACGAGATCTGGAACGAGCCGAACCTCCGTGGCGGCTGGTGCCCGAACCCGCAGCCGGAGCGCTACGCGGACATGTTCATGATCGCGGCCGACGCCATCCGGTCGGTCGACCCGCACGGGCAGGTGTTGACCGGCGGAGTCGCTCCCCCGGCGAAGGACAACAGGCACTACGTGGGCATCTCCGACTTCCTGGGCCGCGTGACCGCCCGCCAGCCGGGCCTTGTGCGCAAGGCGAGCGGGGCCGCGGTCCATATCTATCCCGCGACCGGCGCGGCGAAGCAGCTCGACCGGCTCGTCTGGTTCCGGGACCAGCTCCGCCGGGGGGGGATCCCGAACCGGACGCCGATGCTCGTCAACGAGATCGGCTGGCCGACCGAGGGGGGCAGCGAGACCATCTCGGAGGCCAAGCGATCGAAGGCCTACGCGGCGGCCGCCGTGAACTTCCCGCGGACGAACTGCAACGTGATGGGGATGCTGCCGCAGGCGTGGACCAGCGCCGAGCGGAACCCGAAGAACCCGGAGGACTGGTACGGGATCGCCAGCCCGGAGACGGCCAGGCCGTACCCCTCGGCGCACGCCTACTCGCGCGCGGTGAGGCTCATGCGCGGCCAACTCTCCAAGCCACCGCCCGACAAGCCGCTCATGGCCTGTCCCGGGATGCCCCCGCCGGTGCCGCCGGGCGGCGGTAGCGCAGGTCCCCAGACGGTCACCCCCCGGATCGCGAGGCTCGAGGCCAAGCGCCGCAAGGCCAAGCTCAGGATCCGGGTCCACGGCTACGTCTCCGATGCCTCCAGCGGCAAGCACGCGCGCGGCCGGGTCCGCCTCGTCGGCGTCCACCATGGCCATCGCCTGCGCCTGCGGGTTCGCGACCGCGATCGGCACGACGACAAGATGTTCGTGCGGCGGCGCTTCGAGCCGGGCAGGTGGAAGGTGGTCGGCCGGTTCAGCTCACGTGACAAGGAGAAGTGGATTGGTGGGAAGACGTGCAGAAAGTTCAAGATGCCGCGCCACGCGAGCGGGCATCACTGGGTGAGGCTCCGGTCACGCCACTGCTGAGCGGCCGTCGAGGCCGGCGCCTCAGTCCAGCTCGACGTCGCGGTGGACGACCCGCAGCGAAACGTCGTCGTGGCCCGCGAGGTGCCCGGCGATCCGGTCCGCGACCGTCACGGACCGGTGCTTGCCGCCGGTGCAGCCGATCGCGATCGTGAGATGGGTCTTGCCCTCGGTGACGTAGGCCGGCAGCACGAAGTCCAGCAGCGGGAACAGCCGCTCGTAGAACTCCCCCGCGATGTCGCCGGCCTCCACGTAGTCGACGACCCGCTGGTCCCTGCCCGTGAGCGGGCGCAGGTCCTCGCGGTAGTGGGGGTTCGGGAGGAACCGCACGTCGAGCAGTAGATCTGCCTCGCGCGGAGGGCCGTTCTTGAACCCGAACGTGATCACCGTGAGCGCCAGCCGGCCCGAAGCGCCCTTGGGCCCCAGGAGCTCGGTCACGACCCGGCGGCGGAGCATGGCGCCCGTCAGGTCACTCGTATCCATCACCACGTCGGCGTGCTCGCGAAGCGGGCCGAGCACCTCGCGCTCGGCGCGGATGCCCTCGAGCACGCGCCCGTTCGGCGCGAGCGGATGGCGCCTACGCGTCTCCTTGAACCGGTCCATAAGCGTCGCCTCGTCGGCCTCGAGGAAGAGCACCGTCGGCTCGAGGCCCGCCTTTCTCAGCTCATCCAGCACCTCGACCAGCTCGTCGAAGTACTCACCGCCGCGTACGTCCGACACGATCGCCGCCCGCCGCACGCCGCTTCCCTCGTGGCGGAAGAGCTCGCCGAGCGACCCGATCATCCGCGGCGGGAGGTTGTCGATGCAGAAGAAGCCGCCGTCCTCGAACGCCGCGATCGCCTCCGACTTCCCGGCGCCGGAGTAGCCGGTGATCACGACCAGGTCCACGTGCGGTCTGCCGTCGCCGCCGTCGGACTGGGTGTTTCCGGGCGGGGCGCTCATCCGATCTTGTGGAGCTGGCGGTGGATGTCGCGGGCGAGCTTCCCGGGGATGCCTGGGACGGCCTCGAGCTCCTCGCGGCTCGCCCCGACCAGCCGCTCGGGCGAGCCGAAGTGCGTCAGCAGGGCCCGCTTGCGGACCGGTCCCACGCCGGGGAGATCGTCGAGAACCGAGCGCGTCATCGCCTGATCCCGGCGCCGGCGGTGGAACTCGATCGCGAAACGATGCGCCTCGTCGCGCACCCGCTGGAGCAGTCGCAGGGCCTCCGAGTCGGAGGCGATCGGGAGCGGGGCGGAACGACCCGGGACGAAGACCTCCTCGATCCGCTTCGCAAGCCCGATCACGGCCACGCCCCGCTCGGCGAGCGGGGCGAGGGCCCGCATGCCGGCGGAGAGCTGCCCCTTGCCGCCGTCGATGACGATCAGGTCGGGGAGCGCGGCGAAGCTCGCGTCGCGCTCGGAGTCGTGCGGGGAGAGATCGGCCTGCTCGAGAAAGCGCGCCGCCCGACGCCCGAGCACCTCCTCGACGGAGGCGAAGTCGTCGGGGCCGCCGGTGCGCTCGCCGCGAACCTTGAAGCGGCGGTAGTCGGACTTCTTCGGCGCGCCGGCCTCGAAGACGACCATCGAGGCCACGGTGTGGTCGGCGCCCAGGTTGGAGATGTCGAAGCCCTCGACTCGCACTGGCAGCGATTCCAGCTCGAGCGCGTCCTGCAGCGCGGCGAGCGCGTCCACCCGCTGCTGGCGGCGCCTCTCGCTCCGAAGCTTGTCCTGGGCGAGCGCCAAGCGGGCGTTCCGCTCGGCCAGCTCGCGAAGCCTGCGCTTGTCCCCACGCTCCGCGACCCGGACCTCGACCGGGCCACCGCGGCGGGTTGAGAGCGCCTCCTCCAGCAGGCCGACGCGGTCGGCCAGCGCGGGGCCCACGACGACCAGCCTGGGCACCGCGGGAACGGCGGAGTAGTACTGCGCGATGAACTCCTCGGCCACCTCCGCCTCGCCCCGCTCGCCCTCGTTCGCCAGGTAGAAGCCCTGGCGCTCGGCGAGCACGCCGTCGCGGACCTGGAAGACCTGAGCGTTCGCGCCCATCCCCTCGACGGCGACCGCGATCAGGTCGGCCGTCTCGAGCGAATCGCCGGCGACGCTGCGCCGCTGCATCAGCGACCTCACCGCCTCCAGCCGGTCGCGGTAAGTGGCCGCCCGCTCGAACTCCTCGTCGGCTGATGCCTCGTTCATCTTTCGCTCGAGGTCGCGCTCGACGTCTCGGTACCGCCCCGAGAGGAAGTCCACGATCGCCTCGATGTTGCGCCGGTACTCCTCGCGGTCGATGTATCCGACGCAGGGTGCCTGGCAGCGCTTTATGTAGTAGTCGAGGCAGGGGACGCCCGACCGCCGCCCCGGCTCCGGCCCTTCGCACGTGCGGTACTGGAACAGCTTCCCAAGCAGGTCGAGGGTCTCGCGCACGCGCCGGGCGCTCGAAAACGGCCCGAAGTACACCCGGCCCGATCGGTGGCGCTCGCGGGTGAAGTACACGCGCGGGAACTCCTCGTCGAGGCTGACCCCGACGTACGGATACGACTTGTCGTCCCGCAACCGGATGTTGAACCGCGGCCGGTGGCGCTTGATGAACTGCTGCTCGGCGAGGAGCGCCTCCGCCTCGGTCTCGGTGACCAGGAAGTCGATCGAAGCGACGCGGCTGATGAAGTCGAGCGCGCCGCGGTGCGGGCCGGAGAAGTGCGAGGCGACGCGTTTGCGAATTGACGTCGCCTTGCCGACGTAGAGCACGCCGCCGTCGGCGTCCTTGAACGTGTAGACGCCGGGCGAGTCGGGCAACCCCTTTCGCTGCTCCTCCAGGTTCTGCGGCTTGGCGGCCATCCCAACATCAAGGTTAGGCTGCTGGCCCGGCGGCCAAATTCACCACTCTTAACAAGGGGAATCGATGAACGCTGACTCACCCGCACCACCCGAGCTGAACACCCTGAGCATCGACATCGACGGCGAGATCGGAACGCTCACGCTCAACCGTCCCAAGGTCCTCAACGCGATGAGCCCGGAGCTGATCGGGGAGCTGGTCACCGCCGCCGGATGGCTGGCCGACCGGGCCCGTCTGCGCGCCCTGATCGTGACCGGTGAGGGCCGGGCCTTTTCGGCCGGCGGCGACGTCACCTGGTTCAAGCGCGGGCTCGAGGAGTCCGGCGAGTACCTGTCCGCCGACGTCCGCCGCGGCGCGGAGGTGCTCCATCAGGCGATCGTCGACTTCCGCCGCATTCCCTATCCGGTCATCGGCGCGATCAACGGCGTCGCCGCCGGCGCCGGGTTCTCGCTCGCCCTGATGTGCGACATCAGGATCGCGTCCTCCGACGCGGCGTTCGTCTGCGCGTACGGCCGGATCGGCGCCTCCCCCGACGGCGGCATGACCTACTTCCTGCCGCGCGTCGTCGGCCCGGCGAGGGCGCTGCAGCTGCTCCTCGAGGACCCCATCCTCAGCGCGGAGCAGGCTCGTGACGATGGGATCGTGTCGGAGGTCGTGCCCGCCTCCGAGCTGCTCGAGGTCGCACGCGAGCGCGCCACCACACTCGCGGCGAAGGCCCCCCACTACGTGCGCATGTCCAAGCTGCTGGTCGGCCAGAGCCTCGACAACAGACTCACGGAGCACCTCCAGCTCGAGCGTCACGGGATCGCGGACAGCATGGCCACCGAGGACCTCCGCGAAGGTGTCACCGCGTTCCTGGACGGCCGCCAGGCCGAGTTCGAGGGCCGCTGAGCGGGAGCGAGAGGCGCTGTCGGGAGCCCGCGCGCGTTGAACCTGGCCTGAGAAACCCAGGTATACACTCACGCACGCCTGCCAGCCAAGCATTGGAGGGATCGATGAAGAAGCTCGCGCTGACCTTTGGCCTTGCCGCCTTGGCGTCACTCGCCCTGGTCGCCTGCGGCGGAGGCAGCAGCAGCTCCCCAGCCACGACGGCGACCACGACAGGGGCCAACGGCGGCGGCGGCGGCGGAGGCAGCAGCGGTGGCGGCGCGAGCTCGAACGTGAGCCTCGCCGCCGACCCGAGCCAGATCGCCTACGACACGACCACCCTCTCGGCGAAGGCCGGCAACGTGACGATCGACTTCGACAACCCGAATCAGGCGCTCCAGCACGACGTGTGCGTCCAGGACCCGAACGGCAAGAAGCTCGGCTGCTCGCAGACCGTCACCGGGGGCAAGACGACGCTCGACCTGAGCAACCTGAAGTCCGGGAGCTACACCTTCTACTGCAGCGTGGACTCCCACGAGGCAGCGGGCATGAAGGGCACGCTCACCGTTCACTAGCGCGGCACCGGGCATCGAGCTCGGCGCGGTCCAAGGCGCCAGCGGCCTCGAGGAGGGCACCTGGTTCGGTCCGCGAGCGGCAGCAAATCCACCTATACGGTTGATTATCTGCCGCTCGCCGCCGGAAGCGAGGCCCGGTGCCACTTGGAGGTCAGGGCGCGCGTGCCCGGTGGGATGCTAGCCGATCAGGGCGCGGCCGACGCTCTCGGCCACGCATACGGGCTTGTCCTGGCCCTCGCCCTCGACGGTGAACTTGGTCACGACGTGCCACCAGCCGTCGCCGAGCTCCTCCACCGAGACGACCTCGGCTCGCGCCCGCACGCGTGAGCCGGCCGGGACCGCGGCCGGGAAGCGCACCTTGTCGAAGCCGTAGTTGATGCCCATCTTCACGCCGCTGTTCCGGATCAGCTGCGGACGAAGGTGCTCGATCAGCGAGAGGGTCAGGTCGCCGTGCGCGACGGTCGTGCCGTAGGGGCTCTCCTTCGCCGCCCGTTCGGTGTCCACGTGAATCCACTGGTGGTCCCTGGTGACGTCGGCGAACTTGTCGATGTCCTCCTGCGTGATCTCGATCCACTCGGTCGGGCCGAGCTCGCGACCGATCAGCTCACGGAGCTGCTCGATTCCGTCCACCTGCACCGGTTCCATCGGCGGGAGCCTATGCGGTCAATCCAAAGCGCGGGGCTCAGATCGCCACGTGTAGGAGCGCGGCTTCGACCTCCCTGAGCCGGTCGAGGTCGCCCTTTGACCCCAGGGCCGCGTCGTTGAACAGGAACGCCTCGGCCAGGCGAACGATCGCGTAGCCGAGGACCGCGGGCTCAACGGGCGGCTCGTAGGCGCCGGATCGGGCCTCGTCGGTGATGAGGTCCGTGATCATCGCCACCATGCGCGGCTGGACGATCCCGCTGCGCGAGGTGATGATCCGGAGCGCCGCCTCACGCTCCGACTCGACGAACTGCCGCAGCGCGGGAGCGTCGGCGAGGCTGCGGTTGAACCGGTCGAACGTCTCGAGCAGCGCCGGCCCACCGCGCCCGCCGGCCTTCGCCCGCGCGTCGGCGAGGACCGGTGCCGAGGCGAGCACGATGACCTCTCCGATCAGCGCCTCGCGGGTGCCGAACCAGCGGTGCACCGTGGCGCGGCCGAGGCCGAGCTCCGCGGCGATCGCCTGGATGTCGACCCTGCGGCCGCGCAGGTAGCGGTGAAGCGCGGCGTCCAGCACCTGCTCGCGCGTCGCCGCCGCCGGGCGGCCCGGTCGCCGTGCGGATTCGGTCTCTGCGGCCATTCCGGGTGGAACTTACACGCGGCTTGTGACTTCGATGGCCGAATTGGCCTTGGCCTGCCAGCCAGGGTCGATAGAGTCCCACCCGTGGGACCCACGGAAGGGGCACACGGGCGGATCGCGGTCGCCGCAGCCGTTATCGGAGTGGCGGTCGCTGTCATGCTCGCCTCAGCCGCCCTCGCCGGCGCCTCCCAGCGAGGCCTCCCCCAGGTCGACTTCACCGTCCGCGGCAGCGCCGAGCAGGTCGAGCTCACCGGCGCGAAGCCTTCTCAGAAGCTGAAGCTGGTCGACCGCGCCGGCAAGGTCGTCCAGAAGAAGAAGGCGGGATCGCTGGGCGGGATCGTCTTCCGGCGGGTCGAGCCCGGCGGTGGCTACCGGGTCCGCGAGTCGGGCGGCGGTGAATCGCCGAAGTTCCGGGTGCTCACGGACCGGCCGGCTCCCCCGAACACGAAGCTCTACGACCAGACCCTGCCCGCCGGCGGCTACGGCTACCTGAAGACTCGCGACGGCACCAAGCTCGCGATCGACGTCCACCTCCCCGGCCCCGCCGACAAGGGCCCCTACCCCACCCTCGTCGAGTACTCCGGCTACGGCTACGCGAATCCGGCCGGGCCGCAGAGCTCGATTCAGCCGGTCGCCGCGATCCTCGGCTTCGCGGTCGTCGACGTGAACATGCGTGGAACCGGATGCTCGGGCGGGGCGTTCGATTACTTCGAGCGCCTCCAGTCGCTGGACGGCTACGACGTCGTCGAGACCGTCGCCCGCCAACCCTGGGTGCTCAACGGCCAGGTCGGGATGATGGGCGTCTCCTATGGCGGCATCAGCCAGCTCTTCGTCGGCCAGACCAATCCGCCGCATCTGTCCGCGATCGCGCCGCTCTCGGTGATCGACAACACGCAGACGACGCTCTATCCGGGCGGCATCCTCAACTCCGGCTTCGCGCTCCAGTGGGCCGAGGACCGCGTGCACGACGCCGAGCCCGCCTCGCCCACCGGCGGCCAGCCGTGGGCGTACCAGCAGATCCAGGACGGCGACAAGGTCTGCGAGGCGAACCAGGACCTCCACCCGGAGGCGGTCAACCTGATCAAGAAGGTCGAGCGCAACAACTACTACCGGGCCAAGGTGGCGGACCCGCTGTCGCCGATCACCTTCGTCCACAAGATCCACATGCCCGTGTTCCTCGCCTGCCAGTGGGAGGACGAGCAGACGGGCGGCCACTGCCCATCCCTCCCGTCGCACTTCACCGGCACCGACCGGAAGTGGTTCACCTTCACGAACGGCGTCCACGTCGACTCGCTGGACCCGAGGACGTTCAACCGCTGGTACGACTTCTTGGAGCTCTTCGTGGCGCAGCAGAAACCCGAGCTCAGCTCGGGCCAGAAGTCCATCGCGCCCAGCATCTACAAAACCGTGATGGGCGTCGATGGCGTCCACCTGCCGAACGACCCGATCCAGCAGAAGCCGGACTACGCATCGGCGCTGGCCGCCTTCGAGAAGTCCCCGTCCGTGCGCGTCCTCTTCGACAACGGAGCGGGCGGCGACCAGCCCGGCGCGCCAGTCGAGGGCTTCCGGCACTCGTTCAAGCGTTTCCCGCCGCCGGGCACCCACGCTCGCTCCTGGTACCTGGGGAACAACGGTGCGCTCGGCCACGACAGGGACACGAAGCGCGGCGCCGAGGTCTTCAACTGGGACCCGGCCGCCAGGCCGCCGACCGACTTCACCGGCGACACCGGCTCCGGCCCGGGCGGCCTGTGGACCGCCACGCCCGAGTACCACTGGGCGCAGAGCCCCGCCGGACACGCGCTGTCGTACCTCAGCAAGCCGCTGAGCAAGGACACCGGGGTGGTCGGCGCGGGCGCCCTGAAGGCGTGGATCCAGGCGGCCGCCCCGAGCGTCGATCTGCAGGTGACGGTGTCGGAGGTGCGCCCGGACGGCAAGGAGACCTTCGTGCAGAGCGGCTGGCTGCGGGCAAGCGAGCGCAAGCTCGCCCGGAAGAAGAGCACCAAGCTCGAGCCGGTGCCGAGCCTCCGCAAGTCCGACGCCAAGCCACTTCCCAGCGGCAAGTGGGCCAAGGTGACCGTTCCCCTCTACTACGAGGGCCACATGTACCGAGCGGGCTCGAGGATCCGGGTGACGATCCAGGCGCCCGGCGGCGACCAGCCGGTCTGGGCGTTCGATCAGGTCGACCCGTCAAAGCCGGTCGACGTGATGCTCGCCCACTCGAAGAGGATGCCGTCGAAGCTTCTGCTTCCGGTCGTCTCCCGCGTGTCGGCCCCGACCGGGCTCCCGCCCTGCCCGGGGCTGCGCGGCGAGCCGTGCCGCAACTACGCGCCGTACACCAACTCAGAGCGCTCGCTTCGCTGACGTTCGCCGCGTCGGTCAGCTAGCGAGGCCTAGTACCGCGCGGACGGCATCCAGGTCGCTGGCCCCGAACACCACGCGGTTCTGCGTGGCGACGTAGACGAGATCGAGGTTGACTCCGGCCCTGGCGATCTTGCGGGTCAGATCAGCCAGCACACCGGGGCGATCGTCGACCTGGACCACGACCACCTCACGCTCGCGGGTGACGGCCACGTGCGAGATCGCCAATGCATGCAGGGCGGCCTCGGCGCGCGGCACGAGGACGTGGAGCTCGGCTCGATCGGCCGGGCCGACGCACGTGGCGGCTGCGATGTTCACGCCGGCATCGCTGATCGCGGCCGCCACCTCCGCCAACGCCCCTGGCGTGTTCTCGATGTCGATGACCAGGTCGACCGCCATGCGTCCGTGGGCGGTCAGCCTACCTCGACAGCGGGTCCCGGCGGCAGGGCTGGTTGCGCAACGTGTCGCAGGCCGGCAGCGGCCGATGTGCAGCGGCGCCGGGGACCGCGCCGACCACCAGCCGCGACGGGTGCGCGGCGCTGTGGAGCACGGTGTTCGTCGCGGGGTCGGGAACGGGCGCGAATGCCCAGAACCCCGTGTGCCCGGTGGGCGCCTCGATCCAGACCCGTAGACGCGACCCCTTGCGGAAGGCGTGCGCGAACGGGAACACCTCGACGCGCATGTGAGCGGGCCGCCCAGGGACCAGCGGCTTCGCGTCCCGCCGTAGGTGGGTCTGGTACGGGCGCAGTGCCGTCGAGAGCTCCGGGTCGAGCTTGCGGTGCGACGCGCGCAGCCAGCCGCGCTGCACGTAGGTCTCGCGCCCGTCGGGCCGGACCTCGGTGACGGTCGCCTGCAGGTCCGTGTTGGTCGCCGTCGAGGACAGCCAGAGATCGAGGCTGGCCGGGCCCGCGAGGACCATGTCGCGCTTCAGCGGCGGGCTCGTGTAGGCGACCGATCCGCCGGGCGGCACCGGGCCCTTCCAGGTCAGCTGGCCGGCCGAGCGGCCCATCTCGGTGGGCCCGGGCTCGGTGACGTCGGGCGCCGGACGCGGGTAGGCGTAGCTGTCGGAGCCCCCGCGAGCGCCGGGACGCCCGCGGGTCATGCGACCGGCCTTGCGGAGGTAGAACGATCGTGGCTTCACCTTCAGATTGAGCGAGTTGCGCTTGATCGACCAGGCGGGATCCTCGTTCGTGTTGTCCGGGCCGATCTTCGTCTCCATGCCGACGCTGAGGTGCGGCACTCGCCGCACGAAGCCATTCTTCGCCCCGCGCACGAAGTGGTCGAGGAATCGCAGGGTGTGCCGCTCATCGGTGGCGTTGTAGTAGTCGCGGCCGTGGTTGCCGTTCGAGAAGTTGGCCCACACCCTGCGGGGGTGGCCGAACATCGAAAGCGAGTCCCAGATCCGCCCGGGCAGCTGCTCGTCCTGCCACTGGTTGTGGAGATACGCGGGCACGTCGATCCTCGAGAAGCCCGCATTCGGCGCACGCCGTCTCCACTTGCTGTGGGAGTCGTCGAAGTAGGGGTTTTGGAGGACGAGCGCGGGGATGAAGTTCGAGGTGCTCGAGTTGGCGACCTCGTGTTGGAGGTAGTACCGCAGGCACTTGGCGTCGCCCGCCGGCGGGGCACCCGTGATCGCGTAATCGGTGCCGCCCTCCTTCTGAATCGCCGTCCAGGCGAAGGTGAAGTCGTACTCGAGGATCCCGCCCGGATAGACGACGTCGCGATAGAGGTCGGAGGTCGCCGATGAGGGCGCGATCGCCCGCAGATGCGGGGGACGGTCGGCCGCCGTCATGAGCTGGGTGATGCCGCCGAAGCTGACGCCGATCATCCCGACCCGGCCGTCGGACCACGGCCGGCGGGCAATCCACTCGATCGAGTCGTAGCCATCGGTCCCCATCGTGTGGGCGAAGGGGTCGAACTCGCCCTGCGAGCAGCCGGTGCCACGGACGGACACGCCGACGACCGCGTAGCCGCGCTTCAGCAGCCGATCGGTGAAGACGTCGACGCCGTTGTCCGATGCGTCGGAGCCGGCGGCGTAGCCCTCGTAGTTGAGGAGGGCGGGGAACGGGCCGGGTCCGTCCGGGCGGATGACGTCGTAGCGGAGCTGGGTTCCATCGCGGACCGTCAGGTACCCATGCTGGTCCACGGTCGCGTGCGCCGGACCGGCGCCCGCGGCGAGCAACGCCGCCGCGACGAGCGCCGCGCCAAGGCCGGCGCGCGCTCGCGAAATTCGCCCTCCAAGCCTCCTCCTCCGCGGCACAGCCACGCCACGCTAGGGCCTTCCGCACTCCGCTGCGCCGGTTCACCCAGAGGAGACGGGCGTCCGGGGTCGTCCTCCCGGTTGGCGGCATCGATGCCGGTACGGTTGCACGCTGATGAGCACCAGAACCTGCGGCTCCGTGTGTCTCACCGCGCGATGAGCGTCTTCCGGGAGGCAGAGCTCGAGTACCTGTCCGGCGGCCGTCAACTCGGACGGATCGCGACGGTCGGTGCGGACGGCACGCCGCACGTGGTCCCGGTCGGATGGATCTACAACGCGGCGCGCGACACGATCGACATTGGAGGCCGCGCCCTCGAGCGGTCGAAGAAGTTTCGCGACGTGGCCCGATCCGGGCGCGCCGCGATCGTGATCGACGATCTGGCGAGCACGGACCCGTGGCGCCCGCGCGGGATCGAGATCCGAGGGCGCGGCGAGGCGATCGCGCTGCCGACGCCTCTGATCCGAGTCCACCCGGAGCGGATCGTCAGCTGGGGGCTCGAGGCGGCGCGCAGCGCGCGTACGGTGGCGCCGTAGTTGGCTCCCCGATCAGCGAAAGGCCTCGACGTGATCGAGAGCCCAGCGCTCGAAGGTGCGAGTCAACCTCGAGCACCCGGACCAGCTCGCCGAGATCGCCTCCACCCTCACCACACTCCGCCGGCAGGCGGGAAGAGAGCCAGCCGAGACCTACGACATCGTCGCCTCCCCTGCGCCCGGGACCGACCCCGCCCCCTACGGCACGGCAGGCGCTACCTGGTGGGCGGTCGAGTTCCCGGCCGAGGGGACCACGGCCGACGGAGTGCGCGGGGTTCTCCGTGAAGGTCCGGCACCACCGTAGCGCTGGCGAGCGAAGGCAAGGGAGGAGGAGGCGAGATGACGGAGCGAATGATCGAGGCAAACGGTGCTGAGCTTTGCACCCAGGCATTTGGCGACACGGCCGACCCACCGATCCTGCTGATCATGGGCATCGGCGCGTCGATGCTGTGGTGGGATGACGGCTTCTGTCGGCTGCTCGCGAGCGGCGGGCGGTTCGTGATCCGCTACGACCACCGCGACACCGGCCGGTCGGTCACCTACGAGGTGGGACATGCCCCATACACGAGCGCTGACCTGATCACCGACGCCGCCGGCGTGCTCGACGCATATGGAATCCCTGTCGCTCACCTCGTCGGTGTCTCGGCGGGCGGGGGCCTGGCGCAAGCGTTCGCCCTCGAGCACGCCGATCGTGTCGCTTCCCTCACGCTCATCAGCACCTCCCCTGCCCTGCCCAGCGCGCGACAGCTGCCACCTCCGGCCGATGCGTACGGGCGGTTTGTGTCGTCCGCCACCGTGGATTGGTCGGACGCTGAGTCGGTGATCGAATACCTCGTCGGGTACTCACGCATGGTCGCGGGGGAACAGCGCCGATTCGACGAGGCGGCGACCCGAGACCTGGTGCGTCGCGACGTCCACCGCGCCCGCGACTTCGCAGCCATCCAAAACCACCACATGCTCCCTGAGGGCGAGACCCCCACCGGGAACCTGTCCTCGATCGCCGCGCCAACGCTGGTCATGCACGGCACCGCCGATCCGATGTTTCCGATCGACCACGGCAAGGCGCTGGCGCAGGAGATCCCAGACGCGAAGCTGCTGCCGCTGGAGGGAGCCGGCCACGGCGTCGATCGAGCCGACTGGGAGACGATCGCCAACGCCATCCTCGAGCACACGGACGGCAACCACAAGCTGGTCACCTGATGTCAGGTTCTCGGCGACGACCCTCTCTCCGGTTGGCGCCTCCGCTTATCGCCGACAACCTGGAATGTCGGCACTAAGTGGAGGCTGCGGGGAGTAGGTGGGCGGGTGCTTCGAGGTGGGCGGGATCCACTGATCTGAGCCCACCGGCTGTCGGTCGCTTCCACGCGGAAACGGCGTCGGCAATGGCGTTACGATCGCTTGGACCGCCCACAACGATGAGTTTTCGTCTCGCGATCGGTCACTAGCCTGAAGCATGCTGATCTACTCGATGAGTGTCTCGGTGGACGGGTTCATCGCCGACCGTGAGGGCGCGTTCGGGTGGACGGTCCCGAGCGACGAGCAGTTTCGTTTCCACACCGCGCAAGTCCGCGAGCTCGGCGGCTATCTGCTCGGCCGCAGGCTTTACGAGACGATGCTGGTGTGGGAGACGGATCCGTCGATGCGGAACAGCGAGCTCGACGCCGCGTTCGCCGACGCCTGGTGCGCGATCCCGAAGGTCGTCTTCAGCCGCACGCTCGACAGCGTCCGAGGCAACGCCCGGCTCGCCGAGGCGTCGGTGGCCGAGGAGGCCGCTGCGGCGCTCGACGCGACCGACAAGGACGTCGGGATCGGCGGCGCCGGCCTGGCCGCGCCAGCGATCGAGCTCGGCCTCGTCGACGAGCTGCGCATGTTCCGCAACCCGGTCGTGGTCGGTGGCGGCACGCCGTTCCTGCCGCCGCTCACCGAAGACGTCCCGCTGGACCTGGTCGAAACCAGGACGTTTGGCTCGCGCGTGATCTACGAGCGCTACGGGCGCGCCCGGCGATGAGTCGGATTGACACGGCCGTCCGAGTCATCAGCGCCTCGCCGCGCCGGGCTCACGGACCGTCGTGGGGTGCAGCCGCTTGGTACCGGTCTGGTGGTCGCCGCGCACGTTGCTCAAGGTGGCCGGCGAGCCGAACGATGGGGCTGGCGGCGCGAGAGAGGTCAAAGATGTGGGCGGGGTCGGCGTCGTCGAGCCGCAGCGCGTCTGCGAGCGCCTCGAGACGCGCCGGTTGCGTTGCCACGCTCCAGGCGCTTGTGGTACTCGACGCTCACCCCGGCCAGGGAGGCAACCTCCTCGCGCCGCAGCCCGGGCACTCGCCGCTGGCCGAAGCTCGGTAGGCCGACCTGCTCGGTTCGACGTCACGCTCGACGCCGCAGTAACTTGATGCGCTCGACGAGATCGTGCGGCCGGGCGTCAACCTCAATCCCGCCGACACGAGCTACGGCGAGCAGGTACTGAAGCCATCCTGCGGCGGCGGTAGACGTGCGGGCCAAGCTTCCCGGCAGCTTGTCCCTACGGCAGCAGCGGCGCGCCAGCGGGCACCACCAGGACAGAGCTGCGAGCCTTGTCCAGCTCGGCGCGCACATCTCCTCCGACCACGACACGTCCTGCCGGGGCGTCGGGCTGCGAGCCGACCACGATCAGATCCACCGGCTCTCCGGGCGACTCCTCGAGCTTCGCACCGAGCTTCTCCGCAAGTGCGCCCGCCGTCTGCCGTGCGTCCTCGTTCCTGGGCCCAGCGACGGGCACTCCGATCAGCTTGATCGGCTCGTTGAGCCGTGTGCGCAGCCCTGCCACAGCCACCGCAACCGACACCGCACCGCCGTCCAGCAGGTGCTGCGCGGACGTACCCGGCTGCGAGTGACCGGGCGCAGTCCGATAGTCCGAGCCGAAGACGACCAGTGGTGCGCCGGCTCTCTCCGCCAGCTGCCCTAGGCCCTCGCCCGTGGAGGCGCCGAAGAGCACCTCGCGCTTGGACCCCGGGTCTCCGAGCATGCCGGCGCCGCGCTCCAGACGCTGCTCCGCGTCATGCTCGGCCAACTCTTCTCGCCGGGGGTCGAATTCCTTGGCGTGGCGGACATACGCAAGCACAGGGGTGAAGCCGGCTGGCGCCAGCATCTTGCCCAGCGCAAGGGCGTCGTCGTCGTTAGCGGTTCCGTCGTAGGAGATGATCAGCCCGGTGCCCACGAGCCAGCATCCTCGCTGCCCGCGGCCGGCAGCGCATTGTGCATTCGTCTGAAATTGCCCGCCGTCGATTGGACCTATGGTGCAGCGAACGAGCAGCGCATCAATGCGAACGGCATTCGATGACCTGACCATCAGCCGTGGGATCATCGTGGTCGAGGGCGACCACGTCGCGCGCCAGACGACCATGGCAGGAACCTTCGTGCGTGAATTCACGCAGTCACCGATCGGCCCCATTCCCCCGAATGGCAGGCAGACGGACAATCGAAGCCGGCTGCGTCAGTTGGGTGTTGGCGACCGCTGAACGACAGCGAAGCGATCGAGGAAGCGCTCATAGGGGACCCCTCCTCGACGCGGGCCCGCTCGGCGCTGCTCGAGGCGCTCCAGGATCCGGGGGCTGCTCCGGGCTCAGCTCTCCAGGCAGTCGGGTTATGCTCCCGCCCGCTGTTGTCCAGTTGGGATAGACGGGGAGTGGTGCCAATGAGCAGATCATCGGACCAGGGAGCGGACTCGGTGGCGTCCGAGCGCCTGTACGAGCTCGATCGCATCATGCAGCGGAACTACGACATCGCTCGCGACGCCCACACGGCTCGGATGTCGCCGACGATCCACGCGCAGTTCGACGAAAAGGGCGGCACCTACCATCTCCGGTGGAAGGGGCGCACCCGGTCGGTCCAGCCCGTCCCCGACCTCTACCAGAAGCTGAAGTCGGTCTCACACACCACCGTGGGACTGTTCGTGATCCTCGCCCCGCGGATCGACCATCCCGAGGACACGACCTGGGTGGGTCCGTTGACCGAATGGCGAGACCATCTCGCTCTCGCGCTCGGTGGCCTCGATCGGACCGGCATGCCCGAGGAGAGCGCGGGGCGGTGCCGCAACATCCTCGAGCAGGGGATCGGCTTCTGCGACCGGGCGCTGGAGCGCCGGTCGTTCACGGTCGAGGAGTACGCCGAGTACGGGAGGCGAGTGGTCGAGGACGTGACGGCGAACGTGGGCCAGGCGGCGGGAATCCAGGTGGACGCCACGGTCGCCCTGGCCGAGGAATGGCGCGAGATGCTCGGGGACGAGTGGGAGCAGACCTTCGTGATCGTCACCACCGCCTGGGCCATGCGACGCGAGAATGTGCATCTGCAGGTGTGGGAGCACGTCATGGGCACCGACCAGCTCAACTGGCGCCTGATCCTGGCCGAGGGCTTCAACGACACGGCGACGGCGTGGGACACCCTCGGGCAGATCGACATGGACCGCACCGTGGCCGAGCTGGTCTTCGCCGATCGGTATCGGCTCGAGGTCGAGTTGATGGGGGACGACGCCGCGGCGGCGGTCGAGCGTCACGCCTGTCCCACGTTCCCCTCGATCATGAAGCCGCACAAGCCCCACAAGCTGCACGAGGTGACCTGATCGCCGATCGGAAACAGGACGCCAGGTTCCTGCGCCGAGCGATCGCCCTGTCCCGCGAGACCATGGCGGAGGGCGCGGGCCCCCCGTTCGCCTCGGTGATCACCCGCGATGGCGAGATCGTCGCGGAGGGGGCCAACCGGGTCGATGCGGAGGGCGACCCGACCTGGCATGGCGAGATCGCGGCGATCCGGGAGGCGTGCAAGCGGCTCGGGAGCCTCGACCTCAGCGGCTGCACCATCTACGCCAGCGGCGAGCCGTGCCCGATGTGCGCGGCGGCCATCTACCTGGCCCGCCTCGACCGCCTGGTCTTCGGCGCGGACGCCCACGAGGAGCGGCGCTGGGACGGCTACCGGTGGAAGATGACCTACGCCGAGGCCGGCACCCCGACCCTGGAGCGGTCGATGCCGGCCGAGCAGATGCTGGCCGACGAGGCCGACGACGTGTGGCGGGCCCCAAGGGCATGAGCGATGCCGTCGGGGCGTTCCTGGTTCTTGGGATCTGCATCCTGATTTTTGCGCTCGCCTACACGCCCCTGGCCGGCCGCTTGCGCCGCCCGTCCGACGACCACCGAGCCGATTAGCTCCGCGCGGTGACTGACGGCTCGGCGGCGACCGATATCCGGACCGAGCAGGTCAGCGCGGTGATCTCTCGCGATCCCGCCGGGGTGTCGGCCGAGGAGCTGGCGGCCTGGCAGGATCGGCTTGCGGACTCGGCCCAGCGCGCCGAGGGCTTCCGGCGGCTCGAGAAGCACCCGCCGGACGCCACGTTGCAGCCTCTGTGGTCCTGCGTGGTGGCCTTCGACGGACGGGACGCCCTGCGCGCATGGCTGACGGACGCCGCCGAGCTCGTGGGCGACGACGTTCGCGTGCTCGCGGGGTCTCAGCGCGAAGAGCTGGCGACCTTCGCGATCGTCCAGCGCGTACGGCCCGAGCGCGTCGACGACTACCTCGCCTGGCAGAAGCGGATCACGTCCGCGGTTCAGCGCCAACCCGGGTTTCTGTCGGCCGAGGTGGTAAGGACCCGGAGCGGCGATGTGCCGGAGTGGACCGTGATCAACCGGTTCGAGACCCACGACGACCTCGACGCCTGGGTGAGGTCGGCCGAACGTGACGCACTGATGCGGGAGAGCGACGGGATGTTCGTCGACGTGAGCCGCCGGGTGGTGAGCGACCCTGGCTTCGGTGCCTGGTTTGGCGGCGCCGAGCGGATTCCCACCTGGAAGCAGAACTGGCTGGTCCTCGTCGTGCTCTACCCCGTGATCGTGGCCGAGCTCGTGTTCCTCGATCCCTACCTGGGCTGGCTCAACCACGCGGTTGCCATCTTCATCGGCGCGGGGGTCAGCGTTGCCGCGCTCGGCTGGCCGCTCGTGGGATTGGCCACCCGCGCCCTGGGATGGTGGGCCTCGCCCGAGCCGGGCGCGGGCCGCCGGACCGAGGTGCTCGGCATCGCGGTGCTGATCGCCACCTGCGCGGTACTGATCGCTGCCATGGCGCTTCTCATGGACTGGGTCTCCCTGCCCGGGATCGACCGGCTGTAGCCGGGGCACCCGGCGCGGACGTGGGCACAACCCGCGCTCAAGTCGCCCACGGCACATACCGATAGACGACGAGTGAACGCCTTCGTCTCCGCCCGGCGCGCATCCACGACTTCCGCCCGGCACCTACGCGATGGTGACGACGGCCTGGATAGCGGGCCGCTGAGCGACCGTCTCGGTAGTGGGCTCAGCCGTGGCGATCAGGCCGCCAGCTTTGAGATCGCCGTGGCTTGGCGGGGCCCGAGAAGTTGAGCACTTTGACGGTGAGGCTGGTTCGGATCTCGATTGCGCTCGTGGGTCTGTGTGCACTGATCCCGGCGACTGCCGCGGGCAGCTCTACCCGGCTCTCGCATGTCCGCCACGTCCACGCCAATGGGATCTCGATCGGCTACCGCGTCGGCGGCCACGGTCCGCATCTGACCTTGATCACGGGCCGCAGCGCGGCAATGGCCGACTGGAGCCCGGTGATGCTGAAGGCATTGATGAAGGACCATCGCGTCCTAGTCTTTGACAACCGCGGCGTCGCCACCTCGACGAACGTTCCCGACGACACGATGACGGTGACCCAGATGGCCAACGACACCGCGAAACTGATCAAGAAGCTTCACTTCGGACCCACCGACGTCCTGGCCTGGTCGATGGGCGGTTACGTCGGCCAGACCCTGGCGCACGATCATCCCGGCCGCGTCAAGCAGCTGATCCTAAATGGGTCCAACACCGGCGACGGCGATCACTACACCGAGCCGGGGAAGCTCGTACAGAGACTCCTCGCCAGTCCCTACCTGCCGCCTCAAGTGCTCTTCGCCCTGTGCTTTCCCCCGAACCGCGACGGCTTCAGGAGCGCGGCGCGGTACCTGCGACAGATCTACACGCAGTCCGGGCTCGTGAAGAGGAGCTTCCATCTCGCCAAGGCGACGCGGGCTGACCAGCTCAACGCCGTGACCGGCTGGAAGCAGAGCGGGAGCGGCAGCTGGAGTTGGCTGCCGCAGCTGAAGAACCGTATTCTCACCGCCGACGGCGTCTCCGACGAGATCGATCCGGCCGAGAACTCGCAACGGATCGCTCAACGCGCAGCTAATGGGCGCTACTGCTCGTTCGAGGATTCCGGGCACGCGTTCATGTTCCAGTACCCGAAGCCGTTCGCCCGTCTTGCCGACCACTTCTTGCGCGGCAAGCCGGTTAAGCCGTTCGCGCGGCAATCCCACCTCATTCGCTGCGGCTAGCGGAACGGCCGAACTCGGAACCGCTGACGCTCGTCGGGAGCGGGATTTCTCAGCCCGGCCCGGGCATCGCGGCACGCACCTGATCAAGCAGGGGGCCGAGCTGCGCCCAGTCCTCGTCAGCAGCAGTGACGCGATCAGCCACAACGATGGCTACCGGTCGCGCGGGACAACCGGGCACCGCGTTCGGTGTGGGCTGTCCGGAGTACGCCCGCGTTCAGCTACTCGATCAACGATCCGGCGGGGGCTCGGCGGGCCGGGGCGGGGCGCAGCCGCAGGTCGCGCACGTCGTGCAGGGTCGTCGGAATGGAAGCGCTGATGAGGACCACGACTGCGGCGCCGGTCAGCGGCCAGGCGTACCCGAGCTCTCGCCCAAGGACCGGCCCAAGCACGTAGCCAAGGGGCATCGCGCTTAGGGAGACGAGCCAGTCGTAGGAGGAGACGCGGGCCAGCACCTCGGCCGGGACCTCTTGCTGAACGACGGTTTGCCACACCGGGTTGAGCGCGCGTTCGCGATCCGGGAGCTGATCATTGGCAGCGTGCGGCGACCGGTTACCGATCGGGCCTGACAACCCGAGTCGGTGGCTCGAGGACGCGCTCCACGAGGGCCGTGTCGCAGTGCTCGACGACCTCGATCAGCTGCTCGTCCCGGACCCGAAACAGGTAGCAGTAGGTCTGGTTGTAGGGGTCGCCGCGCTTCGTCGTGGCCTCGCTGTGCGCCTGCACGACCACCCGGTCGCCATCGGCGAAGATCACGTCGGCCTCGCTGCGGTAGCTCGCGAACTGGGCCATCAGTGGGCGCAGCAGTTCGTCGATGACAACCTGCTTTGGCTCCCAGACGCCGGCCCAGGTCCAGTCACCCGGAAAGACCCAGCGGAAGTCGTCGGCCATCGCGCGACTCATCGCGCTGGTGTTGCCGGCGGCCATTTGGTCGAACACGTCCTGCAAGAGCTCCTTGTTCGTCGTCGTGCCCATGGGCATGGGCTGCAAGCTAGCCGCGGGCGACGTATCAGTCAAACGCCGATCTCGCAGATCTGCCATCGTATTTACGCATGCCTGAGCTCTCGGTAGTCGGCCTGCGCGTGGTGCGCGAGGTTGCGCGTGCGGGCTCGTTTACGAGCGCCGCGGAGCAGCTCGGGTACACCCAGTCGGCAGTCTCACGGCAAGTCGCGCTCATGGAAAGAGCTGCCGGGCAGCTGCTGTTCGATCGCCACGCGCGCGGGGCGCAGCTCACCGACGCGGGTCAGATCGTCGTCCGGCGCGCGGACGCCGTACTCGCCGACCTGGAGGCCACCCACCACGAGCTCGAGGACCTCGGCATGCGTCCTCGGGGGCGGGTGCGCGTCGGAGCCTTCTTCACCGCGCTGGGTGCGCTCGTGCCTCGCGCGATAGCCGCCTTCGCCTCGAGCGATCCGAGTACGGAGGTGATCCTCCGCGAAGGGACGAGTCCGAGCCTGATCGCGAGGGCGGCCAACGGTCGTCTCGACCTGGCGATCGTCAGCGCGGCGGCGATCCCGGATGGAGCGCTCGACGTCACGACGCTGGTCGAGGACCCGCTGCTCGTCGCCGTGAGCCGCGACCACCCGCTCGCCGGACGGCGGAGCGCGCCAGCCGAGGCGCTGCGCGATGAGCACTGGATCGCCGCGAGCACTCAGGCGCGCTCCACGCTCCTGGGAGCGTGGACCGGCTCCGCGTGGGAGCCGGACATCGCCCATGTCGCTCGAGACTGGATCGCCAAGCTCGGCCTCACCGCCGCCGGTCTCGGGATCACAGTCGTGCCCGGGCTCGCCGTACCCACGCTGCCACCGAGCTTGGCCGTGGTTCGCATCGATCATCCGGAGGCGACCCGGACCACCGCGATAGTGGTGCGGGCCGACGCGGGGCCCGACCCGCACCGACAAGCCGTCACCGAGGCGCTTCGCGACGCCACCGCCGGGATCGCCGCTGAGGTACGCCGCCGCCTGCGCGAGTGACGGGCCGGGGAGCCGACCGATTGCTCATCGCTCTCGATACGTGCCCTCGTGATCGCCCCCGGAACGAAGCGATCGCGTCGGCTCTGATGGTCGCGTCTCCATAGCATCGCCTCGATGGCCTCGCCGTCCAGCCTTATTGATCAGGCGCAGCAGGATCGGCTGCGGATACTGGTCGTGGGCGCAGGGGTCGCGGGCATGACGCTAGACGCGCTGTTGCGGTCACGTGGACGTCACCCCGTGCTCGTCGAGCGGGCCGGGCCAAACGCTGGCCGGGGGTACATGCTGGGGTTGCTGCCGCTCGTTCACCCGGTGCTTGACGTTCTCGGTCTGCGGACGCGCTACATCGAAGAGAGCGTTCCGGTTGACCGGCACCGGGTGCGGGACCGGCGCGGTCAAACGCTCCGGGAGTACCGGCTGGACCAGATCTCCGACGGCGAGGGTGGCTACCGCGGAATTACTCGCGGCGGCCTACTCGAGCTCCTTTCCGGGCCGAACACACCTGTCTACCGGACGACCGTCACGGCCTTGGACCAGCGCCCGGAGGCGATGCGCGCGCGACTTCTCACCGACGGTCAGAGTCCCGTCGAGGCTGACTTCGATCTCGTGGTGGGAACGGACGGGCTGTATTCGGCCACGCGCGGCCTCCTGTCCGACCCCGATGCCCTCAGCCGTTTTGATGCGGGATTCGCCGGTTGGGTTGGATGGTGCGATGGGTTCGCCCAGCACTCTCACTACGAGGAGACGTGGGGACGCGGCTTCTTTGTCGGCACGTATCCCGTTCCGGGTCGACTGGGCGTCTTCGTCGGTGGTGATCGACGCGATCTGGGCGACGGGCCCGCGGTCTTCATCGAGAGCGTGCTTCGCCGCGAGCCTCGACTCCCCGACCCCGTTGTGAGCGCGCTGCGCGCCGTCGCCGCGGCCGACAGTGAGTTGCCGTATCTGTGGCCGATGGAAGACCGACGTGTCGCGCACTGGGTCAGCGGGCGCGCGGTCCTGATCGGTGACGCCGCAGTCGGCTTTCTGCCGACGGCGGGGCTCGGTGCGGCCATGGCCATGGAATCGGCGGGCGTGCTCGCAGCGCGGATCGCGGACGCCCGGCCGCACGAGGTGCCCGATCGGCTCGCTGCATTCGAGATACAGCAGCGAAACCGCGTCCAAAGAGCGCAGGAAGAGTCTCGCCGCCTGGCTCGACTCATGTTTCGCTCGGAACCGCTGGTCACCGCGCTGCGCGACGCCGCGGTTCGAGCGGTCCCCGAGCGGATCGCGATGGCACCGCTGCGGCGACTGGTCCAAACGCGGCCCGAGCTCTGACTCGGAGCGGCGGCAACACGTAGGCCGCAGGGCTGGCGCTCACGCGATGGCCCACGCATGGCCGCCTATGTCGTCTTGATCAGGCCGCCATCGATGACGTAGTTGGCTCCGGTTACGTTGTCGAGCCGATCAGAGGCGAGCAGGGTGATGAGAGTCGCGACCTCTTCGGGGGTCGTGAAGCGCCCCGTGGCGATATCGGCGATGACCGAGTCCCGGACCTCGTCCGGATCCTTCCCCGTGGCCGCCCCAACCGTTTCCGCCACCCCGTGTTCACCCAGCCACAGATCGGTGCCGACCGGCCCGGGCGACACCGCGTTCACCCGGATTCCCCTTGGCCCGAACTCCTGAGACAGGCTCTTCGTCAGATTGACGAGCGCCGCCTTGGCCGCGCCGTAGTCGATCGTGCCGGCATCGGGCTGAAAGAACGCATTGACAGACGCCACGTTGACGATCGCACCCGCCCCCTGCTCCACCATCGCGGGTAGCGCCGCGCGCGTGGTGCGCAGCGCGATCATGAAGTTCATCTGCATCGCCCACTCGAACTCCTCGTCGCTGGTGCCGAGGAATCCCTCCACGCGGATTCGCACCGCCCCCACGTTGTTGACGAGCAGATCCACGCGTCCGTGCTCGTCGATCGCGCCCGCGATCAGCCTCGCCGGTCCCTCCGCTGCGGCCAGGTCACCCGCCACGCCTGTGACTCCGTCGAGGTCGTCGAGTGCCTCCGTCGTCCGGGAGCCGGCGACGACGCGCGCGCCCTCGTCGGCAAGGGCTCTGGTGACAGCCAGGCCGATGCCTTTGCCTGCGCCGGTAACGACGGCGACTTTGTCGGTGAGCGCGAGGTCCATGGCTTCTCCTTGATGGTGGGGATGAACTGGATGAGACCGTGCACCGGCTGATCGTGTGGCGCGGATCGTTTCCGCCCTCGCTACTTCCCATGCTCGGCTCGCTACCGCTCGCGGGAACGCTTCCTCTAGACGAACCGCTGGACGAACTCGAGCGCCTTGTCGCAGACCTCCCTCCAGCCACGATCGATCGTCAGCGAGTGTCCACGTTCGGCCGCTCACCGAGACTACCCGTATGTGCGTGGAGCACCACGCGGGCTTGCCGACGCATTATCTGTTTGGCGCGATCCCGGTCGGGCAGCAACAACTAGGTTCACGGGCCGCTGTCGCCTGCACGCGATTGCGGCAGCAGGTCAACCCAATGTCGAGGCCCTCTGACGGGCTCCGCTCACCAGGAAAAGGGCCGCGACAGACACGGCCCACGACGCCAGGAGGACAGCATGATTCAGCGAATGGACAACGTGCTCATCGTCGTCGAGGACCTCGAGGCTGCCAAAGCGTTCTTCGCCGAGCTCGGTATGGAGCTGGAAGGCGAGACGACGGTCGAGGGGCCTTGGGTGGACCAGACCGTCGGGCTCAATGACGTCCGTGCCGACATCACCATGATGCGAACCCCGGACGGCCATGGCCGGGTCGAGCTGTCGAGGTTCCACAGGCCGCCGGCGGTCAGAGCCGAGCCGGAGAGCGCACCGGCGAACGCGCTGGGCATGCGCCGCATCATGTTCATGGTCGACGACGTCGACGACGTCGTCGCTCGGCTGCGCAGCCACGGTGCCGAGCTCGTGGGCGAGATCGCGCAGTACGAGGACATCCACCGGCTCTGCTTCGTGCGTGGCCCCGAGGGCATCATCATCGGACTGTCCGAGCAGCTCAGCTGAATGTGCGGCCGGAGGTGCCCGGCGCGCGCCGGCTTACCGGTCTACTCGAGCTTCCGACGTCTGAACGGCGCGGCCGCCGGCTCACGCGACCGAGTCGGGTGGCGAGCCAGCGGGAGACACCTCGTCCTCGGCGGCCGCGATCGCCGCCTGGTCGGTCATCTGAGCGGCGCGTTGCTTGCGATCGCGGATCGCGGGCACGTCGATCTCCACCCGACTGTGATCGTCGGGATCGAAGCGCACGGGGACGATGTCCCCAGGCGACGGCGACTTGAGCACGCCAAGCTCGGCGACGCGGTCGACCTCTACGGCGGTGCCGTCATCGAAGCGCAGATGAAGCGTCAGAACCGACGCGTAGACGCCCGAGCTCCCTTGTTCTCTGATCTGACTGAGAGGCTTCACGGCGTGGACGACCGCCTTGCCCTGGGCGCCCGAGTGCAAAAGCTTGCGGTAACGAGGACGCAGCTGTCGCCACAGCATGGGCGCAAGCGTACTTGAGCTGGGCAACGCGGCATGCCGAATGGCAGCAGTGGCACGCGTGTTGCTTGTTGCCGAAAGGCACCGTCTGACGATCCGGCTCGGGCTCCCGCCCTCATGCGAAGCAGGCCTCATCGGGGACTCGGCACCACTGCTGCCCGGGGCGAAGACCGGGCGTCCGCCCCCCCGTCGCGCGAAGGGAGCAGCGCGGGATCCTTCTGAACGGAGTCGCGTCGTCGTCCAACTTCAGCAGGGAAGCTCCGGTTGCGTGACCGGCCAACTGCGACCAGGATGTCGAGCGGTCTCAGCCCACTCCGACGCTACCGGGCGACGGGTTCCAGCACCCACCGCGCAAAGTCGGCAGGATCCACGTTGCTACCGCATAGGATCGTGGTCACGCGCCGACCGGCGAACCGATCAGGGTCCTCAAGGACGGCGGCGACCCCAAGCGCTGCGGACGGCTCGACGACGAGTCCGGCGTGCTCATGGAGCATCCGCATGCCGACCTTGATCGAGTCTTCGCGAACGAGCACGACGTCGTCGAGCACGACGAGCAGGTCGTCCAACACCTCGGGGATCGGGCAGCGCCCGGCGACGCCATCGGCGATCGTCTCGATGCTGTCAGTCTCGACGACCTTCTGCTGACGCCACGACAGCGCCATTGCGGGGGCGCCTGAGGGCTGGATTCCGATCACCTCCACGTGCTCGGCGAGCGAGCGCACGGCGTAGCCGACGCCGCTGGCCATCGCCCCACCGCCGACAGCCACGAGCACAACGTCGAGCTCCGGATCGTCTCGGACGAGCTCGAGCCCGATTGTCGCGGCTCCTTCGCAGGTCGCCAGGTCCAAGCTGTCTTCAACCAAATAGGTATGAACCGCCTCGGCGATTTCGCGTGCCGACAGCCGCGCGTCCTCGATGTCCTCGCCATCGAGCCGCACATCCGCACCGAAGGCGGCGATCTGGCGGAGCTTGAGCGGGTTCGCGGTTCTCGCCGCCACAACGGTGACGGCCAGGCCTCGATGCCGGCCGCTGTAGGCGAGCGCCTGCCCCAGATTCCCGGCGCTCGCGCACACTAGGCGTGATGCCCCGCTCTCGCGGGCCGCTGCTGCCACGGTTTCGGTGCCACGCCCTTTGAAGCACCGGACCAGGTTGAGCGTCTCGACCTTCAGCGTCACCGAGCAACCGAGCGCTCGGCTGAGCGGCGCGCACGGCAACGCCGGCGTGTCGAGGAACGCCGGACCGATCTCGCCGACCGCAGCCTGGACCCGATCGAGCCGGAGCCGAACGCGGTCGAGGCCACTCACTGCCCGCAGCATCCCACGCCGGCCGCGTCGATGGCCGTCCCCCGAGTTGCGGCCGCGAGGCCTCCTCCTCATGGCTCGGGGAGCGCCAGCCAGCGCGCGTCGGTGGCGCAAGCCGGTTGGCTCAGCGCCGCGTGGTTGTGTGCGCGAGTACGAGCCCCACGACCCAAGGGCGCGCAGCTATTGGCGGACGCGATCAGCGCGTCCTTTCGGATGCGCATTTCGAGCGGGCGCGCATACGCGACTAGCGCGATCCACGCGGGAAGCCGCCCTTCGGCGGCGCGAAGGGCAGCGACCCGATCCGGCGAGAGGTCGGCGTGGCCGATCGCGGAGCACAACGCGAGGCCACGTCCGGGCCGACGAAGGTCGTAGGCGACGACGTGCGCACCGATGATCTCCGCTAGGTGGTCGACCATGTCGCCGTCGAAGCTGTCAAGCGGAGCGAACACACTCGTGTCGACGGCGGCTCGGGCGCGGGGCGGAAGCTCTGCTAGGCAGCGCAACAGCGGTGGTGGAACCTGCTGCTTCGAACTCATCTGCGTCGATCCCGGAGTGCACGTTCCACGGTCAACGCGTCCACGAGCGCGCGCACGTTGTGGGTGCGGATGTAATCGACGCCCGCGCGCGCCGCGTAGAGCTCGGCGGCCAACGTCGCCGGGCCGATGTCGGCGACGTCACGCCCGGTCAGGGCGCGAAGAAACGACTTGCGCGACGGCGAAACCAGCACGGGCGCGCCGTAGTGCTCTCGAAGGCGGTCGATAACCGCAAGCACCGCGACCGATGGCTCGGGGTTGGCGCCCAGGAAGAAGCCGAGCCCCGGATCCACCACGATCCGCTCGTGTGCGACGCCGGCGGACTCGAGCGCCTGCAGACGATGCGCGAAGAATGCGTCGATGCGGGCCCAGACCGTGGTCGGGTCGGTCGGCCGTCGGACCGCAACGTGGCCCTGGTCGATCGAGTGCATAACGATGAGTCGGCAGTCGCCCGCAGCGAGCTTCGGATAGATCTCGGGGTCGGGGAAGCCGCGCACGTCGTTGACGTAGGCGGCACCATGCGCGAGGGCGAGCCGCTGGATCTCCGGCTTGGCCGAGTCGACGGACACCGTGATCCCCTCGTCCGCGAGTGCCTCGAGCACGGGGCTAAGCCGTTGGCGTTCCTCGTCCACACTCACGGGCGTGGCTTCGGGATGACTCGAGGCGGCACCGACCTCCACGACGTGTGCGCCGTCCGTGCGGAGCCGGCGAGCATGAGCGATCGCCGCCTCCGGGTCCAGGTAGAGGCCGCCGTCGGAGAACGAGTCCTCGGTGATGTTGACGATCCCGACGATCTGCGGTGTGAGCGGCAGCACGGCGAGGGGCCTGGGAGGACCTGAGGGGTTAAGCCCTGTGGTCTGGGACGGTGACCCAGCCGATCACTTCCAGCATGCGATGAACGGTAGCCGCAACCTGGTCCGTGCGACTCTCGCCCCAACATGGGATCGACTGCCCCGCCGAAGACTTCACGCGCCGCCCCAACTTCCTGCGGATCGTGGAGGAGAGGGCCGCGCGGGGTCCTGGCCAGGCGTCACCGGCCAGTGCGGCTGACTCGGCCACATAGGCACGCACGCTGTCGCAATTCCGCATAGATCTCGCGGCTTCTGCTCAGATGCGAGTGCTGGAGCACTCGGGTCTGAGAAAGGAGGGGGATGGCTGGTCGACTCGCTGGGAAGGTCGCGCTCATCACCGGGACGGGTCGGGGTCAGGGCCGCGCCGTGGCAGAGCTCTTCTGTGCGGAGGGAGCACGCGTGGTGGGATGTGACCTGAACGAGGCCGAAAACACTGAAACCATCGAACTCGTCGAGGCCGGCGGTGGCGAGATGACCGGGATAGGCCCGGTCGACCTCGGCGACAGCGCGCAGGCGGCGTGATGGTCGAGTGCGTGGTGAACCAAGCCGAGGTTGTCCCAGGTTGTTAACCGAGGCGGAGATCGGCTCCTATCGGCCCTTTGTGCGACAGCCTCGCGCGAAAGCAGAAGTCAGCTCCAGACTTGGCGGCACTCAGGGGAAGGCGGCTACATCGCGAACCAGCCAATCTGGTCGTCAAGACCGACGCATGTGATCGAGTGGCTGGGTGCCCGCGCCCGCCAAGCCCCTCAGCCACCGCCGCGTCCTCCTCGCCACCGCCACCCCGCTCGCCTCGATCTTCGGCTCGGGCTTCCTGATCATCGTCCCGGTCCTCGAGCGCACCCTCGGCGCGCTGTCGGTGCTCGGAGCGATCGGCGTCTGCGCCGTCGCCTGGTTCGTCGGCACCGCGATCCGCCATTGCGTGCGCGTGGTCGAGCCGCTCACCGAGGCCGGTGAGCTAGACCCGTTGACGGGCCGGCTCGAGCGCATCGCCGACGCGGTGATCGTCGTCGCCTACGTGATCTCGGTCGCCCTTTACCTGCGGATCATGGCCGCCTACATCATCGACTACGCGGTCGCGGGCGGATCGATGTCGGCCGAGCGGATCCTCGCCTGCGCGACGGTGGGGCTGATCGCCACCGTCGGCGTCGTACGCGGGTTCTCCGGCCTCGACCTGCTCGAGCGGATCGCGCTTGCGACGGTGCTCGGACTGACCACGGTGCTCGGTTTCGCATTCGTGATCGACGACGGTCGGGCACTGCTCGGCGCCGGGCTGACTCTGCCCCCGATCCCGGGCCTCGGCCTCGGGCGGGTGCTGCTGGTCCTCGGCGGCATCGTCATCACGGTGCAGGGCTTCGAGACCGTGCGCTATCTGAGCGATGAGTACGACGCCGAGACCCGTGTCTGGGCCTCGCGCGTCGCGCAGCTCGTCTCGGCATCGATCTACGTTGCCTTCGTCGCCCTGGCGACGCCGCTGATGGGCCTCGGCACCTCGGCGGGCGCCGACGACACCCTGATCCAGGTGACCGACCGCGTGGCCCCGATCCTCGCGCTCCCGTTGGTGCTCTCCGCGGTGCTGAGCCAGTTCAGCGCCGCGACCGCAGACACGGTCGCCGCCGACGGCAACCTGCGTGGCCTCAGCCGCTGGATGAGGGGCTCGCGAACCTACCTGGTGAGCGGCGCCGCCGCGATCGCGCTTGCCGCCACGGTCGGTACCTTCGAGATCATCGCCATCGCCTCTCGGGCCTTTGCGGCCTATTACGCGATCCAGGCAGTGATCGCCCTGCGGACGTCGCGGGGTCTGCCCCGGAAGATCGGCTTCGGGGCCGTGGCGGCGCTGATGGGCGCGATTGCGCTGCTTGCCGAGCCGGCTGGGTAGGCCGAACGCGTGGCGGCGGCGTCTGCCCCGATGGACGGCAGATCGCCTACGACCGCAGCGTTGCTGTCGAACGCCAATGGACCAGGGCGATCGGGCGGTCCTCGGCGTCGATCGCAAGCCGATGCTTCGCCCTGGACCGCACCGTCGAACCCGGGAAGTCTGGTTTGGCGAGATCCTCGCGCGCTCGCTTCGGACGAGCCGCGAGCGTCTCGGCGGGCGCTGAAGTCACGCTCGCTTCGCCCCGGTAGCGCCGTTCGGCGCCAGACGGACTGCGGTGGCGGCCCGGGCAAACACCGATGAGCTCCCGAGCTTCGTGACGGGCGAGGAACGGGCGGCCTACGGCCCGCAGATCACGTAGAGCGTCACCGCCGTCTTCGGGTCGGCGGCCTTGACCCGCCACCCGGTCGCCGACTGACGCCACCCCGGAGGAGGCGGCGCTGGTGATGATGAAGCCCTGGCTCACGCCGGTGCCGTCGACGTTGGCGCGCCCGATCGTGTCGTTAAGGCCGTAGCCGCTACGGAGGAGGCTCTCGTGAAGAGCACGGATGCTCAACTGGGACGTAAGCCGTACGTTCGAGCTGTGGCCAGTCCCATCGCCAGGCGATCGCAGGACGAAGACCGGCGTCGCTGGGCTGTGTTGGCCGTGCTCTGCATCGCGGTCCTGGTCGTCAACATCGACAGCACGGTCCTCAACGTCGCGCTGCCGACGCTCGTGCGAAAGCTGCACGCGACCTCCAGCGAGCTGCAATGGATCGTCGACGTCTACGCGATGGTTTTCGCGGGGCTCCTGCTCGTCGCGGGCAGCCTGGCTGACCGACTCGGCCGCAAGCGGCTGCTCATCGGCGGCTTCTCCGTGTTCGCGATCGGCTCGCTCGGGGCCGCCTTCTCGGGTTCGGTGGGCCCTCTGATCGCCTGGCGCGGGGTGATGGGGGCCGGCGCGGCGCTTGTGATTCCCGCCGGGCTCTCGATCCTCGACAACGTCTTCCGCGACCCAGCCGAGCGCGGCCGCGCGGTGGGGATCTGGGGCGGGACGATGGGGGTCGGACTGGCGATTGGCCCGGTGGCCGGCGGGCTGTTGCTGGCCCGGTTTTGGTGGGGCTCGGTGTTCTTTGTCAATGTGCCGGTGGCGATCATCGGCATCGTCGCCGCCTTCGTTCTCGTGCCGGAGTCGAGAAACCGCGCCGCCCCACGGCCCGATCCGGGCGGCGCCCTGCTTTCGATGCTCGGTCTGGGACTGCTGTTGTGGGCGATCATCGAGGCCCCCAATCGCGGCTGGACGTCGGCGACCGTCATGGCGGCGGGCGTCGCGGGCCTCGCTGCACTGTGCGCGTTCGCAGCCTGGGAAGCCCGGAGCTCGCATCCGATGCTCAAGCTCTCCTTCTTCCTTTCCCGGCGCTTCTCGGTCTCCCTTGCCGCGGTTGCGCTCGGGCTCTTCTCGCTGTTCGGGGCGGTGTTCGTCCTGACCCAGTTCCTGCAGTTCGACCTCGGCCTCTCGCCACTTCAGGCGGGGGTGCGCATCCTGCCGACGGCGGCGGTGCTCGCCGCCACCGCGCCGCTCTCGACGATCATCGTTCGAGCAGTCGGCAGCAAGCTGACCGCGGCGGGGGGCCTGGTGGCGATCACTTGCGGCATGTGGCAGATCTCGGCCGCCTCGACCGCCTCCGCCGCCTACGCCGATGTGCTGCCGGGGATGCTGCTCCTCGGCCTTGGGGCGGGGCTTCTGATGCCGACCGCCGCCGACTCCGTCCTCGGGTCTTTGCCCCGCCGTGACGCCGGAGTCGGCTCGGCAACCTACGTCGTCGCGATCCAGGTCGGCGGCGCGCTTGGCGTCGCCGTCATCGGCAGCATCCTCAACACCCGCTATCAGCATCACCTCACCGCGCTGCTCAGCGCTCATCGGATCCCGGCCAGCGTGCTTCACACGATCACCGGGTCGATCGGCGGCGCGCTTGGCGTCGCCTCGACGGTGGGCGGCAGCACCGGCGCCCTACTCGCCCAGGCAGCACGCTCATCGTTCATGAGCGGCAGCCACCTCGCGCTCGCGGTTGGCGCGATCGTCGCCGCGGTGGCGGCGCTGATCGTGCTCGCTGCCCTGCCCTCGAGGGCGCCGGCCCGCGGCGAGACAAGAACGACTCGCCTCGCCACGACGAAACGGACTCCACGCCGCTTCGCAGGTCCGTCACCCTCGGACCCCGGTGCCGGGACTACTCGGTCGTCGGCTCCACCCGCTTCGCGCGCAAATGACGGGTAGCGAGCCGCCTGGCCTTGCACTATTGGTTTGCGCCGATCGCCCTATCGTCAACTGAGGGCGCGCCGGCCACGTCTGACTAATTGCGGGTCGGATCGCCAGCACTACCGCCCTCACGCAAGAGGAGGCGACAGATGAGCCAGTGCCGTTGCGAGGCGGGGCGAGCTCATCAATTACCAAGGAGCCAGCCCCGGGGCAGAAGGCCGGAGCTCCCCTTTGACTCCAGGGTCGACAAGATCACAGCGTCGCTTGCGCTGAAGCTCGAGCTCTCGGCAAGCGAGGTCGAGTGGTTGGGCTCAGGAACTGCCGCCACGGCTCGAACGCGAGCCGTGTCGCCATTCCCCCGGAGGGCTCGTCGGAGAAACGCGCTGCCGCGTGATCATGCGTTCGACCGCGCGCCGAAGCTGTCGCTGGAGATGCTCGGCAAGCTCATCGACCGCCGCTTCCATGGCGAAGGCGTCGACCCGCGCCCGGATCGGCCGTCCCGCGAGGTTGATCTCACCCTCCGCTCGCGCCGGTAGCTCAATCCGCGGGTTGGGCTCCTGGACGAGCACGATCCGGGCTCCGAGTATCGGCCCCTTGACGAAGCGATCGAGCCGCCCGACCTTTGTCCGGGCCGCATCCTTCGCCGCCTCCGAAACAGCACCGCGAACTGTGACCTCGACGTTCATCATCGTCGACCACGGTACCTTCGGGTGGTCGCCACCACATCCGCAATTTGATGCGAAGACGGCTCCGTAGGAGACCGCAAGTCGAACCTCACAGGGGCCCGGTTCTTTGCCCCTGTCTCACTCGCTCGCCAGGCTCATCGGTCCGTCGCTGAACCCTCAGGGCCACGCCGCAGCCGCTCGCGGACCCGCTCCAGCGACCATTCGAACGGCGCGGTCTCCTCGATGAAGCTGGTCAGCTCGCCGACGATCCGCTCGGGGGCGTCGAGCATCGGCCAGTGGCCCGAGCCCTCGATCTCGACGTAGCGGCTGTGGGAGACCACCTCGTGGGCGTTGCGGCCGTGCTCGACCGGGATCACCGGGTCCTCGTTTCCCCAGATCAAGAGAAAGGGGATCTGGTCGGCGAGGTAGAGCCGGTCGAGCGCCGAGACCTTCTGGCCGTCGGGGCCGATCACGCTGCGCATCGTGTCGAGGAACGCGTCGCGGGCGCCCTGGTGGACCAGCGAGGCGTACCCGCGCGCGAACTCGGTGAGGTCCGGTCCCGCGTCGAGTCCGAGCCTGATCGCCACCGAGCCGACCGCCTCGCCTGCCCGCACCGACCACTCGCTCGCCAGCAGCGGCAGCACCCACTCCGAACCCGGCAGGGTCGCCGCGCGGAGCAGCGGATGGACCTCCTTGCCGAGCCCGCCACTCGAGATCAGCGCCATCCGCTCCACGTACTCGGGAAAGAGGTAGGCGAATTGCATCGCGATCCCGCCGCCGAGCGAGTGGCCGACGACGGTGCCGCGCTCGAAGCCGAGCAGCCCCAGCAGGTCGCGGACCCCGGCCGCGTAGGCGCCGAGCGAGTAGTCGCCCCTGGGCTTGGCCGAGCGGCCGTGGCCGATCATGTCGGGGGCGATCACCGTGTAGCGCTCGGCCAGCGTTGGCATCACCTCGCGCCAGGCATCCGAGGTCGACGTGATCCCGTGCAGCAGCACCAGCAGCGGCCCCTCGCCGGCAGCCTGGAAGCCGACCGTATGGCCGTGCAGGGTGACCTCCTCGTAGGGCCCGAGGGGCTCACCGGGGGCACCCCAGCTTGGGGGCCTTTGAAGCGTCGTCTTCTCCATCAGGTTGGGCTCCGTTCGGTCGCATGGATGTATTCGGGACCCCGCTTGTCGAGGTCGGCCGCGTCGAGCGCGAGTTGCACGCAAGCGGCTCGCACCTCCGGGGGGCTCACGGGGAAGGCCTCCGCCACGCCGGGCGCGATCGCGCGCAATCCCACACCTGAGCGGGCGAGATGCAGGACCCCGATCCCCTGCAGGTAAAGCTGGTTGGCGCGCAGGTCGGGATCGGGCACGCCCAGGTCGCGCAGGACGTCGGCGAGCCATCCGATGCACGCCCCGATCCCCCGGCCCAGACGCAGCCACACGGCGTCGGAGACCTCCGCCCGCAGATCCTGGGCCGGCTGGCGGAGGAGCGAGAGGGCGCAGTCGAGGAAGGCGGGATGCTCGATCCCGTAATCAGCGAAGGCCTCGAAGCCGTGGCGCAGCCGCTCGGGCGGGTCCCTCGTCTCCTCGTCTACGGCCTGAAGCAGGGCGTCGACCTCGGACAGGTAGCGGGTGATCGTCAGCACGAACAGCTCCTCCTTGGAGGCGAAGTGCCGGTAGATGAGAGCCTTGTTGATTCCTACTCGGCGGGCGATGCGGTCGATGCGGGCGTCCTGGATCCCGCGCTCGTCGAACAGAGCCCGGGTCGCGTCGACGATTTTGCGCTCGCGCGCGCGTCGAAGGGCCGCCCGGGGCTGGTGGGTCACGGCCAGAGTGTAACCGATGGTATAACTCCTATTTACATCGTATGGTGTTCGACTCCCGTTCAGCTCGCCTCCACCGCCGCGAGGCCGCGCATATCATCGGCGTTGAGGACCCGACCGTGTGACGGCTTACCCGCGCGCACTGCAGACATTGGCTGGCCGCTACGACCGCACGGCCTTCGAGCCGCAGGGCGACCGCGCACGCGTACGCCTGGCGGTCGTCGGAGGCGATGCGTGGGACGCGGTGCTCGAAGGGAGCACGGCGCGCCTCATGCCCGCCGAGGGTGACGCCAACGCAACGCTCACCGCCGATCCGAAGACCTGGACAGCGATCGCCGACGACGTCCGCGGCGGAATGAGCGCCTACTACTCGGGCGGTCTGGTGATCCGCCGGAACCTCCACCTGGGCGTGGGGTTCCTGGCGGCGACGAGCGGGGTCTCTGAGCCGGGACGCTTGCGCTTCCGCACAATCGCCACGCGCCGCGCCCGGCTATCGACTCTGGAGGCGGGCAGCGGCCCACCCGTCGTGGCACTGCACGGGCTGGGCGGGACCAAGGGATCGTTCCTGCCCACCGTGGCCGCGCTGGCGAGCCGCTTTCGCGTCATCGCCGTCGATCTCCCGGGGTTCGGCGACTCCGACAAGCCGATCGGCGCGGCCTACGATGCGCGCTTCTTTGCCCAAGCGGTGATCGACCTGCTCGACGCTCTCGAGCTGGAGCGGGTACACGTGATCGGGAACAGCCTCGGCGGACGGGTCGCGCTGGAGCTTGGGCTGCGGGATCCGGACCGCGTCGACCGTCTGGTCCTCCTCGCCCCCTCGCTGGCATGGCGCCGGGGCCGCCCCTGGGCGCCCGTGCTTCGCTTCGTGCGGCCCGAGCTCGGTCTGTTTCAGCTCGCCCCGCCGGGGGTCGTGGATGCGATCGTGCGCCGCCTCATCCCGGGCGCCGATGAAGGCTGGGCGGCCGCCGGCGTAGACGAGTTCCTGCGCGCCTATCTGACGCCGGCAGGTCGAGCCGCGTTCTACGCGGCCGCTCGCCACGTCTATCTGGAAGAACCGCACGGTGAAGAGGGGTTTTGGTCAAGGCTGCCGGGACTTCAGCCACAGGCGCTCTTCGTCTGGGGCGGTCGCGACAGGCTCGTGCCGGTCGCCTTCGCCCGACACGTCACCGACGCCCTCCCCCAGTCTCGCCACGTCGAGCTCGACTGCGGACACGTGCCGCAGGTCGAGCGTCCGCGGCAGACCCACGATGCGATCCGCGAGTTCCTCGAATCCCCTCGAGTGCACGACGGCATCGCGATTGCCCAAACGACATGACACCTCCTCGATCGAAGCGCAAGAAGATCCCGCGTGATCGCGATAACGACTACACGCCCGAGGCCGCGGCAGCCCGCCGGGCCTTCCTACGTGAAGAGACACGCGTGAGACTGGAGCACGTCTCCCACTACTCGGTCGATCCGTCGACACTTCCCGGCAACGTCGAGCACTTCACCGGCGTCGCGCAGGTGCCGATCGGCATCGCCGGCCCCATGCTCGTCGACGGGGAGCACGCGCAGGGCGAGTTCTACGTTCCCCTGGCCACCAGCGAGGGCACGCTGGTGGCGAGCTACAACCGCGGCATGAAGACGCTGCGCGAGGCCGGCGGCGTGAAGACGACGATCCTGGACGACGCCATGCAGCGCGCCCCCGCGTTCGTGTTCGAGAGCGCCCGCGAGGCACGGGCGTTCGGGAAGTGGCTCACGGAGCACTTCGCGGAGATCAAGCAGGCGGCGGAGACGACCACCCGTACCGGCCGGCTGCGCGGCATCGAGCAGTACTCCGCCAGCCGGATCCTGTTCACGCGATTTGACTACACGACGGGCGACGCCGCGGGCCAGAACCTCACCGGCAAGGCGACCGCCGCGGCGTGCGCGTGGATCACCTCCACCTACGAGGGCATCACCAACTTCTATCTGGAGTCGAACTTCGCCACCGACAAGAAGAGCTCGCAGGTCAACGTGCTGCGCACGCGGGGCAAGCGGGTGGTCGCGGAGGCCACGATTCCCGCCGCCCTGATCGAGGAGCAAATGCACACGAGCGGCGCCGAGTTGTTCCGGGCGCGCCAGGTGTCGAACCTGGGTGGCTTCATGTCCGGGGTCAACAACAACGGCCTGCAGTCCGCGAACGGAATCGCCGCGCTGTTCATCGCCACCGGCCAGGACGCAGCCAATGTCGCCGAATCCTCAGCGGCGCTGGGCTTCAGTGAGCTGCTCCCCAACGGCGACTACTACGCCTCGATCACGCTCCCATCGCTGATCGTCGCCACCTACGGCGGCGGCACGGGGCTCGCGACCCAGCGCGAATGTCTAGAGCTGCTCGGCTGCCACGGGACCGGCAAGGTCCGCAAGCTCGCCGAGATCGTCGCTGCAACGGTGCTCTGCGGCGAGCTCTCACTCGGCTGGGCAATCGTCGTCGCAGAGTGGGTCAGGGCGCACGACCTCTTCGGCCGCAACCGGTCATAGATCGCAGTGGTCGTCGAGACGTCACCTGCGATCTGATCGCCGTGGCCCCGCGCCCATCCGGGCCGGTCGCCGAGCCTCCCCCAGACGCGGCTGCAGAGCGCCGGTGAAGCTGACGCCGCTCACCTGCAGGGCCAGCCGCACCTGGCCACCCCGGATGCGCTTGCGACGCGCGGCGGGGATCACCAGAGGGCTGCGGCTTCCCCGCGTCGAGCGTGCGGGAAACACCCGATGCCGCGCTGCCCGCTGAGACCTAGCCTCATTCCTGGGAGACCATGTCATGAACACTGACGGATCAGGAGCAAAGGGATCAGGAGCAAAGCCCAGAGTTGGCGACGGCGCCGCGACAACACGAGTGAGTGTCAGCTCCGCCGGGCGCTCGGCCCGGACGGTCGGGGTTTCTGCTCCGGAGGCTTTTCGCACTCCCTCCTGGAGGGCTAGGGGAAGCGAGTGAGAGAGATCGTCAGCCAGGCGCTCGGTGCCGCCCGCGTAACCGCCTCGGTAACGGTCAGCGACCTGCTCGGCTCCCGCGCTGAGGACCCGCTGGCCGAGCGCGACCCGCGGATCATCCGCGAGACCCTGCCGGTCTACAGGCGCTTGGCGCAGCTCTACTTCCGCCCCAAGCTGCGCGGTCTCGAGCAGATTCCGGCCGAGGGACCGGTGCTGCTGGTCGGCAACCACTCGGGTGGCACGCTGATCGCCGACACGTTCGCCTTCGCTTACGGCTTCTACAACTACTTCGGGCCCGACCGGCTGTTTCACCAGCTCGCCCACGACCTCGTCTTCCAGGTGCCAGGCCTTGCGCTACTGCGCAAGTACGGGACAATCCCGGCCAACCACAAGAACGCGACGGCGGCGCTGGGGAAGGGCGCGGCGCTCTTGGTCTATCCCGGCGGGGACCACGAGACCTATCGCCCCTCCTGGCATTCGGGGGAGATCGACTTCGGCCACCGCAGCGGCTTCGTCCGCCTAGCGCTTGCGACCGACGTGCCGATCGTCCCCGTGGTGGCGATTGGCGGCCAGGAGACTGCCCTCTTCTTGACCCGCGGCGAGCGGCTCTCTCACCTCCTTGCCCTCGACCGGCTGTTGCGTCTCAAGGTCATCCCGATTCAAATCGCGCCTCCCTTCGGCGTGACGGTGCTGGACCTGCCGGGGCGGATCCCGCTGCCCTCCCAGATCACGGTCCAGGTCCTGCCGAGGATCGACCTGCGCCGTCGATTCGGCCCCGATCCCGACGAGGAGGTCGTCTACCACGCCGTCACGGCGATGATGCAGGAGGCGCTCGACGAGCTCTCGGCCGAGCGTGACCTGCCGGTCATCGGCACGTTCGGCTCGCGCCACGAGGAGAGCGAAGTCGTCGAGGAACTGGAGCACGGCGGCCTCGAGCGCGAGGTCGAGGCCGCGATCGAGGCCGAGACTCCCACGGCGGTTAGGGTTGGAGACGACGGATAGCCACGGAGCAGGTTGAATCCGGGCCGGCGGCAACTGTTAACGGCGCCGTTCAGCATTCGTGACGTCCTACATCTCCGCTCGCGTTGCCCTTCTCCGGTCATGCGGGCGTCTGGAGGCGGGCCTACCAGGTGCCTGCTTCGGACAATCGCAGCAGTACGCCGCCGGCCTAGCCGCACTCGCGCAATGCGCGCGCAAGAAGTAGTGGCTCGGCTTGCCGTTGCATTATTTGTTTGACGCGATTCCGGTGAGCGGCGCCAGGTAATTCAGGCCCTGCGCCCGACTCTCGCTTCAACCGTCTTCGCTCCCGCCGGGCCGGACGATCCCCGACTCGTACGCCAGCACCACGGCTTGGGCGCGGTCGTGGAGGTCGAGCTTCGAGAACACCCGCGCCACGTGGGTCTTGACCGTCGCCTCGCTGACCACGAGCCGGTCGGCGATCTGAGCGTTGGTCAGGCCACGCGCAACCATGGCGAACACCTCGCGTTCACGGGGGGTGAGCTCCTCATAGCCCGGCGGCTCCTCGGCTCCGGGATCGGGCAAGCTGGCGAAGCGCTCGATCAGCCGCCGGGTGATCGCGGGGGCAAGGAGCGCATCCCCCGCGGCGACCGCCCGCACCGCGGCGGCGAGCTGCTCGGCCGGAAGGTCCTTGAGCAGAAAGCCGCTGGCGCCGGCCCGCAGCGCCCCGTAGACGTACTCATCGAGGTCGAAGGTGGTCAGCACGAGGACGCGGGTATCGAGCCTCGGCGATCCCTCGAGCAGGCGCCGGGTCGCCTCGATGCCGTCGAGGCGCGGCATCCGAACGTCCATCAGCACCACATCGGGACGCCTTCTGCGGGCCGCCTCGACCGCCTCGATCCCGTCGGCGGCCTCCGCCGCCACCTCGATGCCGCCCTGCTCGAGGATCAGCCGAAAGCCGGTCCGGATCATCTCCTGGTCGTCGGCGATCAGAACCCGAACGCTCATTTCGGCTCCTCGTCCAACGGCAGGCAGGCGCGGATCCTGAACTCAGCGCCCTCGCCTTCTGCCTCGAGCGTGCCGCCGTAGAGAACGGCTCGCTCGCGCATGCCGATCAGGCCGTGTCCCGCGCCTCCGCCGCTCCGCTCGCCGACGACGTTGCGGAGCTCGATCTCGAGCCCCTTCGTTCGGTAGCGCACCGCTAGGTTCGCGGGGCCCTTGCCGTGCTTGATCGCGTTGGTGATCGCCTCCTGTGCGATCCGGTAGGCGGCGAGGTCGACCCCGGCGGGAAGCGAGCGTGCCTCGCCCTCGCGCTCAACGCGCAGCTCGAGTCCCGCCTCGCGCGCCCGCCCCACGAGCTCGTCGAGCTGGGCGAGTCCGGGCTGCGGAGTAACGCCCAAGTTTTCTGCGTCGGTGCGAACGAGCCCCAACAGCCGGCGCATCTCCGCGAGCGCCTGGCGAGAGGTCGTCTCCACCGAGCGCAGCATCCCCTCGCTTCGCTCAGGCTGGGAGCGCAGCACCTGGCGGGCGGCGCCGGTCTGCACCACGACGACGCTCATCGTGTGCGCGACGACGTCGTGCATCTCGCGGGCGATCCTCGCCCGCTCCTCGGCCACCGCGCGCTCGCGCTCGGCCGCGCTCATCGCCTCGGCGCGCTCGGCGCGCCGCTCGAGCCGGGCGGCGACCAGCCGGCCGCTTCTGACCGCGTACCCGCCGAGCCACGCACCCCCTCCCAGGAGCAGCGAGAAGACGTAGTCGCCGGCGCCCCGACCGCCCTCGAGCGCCAGCGCGGTCCAGGCGACCGCCTGGCCCAGGACGAGTCCGGCGAGGGCGACCTTGGCGTTCGGGGCATGGGCGGCGATCGAGTAGATCGCCACCAGCAGCGCGATCGACACGGCGACGCTCTGCTCGGCGTGCCCGCCGGCGCCGGCCTGCGCGGCGTAGGCGGCGTAGACGATCGCAACCGCCGCCACCGGAGCCCGCCGCCGCCAGGCCAGCGGCAGCGTCATCGCCGGAATCGCGACGGCCGCCGCTACGTCAGACCCCGGAAAGTTCGTCGAGCCCAGCACCTCGAGCTCGGCCACGATCGCGAGCGCGATGGCAACTGACGCGTCCGCCGCGAAGGCCGGAAGTCCTCGAATGCGCCGCACGAGTCTTGAGTGCATGCCGCGAAAATAGACGACCGGCTGCCCTTGCACATCGACCCAGGACATGACCGGAGGGGCATGGAAATCATCCCATGGGTGTATGCGAATTCATGTGCTCGGCCGATGACGTGGCGCCCCGCCGGGCCTAGCCTGGCCTCACCTCGAAACCGCCAACCGGAGGTAAGAAATGATCAAGCGACAGACCCTGATCCCGCTCGGCGCCCTGCTCGTCGTCTGCTTCGTGGCGGCTGGCTTGCTAAAGCACGAGAACTCGGGCGCCCTCGGCGTGCTCAGCGGTGTGGCCTGGTTCGGATTCCTCGCGCTCGCGGTGTTCTTCATCGCCGTTGCGGTGGTGACCATCGTCCGCAATCGCCGCCGCCTCGATGGCAGCCACTCGTAGTCAGGACCAACGAGAAAACGAGGAACACATGACGATCAACCCCGCATTCCTACGCTCACGCGCGACTGCCGCGGTCGCCGTCGCGGCGGCTGTCGCAGGGCTCCTGGCGCTTGTCATGAGCGGTGGCTCGGCAGCGGCCGACGGTCACCAGGCGCAAGCGAACGCCGACCCCATGCGCCTCATTGCCCGTCAGGACGTATTTCAGTTCGTCGATAACCCGCCCAGTGACGACTCGGCCGGCGATCTGGTGATCGCCAGCGACAAGCTCTACAACCACGGCGGCCGCAGGCTCGGCCGCGAGCACGTCACAGGGGTCGAGACGGTCCCTGGCAAGACGATCGCGCTCACCGCGATGCTCGTCCTGCCGCACGGCGCGATCGCGCTCCAAGGCGTGACCAACGAACAAAACGACCGCTCGTTCGAGCTCGTGATCACCGGAGGCACGGGCGCCTACCGAGGCGCCTCCGGCGTCGAGCGCGTGGTGCCCGTGAGCCGGACGGTCAGCCATATAGCCCTGTCGATCCGCCGGCGCTGAGCCTGGAGCCCGCTCAGGGCCACCGTCTGCCCACCAGAGCTGCCCAACGGCCGTCACACGTGGCGGCCCGCCGGGGTTGTGAGACGCAGCGCGGGAGTTACGAGCGGCGAGTCGGCTTGCCGCCTCACGCGAAAGCAGCAGCCCTGCAAAGCCGGTTTAGCCGACCGCTCGGAGGGCCGTTCGACCCGGGCCTGTGCGTTGGGCGCGCCTACTTTGCTTCGGCGCAGTTCGGGATCCCGAGCTCCTTCGCGATTGGGGCCTTCGCCGCGTTGATTTCGTTGCCCCTTGGCGATCTGGGCCTGGTACTCCTGCCTATCGCCGGATTGAGCAGCGGCCGCCGCCCGATGAGTCACTGAGATGGTCTCGCTGTTCTTGTCGAGCAGCTGCTGGTACTCGGCCTGCAGTTCCGCTGGTGGGGTGGTAGTACGTGGTTACGAGTGCGCGTTCAGCCAGCACGATAGGGGCGGACGCACCATCCTTTTCCGCGTCCGGCCAGCGCGCGGCCTCGGCTTCCGCAAGGACGACACGTTCAGCGCGAAGCAGCATTGACGTTCCCGGAGGCGACGCTGAAGGTCGAGCCGTGGCCGCGGCGCAGCCGGCGCCGGGCCTAGTCCGCTACGCCGCCGGTGCTGAGTGGCGACCGGCGGCGCTTTGGCGCGCGTAGCAGGCGCCTCAGCCGAGCAGGCGGACGACGGCGAAGTGACGCTCGCGGTTTTTTCTCTGAAGGCCAGAGGCCACGATCCGGTCGCGTCCGTCTATCGCCACGGATGTGGCGCCGAACAGCCCTTGGCCGGTCCCGTTGACTACGGAGCGGCCGGTAACCACGTGACCGTGGTGGCCGAAGTGGCGGTCGAGATGACCGTGGGATGTGAAGCGGGCAAAGCTGAAGCCGAAGGCATTCCCGGCCACGACGATGCGGCCGCGGGAATCGATCGACGCTGAGGTCGGGTATACGTAGTTGACCCGCTTCTCGGGGAACTTGACCGTCGCGTTTCCGTGGTTGCCGAACGAGGAGTTGAGTTTGCCGCTGGGTTGGAATCGCACGACTCTGTACGCGTTTGAGTGGCGCGGTCCGACGACATCGAGTCGATTCTTGGGGTCGACCGTCAGGGCGGTCAGGAAGGAGATGCCGAGATGTCTTCGGTTCACCTTGCCGCGCTCCCCGAAGGAGCGGTCGAAGTGGCCGTCCGGCCTAAACCGGGCGAGCGCGACCGTGCGCCCGCAGTAGGCACCCATCACGATGTGCCCCCGGGACTCGAGCGCCATTGGGCTGAGCTGCGCTCGGACCGAACGACACCTTCCCCCGGGCCCCACCGACGCGATCAGCTTGCCGCCATTGCCGAACGATGAGTCCAGACGCCCACGGCGATCCAGGCGTGCGAGCCCGAAATTGCAGTCCCGCAGGTATGAGTCACAGATGAGCCCGGTGACGACCGGATTCCCGCCGCGGGCGATCGCTATCGATGGCGAAAAGGACTCCCTTCCCGGGTATTCCACACTGGCCGTGCCGTCCTGCCCGAACGAGCGGTCCACGGCCCCGTTCCGCTTCAAGCGGCTCACGGCAAAGCCGCAATGTCGTTCGTCCGCGGTGCAGGTGTCCACGGCCACGTAGATGCTGCCGTGCGAACCGACGGCAAGCGAGGAGTAATCCGGCCCGTAGATCCTCGAGGAGGTGTCGATGCTCGCGATGCCGCCGTCCGCGAAGGAGCGATCGAGTCGCCCGTTCGCACGCAGCCGGGCCACAGTGCGGCTGCCAGCGACCACGATCCTGCCCTTTCGCCCGACGGCGACTGCCTGCGAGGCCTCATTCGCATTGCGCACGATGCGCAGGCCGTGATGACCAAATGAGGGATCGAGGTCCCCTGGCGACCTCGCATAGGCAGCCGTCACGACGATCACGGCGAGCGGCAGGACCGTCGCAGCCGCCAACGCTCGCCTCGAGAGGCACGATTCGCGGCGCGCACACCTGGACTTGCGTGTCATCGCTCCCCTCCTCGTTACTCGCCTACGTCCCGCGTCACTCCCTCAACACGCGCCGCGCCCGAAGGTAGCGGCCCCTTGCGCGTTGCTGCGTCAATCACGCCATGCTAGCGGCGGATCGCTGCTGCTCTGCGCGACAAGGAGCACTGCGTCGGCTTGCCGTTGCATTATTTGTTCGACGCGATTCCGGTGCGTGGCAATGCTTAACATTGGCGGCGTGGGCCCCGATGTAGCCGCGTCCTACGCCGGACTGTGGCAGACCGCCTCGATGTTGTTGCCATCGGGATCGAGGACGTAGGCGCCGTAGTAGTGCTCGTTGTAGATCGGGCGCAGACCGGGCGCTCCGTTGTCGATCCCGGCGGTGGGCAGTCCCGCCTCGTGAAAGGCGTCGACGACATCACGCGACTCGCAGTTGAAGGCGACGTGAACCTGGGTGACCGGCGGGCGCGTGTCCTCGAGCCAGAAGAAGGGCTTGCCGGCGCGTCCGAATCCGGCCGCGCGCCCGAGCGGCTCCTTGATCAGCTCAATACCCAGCGGCGCGAGCGCCTCGGAGTAGAACGCTTTGCTGCGCTCGTAATCCGACACTCCGAAGCCAATGTGATCCAACATCAGGTCGCTCCTCTCCGGTTCGTCACCGCATTCTCCTGGTACAGATGATGCCTGCCTCCGAGGACTCGGTGGAATCACGGCCACCTCAGTTCATGAGCCTCAGCAGCGCCCGTGCGTAGTCCTCGAAGCGACGGAGGTCGGCAGGGTCGATGTCGCCGGGCTCGTCGCCGTCGAGGAGCAGGTCCAACAGGCTCAGGAGGTCCCAGTAGGGGTGCTCGTGCACAGGGTGTCCCGTGATCGACTGGTAGCAGGCGAGGAACCGGTCGGCCACCGATTGGCCGTAATCGGCGACCAAGTTCCAGCGCATATGGCCCAGGTCGAGCGCCGGCGGACCCCAGGAGGCCTGCGTCCAGTCCACGACTCCGGTCAGCAAGCCCTCAAACCAGAGCGTGTTGTCGGGGTGGTAGTCGCGGTGGATCAGCGTCATAGGGGTGGGCGGCGGGGTCTCGCGGACAGCCTCGGTCGCCTCGATCCAGACCCTTGTGGCAGGGAGCCACGCGACTGGGCTGGCGTGCTCGCGGTCGTAATAGAGGCGGTATGGCTCAAGGCGGCCCTCCGCGATCCCGCCTAAGTCGTGGATCGCCGCGAGCGTGTCGGCGAGCTGGCGGCAGAAACCCTCGAGTTCGGCCACAGCGGGGTGAGGCGGCCGGCCGACAAGGCGGCTCAGCAACAGCGCCGGCACACCGCAGGACGCTCCCAGGAGATCGGCCGCGAGGACCTCGGGCGCGGGAACTGCGCTCGCGCGCAGTAGCTCAAGCACGCGCGCCTCCCTCTCGGCCGTGTAATCGGGGTCGTCCTCCTCCCAGCCGGCTCGCGCCCAACGGCGGAGAACGAGCTGATGCAGGGAACCACGGGGATCGAGCACGTCCACCGCGTGGTTGACATGCCAGCCGCCCAAGCCCAACCGCCGCGCGACCACGATCCGGCTACCTCGACCGATCGCCTCGATCACCCATCGTGTGCAACGTTCGGGGAGCACCGGCGGGATTCTGCCTAGCCGCGCGAGATGGCCCTGCGCTCACTGGACGTCGCAGTGATGCTCACGCTCCGTTGCTAGCGCAAACGACGAGAAGGAGGAGGCGAGCGCACCGCTGTGCAGAGTGCTTCCCTTGCGTGACCAGGAGGGTGGATCACCGCGGCCTCGAACAGCGGACCGCCGGGCAGTGCACCCTCGGCGAGTTGGCCGATGAAGGCGACATCGTTGATCACCTCCGGGGTGACCCGCCCGCCGACGTTGCGGACGACCATCGCGTCGCCGAGGCCGAGGCCGAGGAAGTGCGCGGGGTCGACGCGCGGGTCGAGACAGGTGATCACGAACAGGCGCAGGCTGGGAAAGACGACGGCGTCCCGATGGCCGCCGGCGGCGGCGAAGGCGCGGTTGCGTTCGAGCGCGGACTCGATGTTGGCCGCGTTGGGCTGGCCGCGGCTGGCCAGCTCAAACCCGGTCGCCCGGCCGGCCCCCGAACTGGGGCCGGTCAGCACGCCATTGGCTGCGGAAGGGTGGGTCGCTTCATCTTCGACCGGTTGCGACCTCTCCGTGGGGCGCTAGATGACCTGCCCAAAGACGTAGTGAACACCTGAGGCGTTCGGACCGCGGCTCCGCGGAGCCGCGGTCCGTCGCCGAAAAGGCATCCGGGCCCATCCCGAGGCTTGGGGTTGCTCAACGACCTCAAGCAAGGAGGACCCGGATGACGACTCACCCTAGGGCCAAGCTCGGACTGGCCGCTCGGCGCGAGCTCTGCCTTGCGATCGAAGCGGGGCTGTCGATCAGGGGCGCGGCGAGGCTGTTCAACGTCTCCCCGGCGACCGCCCACAAGCACTGGCACCGCTGGCTTCAGGCAGGCGACGCCGAGCGCCGCTCGCTTCGCTGCCTTCACGACCGCTCGAGCCGCCCCCACCGCTCGCCGCGGATGCTTGCCGTTCGCGAGCAGCAGCGGATCTGCGAGGCCCGCCGCCACACCGGCTGGGGACCGCGGCTGATCGCCGGGATCACCGGCCACCCCCACTCGACCGTCCACCGCACCCTCGCCCGTCACGGGATCTCGCGGCCCGAGCGGCCGCGGCGCGAGGAGGTGGTCCGCTACGAGTGGCCGTGCCCGGGCGACCTCCTGCACGTCGACGTGAAGCGCTTTGCGCGCTTCTCGCGGCCCGGTCACGCGGTCACCGGCGATCGTCACGTGACCGGGGCCGAGAAGCGCCAGCGGGTCGGCTATGAGTTCGCCCACTCGGCGGTCGACGATCACTCGCGCCTGGCCTACACGGAGCTGCACCCGGACGAGCGCGCCCCCACGGTCACCGCCTTCGTTGAGCGAGCGCTTGCCTTCTTTGCCTCGCACGGGATCGAGGTCAGGCGCCTGATGAGCGACAACCATTTCTCCTACAAGCGCAACCGCGGCCTCGCCGAGCTGCTCGGGGCCCGCGGCATCCGCCATCTCTACATCGAGATCCGTCGGCCACAAACCAACGGCAAGGTCGAGCGCTTCCAGCAGACGCTGGCCCGCGAATGGGGGCACGGGCTCGCCTACCGCTCCTCGGCCGACCGCGCCAAGGCCCTGCCACACTGGCTCCGCTACTACAACGAGCAGCGACCCCACTCAGGGATCGGGGACCGGCCGCCGATCAGCCGTGTTCACGACGTGTCGGGTCAGGACAGCTAGCCGCAGAAGCTCCTCCCCGGCCGGCGGGGATCGCGACCGCGGATCCCCGAGCAGTCGCGCATTCGCGCGAGCAGGTCCCTCAGCCGCCACTGCGTTGGGTCCGACGGACAAGTCGCGCCTCCCGGGCAGAGGTTGGAGAGCTCGTACGGATCCGCCTCCAGGTCGTAGCGCTCCCTGGCGATCGTCCTCCGGCAGCTCTCGCCGCTGGCGTCGCCGATGCTCGTGTACCGGATGAGGACCGCACCGGGCACGTGCACCCCTCGATAAGTGCACGGGGTCTTCGGCTTGGCCGGGTCCACCAGCCCGAGCTCGACCCCCAGGGGACGATCGGCCGCCCAGGACGGATGCTTTCCCCGCAGAAGCGGCAGCAGAGAACGGCCGTCCAGCACCCGGCAGTGACCGCTTCGCCGGCAGGGCTTGGCGTGTGCCAGCTGCAGCAGGGTTGGCGCCAGGTCGATGTTGGCCACCGGCTGGCGCACCTCCGCCACCCTCGGTCGGCCGTTTCTGTACCGGGCCGGAAGGCGGATGAACAGCGGGGTCCGGTACGACTCCTGGTAGGGGTAGATCTTTCCCCCTTCGATGCGGTGCTGCCCAAGGAAGATGCCGTTGTCGGTGTAGAAGATGAAGACGGTGTTGCCCAGCTCGCCGAGCCGTCCAACCTCCCTGTACAGCTGCGCGACCGTGCGGTCGACCTCTTGCAGCGAGGCGAGGCCGCACCGGTAGCGCTTCAGGATGCTCCTGAGGTACGTGCGGTCAAGACGCGGCAGATGGCGGATGAAGGCCGGCTTGTCGCCCACGTTCGCCTCGTCAAAGGATGGCGGCCTGGGCAGCCGTGCGTGGCGGAAGCGGTTCAGGTCGGGCGGCGCTGGAACCGGGCTGCCCAGGCAACCCGTGTTCTCCCCGCCCGGGCCGGGGTGCGGCGCGATCTCATCGAGCTCGAGGTAGAGCGGCCGCTTGCGGGGAACGTAGCGTCGCACGAGCCGTTTCGCATCCGTTGCGAAGACCCCCGGCGCATAGTCCCGGTTCCCATCCCCGTAATGCACCGTCTTGCCGTTGACCGACAGGTCCCAGCCGTAGTACGTGTCCTCACTGCTGTCGAGCTGCGTATACCACTCGTCCCAACCCGGCGCCACGGCAGCCGGGCGAGCCTCGCTGTAGTTGTTGAGAAACTTGCCGACGTGCGCGGTCACGTAACCGGCGCGCCGCAACCACGCCGGAAGCACGTCGGCCTTGTGGCGAAGATCCGTGTAATCGTTCCTGAGCACGCCGTTGTTGTGCCCGTACTGCCCGGTCTCCAGGGTCGCCCGTGACGGACAGCATCGGGGGGTCGTCAGAAACGCGTTGCTGAACCGCGTCCCCCGGTCGCCGAGCAGCTCGTTGACCCTGGGCATCGCCTGAGGCCTTGCCTGGGGGATCGCCTGATCGTCGGTCATGACGAGGACGATGTTCGGTGCCTGCGCGACGGCCGGCTCCCGCCCGTGCACGGGCTGGGCCGGGTGCGTTGCCGTTGTCGGCTTGGATGCGCCACCGCAGCCACCGGCGATCAGCGCGGCCACCGCGACGACGCCGATCGCGGCCCTCGATCGGCGGCGGGACGCCGGTCGAGGTGCGTCCTGGACCACGGTTTGGCGCGTCGCTGATCGCATCGGACCCGGCCTTGGAATCCGGGCATCGTATTCGAGGGCAGCGTCCCTACCGCTTGACCGCCAGGACCGCGTCCTTCTTTCCGAATCCAACACCGGGGGTGTCGCGACCCGGCCAGGCCCCGTACCGAATCTCTTCGATCCGCAGCCCTGCAGAGCGATGGGCCTCGCGAATGAAGTCCTCTTCGACTGCGATCCAAGCCTCGGGGCGCTCGCGGTCCTTGACCCGCGCTACCCCGTCCACCTCGTAGGGAACAACGTGCGCTGGGTCCTCACGATCGAGTAGCTGTCGGGCCTCGTCGTTTAACACGAAGATCGTGTTGAAGCTCCGTCCGCCGGGCTTCAGCACCCGACCGATTTCGCCTACGTAATGCCTGGCGTCGGCAGGCAGGAGGTGGGTAAACAGCGAGTTCGAGAAGGCGAAGTCAAACGACCCATCCTCGAATGGAAAGCGGTAATCAGAAGCTCGCACAGTCACTGAGTCGCTGTACCTTGGATTGGCGACCTCGGCCCAGACGAAGTCGAAGCGAGGCAGCTTCGATCCGATGAAGCGGTTGCAGATATCGATCGCCTCCCGAGAGACATCCAGCCCGACGTAGCTTCCCTGCTCGTTCAGGTAGCCGGATAGGGCGACGGCGAAGCGACCCGGCCCACAGCCGACGTCTAGAACACGATGGTGAGGTTCTAGGCCGAAGTCCTTGGCGGCCCTGCGGAATCTTCGGCCTGCCCGCTTGAAGTTGCGCTTGCGCGCAAACGACCTGAGGACCTTCAGCTCGGCCGCCGGAGGGACCAGCTCGTCGACACTCGGCACCGGCGGGACTCTAATAGCCGAATCTTGAGCACGAGGTCGCGCCCAGGCTCACCGGGTCCAGTTCTGCTTTGCGCGCCTGAAAGCAGAAGCGCCGCCTTCGGAGTATCTGTCATGCGTCGTGAGGCGGAGCAGTACACGGGCTTGCCGTTGCATTATTTTCTATGAAGGAGGGCCGGCGGTCAGCGTAATCGGTGCGGGGTCAAGGGCCGCGGGCGGTGTTGCGGCTTCGAGCAGCGCTCAACTTTCTATCGCCTCCTCGCGGGAGGACCAGGCAAATGGGAATCTCGCTCCGGTGGCGCAATTTGTTTACGGGCCGTCAGGCGGCCAAATGATGCGCGGCGCCTTTGGGAGCGAAGGCCTCGCCGCGGGCGAGCATGTGCCAGATCGCGTGCGCGAGGCTGCGCGCGAGCTCGACCTGGGCGACCCGCGGCCCGCGCTGGCGACCGAGCCGGCGCTTGGTGCGCTCGTAGCGCTCGTGGTAGAGCGGGTGGCGGCAGGCGCCGAGCGCGGACTCGACCAGCGCCCAGCGCAGGTAGCGGGGTCCGTGCTTTGAGAGCGCGCCGCGGCGATCGGAATCGCCGGATTGGTAGACGCGCGGGCAAAGGCCCGTGTAGCCGGCGAGCTTGGTCGGTGAGGCGAAGCGCTCGATCCGACCGATCTCGGCGGCGATCGTGTAGCCGAGCACCGGGCCGATCCCGGGCACCGTGGTGAGCAGCGACACGTAGGGGTGCTCGGCGGCGATCCGGCGCAGCTCGCCGTCGATCGCCGTGATCTCGCGATCGAGGTCGTCGATCAGGACCACGGCGGTGGTGACGTGCGAGCGCCACGGCTCGGGGACTGCGAGGTGATCGAGCAGCTCGCGGCCGCGAGCGCCGAACAGGTCGGAGAGCGGGCACGGGGCGCCCCAGGCCATCAGGGTCGAGTGGACGCGCTGCTTAAGGCGGACCCGCTGGCGGACCAGGAAGAGGCGAAAGCGGGCTCGCTCGCGCTCCGCTCTCACCTGGGGATCGGGGAGCCAGATCGCCGGCACCAGGGAAAGGCGCGAGAGCTCGGCCAAGACCCGGGCGTCGATGCGGTCGGTCTTGCAGGCGAGGGGCGCCAGGCCCCTGACCTTCTGGGCATCGGCGATCTCGACGTTCCAGCCGTGGAGCTCGAGGGTGTCGTGGACGAAGCGGGCGCCGGTCATCGATTCGATCACGGCGCTGATCGGCTCGCCGCGTGTGGCGAGACGCTCGGCGAGCCCGCGCAGGCCGTCGCCGTCGGGTGGAGCCGCTCCGACGTCGACGTCGGCTCCGTCTTCGGCGAGGGCGATGTAGTCGAGCCGGCGACGGCTCAGGTCGAGTCCAACGTGCAACATGGTGGTGGGCCTCCTTGGTGGCTTTCAGTGACAGGCGTGAGCCTGCCACCGGGAGGCCCTCCTTCATTGCCTTTGTTTGCGCCGATCCTCCTCGGCGCTAGGTAGTCAGAACGCGACCATTGCCACCTGCGCGCTACCGGTCCTCGGGCGAGAGCAGGCACCCGCTCCGACAGCGCCGGCGCTCCTGCTCATCGTCCCGAGCGAGCGCCTCGGGCGTGACACCAAGACGCTCGCTGGCACGCGAAGCAGGGGTGGCGCGTATCGGCTCTCCTTGTCCATCCCCGTGCCCGATGCCTCCGCATCGCGCCTGGCGCGGTGATTGGCACGGCCCGCTCGCGACCGCTTTCACGCTTGACGCGGGCCAGCACGAGCTAAGGCTGCGAGAACTTCTCGATCCGGTTGTTGTGGGTGTCGGCGACGTAGACGTGGCCGTTGGCGTCGACCGCGACGCCGGAGGGTTGGCTGAACTGACCGTCGGCCGAGCCCTTGCTCCCCCAGCTATGCAGGAACCCGCCGTCGCTGGCGAACTTCTCGATCCGGTTGTTGCCGGTGTCGGCGACGTAGACGTGGCCGTGGGCGTCGACCGCGACGCCGCGGGGATGGCTGAACTGGCCGTGGCCGGTGCCGGGGCTCCCCCAGCTACGCATGAACCCGCGGTCGCTGGCGAACTTCTCGATCCGGTTGTTGTGGGTGTCGACGACGTAGACGTGGCCGTGGGCGTCGACCGCGATGCCCTGGGGATGGATGAACTGGCCGTGGCCGGTGCCGAGGCTCCCCCAGCTATGCACGAACCCGCCGTCGCTGGCGAACTTCTGGATCCGGTCGTTGACGGTGTCGGCGACGTAGACGTGGCCGTGGGCGTCGACCGCGATGCCCTGGGGATGGATGAACTGGCCGCGACCCAAGCCGTAGCTCCCCCAGGCGCGCACGAACCCGCCGTCGCTGGCGAACTTCTCGATCCGGTTGTTGTGGGTGTCGGCGACGTAGACGTGGCCGTGGGCGTCGACCGCGACGCCGGCGGGAGCCTTGAACTGACCGTCGGCCGAGCCCTTGCTCCCCCAGCTATGCAGGAACCCGCCGTCGCTGGCGAACTTCTCGATCCGGTTGTTGCCGGTGTCGGTCCGGTTGTCGCCGGTGTCGGCGACGTAGACGTGGCCGTGGGCGTCGACCGCGACGCCGGCGGGATAGTAGAACTGGCCGTGGCCCGAGCCCTGGGTCCCCCAGGAGGTCACGTAGATCGCCGCGGTGGTGATCCCGAGCGAGGCCGCGAGGACGAAAAGCGTCAGCGCCACGAGCAGGCCGGCGAAGCGGCGGTTGTCGTTCGGGCGTGTCCTGTGGCCTTCGCGGCTGGGCGATCTCATCCGTGCACCTCCATGTGCTGGACAGAAGTCGGGCGGAGGCAGGTAGATAGTCAAAAGCGGCTGATCGGCCGTCGAGCGCCCGTCCAACTGATGGACCGGGGTGACCGTACCACGGGTCGGGGGATTCCCTAATCGGGGAAGGTCGCCGCTTCTGCCTCGCGCGATTTGCGAGCGTCTCCGCTGACCACCACCAGGCGCTCGCTCGGGACGAAGAGCAGGCTTCCGCGGCGGCGCCCAGCCCACGCCTCCTTCGGTGACGAGGAGTGCGCCGCCTTGCCGACGTATTATTTGTTCAACGCGATCCCGGTCGGCGGCGCGGGGTAACTGCTTCAGGCGGGAGGAGCGTCAGGTCGGCGCACGCGATTACTCCCTGCTCGTCGTCCATTGCGAGCACGAGACCGATGGCCCTTGAACACAAGGGGGCCCGTCACGGCGTCCGGTCCCACGACCGCGACGACGTTCTCCGCGCCCCCTGCGGCGACAACTCCCGCATCCCGGGTGTCTTGACTTCCGGTCGACTTCTGAGCATCATGCCGTGGGTGATGCCGGGGGCGGGTCTCCCAGGTTGAGGGAACAGTGATCGAATCTGGACTAGGCGGGAACCAAGGAGGGATGATCATGAGGCGGACGCTGATCGCGGTCGGGGCGGTTGGGGCGTTCCTGGTCGTGGCTGCACCGGCGGGGGCTACGTTCCCCGGCGCGAACGGGCGGATTGCCTTCCTCTCGGCCGGCGTCCAGACGATCCGGCCCAACGGAAGCGACGATCAGGGGCTTGCTAGGGGCCTTGAACCCGCGTGGTCGGCGAGCGGGAGGCGCGTCGTCTTCGCCCGGTTCGTCAGCCCACAGGGAGAGGCGATCTTCACGATGCGCGCGGACGGCAGCGATCTAGAGCGCGTCACCCACAGCCGGCTCACCGAAGGCAGCCCTGGCTACTCCCCGAACGGGGGGCGCATCGTGTTCGGCCGGAACACCCCGCGCACGAATAGGTACAAGATCGTCTCCGTACGCTCGGATGGCTCTGACGAGCGGGTCTTGGCCCGCGGTTTCGTCCAGAGTCCCGAATACTCGCCTACCCAGAGGCGAATCGTCTATGAGAATGCGGCCGCCATCTGGGACATGAGGCCGGATGGTTCTCACAAGCGACGGCTTGTTCCGCCGCAGAGGGGCGGCTACAGCCCGGACTACAGCCCGGACGGAAAGCACATCGTCTTTGAACGCAACGCTCGGCTTCGCGTCGTGCGCTCGGACGGCTCTCACCTGCATCGCCTTGACTGCGGCAGGGCTATCTATTCACCGCGATATTCGCCCAATGGCCGGAAGTTAGTCTGGACCGGGCGCGTCGGGCACGGCCGAGGCGCGAGCTCCGACATCTTCACCAGCAACCTACGCTGTACGGAGCCATTTCGGGTGACGCAGTACGCAGATGTCGGCGGCGCGTCCGAGCCGAGCTGGCAGCCGCTGCCCTAGCCGCCCGACGCCGCATCGGCGAGCTCGTCGATACCGCACTTCTCCCGGCCGTTCAGAAATGGCCTATTCGAATCGAAGACCCCGGCATCCTGGTAGCCATCGGTTCCGTTCCTGGTGAAGCGATAGGCGTCCACGACCGGGACGGGGTAGGTGTTGTTGGTGCCGGCCTTCTCGAACATCTGGCTTAGATAGTTCGGCTTGTACTCGGAGGCGCATGCGTCGCCGTCACTGTCGAGGTTGTGGTTATCGGCGAGGTCACTGTCGTATACCCCCATCTCGGTGATCCACAGGTCGCGATCGAGGTCCCAGGACCACGAGCCGAACGCAAGGTCATAGGCGATGAAGCTCTCCATCGCGTTCGCCGCCTGCTCGGGCGAATGGAGCTCAGAGGGGAGGGTCGGGTAGTAGTGGAGCGAGAGAATCAGGTCCGGCGCGGCGATGCGGGTGTCCTGCGCGAACTCATAGAGCCACTCGTAGTAGGTGAGCCGAGGATTGTCGTGCGACATCTGCCGCAGGTCCTCCGAGGCGGCGAGCACGCGGACGTTCGGCCGAGCGTCGCGAATCCCCAGGTAGCAACTGATCGCATAGTCCGCGTACCGATCGACGGTCGCGGCCCGAGGGGTTCCGTCGGGGTTCTGGCCCAGGTATTTGTAGGTGTTCGGCTCGTTCATGATCTCGTACGCCTGCACGTTCCGGTGGAGGTTCACGTATTGGTTGCACTTAGTCCCGTACTCGGCGGGGGTCGTGCTCCCCGGCACTTTGGGGTCGCCGAGCGGTATTTTGTCGTCCGCCATTCCCGGTCGGGGAATGACGTAGAGGACATTCATGGGCTGGGGCTGCAGGCCGCGCGCCCGGTTCACATACTCGTCCTGATGAAACGAGTCTTCCATCATCCCCGGGCCGCCCCGGTACCAGGTCGCATTGCCGGTGTTCTCCGCATAGCCGAAGTTGGAGTTGGGGTCGTCGGGACCGGGGTTCCCAAGCTGGATCACGTTGTAGCCGAGCTTCGGGGTGGTGTTGAAGGTGAACTGCGAGGCGGTGGATGCGGTCGCGCGGTCGGACGCGGCCACGGTGGAGGAGGTAGTGACCATCGTCGTCACCGCGATCGGGTAGGTCGTGCTGGGATCGGATTCGGGCAGGTCGACTTCGAGCGAGCCGCCTTTCACGGTCACGGCTGCCGCCACCGGATTGCCGGCGGCGTCGAAGGCGAGCGGCGGAGTGACGTCCGCCAGCACCTGGTCTCCCTCAGCGATCCAGGCGCCGCCCTGCCCCGCGGCCTCAAGGCTGGCGCCGTCGGGGAGCGTGAGCCCCATCTGCAGGTGATCAGGGCTCTCGGAGGCGCGCAGCTGATAAGTGGCCTCGAGGCCGTGTCTAAGTGGCGCCAGGGCGACGTCGGTGGCCGGGGCGGCGTTCGCATAAAAGAGCCCCTTCCCGTCCGCGAACGGCCGGGCGCTCGCGCTGGCCGCCACCGGCGGATCCGTGGCCCCGGCGTCGATCGCGATCCCCTGATCGCCGAATGAGACCCGATCCCCGAGGTCGGCGGGCAGCGTGAGGTCGATGAGCGGAGCGACCAGCTGAAAGCCGCCGCCTGCGGGCTCAAGCGCGAGATCGACGGGTACGCTCTCGCCGCTCGCGTCCGTGGTCGTGAGCGGTGCTTGGGCAGAGTCGCCGGCGACCGCATCGCCACCGCTCTCGTCCTGAGCTCCTGACGCCTGTGAGCTGAACGAATCCGTCGGATCGTCGGCCAGCGAGTCGAGGAGGCAGGGAAAGCTGCTCGTGAACAGGTCGGCGGCATCCGCCGGCGAGGCGTCCGGATAGCCCTGCGCTGAGCCGCCGCCGCCGCACTGGCTCTGGAAGGAGGCCGGCGCCGGAGTGGTCGTGGTGGTGCTCTGCGCGAGCGCCTGTGGGGCGACGAGCGACAGGAGGGCGGCCTCGCTCCCAGGGCCAACGCAGTGCGTCCCCCGCGTCCTCCCTGCTTCGGCGTCCTTGCCACGGCCCCCCTCTTCGATCAACTTGGCCGAGCTGGACCGTATTGCAGAGCCTCAAGCGCGTCAAGGCGAATCGTGCACGGGGCGGTCGCCGCAAACCGGAGCTCACAACCAGTCAGGGCGATCAAGCGTCGCATGTTCGTGCCCGGTCGGGTCACTGAAGTGTCTTATCCGGGACCGAGACCGGGCTCAACACTGGCTCCCACCCCGGAGCAGTACGCCGGGTTGCCGATGCATTATTTGTTTGCGCCCATCGCCGTGGGCCTCGGCGAGGCAAATGAAGACTCGCGCTGAGACCTGCGAGCGTGGAACCTGATAATTGACGCGCGGCGGAACGAGACGAGGTCACGGTCTCGAGAAACCACAACGTGGAGCTGGGGCCTGCGCGTCGATGGGCGAAACCGAATCAGGCGCCTCTCGGTGACGGATCTTCTGTGCGGGCCCTGGCGAGCCTCAGGCACTCGTGGCTATGGGCCGGCCTCGCAATAGGCGAAGGCTCTAACGGAGCCCGACGCCCCGTTCCCAAAGCCAGCGGCGCGCCAGGTGCGCTCATGCACTCGCCTCGAGGCAAGCGGGAACGCTCCCTTGCCGTTCGATCGATGCACGGTTGTCGCAAAGCCGCCCGAGAGCACAGTGCGCCCGCCCGGGCAGTGAGCCCGCACCGCGTTCGCTCCGAGCCGTGGGACGTGGGCGCTCGCTGACCTCGCGACGAGCTTGGGGGCGTCCCTCTCGCAGGCGCCGATCACCACCAGCTTCCCCGCATGGGTGGCGCTCCTGTTGAACGCGACTCCCCTCCACCCCCGGTTTCCCTTTCGCTTTGACTTGACCGCGAAGATCCTCGAGGAGCTGAGGTCCGCCTGCTTCGTCGGAGAGGCCGCCGGAGATGATCCCGCTTCCCGCGGGGCAGTGAACGGTCGCCGCGCCGCGCTCGCGCGGACCGACCTTGACGACCTTGTCGACCTCAGTTAGGCGCTCGTGGCGGCGATCGCAGTAGACGAAAACGGTCCACCGGGCGCGCCCCTTTGAGCCGCTTCCGAGGTTGGCGACGGTGGTCCGCCAGGCCGGCCCGATCGGTCGGCTGGCGAGGACCGGGTTCGTGCCCCAGATAAAGAGCTTGCTCGTGCTGCGGTTGAAGCTCGGGTTTTCGAATCCGCCCGAGGCGACACTCGTCCCCTTGGGACAGAATCCGGCATTAGAGCTCGAATCGTGGACGCCAACCCTGCCGGTCGACGAGCGAGCCACCAAATGGCTGCCGCTGCCGACCGCCGAGGCCGCGCCGATGCCAAGCGCCAACACGCATGCGGATCCCGCAGCGCAACTCGCGATCGCTCCCGTGAACGTCAACGGCGTAAGCATCCCACGGCCACTTGGGACAGCGCCCTCTCCGGACGGCTAAAGGCCATGCCGAACTGAACATCAGCATCCGCTCGATCAAGCGCCGCGCCGGCTTCGCCGATATCAGCCAAGGAGGGTTTGAGCGATGCGTGTGAGCCAAGCTAATCGGGCGCCGGTACGCGGGCTCGGTGCCGCAGTCGTCGCGGTGGCACTGGCCGGGCTCCTCTTCAGCCCCACGGCGCTGGCCAAGAAGACGGGGCTGTACGCCGGGGTGAAGGTCAAGACCTCAAACGGATACAGCGCCTACATAAGCGCCGAGCGCTGGAAGCACCCGCGCCGGCGCGGCAGGGTGTGGGTGAACATTCAGAAAGGCAACGCCCTGTCCAGCTACATGGCGCGCGCCACGCTCACCCGGCGCCACCTCAAGGCCAATCTCGGCCGCTTCGGGGAGATCTCCCTGCGCTACCGCCAGACAAACAGGCACCGGGCGCTCGAAAGCAAGGCCTTGGAGTCCTCAGGCGACCCCCTCGCGAATTACCTCTTTCAGCGCCTGATCGGATGTGCCGTCATATTCGACGGGGCCACCGGCCAATTCAGGGGCCGGATTCGCTTTCGCGGTGAGGGCGGCTATACGCGAGTGCGCGCCGGTCGCGCCCATGGCTTCATCGAGCCTGCCACGCTCAACTGCTCGCAGCCACATGTCCCACACGGCGTCGCCCTCGACGCCGGATCGGGGTCGCTTCGCTTCGAGGCCGACCATTTCCGGGGACAAACCGGGGCCCTGTTCATTGCCTTCCAAACCGAACAGGTGGGTGCGGTGACGGTCAGGCGGCTCGCGCTCGACACCGGCCCCGAAGGTTCATTCACTTACGCCCCGGACCTGTCGACGGCGCACGTGGCTCCGCCCAAGGACGCATTCTCTGGCTCGGCTGACTTCACGTCCCCCGAGCAGTGGATCGGGATGCTCAAGACGAGCTTTCCCGGCGATCCCGACCTCAGCCTCGCCGGCGCGCAATTCACCGCCCGGCTCAGGCGCTTCTAGTTCCGAGCGTTCGAACTTGGCCCCGAACGCCCGAAGGCCGGTTCGCAAGTCTCGTTCGCACCCCTGGTGGACTTGCCTGTCGGTGGGCCTCCTCTTCCTCCTCGGGGTGAGCACCGCTACCCCGGCATCCGCAAGCGACGGCTTCCGCACCTATCCGACCTGTCACATCCTCGACTTCAGGGGTCAGCATCCGCCAGCCCCGAGTCATAGCTGCCACGTCGGCGATGACTGGGGCACCGTGTTCATCGCCAGACACGAGCGCAATGTCCACTACCGGATCTGCGTCAAGCCCCCCGGCAAGAGTCGTTATTGCGCTCGAAGGCGAACCTTCGGGCACTCTCAGCCGGACGGCTGGTACGGCGCATACACCGAGACGGGCACATACCGCTTCACCTGGCACGTCCACAAGTTGGGCGTCGTGGACCGCGATCGCCTGACCTTGCTTCCGTGAATCGAGCAATGGTGGCGCGAGCTCCAATGCGCATGACCGTCTCCCCCATCCTCACCACGCACACCGCGCCGATTCGATCTCCGTCGTCAAAGGAATCGATCGACTCCCGGGTCCAGGCCAGCCGCAACAGACCCGCACCATCAAGGTTCAGAAGCGACGAAGAGTGCGCCGCCTTGCCGACGTATTACTTGTTTGGCGCGATTCGGGTCGGCGGGAACCGTTAGGTTGGGCCGCCGCGCCTGCGTTCAAGCAGAGGTGGAAGATGGCTCGCCGTGCCGTCAGGCGTCAGTTGAGCCGTTCGATCAGCCGCACAAGGTCCTCGCGGCGGTAGCCATGCTGGCGGGCGAACCGAACGAGCTCGCGTGCGCGAGTGATCACGGCCCCGCGCTCCGGGCTCCCGGCGACGCTGATCCCACGACCGCGACGAAACTCCAGCAGGCCCTCGTCTCGCAGGGCGCGAAGCGCGCGCAGGACGGTGTTCGTGTTTACCCCGATGACGGCGGCGAGGTCGCGCGCCGGCGGGAGCCGTTCACCGGGTTTCGCCTCGCCTTCGGCGATCGCCCGTCGGATCTCCGCGGCGACCTGCTCGTGCAGATCGGTGGGATCCTGGCGGTCAACCTTGACTCCGAGCATGATGCTAGTAATACTAGCTCTATCGTCCAGCTCGATGCTCCACCTCGTCCCCCCGAACAGGACGACCTCGACGCGATCATCGAGGAGGCGCGGCGGAGGGCACGGCGGCGACGGCTGGCGTATGCAGCCGCGGCGATCGCGGCGTTGGGCATCGGCGCCGGCCTTTACGCCGGGTTTGGTGGCGGAGGCGGCGGCGGCACGACCCCGTCCCACCGCCCGGCTCCTCGCCCCGGTGGCGGAGCCAATGCCGCTCGACCGACCTCGGCGTCCAGACAGGCTCTCTACGAGCGTCGCTGTCCCGGTCGTGGCCTCCAGGCACTGCCGCTGACGCAGAACGCGAGGGCCGCGACCCGTGCCATCGCCGCGCGCCGCATCGGCACCTCACCGAAGATCGACGTCGCGATCCATCCCGGCACCTTTGGCAGCGTCGAGCACCTGTGCGGCCCGAGGGTCGCTCATCGCACGCTCTGGGTTCTTACCTACGACCACCGCTTCGACCATGGGCCAAACAAGAGCGCGAGCCTCGCGCAGCATCGCTTCGCAGTCTCGCGCTTCGACGACGGCTATCACCTCTGGTACCTGGAGCACTGACGGTCGTGCCCACTGAAGCTCCCCCACGGGGACCCGAGCAGGATGAGCTCGATGCGCTGATCGAGGAGGCGAGACGCAGGGCCCGACGGCGACGGTTCGGCTACCTCGCGTTGGCGCTGGCCGCCGCGACGGTGGCCATTGTCCTCTTTCTCATACTGGGCGGGGGCGGGGGCGCCAGCGAGCCTCAGGGTCTCGGGTCGAACGCGGCAGGGTCAGCACCGATGGGGATCCAATACACGCGAACCACGCAGCTGTCGCTCGCGATCTCGGGCAACTACTCGTTCTACCAGCCACACGTCTACGAAGCCTGGGTGCGTCCGGACGGCTCCGGCTATCTACGCACGATCGAACGTCCCGCCGTGTGGCCGGGGCCGCGCGACAGGGCGAGGGCGATCAAGGCAGACGATCAGTTCGCGCTCAATCGCACACACCAGGGCCCAAAGGTTCTGCAGGACGGGGAGCTCTCCGCGGACGAGCTCGGCGAGAGCTGGAGTGGAAGTTCGACGCCGCCTTTTCAAAGTCTTTCCTCGGACCCGTCCGAATTGCGAGATCAGCTTGAGTCATGGAACCCTGGGGACGGGCCGATCGATGTTCAGGTGTTCGAACGCGCCGCGTTCGTCCTACTGAATCCCGAGGCTGACGAGTCCGTCAGAGCCGCGGCGTTCGCGGTGATCCGACAACTGCCGAAGGTCACCATCGATCGGTCCGCCTCGGATCCGTTGGGCCGTCGAACCACCTCGGCCTCGTTCACTTCGGCATATACCGGCAAGGAATCGACGAGGACCGTCTACTTCGACCCGGAGAGTTCGCGGGCGTTTGCCTACACGGAGAAGCTAACCCACCCCGAGAACTTCATCGACTCGAGAACCCTCACTTCGATCGTCTTGACCGATGCCAAGACGGTGTCCTCCATCCCGTGAGGATGGAGCGGCTCAGCTGCGCGGAGCACTTCTGCACTCACGCGACAACGAGCACTGCGCCGACTCGCCGTTGCATTATTTGTTTGACGCGATTCCGGTGAGCGCAGACTGCCGATTCAGGCGGGTCCGCACTTGGAGGCCGACCCCGAAATGACGCCCTGTTGATGTCGATTCGGTCGCCGTCCTTGGTCAAGCTGCATGTGTGCGGGCTGCTACATGCAGGCCGTTGACCGCCCCTTATTCATCCTCGTCGGCGAGCTGCTCCTCGACCCATTTGAGCTTGGCACGGAGCTCGGCGATCTTCGCAGGGCTCGTCGCGCCGTCAGCCTCAGCGTCCTCGATCACCTCCCGGATCCGTGGGAGGAGCTCGGGCATGCGCCCAAAGTGCCCGTGTCAGCGGGTCGTCGTGGGCTGCCATCACAGTGCCGCCCCATGGTCCACTCGTCGACGAGCTTCCAGGTGGTCTCGGCCTGGCGGCGCTCGTACTTGACCTCTCCCACCTTCATCCGGATCCGGGCCCTCTTGCCGCTCCCATGGCGGCTCACCCACGGATGCGGATGGACGTCGGCGAGCTCGTGCGCCGTGATCTCGTCCGGACGCTCACGCTCCACCATCTCGACGAAGGCGCGGAGGTTCATGCGCACCTCACCTTTTTCGCCGCCTGGGCGTCCGACGCCTGGGCGTCGATCGCCGCGCCCGGCTCTGGTGGATCTTCAGCTCGTCGATGTAGCTCGTCGCCAGCTCGCCCTTCGACGGACTGTCGGCGATCTCGACGTCGAAGCGGCCCCGCACCCGGATCCGAAGGTATCCGAGCCGTCGCCGGCGACGGCTGTTCAGGCGCTCGCGGTAGATGCGCTTGGGTTGACCGTGCTCGAGCAGCTCCGCGCGTAGGCGATCGCTCAGCTCCTCCCGAGGCACGCCGCGCTTGACGAGGCGCGCGTACTGGGCGATCGCGCGCTCGCTGAACACTAGGTCCGCGACGAGCCGGGCGACTACGTCGTCGGCCACCGGTTCCGATGTCGCCGCCGGTGTCTCAGCTCGGATCTCGTCGGCCGTCTGGTCCTCGTCCTCCTCTGGCAGGTCGATGCGAGCCGGAGCGGGCCGATCTTCGACCTCGACGACCGCCGGGCGGAGCTCCTCCAGCGGGACCTCGCGTCGCTGTCGGAGCGTGAATAAGGTGCCGGAGATCTCATACAACCCGCCGTCGACGCGGTCCACCCGCCAGGCGATGTCGCCCGTGCTCGCCCAGTGGACGCTTTGGCCCTTTTCGGGCGGCCAGGGACCCGGCAAGGGCACGCGCCGCGGCCGTGAGGGCGTGGCCACGGGTTGTGGGCGGAAGCGCGCGGCCCACGCCGCGACGATGTTCACGCTGGGGATCTCTCTGGTCTCGCCTCGCACCATCCCGCTCTCGAAGCGGACCCGGACGTAGGCGCGTCGGTCAGCCCGGCCCAGGAACGTGACGCGGACCCACTCCTCGGATCGTCTCGTGGCCACGGCGTACTGGTCGCCGACGACCATCCTGTCAGCGCGCATGCCTCAGCTGCGGCCGTACGACGGCGTCTGTCGGTGGCACGGTATGCAAAGCACTTCGCAATTCGAGAGCGAGTCGTCCGCGACCAGCCGCTGAGCCGTCTTGTGGTGGAACTGCGCGGTGGCGCTGGTAAGGCGCCGGGTGCACCGGCCGACATGGTCGTGGCCGAGCCGCCTGCACTCACAGCGGTCGCCCGACCGGAACAGGGCCAAGGCCTTGATGTTCAGGGAAAACGGCATTCCTATGCTCCTTTTGCTGTTCGGTCCAGGCCCCCGCTGCCACGGGACGTCGACCTGGAGCTTCCCGTAGATCCTCGCGCCCGGCCCGGACGGAACGTTCATCCGCCGGCCGTGAGAGGATGCCGCTCGCGCCTTCGGGTGCTCGACCTAACTCCGAAACGCTGTTCTGCGACGACTCGGGCTGCCACCCGAGTCGTCGTCACGAGGGGGGCGCTGGCGCTGGCGGTTGACGCCCGGTCCGCGGAGGCGGTTGCCGAGCGCCGAATCGGCCGGCCATTCAGATTTAGGGGGTCTGATGCCTGTCGTGGCGCGGCCTGGCTTTCGGCCGGCAGTCCAAGCAGCTACATCTCACGCGCTTCCTCTGCCTGATCAGGAGTAGCGACTCGCCTTGCCGTTGCATTATTTGTTTGACGCGATTCCGATCGGCAACAGCGGGTAGCTCCGGCGACCGCTGCCCCCTTCACGCGAAAGCACCACGCGCCGTTAGCTGGCGCCCCCGCGCGACCTGCAACTAAGCTCGCCCCCGGGAGTGCTGCCGTGAAGAGATCCGACGTTTTGCTTCGCGAACCGCTCGCCGACGATCGGGGTGCGGTCCTGCGGCTGGTCGGCGAGCTTGGCTACCCAACCAATCCCGAGGAGCTGGCTGCGCGGCTCGGGCACCTTGAAGAGGATCCGCGTACCGAGCTCGTTGTCGCTGAAATTGCTGGACGGGTAGCGGGGCTAGCCGTGCTTCACGTGGTCCCGCTGCTTGAGCGACCGCCACTCGGCCGCATCACTGCGATCGTCGTCAGCGAGGACATGCGGGGTCAGGGTGTCGGGCGCCACCTGGTCGAGGATCTCGAAGTGCGTGCGCGTCGGGCTGGGTGCGACCGTCTGGATCTGAACACCAGCAAGAGCCGCACGGACGCTCACACGTTCTACGAGCACCTCGGGTTCGAGTTGGCTGGAACACGTCGGTTCTTTAAACGGTTGAGCTAATCCCCGCGCGCTCTCGGCCGGACGCTCCTCGGACTGGCGTGCTCCTGCTCCGAGCGAGCAGGAGCAGCGCGGGATCCTGCGGGGCTCCCGGACGAACAAGATTGGACCAAGCTGAGGTCTTGGATCGGCTCCATCGGTGCCGAACCGCCGAGGCAACACCCGCGGCGCGTGTGGCTTACGCGACCGGCACCTCGTCGTAGCTCTCCACTATCCATGGATTCGCCTGCTCGTCGTTGAACCGCACCCGGTAGGCGTGGCCCGGCTTGAGCAGGAGCGTTGAGAACGCGAAGTCGATCGCACCGTCGAGGTCGCCACCCTGGGGCCGGTAGCGGTAGCGGGTGCATTTCTGGATCCGCATTGGCCGCGAGTCGATGACGTAAATCTCCGCCGACTGCCCGAGCATCGGGACCGAGCCCGGCTCGGTCTCTTCCTCGCTGCGCTTGCGCCGCACGATCCCGCCGGAGAGGGGGATGCTCAACGGCCGATCGGCGGAGTCCTTGGCGGCGGCATCGACGGCCTTCGTGTGCTCGCTCTTCTTGCCCGGGACCCACTCGAAGTCCACCGGGAGCCCAAGCCGGCGCATTGCCTTCATCCCCCGGATCAGGTCGCGCCAGAGCTCCGCGTTCATCACCGGCGCTCCCGAGCTCCGGGTCCACTGCTGGCGCGACCACTGCGAGATCGCGACCCCGATGTGCTTCCGGACGTACATCGAGTCCGTGTAGATGACGACCCGCCGGTAGCGGCTCACGTCGATCGGGCACGTCGGCGCCGTGAGGAACCGCAGTGCCGCGACGCACGCCTGCAGCTCCATCTCGTTGTTGGTCGCGCGCGGATAGCCGTGAGGGCTCCGGTTGTGGACCTTCTCGTGGCCGTCCTCGCCGGTGACCACGATGCGGAACGCGATCCCGCCCCGCCGGGGGTTCTGTTTTCCGGAGCCGTCGGTGAAGATGTTGATCACGTCGTCGCGGAGGGCCTTCGCGCTCATGGCGCCTCCTTGGTAGCAGACCGCACGAGGTCTCAAACCCGGCGGACCCGCAAAGTGCGACTTTGCAGCAGAATCATGGCCTGGCCGGGGAAGCCAAACCGGGCGCCGACGGACATCCTTCGCATTGCCATGCCTAAAGGGCGCCGCGCTGGCTACTTCCGTCGCAGGTAGGACCTAGCTTCCCACCGAGAAGTCGGGAAACTCAACGGTGCCGCCCGTATAGGGGACTTGGATCGCGGTCGCGACCGAGAGCGGCCCGACGCCGGGCGGGGGCGCGCCATCCAGCTCACGCAATACCTCCCGCGTTTCGTCATCGAGCCTCTCCGGCAGAGCCTCGAGGGCGAAGCCATCGAGTGTCTCCACGAGTTCCCTGACGATGTCGCTCACCGGCCAGTCCTTGATTTCGGCGGGGACCGCGACGCGCTCATATGTGAGGTGAACCACCTCGCGGCCAAGGCGGTTTCTGTCGTCGATCTCCTTGAGCGCGGGGAGAGCGTCAAGGTCCCACCGCGTCTCTTCCCACGCTCCGGGCGAGCAGAAGTCGACGGCGAACGCGTCCATGGGATGCCGATCTCGGCGCTCGCCCCACAGGAATTCGCGCAGACAGCGCGTATGGATCGCGAAGCTCTCAAGCAGGACGTTCGACTCATGATCTCGGGGCAGGTCCCTCCGCTGGGCGAGCTCAACTGCCGAGTAGGCGAGCATCTTGGCCTCGTAGACGAGGTGCTCACGCGCCCAATGGGACAGCTCAGCATCCGAGAGAGGTGGTGCCATGACGGCCAGCTATGCCGCGAACCGCAGCAGCGGGGGCCGGTGAGCCGACAGGGACAGCCCATCCACCGAAATTGCGTACGGGCCCCGGACTCGGTGCTCAATCAGCATCTCTTGGAGGCGATGCTCGGCTGCAAAGCGGCCAGCGAAGGATTCGATGGCGGCCTCCAGCTGGCCACGGCTCGGCGGGCGATCAGGACGCGCGGAGCCCGGGATGCCCGCGCAGATGGTGCCACTGCGTTCGCCATCGGAGATCAGGAATTCCCAGCGGCGCCCGTCCAGGCCTGGCACATCGATCTCATCGAGTAGCTCAGCACGGATGCCACACGGCTCTGGGCCGACGGTGAAGAATGAACTCATCTCTCCAGATTAGGTTCCAGGGACGATGGATTCGGTGGCGCCGGCGGGCTAGTCCAATTCAGCCTGGGTTGCGGCACGACCGTGGAAGACATCGTCGAAGCGGCCGACGTGCGCCGGTCGGGCGCCTCGCGCTCCGCTCTGCGCGAGGAGCGACACGCGTCCTTCGGCTAAGTTCACGCAATCGTTAGGCCCAGGACCGACGACTATCCCGATCATCTCGAGCGAGTCGTCGCCGCGCTGGTCTCTGACGGGACCAAAGCGGCGGCCGAGCTCTTAGCGCCGATCGCCGAACCGAGGCGTCAGGTGACGGTGCGGAAGGAGCCCTCCGAGACCGTGATTGCGGCGACCTACAAGCGCGATCGCTTCCGCTGCCGCTACTGCGGATGCCGTGTCATCCCGACTCAGGTCATGCGACTCATCGCTCACTTCTTCCCGGAGGATTTCCCCTACCACCCGAACTGGAAGGGCGGAGAGACGCACCCCGCGATCGCGTCCCGAAGTGCCACCCTCGATCACGTCGTTCCCTGGACGGCCGGGGGGACGAACGAGCCCGAGAACCTTGTCTGCGCCTGCTGGATTTGCAACCAGACCAAGGGAGATCTCCTGCTCAAGCAACTGGGCTGGGAGTTGCTTCCAATACCCGGCGATGCCGACTGGGACGGGCTTACCCGTTACTACCGCCAGCTGTGGGAGCTTGCGGGACGTCCGACTACGGGCGACCACCCGTTCTGGGTGCGCCTCTTCGATTAGTCAAACCTTCGCCGCCGCGTGGCGCAGTAGGAGCAGTGCACCGGCTTGCCGTTGTAGTCACCGGAGGCGGTGGTTGCCCACCCACGGTGAAGCCGGACGCGTTTCTCCTTTTCGCAAGGACGGATCGTCGGTGGCGCGCTGTTATCAGCGCGGATCGGAGCGGTAGGCGATCGAGCGGTGGCGGATGGCTGCGACGCGGACGAGTCGATCCGAGTCGATCAGCTGGTAGATGATGCGGTAGGTGCCGACCCGAAGCGAGCGGAGTCCTCGAAGTCGACCCCGAAGGACGTGCCCAGCCTGAGGGTCGCGCTCGAAAAGGCCAAGCGCCTTGTCGATCGCGTCGATCAGCGGCCAGTCGAGATCGAGCAACTCGCTTCGTGCCCTGCGCGCCAGCACGACGCGGGCCACGATTTACGGATTGGCTCGACGCTCGGCGAGTTCGCCGCGAAGGTCCTCGAGCGTCACCGTCTCCTCCCGCGAGAGCTCCGCGAGACCGGCCTCGAGCGTCGCGAGGGCATCGGGATCCGAGAGGGGCTCCGCGGTTTCCTCGAGGGCCTCCTACTCGTCGACCGGGAGCAATACGGCGGCTGGTCTGCCGTAGCGACTGACCAGCACGTGATCGCGTCGATCGGCGACATCGCTCAACGGCTGGCTGAGGTTGCTGCGGAGCTCGCGCACGGGGACGGCCTTGGCCATCGCGGCTCTAGATGAACCGCCCACACACGTTGTGAACAGCTGAAAAGCCATCCGGGTCCACCCAGAGGCTTGGGGTGTTCGACGCCCCAACACTCAGGAGGACCCGGATGAAGGTTCACGCTAACGCCGCACTCGGACCGGCAGGCCGCATCGCGCTCTGCGAGGCGATCGAGTCGGGGATGACGTTGAGGGCGGCGGCCGCCGCCCTCAACGTCGCTCCAGCGACCGCCCATCGCTGGTGGCATCGCCGCCAGGCGGCGAGCGCCGAGGAGCTCGCCTCGGCCAGCTGGCTTTGCGATCGCTCCTCACGGCCCCATCGCCAACCCCGACGCCTGTCGAGGACCGAGGAGGAGCCGATCCTGAGGGCTCGGCGCGAGACCGGTCTTGGCCCGGGCCGCCTGGCCGGAATCTGCCGGCGGGCCCGTTCGACGGTCTGGAAGGTGCTCTGGCGCCACGGCCTCTCGCGGCGCCGGCGCTCACCTCGGGCGAGCTACCGCCGCTATGAGTGGTCGCGGCCGGGGGGCACTGCTTCACGTCGACATGGCTCGTCTGGCGCGCTTTGAGCGCCCCGGGCATCGCGCCGAGGGCAAGCGCACCGAGAAGAACCGAAACCGCGGCGCCGGCTACGTCTGGCTTCACTGCGTCATCGATGACCACAGTCGCTATGCCTACGTCGAGCAGCGCCGGACCAGGACGCGGCCACGGCTGCCGCGGTGCTCGAGCGCGCGATCGCCCACTTCCAGGAGCTCGGGATGGAGCCGCCGGAGGCGGTGATGAGCGACAACGCATTCGCCTATCGGCGCTCGTTCGCGTTCCGCGGAGCGCTCGAGCGCCGGCGACTGCGCCAGATCCTGACGCCGCCCTACACGCCGCGCTGGAACGGCAAGGTTGAGCGCTTCATCCAAACGCTGAAGCGCGAGTGGGCCTACGCGCACTCGTGGCCTTCCTCAACCGAGCGCTCGCGGGCCTTGGCATCCTTCCTTCGCTACTACAACCGGCGACGCCCCCACAGCTCACTGGGTGACCGGCCGCCGATCAGCCGTGTTCACAACCTCCGTGGGCAGGACATCTAGAGCACATGATTGTGTACACATCTCGCGAGGCGTCAGGCGAAACGCCGCGCTCACCCCACCAACCGCACCTCGAGCGTCGGCGCCACCAGCTCGCCCGCGCCGCCCATCAGGCCGAGGATGCGGGCGACGTAGGCCTGGGTCTCGGGGATCTCCGGAACGCACTGGCAGCCCTCGACCGCCCCCGGGCCCGCGTTGTAGGCGGCGAGCGCCAGCGAGACCGAGCCGCCGAACTCGCCGAGCAGGTCCGACATCAGATGCCCCTGGGCATCGATGGCCGCGGGCGCGTCGAATGGGTCAGCCAGGCCATACTGCGCCGCCGTCCCCGGCATGAACTGCGCGATTCCCTGCGCCCCGGCCGGCGAGACCGCGAACGGGTTGAAGTTGGACTCCGCCATCAGCTGGGCGGCGAGCAGCCCGGCCGAGACGTTCCACTTCGCCGCCGAGCGCACGATCGGCTCGCGGAAACGATCCGGGACGAACGACTGCAGCCCCCCACCGGGCTGCGGCTCGCCCCCGCCACCCTGTGTCGCGACCGCATCCCCCGCCGCCGAACAGGGCGCCGGACCCCCGGTGTATCCGTAGTGCCACGCCTCCCAGGAATATCTCTGCAGAAAGTCGAATCGCGGCGCGTGCGCGGCCAGCCAGGCGTAGGCGCTCGGGGGTCCGAGGTCCAGCTCGGTCGCGCAGCGATGGAGCGAGGTCCCCGGTGGCGCGACCCAGCGCGGGTCCGGATTCTGCTCCCAGAGCTGCGCCTGCTCGGCGTCGGAGCGAAAGGCGGAGTTGATCACCAGGGAGATGCCGTCCGCCCGCGCCGCGGCGGCCATCCGGTCGAACGCCTCGGCGACGTCCGGGCGCATCGGCTTGCCCTGGACGTAGACCAGCGGCCCGGAATAGCCGCCGCCGCTCGCCATCGTGGGTGCCGTGCCCGTTCCCGTCATCGGCGGTGACGCCTCCGCCTCCCCGCTCGCCTCGATCCTGACGCTGCGGTCCCCGCCCCCGCGATTCGTCGGCTGCCCCGGCACCGACCGGGTGTCGAGTAACGCGGTCACCGACGCCTTCACCCGTGTCGGGGCGAACGAATCTCGGTCAGGGAACGTGACGCGTAGCCGATCGGGGTCGACCCCGTTGCGCGTAGCGGCGTCGCGCGCGGCGGCGGCAGCCCGCTCCAGGTAGTCGCTCTTGTCCAGGTGCTGCGGATTCGGCGCGCCGCCGGGGAGCCGGGGCGGGACGAAGAGCCGCGTGAAATCGTCGCGCAGCGACCTCGCCCCCGACAGCGCGGCGAGGTCCGCGGCACGCTGCGTGCGCGCGGTTCCCGTGACGGCGCCGCCGATCGCCGCCAGGACCGCGGCGCAGAACAGCAGCGCGAACGCTGCGGCCACGACCATCATGAGGGCCTGCCCCCGCTCCGCCGTCAGCGCGCCGAGCCGGCGAAACGGCGGGAGCTGCCGACGTGATCCGCCGCCTCCCAGCCCGCGCGCGAGGCGGGCCGAGCGCTGGGAGCTGGCACCGCCGGCCTCGAGGCCGGCGAGCGCGCGCCGCGCCGCCACGCGACCGAGCGACCGCGAAGCCACGCGGACCGGGATCCTCTGAGCCCGCAGCTCGATCACGGTCATCGCCGTCAACGAGCGATCCTCCGGAAGGTCGGCACGCAGCAGCGCTGCGACCGGCCTCGGCACCCGGCCCGCCAGCGCCGGCTGCCAGAGGGACGCGTGAAGGTGCGCCACGCAGACTCCGCCCTGAGGCAGCGCGGCAGCCGCCCGGTCGAGCTCGCCCAGCGCGTCCTCATCGGAACCGAGCCCCAGCCAGCACACGCGGCCGCGCGCGGCGATCCGGTCGAACCCCTCGGACCGCAGTGCCTCCTCGAGCTCCCTGGCGGGGCCGGCTGCGAGCATGGTCGGCCCGCGGCGCCCCGGCGCGCCGAGCTCCGCGACGAGCACGCACGGGCGCTCGTGGCTCATCGCGACGCCCACGGCCGCCGTCACGGCAATGCCGCCCTTCGCCTCGCCGAGGCTCGTGGCCAGCACGAGGTCCGCGCTCGTCATCCGGCCGGCCTCCGGACCCAGGTGGACGAGGTCACCTCGAGCCCGCGGGCGATGACGGCCACCGGCGAAGGCGGCTCCAGACGGACCGTCAGGCGGCCGCCGTCCACGTCGACCCGACTGCGCCCTCGCGCCCATCCGGGCAGGGCATCGCGGACCGCCGGCCGGGCCGGCTTGCCCGCGGCGAGCGCCATCGCGCCGGCCTCGGCCGCGCCGTCTGCGAGTGTCAGCGAGTACCCGGTGGCCAGGAGCTGGAGCGCCACGAGGCCCGCGAGGAAAAGCGCCGGGATACCCGCCAGGAGCTCCAGGCTCGCCTGGCCTTCTTCGCCCCTACGAACCATCGCCAGCGTCCAATCCCGCTCGCGCGGTGACCGGCACCGAGGGGAGCCCAGGGACCAGAGACGGGGCTCGTACCCGGACCTCCACTCCATCGGACTCCTTGACGTGCGCGCGGTGGCGAAGCGGGGCCGGAAGCGAGTGCCGGGCCGCGACCTCCGCGTCGCCGCCGACGTACCCCGCCCGTGCTCCAGCACGGGCCGCCGCCCCGGCACTCCAGAGCGCGTAGCCCGCGATCGCCAGCTGCGCCACGGCCAGCGTGACCACGAGCAGCACGGGGATCACGGCGACCAGCTCCACCGACGCCTGGCCGGCCTCGCCCCGTGAGGGTCTCGCGGCTCGTGTCATGCCGCGAAGCTAGGCAGGGCCGGCGCGCAGGTGGCGCGTCAAGTGCGCCAAAAGGCCGGCGGGACCGTGGCGAGTCCCCTACCGGGCGGGCCCGGTGTGCCTCAGTAGCTGTGCGCCCGCATCCAGACGCCGATGATGGCCACCACCGCGCAGGCCATCAACGTCACCCAGATCACGGCGCTGAGCCCACCCTCGCCGAGCATCTGCCCCGCGCCCGCGATCATGAGCACGATCACGCCAACCGCGCCGTAGAGCACCGCGCGCTGGTCGTCCGGCAGCGAGTCGAAGGTCAGACGGTCCTCGCGGTAGATCTGGCGGGCGGCGGCCACGAGCGAGGCGAGGAAGGCCATCAGGAGGATCGCGAGCACCGCCTGGGCAACGCCGCCGCCACCGGGGACGAAGGCGACGGGCACGGCGAGGATCAGGATGATCGCGATGTTCCTGACGGTTCGCAGCACCGCCGCCAATCCTACTTTCGCGTCATCACGATGATGCCCAGGGTCACGATCCCCAGCGCTGCCGCCAGGGCGACGACTCCGAGCGTGCCGAAGGCGAACGCCGCGGCCGGGCGCCCATCCCTGCTCCGATCCACGAATCGCGATGCGCCGAGGATCGCCACCGAGAAGATGAAGGTCACCCCCACGCCGGCGATGAGCGCGGCGGCGACGGCCTTGAGCAGCGCTCCGGTGTCGACGATCGTGGCGATCATCGCTACTCCTACGGTGCCGGGACCGGCGTACCGGCCCGAACCCTCCTGGTGAACGCCGCCGCGACCAGCCCGAGCCCGACAGCGGAGATGACGATCGGCCCCGCGGCGCCGCTGCCGAAGATCTCCGTCACCTCGTATGTGAGCGCCCCGATGCACGCGGCGGCCGGAAGCGTCAGGAGCCAGGCGACCACGATGTTGCCGGCGACTCCCCAGCGGACCGCCGAGACGCGCTTGCCCGCGCCGGCGCCCATCACTCCCCCGCTGATCACCTGGGTGGTCGAGAGCGGGAAGCCGAAGTGCGACGAGGCGAGGATCACCGCCGCGCCGGCGCCCGACGCCGAGAATCCCTGCGCCGGGTCCATCTTGATGATCCGGGTTCCCATCGTGCGGATGATGCGCCAGCCACCCGAATAGGTGCCCAGCGCGATCGCGCTCGCAGCGGTCACGATCACCCACGTGGGGGGATTCGAAGCGGCGGGGAGGTTGCCGTTCGCGATCAGCGCCAGGGTGATCACGCCCATCGTCTTCTGGGCGTCGTTCGTGCCATGCGCGAGGGCCAGCAGCCCGCCGGAGACGACCTGCCCGAGTCGATAGCCCCGTCCCGCGTGGCCGGGGCGCAGCCGTCCGACCACGCGGTAGCAGACGACGATCCCGATCGCCCCCACGATGAAGGCGACGATCGGCGCGATGACCGCCGGGATCAGAACCTTCCCGAGCACGCCTTCGCCGAGGACGGCGCTCGAACCCGCCGCCGCGAAGGCGGCGCCGACGACGCCGCCGATCAGCGCGTGCGACGAGCTGGACGGGAGCCCGAAGTACCAGGTGATCAGATTCCACGAGATTGCGCCGATCAACCCGGCGAAGACGACCGTCGGCGTGATCGCCCCTGCGCTCACGACATCCTGAGCAACAGTCGCCGCGACCGCCAGGGAGATGAATGCCCCCGCGAAGTTCAAGAGCGCCGCGTAGCCGACCGCCACGCGCGGAGGCATCGCTCGCGTCGAGATCGACGTGGCGACCACGTTGGCGGTGTCGTGGAACCCGTTCGTGAAGTCGAAGGCGAGCGCGGTCCCGATGACGATGACCAGGACGACGTCGTTCTGCATCAGGCGTTCTTGATCACGATGCCCTCGAGGATGTGGGCGGCGGTCTCGGTCGCGTCAATTGCCCGCTCGAGCACCGTGAAGATGTCCTTCCACCGGATCACGACCATCGGGTCGATCCCGTTCGCGAACAGCGCGGCCACCGCGTCGCGGTAGAGCCGGTCGCCGTCGTTCTCCAGCCGGTGGATCTCGATCCAGTACTGCTCGAGCCCCTCGAAGCCCCGCAGGTGGGCCAGGATGGTCGCGAGTTGCTCGCACGACTTCACCAGCACGTCGGCCATCGCCTGCGCCTGCTCCATGGGCGCCTCGATCTTGTAGAGGCCCATGAAGTCCGCCGTCTCCTCGATGAAGTCGACGATGTCGTCGAGCTGGGTCGCCAGCGCGTAGATGTCCTCGCCGTCGATCGGCGTGACGAACTGGGTGTTCGTCCGCTGGACGATGTCGTGGGTGATCCGATCGCCCTCCTGCTCGGCGAGGAGGATCTCCCGCGCCAGCCCCTTGTCGTCGGGCCAGTCGTGGAGCATCTCCTGGAGCATGCGTGCCGCGCGCAGCGTGTTCTGTCCGGCCTGGTTGAAGAGGTCGAAGAAGACGCGATCGCGTGGAACGAGACTGGGCAGCCTCACGGCTCGGAAGCTACCAATCCGCGACGACGTCGGCGACCCTCTCCGCCGCATGACCATCCCATAGATCCGGACCGTCGCCTGCCGCCACGGAGGCCGCGGACGAGGAGAGCAGCGCGGGGATCTCCCGGATGCGGGCCGGGTCCAGCCCGAGGAGGGTGTTCGTCCCTGCCCGGATCGTGACCGGGCGCTCGGTGTTGTCGCGCAGCGTGAAGCAGGGAACCCCGAGGTAGGTCGTCTCCTCCTGGATCCCGCCGGAGTCGGTGAGCACCGCTCCGGCCTGCGACTCGAGCGAGAGGAAGTCGAGGTAGCCCACCGGGTCGGTGAGGGTCACTCCCTCGTACTCGGCGCCGTCGAGCATCTTGCGCGTGCGCGGATGGACCGGAAACACGACGGGCATCTCCCGCCCGACGGCCTCGAGCGCGGCCATCGCGTCGGCGAGCAACGGCCCGTCCACGAGCGCCGGCCTGTGCAGGGTGACCAGGAGGTAGCTCCCCGGCTCGACGCCCGCGGACGCGCCGGCGTCGCGCTCGCGAAAGCGCGCCTCGAGCGCGACGAGAGTGTCGATCATCGTGTTGCCGACGAACCTCAAGCGCTCGTCGCCGACGCCCTCGGCCCGGAGGTTCTCGATCGCCTCCTCGCAGTGCAGAAAGCACAGCGCCGAGAGATGGTCGGTGCTGATCCTGTTGGTCTCCTCCGGCATCGACCGGTCGAAGCTCCGTAGGCCGGACTCCACGTGCCCGACCGGCACGCCCATCTTGTCCGCACACAGCGCCGCGCCGAGCGTCGAGTTGACGTCCCCGGGCACCAGCACGAGATCGGGCGACTCGGCGGCGAGCACCGGCTGGAGCCGCTCCAGCACCCTGGCCAGCTGCTCGGCGTGGGTGCCGGACCCGACGCCCAGGACGTGGTCGGGCTCGGGCATGCCCAGCTCCTCGAGGAAGATCTCGGACATCAGGCGGTCGTAATGCTGGCCCGTGTGGACGGTTCGCGTCGTCCATTCCGGCGACCGCCGGCGCAGCGCGCCGATGACGGGCGCCATCTTGACCATGTTGGGACGCGTCCCGACTACGCAGAGGATGCGCATGGCGCGCGGAGGGTAGTGGGCGAGCCGTGCCTAGCCCGCAGCGATGCCGTCGATCCGCTTCGCGAGCTCGAAGTCGTTCTCGGTCAGGCCACCCTCAGCGTGATTGGTGATCGACACGGTCACCTCGTCCCAGGAGAGGGACAGATCGGGGTGATGACCCATGTCCTCGGCGGGCTCCACGAGGGCGTCGACGAAACGCACCGAGCCCACGAAGTCCTCGTTCTTGAACGTCCGGGTGATCGCATCGCCGTCTCGGCTCCAGCCTTCGAGCTCGGCGAGACGGGACTCGATCTCGTTGTCTGAAAGCAGGTCCACGCCCCCACCCTACCCACGGCGTCGTGGCATAGTCGTTCCGTGCGAATTGCCAGCCTGGTCCCCTCGGCCACCGAGTCCCTGTTCGCCCTCGGTCTCGGTGACAGCGTCGTCGCCGTCACCCACGAGTGCGATCACCCGGCCGAGGCGCTCAGTCTCCCCCGCCTCACCCGCAGCGTGATCCCCGAGGGCCTCGGTCCGGAGGAGATCGACACGATGGTCCGGGAGGTCACCGGGCGGGGCGATGCGCTGTACGAGCTGGACGAGCCGGCACTCGCGTCCGTGGCGCCGGACCTGATCGTCACCCAGGCGCTGTGCGCGGTCTGCGCCGTCTCCTACGACGATGTCAGGGCCGTGGCGGAGCGGCTCCCGACCCGTCCGGAGGTGATCTCCCTCGACCCGAAGACGCTCACCGAGGTGCTCGACGACCTGGCGCGGCTCGCCGCAGCGACGGGAGTGCCCGAGCGAGGCCAGAACCTGCGGGCCGAGCTCCGGGCCCGGCTCGATCGCGTGAGCGACGCCGTGCGTGGCGCGCCTCGCCCGCGGGTCGTCACCCTCGAATGGCTCGCGCCACCGTACGCGGGCGGCCACTGGGTGCCCGAGATGGTGGAGCTCGCCGGCGGGCGAAGCGTCGCCGGAGATCCGGGGCGCGACTCCCGGACCATCTCCTGGGACAAGCTGGCCGCGGCCCGCCCTGACGTGGCCGTCGTCATGCCCTGCGGCCTCTACGCCGAGGAGGCCGCCGAGCAGGCGCTGACACACCGCGCCGAGCTCGAGAGCCTCGGGGCGGAGAGGGTCTTCGCCGTCGACGCCGCCTCCTCGTTCTCGCGCCCGGGCCCGCGCCTGATAGAGGGCGTCGAGCTGCTCGCCCACATCCTGCATCCGGATACGGTCGCGCAGCCGGCCGCGCTCGGCTTCCGGGACGTGTCCGGCTTCCTCGCCGCTCGGTCTCAGATCGGCTAGCGACCGCGCGAGGCCTGGTCCACGGCCACGCTCATCCTGCCCTCGCTCACGTCGGTGAGCGCACCGTCGACGCCACCGCGATCGACGGCATACGCGACGTATTCGACCCACATGTGGCTCGGCGCCGCCTTCGGCACCGTGACCGCTCCGACGCTCCGGATCTCACACCCCGAATACCGGTGTGGGCAATTGGTCCCGGCGGATCCTGCGATCCACCGGTCGGGCGAAGGCCCTGCCGTGCGCGGCATCCGCGCCTTCGGGCTCCCGCTCAGGAAGAGCTGCGCGCGGACGAAGTGCCGGAAGACGTAACTCCCCCCAGGGTCGTCGCGAAGATGAAACCTGGCGCTCGCGTCGACGACGTCCTTCGGCGACAGGCCGTGGACGGGCTGACGAAGGATGATGCGCGGCCGAAATGAGTCGCGCGGATGGGCTCGAACCCGGATGTGGTGGTTGATGAGGTGGCGACTCCGGCGCGGGCGAGAGGGACTGCGCGCCGCGCCGAAGCGAATCACCTTGAGCTCCCCCGTGGTGCGCGAATCCGCGCCGCGGAGCAGGGGCACGCATCGCCTGCGGGCGCCGGGCGGATCGTAATCGTGGCGCCTGCACTCGCCGTTCAGCTCGACGACGTCGACCGGTCGGTGTCGCCGTCCCATCCGTGCGCTGCGATCGAAGGCCGTCGCCGCGAGGTTCAGGTACATGGTGCGGTGGCGGGTTGGCGGGCGGTTGAGGCGCGTCTGGATGACGATCGGGCAGTGATGGCGCTCGCCGTCGCATCGCTCCACCCGCCAGTGGCCGAGGGGCCGGCCACGTTTCGATCTGCTCGAGCCGAGGAAGGCCCGTCCGGCGATTCTCGGGACGTACTGCCGATTGCCGGACAGGCGGTAGGGGTGGGCGACGCTCTCACATGGAGAGTGCTTCGTGCCGGCATGGGCGCCCCCGCCGCGTTGCTGGTCGCTCTCGTTGCAGTGCGTGAGCCCGATCACGCCGCGAATGCGGAGCTTCTCCGCCCGGCCGAGGGTGGGCAGGGCGACGGAGTAGATGACGCGCGCCTGAGAGCGGCGGGGTCGCGTGCCGCGATGGACCGGTATGCCCGAGCTGACGGCCGTGCCGGGCTCGGTCTTGTCGAATCCGAGCCTGACCTCCCGAGCGCTCGGATTGCTGGCCACCCCGGCGCCGATCGCCCGCGGAGCGCAGACACCCGCGGCGAGGCACACGCTCAGGGATGCGAGTGCGGAGATCGCAAGCGCGGCCTGTCGCCGCACACTGCGCGGACGCGTGCCGCCGGCCATCACCGGCAGATGCTACGCCCCGCGGCGCTCGCTACGCGACCGCGATTGCGCCGACGAAGCTGAGAGCGCCCAGCGCGACCATCCCCAGCACCTCGAGCTCCACCGGGCGGCGTGCCCGGCGCTCGGCGAAGACGATCAGGAGGCCGCACAGCGCACCCGCGATCAGCCCCCCGAAGTGGCCCCCGATGCTGATCCCTCTGACCCCGATCGTGAAGAAGATGTTGATGATGATGTAGAAGCCGATCTGTCCGGCCAGCTGTTCGACGCCGCGATGTCGCGCGACGATGAAGGCCGCCGACATCACGCCGAACACCGCTCCGGACGCCCCCACCGTGAACGCGTCAGGAGTCACGAGCAGCGCCCCGAAGGAGCCCGCGAGCAGTGACACGAAGTAGACGGCGAGGAATCGCGGCGTTCCGATCCCGGGCTCCAGAAGGGATCCGAGGATGTACAGAGCGAACATGTTGAACGCGATGTGAAAGATCCCGGCATGAAGGAAGCCGGCCGTCACGATCCGATACCACTCGCCGGCCGCCACCTTGGGGCCGTTCAGCGCCCCGTCGAAGTAAATGGAGCCGCCACCTGAAGTCAAGGTTGCACCCCCGCCGATCTCGGCGATGAACGCGATCACGTTGATCGCGATCAGCACGTAGGTCGCCGGCGCCCGGCCCAGGTGGATCCCCGGCGTTATGCGCGTGACCTTGGTCCGCTCGCGAGCGCACTCCGGGCACCGCATCCCGACCGGCGTCACGGTCATGCAGTCCGGGCAGATCGGGCGCCCGCAGTTGGAGCACTGGACGTTGGTCTCCCGCCCGGGATGCCGATAACAGACGGCCATGAGCGGGTGAATCTACTTGGTGGCCGCGAGGCGGCTGGTTACCTGTGGCCAGGTCAATAGTCTGCGGCAGCCTCGCCGCCTGTTCGACCGGGAGGACGCAATGGAACGATCGAGTCCCGCCAAGCTCTACGCAACCGTCGTGGGAGCAGTGCTGACGATCCTGGGGATCGTCGGGTTCTTCTACAGCAGCAGCTTCGGGTCGCCCGGGAACGTCGACGACGTCTTCGGAATCTTCTCGGTGAACGGTTGGCACAACGTCCTGCATCTGGCAACGGGGCTCCTCGGCCTTGCCGCGGCGGCCTACTTCGCCCGCACCTACGCGCTGGCGCTCGGGCTCCTCTACCTGGTCGTCGCGATCTGGGGCTTCATCGTCGGAAGCGGCGACGCGATCCTCAGCATCGTGCCGGTCAACACCGCCGACAACGTCCTGCACCTGATCATCGGCCTGGTCGGGCTCGCGGCCGGGGCGGCCACCCCCGTGAAGACGCCTACACGGAGGCGAACCGGAACGACCTGAGGGGGACTCCCCGGCGTCGCGCTACTCGGGGCGCACCGAGCGCAGCACGCTCTCTGCAGTCGCGCGCAGGCCGGTCGATCGGCGCCGGCGCCGCATGCCCACCACCACGAGCGCCCCGCCGGCCAGCGTGCCCGCCGCGACCGCGGCGACCGGCCGCACCCAGTTGCGGGGATCGCGCAGGGACTCGAGCTCGCTCTCCGATAGCTCGTCGGCCCAGCTCGAAAGCTCTGCCGCTGCCTGCTCGGTGATCGCGGTCAGTGTGTTCTCCACCCTGCTCGCGAGGTCCTCGGGCGGCTCGATGGGGCGCAGCGCGTCGCCGAGCAGCGCCTCGAGGCGGGCCTGACTCTCGTCGCTCACGTGCTCACTCCTTCTCCATCTCCTCCTCGAGCTGCTTGATCGCCCGATGGATGAGCACCTTCGTGGCGCCGTCGGAGCGCCCGAGCGCCCGAGCGATCTCGCGGTTCGACATGTCCAGCGCGAAACGCATGATCAGCGCCTCGCGGCGGTCGTCGGAGAGCCGGTCCAGCCGGTCCATCACCAGTCGCAGCTCCTCGCGCCCCTCGACGATCTGCTCGGTGTCGTGCGGGTGCGACGGGGGCTCCACCGCCTCGATGTTCGCCGTCGGGCGGCGTGAGCGATCGCGGTGGTAGTTCGAGGCGAGGTTGTGGGCGATCCTGATCAGCCACGGGCGAAGCGGCCGGCCGTTGGACTCCCGGCGGGCCCGTTCGAAGTGGCGGTAGGCCTGAAGGAACGCCTGCTCGGTCAGGTCCTCGGCGTCGTGATGGTTGCCGACGCGGTAGTACGCGTACGAGTACACGTCCCGCAGATGCGTTCGGTAGAGCTCCTCGAACGCGCGGTCGAGCTCGGCCTTGGAGGCCTCGTCGGTCGTGCTCTCGCCCACCGATCAAGCCTAATCTGCGGTGCTCCCCGCCGGAGGCACGGTCGCGGCTTGGCGAGCGCGGATTGGCGGCTGGCAAGGAAGAGGACGCAGGCTTTGCTGGCGGCAAAGTCAAGGACGATGACGACGCCAGGCGCCGATCCGGGCCGCCAAACGTGATCGTGTCTTCGGCGGGGAGCACTACGCGGCCGCCCGTCGCGCGCGCTCAGCGCGACGCAATCCGGCAACCCACTCGCCGGGGTCGATGGTGCCCTCGATCAGCGCGGCGAGCCCGTCGAGGCCCGGCGCGGCGATCCCGGCGCGACCGACCGACTCCGCGATCAGCGGCACCGAGTCGAGGCCCTCCGACGCCTGGCCGATCTTTCCCGGGATCTGGTCGGCCGGCTGTCCCGCCCCGAGCAGCTCCCCCGCGCGCCGGTTGCGGCTGCCCGGCGCCATCACGGTGGCGGTCAGGTCACCCACGCCGGCGAGGCCGGTGAACGTCTCCAGGCGCGCACCGCGCGACAGTGCGTACTCGACGCATTCGCGCCAGATCGTCGCCGCGGCGATGCCCGCCGCGTTCAGTCCGTGCGACTCGGCCGCCGCTGCCGCAAGGGCGGCCGCGTTCTTGGCCACGCCCGCCATCTCCACTCCGGCGACGTCCCGGTTTCGCTCGCACACCAGGCCCGCGCGGTCGAACACCTCGCCGAGCTGGGAGCGCAGGTCGTCGTCGGTCGTTCCCAGGACCAGCGCCGCCATGCCCGCCGCCGCCTCGCGGGCGTGCGCCGGACCGCCGAGCGAGGCGATCGCGCGCGAGCGGATCCGCTCCCCCACGTACTCGCTCGGCAGCTGGCCGAGCGGCTGGACGAGGCCCTTCGTGAGGAGGAGGACCGCCGCCCTGGAGCCCACCCGGTCGCCGAGCCCGCCGACCACCGCCGGGAGTGCGGCCGAGGGGACGGCGAGGCAGACGAGGTCCACGCCGGCCAGCTCGATGTCGCCGGCGCGGCGGACCGCCACGTTCTCGGGCAACGGGACGCCGGGCAGGTAGGTGTGGTTCTCGCGCTTGGCGCCGATCTCGGCGGCCTTCTCCTCGGAGCGGGTGCCGAGCTGGACCTCGAGCCCGCCGCGCGCGAGCAGCACGGCCATCGCGGTCCCCCAGCTCCCCGCGCCGATCACCGCGGCCTTGCGCAGCGGTGGCAGACCGCCGAGCCACTCCCACTGAAGCTCGATGTTCGGCCAGATTCGGCCGGTCACCGTCGCGGCGAGCCCGGGGGACGGATGCTCGGTGCGCGGGAACCTCATCGGGCGCCCCACGCGGAGCTTCACCTTGCGAGGGCGGATCCGCAGTCCGCGGCGGACGTGCTCTGAGCCGTGCACGGCGACCGGGACGACAGCGGCGCCGGTCTCCAGCGCCAGCCGCCCGACGCCGCGCCGCGGTGTCCCCAGCGACCCCGATCGGATACGGGTGCCCTCCGGGAAGATGCAGACGGTCCCGCCGCGGTCGAGGACGATGCCCGCCGTCTCCATCGCGATCTCGTCGGATTGGCCGCGCCGGATGGGGAAGGCGCCCACGCGGGAGAGGATCCACCCCTGCCAGCGGTGCTCGAAGAGCTCGACCTTCGCGACGTACTGCATCGGCCGCCGCCAGGGGAGGCTCGCGCCGATCACGAACGGGTCGAGAAAGCTCCGATGGTTGGAGGCGACGACCAGGCCGCCCTTGATGCCGCGAAAGTGCTCGCGGCCGGTCCGCGAGAGGCGGAGCCAGACCAGGAACGCCGGTTGGAGGATCGCCCGCGCGACGAGGTAGATGAACCAGTTGACGCCGCGCCGCCGCGCGTAGTCGTGGTAGCGCCGGAACCGCTCCTCGCTGATCACGCGGTCGGAGCGTGGCGGCGCCGACTTCCGCGGGCCCTCGTCCATGCCCATGCCTACACGCGCACGCACGCGGCGTTACTTGGCCGCAGGCGTGATTGCGAGCCCTGAGCAGGCGTTTCTACCAGGCGTCGTCGAGCAGTCGGCGAAGCTCCTCCTGTCCGGGCGGATCCGGGGTGGTTGCGAGCTCCGCCCGCTGGAGCATCGCATGACGCGCGGACTCCAGGCGATCGGGGTTGCCGCCGAGGTCGCGAAGGCGCCGCGGGCCGCCGCCCAGCTCCTCAATCCGGGCGGGGATCTCGTCGGGCTCCACGCCGAGCGCATGGGCGAGCGAGGCGAGCTCCTCGGGAGCGCGGCCGCGCATCGCGTCCATCGTGCGCGGCAGCATCGCGGCGTAGGTCTCGGCGTGGGGTGTCCCGGTAACGCGGACGAGCGTCTGGCAGATCACGTGGACGAGGGCATAGCCCGCCGAATCGACCGCATAACCGCACAGCAGGGCCCCGAGGGCGAGCGCGCCGCGGTCGCGCTCGCCGGGGGGCCGGTCCAGGGCAGTCGCGATCAGCTCGGCGCCGCGCAGAGCGGCGAGGCTCGCAACCGGATTGGCGAACGGCACGTACAGTGCCTCCGCACCGTGGGCGAGCGCGTTGACAGCGCTCGCCCGCAGGCGCCGGTCGTCGAGCGTGGTCATCTCGAACGGATCGGCGATGACGAGCACCGGGCGGACATGCCGACGCGCATACATCTCGCGGCCAGCCGGTAGACGGTGGCCACTGGTCATCTCGGCGCCGGAGAGAGTGGTCGGAATCGCGCAGACCCGGCCCCCGCGCAGAGCGGCGATCGCCTTCGCCGTGTCGATCACCCGCCCCCCGCCGAGCGCCACGAGCGTCGGGTTCCGCACCCTGTCGATGATCGCCGCGGCGACGTACGGGACCTCCCCGGGCTCGACCTGATGAACGGCGGCCGCTCGCTCGGCGAGCTCAACCGGGGCGGCGCCCAGCGCGCGCGTGGTGGTCAGGAGCTCGAACCGCTCCCAGATCCCACCGGCAAGGATCTCGGTCGAGTCGGCGAGCGCCCCGGCCCGGAAGACGATCGTCCGCTCGGCGTCATGCCAGGTGAAGTCGCGCTCTGCCATCCCCAGAGCCCGCCCCCGGACTCGAACCGGGATTCTCCTCATTACAAGTGAGGTGCTTTACCAATTGAGCTAGGCGGGCAGCTCGTAATCCGCAGCCCAGCGTATCCACCGCGCCTCGCCGTTCAAGGTAGGTGCGACGCGGAGGTGCGTCCCGTCGCCGGGGCTTCTCCAACTTCCGGTCCGGCCCGATTCCCTGGACCGGGCTCCCTCACGCTTCACGTTGGCTAGAGGCGCGCAACCAAAGCGGGCCTTGAGCCAACGATGGACGGATAACCGCACCCATGGTGCGGGAATGCACCCATCGTCATCGAGACTCTGGGGTCAAGGGTCTCGGTCCGCCCTCCGTCGCTGCCCTGCCGGTGTCCTTGCGAGGACTCTCGGAACGAATAGTCGGAAATCAACCTATACGGTCGAAGAACAACCCGTCGTCGCTCGTTTCAGGCGCCTGCCCGCCCTCGCTGCTGGCCGCAGGCGCGTGTCAACGCAACGAATTGCGTGAGTGGGAAGCGGGGCTACCGGCCTAGAACGTCGCTTCGCGCGATGCCAGGTGCAGGCTCACCTTGCGCTTGACGCGCTGGAGGGCGTTGTCGACGGTCTTCGTGTCGCACTCCAGGCGCTCGCCGATCGTCTCGTAGGAGTAGCCGTCGAGGTAGAGGCTGAGGACGTGGCTCTCCAACTCCGACAGCACGCTCGAGAGACAGGAGACGAGGCTCTGGAGCTCCTCGGTCGCGATGACGCGCTCGGACGGGTCCTCGCTGCCGGGTCCTGGGAGAACCTCCTCGAGGGTCGTCTCGGACTCGATGGCGCCGGCCGGCGCCTGCGCGAACGACACGTACTGGTTGAGCGGTGCGTGCTTGTTGCGGCTCGCGGTCTTGACGGCGGTGATGATTTGGCGTGTGATGCAGAGCTCCGCGAAGTTGCGGAAGCTCGACTCCCGGTCGGAGCGGAAGTCCCTGATCGCCTTGTAGAGGCCCAGCAGGCCCTCCTGGATCAGGTCGTCGGGGTCACCGCCGAGCAGGAAGTACGAGGACGCCTTGAGGCGCACGAATCCGCGGTAGCGCTTGACGATCCTGTCGTACGCATCGGGGCTGCCCCGCTTGGCGAGCGCAACCAGATACGAATCCTCAAGCTCAGGTTGAGCTTCTGAACGTCGGGCGGTCGCAGTCCGGGCGGCGGGCGCAGCGGACGCAACGTCGTGCGTAGGGGTCGGTACGGCCACAGGTTTCCTCCTAATGGATTGGGAACCGGTGGCGCCCGTACCTCCCCTGGGCGCCCTCTCTCGTAAGGGTTATCGGCAGGGTCAACCTCGACCTTTAGTTAACCCTTACCTGCCTAACTCTAACCGCCAGGGCATTCCTATGTCAACCCTCGCGGCGGCCAGCGCAAGATCCGTTGCAGATCGAGGCCTCCGTCCGGGGACGTTGCTACGTGTTCCCGCCCCCGCGCTGCCTCGCCGCCTCGAACAGCAGCACGGCGGCGGCGGCCGAGATGTTCAGCGACTCCACCTCCCCCTGTGTGGGGATCGAGACGAGCAGGTCGCAGCTCTCCGCCACGCGCCGGCGCAGCCCTCCCCCTTCGCTCCCGAGCACGAGCACCACCTTCCCGGTGAGGTCCGCGCTCGCGTACGGTGTCTCAGCGCCGGACTCGGCTCCGTACACCCACGCCCCGGCCTCCTTGGCAAAGCCGAGCCAGTCGGCCAGGTTGGGAACCCTGGCGACGGGAAGATGCTCGATCGCCCCCGCCGAGGCCTTTGAGGCGACCGCGGTGACCGACGCGGAGCGGCGCGACGGGACCACGACCCCGGCGGCTCCGACTGCCTCGGCCGACCGGCACACCGCCCCCAGGTTGCGGGGGTCCTGAACCTGGTCGAGCGCGACGACGAGGGCATCCGGACGCTCGAGCAGCGCCCGTGGGTCGGCATAGGGATACGCGTCCACCTCGGCCACGATTCCCTGGTGGTCGGGCGACCCGGCAAGGCGCGAGAGCTCGCCCGGTGAGAGATCGTCCGTGGTCCACACACGCCGAACGCGCCGCCGGCCCCGCTGGGCCTCGGCCACGGCCCGGCGGCCGTAGACGACGTCCGCGCCCCCATCTCGCTTCCGGGACACCGGATTCAGCCTGGGCCGCCGGAGCGCCGCACGAGGCGCGCGCCTTCGGGCGTGTCGCGGACCTCGAACCCGCGCTCGGCCAGCTCGTCGCGCAGGCGGTCGGCACGCTCGAAATCGCGCTCGGTGCGCGCCTGCTCGCGCTCGGCGAGGAGCCGTTCTGCCTCGGCGTCCGCGGCGTCGGCCGGAGCGAGCAGCGATTCCAGGCCGAGCAACGGCAGCATCTGCTCGAGTGCGGCGCGCGCGCCTCGAAGCTCGCGGCGGTTGCCCTCGGAGATCAGCTCGGAGAGGATGGCGAGCGCGCGCGGCGTGTTGAAGTCATCGGCGAGGGCATCGAGGAATGCCTCCCGCCAGGCCGTCACAGCGGCGTCCGGATCGCCGCCGTCGAGCTCCGGCAGGTCGAGCACGAAGTTCCGGATTCCCTTCACGCGGGCCTCAGCCTCGTTCAGCGCTCGGTCCGAAAACTCGAGCGGCTGGCGGTAGTGCCCGGAGATCAGGTAGGCGACGACGGCGTCCCGGCCGTAGCGATCGAGGGCCTCCGACAGCTGGAAGATGTTGCCGACCGACTTCGACATCTTCTCGTCGGCCACCCGGATCATCCCGTTGTGCATCCAGAGGCGGGCGAGGGGCACGCCGCGGGCGGCCTCCGTCTGGGCGATCTCGTTCTCGTGGTGGGGAAAGACCAGGTCGATCCCACCGCTGTGGATGTCGAAGTCGGTGCCCAGGAGCTTCTCCCCCATCGCCGAGCACTCGATGTGCCAGCCGGGCCGACCCTCCCCCCACGGCGACGGCCACGAGGTGTCCTCGTCGGCCTTGTGCGCCTTCCACAGCGCGAAGTCGAGCGTGTCCTCCTTCAGGTTGGCGGTTCCCGCCTCCTCGCCCTGGTCCATCTCCGCGGGATCGCGGTTGGAGAGCTTGCCGTACCCGGGGAAGCTGCGAACGCGGAAGTAGACGTCCCCGCCACTCTCGTACGCATGGCCCGATTCGATCAGCGCCTCGATCAACTCGATGATCTCGGCCATCGTCTCCGATGCGAGCGGCTCGGCGTCGGGGCGCCCCAAGCCGAGGCGGTCCGTGTCCTCGACGTAGGCACGCGTCATCTCCTCCGCAAAGGCAGCCGATGGCACCTTCGCCTCGCGGGCCGCGTCGTAGATCTTGTCGTTGATGTCGGTGACGTTGATGACCAGGCGCGGCTCGTAGCCGAGCGTGCGAAGCAGGCGGCCGAGCAGGATCGGGATCACGAACGGCCGCGCGTTCCCCACGTGAACCCGCGAGTAGACGGTCGGGCCGCAGGCGTAGATGCCGACCGCGGGAGGATCCCGGGGCTCGAGGGCCCGAACCTCCCCGGTCAACGTGTCAGTGATCCGCACCTCGCGCATGGATTAGTTGATGCTATTTGCGGGAACCCGGGCGCGCCGAGGAGCCGGTGCGACTGCTGTGACGGATAACGTCCGCATCGCCGATGAGTGAGGGAACACGACGGCATGCGGCATCGGGGCGCACCTCTCACCGATCAAGCGTCTCGCTTCAGGCGCAGCGCGTGCGGCGTGTGGAGGAGGCCTTCCGTTCACTGCCGTCCCGCTACCTGGGAGCCGACCCCGGATTCGACGCCACCTTCCAGGTGCGGCTGGGCGATGTCGGGCGGACCTGGGAGGTCCGCACGCAGAGCGAGCGCTGCAGCGTTCGCCGCTCCGCGGCCCGGGAGCCCGACGTCGTGATCGGGAGCGATGCGGCAACCTGGATCGCCCTCCGGGAGGGCCGGCTCTCCGGTCTGGACGCGTTCGCGCAGCGGCGCCTCTACGTGCGCGGGGACCTCGATCTCGCGCTCGGCTTCGAGGGCCTGTTCCACCTCCCAGGCGGCCGCCCCCCGCTGCTGCGGGTCACCGACGTGGAGATCGGGGGCGCGACCATCCGCAGTCTCGTCGCCGGCGACGGCGCCGACCAGGTGATCTGCCTCCACGGCCTGGGCTCGAACAAGGCGTCGTTCTTCGAGACCGTCTCGGCCCTGACGCCGGATCACACCGTCCACGCGATCGACCTGCCGGGCTTCGGTGGCTCCTCCAAGTCTGCGCGCGCCCCGTACGACGCCCCGTATTTCGCCCGCGCCGTACTTGGCTACATGGACGCCATGGGCCTCGACACCGCCCACCTCGTCGGCAACTCCATGGGCGGTCGAATTGCGCTGGAGGTCGCGCTGGCGGATCCGGATCGGGCGCTCACGATCAGCCTCCTCTCCCCCGCGCTGGCGTTTCGCAAGCGCCGGGAGCTCGTTCCGCTGGTGAAGCTCGTCCGCCCGGAGCTCGCCGCGATCCCGCACCCGATTCGCGAAGCCCGCGTGCGGGGCTTCTTCTGGGGCCTGTTCGCGCGCCCAGAGCGCCTCGATCCGGCGGCCGCAGACGTGGCCGCGGACGAGTTCTGTCGCACCTACCGGTCGCGCGCAGCGCGGATCGCCTTCTTCGCCGCGCTGCGCAACATCTACCTCGACGCACCCCACGGGAGGCATGGTCTGTGGACACGCCTCGCCGAGCTGCGCCCGCCGGCCATGTTCGTATGGGGTGACGACGACCGGCTCGTTCCCGTCGCCTTCTCCCGCCACGTGGCCGATGCACTCCCATCGGCTGATCAAGTGGTCCTCCCCGAATGCGGCCACGTTCCACAGGTCGAGCTTGCGGATCGCACCAACGGGCTCATCCGCGGCCACATCGCCAGCAGCGGCGCCACTCAGTCCCGCCGCGCAGCCTAGCCCGACGCGCCAATAGGCGAGCCGAGGGAACGGCGGCCCCTAGAATCGCCGCATGGCCGATCAGCAGACCGTCTCCGAGCGTGCGAAGCGGAACGGCGGGGGCGCCGATGGCGCGCTCCGCGGCCGGCTCGGGTCGATCGGAGGCGTCGGCCGGATGGGCGGCGGCCTCGCGCGAGCCGGCGGTGAGTTCGTGCGCTCCGGCCGGCGGTTTGCGGGCGCTCTCGCCGAGGCGGGGCAGCAGGCGACCGCAGGCGCCGCCAGCCGGGCCGCACGCGAGCTTGGCGACCGGCTGAGCGCGGATCTCGACGATCGCGACCCCGACCACCTGCGCGAGCAGCTACCTCTGCTGTGGCTGATCGCGAGCTTCTGGTTCCGGGGCGAGGTCCGCAACCTCGGCAACATCCCGGAGCACGGGCCGGTGCTGATGGTCGGCAACCACTCGGGCGGGAACATGACCCCCGACACCTTCCTCTTCACCCTGGCCTTCTCCACCTACTTCGGCGTGGAGCGACATTTCCATCAGCTGGCGCACAACCTCGTCATGGCGTCGCCCTACGCCCGTCTACTGCGCAGCGGAGGAACCGTCGCCGCTTCACAGGAGAACGCCCGCGAGGCGCTCGAGTCCGGCGCGGCCCTGCTCGTCTACCCGGGAGGCGACTGGGAGGTCCACAGGCCGAGCCGCGATCGCAACAGGGTCCAGTTCGCCGGTAGGAAGGGCTTCATCCGCTTGGCGCTCGACGCCGACGTCCCGATCGTGCCGGTGGTCGCGATCGGGGGCCAGGAGACCGCGCTCTTCCTCAGCCGGGGCGCGTGGCTCGCCCAGCTCCTGCAGCTGGATCGGCTGTTCCGCCTCAAGGTGCTGCCGATCTCACTCGCTCTGCCATGGGGCCTCAACGTCGGCGACTTCCTCGGCCACCTGCCCCTCCCGGCCAAGATCACCGTCGAGGTGCTCGAGCCCATCGACCTCCGCGAGCAGTTCGGCGACGATCCGGATCTGAACGAGATCTATGACCACGTGACCCGGGTGATGCAGGAGACGCTCGACACGCTCGCCGCGGAGCGCCGATTTCCAGTGATCGGCTGATGAGGCTCAACGAGTCGATCGTCATCTCGGCGCCCCCCAAGCTCGTCTGGGAGTACATCGCCGAGCCGTCGAACTACCTGCACTTCATGTCTGGCGTCACCCGCTGGGAAGTGGAGGGCGAGCGGCGCAGCGGCCTCGGGGCGCGGTACCGGATGCTGATCCGGGTCGGTTCGGCGGAAGTCGGTGGCCTGATCGAGATCGTGGAGTGGCACGAGAAGCGGGACATGGCCTGGAGCTCGGTCCTCGGCGTGGATCAGCGGGGCCGCTGGCGCCTCCGCGAGCTTCCGGACGGCCGCACCAACGTCGAGCTGCGCTTCGCCTACGGCGTCGCCGGATCCGGCATCCCCGGCTGGATCGCCGAGCTCTTCGCGGCACCGCAACTGGGCGGCCACCTCAGGCGGTCGCTGCAGCAGCTCAAGCGACAGGTCGAGCACGAGCAGCTGCGCGCTGAGGCGGCGGCCCGCCAGCGCGAACGAGCCGCCACCCAGTAGTCGATCGTCAGCTGCCGCGCTTGCGGTTGACCGCCGCCAGCAGCTGGCGCTTGTTCATGCTGGAGCGCCCGCGGATGTTGAGCCGCTTCGCGTCGTTGTAGAGCTGCTCGCGGGTCCTCCCGCCCGGACCGCTTCCGGAGCGTTGGCCGCCTCGCCGGCCCGATGAGATGTCGCGAGTGGACATCCTGGACCGCTGCCGCGACTCGCCTGAGCGCGCGCGCTCCTTGTGCACGGTGCGCGCAGCTATCTCCTTCGCGCGCGACTCCGAGCGACCCTGACGCTTCTCGCTCTTCTTCACGTGCTCGTATTGACGGGCCCGCTTCGTGCCCTTCTTCACACCACGCGGTGGCATGCGAACACCTCCTGTTTCCTAGCTGTCAGCTCGCCGCTACCCGCACGTTTGCAGGCAAAACAGCGGGTTTCAGGCGTCGTCGAAAGCGGTCGCCTCGCCCGCTGAGCGCCACCAGCGTTGCTGACTTCAGAGTGGTCGATGCCATTGTTTGACAGTGATCGAATAAGAATGTACGATGCGCATCGAACGTTACTCGGCGGGCCTCGTTGGTCAAGCCCGCGCCCCACGATCGTCAGCAAGGAGGAGGAACCGCCATGTCCAGCCGCAACTCGCTCGCTCTCGACGACGGCACCGGCCGCCTCAGCAGGCACGCGTGGGGCGCGTTGCTCGTCCTGTGCGGCCCTCTTCCTCGATGCCCTTGATGTGTCGATGACCGGTCTCGCACTGCCCTCCATTCGCACCGACCTCAACATGTCGACGAGCGCGCTCCAGGTGGGTCGTCAGCGCCTACGTGCTGGGCTACGGGCGGATTCCTCCTCCTCGGAGGCCGCGCGGCTGACCTGCTCGGCCGGCGCAGGACATTCCTCATCTCGCTCGGCGTCTTCGTGGTCGCGTCGGGCCTCGGTGCCCTGACCACGAATGGGACGATGCTCGTCGTCAGCCGGTTCATCCAGGGAATCAGCGCGGGTTTATTGCTCCGGCGGGTCTGTCGATCATCACCACGAACTTCGCCGAGGGCCCCGCCCGAAACAAGGCCCTCTCGATCTCCACGGCTACCGGGGCGACCGGCTTCTCGCTCGGCCTCGTGTTCAGCGGCCTGACCGAGATCGGGTGGCGCTGGGTCTTCTTCTTCCCGGTCCCGCTCGCGCTGGCGGTGCTGCTCGCGGGCATCCGTCTCGTGCCCGACGACGGACGCCCGGAGCGCTCCGGACAGCGCTTCGACCTGCTCGGGGCGATCACGGTCACGGCCGGAATGCTGCTCCTGGTGTTGACCGTGGTCGAGGCGCCCGACGCGGGCTGGGTCTCGGCGCGGACGCTCGGCTCGCTCGCAGGAGCGCTCGCGATCCTCGCGCTCTTCCGGACGCACGAACAACGCTCGCCCGCGCCACTCGTCCGCCTGGGAATCCTGCGTTCCAGCGCCCTGGTCCGCGCTCGAAACCGGCGCTGCTCGGGGTCGGTGCGATGGTGTTGCGCCGTCGCGCACCCGCATCCGCCTGCCCCGAAGCGGCCTGACGCGCCCAGACCTCGAAGGCGAGAACCACCTCAGGCGAGCTCGCGGTTGAGGATCTTGCCCGTGGCGTTGCGCGGCAGCGAGTCGAGGAACTCGACCTCGCGCGGGACCTTGTAGCGGCGAGGGGATACAACATGCCGCATGTGGTCGAGAATGGAGCAGCAAACTGGCCTCGGCGGAAAGCCTCGGCCCAAGCTTCCTCCAGCACCACTCCAATCGCGAGGTTGTCCGAAATCTCCTAGAGCCTTGAGCGGCGGTCCTCCCGCCCCGTCCGCTGCCATCGACACGTTCCGGGCGCGTGAACTCCAACCGGGACAGGAGGAACCGCCACGAAAAAGGTACCCGCAGCGACGGTCGCCACGGCGATCGAGAGCCCTGAGAGTCCGCTCCCTGCGCAGGTTCAAGAGGCGCTCGGCGAGCTCGTCGGGCAGCGAAGGAGGGGCTGCTCGCCCTCTCGGTCGGCGTCGGGGTCTCGGTCGTGCACGAGTTGATGGAGTTCGAGGTCTACGAGGTCGTTGGCCCGAAGGGCAAGCACGACCCTGAGCGTCGGGCGAAGCGCCACGACCACGAGGACGGCTCGATGACGTTCGGCGGGCGGCGGGTCGCGGTCCGCCGCCCGAGGATGCGCAGCTTCGACGACGAGCGGGAGCTGCCGGTCGGCACCTACGAGTACTTTGCCGATCGCGACCCGCTGACGCGGGCGGTGATGGGCCGAATGCTGGCCGGCGTCTCGACCCGCAAGTTCGCCGCGGTCGGCGAGCCGGTCGGCGAACAAGTCGAGCAGGAGGCTTCGACGACGTCGAAGAGCTCGATCTCGGAGATGTTGTCGAGCGCACCGCGACCGCGCTCGAGGAGCTGATGTCCGCGTCGACTCGACGTCCGGTTGGCGGTGATGATGCTCGACGGCATGGATCGCCGAGTCTCACCCACGTCGTCTGCCTCGGGATCACCGCACTGACGAGCACATGATCCAGATCGTCCGCCGCAGCCAGCGCAACGTGAAACGGTGGCGCGAGGGGGACATGCGCCGGCGCTGGACCGCGGCGGGCATGCTCGTCGCAGACGAGGAGTTCCGGCGGATCATCGGTAACCGCGACTTCGCCAAGCTGGTGATCGCGATCGAGCGCCAGGTCGCGCCTCTCTCACCCTCACCAGCGAAACCAACACAGAAAGGAATGAGGCGCCCGAGGCGGTACGTTGTGATCATCAAGTCAGGGTCGTCGCCGAAGTTCTACGACGATCCGGACAACCTCGATATCGGAGGCGGGGGAGAGGAGGAACCTAACTCATCCCCGTCTCATAGATCGCGCTGCGGAGACCATCAATGCCGCAACCCCTGGTCACCGGGAATCGACACTGGCGTCGGCAGGAGGGATCGGCAGTGCCACGGGAACTCGATCCCCTTTGCAAACGATCCTCCGCCTGTGCTTCTCGCCGCCCCCGACCCTCACACTGGTGATCGTTTCGCGTCCGGCCTCGATGAAGAACTTCGAACCATCTACCGCATCCGGGCCGCTGCGGACAGCCCAGGCCCCATGCGGGATGCTCGTGAATCCGGTGTCGAGGAGCTGCTCCTTGCGCGCGTGCTTGCGCACCAGTGAGACATTCCTGAGGCCTTGGCAGGCTCGAGAATCCGACCGGAGGATGCCGCCGACTGAGAGTCGGCCGGTTGCGGTTACGAAGACGTGGTGAATGCGGATAGCCGTGTCGTGGGTACTGGTCGGAATGCCGGCGTTTGCGCTGCTCGCAATGAGCATCGTAAGCGCGAGCGCAAGCCCCAGAGTTCGCCTGGTGATCTGGGTCATCGGGCCTCCCTCTCAAGTGAACGGTGGGCGCTGAATACAGGGGGTGTTCTTCTCTAGGTGGCCACCGCTCTGCCGGACCAGGCGACGGACCGTTGAGCGGAAGCCGGCCGCGTCCGCTCCGGTCTCTGTGGAACTAATTCGGATCGAGGCAGCGCGTGGATGCTTGATGAGCTCGGTGTCGTCCAGGCCTTGTTGGTGCGCCTTAGCCAAGGCGACCGAAGCTTCGCGGATGGTGGGGAAGTCCGCGAAGCAATCGGTCGAGGCCGTTGAGTTCACGGATACACCGCCGCAGCCGCCGAGGACCGCTGCGGTAACGCCTAAACAGACGACGTGACCTGGTCTCGTCGGCACCCGGGCATTCCTTAGGAGCATGGCCCATTCGCGCTGTGCTTCTCTGGAGAGATCCGGGTCACACGGCCGTCGCTGAAGTACGCCTGATACTTGCCGCGACTTCCGGGCAAATGGAGGTCGTTCCGCCACGCGCAAAATTCATCAAGCCGCCTGATCGCCGTGACCTCAGAGTGTTCCCAGCTCTTGTCGAGATGGTCGGGACAGCAGTTGTCGTGGTGGACCCCGGCGATGTTCATCTGCTCGACGTTGCTGCCAGTGTGAAGATTGGGATGGGCGTCATCGTGTTCTTTTGAATCCCAAATCCGGGCGTGCCACTTGTCTTCGTAACAGCCGGTCACCCGCGTCTCATCGACCAGGTCGTCGTGCCTCGGGTGCTTGTCAAAGATGTTCTGGGGCGAGGAACACTTGTATTGAACACCGAGCGGCTCTTTCATCTTCGGCCAGTGGTGATCGAGCATCGCCCACGCGTGTACTTGCCTATCGCAGAAACAGTGGAAGAAGAGGGTCAACGGATCGATCTTCTTGTTGCTGTCTCTGTGCGTATGCCCAGAGTAGAACCAGTCCCCGTCAGGCTGTCGGAAGTGTGCGGATGTTGACGGCGCAGCCAGTGCCATAGCGACGATCACGAGCCCGCCGACGAGGCAGGTCCGAAGCGGATTGCGTCTGTGAGGTTGATACGTCGGCTTCTGGCTATCGGCTGTTGCGGTCACTCGAAACCTCCGTTGATGGATAGGCGATCATCGCGTCGTCAAGAGGGTTGACAGACCATCGGCGGCAGCTTTGTCGATCGGCCCGTCGATCGTGATCGTCGTGTCGTTGTTTGCACGCATGAGCGAGCTCGAATCCCCGCCGTTCTGCGCGACGAAGTACTCCGAAGTCGTTATCGGGCCAATCTGTATCGGCCGGAGCCCGCCGTACTCGGTCTGATCGTCGGCCGGGTCCTGCTCCACCGCCTGGCCGATATCGGAGTAGGCATGGGTGAGCTGGCTGGCATCCCCGCTCGCTGACGCTTCAGAGGTCACCGTCAGCTCCGGCGTGGGAGCCGAACCGGCCCCGGGGTTGCACGCGGCCGCCGACGGCACCTGGCGGTAGTTGGCCTCGACCCAGGTTTCGGGGGCGCCGGCAGGCTCATCCAACACGTTCGGATCGGTAGTGATCGTGCCGGGGTCGAAAGACATCTGCACGATGTCGGTGCTCGTCAGGCAGTAGGCGACCCCGCTGATTACCGGATGTGGACCAAGATAATACGGCTGGAACATCTGCCCGGTCTCAGCATCCCGTTGTGGCCCAATCGGTTCATTGGCTCGTTCGTCGGCGAATTCTCTGTCTCCATTTCCGGGGGGTTCGCTCGGCGCAAAAAAATCGGCCGGCTTGTCGGTCGAATCGAGCCTGGATGCGGCGTAGCTCCAGAAGTTCGTCGCTACGACGTCCCCGGTGTCGATTATCTGCCGCTTGATTGGGAGCCCTGTGGCGTGATCAACGAAGGTCCGAAAGTCCAGGCCACTCTCGTTGGGATCATCCGAGCGCGTATACACGTCGTACTGGCTCCCGTGGCCAGGGGGAGGTACTTGCCAGTCGGCCATTACATCGGCGAGGACTCCTTGTCCGGCCGGGTCTGTTCCGGGGTCTTGGGGCGAGAAGTCTGCGCCGATCTGAGGGAGGTCTGGGTCGTCGACGCGGACGCTGCGATAGTTCAGAAACGAGGTCGGACCGTCGCCCTCGGGGTCGAGTTGCCGGACGTCCTCGCAAAGCGCCCCGCCTGGGTGGTCAGCATCGCATGGCAGGAGGTCTCGAGTGTTCGTCGTGTCGCCCTCGACCGTTCTCACCGCTTGCATGTCCGACTGGATCCAACTCTCCGAGTCCGCGGTCACTGGGTCGAGTGGCAGAGCGGGCCAGGAGTCGTACTCCCAGACGTGGGTGATGTTGTTGCGCCGATCTATATTGAGGGTCAGCTGCTGGTTGCGAGTGTGCCCGAGCTGATCTTTGACGATTACCGCCAGCGCGTGAGAGCCATCGGAGTAGTCCGATGGATGAAGGATCCAGGTTCTGCCCATCGAGCAGCTGCTGCCGGGGCAGTTCTGCTCGACATAATCGACCCGGTGGCCATCGATCCGCACCTCGATGCTGGCCACTCCCGACGACGGTGTGCCGGAGGGGCTGTTGCTGCCGTCAGAGGCCGAGACATGGAGGCCATAGGCACTCTCGGTAAGCGGCTGGTCGGCAAAGTCGTCGAGGGTGCCGGAGAGGTCGATCGTCGGCGCGGAGTGGTCGACTCGCACGACGAACGTCCGTGATGCTGCCTTGTCGAGCGCATCCTGGGCCAGCACACCAGTGATGTTCAAGCCGTTTGGCATCTGGCTTGTGTCGTATGTAGCCGTGACGCTGTCCGGGCGCTCCGGGCAAGGAGACGCGCTGGTGCCGTCGCAGCCCTCGCTAACCGTTCGCAGCGAGCCATCGGCGCGAGGAACCATTAGGCTCTTGATCCCGACCCCGTTGTCCTGGGCCGTAACGCTCACCGACGGGCTGGCGCTGTCGACCCAGTTCGACACGCTCCAGTCGGCCTGGCCAATCGAGATCCCCGAGTGGGTGACATCGGTCAGCGTCGGGCTCTCCTTGTCGCCGATCCAGATCGCGGCGCCGCCGTCGTAGGCGTCGCGCCAGGCGCTCGGGCTGCGAGCCGTCCACGACCAGAGGCCGAAGGCGACCTGCTTGGCGGTGGTCGCCGAGCCGGCGTTTAGCTGCCAGTAGAGGTTGCCGGCGCCGGTCGTCTGCGCCTGCGTGTCGACGTAGCCGTTGCCCGAGGCGTCGGGGTAGATCCCCGCGAACATGAACGGGTTGGCGTTCGTGTCGGTGCGCGGGTTGAAGTACATCGGTCCGAGGTTGGCGACCGAGACGTAGGACGTCGTCCACGGGTAGTGGGGGACCTGGTATTGCCAGGTGGCGGCCGCGTTTTGAGCGATCGCCTGGTTCGCCGGCGCCAGGGAGTAAAGGCCGGTCGGGCCGGTTGTGCCGCTGGTGCAGTCGACGTTCTCCTTGCAGGTCCGGCGCAGCTGGTAGGGGCTGCCGGTGGTCTGGTTGGCCACCCAGTCGGCGAAGATGCCCTGCCCGTTGGTCGACCAGGTGTAGAGGTCGACGACCGGGTCGACGCTGATCGGGTAGCTGATGCCGGGACCCGCGTGCGGGACATGGAGCTCGAGCGAGTCGCCGTTGACCGAGATCGTCACGTCGACCTGGTTGCCGGCGGCGTCGGTGGCCGCGGGTGGGTAGACGACCCCGAGCGTGTCGCCGCCGGCGCTCGTGATCTGCGCCCCGCCGCCGGGGCCCTGCTCGAGCTGCGCGCCGTCGGGGAGGTTGAAGTTCATCTCGAAGTGGTCGGGGCTCTCTGGGGCGCGAAGCTCATAGAAGCTCTCCAGGCCGGTGCTGATCGGCGCCAGCACAACGTCGGTCGCCGGCGCAGCGTCGGCGTAGAAGAGGCTCTCGCCGCCGTCGATCGGATCGGCGGTCGCCGAGTCGGTGGCGCCGACGTCGACCTTGACTCCGTCGTTCCCGAGGGTGACGTCATTGTTCAGGTTCTCGGGGAGCTTCAGGTCGACTAGCGGGTTGTCGGGCGCATATCCACTGCCCTGCTGGTCGAGCGAGAGGTCGACCGGAGCCTGACCGTCGCCGTCGTCGGTGCGCAGGGGCAGCGCCGAGGAGACGAGCTGCGGGGAGTTCGGGCCCCCATCGCCCTGCTGGCCGAGGAGGTCGTTGAGGTCCGATTGCGCCGCGGAGACGTCGTGCTGGTCCTTTGCCAGGACCGATTCGATGTCGCTCGCCGAGGGCGCCGTTTGGGTCCCGTCGGGCGAGACGACCGCAGTGTGGTTGTCGAGGAAGTCCGGATGCTGGCCGCTTAGGTCGGGGGGCTCGCTGGCCAGCGAGTCCACCGTCGCGGCGAAGTTGTTGGTGAACAGGTTCTCGGCCTGGCCCGGAGAGGCGTTGGGATAACCGGCGGTCGACCCGCCGTCGCCGCCCTTGTCGCCCGATCCAGCTGTGGGTGGAGGCGGCAACGGGATCCCCGCGGTGCCCTGCTCGGCGAGCGCCGGGACAGCGACCACCACTCCGACGAAGAGGGAGATCGCTCCCGCGAGCAACGAGGTCCGACGACGCGCCTTGGGCATCGTGCCCCCCTTCTCCGTAAGGAAATAGTCCCGTGGACTGCCGACGGCCCTCCGAGACCGTCTCGCGTCGCATACCAGGATCTCTGGCGGTGGCGACCATACAGACCGGGCCGCCATTGTCAAGGGGTCTCAACGGATATGCGAGGGCAGGGAGCGCCGTACCCGCCCCGTTTCGTTCCGCGACGTCATGCGCCGAGACGGCCTGACGCGCGCAGGGCTCGAAGGCGAGAACCGCCTCAGGCCAGCTCCCGTTTCAGGACCTTCCCGGTCGCGTTGCGCGGCAGCGAGTCGAGGAACTCGACCTCACGGGGAACCTTGTAGCGGGCGAGGTTCGACTTCACGTAGCCCTTGATCTCGTCCTCGTCGAGCTCCGCGCCGTCGTCCCGGACCACGAACGCCTTGAGGCGCTGGCCGAACTGCTCGTCGTCGACGCCGATCACGGCAACCTCCTTGACCTTGTCGTGATCCGCGAGCAGGTCCTCGACCTCGCGCGGGAATACGTTCTCGCCGCCCGAGACGATCATCTCGTCGTCGCGGCCGTCGATGAAGAGTCGCCCCTCCTCGTCGAAGTGGCCCACATCCCCGGACGAGAGCAGGCCGCCGAGCTCGTCCTTGCCGCCGCCGCCCGTGTAGCCCTCGAAGGCCATCTCGTTGCCGACGAACAGGCGTCCGGTCTTGCCCGGGTCGACGTCGTTTCCGTCCTCGTCGACGATCCGGACCACCGTGCCCCGGGGAGGCTTGCCTGCGGTCCCTGGGGCGGCGCGAAGATCCTCGGGCGTCGCGATCGTGGCCCAGGCGACCTCCGTCGAGCCGTAGAGGTTGTAGACGTTGTCGCCGAAGCGGTCCATCCACTTGATGGCGAGCTCGCCCGGCAGCGCCGATCCGCTCGCAGCGGTGACCCGCAGGTTCGGAAGCCTGTACTTGTCAAGCGTCTCGTTCGGGAGCTCCATGATCCGCTGCATCATCACCGGGACCACGACCAGCGCCGTGGCGCCGCTCTCCTGCGTCGCCTTGAGCGTGTCCTCGGGGTCGAACTTGCGGCGGAGCACGTACGTCGAGTTCAGCGCGAGCCCGAGGACGAAGTGGGCGAAGCCCCACGAGTGGAACATGGGGGCGGCGATCATCGTCTTCTCGCGGGAGTGGAGCGGGATCTTGGAGAACAGGGAGGCGAGCGGGCTCAGGGTGTCCGGCTGGGCGCGCTGGGCCCCCTTTGGCGTTCCGGTCGTGCCCGACGTAAGGATCACGAACCGGCCCGACTCCTCGGGCGGGTCGAGGTCGTCGTGACTGTTGGAGTCGATCAACTCGGCGAGAGTGGTGTCCTCATTCTCGGTCGAATCCTTCTCCTCGCTCCAGGCGACGTAGCGGCTGAGCCCGATCTCCTGCCCCGCCTCGCTCGCCTTCCCGAGCAGCTCGCTGAACTCCTCGTCGTAGACGAGCGCCTCGGGCTTCTCGCGCTCGATCACGTCGGCCAGCTGCGGGCCGGAGAAGGCCGTGTTCATGTAGAGGCCGCTGGCTCCAAGCTTGGAGATCGCGAGCGTCGTCTCGATGATCCCCCGGTGGTTGCGGCACATGATCGCGACGCCGTCTCCCTCGCCGACGCCGGCGGCCGCGAGCCCGCGTGCGATCGCGTTCGAGCGCGCGTGCACCTCGGCGAAGGTGAGGGTCCCGAGCTCGTCCTCGATCATCGGCTCGTCCGGGTGGTTTACCGCCGCCCCGGCGACCCCCGCCGCCGGCGATGCGCCCCAGCGCGAGAGGAGAACGGCCATCGCGGCGAGCTTGTCGGGCCGGACCGGCCGGATCACACCCGCCTCGGCGAGCACCTTGACGTTGAACGGCACCTCCCTGAGGGCCCCGAGGGGTCCGAGCTTGATCCTGCGGCTGATCTGATCTAAGGGGCCGGTCACGAGTTCAGATGAGAGCTTGGAGGCCAGCGAGCGGACCACTTCGCTAACTCTATTTACCGCTCCCAGCGCTCACAATCACAACCGGCCTCACTCGAGCTCGACCAGCGCGACCGCGATGCAGGCGATCCCCTCACCGCGCCCGAGCCAGCCCAGTCCCTCGTTCGTCGTCGCCTTGACACTCACCCTCCCGGAGAGCGCCTCGCCAAGCCTCCGCTCCATCTCGGCTCGGTGCGGACCGATCTTCGGCTCCTCGCAGATCACCGTGGCGTCCACGTTGACCACCCGCCCGCCGAGTTGTCCCATCGCCACGGTCAGCAGGTCGATCGAATCCGCGTCGCGCCACTGCTCCTCGTCCGGCGGAAACAGGGTCCCGAGGTCGCCCAGGCCGACGGCGCCCATGATCGCGTCCGTGATCGCGTGCGTCAGCACGTCGGCGTCGGAGTGGCCCCCGAGGCCGCGGTCATACGGGACCTCGACGCCGCCCAGCATCAGGCGCCGGCCCTGCTCAAACGGATGAACGTCGTACCCGATCCCCACCTGGGTGCTCATCGCTCCGACTCACCCCCTCCCGCCACCTCGGTGCGGCCGAGCGGCTCGAGCCGGCGCTCGCGGCCCTCGAAGACGGCGATCTCGCGCACGCCCCACTCGTCCATTGCTTCGAGCGCGCGATCGTACGCGTGGCCGATGTCCTCGGGCACGTGCGCGTCCGATGAAAGGCTGAAAGTGGCCCCCGCGTCCACGCACATGGCCGCGAACGCAGGAGCCGGGTAGAGCTCCCCGACGGGCTTTCGCAGGCCGGCGGTCGAGATCTCGACGCTGACGCCGGACTCGGCGATCGCCTCCACGGCGGGCTCGTAGTAGAAGCGTGGGTCGCGCTCCGGCATCGGCTTGGCGCGACCCCAAACCTTGACCAGATCCGGATGGGCCAGGACGTCGAACAGCCGGCTGCGCGCCGCCTCGGCGAGCGCCTCGAAGTAGATGCCCCAAACGCGATCGGGATCGCCGATCGACTCCCAGATGTCCCAGACGTCGTGGTCCACGGCGCTCTCGCGCACGAAGTGGACCGATCCGATCACGTAGTCGAAGTCGAAGGACTCGAGGAGATTCGCGATGCGGTCCTCTCGCCCGGCGACGAAGTCCATCTCGATCCCAAGGCGAAGCGGCGTCTCGCGAACGAACTCCACATAGGCCTCGAGGTCGTCGCGGGCGTTCTCGACCCAGAACGGATGGTCCCAGACGTCGAGCGCCCGCCGGAAGCGGTGCACGTGCTCCGAGACGCCGAGCTCCTCGATCCCCGCGTCGCCGGCGGCGGCCAGATACCGCTCGACGTTCTCGCTGGTGAAGTACTCGTCGGGCGGCGTGCCGGGCTCGTCCGGCCGCAAGTGAACGTGATAGTCCGTCAGCATCGCGGCTGTACGCTAGCCGCCTGATGGTCCACCTGCGGATCGTGGTGCCGAGCTATCAGTCCGAGCACGCGCTCGATCTGCTGAAGAGCGCGCCATCGGTCTGCAACGTCGTCTACCTGGAGCGCGTTGCCCACCGCCCCGAGGGCGACCTGATCCTGTGCGACGTTGCGCGCGAGGATGCCAGCGTGATCATCTCCGACCTGAAGGAGCTGGACATCGATCGCGAGGGATCGATCGCGATGGAGATGGTCGACTCCCAGGTGTCCGCGGTGTCCGCCGCCGCCGAGAAGTCGGCCCGCGGGCTTCCGTCGGACGCCGTGGTGTGGGAGGACGTGCAGGCCCGAACCTCGGAAAACGTCGAGCTCTCGGCGAGCTTCCTGGCCTTCATGGTGCTCGCGATGCTGATTGCAATGGTCGGGATCCTCACCGACCAGATCCTGCTGATCATCGGCGCGATGATCGTCGGACCCGAGTTCGGCCCCCTGGCCGGCATCTGCGTGGCCGCGGTGGAGAAGCAGCGGGATCTCTTCAGGCGCTCGTTTCGCGCCCTGGTCGTTGGGTTCCCGGTGGGAATCACCTCGGTCTTTCTGGTGGTGCTCGTGATCAACGCCCTCGGCCTGGTGCCCAAGAACTTCTCGGAGGGCTCCCATTCGTTCACCCACTTCATCACCCATCCGGACGGCTGGACGATCCTGGTCGCGTACCTCGCCGGCACCGCGGGGGTCCTGTCGCTGACGTCGGCCAAGTCGGGGGCTTTGATCGGAGTGCTGATCTCGGTGACCACGATTCCGGCCGCCGCCAATATCGGGGTCGCCGCGGCGCTCGGTCGCTGGCACAGCTGGACGGGCGCCGCGACACAGCTCTCGGTCAACCTGTGCGTGATCACGCTGGCCGGCATCGGCACCCTGTTCCTCCAGCGACGCCTCTACGTGCGCCGCCGTCGTGCGCACCTCCACGACGAGGCGAGGGTGGCCGCGGGGCTGCCGATTGGGCGCAGCCGGCGTGTGGGCAGCGCGACCTATAAGACTCCCGACGGTGCATAGAACCGCACGCGACCTGGCCGTCCTGTTCGGCGCGTTCGCGGCCGCGAGCGCGATCGCCGCTGCCCTCGGCGCGGCGAACTTCGGCACCGCGCTCGCCTTCGGCCAGATCGGCTTCGCGATCGCGCTCGTATGGGTGCTGCTGACGCGCTGATCGACTCACCCAGGGCGCGCGAGGTCCTGAGCCGCGCTCGCTCCGTACCGGAGGGCTTCGTAACCACCTATGGCGACCTGTGCCCGGGCGCGCCGCGATTCGCCGGCATGGTCATGGCGGTGTGCTCCGACCCGGCGGTCCCGTGGCAGCGGATCGTGAGGGCGGACGGCTCGCTGGCCAAGGGCGATCGTCAGCGCCACCTGCTCGAGGCGGAGGGGGTGCCGTTCCGTGGCTGCCGGGTGGACATGCGGGTGGCGCAGGTCGACCCCGCGTCCCTGGTCGACGACTAGGGCGGGCCCCCTCTCTCGCATCTCGCCGGGCCTTCCATCGCCGAAACCCCACCCAATCCGCACGACCACCGGGATCGTGAGCCCACCTGGATGCGAGAGGGGGCTCGGACTAACTCCGCCGTGCCTGGGTTCTGCCCTGCTCGAGCGAGGCGTGGATGGAGCGGGCGACCAGTGCGCCGTCTCCCACAGCCGCCGCAACCCGCTTGGTGGAGCCTTCGCGGACGTCGCCGATGGCAAAGACGCCGGGGCGCGTGCACTCGAGCATCAGCGGGCCTCGGTCCACCCCGTCCCAATGCCGGGTGAAGTCCGGGTGGCGCCGCGCGTCCTCGCCGGTGACCACGAAGCCCTTGTCGTCCTGGCCGACGTAGTCCACGAGACCCTCGGACCTCGGAGAGGCGCCGATCATCGCGAACACCGCTGACGTTTGGATCCGGCGATCGGGGCCCGCACCCGAGATCACGACCGCCTCGAGCTTCTCGTCACCCTCCAGCGCGCGCACCTCGCACCCGGACCAGACCTCGACGTTCGACTTCGCCTCGATCTGGTCGACCAGGTAGCGCGACATCGCCGCCTCGAGCGGTCGGCGGGCGACGACGTGGACCTGGCGCGCGTGGTCGGCAAGCTTGACCACTGCCTGGCCGGCCGAGTTTCCGCCGCCCACCACGATGACATCCTCCTCCGAGCATTGCTGGGCCTCGATGTGCGTCGCCGCGTAGTACAGGCCCAGGCCCTCGAATCGATCCGCGTTTAAGGCCGGCAACCGTCGGTAGTCCGCGCCGGGGGCCAGGACGACGCATCGCCCCCGCACGCGCTGACCGTCGGCAAGCTCGATCTCGCGGAATCCTCCTGCCTCGGGCTCGGACACCAAAGAGGCCTCGTGGACGCTGGAGATCACGGCGCCGAACTTGCGCGCCTGGAGCGTCGCCCTCCGGGCCAGATCGGCGCCGGTAAGGCCCGTGGGGAAGCCGAGGTAGTTCTCGATGCGTGCGCTCGTTCCCGCCTGACCGCCAGGGGCGAACCGTTCGAGCACGAGCGTGCCGAGGCCCTCGGAGGAGGCGTACACCGCCGCTGCCAACCCGGCCGGACCGCCGCCGATGACGACGACATCGAAGCCCTCGCCGTCGACCTGCGCTCGCAGCCCCAGCTCATCCGCGACGGACGTCACGGTGGCTTGGCGGATAACGCTGTCGGAACGGACCAGGACCGGACACTCGTCGTCCCCGATGCCAAGCCCATCGAGCAAGACCCGGCTCTCGTCGTCGATGGTGAGGTCGTGCCACGTGAACGGAACCAGGTTGCGCTCCAGGAGCTCCCGCACCGTGAACGCGTCGCCCGACCATCTTGAGCCGATCAGCCGCTGCTGACCCAGGCCGCGACCCTGTAGCCACTCCCGGCGGGTGACCATCGTCCGCAGGAGGAGGTCGCCGAGCTCGGCCGCGGTCGCAACCACCCGCCGCACGTCCTCCGGCGGTAGCGCCACAAGCAGGGTCGGCTCGGCTGCGAACCCGGCGGCGAGCGTCGGCTCGCCCGTGAACATCGAGATGTCCGCGGCGAAGGTCCCCTCCCGGCATTGCGTGAAGTAGCGGTCACCCTCCGGCGCTTGATCGATGACGTCCACGGCTCCGTTGAGGACCACGTACATGGGAGTCTCGCGCTGGCCGTGCGCCCAGACGAGGTCTCCACGTGCGAACGACCGCTGGGTGCCGATCTCCGCCAAGTACTCGATCTGCGGCGGCGTGAGGCGGGGGAAGAGGATCGGATCGTCAGGGTCGAGGAAGTCCTCCACCGGGGTTGGGGCGTAGTCGCTCGTCATTCCTCGCGGCGAGACTCTACGGGGCCGAGCCCGCCCACCCGGCTCTACGGTTGGGCCAGGACGACGACAAGCGTCGCCACTGCCAAGATGAGGCCGAGCGCGGCCAGGAATCCGAGAAAGCTGGACTGGAGCTCGGCCCACTCCCCGCGGCGGACGGCATCGGTGACGGCGCGGCGGCGCTGCTCCGCGTAGGCGATGAACACGATCCCGAGGACCGCGTAACCGGCGCCCAGGGTCACGTAGGGCCATGAGGTCCCACTCACCAATTCGGGGACGATGCGACCCACCGCGAGGCTGACGGCCAGCGCAGTGAGCCCCGTTCGCCACCAGGCGAGATAGGTCCGCTCGTTGGCGAGGTGGGTGCGGCGGGTCGCGTCGGCGACCATGTCGTCCGGCTCAGCGTCCTGGAGCTTCATCGCCGCGGTCCTCTTCGTTTACCCATCCCGCCGGATGCGGATGATAAGCAGGTATCAGCAGAGCGGCCTCTAGGATCGTGAGCCATGACGAGCCAGATCGTCGCCCCGCCCAAGCGGACGTGCAAGCAGTGCGGACAGGGCGGGCAGATCATCTTCCGCAAGTGCCCGAAGTGCGGCCGCCGCTACCTGGGCCACAAGACGCACGGCGTGGTGCACTAGCGCCAGCGCCGCGCGGGCGTCAGAACTCGCACGGGACGCGCATCTCCTTGATGCGCTCGCCCTTGCGGTTGAACAGCACGAACTGCTTGACGCAAAGGGTCCCCCGCGAGTGCAGCACGGCGAACCGGAAGTTCCGCCTGACGCCGGCCTTATGAGCCTGCCGCCTGGTGATGCGCCGGGTGCGTACGTGAATCCATTCAGGCGGCCGACCAGATTTCGGATGGCCGATGCGTAGCCTCATGCTGCGGACGCGAGTCCTCGTGACGTTCAGCTCGATCGTCGCGGAATCATTCAGATCGCTGATGCCGACCAAACGACTCCAAAGAGGCGGCCGGTGCCGGCCCGATCGGCAATCCGCCGAGCCGCTCGATACCTCGCGGCCCTTGAGCGACAGGAGATAGCAGCGCTGCCGATGCCGCCCCTGAACCGCCAGCGACCACGAGCGGTGAGCGAACCGGCCGCGATCGACGGTTACCTTCTGGCCGCTGCCCGAGCCCCCCGCGATCGCCTCGCCAGCAAGGATCGCCGCGATGACGCCCATCGTCAGGATGACAAGCCAGATCCGCTTGGACATCTCGCCTAGCAAGCCTAGCCGGACCTTCGGTCCGCCACGAGCAGCTCCGCGATCCGGAGGTCCAGCGGGGTCGTCACCTTGAGGTTCGCCGCCGACGAGGGGTGCAACAGGACCTTGCCGCCGACACCCTCGACGAGCATCGCGTCGTCGGTCGCCACGGCGATCCGCTGCGGCTCGGCGTCCAGGGCCTCGCGGAGCGCGGCCGTCCGAAAGACCTGCGGCGTCTGAGCGGCCCACAGCTCGTCGCGGTCCATGGTCTCGGCGACCGTCGCGTGGCCGTCCCCCGGGCGCGCCTCGGTGCTCCGCTTGACGGTGTCGGTGATGGGAGCGGCGGCCAGGACGGCGGATGCGTCGGGGCGGTCAACGAGCTTCGCGACCAGCTCGTCGATCAGCTCCGCCGTGACGAGCGGCCTCGCGGCGTCGTGCACGGCGACCAGCTCCGTCTCCACCCGCTCCAGCCCAGCCGCCACCGACTCCGAGCGGCTCGCTCCGCCGGCGACCGCGACGGCCCCCTCGGGGACCCGATCCTCGGCGCCCGCGGGCACCGCGACGATCACCATGTCGACGCTCTCCGCACGGGCGAAGGCGTCGAGCGACCAGTGGAGAAGCGCGCGACCGCCTAGCTGTACGAAGGCCTTCGGGCCGCCGGCTCCGAGCCTCTCGCCCGAGCCGGCGGCCGCGATGACCGCTGATGCCGCTGGTCGGTCAGGCAGATGCCTTGGCGCCGAAGCGCTCCTCCAGCAGCTCGTCCAGGTATGCCTCGGCGCCCTCCTCGTCCTTGCCGAGCGCATACATGAACTCGGAGGCGAGGATCTTCTTGGCCCGGGTGTACATCTGCTTCTCCCCCGTGGAGAGGCCCTTCTCCCACTCGCGAATCGCCAGGTTGCGGACAACCTCGGCCAGCTCGAAGACGTCACCCGTCTTGATCTTCTCGCGGTTGTACTTGAAGCGGCGATTCCAGTTCTTCGGCATGTCGGAGACCTCGCCGGTCAGAACCTTGATCACCTTCTCGACCTCTTCGCCCGCGATCACCCGTCGCAGTCCCGCTCGGTGCGCGTTCTCACAGGGAACCATGACCGTCATGTCGTTGTGCAGGATCTTGATGGTCAGGTAGTCCCGCTTCTCACCCAGGAGATCCTTCGTCTCCTTCTTCATAACGACTCCGGCCCCGTGGTGCGGGTAGACGACGTTGTCGCCCTCCCCAAAGGTGCACTCGACGGGGCCGAGCTCGTCCTCGAGGTCCTCGATCGCGTCGTCCGCGGTTGCTAGCTCAGGAATGTCGTCCTCCTTAGTCGGGACGGCCGGGCAGCGGCCGTCAGTTCATGGATAACGGTCGACGAAGTCGACCTCTTGCAAGCTGCGAAGGCCCTCGCGAATCTCACGCGCGCGGGCCGGCCCGACGCCATCGACGGCGGCAAGCTCGTCCTCGGTCGCGTTGACGATCGAGTCGAGGTCGCCGAAGGTCTGGACGACCTTCTGGACCACGAGGCGGGGAAGCCTGGGAATGCGGGAGAGCGCCCGGTAGCCGCGCGGCGAAACCGTGACGTCGATCGTGCTCGTCTTCCGGTCGTAGCCGAGAAGCTCGGCGAGGCAGCCGAAATCGAGCAGCTCCTGGTGGGGCACCAACGCGAGCTCCTGCAGGATGCTCTCGACGCGCTCGTCGGAGTCGACGACGCTGTAATCGCGGACGAGCGCCACGCGCTCGGCCATGACACCGACCACGGTCTCCTCGAGCTGCATCTCGATCAGGCGCCCCTCGGTGCCGAGCTCGATGATGTAGCGCTCGGTCTCGGCCCCCATCCGCGACACCAACTCGGCCCGCTGGATGGTGGAGAGCACGTCGTGGAGGGTGCAACCGCCGAGCAGCTCGAGGCCCGTCAGGCGGGCCGAGACCTGATCCAGGCGGGAGCGGTACTTCTCGAGCGTGGCGAGGCCCTGGTTGGCCTTGGAGAGGACCTGGGGGATCTCCTGGAGGATGTACTTCAGGCCCTCGACGTAGAGCGAGACGACGTCGCGCCGTTGCGAGATGGCGATCACGAGCGCCTTGGTCTGCTTCGAGACGCGCTCCGCCGTGCGGTGACGGGTCCCGGTCTCCATCGAGAGGATCGTGGGATCCGGCATCAGCTGGACGTTGGCCCAGTGAATCCTGGTCGCCCGCGGGTCCAGGACGATGGCCCCGTCCATCTTCGCCACCTGGTAGAGCAGCGCGGGCGTGTAGTCGATGTCGAGCCTGATTCCGCCGCTGAACAGGAAGGAAACGTCCTCGGGCTCGGCGATCAGGATGAGGCCGCCGGTGCGGGCATGGATGATGTTGTCGATGCCCTCTCGCAGCGGCATACCAGGCGCGACCATGTCGAGCGACTGGAGTAGCCGGGGGTCGAGACGAGCCTCGAGTTCATGTAGCTCGTCTCCGACACTCGACGCCATCGTTGATCCATGATGACAAATAGCCCTTAAGACACGTGGGCAGCCGAATCCCAAGTGGACAGGTCGGATTGGGCGTTGTCAAGCGGCGGTCCTGCCTGCCCAGCCGGGCAATGAGCGCCGGCTTCCGCGGGTCAACGCAATCCATGTCCGGAATCCGGACGCGGATTGCGTCGACCCGGCTAAGCCGCCTCGGCTCTTGCCCCGCGGCGACCTGCCGCTGCCGTCGCCCGCAGCGCCGATCGCAGCGTGCCGTGTGAAGCGAGCCCTTCGACCCGCTCCCCCGCCTCGGGCCCGACGACCGGCCCGAGGCCGAATTTGAGCGCCTCGGCCACGCGCCGCTCGGGGTGGGCGACGAAGCGAAGCTCTCCGGTGAGCCCGACCTCGCCGAAACAGGCAAGCGGGCGCCCCTCGGCATCGGCGAGCGTCTCGCCCCTGTGGGCCGACGCGAGCGCCAGGGCGACCGCCAGATCGGCCCCGGGCTCGTCCACCCGCACGCCCCCCGCGACGTTCACGAAGACATCGGCGGAGGTCAGCGAGGGCCCACCGTGGCGGGCGAGCACGGCGATCACCATGGCCAGGCGATTGCGGTCGATCCCGGTCGCCACGCGCCGCGGCGGCACGATCTCGGTAGGGGCCACCAGGGCCTGGACCTCCACCAAGAGCGGCCGGGTGCCCTCCATCGCGCACAGAACACACGATCCGGGCGCGTCCGAGGCCTCGCCGACGAACCGCGCGGACGGATCCGCGACCTCGACCAGCCCGCCGGAGCGCATCTCGAACACGCCCACCTCGCTCGTGGCGCCGAAGCGGTTCTTGAGCGCCCGCAGGGTGCGGTAGCTCCGCTCGCGCTCGCCCTCGAACAGCAGGACGCAGTCCACCAGGTGCTCGAGCACCCGCGGCCCCGCGACGCTGCCGTCCTTGGTCACGTGGCCCACGAGCACGACCGCGGTGCCGAGGCGCTTGCCGACCTCGGTGATCGCGCCGGCGGCCTCTCGCACCTGGCCGACGGATCCCGGCGCTCCCGTCATTCCCTCTGTATGAAGCGTCTGAACGGAGTCGATCACGCATACGGCCGGCTGCTCGGCCTCGAGCGCTGCGACCACGGACTCAACCGAGGTCTCCGCCAGGGCAGGTACCGACAGGGCGTCCCCGCCGAGCCGCTCCGCGCGCAGCCGCACCTGGGCCGCCGACTCCTCCCCGGAGACGTAGAGGACCTTCCCACCCCGAGCGGCGAGGTTCCCGAGCGCCATGCCGGTCAGCGTCGACTTCCCGATGCCGGGCGACCCGCCAAGCAGCACCACCGAGCCTGGGACCACGCCGCCGCCGAGCACCCGGTCGAGCTCGGCGATGCCGGTCAGCAGGCGATCGGCCTTCGGAGCCTGGACCTCACGCAACGGCACCGGCCGGGGCGTCGATGCAGTGGCCTTGGATCCGGACCGCCGGCGGCCACCGCCACCGCCGGGGCGCTTGGCCTCGACCAGCGTGTTCCACTCGCCGCATCCCGGGCACCGGCCCGTCCAGGCAAGCGCGGAGTGGCCGCACTCCTGGCAGACGAAATGGGAGCCCGACATGTGTGGTGGTGAGGGGCCTTAGCCCCGAAACTGGCAGGTGCGGTTGGTCATGATGTCTGACTCTAGGCACCCCGCCCGACGGCACCGCGCCCCCTCGGAGGCCGGAGACGAGGGCGATCTGGATGCGCCCGCGGCAATGGTATGTTCGGCCTCTGGCGGGGCCGACAAGGAGGAGATCACCGTGACCGAAGCCGACGCAAGGCAGGAGGCCGATCGCATGGCGACCAGGCCGGGGTTCACCGAGCAGCTGGCCGAAAGGGTTGGAGCGACCGCGCGGGCCTCGGCTGTGTTCGGCGAACCCGTGGAGAGCCAGGGAGTGACCGTCATCCCCGTGGCCAAGGCAAAATGGGGATTCGGCGGGGGAAGCGGCGGCCGCGAAGGGGAGGAAGGCGCGGGCGGCGGCGGTGGGACCGCGGTGTCGCCGGTCGGCTACATCGAGCTGCATGCCGGGGAGGCGCGCTTCCGCGGAATACACGCGCGCGCCCGAATCGGGGCGGCCGTGGCGGCATGCGGGCTTTCGGCCGCGATCGCGTTTCGCGTGGGACGGATCCGCCGACCGAAGGTCGGCCGAGCCAGCCGATCCGGCTTCAAGTGGCTGATGCTGAAGCCCGCCGGAATGGGCCTTCGGTTGTTGAGGCGCGGCGGCGCGAGCTAGCCCGGATCAACGCAATCTGCGCCCGAGAGGTGGACGCGGATTACGTTGATCGGTCGATGCCGTAGATCTCCGCGGCTCGCTCGCGAAGCTGGCGCACGTACGGCGCGACGTCGATCGGCCCGCCGACCACCTTCTCGATCAGCTCCTTCGGCATGAACTTGTTGCCGTGGCGGTGGAGGTTGTCCCGCAGCCACTCCCGCAGGCCGGTGAGCTCCCCGCGCCCGATGCTCCCCTCGACGTCGGGGAGCTCGGCGATGATCCGGTCCCAGAGTTGCCCGGCGATGACGTTACCCAGCGAGTACGTGGGGAAGTAGCCGAACATCCCACCCGCCCAGTGCACGTCCTGCAGCACGCCCTCGGCGTCGTTCGGCACGGAAATCCCCAGGTAATTCCACACTTTTTCGTTCCACGCCTCCGGCAGGTCCTCCAGTTCGATCGCGCCGTCGAAGATCCCGAGCTCCAGCTCGAAGCGAAGGATGATGTGCAGGTTGTAGGTGACCTGGTCCGCCTCGACCCGGATCAGCGACGGCTCGATCTTGTTCGCCGCGCGGTAGAGCGTGTCGAGCTCGACATCGCCCAGCCGGGCTCCGAACAGCTCGCGAAGCCGCGGCATGAGGTGCTCGAGGTACGGCCTTCCCCTCCCCACCCAGTTCTCCCAGAGCCGACTCTGCGACTCGTGAAATCCCAGCGACGACGGGCTCGCGAGCGGCGAGCGCCAGAGCTCGCGCGGGACCCCGTTCTCGTACATCGCGTGGCCCGACTCGTGGATCACGGCCCAGACCGCGGTCCCGATGTAGGAGGGATCGAAGCGGGTTGTGATGCGCAGATCGACCGCTGAGATCGCCGCTGCAAACGGGTGCACCGTCGGATCGAGACGCCAGGCCCCCTCCTGCAAGGGAAGCTCCGCGACCACCTCGCGCGCCAGGGTCTCCTGCGCCTCCAGCGGAAAGTCACCGTGCAGGCAGGAATCGTCGATGTCCTTCCCGCTCTCGGCGACCGCTTCGATGAGCGGCCGGATGCCGTCCCGCAGCTCGCCGAGAACCGCCGTCAGCTCCGGCGTCGTCATCCCCGGCTCGAAGTCGTCGAGCAGCGGATCGAACTCGTGCTCGAAGGCGTCGAAGCCGTCAAAGCAGTCGGCGTACCGTCGCCGCAGCTCGACGTTCTTCCGCAAGTGGGGCAGGAACGCCGCGAAGTCCGAGCTGGCCCGAGCCTCGGCCCAAGCATGCTCCGCGATCGACGCGGTGCGAGTGAGCTCAGCTCGGAGCGCGGCCGGCACCCGACGCGCCTTCTCCCACCCGCGGCGCGCGACCCGCACGAGGCTCGCGTCGTCGGAGTCGTACGGCAGGTCCTCCGTCTCGCCGCCGGCTCCCTCGATCAGGCGGCCGAGCTCGTCGGAGATCAGCAGCTCGTGACGGATGCGTGCCAGCGTCGCGACCTGCTCGGCGCGGACCTCGGCCCCCGCGGGCGGCATCTGCGTCCATTCGTCCCATGCCAGCAGGGCGCGGGCTCGCCCGAGATCGTTGATCTCGGCCAACCGCTCCCGCAGGTCTTCGAGCTTCGACCCCATCACGCCGCCTTGGAGGAACGCCTCATGCAGGTCATTCTCGGTAAAACGTCGCTCGCATGGAAGCCCGGACCCCGGCAGACCCGCGGATCGCCGCGCTCATGGACTCGACCGAAATCATCTCGGGGATGATGACCCCCGAGCAGATCGAGATCGTGCTCACCGAGCTCGAGCGAACGCTGGAGGCGGGCGTCCCCGGCGACATCGTCGAGCTCGGCTGCAACTGCGGCACGACCACGGTCTTCATCGCCAAGCTCCTCGAGCGACGGGGCGAACCGCGGGAATACCACGTGTACGACTCCTTCAGGGGCCTCCCGTCGTCCGGGCCCGGTGACCGGGGACCCGAGTGGCCGGACCTGGAGCCCGGCACCCTGGCGGTGCGTCGAGCGGAATTCATTCGCAACCTGGAGCGGGCCGGGGTCGGGTCCCCGAGCATCCACGAGGGGTTCTTCGAGGACCTCCGCTCGGACGACGTGCCCGACGAGATCTGCTGGGCGTTCCTGGACGGCGACCTCTATGAGTCGATCCTCACGAGCCTGGAGCTCGTCTATCCCCGCATCGCGCCCGGCGGCGGGGTGGTGCTGGACGACTACGGGTGGAACGTGCTGCCGGGCGTGGAGCGAGCGTGCTCCGACTTCCTCGCCGGCAAGCCCGAATCCGCCACCGTGTACGACGAGGCGAACGTTGCGGTCCTGCTGAAGCAAGCCGAGGCCGGCCCTTAGCGCTCTGGCCGCGCGGCGAATCCCTCCGCCCGGATCGCGTCCAGGATCAGCTCGCCGTGCCGGGACCCGTCGGTCTGCAGCACGAGCTCGATCGCCGTCTCGCGCACGTGCAGCTCGACGCCCTCGCGAATGTGCTCGACGTCCACCACGTTCGCGCCGTGCTCGGCGACGATGCGAAGCAGCGCCGCGAGCGCGCCCGGCCGGTCGGGGACGACCGTCCAGACCACGAGGCGCCGGCGTGCCGCGGTCTCGCCCAGCCGGATGCACTCCGCGAGCCTGGACGCGTCGACGTTGCCACCCGACAGCACCACGCAGGTGTCGCCCCCAGAGGCAGGCGTGACCTTGCCGGCGAGGAGCGCCGCCACCCCAACGGCGCCGGCGCCCTCGACCACCAGCTTCGAGCGCTCCAGAAGCAACACCATGGCCTGTGCCACCTCGTCGTCCGAGAGGGTGACGATCTCGTCGAGGTATCGCTCGACCAGCGGCAGCGTCAGCTCACCCGGGCGCTTGACCGCGATTCCGTCGCAGATCGTGTTGGCGGAGCGGGCGCCGATCGGGCGATGGGCGGACAGCGAGTCCACATACGGGGAGCACGCCTCGGCCTGGACGCCGACGACGCGGACGCCCGGAAGCTTGTCCTTGATCGCGATCGCAACTCCCGAGGCGAGGCCGCCGCCCCCCAGCGGCACGACGACGAGCCGCGTGGTCGGGGCCTGGCGCGCGATCTCGATGCCGACCGTTCCCTGGCCCGCCACGATCGCGGCGTCGTCGAATGGGGGAATGAGCGTCCCGTGCTCCGCTTCCGCGAACTCCCGTGCGGCGTCGGCGGCCTCCTCGTAGGAGCCGTCAACGAGGTGAACGTCTCCCCCGTAGCCGCGCACCGCGGAGACCTTCGCGAGCGGCGACTCGGCCGGCATGAAGAGGTCGGCGTGACTGCCGATCCGGTCGGCCGCCAGCGCAACTGCCTGAGCGTGGTTACCGGCGCTCGCGGCAACCACTCCGGCGTCGAGCTCGGCCTTGCCGAGGCCGCTCATCTTGTTGAAGGCCCCCCGGACCTTGAACGAGCCGGTGAGCTGGAGGCACTCGGCCTTCATCGCCACCTCACCCCCGACGCGGCGGGAGAGCTCACCGGCCGGCAGGACCGGCGTCTCGCGCACCTCCCCGGCGATGAGCCGGCCGGCCCGCTCGATGTCGTCGCGCGTGACGACATCGTCCTTTTCGACCGGGCGCGTGGTCATGCCTCCAGGGTAGACCTCTCGGCATCGAAGTTCGAACCACGGGACCCCGCCCAGAGAGGACCTCGAGTGATGTGGGTCAGCCCTGTGCCTCGGCGAGCTCGCCTTGCGGCTGGCGCTCGCTCGCGGGCCGCAGCAGCACCGCTGCCGCCACGGCGCCCACGGCGCAAAGGGCGGCGCCCACCCAGAACGCGAGCTGGTAGCCCTCGGTCTGCGCCAGCACCGGCGAGGCCCCGTTGGCGATCGCGCCGTGCGCGCGCGAGGTGGCGATCGTCGTCAGGGCCGCGAGGCCAAGTGCGCCGCCGACCAGGCGCGAGGTGTTGAGCAGGCCGGAGGCAAGCCCACTTTCTGCGGCTGGGACGCCCCGGACCGCGACGATCGTCGCCGGCACCAGCGCGAGGCCCAGGCCGAAGGCCGAGAGCACACCCCCGGGGAGGACTTGAGCGAGGTAGGTGCCGCCCGGCCGCACGCCGGTCAGAAGCGCGAGGCCGGCGGCCGCCGAGATCATCCCGGCTGTCAGGACGAACCGAGCGCCAATCCGCGGGATGAGCCGCGGCGCCAGCGTTGCCGCCGACGCGACCGCCAGCGTCATCGGCAGGAACGCCAGGCCCGTTTGGATCGCGTCGTGATGCAGATCCTGCTGCATGTAGAGCGAGACGAAGAACCACATGGCGAAGATCGCCGAGTACAGAAGGAGGATCACAGCGTTCGCCGACCGCAACTGGCGCAGGCGGAACACCCGCAGCGGCATGAGCGGGGCCTTGGCCAGCTTGCCCTCGACGAGCCCGAAGCCGGCAAGCAGGGCGACGCCCGCCAACAGCGGCACGAGAACCCCCGCCGAGCCCCAGCTCAGCACGTCCGTGCGCACGATTCCGTAGACGAGGGCCACCATCCCGGCGGTCACGAGCAGGGCGCCGGTCAGGTCGAAGTGCCGGTGGCCCAAGCCGCTTCTGCCCTCGGGGATGACGCGGCCGCCGTAGGCGACCACGGCAAGTCCGATCGGGATATTGATGACGAAGATCGCGGGCCACCCCAGCCCCTGCGTGAGGACGCCGCCGAGGAGGACTCCGGACGTGGCGCCGAGGCCGCCGAGCGCACCCCAGACTCCCAGCGCCCGGTTGCGGGGAGCGCCCTCCTCGAACGACGTCGTGATGATCGCGAGGCTCGCAGCCGAGATCACCGCGCCGCCCAGTCCCTGGACGGCGCGTGCGCCGAGCAGGGCGGCCGGGGAGCCGGAGATCGCGCAGACGAGCGACGCGGCGGTGAACAGCGCGGTTCCGGCGAGGAAGACCCGGCGGCGGCCGAGCAGGTCCGACGCCCGGCCACCCAGGAGCAGAAAGCCCGCGAAGGTGATCGTGTAGGCGTTGATGACCCACTGCAGCCCCGTCGTCGAGAAACCGAGCCCGTTACGGATCGCCGGCAGCGCGACGTTCACGATCGAGACGTCCAGGATCACCATGAACTGCGCCAGGCAAACCAAAAGGAGGAGGAGGTTCGAGTCCCTCTGGACGTAAGCCTTGGACGCGGTGACGGGGTTCAACGGTGCCTCCTGGTACTGGAACGGGTCGACGGGGCTCAACGTGAAACCCATCGTTCGTTAGTACGACGATGATCGTACCAAAAGTACGACGATCGTCGTATACTCGCGGTCCATGGGCCTGCATCACCCACAGCGCGAGGACCTCGAGCTGACGACGGTCCTACACGCCCTGAGCGACCCCCAGCGGCTCCGCATCGTCCGGATCCTCGCCGAGGACCCTGAGCCGCGCCCCTGTGGAACGTTCGGGCTCGAGGTCTCCAAGTCGACCGCGACTCATCACTTCAGGGTGCTCCGCGAGGCCGGGGTCATCGAGCAACGAGCTGAGGGCACGGCCAAGCACAACACCCTGCGCCGCGACGACCTGGAGCAGCGGTTCCCTGGGCTGCTCGACGCGGTCCTTGCCTCGGCGGCGGTCCCGGCCTAGGCGCTAGTCGGTGCTGGTGGCCTCGCCGGCGGCGGTGCCGTCGGTGGCCTTGCCCGCCGAGTCGTCGGGTGGTGTGTCGCCGCCGCTGTCGTTGCCCGCAGCAGGGCCGCCGTCGTCGCTCTCCGAGGTCTTGGCGCCGACGCCAACCGGCTCGCGCTTCTTTGCCGGCGGCCGCTTCTTCGGCTTGACGAGCTTCAACTTGAGCGGACGGTCGTCATCGTCGTCGACCGAGGGGTCGCGCTCGACCAGGACGGTGGTGCCGGGGACGATGTCGCCGGTGCGCAGCACCTCGTCGGCGAGCGGATCCTCGATGTAACGCTGGATGGCCCGGCGGAGCGGGCGTGCACCCATCGCCGGGTCCCAGCCCTTGTCGACCAACAGCTCCTTTGCGCCCTCGTCGAGCTCGAGCTGGAGCTCGTGCTCGGCGACCTGCGCGCGGACCCGGCCGATCATCAGGTCGATGATCACCTTGATCTCGTCGCGGCTGAGCTTGTGGAAGACGATGACCTCGTCGATCCGGTTCAGGAACTCCGGGCGGAACACCTTCTTGAGCTCGCCCATGATCCGGCCCTTCATCTCCTCGTAGGTGGCGCCGGTCTCGTTCGAGGCGCCGAAGCCGAAGGACACGTTGCGCGCGATGTCCTTGGCGCCGATGTTCGACGTCATGATCACGATCGCGTTGCGGAAGTCCACCGTGCGGCCCTGAGCATCGGTCAGCCGGCCGTCCTCCAGGATCTGAAGCAGGATGTTGAACACGTCTGGGTGGGCCTTCTCGATCTCGTCGAGGAGCAGTACCGAGTAGGGCTTGCGCCGCACGGCCTCGGTCAGCTGCCCGCCCTCGTCGTAGCCGACGTAGCCGGGCGGCGATCCCACGAGGCGCGAGACGGCGTGCTTCTCCATGTACTCGGACATGTCGATGCGCACCATCGAGTCCTCGTCGCCGAACAGGAACTCGGCGAGCGTGCGGGCCAGCTCGGTCTTGCCGACCCCAGATGGGCCGAGGAAGATGAACGAGCCGGCGGGCCGCTTGGGGTCCTTGATGCCCGCGCGGGAGCGGCGGATGGCCTTGGAAACGGCCGTGATCGCCGGTTCCTGGCCGATGACCCGCTTGTGGAGCTCGTCCTCCATGCGGAGGAGCTTCTTGGTCTCGGCCTCGGTCAGCTTGAAGACCGGGATGCCGGTCCACATCGAGACGATGTCCGCGATCTCCTCCTCGCCGACCTCCGGGCGCTCGCCGCCCTCGCCGGCGGCCCACTGGTCCTCGAGCTCGCGCTTGCGGTTGGTGAGCTGGCGCTCGGAGTCGCGGAGGTTCGCGGCCTTCTCGAACTCCTGGGCCTCGATCGCGGATTCCTTGGCGCGCCGCGTCTCCTCGATCTCCTCCTCGAGGTCGCGGTAGGTGGGCGGCTGTGACATCGACTTGATTCGCATGCGAGACGCGGCCTCGTCGATCAGGTCGATGGCCTTGTCCGGCAGGAAGCGGTCGGAGATGTAGCGGTCGGCGAGCTCGGCGGCCGCTGCCAGCGCCTCATCGGTGATCTGGACGCGGTGATGCTCCTCGTAACGCTCCCGCAGCCCCTCGAGGATCTGCACGCTGTCGGGGATCGACGGCTGGTCGACCTTGATCTGCTGGAAGCGGCGCTCGAGCGCGGAATCGCGCTCCAGGTACTTGCGGTACTCGTCCATGGTCGTCGCGCCGATCGTCTGGATCTCGCCGCGGGCGAGGGCCGGCTTCAGGATCGAGGCCGCGTCGATCGCGCCCTCGGCCGCGCCGGCGCCGACCAGGTTGTGGAGCTCGTCGATGAACAGCACGATGTCGCCGCGCTGGGTGATCTCCTTCATCACCTTCTTCAGCCGCTCCTCGAACTCGCCGCGGTACTTGGAGCCCGCGACCAACGCGGCCAGGTCGAGCGTGTAGATCTGCTTGTTCTTCAAGAGCTCGGGGACCTCGCCCTTGGTGATGCGGGACGCGAGTCCCTCGACGATGGCGGTCTTGCCCACCCCCGGCTCGCCGACGAGCACCGGGTTGTTCTTGGTGCGCCGGGAGAGGATCTGCATGATCCGCTCGATCTCCGTCTCGCGGCCGATCACGGGGTCGAGCTTCGACTCGGCGGCAAGCTTGGTCAGGTTGCGGCCGAACTGGTCGAGCAGCTTCGAGGACTTCTTGCCCTCGGCGCTCGCGCCGGCGCCGGTGCCCTGACGGCGGCCGCCGGGACCGGACAGCATCCGGATGACCTCGTTGCGGATCTTCTCCGAGTCGGCGTCGAAGTCGAGCAGGATGCGGGCGGCGACGCCCTCGTTCTCGCGGACGAGGCCGAGCAGGATGTGCTCTGTGCCGATGTAGTTGTGGCCCAGGGACAGCGCCTCGCGCAGCGCCAGCTCGAGGACCTTCTTCGCGCGCGGCGTGAACGGGATCTGCCCGGAGGTGACCTCCTCACCGGAGCCGACGATCCGCACGACCTGCGCGCGGACGCGCTCGACGGTGATGTCGAGGGACTCGAGGACGCGGGCGGCCAGGCCCTCCTCCTCGCGGAGCAGCCCGAGCAGGATGTGCTCGGTGCCGATGTAGTTGTGCTTGAGAGTGCGCGCCTCCTCCTGCGCGAGGACGACGACCTGCCTTGCTCTCTCTGTGAATCTCTCGAACACTTTTTCTGCCCTGTTCTCTTTCCGCCTCTCAGGCTAGAGGGTGCGCCCTCGCGGACCTCCCAAGTATTGCCTACACATTGGTCGTCTCCGGGAGCCCACTACGGGGACGCATGAGCGCCGGAGTCCCATCCAGTGTTTCGGCTGCGCGGTGCCGACGGATTAGACCTCCGGTTGTCGTTTACGCCGAGGTTCGAGTATATCGGCGGCCCCTGCGTGGCCAGGCGCGTCTCAGGCGTGGCCGAAAGTAACCGCGCTAATTGCGAATTGACGCCACGGCGGGACGCGATCCGGCCGCCGCTGGAGCGCCCGTGTGGCGGGGGAACCGGCGCACGCGCGTCGTGATCTCCGTAGCGTTCGACCGCCCACGCATGGGAACCCGGGACGGCAAGCGTCCGGGGCTACATCGTCCAATCGAGGAGGCAACCTTGAGAAAGCTCGTAACGCTGGCGTGCTCGATCGGTGCGCTGGCGCTGGCACTACTCGTCCCCGCCGTCGCCTCGGCGTGGGCGCCGGCGTCGTCCGCGGCGATCCACCCCGGCGTCCAGACGTTCACGGACGGCGCGCAGTGCACGTCGAACTTCATCTTCAGCGACGGCACGAACACCTACATCGGACAGGCAGCCCACTGCTCGGGCACGGGTGGCAACACCGCCACCGACGGCTGCACGAGCGGCACCCTGCCGATCGGCACGCAGGTCGACGTCACCGGCGCGAGCAAGCCCGGGACCATGGTCTACAACTCATGGGCCACGATGCAGGCGAACGGCGAGAGCAACGCCGACACCTGCGCGTACAACGACTTGGCGCTGGTCAAGCTCGACCCGTCCGACCTCGCGAACGTCAACCCGTCGGTCCCCGGCTACGGCGGCCCGACCGGCGTCGGCACCGTCGGCAGCCTTGGTGACAAGGTCTACTCCTACGGGAATTCGGAGCTGCGCGGCGGCGTGACGAAGCTGAGCCCGAAGGAGGGGGTCCTGATCCAGAACCAGGGCAACGGCTGGAGCCACAACGTGTTCACGGTGACCCCGGGAATCCCGGGCGACTCCGGCAGCGGGTTCATGAATGACTCCGGCCAGGCGATCGGCATCCTGTCGACGCTGCAGCTCGCTCCTGCCGCGGGCTCCAACGGCGTTGGCGACATCGCCAAGGAGATCGCCTACCTGCACGCGAACAGCTCCTTCTCGGGAGTGAACCTCGTGCCGGGAACCGAGCCGTTCAACGCGGACCTGGTCGGCGCCATCCTGGGCGCGTAGCGCCGGCTCAAACGAATTGGGCAAGTAGGGCAGGCCCCATCGGGGCCTGCCCTACGTCTGCCTGAGGTCAACGCAATCCATGTCCGGAAACCGGACGCGGATTGCGCCGACCCCGGGTTTCACCGCGTCGGATGCGGCGACGTCCCTGACCCCAGCTGATCCACCCCCGGATAGACGAACTGAAGGTCGGTCCCCGCGGGCGGGTCCACCGGGCTCTCGCCGGGCGCGGGCTCGCGACCGAGATACAGCGTGGTGCGGGTGGTCCCGAGCATGTAGATGGAGTCACGCCGAATTTCAAAGGCGTCCTCACCAAAGCGGATGTCGTCGCCCCCGAGGGCGCGGGCCACGCGAACGCGGGCCGCGCCCTCGGTGCAGCCGAGGCGGCGTGCCACCTCGGCGTACGGAAGCTCGGCGTCGACGCGAAGGCGTACGGCCTCCGCGCTGTCGGGTGGCAGCTCCGCGAGCGCGGTGTCAAGCCGCTCGCGGACCGACGCCAGGTCGGCCAGCTCCTCGATCCGGCGTAGAGCCTCGTCGTCGAGGTCCAAGCGCTCGATGCCGAGTCGCCGGCGTGCGCGATCCTCGACGCGCTCATTTCGGATCGAATCGGCGAGCAGGTGGCGGGCGATGCCAAGGACCCAGGCGATCGCCGGCACACCAGTGTCGCGGTAGCTCCGACGGGCATAGAACGCGCGCGCGAATGCCTCCGCGGCGAGATCCGCCGCGGACTCGGCGCACGCAGTTCGCCGCTGGAAATAGGCGAGCACGGTGGCCGCGTGGCGGTCATAGAAAACGCCAAACGCCTCCGGATCACGACCCGATTGCCGCAGCAACTCCGCATCGCTTCTCGCCTCGTGCTCCAGCCCCATCTACCTAACTAATCGGCCGAGGCGGCCGCCGCGTTACATCCGAGAAGCACGGGTCAAGTGAATCCAGTCCCGGTTTCCGGGCACGGATTCACTCGACCCGGCCAGGGCGCTGCCCTACCCAGCCCAACCCTCGCTGAGGTGACGCAGACGCCCGTGCCCTACGTCCGCATCGCCGGGAACAGCACGACCTCGCGCAGGTTGCGCGCGCCCGCCAGGATCATCACCAGGCGGTCGATCCCCAGGCCCACGCCGCCGGTGGGTGGCATGCCCTGCTCGAGTGCCTCAACGAAGGCCTCGTCGAACGGCTGGGCGTCCTCGTCGCCGCGGCTGAGCTCCTCCGCCTGCTGCTCGAACCGGCGGCGTTGCTCGTCCGGGTCATTCAGCTCGGTGAACGCGTTCGCGATCTCGACGCCGCCGACGAACGCCTCCCACCGCTCCACGAACCCCTCGGCGGAGCGGTGGCGCTTGGCGAACGGGGACAGCTCCACCGGATAATCGAGCAGGAACGTGGGCTGGATCAGGGTCGGCTCGACAAGCTTGGAGAGGACCGCGTCGACGAGCTTGCCCCACCCCTCGTCGGGCTCGGGGTCCCGGCCCAGGGCGGCGGCCAGCTCCTCGCGGCTGGGTCGCTCGGCGAGGTCGAGCCCGGCGCGGTCCTTGATCGCGTCGCGGAGCGTGACCCGCTGCCACGGCGGGCTCAGGTCGATCTCGTCGCCGTCGCGCTCGACCGTCGTGCCCCCAAACGCTCCCTCGGCGACCGAGGCGACGAGCTGCTCCAGGCGCTCCGCCTCGTCCATGTAGTCCGCGTACGCCTCATACCACTCGAGCATCGTGAACTCGGGGTTGTGCTTGGGCGAGATGCCTTCGTTGCGGAAGTCCTTGCCGAGCTCGTACACCCGGTCGAGGCCCCCCACGATCAGCCGCTTGAGGTAGAGCTCGGTGGCGATCCGCAGGTAGAGATCGCGATCCAGCGCGTTGTGGTGCGTGGTGAACGGGCGCGCGAGGGCGCCCCCGTAGAGCGGCTGGAGGACCGGCGTCTCGACCTCCACGAACCCGCGCGAGTCCAGCCACTCGCGGACCGCACCGATGACCCGGGCGCGCCTTGCGAACAGCTCCCGGACGTCGGGGTTGGCGATCAGGTCGAGCTCGCGGTGGCGGTAGCGGACCTCGGTGTCCTCGAGCCCGTGGAACTTGTCGGGCGGCGGGCGCAGGCTCTTGGCGAGCAGGGTCCACGAATCAATCCGCAGCGAGAGCTCTCCTCGCTTGGTCGCGAACACAGTCCCCTCGGCGCCGATTATGTCGCCGAGATCGACGCTCACCAGAGACTCGAAGGACTCCGCCTCGAGCACGTCCTCGCGGGCGTGCAGCTGAATCCGCCCCGAGCCGTCCACGAGATCCAGGAAGGCCGCCTTGCCGTGGCCGCGACGCGCGGCGACCCGGCCGGCCACCCGATAGCGGTCCTCGGTCTCCTGCCCTGCGGCCAGCCCCTCGTGAGCCTCGCGGACCGTCGCGATCTCGGTCCGCCCCTCGAAGGAGTGCGGATACGGCTCAACCCCGGCCTGGCGCAGCCCGGCGAGCTTCTCACGCCGCTCGGCGAGGAACTGCGACTCGGAGCGCTCTGGTTCGTCGGACTCGCCCATCGAGCGAGCGAGCCTATCGACGTTATGCCGCTTCGATCTTGGTGATCTTGAGCTTGCGCTTGGGACCGCGCGGCACCTCGACCGTGACGACGTCGCCGCGCTTGTGGCCCACCAGGGCCTTCCCGATCGGCGACTCGTTCGAGAGCTTGCTCTCGGCCGGATCGGCCTCGGCCGAGCCCACGATCTGGAACTTCTTCGAGTCGCCCGACTTCTGGTCCTTCACGTGAACCCGAACGCCGACGCCCACCATGTCGGTGCTGAGCTGCTTCTCGTCGACGACGGTCGCCCGGCGGACTCGCTCCTCGAGCTGCGCGATCCGCTGCTCGAGCAGCGCCTGCTCGTTCTTGGCGTCGTCGTACTCCGAGTTCTCCATGATGTCGCCGAACTCGCGCGCCTCCTTGATGCGGGCGGCAACCTCCCGGCGCTTCACGGTTGTGAGTTGGGTGAGCTCCTCGCGGAGCCTCTCGAGCCCTTCCTGGGTGATCAGTGATTCACGAGCCACGGTGCTGAACCTCATCCCCTGATTGTTCATGAGGGACACATCGCTGCGGCCCCCCGGTTCTGACGAAACAAAGGCCCGAACGCGGCGCAATCAGTGCGCTCGCGGGTCGGGCAGGCGGGCGATTATAGCGGGGCGGTTTCGGCGGCCTGAGGGCCTATCGAGACAGCGGATACGACCCGTGGGGAAGGCATGGGAACGGTCTGTGCGAGCCCCGTCACAAGCGTGCGGGCCTCGTCCAGGGTCTCGGTCCTTTGCAGGACATCCGCCTCGGCGCCCCTGATCCCCAGGCGCTCGAGATACCAGGGGTAGAACTTCCGCGCGTAGCGCGCGGCGCGTTGCTCTCCCAGATGCCGCTCGGCGCGCTCCATGGTCCAGAGCAGCTCCCGCACGATCTCGTCGTCGCTCGGTTCGCCGACCCGGCGGCCGGTGAGCTCCTGGAAGATCCACGGGTTGCCGAGCGCGCCCCGGGCGATCATCACCGCGTCCGAGCCGGACTCGCGATAGGCGCGGCGGGCGTCGGGCGCGGTGGCGAGGCCGCCGGAGACGATGACCTTGGCCCCGGAGCCATCGAGACGCTCGACGAGCTCGCGGACCAGGCCGTAGTCGGGATCGCCCTTGTGCTGGACGGCGGCGCTGCGCGGGTGGAGCGCGATCGCGGCGACACCGGCGTCGGAGACCAGCCGGACCGCGAGGTCCACGCCCGACCGGTCCCCCGGGTCGAGGCCGGAGCGGAGCTTCACCGTGACGGGCCGCCCGGATCCCTCCGCCGCCGCCCGGGCGAGATCGAGAGCGAGCTGGGGCCGCCGCAGAAGCTCGGCGCCCGCGCCCACCTTGCGGACCTTCCTCACGGGGCATCCCATGTTGATGTCGATCAGGTCGGCGCCCGCCTCGGCAGCGATCGCCGCCCCCGACGCCATCACCTCGGGATCGTGCCCGAAGAGCTGGATCGAGACGGGGTGCTCCGACGGATGGATGCGGAGGAGCTCGCTCATCGTGCGCTCGTTCCGGTAATGGAGCCCGAAGCTCGAGACCATCTCCGAGACCGCGAGCCCCGCGCCGTGGCGCCGGGCCTGGAGGCGCACGAACCAGTTGCCGATGCCGGCGAGCGGCGCGAGCAGCACCCGGTTCGCGACTTCGACGTCGCCGATCCGAAACGGCGTCGTGAGCGGCTGCGTCACCGGTTGCGCTCCCAGATCAAGCGTAGGCCCGTGAGCGTCAGCAGGTCGTCGACGTCGTCGATCAGCTCGCAGAACGGGACGATGGCGGCGGCGTGGCCCCCGGTGGCCACGAACCGCACGTCGGTGCCGACCTCGCGCTGGATGCGCTGCGCGATCGCATCGACCGCGCCCGCAAACCCGTACGTGATGCCCGACAGCAGGCTCTGATGCGTGCTCCGGCCGATGACGCCGCCGGCCGGGCTCGGGGGCTCCCCGAGCTCGATGGGCGGAAGCTTGGCGGTGCGCTGCGCCAGCGCCTCCATTGATATCTCGACCCCGGGGCCGATCACCCCGCCGAGGTACTCCCCCGCCTCCGAGACGACGTCGAAGGTGATCGCGGTCCCGAAGTCCGCGACGGCGCACGGACCGCCGAGCAGATCGTAGGCGGCGACTGCGTTGGCGAGCCGGTCGGCGCCGAGCTCGCGCGGGTTGTCGAGCTGAATCGGCATGCCGGTCTTGACCCCTGGCCCCAGGACCAGGCAATCGCCGTGCAGGTAGCGCTCACTCATCCCCTGGTACTCCGGGGTGAGCTGCGGGACGACGGACGACACGATGGTCCCGTCCACCGTCCCCGCCTCCAGGCCCCGGAGCGCAAGCAGCGTGGACACGCCGACGGCCAGCTCGTCCGCGGTCGCCTCCACCTGGGTCGCGAACCGCCAGTGCTGGACGAGCTCGTCGCCCTCGAACAGGCCCATGTGACTCTGCGTATTTCCCACGTCAGCCGCGAGCAGCACGTCGGGGATTATCCAGGGACATAGGATGCGCGCGTGATGGCCGGCGCCCAGCCCGAGGCGAAGCTCTACGTCATCCCGGGTTCGCACCCGGCGATGGCCGCCCGGCGCATGCTGGAGCTGAAGGGGATCCCGTACAAGCGGATCGACCTGATGCCGGTCATCTCGCGCGGCGCGCTGAGCGTGCTTCGCTTCCCCTCGAACACCGTCCCGTCGCTTGCGATCAACGGTCGCAAGCTGACCGGGTCGAGGGAGATCGCCCGCGAGCTGGACGCGATCGAGCCCGACCCTCCCCTGTATCCGGCCGAGCCGGAGCGCCGTGTCGCGGTCGAGGACGCCGAGCGGTGGGGCGAGGAGATCCTCCAGCCCGCCGTCCGCCGGATCCTCTGGAACGCCCTGAAGCGAAACCGGGCTCCACTCGCGAGCTACGCCGAGGGCGCACGGCTCGGTGTCCCGGTCGGCCTCGCCGTCAAGACGGCCGCGCCGATCGTGGCGGCCGCGAGCCGCATGAACCGTGCCGGCGACCAGGCGGTTCGCCACGACCTCGCCTCGCTGCCCGGCTGGCTCAAGCGGATCGACGACTGGATCGCAGAGGGCGTGCTCGGGTCGGATCCGCCGAGCTCCGCCGACCTGCAGATCGGCGCCAGCCTGCACCTGGCGATGACCCTCGACGATCTTCGCCCCGCGATCGCCTCCCGGCCGGCCGGCGAGCTGGCCATGCGGGCGATTCCAGACTTCCCCGGCCAGGCGCCGCCGGTGCTGCCACCGGCCTGGCTGGCGCCGATTCGCGAAGCGCAGCAGGCGCCGACCGGCGCCTGACGGCACGGGCGCTCAGCCCAGAGCGCCCACCCGGTTGACCCTCTGGCCCGGTCCGAGTCCCTCGAGGGCGCCGTCGAGCCGTGTGCCGTCGGGCAGCCGGAGCTCGGGGTCGAGCTCGAGCAGCGGCGCGAGCACGAACCGCCGGCTCGTCACCTCGGGATGCGGCAGGGTCAGTCGCTCGCTCTGGAGCTCGACCTCGCCCAGCAGGAGAAGGTCCACGTCGAGCGGGCGCGGACCGTGGCGCTGGCCCCCGAGCATCCGCCCCTGCTCGACCTCGATCGCCTTGCACACGTCGAGGAGCTCCTCGGGATCGAGCTCGGTGCGGATGCGAATGGCGGCGTTCAGGAAGTCCGGCTGCTCGAGAACCTCGCCGACCGGCTCGGTCTCATAGAGCGACGAGACGGCATCGACCTCCACGCCGTGTTCGCGCAGCGCCGCGACCGCTTCCCGCAGGTGGGACTCGCGGTCGCCGACGTTCGAGCCCAGACCCAGGTACCCCCTCACACTCACTCACTCTCCGTCGTCGTCCTGGCCGCCGAGCACGGAGTCCTCGCGCACGTGGACGACCTCCACCCCGACCTGCTCCACGGCGATCGGCAGCGGCGGCTCCGGCTTCGCGGCGCGCACGCGAACCGACTCGCACGCGAATCGCTCCATCAGCCGCTCCGCGATCACCTGGCAGAGACGCTCGAGCGTCTTGTAGCTGCGCTCGGTCGCCCCGAGCGCGACGATGTCGCAGACCTCCGCATAGTCGACCGTGTCCTCGAGTCGGTCGGTGAGCACGGCGTCGCAATCGGGGACGTCGAAGCTGACGTCGATCTCGAGCCTCTGCCCCGTCTCCTGCTCGGCCTCCGTCACCCCGTGGTGGGTGAAGATCGACAGACCCCGGACCTCGACGTCCACGGACGCAGTCGTGCTCCGGTCGGCTTCCATGGGCCGGAAGGTACCAGCGGCCTGCCGAGCCGCCGGCGCGCGTCTAAGCCGGTGCCGCCGCGGCGATCGACTCGGCCACCAGCGCCGCCTGCCGCATCGCGGCGACGTCGTGGACCCGCAGGACGTCGGCACCGGCCTTCAGCGCGAGGACGTTGCTGGCGATGGTCCCACCAAGCCGGTCATCCGCCTCGCGCCCGGTCAGGGCGCCGATGAACCGCTTGCGTGAGGTTCCCACGACCAAAGGACTTCCCAGCTCGCGCAGCTCTCCGAGGCGCCGCAGCAGCTCGAGGTTGTGCTCGACCGCCTTGCCGAATCCGATCCCGGGATCGACCCAGATGTGCTCGTTCGCGATTCCCTCCCCCGTCGCGAACTCGATCCGCTCGGCGAGAAATGCCTTCACATCGTCGACGACGTCGCCGTAGGTCGGGCTCTCCTGCATGGTGCGCGGCGTGCCCTGCATGTGCATCAGGACCACGACGCACTGCCGAGAAGCGCATAGCCCGGCCAGCGCCGGCTCCTGCCTCAGAGCCGTGACGTCGTTCACGACCTCGGCCCCGGCGCCGAGGGCGGCCTCGGCCACCGCCACCTTCGAGGTGTCGATCGAGATCGTCGCGTCCACGTCCTGGAGCCCGGCGAGCACCGGCGCGACGCGCGAGAGCTCCTCCTCGGCGGTGACTGCCCGTGCGCCGGGGCGCGTCGACTCACCGCCGACGTCGAGCAGGTCGGCCCCATCCGCGACGAGACCGCGCGCGTGCTCGATCGCCCGCTCCGGGGCGAGGAACCGCCCCCCGTCCGAGAAGGAATCGGGGGTCACGTTCACGATGCCCATAAGGCGGGGCATGGTCATTGCGCGCGAATCAGGTTGCCAGACGGGTCAAGCTCAACGAAGTGATGCGCCTGCCCGTTCCTGAAGCGCTGGCACTGGTTGGCGGGAACGTCGTCGACCGCCTGCCGCGGGTCGTGCGCCACGTCTGCGACCCAGTCCGGCAGGCCCGGGAGCTGCTCGGCGATGCACGGGCCGCGGCTGAGATCCGTGCCGTCGTCCTTGGCCTGCCGGTACGCGGCCATCGCCTCGTTCACCGCCCGATCGCGAGTGTCCTGGCTGGGCGAGCCTCCCCCACAGCCGGGAACAACCAACAGGAAAAACAGGGCAAGTAGGAGGGCCCGGCGCATGCGAAAACGCTATCGCCACGGGTACTCGCCGGGCCGCGGTCGCAAGCGCTCGGCTTGGATCCAACGGTCCAGCGCGGGCCCGCTCTCGTAGCAGGTGATCAGGGCATATCGCGGTTCGGTCGCTGGGTGGCACACGACGTGCCAGAGGCGTTGGGAGTCCACCACGTAGCGCGCACCGCGCTGGAGCGGGATCCGCTGCTCCGTGGCCGGATCCGGCAGACCTCCATCGCCCTGCTCCATGAGGATCATGTAGGAGCCCTCGACCTCAGTCAGCTCCAACCAGCTGCGCACGATCCAGCCCTCCCCCGCAGGATTGAAGCGGTTGTTGTCGTCGCGGTGGATGCCGATCAGGGCCTCATCGCGTGACTGAGGTTCGATCCTGATCACCTGGACTCGACCGAAGGCTGCGCCCGCCGATTTGACGTGCGCCACGAGTGTGGGGCAGCGTTGGGCGTTCGACGTAAATAGAGCGCCCTTGTCTGGCCCAGCGTGTCCGTCCCTCCACAGCCGGCTGTCAGGCTCGCCGTTCGGGCTCGTCAGGCGAGCTGTTCCGGTATCCCCGCCGCCCGTGTAGGTGTATTCGAGCGACGACCATTCCTCCGTCGAGACCGGACCGGCATCGCGGAGGCGGACCCAGCCGCGACGGGCGAGAGTGGCGAGCCGCGGATGCGGCGTGTCGAGCGGAATGTCGCTCGACCAGTGCGGAACGGTGAGCCAGTGACGCGCTTCCGTCATCGCTCCGGCTCAGCTTCTCCAGGCCTGCACTCCGGCGAGCGCCGGGTCGCCCAGCGGGGCTCGGGAAGCGCGAGCCCGCCGCGGCCCGCGGAGGGGCCGCGCGACCACCCGCCAGACGGCGAAGACCTCGCGCGCGCGCTGACGCGCTCGGCGGCGGCGGTTGCGCATGATCGGCGTGCTCGGAGGCGCGCTCACCGATGCCGGTAGACCGATCCTGCGAGCCTCCCGCGACAGGCGGTAGAGGTGGTAGGGCGAAGAGACGAGGAGCACGGGATCGGTCCCGGCTCGCGCGTAGTCTGCAGCGACCTGAACGGTCTCCCGCGTGCATGTCCCACGGTCGTCGACCTCCACCGAGGCTCCGGGGATGCCCGCGTCCACGAGCGCTCGCGCCATGACCAGGGGCTCGCAGATCTCACCGGCCCACCCGCCCGAGCAGACGATGCGGGGCGCGACACCCGAGCGCCACAGCGCGGCCGCATGATCCAAGCGCGCCTGAAGCTCACGGCTCGGGCGATCCGGAAGGGCCCTGGCGCCCAGCACCACGATTGCGGCCGCCCACTCCGGCTTCCCCGGGCGGCCGGACGTGACGACGCGAATCCAGGTCCATGCGAGCGCCGCGACAACCACCGCGACGACGCCGAGCACGATCCCCCCCGCGATCAACATTGCAACCTAGAACCCAAGCCTTGCGTCCATGACGTACTCGATGCAGGCGTCGCTCCTGACGCCCGATCACGATCATAACCACGATGCGAGGCGCCCAGACCGAGCCTCCTGAGGAGCTGCCGGCCATCGACCCCGCGGTCGCGGCGCCGGTCGTCGAGCTCCTCGATCGCGTCCCAGCGCCGCCCGGCAGACCGCTTCCTCTGCTCCGGCTCGAGGAGCTCGGGGGGCGGTTCGAAGGCACGACGCTCGGGCTGCTCGAGCGCGTGATGCACATCGACGGTGATCCGCCCGCGGAGGCCGCGGACGATCGGGCCGAACTGCCGGTCGCCGGCCTCGAAGCCTCCGCGTGGCTCTCGCCGGCGACCATGGCCAGCTGGGGCGGATGCGCCGACGCGATGCGCGCAGACCTCGGGCGCTCGGCGCTTGTCTCCTCCGCGTATCGCTCGCCGGTGTTCCAGGCCATGCTGATCGTGTGGCTTGCGACGCATCGCGGGGGCGATCTCGCCGCAGCGCTCCGGCGCGCGCACCCGCCGTCGCGCAGCGAGCACTGCCTCCCGATCGACCACGCCGTCGACCTGACGACGGAGGGGGCGCCACCCGATCAACCGGGGCATTTCGCCGTCACGGCGGAATACGCCTGGATGCGCGAGCGTGGCCGGGACTTCGGCTTCGTCGAGTCCTATCCACCCGACACCACCGAGGCCGTCGGGCCGGAGCCCTGGCATTGGCGGGCGCCCGCCCAGTGACCTCACCCGCTGTCGTACTCGCGCTCGAGCCGCGCGAAGGCGCCATCCGCGGCGCGGAGCTCCGCCGGCGATCCGGTCTCCAATACGCGGCCGCCCTCGATCACGACCACACGATCCGCTCGCCGGACCGTGCTCAGGCGGTGGGCGACGACGATCGACGTTCGGCCCTCGAGCAGGCGCTCGATCCCGGCCTGCACCTCGGCCTCGGTGGCGGAGTCGATGTTGGACGTCGCCTCATCGAGGATCAGCAGGCGCGGGTCGATGGCCATCGACCGCGCGAGCGCGACCAGCTGACGCTGGCCGGCTGAGAGCCGCTCGCCCCGCTCGCCGACCTGCGTGTCGAACCCGTCCGGGAGGCTGTCGAGCGTCTCGAGGACGCCAACCGAGCGGGCGGCCTCCCTGGCCCGCTCCGGCGACGCGTCGCCCCACGCGATGTTCGCGGTGACGGTCCCCATGAAGAGGAAGGGCTCCTGCGGCACGTAGCTGAGCTGCTGGCGAACCGACCGCAGGTCGAGCTCGCTCAGATCGCGGCCGTCGAACGCGATCCGGCCCCGAGCCGGCGCGTAGAAGCCCACGGCGAGCTTCACGAACGTGGTCTTGCCGGAGCCGGAGCTACCCACCAGGGCGACCTGCTCACCCGGCTCGATCTCGAGGTCGATGTCGCTCAACACCCAGTGCTCGTCCTCGTATGCGAACCACACCCGCTCGAATTCGAGGCGGCCCTCGAGGCGCGGGGCCGGGGACCTTCCAGGGAGCTGTCCCGGGTCCTCCTCCTGCTCGAGCAGCCTGCCAATCGACTCGAGCGAGGCCACCCCGTGCTGGGCCTGCGAGTAGAGGATGGCGAGCTGGGGAAGCGGTGCGAGGGCCTGGCGCAGGTAGGCGAGGAACGCGACGACGATGCCGATCGCGAGTGCCCCCCCGATCACCTCGTGGGCGCCATAGGCGATGACCGCTGCAAGGCCCAGCAGCGAGACGAACTCGGCACCGGGGGCGAGCAGCAGGTTCAGGACGACGGGCAAGTAGTGAGCTTTCTGGTTGGCGGCGTTCACCACCTCGAAGCCGGCGACGTGCCGCTCCTCCTGACCGAAGCCCCGGACGACCTCACGCCCCGCGATCCCCTCCTGCGCGTAGGCGGTGACCACTTCGAGCGTCTTCGATGCCCCGCGCCACGCCGGCAGGGCGCGCCGCGGGAACTGCATCGACACGGTGGCAAGGAACGGGAACACGAACAGACTCACGAGCGCCAGTCGCCAGTCCAGCACCACCATGACCACGACGGTTCCCACCATCACGAGGACACTCGAGACGAGCTGGTTGAGGCCTCCCGACACGAAGACGTTCAGCGAGTCAACCGAGTTGGTGATCGGCGAGATCGTGTGGCCTGCGCTCGCGCGGTCGTAGTAGCTCATCGGGAGCCGGTGGAGCTTGGCCACGATCCGCGTCCGCAGATCCATGAGCGCGCGCTGACCGACCTCGCCGACGAGCCAGGCCTCCAGGCTGGAGGCGAGGGCGCTGATGGCGAGTGCAATCACCAGGACGATCGAGATGCCGACGAGCTCCGTGCTCGAGCCCGTCTCGACCACGTCATTGACGACCCGGCCTGCCAGGTACGGCGGAACCAGGGTCGCAGCGGTCGATATGACGGTCGCGGTGACAGCCAGAATCAGGCGGCCCCCGAGCGGCCGCAGCAGGTCGGCCACCAGCCGCATCCCGGCGCCCTCGGTTGTTGGCCGTCCGTTCGTCACGGCGACCCCACCAACGCTCGGTAGCGCTCACTGGCTTCCAGCAGCTCCTGGTGAGTGCCGCGCTCGACGATCCGGCCCCCCTCGATCACGATGACCTCATCCGCGTCGCGAAGCAGCGCCGGCCGGTAGCCCACCACGATGCGCGTGTGGGGATCGTGCTCCCGCCTCTCGGCCAGCGACTGCGCCGTCGCGGCCTCGGTGAGGGAGTCGAGGCTCCCGGTGGCGTTATCGAGGACCAGGACTCCCGGATGCGCGGCGACGGCGCGGGCCAGCGCGACCCGCTGGCGCTGGCCGCCAGAGAGCCCGGCGCCGCGGTCGCCGATGCGGGTCGCATAGCCATCGGGCTGTTCGACGATGTACTCGTGCGCCTGGGCGCACCGCGCCGCCGCCTCGATCTCCTCCTCGGTGGCGTCCGGGACCCCGAACGCGATGTTCTCGGCAATCGTGCCAGCGAAAAGGAACTCGTCGGCTCCAGCCGTGGCGACCGCGCGCCGCAGGGAGTGGAGCTCCACCTCGTCGACGGCGTACCCGGCGACGCGCACCGTCCCGGCGGAGGGTCGCGCGAGCCGGTTGATGAGCCGGACGAGCACCGACTTCCCCGACCCGGTCGCGCCCACGATGGCGATGCGCCCGCCCCGGGACACGTCGACGTCGACGTCGTCGATGATCGTCCGGCCATCCTCCCCGCGGACACTTACGCCCTCCAGGCGCACCGGCGCCGCCCCGACCGGCATCGGCGGCTCAGATGGACCGCTCTCGCGTGGATACCCCAGGGCGGTCGCCACCCGACCGGCGCACGCGAGCGCCAGCTGCGCCTGTCCGAGCACCGTGCCGATCACCTGCAGGGAAGGCACGAGCATGATGAGGTAGGTGTAGAAGACGGCGAAGCTCACGACCGACAGGTCGCCCCGGATGGCCATCAGCCCGCCGACCACGACGACAATGGCAGCGCCCACGCTGGGCAGGACCTGACTCGCCGGGGTGAAGAGCGCCAGGCGCCGGTTGGCCGCCAGCGTCTCGTGGAGCACCGCGGCACCCGCCTCATTGAACCGCCGCATCTCCTCCTGCTCGCGCCCGGTCGCACGAATCACGGCCGCGCCGGTGATGTTCTCCTCGACGACGCCGGTGAGCTCGCCGGTGCGCTTGCGCACGGCGTCCAGTATCGGGCGGGCGGTGGTTCGGTAGCGGAGGGTGGCGAGCACCGTGAATGGAGTCGGCGCGAGCGCCAGGAGCGCGAGGAGCGGATCGATGGTGAACATCACCACCGCCGACGCGATCAACGTCAGCGCCCCCGTCGTCAGCTGTGACAGGTAGAGGCCGAGAAAGCTCGAGATCGGAATCAGATCGAGCGTCGCCATCGACACCCACTCGCCGGTGGATCGCCGATCGAGCATTGCGGGCTCGATAGCGTGGAGGTGCGCGTAGAGCCGCCCTCGCAACGTTCGCTCCACCTGGATCGAAAGGCCTCCCGCGAGGATGCCGCGAGCCGCCAGGACGGCGGCGAGGACCAGGCCGAGGATTGCGATGGCCCCCGCGGTCAGCAGTGCGGCCTCGGTCTTGCCGAGGGTGATCTCGTTGATCGCACGGCCGATCAGGAGCGGCAGGGCAACGGTCCCCGCGACCATCAGGCCCGACAGCACGGTGACTGCGGCCAGGGCCCGCCGGTGCGGCTGAAGGCTCCACGTGAGCAGGCGGAACGGGGATGTCGGCGGGCCCTGGCTCATCGCAGCGATGTGAAGCTGAGATCCCAGAGCCCCAGCTCCTCGTCGACGACACCCTTTACGTTGGCCGAGCTCAGGAGCGGAAACTTGGTCCACACCATCGGGAGCGCCGGGGCCAGCTGGGTGATCGTCCGGTCCGCGTCCGCCCAGGCCCGCGCCCTGTCCGCGGGCCCGGTCGTGACGCTGGCGGAATCGATTGCGTCGTCGGCCGCCGGGTTCGAGAGAAGCGACCAATTGTTGTTGTCATGAGCGCGGATCGCTCGGCCGGAGAACAGCGGCGCGAGGATGGTCTGCGCGTCGTCGAAGTCCTTCACCCAGCCGCCGTCGAGGCACACGGCCGGCGTCGTCCGTGGCGTCAGGCAGCGCTCGAGTGACCTCGTCGCGCCGAGCAGCTGGACGCGGAGGGGAATCCCGACCCGCGCGAAGGCCTGGCGCACAAGATCACCGATCTGCCGCGTCTCGCGATCTCGCCTGCCGATCGCCACCAGGCGCGCCGGGCCGTTGTACAGCCCCGTTGAGTAGCCCGCGGCGCGCATGTACGACCGCGCCAGGCCAGGGTCGCCACCGGGATGCGCGAGGAAGTCGAACCCGAACCCGTTCGCGGCCCCTGCTTCGTCGAACCCCGGGACGCCCGGCGGGATCCAGTGAGTGGCGATCTCCCCCACCGGGGCGCCGCCCAGTGAGCGCCTCGCTGCTTCGCGGTCGAACGCGGCGGTGATCGCCCGGCGGACGTCGACGTTCCGGAGCGGGCGCTCCGTCGTGTCGAGGCTCGCGTAGTTGATCGATCCCGCATCGGTGAGCGTGACCTCACTCGAATGCCCCCGAAGCGTGCGGTGCAGCACCCCCGGGGTAGCCGCGAAGTCGCCGGAGATGGCCCGCTTGCCGCGAACCACCTCGTTGGCGGCGGCACCTCGACCCGGGGCGGAAACCACCCGGATGCGGTTGACGAACGCCGCGCGAAAGTCGGTGTCCCGGCTCCAGTTGGGATTGCGCACCAGCGAGAGCCGGGTCGCGGACGGCCCTGGAATCAGGCCGCCGCGGCCGGGCGCAAAGCGGTACGGGCCAGTCGCCACCTGGTGGCGCGCGTAGCTGGATTCGCTGCCGCGGTCGAACCGGGAGGCATACCCCCTGGGCACCGGCGCGGCGATGGGAAGCGTGAGCGCACTCGCGACCACCCTTGCCGTCGGCTCCTTGAGGTTGAAGACGAGCGTGCGGTCGTCCGGCGTCTGTAGACCCGCGATCCGGTTGGCCCTACCGGCCCGGAACGCGGCAACACCCTTGATCGCATGGAAGTAGAGCTTCGCGAACCCCGAGCCCACACCCGGCAGGAAGCCGCGCTCGATCCCGTATGCGATGTCATCCGAGGTCACAGGCCGGTCGACGGGCGGGCCGAAGTGGACCCCAGCGCGAATCTTGATCTCCAGGCGACGGCTGTCATTGGAGATCTGCGGCGGCCCGAGCGCCAGATCGGGGACGATGCCGCGGAGCGGGTCGGAGGAGTAGGGGGTCCGGTCCGTGGCACGGAGCAGCGAGGCGGCGAACGCCGTCTGCACCTGAGCCGGGTCGAGCTCCCCGAGCGGATCGACGGAGACGGCACGCAGCGTCCCGCCGCGCTCGCCGGTCACCTCCTGCACGTTTGACAGGACCACGCCGGTGATCGCGAGCACCGACAGGGTCATGAGGGCGAGCGTGGTCGCGACGCCGACCGCGAGCCACACACGGGCCCGGGCGTCCCCGGAGCTCACGCCGGTGGGCTAGGTGCGCTCGTTTGGATCGTCGGCGCGCATCTCCGCGGTGCCGCCGGCGAGGCCCGGGCGGGGACGAGGCATCGGCCGGGGGCCCTCGCGGGTGGCCGGCTTGGAAGCCTCGGCCTCGGGCTGATCGGGCACCCGCGTCTCCTCGTCGTCCTCGGCCCCGAAGACCTCTTCCTCCGTCGCGCCGTCGAGCAGCTTCCCGAACTGCTCGGCGTCGATCGTCTCGCGCTCGAGCAGGATCTTGGAGATGGTGTCGAGGGCCTTGCGCCGCTCCACCAGGATGTCCTTCGCGGTCTGGTGCGCCTCCTCCACGATGCGGCGGATCTCGTCGTCGATCTCGCGCGCGATCTCGTCGGAGTAGTCCGGCTCGGCCGAGAACTCGCGGCCCAGGAACGGCTGCGAGCGGTCGTGGCCGAAGACCCGGGGCCCGAGTCGCTCGGACATGCCGAAGCGCATGACCATCTGCTTCGCGGTCTCGGTGACCTTCTCCAGGTCGTTCGAGGCGCCGGTCGTGATCTCGCTGAAGATGATCTCCTCCGCGGCGCGGCCGCCCAGGGTCATCGCCATCGTGTCGGTCAGCTCCGCGCGGGTAGTAAGGAATTTGTCTTCCGTCGGCAGCGAGATCGTGTAGCCGAGCGCCTGGCCGCGGCTGATGATCGAGATCTTGTGCACCGGGTCGGTGTTCGGAAGCAGGTGGCCGACGATCGCGTGGCCGAGCTCGTGGTAGGCGGTGACGAGGCGCTCCTTCTCCGACATCACCCGGCTCTTCTTCTCGGGGCCGGCGATCACGCGCATGATCCCCTCCTCGAGCTCGTGCATCGTGATCTCGCGCTTGTTGGAGCGCGCGGTGAGCAGGGCCGCCTCGTTGATCAGGTTTGCGAGGTCGGCGCCGGTGAAGCCCGGCGTCTGGCCGGCGAGTGTGTCGAGGTCGATCAGCTTTGCGAGCGGCTTGCCGCGGGTGTGCACTTCGAGGATCCGCTTGCGCCCCTTGCGGTCGGGCCTGTCGACCACGATCTGGCGGTCGAAGCGCCCGGGCCGCAACAGCGCCGGGTCGAGGATGTCGGGCCGGTTGGTGGCGGCGATGAGGATGATGTTGTCCTTCATCTCGAAGCCGTCCATCTCGACGAGCAGCTGGTTCAGGGTCTGCTCGCGCTCGTCGTGGCCGCCGCCCATGCCGGCGCCGCGGTGGCGGCCGACGGCGTCGATCTCGTCCATGAAGATGATGCAGGGGGAGTTCTGCTTGGCCTGCTCGAAGAGGTCGCGGACGCGGCTGGCGCCGACGCCGACGAACATCTCGACGAAGTCGGAGCCGGAGATGGAGAAGAACGGCACGCCGGCCTCACCGGCGACCGCCCTCGCGAGCAGGGTCTTGCCGGTGCCGGGCGGCCCGTAGAGCAACACGCCCTTGGGGATGCGGGCGCCGAGCGCCTGGAAGCGCTTGGGGTTCTCGAGGAACTCCTTGATCTCGTGCAGCTCCTGCACGGCCTCGTCGACCCCCGCGACGTCCCGGAAGGTGATCTTGGGGGCGTCGACCGACATGCGCTTCGCCCGCGACTTGCCGAAGCTCATCACGCGCGAGCCGCCGCCCTGCATCTGGTTCATGAGGAAGATCCAGAACCCGAAGAACAGGAGGAACGGCAGGATGTAGGTGAGGATCGAGAGGAAGCTCGAGCCACCGGTGCCCTCGACCTTCGTGGTGATGTCCTGCTTGCCCAGGAGGTTGGTGAGGTCGGTCAGGCCGTTCCCCTGGTTCGGGTAGCCGGTGGAGTAGCTCTTGCCGTCGGGCTCCTCGACGGTGAGCGAGCTCGACTTCTGGTCGACCGTGACCGTGCTGATCTGGGACGGGTTGTGCTTGACCTGCGAGAGGAACTGGTCGTAGGTCGGCGTGGTGTCCGAGCTCGGGCCGCTGATCAGCCGCTGGGCGAAGAATGCGAGCACGATCACGATCAGGATCGGGAACGCCGCACTGCGGAAGAAGCGCCTCATCTGAGGTCACCCGCCCCGAGACGGCGCCGTCCCTGCGTGGCGTCGGTGCCGTGAAGCTGGTGGATCTTGCGCATGATCGAAAGGGTCTGGACAGCCCCGCAAAACGTCGGATTCAGCGTACCAGGGTGCCTATACCCCGTCTAAGGGCGCGAATCGGGCTGGTCCGTGTCCGCCAGGACCGCGACGTAATCGAGGTCTCTGTACCTCTGCGCGTAGTCCAGCCCGTATCCGATCACGAACCGGTTCGGGATCTCGAATCCGACGTAGCGGATCGGCAGGTCGACCCGCCGCCGCTCGGGCTTCGTCAACAGCGCGCAGACCTCGAGCGAGGCGGGGTTGCGCGCCTTGAGGCTCCGCTGCAGGTACTGGAGCGTGAGTCCGGAGTCGATGATGTCCTCGACGATCAGCACGTCGCGCCCCTCGATCGACGCGTCGAGGTCCTTGAGGATGCGCACCACGCCCGACGAGTCCGTCTCGGAGCCGTAGCTGGAGACCGCCATGAAGTCGATCTCGCTTGGCACGCTCAGGAACCGCATCAGGTCACCGAGAAACAGCACCGCGCCCTTCAGGATCCCGATCATCACGAGGTCCCGCCCCTGGTAATCGCTGCTGATCTCGGCCGCCAGCTCCTTCACCCGGCGCTGGAGCTCGTCGGAGGTGACGAGCGTCTCGCCGATGGCGGGGTCACGCATAGCGGCGTGAGTCTACGTTTCGCGGCGGTCTGCAGCGGACCGGATCACGGGCAACGGGGGAGCTGGTCCCGATGGCGCTCGCGTTCCGTGGCACTCCCTGCACCTTGGGTCACATCCATACCGCGCTCAGAGGGGTGTTCGACTTTCCGTGCGCTATTTGCACGGAAACTCAACCACCCCATCCGGGCGGTGACGAGACGCGCGACAAGGCGCGGGAAACGCTCGCGCGGCCGTGACCGTTCCCATCATTGCCCCTGGGCGCCGGCGGCGGCGATCCGCCGACAGGACCTAGTCCAGCACCCGCGCGGTGAGCACCGCGACCTCGCGGGCGTCCGGCACGAGGCGGAAGTCCTCGGATACCGCGACGCCAGCAACCCACACGACCCGCCCGGCCGCCGTCACGACCGGGAGGCGGTGGCGGAGCGAGCGCGGCACGCCGCGATCGGTGAAGAGGTCCTGGAGAGTCTTGGTGCCCTCCATGCCGAGTGGGCGCATCCGGTCCCCCTCCCGCCAGGTGCGTACGACCAGCTCGTCGCCGAGCGCCTCGGCGTCGAGCGTCGCCAGGTCGGGCCCGGCAGGCTCCAGCGGTCCGGCCCGCAACTCCGCGCGCACCTCCCACTGCCCGAACCGGCAGCTGCCGGGGACCCGCAGCGGGGCCGGCGCCGGGGCGGCGTCGGCCTCCATCTCGGTTTCGAAGCGGATCAGCCCCTGCTCGCAGATCGCCCGGACGCCGTGGCCCAGGTCGACTGCGCCGCCCTCCGGCATCATCGCCAGGCGCATGATCTGGGCCGCCCGCCGGCGTCCGAGCGGAACCGCGCGGCCGGTGGCTCGTTCCGCAAGGGCACGGAGGGCCAGCCGCCGGAGCGCCGGCTCGGACCCCGCGAGCGCCTCCGCCCGGATCGCGACGGCGCCGGCATCCGCGCCGGCCGCCTCGAGCGCCTCCAGCACCACCCGCTCCAGCAGCTGGGACTCCTCGGTCAGCTCGGCCTGGGTCTCGGCGATGTTTCGCTCCGCTGCGTCACTCAGGTCACGCATCACCGGGAGGATCTCGGCCCGGATCCGGTTGCGTGCGAACGCCGGATCGAGATTCGTCGGATCGTCGGCGAACGGCAGGCCCGCCTCGGTTGCCAGGCGCCGCAGGTCGGCCCGCTCCAACTCGAGGAGCGGCCGCACCACGCGCCCGCTCTGCGCGGGCAGACAGCGAAGGCTGCGCGCGCCCGGTGACACCGCGAGGCGGTAGACCATCGTCTCCGCGAGATCGGTACGGCTGTGGCCGGTGGCGATCCAGTCGCCGCCGGCGCGGGCCCGAAGGCGCTCGGCCGCCGAGTAGCGGTGGTCGCGGGCGGCGGCCTGAATGTTTCCCTGAAGCGAGGTTGGGCGCTCGATGTGGAGATCGACTCGCAAAAGCGAGCAGAGGTCGCGGCAGACGCGCTCGTCGCGAACGGCCGTCTCGCGCAGCCCGTAGTTGACGTGAAGCGCGTGGACGTTCTCGGGCCCGATCGCCCGGGCGAGGCCGGCCGCGGCACAGGCCGAGTCGGGTCCACCCGAGACGAGCACGACTCCGGAGGACGGCGGCTCGATCAGGCCGCTTCGGCGCACCACCTCGACGAGGCGATCCAGGGCCTCACCACCACGCACTCCCATGTGGCGATCTTAAGGAGGCGATCGGCCGCAAGCGGCGGCCTAGGAGTCGAGCGCGCCCTCGGGCTCCCGCGCACGGGCGACGAAGAGCTCCACCGGCTGCGGGAAGCCCTTCAGCTCGACGCCGCCGATCGGGTCGAACTCCAGGTACCCGGAGGTGCCGATCGCATCGGCGACGGCGGTGGTGACCATCACCTCCCCGCCGAGCGCCCGGGCAACCACTCGGTGCGCAAGGTTCACCTCGCTCCCGAAGTAGTCGCCGTCGCGGTACACCGCCCGGCCGTAGTGAACCCCGACCCGCGGTTGGGGGCGCTCGCTGAACAGGCCGAGGAACCCGACCGCCCATTCGGTGAGCGTCACCGGATCGGGCGAGACGATCATCACCTCGTCGCCGATCGTCTTCACGACCAGCGCCTCGGACGGAAGCGTCGCCTCCACCGTCTCGACGAACCGCTCGACGAGATCGAAGGCCTCCTCGTCGCCCTCCTCCTCGGTGTAGCGGGTGAACCCTGTGAGGTCGACGAAGCAGAACGCCATCTGAACCCGGCCGAGCTGCCTCTGGCCCGCGAGCTCGGTCTCCATGTGGCCCACCACGTCCTGCTCGAGGTAGAAGCGCAGGTAGCGCTGGTGGATGTACTCCATGAGCGGCGAGGTGATCGGGAGCAGGTCGCGCGCGAGCCCCTCCATCTCCTCCGCCATCTGCAGCGCGTCGACGCCCTGCTGGATGAGCGGCTCGTGGACGTACAGATGGAAGAGCCGGACCTCCGCCTCCGCGATCTTGCGAATGGACTGCGCGTAGACCCGGATCAACTGCAGCAGCGCCACGAGCGGAAAGCCCGCACGGAGCACCTCGCCCACGTATCCCATGGCCTCGACGTCCTGCTCGTTGAGCGTGCCCTCCAGAGCCGTCGGCGTCCCGAGCAGCGACATCATCCGCTCGATCAGCGCCTCCTCCAGGCCGGTGCGCTCCGCCGCCTCGACCCGGGTCAGGTTGCGCTCGCGACCTGGGAACAGGTCCTCGACATAGCCGAAGGCCAGGCGACCCTCGCGAACCGCCCGCCGGAGCTCGGCGACGGAGTGACCGCGCTCCCGCAGGCGGCTCACCACTCGCGCCTGTGCAGCCGCCGCGGTCGTCCACCTGCCGCCCTTGACCGGAATCACCCCGGCCTTCGCCCACCGCTGAAGCGTGGACGGCGATACCCCGGCGAGCTCCGAGGCCTCGCTCAGAGAGATGTGATCGTCGGGCATCGGGGTCGATCCTTTCAGGGTCGCCCTGCAAGGGCGGCTCACAACGTAGAGCGACAGTGCTCGCGATGCCCCGTCGCCTGCGGGCGTTCGGCCCGCCGCGTCGGCCGCGGCGCCCTGGACGCGTCGCGGGACCGCTCCGCGTCAACGAGAAACTTCGAGCCCTGCGCGGCGCCTACTCGAGCACGAGGTGCGGGTGCTCCTGGGTCACGAGCTTGCGGTAGGAGGAGACGAGCAGCCGCAGTGCCGGTACGTAGATGAGGGCGGAGTGCGTGTCACCGCTCGCCTTGACCCGGCCGTGGGCGATTGCGATCGCCAGGCTCTCCTTTCCCTGGAGGTACGCGTTGGCGACCTTGGAGTCCATCCGGAGCTCGAGCTTCGGTTTCCAGTCCACGTCGTCCGAGAACTCCCAGGCCAGGTGATGGCTGCCCTTCTCGGTTGCCGCGAGGCTCAGGACCAATGGGAGGTCCGGGAAGTCGAACCGGATCCGCAGCCCCGCTGCGCGCAGCAGCGGGCCGGCGTGATCGTCCGCGTCCGCCTCGGTCAGGACGTCATCGAGCAGGTGCTGAAACTCCGCTGCCGCGGCGGGTGACTTGCGAGGCCGGGTCCCTGTCCCCATCTCGCGCTGGAGGCTATCGCTACAAGGGGGCGACGAACGCCGATCGCCGCTTGACGAGGTTCTCGTAGAGCTTGCCCTGGATGGTCTCCCTCACCTGCTCGCTGACCTCGAACAGCAGCCGGCGATCATCGGCCGCGTCAGGGCCGTGCCCGGAAAGATCGATGGGCTCGCAGAACTCGATCCTCCACTTCGACGGCAGCGGGACCAGGCCGAGCGGCCCGAGCCACGGGAACGTCGGGGTCACCGGGACGAACGGCGCACCCATTGCACGCGCGAGCGGGCGGGCGTCGGCCAGCTTCGGGTAGATCTCCTCAGAGCCGACGACGGCAACCGGCACGATCGGCGCACCCGTCCGCAGCGCCACCTCCACGAAGCCGCCGCGGCCGAAACGCTGGAGCCGGTACCGGTCGGAGAATTGCTTGCCGGTCCCCTTGGCGCCCTCCGGGAAAACCATCACCAGCTCGTCCTGCTCGAGCAGGCGTGCCGCGTTGTGCTTGCTCGCCGGCACCCCGCCGACCCTGCGCATGAACGCCGAGATGAACGGGAGCACGAACGCCCAGTCGAGCACGAGGAACCGGGCCCACCGCGGCAGCGGGTGCTGCTTCATGATCGAGAGCAGGATCATCGACGCGTCGAAGGGGAACAGCGCGCCGGCGTGGTTGGAGACCAGCAGCGCTCGCCCATGTGCCGGGACGTTCTTGACGCCCTCCGGCTCGACCCGCCACCACACCTCGTACAGGAACTCGAACACCGGGTAGACGGCCTCGGCGAACTCCTCGTCGAAGCCCCATTCGTCCTCGTGGTAGTCGCCGCTGACCCGGCGGGCGAGCATCTGGACCGCGTCCGCCAGGCGCTTCGGGAGCTCGTCGACTGCGCGATTCGCGGCGCTCATCGGATCGAGGCCGTCCTCGATGCCCAGCCGCATGCGGCGCAGGAAGTCGGCGACGGTGTCGGCGGGCGGCTGCTCCGGCCCCGTGCGCGGCTCGGTGCGGGTGCTCATCGGAGCGCTCCGGACAGCCTTCCGGCGAGATCGCCCGGATGCAGGGCGGGTCCCACCCGGCGCCCCGCGGACTTGGCCGCGAAGTCCCGAATCGCCGCCTCGGCGTCGAACCGGGGCTCGTAGGAGATCTCGCTCAGCAGGCGCTCGTTGTCGACGCCGCGCCCGAACCGGAGCAGCCGGACCCCGTCCCCGTAGAGCGGGCCGGCCCCGAGTCGTCTGCCCAATCGCTCGAGCGCGACTCCGAAGAGAGGATGAGGGATCGGTATGGCCGGGCGGCGGACGAGGCGAAGGATGTGGCTCAGTGAGATGGAGCCCGACGGCGCGACGTTGACCGGGCCGCGGACCGGGGCCCGGGTCGCCGCCTCGAGCGCGCCATGGGCGTCGTGCGCGTGAAGGAGCTGCAGGCGCGGGTCCCAGCCGAGCTGGACCGGCACCGCCGGGAGCTCCAGGTAACGGACGAGCGGGGTGTCGAGATCAGGCCCGATCTCGGGCTGGCAGCGCAGGATGCAGCAGGTGAGGCCGGGATGGCGGCGGGCGAAGTTCTCGACGTATGCCTCGAGCTCCGACACGTCCCGCTGGAAGCGCGTGCGCAGCGGCAGCGTCCGCGCCATGTCCTCGGTGAAGAAGTAGGGCGTCGCCCCTTCGCAGCCGTAGATGGCGGCGGATCCCCTGACGATGAGTCGCTCGAGCGTCGGCGTCCGCTCACAGGCGGCGAGGAGCTGGAGGGTGCCGATGACGTTGACGTCATGGAGGACGCGCGCCGGCCGGCCGCGCTCCGGATACCAGAGGATCCCGCAGTGAACGATCGTGTCCGGCTCGGTGGAGGGCAGCAGCCGGGAGAGCACGGGACTGCGGATGTCGGCCTCGATGTAGTCCGTGCGCTCGAGATCGCCCGCCGGGGGCTCGATGTCGATGCCGGCGAGATAGTCGACGGACGGGTCGCGCTCGAGCCGGCGGGCGAGCTCCAGCCCCCAGTGGCTCGCCACACCGACGATCGCCACCCTCCGGCCCATTAACCCTCAGCCTTAGGCTTAGTCTGCGGGCTGGGTTTTCGGAGGGCATCCTCGAGCTCCGCGAGCCGGCGTTCGAAGGCCTCGAGTCGCTGGGCCATGTCCTCGGCGGCGCCCTGGCCCCGCCGGGCCAGCTCGGCGCCCGCGTCCTGCCCCCGGCGCGTCAGCTCCTCCCGCGCACCCTGTCCACGGCGCGCCAGCTCCTCGCGAGCGTCCCGGCCGAGCTTCGCGACCTCGTCGAGCAACTGCGTCGCGCGCTCGCGCGTGAGCCCGGAGGCTCCAGCGCGCGCGGGGCTCCCGGCCGCCGAGAGCGTGCGGTCGATCGCCGCCCGCAGCGCGTCGGCCACACCGCCGTCCGGTTGGCTGCGAGACTGCGCCGCCACGCACTAGGCCTCGGAACGTTCGGGTGCGCCGGTGCGGTCCTCGCTGGAGGCCGCCTCGCTCGCAGCGGCCTTACGGCGCAGGGCGGCGAGCTCGTCGAGCGCGTCGTCCAGCTGGTCCTCGACCGCCTCGAGCCGGGTCGAGAGCGACCGCATCCGCTGCTCCAGCCGCTCGAAGTCGGTGGCAGCCGGGATGTTGAGCGCCCCCATCGCGGAGCGCTGGGCGTGCGCGGCTCGTTCCCCCGCGCCGATGGCCGTGGTCACCGCCTGGCCGAAGATTGGATTGTCGAGGAGCGCCTGGGCGAGATCGCTCAGAGCCTCCTCGCCACGGGCGCGAATGCCCTCGCCATGCCCGGGATCCTCAGGCACGGAGAGGCCTCCTCCGCTTGTCGCCGTTGCCGCCCATTGGGTGGCGCAATGTAGCGCTTCAAGAGGGGCCGTCCGCCTGCCGATTCAGATGCCGAAGGCTTCCCCGTACCCTGGTGCGGGTAACGCAGAAGCTGCGAGACCGGTCCCATGCCTGAATGCACGTTGCAAACAACCCCGCGAACAGTTAGCGTTCTCACGGTCCTGAGCAGGCTGGTTTGGCGGAGTCGCGAGGAGGCATTCTCCCCTCCGGTCGCGAAGGACGGGGTTTAGCAGGATGGGAAGGAAGCTACTTCTGACACTCGCCCTTGGCATCCTCGGCGCTGTCGTGGCCGCGGGTACGGGCATGGCGAGCGGCGGGCTTCTCGACTCATCCAAGGCCGGCGTGTCCGTGAACCTTTCCGGCGGACAGAACCTGCCACCCGTGGACGCCCTCCCCGCCTGCTCGAACGGCAAGGACGACGACGGCGATGGCCTGGTCGACATGAAGGACCCCGGCTGCTCCGGCACGCTCGACAACAACGAGACCGACCCGGCGACTGGGACGACCGGCGGCTCCACCGGCACCACCGGTTCCACTGGGAGCACGGGGCCGACCGGGAGCACCGGAACGACCGGTGCCACCGGCACCACCGGCACCACCGGGGCGACCGGCCCGTCCGGCAGCGGCGGCGGCGCAGGCCCCGGCGGCCACGGCGGCTCGGGCGGACGCCCGGGCAACCACCGCCACGCAAACAACAACCGCCGTCACCATCACAACGGCGGCACCTCGGCCTCCCACCACACCCCCAAGCCCCCGCCCTCCGTGAAGTCAAACGGCGTGCCGACGAAGTCGAACCCGACGCTGTCGATCGCCAGCCCGACCCCGGCGCCGCTCGGCGTCCCCAGCTTCCTGATCAGCCAGTTCGAGATCCCGCCCTTCCTGCTGCCGATCTACCAGGCCTGCGGCACCCAGTACGGGATCCCGTGGCAGGTGTTGGCGTCGATCAACAAGATCGAGACCGCCTTCGGCACCAACCTCAACGTCTCCACCGCCGGCGCGGTCGGCTGGATGCAGTTCATGCCCTCGACCTGGAAGGCGTACGGGATCGACGCCAACGGCGACGGCCGCAAGGACCCCTACAACCCGGTCGACGCGATCTGCGCCGCCGCCCGCTATCTGAAGGCGGCCGGCGGCAACACCGACCTGAGGCAGTCGATCTTCGCCTACAACCACGCCACCTGGTACGTGGACGAGGTGATGCTCTACGCGCAGCAGTACGGCAAGCTGCCCGCCGACCTGGTCGGCTCGGTCACCGGGCTCACCCAGGGCGACCGCTTCCCGGTTGCGGCCAAGGCCAAGTACGCCGACCAGATCTCGACCGGCAAGGCGGCCAAGGACGCGAAGCCCGGCAAGGGCACCGGCAACGTCGCCGACGTGGTCTCGGGCTCAAGCTCACGTCAAGGGATCAACATCTACTCGCGCTCCGGCGCTCCGGTGGTCGCCGTCAACGACGGCACCATCAAGCGGGTCGGCCACAACAAGAAGCTCGGCAACTACATCGTGCTCGAGGACAACTACGGGAACCGGTTCACCTACGCCCAACTCGGCCGCATCGCCAAGGCCTACCCGGTGCCGAAGAAGCGCAAGCTCTCGGCCTCCGACTTCAAGCTCGTCACCCCGAAGGACAAGGCGCCCCGCGCACCCGCGACCAAGGGCAAGCCGCTCGGCGTGACGAAGCAGGGAAGCAAGCTCACCGCCGATGCCGCCAAGAGCGCCACCACGGCCGAGGGCCCCGCGAAGAAAACCTCACCGGCGAAGAAGAGCAAGGCCTCCACCAAGGCCCCGTCTTCCAAGCCGGCGTCCGGAGCGACGAAGTCCACTTCTTCTGCGACGGCCAGCGGCACGGTCAGCGCCCAGGACCGGCGCCGGATCTACGCGCTGCCGCAGCGCCCGCACAACGTCCACCGCGCAAACGTCACCGGGCAGCTCGACCACCTGCTGAAGACGCGGATGCCCGGCTACTCGACCTTCAAGTCCTACGTCGGCCACGTGATGCACTTCAACCCGGACTCGATGCAGCTGCGCCCGCTGCGCAAGGGGTCGAAGGTCGTCGCCGGCACGGTCCTGGGCCGCATCGGCAAGACCACGTCGCTGGCGCCCCACCTCGACTTCTCGATCCGGCCGGCGGGCAAGCACGCGCCCAAGATCGACCCCAAGCCGATCCTCGACGGCTGGAAGCTCCTCGAGGAGACCGCGATCTACCGGGCCGCCGGGAAGAACCCGTTCACCGAGGGCGCGGGCACCAGCAACGTCACGCAGGACCTCCTGATGCCGAAGGCCCAGCTCGAGCAGAAGGTCCTCGCCGATCCGCGCCTCTCCATCTACTCCTGCGGGCGCAACGACGTCCGCACGGGCCAGATCGACGCGCGAATCCTCGCGGCGATGGAGTACCTGGCCGACAACGGCTTCCGCCTCACCATCACCTCGCTCAAGTGCGGTCACGGCCTGATGACCGCGTCGGGCAACGTCAGCGAGCACTCGACCGGCGACGCGATGGACATCGCGGCGATCAACGGCGTCCCGGTGGCGCACCATCAGGGCCCGGGAACGCTCGCCGACTCGCTGATCAAGAGCCTGCTGAAGCTCCAGGGCACGATGCAGCCGCACCAGGTCATCTCGCTCGAGGACCTGCCCGGCCCGATCAGCTTCCCGCTGCCGGACCACTGGGACCACGTCCATGTGGGCTACTACCCGAACGGCACCGCCCCATCGGGCGGCAAGACCGGCAAGCAGTTCGAGTCGCTGCTGAAGCCCGACCAGTGGAAGAAGCTGATCGGCCGGATCGCCAAGATCCAGAACCCGAAGGTCCCGACCTCGCCGTCGAAGTACTCGCTGCCGGCCCACAAGCACGGCAGCGGCAAGAAGCCGGGCGGCAAGAGCGGTCGCGGCGACTAGGCCGCCGCGCGACCGATCCATCACCCGCGAATAGGGTGACGTCGCCATGAGCGCGACCGACGCGTCCTGCTTTCGCTTCGTCCAGCTCGACGTCCCGGGACTCCTCGGGCTGGACGACGGGCGCTATCTCGTCCGGCCCGCCAGCGGCGAGGAGGAGGACGACGACACCGTCCTCGTGGTCCAGACGATGGGCGCCCCACCCGCCGGGAGGCGACCGCCAAGGAAGCGGCGGAAACCTCAGCCGGCCGACCCGGAGGACGGCCCCCCGGAGGTCCCGATCACGCGCCTGACCGTGGTCCCGGCGCGCACTCTGGACGCGGACGAGCTCGACGCGGAGCTCCAGACGCTGAAGGCCGACCCGGCGGCGACGGAGGAGGCGGTGGCCGAGGGGCTGCGCGAGGTCAACCGGGTGGTGCGCGCGCACCGCATCGCCAGCCAGGACCCGTACGGACACGAGATCGGCCGGCTCACCCCCATCGTCGTGCGGGTCGGCATCGGCACCGGCCCTGAGCTCGCCGACGGCAACTGGACCGAGGCGTTCACCGTCGCCTCGCCCGAACGCCGTCGCCGCCGCGCCGAGACGCTCCGGCCTTCCGAGCGCCTGGCGGAGCTGCTCTCCGGCCGCGAGCCGATCGACGTCTGCGAGACCCTCCTGCTCCGGGCGCGCGCCGACCTGGACCAGGGCCGGCCACGCGAAGCCGCCCTCCAGCTCGACCAGGGACTCGCCGCGCTGCTCGCCGAGCTACCGGACCGCGCCGGCCCGGGGCAGGAGGAGGACCTTGCCACGCTTCGGGATCGCCGTCAGCGGACCGGCGAGACCGCCGCCGCGGCCCTGCACGGGAACCCATCGGACGAACAGGTGGACCAGCTGGCCGAGACGCTTCGCACCTGCGAGCGCGTCCTCCGTCGCCGGCAGGCGCTCAGGGAATAGTCGCTCAGCCGGCGAGGCCCGAAAGCACGGCCTGCAGGTCCTCGGCCACATCGCCGTCGAGCCGCACCGCGGCGTCGGAGTCGTACGGCGTCGAGCTCTTGGTGATGATCGCGATCCGCCCGCCGTGCCCGAGTGTCAGCCCGGGCAGGCCGGCCACCGGATGGACCTCGAGCGAGGAGCCGATGCAGAGCAGGAGATCCGCGGACGAGCAGAACCGCTCGGCCCGCGCCATCGCCTCGGCCGGCAGGAACTCGCCGAACAGGACGACGTCGGGCTTCACCTTGCCGGCACAGCTCGTGCACGTGGCGATCCCGTCCGCGTCGAACAGCGACTCCACGTCGGAGAGCGGATAGCTCGCCGCGCAGCTCGTGCAGCTGGCCGTGGCGATCGAGCCATGGACCTCGACCACCTCTTGCGACCCGGCCTTGTGGTGGAGGCGATCGATGTTCTGGGTGATCACCGCATCGAGCTGCCCGCGGCGCTCGAGCTCGGCGAGCACCGCATGCGCAGGGTTGGGCTCCTTGTCGGCCAGGTCGTGGAAGCGGGGCCGGTAGAAGTCCCAGAATCGCTTGGTGTCGCGATGGAAGGCGTCGATCGTCGCCACCGCCATCGGGTCGACCTTCGCCCACAGACCCTTGCCGGGCGTGCGGAAGTCCGAGATTCCGGACGGCACCGAGATGCCGGCTCCGGTGAGGGCGACTACCCGCTCGACGGATTCGATCAGCGCGGCGAGCTCCTCCGCCGCGGTCGTTACTTGCCCTGCCACTTCGCCTTGCGCTTGCCCAGGAACGCGGCGATGCCCTCGCGAGCGTCCTCGGACCCAAATGCGGTCGCGAAGCCGGCCTTCTCGGCGTCGATGCCCTCGTCCAGGTCGCCCTTCGCCGAGACCGTCTTGATCTGCTCGACCGCGACCGGCGCCTGCCCGCCCAGCTTGCGAGCCCAGGCGATCGCCGTGTCGAACAGCTCGTGGTCGAGCACGACGTCGTTCGCAAGCCCGATCTCATACGCCTGCGCGGCCGAGATCGGGTCGCCCAGCAGGTTCATCTCGAGGGCCTTGCCCTCTCCCACCAACCGCGCGAGCCGCTGCGTGCCGCCGAAGCCGGGAATGATCCCGAGGTTGATCTCCGGCTGGCCGAAGCTGGCCGATTCGGCCGCGATCCGGAAGTCGCAGGCCATCGAGACCTCGCATCCACCGCCGAGCGCGAGTGAATTGACGGCCGCGATGGTCACTTTGCCCGACTGCTCCATGCGGCGGAGCAGGCCGTGGCCGGAGTCCAGGAGATCCTTGCCCGCGGCGGGGTCGGTCATCTTCGTGAACTCCTTGATGTCCGCGCCGGCGGAGAAGACCGCGAAGTTCGACGACGCGATCACCGCGGAGTGGATCTCGTCACGCGACTCGATCTCGTCCCAGACCGCCGTCAGGTCCCGGATCATCTGCGGCGAGATCGGGTTCGTGGGCGGCCGGTTGAGCCAGGCGATCGCGATCTCGTCGCGGGTCTCCAGCAGGACCGTCTCCTTTTGGTCGAAGCCGTCGTCCGGCTGCGGGTAGAAGAAGAAGCCCTGGCCGGTCTTCTTGCCCAAGCGACCCTGGTTGACGAGGCGCCGCAGCAGCAGCGGGGGCGCAAAGCCGTCGCCCCACTCGCGCTGGGCGACCTCGAGGCGCTCGAGCATCTCGTCGAGGCCCGCCTCATCGGCGCGGGCAAGCGGACCGGGCAGGATGCCCGCGCCCATCATCATCCCGAGGTCGACGTCCTTGGTCGTCGAGACGCCCTCGTCGACCACCATCACGGCCTCCACGAACGCCTTCAGCTGGAAGCGCTCGACGACCGTCATCTCAGCGGTTGCGGCTTCCATCTCAGCCTCCGTGTGTGTAGTAGCCCTGGCCGGTCTTTTGGCCGAGATTCCCGGCCTCCACCAGCTCCTTCATCTGCGGGTGCACGTAGAAGCGATCGCCGTAGCTGGACTGCAGGTGCTCGGCGACGTGCAGCACCGTGTCGAGCCCGAGTAGATCGGAGAGGAAGAACGGCCCCATCGGGGTCACCTTTGCGTCGGCGATCTCCTTGTCGATCTCCTCCGGGGTGAGGCCGCTCTCGTCCGCATGTCGCCAGATCTCGGACGCCGCCGAATTCAGCACCCGGTTGACGACGAACCCGGGCTCCTCGCCGCAGCGAATCGGGTTCTTTCGGATCTGCATCGCGAAGTTCGCCGCCGCCTGGCTCGTCTCCTCGGAGGTGAACTCGCCCTCGACCACCTCGATCAGCCGCATGATCGATGCCGGATAGAAGAAGTGGAAGCCCACCACCTGGTCTGGACGCGTGGTCGCCGAGCCGATCTCGGAGATCGAGAGGGCGGACGTGTTCGAGGCCAGGATGGCGTGCCCTGGCGTGACCTCGTCGAGCTCGGCGAAGACGGCCTGCTTGATCTCCATCCGCTCCGGGACCGCCTCGACCACGAAGTCCGCGTCGCCGAAGCCGTCGTACTCCATCGTGCCGGTGATCCGCCCGAGGATTCCCTCGCGCCGCTCGTCGGCCTGCTCCTGCGTCAGCTTCTCCTTCTTCACCAGGCTTGCGAGTTGGCCCTCGGTCACCTCGCGCGCCTTGTCCAGGCCCGCGTCGATGAACTCCTGCTTCACGTCCTTCATCACGACCGGCACGTCGGCCGACGCGATCACCTGTGCGATCTCGCCGCCCATCGTTCCGGCGCCGAGCACGGCGGCCTTGAACACGAACATCGGTTGTTGATCCTCCAGGGGGTTGGTGAGCGCGGGAAGGCTATAGGAGTCAGGCCTGCGTTCCCGCAGCCACTTCCTCCACCTCGAGCTTGAGCCGAGCGAGCGAGCGGCTCAGCGAGCCACGCATCTGCGAGCGGATGAACAGCCGGTCCGTCACCTTCGCGAACACGCCCCCCTCGCGCAGACGGTAATCGAGCTCCTGCGTCACGATCGTTCCCTCCCCCTCGATCGCGAAGGTCACGGTCAGCCCGCCCGTGGTCTCCGGGTCGGAGAACTCGACTCGGTGCAGCCGGCGCGGCTCGTGCTCGGCGACCCGCTCGGTGACGGTCCCGCGCCCGGCCGGGGTCGAGCTCCAGCTGAGCGTCCCGCCGGCATCCGGATATCCCATGTCCGTCTCCACACGGGCGAAGCCGTCCACCCACGCGGGCCACCCGGCGGGGTCGAAGTAGTAGTCCCAGACCTCCGCGAGCGATGCCCTCACGGCGGCCGAGGCCGCGACCCGGCTCATCCGTCCTCGGGCGGGGAATCGCTGTAGATCTCGCGTTTGATCAGAGTCACGGACTTGATCACCGAGTCCAGAAACGGCTCGACCTCCTCGACGAGGCGCAGGTACTCCCTGCGGCCCGCCGCGGTGATCGAGTAGAACCGCCGCGTGCGGCGATCGGGGTGCTCCCACTGGCCCTTGATCAGCCCGCGTGCCTCGAGGTCTCGCAGCAGCGGGTAGATCGTGTTGGGGTTCACCGAGATCACGCCGTTCGTGATGTCCTCGATCTCCTCGATCAGCCGGTTCCCGTAGGCGGGCTCGCGCTCGATCAGATGGAGCACCAGGAGCGGGAACACGTCCCGGCGCCGGATCTCCCCGCCGAAGACGTCCATCGCGCCGCCGCTGCGCCGCCCGGCCTGACGGGATTCCGAGCCACCCCGAGTCCGAGCCGCACGTGCTGCCTCGGCCAGCCGGCGCGAACCGGGCGCCGAGCCCTTCTCACGCTCGTCGGCCATCGCGGCCGACTATACGTTCGGAGGCGGGTGGACGTCACCACCTGTGCTCATCCGCACTTCCATTTGCCCGGACGCGGGTGTAGCCTCGTCAGGCTGGCTAACCAGGAGGGGCGAGATGGCGAACATGAACATCCAGGACCGGGCGCAGTACGAGCGAGCGGACCTCGCCGGCCCGGACAGGAGCCTGCGCGTCACCAACCGCCGGCCGGTGACGATCTTCGTGGCACTCGCCGTCGTCCTGCTCGCGGCGCTCGTCTACGCAGTGGCCTGGGGGGTCAACGGCTGGGCGCAGGGTCTCGTTCTAGGCGTGATCGTGCTGACGACGATCGGCCTGATGATCGCCGTCAGCCCGAACCGGCGCGCGTAGCCCGCGCGCCGGCGCTTCAACCGCTCACCTAGGCGACCTCGGCGGTCGCCGGGGCCTGCTCGGACTGCGCGGCGGCCACGTCGGTGTCCGCCTTGGTGGTCTCCGGCTCCGGAGCGTCGATGTTGCGGGGCATCAGGACCTCGCGCGCGATGACGAGGCGCTGGATCTGCGATGTGCCCTCATAGAGCTGCATGATCTTCGCGTCCCGCATCAGCTTCTCCACCGGGTACTCCTTGATGAAGCCGTAGCCGCCGTAGACCTGAACGGCGTCCACGGTGACCTCCATCGCGGAGTCGGCCGCGAAGCGCTTCGCGTGGGAGGCGACCAGCGTGTTGCGCTGGCCCTGGTCGAGCAGCACGGCCGACTTCCAGGTGAGCAGCCGCCCGGCCTCCACCTTCGTGGCCATGTCGGCGATCATGAAAGCGATCGCCTGGTGCATGGCGATCGGGACGCCGAACTGGACGCGCTCCTTCGAGTATTCGGAGGCGAACTCGAACGCGGCGCGCGCGATGCCGACCGCGAGCCCGGCGACGCCCGGACGCGTGAAGTCGAGCGTCTGCATCGCGAGCTTGAAGCCGTGGTTCTCCTCGCCGAGCAGGTTCTCGGCGGGGATCTCGGTCTCGTTGAAGGTGATCGTCGCGGTGTTGGAGGCGCGCTGGCCGAGCTTGTCCTCCTTCTTGTCGACCGTGACGGTGTCGTCCTTGGGGACGACGAACGCCGAGATCCCGCGGTGGCCGGCCTCCTTGTCGGTCTTCGCGTAGACCGTGTACCAGTCGGCGTAGCCGCCGTTGGTGATGAAGCACTTCGAGCCGTTGATGACGTACTTGTCGCCCTTCCGGACGGCGGTCGTGCGCATGCCCGAGACGTCGGAGCCGGCGTCGGGCTCGGTAAGGCAGAACGAGGCGAGCTTCGGCTCCTCGGTGAGCATCCCGAGATACGTCTTCTTCGTCTCCTCGGAGCCACCGATCATGAGCGGCGCGGACGCGAGCCCGTTCGCCATCAGCGTGGTGCCGATGCCGGAGCACCCCCAGCCGAGCTCCTCCTCGATCAGGCAGCCGGAGAGGTGGTCCAGGCCCGGGCCGCCGTAGGCCTCGCCGACGTGGACGTTCATGAGACCCACCTCCCACGCCTTGTTGATGATCTCCTGGGGCCACGTCCCGTCGCGGTCGTAGTCCCAGGCCACGGGGCGAATCTCCTTCTCGGCGAAGTTGTGGGCCAACTCGCGGAGATCCTTCTGCTCGTCCGTCAGCGTAAAGTCAACCAAGGCTGAAAGCTCCTTTTGAGTGCGCGGGAAGAGACGGTTGCGTGACCTGCCGATTGACTGGTCAGTCAACCAAACGGAACCCCAGGATACCGAAATCGAGTCGGGGGTCAGCGGGTCCCAGCGAGGCCTTGCGCGGCATACCGCGCGGTCTTAACCTGGGTTCGTGCTCCCCATCGCGCTCAGCCTCAGCACCGGCGAGGCGATCCTCATCGTGGTCCTGGTCACGATCCCGATCGCCCTCCTCACCTTTGCGCTGGGGGCCAGGAACGCACTCGACGAGGTGGGCAAGGGGCAGTTCTCGGTCGAGTTCGACAGCGACCTGCCGTCCAAGCTCACGGACAGCGACGCCGAGGGCGGCCCCGCAGCGCGTGAGGACGAGATCCGCCAGCTGCTCGAGGCCAAGGCGTACCGCCAGCGGTCGCGCGGCGAGGAGCCGGTCGACGTCAACGCGGAGCTCGACCGGCTGCTGACGGAGGCACCCGCCACACCGGCGGGAACCGACCCGCAGCTCGCGGAGGAGGTCCGCCAGCTTGTGGTTGCACGCAATGAGCGCCGCGCGCGCCAGGGCAAGGAGCCGCTCGACGTCGAGCAGGAGGTGGAGCGGCAGCTACGGGAGTTGGAGAACCTCGGCCAATAGATAGGATCGCGCCTCATGGCGGACATCGAGACGCGGATCGTCGAAGCCGACGACATGCTGGTGCGGCCGGGCACCTACTTCAACCCGCAGACCGAGATCGTCGTGGTGGTGGACGACTCGACGTCCATCGACCAGGAGATCTTCAACATGGAGGAATACGAGGGCTCCGACTGGGTGCGGATCTCCGACGACGTCCCGGTCGACGAGGACGGCCTCGACGCCACGCTCGAGGAGTTCCAGACTCACTACCGCGGCGCCACGCCGGACACGCTCACCGAGACAGCGGTCGAACAGGCCGACGACCCCGACGAACAGGAAGAGCAAGCCGAGGAGCCTGGCCGGGAGGACTGATGGCCGACTACTCAGTCGCCTCGCGTGAGCAAGCCACCGACTGGATGGGCGAGTACCCCGGCTTCGGGGAGATGCGTTCATATACGGACTCGCTGGAGTGCGACGCGGTCGCCTTCACCTGGCGGCTGATGCCCCCGGACACCGGCGGCAAAGACTCCTACGGGCACCGCCACAAGGACCAGGAGGAGATCTACTTCGTCGCGCGCGGCACGGTGCAGTTCAAGGTCGGCGACGACGTCTTCGAGGCCGGCCCGGGCACCGCCGTGCGTGTCGGCACCGACGCCTTTCGCTCCGTCCACAACGACGGCCCCGAGGAGGCGGAGCTGATCATCGTCTCGCCCAAGGCGATGGGCCACGAGGCTGAGACCGAGAAGACCGAATCGGACTTCTGGCCGGCCAGCTGACGGCCGACGCCGCCTCGCAGCCCTTACGGCCCGATCACGCGAAGGCGAAGACGACCGCCATCACGACGTAGACCGCCAGCAGCTGAAGGCCCTCGAACCAGGTGGAGCGGCCCTCCTGGCTCACGTACGAGGCGATCCAGACGGCCAGGAGCAGAGCCGCGAGCTCGTACCCGTTGAAGACGAGCGGCAGCGGGGACGGGCCGATGAAGTATCCGGCGAGGACCAGAACCGGGGTCACGAACAGAGCGACCTGGGCGCTGGAGCCGATGGCGATGTTCACCGAGAGGTCCATCTTGTCCTTGCGAGCGACGAGGACGGCGACCCAGTGCTCGGCCGCGTTGCCGACGATCGCGACGACGATCACGCCGATGAAGAACTCGCTCAGCCCCAGCGAGTGCGACGCTGAGCTGATCGACCCCACGAGAATCTCGGACATCACGCCGACGGCCACGCCGGCGATCGCGAGCATGACGACCGACCGCCGGGTGGACCAGCCCCAGGTGCCCTCGTCCTCGTAGTCCGGGTTGAAGACGTCGCGGTGGGTCTTCAGCGAGAAGACGAGACCCGCGATGTAGGTGGCGATCAGGACGCCGGCCACGACCCCCGACAGCACCTCGATCGTCGAGCCGAACGAGACGATCTCGACCCCCACCCGAGGCAGGCCCTCGCCGTGGACGAGCTGGAATACGGCGGGCATCACCATGGCGACGGCTGCGAGGAGCAGCATCGTGGTCTGCGCGGAGACCGCCATCGGACTGAATTTCTGCTCGCGGCGACCCAGGCCGCCGACGAGCATCGAGGCGCCCATCACCAGCAGGATGTTTCCGAGGATCGACCCGATCAGCGACGCCTTGACGACCTCGTGCAGACCGTGACCCAGCGCGAACAGGGCGATGATCAGCTCGGGGGCGTTGCCGAACGTGACGTTCAGAAGCCCTCCGACTCCGGGGCCGGAGCGCGCCGCGAGCTCCTCCGTCGCCCGTCCCATCAACGCCGCCGTCGGGATGATCCCCAGCGCCGAGCAGGCGAAGACCAAGGCGTCGCTCGCGCTCGCGATATCGAGCACGATCGCGATCGGGATGAACGGCACGAGCAGGTACGGCCAGCCCTGGGCACCCACGAAGAACCTGGCGTTGAGCGGCGGCGGGTGCCCGTTGGGTGCCGGCATCCGTGCAGCCTATTCGCCGCGATCGCCGAGACTGGCCGGTGGCGTTGCGCGGTGTCTAGACTCCGCCCGCGTGAGGACACGACGCTTCGGCGACACTGACCTCGAGGCATCGGAGATCGGCTTCGGGACCTGGGCTCTCGGCTCCACCTGGTGGGGCGACGTCAGCGAGTCCTCCGGTGAGCGCCTGATCCAGCAGGCCCTCGACCTCGGGATCACCTTCTTCGAGACCGGCGACGCCTACGGGCAGGGCGCCAACGAGGAGCTGGTCGGGCGCGTGCTGGCGCCTCACCGCGACGAGATCCAGCTCTCGACCAAGTTCGGCTACGTCCTCGACTCCGACCGCCAGCAGCACTCGGAGGGCGAGCGCCCGCAGCGCTGGGACGGCCCCTTCGTCCGCGAGGCGCTGGAGGCAAGCCTTCGCCGCCTCGGGACCGACCGCGTCGACCTCTACCAGCTCCACAACCCGCGGATGGACGCGATCGACGCCGACGACTGCTTCGCGACGCTCGAGGACCTGCGCTCAGAGGGCAAGATCCTCCACTACGGGGTCGCGCTCGGCCCGGCCATCGGCTGGCGCGACGAGGGCCTGCAGGCCGTCGCGACCCGGGACGTCGCCTCGGTCCAGACCGTCTACAACCTGCTCGAGCAGGATCCGGGCCGCGATCTGATGGCCGCGGCGGCCGAGCACGGCGTCGGCGTCATGGCGCGCGTTCCCACCTCCTCGGGCCTGCTCGACGACAACCTCACGCCGGACACGACCTTCGGCCCCGGCGACCACCGGCGCCATCGGCCGCGGGAGTGGCTCGTCGAGGGGCTCCAGAAGATCGACCGGATCCGATTCCTGTGCGGCCCGGAGTCCGGCCGGACGATGGCGCAGGCGGCGCTCCGGTTCATCCTCGCGCAGCCGCAGATGACGGTCGTGATCCCGACGATCACGAACGAGGGCGAGCTCCGCGAGTACGCGGGGGCGACCGACGTGCCGGACCTGAACGCGGAAGAGCTCGCCCGGGTAGGCGAGCTCTACGCGCGCAACTTCGACGTAGAGCGAGTCGGGACGACAAGCGGGTGAGAAACCAGCCCCGGCGCTCGTCCGGAACGCGCGCGGCTGGTTTCGAACCGATCTCGGCTTAAGCGGCCGCTACAGCTGCTGCAGGCACTTCTGGATGTCGGCCTGCGACTTGGCCTGGGCGACGCAGTTCTGGTACGACGAGCTGCCGCCGCCTGAGCTGGCGCCACCACCCGGAACGCTCAATCCGCCCGTACCGCCCGGGAGGCCCAGGCCCGGAATCCCGAGCTGGCCCAGAAGGTCGGCGATCGGCTTGGCGTTGGACGGCGCCGTGATCGTCTGCGGCTGGTTGACGTCGCTGAGCGTGACCGAGAAGTCGATGTTGAGCTTCGAGACCGTCGCCCCCGAGCCCGCCGGCGTGATCTCGAGCGCCACCGCCAGCTTGGTGAGCAGGTGGTTGTCGGTGCTCGAGTAGACGTCAATTGAGGCGTTCTGCACCGAGTCGGTCAGCTGCTTCAGCTGATCCGGGGTGATCTGCTGGGTCGAACCACTGGTCTGCTTCGAGACCTTCTCGAGGTCGGTGATGATCTTGCTCACGTCCGCATCGCCGTGGATGTGGATCGTGTTCGTGCCGTCGACGTCGGCCGTCCCCTCGTTGCTCACGTTGGTGAGCCAGCTCTTCGGGTCGATCCCGAACTGGCTGAAGCCGCTCTGCGAGCCGTTCGCCTGGTTCTGCTTCGCGGCCTTGGCGTAGGCCTGCGCAAACTGCTGGAAAGCCGTTGTGCCGACCTCGTAAGCCTGGTTCTGGTACTGGACGTAGGCGTTGTCCTTGGTCGTGATCAGCGAGCCGTCGAAGCTGATGCTCGGCCCGCCCTGCGAGCCGCTGACGTTCGCCGTGAGGTCGAGCTGCGGGAACGCGGTCTTGTCCTTGGGATCGGTCTGGAACGGCCCGCTGATCGTGGCCGAGAAGTCCCCGGACTGCTGCCCCTCCGCGGATCCGCTGACACTCAGGTCGAGCTTGCCGCTGGTGATCTTCGTCGGGTTGTTGAAGGTCTGGTCGAGAACCTGCTGCGGGTTCTCGCTGTTGCTGCTGCTTCCGCCTCCACAGCCGGCGGCGATGGCGATGATTGGCAGTGCGATCGCCAGCACGGCGACTGCGGTTCGGATGCGCGTCAAGTGGAACTCCCCCTGGTCTCGTACTTCCGTGAGCCGGCCAGGGTACAGGACGCGCCCTGCCGGTAGTCTCAGCCGTTCGTGGACGCGCCCCGGATCATCCTCTACACGGGCAAGGGCGGCGTCGGCAAGACGAGCGTCGCGGCCGCCACCGCCCGTCGCTGCGCGGCCGCCGGCCTGCGCACGGTCGTGCTGTCCACCGACCCGGCACACAGCCTCTCCGACTCCTTGGGAACGCCGCTCGGTGCCGACGCAACGCCCGTTTGCGAGCGGCTCTGGGGCCAGGAGGTCCAGGCCCAGCGGGAGATGGAGACGCACTGGGGCGCCGTGCAGAGATGGTTGGGCCAGGTGCTCGCGGACCGGGGCGTGATGGACGTGGCCGCGGAAGAGCTGACGGTGCCCCCCGGGATGGACGAGCTCTTCAGCCTGCTCCAGATCAAGCGCCACCACGAGTCGGGCGAGTTCGACGCGGTGATCGTCGACTGCGCGCCAACCGGTGAGACGCTCCGGCTCCTCTCTTTCCCCGAGATCGCCCGCTGGTGGCTGGAGAAGATCTTCCCATGGGAGCGGCGCATGGTCGCAGCGGCGCGACCCTGGGCACGCACACTCCTGGACCTGGAGCTGCCGAGCCAGGAGGTCTTCGCCGACGTCCACCACCTGGTCGAGAACCTGATCGCGATGAACGAGATCCTCCGCGACCGTGCCCTGGCGACGATCCGCCTGGTCATGAACCCGGACCGGATGGTGATCGTCGAGGCCCAGCGGACCTTCACCTACCTGAACCTGTACGGCTACCTCACGGATGCCGTGATCGTGAACCGCGTCTTCCCGGACGACGTGGACGCTTACTTCGGCGCCTGGCGTGAGCGCCAGCAGGAGCATCTCGGGCTCGTCGCCGAGGGATTCGCCCCCGTCCCGGTTCTGACTGCACGCTACTTCGACGAGGAGGTGATCGGCGACCGGATGCTCGACCGGCTGGCGGAGGAGCTCTTCGCCGAGCACGCCGCCGAGGAGGTCCTGCACACCGAGCTCGCCCACGACGTCACCAGCGCCGACGGCCGCACGGTCCTGCGCCTTCGAATGCCGTTCGCGGAGCGCGGCGACGTGAGCCTGAAGAAGGTCGGCCCCGAGCTCGTGGTCACGGTGGGCCACGAGAAGCGAACTATCATCCTGCCGTCCGCCCTCGCCCGCCGGCGCCCCAGCGGGGCGAGGCTCGTGGGCGGCTCGCTAGAGGTGAGCTTCGAGGATGATCGATCCCCCAGAGCAGAGCCGCAGGACGTTCGGCGAGAGGCCGGGCGAGCGCCCGAGCCCGTCTGACGCCGAGCGCTCGAGCAGGTCTGACTCCGAGCACTCCTTCGAGTGCGTCGAATGGTGTCCGATCTGCCGCACGGCGGACGTCCTGCGCGCCACCGCCCCTCCGGAGCTGCGCGACCAGTGGCAGTCCGTCCAGCGCGAGGCCCTGCTCACCACCCGAGCCCTGATCGACAGCTACCTGGAGCGCCTCGACTCCGAGCCGGACCCGGGCCCGCGAGTCCAGGACATCCCGATCGAGTAGCGGTCCCCTCGCGGGCCCGCCGTCCTCCGACGAGTGCCTCCACTTGGTGCCGACAACCCGGAAGCCCACACCGGGAGGCCCGCCGATCCGCTTGCAGCGCGTGACGAATCTCACCTAGCGTGCGTGGCGGCCACGTATCGTTCGTAACGTGGCTGGAGAGGCTTGCCCGAACTGCGCCACCGAGAATCCGTCGGGGGCCCGCTTCTGCATGTCGTGCGGAGCGCAGCTCGCACCCCGGTGCCCGTCGTGCGGCGCCGAGAGTCCGCCCGGAGCCAAGTTCTGCATCGAGTGCGGCGCGTCGCTGAGCGGCGGCGCCAGGCCGGCCGCCGCACCGTCGCCCTCGGCGCCCGGCGACCAGCAGGCCGCGAGTGGTGGGCTGTTCGGGGGACAGATCCTGGACGCCGGCGCCGGATGGGGCCCGGCGTCCGGGTCGCTGCCCGAGGAGAGGCGTAAGGCGACCGTCCTGTTCGCGGACCTATCCGGCTACACCGCCGTCGCCGAGCGGCTGGATCCGGAGGCGGTGAAGTCGTTCGTCGACCGGGCGCTGCGCAGGCTCGGCCAGGAGGTCGTGCGCTACGGCGGCACCGTTGACAAGTACATCGGCGACAACGTGATGGCCGTGTTCGGCGCCCCGGTCGCGCACGAGGACGACCCTGAGCGCGCCGTTCGCGCCGGCCTCGCGATGCAGGCCGCGATGGAGGAGATCAACAACGACATCGAGGAGGCCACCGGCTCGATCTTCTCGCTTCGTGTGGGGATCAACTCGGGCGAGGTCCTCGCCGGCCAGGTCGGTGATGGCTATACCGTCATCGGCGATGTCGTGAACGTCGCCTCTCGGCTCCAGTCGGCCGCCAGGCCCGGGAGCGTGACCGTCGGCAAGACGACCCATCGCCTGACCCGCGGCCCGATCGAGTACTCAGAGCTCGAGCCCCTGACCCTGAAGGGGAAGTCGGAGCCGGTGCCCGCGTGGGAGGCCGTGCGGCTCCTCGTCTCCGGGACTGCGGCTCGCGGCGCCCGCGCCGGGGCTCCGCTCATCGGCCGCGAGGACGAGTCGTCGCTCCTGGCCTCCCTCTTCGACCGCGTGGTGCGCGAGGGTCGCCCCCACCTGGTCACGGTCATCGGCCAGGCGGGAGTGGGCAAGACGCGACTGCTGCGAGAGTTCGCAACGCAGCTCGCGAACCGCGACCAGCAGGCCGCGTTCCGGGTCGGGCACTGTCCCGCCTACGGCGTCGGGCTCGCCTACTGGGCGCTTGGCGAGATCATCCGCGGCCAGTTCGAGATCGTCGACAGCGACGACTCGCAGCTGGCGTGGGCCAAGCTGCTCCACGGCATCGAGGGCATCGGCGACACGCTCGATAGCGACGAGCCCGCCGAGCGCCTGGCCGCCACCATCGCCCGGCCCCTGGGGATCGAGCCCCCCGCGGACGTCGCCAGCGGAACTACCGGGGCGCACGATGCCGAGGACCCGCAGCAGATGCGCGACCGGCTCTTCTCCGCGGTGCGCTCCCTCGTGGAGGCGGCGAGCCGCCGCTGGCCCGTGGTGATCGCGATCGAGGACATCCACTGGGCCGACGAGGGGATGCTCGACCTGATCGACTACATGGCGCGCTGGATCCGCGGGCCGGTGCTGATCGTCTGCCTGGCGCGCGACGAGCTGCTCGAGCGCCGCCCGGGGTGGGGCGGCGGGCGCCGCAACTACACCACGATCGCCCTGGAGCCTCTGAATCCGGACGAGACGCGCGAGCTCGTGAGTGCCCTGCTCCCGAACGGCAACGGCAGCGCCGCGAACGGGCACTCCGATCTCGTTCCCCAGGTCGCCGAGCGGTCCGCGGGCAACCCGCTGTTCGTGGAGGAGATGATCAACCGCATCCGCGAGGAGGGGTCGCAGGACGTCCAGACCCTGCCCGAGTCCGTCCACGCGGTGCTCGCCGCGCGTCTCGACTCGCTCTCGGCTCCGGAGCGGCGCGTCCTCCAGCACGCATCGGTCGTCGGCCAGACCTTCTGGGACGGCTCGCTCACCGGGCTCGAGGACGAGGAGGGGATCGACCTCTCCGACGCGCTCGCCGGGCTCGAGGAGAAGGACCTCGTCGTCTCGAGCCCGGGAAGCCGGCTCGCCGGCGAGCACGAGTACATCTTCAAGCACGTCCTGATTCGCGACGTCGCCTACTCCACCCTTCCCAAGGCGGTGCGGGCGCGCAAGCACGCGCTGGTCGCGTCGTTCATCTCCGAGCGGGCGGCGGACCGGTCCGAGGGAGTCGTCGCGATGGTCGCCGACCACTGGGGGCGGGCGGCGGCACTTGGCGCGGACGCCGACGTGGGCGGAGCCGAGCTCCAGCAGATCAATGACAAGGCGCTCGCGGCGCTCGAGTCCGCGGGCGATGCCGCCGCGGCCCTGTATTCGAACCAGGAGGCACTCGGGCACTACGAGACTGCGCTGTCGGTCGGCCGCGACTCCAGTGAGTCGGATCCCGAGGTGAGAGCGCGCATCGCCGAGAAGCTCGGCGACGTCGCCCTGCGGATGGGGCGTGTCGACCAGGCGACCGAGGTCTGGGAGGACTGCCTCGACTACCACCGGCGCCAGGAGGACCTCGCGCGGGTCGGCGACCTGCACCGGAAGGTCGGCGCCGCCCTGTGGCACAAGGGAGACCGCGAGGGCTCGATCGAGCACTACCAGAAGGGCATCGATCTGCTGAAGGACGGGCCTGCGTGCCTGGAGCTCGTCCGGCTCTACGAGGAGGCGGCATCGCTCTACATGCACACCGGCGACAACATGCTCGCCATCTACGCGTCGGAGAAGGCCCTGCGGCTGGCCGAGCGCCTCGGTGAGGCGGCCGCCGCCAGCCGGGCGCACGGGATCTTCGGCCGGGTGTTCGGCCGGATCGGCGACTCCGAGCGGGCGCGCCAGAACCTGGAGCGCTCCGTGGAGCTGGCGCGCGAGTCCGACCCCGGCGAGGCGGTCCGCGCCCTGCTGACGCTCGGCTACCACCTCGAGGTCTCCGAAGCCGACTACGAGGGCGCCGGCGCCGCCTACCGGGAGGCGCTCGAGCTCGCCGAGCAGACGGGCGACCTGCCCTCGAAGGTCGAGCTGCACGCGGCGCTCGCCCAGCTCGCCGCCCACAGCGGCAGTTGGGAGGTCGTCGCTCGCGAGGCCGAGGCGTCCGGGAGCCTCGCCGAGCGCGAGGGACTCACGGGAAAGCTCTGCTTCCCCTACATGATGCGGGGGATGCTCCGCTGGCGCGAGGGCGACTTCGACGAGGCGGCCAGGCAGCTCCGGCGCGCGGCCGACCTCGCCGAGCAGGTGGGCCGCTCGGAGGTTGCGTTCCAGTCCCTCTACTGGCTCTCCGCGGCGCTCCGGCAACGCGGCGATCACGCTGACGCCGACACCGAGATCGCCAAGGCGCTCGACCTGTGCGAGCGCGCGGGGCTCGTGGCGCAGTCGATCGAGGCGATCTCAGCACGGGCGGTGAATCTCGCGCTCGCCGGCCGAATGGATGCCGCTCGCGAGTCCGCGGACGAGGCCGAGCGCCTGGCCGACAGGCTGCGCTATCCGGTGGGCAAGGCAGCGAGCCTCGAGGCGCGTGGGGCAGCGGCGGAGGACGCCGCTGCGGCGAGCGCCGCGCTGGCCGAGGCGGAAACCGCATGGCAGGAGCTCGGGCGCCCGCTCGACGCGGCGCGCTGCGAGTACCTTCGCGGTCGCCTGCTCCGCGACGCCGACCCCGCGGAGTCCCGGCGCGCGCTCGAGGCCGCCGCTGCCGCGGCCGAGGAGTACGGCATCGACCATCTGGCGTCGCTCGCGCGCGATCTCATCCCCGCCTAACATCTCCTCGATGTCAAGCGTCGAGTGTCCGGGGGGCGTGAAGATCCACTGGGAGCAGCGCGGATCCGGCCCGTTGGTCGTTCTGGCTCCCTATGCCAACTCGCACCCGTCCGCATACGACCCGCTCGAGGCGGAGCTCGCACGGGACCACCGGATCGTCCGCTTCGACGACCGCGGCTCGGGCCAATCCACCCGGACGGGCCCCTTCGACATGGAGACCGGCGCCGATGATCTCGAGGCCGTGATCGACGAGGCCGGCGGGCCGGCGGTCCTGGTCGCCCTCGCCGACGCCGTGCACCGGGGCGCTCGGGTCGCGGTGCGGCGACCGGACCTCGTCGACGCCCTCGTCATCCCCGGCGGGACGCCGGCGGGACGCGACCGCCTCGAGGGCTCGGAGGCGATGGTCGCGTCGGACTCGGTCGTGGACGCGTTCATGAGCATGGGCGAGACGGACTACCGCGCCGCCCTGCGGTCGGTGGTGACGGCGGCCAATCCCCAGATGTCCGAGGACGAGATGCGGGAGCGGGTGAGGGCCCAGATCGAATATCAGCCGCAGGACACCGTCGTCGCTCGCTGGCGTGCCTGGGCGGAGGACGACACGACCGACGAGGGCCGGGAGATGGGCGACCGCCTTTGGATCCTCTACTCCGAGAACCTGAGCGGCGGCTGGTTTCCGGCCGGCGAGGAGGCCCGACGGATCTCGAATCGCCTCTTTCCCGACGCGCACGTCGAGGAGGTGGACGACGGCATGATCAGCCGCCCCGACCTGGTGGGGGACGTAGTGCGCCGGATCACCTCGAAGGCGCGCGCCGCCACCACCTGACGCCGCATGCCCGCGATCGAGCGACCGGGAGGCATCGAGCTCCAGGTCGGGGTTCGTGGCGACGGCCCGATCGTGGCGCTCGCCCCCTACTGGTCGGGACAGCCCCGCGTGTACGAGGCCTTCCTCTCGGACCTCTCGCGCGACCACCGCATCGCCACGTGGGATGCGCGCGGGACGGGTGGATCGACCCGCGAGGGCCCGTACGACATCCAGACCGACTCGGCGGACCTCGAGGCGGTGCTCGAGCACGTCGGCGCGGCGGCGATCGTGATCGGAGTCGCCAACGGCTGCAACGCGGCCACTCACGTCGCCGCGCGGAGAGGAGACCTGATCGGCACCGTGCTGGCGTTCGGCGCGGGGCCGTTCTCGCTGAGCGACTTCGAGGGAAGCGAGGCGATGCTCGGCTCCGAGGGCGTCGTCACCGCGTTCCTCGAGATGCTCGAGCGCGACTACCGGGGCGCACTCCACACGGTGTTCAGCTCCACGAACGCCCAGATGACCGAGGACGAGGTTCGGGAGCGGATCAGCTCCCAGATCTCGTACTGCCCGCAGGACGCGGCGGTGGCCCGGGTCCGGGCCTGGGCAGCGGACAACCCGCAGGCGGCCGCGGCGGCACTCGGCGACCGCCTGCGGGTCTTCTCGTCGGATGGCGTGGCGGGAACGTGGCTGCCGCCACTGGCAGAACGGCGGAAGCTCATGGCTCGCGTCACGCCCGAGGCTCAGGTGGAGGAGATCGCCGACGAGGAGGGGCCGATCTCACGGCCGGATCTCGTCGCAGCGCGGATACGCGAGCTCATCGCATCCGCTCGGGTCTGAACAAAGAGAAGCGGGACGCTCGCCCGGCGTCCCGCTTCCGCATGGGAGGTGCCCCGCGAGGTCACGCTTGACCCCGCAGCCTTTGGATGTGCACCCCCTCCATCGACCCGCGGCGGCATACCTCAAGGACCGGATCCCCCATCTGGACCTTTGTACGAGTTGATCCGTCGGAGCCGTGGCGTCGTCAGAGCCCGGCCGCTCGGGCCACGATGCGGTCCCGAATGCGGTCGGGCACGAGCCTCCGCATCAGCAGCGTCATGCGGGCGTCGGCGCCGACCAGATATCTGGTCTTGGGCCGGTTTGCGGTCAGCGCGTGGCCGATTGCCTCCGCGACCTTCTCCGGCGGCACCCCGCGGGCGCCGATCTTCTCGAGCACCTTGCTCATCCGGGCCACCTTGTCGCCGTAGAGCCGCTCGTCTTCCGGGGTGAGCCGACCCCTGATCGCGTCGGCACTGTCCCTGCCCTTGTCCCAGATGGGCGTCGCAACCGAGCCAGGCTCGACGAGCGAGACCTCCACGCCGAACTGCCGCAGCTCCTGTCGCAGCGCGTCCCCAACCGCTTCGATGCCGAACTTCGAGGCGTGGTAGGGCGACATGTACGGGTTCGCATTGAGGCCGCCGATCGAGCTGAGGAAAACCACCCGGCCCCGCGCCTTCCGCAAAGCCGGCAAGAACGCCTGCGTGACCGCGACCTGCCCGATCAGGTTGACCTCGACCTGCCGGCGGAAGTCGTCGATCGGGATCAGCTCCAGCGGCCCACCAACGCCGACCCCGGCGTTGTTGACCAACCCGGCGAGGCCCGCCGGGCTCTTCTCCGACACGCGCTCGGCGGCCGCGGCGATCTGCTCGGAGTCGGTGACGTCCAGGATCAGCGGCTCGAGGCGCTCGGATGACTCCGCCCGCAGCGCGGCGCCGTCCTCCGGTCTCCGCACCCCCGCGAAGACCTCGAACCCGAGCCGGTCGAGATGAAGAGCGCACGCTCTGCCGATCCCGGTCGAGCTACCGGTGACGACCGCCGCACCGCGCGATCCATCGGGCACGAGCGCAGCATAAGCGACGCTTCGACGAGGCCTAGCTGTAGCTACTCATGACGTTGTTCCAGCTCGGCAAGCCGAGCTGCGGGCGCCTTGTGACCGAGGGAGCCATGACGTCGGGTGAAGTTGTAGTGGGTGAGCCAGGCGGATAGGGCCGCCGCGCGCTCGGCCGAGGTGCCGTAGATGGCTCCGTGAGCCCAACGGCGAGTGAGTGTCTGGATGAAGCGCTCGGCCTTGCCGTTGGTGCGAGGGCGGTAGGGCCGGGTGCGCAGGTGGCGCAGGCCGAGCTCGCGGCAGGCGACGGCGTGAAGCGTCGAGCGATAACAGGCGCCGTTGTCGCTCATCACCCGCTCGACCTCGATCCCCATCGATTTGAACCACTCGACGGCTCGCCGCAGAAAGCCAGCTGCGGTCTTGCCCTTCTCGTCTTCGAGCACCTCGACGAAGGCCAGGCGGGTGGCGTCGTCGACGCAGACGTGAACGAACTCCCAGCCTTGCTCATAGGCGCGCCGTTGGCCCCACTGAGCGCTTCGCCCGGTCACCCGATGACCGGGCCTTGCGAACCGCGCCAGCTTCTTGACGTCGACGTGGACGAGCTCGCCGGCTCGCTTTCGCTCATAGCGGTCGGGCGCCGGCGTGGAGCAGAGCTTTGATCCGCCAGGCCGGCCTCTCCCTGGGCGCGCCAGCGCCCGAGCCACTTGGCGGCCGTTCGCTCGCTGACGCCGGCGGCCTCGGCCGCCGCCGCCAGCGACCAGCCTTGCTCTTCGATGCGCTTGACGATCAGCCGACGGGAATTCGGGCAGGTGCGGGCGTTAGCGTGGAGCTTCATTCGGTGTCCTCCTTGGGTCTGGGTGGCTTAGACACCCCCAGCCTCCAAGGAGGCCCGGATGAACAACGTGGTGAGGAACTACACCTAGGACCCGTCCGGGATCGTGAACATCGACTGGATCTGGGCGGAGAACATCAGGTCGCCCTCGATCTTGAGCTTGCCGGCCATGAACATCATCGGGCCGCTGGCGTTGCCGGAGACGAGCTTCAGGAAGTTGACTCCGTCGAGCTTCAGCGTCACACGTGGCTCGGCTTGGGGCTCGGGACGAGTGGCGCAGGTGCCGTCGGCGACCACCGCCTCCCAGTGATCCTCGTCGCCGTCGGCGCGTCCGGTGATCCTCCAGTGGATCACCGCGGACTGGTCACCGCCGCGGTAGTGCTCCTCCATGCGCTTGAAGATCTCGCCGATGATCTGATCGCGCATCGGGCCGTGCATCGCCTCGCGGAGCTGGTCGTCGGGCGTCTTGCCGATCGTTCGCGCGAACTCCTGCGGATCGACCGCGGAGGTGTCGATCCCCTCCGCCCCGTTGTCGCTCATTCGGTCTTCCTCCTCACCTGACGCGAGCGCCAGAGATGGCGCGGGAGATCACCAGTCGCTGGATCTCCGAGGTGCCCTCGAAGATCGTGTAGATCTTCGCGTCGCGGTGCATCCGCTCCACGGGAAACTCGCGGGTATAGCCGTTGCCGCCGAGGATCTGGATCGCCCGCTCGGTCGCCCACACGGCGACCTCGCCGGCCTTGAGCTTGGACATCGAGCCCTCGGCGCTGTCGAAGTCCTTACCCGTCCGGCCCATCCATGCCGCCCGCCACACGAGGAGGCGCGCGGCGTCGATCTCCATCTTCATGTCGGCGAGCGCGAACCCGATGGCCTGGTTCTCGACGATGGGGCGCCCGAACTGCTCGCGCTCTTTGGCGTAGTCGAGCGCGAACTCGTAGGCGGCGCGGGCGATCCCCACCGCCTGCGAGCCGACCGTGGGCCGCGAGACCTCGAAGGTCTTCATCGCCGCCTGGCCGCGCGAGCTCGTGCCCTCGCGTGCGCGCGCGAGGCGCTCGTCGAGCTTCTCCTTGCCGCCGAGCAGGCAGGACCCGGGAATGCGGCAGTCGTCCAGGTGCACGTCGGCGGTGTGCGAGGCGCGAAGGCCGTGCTTCTTCACCTTGGAGCCCTGCTCGAGCCCCTTGGTGTCCGGAGGGACGACGAAGCCCGCGTGCCCGCGGGAGCCCAGCTCGCGGTCGACGCTCGCGATGATCACGTGGACCGCCGCGATGCCGCCGTTGGTGGCCCAGGCCTTCTGGCCGTTCAGGACCCACTCGTCGCTGGCCTCGTCGTAGCGGGCCGTGGTGCGGATCGCCGACACGTCGGAGCCCGCGTCGGGCTCGGACGAGCAGAAGGCGCCGACCTTGGGATCGTCGGGGGTGCCGTAGCACTGCGGGACCCACTCGGCGAGCTGGTCAGGCGTCCCGGAGGCGTAGATCGCGGCGACCGCGAGGGTCGTGCCCATGATCGCCATGCCGATTCCGGCGTCGCCCCAGAAGAGCTCCTCGTTGACGATCGGCATCGTCAGGCCGGTGGGGTCCATCCAGAACTGGGCCAGACCCTCGAAGCCGTAGAGGCCGATATTCGCGGCCTCCTGGATGACGGGCCAGGGCGTCTCCTCGCGCTCGTCCCACTCGTGGGCGGCCGGGCGCACAACCCCCTCCGCGAAGCCGTGGACCCACTCTCGGATGTCCTTCTGGTCCTGGCTCAGCTCGAGGTTGAACTGAACCTCCTGCTGCTCGCCGGCTCCGTTTTCCATCGCTGCCTGTGCTGCCTCTCGTGCAGTAGCTTCCATGCCAGGCACGTTACATCATTTGATGTCACATCGTTCCATGTCTCCGAAAGGCTGAGCGGCGGCCGCATACGCTTCGCCGGTGAGCGGGCTTCGCGAGCTGGCTTCCGGGCTGTGGCGCTGGACCGCCCTCCACCCCGAGTTCGTCCCGGGCGCGAAGCCCGAGAGCCCCGCCGACTGGCCGGAGGAGGTGGGATCGGTGCTCTACGACGGCGAGGACGCCACCGTGCTGATCGACCCGCTGCTCCCGGCTGGAGACGACGGCTTCCTCGGCGAGCTCGACGCCCACGTCCGGGGTCGCGGGCTACCGGCCGCGATCCTCACGACGATCAAGTTCCACCGGCGAAGCCGCGACGAGCTCGCGCGCCGCTACTCGGCGAGCACCTCGCGCGCGAAGGCCCAGCTCCCGGCGGGTATCGAGTCCCTCCCCATCCACGGCGCGGGCGAGACGATGGTCTGGATTCCGGCCGCCGGTGCCCTCATCCCCGGCGATCGGATCATGGGAGCCACCGGCGGCGGGCTGCGGGTCTGCCCCGAATCGTGGCTCCGCTACCTCTCCAGCGGAATCGCCCTGGCCGACCTCGCCGCACGCCTGCGGCCGCTGCTCGAGCTCCCGATCGAGAGCGTCCTGGTCTCGCACGGCGAGCCGGTGATCGGGAACGGCCGCGCCGCCCTAGCTCACGCCCTCGAGCGGACCTGACGGCGCGCCCCCGGGCGCGCTGCGCTCCAGGGCATCCCAGCCGGTCGAACGGCGCCGCTCCGTCACCTCTGCGGCGTACCCGCCGCGGATGCCGAACAGCCTCTTGGCCACCAACAGATAGATCACGATCGCCAGGTTGACGATCAGTGCCACCACCTTGAACCACGAGAGCGTGGCGGTCAGCTCGTAGATCTCCAGCGGGATCAGGACGGTCGTGACCACGAACGTGAGGTACTCGGCCCAGCGGCGCTGATACCAGAGTCCCACCGCCTCGACGCCCTCGATGACCGCGAGGCCAGCCAGCCCGGCTCCGACGAGCTCGAGGGTCCCCCTCTTCAGCGAAAACAGCTCGTCGAGACGGCCGACGAGGCCGTGATGATCGGTCTGAAGCGGGCCTCCGCCCACGCCGCCCTGGATGTCCGTAAGCACCCGGTAGAAGTCCTGGCGCAGCTGCTGCTCGTGGGACGCGATGAGGAACACGGCCACGGCCAACACCGCGAGGACCAGGAAGTGGAAGGCGCGGTCGACGGCGATCACCCGGAGCACGATCTTGTCCCGCAGCGCCTTGCCGCGGGGCGGCAGCGCGATGTCCTCGTGCGGGGGCATGCGGCGTCGCGCCGGATCCGATGGAGGCTCGAGCGGCAGCCAGCTGTCGCAGCGGACACAGCGATGCCAACGCAGGCCGCCGCCCTCCTCCCGGACGACCAGACTGTCGGCCTCCCCGACCTCGGCGACCTCGGTGCCGAGCAGCGCGTGACCACGTAGGCCGCAGACGAGAAGCTCGTAATGGAGGGTGGGCCTGAAGCGGCTCGGCTTGGCAGTTCCCGGGGGAGCCTGGTGGGCCTCTCGCGCCACCGGCTGACCCTACCCTCGCAGGCCGTCAGTTTTTCCCCGGCGGCGCCGGGTACCCGAGCCGCGATGGAAGGAGAGGAGCTCAGGGACGAGGAGCTCGACGCCAAGCGTGCCCGTGAGCTGATTGCGAGCGAAGGCGGGCAGGCGCTGGACCTCCGCGAGCTGGACGAGTGGGCCGAGGCCCACATCGCGGGAGCCGTGAGGGTCGAGGACGACGACATCGAGGCTGCGCTCCAGTCGCTGTCCCAGGACCAGCCCGTGGTGGTCGTCTGCGCGAACGGCAGACGCAGCAGTCAGGTGGCCGCGGACCTTCGCGAGCGCGGGTTTCGTGCTGCCGTCCTCAAGGGCGGGATGAAGTCCTGGTCTGGCGACAGCCTGCCGACCCAGCCCCGCGAGGCGGAGGAGTTCGAGGGCCCGCGCCGATCCGGCCCCTGAGGGGCACGGTGTCTCGCGTTCGGCGGTTTGATTCGGGCCTGCGTCCCGCGGGTAATGCGTACGCACCATGCGACTACGGAGGGTCGACTGCTCAGCGCCCGGGATTCGCAGGATTCGCCGGGGCCGCGGCTTCAGCTACGTGGACGAGGACGGCAACGCAATCGAAGCTGCCGAGGCGAAGGAACGGATCCGCTCGCTGGCCATTCCTCCCGCGTGGACCGACGTGTGGATCTGCGCCGAGGAGCGCGGCCATATCCAGGCGACTGGATTCGACGACGCCGGCCGCAAGCAGTACCTCTACCACGACGCCTGGCGCGAGCACCGGGATCGGGAGAAGTTCAGGGAGATGGAGGACTTCGCCGAGGCGCTGCCCGGGATCCGCGAGCGCATCGCCGGCGACCTCGCGCGCCGGAGCCTCGTGCGCGAGCGGGTGCTCGGCTGCGCGATCCGGCTCCTCGACCTGGGGTTCTTCCGGATCGGGTCGGAGCGCTACGCAGCCGAGAACGAGACCTACGGCCTGGCGACGCTGAAGAAGCGGCAGCTTCGCTTCGAGCGCGGCTCCGCCGTGTTCGACTACCGCGCCAAAGGGTCCGTGCGCCACGTCCAGACCGTGGCGGACCGGGCGGTGCTGCCAACGCTGAAGGCGCTCAAGGCCCGCCGGGGCCGCGGCGCGGAGCTCTTCGCGTACCGCCACGGCCGGGGCTGGCGAGACGTGCGCTCGGACGACATCAACGAGCACCTGAAGGAACTCGCCGACGCGGGCTTCAGCGCCAAGGACTTCAGGACCTGGAACGCCACTGTCCTCGCGGCAGTCGCGCTTGCCCGGAACGACCCACGGGAGCTCAGCAGGGCCGCCCGGCGGCGCGCCGTCAACGAGGCGGTCAGGCAGGTCGCGGGATACCTCGCGAACACGCCGGCGGTCTGCCGCAGCGCCTACATCGATCCCCGCGTGATCGATCGGTTCGACTCCGGCGACACCGTCGGCCACGCTCTCGACCGCGAGGTGAACGGGACCGAGCCGGGCGAGTTCGCGGACCGCGAGCGGATCGAGGCGGCGGTCCTCAGGCTGCTTCGCTGACGGCGGCGAAAGCGCCAGCGCACCGATCCGCGCCGACTGGTAGGTTGCCGCGCGCAATGTCGACCGGAACCGTCAAGTGGTTCAGCGACGAGAAGGGGTTCGGGTTCATCACGCCCGACGACGGGTCGCAGGACGTCTTCGTGCATCACAGCGCGATCGTCGGCGACGGGTATCGCTCGCTGGACGAAGGCGCCAAGGTCTCGTACGAGGCCGAGCCAAGCGATAAGGGCCCTCGCGCCAGCAACGTGCAGAAGGCTTAGTCCGGTTTCGGTCTAGCCGCTGCTGCGCATCTCGACGAACGTCGAGTCGATTGCTGACGCCCGCGGTACCCCCGCGAGCGCGAGCGCGACGTCGAACTCGTCAAGGATGAGCTCGAGCACCGAGCGAACGCCGTCCTCCCCGCCCACGGCGAGGCCCCAGATGACCGGGCGGCCGACCATCACCGCCCGGGCACCGAGGGCCAGGGCCTTGAGGACGTCGGTCCCTCGCCGGATGCCGCCGTCGACGAGCACGTCGACCTGATCGCCGACCGCCTCGACGATCGCGGGTAGGGCCTCCGCGCCCGCCGCGACCGTGTCGAGCTGGCGACCGCCGTGGTTCGAGACCACCACGCCCGCCACTCCGTGGGCGGCGGCGAGGCGGGCGTCCTCCGGCGTGAGCACCCCCTTGACCAGCACCGGGAGATTGCACTCGGACGCGAACTCCTCCACGTCCGCCCAGGTCAGGCTCGGGTCGATCAGGTCCCCGATCTGGAGCAGGCTGAGGGCCTCGTTGTGCCCCGTTCCGCCCGCGGACATGAGGGACCCGGGGACCACGTACTGGCTGCGAATGTCGCGCTCGCGGATACCAAGCACCGGAAGGTCGACCGTGATGACGACTGCCTCGTAGCCGTTCTCGGTGGCCTCGGCGAGCAGCTCTCGCGACACGCCCCGATCCTTGAAGACATAGAGCTGAAACCAGCGCTCGCCGTCCGGGGCGGCGGCGGCGACGTCCGGGGGCCTCGCCGTCGCAAGCGATGACAGGCAGAACAGCGCTGACGCAGCCGCCGCTCCGCGGGCGCTGGCCTCCTCGCCCTCGGGGTGGGCGAGTCGGTGGTAGGCGGTCGGCGCGACGAAGACCGGGTGCGGCCGCGGGCGGCCGAGCACGGTCGTAGAGCGGTCGCGGTCCGACACGTCCACCAGCACCCGCGGGCGGATATCGATCCGCCGCCAGGCCTCGACGTTCCGGGAGAGCGTCAGCTCGTCCCCGGCGCCGCCCGCGTAGTAGCCGTACGGGCCCGCCTCCAGGACGCCGGCCGCCCGCTGCTCGAAGTCGCCGATCGTGCGTGGCAGGTCGTCGATTGATGAAACCTATTCGCTACCGGGACACCGGCACGAAATCCCGGATCGCGGCATGCGTCTCGCGCGCCGTTCGAGCTGCGGTACGTGGCCGCAGTCGAGCTCGACGTGACGGGCTCGCGGAAGCGCGCGCTCGACGTGCTTCCTGAATGCGAGCGGCACGAGTGTGTCCTGGCGACCCCAGACGAACAGCGTGTCGCACTCGAGGCCTCCGAGCCTGGGCCAGAACCCATCGTCGCCGTTGGGCTCGTCCATATAGATGTTCCGGGCGGCCTCGTAGAAGGCCGTGCGCCCGCGGGCCGTCAGGTAGCAGCGGAGGAACTCGTCGACGCCCGCGGCGACCAAGCCGTCGTCGGCGCCGGGGATCAGCCGGCGCACGATCGGCTCGGTGACGAAGCGTGGCGTCGGCTGGATCAGCCCGAGCCTGGGCAGCGACGCGTTCCCCTCAGGAGTTGGGACCCGGGATGAACGGCGTGTTGTGTGAGCTGGAGACCAGAAAACCGATCAGGATCCCCATGCTCGCGAGCCCGACGACGCCGATGACGATGCCAGCGATGGCGATCGCGCGGCCACCCTGATGGCCACCGGAGGCGTCGATCTGCTTGATCCCCGTGTAGCCGAGGATGATCGCGACGATCGAGCCGATCCCGAAGAGCCAGATGATGCCGACGAACATCGACGCGATGGCGAGGCCGTTGGTCTCGGCGGCCTCCTCTCCCCCCGGCGCGCCGTTCCCGGGCGCTGCGGCCTTGGACGTCGCCTTCAGGGCGGCAAGCCACTCGTCGCGCGAGGGCAGGCGCCCCGCCTTCCGCGCCGCGAGCGCGCACACCGTGTGGGCGTGGCGACGACGCCCGGCGTCGCCCTCTGGCAGCACCAGCATGTGCTCGCTGATCGCGGGTAGGTACTCGCCGCAGAACGGGCACGTATAGGTCGCGGGCTTGCGGCTCTTGGCGGGCCGAACGGACCACCAGCGGACCGCGTGTCCTTGGCTCACCGGCCGGAGACTACGAGCGTGAGCCTATGTTCGTCTTAAGGCCGCGGAGCCGATCGCGGACACGCCGCCTGCGCGCGGCCAGGTCCTCCTCGAGCTTCGCGATCTCGTCGCGCCGGAGCCGCACGAGCGCCAGCTGGCGGTCGATGTGGGAGAGGGACTCATCCAGGATCTGGCGCTGGCGGACGGGATCCTCCACCCCGCTGCGCCATTCCCGCCGCAGGGCCGCACGCGCCTCCTCGGCCGCCATCAGCTCCGTCAGCTCCTCGAGCGAGAGCCCGAGCAGATCCTTGAGCCGCAGCACCTCCTGGAGGCGTTCGACGTCCTCCTCCCGGTAGGTGCGGTGGGCGCCTCGGGCCCGGTCCTCGGCTCCCGGCAGTAGGCCGATCTCCTCGTAATAGCGGATCGTCCTCGGCGTCGTGCCCGTCAGGCGGGCGACGTCCCCGATACGGAGGATCTCCTCGCGATCGTCGCGAGCGCTCATAGGGACTCCTGGGCGGTGGCACCGCCGACCTCGGAGCGCGTGACCGGCTCCGTGCCCGCCGAGTGGCCCGGCCGCAGTAGCGACACGCCCGCGCCGACGAAGGACGTGGCGGCGAGGACCCAGAGGGCCGTGTGCATGTTGTGGATGAACGGGTCCAGCTTCGCCTGCGAGAGGCCGCTGGCGAGCCCGGAGAAGATCTGGAACAGGATGTCCTTCGGGACCGCCGCCGTGACGATCGCCAGAACGAACGCGATCGAGATCACGGCTCCGGTGTTTTGAAGCATCATCCGGGCGCCCGCCGCGATCCCGCGGCGATGCTGCGGAACGGTGCCCATCATCGCGGCGGTGTTCGGCGAGTTGAACATGCCCGAGCCAACGCCCACGAGGAGCAGCCAGAAGGTCGTCTCCCAGTAAGGGGTCGAGACCGAGAGGGTCGTCATCAGGGCGAGCGCGATGCCGCTCACCACCATCCCGAGGGCCGCGAGGCCCCGCGAGCCGTGGCGATCCGCGTAGATGCCCGCGAGCGGCGAGGCGATCAGCATGCCGATCGCCATCGGGGTGATCTTGATGCCCGCGACGATCGGGTCGTCGCCCTCGACCCCCTGGAAGTAGAAGACGAAGAGGAAGAGCAGGGCGAAGCGTGAGAGGCCGTTGATGAACGCCGCCGCAGTGGCCGCGGAGAACATGCGGTTCTGAAAGATCGAGAGGTCGAGCATCGGCGCCCGTCCCCGGAGCTCGATCAGGACGAAGGCCGGCAGGAGCACCGCGGCTGCGACGAGCGACCAGATCACGAGCGGTTCGTTCCAGCCTGAGATCCCGCCCTTCGAGATCCCGAACACGAGACCCGTGAGGCCTGCCACGAAGACGACCGTGCCGGGCAGATCGAGCCCGCGCACCGGATCCCGCTTGGCAAGCTCCCGTAGGACGAGCGCGCCCCAGAGCGCGCCCAGCAGCGCGAGCGGCACGTTGAACCAGAAGACCCACTGCCAGGAGATCGCGACCAGGGCCCCGCCCAGCACCGGGCCGAGCACGAGGCCGATGGCAGCGACCATGGTGTTCGTCCCCATCGCGAGGCCGAGCTCCTCCTTCGGAAACGCATCGGTGACCAGCGCCGCAGCGTTCGCGAACAGGAAGGCGCCGCCCACTCCCTGGACGATGCGCCACAGGATCAGCTCGGTGCCGTTTGCCGAGAAGCCGGCGCCCAGGGACGCCAGCGCGAAGATGACGAAGCCGCCCACATAGGCCTGCTTGCGACCGAACAGGTCGGACAGCCGGCCGGCGGTCAGCACCAGCACGGTCGAGGCGATCATGTAGGCGAGGATCACCCACACGAGCTGCAGCAGCGTGGTGCCGAGTGAGCGCTCGAGGTCGGGCAGGGCGATGATGAGCGTGCCCGAGTTGATCGTCGCCAGAAGCATCCCGAGGCTGGTGCAGGAGAGCGCCCACCACTTGTAGTGCTCGTGCCCTGCGTGGACGCCGGGACGAAAGCGCTCGATGCGTCGCAGCCGGTTCGCTGCCTGAGGTAATCTTACGTTCACGTAAGAATTACCTTACCGAAGCCGGAAGCGAACCATGCGAATCAGATGGCTGGGACACGCCGCCTTTCTCATCCTCGGGGAGAAGAACACGGTCGCGATCGATCCGTACGGCGAGTTTCCCGCGAACCGCCCAGTCAAGTTCGACTACCCGCCCCTGGCGGGTATCGAGGCGGACCTCGTGCTGGTGACGCACGAGCGCATCGGAGCACGATCCGGTGGCGGGACCCGGCGGGGCCCGAACACGATCTCTTGCTTTGCGGTCGACGGCGTCCGCTGCTGCCACTTCGGCGACTTCGGCCAGACCGGGCTCCGACCGGAACAGCGCGAGGCGATCGGCGAGGTGGACGTGCTGTTCCTGCCCATCGGCGGTGGGCCGACGATCGACGGCCCCCAGGCGGCCGAGATCGTGGCCGAGCTCGAGCCGCGCGTCGCGATCCCGATGCACTACGGCACCGCGGCGGTCGACTTCGTCGAGGGCCCGGAGCGATTCCTTGAGGCGGTCTCCGGGCGGGTCGAGCAGGTCGAGGCGAGCGAGGCCGACCCTCAGCGGTACCTGAACGGGGACGGGACCACGGTGCTCGTGCTTCAGGCGCCCCTGGCCTGACGCGACCGCAGTCGCGCCGGGCCCCTCAGCCGGGAGTGGAGGGCGGTGCGCCGTGCTTCAGCAACGTGGCCAGGAAGATCACGATCTTGTCCTTGCCGTGGTTGGCCGCGCGATGGTGGTCCCAGGGCTGCTCGACGAGCCACTGACCGGCGTGGATCCTGCCGGTGTGCCCTGCGGTGATCGTCTTGATCACGCGCGGGTGATCGTCGGCGTCACCTCTCCTGACCTTCACCGACCCCGTCTTGACGTGGTAGGTGAGCACGCCGGAGCGGACGAACGCGATCTGCGTCCCCTCGTGGTGGTGCAGTGGGATGACGCCTCCCGGCGGGATCGTGACCCGCGACAGGCCCAGGGTCCGGCCGGGGGCGCCGCGCGGCTTCAGCGTCCGCGCCAGAGCCGTGCGCTTCGCGGTGGGCGGGCTCGACGAGCTCGCCACGGCGTAGCCGATCGCCCCGCCGGCGGCGAGGATCCCGCACGCGATCAGCGCGAGGGAGAACGGCCTGTATCGGCGCCGGGACCCTGCCATCGGGCCCAGCCTAGCGCCGAATCCGGTGCGTACGCGGCCGCACGGGCGCGGCCGTGGGAAGATCCGCGCAATGACGATCGACCTCGGGTTCAGCGGCGGGGGTGAAGCGGTCCGGACAAGCGTTCTGATCCTGTTCGGCTCGTTCCTGATCTCGTTCCTGTTCATCCGCACGAGCGCGCGCCTCATGCGGAGTCCGAAGGTGCCGTGGTGGCCGGGCAGCGTGACGACCGAGGGCGGGCTGCACCTCCACCACCTCGTGTTCGGCATCGTCCTGATGCTGATCGGCGGCACACTCGGTTTCGCCCTCGACGAGACCCAATCGCCGTGGATCGAGCTCGCCGCGGCGGCATTTGGTATCGGCGCCGGGCTCACCTTCGACGAGTTCGCCCTCTGGGTGCACCTGGAGGACGTTTACTGGTCCGACGAGGGGCGGCAGTCGGTGGACGCCGCGATCATTGCGATCGTGTTCGTCGCCCTGGTGCTGACGGGCGCCTTCTCGGCCAGCGTGGACACGACCTCTCCGTGGCTCATCGGGCTGAGCATCGTCTACCTCGTGATCGACATCAGCACGATCATCATCGCGTTCTCGAAGTTCCGGCTCATGCACGGGATGTTCGGCCTGCTGTTCTATCCGTTTGCCCTGTGGGGCGCCTGGCGGCTGGCGAAGCCGAACTCCCCGTGGGCGAAGCGCTACTACGGCGAGCGCAACCCGGAGAAGCAGGCCCGCGCCGAGGCGCGCTACGGCGACCGCCGCGTCGACCACTTCAAGGAACGCTTCCGCGACGCCATCGGCGGCCGGCCGACGGCGCTCATCGAGCCTGCCGCGGACCGGGCTGCTCGGGAGCGCGACGCCGAGTAGGCCTTTTCCTCCTCACGCATATCGTTGGATTGAAAGCGCCCCATTTGCCACCGTTCGCGCCCGCCAACCTCAGGGCCGTGGCGGCGACGGGGCGATTTTCAACCGTATGGGTTGATTTCAGGCCGCTCGTCCGCAACGACCCGTTTGGTGGCTCGGCTTTGCCCCAGCGAGAAGCATTAGGGGGGCCTTTTTAGGAGGGCTTTACCCGCCCTTTGAACATCCGCCGGCGGCGGCAGGTACCTCCTGTAGGAGGTGATTCTGTGAACACGCTTTTCCAACCACGCTGGCGGGCCTGGATCGCGGGAGCAATCGTGCTCGCCGTAGCAGTAATGATCGTCCTGGCCATCGCCTACTCCGGCGGCGGCTCTGGCGGCGGCGGGTACTGAGCCCGCCGCCCGCGGCGCCGGAGTGCGAAGCTACGGCGCCGCGCCGCCCGACCGAGAGGAGACCGATGACCGGCAAGGCCAACTTCACCGAGGATGAGTGGAAGCTCCTGCGGGAGGCGCCGACCAGCGCCGGGATGATCGTGATCCAGGCGGATCGCGGCGGCACCTTCCGCGAGACCTTCTCGATGGCCAAGGCGTACACCGAGGCCCGCAAGCAGCACGGCTCGAGCCAGCTGCTCGACGACATCGTCTCCGAGAAGCCGCAGGTGGACCGGACCCACGTCTCCTCCCAAGAGGAGTTGCGCGCCAACCTGCTCAAGCACATTCGCGACGCAAGCGCGCTGCTCGCAGGTAGGGCGACGCCCGAGGAGCTCGCCGAGTACCGCGGCTTCGTCATGAAGGTCGCCAACCGCGTAGCCGAGGCTCATCGCGAGGGCGACGAGCGAGTGAGCGAAGCCGAGAGTCAGGCGATCGCGGAGATCAGCGAGGCCGCCGGAGGGGCGGGGTCCTAGGTGGGGATCACGTACATCGTCAGCGACTGGCCCGGGTAGGTCGCGCCGAACCCGCCCGCGGGGACGGTGCGATCGCTCATCCGGTTGATCGCGCCGCCGGTCCATCTCCAGACCTGCGCCTTGCCGGCCGGGGAGACCCCGGAAAGCGAGAGAGGACTCTGAAGCGCGGTGCCGGTCTTGTTGATCACCAGGATGGTGTAGGCGCCGTCGCTCGAGCGCCGCGCTCCGTAGACGGCCACCTTGCCCTGGTTCGCGCTGGTCGACCGCACCCAGGTGTTGCCGAACTTGGCGCCGTGGCCGTTGTAGTCGCGGTAGATCCGGAACGCGTCGTCGATCAGCGACCCGTCGTCGGGCATCGGCCAGAAGGTTGCGAGGTCCAGGCCCTGCCGGGCGAAGATGCCGAGCGTGTCGGCCTCGATGAGCGCGTTGGTCAACGAGCCGACGCCGGGAAGAGACAGGTTGTACTCGCTGAGCGAGATCTTGGTGGCCGGGTAGTCGTGCGCCACCCACTTCTTCATCCGCGGGAGCAGCTGGATCTTGCTCTTGATCCAACTCGGGTCGGTGTAGGTCGGGTCCCACAGGGACCGAGTGACGTCGATGCTGTGCCCGCCCTGCGCGTAGTAGTGGAGGTCGAGGTAGTCGACGAGCCGGGTGCCGTGCGCCTGCTGATAGGAACGCAGCTTCCGCAGCAGCCACTCGACCAGGGCCGTCCCGCCATGCTTGGCGCGGTCGGGAGAGCTTGGGAAGCAGCCGCTGTCGATGTGGTCGGCGGCGCTGCAGAAGTAGTTGGGCCACCCCCACTCCGAGAACCCGAGGATCCTGGCGCTCGGATCGGCCGCCCGCACGGCGGCGCCGTAGTCGCGTGTCTTCTGCCACAGCTCGTCGTAGGTCTCAGGGGCAGGGTGCATGTCGCGGTGGGTGCTGTTCCAGAGGCCCGGCTCGTTGCCGAGCTCGTAGAAGCGAACCCCGCCTTTCTGTGCCGGGCCATAGAGACTCTTGAGCTTCCGGACCCAGCCGCCGTCGAACGACGGGCCGATCTTCATCCCATCGCGGCTCGGGTTGCTCGGAACGAGCCCGCCGGCCGCCTTCTCACCGTTGCCGCAGCGCGTGTCGTACGGATCGAATGCGGTCTGGTCGGCCCACACCGACCTCGGAAAGCCGCAGGTGAACGGGTGGTTGGCCCTTCCGTCCTTGGCCACCCAGCCCGTCATCGGCAGCGTCATCAGGCTCTGCGCGCCGATCGAGCGGTCCTTCTGAATGAACCGCCGGTAGCCGTACTTGGGCCCGTCGTCGCACGTGTACGTCGGGGCGTCGAAGCAGTCCGGGATGTTCTCGAAGAAGTAGTCGTTGCCCGTGTTGGACGAGCCGATCTTCCAGTTGTAGGTGTCGGTTGTGTTCCCACCCCACCGGTCGACCGGCAGATCGAGCTGGTTCGCGAGCCCCGCGCTGGCGAAGTTCATCCCGTAGATGTAGGGGCTGATCGGGCGATGGCCGGCGCCGCCGTTGACGGCGAGCGCGGGACCCGGACTGGCGGCGAGGACGGTCGACGGCGCGGCCGACCCGGCGGCCAGCATCGATGCCGCCGCCGCGAGCCTCCATGCCCAGCGGGTCCCGCGCATGGCGCCGATCGTAGCGCTGCCCGGACTGGGGTAGGGTCGGCGCGGTGATCGTCTCGATACTCGTTCGCCGGCTCCGCGAGGGTAAGACCTACGAGGACTTCCGCGAGGCATGGTTCCCGGAGAAGGGCTTCGGCTGGCCCACCCGCGTCGTGACCGCGCGGCGGATGGACGACCCTCGGGAGATCGTCACGATCGGCTTCTCCGACATCAGCCCGGAGCAGGGCGAGGCGCTCCTTGCACAGGTCGGCCTCGAGGCTTCGGGCGAGGAGCGCGCCGAGGCCGCCGAGGAACCCGACGACGAGCACCTGGGAGAGGTGGCCGACGAGCAACTCCGGCGACGGAGCCGGATCGACGCGGTGATCGAGCCCGAGATGACCCGAACGTTCTACGTCCAGCTCGCCGAGGACGACCTCTCCTAGCCGGGGCTTGCTACCTTTCCGCGCGTAATTGGACCGGGAATGACCCGGAAATCGTGTTAGCGCTCTCGACGTTGGCTTCATGCCTCCGCGGTCGCGGCACAAACCGATGGAGGATCAGATGCCAACTGGCACAGTGAAGTGGTTCAGCGACGAGAAGGGGTTCGGTTTCATCACTCCCGATGACGGCTCCTCCGACCTGTTCGTGCATCAGAGCGCGATCAACTCGGAGGGCTTCCGCACTCTCGCCGAGGGCGCCAAGGTCTCGTTTGAGTCCGAGGCCGGCCCGAAGGGGCCGCGCGCCGTCAGCGTCCAGCCGCTGTAGCGATAGCGATCCACGGATCTTTCGGCCCGAGGGCCCGCTTCGGCGGGCCCTCGGTCGTTCAGGGCTAAAGGGAAGAGGAGACCTTGGCCGCCCGGCGAGCGGGCGTCGGCCTCACCACGTCCCACGCCAGGCCCACCTTCTCCATGGCGGCGATCAGCAGCGCGGACGGATCGATCTGCCATCTGCCGAGCCCGTGCGCGGCGGACGTGGGAAACGCATGATGGTTGTTGTGCCATGCCTCGCCGAAGGTGGGGAGAGCCAGCCACGCGAGGTTGCGCGACTCGTCCTTGGTCTCATACGGCCGGCGGCCGAACATGTGACACAGGGAGTTCACGCTGTAGGTGACGTGATGGAGCACGAACACGCGGACCGCGCCGCCCCAGAGTAGGGCGGTCAAGCCGGCAGCGACCGTCCCTCCGATCGCCACCCCGAGCCCGAACGGAATCGCGAGCCCGACCAGCGCCCACAGGATGAAGGTTCGGTCGATGAACCGAACGACGGGATCGGCGAGGAGATCCGGCGCGAACCGCTCCTGCGAGCCGCGCTGAGTGTGGATGAAGAGCCAGCCGACGTGTGCGTGGTAGAGCCCCCGCAGGGACCCGAGCAGACCGTCGCCGTGGCCGACGTGGGGGCTGTGCGGGTCGCCCTCTCGGTCCGAGCACGCGTGGTGCTTGCGGTGATCCGCGACCCAGGAGATCGCCGGTCCCTCGATCGCCGCTGAGCCGAGGGCGGCGAAGACACCGCGAAGCCACGGGGTCGTCGCGAAGCTCCGGTGCGTCAGGAGGCGATGGAAGCCGACCGTGATGCCGAGCGCGGTGAGAACGTAGAGGAGGCCGAGCACGGCGAGGTCGCTCCACCGGAGGGCCTCGCTCCAGGCTTGCCATGCGGCCAGGCCCAGGAGCAGGATCGGAACGACCGTGACGAGGCCCGTGATGATCCGGTCCAGCGTCTCGTGCTCGCACGGCTTGATGGCCGCTGAGGGGCGGCCCCGGATCCCGGGGGCGGCCTGGGCTGATCCGCCGCCAACGGCGGTGAGGCCCTGGTCCCCGGACATCAGCTCAGCCTCCCGCGCGTCCGAGGAATGCAGCCCAGATGAAGAGCAGCACCGCTCCTCCCACCAGGAGGAGCCCGGCCTGCTCGGAACCGTGGGTGATGGTCGCCAGGCCCAGCAGCAGGCAGATCCCGCCGCTCCAGGCGCTGATCTCGGGGCCGTGCGAAGAGCTCATGCGGTGCAAATTCCTCCGGGACCAGGGTACTCCCGTTTCGGCCCCGCGAGCGAAGATCACCTGACAAATCCTGGTGCTCCGCTCTGAGCAAGAGCTAAAGGGACGAACCGGCGCATGCGCCGCCGCCCAGCGCTACGGTCCGCCATCGCGATCGTGGAGGATCGGAGGCACATCCCTGTTCGCGCGCGGGGGGCGCTGGCCCTGTGCCTGCTCGTCGCGGCCTGCGCCGTTCCCAGTGGTGCGACCGCAGGCCCATCCGGTTCGCTCCATATCCACATCGTCTCCAACCGGGCTGACCTGATCTCGGGCGGCGACGCCCTGGTGGTCGTCGATCTCCCGAAGGGCGTGCGGGCTTCTGCGGTCAAGATGAAGCTGAACGGCTCGAACGTCAGCGACCAGTTCGCCAAGCGAGCCGACGGGCGCTACGAGGGTGAGGTCCAGGGCCTGCGGCGCGGCCGAAACGTGCTGTCGGCCAGCGCCCCCGGCTCAGCATCCGACCGGGTCGCGATTCGAAATCATCCGAACGGCGGCCCGGTCTTCTCCGGGCCGCAGGTCGAGCCGTGGGTGTGCCAGAACGGGTCCCACAACCCCAAGTGCAACGCCCCGGCGACCTACGACTACGAGTACCGCTCGTCGGTGGACGGCGGGATGCATCCGTACGATCCGAGCAACCCGCCGTCCGACGTCGCCAAGACCACGACGCAGACGGGCAAGACCGTCCCCTTCATCGTCCGGGTCGAGGCCGGCTACCAGGACCGCGACCAGTACAAGATCGCGGCGCTGTTTCAGCCCGGCAAGCCGTGGACTGCCTGGAACCCGCAGCCGCAGTTCAACCACAAGCTTCTGATCACCCACGGCGCGAGCTGCGGGATCGACCATCGGAGCGCGGACGCGCCGAGCGTCACCAGCGACACCGTGGCGGTGGGCGGCGGCGGGTCGACCTCCAGCCCGACGACTGCGCTGGGCATGGGATTCGCCGTGATGTCCACCGCCCTCGACAACGCCGGGCACAACTGCAACCTGGCCACCGAGGCGGAGTCGCTGGTCATGGCCAAGGAGCACCTGGTCGAGTCCTACGGGACCCTGCGCTACACGATCGGAACGGGATGCTCCGGCGGCTCGCTCGTCCAGCAGCAGGTCGCCAACGCCTACCCCGGCATCTACCAGGGCATCCTGCCGCAGTGCTCGTTCCCCGACGCGTGGTCGACGGGCCAGCAGCTCGCCGCCTACCACTTCGACCGCGGCTACTTCGAGCACCCGGCGAAATGGGGGACGGGCATCGTCTGGACCCCGACACAGATAGCCGCGGTTGAGGGCCACCCCAATCACGTCAACGCGATCGTCTTCGACTCCATCTACTGGACGGCCCTCGCCGACCCGTCCAGTGGATGCGCGGGCGTCTCCTCGTCCGACGACTACAACGCGCAGACCAATCCGGACGGCATCAGGTGCACGCTCGCCGATTACATGGTCAACGTCATGGGCCGGCGCCCGCAGAGCGTTTGGACGCCGCAGGAGACCGCCCTCGGGCACGGGTTCGCCGGGTTGCCCATCGGCGACGTGGGCGTCCAGTTCGGGCTCGCGGCGCTCGAGCGCGGCGAGATCAGCCCGGCGCAGTTCGTTGACCTCAACTCCAAGATCGGCGGCGCCGACATCGACCTCAACCCGATCCCGCAGCGAAGCGACGCCACCCAGCCGGCGCTGCGCAACGTCTACCGCTCAGGCGGCGTCAACGAAACCAACAACCTGACCGGGACGGCGATCATCGACCTGCGCGGGCCGGACCCGGGCGCGTTCCACGACGCCTACCGCTCGTGGGCGATTCGGGCCAGGCTCGAGCAGGTGGAGGGCCATCTGCCGCGCAACCAGGTGATCTGGTTCGGGCAGACACCGCTGATCGGCGATCCCCGCTACACGACCCAGGGGCTCAAGGCGATGGATCGCTGGCTCTCGGCGGTGCAGCGCGACCACCGCAACCTGGCGCTGGCGACCAAGGTCTCGAGGGACCGCCCGGCCGACATCCACGACCAGTGCTCCTCGATCCCCGGCGTGGCGAAGATCGCCGTTCCCGGCGTCGGCCCGGTGTGCAAGCTGAAGGACGTTCAGACCCGCTTCGGGACGCCGGCCACGGTCGCGGGCGAGAGCGTTGCGACCGACAAGGAACGCTGCCAGCTCAAGCCGCTTCGCCGCAGCGACTATTACCCAACCGGCTTCACGGACCCACAATGGGCGGCCCTGCGGCATGCCTTCCCGACCGGAGTCTGCGACTGGAGCAAGCCCGGCGTCTCCCAGCAGGACACGATTCCCTGGCGGACCTACCAGCGGCCCGACGGCAGGGTCGTTTACGGCGGCGAGTCCCTGGGGCCGGCTCCCGCGAGGTCGGGTGGCGGGTGGACGAGCGGGTCGTTCTCCTCCTGGCGCAAGGCGAGCGGCTGACGCGTTGGCCCAGCGCCGCGCCATCGCAGCACTCGCAGCGCTCCTGACAACCTCCGCCGCGCTCACGCTTCTCTCGGCGCCCGCCCTGGCCTGGAAGCCCGGTGCCGAGCGCTACGGCGTGGGCGAGCGCAAGAACGTCCCGGTGCAGATGCGGGACGGCACGGTCCTGCGCGCGAACGTCTACTACCCGACCGACCTTTCGACCGGCGCTCCCGCCGGCGGCAGGTTCCCCGTGATCATGGTGCAGACGCCGTACGGCAAGGACTCGGTCGGCTTGGCCAGCGGCCAGGACACCGGGCCGCAGGCGGCCACCGAGGCGGGCCCGGTTCCCTACATGATCAAGCGCGGGTACATCGACGTCGTCGCCGACGTCCGTGGCACCGGCGACTCCCACGGCACCTTCGGCCTCTTCGACCCGGTGCAGGGCCGCGACGGCGCTGCCCTCGTGCGCTGGGCCGCGGACCTCCCCCACGCCAACGGGCACGTCGGCCTCTACGGGCCCTCCTACATGGGCATCAACGAGTTCCTCACGGCCGAGCACCTCGGGCGCCACTCGCCGCTGAAGGCCCTCTTCCCGATCGTCGCGGCCAACGACACCTACCGGGACACGGCGTTCATGGGCGGCATCGCCGACGGCGAGTTCGACCTGCTCGTCGTGTTCACGATCTTCGGCGGCCTCCACCTCGTCAATCCCGCGATCGAGAACCCCACGAACATCGCGGACCTGATCCGGGTCGAATCCGAGCACGCTCCGAGCCTGCTCTCCTACAGCGCCGCGCAGGTGATCAGCGTCCTCACCGGTGGCGACCAGGCCTACGCGGGCAAGTACTGGCGGAAGCGGAGCCCTCGCTCCATGCTCGACGACGTCATCGACAACCGGATCCCGGCGTTCATGGTCGGCGGCTGGTTCGACCTCTTCCAGCGCGGCGGGCCGATGAACTACTCGGGCCTCCAGAACCTCCACGCCGGGCGCAACGCCGAGGCGCCGATGCGCCCCGACCAGAAGCCCACGCCCCGCTACCAGCTGCTCTTCGGCCCCTGGTACCACCTGAACGCGGGCGCCGGGATCGACATCTACCCGATCGAGCTCGCCTGGTTCGACCACTGGCTCGAGGGACGGAGGACAGGCATCATGTCGGTCCGGAATCCGATCCATGCGTACGAGCTCGGCGCGAACCGGTGGGTCGACGCGAAGCGCTATCCCTTCCCCGAGGGCCACCCCCGCCCCCTCTATCTCGGGTCAGGGCCCAGTGGAAGCCACGCCCCCTCGACGAATGACGGCACGCTGACGCCGGACCCCCCCAGCGATGCCAAGGGCGCCGATCCGGTCGCCTTCCTCGGGGCCACGAGCCCCTGCTCGCGCGGCACCGAGCAGTGGAGCATGGGCGCCCTCGCGTTCGCCCTGGAGACGGCGCAGGCTCCCGAGGACCGCTGCACCACCGACGATCGAACTCTCCAGACCGGGCCCGGCGCACTCACCTACACGACCGCGCCCTTCGACGGCCCGAAGGTCCTCGACGGCCCCATCGCCGCCCGCATCTACGCCACCTCGACGCGGCCCGAGACGGAGCTCGTGGCGACGCTCGAGGACGTCTCGCCCACCGGCACCTCCACCCCGCTCACGTCGGGCGCCCTGCTCGGCTCGTTCCGCAAGCTCGACCGCGCGCGCACCTGGCGGGCTCCAGGCGGGAACCCCACCATGCCCTACCACCCGTACAGGAAGAGCTCCGTGAAGCCCGTGACCCCCGGCAAGGTGACCCGCTACGACATCGAGATCTTCCCCACCCTCGCCGAGATCGCGCCGGGCCACAGGCTCCGCCTGACCATCACAACCTCCGACAGTCCCCACCTGCTCCCGTCCCCCGCCCAGGTCGCGAAGCTCGCCGGCGGCGTCTACCAGGTGCAGCGAAACGCCAGCTCGGCATCGTACGTCGAGGTGCCGCTCGCGCATCCGGGCGCTTTTGGAGCCTGCAACCTCTGCGGCAAGTAGGGCAGCGACGGCCCCGCGAGGCGGGGGCTGCCCCCCCTCACTGCCCATCTGCGCATGGAGTGACCCCCCCGCCTCCCGAGCGAATAGCTTGCGCACATCGCCCTGATCCCTGAGAGCTGGCGGCTGGGCGGCGCCGCGGCGCCGTCGATTGGCCGCGGATTCCTGGTCGCGATCCCGGTCGGGATCGCCGCCCTGATCGAGCTGGAGCTGAAGACGCCGGTCACCGGGGCGGTGACGGTCGGCGCGTCGGTTACGGGCTTCGTCGCCTTCGAGGCGCCGGCGGGCACCCGATTCTGGTGGCAGCTCGGCGTCGCTCCCTTGATCGGGATCGCCGCGGCGCTCGGAGCCATCACGGGGGACTCGGCGGCGGTTGCGGTTCCCAGCATGGCGGTGTTCGCGGGCGTGGCCGCGCTCTCGGTGGCCGTGTCGCGGCGGCTGACGATCGCCGCCCTGAACGTCGTCATCGCATTCCTCATCGCGCAGGGGCTCTCCCTGGAGATCCACGACACGGCGCAGGTCCTCGTGCTCGGGGCCGTGGGCGCCCTCGCGCAGGCCGCCCTGTCGCTGATCGTTGCCCTGATCCAGGGCTCGCTCGAGCGGGCCCATCCGATCGACGGGGCGCGCGACGCGCTCGCCACGATCGGGTCCAATCTCCACCTGAGCTCGCCGAGCCTCCGCCACGCGATCCGAGCGGGTGGTGCTCTGGGCCTGGCGGTGGCCGCATATCACGTGGTACACCTGGGCAGGCACGGCTACTGGATCCCGCTCACGGTGATCTTCGTACTCAAGCCGGGACGCGTAGAGACCGACGAGCGGGTAGAGATGCGGATCGCCGGGACGATCCTCGGGCTCGCCTTCGCCACCGGTCTTGCGGTGCTCGTCGGCGAGAACGCGCTCGCCAACACCGCGATCATCACGATCACGGCGGCGTTCGCCTACGCGATGCTGCTGATCGAATACGCGCTGTTCACGTTCGCGATCACCACCTACATCGTGACCCTGTCGCACGCGGTCGGCGAGTCCGCCGTAAGTGCCGTCGACGAGCGCGCCATTGGGACCGTGATCGGCGTCGCCATCGCCCTGCTGGCCTTCGCGGTCTGGCGGGATCTCCCCACTCCGAGCACCTCCGAGGCGCCCACCTAGCGGCGCCATCCAGCCACCGCCGTCGTCGATCGCAATAGGTTTGGCCATGCCTCTGATTCCAGGAAACTGGAGGCTGCGGGACGCTCCGCTCCCGGCGCTGCGGCGCGGCCTGCTGGTCGCCCTTCCCGTCGGCGTGGCCGAGCTCATCGGGCGGGGCGCGGTCGTCAACGCGGCCATCCTGACGATCGCCGCGGCGTGCTCATTCGCCCTGCTTGCGATCGAGTACGCCCTCTTCACCACGGCGATCACGGCGTGCATCGTGGTCCTGGCCCACGCCCTGGGCCAAGCGGCGTTCCAGGCAGTGGACGAGCGGGGGATCGCGACGCTGATTGGCCTCGCCATCGCCGCCCTCGGCTTCGTCGTGTTCCGCGACCGGCCCTCCCCGGCGCCTTCGACTTCGCCTACCGGCTAGCCCGCGCTCGCCACCGCCTGCGCCTCGGTGGGCCGGCCGTTCGAGGCGGCATGCACGTTCGATGCGGCATCCACGTCCGCACCGTCATCCCCCTGGTACGGGCCCGGCTTCGGCCGCGGTCCCCCGCCCGGGAACGCGAGGCGGAGGATGGTGCGGTTCACCATCCCCACCTGCTGGAGGAACGGGCCGGAGTTATACGGCAGGTCGTAGCGCTCGCAGATCTCCTTGACCCGCGGCGCGATCTCCGCGTAGCGCGTGCTCGGCATGTCGGGATACAGGTGGTGCTCCACCTGGTAGCCGAGGTTGCCGCTGATCACGTGGAACAGCGGGCTGCCCTCGATGTTGGCCGCGCCGACGAGCTGGCGCACGTACCAGGCGCCCCGCGTCTCGTCGGAGACCTCCTCCTGGCTGAACGTGTACGTCTGGTCCGGGAAGTGCCCGCAGAAGATGATCGCGTGAGCCCACAGGTTGCGGACGATGTTCGCCGTGAAGTTGGCCCAGAGAGTGGACTTGAACGACTCCCGTCCGGCCTGGAACGCCCGCAGGGCGACCTCCCCCCCGCGACCGCGCCGCTTCCCCCGCCGGGCGCGCGCGACGACGCCTCGCGTCCTTCTGCGCAACCGCTCCCTTCGGGAGCTGGGCCGGCGGGCGGCCAGAGCACCCTCAACCGCGGCATTGGCCACCGCACTGATCAGCGGCCACGCGATGTAGTCCTTGGCGATCTGCAGGCGTGCCTTGCCCCAGATCCCCTTGAGCTCCTTCACCAGCTGCTTCTTCGACTTCTCGCCCGACCGGATCGCCTCGATGTCGAGGTCGTGGACAGCCACGCCCCACTCGAAGAAGGCCATCAGCGCCAGGTTGTAGAGCGGCTGCAGGAGGTAGACCGGATGCCACTTCTGGTGGGGGTCGATCCGCATGATCTCGTAGCCCAGGTCCTTGTCCTTGCCGCGGATGTTCGTGTAGGTGTGGTGGATGTAGTTGTGGGAGTGCTTCCAGGCCTCGGCGGTGGACGCCGTGTCCCAGTCCCAGGTCGAGGAGTGGATCTGCGGGTCGTTCATCCAGTCCCACTGGCCGTGCATGACGTTGTGGCCGATCTCCATGTTCTCCAGGATCTTTGCCAGCGAGAGCGTGGCGGTACCGGCCACCCACGCCGGCCGCAAGCGCGAGGCAACCAGCAGCGCCCTGCCCATCACGCCGAGACGCCGGTGCATCTCGATCATGCTCTCGATGTATTTGCGATCGCGATCGCCGAGCTCCGAGAAGACCTCGTCGTGGATGGCGTTGAACTCCGCCTCGAGCTCGTCGATCTGCTGCGGAGTCAGATGAGCCAGCGGGCTCTCGGTCTCGGTGGTCGTCACGTCCTCCTCCTTCGGTCGTTGGGTGGTCACAACTCGATCTCCACTGGGCCCTCGGGGGCGTTGATGCAGGTTTGGACCATCTCGCCCTCTGCCCCGAATACCTTCCCGTTTCGCAGGTCGCGAACCTTCCCGGAGCAAAGCTTTCCGATGCAGGTGTGGCAGATGCCCTCCCGGCACCCGAAGGGCAGCTCCAGTCCGGCCTCCTCCCCGGCGACGAGGATCGGCGTGCCCCCCTCGGCGGTGGTCTCGCAACCGCTGGCGGCAAACGTGATGCGGCCGCCCTCGCCGTCCTCGATGAGCGCGAGCTTCGGCTGGAACCGCTCCATGTGGAGGAGGTCGCTGTCTCCCTCGCGCTCCCAGTGCTCGGTCATGGCATCGAGCAGATCCCCGGGGCCCGAGAGAAAGGCCTCGCGCTCGCGCCAGTCGGGGCAGAGGTCATCGAGCTCCTCCGGCTTGATCCGCTTCTCCTCGCCCGTGAGTCGCATCGTCACGCGGTAGCGGTCGTTGCGAGCCTCGAGGCGCTCGAGCTGCTCGCCGAAGATGACGCCCTCCGCAGTGCGGGCGGAGTGGACGTGGACGCAATCCGTGTCCGCCCTGCGCCGATCGAGATCGCGGATCATGCTCATGATCGGGGTGATGCCGCTGCCGGCGCTGAGGAACAGCGCCTTCTCGGGCGTCGGGTCCGGCATCACGAAGCTGCCCTCCACGCCGCCGAGACGGACGACGTCCCCGGGCCTGGCCCGCTTGACGAGATACGGCGAAACCTTCCCGGAGTCGACCAGCTTGGGTGTGATGCTGATCAGCCGGTCGGGACGTCCGGGTTCCGAGGTGAGCGAGTACGCGCGCCAGTGGAAGACCCCGTCGACCACCACCCCGACGCGCGTGTACTGCCCGGGCTTGTGGCCCGGCCACTCGTAGCCCGGGCGAATCAGGACCGTGACCGCGTCCGGCGTCTCGCGCTCGATCCGCTCGATCCGGCCGCGGAGCTCACGGGTGGACCAGAGCGGGTTGATCAACTCCAGATAGTCGTCGGGAAGCAGCGGGGTGAACAGGAAACGGGCAGCGTTCAGCGCCTTTCGCTGTAGCTGCGGGACCTTTGGCGCGGCGCCGACCTCAGCCATGCGTCTCCCCTTCACCGAACATTACATACGTCTATGTACCACGTTTTGATGTAAAGAAACGCGGTTGTCGTCACACACGGCACTTGGGGGCTACCCGCGAACCCTCTGGCTACCGGGGGCGTCCGCGGATAGCCTGCGCCGGTGCCCGAGCCGCGCACCCGCGCCGAACGCGAGCCCAGCGGGGGCGGATCGGCGGCGCGGACGGGTCTCGCCGCGCTCGCCCTCGGAGCGCTCGGGGTCGTGTTCGGCGACATCGGCACGAGCCCGCTCTACGCGCTGCAGACGGTCTTCACGGCCGACAACCACGCGGTGTCGACGACCTCCGCGGACGTCTACGGAGTCGTCTCCCTCGTGTTCTGGACGATCACGATCGAGGTCTCGATCAAGTACGTCACCTTCGTGATGCGCGCTGACAACGGCGGCGAGGGCGGAATCATGGCCCTCACGGCGCTCCTTCAGGGCGCCAAGTTCAATACGGCACGCGCGAAGTTCGTGTTGATCACGCTCGGGATCCTGGGCGCTTCCCTGTTCTATGGCGACGGTGTGATCACGCCGGCGATCTCGGTGCTTTCGGCGGTCGAGGGACTCAAGGTCGCGACCCCGAGCATCGGAGACCTCGTAGTCCCGATCACGGTCGCGGTGCTCGTCGCACTGTTCGCGATTCAGCGCTTCGGGACCGGGCTCGTCGGGAGGCTCTTCGGCCCGGTGATGGCGATCTGGTTCACGGTGATCGCCATCCTCGGACTCGGGAAGATCGCTCCCCACCCCGAGGTCTTCAAGGCGCTCCTGCCGAGCTACGGCGTCGAGTTCTTCGCGAACCATCCGGGCGTCGCCTTCATCGCCCTGGGCTCCGTGGTGCTCACGGTCACCGGCGCCGAGGCCCTCTATGCGGACATGGGCCAGTTCGGGCGCTCGCCGATCCGCCGGGCGTGGTTCTTCGTCGTCTTCCCGGCCCTGATCCTCAACTATCTGGGACAGGCCGCGCTGCTACTCGAGTCCCCCAGCGCGATCTCCAGCCCCTTCTACCTGCTCTCGCCCCAGTGGGCGCAGCTGCCGATGGTGATCCTCGCGACCGTGGCCACGGTGATCGCCTCGCAGGCGGTCGTCTCGGGAGCGTTCAGCGTCACCCGCCAGGCCATGCAGCTCGGCTTCCTCCCGCGGATGACGATCCGCCACACCTCCCGCCGCCACGAGGGCCGGATCTACGCGCCGGGAGTCAACTGGGTGCTGTTCGCCGCCGTCATCGCGCTCGTCGTCGGTTTCGGATCCTCGACTGCCCTGGGGTCCGCCTACGGCGTGGCCGTCACCGGGACCTTCGTCCTCAACACGACCCTGTTCCTAGCCGTGGCGCACCTGCTCTGGCGGACTCGCCGGGCGCTCGTCGCACTCGGCGCGATCGTGTTCGGAACCTTCGAGGTGGCGTTCTTCACCTCCACCCTCACCAAGGTCCTTCACGGCGGGTGGGTCCCGCTCGTGATCGCCGCGTGCGTGTTCGTCGTCATGGTCACCTGGCGGCGCGGCAGGGAGATCGTCGCTCGGAAGCGCAGCGAGAAGGAGGGCAGCCTCGGGGACTTCATCGCAAAGGTCAAGGACGCCACGCCGCCGGTCCCGCGGGTTCCCGGCGTCGGCGTGTACCTGAACGCCGACGTGCGCATGGCGCCGCTGGCGCTCCGCGCGAACCTCGAGCACAATCACGTTCTGCACGAGGAGGTGATCGTGATGACGATCGCGATCGAACGGATTCCGCACGTGCCCGAGCCCGAGCGACTGGAGGCGGACGAGCTCGGCAATCCTGCGGACGGCATCTGTCTGATCACCGCGCGCCTCGGCTACCACGACGAGATCGACATCCCCGCGACGCTTCGCCTGGCCGACGAGGGGGGCCTCCTGAAAGGCAGGATCGACCTCGACGAGGCCTCCTATTTCGTCTCCCGGACCGTCCTCGTGCGCACCGGCGCCCCGGGGTTGCGGGGACTGCGCAAGGGGCTGTTCCTGGCGCTCTGGCACAACGCCGCCAGCCCCATCGAGTACTTCCGCCTGTCCGAGAGCCGCACCGTGATCATGGGCGAGCAGGTCCGGATCTGAGGGCGCCGGGCTGAACCCGGCTTATCCGAGCTCGAGCGTCGTGACGCCGAAGACGAGCTCGCGCTCGTAGGCGGGCGGGTCGCCGCGGTACATCCGGGCGGTCGTGAAGACCGGTTCGAGCCCGCGCTCGCGCGCCAGCTCAACGGCCGGCGGATTCGTGTCCGGCGCATCGATCCACCATCGGTGCCGGGGCGCAAGATCCACGATCAGGCCGTCGAGGATCGCCTCCGCCGCGGGCCGGTCGACGCCGAAGAGGGGCCCGACCTTGTGGCCTTCCCGGCACGGCCGGATCACCCCATAACCGGCTACCGAGCCGTCCCGAACGAGCGCCAGGGCGCGAACATCCGGCTGCGCCGTCCACGCCCGCAAGAACGGCTCGCGCGCGGCCGGAAACGCCCGGGCGTCGAACGCCAGGAGCTCCTCCCACGACACCTCGTCGATCCCGGCCAGCGCGGTGGCAGGCGGCTCGCCCGCTCCCAGGCCCATGTGCCGGTGGGTATGGCCCTCGACGCGGTACCCCGACCGCTCGTAGTTCGAAACCTGGGCCACGACCGCGTCGAGGCCCGACGTCCGCTCGCCGAGCTGGTCGTGACCGGCGCCCCACAAGCTCAGGCCGAGCCCGCGGCCGCGCATGTCGCGGCGGACGAGGTAGAGGCCCACGAAGCCGAAATCGTCGTCGTAGCGGGGGCAGGCGATCGCGGCGACGGGCTCGCCGTCCAGGAATCCCATCAGCAGGCCGTCGGGGTCCGCCTCCCGGAACGCGAGCGCGTCTCCACGGCCCGGGTTCCATCCCTCCCCCGCCGCCCAGTCGAGCGCGAGCTCGAGGTCGCCCGGCTCCATGCGCCGAATGTCGAGCTCGCCCTGGCTCAACCGCCGTGTTCGTAGACGTGGTGCAGGAAGTGGCGGGTCTTCATCCCGGCCTTCGAGTGGCGGGGGGTGTAGAGGTCGGCGACGTGACCGGCGCCCGTGGCGATGTAGTGGCGAGAGTGCGGGAACTCCTTCGCCGTCAGCGTTCCCTCGTACGGCGTGGTCACGTTGTCGAGCTCGCCGGAGACCACCAGCACGGGCGCCTTCGTGGGCTTCTCGCCCGGCGAGACCGGCGGCTCGTACAGCGACGACGGGCGGGGCGCCGTGATGCAGTACTGGTAGAGCGTGCTCGACGAGACCCCGACGTCGGTCGCCGAGAACGGCTTCAGCGCCGGGTTGCTGTAGCTGCGAGCGGCGTGCTCGAGGTCCATCCGGCGCTGCGCCTCCGAGGCGTCCTTGGGCCAGAGCAAGGGGTAGTCGTTGCAGCTCACGACGTCCTCGTCCATGGCGGAGTAGTGCTCCACGTGTCCGTGGCCGAGCTTTGCCTCGGCGATCAGCCGCTTCCACGGCAGCGAGTGGCCATGGCGCAGATCGGTTCCCGCGCGGTCGATCCGCAGATACGTCGCGGGCGGGTTGTACCCGGCGCCGCCCAGGGCGTCGACCAGCGGCCCAACTCCCCGATTGTTGTCGCGGAGGAAGTGGACCAGCTTCGCGAGGCGCTTCCTGGCGCTGCCCGAGCACTTGGGCGAGCGCCGGCACGAGATCGACATCGAGCGCACCCCCGTCGAGATGATGCTCGGATACCAGGCGCTCTCCCCGCGCACCGGATACGCCGAGTCCAGCACCAGCGCGTTCAGGGTGTCCGGGTGGCGGAAGGCGTACGACTGGGAGAGGAAGGTCCCGTACGAGTCACCGTAGAGGGTGATCTTGTCGTAGCCGAGCGCGCGGCGAACGTCGTCGATGTCGTCGGCTGCGGCAGAGGTCCGGTAGGAGCCGAAGCGCGGGCCGAGCTTGCGAGCGCAGTTGGGGAAGGCGATCCAGTCCGGTGCGCTCCCGCGCTGGAGCCCCGGGCAATCGAGCGCGTCCGAGTCGCCCGTACCGCGCATGTCCACGCTGACCAGCTCACGGCGCTCAAGCAGCGGGCCGAAGAGCTTCCGGTACGTGCCCGCGGTTCGCGAGCTGCCGTAGCCTGGCCCGCCCTCCACGGCGAAGATCGCGCCCTGCGACGGCTTGCTGGACTCGTCCCGCGGCCGGACCGCGAACGCGATCTTGGTCTTGCCGAGCGAGGGGTCCTTGCGCTCGAACGGCAGCTTGATGTTCCCGCAGCGCATCCGCGTCGGGTGGTTGACATGCCGGCACGGATGCAGGTCGCTGAGCTTCACATGGGGCACCGAGTAGCTCGGCGCGCTCGAATCACCACCACCCCCGCCGCATGCCGCCAGGCCGACGGCGAGCACGGCGACGAGCGCCGCGGCGGCAGCGATGCCGCTCGATCGCATGGCGCGATCCCTCTCGCGCGCGGTCGCCCCTACTTCGTGTAGAGGTGGAGCAGGTTGAGCTCGACCCGCTCCGACGCCTCCGCCAGGAGGGGCGTGACCGCGTCGTTGAAGGAGGCGAACTCGGGGTCGCTGTTCACCGCGTCCGCGGAGTCGCGGTCGGCGAACACCCCGATGCCTCGCACGACGCCGGCGGCCTCGTCGCCGAGGATCAGGACCGTCTCGAGCGCCGGATGCTCGCTCAGGAACTCGGCGGCGAACTCGGAGTAGATCTCGGCCACCTGGTCGAAGTGTCCGGGCTTCGGATGAAGGGTGAACTCGGCAACGTGCATGGTGGTCCTTTCCTGCTTGCTGGTTGGCTTCGCGGGCCTCGTCCCTGAGCCCGAGGGCGCCATCGTAGCCGCGGCTCAGCGGTTGAGCATCAAGCCTCGAGGTCGCCGGCGGCGGCCAGACCGATCCAGACACGGCTGATCGCGTCGATCAGCACCTCGCGCGGGGTGCCGGGGTTGTCCATCCACCAGAGCACGAGCGATGCCATCCCGCTCCGCAGCAGCTCGGCCACGGCCTCGAGCTCGCGATCCGGGATCGGGAGCTCGGTGAGCGACCGGATCATGTCCACGAGGACGGCCCGGGCTCTGTCCTGAACCTGCTGCCGGTAGGCCTGGACGTCGGGGCCGCCCCCGGTGTCCCGCAACAGCATCCGCCACGCGTAGGCGTGGGCCTCGACATAGGCAAGCCAGATCTCCAGCACCGCGCGAAGCCGGTCGCGCAGCGAGCCCTCAGTGGGAACGACGCCGGCGAAGCTCGTCAGGTCGGCCCGGTGGCGGGCGAGCAGCGCCAGGTAGAGGTCCCGCTTGGAGTCGAAGTGGCGGTAGAGGATCGGCTTCGTGACCCCCGCCGCCGTCGCGATCTCATCGAGCCGGGTCCCGTCGTAGCCCCGCTCGCCGAAGAGCCGTCCAGCGGCCTCGACGATCAGCTCCCGGCGCTCGGTGACGGGCAGCCGGCGGCGCTCTCGCCCTTCGATCGCACGCATGGTTACTGGAGGGTAACTTAAATGCTACCGTGTCGGCAATCGACGGTGGAGGTAGGAGATGAGCACGACCACGACGACGCCGAGTACCAAGGGAGCGGCTCAACTGGAGAAGGTCCGCGATCCGATCCACCACGTCGCGTTCGCGTTCGAGCACGGCGACGGCCACATCTGGGTCCACACCTGGTTCGAGGACGGGCGGGCACCTGCCCGAGCACTTCCACCCCTCGCTTGAGGAGCACTGGGAGATCGTCGAGGGCACAGCAATGGTGAAGCTCGACGGGACCTGGCACGACCTGCGACCCGAGGACGGGCCCGTTCGTGTCCCGCCGAACACGCGGCACGAACTGAAGAACGAGAGCGGGAGCCCCGTCTACGGGAAGAGCAAGGTCATCCCGGGCGGCCGCCTGGAGGAGTTCCTGACCGAGGCGTCAAGGGCGGCCGAGGAGGGCCTCTTCAACGCCCGGAACCTGCCGACCAGCTGGAAGGGCGCGATGTGGATCGCGAAGTTCGCCTATCGCTTCCGCGACGAAACGGTGATGTGCTCGCCCCCGCCGCCCGTGCAGCGCGTCGTGCTGCCGCTGGTCGTGCGCTTGGCGCGCTAGCCGGACACGCCCACGCCAAACAGATCCAGCTGGCGTAGCTTCGCCTTGAACTGCCGGCCCGCGAGGCGCACGTGCGGGGCGCCCGGGAAGGACGTCGCCAACGACCCCTTCCAGCGGTTGTGACCATGGTGCGCCCGGAAGTGACCTGTGCCGCGGAACGCCCGGGGGCTCGGCTCGACGCGTGCTGTCTTCAGTCCCTTGGAGGTGTGGAAGTCGGCGGCCCTGCCCTCGCGGTATTCCTCCCGCTCGATGAAGACCGGGTCGCGGAGCTCGAAGGTGGCGGCCAGGAAGTCCGCGGAGTCCCTCGTCTCCTTGAGCGCGGCGAAGGCCGTGGCGCGGGCGGTCGACTCCTTCTGCGCGTACAGGAGCGTGTAGCGATCGGCGTGGTGGTGTCGCGAGCCGGGCTTCGCCTGCGACCCGGCCTTGTGATGGCGCCGGTGGGCCGGCGGTGATACCAGGATGCAGCGGCGTGAGAACCCGCGCCCGACCTCCACCTTTCCCTTCAGCTCAGTGGCGTCGACGCTGGCGTAGTCGTCCTCGCCGTGGAAGCGGACATGGCCTCTGAAGACCCCGAGCCGCTCCTTCTGACGCAAGCACCCGTGATGGATGGTGCGGGTATGGCGAAGGTGGAAGTGGAGCGAGATCTGGCCGAAGTCGCCGAGCTTCCCGAAGAGGCGGTTGTGGGTCACGGTCCCCTGCACGTTGTAGGTGGAGATGGCGTGGTGGTTCTCGACCTGGACCGACATGAAGCCACTGTGCCGGCGAGGCTTGGCGTTGGCGTCACTCGCCTTCGCGCCCCTAGCCACGTCCACGGCGCGGCGGCGCGAAACCGCGCGGACGGCTGCGGACGGGTTCGGGCCCTCGATCTTGCCGGCCGCGATCCCGATCACACGGCGCGCGCTCCGCGACGCCTCGATCGACATCCGGTAGCCGTTCTGGTCCTTGATGTTCACGTGTACCTGAACGTGCCGTGCGGAAGCGCCGGGGGCACCGATCAACGCGACGACCACGGCCGTTACCCCGACGAGAATCTCTGCGCGAGCCCTCCCCATGCCGGTACTTGCATCGACACGCGAGCCCGATCACCTAAGCGATTCAGACCGCTCTGAGGGGAAATCGCCGGCTACGCGCCCGAAAGGTTGTCACTGATCTCGCAGCCCAGGGTGTCGCCCTGGCGCCTGGTGGTCTTGACGCGGCACAGGTTGCCGCTGTGGGTCCAGCGCTCGAGGTGGCGGGTGCTCGGGTCGCGCCGCGTCTTGAGCACGATCGAGATGTCGACTCGCGTGCGGTAGGCGTGCGTCGGGGTCGTCCCCGTGACGGCTCGCTGGTTCCGATAGGGAAGGTGACCCTTCTTCTGGCCAAGGTAGCCCGTCGTCACCGGCTGGTTTCCGTTGTCCTCGTCGTAGAGGGCTCCCCGGCTTTCCGCGTAGCGGACGCCGAACTTCGTGTTGCAGCGCTTCACCCTGATCCCGTAGGTGATCTGGGCGCCGGCGCGCTCGGCGATGGTCTGGAGCCGGCAGGTACCGCCACGGTTGGTCTGGACCGTGATCGTCTTCGCCGTGGCCAGGGCCGGGAGGCACAGCCACGCGCCCGCGACGGTGAGGAGCGCCCACTTCGCCAGCCGCGACCGCGACCCGCCGATGATCCGCCCCTTCCCAGTCATTCGGCTCGATGCTAATGCGTGCCGGCCCCCTCGCGCCGCTCGATTGAACCGGCGCCTCGTCTCGACTCGAGAGCTACCATCCCGCCGGCAAGGATGGTTCGTAGAGATCGCAACGGCGGGAAGGACGCTCGACCCTGCACGCGGCCGCTCGGCACGGTTCGCCGGGGCCGCGGAAGGCGCATTGCGCTGATCGCCGCGCTGGCGATCATGGTGCCCCTGATCACCGCCGGCGGGGCCGCGGCGAAGGGGGTGCCGCACTCGTTCTTCGGCGTCGTTCCATGGCTTGAGTTCCAGGGCGCCGATTACCAGCGCCTCGCGGATGCGAAGGTCCACAACGCCCGCACGCCCTTCTACTGGCCCTCGATCGAGCCGAGCAAGGGCTCCTACAGCTGGAAGGTGACCGACAAGTTCGTCGGCACGCTGGCGCGCTACCACGTCCGGGTGCTGCCGTTCCTGAACGGCTCGCCGAGCTGGGTGACCAGCGACGCCCGCAAGCCCCCGCTGAAGTCCAAGAAGGCGCGGCGGCACTGGCGGCAGTTCGTGAAGGCGTGCGTCAAGCGTTACGGCCGGAAGGGAGAGTTCTGGCGTACCCACCCGGGCATTCCGAAGGTTCCGATTACGACCTGGCAGATCTGGAACGAGCAGAACAACCCCAATTATTTCGCTCCGAAGCCGAAGCCGAAGAAGTACGCGAAGCTCGTCAAGCTCTCCCGCCACGCGATCCGGTCCAAGGACAAGCGCGGCAAGATCGTCCTCGGCGGAATGCTCGGCAATCCCGAGCCGAAGGGCTCGATGACCGCGCCCAAGTTCCTCGGCAAGTTCTACAAGGCCAAGGGAATCAAGCGCGCGTTCAACGCCGTTGCCGTGCACCCGTACGCCTCCTCGATCCACAACCTGAAAAAGCAGATGACGAAGCTGCACAAGGTCATCAAGCGCAAGCACGACAACGCGAAGATGTGGGTCACGGAGATGGGCTGGGGCTCGGCGAAGCCGAGCAAGAAGTGGCCACTCTTGAAGGGCGCGAAGGGGCAGAAGAAGATGCTGAAGAAGTCCTTCCACCTGCTCATCAAGCACCGCAAGCAATGGCACCTGAAGCGGGTCTACTGGTTCCTGTGGCGCGACGCGGCGCCAAACGCGCCCACCAACTGCAGCTTCTGCAAGTCATCCGGCCTGTTCACGTACGACTTCCAGCCGAAGCCGGCCTGGAACGCATTCCTGCGCATCACGCACCACCACTGATCCGGCCCGCCGAGGCCGGAGCCTCTAGCTGCGGGAGGTCAGCGGGCGATCTCCGATCCAGTACCGGGGCCCTGGGCCGAACCCGGCCGCGCGATCGTTCGGGTTCGCCAGCTTGCAGCGGTCGAGCGACAGGCATCCGCACCCGATGCACTCGGTGAGCCCCGCCTTGAGGCGCTCCAGTTCGGCGATCCGCTCCTCGATGCGCGCGGACCATCCGCGCGACAGGCCGGACCAGTCGCGCCTGGTGGGCACCCGCCCGGGCGGCAGCTTGTCGAGCTCCGCCCCGATCTCCTCGAGGCTCAGGCCCACGCGCTGCGCGAAGACGATGAAGGCGATCCGCCGCAGCACCGATCGGTCGTAGCGGCGGTGGCCGGAGCCGGAGCGCTCAGACGCGATCAGCCCGCGGTCCTCGTAGAAGCGAAGCGCCGAGGAGGCGACCCCGCTGCGCTTTGCAACCTCGCCGATCGTCAGGAGCTGAGTCACCCTCCAAGCCAATCACAATCTCCCCTTGACTTCAAGTTCACTTGAACTTGTATCGTCGGGGCGAAACCGAAACCAAACCGCGGGAGGCACCATGCCGACGACCCAGACGTACAGCGAGCAGATCACCGAGGAGGTCACCTCGTGGCCCGGCATCGAGGCCGGCCCCGGCAGGCGCGGCGAGTTCGCCTTCAAGGTCGGCAAGCGGGAGGTCGGCCACCTGCACGGCGATCACGCAGCCCACTTCTTCTTCTCCAAGGACGTCTGGGAGGAGCTCCGGAACGAGGGCCGGATCACCCACCACCCCGTCTTCCCCGATCGCGTGGGGCCGGCCGCGAGGCGAATCTCAGATGAAGCCGACGTCCGTGACGTGATCGCGATGATGCGTCTCAACTACGACCGCACGGTCGAGCGCTTCGGCCTGCCCGAGGACATCGGATAGCGTCAACGGCCAGGCATGGACGCCCGGGCGCCGCTCGTCGCCACATCCGCGCTGATCGCGATCGCGATCGGTGCAAGCGGCTGCGGAACGACCGAGAAGTCGGGAAACGTGGGCGACACACTCAGCGCCAAGGGGCTCGAAGCAAGGGTCGAGCAGGTCGACACGAATGTCCCGGTGCCCAAGAGTGATGTGACCGGTCTGTCGCAGCCCGCTCCCGGCTCGAAGCTGGTGGGCGCGCGGGTCAAGGTCTGCAGCGACCACGGCGGCGCGGTCGGTCCCTACGACTTCGGCCTCGACTCCAGCTCAGGCGACGCGACGCTGAAATACCCGGAGCAGAACTACGACGACTCCTTCGAGACCGTGCGCGACGGCTGCGGAGACGGCTGGGTCGTGTTCGAGATCCCGCAGTCCTCGAAGCCGGACACGGTCACGTTCGGATTCGAGGACACCGGCACATCGCAGCACCCGGAGACCCAGGTGGACGCCAGGTTCTCCTGGAGCGTCTCCGACTAACCGAGCTCAGGCCGAGGCGCGAGCCTTCGACCACTCGGCCTTGTGCGCGCGCTTGGCGGCCTGGTAGTCGGCCAGCTCCTGGGCCGAGCCGACGTCGCCCAGGGTTGGATGCGGCGGCACCAGATCCTGCGCGACGGCGACGTCGAAGCGCTTGGCGAGCACCGCGCCGAGTGCCTTGACCTTCATCTCGCCGAAGCCCGGAAGGCCGGCGATGTTCGCCCGCAGCGCATCGGAATCCTCCGCGTCGGTCCACACGCGGGCCGCGTCGCCACCGTAGCGGTCGCGGACGTGCACCGCGAGGGCGTGAACGCGCTCCGCCATCGAGCCGGGAAAGCGGTGGATCGCCGGCTTGGAGCGAAAGATCGGCTCCAGATCGGCCGCCGCGAGCGCCTCGACGTCGAGAGCGCCAAGGCGCTCCTTCAGCACCAGCGGGCCGGAGAACGCCTTCTGGACCGGAACCTGCTGGTCGAGCGCGAAGCCGATCAGCAACGCCATCGGATCCGTTGCGATCAGGGCGTTGGCCTCGTCGGAGTCCGTGAAATACAGGCGATCCGGCACGGGACGATGGTATCCCGCCCCGGGCGTGGGCCGTGGACCGGCCAAGAGGAGGGGCGCCCGTCGTTCTCCGGCAATCTATGGCCGGCACAGTGCTCCGAAGCTGGACCCACAGAACGCCTCGACCGCGGCCCTGGCTGATCGCAGGGGTGTTGGTCGCCGCCGCCGTGCTCGCCGGTGGCTATCTCCTCGGCGCCTCGAAGGCGCCGGATGAAAACGACGCTCACGCCGAGCGCGTCGCCGCACAGCGAGTCGCCTTCAAGCAGGGGTACGCGAAGGGATATGAGCGCGGGCTGGGCCGCGGTCGCGCCGCGGGCGCGGCCGCCGGCAGCCGCGCAGGAGCGCCGAGGGGGGCCCGAGATGGTCACGCCACGGCGCGATCGACGATCAAGCGCGCCCTCGTGGCGCAGAGCTCCCGGTCCCTGGCGCGCCCGTCCCACGGAGAAGCCGCCTCCAGTTCGCCGCTGCCGGGTTCGGGGGGCGTACTCGTGGTCGGCGACAGCCTCGAGGAGCTCACCTCTCCGTTCCTGCAGAAGTACCTGCCGTCGACGCAGCTCACGATCAATGCCGTGGGCGGCTACAACAGCCTGCAGATCTACAAGCTGTTCCAGGAGAGCTACGACTCGTCGCAGTCGGTGATCGTGTTCGACGCGGGTACGAACGACAATCCCGCCTACCCCGAGATCCTGGCCGGGCGGCTGAGGGCCGTGGCCCAGCAGATCGGCGGCCGCTGCATGGTGGTGCCGACGATCCACGGGCTGACCGTCGACGGCGTCGACTCGGCCGGCAAGAACCGGGCGGTCAGGGACTTCGCCGCCTCGCGGCCGGGGACCCAGACGCCGGACTGGGCCCACGTCGTGGCGACCCGCCCGGAGTTGATGCAGCCCGACAACCTCCACCCCACGGTTCCGGCGGGAGCCGACTACCGCGCACGCCTGATCGCACGCGGGGTGAAGGCCTGCCTCGGACAGCGATCGTCGTCGGGAGGGGGGTTCGGCGAGTGAGCACACCCAGAATCCGCCTGCGGACGGTGATCTCGACGGTCGCCGCCGCCGCAGTGCTCGCCGGCCTCGGCGCCGGCGCCTACTTGGTCGGCCATTCCAGCGGCGAGGACCTGGCGGCGGCGCGCGAGGCTGGTATCCGCGCGGGCCTTGCGACCGGGAAGCACCGCGGCGAACGCCGGGGTTATGAGCGGGGCTTCGAGGCGGCGCGCGCGCAGAGCTTCTCGCGCGCCTACGCGAATGCGTTCCGCGACGAGTACGCGAGGGCCTTCAGAAGGATCGGCGTCCCGCCGCCGCTGCACGTCAACGTCCCCAACGTCCAATCGAATGCACGGGGCGACTGAGGAGCTGGAGCTCGAGGCTCAGCTGCGGGCGGCGCTGGAGGGCTGCTCTTCGGCGGAGCCGGCATCGACCTCGTCTGGCTCGAGACCCGGCTCGGAGCGGGCGGCGCGCTCCTCGTAGGCGGCGCGCTCCGCCTCGTTCGGCTCGGCGAGCACCTTGTCCACGTTGAGCAGGCGGCCGATGGCCTCGCGCCCCCTGCGGGGCAGGAGCTGCATCACGGTGCTGATCGCGGCGCTCGACCGGGGCACCCAGACGTCGAACCGCGGGAACTTCAGCGCGCTGACGATCTCGTTGGCGACGTCCTCGGGCTCGAGCTTCTTCACGCCCGGCGTGTCGGGCAGGCCGGAGCCGAGCTCGGTGTTGACGACGGCCGGCATCACGACGGAGACCTCCACCCCGGTCCCCCGCAGCTCGGCGCGAACCGCCTCGCTCAGGCCGACCACCGCATGCTTGGTGGCGCAGTAGGTCGCGCCACCGGGAATGCCGGCCTTGCCCGCCTGGGAGGCGATGTTGACGATGTGTCCGCTGCGGCGCTGGACCATCGGCGGGATCGCCAGCTTGGTGCCGTAGATGACCCCGTGAAGGTTGATGTCGATCATCCGCTTCGCGGTAGCGTCGTCCTCCTCGGCGAAGGAGCCGATCGGCATGATCCCCGCGTTGTTGACGATCACGTCGAGTGGGCCGAGACGCTCGGAGACCTGATCGAGGAAGTTCTCGAACGAGTCGCGATTGGTGACGTCGAGCTCCAGCCCGAGGGAGCCCTCCCCCAGATCCGACGCCGTTGCCCTGGCGAGCTCGGCGTCGAGGTCGCCGATGGCGATGACCGCTCCCTCGCGCGCCAGCGCCTGCGCCGTTGCCTTGCCGATCCCCCGGGCACCGCCCGTGATCGCGACCACCTTGCCCCGAAGTGAACGCGCTTCCTTGGCCATCGATCGCCGACTCTAGTCGGTTGTGCCCTTCGGCGCTACCCGGAGACGGGGGCGCCGTAGGCGATCAGGTAGCCCTCGTTGCCGCTTCCGGTTGCCTCGACGAACACCCTGTGCTGCGCGATCGCGACGCCGCTCGAGGTGAGCTGGGCCATCGGCGCGCCGGTGTCGGCGGCCATCGGCCGGTGGAGAAGGGCCTCGCCGGTCGCGGCATCGAACGCGTCCAGGAAGCCGTTGCCGTCGAGCGTGTAGGCGACTCCAGCGGCGGTGCTCGTGCCCTGATAGTGGAAGCCGTCGCCGATCGGCGCTCGCCAGGCGATCGTCCCGTCGTCACGCGACATGGCATCCATCGTGCCGCCGGGGGTGAACACGCCGATGATCGAGTGGCGGTCGAACGCCGTCGAAGCGGCGTTGCATGCCTGACACGAAGCGCCGCCGAGCGCGGTCCAGGCGGGCTTCATCGAGCCCGCTTGAGCGGCGTGGTAGACGCCCGATTTCTGCAGGTCGCCGACGAGCAGGTGGCCCTGGCGGTCGTGGAAGAGATTCGGAGCGGCCCCGAAGTCCAGGTCGAGCTGGCCGCACGCGGGATCGTCCACGGGGTACGGAACGCCGGGCTGATCGGATGCCGCGCAGACCGGCGTATGGCTCGCCTCCTGGAGGACGTCGTCGTACTGGTCGACGTTGCCCTTGTAGGAGGCGACGATCTGCCCGAAGCTCGCCCGTCCGCGCTTGACGTCGACCTTGAGGATCGCGTTCGTGTTCGGGTGCTCCAGCTGTTTGCTGTTGGGGTTGCCGGCGCCGATGTAGGCGTAACCCGTGGCGGGGTCGTACGCCGGCGTCGACCACAGGCCCCCGCCCGCGTATCCCTTTGCCTGGTCGGCGGGCGGAATCGTCGGCGTGACCTTGAGGACGCGACCGGTCGCGGCGTTGAGGAGGGCGAAGCCGCCCTGGCCGCTCGAGTCTCCCTCGGGCGGCGAATAGCCCATGAACACCACGCCGCCGGCGACCACGGTGCTCGCATTCGTGTAGCTGCCCGGCTCCGTGGTCACGGGAGCGCTTCGCCACAGCACCTGTCCGGTCGATCGATCGAGCGCGATCGCGTACGGGGCGCCGGTCTCGCTGACGAGGAAGATCACCTCGTTGCCGCTCACCGCGGGGGCGCCAACGAGCGCGCCGCCGAGGCCGGGAGTCGGCGCGTCGAGCTGCCGCTGCCAGACCGGCGCGCCGGTCGCGGCGCTGACCGCATACGCGACGCCGCCGGTCGAGCCCGCGAACACGCAGCCTCCGGCGACCACTGGAGTGCTCTGGAATGACGTCCCGTCCCCCGTCTTCGAGGTCGAGAAGACCCACCTGGGCGAAAGCCCGGGGACGACGGCCGGGGTCAGCGTCCCCTCGGCAGGCTGATTGCGCGTGTTCGCCGCGTCGTGGCCGTAAGCGGGCCAGCTGCCGCCCGCGGGCGCTCCGGTGCATCGCGTCGCCGCGGCGGCCCCGGAGGAGCCGAGGAACGCGATCGACGCGGCGAAGGCGCCAGCCAGGAGGGTGATGCGGGCGACTCGCAAGCAGGCGATCGTAGGGTGGCTCGGCAGCCCATGCGCCGATTGATGAGCGCTCCACGTCGAGGGCCCGATGACGCTTGCGGATGATGGGCCCGTCGGCGCGCGCGACGGCCCTGCTCGTGCAGGCGCGCTCGTCGCTCCGGACGCGGTCTGGTAATCCGCTATATCAAGCTGCCTGACCGCATACGACGCAAGCGAATGGACGGACCTGTTCGTCGCGACGGCCGGCGCGTCCGCCGCGCTCGCGGGGCTCGTCTTCGTGGCGGTGTCGATCAACGTCGACCGCATCCTCAAGCTCGAGGGCATCCCCGAGCGGGCGCTCGAGACGGTTCTCCTGCTGCTGAGCGTGGTCCTCGTCTCCATCGTCGGCTTGATTCCGGGCCAGAGCACCGACGCCCTTGGAACGGAGCTCCTGGGGCTGGGTCTCGTCTTCGGCGGCGTGATCGCCAGGCTCGAGCGCCGGAGCCTCCCGAAGACCCCGCAACCCGCGTTCGAGGTTCTGATGCGCCTGTTCCTGATCGTCGCGGCGACGTTGCCGGTGATCGTGGGCGGGGCGAGCCTCCTCGCGGAGAGCGGGGGCGGCCTCTACTGGGTCGTCGCCGGAATCGCGTTCGCGACCGTCGGCGCGGTCGCGAACGCCTGGGTGCTCCTGATCGAGATCCTGCGCTGACGGCCGCGGTGACCGCCCAGCGTGATCACCCCCACACCCGTGACGCTTCTCACGCCCATACTCTTGTGTCGGTGACGACGAACGGCGCTTCGGCAGCCGAGCACGTTGACGTACTGATCGTGGGTGCGGGGCTCTCGGGCGTCGGCGCGGCCTGCCACCTGCAAAGAAACCTCCCGGGAAAGTCGTTCACCATCCTCGAGGCCCGCGACGACATGGGCGGCACCTGGGACCTGTTCCGCTACCCCGGGATCCGCTCGGACTCGGACATGTTCACCCTCGGCTATTCGTTCCGTCCCTGGACGGAGGCGGAGTCGATCGCCGACGGCCCCGCGATCTGGCGCTACATCCACGAGACGGCTCGCGATTACAGGGTTGACGAGAGGATCCGCTTCGGGCACCGCGTGGTGCGCGCCGAGTGGTCGACGCCCGACGGGTGCTGGACCGTCCACGCCGAGCGGACCGACACGGGCGCGCCCCTGGCGCTGACCTGCGACTTCCTCTTCGCCTGCACCGGCTACTACCGCTACGACGAGGGCTATACCCCTGACTTCGATGGCACGGACCGCTTCGGTGGGGAGATCGTCCACCCGCAATTCTGGCCCGAGGACCTCGACTACGACGGCAAGCGCGTGGTCGTGGTTGGCAGCGGCGCAACGGCGGTCACGCTACTCCCGTCGATGTCCGAGCGCGCGGCGCACGTGACCATGCTTCAGCGCTCGCCGAGCTACGTGGTCTCGCTGCCGGGAAAGGACGGCATCGCCGATGCCCTTCGTCGCCGTCTCGGCGCCAGGGGCGCGTACGCGATCGTGCGCTGGAAGAACGTGCTCCGGCAGATCGTCGCCTTCAACGTCGCCCGCCGCTGGCCAAGGTTCGCGCGAAGGCTCGTCCGCAAGATGGTGACCGAGCAGCTGCCGGAGGGCTACGACGTCGACACCCACTTCAACCCGACATACGAGCCATGGGACCAGCGCCTCTGCCTCGTTCCGGACGGCGACATGTTCGAGGCGATCGCGAGCGGGCGTGCGTCGATCGTCACCGACCGGATCAAGACCTTCACCGAACGGGGGCTCGAGCTCGAGTCCGGGGAGGAGCTCGAGGCGGACGTCATCGTCACCGCGACCGGATTCCACCTGCTGCTGCTCGGAGGCATGGAGCTGCTCGTCGACGGAGCCGAGGTCGACTTCTCGGAGCGGGTCGCCTACAAGGGAATGATGCTCAGCGGCGTCCCGAACATGGCCATGTCCCTCGGCTACACGAACGCCTCTTGGACTCTGAAGTGCGACCTGATCGCACAGCACGTCTGCCGCTTGCTCGACCACATGGACAGGCACGGCTATGCGATGTGCACCCCGCAGGGCCCGGACCCGTCCCTCCCCACGGAGCCGCTGATCGACCTGAGGTCGGGCTACGTCGAGCGAGCGATGGACAGGCTCCCGAAGCAGGGCCCGTCGCTGCCGTGGCGACTGCATCAGAACTACTTCCGCGACGTCCGGCTGCTGAAGCGAGGGCCCGTGGACGACTCGATGACGTTCGCGCGTCCGGCGCAGCTCGCCGCCACGAAGGACTCGGGCCGGACGGCCCTCGCGGCCTGAGGTCTAGCTCGCCCTCGGCGGATCGCCGACGCCGGCGCCCAACGGGCGATGAGGGGACAGTGCGTATCCGGTTCCGTCAGGCACCCCACATGACCGAGCGGCAGGAAATGCACCTATACGGTCGATAATCGGCCACTCGCCGCCCGGAGCAAGATCCCGCCGTACGGCTGGGATCCGGGGCAATTAGGAATCAAGCATCTAGTGCAGGTCCATTAGCTCGCCCTGACCGGCACGGGCTCCTCCGCGCCGGCCTCCGGCGTGACGAGGATCGCGCCCTCGCCGCTCGCGTACGCCTCCTCCCCGTGATGGGTGACGTCCATGCCGAGCGCCTCTTCGCGCTCGGCGCTTCGAAGGGGCATGACGAGCGCGAGCGCCCGCAGGAGCAGGTAGGTCATCCCGAAGGCGTAGGCGGGAGCCACGACGGCGGCCAGGGCCTGGTCGCCGAGCTGCGAGAGGTTGCCGTAGACCCAGCCGTCCGAGATCCCGTTCCACGCGAACTGGGCGAAGAAGCCGATGAAGAGGATGCCCGTGAACCCCGCCATGCCGTGGGCCGCGAGCACGTCGAGCGTCTCGTCCACCCGGGTCCGCGGCCGCCAGACGATGACCGCGTAGCACGGGAGCGCCCCGACGAAGCCGAGCACCATCGCCCACCCGGGGCTGATGAAGCCGCCCGCCGGCGTGATCAGGACGCACCCGACGATGATCGCGGTGGCGGCGCCGATCGCGGTCACCTTCCTGCCGCGGATGAGGTCGAGGGTGAACCAGGCCACCAGGGTGCACGCCGGCGTGATCAGGGTGTTGGTGAACGCCAGGACGCTGTTGTTGCCGGTCGAGAAGCCGCTGCCGCCGTTGAAGCCGAACCAGCCGAACCACAGCAGCCCGGCACCGAGCAGCACGTAGACGGCGTTGTGGGGCAGCAGCGCCTGACGGCCGTAGTCCTTTCGCGCACCGACCACGAGGGCCGCCGCGAGCGCCGAGAAGCCCGACCCCATCTCGACCGGGACGCCGCCGGCGAAGTCGAGCGTGCCGTTCGAGGCGAGCCAGCCACCGCCGAAGGCCCAGTGCGCAAGCACCGCGTATACGAGCACGGACCAGAGCGCCGCGAAGACCAGGAAGGCGCCGAAGCGCATCCGCTCGACGACCGCCCCCGAGATCAGCGCCACCGTGATGATGCAGAAGGTCGCCTGGAACGCCATGAACACCAGCTGAGGGATCGTCGTGCCGTCGCGCGGCGTGAAGCCGACGTCGTGCAGCGCCACGTGATTGAGGCCGCCGATCAGGTCGCCGGTGCCGTCGAAGGCAAGCGAGTAGCCCACGAGCCACCAGGTGACCATCGCGACGGCGATCGCCGCGATGCACATCATGAACGTGTTGAGGGTGTTCTTCGAGCGCACGAGGCCCGCGTAGAAGAGCCCCAGCGCCGGGGTCATCATCAGCACGAGCGCGGTCGCGGTGAGCATCCAGGCGGTGTCGCCCGTGTCCACCTTGCTCGCGGCCAGGATCGGGTCGATCATTCCCCGACCGGCGTCACGGCCTCGACGTCGCTCTCCGCGGTGCGGATGCGCAGGGCGCGCTCGAGCGGCAGGACGAAGATCTTGCCGTCCCCGACCTCGCCCGTCCGCGCGCCCTCGCAGAGCGCGTCGATGGTCGGCTGAACGAACGAGTCCGAGACCGCGATCTCGAACCGGACCTTCTCGGACAACCCCACCTGCACCGTCGTGCCGCGGTAGGTCTCGACCCGGTCGAGCTCGCCGCCGTGGCCCTGGACCCGGCTCATGGAGAGCCCGCGGACCTCCGCCCGGTACAGGGCCTCCAAGACGTCGTTCGCCTTCTCCGGGCGAACGATCCCGATCACCAGCTTCACGGCCCTCCTCCCATCAGTCCCATCGAGCGGCCGCGAGGCTACCTGCGCCGGGGGACGGCTTTTCGGCCCGCCGTCGGGCATCCTGGTGTCCCGGAACCGGAACTGCGAGGCGAGGAGGCGAGATGGTCAAAGAGGCGCGGCTTGAGGATGTCGGCTCGGGCTTGGCGCCCGTGAGTCCGGGCTGGTTCGTGGTCAACGCAGGAGAGGCGGCCTGGGTGCGAAACGAGTCGTTCGGCGGGCGGTGCGTGTTCGAGAGCAGCCCCCGAGTGCTCGCGGAGCGGCCGGGCACAGAGCCGCAGATGTTCACCGAGACGGGGTTCACCCTCGCGGTGCTCGAGCCCGGAAAGCCAAACGGCATGTACCACGCGGAGTCCACCCAGGAGGACTTCCTCGTCCTCGCCGGAGAGTGCGTCCTGCTGATCGAGGAGGAGGAGCGGCGGCTCCGCGCCTGGGACTTCGTCCACTGCCCATCCGGCACTCGCCACGTGTTCGTGGGCGCCGGCGACGGCCCGTGCGCGATCTTCATGACCGGGGCGCGACGGGACGGAGGCACGATCGTCTACCCCCACTCGGACCTGGCCGAGTCGCGCGCCGCCGGCATCGAGGCCGAGACCGAGAGCCCGGCGGAGGCGTACGCGCCGTTTGCCGACTGGCGAGTCGGGCGCCCGGACACATGGCCCGGGCTCCCCTGGTCCTGAGTGGGATATATCTATCTGGATATACTCCCGTGCGTGAATGTGGCTGAGCTCATTCGCGATGCGCGCCGGCGGTCGGGCCTGACCCAGGCCGAGGTCGCCGAACGGAGCGGGACCTCGCAGGCGACGATCTCCGCCTACGAGCACGGCGCCAAGACCCCCACGCCGGACACGCTGGAGCGCGTGCTCGGCGCCGCGGGGATGCGCCTCACGGCGGTGCCGGCCTCCAGGCCGGTCCGCGTCCCCGGGGGCCGCGAGCTCGAGTCACGGGGCCGCGTGCTGGCCCAGGTGCTGGACCTGGCCGAGCGCCTTCCCTCGAGGCGCTCGCGGACGCTGCGATTCCCCCGCCTGCCCTCCTCCAAAGCGGCCTGACCCGTGACCCTCGCGGAGAAGCTCCTCGAGCTTCACGCCAACCTCGCCGGGGCGGAGATCCCACACGCCTTCGGAGGCGCGATCGCGCTCGCCTACTGGACCCGCGAGCCCCGCGGCACGCGGGACATCGACGTCAACCTGTTCGTCCCCGCGACCGAGCCGGCGCTCGCGCTCGACGCGCTCCCCGACGGGGTCGCTCGTGACGAGGGCACCGCCGACGCGATCGCCGAAGCCGGCCAGATCCGGCTCTGGTGGGACGACACGCCGATCGATCTCTTCTTCAGCTACGAGCCCGTGCACCACCAGGCCGCCCGGAACCTGCGCACGGTGCCCTTCGAGGGCGAGGAGATCCCGATTCTGGGGCCCGTCGAGCTGGCCGTCTTCAAGGCGATGTTCGACCGCACCCGCGACTGGGCCGACATCGAGGCGATGCTCGCCGCCGGCAACCTGGACGTTGATGCGCTCCGCGACCGGCTGGCGAACCTCGTCGGGACGGACGACGCGCGCGTCACCCGTCTGGAGGACGCGCTGCGCCGCTCGAGCCGCGTCGACGATCCGGCCGCCTAGTCCGGGTACTCGTCCTTGCGCCAGGCCCTGGGCTCCTCCTCCGCGGGCTTGGGCGTCCGGTCCATGAGGAAGGAGTGGTAGGGCGCGACGAACGGATCCGGAGCCATGACCGTGTACGTGTGGTAGATCGTCCCGTTCTCGCGGGCGAACGCGATCCAGCCTGGGCCCTCTCGAAGCCCGTCTTCGAGATCGGCGCCCACCTGCTTCGACCAGTCGACGAGCCAGTCAGGCGGGTTGGCGATCATCTCCTGGACCTCGGGGACCTCCTTGGCCTGCTCCTCGGTCATCGCGAGCCCGAAGTCCCACGGGAAGTCCGTGTCGTAGGTCGAGACGTACGGGAACTCCCAGCCCATGCGCTCCTTGTACGCGGTGAGCCGGTCGATCGGCGCGCGCGAGAAGCACATCAGCGTCACGTCGCGGTGGTTCATGTGGACGACCGACCCGCTGAGCTCGTCGGCGAGGTTCGTGCATCCCGGGCACGCGCCGTTCGAGTAGTCGGGTCCGAACATCACGTTGTAGGCGAGGAGCTGCGAGCGGCCCTCGAACAGGTCGGCAAGGCTCTTCTTTCCCTCCGCGGTGTCGAAGACGTACTCCTTCTCCACCGGCACCCAGGGCAGCTCCTGCCGCTTGTTCCTGATCTCCTGGTTCCGCTCGGCCTGTTCCGCCTCGAGCTTTGCGAGCTCGTCGCGGGCGGCCTGCCACTCCTCGCGGGTTCCGGTCTTGTGCTCAGCCATCACGTCCTCCTCCTCTGGGGCTCACACGGCGACGCCGTGATTGAAGCAGCCATCGCCGCCTGGTCACATCCGGGAATGAGACTCCCGGCGAAGCGAAAAATCATCGCTCCGCCGAGTGCCGGTCGATCAGGCGAACTCGTCGATGAGCTCGTCGACGATCGCGAGCGACGGCCGCCACTCGACGCGAGCCCGGGCTGCCCGGAGCTGGTCGGGGTCGAGCAGGCCGCGCTCGCGGGCGACGATGAAGCACTCACGGAGCTCCTCCGGGTCCATGACCTCCGCGAGATCGATCAGCGTCCGTGCGACGGACGTCACGGGCACGCCATCCACCATCGTCACGTCATCGGGATGAAGCGGAGGCCCGTGGTGGGCGACCACTCCCTCCGGGAGGTCCGCCGGTCGCCGTGGATCGTCGGGCCGACCCGGGATGTAGACGTGTATGGGCTCGATGCCGTCCATGGCTCCAAGTGTCGCCAATCGCGTGTGGCGAGATATGCGCGAGGTGTAGCGAAAGAGCTACCGCGCCGTGGACTGGCTCATCCAGGCGGCGGGCAACGCCCGGGAAGCCCGACCCGCCCCGGCTTGTGGCGGAATGTGTCCATCCTGAGCCACTCGTCGAGCGCCGGGTCGTACAGGTTCTGGACCCCGAACTGGAGGACCTGCCAGAACGTGCCGCGATTGCTCTGATCGACATAGATGTCGCCGAGGGCAAGCCCGATCCGCGGGAAGTTTCCCGGCGGCAGCTGGGGAAAGACGACGCCGGCGCGCCAGTGGTTCACGTGGCGGTTCGGTCGCCCCTGCAGGATCTCGCGGCCCACGAAGCGCGCGTTCTTGAACCCCTGGTTGAGGAGGTGGAGGTTGAAGAAGCCGGGGATCTTGTCGCAGGGATGATTGGTCACGCCCGGCCATTTGTAGGTCAGCGTGTAGAGCGAGTTGTGCCAGATCAGGTTGGTGAACCAGATCGGGTACTCGGGCCCGCCGGCGATCATCCGGCTGTTGCCGTCGTTTCCCCGCCAGCTGAACGGAACGGTGATGCCGAGGTCCCGAGCGACCCACTCGCCCTGCCCGCGGAAGTTGTGTGGGAGGTGAGGGGGACGGGGTGTGTGCGCCCGATTTGCTTGCCCGCCCGCGGCTCCGGACGCCTGGGCCGTCGCGCCGATGACGATCATCCCGGCGGCAGCGGCCAGCGCGGCAACTCGACGGGTGCGTGTCCAATTCATGGATCCCCTCCCTGCGTGCCGCGCCCTCCTGGCTGGCACTCGATCCCCCCGATCCTAACCCGCCTAGTGGTGGTGATCCCGGGGCATCGAAGTCTGGCGGCTCGACCAGGTCGGATCCGGCCCCACGCCGGCGATCACGCCGTGCTCGAGGTCGAGGAGCGCCTGCTTTCTCTGCAGGCCCCCGCCGTAGCCCGTGAGCGAGCCGTCGGCGCCGATCACGCGGTGGCAGGGGACGATGATCGCAACCGGGTTGCGCCCATTGGCGGCCCCGACCGCCCTGGCCCGCTGGTACGGCTCCACGTCGGTCCGGTAGAGCGACTCGTCGATCCGCGCGGCGAGCTCGCCGTAGCTGGTCGTCGTGCCGTAGGGAATCCGGAGGAGCTCGTTCCACACCGCCTTTTGCAGCGCCGTGCCGCGCGGATCGAGCTCCAGGTCAAACGTCTGGCGCTCGCCCGCGAAGTACGCCTCGAGCTGATCGGTGATCTCCGGCAACGCCGCCTTCGTCGCGTCCACCGGCGGTCGCAGGCGACCGGGGAAGCCGAGGTGCGTAAGACCCCGCGGGCCGGCGACGAGCCCGAGGGGTCCGATGGGGCTCTCGTAGATCGTCCAGTGAACCTTCGTCGCGCTCATGTGGAACCTCCTCCAGGTCGCCGACGGTCGCAGATGAAACGCCGGCGGGCGCCGAAACGTGAGATCCGGTTCGCGCTAGGCGTCGAGCGAAGCCAGCGCCATCGCCAGCGCCACCTCGGCACGCGGCTTGACCGAATCCACGAACACGTGCTCCTCGGGGTTGTGGGCGGCGCCGCCGCGCGGCCCGAGCCCGTCGACGGTAAGCGCGATCGCGGGCGCGAAGTGGCTCGCGTCGCTGGCACCCCCGCGGCCGCCGGCGACGATGCGCCGCCCGGCGGCGTCGGCCGTGCGCGCGAGCAAGTCCGCTGTCGACTCACGCGAGTCCATCGGCGGCCACCGGCGCAGCAGCTCGGCCTCGAGGCGCGCACCGCCGACCTCGCTGGGAATCGCGCCCGCGACCGCGTCGATCGCCTCCAGCGAGTCCGCCCGCACGTCGCAGAGCAACTCACCCGAATCCGGAACGACGTTGAACGCTTCGCCGCTTCGAATCACCGTCGGCACGGCGGTGAGGCGATCGGGCCCTGCGGGATCGTGCCGCGCCGCCACCGCCTCGGCGGCCGCGCTCAGCGCCAGAAGAGCGTTGGCGCCCGCATCCGGGGCCGACCCGGAGTGCGCGGCCCGCCCCGTCGCCCTGACGCGGATCGTGCCCGCGCCCTTGCGCTTCACGACCACCGCCTCCTCGCCGGAGGCGAGTTGCCCCGCCTCGAAGCACAGGCACGCGTCCCAGCGGGCGAACCGACCCACGTGGACGAACGGCGACGTCCGCCACTCCTCGTCGCCAACCAGAAGGAGAGCGACCTCCGCGAAGTCGGCCCGGCGGCCGGCCAGCGCGCGCAGCACCGCGAGCGCGAGCACGTCGCCGCCCTTCATGTCAACTGAGCCGGAGCCGACCCACCGCTCGCCCACCCGTTCGAGTGTCCGGTGGCTGTCGTGCACGTGCACGGTGTCGAGGTGGCCCAGCAGCAGGAGGCGGGCCTCGCCGGTGCCTGTCACGCGCAGGAGCAGGTCCGGCGCGTGGTCCGGTGAGGAGCAGGCGGGGCGCTCGACCGACGCGTCCTCGGGGGCCAGCGCGACCGCGACGGCCGCGCATTCCTCGAAGGCGGCGGCGTCGCCGCTGGGGGAGCTGATCGCGACGAGCGCGGCGAGATCGCGCTCGAACCGCGCCGCGACGTGAGCCGCCTCAACCCGTACCCACTCGTCCATGGCCGGGGAAGGTAATGAGAATGGCTCGCTGCCAAGCTCCCGCCATCAATCCAGCGACAGAGTGGAGGTCCGATGAGCAACTCGACCCTGGCCACCGCGGGCCCAGCCGACGTCAACCGAGAGTGGCTGAAGTCGGCCGGCGCAAGTCTTCGGCATCCGCTGACGCGGGCGCTCCTCGTGCTGACGCTCACCACGGGCCTCGTCGACGCCGTCAGCTACCTCGGGCTCGGCCGGGTGTTCACGGCCAACATGACCGGCAACATCGTCCTGCTCGGATTCGGGATCGTCGGCAGCGGCGGGCTTCCGGTCGTGGCGCCGTTGGTGTCCCTGGCCGCGTTCCTGGTCGGCGCCGGCCTCGGCGGCCTCCTCGCGATGCGGATCGGCGACCGCCACCCGGCGCACGTCGCCCGCGCGCTCGGGGTCGAGGTCTCGATGATCGGGATGGCGGCGATCGTGGCGGGCGCGGTCGACGTTCACCCGGGTGCGTTCTCCGGCAACGTCGTCATCGCCATGCTGGCCCTGGCGATGGGCGTCCGCAACGCGACCGTCCGCCGGCTCGGGGTTCCGGACCTGACGACCACGGTGCTGACGATGACGCTGACCGGCTTCGCGGCCGACTCCCTGCCCGCGGGTGGTTCCGGCAAGGGATCGGCGCGCAGGGTCGCGGCCGTGCTCGCGATGCTCGCCGGCGCGGTGGTGGGCGCCCTGCTGCTGAAGACCAGCATGGTCCTGCCGCTCGTCGCGGCCGCCGGCCTGGCGCTCGTCACCTGGCTGGTCTACGTCCCCGCGGCGCGGCGCCACGTCTGAACGCTCTCGCCGCTGTAGGCGGGATTTGAAAGAACCGCGACCGTTCAGGCGTGGGCGGCTCCGGGCGGGGCCATCGGTGGGGGCGTTTCGGTGGCCTCCGCCTCAAGCCGCTTCTGGCTTCGGTCGCGGAGCACGCCCACGAGGACCCCAACGCCGGTACCGATTCCGAGCCCGAGGAATATCGCCACGACCGCCCCGACCGCTCGGGCGATGATGCCAAGCACGTCCGAGACGCTGAAGTGAGGCCCGATCGCCAGTGGCACGGGGCGGTTCGCGCCGGAGGCCGGGAGGCAGCTGACGCGGCGGGCACCCGAGGGAGGGGCGGTGAGGTCCAGCAGCGATCGGTACCTCTGCGGGCCGCGTTGCAGGGTTACATCGCCGGCGACCGTCGCCGAGACCCCTGCGCCGCCCGGGCCCAGGGCCTTGCAGCGAATGCCCCGGTTGGTCGACCCCGACCTGCCGGATCGGCCCGCTGCAGGTGTGTAGATCGTCCGCGTTTCCCCCGGGCGCATGCTCACTGCGACCGATCCCGGCGCCTTGAACGGGACGAGGGCCGCGTCGAGGCGATCGATCGTGTGGCTGCCGGCGCTGATGGCCGCGATCACGAGCAGTGCGGCCGCCCCAAACCCCAGCACGGCGGGGATTGCCGCAAGCGCGAAGGCCCACGCGCGTGGTCGGATGCGCGAGCGGTCGACCGCCACCGGCGACCGCCGGGGAGCGGTGTGTGTGGTCCATGCGGCCCCATCCCACCAACGCCAGACGCGCTCCGAATGCGCGTCGGGGTACCAACCGGAAGGCGGGGTGGCCTCGGTCACGGTCCAAGGCTCTCATGCGCTCGACGCATTGCGTGAGTAGCGGGGGCCCGATTGGTCTCTCGCCACGGGACTGAATCGAGTCACGGCGCTGCACGGTGACGCTCGATGATGCGGGTGAAATCGGTGCCGCTCGGCAGGGTGCCGAATGCGCTCGCCCGGTCGCCGCCGAGGCGGCTTGAGCAGAAGGCGTCGGCGACGGCCGGATCGCCGAAGCGCAGCAAGAGCGAGCTCTGCAATGCGAGTGCCATGCGCTCGACGAGACTGCGCGCCCGGAACTCGATGCCGGTCATGTCGGCGAGGTCGGAGCGAAGGCTCGAGACGTAGGGATCGAGGCGTGAATCGCCCGAGGCCTCCTCGATCTCGGCGAAGAAGGCGTCCACCGCGCCCGGCGTCGTGGCCATCGTGCGCAGGACGTCGAGGCACTGGACGTTGCCCGAGCCCTCCCAGATCGAGTTGAGGGGAGCCTGCCGGTACAGCCGCGGCATTCCGGACTCCTCGACGTAGCCGTTGCCCCCCAGGCACTCGAGACACTCCGCCGCGTGTGAGGATTCGCGCTTGCAGATCCAATACTTGAGGACCGGATTCGCGACCCGCTTGAACGCCTCGGCCTGCTCGTCACCGGCGATCGAGTCGTCGTAGGAGCGCGCCAGCCGCAGGGCCGAGATCGTCGCCGCCTCCGACTCGACGGAGAGGTCCGCGAGCACGTTGCGCATCAGCGGCTGCTCGACCAACAGCTTGCCGAAGGTCGAGCGATGCGCTGCGTGGTGGATGGCCTCGACGAGGCCGGCACGCATCCCGGCTGCGCTGCCGAGGGCGCAATCCAATCTCGTGTGGTTGACCATCTCGATGATCGTCCGCACTCCGGCGCCCTCCTCGCCGACCAGCTGCGCCCAGGCGCCGTCGAACTCGACCTCGCTGGAGGCGTTCGCGCGGTTGCCGAGCTTGTTCTTCAGCCGCTGGAGGCGGAAGCTGTTGCGCTCGCCGTCCGGTGTCCAGCGCGGGAACAAGAAGCAGGAGATGCCGCCGTCGGCCTGCGCCAGGACGAGGAAGACGTCGCTCATCGGGATCGAGAAGAACCACTTGTGCCCGGTGATCTCGTACTCGGCGCCGGGGCCGCCGCCGTTCAGCGCCCGGGCCACGGTGGTGTTGGCGCGCACGTCGGAGCCGCCCTGCTTTTCGGTCATTCCCATGCCGGCGAGCGCGCCGGACTTCTGCGTGGCCGGCACGTCGCGCGGGTCGTACTCGGAGGAGAGGATGCGTGGCTCCCACTCGGCGGCCAGCTCGGGCTGGTGGCGCAGTGCCGGAATCACCGAGTACGTCGCAGAGAGCGGACAGCCGATCCCGGCCTCGGCCTCGGTCATGCAGAGGAAGGCCGCACCGCGCGCGACATGCGCGCCGGGGCCGGGTTCACGCCAGGGGAGCGAGTGGAGCTGGTGCTCGACCGCAAGGCCGAGCAGCTCGTGCCATGCCGGGTGAAACTGGACCTCGTTGATGCGGGTTCCATAGCGGTCGTGAGTCTTCAGCTCCGGGGAGTTTTCGTTCGCCTCGACAGCCTTCCGGCGAATGTCGGCACTGCCGGCGAGCGCTCCAATCGCCCGCAGCCGCTCGTTGGCCCAGTGGGCGCCCTCGCGCTCGACGGACTCGACGAGCGAACGGTCGGACTCGAAGACGTTGTAGTCGACGAGCGGTGGTGGCTGGTTGGTGACCTCGTGGGTGTGCGCGCCGCGGCGCTCGAGCACCGACATCTCCGGCGACTCTAGCCGAGGTGCCTGTGGGGTCGGCAGACTGTACGCGGCCGATGCTGCGACGCATCTCCAGGGGGCGTCAGGCCCGCGTGGAAAGTGGGTGGTCGCCGCGATCTGGATTCTCCTGGCCGTCGCGCTGGGCCCACTGCAGCCCAAGCTCGGCTTCACCGTCGCCCTCGGCCTGCTGGTCGACACGTTCCTGATCCGCACTCTCATGGTGCCGTCGATCGCGTTCCTGCTCGGGGAGCGGAACTGATGGCCCAGCCGCTACTCGAGCAGGACGGTGTCGTCTTCGGATTAGGGCCGCCAGCACCATCTCCGGTCCTCAGCGTCGTATCGATGGATACGGCTGGCGGGAAGGTCGCGTGTCAAACTCGCCGCCGCCACGGGGCGGCGGCCAGGGCAGTCATTTCGCCGGACTGTCGGCCCGCGAGTAGCATCGTCCTCACCGGGGGGCGCTGAACGGTGACCAGGACAGGAAGTCTGCACCTCGCCATTTGCTTGGGCTCCGCCTAACAAACTCTGTCGGAGGTGTGCCCAGATGAACAAGCGCCGTTTTCGTCCAAGCCCCGCAATGGTCGTCGCCTGCTTGGCCCTGTTCGTGGCCTTGGGCGGAACGGCGCTCGCGGCAAGCTACGTCGTTTCCTCCAACAGCCAGATTGGTCCGAACACCGTCTCCGGCCACCACCCACCGTCGGGCAAGCACGCCAACCTGATCAGGGAGTCCATCGCCAACGCTGACCTATCGGCGGGGCTAAGGACGTCACTGAAGCTGCACTGCCCGTCTGGCCTGCAGCGGGCTGCGGACATCTGCTTCGACCCTTCCCCGCGTGCCGCCGCCGGCTGGCTTCAGGCTGTCAAGACATGCGCTTCAGCCCAGGGCCGACTGCCGGACGCGGGAGAGCTCGCGTTGGTGTTCGACCACGTTGGGGCGCCCCAGGGCGATCAGTGGATCACCGCACCCTTGAATTCCGGGCCACAGGGGGAGGCCGCCGTGCTCGGAGACGACAACTCTCGCAACTTGTTGCTCGCGTTCAGCAGCCTTCCCGTATCCGAGCCGTACCGCTGCGTGACCTCAGTGACCAACTGAGCCGTGGCGGAGCCTCAGGCTCCGGCCGGGCTTGGAAGCCCTGTCCCTCTCCCAGCGGAGTGACACGCCCGCCACCACGGTGTTCCCCATCACCGCGTCGAATTGACGGCAACCGTGTCGGAGGCCGTCGCAGATGCCTTCGAGAACGCGAAAGCCCTCCAAGTGGAGGGCTCCAGCGTCGTACCGACAGACATAGCGGGGGCGGGATTTGAACCCGCGACCTCCGGGTTATGAGCCCGGCGAGCTACCTGACTGCTCCACCCCGCGGCGTGGCGGAGATGTTAGCGGCGTGTAATCCGTACGGGGTTGCATCTCGCAGAAATCGCGAGATGATGGAGGTCGATGTCGCTTGTGCCCCATGCAGGCACTCCGATCACGATTCCGCTGTTCGCTCACCTTGCGATGTGGCCGGCGCTGATCGCGTGGACGGTGTTCCTGATCAGGCGGCGGAGGACGCGCTCGTGGCCGTGCTCTCCACGGTTCGGCGCCGCGCTGGTGCCGGGATGCCTGTTCGTGGATGCCGACGCGTTGGTGGCGGCGGTGCGCTGGCCGTCCACGGCGTCGAACTCGTTCATCCTCGCGCTCCTGTGGGTTGCGGTCCTATTCAGCGTGACCGCCTTCCTCGCACTTCGCTCGTCCAGCGACGGCGGCGGGGGCGAGGACGGACGCGCGGAGAAGCCTCCCGAGCCGCCCTGGTGGCCGGACTTCGAACGGCAGTTCCGCGACTACACGGGCGGCGGGCCGCGCAAACGGGCGCGGCAGCCGAAGGCGCCGGCACCGAAAGCGCCGGCGCGGACTCCCTTCTAGCCCGTAGCTAGTTCGACGGCGCCTGGAAGTTGAGCGGGCCGCTGACGTGCGGCTTCAGCACCTGCGTGAAGCTGTTCACGTCCTGCTGGTACTGCTCCCGGCAGCCCTGAATGTCGCCCTTGGGAAGGATGCCCGCCTGGTTGATCTCGTTGTAGCGCTCCTGGTTGGAGCCGGCGATGTCGCAGATGATGCTGTAGGCGCGCTGCAGGTCGAGGGAGTGTTCGTCGGCGTAGTCGGCGATCGCCGGCGGGTTCTGGCGGCCCGAGAAGTCGGCCCAGAACTCGGCCGCGCCCAGCGCCAGCTTGTCGCCCTTCGGGGACTTCAGCAGCAACAGCGTCGCCAGGGTGTCGGCCGCGTCCTCCTCCTTGCCGAGCACCGGGAGGTTGTAGATGTGGATCAGCGCGTGCGTGAACTCGTGCTCGAGGATGAACGCAATCACCGAGCCGGTGGCGAACCCGACCTTGTGGTTGCTCCAGTCGGGGTTGTTCTGCTTGAGCGTCTCGAAGATCAGCGCCGCGAAGCCGTACTGGAAGGTGATGGTGTCATTGGACGGGTCGAAGTGGGGTCCGCCGTCGAGGCCGTTCACCCCGTTCACGGTGATGTGCTTGGGAATGTCGAACGTGCTCCCGAGGATCTGCGCCAGCCCCGCGATGCCGCCCTCCTTCAGGAACGTCGCACCGATGGCGTTCTCCTTGTTGGTCGGCTTCGCGAAGGTAGTGCTGATGTTGGAGGTCGCCCCCTGCTCGCCGGATGCACCCGATGCTCCGCTCGCTCCGGTGGAGCCGGAGCTGCCGCTGCCGCACGCCGCCAAGCCTAGGGCGGCCGTCACGACGGCGACGATCAGGGCGAGGCGCAGCGACGTGGTCCATTCGGCAGCGCGCACGGGGCGGGCACCCTAACCCGCGGTTCGGCGGAAGTCAATAGGGCCGCCGGCGCCCTGGGATCACTAGGCTGCGCCGCCGTGCGAGTGGCTGTGGTGGACATGGGAACGAACTCGACCCGCCTGCTCGTGGCCGATGTCACCGAAGGCCGGGTGAGCGAGCTCGAGCGGCGCTCAACGGTCACCCGGCTCGGCCGCGGCGTCGACACGTCAAGGCAGCTCGCCACCGAGGCGATCGAGGACGTGGCCGACACGGTCGGCGAGTACATCGAGCTCTACGAGCCGCTCGAGCCCGAGGTCGTCTCAGTGCTCGCCACCAGCGCGGTCCGCGACGCGGAGAACTCCGGCGCCTTCATCGCCGAGCTGCGCGAGCGCTTCGCGCTCAACGCGCGGATCCTCACCGGCGATGAGGAGGCCCGACTGACCTACCTCGGGGCGGTCGCCGGCCGCCCACCCTCGGACGGCACCCTGGTCATCGACATCGGCGGAGGCTCCACCGAAGTCGTCGTCGGCTCGGGCAAGGAGATGGACTTTCACACCTCCCTGCAGGTCGGAACGGTCCGTCACACCGAGCGCCACGTGCGCAACGACCCGCCGACCGCATCCGAGCTCGAGGCGCTCGCGGACGACATCCGCAAGCAGCTGTTCGCCGAGCTCGCGGCGGCCGACTTCTTCGAGATCCACACCGGCATCGCGGTCGCCGGCACCCCGACCTCGCTCGCTGCCATCGACCAGCGGCTGGACCCCTACGACCCCGAACGGGTCCACGGCTACGTCCTCTCGTTCGACGCGATCCAGCACATGTACTCGATGCTCTCCGGCAAGTCGCTGGCAGAAAGGCTCGAGGTCCCCGGCCTGCATCCGGGTCGGGCGCCCACGATCGTGGCGGGCGTCGTGATCCTGATTCAGGCGATGCGGGCCTTCGGGCTGCAGCGGATCGAGGTGTCCGAGCACGACATCCTCCACGGCGCCGCGCTCGAGGCCGCGGGCGCCTAGACCGGGACTGGCGGCGCTACTCCTTCCCGGAGATCCGGTCCCACGCCCGGTGGAGCTTGTCGCGCATCTCGTCCGGGACGACGTCGTCGGGCCCCACGTCGATCGCGCCCGCGCTCGGCGTGGGCTCCGGCAGGCCCTGGGCCGCGGCGGCGTCGACGGAGAGCACGAGTCCGCGCTCGTAGATCGAGGCAACCTGGTCGGCGTCCACGAAGCGATGACCACCGGGCAGCACGCTCCTGTCCAGCACGATGCCGTCGAAGAGGTCCAGGCCCGGATCGGCGAGCACGTGCTCGACCTTGCCCAGGTGCTGACCGTCGCTCGAGTAGCAGGGGGCTCCCTTCTCGAGCGTCAGGTAGGAACTGGGCGCTCCAAGATCGTCCACGGGCGCATCCTACGCGGCACGCTGAGCGGGTGAGAGTTGCGGGGGGCGCCCGCGTGATAAGCATTCGGCATGGCGATGGAAGTGGCGGTCATCGGTGGGCACGGGAAGATCGCTTTGCGGCTGCTTCGCCTGCTGTCGGAGCGCGGCGATCGCGCCCGCGGCCTGATCCGCAACCCCGATCAAGCCGCCGACGTCGAGGCCACGGGTGCAACCGCGGTGGGCGCCGACATCGAGAACCTGGACGCCGACGCCATCGCTCGCTCGATCGCGGGCGTCGATGCCGTTGTCTTCGCGGCCGGGGCGGGGCCCGGGAGTGGCGCCGCCCGGAAGCGCACAGTGGACTACGGCGGAGCGGTGAAGCTGATCGAGGCGGCCCGGATGAACGACATCTCCCGCTACCTGATCGTCTCGGCGATCGGCGCCAACCATCCGGAGAACTGGTCGGACGAGATGCGCCCCTACTACGAGGCGAAGGCGGACGCCGACCGCGAGGTGGCCGAGAGCGGCCTCGACCACACGATCGTGCGCCCGGGCGGGCTCACGGACGACCCGGGAACGGACCTGATCGCCGCGAGCGAGGACCTCGGCCGCTACGGGCAGATCCCGCGCGACGACGTCGCCGCTACCCTGCTCGGCTGCCTCGACGAGCCGCGGACGATCCACGCGGCCTTCGACCTGCTCTCCGGCGAGGTTCCTATTCCCGAGGCGCTCGCCGCGCTGTAGGGGCAGGGGGCCGGCTCACTCGGGGAGCGAGATCGAGCCGTCGTCGTTCAGCGTCCAGTGCGGGTTGTGGGCGACCTCCCACGGGTGGCCGTCCGGATCCTCGAAGATGCCGGAGTAGCCGCCGTAGAACGTGTCCCCTGCCGGGCGGGTGATGATTGCTCCCGCGGCCTCCGCCTCGGCGAGCACGGCGTCCACCTCCTCCGGCGAGCGGACGTTGTGGGCGAGGGTGACCCCGCCCCAACCGCCGGGGTCGGTGACGGCGCTGTCCTCCGCCAGCTTCGCGCGATCCCACAGGGCGACGATGCAGCCGGGCGTCGCAAAGAAGGCGACGTCGTCGCCGGGATCGGCACCGGTGTTCCACCCCATTCCCTCGTAGAAGGCCCGCGCCCGGGCCAGGTCCGCGACCCCGAGCGTGATCAGGCTCAGCCGCTGTTCCACGGGCTCATCCTCGCAGGCTCGAAAGCGACCTGCCGTGCGACATTCGTCCACCTGCGCAAAAAAGATGTTTGCGGCAAGCGAACCTGGGAAGTCATGCGTACGAGCCCCAGCACGCACGGAGTGCGAAGGGCCTCGGTACGGACAACCAAGGGGGTTACCGGATGTATCACTTCAGCCGCTCCATCTATCGGGAGTTGGCCCCTCGCGTGGCGGCGGACGAGGAGGACCCGAGCGGCACTCGGAACCGCCAGATCGTCCTCGACGCCTGCGAGGCCGCGATCCAGCGCATGACCTACGACGGCCGCTACTTCGCCAACCCAGCCCGCTGGCTCTTCGGGGAGGTCCGTCCCTACATCCGGTTGACCGAACAGGTCCACGCCTGGCGCGCGGTCGAGATGAACATCAACCTCGCGGCGAAGTTCCTCGCCTCGTGCCCGGGCGGAGTGGACATCGACGGCCGTCCGCGCCACTGTCAGGCACATACGCGCGAGGGGACTCCGTGCCAGCGGGTGCCGCTGCCCGGCCGCGACTTCTGCCCTTCGCACAAGCATTTCGAGGAGTTCCTGGCCGAGACGGAGGTGCCCGCCGTCGTCTGAGCGGGTGGGCGGGCCGGGCCTCACGGGCGCGCGTCCTGTGAGATGGTCAGTGCTGCATGAGCGAGCACACGATCTCGCGCCGGGGATTGGTGGGGGCATCGGCGGCCGCCGGGCTGGGCGCCGCGATCGGCCGGATCCCGGGCGCCGCCGCGGCCGGGCTTGGCAGGAGGAGGCGCAAGTGCGACGTCGTCGTCGTGGGCGCCGGCTTCGCAGGGCTCACAGCAGCGCGCGAGCTTCACCGCGCGGGGAAGTCGGTGCTCGTCCTCGAGGCCCGAAAGCGGGTCGGCGGACGGGCTCTGAACAAGGACATCGGCGGCGGTGAGATCTCCGAGCGCGGCGCGACCTTCGTGGGGCCCACCCAGGACCACATCCTCGCCCTCGCCAGGGAGCTGGGAGTCGGCAAGTTCCGCACCTTCAACAACGGCGACAACGTCTACGTCAACTCCGAGGGCGACCGCAGCACCTACAGCTCCAAGGGCCCTACCGGATCCGCGCCTCCTGACCCGGCGATCCTGCCCGACCTGGCGCGGACCGTCCTGGCGCTCGACCGGATGTCCACGGAGGTCCCCGTCGACGCGCCCTGGAAATCGCCGCACGCGGGCGAGTGGGACGAGCAGACGCTCGCCACCTATATCGGCGACAGCAGCGACAACGCCAAGTTCCGCGCGCTCATTCCACTCGCCACCCGCGCGATCTTCGGCGCCGAGCCGTCCGAGCTCTCGCTCCTCTTCACCCTCTTCTACATCGCCGCCTCCGGCAACCAGAACAACCCGGGGACCTTCGAGCGCAACTTCAACACCCGCGACGGCGCCCAGATGTGGCGCCTCGCCGGGGGCTCGCAACGGCTCTGCCTGAAGATGGCACGCGATCTCGGCGACCGCGTCCTGCTGAAGACCGCGGTCCGGGGGATCCACCAGGACGGCGGGCACGTGTCGGTACGAACTCGAAAGCTCGAGATCAAGGCGAAGCGCGTGATCGTCGCCGTCCCCCCCACGCTCGCCGCGCGCATCTCATACCACCCGCGGCTCCCGTTCCAGCGCGATCAGCTGACCCAGCGCCTGCCGCAGGGGACGCTGATCAAGGCGACCGCTGTCTACGACGAGCCCTTCTGGCGCGACGCGGGCCTCAACGGGAGCGCCGTCTCGTACGAAGGCCCTGCCAACACGACCTTCGACGACTCGCCGCGCGACGCGTCGAAGGGCGTCGTCTTCGGGTTCATCGGGGGCCGCGAGGCGCGTCATTTCGCGCCCATGTCGAACGCCGACAGGCGGGCGGCCGTGCTCGGCAACTTCAAGAAGTACTTCGGATCGAAGGCCGCCCACCCGCGCGAGTACTTCGAGACCAACTGGTCACAGCGCAACTGGACGCGCGGCTGCCCGGTCGCGATCGCGGGCCCCGGAACGATCACGGGCTACGGTCCCGCGATCCGCAAGCCGGTCGACAACATCCACTGGGCCGGAACGGAGACCTCGACCTTCTGGAACGGCTACATGGACGGCGCCGTGCGCTCGGGCGAGCGGGCCGCGCAGGAGGTCATGCAAAGCCTGTAGGGGGTTTGCCGGTCAGCCAGCCGGGCAACCGCATGATGCGGGGTCGACATGAGGCGCCCGCTTATCTGCGAGGAGGAGGCAATGACAGGTCGTCGACGTGTCCAAGTGGTTGGCGTGCTCGCGCTCGGGGTGTCGTTCGCGTTGCTCGCGGCGTCCGCCAATGCAGGGACGGTCAGCAAGTATCAGCCGCGAAGGGATGCACGCACGTTCGCCCACGGCGCCGGCGGCTGGACCAGCACGGTGGACTACGGGCAGGGCCTGTGCGATCCGCAGGTGAATTGCCACACGGTCTCCAACTCCTGGCATGGACAGGGCGGCGTCCGCGGCAGCGGATACATCGACACCAGGCTCAACGGCAGCCTGGGGGCCGCCGGAGTGTCGAGCGGCACCTGGCGCAGTCCCGGCTTTCGCTACCGGGGCGCCAAGGGCAAGCGCCCGAACCACCTCGATCTGCTCATAACCCGCCGTTTCGACATCGCCGGCCTTCTGGACGTCGAGGGCAACTCGGCGCACTATACGGTCGAGATCGTCAACCCCGCCACTGGTGTCGCGGTGGCGCCGATAGACGGACGCAGAATGCACGAGACCCCAGGCTGGACACGGCAGAGGGTGAGGCTCGGCAGTGGCGCGCTGCAGGTCGGCAAGCGCTACGGCATCAAGGTCACGACCGCGTTCAAGGCCGGGGCCCAGGTCTTTCCAGACGCCACGGCTGACTACGACAACATCGTGCTCCGCGCCTCCCGAAGCACACGTGGAGGACACGGGCACCATCGTCCGCCTCATCCGGGCGGGGGCTCAGGTCACCACCCCGGGGGCTCTGGGCACACGGCCGTGCTTCGACACAACCGGCTTCAGATCCGCGCCCGGTGCTCCAAGAAGGAGCGTCCCGGTAGGTGCCGGATCAAGGTGGTCGCGCTCGCCCACAAGGGCGAGCGCCGCGTGACCCGCGCCGGTCACGCCCGGGTGCGAGCCGGCCACCACAAGCGGATCCGGATGCGGGTTCGGCGCCGGTCGCGGCACTGGCTCAAGAAGCACCATCACGTCGTCGTGCGCGAGCGGGTGCGAGTGCACCACCACACCCACCACATCACACGGCGCTATCGAATCGTGCGCCAGTAGCGAAGAACGGCCGGGCTAGCCGGCTGCCGTGGTCGCGCCCTCGCGAATCTCGTCGCGAATGCGCTCGGCGATGTGCGCGGCGGCGCCCCGCATCGCGTCGAGCTCGAGGGCGTCCTTCTTGTGACCCTTGAGGTTGCAACAGAGGACCCCGCCCTCGAGCTCGAACGCGAACTTGTCCGGAGCCCCGTCGGTCATCCAAACGATGAAGGTCGGCGAGAAGAGCTGGCGCAGGAAGTTCTGGTCCTGCTCCTTCGTCGCGAAGATCTCGTATTCGGTATCGAGCTTCTCGCTCTCGAGCTTCAGGCGCTCGTTGGAGCGGAAGACGTCCTCGACCTTCTCGAGGGCGCGGAACCCAAACTTGCGATTCGCGTAGAGCGCCGGCAGGCGCTCTGAACACTCGGGTATGTCCGTCATCGAGACGGTGAAGTGGTAGTCCGTCTCGTGACGGCCGTCCTTGTCGTAGTAGACATCCGTGTAGGTGTAGAGGGCGACGCTTCCGTTGGAGCCGTCGCCGAGCGGGCCCTCGAGGATCTCCTCCGCCTTGCGCTCGTCGCCCTTGCGCAGAAGCGGGGTCGAGCCGGGAAGCTGCCCGCGCTCGACGCGGGTCAGGCCGCGCTGCTCCGCGTAGGCCTTGAAGAAGTCGTCCTCGGCCTGGGAGTTGGCCTTGATCCAGCAGACGACGACGGTGACCAGGAGCCCGAGGACAAGGATGATCGGGATCCACAGCGGGTTCCCGAAGGCGAGCGCGATCGCCAGCACCACGGTCGGAATCCCGCCCCAGAGCCAGGTCGAGCGCTTCCTCATCAGGCGGCGGAAATGGAAGCCCTGAAGGTCGTTGGCGTCGTCCGGCGCGGTGTCCGGGGTCCCCGGATCCCGCGACACGGCGGCGTCGTCGGGCCCGGTCGGGGCGGTGCGACGCTCCGGGGTCTCCTCGGCGGCCATTGGCGGCCCCACCTTAGTGGTGCGCTGGGAGGCGGCGGTCGAGCACGCCCGCGATCTGTCGCGCGCGCCTCGGCGGCACCGGTCCGGGACGGCGGAGCTCCTCGGCGATCGCGCGCGGCCCGTCGATCAGCACCCCACCGAGCTCGAGCTTGCGGACCCGCGGCAGGCCATCCGGCTCGAGCCAGCAGATCGCGCCACTCACGGGAATGCTCGGCGACGCAGAGAGACCGAGGCGGATGACCTCGACCTGGCGCATGACATTGCGGACGAGCACCGTCCGATCCTCGCCGTCGATCAGCAATCGGCCGTCGACCACGCGCGCCCTCCCCGTCTCGTACACGGCGTCGATGATCGTCACTCCCTGCGGCCCGATCGCCAGGTGGTCGACCGTGGCGCGCGCGCCCGGAACCCGGCGCTCGTTGAGCAGGCGCACTCCAGAGCCGGCGAGCAGGCGCTCGAGCCGTCGCGCGCGGTCCCGACTCTGTGCCCGGCGAGCCCAGCGAATCTCGTGCCGGGAGTCCGCCGAAAGCGTCTCCATCAACGTCACGAGGCGACCGCGCCGACGGCGCAGCCTCGACTGACGCGGTGGGGCAATCCGATTCACGGCCTGAATATCGGCAGCCGCGCCGCCCAACCTGAGTTCACTGCGTATGAATGCGGTCTGAAATCGAACGAGAGGAGGCTCGATGGCCAAGCTCCCCGCACCACATGAAGGAATCGTCCTCACCCACTTCATCGTCTCCGGCGACGTCGAGCGCTCACGCCGCTGCTACACCGAGGTGCTCGGCGGGCCTTTCCTGCACGTGGTCAACCAGGACGGATCAGATCCGCATCTGCTCGACCAGTCGGACGGCAGTCAGACTCCCAGCTGGCAACGGCACGTGTTGTCGGCGAAGCGAGGATGCTTCGGCCCGGGGCATCCGATCGCGGGCGCATCCGGTCCCAACCTGCTTCGCGGCGGCGGGGGGTCCGACTTCATCGATTCGATGGCCGGCCACGACCGCCTGCGGGGCATGCGAGGAAACGACACGCTCTGCGCGGGGCCCGGTAATGACACCGTCGACTGGGGGCCGCAAGCGACGCCATCACGGGCGGCCCTGGGCACGACCTTCTGTACGGCGGCGCCGGCAACGATCGCATCGATGCCCGCGACAGCATGGTTGACCGGATCAATTGCGGTTCTGGCAGGGACACGGCGACGCTCGATGCCGTGGACGTGATCGCTGACGCGACGGCCCAACATCCCAAGGGGTCGTGCGAAGTCTGCGGCGCAGCTAAGCGTTCAGCCGGACCGGCAGCGACTTCAGCTGGTTGACGAACGGCGACTCGGTCTGCTCGGGCCTGCCCGCGAGCTCCATCTTCGGGAAGCGGGCCAGGGTCTCCTCGAAGAGGATCCGCAGCTCCAGGCGCGCCAGCGCCGTGCCAAGACAGAAGTGGCGACCGCCGGCGCCGAATGCCTGATGCTCGGGGTTGCGCTCGACGTCGAAGCGGTCCGGCTCTGAGTAGCGGGTCTCGTCGCGGTTCGACGAGACGTACCACATGACCACCTTCTCGCCCTCCTTGATCGTCTGGCCGCCCAGCTCGACGTCGCGAGTGGTGGTCCGGCGGAAGTGTGCGAACGCGGGATACATGCGCAGTGACTCCTCGACCGCACTCGGGATGAGCGAGGGGTCGTCGAGGAGCTTCTGGCGCTCGTCCGGGTTCTCCATCAGCGCCCTCATGCCACTCGCGTAGGTGGCCCTCGTGCTGTCGTTGCCGGCGGCGACGAGCAGGAAGAAGCCCATCACGATCTCGTGCTCCTCGAGGCTCTGGCCGTCGACCTCCGCGTGGACCAGGACGCTGGTCAGGTCGTCGGTCGGGTTTTCGCGCCGCTCCGCGATCAGGCGATTGACTCGCTCGAAGAGCTCGGGCACGTCCCGCTTCATGACCGACTCGACATCCGGGTTCACGTCCGGATCGCCCGCGCCCATGATGCTGTTCATCAGCCGCGCCCAGTCCGCGTCGTCCTCCGGCGGCACCCCCATGAAGCTGTGGATTACGCGCGAGACGACCGGCTGCGCCACGTCGGTCACGAGGTCGCACTCCTCGCGCCCATCGAGGCGCTCCATGACCTCGAGCGTGATCGCGTGGATCGCATCCTGGTGCTCGGCAATGCGCTTGGGCGTGAACCCGCGCTGAAACAGCATCTTGAGGCGATCGTGCTTGGGCGGGTCCATGCCGATGAACATGGCGCGGATGAGCTCGAGCGGCATGATCGCGTTGGTGATCGCCGTGATCCCACCGCGCTCCGACGAGTAGGTCTCCCAGTCGTGGCTGACCTCGTGGATGTCGCCGGCCGTCGTCAGCGACCAGTACCCGGCCTCCTCCGGGTACTCCGTGATCCTGTCCGACCAGTGGACGGGGCACTCCGCCCGCATCCGCGCAAACAGCTCGTGGGGCGGGCCGTCCTTCCAGCGCTCGCGATCGCCGACCAGCACCTCGTCGAGAGACTCCTGTGTGCCCTCCATGGTCACGCCCTGACCCTACCGCGGCGTGGCGTGAGTCGGAGGTTCGCGGGCAGATTCGCGAGTGGCCCGGCGTTCGTGGCAGCGGGACGCCGCGCGGCTGTCTGCGAACTTTCGGCTCACGCCACTAGCCTGCCGCCGGAGTGCGCTACCTCGTCGACGGCATGAACGTGATCGGGACCCGCCCGGATCACTGGTGGAAGGACCGCCATGCGGCGATGGTCCGCCTTGTGGACATGCTCGAGCGATGGGTCGCGTCGGGCGGCGACGACGTCACGGTCGTCTTCGAGCAGCCGCCGCGGCCGCCCATCCGCTCGACCGTGATCGAGGTCGCGCACGCCCCACGACCGCGACCCAACTCTGCCGACGACGAGATCGCCCGCCGCCTTCAGGCGGACGATGACCCGGGCGCCATCCGCGTCGTCACCTCGGACCGCTGGCTGGCCGACCGGGCACGGCTGACCGGCGCGACGGTCGAGCCAGCGGAGGCGTTTCGCCACCGCATCGAGGGCGACTGAAAACGAGCCCAGTCGGGCGCCCAACCGGCACACGCGGCTCGTTTGCCGCCTAGATTGTGGAGCGCGATGGCGACCGCGCCACGGATAGGACGCAGGTTCGCGCTGACGCTCGTCGCCGCCGGCCTGCTTGCGCTCGCGTTGAGCCCGCCGGCGTCTGCCGCGCCCAAGCTTCAGGTGGGCGTGGGCCGCGCCGACATCACCCCGCCCACCGGCTACTACATGATGGGCTGGGTTCGCTCCGACGGCGTGATCGTCGGCCAGAACACGAGGCTCTGGGCGCGGGTCATCGTGCTGCGGCGGGGTGGCAGCAAGGTCGCCCTGGTGAGTGAGGACCTGAACGGGATTCCCGGCGGGATGATGGACCAGGCCGCCAGGCGCGTCCGCGACCTGGGCTTCTCGGAGCGAAACGTCCTCGACTCGGCCTCTCACACGCACGCCGCCCCGACCGGCTTCTACAACTTCCCGACCTACAACTCGGTCTTCATGACCATCAAGTCGCCCACGACCTTCGACCTCACCGGCAAGCTCGATCCTCAGCTCTACTCGTTCGAGGTCAGGCAGCTCGCCCGCGCGATCCGCCGCGCCAACTCCGACCTTGGTCCCGGCAAGCTCGGCTGGGGCGAGGTCAGCATCGACCACCTCACCAAGAACCGCTCGCTCGAGGCCCACCTCTACGACCACGGCATCCACCTGCCGTACGGGAAGGGGAAGGTGAGCGACGACCCCAAAGGCCGCCTCCACACGATCGACCCGGAGGCGAACGTCCTGCGCGTCGACAAGGTCATCGGCGGCCGCGACGTGCCGGTCGGCATGTGGTCGACCTTCGCCAACCACGGCACGGTCAACCACTACCAGTTCACCTACTACAACGAGGACCACCACGGGGCGGCAACCCACCTGGTGGAGCGGGCGATCCGCCGCAAGGGGAGGGTCCCGAAGGGCCAGGACGTCGTCGACGCTTACGGCAACACGGACGAGGGCGATCAATCGTCGGGGCTCGACAAGTGGGGGCCCGCGCAGGCGGATCACGTCGGCACGGTGGAAGCGCGCAAGTTCATGGACGCGTGGCGCCAGGCCGGGCAGCACATGGATCGCACGCCCACCCTCGCGCGACGCTGGACGCGGATGTGCTTCTGCGGCCAGCACACCGCGGCCGGGCCGGTTGCGAACAAGGGCGTCTTCGGCCAGGCCGAGTTCACGGGCTCCGAGGAGGGTCGCGGGCCGCTGTATGACGAGACCCGCGTCCCGTTCGAAGGTGACCACCTGCCGGTCGGCGCCGGCGCGCAGGGCGACAAGATCCAGACCCCGATCCCCCTGAACGTGCCGCGGGCGGTACCGCTGATGGCAGTCCAGGTCGGCGACCGGATGGTCGTCTCGATCCCCGGCGAGATGACCGAGGAGATGGGACGCAGGGTGCGCCACGCGGTGGAAAGGGCGGCCGCCGGCCACGGGGTGGCCCGCGCTGTCATCTCCGGCCTGGCGAACGAGTACGCGGACTACTTCACGACGCCCGAGGAGTACGACGCCCAGCACTACGAGGGGGCGGCCACGATCTACGGTCGCGCCAGCTCGGTCGCCCTCCAAGAGGCGCTGGTGAAGCTGACGCACGACCTCGTAAACGGGCGCAAGGCGCCCAAGCCGTACGCGTACGACCCGCGCAACGGGGTCACGGCGAAGGCCCCGCTGTTCCCAAGGGGCGCCGACAACGGCAGGATGGTCAAGCAGCCGCAGCGAACCGCGCGGCGGCTCCTCCACCCCGCGGTCGCATGGCAGGGCGGCCCCCGCGGGCTCGACCGGCCGCTCGATCGAGCCTTCGTCCGGATCCAGCGCCGCTCCGGCGGGCGCTGGCACACCGTCGACTCCGACCTGGGCATCGACGTCCTCTGGCAGGTGGACTCCAACGGCCTCTACCGCGCCGAGTGGGAGGCGCCCTATGACCACCGCCTGGGCACATATCGCTTCCGGATCACCGCCAACCGCTACCGCCTGACCTCGCGGAGCTTCCGCCTGCGGCCCTCGCACGCGATGACCGTTCAGCGGGTGCATGCCCCGGCGGGCAGGGTGGCGGTCGAGCTCCATTACCCGAAGCCGGTCGTCCACGAGGCCGTCGGCGAGCCGCCTCCGGACTCAAACGCGAGCCTGACGGCGCGGCCCGGCAGGGTGACGGGCGGCGGCGGAGTGACCTTCCTCATCGACGGCCATTCCCGCACCGCCAGGGCGGGTCCCGGCGGCGTCTTTACGATCCGTGTCCCGCACGGCGCGAAGGTGAGGATTCCCGCGGGCGCGGCGCGCGACCGCTTCGACAACCGCAACGGTCGGGCCTTCGGCTAAGAGCACGGCGGCCGAAACTGGGCGGCGCGGGGGTCGCGGCCGCATCGCGACCCCGGCGCGCCCTCCTGCCTTTCTCACTCCCGCCCCCGAGCCGTGCAAATCACGGTCAGGGCGCGGGTCCTGGCTACCGGTTCACCCCCGGCGGGGTGAGGTGGTGAAGTTCGGTCCTCCCCGCCTCGCGGCGGGCACTTCGCAACACGGCGTTCCTCTTCCGTCGCTTTCGGGGTTAGCTGACGGGCTCGCGCCGAAAGAGCTGGCGCTACACGGCGCTCCGGCCGCGATTCGCCCCAAACGACTTGGGTCCCCCGATCCCCGCGATATGTGGCGGGGACTCAGCTCAGAGCGGCGGCATGTTAACAACGCCCCAGGCGGAAACTCACACGGCGCTCACGTAAATCGCGGTCCGAGCGGGTTTACCGCTCGAGCGGAGCGCCGACCACGCCGGCCGGCTGGGTCGTGCCGTCCCGGGTGAGGAGGGTCGGCCCAGAACTGGTGACCGGACCGTCCATCCCGACCGGTACCTGGCTCGCGCCCGAGACCAGAGCATGCCCATTGTCCGCCGGAGCGAAGGACGTGAGCAGCAACCCGATGCCGACCGCCGCGCAGATCAGGGCGACCGCCGCGAGGGGCCGAAGCGCGGCGCCGATAACCGAGTACTCGCGCGAGGTTGCGGCGGGAGGCGAAACGGCGCGTACCGTTGCAGCCAGTTCGGTGCGATCCGGGGATGGGCTCCACCGCACCCGGTGCCAGCGCCCGCCGCGCATCCGGAAGCGGGTATCGAGCGCCACCGCCGCCGAGTCGCCCTGCCAGGCGGCCGCCAGCGAGGCGAGCGTCCCGTCCCGCTCCGTGGGGTGCACGAAGTCCGTGAACGGCCGCGAGAAGAGCTCCTCGCGGGTCCACCCGAGCGCGTCCTCCCACCCCTCCCCGAGTGCCGTGAAGTAGCGGCGGGAGTCGATGCTGCAGAGCAGGCCCCATTCGACCGCCTGGCTCCTGCCCCCCCATGATCCAACCTTCGTATCGGCTGCTGGCACTGAAACCTCTCTTCCCGGCGCTCCGGGTTGAGCGCCTGGGCGGGGCTCGCCCCGCCCACCTGAAAGGTAGATAGTGCGGATCCTCATATCAACCGACAACCGTCGGCCGAGCGGCCAGGGTGCTACATCACGGCGTCGGCCAGCAGGTCCACCTGCGCGGGGTCGGTCGAGGTGGGGAAGCAGATCAACTCGTCCGCGCCAGCCTCGGCGAATGCGTCGCGGTAGCCTCGAGCCGTGTCCTCGTCGGTCGCGGCACCCGCGACGATCTGACCCGCGATGTCCTCGCCGAGCCACGCGTAGTAGTCGCCGAGCTCCTCCCTCGCGGCTTCCTCCGCGTGCTCGCCGAGCGCGTAGTAGCAGAGCGCGATCAGCCGCGGATCGCCCTCGCGGCCCGCCTCGGACCAGGCCGCCCTCACCTTCTCCGACATCTCCTTGAACTGTTCAGGTGTGCCGCCTCCCATCGTCCAGCCATCGCCGTGCTCGGCGATGCGCCGGAAGGCGGCCGAGACCGTGCCGCCGATGACGAGCTCGGGACCGTCGGGACGCGAGGGCGGCGGCCCGATGGCGCCGGCCGGTCCGTACTCCTCCCCCCTCCAGACTCGCCTCATCTCCGCGAGCTGGGCGTCGAACAGCTTGCCGCGCTCGTCGAACGGGGTCGCCGTCGCCGCGTAGTCCTCCTCGCGCAGCCCCACCGCGATTCCCAGCGTGAGGCGGCCGTTCGAGAGCGAGTCGATCGTCGCGGCCTGCTTCGCGAGCATCGCTCCGTTGCCGCGAAGCGGACCCAAGAGGATGTCGGTGGTCAGCCGGATTCGCTCGGTCACCGCCGCGGCCGCCGCGAGTGCGGTCAGCGGCTCGTAGTTGCCGTAGACGACGCGGTCGATCGTGCCCAGCGTGGAGAAGCCACGCTCCTCTGCCTTGCGCGCCCAGGTGAGCAGCGAGTCGCGATCGACGCCGGGGATCGTGGACGGAAGCCCAACTCCTACCTTCATCAGCTTCTCCTCCTCGGGTCGTGGGGATGAGGCCCGAATGTATACGCCTCAGGGCCCGGGCGGCTCGGGGCCTATCCCGTCAGGGGGAGTGCCCGTGGAGTCGGGATAGGTCCTTAGCCTGATCCGGCTCGATTGGAGTCCCTCGCCGGCGCACGAGCCACACGGTCGCAACCGCGCCGAGGACCGGCGCGCCGATCCCGAGCACCATGAATGCGAGGAACGTGTCGAGGCGGTCGACCATCCAGGCGAAGTTCATGCCGAAGAACCCCGTCACGAAGGTGAGCGGCAGGAACACGGTCGCGACCACCGTCAGCCAGTAGATCGTCTCGTTGAGCCGCAGGTCGATCAGCTTCGCCATCCCGTCGTCCGCCGCATCGATCCCGTCGACCAGGCGGTTGAGCTGGGAGTAGATCCGCTCGAAGTACTGCTCGCTGTCGGACTCCAGGCCCTCGATGCGACCGATCTCCTCACTGATCCGCTCGAAGATCCCGCGCTGGGGGCCGAGCCGCCGCCTCATCCGCGACAGTCTGGAGTTCACGGCCCGCAGCGTCGCCAGGCGCACGCGCGACGCCCGCAGGTCGGTTGCCGTGAGCTGCATGCCCTCGAGCGTCAACTCGGCCTCGTTGAGCGCGTCGAAGCCGGTCGCGACCATCGCGTCGAGGATCGCGTAGACGACGTACTGCTCGCTGCGCCTCTCCGGCGTCTGCGGCGAAAGCTCCTTCGGCAGGGACATCGGATGTTGGTGGAGCGTGACGATGTAGTCGCCCGTGATCAGGATGTGGACCTCGATGGCCCGCAGCGGCTGGTGGATTCCCTCGGGCTCCTCGGGCGGCTCCAGGAAGCAGCTGAACGCAAACACGACATGCTCGCCATCCGAGTGGAACTTCCGCGACGGGGGCGCCTCGCGGCGGAAGTCGACGAGCGGATCGAGCGCGTGGTCCGGAACCCCGAGCGCCTTGCCAAGGGCGTCGCGACTCGTCTGGCTCAGCGAGACGTCGATCCAGAAGAAGCCTCCAGCCTTGCGGAGCTCGTTGATCCGCTTCTGCTGCTCGGCGCCGACTCCTTCGATCACCTCGCCCATCGACCCGTCGAGGCTACGACGGGGGCAAGACGGACCCCGCCCTCGTCGCGCATCTGATCGTCATCCCGGGGGGCCAGGTGGCTGCTCCGCGATGATGGCCGGCTCCGGGCCCGAGGAGCAGCCGTAACGTCGAGTGCGAGTGCGGCACTAGAGGGTATGAACGAAAACGCCAAGAAGATCAGCGACTTGCTCCACGAGGCCGGCGAGACGCATCACATCGTCTTTCGGATCACCGACGGCGAGGATCCAGACTGGGCCTCCTGGTACTCCGACTGGCTCACGCAGCACTCCGAGCTACCAGACCTCCTGGGAACGGCACCGGTGCGCAGCGAGCTCACCTACATGCTCGTGAAGCTGGACAAGGACTACGCGGCCGAGTCCCCTGACGACTCCTGGCCCGACTGGTACGCCGCCCGCCTCGTCGAGCGCTTCAGCGGCTAGCGCCGCTCGCTCTAGCCGTCGCGCAGCGCCAGGATCCCGCCGATCACGCCCAGGTAGGCGGTGCCGTCTGGGCCGATGGCGATGCCGGCGTAGTTGTTGTTGTAGACAAGCCCGGAGCCGGCGTACTGCCGCCAGACCGTCTTGCCGTTGTGGAAGTTGATCGCCGTCCAGTAGTAGCCCTGCGAGCCGCTCGGGTCGGGTGGGCGCGAGTAGGTGTAGACGAGCCCCGTCTTCGTCGAGACCTTCGGCACCACTGTCGGCGCCCGGACGTCGTGGTTGGTCCAGACCTTCTTGCAGCCCCTGCCGTTCTTCTTGATGTGGACACGGGCGAACCCGGGTTGGGTCACGGCGCCGGAGTTCGGGCCGAACGGGTCCTGGTAGCCGTAGTTGTTCTCGACGATCAGCGAGCGGCCGGCACCCAGCAGCGTGTTCTCTGTCGCGCTCGCACCCTTCTTGAACACCGGCACCTGGCACACCTTTCGGTGCTGGCCCTTGCGCAGGTTGTTGCGAGTGCGGTAGACGACGACGTCCATCCGGTTCGCATTGTCGGTGATCGCGACGAAGCCGCCGTTGAGGATCGTGGGAGTCGTGCCCGATCCGGCGTCCAGCTGGCTGGGCTTGACGATCCCCGAGTTCGGGTAGCCGTGCTGCCACCTGATCTGCGGCTTGCCGTTGTCCTTCGCCTGGAATCGGTACATCCGCTTGTCGGAGACGATGAACACGCCTCGCTGTCCGACCGCGAAGGAGTTCTCGATCTCTTCGCCAAGCTTCCGCACCCGGATCCGGCCGGTCCGCGGATCGAGGGTCCCCACCTTGCCGTCCTTCTTCGAGACGAACCAGATCAGGCCGTTGAAGTCAGGCACCGCCGAGGTGATGCGCTCGGTGGACTCGTCGAGGACGCCGGTGAGATCCCAGTCCGCGGTCTTGACGAGCTTGGTGCCGCCGGCCGCCTCGCGCAGGACGAAGATGTGGTCGGTCTTTGTCGGCACCCAGAATCGGTTCTTTTTGTCGAGGAAGAAATAGCCGCCGCCGGTGAAGTTCTGGTACGTCTTGGTGCCCGGCGGGTCCGGCGCGTTCGGCAAGTCGTAGCTCGCCAGGGTCGCGAGCGAATCGGGGTCGATGATCCGGGCCTGGGGCGGCGCGACCGCGGACGGGCAGACCGTGGCGATCCGGCCGTGAGTGTCGAAGGTGATCGAGCCGCAGAGCGACGGGGGCTTCTGCTCAGAGGTCGCCTGGAGTTGGCTGCCGACCGGCCCGGGCCGCCGATACGCGTCGGTCATCCAGGTGTCGTTGTGGATGTTGCTGTTCGGGTTCTTCGCAAGGAACGGGTTCTGGGGCGGCGTGCTGGCATGCCGGGCCGGCTTGCCCGTGAACGCGTGACCGGAGAAGGCGGGCAGCGACGGAGGGGGCGGCACCGACGAGATCGGCACGGCGGACGCGCTCCCGGCCGTCATGGCCAGCGCGGCCGCGGTCAACGAGATTGCTCCAAGTGCTCGGGCCACCGATTGACCCTATTCGAGCCGCCTCAGGAGGCGAGGTCGACCGCGATCGGCAGCGACCGCCGCCGCCACTCGGTCAGATCGCCGGAGTACGTCGGCGAGTACTTCTCGAAGACGAGCTCCCGGGCGCGCTCGTCCTCGTCCGGGTCCTCAGCCACCCGCGCGCGCCCGTCGAAGGTCCGGTCGGCGATTCGCACCGCGACTGCGGGCTCGCGGAGAAGGTTCTTCACCCAGTCGGAACCGTCGCGGCCGCCGGAGAGCATGTAGAGAGTCGAGCCGTCCAGGCCGAACCAGATCTCGATCTCACGTGGCTCGCAGCTGACGCGGCCCGTCGTGGTCAGGTAGCAGTAGGTCTCGCCGGCGAGCGATGCGAGGTCGTCCATCCACCTCATGATGGACGACCTCGCGCTCCGGCCGCTGTTCAGCCCGGGTGCCCGACGATGAGGTAGCGATTGCCGTCCGGGTCGCGGAAGAAGAACATCGGCGGCACGGGATCGCCCATGCGCATGACCTCGTCGTCCACGTCGACGCCGCGCTCGCGCAGGGCCGCGTGGTCGGCGTCGATGTCCTCGGTCGCGAACGCGATGCCGCTCTCGCCCCCGGGCTGGTTGTCCCCCATCGGCGGGACGACCGCGATGCTCGTTGCGGAGCCCGACGGCGCTACGTCGACCCAGCGCTGACCCTCCCCGTACGGAATGTCGCTGCGCTTCTCGAAGCCGAGCTTGTCGGTGAAGAACTCGATCGCGCTGTCCTGATCGCTGACGGTCACGATCACGGTCCCCACCTGGGTGATGCTGGTTGCTGTTCCGGTGTCTGCCATTTCCGACCTCCTCCGGTTGGGTATCTGAAAGTTAGACCGCCGACAGCGCCGGAAATCGTCGCCGCTCCTGAAGAAGGCACCGGTCGAAACCGTAAGAGAACTCTTCGCGCCGGCTCAAAGTGCGATTAGACGCAGGCCGCACCCTGCGCGACCGTGGAATCCAGATCCGCATCACGAGCGGTCCGGCCCGCGGAGGAGCCCACGCCGGCCCGGGGCCGCCTTCGAGATCGCACCGGAGGCATCGCGGGCAACGAGCGGCTGACGGCCGCCACTGCCGTGGTGCTGCTCGTGATGCTGGCGGCCGAGGGGATCACGATCGCGTTCGTCGGGCCGCTGCTCGAGGAGCACATCCTGATCGGGGTCGCGCTCATCCCGCCGGTCCTGCTCAAGCTCGGCAGCACGGGATACCGGTTCGTCCGCTACTACACGAAGGATGCCGCCTACAGGGCCAGGGGCGCACCGTCGCTGATCCTCCGCGTGTCGGCGCCCTTCACCGTCGGCCTCACCGTCCTGGTCCTGGCGAGCGGGGTCGCACTGCTGGTCCACGGTCCGGATACCGGCCGGCTGCTCCTCATCCACAAGGTCAGCTTCTTCGTCTGGTTCGGCTTCATGACGGTCCACGTGCTGGGACACGTGCTCCGCCTTCCGAGCCTGGCGACGGCCGACTGGCGGCGCGCGGCACCCGAGGCGGCGGTGGCTGGTTCGACCGCGCGGATCGTCGTGGTCGCCGCAGCGATCGCGGCGGGGCTTGCGATCGGCGCTGCGAGCCTCTCGCTCGCCGGGCCCTGGCTGACGTTCAACGGCGTCGGCGGCTGACGCGGTCGACCGCCAGCTCGGTCGCGCATATGCTGACGCCGTGACGGAGGCGATGGATCGCGCGCGGCTCGCCGGGCTCCTGCGGGCCGAGGAGGAGCGGTTCGTCGAGCAGCACCCCCGCTCGAGGGAGCTGTTCGAGCAGGGCAAGCGGTCATTGCTGGCGGGCGTGCCCATGCCCTGGATGACCGAGTGGGCGGGCGCGTATCCGGTGTTCGTCGCGGAGGCGGAGGGCGCCCACTTCACCGACGTGGACGGCAACAGCTACGTGGACTTCTGCCTGGGCGACACCGGCGCGATGACCGGCCACTCGCCGCAGGCCACCGCCGAGGCGATCGCCGCACAGGCCGCCCGTGGCATCACGCTGATGCTTCCCACCGAGGATTCGAGCTGGGTGGGCGAGGAGCTCGGGCGCCGCTTCGGCCTCCCCTACTGGCAGTTCACGCTCACCGCCACCGACGCCAACCGCTCGACCATTCGCCTCGCGCGGGCGGTCACCGGCAGGCCCAAGATCCTGGTCTACGCCTGGTGCTACCACGGCAGCGTCGACGAGACGTTCGCGATCGAGGTCGGCGGCGAGACGCGCTCGCGCCCGTACAACGTCGGTCCGCCCGTCGACGTGGCGGAGACGACGAGGGCGATCGAGTGGAACGACGTCGAGGCGCTCGACCGGGCCCTGTCGGAGGGCGACGTCGCCTGCGTGCTGGCCGAGCCGGCGATGACCAACATCGGGATCATCCTGCCCGACCCCGGCTACCACGACGCGCTCCGCGCGCTGACCCGCGAGCACGGCACCCTGCTCGCGATCGACGAAACCCACACCCTCTCCGCCGGCCCGGGCGGCTACACCCGCGCGCACGAGCTCGAGCCGGATTTCGTCACCCTCGGCAAGCCGATCGCGGGCGGCGTGCCGGCGGCCGCCTACGGCATGAGCACCGAGGTCGCCGATCGCGTCGGCGCCTATCTGGAGACGCTCGAGGTGAGCGACGTGGGCGGGATCGGCGGCACGCTGTCCGGCAACGCGCTCTCACTCGCGGCGGCGCGGGCGACCCTCGAGCGGGTCCTCACCGAGGAGGCCTTCGAGCGCATGATCAAGCTGGGCAAGCGCTTCGAGACGGGCGTCAACGACGTGATCGTCGCCCACGGCGCCCCGTGGCACGTGACCCGCCTCGGCTGCCGGGTGGAATACGGCTTTCGCCACGCCCCGCCCCGCAACGGCTCGGAGGCCGCGGCGAGCACCGACCGCGAGCTCGAGCGCTTCCTCCACCTCCACGCGCTCAATCGGGGGATCCTGATGACGCCCTTCCACAACATGGCACTGATGTGCCCGGCGACCACCGAGGCCGACGTGGACGATCACACGCGGGCCTTCATCAACGCGCTGGATTCACTGTTTTCCGGTTGACCGGCGCTGGCGCGGCATCGTTCTTCCCGCGCCAGGCGCCGGACTCGCCTTCGCGGTCGCTCGCTGTCTTCGCCACTGACGGTTGAGCCCTCGGCACCTCCGAACGAACCGGAGCTCTCGCCTGCGGTGTGTGATTTCATGACGTGGAAGGCGGTCGCCAGGGACCGACGACGCCCGGCCACGACGTGAGTCATTCGAGCGAGACAGTGACGGCACGCGGACGGCCGATGCTCCGGCTGGCGCCAGGGCTCATCGGCGAGGACCGCCTCGCCCGGTTGGCGGCCCGCGGCGAACGACGCGCGTTCGAGGCCGTCTTCGCGCGATACCACCGCGAGATCTACCACTACTGCCGCGCCATCCTGGGCGAGCCCGAAGAGGCCCAGGACGCGCTGCAGAACACGATGGCGGTCGCGTTGCGCCACCTGCCGAACGCCGAGCGGCGCACCTCGCTGCGCGGCTGGCTCTACCGGGTCGCCCACAACGAGGCGATCTCGATCGTCCGCCGCCGGCCGGTGCCGCTCGATCCACACCGCCTGCCCGAGGGCTTGGCGCCGGGCGCCGACGCTCGCTTCGAGGAGCGCGAGCGATTGCGGCAGCTCGTCGCCGACCTGCGCGAGCTCCCCGACCGCCAGCGCGCTGCGCTCGTCATGCGCGAGCTGAGCGGCCTGAGCTACTCCGATATCGCCACCGCCACTGGTACCTCTGACGCTGCCGCGAGACAGCTCGTCTACGAGGCGCGCGAATCGCTGCGCGCGGCCGAGTCTGGACGGGAGCTGGATTGCGAGTCCGCGCGGCGGGCGATCTCCGAGCGCGACGGAAGAATGTTCCGCGGCCGCCGCCTGCGGGCCCACCTCCGCGCCTGCGCCTCATGTCGCGACTTCAAGGCGGCGATCGAGAGCCGGCGGGCCGACCTCGCGGTGCTCTTCTTGCCGCTGGCCCCGGCGGCCGCATCGGGGATGCTCGCCTCGCTCCTCGGTGGCTTCGGCAAGGGCAGCGCGACGAGCGCGCCGGCGAGCGCCGGTGCCGCGGCCGTCGGCGGCGGTGGTGGCGCCGCTCTGGGCGGGCTGGGTGTAAAGGCGGCGTCGATCGCCTCGGTGCTCGTGGTGGGTGCGGGAGCCGCCGGGATCTCCGGCGGGATCCAGACGCCGTTCTCCGGCGGCGGCGACCGGGCGGCCGCCGCGCCCGCGGCGGGCGTTAGGCCCGCGCCGGCTTCCGCCGCAACGGCCCACCGCGCCGCCGCGCACGCCGAATCGAAAGCCAAGCCGGCGGGTGCGGGTTCGGAATCGAGCGACACGGCGCCGCCCGGCCGGAGGGGCATGGGCAACGGCGGGAGCGCCAATGGATCCAACCCGAGTCCGAGCCCGGGCAGCCCGCCGGCACACGCAAATTCGGGTGGCGCACCCGCGACCGCGGGCGGGCCGCCGGCAACCACACCGGGCGCGAGTCACGCGAACGGCACCGCGCAGCCGGGCAACCCCGCCTCGTCGGGCAGCCCCTCGCCTCCCGTCGACCGCGGGATCGTTCGCGACGTCCCGCACGGAGCCCCACGGCTATTCAGCCGCGGCGCCGGCCCAACCGAACCGGCCCGACCCCAATCCCAGCTCCGCGAAGAAATCTCCAACTAGCTCCTGACAAGCGTCCTCTCGATCCGTCTACTCGACGGACAACGCAAGACCCAAGCCAAGAGGAGGCAACGTTGTGAGAAAGATCGCGATCATCGCCAGCGCTGCGCTGGGCGTCGCGCTAGTCAGCGCCTCGATTGCAAGCGCCGGGAACGCCACGAGCGAGGCGCATGCGAAGAACCTCGCCGCCAAGCAGTGCGCTGCCGAGAAGAAGGCCGACAAGGGCGCGTTCCGCGGGACCTACGGCAAGCACGCGATGCGCAACTGCGTCAAGGGCACGACCGACGACACGACGACCGATCTGAAGAACTCCGCGCAGGAGTGCAAGTCGGAGCGGGCGTCGGACGCGGATGGATTCGCCGCGACCTACGGCGACGGCCACAACGCCTACGGCAAGTGTGTCTCGAGCAAGGCGAAGGCCAAGGAGGACGTCGCCGAGTTCAAGAATGCGGCGCAGGAGTGCAAGTCCGAGCGCGACTCGGATGCGGACGCGTTCAAGGAGACCTACGGCACCGACCACAGCAAGCGCAAGAACGCCCTGGGCAAGTGCGTGTCCTGGAAGGTGAAGCACAGCGGCGACTCCTCCAGCAGCTGAGGCTGCACCACCGCACCGCATGACGAAGCGCCCGTGGGCCGGAGGCCCGCGGGCGCTTCGTCGATCGCGGCCAACCGGGGAATCCGCAATTCCCGGCCAGCCACGGTGTTGGCTGCGTCGGAGCATGTCGCGACGGTTCAAAAGGCAGGGCCGGAAGCGGATCTCACGCCGTGGGCGGCTCGGTCTGGGCGTCGCCGTCATGCTCGCGGTGGCGCTCGTCCTGCCGGCGCTGGCGCAGGCCGGCAAGAGCGCTCCGGTCACGTGGTCCTCGCCGTTCCTCGCGGCTCACGAGCCGCCCTTCTCGCAGGCGTCGGGTGGGTTCCGGGGCCTGTCCTGCCAGTCAGCGAGCTTCTGCGCAGCGGCGGACGAGGGCGGCAACGTCCTGACGTCGAGCGACCCGACCGGAGGCTTCGACGCCTGGCACGCCAAGATCCGGAGCGTTCGAGACCTGGGCGCCATCGGGTGCTCGGACAGATCGCGGTGCGTCGCGGTCGGCGGGATCGGCAACGCGATCGCGAGCGTCCCGAAGGCTCACCGTCCGCCGAACACGAAGATCAGCAGGCTGAAGGTCAACGGCGACAAGCGAAAGGCACGGGTCAAGTTCAGGGGGACCGACAAGACGCTCGGCTTTCAGTGCAAGCTCAGGCATTCGGGACGCGCAAGGCGGCTGCCCTGGGGCCGTTGCAGTTCCCCCGAGGTCTACACCGGCCTCCACCACGGCGGCTACGACTTCGGGGTCCGCGCGGTGAACGCGTGCGGCCCGGACCCCTCGCCGGCGCGCGCGAGCTTCGCGTCCACGCGCTAGCGTCGGGCGCCGACGGACGCCTCACCGCGGCGGCGGTTGGTCTTTTGCACCCGAGCAGGAACCGTGGGTAAGCGAGGTGAAAGCTGCTGGGATCCGTCGTCGGCCCTCGTCAACCAGTTTCCCCGCCTCGGGGGCCGCGAATCAACATCGCGGCGCGCGGCGCGCGGCGCGCTAGAGGTTTGAGTCGCGCTTACGACCGGCTTCAGCTAGCCGCCGCCTCGCGGGCTGCCCGCCACGGGCACGAATCGGCCGCGCGCATCACGGCGACGCTCGCCGCCGTTCGGTGCAGCCGGAACTACCCGATGCGAGTGGGTCCCTGTGGGGCGTTCTCCGTAGATCCGCATGTACGCGTCGTGCTCGCTCAGCGGATGGGACTTGCCGTTGTGTGAGTTGCCCCGGAGCAGCCCCGCAAGTTGATTCATGCCCATGGCATGCCTCGCTCCTGATTGGCGTCTAATGGAACGCACCTACTCTCCCCCACGCTGCCCCGCCCGTCAAGTCCTCCGCAAAATGCGGCTTCTTTGCTCTGCTAGCGGCAGGGCGGACCGGACAGTCCTGCGGCGCGCCCCGCGTCGTCCACCGGCTGGACTTCGTACCGGCCCCCGCTCGGCGCGGGGCCGAACAGCGGCTGCGCGAGGTCGTAGCGCGTGAGCTGCGCTCTACCGATGAACCGCAGGCAACCGCCCGTGGAGGCCCAGACGTTGTAGTGGAGCGTCGAGGCGCCGGCTGACTTCCACGAGAGGTCGTTGCCGCGGCGAGCCGGGTGGATGGCCGCGGGGCGCTTGCCGTGGCCGCGATTGAAGATCCGCAGCTCGCCGATGCGAACGTTCACCTGCTTCCGGGGCCTGCCCTTCTCGCCGAAGCCCAACCCGACACGAGTCAACGTGCCGGGCACGACGCGGGCCGGCAGCTTGGCTCGGAGGAGCCGCCAGCTGCCGTTGCTCTGAGGCCGCTTCGTGCGCAGGTCGATGGGCCTGTGGACGCCGGCCATTGACACGACGACGTGAGGCGCCGCCCTCTTCTTGCCGCGGTAGCGCACCACGAACCGAGTCTTGACCGAGGCCTTCGCCCTCGCGCCGTACAGGTAGATGCGCCGCCCCCGTCGATCATTGGCGTAACCCCTTACGTGCATCGAGCTTCCGCCGTCGTACGAGATCCCGTACTGAAGGTCCGCCTTCAGCGTGTTCCCCTCGGAGCACCAGGCGACCGGGAGCAGATCCTGGGCGGAAAGCAGATTCCAGCCACCCCGATTGATCACCGACCCCTGGACCGAGAACGAGGTGCCCTCGCCGCTGTCGAACCGGGTCACGAACGGCACCCGGGCGATCTGCGGCCGGGCATCGACCATCGACGACACGGCATTGGCCGAGCGGTCGGCCGGCACGCAGCGACCGCGGCGATCGACGAACCCCCGCCCCCGCCACAGCGCGGCGTCGGACTTCTCGAAGGTGGCCCGGCTGGGCAGCCTGTCCGAGGTGTCGCCGAGCCCACCGAACATCGTCCACGCCGGGGCGAAGAGCGACGGGGCCAGGTAGCGGCCGGACGGGTTCCCGGGGGCCAGGGCGCTCCCCTGGTTGGCGAAGAGCGTCTTGAGGTCCAGACACTCGTTGCCGTTCCACAGGGACTTCCCGGTCGTGCGCCCACCGGGGCAATCGCTGCGAGATGTTTCGTAGCCGTAGACGTAGGTGGACCAGTAGGAGTGGTCGACGAGGTCTGTCGCCTGCCGGGCCTTGAGGAAGTCGAAGCTCTCCTTTGGATCGGAGACCGCGCCGCCGCCCGCATAATCGGACTGCCAGATGCCGGCCGCCTTCAACCCCGAATAGGTCAGCGAGTCGAGCGAGGTGTGATGGGCCGCGTAGAAGGCCACCTCCACCCGCGCGCCACCTGTAAGCCTGCGCTTCGAGAGCTCGGACATCGTCTTCAGCAGGCCCGATCTGACGCTCGGGCTCGGGTCCCGCTCGATGTCGATCATCCAGCCGTCGAACCCGTAGGCGGCGGCCATCTTCTGCAGCTGGTCGACGAGCCTGGCGCGGTGCTGGGTGAGGAGCTTGTCCTGCTCGTCCTCGCACTTGAGGTCGTCGCAGTCCCCCGTGAGCGTCGCGAACACCTTCACGCCCTGGCGATGCGCGGCATCGGTCCAGACGGTCGGCGGCACCGACAGCAGATTGTGCGAGTAGTAGTAGAGACGGTCCACATACGGCCACTCGGAGAGGTGGTAGACGTTGCCGCGGGCGCTGCTCCCCTGGGCGTTCAGGTCGCCCTTGCTCCAGTAGGACCAGGCGCCGTTGTCCAAGCCGACGAGCATCCCGGGCTGCGATGTGCGGGTCGTCTTCGCCAGCGGCACGCCAGCGACGTCGTAGGGCCTGACCATCGATGGCTTCCAGTCGAGAACGCCCTTGGCGGTGTGGTAGCAGGGGTAGGGGGCGCAGCGCGACTTCTCGGCCGAGGCCGGGCCGGCGAGCAGGGCAAGCTGGATCAACAGCACCAGCGCCAGACCGGCGGTCAGCCCTCTGCCTCTGCCCATGTGCTTCCTCCCTGCGATCCCGGGGTCTCGCGCCCAGCATCTCACACCGCTCGTCCCCTTCTTCGCCGAGGACGGGGGTTGGGCTAGCGCTCGAGCTTGCCCGTCAGGTAGCGCTGCAGGGTCGGCGCGTACCAGTCGACCACGTCGGCCGGCTTCGCCGATGCAAGCGGCTCAGCACGCAGCACGTGGCGGGCCAGCCCCAGCCCCACGAGCTGCGAGGCGGCCAGGGTGGTTCGCAGCTCGGGCTGGTCGGAGCCCAGGCGCTCCATGAGAGGCGCGAACAGGCGCGAGCGCAGGAACTCGGCCAGCATCTGAGCCGCCTGCGGCTCGACGGTGGCCGCGCGGAGGAGAGTCAGGATCGGATTGCGGCGCCCCTCCTCGTCCCAGTTCCTCACGACCAGCCTGACCAGGCGCCTGCCGACGTTGCGCCTGCCGTCCGCCAGGAGCTTCGGCATCTCGACCTCGGGGTCGAACGGCCATTCCACCGCTTCGGAGAGCAGGTTGGCCTTGTTGCCGAAGAAGTGGACCACGAGGGCGGCGTCCACACCCGCCTCGGCGGCGATCGCCCGCATCGTCGCGCCCTGGTAGCCGCGCTCGCCGAACAGCTTGCGCGCCGCCTCGAGGATGTCCTGGCGAGAAGAGCTCGTGCCCGGGCGCCGCCCGGTGCGCGGAGTCTTGGTCGAGCCTGCCTTGGTGTTCTCAATCAAACCGCTTCAACCTTGACATGTGAATTCAACGTTGTAAAGTCAACGACGTTAAGTCAACGCTGTAGAACTTACTCCATGAGGAGGCAGATCATGAGCAGTCCCTTCCCAGCCGACCGGATCCAGCTCGACGAGGTGGCCCGCAAGCAGATGGCGGCGGCGTACCGCCTCGAGCAGTCGATCGAGCTGGACCCCCGTCTCTCAAACCTGATCGACCTTCGCTCCTCGCAGATCAACGGCTGCGCCGTCTGCATCGATATGCACTGGAAGGAGGCGCGCGCCGCGGGCGAGTCCGAGGAGCGTCTCTACTCCCTTGGCGCGTGGCGCGACACGTCCCGGACGAGGTCTGGGACGACGCCAGCGCGAGTCTCAGCGAGAGCGAGCTCGCCAACGTCGTCTTTCAGGTTGCGGCCATCAACTCCTGGAACCGGCTGATGATCACCTCGCGCACAGAGCCGGGCCATTACCGGGTCGGCATGCTCGAGGCAGCGGCCTGATGACCACGGCGCACAACGACAGCGCCGTCAGCGCGCGCCAGCGCCGGCTCGTACTGGCGGCGATGTGCCTCGCTCTTGGGACCGTGGTGAGCGCCGTCTCCTCGCTGAACGTCGCGCTTCCCGACCTCGCGCGCGACCTGCAGGCGACGTCGACCCAGCTCCAGTGGATCGTCGACGCCTACGCGCTCGTCTTCTCCGGGCTGCTGCTGCTCGCCGGCGCGATCGGCGACCGCATCGGCCGCCGGCCCGTGCTCCTCACGGGCCTGGCGATCTTCGCGATCGCCGCCGGGCAGGGCATCTGGGTCAACGACCCAGGCGCGCTGATCGCGGTGCGGGCGGCGATGGGCGTGGGCGCCGCGGCGATCATGCCCTCCACCCTCTCGATCATCACCACGGTCTTCCCGGCCGACGAGCGCGAGAAGGCCGTGTCGATCTGGGCCGGCGTCGCGGGTGGCAGCGCGCTTCTGGGCCTGCTGGTCTCCGGTGCCCTGCTCGAGGCGTTCTCGTGGGAGTCCGTGTTCGTCTTCACGAGCGCGCTCGCGCTCGTCGCGCTGATCGCGGCCGCGCGGATCGCGCCGAACTCGAGGCTCGACCGTGCCCGCCTCGACGTCGTCGGCGGCGCGCTCTCGGCCGCCGGGCTGAGCGCGCTCGTCTACGGGATCATCGAGGGACCGGCCCGCGGCTGGACCGACTCGATCACTCTCGCGGCCTTCGCGGCCGCGGTGGTGCTCATCGTGGCCTTCGTCGCCTGGGAGCTTCGCCGCGACGAGCCGCTGCTCGACCCGCGCCTGTTTCGCCTCCCCGGTTTCGGTGCCGGCACCCTTTCTATCACCGCCCAGTTCTTCGCGTTCTTCGGGTTCATCTTCGTGATCCTGCAGTACGTCCAGTTCGTGCTCGGCTACTCCCCCCTGGTGGCCGGGCTGGCGCTGGCCCCAGTCGCGATCCTGATGATGGGCCTATCGCCCCGTGTCCCGCGCCTGCTCGACCATTTCGGGCCGGCGCGGGTCGCGCCCATCGGCCTGCTGTCGATGGCCGGCGGCTTCGTGATCTTCTCGACGCTGGGCACCGGGTCGACCTACTGGCCGATCCTCTGCGGGCTCATCCTGCTGGGCGCCGGGGCGGCGCTGGCGACGACCCCGGCCACGGCCGCGATCGTCTCCTCGCTGCCGCGCTCCAAGCAGGGGGTCGCCTCAGCGGTCAACGATGCGGCACGCGAGGTGGGCGGCGCGCTCGGGATCGCGGTGCTGGGCAGCGCGCTCACCGACCGCTACCAGGCCGGCGTCCCCGCCCACATCGCCCACGCGCCCGCGACGCTGGCGGATCGCGCGCACGAGGCGCTGCCCGCGGCGCTCGCCCTCGCGCAGCAGGTGGGTGGCGCCGAGGGCATGCGGCTCGTCGGGCAGGCGCAGTCGGCGTTCGTCGACGGCCTCGGCCTGGCGATGCTGATCGCCGCGGCGACCGTCGCGGCCGCCGCTGTCTTCGTCTTCTGGCGAGCGCCGCGCGAGGTCGTAAAGCCCGATCAGCAAGACGGCGTCATCGATCCCCAGGTGATGCAATCCCTGGAACGAGGCTGACCGAGAGGAGGCTCTGCAATGAAACCGGTCACCGCCACCGTCACCGTCCCCCAGCCGCGCACCGAGGTCTTCGACTTCCTGGACGTGCTCGCGAACCACGAGCGCTTCACCGACCACTTCCTGGTCGACTGGGAGCTCTCGGGCCCCGCCGCCGGCGTCGGCGCCAGGGCGCACGTGCGCGTCGAGCCCCGGCCCCGACGACTGGCTCGACATGACCGTCATCTCGGGGGAGCGGCCGCGCACGACGACCGAGGAGTCGATCGGCGCCAGGGGCGGGCGGCGAACCCGCGGCACCTACACGCTCGCCGAGTTGCCGGACGGCGGCACCAGGGTCGACTTCGAGCTCGCCTGGCTCGAGGCGCCGCTGACGGAAAGGCTCATGGCGCCGATCACCAGGTCGGTCGTGGCCCGAGCGAACGAGAAGGCGCTTCGGCGCCTCGTCAACGTACTTGCAGACAGAGAGAAGGAGGAGGCACGATGAAGGTCTTCGTCGCAGGAGGAACAGGAGCGATCGGCGTCCAACTCGTCCCCCAGCTGGTCGCCGCCGGCCATGACGTGGTCGCGACGACGCGCTCGGCGAAGGGCGCCGAGGCCGTCCAGCGGCTCGGCGCCGAACCGGCGATCGCCGACGGGCTCGACGAGCGGGCAATGAGCGAGGCGGTGCGCCGAGCGCAGCCGGAGGTCGTCATCCACGAGATGACGGCGCTCGCCGGCAAGATGGACCTGCGCCACTTCGACCGCTGGTTCGCCACCACCAATCAGCTGCGCACCAAGGGCACCGACACCCTGCTCCGCGCAGCTCAGGAGGCGGGAGCCCGGCGCCTGATCGTCCAGAGCTACGGCGGCGGTTGGAGCAACCCGCGCGAGGGTGGAGCGGTCAAGGACGAGTCGGATCCCCTCGACCCCCACCCGGTCAAGTGGACCCGGGAGACGATGGCGGGGATCCGCCACATCGAGGAGACGGTGCCAGCGACCGAGGGCCTGGAGGGCGTGGTGCTTCGCTACGGCGGCCTCTATGCCCGGGGCACCGGCGCGCTGTCGGAGGAGGCCCTGGATCTGATCCGCAAGCGCCGGTTCCCCGTCGTGGGCGACGGCGACGGCGTGTGGTCCTTCGTCTACACCGGCGACGCTGCGTCGGCGACCGTCGCGGCCCTCGACCGCGGCGCTCCCGGCGTCTACAACGTCGTCGACGACGACCCGGCCCCGGCGCGGGAATGGCTCCCCTACCTTGCCGAGGTCATCGGCGCGAAGCCGCCGCGCGGGGTGCCGGCCTGGCTCGGCCGCATCCTCGCGGGCGAGGTGCCCGTGACGATGATGACCGAGATCCGCGGCTCGTCGAACGCGAAGGCAAAGCGCGAGCTGGGCTGGGAGCCGGGCTACGGGAGCTGGCGCGAGGGCTTCGCCGCCGAGACCAGTTCGCCGGCGGCAGCGGCGCCTACTCGGTCAGCGCCGCAGCCTCCGGGCCGGCATCCCAGCTGAAGAAGACGTCGACGCGTGCCACCAGGCCGTCCGGATCTCGGCGCCATCTGCAAGTCAGTATCTCGCGTCGGGCAGAGCCGGAGCGCGCGCGCCGCATAGGCTGCAGGTAGCGCCGTGCCCGACGCCATCCGCACCCATGGTCTCACCAAGCGCTACGGCGAGACGCTGGCGCTCGACTCGCTCGACCTCACCGTGCGCGAGGGCGAGGTCTACGGCTGCCTCGGCCCGAACGGCGCGGGCAAGACGACCACGATCCGGCTGCTGCTCGGCCTGCACCGGGCCAGCGCCGGGCGGGCGGAGCTCTTCGGGATCGACGCCTGGAAGGACCCGGTCACCGCGCACCGCCGGGTCGCCTACGTCGCCGGCGAGCCGGCGCTGTGGCCGCAGATGACGGCCGCGGAGACGTTCGAGTTCCTCGCGCGCCTGCACGGCGGCGTCGACGTCGCCTACCGCGATCAGCTCGTCGAGCGGTTCAAGCTCGACGCGGACAAGAAGGTGCGCGCGCTGTCGAAGGGCAACCGCCAGAAGGTGCAGCTGGTCGCGGCACTCGCCACCCGGGCGGATCTCCTGTTGCTCGACGAGCCCACCGGCGGCCTGGACCCGCTGATGGAGGTCGCGTTTCGCGACACGGTCCACGAGGCGAAGGAGCGCGGCCAGACGATCTTCCTCTCCTCGCACATCCTCAGCGAGGTGGAGGCGCTTTGCGACCGCGTGGGGATCCTGCGAGACGCGAGGCTCGTCGACGAGGGGACGCTGGAGGACCTCCGCCACCTGAGCGCTCAAACGGTCGAGGTGACGTTCGCGGGCCGGCCGCCGAGCGTCGACGGCATGCCGGGAGTGGCCGCGGTCCCCGCCGGCGAGAACGCGGTGCGCTACGAGGTGAGCGGCGAGGTCGGCCCCCTGATCAGGGCGCTGGCGGAGCATCCGGTCGTCTCGCTGACGAGCCGCGAGCCCTCGCTCGAGGAGATCTTCCTGCACCACTACGACACCGAAGATGGAAGCGACGGCGAGTAGAGCGCTCGCGTGGCGCGAGTTCGTCGACTCGCGCGTGCGCAACGTCTCGTTCGCGCTCTTCTTCGGCCTCTACGCCTACGGTAACGCCGCGGCGTACGACAGCACCTATCCGACGCTCGCGGACCGGATGCAGTTCGCGCAGAGCTTCGGCGACAACAAGGCGCTCCGGGTCTTCTACGGCGTGCCGAAGGACCTGCTGACCTCGGGCGGCTACACCGAGTGGCGGGTCGGCGGCGTGCTGCAGCTGGTCGCCGCGATCCTCGGGCTGGTGGCGGCGGTGAAGGTGTTCCGGGCCCAGGAGGACTCGGGGCGTTACGAGCTGCTGCTGTCGGGCCCGTTCGCCCGCCGGAGCGCCTTCTGGGCCGGTCTCGTGGCGGTGGTCGCCGGGGCGGCGGTGATCGGCACGGTGACGTTCCTCGGCTTGGTGGCCGCGGGCCTAGCGGCGGGCGATTCCGCGCTGCTCGCCCTGGCGACGGCCTCGGCGGCGCTGTCGTTCGCGGCGGTGGGAGCCGTGATGAGCCAGCTCGCCTCCACCCGCCGCGTGGCGCTCGAGCTGGGAGGCGCGGCCTTCGCCGTCGCCTTCCTCCTGCGGGTCGTCTCGGACACGGCGTCGAGCCTCGCCTGGCTGCGCTGGGCGACCCCGCTCGGCTGGGCCGAGGACGTGCACCCGTTCACCGACTTCGACTTCAAGGGCTTCCTGCCCCCGATCGCGGCGGTGGTGATCCTGCTCGCGGTCGCGCTGCGGCTCTGGGTTCGCAGGGACGTGGGCGAGGGCATCCTGCGAACCAGGGAGTCGCGGGCGCCCCGGCTCGCGCTGCTGTCCTCGCCGACCGCGCTGGCGCTGCGCGGGGAGGTCGCGAGCTTCAGCACTTGGATCGCGGGTACAGCGGTGTTCGCGTTCGTCGTCGGCGTCCTGTCCGCGAGCGTCTCGCAGGTGAACGTCTCCCACAACCTCCAGGAGCAGCTGCAGAAGCTGGGCGCCGCGTCGATCACGACGGCGTCCGGCTACCTGAGCCTGACCTTCCTGTTCTTCGTCCTCGTGGTCGCCCTCTTCGCCTGCTCACAGGTCGCGGCGGCACGCCACGAGGAGTCGGACGGCCGGCTGGAGACGCTGTTCTCATCCGCGGTCGAGCGACGGAGCTGGTTCGCCGGGCGGTTGGCACTCGCCGTGGGCGGGGCGGTGGCGCTCTCCGTGGTCGCCGGCGTGCTCGCCTGGGCCGGCGCCGCGTCGCAGGGAGCGGACGTCGGGTTCGGGGACATGCTGGCCGCGGGCGCCAACTGCCTCCCGGCGGCGCTCCTCTTCCTCGCCCTGGGCGCGCTGGCGTTCGCACTCGTCCCGCGCGCGACCACCGGGATCGCCTACGGCCTGGTGCTCCTGGCCTTCGTCTGGGAGCTGTTCGGCTCGCTGCTGAACGTCCCGACCTGGCTCCTGGACCTCTCCCCCTTCCACCAGATCGGCCTGGTCCCGGCGGAGTCGTTCAAGACGGTCCCGGCGCTCGTGATGCTGGCGATCGCAGCCGTCGCGGCGATCGCCGCGACGCTGACTTTCGAGCGCCGAGACCTGACGGGCGCCTAGCCGGGGCATCCGGGTCGAGCGTGGGTTTGACCGGAATATGTCCGGTCAATCACTCACTCGATTGCCTGCGCAGCCGCGTTCGAAGGAATCCGGAGGGTGGCAAGCCGCCGCGGGAACTAGGCTCCCGTCAATGCTCGGTCTACCGGAAGGCGTCAACACCTGCCTCTTCGACCTCGACGGGGTCCTGACCCAGACCGCGAAGGTCCACTACGCGGCCTGGAAGCAGATGTTCGACGAGTACCTGAGACAGCGTGCGCAGAAAGCCGGCGAGGGGTTCGAGGAGTTCAGCCAGGACGACTACGACCAATATGTCGACGGCAAGCCGCGCTACGAGGGCGTGCAGTCGTTTCTCGAGTCGCGCGGGATCGACCTGCCACGAGGCAACCCTGACGACCCGCCGGGCGCAGAGACCGTGGATGGCCTCGGCAACCGGAAGAACGATCTCGTGCTGGAGCTGATCCGCACCCAGGGCGTCGAGCCGTACGAGGGCTCGGTGCACTACCTGCATGCGGCGCGCGACGCGGGCTTTCACCGCGCGGTCGTGTCCTCGTCGGCGAACTGCAAGGACGTCCTGGAGGCGGCCGGCATCGCGGACCTGCTCGAGGTGCGCATGGACGGCGTCGTCGCGGAGCGCGAGCACATCAAGGGAAAGCCCGCCCCCGACACCTATCTCAAGGCGGCCGAAATGCTGGGCGCGGATCCCGCGCACTGCGCGGTCTACGAAGACGCCCTCGCGGGAGTCGAGTCCGGGCGGGCGGGCAACTTCGGCTGCGTGGTGGGTGTCGACCGGGTCGGGCAGGCCGAGGAGCTGAAGCAGCACGGGGCCGATGTCGTCGTCAAGGACCTCGCCGAGCTGCTGGACGGCGGCGCAGGCACATGATCACCCACGAGCGGTTCGAGCTCGAGCCCTGGGCGATCAGGGAGACGCACCTCGACGTGGAGAGGCTCGCGCAGACGGAGTCCGTCTTCGCGCTGTCCAACGGCCATGTTGGCCTGCGGGGAAACCTCGACGAGGGTGAGCCGCACGGCCTCCCGGGCACCTACCTCAACGGCTTTTACGAGGTCCGGCCCCTCCCCTACGCCGAGGCCGGCTACGGCTACCCCGAGGCCGGCCAGACGATCCTCAACGTCACCAACGGCAAGATCATCCGCCTGCTCGTCGACGACGAGCCGTTCGACGTCCGCTACGGCGAGCTGAAGGGACACGAGCGGACCCTCGACCTGCGCGGCGGCGTGCTGCGCCGCAAGGTCGACTGGATCTCGCCGGCGAGCACCCGGGTGCGGGTCCAGACGACCCGGCTGGTCTCCTTCTCCCAGCGGGCGGTGGCTGCGATCGAGTACGTGGTGGAGCCCGTCGACGACGACCTGAGGGTGGTCGTCCAGTCGCAGCTCGTCGCGAACGAGCCGCTGCCCACGCAGACCAAGGACCCGCGCGCCGCCGCGGCGCTCGACAAGCCGCTCGAGTGCGAGAACGCGGTCAATCGCGACCTCGCGGCGCTCATGGCCCACCGGACCCGGGCGAGCGGCCTGCTGATGGCGGCGGCGATGGACCACGAGATCGACGGGCCCGACGACACGGACGCGAAGTCCTCGGCGATCGACGACGAGGCGAGCGTCACGGTCGCGACGGACCTCAAGGCCGGGCAACGCCTGCGGGTGGTCAAGTACTTCTCCTACGGGTGGTCCAGCGCGCGCTCCCTGCCGGCGGTACGCGACCAGGTGTGGGCGGCGGTGGCCGAGGCCCGCCACACCGGCTGGGACGGCCTGGTCCAGGCCCAGCGCGATTACCTGGACGAGTTCTGGGAGTGCGCCGACGTGGAGATCGAGGGCGACACCGAGCTCCAGATCGCGGTGCGCTTCTCGATGTTCCACTGCCTGCAGTCGGCGGCGCGGGCGGAGAAGCGCGCGACGCCGGCGAAGGGGCTGACCGGCCCCGGCTACGACGGGCACACCTTCTGGGACACGGACACCTTCGTCCTTCCCGTTCTCACCTACACGCATCCCCACGCGGCCCGCGACGCCCTCGCCTGGCGCCACTCGACGCTCGACCCGGCTCGCGACCGGGCTCGGGAGCTGGGGCTGGAGGGCGCGACGCTGCCGTGGCGGACGATCGCGGGGCAGGAGTGCTCGGCCTACTGGCCGGCGGGTACGGCCGCCTTTCACATCAACGCGGACGTCGCCGACGCGGTCGCGCGCTACCAGGACGCGGTCGACGACCCCCACTTCGAGCGTTCCTGCGGGGTCGAGCTCCTGGTGGAAACGGCCCGCCTTTGGCGCTCGCTCGGCCATCACGACAAGGAGGGGCGCTTTCGCATCGACGGCGTGACCGGCCCCGACGAGTACAGCGCGATCGCCGACAACAACGTCTATACGAACCTGATGGCGCAGCGGAACCTGCGCGAGGCGGCCGACGCGGTCGTCAACCATCCCGACGTCGCGGCAAAGCTCGGCGCCGACGTCGAGGAAGCCGCCGCCTGGCGCGACGCCGCAGACGACATGGTGATCCCCTACGACACCGCTCTGGGCGTCCACCCCCAGGCGGAGGGCTTCACCTCCCACCAGTGGTGGGATTTCGAGCACACCCCGCCCGAGAAGTACCCGCTGCTCCTCCACTACCCCTACTTCGACCTCTATCGAAAGCAGGTGGTGAAGCAGGCGGACCTCGTAGCGGCGATGCACCTGCGCGGCGACGCCTTCACTGACGAGGAGAAGCTCCGCAACTTCGACTACTACGAGCCGATCACCGTCCGCGACTCATCGCTCTCGGCGTGCATCCAGGCGGTGATCGCCGCGGAGGTTGGTCACCTCGAGCTGGCCTTCGCGTACTTCGGGGAGGCGGCGCTGATCGATCTCGACGACCTCCAGCACAACACGCGTGACGGTCTCCACATCGCCTCGCTGGCCGGCAGCTGGATCGCGACCGTCGCGGGCTTCGGGGGCATGCGCGACCACGATGGCCACCTGTCCTTCAAGCCGCGGCTGCCGGCGGAGCTCACCCGGCTCTCCTTCGGTCTCATCTTCAAGGCGCGCTCCCTTCGCGTCGAGGTCACCCACCGCCAGGCCACCTACTCGCTCAAGCGGGGCGATCCCCTCGAGATCACCCACTACGCGGAGCAGCTGGAGGTCTCCGGCGAGAAGCCCGTGACGAGGCCGCTCCCGCGCATCCCGGCCCGCGAGGCGCCGAAGCAGCCGCCCGGTCGCGAGCCACACCGCGCGCACCCGCAGGGCACCACGGCCTGAGCGATGAATTCCCGACGGCCGGCTCGGCTCTAGAGGCCGTCCGACGCTCCACGTCAGCCACGCGAGGAATGCTTGTGTTCATCGGGCAGCCGGAACGGGGCCACTCCGGCCCGTTCTCCGGCCCTCCTCGGCTTTGGCCTGCTCCGCGCGCGGATCCGGCCGCTGGTCCGCGGAGCCCGATTCGCCCCGACGGCGCAGCGGCACCTCCCTGAGCCCCAGCACCACGACCAGCGCGAGAGCCGCGATGGGCGCGGCCACGGCGAACACGGCCTGCACGGCGCCGATCACGTCGGCCTGGCCCATTGCCCCGAGCGCGGACGGGCCGTCGGCGGCGCCCACGGCCCCCGCCCGGGCGGCGAACACGGCGCCGAGGACCGCCGTGCCAACTGCGCCACCGAGCCCGCGAAAGAAGTTGGCGGTCGCCATGGCGATTCCCAGCTCGCGGGGATTGACGCTGTTCTGTACCGCGACGATCAGCACTTGGCTGACCATCCCGAAGCCGAAGCCGAACACCGCGATGCCGATCCCGGTCGTGACCGGCGAAGGATGGGAGGCCGCCGCCGTGAGCAGCGCCAGGCTCACCGTCATCAGGGCGAGGCCGGCGACCGGGAAGCGCTTGTAGCGCCCGGTGCGCTCGATGTTGCGGCCCGCGATGTTCGTCGACAGCGTGAGGGCGAGCATCATCGGGATCAGGAGCAACCCGGCCTGCGTCGGCGAGGCCCCGGTCGTCGCCTGCAGGAACAGGGGCACGAACACGGTCACCGCGAACAGCGATGCCGTCGCGAGGAACATCCCGGCGCTCGCGATCGCGACGACGGGCGTACGCAGCAGACCGAGCGGGACGATCGGGTCGGACGCGCGCCTCACGTGCGCTGCCAGCGCGCCCGCGAGCCCGATCGTCGCTCCGATCAGCGCCAGGATCGTGGGCGAGTCCCAGGCGTAACGGGTGCCGCCCCAGATGCAGGCGAGCATCAGCGTCGCGGTGGCGCCGGCGAGCATCCCGGCGCCCGCCGCGTCGAAGGGCCGATCCCGCCGCCCGCTCGCCGCCGCCGGCATGCGCAGGTTCAACCCGGCGAGGGCAAGGAGACCGAGCGGCAGGTTGACGTAGAAGACCCATCGCCAGCTCGCGTGCTGCACCAGCAGGCCGCCGATCAGCGGCCCGACGACGGTGGCCGCCGCGAATGCAGCGGTGATGTAGCCCTGGTAGCGCCCGCGCTCGCGCGGCGAGACCAGGTCCCCGACGGAGGCCATCGCGAGGGTCATCAGCCCGCCGGCGGCTGCCCCCTGGACGGTTCGCGAGACGACGAGCATGGTCAGATCCTGGGCGACACCGCATAGCGCCGAGGCGGCGAGGAACATCATCAGCGACGCCTCGAGCAGAAGCTTGCGCCCGTGCCGGTCCCCCAGCTTTCCCCACACCGGGGTGGTCGCAGCCGCGGCGACGACGTAGGCGGTGACGATCCACGAGATATCCGTCAGGTGGCCGAGGTCGGCGGCGATCGTCGGCAGCGCGGTCGCCAGCACGGTCTGGTCGAGCACCGCGGGCAGCATCGCGAGGACGATCGCCGCGAACGGCAGGGCGACGGATCGCGGCTGGAGGGCTTGAGCGGTTGGGGGTGTGGGCTGAGCGGCATTCACGTTCTTTCTTCCTCCTTCCAACAAACTTATACTCAGTAGAACTTTCTATCGAGTGTAGCATAGACGGAATGAAGGGACAGGCCGGACTGCGCGAGCGGAAGAAGCGGCAGACGCGCGAGCTGATCGCCGAGACCGCACAGGGGCTCTTCCGGGAGCGGGGCTTCGACGCCGTCACCGTCGACGAGGTCGCACGGGAGGCGGGGGTGTCGAGAAAGACGGTCTTCAACTACTTCCCCACCAAGGAGGACCTGTTCTTCAGCGGCCTCGAGCTGTTCGAGGAAGGGCTGCTCGCGGCGATCCGCGACCGCCGGCCCGGCGAGTCGATCCTGGCGGCGTACGCGCGTTTCGTCACGGACGCGAGCGGCCTGCTCGGCGACGAGGACCCGGACGCAGGCGAGCGCCTGCGAGCGATCAACCGGCGCATAGCCGAGAGCCCGGCGCTCAGGGCACGCGAGCAGCAGATCTACGCTGGATACACCGACGCCCTCGCCGCGCTGATCGCCCACGAGGTGAAGGCGCGCCCCGACGACGTCGTTCCCTGGGTCGCAGCGAACGCGATGATCGGCCTGCACAGGGCGCTAGTCGCTTACGTCCGCCGCCAGGTGCTGGCCGGCGACGCGGATCGCAGGCGCATCGCGCGCGGCGTGCGCGCCCAGGCCAGAAAGGCGATGCCGCTGCTCGAGCGGGGTCTCGCTGAGCTCGGCGTCCTCGAGCCCACCGGGGCCTGACGCTCCGGCCGCGCGTTTCGATCACACGCGCCCGGCGAGCTCCTGCCAGTACGAGACGTCCCAGTAACGCCGGGCGGCCCCGGACGTCGACGGCAATACGAAGGCCGGCACGCCGGCGAGCCGCTCCCCCTGCGGCCCGTACTCGACCGGGTGGCCGAAGGCACCGTGGGCCGAATTCTTGCCGTTGAAGGCGATCCACCCCGGCCGGTTCTCGGTGAGCACCGCGGTCAGCCGATCGACGTCGAAGCCGTCGCGCCCGACCTCCTGATCCGAGCCCGATCTGCTCTTGCAGATGTCGGTGACGCCGATCCCGTAGTCGAGGAGCTCGCGGTGCTGGGCCGGCGCGAGGCGACGGGGCGTCAGGCCGATCTCGTGAAGCGTCCGCCAGAACGCGTTGCCGGGGCCGGCGTAGTAAGCACGCTGCTGCGCGGACACCGTTCCGAGCGCCGTCCCGCAGAAGACGACGCGGAGCCCCGGGCATATGGCGTCCGCGAGGAGCACCGGTTGCGGCTGATCAGGCCTCAGCTCACCGCTTTCTTGACCAGCGCGCCGATCTTCTTCTCCTCGGCGGCGGTCAGCTTCGTCAGCGCGAAGGACGTTGGCCACATGGCGCCTTGGTCGAGCCTCGCCTTGTCGTTGAACCCGAGCGTCGCGTACCTCGATTTGAACTTCTGGGCGCTCTGGAAGAAGCACACCACGTTGCCGTCCTTGGCATAGGCGGGCATCCCGTACCAGGTTCTCGGCTGAAGGTCCGGCGCGCTGGCCTTGACGATCTCGTGGATCCGCTCGGCCATGGCGCGATCGGGCTTCGGCATCTCGGCGATCTTCGCGAGCACGTCCGCTTCGCCGTCCGCCTTCTTCTTCGCGCCGCGGCGCTCGGCCTTCAACTCCCGGGCTCGCTCCTTCATCGCGGCCCGTTCGGAGGCCGTGAATCCCTTCTGGGTGTCCTTCTTTGGGCTCATGCAGCCTCCTCAGGCGTCCAGGATCGTCAGGTCGAGCTGTGCCAGCCGCTCCGGGTCGGCGAAGAAGTCCATCTCGACGATCTTGCCGTCGCGAACCGTAATCGCTCCAATCGAGAACGGCTTTCCGTCGCGCATCGTGACCGCCCCCACGGCCCCGTTGATGAGCGCCGGCTGAACCTCCAGCCCGAGCCGCTGGAACATGACCGCGTTGGAAGCGACCGCCTCTGCCCCACGGGCCTCGCGCAACGGCACGCCGGGGCCGAAATCGCCACGCGACACGACGTCCGGGTCGAGCACGGCGACGAGGCGCTCGAAGTCCCCCTCGCGCGCAGCCGCTAGAAAGGCGTCGACGACCTCGCGCTGAGCATCGAGGTTCGGATCGGGGTCCGTGCGCGCAGCCCGCACCTTCTTGCGCGCCCTGTTCGCCAGCTGTCGCGCTGCCTGCGGCGAGCGATCGAGGATCTGGCCGATGTCCTCGAACCGGATCCCGAACATGTCGTGCAGGACGAACGCGAGACGCTCCGGCGGACTGAGCGTCTCGAGCACCACGAGGAGCGCGAGCCCAACCGAGTCGGCGAGGAGCGCCTCGTGCTCGGGGTCGGTGCCGTCGGCCGGATCGATGATCGGGTCCGGCATGCGCAGGTCCATCGACTCCTCGCGCCGGCGCTTGCGCGAGCGCAGCATGTTGAGCGACACCCGCGCGACGACCGTCGTCAGCCACGCACGGAGGTCCTTGATCTCGCTCTCGTCGGAGCGACTCAGGCGGATCCACGCCTCCTGCACGGCGTCGTCCGCCTCGCCCAGCGAACCGAGCATCCGGTAGGCGACCGCCTTCAGGTGGGTCCGGTTCTCCTCGAATTGCTCCGCCAGCCAGTCGCTCTCAGTCATCGGTCACGTTCCTCCGTCGCTTGGGGTCATAGCAGTAGACCCGCGAACTCGCGGGAATGTGACCAAAAGGAGAATCCGATGCGAGTCTTCGTCGCCGGAGCGAGCGGTGCCATCGGCACCCGGCTCATCCCCCAATTGATCGACCACGGCCACGAGGTCATCGGCACCTCGACCTCGGCCGAGAGCGCCGAGCGCGTGAGGCACCTCGGCGCGAAGCCGGTCAAGCTCGACCTGCTCGACCCCCGCGCCGTCCGCAAGTCCGTCCTCGGCGCCGCACCCGACGCGATCGTCCACCAGGCGACCGCCCTGGCGAACGCGAAGTTCACCAGGAACCTGGACAAGAGCTTCGTCGCGACGAACCGGCTTCGTACCGAGGGCACGGACGCGCTCATCGCCGCCGGGCGCGAGGCGGGGGTGAGCCGCTTCGTGGCCCAGAGCTTCGCGTCCTACCGGGGCATCCGGGAGGGCGGGATGGTCAAGACCGAGGACGATCCGCTCGACCCGAATCCACCGGCGACGATGCGGGAGTCATGGGCCGCGATGAATCACCTCGAGGACGCGTTCACGGCTGCCGGCGGAATCGTGCTCCGCTACGGCGTCTTTTACGGAGCCGGCAACGACGGCCTGATTCAGCCGGTGCGTAAGCGGCAATTCCCGATCATCGGCGACGGCGGCGGGATGATCTCGTGGATCCACCTGGACGACGCCGCAGCGGCGACGGTCACCGCGCTCGAGCGCGAGGGCCCCAACCTCTACGCGATCGTCGACGACGAGCCGGCCCCGGTTCGGGAGTGGCTGCCGGTGCTCGCGGAGTCGCTCGGCGCCAAGCCGCCGCGGCACTTCCCTCGCTGGCTGGCGCGCCTCGTCGCGGGCGAAGCGGCGGCGATGCTGGGAACCGAGGCGCGCGGCGCCTCGAACGCGAAGGCCAAGCGCGAGCTGGGCTGGGAGCCGCGGTACGCGAGCTGGCGCCAGGGATTCCCGGCCGTGTATGCGGCGAACGCTCCTGCGGAGGGGAGCGGCCCTCAGGCGAGCGCGAGGACGGCGCACTCGCCGACCTGAGGGGACCGCCGCAACGGCGCAACGCCCTTGCTCCTTCGCTACGGTGCGGAACATAGAGGCGAGGAGGCAAGGGCAAGGCGCGCAGTCGCGCGCCGAGATCCGCACCCGCGTGCCCGACCGCGAGGTCATGGCGATGCAGGATGTGCGCTTCTCAACCGCGATCCGCGGCTACGACCGCGAAGAGGTCCACCGCTACATGCTCAAGGTCAACACCCTGATCGCCGAGCTCCAGATCACCGCCGCCCCGGAGGCCGCGATCAAGGCCGCCCTGGAGCAGGTCCGGGCTGAGCGCCGGTCCGTGATCACGGAGGCCGAGCGGGAGGCGGAGGAGGTCACCCGCCGGTCCCGGTCCCAGGCAGACGACCGGCTCCAGGAAGCGACGCAGGAGGCGCGGAGCGTGCTCGCGGGCGCGGAGCAGGAGGCCGAGCAGCTGCGCGACGCAGCGGCCGAGGAGGCGCACGGATCGCAGGCGGCGGCCGAAACCCGCATCCGAAGGCTCGAGGCCGAGGTGCAGCGCATGACAGAGCAGCGCGACCGCGTGGTCGAGGAGCTGGTGGAGCTGTCCCGCAGCCTCGCCGAGCTGCTGGAGCGGAACGGCCAGAACGGCATCAGATCAGGGCCAGCCCCGCTTCTCCATGAGGCCGCCGTCGATCGGCAGCACCGCGCCGGTGATCGATCGCGCGCCCGCTGAGGCGAGGAAGACGATCGCAGCGGTCACTTCCTCGGGCTCCGTCACGCGCCCGATCAGAGTCATGTCGGTGAACTCGCTGAGATCTGCCGGGTCGGCGTCGGCGTCCTCGATCGAGGCGCCGAGCATCGGCGTGCGGACCCAGCCGGGGCAGACGGCGTTGACGGTCACGCCGTCGGGGCCGAGCTCGTTCGCGAGCGTGCGCATCAGGCCGATCACCCCGTGCTTCGAGGCGTTATAGGCGGCGAACCCGGCCGACGCGGTGAGGCCGCAGACGGATGAGACCAGGATGAGCGCCCCGTCGCCCGCTTCGCGCAGCTGCGGGATCGCGGCCTTGGAGGTGAGGAACGCGCCGGTCAGATTCACGTCGACCACGCGGCACCAGGCGTCGCGCTCCAGCTCCTCGACGTGGTCACCGGTGAGGATGGTCCCGGCGTTCGCGACCACCACCGCCGCGGGCCCAAGGGCCTCCTCCGACTGAGTGGCTCCCGCTTCGACCGCCTCGGAATCGGTGATGTCCGCGACGACCGCCTCCGCCTCGCCCCCGGCGGCGCGAATCTCCTCGACGACCGCGTTCAGGGAATCGGCGTCGACGTCCCAGCACCCGACGCGCTCACCGAGCTCGGCGAATCGCCGCGCATGAGCCGCGCCCATGCCGCTCGCGGCCCCGGTGACCCACACGGTTCGCGCCGGGTCGCTCATTCGCCACCCCTCGGGGGCGGCTGGATCAGCTCCACAGTCACCTCGTCGGGGTCGGCGGCATAGAAGGCGCGGGCCCCGTTCCAGGCGCCCGGGGCGTCGATCGTGACTGGGTCGCTGCGCACGCTCACCCCCGCGGCGCGCAGGCGCTCGCAGGCCGCGTCGGCGTCGGGCACCCTGAGCGAGATATGGGTGGCGCCGGGATCGTTGGGCTCCGACCGGACGGGTGTGCCGCGCGGGCGCTCGTACTCGATCAGCTCCAGCACCTGGCCACCGGAAAGCTCCAGGTCGGCCCACCGCACCTTGGGATTCGAGATGCCGGTGATCTCGAACTCGCCCGACCCGTCCTCCTCGCCGCGACCGCGGAGTGCGACGCCCAAGAGATCGCGGTAGAAGGCGAGCGAGCGGTCGAGGTCCCCGCAGGTGACCGAGACGTGATCGATGCCGGTGGCCCGCCAGCCGCTCGGCAGGTCGTGCGCGTCCGGCCTCGCCCGGAGGCGCTCGGGGATCAGGTCGCGCCCGAAGACGTCGTCCAAGGTCTCGTGGCGACGGATGAGCTCGGCCCGGTCGCGGGTGACGAGCGCCGTGCCCGGGCGCGGGAGCGCATTGAAGTTGGTCGAAGCGGCGTCCTGGTAGGCGCCGGTGTCGAGGAAGGCGAGGACCTCCCCGGGCTCAACGGGCGGTAGCTCCGCGTCGGGGACGATCACGTCGAGCGCGCAGGTGCGGCCGGTGACGTCGGCGGTGAGCGTGGCGTCCGCGGCAGCATTTGTGACCGGCACGCAGCGCCAGCGGTTGTGCTCGAGGTTCACGTCCGGCAGGTAGGAATCCGAGGAGTCGGTCTCCACCCAGGTGAGTGCAACCGGCTCCGACTGTCGCTTGACGTTCCCAACGGTCGCCAGGTGGATACCGGCGTCGGCATAGAGTGAGCGCCCCGGCTCGAGCTCCAGCCGGATCGCGGCAGGATCAAGGCTGAGCGACCTGAGCCCGGCGATCAGCGGGCGACAGACGGCGTCGGCGTATTCCTCGGGGGGTGGCGCCTGCAACGGGGCGTTGACGCGCTGTGGAAGCAGCCGCCCGAACGGGTCGCGAGGCGCGGGAAAGCCGCCGCCCACGTCGAGCTCCCGCGGGACCCAGCCGTCCCAGCGCTGACGCAGTTCGTCGAGGAGCACGCAAAGCGCGTCGATCGCGGCGCTCCATACGGCCGGATCGTCGGAGTGGCGGCCGAGGTGGAAGTGGACGCCGGTGACCTCGAGACTGGGATCCGCGATCTCGGCGGCGCCGATCGCGAGGATGTCCTCGGTCGGGATCCCCGCCTTGTAGCGCTGGATCGCATCGCGGATCGAGTCCCCCTCGGGCGACATCTCCGAGGGATCGTCGAACCCGACCAGGTCGGGGCGAAAGCGCAGGCGAAGCCGTGCCGTCCTTTCGAGCCGGGCGGCGGCGGCGGCGGCGCGGTCGAGCTCGGCCCGGCTGTCGAGCGTGATCCGAACGCCCTCCCGGATCGCGCGCTCCAGCAGCGCCTCGTCCTTCATCGGCCCGTTCAGCGAGATGCGCTCGGGGTCGGTGCCGGTGCGAAGCGCCGCCTCCAGCTCGCCGGGGCCGAATACATCGCAGCCCGCGCCCTCGTCGGTGAGGATGCGCCGCAGCGCGAGCGAGGAGTTCGCCTTGATCGACGGCAGCAGGACGAGCTCGCCCGGCCACCGCGACGCGAACGCGGACTCGAGACGCTGGACGTTACGGCGCAGCTGATCCTCTGAGACGACGTGGAGCGGCGTGCCGAACCGCCGCGCCAGCTCCGAAGTCTGGCATTCCTCGACGAAGAGCTCGCCGTCGCGGATCGACAGGCACTCGTCGAGCCGCTGGACCGTCGCGCTCACCGGGTGCCCACCTCGGCCGGCTCGAGCGCCAGTGCGGCGGCGCGACGCCCGCTCTCGGGGGCGAGCTGAAAGCCCTGCCCGTTGCACGCCGCCGCGACGACGATGCGGCCGCGCCGCTCGAGCAGGAAGCGCTCGTCCAGCGTGTTCACATAGAGGCAGGTCTCCGCGCCACTCACCGTGAGCCGGAGGCGCGGGAACGTCGCGCCGACCCAGCCGGTGAGGCGGTCGACCCCTTCCGGGCTCGGTCGCCGCGCGGGCTCATCCGGATCGGTGAGCGGGCCGCGGGCGTGCAGCGCTGCCTTCATCCCGCGCGCTGGGTCCCAAAGCGCGAAGGGCTCATCGCCCTCGTAGTCGATGACCGCGGGGGGCGGGGACGCACCAGAGTCGAGCCCGAAGTACGCGACGGTCTGACTGCTGACCGCAAGCGGCACCTCGAGTCCCGCGGCCGCGAGGAGGGGGCCGCTCCAGGGCCCGGCGGCAACGATCGCCGCTCGCGCTCGCCAGGTAACGGGGCCGGCCCGAACGACGACCTCCTCGTCACCGGCCTCAACGGCATCCACCGGCTGCTCCGCCCAGAGCTGCGCTCCCGCTGCACGCGCCAAGCGCAGCAGGCTCTCGAGCGCACGGTCCGCCCCGAGCACCCCGGCGTCGGGCTGATGGAGTACCGCGCGCCCGTCACCGGCCCGGATCCCGAACCGCCGCTCGGCCTGCGCTGGCTCGAGGAGCTCGACCTCGACGCCGGCGGCATCGAGCGACGGCAGCTGTCGCTCGGCGAAGGCACCGACGCTCAGGACTCCGGTCGGGAACAGAAACCGCTCGCCGGCGCGCGCCTCGATCTCGCGCCATCGCTCGACTGCGCGAACGCCCATCTCCAGGTACTCCTCATCGGGGTAGGCGGCAGGAACGTAGATCCGGGCGCTGCCCTTGCTGCCGCCCCTCGCGTCGCCAAGCGGATGGCGCTCCAGCAGCGCGACCCGCGCTTCCGTGATGGCGGCTTCGAGAGCCGCGGCTGCACCGACGACCCCGCCCCCGATCACCAGGACGTCGACCTCCGTTTCTGTTCGATCGCGCGTGCCGGACAAGATCTGTATGATCGTACAGTACAAATGTCCAACTCGCCCAACGCACTCGCGCGTACCGCCCCCCAGGCGTTGGGCGCAGGCCAAGAGGGTCGCCGCAAGCGGCCGCAGGGCCACGCCCGCCGCCTACTCCTCCTACAGACGACGCTGCGGCTGATCGCCGATGAGGGCATCGACGCCGTCTCGCATCGGTCGGTGGCCGAGGCGGCGGGCGTTCCCCTCGGGTCGACGACGTACTGGTTCTCATCGCGGCAGGACATGCTCCGCCAGGCGCTCGAGCACTTCGCGCGCCTGGAGATCGAGACCCTCCGCGAGCACCTCGGTGCCGTGCTCGGTCGCCGGCTCTCGCGCAAGCGACTGGTCGACGAGTTCACCGACCTCCTCGCGCCCCAGCTTGGCCAGGCGCGCTGGCGGACGGTCGCGCAGTACGCGTTCCTGAACGAGGCGGCCCGCCAGCCGGAGCTCGGACCGGTCTGCCGCGAGTGGACGGTGGCGTGGCAGCAGGCCCTGGCGGAGATGTTCGCCTCGCTCGGCGCCGGCGATCCCGAGCTCGAGGCGCGCATGTTCCTGGCGATGCTCGACGGCCTGCTGCTCGAGCAGCTGGCGACGCCGGACCCGGACCCCAAGGAGAACGTGATCCGCCCCGCCCTTCGCGCCTGGTTTGACCGGATCCCGGGGGTTCGGTCGTGACCCGCCTTCGGGTCGCCGTGGCGCTCGCCGGTTGCGCGGCGTCGTTCGCACTGGCGGCCTGTGGAGGCGGCGGCATCGAGACCTCCGGCGGAAGCGACAGCCAGCCCGTCGCCAAGGCGAAGGGCAAGCCCAGCGGCGATCTCACGGTCTCGAACTGGGCGCTGTACATCGACAAGAAGACGATCCCGGAGTTCGAGCAGGCGACGGGCATCAACGTCCACTACGTCGAGGACATCAACAGCTACGACGAGTTCTTCGGCAAGATGCAGCCGCTCCTCGCCCAGGGCCAGTCCGGAGGCCGGTCGTTGATGGTGGCGACCGACTGGCTGGCGAAGCAGATGTACGACCTGGGCTACATCCAGCGGCTGGACAAGAAGGCGCTCGCTCCGGCCCTCTCCCACCTCAATCCGGACATCAAGGCCCCGAGCACCGATCCAAACTGGACGTTCTCGATCCCCTGGCAGGGCGGCATGACGGGACTGATCGTCAACAAGAAGCTAGCCCCGGACGTCAAGTCGGTCAACGCGATCTTCGACCCGAAGTACAAGGGCAAGGTCGAGATCGTCAGCGAGATGCGCGAGGTGGTGCCGCTGATCATGAAGGCCGAGGGCATCGACCCGGACACGGCCACCACCCAGGACTGGATCAACACGATCGACAAGCTCAAGCAGGCGGCCGACTCGGGACAGATCCGCCGCATCACCGGCGGTGACTACGCCAAGGACCTCGTCGACGGCGACGCGACGGTCGTGATCGGCTGGGCCGCCGACGCAATCCAGCTTCAGGCCGACAACCCGGATATCAAGTGGGTGATGCCGGCGCAGGGCTGCATGCAGTGGTGGGACGACTGGGTAATCCCGGTCGGCGCCCCCAATCCGACCGCGGCCTACAAGTGGATCAACTACACCTACCAGCCCAAGCACCAGGCGCAGATCGACGCCTGGACGAGTTCGGTCACGCCGGTGGCGGGCGTCAAACAGATCTTCCAGAAGACGGATCCGCAGGCGGCGAAGAACCCGCTGATCTTCCCGTCAGCCCACTACACCCGAAACTGCTCGACCCCGATCTCGCCACCGGGCAGCGCCGCCGACCAGAAGAAGGTCGAGCAGGCCTGGACGAGCCTCACGGCGGGCTGAGCCCGAAGACCCCGGAGCGTCGCCAGGACGCGCTCCTGACCGCGTTCCTCGATACGAAGGTCATCATCCGCCAGCTCACGGCCGTCTTCGCAGCGAAACACCCGGACGCTCGGCGGGACGCTCGAATTCTGGCCTGTGGTCCCCGTGGTCCGGGTGTTCACTCTTCAGTAATGAGCATGGCACCCGGCCGGGCCGACGACATCGGGGATTTACCGCAGATCGGCTGCGGATCCTGAGCGATCGAGACCGAATACCCGTCGCGCGTTGCCCTCGAGGAAGAGCCCTCGCGTCTCCTCGTCGAGCCCGAGCGAGTCGAGCTCGGAGAACGCCACGTTCGGCGCGATCATCGGATAGTTCGAGCCGAACATCACCTTGAGGCGCCCGCCGCGGCTTTGCATGTAGCGAACGAGCTCGGGCGGGTAGCGCTTCGCCGTGTAGGCGGAGGTGTCGATGTAGACGTTCTCGTGCTTGCGGGCCACCGCGACCATCTCCTCGGTCCACGGGTAGCCGATGTGCCCGCCGACGATCACGAGCTCGGGGAAGTCGATCGCGACCTGGTCGATGTAGGGGATCGGCCGGCCGGTCTCCGAGGGCCGCATGGGGCCCGTGTGCCCTACCTGGGTGCAGAAGGGAACCCCAAGCTCCACGCACGCCGCGAAGAGCGGGTAGTAGCGGCGGTCCGTGGGCGGCGCCTCCCACAGCCAGGGGATCACCCGCAGGCCGATGAACCCGAGCCCCTCGACGCAGTGGCGGAGCAGGCGCACTGCCTCCATCGGCTTCGCGAGGTCCACGGCGGCAAGGCCGGCGAAGCGATCGGGATGCTCGCCCACCCAGCCGGCGACCTCTTCGTTGGCAATCAACGGCCCATGCGGCCCGTGCCAGGCGCTGAGCACGCCGAACGAGATCTCAGCGGCGTCCATGGCGGCGAGCGTGGCGTCGATCGGGATCTCATCGTCGGGGATCTGCTGCCCCGTCCAGCGCCGAAGCGACTCGAAGGCGTCCTGGTTCAGGAACCGCTGCGTCGGGTGCTGCATCCAGACGTCGATCGTCATGGGTTCATTCTCCCGTGCCGGCGACAGGCAGGATCGCGAGCGGCAGAAAATGCACCGTATAGGTGGATTTGGAACCGTTCGCGGCGGTGAGGTAGCGGGGCCTAACGCCTCTCCGGCAACTCGCCCCGGTGCCGCTGCGGCGACACCCTCGCGCGCCTGTGCGTCCAGAGGCGATCCGCTCCCGCCCAGCCGGCGAAGGTCAGACCACCGACGATGCCGGTCGCGGTCAACAGCACGCCGGCGGCGGCCACCGCCGCCACGCCGTCGGAACCGAGGATGAGCACGGCGGCCGCGGCCCCGGTGCTCGGTCCGATCGGCAGCTGGGTCAGCACGACCATCGCGATGAGGAGTGCGATCGAGTCGAGGAGGGAGGCGTCCACGCCCACGGCGTGGAGGAGCATCCAGTTCCGGAATATCTGCGCGAAGACGGCAACGAGCACGAAGGCGACGAGCCGCCCACCACCGCGAAGGCTGCGAAGCACGGCGAGGCCGCTCCACAGCAGGCGTCCCTCGCGGAGCGCCAGGTGGCGGAGGCCGGCACTCAACGCGAGGACGGCCGCGAGGCAGACGAGCGGCAGCCACCATGGCAGGCCCAGAGGCACCACGAGCGTGAACGAGGTCAGCGCGGCGAGGATCGCCTCCACTGCGAGGATCGGGAACTCGGCGGCGATGAGCGTAGAGACCCCGGGGCTCTCCGCCGGGGAGGAGCGGCGCAGGGCAGTGATGCGCGCGGCGGTTCCCACCTGTGCATTCAGCAGGCTTCCGACGTAGCCCATGCTCGACGCGCGATAGAGGATCCGGCGCGGAACCGTCCCTCCCGCTGCCTCGATGCAGATGTGCCACGCCTCACTGCGCGCCAAGAGCGCCACGAGCTGCAGCGCGGCGGCAGCGAGCAGGACCGCAATCGAGGCGCTCCTGATGGCGGTCGCGAACTCGTCGCGATGGCCCCAGAGGATCGCCACCAGCACCGCCGCCGCCACGATGGCGCCGACGATCGTGATCGACTTGCGATGCTGGTCCCCAAAGCGGTGCGCCCGCCGCCATGCGATCGCCGCGCGCGACGTCGTCGCGTCCACGGGTTCATCGACGGCCACGCCGCCTAATGTACGTCCCATGGGTATTCCTTGGAGGACGTAGCCGTCTCGATGGGGGTGGCGTTTGCGGCCCTGTTCCCAATCATCGACCCGGTCGGCAACGTCCCCACGTTCCTCGCCCTGACCGACCGAATGGACCGGGTGCGCCGGCGCAGCGAGGCGCTCAAGTCGGTCGCCGCCGCGCTGGTGATCCTGGCGGTGTTCCTGGCGATCGGCAACTTCATCCTCGAGTACTTCGGCATCTCTCTCGCCGCGGTCGAGGTCGTGGGCGGACTGGTGTTCGGGTACATGGGCTGGCAGATGCTCTTCCACAGCACCGAGCTGGCGCAGGTCGAGGAGCAGGGCGCGGGGCCAGAGATCTACTTCACGCCGATGGCGTTCCCGCTGCTGGCCGGGCCGGGTGCGCTCGCCGCGGTGCTCGCCCTTTCCAACCGCGCCGACTCCTGGCTTGACTTCCCCGGCTTCCTGATCGGGATCGTCCTGGTGCTGGCGGTCGCCTATCTGCTGTTCACGAACGCCGACCGAGTCCTCCGCCTGCTGGGGCCGAATGGCGTTGACGTCATGAACCGCCTCATGGGCCTGATCGTGTTGCTGATCGCGGCCGAGTTCGTGTTTCATGGGGTCGCGGACGAATTCGGTCTCACCAGATTCGGCTGAGCAAGGTGACTTCACCGGGTGTGATCAAAACCGCCGACGAGATCACGGGCGAATGGCTAGGGGGCGTGCTCGGCACCGACCGCCTGGAGCTGATCGGCGTCGAGGCGATCGGCACCGGTCAGATGAGCAAGGTCTACCGCGTCTCCTACCGCCGGCCGGGGGGCGAGCCGGAGAGCGTCGCGGTAAAGCTCGCCGCCACCGACCAGAACAGCCGCGACTTCGGGGTCAGCATGGGTGCGTACCTGCGTGAGATCACCTTCTACAGCGAGCTCCGCGACCGGATCGGCGGGGACGGGACGCTGGCGAAGTGCCACCTGGCGGTGCAGGATCCGAAGGAGGGCTGGTTCACGCTCGTCCTCGAGGACATCGAGGACGGCGTGCAGGGCGAACCTGCGCGAAGGTCAGCAGCCCGTCAGGCCACCGCCGGTGAGGGTGTCGTTGCGAACGTCGGCGCTCTTCACCTGGTTGTCGACGATGTCGTCGGAGAAGACCGTGTTCGAACCCGTCAGCGCGACCGCGGTGCCGCCGCTGAGGACCAGGAACAGGGAAAGGCTCGCGACCACGTTGGCGTAGGTGAGCCGCGAGCGAATCCTCGACAGCATTGTTGTCTCCCCCCTCGTCCGGACGGGCCTTCGCGTACGGGGTGTGTTCGCTCACGTGCCGGAGACTCCACCGAGTGACGGACACATATCCGAGGGAATGCGCCGAGGATCAACCTGCCAGTTCTTTGAGCGCATCGGCGGTGGCGGCAACGTCGGAGCTGTCGTTGTACCCGTGCAGCGAGATCCGGATGCCGCCGCCGCGCGAGCTGACGATCACGCCGTGTTCGGCCGCCAGCGTCGCTTGGACCGCCGGCGCATCGAGGGTTGCGTGCCGCAGGGAAACGATGTGACCGCACGCGCCGCCTCCGACAAGCGCTCGAAAGGGCGTCCAGCCGAGGGGTTCCACATGGGCGACCAGCTCTTCGGCGAGAACGCGCGAGTGTTCGGCCAGAGCCTCCGCGCCGGCCTCGGCAAGCAGCGCAAGCGAGCGACTCAACCCGACCGCCGAGCAGTACGACATCGTGGATAGCTCATACCGCCGAGCGTCGTCGGCCAGGACGAGCGTCTGCGCGGTGAAGTCGAAGGGGTCACTTGCTCCCTTCCATCCGATGATTTCCGGCGTGGCGTCGATGAGCTCATCGGATACGGCCAAGATCGCGACGCCGCCGTGCGCGGAGAGCCACTTGTAGCCGCTGCAGACGAGCGCATCCGCGGACCATTCGCGCATGCTGACCGGGCCGGCGCCCGCGAGCTGGGTGACGTCCACGACGATCTTCGCGCCCACCTCGTGAGCCCGTCGCGCGACGGCCGCAACGTCGATCGCGGTGCCGGTCGCGTACTGCACCGCACTGACGCAGACCACCGAGGTGGAGCTCGAGACCGCCTCGATCAAGGCCGTGCTCAGGTCCGTGTGCGGGCTGTCCTCCACCCAACGGATCGCGGTGCCCAGTCTGTCCCGTGCCGCCAGCCAGGGATAGGTGACGCTCGGGAAATCGGTGGGTACGAGGACAACCTCGCCCGAGCTCGTGGCGAGGGCCGCCGCCATTTGGCCGAGACCCTCGCTCGCGCCCCCGATGATGGCGATGGAACGCGCCGGCGCGTCCAGCAGCGCCGCGGCGGCTGCACGCAGATCGTCGAGCACCCGCGCCTCGGCCGCATCGGACATTCGCACGTTGCCGTGCTGGGCCACATCGTGGAGGAACGCCGTCATCGCCTCGACCGAGTCGCGCGGGATGAGCCCCAACGACGCCTGATTCAGATACCGGCTATGGGTCAGCGCCTGATAGTGGTCGCGTGGTATCAGCGCGCGCAATGGTCTTCCTCTCGTAATCGCTATCAGCTCGAGTCGCTGGGCTCGGCCGGATGCGCCCCGGGCCGGCTCTCGGGCGCGTCGAACCAGGGCCCCACTTCCGCCTCGATCGCTGCCGCGATCCGAAAGGCAGTCACGTCGTCGTAGGTGCGGGCGACGATCTGGATCCCGGTCGGGACGCCGTTGGCCGCGAATCCGGAGGGCACGTTCAGCACCGGGCAGGGCGAGAGGATGTTGAACACCGGGGTCAGGAACGTCTCGAGGTAGTAGTCGTGCGCCTGGCCGTCGACCTCGACCCTCGTCTCCGTGTAGTCGTCGCCGGCGAGGATCTCCGTGGTGCCCATCGTCGCGCAGAGGAGGCCGTCGTAGGTCGTAAACAGCTCCCCGATCGGCTCGTAGATCTGCGCCTCGATCTCCGCCTCGTCGATGAACGTCCGGCCGGCTGCGACGTTCTCGGCCCACTCCGCGGTCGCCTTCGCGTACGGCGTGATCTCCTCCGCGCGCGTCGCGGCCTCGGCCGCGATCCAGGCTCCGAAGCCGAGCTTGAAGTGGATCGCCACCGCCTCCATCACCCGGTCTCGCGGGATCCGCAGGTCGACCTCCTCGACCTCGGCCCCCGCCTCGCGCAGCGCCTCGCCCATCCGCAGCGTGTTGGCGCGCACCTCGGGGTCGAGCGGCCAGCTCCCGAGGTCGGCCGAGAGCGCGATCCGCATGCCCGCGACCCCCTCAAAGCGCTCGGGCAACAGGTACTTGGGCCTGAGCGTGGCGACGTCGCGGGGGTCGGGCCCGGCGACGACGTTCTCGAACAGCGCCGCGTCGGCCACGGTGCGGGCCATCGGACCGACATGGCAGTAGGTGTCGAGGTTGAACGGGGGGTCGACGGGGACGCGCCCGTACGGGGGCTTGAAGCCGACCACACCGCACATCGAGGCCGGCAGGCGGATCGACCCCGCGATGTCGGAGCCGCTTGCAAGCGTGGTCGTGCCCGCCGCCAGCGCCGCCCCCGAGCCCCCGGAGGATCCGCCGGGCGTGTAGCGCGGATTCCACGGGTTGCGGGTCACTCCGTGAAGCGGCGAGTGCGTAAAGCCGGCGGCGGCGAACTCCGGCTGGGTCGTGCGAGCGTGGACGATCGCGCCCGATGCGAGCACGCGCTCGGCGAACGCCGTCGTGTGGTCGGCGATCTCCTCGGCGAACAGCAGCGAGCCCTCGGTGCACGGCTGGCCCTCGATCGCCTCCTCGTCCTTGACCGCGAGCGGGACGCCCTCCAGCGCTCGCGGCTCCTCCCCCCTCCCGGCGTAGCGATCCTCCGCCGCGCGGGCCTCGCCTCGCGCCTCCTCGTAGCGCGTGTGGAAGAAGGCGTTGACCGCCGGCTCGACCTCCTCGCCGCGCTCGATCAATGCGTCCAGCAGCTCGACCGGCGAGAGCCTTCGCTCGCGAAACAGGCGCAGCGCCTCGGTGGCCGAGATGTAGTGCAGGTCGTCGCTCATCGGCGCGATGGGACGCTATGAGAATCTTGGCCCGAGTGATGGCATCGCGAACGGAACGGCAAGGTGTGATCAAAACCGCCGACGAGATCACGGGCGAATGGCTAGGGGGCGTGCTCGGCACCGACCGCCTGGAGCTGATCGGCGTCGAGGCGATCGGCACCGGTCAGATGAGCAAGGTCTACCGCGTCTCCTACCGCCGGCCGGGGGGCGAGCCGGAGAGCGTCGCGGTAAAGCTCGCCGCCACCGACCAGAACAGCCGCGACGTCGGGGTCAGCATGGGTGCGTACCTGCGTGAGATCACCTTCTACAGCGAGCTCCGCGACCGGATCGGCGGGGACGGGACGCTGGCGAAGTGCCACCTGGCGGTGCGGGATCCGAAGGAGGGCTGGTTCACGCTCGTCCTCGAGGACATCGCCGACGGCGTGCAGGGCGAACAGATCGCCGGCTGCGGAGCCGACGAGGCGCGGATCGCGATGGTGGCCCTGGCCCGGAGCCACGCGCCGGTGTTCGGCGACCTCGCGCTCGCCGCGACCGACTGGCTGAACCAGCCGACGCCGCTCAATCAGGCCCTCTTGACCATCGCGCCGCGCCCGTCCGTCCTCAATCGCCGCGCGGAGCTGGGCAGGGCCTCCGCTGCTCAGCCTCGCTCTCGCGACTCCCGCGCCGCCGCTCGGAAGATCGCCGTCGCCATCAGGGAGGGCTCGGCGGCCACCCGTGCCTCGTTCACCTGCGCCCGCGCGGCGTTCGCCTCGGGATCGTCGGGCGCCGCGCTCGCCGCGAGCTCGGCCAGGTGCCCGGCGAGCCGAAGCTCGCCGCTCGCCGCCAGCTCCCTCGCCCGCTCGGACAGCGCCGCCGCTCCTCCCGCAAGCGCCGCCAGCTCCCGTGCGAGCTCGCTCGCCCGCGCGGGCTTGAGGGCAGCGGGGTCGAGGTCGTACCAGCCGCCGTAAAGGCGCCAGATGTTGCGCACCACGAACTCCGGATCGTCGTAGATCGGGCGCAGGTAGGGCTTCTCCAGGAGCTCGGCCGGCGCCCTGACCTGGTGCAGGATGTCGTCGAGCTTCGCTCCCTCGTTCATCATCCGCACGGTCTCGTCGTGCAGGTGCTCGAGCATCGCCGCCGTGTCGGTGAGGATCGCCCGCACTCGGTCCGCGCCGACCACCGGCAGCCCGTGGCCCGGCAGCAGCGCCTCGGCCCCGAGGCCGGACATCTCGCGAAGCGCCGCCGCCCACTCGCGCGGGTAGCGCTGCACCTTCTGCGGGTTGCCCGCGTTGGGCACGCACCAGATGATCAGATCGCCGGTGCACAGGACCTTCCGCCCGGGAACCCAGGTCCAGGTGTGGTCGTCGGTCTCCCCCTTGGCGTGATGGAGCTCGAAGCGCTCGCCGCCCACCTCGAGCTCCAGGGTGTCGCGGTAGGTCTCATCCGGATACCTGTAGTCCGTCGGCCAGGGAACCTCGACGCCGAACTGGCGCGAGTTGATCGCGCCGTTGTAGCCGGCGGTGAGCACGTAGCGATCGAACCGCGCGGGCACGGCCTCGTGAGCGACCACCCGCGGCGCGGCCCAACCCCTTTTCCGCGCCTCCTCCTCGAACACCCCCACGCCGAAGACGTGGTCGATGTGGCCGTGGGAGAAGATCGTCGTGTGAAGCGGGGCCTCCGACCAGCCCCGGATCATCCGGTGGATCTCGGGCGCCGAGAACGCCGCGCCGCTGTCGACGGAAACCAGCCCATCGCTGGTCTCGAAGGCGCTGACGTTGGCAAACGAGTTGACGAACGCGGTTCTATCCCCGACCTCGACGAGCTCCCCACGGGGCGCGAATGGATTCACGGCCAGCTCCCCGTCCGGCTCACCAGAGACCTCCAGCTCTCCGCGCCAGAGCTTGTCCGAGATCTCCAGCAGGTCCACGGCGCCCAAACTACACTGCGCGGTGCCCGCACCCGGGCATCACCGCGACCCGGTCACCTCGTCGGATGCGACACCCAGCGCCTTCGCCACCGAGCGCGCCGTCAGGCCGTAGATCACCACCGTCGCGATGATCACCAGGAAGGTCACGGGGACCAGCTTGTCGGCGTCCGGCACGCCGCGCTTGACCAGGGTCAGCTGGAACGCGGTCACGGTCGAGGCCGCGACGATGCCCCGGGGCATCATCCACGCCATGAACGCCCGCTCGGCCCGGGTGGTCCGCGAGCCGGCGGTGCACAACGCGACGCTGAGCGGCCGCACGACCAGGATGAGCAACGCCACGAACCCGATCCCAGCGACACCGAGGTTGACAACCGCGGCCGGGTCGACGAGGGCCGAGAGGATGACGAACAGGACGCCGATCAGAAGGGTCACCATCGTCTCGCCGAACGCCTCGGTGTCCTCGAGCACCGACGCGTCGAGATGGGCCAGGGTGACCCCCAGCACGATCGCCCCCACCAGGCCCGCGTCCGACTTGATCGCGCTCGCCGCCGCGGTGACGATGAGCACCACGGCGAGCGTCGAGGTCGCCCGCAGGGCCTGAGTGAGGCGCTGCTGGCGAAGCAGCGGCAGGAGGATGAGCGCCCCGACTACCCCGCAGGCAACGCCCACGCCGATGGTTGCGGCGAAGGCCCCTTTGTGGAAGTGGACGCTGCTTGACGCTACGACCTCGAAGGTCAGAACTGCGAGGATCGCCCCGATCGGGTCGACCAGGATCCCCTCCCACTTGAGAATCGTCCTGATGCGCTCGCTCGGCCGCACGAAATCGAGCAGTGGCAGCACCACCGTGGGGCCGGAGAGGGTGAGAACCGCGCCCACGAGAACCGAGATCTTGGGGCTGAGGCCGAGGATGAACGCGGCGCCGGCGGCCGCGAGGCCCCAGGTGACCAGCACCCCCAGGCTGACGAGCCTCGCCACCACCCTCCCCGTCCCTTCCGACAGCTCCTCCCGCCGCAGGTGGATCGCGCCGTCGAAGAGGATCACGCCGACGGCCAGCGTCACGAACGGTTCGAGCAGGTCCCCCAGCAGGGCGTCGGGATCGAAGACGTCGAGCGCGAAGGGGCCGAGCACCACGCCGGCGGCGAGCAGCGGCACCACGCCGGGAATCCCGACCCGGACAGCGATCAGCAGCGACGCCGCGGCGGCGGCGACGATGACGGCGAGCGAAAGGGTGGGATCGCTCATCGCGACATTCTTTCGATTGCGAGCGCGGCGGCGACCGCCGGAGAATAGGTCGGGCGGGCTAAGCGCGCTCGCCGAGCAGCCGCTCCAGCTTCTCCGCAGTATTCGCGTCCGGTGCGGCCGTGTAGATGATCAGGCGGTGCTCGGGGCTCTCCTGCGGCTTGAACACCGCATGCTCGAAGACGAGCTTTCCGGCCTTCGGGTGCTTGAGCACCTTGCGCCCCACGCCGCTCGACGCCACCTCGTGGAGGCCCCACCATTCGCGGAACTCGGGGCTGGCCTCCTGAAGAGCTGCGATCAGGTTCTCGAAGTCGGGATCGCCGACGTGGCGCGCCGCCTGGGCCCGAAAGCGGGCGACCACCCGCCGCGCACCCACGTTCCAGTCAGCGTGAAGCGTCCTGCGCGCGGGGTCGGTGAAGATGCTCCAGAGCAGGTTGCGGCGGCCGTCGGGCATCTCGCCGGGGTCGCCGAACACGGCTGAGTGCGCCTCGTTCCACGCGAGGAAGTCGTAGCGGCGCCCGGTGATGCAGGCCGGGTTCGGATCGAGGCCTTCGACGAGCTTCCGGACCGTTGGGTGGACCTTCTCCCTTGGGGCCTTGACCGGCGGAGTCTGCTCGCCGCGACCCAGAAGGAAGAGGTGCGCGTGCTCCGCGGGCGTGAGCTGAAGGGCGTCGGCGATGGCCTCGAGCACCGAGGCCGACGCGCGGACGTCGCGGCCCTGCTCGAGCCACGTGTACCAGGTGGTACCGACCCCGGCGAGCTGCGAGACCTCCTCGCGCCGCAGGCCCGGGGTGCGGCGCCGCCCGCCGCCCGCCAGGCCGACCTCCTCGGGACGGATCGCCTCGCGACGGGTGCGAAGGAAGTCGGCGAGTTCGGCCCGTCGCGGCGCCCCGTCGGTCTTGGCTGCGTTGCCGTTGGTCTTGGGTGGTGCTGCTGATACCAGGATAAACCCCTCTCTTGTACCTGGATCGAAATGATTGCACACTGTCTCGCGGATGGCAAGCGACCCGGCCGATACCCACCTCACGTTTCGGAGAGGAGAACCGTTGAAACAAGGGATGGAGCGAACCGAACAACCCGCCCGCCACAGCCGCTGGCTCCTGCCGGTGCTGTTCGCGCCGGTCTTCATGGTGATCCTCGACGTCTTCATCGTCAACGTCACCGCGCCCTCGCTGCGGGCGGATCTCGGCGCCACCGACTCGGACCTTCAGTGGGTCGTCGCCGCGTACCTGCTCACCTACGCGCTCTCGCTGATCACGGGCGGGCGCCTGGGCGACGTCCTCGGGCGGCGGCGGATGTTCAAGCTCGGCATCGTCGGCTTCACCGCGGCTTCGGCGCTGTGCGCTGCGGCGCCCGATCCGACGACGCTGATCGTCGCCCGGCTGCTCCAGGGGTTCGGCGGCGCGGCGATGTGGCCGCAGGTCCTCTCGATCATCCAGGTCGAGTTCTCGCCGTCGGAGCGGCCGCGAGCGTTCGGATTCCAGGGCCTCGTCCAGGGCGTCGCCGCGATCGCGGGCCAGATCGTCGGCGGCGGCCTCATCGCCCTCGACCTGCTGGGTCTCGGCTGGCGCTCGGTCTTCTTGATCAACGTCCCGGTGGGGCTGATCGCGCTGCTCTGCGCCAACCGCGTGATCCCCGAGTCCCGCTCGGAGAGCGCGAGGCGAATCGACCTCGTCGGCGTCGCACTTGCGACCATCACCCTCAGCCTCGTGATGGTTCCGGCCGTCGAAGGGCGCGAGGTCGGCTGGCCGGCGTGGACCTTCGCGGCCTTCGCGGCCGCGGTACCCGCCGGGGCGCTGTTCGTGCGTGCCCAGCGGGGCATAGCGGCGCGCGGAGGCTCGCCCCTACTCGAGCTCCACCTGTTCGAGGCCCGCGGCTTTCGGATCGGCCTGCTGTCGGCCGTCGTCCTCTACTTCGTGATCTCGCTCTTCTTTCTGCTCGGGATCTACCTGCAGGATGGCCTCGGCCTGAGCGCTCTCGACTCCGGACTGGCGTTCACGCCGCTCGCGGTCGCGTTCGTCAGCTCCTCGCTGCTCGGGCCGCGGCTCGCCGAGGGGGCCCGCGAGTACCTGCCGCAGGTCGGCGCGGCCATCGCCGCCGTCGGGCTGATCGCGACCGTGGTGGTGATTCAGTCAACCTCCGTCGTCTCGGTCTCCGCCTGGCTGCTCCTGGCCCTGGTTCCGGTCGGCGGCGGGATGGGGCTGGCGGTCCCGCCGCTCATCAACCTCGTCCTGCGGGCTGTGCCCCCCGCCGACGCCGGCGCCGCCTCCGGCACGCTGGTCACCTCACAGCAGATCGGCAACGCGCTCGGTGTGGCGACGATCGGGACGATCTTCTTCGGCCAGCTCGGCTCGGCCACCGGCGCCGCCGCCTACGGCGATGCGTTCTCGATCTCGCTCGGAGTGCAGGCGCTCTTCGCTCTCACCGCGGCCGTGCTCGTCTCGCGAGCGCGTCAGACGACGCGAGAGCCCGCCCCCGGCGCGATTCCGGCGGGCGGGCGAGCCTAAGGGACGCCTGCAATCTCGCTATTCGAGTAGTAAGCAGCGCTGAACGGAAACTCCTCGGCGAGCCAGTGCCGCAGCGCGACGTTGAGCTTCGTGTAAAGCCCGCGCTCATATGCATCGGGCGTCACCCACCAGCTCACGTCGACGTCGTGGTCGAGTAGCTCCGCCGTCAGCTCCGTGCGGCGCCCCATCGGGTACAGGTAGGCGCAGCCGATGTACGGGCCATCCGCCTCGTAGACGGCGTAGGAGAACGAGAACGCGTCGCGGAACTCGACCTCGTGCCAGACGAGGTCGGCGTAGTCCTCCTCCTCGGTGACCGGCCCCGTCGGCCACTCCCCGCCCCGCGTCCGCTGGATCAGCTCGAGGCTGGCGTTGATCCCCGCGACGTCGTCGGCGAGGTGGGAGCGATCGAGCGCCTCGATGACCAGGTCCTCGTAGGTCAGCCTCCTCGGGGCCTCGAAGTCCGAGGGCAGGACGAGTTTCTTGATGAAGTCCGCGTAGTCCATTCGCTCATACTGACCGGCTCACGTGCGAATCGCGACCTGGAACGTCAACTCGGTCAAGCAGCGCCTCCCGCGCCTTCTGCCCTGGCTGGATGAGCGCCGGCCGGACGTCGTCTGCCTGCAGGAGACGAAACTCACCGACGACGCGTTTCGCGAACTGCTCGCGGACGAGCTCGCCGAGCGCGATTACGCCGTCGCCGTTCACGGCGAGGCGGCGTGGAACGGGGTGGCGATCCTCTCGCGCGTGGGGCTCGACGACGTGGCCGTCGGAATCCCCGGGGCGCCGGGCTTCCCGGATCCGGAGGCGCGCGCGGTATCGGCCACGTGTGGCGGGATCCGGGTGGTCTCGGTGTACGTGCCGAACGGGCGCGAGCCGGGCTCCGAGCATTACGCCTACAAGCTCGAGTGGCTGGCGGCGCTGCGCGAGATGGTCGCTGCCAGGCCCCAGGAGACCGTCGTCTTGGGCGACTTCAACATCGCCCCAACCGACGACGACGTCTTCGACCCCGACGCCTACGTCGGCCAGACGCACGTGACGGAGCCCGAGCGCGCCGCCCTGGCGGAGCTGATTGACCTCGGCCTGCGTGACGTGGTGCGCGACCGCTGGCCCAAGGAACGGGTGTTCACCTACTGGGACTACCGGGCCGGGATGTTCCACCAGGACCTCGGGATGCGGATCGATCTCGTTCTGGCCTCCGCGCCGGTCGCCGAGCGGGTCCAGGCGGCGTGGGTGGACCGGCAGGCGCGTAAGGGCAGCGGGCCGAGCGACCACGCGCCGGTGATGGTCGACCTGGACGAGGCGCCCGACGGCGACATCGGGCCGGTCGTACCGCCGCCCTCGCGCCCGGTGACCAAGCGCGGCGCGAAGAAGCTGCCGCAAGCGCCGTAGCCGGTCCCGCTTGCGATTAGTCCGATAGCAGATTGTTTTGTGGCGGACCTAGTCGCGCTACCATTCAAGCCATGGCCGTCAAGACAGCAGAGCTCGCGACCGACGCCGAGCAGGGCCAGTGCTTCGAGGGGAACCTCGGCTGGCTCCTTTATCGAGCGCATTGGGCGCTGGCCGGCGAGATGACCAACGCGCTGGCTCCCCTCGGTCTGTCCGGGCGCGGCTATCACGTCCTCCGCGCGGCCCTCGACGGCGAGCACACCCAGAAGGAGCTCGCCGACATGGTCGGCCTGGACAAGACCACGATGGTCGTGACGATCGACGAGCTCGAGGGCGATGGGCTCGCGGAGCGCAAGCCCTCGCCGACCGACCGCCGCGCCCGCGTGATCTCGGTCACCAAGGCCGGCAAGCGCAAGCTCGCCGAGGCCGACGCGGTCAAGGAGCAGGTCCAGTCCGACGTGCTCGAGTCTCTCCCGGCGAGCCAGCGCAAGGCACTGTTGGGAGCGCTGACCGAGCTGGTAGAGGGCAGGCTCTCGGAGTCGACTGACTGCCCCGGGCTGCGCCGCCGCGAGCCCCGCGGCTAGCTCAACCCCTCCCGCTCCACTCAGCGGATCGTCGCTCTCGGTGTCGGCGAGTGTGATTGCGTTCACACTTGTCCTAAACAAGATGATCCGCAACAAGACGATCTGCTAGTTTCCTGTCTTGTGTTCATCGAGTGCAGGAGGAGGCCCCTATGACCGAGATTGCCGCCATCGCCACCGGAGGCGAGGAACGTTCGAGCGAGCGTTCGCGCTGGATCGCGCTCATCGTGCTCTGCGTCGGCTTCCTGATGATCATCCTCGACCAGACGATCGTCAACGTCGCGTTGCCGTCGATCCAGAGCGACCTCGGATTCACCCAGTCCAGCCTGGCGTGGGTGGTCAACGCCTACCTGATCGCCTTCGGCGGCCTGCTCCTCCTCGCGGGCAGGCTCGGAGATCTGATCGGCCGGCGGCGCATCTTCATGATCGGCCTGGCGGTCTTCGTCGCAGCGTCGGCGCTGTGCGGGCTCGCCCAGAGCCAGTCGCTTCTGGTCGGGGCGCGCTTCGTCCAGGGCGTCGGTGGCGCGCTGACCTCGGCCGTGATCCTGGGGATGATCGTCACGATGTTCCCCGAGCCTCGCGAGCGCGCGAAGGCGATCGGCGTCTACAGCTTCGTCGCCGCCGCGGGAGCGTCGATCGGACTGCTCCTCGGTGGCGTGATCACCGAGGCGATCAACTGGCACTGGATCTTCTTCGTCAACCTGCCGATCGGAGCCGTCACCGCGCTCCTGGCGCTGCGGCTCGTCGACCGTGACGTGGGCATCGGCCTCGCGAAGGGCGCGGACGTGCTCGGCGCGGTGCTGCTCGTGGGCGCGTTGATGCTCGGCGTCTACACGATCGTCGAGACCACCACCTACGGGTGGGGCTCCGCGCACACGCTCGGCCTCGGCGCCGTCGCGCTGGTGCTGCTTGGCTCGTTCATCGCCCGCGAGGCGCGGGCGGGGACGCCGCTCGTGCCGCTCGGGATCTTCCGCTCTCGCAACATGGCGGGCGCGAACCTGATCCAGGCCCTGATGGTGGCCGGCATGTTCGGGATGTTCTTCCTCGGCGCGATCTACCTCCAGCGAGTGCTCGGATACACCGCGCTGGAGGTGGGGCTGGCCTTCCTCCCGGTGGCGGTGCTCATCGGCGCCCTCTCACTCGGCGTCTCGGCTCGCCTCAACATGCGGTTCGGAGCGAGGGCGACGCTGGTTCCGGCACTGACGCTGATGGCCGGCGGACTGGTGCTCTTTTCCCGCGCGCCGGTCGACGCGAGCTACGTCAGCGACATCCTGCCCGCGATGGTGCTGCTCGGGACCGGAGCCGGGCTCGCCTTCCCGTCCCTGATGACCCTCGCGATGTCGAGCGCCACTCAGGAGGACTCGGGCCTCGCGTCCGGCCTCGTCAACACGACCCTTCAGGTCGGCGGAGCCCTGGGGCTGGCGGTGATCGCCACGCTGTCCACGACCCGCACCGAGAACCTGCTCGCCGGCGGCGATTCGCAGGCATCGGCGCTGACCGGCGGCTTCCACCTCGCCTTCCTGATCGGCGCGGGCCTGGTGATCGCCGCGCTCGCCGTGGCCGTCAGCGTGCTCGGGCCGGCTCGGTCGCTTCAAGAGGCGCCCGATGCCGGTGAGGCCGCGGCCGAGATGGACCGCGACGAGCCCGCCTACTCGGAGGCGGCATGAGGGCCCCACACGAGGCGCTCCAGGCATGAGCACACGAGAGCGCGAGGCGATCAGGTGGCTGCGACGACTCGCGTCGAGCCGGCGCCCGCGGGGCGCGTCGCGACGCGCGACTCCCGCTAGTCAGCGATCGAACCGGTTGGCTGTCGATCTCAACGGTTTCCGTTCGTCCTATAGGTGAACCACCGAAAAGGAGGAACGATGCCCAGCGAAGCCACAACCCAGAAGATCGCCGTCACCGGAGCCACCGGCCGGGTCGGCTCGCCCCTCGTCGAGATCCTCACCGAGCGCGGACACGACGTGGTGCCGATCTCGCGCTCTGTGGGTGTCGACGTGATCAGCGGCGAGGGCCTCGAGGAGGCGCTCGCCGGGGTCGAGGCCATCGTCGACACGGCCACGGGCCCCTCGCCCGACCAGGAATCGGCAACCGAGTTCTTCACCACCTCGGCGCGGAACATCCAGCGAGCCGGAGCCGCGGCCGGCGCGAAGCGGATCGTCGTCGTGTCGATCATCGGCATCGACAAGTTCGAAGGCGGCTACAACGCGGCCAAGATGGCGCAGGAGCAGGCTCTGCTCGACGGCCCGCTCCCGGTGCGGATCGTCCGCGCGGCCCAGTTCCACGAGTTCGTCGAGCCGCTGGTCGGGTGGACGGTCTCCGACGGCGTCGCCAACGTGCCCGAGATGCAAACGCAGCTCGTGGCCGCCCGCGTCGTCGCCGAGACCCTCGCCGACGCGGCCGAGGAGCCCGAGGCAGGTAACGGCAAGATCACCGAGGTCGCCGGCCCGCGGGCGGAGCGCCTCGCCGACGTGGCCGCCACGCTGTTGGCCAGCCGCGGCGAGGAGACCGAGATCCGCGAGGTCCGCGAGTCGGTCCTCGTGCCGGCCGGCGACCCGGACGCCGACGCCTATGCGGAGGGCGCCGCGCTGCCCAACCCGGGCGCGAAGCTCGCCGGGCCGAGCTTCGAGGAGTGGCTCGCGGCGGCTTAGGTGTAGAAAATCGGCGTTGCCATCGAGCGTACACTCGACGGAAGGACCGCAGTCAAGGATGACTCTCGCCACTCCCACCCGTATCTGCATGCCGATCGTGGCGCTCGTCGGAGCGCTGGCCCTGGCGCCCGCGGCGGGGGCCTCCCAGGCTCCACAGAAGCCCCGGATCGACCACGTCCAGGGCGTCTACTACCCGGTCGGGAAGAGCCAGGACCGCTGGCGCATCGGCGCCGTCGTGGAGACCCGCTTCCCGAAGAGCGACCCCAGGAAATTCCGGCGCGGCGCAAAGGGCCCGCTTCGGTTCCGTGCACAGGCAAGGCTCGAGCTTTCGAGCCATGGGCGGCGGATCGCCTCGGCGCGCAGCTCGGATCGGCTCCCGGTGGAGATCAAGCACCGCTCGCTCTCGTTCACCCACGTGCTGGAGTTCTCGCGCAGCGAGAGCGCCGCGATCCTCCGCCAGGCCGGCATCGACCCCAACGGCAAAGCTGCCGAGGGCAGGCTCCGTGCAACGGCGGAGGCGACACAGCGGGTGCGAGGCCACGGTAAGACGCTCCAGCTCACCAGAGGCACACGGTCGAGCTCGCTGACCTTCGACGGGCGCGCCAAGCTGCCGGAAACCGTGAACGGGTGCCCGATCCGGCCCGGCGCGAGCTGCCGTTTCCTCGACCTCTCGGGTGCCCGACTCGCCAATGCCGACCTGCGTGACGCCAATTTCCACGGGGCTGACCTGCGCGGGGCCAACCTCCGTCGCTCCGACCTGGGCAACGCCAATCTCACCGGCGCGAACCTGCGCGGGGCCAACCTCAGGCACGCCAATCTGACCGGGGTCGACCTCACCGGCGCCAACCTCACCCGCGCCGACCTGACCGGAGCGAAGTTCGGTGCCCCCGGCTGCGACGGGACCAGCTGCACCCCGCACATCAACGCGGCCGCCGCCGCGTTGCGCGACCGAAACCCGAACACCGAGGGCAAGATCTGGGGCATCTCACAGGGCAACACCCTGCCCGCCACCTGGCTGCTGCAGACGCCGAACTGCTGGGGCAAGACGACGTGCGGCAAGGGCCCGCTGCCGCCGTCCGCTGGGCCGATCACGGATCGGATCACGCAGATGATCGCCGGGGCACAGAAGAGCGTCGACTTCTCCGGCCTGTGGCCGCCGCCCGACGGCCCCTTCAGAGACGCGATCGTGGCGGGGCTGAAGAAGACGGTTGCGGCCGGCAACACCCCGACCCTGCGGTTCATCCTCGGGACCCCGCCGTCTCAGTACAGCGACACGGACTTCGACAAGTGGTTCAACGGGCTGATCGCCGACGTCGGGACCAAGCTGCCGGTGCAGGCGGCGGCGATGTCGACCTACAGGCAGGCGTTCGTGGCAACCTCGTGGAATCACTCGAAGGTCATCGACGTCGACGGCCGCAGCGCGATCGTCGGCGGGATGAACTACTGGGCCGGGGACTACCTACAGGTCACCGACCCCGTCGACGACGTCTCGATGACCGTCGACGGGCCGGCCGCAGCGGACGCCACAAAATTCGAGAACGTGCTGTGGGGGTGGATCTGCGACCACAAGGGGAGCTCCACCTACGTCGCGATGAGGACCAGCAACACCACCGGCTGCGTCGCCCAGGCCTCCACCCTCACCCCGTCCGCGACCGGCGACGTGCCGATCCTCACCGTCGGCCGGCTAGGCAACGGCATCAACGTCCCCGGCGGGACCCCTCCCTCGCCGCCGATCCCGGACCCGCCGGTGAAGGGAAGCGCCTGCAACTCGGCCCAGCGCCAGGTCTCCGACACCAACACCAACCCCGACTACGAGTACCGCAACCCGGGAGAGACGGCGCTGAGGGCGCTGATCGGCACCGCGACGAAGTCGATCTTCCTCTCCCAGCAGGACCTGCTGGGGTGCGTATACAACGTCGAGGCGTTCATGGACGAGCGCGTGTTTGCGGCGCTCGGCAAGCAGGTCGCTGCCGGCGTTCCGATCACGATCGTGGTCTCCGACGAGGGCGCGAAGTCGAATAGCGGCAGCTACAGCAACGGCTACAAGCTGACCGACATCGCCCAGACGCTGACCAAGGTGGTCGCCGCCCAGAACCCCAACAAGGACGCCCGCCAGATGGTCTGCAAGGACGTCGGCCTGGCGGGCGTTCGCACGGTCAAGGGGGCGGACAAGTGGACCAACGGCAACCCATTCGCCAACCACGCCAAGCTCGTCTCGGTGGACGACTCGGCCTTCTACATCGGCTCGGAGAACCTCTATCCCGCACGGCTCCAGGAGCTCGGCATGATCGTCGAGAACCCTGGGGCCGCCGCCACGCTGAAGTCAAGCTTCCTGGACCCGCAATGGAGCCAGTCGCGGGCCGGCGCGCTCATCGATCCCGGCAAGAAGATCTGCGGCCAGTTCTGACGCAGGCGGCGCGCCTGAACATCCGCCGCGGCGCCTGTAGTCAGTCGCGCTTGCGGTCGGTATCGCGCGAGGGCTGAACGCGCTTCGGCTCTCCCGGCATCTTGGGATAGTCGGGCGGGTAGGGCATGTCGCCCTCCTCATCTGCCTCGTACATGTCCAGCAGAGGCTGGAGTGAGTGGGCTGTGTCGTTGATCGCGGCGTGGCGATCGCCGACCTCGGCGAAGCGCGCCGGCATCGTCGCGACGGTGAAGTCCTCCGGCACGACGTCGGGGAGCTCCTCCCACGTTACCGGCGCGGAGACCGGCGCCCCCGGCTTCGGCCGCACGCTGTAGGCGGAGGCGATGGTCCGATCGCGCGCGTTCTGGTTGTAGTCGACGAAGATGCGCTCGCCGCGCTCCTCCTTCCACCACTTCGTGGTCACCTCGCCCGGCAGACGCCGCTCGAGCTCACGCCCCAGCGCGATCGCCGCGTGGCGCATGTCGGTGAAGCTCCAGCGCGGCTCGATCCGGACGTAGATGTGGATGCCTCGGCCTCCCGAGGTCTTCGGGAAGCCGGCGTAGCCGAGCTCCTCCAGCAGCGCGCGCGCCTCGCCCGCGACGCGCACGGCGTCGGCGTAGTCCGTGCCCGGCTGCGGGTCCAGGTCGATGCGCAGCTCGTCCGGATGGTCGACGTCGTCGCTTCTGACCGGCCAGGGATGAAACGTGATCGTGCCCATCTGGGCGGCCCACCCGACGACGGCCACCTCCGTGGGGCAGATCTCATCCGCGTGGCGCCCGGACGGGAACTGGATCCGCGCGGTCTCGACGTAATCCGGAGCCCCTCGCGGGATCCGCTTCTGAAAGAAGGCGTCGCCCCCACCCTTCTCGCGGGTCGAGAGGACGATGCCTTCGTGGACGCCCTTCGGCCAGCGCTCCAGCGTGGTGGGCCGCCGCTCGAGCGCGCGCATGATGCCGTCGTCGACCGCGAGGTAGTAGTTGACGACGTCGAGCTTGGTGACCTCTTTGGAGCCCTTGGTCTTCGGGAAGATCACGCGGTCGGGGTTGGACACGCGTAGATCGCGTCCCCCGGCGTCGACGATCGTCTGGCGTCCGTGGCGATGTTGGAGTTCTATCGGGGTTCTGGCCGCTATTGAGGCGCGGGCGGTCGCCATTGAGGCCGAAGACCAGCCGCGCGTTGCCCTCGAGAAGGAATCCTCGCGTCTCATCGTCGAGCCCGAGGGAGTCGCTCGGGCGGACGATCGAGTTCTCGCCCTGTCACATACGGGCGCCTATTGGCACAAAGAGCGGGTCACGCGCGCGATTCGCTGACGCAAAGCCCGACGACCGCCGGCCCGGGAATCCGGGATTTGCAGGCTGGACTCAAACCGCTTTAGAGGAATTCCGCGTCGGTGCGTACGTCTTGCAGTTCAGCGCGCGGGAGGCGATAGATCGTCGTTTCCCGCTGAACCGGGGTCGCCGTGGCCGCAGGATTACGCACGTACCACAGCGCCTGCTGTGGACTACCGAGGAAGTCCACGACCGCTAAGACAAAGTCGTCGCCGTGCTTCTGAGCCGCCTTCCATTCCGATTCGCTGAGTTCCGGCGTCGTGAACGCGACGCTCGATTTCACCTCCACACAAAGCCGCGACCCGCTCTCATGCTCGGCTTCGAGGTCATACCCGACGCCGGTCTGGTGCCCGCGATACGACACTTTCCATCCGTGCCTCGCCAGGTCTTCCGCCACATCGAGCTCCGCCTCGACACCGGAGTTGCGGAGCGCCGGCTCCATCAGCTCAGGCAGCGGGCCGGCGGGTTGCTGATCGGGCGGTTCGGGAATAGGCGGCGCCTCGACCTCAGGCGCTTCCGGAGTCTCGGGAGTGGGGCGCCCAATCACTAGGTGCTGCTGCACCGCGCGAATAAGTCCAGCGTTCGGCGTACTCATGGGATCGCAATCGAACAGCGCCTCGACCTGCTGCTTCGTGAAGGCGAAGTCTGCAGCGAACTCCGGAATCCCAACCGTTGCGCGGTCTGGATAAGCACCGGGGGCGGCTCCGCAGTAGAGAACCGCGATCAAGGGGAAGATCGGAATCACTTCTTCGCCCGGTCGGAGGTATTGCTCGTAGGTGCGTGGGTTGTCGAGATCGACGACCTGCGACCCGTCCGGGGTCTTCCGCAGCCAGATCGAGTGCTCCTCGCCCCGGTACGACGCGTTTTCGATCGCGCATGCGTATCCACCTTCCGGATCCGCGGTCATGTGCGGACAGGCGAGTCGAACAGCCGGGTCGTCGAGGTTTCTCCTGATCACCTCCGGCTCGGCAGGACAACCGATCCCCTTTTGGATGCCGAAGTTGTTCCGCCAGGTGTTAGTCGGATAGGCATGACCCGGCGCCATTTCTCCGCTGCGGGTGCTGTACGGGGCGGTTGGAGACGTGCTCCCGCCGAACGGAGCGGTCAAAACGACGAACGGCTCGGGCCGATGCCTTTTCAACAGAAGTCTGTCCATGAACTCTTCGATCTCGGATGCCGGAGTTGCCTGGCCACTCCCCAGCGCCGCGACCCCGTCCCCCATTCGTCGCAAGCCGAGGTAAAGCGCGATGAATCGACCTCTCGCGCCTGTCCGCTTCCGGAAGTCATCCAGAACGGCGAGGCCGACCTCAAGGACGTCTTGCCGGTCAGGAGGGATCACGGGTTACGCAGCAAGGGGTAGCTCATCTAGCGCAGCGGCCGGCGACACGATAGGAACGAGTCGGTCGATGGGTATCACATCGCGCGCCCACTCCTGAAGGCGCGTCCGAGGCGAGGACCCGTACGGGAGCGAAGTGTCAGGATCACCCGCGGTTTCGGCGGGCAGATCTCCGATCGCATCAGCGACTGTTCGCGCCTGAGCGCCGGCCAGTCCGTCTAAGGAACCCGGCTGAAGTGACCGCTGCGCGGGGTCGAGGATCTCGGAGGATGGGGTCGGCCAGATCACCTCCCCCCCAAGCGTCCCAGAGATGAAGAGACGCCGGCGAAGCTGCGGCACCCCGTACGCCTCGGCATGAAGAACCGCGGTGCTGGTGAGGTATCCGAGTTCAGTGAGGCTCGAGAGGATCGCCTGGAGCACTGGCTTACGGCGGCGGAACATCAAGGCAGGGACGTTCTCGATGATGACTCGTCTCGGTCGGACCGCTTCCACTACGCGGAGGAATGCATGGACGAGGCGGTTTCTCGGGTCGGTTTCGAGATTCTTGCCCGCGGTGGAGAATCCCTGGCAGGGCGGACCGCCGATGAGCAGGTCAAGTTCGCGCGACTCATTGGTCAGGGCCTCAACGACCCGCGTGATCGCATCATCGCTGGACAGGTCGAGGGCATGGACTCGATTCGGCGACACGCCGTTTCGCAGAAGCGTCTTTACGGCAGCGGCGTCGTTATCGACAGCCGCGACAAGTTCATGCCCTGCCCATTCAAAGCCCAGCGACAGCCCCCCTGCCCCGGCGAAGAGGTCCGCGAACCTGCCCTCCGGAATCACGCGGGCGAGGTGATACGCAAGCAAAGGTGGGACCGCGTTGCCAACCTGGACAAAGCGGGCGCGGCCCTGTCCTGCAAACCGGTAGGAATCGGGGAACGTCTGGAGTCGCGCCGCCTCCCGAACAGAGATCAGCCGTGGCGCTTCGGGGTGGATGAAGCATCCGTTGCCGGGACGATTGAAATAGGTTGAAATCGTGTAGGCCGGTCGGTCTGCCCGGAGTCGGCCGTAATAGGTGCTGCGGCTCCCCTCGCCTGCAGCTGCAGAACGTCGGATCTGATCTATCCGACGAGAATTGAAATCGGGCGGAAGGTTTCGCCAGTTCCCCCCAGGCGGGACATGACGAACCACCTCCCTGTCGAGTTCGCTCAGCCGGCCCGAGACATGGTCATAGACCTTCATCCCGGCGTGAGCGAAAGAACCTGATTGGCGATGCCGTGCCGCCGGGTTTCGGGGGTCACAAGCGTTTCGACCGGCACCGTCTGTATCGGCATTTCAAGCCGCTGGCCCAGATGCTCCGCGAGCGCACTTCCGTGTCGATCAGCGACGACGACAAAGCCGGCCTTCGACAGTCGGCCGCGACTCATCGCCGTGTCTGCACGCGCGGCGGCTCGTGTAGGCGCCCAGCTCAAGAGCTGGACAAGCCGGCGCTTTATCCGCAGCCGTCCGGTCCCTGTAACGAGCGAGGGACTCCTGTCACCGCGCTGGGCCAAGGTCGCGAGCATGCTGGTTGCCCATAGGCCAAAGGCCAAGGGCTCGCGCTTCCGCAGCCGGACGGCTTCATCGCGATCCGCCGGGAATCCCCCCAACCGCACCTTTCGCAAATTCACCTCCTGTCGCACACGCGCCAACGACAGCGATCCGGCTAGGAGTGATGCATCAATCCCAATCCAACTCCGCCCTGCCCGCTCCGCAGCGACGACCGTGGAGCCGCTTCCGACGAATGGATCCAGGACTACGTCGCCGGGATCGCTGCTCGCCTGAATGATTCTGTCCATGAGTGCAAGGGGCTTCTGCGTTTCAAATCCGACGCGCTCGTCTGAGTGGGCGTCGAGCCGGTTGATGTCGGTCCAGACATCCTGAATCTGAACGCCTGGCGCTTCGTCGGCGTACCGCTTTAGACGCGGAGTCCCATTCGCCGAGTACGACAGGCGACCGTCGTGCTCGAACGCCTCCATCTGCTCGTTCTTCCAAGCCCAATGCCGACCCGGCGGGGGTAGTAGCCCGCGCCATTCGTAGTGGGCCTTCGTCCCGGTTCGATCTCCTGGGGCCGTCAGGTGATCAGCTGGTAGCTGCCGTGCTCGTCCTCGTGTGTCTAGTACTGCTCGAGGTAGCGGCTCGGATACGCGGTGTACACCGTGTTCCAGCGATAGCGCTGCGTCTTCGAAAAGAAGAGCAAAACGTCGTGGACAGGTCCGTAGCGACGTGAACTGCTGTGCGCGTGGGTCCGACGCCAGACGATTTCGTTTCGAAACTGGGCCGGGCCAAATATCTCGTCGAGCACGATCCGCAGATAGTGGCTCGCCGTCGAGTCGCAGTGGAGGTAGAGCGACCCCCGATCGTCCAGGACCCGGTGAAGCTCGAAGAGACGGGGCGCCATTCCGACCAAGTACGCGGCGAGATTGCGGCGGCCCAGGGCGCGCACTAGTGACTCAACGAGATCTGCCAGCGAGTGGGGCACCAGGGACGGCAGCTCGGCGAGGTCGCGCTCGGTGTCGCTCGTCCAACGCCATTGGTCCTCGAACGCCTCCGTCCGTCCGTCGGACACCTCGCCATTTCGCTCGGCGTCGACGAGGTCGTACGTACGACCCGAGTTGAACGGCGGGTCGAGATAGACCAACGCCACAGTTGCTTCCGATCTGACTAACGGCGTCTAGGCAGTCTCCCACCGTGAGTTCTGCCGAGCCGCGCGATGCGGTCGAGCGTACTTAGCGAGTCGGATGGCCAGCGCCAGACTTCCCAGCCGTGATCCTGCTACCGCCTCAGGTTCTGCTACCACCACGGCGCACCACTCCCCTATCGGTTGTGCCGCGGTGGTGCGTCTCCGACGCCTGCCCGCCGGCACTGCCCTATTCGTCCTTCGATCCCGTCGAACCCCATGGCACTGTCGCGGTCCGTCCCGACTCGCCGGCCCCCTGCCACATCTGACTGCGGACCAGCGCTCCGCCCTCAACCGCCTCACTAGGCGGGTCCTCCCCATCTGTGTGTGACTGCGTCCAGTCAGCTGGCGCCGGCACGCCGAGCGAGCGCGCCTTTAGCCCGCCGGTTTGGTGCTGCGGCCGAAGTCGTCGATGCCGAGGTCCTCTGGACCGAACGCCACCGGAAGCAACTCGGAGAGCAGACGCACGTCCGTCTCGCGATTGTCGATCTGGGGCAACGGTGTGCGCCGGAGCTCGGCCTGGTCAACCTGCTCCATTACGCAAACCGTATCGTCGGCGGCCCACTCCCAAGCGAACTGGCGGCATCCGCCACAAGGGGCTCCGCCAACTACGTAGAGCGTCTCCACCCATCGACGACTGCGGCACTCGCCGTTCTTGTCAAGGACGCCCCTGCCTTCCCGATGCATCGCCGTAAGCATTGCCATCTCCTCGGCATGTTTCGACAGGGAATAGTTCGCGATCTCGATGTTTGAGCCGCCCAGACGCCCCCATTTCGGTGCTCAGCAGATGCTAAGCGAGGAATGCGAATCCGGTGACGAGTTGACTGGACGAGCGGCCTCGGCGGCCTCGCGAAGGCGGTGGAGCGTCTCCTCATCGACCAGGTTGCTCACTGCGCGGAAATACGGAAACCCTCAAGGCCGCTTCCCGACCGGCGCCTCACCGCGGCAAGCTCCGAATAAGCCTCGGAAACGTTCGATGCCCAACGCCCTGATGGTCAGCCATTCAGCCGTTCGGACGGTGGCTGTAGGCCCGGACCACGCGAGCGTCGAAGGCCTCTCGTGATCCAGTCGCTCTTCCGCTCTGGGTCAGGCGCTGGAAGAAGGTCGCGAAGCCATCGCCGGGCGCAGGCAAGTCGTTCGCGTCGATCGCCACAACGGCATCCGCAGTCTCAACAACATGCTCGGAAAGTTTGATGTCCTCTAGATACATAGGTATCTCCAGCCTGCTGGCGAGGCTATCAGAGGCCCAGGGCGCAACTTATTCCCTCGCCAAAGCGCAGCATCGCGCACAATCCCTCGGTGAGCAGTCGCCGGTTCGGCGTCTCCTCGAGGCCATCAATGTTGAGCACGAGCGCTGGCTCCTTACCGGCAAAGATCGGCACGGAGATGATCCATCGCAGGTTTGGATCGACCTTCTTTAACTCCTCGTCGTTGCCGATATCGTCCTCGCCCCAACCGTCCTTCCAGACAACAAGATTGGCTCGCTGACGAGCCCACGCATTACCGGTACTTCCGCGGCCGATCTCCATCCGGATGGTCCGCTCAGCAGGAGAATCCATGTGGTGCCAAAGGTTCTTCACCATGGCCAACTCGGTCCGATTAGGGGCTACTCGGGCAAACAAGTTCGCCCGAACAAGTCGGTCCGGCACATCCACGGCGATCGCTACATCGCTAACTGCGGCCCGCAGCGCGAGCTCGACATCCCTTCGCTGGTCCTCACTCAGGCTCTTCGCGAGACGGTCCGGTTCAAGTTTGACGTTGGAGTGCGGCTTGGCGACCACACCCTCCCGGGTTGACCGCCACTGGAGCGCGAAGACAGCCGTAAACACAAGGAGGATGACCGCAAACGCGCCGAACGCAACGACAGCAGTGGTGGTGCCAGTAGTTGCGATCGCACCAACGGTGGTGACAACCGTTCCCGCGAGACTGATCAGCGCAGCCGTGCCTTTTCCGCCCCCGCCCGCTGCAGGTTTCCCGCTCCGCCCGTTAGATGCCACCCTGCGACCGATCAACCGACGTTATCCGGTGTGGCAAGCCGATGCAACAGTCGTCGTAGCCAGCTCCGGGCTCCCTTCGAATGATCCGCTAGCGAACGCCGCGAACGAGGTGGCCCGGCGCGACGCCGAGCGCACGAGCTAGCCTCACGATCGTGGAGAGCCGGGTTCGCGTACCGCTGCCCGAGCCGACTGAGTTCGGTGGGATGCAAGTCACACCGCGCGCCCCGAGCTCCTCCTGACTCCACCTGCGTGGTAGGCGCGCCTCGCGAAGATTGCGCGCAAACCGCTCCCGGGACCTGCATGATCGCCCACCGTTTGGGGTATCGACCAGAACCTCCAGAGCCAATACCTCAAGATCAGTTCTGGACCTCGCTATTCACCCGAGCGGAGATGGCGGAACCATGCGGCCAGGTCAACTGGGTCTGCATCGATGAGTAATCCAAGCCCGTCCCGGCCGATGCTCATCGCCCGATCGCCTGCCTCGACCGCTTCCGCTTGATACTCGCAAACTCTTCCTGCCACTCGGCCCGAACCTGGCGCAAACCATCAGGATCGTCAAGCACCTCCATGATGTCGTTGTGGACCATCAGCGAGACGCTGGATTGCGGGAGCGGGGCTGAGCCGAACGACTCCGCCCCTGAGCTTCCTCGCAACTCGCGGCCATAGACCTCGGCGACGTCTCGCGCTGACTGGTAGTTCGCAACCAAGAGCTCGTCGGGGTCGGCCTCGTAAACGCGCGCATCGTCGGCGCTGTCCGGATCCTCGAACCAGACCGTGACGGCTTCGGGACTCAGGCGACTGACGCTAGCGACGCGAAGGTCAATGGCGATGGGACGGCCGAGAACATCGCGAAAGTCCACGGCTTGTGCCTGGTCGTGGGCACTGCGTCGCGTGCCAGGGAGGGTGCCTTTGGCGGTCCGGCCCTTGACCTCGAGAACGGACCACGCCCCCGATGCATCACTTGCGACGAAGTCGGGGCGTTTGTGAGATGAGCCCCGCCTGATGACCCGAGGTCCGGCACTCGAACGGCTTAATGCGTACAAGCTGTACAGATCGACAAAGCCAATCGGTGGACTTTCGCCTACCAGCCGTGCGACGCCGACGCCAAGCCGCTGACTCAGTTCCGAACGCGCGGTCGGTTCCAGTCCGCTGAGTCCAACAACTTTGATGTCCCCATGAGGAGTGACGTCTAAGTGAGCTAAGAGTTCAAGCACGTGGCCGCCCAGGCGCAGGAGCCGTCGTAACGGATTCAATGCGGGGGCGAAGACCGCGGCGTCAGGGCGGAGGCCCGCGCCACGTCCAGTGGGCGGGCGGCCACATCAACTGTCGTTGCGTTCAGCGCCGCTCGTGAACGGCCAAACCCGTCAAAGTGGACCTGCATCGGGTGAGTGCTAGGGGCGTGGGATCGGGATCAAGGGGAATGCCTGAGAGACGCTGCCATTCTCGGAGCTGGTTTCGCCGCTCTTCGCGCTCGTGATCCGCGGCCGGTGCGTCAGCTAACTCAGCGTGCCAGCTTCGGAGATGATCTGGTCTATCTCACGCACTGCCCCGGAGAGCTCCCGCCTCCGTTATGTGGGGCTTTAGCGAGCGCAGCATCCGTGCGCGCTCCTCGACCGTCTCCGCGAGCTGCTCGTGGGTGACGTAGAAGGCGGTAGCCAGGCACTCGAGGTCGACCACGCCGCGACCGTCAAGCTGTTCGGCCACGAACTCGACTGCGTTCGCAGTGCGGGCGATCGTCTTCGGATCAGATCACAGCCACGTTCTCGGCCTGGGGGGTAACCGTGATCCGGGGGCCGTATTGAGGTCCCTGCGGTTGGTAGCGGATCAACCCATCACCGACCAGCTCCCCAAGCTCCTCGCGCAGATCGAAGGATGTTGGCCATGCTTGTAGAGCAAGTAGTCGTACCCGAGCTCAACTCCGACCAGCTCTTGGAGGATGTCGGTGGCCTTTTGGAGGTTGGTCTCGCCGCACGGGCTGACGTGCTCGCGCATGCGCTTTACGAGCTCCGAAAGGACCGCGGCTCGTTGAAGTCGCTTCATTCCTCTTCCTCTTTCTCGCTGGCGCCAGCCCTCTCGATCATGAGCGCCCATTTTCCTTTCCCGTGTTCTCCTGCTCTTCGCGGCGCTGCCGGACGGAATGGGAGAACTAGATAAGAAGCTAGGCCAGCTTAAGGAGGACATCCGAAGAGGGCGGTAGAAGAGGATCGCTTTCGCCGTCGCTCCTCCAACGGAAACTCCACCTTGCCGGCCGACTTTCGACCGGGCGCGTAGCGGACGTCGTCCTCGCCGAACACCTCCTTGGCCGCCTCATAGATCGCCGATGCAGCCTCGGGATAGATCTCGACATCCTCGGGCGTTCTCTCATAGAAAACCCGGAAGTGGCCCCGCTCGACGATCCGGCGGGCGGGGTCGTGGCCCGCGCGCTTCCTATCGGTCGCTGCCTCGGTGATCGCCGCCATCACCTCGTTGTCGCTGAGGCGCAAGAACTCGCTCGGCTCAGTCTTGAACATGCCCCCGGGAAGCCACTTCTTCAGGAAGTCCTTCAGGTGGATGTCATAGATCATCCTCGTCGAATGAAAGTAGACCTGGCTGAACATGAAGTAGCGCGCGATCAAGAGCCCCTCAGCCGGCACTCGAGGCCGCCGCGAATTACACCCAGGGTCGCGTCCTGGGCGGTTTCCGCCCTGCCCTTCGCCCCTTTCACCGAGGGGTCTGACGCCGGCGGGAGGATCCGCATCGACTGGATCAGGCGGTTGTGGTCGAAGCGACCATAGGCGACACCGGCATGTAGGGAGTCTCGAAGCAGGTAGTCGATTCGATCGGCACCGAAGACATCGTCTACCACCATCTGGGCTAGGATCGCCTCCCAGGTATCGAACTCCATGTCGGGAGCATCCTTGGGACCGAGCGCCACCTTGATCACGTCCTCGAGAACGGGGCGCGGCTTCATCTTCTCCCAGACCGGCCTCAGCTCCGCGGAGAGGATCAGTTCGCGGGTGATCTGCTCGTGGCCGACGCCATCCGGCAACAGATCGTCCTCGGCCGCGTGCGAGAAGGGCAGGTGCCCGAGATCGTGGCAGAGCGCCGCCACTCGCACGACCGAGCGCCAGTACTCGATCTTACGCGGGCTGGCGGGAACGATCTCGCGCATTGGGTCGGAAAGGTTCTCGGGACGCATGACGACGTCGTAGATGCGGCCGGCGAGGTGCATGACACCGAGCGAGTGCTCAAAGCGCCGGTGCGTCCCCCCCGGGTAGACGAGGTAGGTGAGGGCGAGCTGGTGGATGTTTCTTAGACGCTGAAAGGGTCGCGAGTCGATCAGCGCGAGCTCGTCCGGATCGGCGGAGACGAAGACGTGGACCGGGTCACGGATCTCGTTGAACTCCTTGGTCACTCGGCAACTGTAATCGCGACCGCGTCGCAGACGGCGCATGCGCGCGAGGCGGGGCTGGGAAGTGGATGCACAGGTCATACGAACGTGCGTTCGCATGTTCACGATCGGGGCGGACGGAACAGACTCGGGATCGTTTGGGCGCCGATCAGTCCGGCGGCGGCGCGACGATCCCGGAATGCACCGCCCGGACCCGATGACCCAGACGCTTGGCGAGATGCTCGGCCCCTCGATCGCCGAGGAGGCGCTGGTCGACGCGATCGAGGTTTCCGGCTATCCGCTTCAGATCGCGGTCGCAGGAGATCTCCTTATGCGTGACTTCCGCCTCCAGGAGGAATGGGCCTATGAGGACCCTGACTCCGGCACGCGCCGTTCACTGGACGTGAAGGCCTCCCGCCCCCTCGACCCCGACCCGATCGTAGGCCCGAAGGGGCGAAGCGAGCTCTGGGCGACGCTGCTGATCGAGTGCAAACAAAGCCGCCACCCCTACGTCTTCTTCGAGGCCGTTGCGCCCCCCGAGCTCTCGGGCTTTCCAAGCGCGGTCGGCCTCGGCGATGGTCGGGTCCGTCTGAGCGGCCCCGGAGGGGGGGTGGTCGTGCCCCGTGGCCCTCGTTCGCTACCTCGGCCTGCCCGGGAGAGGGGTGCCGACAGTCGACCCGGAGCCGAAGGACGCCGGCGGTCGCCTCGATGAGCAAGGCTCGCGCTGACGGAAAGCGCGTCGAGCTCTCAGGCGAGGATCCGTTTCGGGCTCTCGTGTTGCCCCTGATCAAGGCGCTCGGCCAGTTTCGGCGCTTCCAGGGCATCCAGCGAAGCCGCGGCTCCTTTCACGTCGTCCACCTGCCCATCTGTGTGGCGGTGATCGACGCACCGCTCGTGCTCGTCGGGCTTCCGACCGCCGAGCTCGCGGTGCGCCCCGACGCCGTGGGTGCGGATAGTGGTCAGACACCCGCGGACTGGCGATCCCAAAAGACCCGTGCGCGCCGAGAGATTCGAGCTTCATCGACGCCGTTCATCGCGCCTACCTCCCCACCTATCTCGACCAACGGCTCGAACCCTTCTTGGGCCAGTTCTCAAGCCGCTACCGCGAGGCCCACACCGAGCTCTTGAGCGGCGAGGTGGCGATCCCCGGCCTCGAGCGCGGTGCTGAGATAGCCGAGGCTCCCTATCGCCTCCTGGGCCGCTGAACGCCCTCAGGGCGTCACTGCACGCGGATTCCGGCCGAGCCATGCGCTAACCCTTGACGCCACCGTGAGTGCCAAGGACTCAAGCGAAGACGATCAGGCGCGGCGCTCGCGCTTCCTTCCGACGGTTTCGGCGGCGAGCGCGGCAATGGTCGAACTCGCATCCTCCGAGGGGCTGCCGGCGATCGCCGAGCGAATCACCGCCCACATCGAAGGCCTTCAGGGCGAGCTCCTGCCCCAGGGGCCGCGGCGCATCCTCGATCCGATCTGTGAGCAAAACCAGGCCGAGCCGAACGCACGCATTTCGCGCTTTAACCGGCTCGAGTACGCGCTCCCGGAACGCTACGACGGCAGCCGCGAGATCCCTGACGCCGAGATCGAAACCTACGGCGCCACCGTGCTCGGCGCCCAGTCAGGGCGCGGCGCCGCCGACTTGATCGCAGCCGCCCACCGTGCGGGGCCGTTCGGCACCCCGGGCCGCGACAGCGAGCTCAAGTTTGCGCGCACTGCGCAGGGGATCGCCGACGCCTACGGTTTCTACGATCCAGATCCCGACGACCCGACCCAGCGTCCGCGGCGCCTGTACGTGAAGCTGATCGTCCACCTGCGGGACCTGCGCGGCCCCCGCGGCGAGGAGCTGCTCGCCGCCTACGCGGAAATCGACTGCGACGGCATCATCGCCGCAATCGCAGGCTTTCACGACGACGCCATCGACGAGGAAATTCTTGAGGGCGCCAGCTGGCTGTTTGAGCTCAGGCGTCGCGCCGAAAAGCCGGTCTTCTCGTCCGCTCCCGGCGAGCTTGGCTTGCCGTTGGTCCAGCACGGTTCGACGGCGTGCACGTCCCGGTCGACGCCCGGCCCCGCGTTCCTTGGCCGCATCGGTCCTCCAACGCCGTGCGCCTTAAGCGCTGCTTTCACCCCGATCTCCTCGGCGAGCTCGTTGACCAGCCGCTTGGGGCGGGTCAAAGCCACGCTCATGCACTGTTCGCCGAGCTGGGCTGCGGCTGCGCGCGCCATCCTCCGCTCGAACTTCCCCCCGCCGGCTTGGTACGTACGGAGCACACCCTGGTTTCGCGGGCGAAGCTCGCGGCCCTGTCCGACTCCGCGCTTGAACGGCGCTTGGCGCGGGCCGAGGAACTCGTCATCGACCATCGGCTCGGCGAGATAAACCTCGCCGGCTGGGAGCTGGTTGCCGAAGCGGCGCGTGCCACGCGGCGTGCGGACGAGGAGCGTCGGACCGGCTAGCTCGTCGCCGTCTGGCCGAACGTCGCGGGCGCCGACTCGACCAAGAGCTCCCGAAGCCCCCATTCGGCGATCGTTCTTCCCGAGATCGCCGCGGCGATCTCCCACGAAACCGCAGCCTCGATCGCATCCGCATCGAGCGCGCGCTCGTAACCGAGCCTTCGCGCCCGGTCGGCCAGTCGGATCGGAATCATCACCCGCGAGCGCTCTCTGGGCTCCTGCGCTGGTAGCGCTCGGCGCGAAGTGAGCGTGCGTACGTAGCGCGCCATCGCCGAGGTCAACGGAACGCTCGCAGACGCAGAACGCGCCGCTTGATCGAGGCGGGCACAGACCCGGCTCTGTGCGAGCCCAATCTCCGCGGCGTCGCCTAGCAAGAGCCGTCGCTCGAGCGTCAACGCGAGCGCCTGTCGGGTCCGCAGTCCCGACGCGGCCGCGGCGCGCGGAATGCCTCCCAGCCTGAAGCTTCGTCGACGGCGATCAGCTGGGGCAGATCACCCGGGCGCCACGGTGCAGAGCGGCCCGCAAGTCGCTGCTTCACGGGCGCCGTGTCCTCGAGATCGCGATCCCCATTCCCACGCACCGAGTGTGCCGGGACGGCAACGAGGGATAGCCGACGCGCCGCTGGCCGCCCTGTCGTTGAGCGAGGCGCTCTCATCGCCGGCGCGGTGGGGTTGCTCCGCGCAAGAAGCGGCCCGCTCGCGCTCGCGGCCTAGCGGCGATCTCCCGCGATGTCAACATAGGTAGGCCGCTGAGTAGCTAATTCCGGATTTAGCCATTTATAGGCCGTAATCTAGATGAGAGCGACGACGGACCTACTGTTGGCTGCCCTCGGAGACGAGGACCGATTCAAGCTGGTCGCCGGGCTGCTCACCGACGGCCCCAAGACCCAGACCGCGCTCGCCCGCGACACCGGTGCGAATGAGAAACGCGCCGGCGAGCACCTGCGCCTCTTGCGCGCGCTCGGGATCGTCGAGCGCGAGCCGAGCGCTCGCGGAAAGTGGTCGGTGAGCGATCCCTCCGCCCTGGCGACGCTCTTCGCTACGGCAGCGGGCCTCGCCGCCAAGCTCGATTCCGCCCGCGCCGCCGCCAACCGCGCCGAGCGCGCCACGTGGCTTGGGTTCGTCGCCGACGACGCCGAGCCCGAGGCAGAACCTCCCGCTCGTGAGGGCGCCTGAGCACCGACGGCGCCCGAGCAAAGCCGAGCCATGACCGAGCGGCGCCTCAACCGCGGCGCCCGTTGGCACGCCGCTGGCGTCCTTGATCGTCGCCGACGACCAGTGCTCGGGACGGGGGCCGCGTTGCTCATGCCTGCTGGCGGACCCGCGCCCCTCATCGTGTGGCAGTCGATGAGCAAGCCTCCTAGGGACGCTGTTGATAGCTAGAAGAGAGCCCAGGCCTGGTGGCGTACTCGAGGTACTCGTCCACGACCTTCGCGACGACCCCAACTAGCTCCTGGTGGATGAGCTGCCGCTCACTGCGAGTCATAGGTGGCGCTGCGGGCCACGGTTTCGGTGTCGGTGAAGCGGTGCCCGAACAGGTCGCGTCGCTGGGAATGCGATCATCGCTTCTGATCGAGTGAAGGAACAGTGATGCGCCTGAGCAAGGACGCCGAGCTTCGCCTCTCCCCTTCCGACGTCAACAACTTCCTCGCCTGCCAGCACCTACCGGCGCTCGACATCCTGCGCGCCGAGGGCAAGGCGTCGCCGAACAAGGCACCGCGGCCCGATGCCGAGCTCGTCGCGGAGCAGGGCCTCGTGCATGAGCGCGCCTTCCTCGAGTCGCTTCGCGCCGAGGGCCGCGAGGTCGTCGTTATCCCCGAGGAGGGCACTTCGGCCAGCGAGCGCGCCGCGCTGACCGAGGAGGCGATGCGCAGCGGCGCCGACGTGATCCACCAAGCCGCCTTCCAGCAGCAGGGCTGGCGCGGATACGCCGACTTCGTCATCCGGGTCGAGAGCCCTCCGAGCTGGGCGAATTCTCCTACGAGGCCCACGACGCGAAGCTCGCCGCCCACCCGAAGCCCTACTTCATCTTCCAGCTCGTCTTCTACACCGAGCAGATCGGCCGGATCCAGGGGCGGCTGCCCGAGCGGATGCATCTCATCCTCGGCACCCAGGAGCGCCCCTCCTTCCGCACCACCGACTTCACCGCCTACACCTCGCGGGTCCGCGAGCGCTACCTCGACTACCTGGACGAGCTCAGCGCCGGCGCCGAGCCGCCCTACCCCTACCCGGTCGAGCACTGCGACTGGTGCGAGTGGTGGGCACGCTGCCGCGACAAGCGCCGGGCCGACGATCACCTCTCCCTCGTCGCGTTCCTCTGGCGCGGCCAGGCGGTGAAGCTCGAGGACGCCGGGGTCTCCACCGTCGCCGATCTCGCGGCCCTGCCCGAAGAGACGACGGTCAACCGCCTTCCTGCCCGCACCCTCGCCGGCCTGCGCCAGCAGGCGCGGCTTCAGGTCGAAGCGCGCGAGTCGCGGCGAGAACGTCCGCGAGCTCTTCGAGCCGGAGCACGGGCGCGGCTTTGCGCGCCTGCCCGACGCCTCTCCGGGTGACGTCTTCTTCGACATCGAGGGCGATCCGTACTGGGGCAAGGACGGCCTCGAGTACCTGTTCGGCACCGTCAGAGACGACGGGACCTACTCCGAGCTCTGGGCGCACGATCGCGACGACGAGCGGCGCATGTTCGAGGAGTGGATCGACTAGATCACCGAGCGCCTCGCCACTACCCCGACATGCACATCTACCACTACAACTCCTACGAGCCGACCGCGGTTAAGAAGCTCATGCAGCGCTACGGGACGCGCGAGCAAGAGGTCGACGAGCTCCTCCGCAGCAACGTCTTCGTCGACCTCTACGCCGTCCTTCGCCAGGCGATGCGGATCGGCAAGGAGAGCTACTCGCTGAAGTCGGTCGAGGACTTCTACGACTTCGAGCGCGACGCCGAGGTCACCGAGGCGGGCGGCTCGATGCTCGCCTACCAGGAGTGGATCGAGGCGCCGTCGGACGACAAGCTCCGCTCGATCGCCGACTACAACGCCGACGACTGCCGCTCGACGCTCGGCCTGCGCGACTGGCTGCTCGCGCGAGACGATCCGAGGCGGAGCGCGAATACGGCGTCGAGATCGCCGCGCTGGAGCCGCCCGAGCCGCGGGAGGTGAGCGAGGAAAGGCAGGCGCTGCTCGACGAGCTCGCCGCGCTGCCGGCGCGGCTCACCGCGGGCCTCCCGAGGACGAGGACGCCGAGCTCGAGGGAGACGAGCGCGCCCGTCGCCTACTCGCCGACGTGCTCGAGTACCACCACCGCGAGCGAAGCCGCAGTGGTGGGCCTACTTCGAGCGCCTGACGAAGACGCCTGACGAGCTCCGGCGCGAGGACGCGCGAGGCGATCGGCGGGCTGCAGCTCGCCGAGGAAATCCCGCTCGGCGAGGAGAAGCAGTCGTGGCTGTATCCACTCCGCTTCGAGGCCCAGGAGCACAAGATCGGCCCGGGGCCGGCGGTCGATCCCGACGACCGAGTGCGGCGTCAACGTCTGGGAGGTCGACGACGTCGACGGGCTCGTCTGGATCAAGCGCGGCAAGAAGTCGCACGAGAAGCCCCTCCCGCGCGCGATCGCGCCCGGGATGCCGATCCAGCAGACGGCGCAGCAGGCCCGACTTCGCGAGCTCGCGAAGCGAGTCTGCGAGCGGGGGACCGATCCTGCGCGGCGACCTCGATGCCGCGTGTGATCTGCTCGCCGCTCGCGCGCCACGCGCCGACGGCATATCTGCCGGCGAGGCACTCATCGCCGCGCCACCCCGACGCCGACTCGCTTGCCCAGTTGGTCGCGACGCTCGAGCGCAAGCGTGCTCTTCGTCCAAGGCCCGCCGGGTTCGGGCAAGACCTGGACCGCAGCCCGCGAATTCTTCGCCTGATCGACTCGGGCCTCCGCGTCGGCGTGCTGTCGACCGCCCACAAGGCGATCGCAAAGCTCCTCGACGACGTCGAGGAGGCAACGGCTGAGATCCGCGTCGACTTCCGCGGTCTGAAGAAGTCCTCCGGCGACTACCCCGACTCGCACTACGAAAGCGACCACATCGAGTCCTCGACCGAAAACGCGCGACTTTCCCGGCGACCCGGCCGAGCACCAGCTCCTCGCCGGCACCGCGTGGCTATGGGCACGCGAGGAGATGCGGGAATCGGTCGACGTCCTCTTCGTCGACGAGGCCGGCCAGGTCGCCCTCGCCGACGCCCTCGCGGTCTCACACGCCGCGAAGAGCGTCGTCCTCCTCGGCGATCCTCAGCAGCTCGCCCACGTCTCCCAGGGCGCGCACCCGCGCGGCTCGGGCTGCTCGGTCCTCGCAGCACCTGCTCGGCGAGGAGGAGACAGTGCCCCCGGACCGCGGGGTCTTCCTCGATCTCACCTATCGCATGCACCCCGACGTCTGCCGCGTCGTCTCCGAGGCGATGTACGAAGGCAGGCTTCACTCAGCGCCGGGCCGCGAGCGTCAGTCGGTTGACTCCCGGGCCTCACAGGAACCGGCCCACGAATACTGCCACGTCGAGCACGCCGACAACCGCCAGCGCGCGCCCGAGGAGGCCGAGCGGATCGTGGCTGAGGTTGACCTCCTCCTCAATCGCGGCACCTTCACCGACTGTGACGGGTTACGCACGAGCTAACCCTCGACGACATCCTCATCGTCGCCCCCTATAACGCCCAAGTCCGTTGCCTTCGCGACCACCTGCCCGAGGGCGCGCGGGTGGGAACCGTTGACAAGTTCCAGGGACAGCAGGCGCCCGTGGTCTTCTTCTCGATGACGAGCTCGTCAGGCGAGGACCTGCCTCGCGGGATGGACTTCCTCTTCAGCCGCAACCGGCTCAACGTCGCGGTTTCGCGGGCGCAGGCGCTCTCCGTGGTAGTCAGTTCGCCGCAGCTCCTCTGGGCAAAGTGCAACTCGGTCGAGCAGATGCGACTGGTGAACGCGCTCTGTCGTTTCGCCGACGCCGCGATGTCGATCTCGCCGGTTGAACGGCCAGCGACACCGACAGGGAACGCGAGGTAGCTGAGTTCACCCATGGCAAGTGCCCCTGCCATCAAGCTGACCGAAGCCGAGCTCGTCGAGAGGCTCCGAAGCGACGAGTTGGAGAGCCTCGCCTCCGAGGTCGAGCAGGACCGTCGCGACAACGCCCTGAAGGGACTCGACGAGCGCGGTCGGGCGCAGGAACTGGTTCGTCAGCAGTACTCGGGGCGCTACCCGTTCGAGCTGCTCCAGAATGCAAACGACGCCGCTGGTGAGGCGCGCAAGCCTGGGCGTGTTCGGTTCGTCCTCACGGATACGGCGGTCATCGCCGCCGACAACGGCGCCGGCTTCGCCAATGAGCAGATCGACGCGATCTGCACTCTCGGGCGCTCGTCGAAGGATCCACGGAAGTCAGTGGGCTACAAGGGGCTCGGATTCAAGTCGGTCGGTGAGATCACCGATCGCCCGCAGGTTTTCTCGAAGGGCGTTTCCTTCGAGTTCGACGACCAGCGGGTGCGCGCGACAGTGGCGGAGATCGCTGGCCCGCTAGACCCCGGGCAGCGGCTGCCCGTCTATGCGTTCCCGTTTCCGGTTGACGAAGACGAGCTCGGGCCCGACATAAACGTCATCCGCGACGCGAGAGAGAACGGCTTCGGGACGATCATGCGGCTGCCGCTGCGGTCGAGCGCCCTGCGCGAGGAAGTCGATGAGCACCTCGTCGAGAGCCTCCTACCTCGTCTGCTGCTCTTCCTGCCCGACCTAGGGGAGATCGAATTGCGCGGGACGTCCTCCGAACTTCACGCACTTGTCGAGCGGCAATCGCAGGAGGGCCATGACGAGGTCTTGCTCGAAGCGAACGGTTCGATGGACCACTGGCTCGTCTACCGCGAGTGGATCGACACCAATCGCGCCCTGGTCGAGCCGCTCGGCGACGCCTGGGCTGAGGTGGAGCGGGTCCAAGTGGCGATTGCGGTCCCGCTCGACGAGCATGGGACTCCCAGCAAGGAAGAGCTATTCCCACTCCACGTCTACTTCCCGACGGAGGAGTCAACTGGACTACCGGTGGTGATCCACGGTGACTTCGCGCTTCAGCTCGACCGACGTCAGCTGGCCACCAGCCCCGAGCAGTCTCCCTACAACGACAAGCTGATCGAGGCGGCCGCGGATTACCTCGCCGGAACTGTTGTCCCGGACCTGGCGGAGCGATTCCCGGCGACGGCGGCAGGCGCTTCCGCAGTCACGCCGCGGACCCCACCGACCGGACTTGCCGAGCAATGCATCAAGCGGTGTACCGAGTCGCTGGGTTCATCGCGGTTTCTGCCGGCAACCGATGGAACGCTCAAATTCCCTGCGGAGGCTTTGCTCTTGCCCGACGGGGCTCCAGATCCTGAGCTTGCCCACCGCCACCTCGACCTAGCTGAGGACGGCCGCGTGCTCATCGCGGCGCTGGAGACGGACCGCCTGGTCCGCACATTCCTCCGCGAGGAGCTCGACGTAGAAGCGTGGTCACTCGAGGAGGCCCTCACCCGACTTCGGATCCCGGGCGAGGACGCCCTGCCGGGGTACTACGAGTTTCTGCTGGACTGGTCGGAGGCGGCCGGGCGCAGATACTTCGCTGCAGATCTGGCCGACGTGCGCTGCGTCCGCACAGCCGCCGGCGACTGGGTCGCTCCAAGTCAGAGGGTGTTCTTCCCTCGACAGCGAGACGACGTCGACATCCCACCCGACCTTCCGGTCCCGATCGTCGATGTGCCCGAGATCGAGGGACTAAAGCCACTCCTGTCCGAAGCCGGGGTTCGCGACTTCGAGTGGCGGGAGCTGATGCGCGACTACCTACTACCTCTGCTCACCTCAGCAGAGACCGATCCCGGGGAGCGGGCCCGGGCGATGCAAGGGCTCCGCGCCTACTACGAGAGCCAGCGCGCCGGCGATCCGGTCCTGCGCCGCAGGATCGGCAGGGTCCTCCTCCCTGCGAGCTCGGCCAGCCGTGGGAATGCCACTTCTCGGCCAGCCAACACGATCTACTTCAGCGAAAGCTGGAGGGGCACGAACGCGCTCGAGCGCCTCTATGGACCGTTCGGCGAGGACGAGTTCCTGGCAATCGACCCGCCCTCGGAATCGGATCTGCGCTCTGAGGAGTACGAGTTCCTCGAGTGGGTGGGCGTTGCCGCGCACCCTCGGATTGACGAAGTTCACGCTGAGCAGCGGGAGTACACGACTGGCGAACTCACCCGTCACCCTCACCGATTGCTCGGCGAGCATTGGACGCGGTGGTGGAGGGACCCCGCCGTGGAGACCGCCAGCGTTTGCGAGCAGGGCCATCCCGCCAGCCAGCAGCTTCGGCGCTCGTTCGTGCTCGATCGCCTCCCCGAGCTGATCCAAGAGGACGACGCGGAACGAATGCGAATCCTCTGGAGCGAGCTCGCGGACAACTGGGGTGCGATCTACGAGCCTGCCACCAGAGCCGTCTTCCATTGCCAGCAGTCTGGGCATCACGGAGCTAGGGACCGCGTATGCCCGTCGCTCTTCCGGCACATGCTCACCGAGCTGCCCTGGGTTCCGGCCGGCCTAGGGGAAGGGGTAGTGCTCGTGCGTCCTCGTGACGCCTGGCGCCGAGCGTTCGACACGCCGAAGCAGATCGCCGTGCGCGTTCCCCTCCTCCATCCGATGATGAGCGATGGGCCTGGTGTCGGCCTTGCCGCGATCCTCGACGTCACCGATGCGGCCCGGCCTAGCCCAGAAGATCTCATCGGACTCTTGCGAGACCTACGCGAGGAATATGAATCCGCAAGCGAGGTAGATCGAGGAATCCACAACGCCGCGCGCTGGGCGATGCGGACGCTGAACGATGTCCTCGCGTCGGCTCCCGACGGGGAGCTCGACGAAGTGCCGCTATTGGCGACGTATCGGGGCGAGCAGATCTTTACGCTCGAACCAGTCGTCGCGATCGATCCTCTCCTCGCCGACACCTGGAAGGATCACTACCCGATCCTCGACGCCGACAAGGACCTCGGGCGCTTGCACGATGCACTGAACCTCGTGGTCCTCGATACCGACGTGCAGGTGATTCCGGTGCCGCAGGGCGGGGATGGGAGCAAGCAGGCCGCCGTCGAGGTCGCGTTGGCAAAGGCGAAGCCGTACTTGGGGGCTTTGGCCGTTGCCAACACGCCCTCCCGTAAGGACGAAGTGATTCGGGGTTTGAAGCGTCTCGAAGTTGTCACGTGCTCGGAGCTCACCCTTCGCTATTCGTTCCGTGGCGACACCATCGACCACGCCGAGGCGACATCGTTCATCGCCGTTCGGCAGGAGCAAGTTCGTGGAGCCGTGCGTCGGAACATCGCGACCGCCCATTTGGAGGTAAGTCCAGCTGAAGCCGAGCCCGACTGGTACACGTTCGGTCCGCAGCTGGCGCAGTTTCTGAACGTCCCCACGGGCGATGCATTTGCGGGGATCCTGAAGGGAACGAGCGACGACCGCAGGCAATACCTCGCATCGCGGCGCATCCCGATGGAGGCCGTTGAAGAGATGTCTGCGGCCCTCAACCAGCCGGTCGACGACGAATTCTCCGAGGAAATCTTCGACTTCCTCGACGAAGAGCAAGGGTCCACGGAGTCAGAAACCGATCACACCGAAACCTCCGAGACCTCGAACCGATGAAGAAGATGCTGGCGCCGACCCATCCGACGACGAGCCGGCCGATGCGGATGAGCCCGAACCACTCCCGGACGTAGATCCGGACCTCATCACAATCTCGGATGTGGAGCCCGGCGACATTGAACAACGCGGTGGTGGCGGTGGTGGGGGCGGTCTTGGACCGGGCGGCCCTGTCGACCACGAGGCAGCCGATCGGCGCCAGCGCGAGATCGGCAGGTGGGGCGAGAAAGCCGCGTTCGAGAAGGAGAAGCAGCGTGTTCAGGCGTTCGGCGGCGATCGATCGGCCGTGCTCTGGCGCTCTCAGCGGGATCCCTTCGCGCCCCACGACATCGAGAGCCTCGATGAGGACGGCCAGCGGATATTCATCGAGGTGAAGTCCACGACTGACGCGGACCCGTCGGGCCCCTTCCCAATCAGCCGCCCCGAGCTGATGCAAGCTTTGAAGTACCGAAGCCGCTTTTACATCTATCGCGTCACATCGGCTGGCACCGAGACATCATCAGTTCACCGATATCGGGACCCAGTTAGCCTGCTGACCGACGGGAAGGCGGACCTCAGGCTCGATGACGCGAGCATGAGACTCGGCGAGGCGGAATAAACCCGCCGGCGGCTGCGGGCTCAGCAGTCCTTCCCATGGGCCAGCCGTGGGGTGAAACTGGGCCACCGACCGGGGGATACATGACTATTTCGCATTGAGGACGGCGTTGTCCTGGGTAGCGTCGTGATGCACGTGTCGGCGCGAGCGGCTCATCGGCGCTCCATTGAGGCTGTGTCGAGGAGCTGACGAAGGCGTGCTGCCGCGCGCTTCTTGTCGAAGGAGATTCGGGTGAAGACAGCGGGAATGTCATCGGGACCGCTCCAGGGGCCCTCAGCCTCGGCGGTGCTCCTCGTCCACTGGTCAGGCGGCAGCTCGTTGCCCTCCTCATTGAGCTCCGCCGGATAGACCAGTCCGCCTATCACATCGCCATCACCGAACCTTGAGAGATAGCCCGCGAGCTGGTAGCGGTCCTCGCGGCTAACTCCTTGAGGGGCCTCGGGCCGGTCGGTGATCAACTTGTACTTAGCGTCAAGCACTGCCCGCACTTCTCCGCCTCGGTGAATCAACACATCGGGCAGAAGGCGACCCATCGACACGTCGGCGCTGACGCGGCTTCTGTACAGCCGACGCTCGGACCCTCTTACGCTGGCCTCATGAACTACCTGCTCCCCAGTCTCACGGACGCGCTCGGCGCAATGCAGAACGAATCGCTCCCACACCTCAGCCATGTCAATCAGGAGCCCTTCCGCTTCTCCCTCGCCAGCACTACGCAGCCCGCGGCCACGCGCGAGTTCCCATGAGTGCTCGACCAGCGGCTGGTAGGGCCGTCGGATCGGGGTGTAACGGATCTTGCGAACAGTTCTAGCCGATGGCAGCTTCGGCCTGGGGCCAACGGCAGACCACAGGTGCGCCATCACGTCGCCGGCGCGCGGTGTCATCCAGGCGTCGCCCCCGAGCATCCGGGTCAGGGCTCGATGCCCGCAGACCATCGTGCGAGCGATGTCGTTGTCGAGCGATCGCTCGGTGCTCGTGGAGGCCACCGCGATGGCACCACGCCGTCGAAGCGTGCGTGTGCGCGATTCCTCGATCCGGCCACGGACGAAGGCTCCCTCGTGTCGCTTCGGCAGTCGAAGAAACGGGAGGCCATGACGTGTCGCGGCGTCGAGCTCCCTGCACCACACCAGCGCCAGCAGCAGAGGGACGACCGTCGCCGACCTCTCAAGTTGACCAGAGCGCATCGGGAGAATTACGTTGACCGCAGTGCGCAGGAGATCGCGCAATGCGGCCGGTGCGAGGCGGGGCCCGATCTCAAGCCGCCTACCCTCGAAGGTAATCGAGCCGACATACCGCCCGGCTCGCCACCTCCCGTCGTAAGAGCGACTCACGATCGGCTCAGGCTCTTGGATGGCGGACCCGAAACGGATCACGTGATCCGATGCCCTAACGCCGTCGGTGAGACGGCGAAGCCAATGCTCGTCGGCCCGCTTCAGGTTCTCCATCGGCGACAGATCCCGGGCGACGAGCGTCTTCACGGGTGCGTGAAGGCGGCCCTGAGATCGTCGAGCAGCTCCTTCTTTCGCTCCGCGTCCAAGCCGGCTAGGTACTCGGACAGCAGCGGCTTCAGAGCCAGATCCCAGAGCTGCCTAACCGGATCCTTCGGCTCACCCTTGCCAGTCCACAGGAAGGTGGAGGCCCGCGGGGTGGTGGCGGCGTCGAGCAGGGTGACGATGTCGAACAGGTAGGTGTGCCCAACTTCGTACTGCTCGCCCAGCTCGTCGATGCTCGCGATGCGCTCGTTCAGTCGACTGGCGGCTTTCGCCAGCAGCTCCATGTCGGGCCGCACCTTCTCCCAGCTCTGCTGCCTTTCCGTCGCTTTCCAGCGCTTCTCCAGCACGGCCATCAGCGTGCCCTGGTCGAACCGGGATTCCTGCCACAGGAATCGTCGACGCATCGCGAAGTCGATCTGCTCCACGCTCTGGTCGATCAGATTCATCGTCCCGACCACGTAGAGGTTCTCCGGGATCGAGAGCTGGCGGGGCTTGTTGGTTTCCGGATCCTCGACACTTAGGTCGATCCGTTCGCCCCGCTGCTCGAGCTCGAGCGCGCTGAACGCCTCACCGAACAGGCGGCTGAGATCGGCCCGGTTGATCTCGTCGAGGATCAGCACGTGCGGAAGCTCGCCCTTCTCCTTCTCGATCTCGCTGCAGAGGCGAGCAAGGAGGCCCGGCCGATAATCCACACCGCCGCTGGCGGTCATTCTCAGCCCGCCGATGAAGTCCTCGTAGGAGTAGGCGGGGTGGAGCTGGATGCGATGGATGTTCTCATTCGCGGCTGACTCGACCTCTTCCAGACGCTCGAAGTAAGCGCTGGCGCCCCAGTCCTCAAGTGCGCGTCGACGGATCACGGCAGCCGCGAGCTGATTCGCCTCGTAGGTTTTGCCGGTGCCGGGAGGGCCATACAGCACCACCGCCTTCTTGAAGAGAAGGGCGGGGAGGCTGTCCTCCTTTCCCGCCAGCCACGCGCGATTGACGGGCGGCCGGTAGAAGTCGAACTCATCGTCTGGAACGGACCCATCGTCGCTGGGCATCCAGTCCCGGTCTCCGTCCGGCTTCGCATTCGGGACGAGGTCGCGAAGCCGGGTGCGAATCGCGGCGAGCCGATCGTCGTCGTCCTGGAGCTCGGAATCGATCAGGTCACTGAAGGCGGCGACGATCTCTCGCTTGTGGCGTCCGCTCGCGATTCGCTCGTATGCCTCCGGCCAGAGCAGGTTGAGCAGGATGTGGCGGAACTGTCGACCCTCGGCCGTCGCTCGCTGATCGAGCCACTTCCTGAAGCCCACGGGATCGTCGATGAGCCTTCGCCGCTTCTCGTCGTCCAGCCGCTTCCAGTCGCGTACCCAGTCGACGATGAAGTCGAGCTCGCGCCAGCGGTTGAAAAGGTAGCCGCCCCCGGGGTTGCCGATGCCTCCGTCGAGGGCGCGCCACGCCACCCGGTCCTTTACGCGATCGCCGACGTCCTCCCCGTCAGAGCCCCAGCTGAGAATCTTTACGATCTGTTCACGCTTGGTGTTGGGGTGCACCTGCCAGGCCGAGAAGAGCCAGTACACGAGCATTGCCTCCGCGGCGAACCGGATGACAGACGTGTCGGCTCCCTTGAGTTGCTCCTGCAGCTTCTCCTCGAATGTGCCGGCGCCGAGCAGCGGCTTCTCGTTGTAACGGCGGTACATCTCTTCGACGGCCTCAAGAGTCCACACTTCCGCGTCGGGGAACAGAAGCGAGCCGTCGGCGAGCAAACACGACTCTTTCCAAGCAGCGACCGCCTTGTCGACCAGCTCGCGCCTCTGCTCTCCGGTGCTAGTGAACGTCCCCATCGCGCCTCCTTCCTCGCGCGCCAGGCTATTCGACAGTCAAAGAGCAGGCAGAGACAACTAATCAACCACGGGAAGAGGAATCGCAGGAACGGCGTAGCGAGCGGCCATAAAGGCGATTACGCAGGTGCATTGCACTAATGCGGATCGATCCGCGAGAGTTGCCCGGTGTCCAGCTCGATCACGTAGACACGGTGGCGTCCATCGACCCCAAACGCCACCGGCCCGTCCGCCCGGCGCACGTTCAGCGCCCGGTCCTTCCGCGCTCGCCCCTGCCTCAACCTGAACGTCCGGATCTGCCCGGTGCAGTAGTCGCCGTAGACGTAGCGTCCACGTAGACCCCGCAGGCGCTTGTCGCGGATCACGACTCCGCCCGTGATCGCGCACCGAACGCCCTTGTGCGAGTACTGGAAGACCGGCTTGGTCGGGTCGCGGATGTGGCCGGGGCCGAAGCGCAGGGTGCCCTCGTAGATCGGCCAGCCGAAGTTGGCGCCGCGGGCCTTGCGCAGGGGCTTTGCGTCGACCTCCTCGCGGCGATCCTCCCCCACGTCGCCGATCAGGATTCGGTTGCGGTCGATCGAGAAGCGGAACGGGTTGCGGAAGCCGCGGGCGTAGATCGCGTCGCGGCCGGGCTTGCCAACGTACGGGTTCCCCTTCGGGACCCGGTAGTTGCGGCCGTGCTTGCCGGGGCGGGGGTCGATCCGGAGCAGCTTGCCGAGGAGCGAGTTCTTTGACTGCGGCGCGTGGCGGGCGGGGTGGATGAAGTTGCCGCCGTCGCCCGTCGCCGCGTACAGCAGGCCGTTGCGGGCGATCGCCACGGTGCCGCCGTTGTGGTTGACGGAGCCGGTCTGCTTGATCTCGATGATCTTGCGCCGCGTGGCGGGCACTGCTTTCGCCGGGTGCTTTCGCGAGCGCTTGAACTGGTCGATCTCGATCTTTCGCTGGTTGTTCGTGAAGTAGACGTAGAACTTCCGCGTCCGCCCGTAGTCCGGCGGGAACGCGATCGAGAAGAGGCCGGAATCGTTCACGCAGCAGTTGACCCAGCGGCGCATGTCGAGGAAGGTGCCGCCCTTGCGGTCGCCGTGGAGGACCTTGATCTGCGCCCGGCCGCTCGGTGACGAAGACGAGGTGTTTGGAGTTGGGCGGGCCGGCGGCGAAGGTCGGCTGGTTGAAGTGGGCCAGGGTGTGGAGGTGGACGCCGTGGCGCGGCTTGGCGGCCGAAGCGCCGCTCGCTCCCGTACCGATCACCGCCGCCCCGAGCAGGCCAGCGAGCGCTGTCGCGGCCACGAGCATTCGTCGCATCCCCCGCGCCACGCGGCGCATGATGGCGCCTTCGGCGCTCGGAGCAGGCCGGTCAGCCGCCCGTGTCCTCGGCGAAGGATGGATCATTGGAGATCGCCATGCCCGAGCTGCGCCACGTGGATCCCTACAAGCGTCGGGGTCGCCTCTATTACGCGGTGTGCCGGTTCTCCGCGAGTAGGGCGGGCACCTGGCTCGCTGTCCACTTCGCCTGGAAGGTCGACCCCCGGATCCTGAGGATGACCAGGGGTCGCGTCAGCACCGCGGTGCCAGTTAGCGCGGCGCTGCTCGAGACGCGCGGCGCGCGGACGGGACGGACCCGCCGGACCGCCACCCTCTACTTCCACGACGGCGATCGCGTGATCCTCGTCGCGGCGCTGCTCCGGTGGCCGAGGCAGTACGCCGACTTCCGCGACGAGGCCGCGAGAACGGGACGGGTCATCCCGCTCGTCCGGCTGGTCCCTCGCTCGCCGTAGATCTACCGCGGCTCCCACGGAGTTCGCCGGGGCAGCCAGGCCGGGACGGCTCGCCGATAGTCGTCGTACTCGGTCCCGAACTGCCGCGTGAGGGCTGGCTCCTCGTAGCCGTGGACGAACACGGCGACGACGACGCAGAAGGCTGCCCCATACAGCAGCAGAACGGTCTGCCCGAGGAGCAGCGCCTGTCCGAAGATCAGGGCGGCGACGGCCAGATACATCGGGTTGCGGACGTGGCGATACGCGCCGCCGACGACGAGGTGCTCGGTGGGTGCGATCGGCGCCGGGGTGCCGATGCCCTCGACCACGAACCGGACGAAGGCGGGGAACAAGACAGCCAGGCCGGCGGCGATCAGCAGCCCGCCGAGCACGCGCACCGGCGCCCACCACTCGTTCGCCGACCAGCCCGTCACCAGCCACGGCCCAAGCCCGGCAACCACTCCTGGCACGACGACGAGGAAGACGGCGCTTCCAAGGGCAGCCCGCTTCCTCGTCACCCGGCGATCATCGCCGACCAGCTCAAACGGATGTGGTCACGTGCGCGACCAAAGCTGCGACATCTTGCCCTCCACTCGCGCGGGGCGTAGGTTCCGGGCCGCTGCTCAGCCGCGACGTGCGAGCCTACCCGCGTACGTCCGGGAGCTCGATCAGGTCGCCCTGGAAGTTGGCGATGTCCTACCGGTCAGCCGATCGGCGGGTTGTTCATCTCCCACGTCCGCTTGCCGGTGTCGCAGAGGCCGCTCTTGCTCTTGATCCAGGTGGCGCCGTAGGCCGTACGGGCCTCGAACCACTCCACCTTGACCCTGACCTTGCGCTTTCGGTGACCGGGGCCAATCCGCAGTGTGCCGCGCCAGTTCAGGGTCGAAAGACGGTCGCCGATCTTCAGCTTCGCAGCCGGGATCTCGAGCGGGAAGGCGTTGCAGTCGAACGTCGAGGGAAAGCGGATCTTGTCGAGCGTCACCCGGGTGCCGCAGTAGGCGGCGTCGTTGATGGGGAACACCTTGCGGACGCCCTGCTTGTTCTTCTTCACCGCGAAGAAGCCCTCGGTCTGGTTGCCCGAGCACATGTCGACCGGGGTGTTGAGGATCACCCCCTGGTAGGGACCCGTATGCGGCTTGACGCCCTGGCTGCCGCCGGCGCCGACGGCAAGCGCCAGCACGGCGACGAGCGCGAGGCACAGTGCTGCTGCCCCAGCCACGACTCCCCTTCTCGACCCCCGAACCTCCACTCGTGCTGAACGGTACTACGGGCGCACCGGAATTCCAAACCAGGCGAGGGCGGTCAGTCGTTAGTCGATCCGCAGGACGGCGAGGAACGCCTCCTGCAGGACCTCGACCCTGCCGTGACTCTCGTCGACCACTCTTCAGCTTCTTGCAGCTCTTTGACGTGCTGAGCGGCGAAGGTATGATTTCCTTGTTCATACTCCGCCGACCATGGCTCATGAGATGCCGCGTCGCACGATCTACATCCCCGAGAGCACCGAGAAGCGCGTGCGCGCGCTCGCCGACGAGGGCGAGTCCTTCTCAGCCGCGGTCACCCGGCTGCTCGAGGCGGGCGCCAGAGCCGTCGAAGGACGGCGCATCCCCGGCTTCGTCGGCTCCGGCGAGGGACCGAGCGATCTCGGCCGCCGCGCCGAGGAATACCTCAGGAATCCCGTCGACGTGCCGTGAGGACGGTCGCCGATACCGCCCCGCTTCTCGCCGCGACGAATCGCCGCGACCACGCGCACGAGCTCGCAACCGATGCGGTCGCCGGACTGGGCCGCGAGCTGGTCGTGCTCGACACCGTGATGGCGGAAGTGGATTACCTCCTCCGCACCCGGGTGAGCGTCGGCGCCGCGCGAGCGTTCCTATCGTCGCTGGTCGCCGGCGAGCTCACCACGGCCTTCCTCTCCCCGGGCCTCCTGCGTCGCGCGACCGAGATCGACTCGCGCTACGCAGCCCTCGACCTCGGGCTCGTCGACGCCAGCGTCATGGCCTACGCGGAGCGCCACGACCTCCCGGTCCTGACCTTCGACTTCGAGCACTTTCGCGCCGCGCCTCCGCCCTCCGGCCACTGGCGCCTCGTGGTGGACGAGGCTCGCTACATCGAGGCGTCGGCGTGAGGGCGCCCGATCCGGGGCCGCGAGTGGCGATCGCCCCGTCGGCCGCGGCGCCTGGCTCAGCCGCGCGATATCCGGCGGACGAGGCCGCAGCGCCCGCGGACGCGATCGCCGCTGTCGGCCAGCACTCGGTTGCCGCTGCCGCGGCAGATCACCAGGTCACGACCGGTCCCGTCGAAGGCGTTGATGTACGTCTGCCCTCGCCCGCCGACGAGCTTGTCGGCGCCCTGCCCGCCGATCAGCATCATGCGGCGACGGGCGGTGGCTCGCAGCCGGTCGCTTCCCGGCCCGCCGATGGCGATGCCGTTCCCGCCCTTGACCCTGATGCGGTCCCCTTGCAGCCCCCCGTAGGCGAAGCCCCCCCGCCCCGCCACCGTCAGCCGGTCGGCGCCCGGGCCACCGAGGACCCCGCTCGACCGGCGGCGGGTCTTGACCGTGTCCGCCCGCCGCGTGCCGAGCACGAGGTGGCGGCCGCGGAACAGCTTGGCGCTCTTGTCACGGCACGAGAGCTGGAGGGTGACGCGATGACCGCGCAGGGCCTTGCTCCTCTGTCGACCACCTGGGGTGACCCGCTCCTGGAAGCGCACGAGCACTCTCGGCCCATGGCCATGCATCAGGGCCTGGGCGCTCATCGGCATCTGCCCGGACGGGCAGCTCAGGGCAAGGTGAGCGGGCAACTTGCGGGTCTCGCTGCGAGTGACGAGTCCCAGCCGGCGAAGACGCCGCCGCGGCGCGCGCCGCGGTCGCGCCCGCCGGCGCGCGCAGCGACGCGCCGGGGGCGATCCCAGTCGCCGGCGTCGCCGGGGACGATGCGGAGCTCACGGTGACGTTGTAGGTGGATGACTGCGCCGCGCTGAAGCCGCAGGTCTTCGAGAGCGAGGGGCAGGAGACGTGCTTGTCGCCGACCGTTCCCGAGGCCGAATCGAAGTTGTAGACGGCCTGCAGCGACTGCGTGCCGGTCGCGGTCGGCGTCCACGAGATCGTCGCCTTGCCGCTCGAGATCGTCCCCTGACCGGCGGGGTTGTCGTTGTCCAGCAGCAGGACGGCGCCGGTCGCATCCGACGGCGAGATCGTGGCCGTCAGGGTGACCGCCTTGCCGACGGTCGCCGTCGACGGGACGCCGCTCAACGACAGCGATGCTGAGATCCAGAATGCTGTTCTCGATCGCGCCGGTGTTGTCCTTGTAGTCGTCGGTCTTGTAGCAGCCGTCGTCGTAGCCTTCGTTGTCGACGTTGCCCGTCGCCCACAGCACGCCGGCTGCGTAGTGGTGGTGCTTGTCAACGTCCCAGTTGGTGGCGGTTGCCGTATAGCTGCCGAGCCCGGATCCGGCGTCCGCGGTGGTGATCGTCACCTCGCTGTCGCTCTTGTAGGAGCACTTCGCCTTGTTGTAGTAGCCGACGCCCGGGCTGCTCGTCCAGCTATCCGTCTCCCAGGAGGAGAGCTTGATCGTGTCGGAGTTGTGCATCTCGGCGCACTGATACGGGGGATTGCCGCCCGTGTCCGGCAGCACGGTCTCGTTGTTGGGGCAGGTATCGGAGGCGGCGGCGGGAGCGACTCCGACGGTGAGCGCGATGGCCGCCACGACCGCGGCGAGCGCGGCCGGCAATGCCGCGCGAGCGGCCCGATCCGTGGGCGACGTGGTCTGTCCGTTCCTGGACACTCGCGCGCTATGGTACTACAAACGTAGTGACTTGGGAAGAGAGATGACTCAGGACGCTTCAGCGCGACGGCAGTTGATCGCCGATGCGGCGATGCGGGTGCTCGCCGAGCGTGGCACCCGCGGCCTCAGCCATCGAGCCGTCGATCGCGCCGCCGGCCTTCCGGAGGGATCGACCTCGAACCACTTCAACAGTCGCGACGCCCTGCTCGCGGCCATTCTCGAGCGCGACCTGGAGCTCGACACACCGCCGCGCGCGATCACGCGCCGCGACATCAACGGACCGCTCGGCCTCGAGCAGGCGCGCGTCCTTCTCCTCGCCGCGCTCGAGCGCCGGCTCGACCCCGATCGGCGCCACATACTGCTGGCCCGCTACGAGCTGTTCCTCGAGTCGACGCGGCGTCCGGCATTTGCCGAGCGGCTGCTCGAGGCGCACCTGCACTTCGTCGGGCTCCTCGAGGCCCTGCTCGAGGCGACCGGATGCTCGACGCCGCGGGCCCACGCGGTTGAGCTGCTGGCGGCCCTGGACGGCGTGATCTTCACCCGGCTCACCTTCGCCGACCGCGGCCTCGATCGCCCCGGGATCGAAGCGGTGCTCGACCGCATGCTCGCGAGCTGCTGATCCCGTGCGACGGCCCCTGAGCGCCTATCGCAGCTCAGCGCCGCGGCTGGGGGGCTCCTGGCGACCGTCGGTGCCGAACCAGTGGGCGAGCCGCTCTTTGCTCATCACGGTCGAGGGCTCGACCAGGCGGCTGAAGCAGTCGCGCACGTCCTGGCCGGCGTCCGGGTCGGTCGCCCAGCCGCGGAAGATCGGCTCCTGGTCGGCGCGCGGGAACCGCCCCCAGGCAAACGACCACTCGTAGTGCTCGGCGGAGCGGGCGTCGCGCCAGGCCTCGTATCCGTCGAGGGTCGCCTTCGCCGGCTCGAGAGCGCCTCGGCGACGTGGACGGACTGCTCGAAGGCGTCGCCGATGCCCTGCGCCGTACCCGGATGCTTGAAGTGGCAGGCGTCGCCCACCAGCGCCCAGCCCGGCCCGTTCGTCTCCCGGAAGAAGCCGCGCATCAGGGGCTCCGGCGCGATCGCGATGTCGGTGACGAGCTCGGCGCGGTCGAGCGCCTCGGCGCTGACCGTCGCCGGAAAGCCGCGGACGAACTCGAGGTAGGCGTTCCGGCGCTCCTCCTGCGTGCCGTGGACCATCTCGGGCGGGCCCGCCGCGATCAGCATGTGGAGGCGGTCCTCGACGGGCACGCTGGTCAGCACCCTCCCCACCTCCATGTGGAAGCAGCCGTAGCCGTCGTCGGGAATGCCGCGCCAGTAGCCGTAGGCCATCGACATCTCGCCCTGCATCGGGCGCTCCTTGGCGAGGCCGAGCGAGCGGGCGACCGTCGAGCCGCGCCCGTCGGCGCCGAGCACCCACCGGGCGGCGACCTCGCGCCCGTCGGCGAGGGCGACGCCGCGGACCGGGTCCTCGTCCGTGCCGGCGCCACGGAGGCCGACCACCTTGGTGCCGGGCTCGACCTCCGCCCCGGCCGCTCTGGCGGTCTCGATCCCCGCCTGGTCGAGGACGATCCGCCGCGGGCAGATCGCCTTGTCGAATCCCCGCACTGCCGTGAACTCGCCGCGGCACTCGTGCCCGAGCCCGCGGATGACGCTGTCGTAGAAGGGGACCTCGTGCTCGGCGAGGAGGCGATCGAGAACACCCAGCTCGCTGAGGCGGGCGACTCCGCTCGGCCACAGTCCGTGGGTGGAGATCGTCGTCGAGGGGAACTCGTCGCGATCGACGACCAGCACGTCCCAGTCGCGACTCGCGAGGGAGATGGCGAGCGCCGATCCCGCGCAGCGAGCACCCACAATGATCGCGTCGTACTCCGCCTTCACGGCGGGAGCGTACCGGCGCGCGCGGCGATCTCCAGCCGCAACTCCGCGGCCGCGTTTCGCCGATACATCAGCCACGCGAAGAGCCCCGCGGGAATGAACATGAAGGTCGCGTAGACCGCGGCGGGGACGGTCAGCACCGTCGCGATCGTCGCCCCCACGGCGATCGCCAGCGTCGAGTTGTGGATGCCGAGCTCCATCACGATCGCGGTGGCCTGGCGGTTGTCGAGGCGGACCAGCCGGGCGATCGTGAACGACATCGCCATCGCACAGACGTTGAGCGTGATCGCCGCGAGGGCCACCGCCTGGAGGTTGTCGTTGACGCGGTTGTGCTCGGCGATGATCACGCCGATCACGGCCGCGGCGAACAGCACGGCCGTCGCGCGGCGCAGGCCGGGGCCGATCCGCGCCACGGTCTCGGGGCGCCGGACGCGCAGCCACATCCCGAGCGCCAGCGGAACGACCGTGATGAGGAGGACCCGCGCGACGATGCCGAGCATGTTCACGCTCATGTCGAGGCTGCCCGTGCCGAAGTGGTGGGTGGCCAGCTTGAGGAAGAGCGGCACGGTGACGACCGCCGCCACGCTCGAGATCGCCGTCATCGTGATCGAGAGAGCGGTATCGCCGCGCGCGAAGTGCGTCAACAGATTCGCGAGGGTGCCCCCCGGCGAGGCGCCGAGCAGGACGAGGCCCACGGCGAGCGCGGGATCGAGCCCGAACACCTCGGCGATGGCGAACGCGAGGAGCGGCGAGAGAACCAGCAGGTTGAGAAGCCCGATGCCGACGCCGCGCGGCTGCTCGACCACCCGCCGGAAGTCGGCGAGCCTCAGCGACATGCCGAGGCTGAACATGATCACCGCCAAGGCGGTCGGGAGCACGACGGTCGAGAAGATCGAGTCGTCCATGACCTCGACCCACCCTACGCGCTGAAGGTCGGGGGAACGACATGAACCTCGCGACCTCGCTCTCACGCGTTCCGGCGCCCAATAACCTCGGGCCATGGCGATCACGAGGGCCGAGGCCCAGCAACAGATCCTGGACGACCTGGCCGCGGCCCTCGACCAGCTCGGGCTCGCGGTCGCCTGCCTCAGCGAGGCGTTCGAGCAGCTCGCCGTCGACGCCGCGGACAGCCTCGAGGCCGACCTCTATCGACCCGTGCAGCGCGCGTACGGGCGCGGCCAGCGGACGCACGCGCAGTTCGCCCAGCGGATCGGGGTCGGCGGCGACACCTTCACGCCCCCCTCGGCGGGCCCGAGCTCGCAGAGCGTGAAGGAGCTCGTCCAGAAGATGGCGGCCGCGCTCGCCGACGCGGACCGGCGCATCGCCGAGCTCCAGGACTCGATGCTGCCGATCGAATTCGGCGACGCGGAGCTCCGCGCCGGCCTGAACGAGACGCGCGAGCTCTTGGAGCCGGTCCCCCGCGCGGCCGCGATGTTCCTGCGCGGGCTGGGGCGCTAGCTGCGACTCGGCGTGTCGCCCTCGCTGATAACGGCGAGGTACCGGTCGTAGCTGAAAACCCTCCGGCGCCTGCCGCCGGTGATCTCGCGCAGGAGCCCGGCCTGCTCGAACTGCGCCACCAGATTGTTCGCCGTTGCGAACGAAACGTCGAGCTGATCCTTGACGAGATTCACATTCACGAGCGGTCGCTCAAACAGCAGGTCGTGAAGGCGGACGCCGTTGAGCCCAGTGCGCTCCTGGATCGCGGTTCGGTCGCGCTCGCGCAGGACCAAGATCGACTGAGCCGTCTCGGTTGCCTCCGTCGCCGTCTGTGCAACCCCGCGCAGGAAGAAGCGCAGCCAGCCTTCCCAGTCCCCCCGCTGGCGGATCGACATCAGACGGTCGTAGTACTCGGACCGATTCTGCTTCAGGTAGTGGCTCAGATAGAGAAGCGGCCGGTGGAGGATGCGGCGATGAACAAGCTGGAAGGTGATCAGGAGCCGGCCGACCCGGCCGTTGCCGTCGATGAACGGATGGATCGTCTCGAACTGCGCGTGCGCGAGGCCGACGTGGACTAGAACCGGCAGCCCATGATCCTCGTTGAGGAAGCGCTCGAGATCATCAAGCGCTTCGTGCATCTGGGGCACAGGGGGCGGAACGAAGGTCGCTCGCTCAATCGGCGCTCCCTCGGGTCCGATCCAATTCTGGTCCCGCCGAAACTCGCCCGGCATGCGATGGGCGCCACGGCCGCTTCGCAGGAGCTCGGCGTGAATCTCGCGGACCAGGCGCTTCGAGAGCGGAAGCGTGGCAAGACGGTGGATCCCGTAGTTCATGGCGTGCACGTAGTTGACGACCTCCTCCACGTCGTCCGGAAGACCGGGCGCGGCAGGCTCCAGTTCGGCGGCGAGCAGGTCCTGCAGGGTGCTCTGGGTCCCCTCGATCTGCGAGGACAGGACCGCCTCGCGGCGTACGTACATAGCCACGAAGAGATCCGGATTCGGGATCGTCTGGATTACCCCGTCGAGGCACCCGAGCGACTGATCAGCACGCGACAACGCGGCCAACATTTCCTCGTCGATCTCAAGCGGCGGGTCCGGGGGGAGGGGCTTCGGGACGAACGGCTGGTCCGAGCCGCCATCACCACGGAAGGCTCCGGCGCGAGTCGAACCGCGCTGTGATTCTTGTGTTGAGGCCATCTAGAGCAAGGGGTCGTTAGGACGAGCCTTATTTCAGTTTCCGCTGGATTTCTAAAATAGCGACCTCGGCGGATGGGACTAATTGCAGCGCCCATCAATGCGCGCAGCATCGCGTCATCAAGCCCGGGCTGGGCGAATGATGAGCTCGTCCGCGCCGTGGGCCTACTTCCGGAGGCCGCCCGCCTCGAGCGCCGCACCGCGCTCGCGGATCGTCTCGAGGCGAATCGCCCTGCCCCCGCGAAAGGTCCACAGGTGGAAGTAGCGGAACTCGGTGACCGCGCCGCTCCCCTCCCCCTCGCCCTGCTGGCGGACGGCGACGATGACGCTGTCTCCCGCGGGAATGATCTCCTCGGCCTCGATCGTGATGGTCGACCAGGGCTCGAGAAAGCCGCGCGTGTACTCGCCGAACCCCTCGTGGCCGAGGTAGGTGCCCGTGTCCGGGAAGCCGGGCCGCACGACCATGAGCGCGTGCTCGTCCAGCACGTCGGTGGTCTGGAAGTCGCCCCGGCCCCAGTGGTCGTAGATCCGCTCGACCATCGCGACGTTCTCCTCCGACACGGCCCCAGCCTTACAGGGTCGGCGGCGGGTCCGCCGGGAGTCGCCCAGCCCGCAGCAGGCGCTCCGCGATGTCAGCGAGCTCCTTCTCGTGCTGCCCGACGAGCGTCCCCGCCGCGCGCTCGAGTGCGTCCAGCGTCGTCTTGCTCGGGTCGTCCATCTGAATGGGCGGGTCGAGGTCGACCTGCATCCGGAAAAAGCGCGGGCCGCGGCCGATCTCCTCCTTCGTGACGTGCGGAGGCGGCGGCTCGTTCAAGAGCGTGTGCGTCCAGTGGTCGACTCCGTCGGATGCGCCGCCCAGAACCGTCGCCAGGATCGGTGGGTCGCCGTCGTGCGGCAGGACCCAGCCCAGCTTCCCCCAGCCGCTGACCTGACCCTGGCTGAAGTGGTCCTCGTGCTGTCCGGTGCCGATCGAGAGCACGAGCAGGTCGTCGATGCTCAGGTGGTGAGGCTCGTCGCTTTGGCGCTTGAGCGCCTCGACGACCGCGGCCAGCGCCGGGTTTGCCGCGAAGACGCCGCCATCGACAAGCGCGTGGCCGTCCACCTCCTCGGACGGAAAGTAGGTCGGCGCGGCGGCCGTCGCCAGCGCGGCCTCGACGACCGGGTGGTTGGCGGCCTGATCCTCGCGCGCCGGCCAGCGCTTGAAGAAGTAAGGCTCGCTCTCGGTCATGTCGTACGCGACCACCACCAGATCGCGAAGCGCGTCGGCGAGCTTCGCCTCGCCGCCCAGGTGCGCGCTGACCGCCTTCTCGAGCGGCTTCGAGCTGTACTTCGGGCCGATCGAGCCCCACAGCGTCCGGAGCTTCCGCCAGAGGCTGCGGTGGAAGATCGTCTTGCCGTCATCGGTGTACAGCGACGCGAGCTCTGGGGCGCTGACCTTGGGGCGACCCGGCTCGCCGGGCTTCGGCACGGTGAGGCTCAGAGCGACGAGCCCGCCGGTCGAGGTGCCGGCAAACATGTGGAAGTAGTCCGCGACGCGGGCGTCGGGGCCGGCGCTCTCCTGAAGCCGGCGCTCCAGGTCGGCGATCACGAGCGCGGGGATCAGGCCGCGCATGCCGCCGCCGTCGACGGAGAGGATCCGGAACCGGTCGGTCGGCGGTGCGGAATCCATCGCAGCAGTATCGCTGGACGAAAGGGCTACCCACAAGGCCGGAGGCGCGCGCATGAAGAAGCTCTCGATCGCCCTCGTCGTCGCACTGCTGTGCGGAGCGGTGGCAATGGCCAGCACCGCCGGTGCCCGCGGCAAGGCGGCGACCACCGTGACCATCAAGTACAACGGCGACGGATTCCAGGGCAAGGTCAAGAGCTCGAAGGCCAAGTGCGTGAAGAACCGCACGGTCAAGGTCTACAAGCAGAAGGGCAGCTCGCAGGATCCGAGCACCGAGAAGAAAATGTTCAAGGACACCACCGACAGCGAGGGCCACTGGGACACCGGTAACTCCGGGCAGGCGCACGGCAAGTTCTACGCCCTGGCGACTCGCACTACCGGCTGCAAGAAGGGCCTCAGCAAGACGATCAAGGTCTAGATGCTTCAGTCCTGATCCCGCGCGTCCCCGGACGGGTCATCCGGGGCGCGGGGATCGGGAATCAGCCATCTGGCCCGCAACGCGCGGCGGCGATCAATCCCCGCCGTCGTGGCAGATAACCCGCTCCTGATCGCAAGCCTCCGCCGAGGAGGCGATCACCCGCTCGGCGCTCGCAGCGCCTGACACGGGCTCGACCTGGATCAGGTCCACGGCGTGCGGAAGGGGCTCCCCCCGCTGCATGTGGAGCTCAGCCACGCCCACCGACTGCGAGCCCGCGCCGAATGCGCCACCGGCGCCGGCCGTACCGCCATCGACGACGAGCACGCGGCCGTAGCGATCGATGTGCTGCCGGTGATCGTGACCGGTGAGGATGAGCAGGGAGCGGCCGGGGCGGTCATCGTGGACAGCTCGGGCAAGCGATTGCGCGAGACCGTTCTCGTGGATGAGGACCACGCCCGGAACGGGCCGCAGCCCCTCGTACCACCGGCGAATGAGTCGCTGGGCCCGCGCATATCTCTGCTCTCCGTTCGGCAGATCGCCGAACGAGTACACGCGGCGCGGGTCGTTCGGGTCGTGGCCGTGCCATTCCAGCGGGTCGGAGTATCCGGCGACCCGGAGCCCCGAAACCGTCCGCGTAGGAGGTCCGTGCACGGTGCCGTTGCCCCGCAGCCGCCCGCGACCGGTCAGGACCATCACCCCTGCTCCCGCCAGCCTGCGCATGAACAGGGTGGAGTCGTGGTTCCCAGAGACCGCGACGACCCGCTTTCCCAGCTCCTTGATCTGGGGGATCAGGGCGTCGGCCTCGGCTCTGGTCCCACTCTGCCCGAAATCGCCGACGAAGAAGACAGGGCTGCCCGAGACGAGCCTGTGCAGCGGGTCGAGGACGAGCGTGTTGCCGTGGAGGTCGGAGACCTGGAGCGCCGGTCGCAACTCGCCCGTCGCCGTGAGCCGCGATCCCCCCCTGAGCAGGGCGGCGTAACCGGCCAGGGCGCGCCGTACCGAGGAGCTGTAGCGGTCTCCGGCCTCCTGCGCGTTCTCCGCGGCGCTCAGAAGCTGGGTGAACTCCGCGCCGCGCGCATAGAAGGTGGGATTGTCCAGGGCCCGTGGCGTGAACGTGTCCTCGGTCCGAAGCAGGGAGCCGAACCCGAGCAGCGCAGCCCAAAGCGGTGGCGCCAGCAGCCATGCCAGGAGAACGAGCCGCGATTGGTTCGGCCGGACGCTGCGCACAACCAGGGCGGCGACCACCCCCGCCGCCAGGGCGCCCAGGACCGCCCAGAGAAGCGCCCTCACGAGCGCGTGGCGCGCGGCTGAGTGTGCATCCGCCTCGGCCTGCCGGAGGACCGCCCGGTCGCCGGCTCCAACGCGGATCAGCGCCTGCCGGTCGACGCTTCGAGGCTCGACGTGCAGCACGACAGGCCCGCTGAACGCGTCGGCCCTGATGCCCCAATTGGCGATCGGGATGAACGCATCCACATGGCCGTTGGTGGCCGGATCGACCCGCACCGAGATCTCCCCCAGCGCCGTCTCGCTCGTGGCAGGACCCGCGAGCCGAAGCCCGAGCAGTGCGCCCGCGACCGCGAGCGCCGCGGTCGCCACGACAATCGCCGACCACCGCGCAACCTGCTTCCAGCGGCTGGGAACGGGCGCGGCCAGCACTCAGCGGCGGGCGCCCGGCCGGTACGTCACCGTCATCGGATCATCGAGCGCGACGAGGACGCGCTGGGAGATCCGCGGGCTGGGCGCCGTGTAGCGAACGCCGGGCGTGGGGTCGTTGCCCGGCCCGCCAGGGTTGTAGAGCGGGTCGTAGCGACCGGCCCCAAGGATCTGGATCCGCCGGATCCGCTCCATCGCCCGCTTGCGCCCGGCGAGCACGATGTCGATCTGGTTGTCGTGGTCCTCGGCGTAGCAGTCGTCGTAGGAGCTCTGCTTGAGGCCGAGGTCCGCCAGGCCGAGGACGCGCAGGTGACTCCCGCCCAAGCGGTAGCGCTTGCCGACCTTGGTGATCAGGACGCGCTTGCCACTCCTGCGGCGCGCGACGATGCGAAAGTAGCGCCGGTATTCGTCCGGGCGCACGCCGAGCACGCCGTCGGGCGAGAAGCCGCCGGTCGTGTAGATGCGCAGGCGGAACCTCGCCGCCTTGCCGTACAGCGCGACGCCGTCGTTGGGCAGGAAGCCCTGGAACGCCGGCGGCGCCGACTCGCCCTTCGTGGACATCCGGCTGAGCTTCGCCGCCGCCAGGTGCGGGCCCGTGCGCTTGCGCGGCCGGGCGTTCGGGCTCGCGTACGGGCTCGTCGTCGCGTCGGCCGACATCCCGATCGCGCTCACGGTCCGGCCGTGCGGGCCGACCAGACGGAGCGGGGTGGAGTCGCGCACGACCTCCGTGTGCACGACGTAGCGCGACCGCGGGTCGCTGGGCGGCAGGCGGTTGCCGAAGTGGCCGAAGAGCACGGCGACCGCGCGCTCGTTGTATTCGAAGTTGGGATAGACGGCGGCCAGCTCGGGCTTGACCACGGTGCCGTCGTTGAGCGTGACGCGGAAGTCGCTCGCGTCCAGGGTGCTCGGCAGGATCGGCCAGCTGAACTCGACCGGGAGGCCGTCGGAGTAGGTGGTCGGATAGCCGTAGGAGTAGGCGACTCCGGATGGCGAGGCGGCCGAGGTGTAGTCGCCCAGCGCAGCGGTTTCCGCGCAGGTGAGCTGATCCCAGGCACCGCCCGCCGCCCGCACGGCCCGCTCGCTCGCGGAGAGGTCGTTCGCGTTCATCCCTGGGACGCCGATGATGTTCGTGAACCCGAGGCCGGCGGCCATCATCTTCGGCTTTCGCGCCCACATGTCTGCATGGATCAGGACATCGCGCTTGAGCTGCTGCGAGGTCCTCGTCGGCCCGCCGGCGGCGCTCGCCGTCCCGCCCGCGAGCCCCGCCAACGCGACCGCCAGCGCCACCGTCAGCGCGAGAGCTCGGAGCCGGCCGGGGACAGACGTCATCGCTCCGAAGGTAACACGGCGATTCCCGTCGCGAAAATGGGTAACTGGCTGGTATGGCTACAACCGTCTCACTCGGCGACAGACAGCTCACGCGGATCGGGCTCGGCACCAACCGCCTCACCGAGACGCCCGAGAACCGCGAGTTCCTTCGCGCGGCGGTCGCCGACACCGCCCTCAACCACATCGACACGGCCCACCTCTATGCGGACGGCGAGAGCGAGCGGACGATCGGTGCCGCCCTCTCCCCCTTTGCGGACGACCTCGTCGTCGCCACCAAGGGCGGCTACAACGAGGGTGGCGGGGTCGATGGGTTCCGGGCCGAGATCGAGCAGAGCTTCGAGCGCCTCCAGACGGAGGTGATCGAGCTCTACTACCAGCACCGCGTCCATCCCGACCTCTCACTGGAGGACGCGCAGGCCGTCCTCAACGAGTACCGCGAGGCCGGCCGGATCAGGCAGATCGGAATCTCCGCCGTCACGGTCGAGCAGATCGAGCGGGCGCGCTCGGTTGCGCCCATCGCCGCGGTCCAGAACGAGTACAGCATCGTCCAGCGAACGCACGACGACGAGGTCGACCACTGCGCCGCGGAGGGGATCGTCTTCGTCCCCTACTTTCCGCTGCGTGGCGAGGACCCGCCGGCGGTGGCCGAGGTCGCCGAGGCACGCGGCGCCACGCCCAGCCAGATCCGCCTCGCGTGGCTGATGAGGCGCTCGCCGACGATCGTGACGATCCCCGGGACGCTGTCGCTCGAGCACCTGAAGGAGAACCTCGCCGCGCTGGAGATCGAGCTCACCGACGACGAGTTCGAAAGGCTCAGCCGGTAGGCGCCCTGCGGCCCGATGCGCGCCGTCGTGATCCACGAGACGGGTGGCCCGGAGGTCCTGAAGTGGGAGGAGTTTCCCGACCCCGAGCCGGAGGACGGAGAGGTGCTGATCCGGGTTCGCGCGACCTCGGTCAATCCAGCCGACTGGAAGGCTCGGCGTGGTTATCGGGCGACGCCCCTCCCGACGGTGATCGGCCTCGATGTATCCGGGACGGTCGAGCAATCGCGCGCCGCGGGCTTCGCGGAAGGCGACGACGTCTTCGGGTTCGCGAGCGGCGCGTATGCCGAGCTTGTCGCAACGCCCGCCGGCACGATTGCCAAGAAGCCGGACGGCGTGAGCCACGCGCAGGCCGCCACGGTTCAGGTGGCTGGGCTGACCGCGTGGCAATCGCTCTTCGACAAGGCCGGACTCGAGAGCGGGCAGACGGCGCTGATCACAGGGGCGGCCGGCGGGGTGGGCCACTACGCGGTGCAGTTCGCCAAGCACGCGGGCGCGCGCGTCATCGGCACCGGCTCGTCGCGCAACCGCGACTTCGTGCTCGGGCTGGGCGCGGACGAGTACGTCGACTACACCGAGCGGGAAGTCGGCGACGCCGTCAGCGAGGTCGACGTCGTGCTCGACACGGTGGGCGGCGAGACGACCGAGGCCCTGGTCCCTGCCGTTCGCGAGGGGGGCGTCCTCATCACGATTGCATCGGCGCCGCCCGAGGAGGCGGCGAAGGAACACGGCTTCCGAGCGGAGCTGCACGTAACCGAACCGAGCCCTGCCGAGCTCAGTCGAATCGCCAATCTGATCGCGAGCGGCGACGTGCGCGTCGAGATCGCGGAGGTGATCCCGATCACCGAGATCCAGCGCGCCCACGAGCTGAGCGAGTCCGGCCACGTCCGCGGCAAGCTGGTCCTGTCCGCTACCTGAAACCGATCTTGAGCTGAACGGCGCCGGGCGTCACGGGCCTGCCAGCGGGTATGTGCAGGACGGCACATCGCCGTATCGGCAGCCGGCAACGACGATCGGAGGAGGAGTCCATGTGGACGAGAGTGCTCAGGATCCCGGCGACCTCGCGAGTCGCCGCGCCCGACCTGCTCATGGTGGCCTGGGCCGTGCTCTGGATCGCGCTCGCGATCGGCGTCGTGCAGAGCACCCGCGACGTGGCGCAGCTCGGCGGGACGGTGTCGCAGACCGGCTCGGCGGTGAGCCAGGTGGGCGGCCTGATCAACGACATCCCGCTGATCCCTGGCGACGTCTCGAGCGCCTCGTCGAGCGTCCAGGCGGCCGGGCAGAGCGCCGAGGCGAACGGTGCCCAGGGACAGGACGCGGCTGACAGGCTCGGCATCTACCTGGGTATTGCGATCGCGATCATCCCGTCGGTTCCGATCATCGGCCTCTACCTGCCGATCCGAATCACCCGGGTCCGCGAGAGGCGGGTGGTGCAGCGGGCACTGGCGCTTCACGCCGGCGATCCCACCTACCAGCAATTCCTGGCCCGGCGCGCCCTGGAGAAGCTTCCGTACGAGGACATCATGTCCGTGAGCGCGCACCCGTGGGATGACATGGACCAGGGGCGGTTCTCCGCCCTCGCCACCGCCGAGCTCCACCGCCTCGAGATCTATCAGCGACTCCCGGAGCCCTCGACCGAGGCGACCTGAGAGCGAGCAGGGAGGCGACTTGAGCGTCAGGGATGAACAACAGCAAGGCGCCGCCGGCCTGGCACCGGTCCGGCTCATCCCCCGTGCCCTCGCGCGGCTGATCGTCCTCCTGCGCTATCCGATCATCGCCGCCTGGATCGCCGCCGCGATCTGGATGACGCTCAGCCTCCCGAGCATCGGCGAGGGCAAGGGAGGCGAGCTCGGCGGGATCGTGCCCGACCACTCAGATGCCGTGCGCGCCGAGAAGGCGTCGCTCAACCAGTTCGACTTTCCCCTGAGCAGCCGCACGATGATCATCGAACGCAACCCGGCGGGCCTGTCGCCGAAGGAACAGGCGACGGTCATCCGGCGAGACCTCCAGCTCACCCGGCGTCACACGCCTCCGTTCAACGAGCTGCGCGGTGCGCTTCCGGTCCCGAACACGCTGCCTGTACTCCCGTTCGCGACCGAGCAGGGGACTGCTGTCCTGAGCTACCTGTTCACGCCGCCGGCTCTGGGGGCGACGAAGACGACGGTGCTCGCTGAGCAGCTGGCGTCTCACAGGCGGGCGCAGGGCCCTGCGCCGGAGGTCGAGGCCACCGGGACCATCCCGGCTCAGATCGAGCAAGGGAGCCTGATCTCGCACAACCTGATCTGGCTCGACCTGGCGACCGTTGCGCTGGTGCTTGTGGTCGTGGGGTTCCACTTCCGGGCGCTGCTGCCGCCCCTCGTCGCGCTGGCGGCGGTCGCGATCGGCCTGCTGGTCTCCACCCGCCTCGTCGGGTGGGTGACGGCCAACACCGGGCTCGGGGTGTCGGCTGAGGTGCGCCCGGTGATGACGGTCCTCCTCTTCGGGGTCTTGACCGACTACTCGATCTTCTTCATTGCCCGCTTCCGGGCGATGCTCGAGGAGGAGGGAATGGGCCGGGTCGCCGCCGCCCGGCGTGCCACCGCCGAGCTGCTCCCGGTCGTCGTCACCGCCGGCATCGTGATCGCCCTCGCCACCGGCTCGCTCTACTTCGCGCAGCTCGGCTTCCTCCACGGGCTCGGCCCGGGGCTCGCGCTCACCGTGCTGGTTGCGATGCTGGTCGCGGCGACCTTCGTCCCCTCGGTACTAGCCGTGTTCGGCCGAGCGATGCTGTGGCCGCAGCGCGCCGCGTCGCCGGAGGCGCCGACCGAGCACAAGCCGGGGATCGGAGGACGTGCGGTCCGGCTCGCCGTGCGGCATCCGCTGCTCGTCGCGGCCGCTTGCTCTGCGCTGCTTCTGGGAGCGGCGACCGGTCTGCTGCGAATTCACACCTCGAACCCGCAGATGACGAACCTGCCTCCGGATTCGTCGGTCAACCGCGGGTACGTCGAGGCGAGTGACGCCTTCGTGCCGGGAATCGTTGCGCCCACCACGGTGGTCGTCGAAGGGAGCCGTGTCGCCCACGAGAAGGCACCGCTGGCGAAGCTGGAGCGACTCCTCTCCCGCCAACCCAACGTCGCCGGGGTGATCGGCCCTGCCGACAACCCCCTCAGGCAGCCGCTGGGCGTCACCGTAGCGAAGAGCGGCGACGCCGCTCGTTACCTGGTCGTGTTCAAGACCGACCCGCTCGGCGCTCGCGCGATCTCGGCCGTGCAAACCATCCGGCGCCGCATGCCCGCGCTCTTGTCAGCGGCGGGGCTGAGCGCGGCCCAGCCGCTGGTGGGGGGCGACTCGGCCCTGTCGGCCGACACGGCGAACGCGACGCACTCCGATCTTCTGCGGGTCACCCCGATCGCGGTCGCGGTCATCTTCTGCATGCTCGCCCTGCTCCTCCGAGCGCTCGTAGCCCCCGTCTACCTGCTGGTCGCCAGCGTCCTCGGCCTGCTTGCAGCCCTCGGGCTGACCACGTACCTCTTCCAGGGGGTGCTCGGCCACTCGGGGATCTCGATCTTCGTGCCGCTGACCATCGCCGTCCTCCTGCTCTCGATGGGCTCCGACTACAACATCTTCCTCGTGGGGCGGATCTGGCACGAGGCCCGGGTGCGTCCGCTGCGCGAGGCGATCGTCGTCGCGGGCGGGCGCTCCACTCGAGCTATCACCGTCGCCGGGGTGGTGCTCGCGGGATCCTTCGGCGCGGCCGCGGTCATTCCGCTGGACTCGTTCCGGGAGCTCGCCTTCGGGATGGCGGTCGGGCTGCTGATCGACGCGCTGGTCGTGCGCGCCCTCCTCGTCCCGGCGCTGGTCAGCCTGGTGGGGCCCGTGAGCGTCTGGCCGAGTCAGCGGCCGCGAGCCGAAGCCACCGATACGGCGCCGGCCGGGGAGCCCGCTTAGCCATTCCTTAGATGCGGGGATGAACCGGAGCGTCGCCGGCCCGGTATCCCCCGGCAACACCAACCGCAACGGGCGATCAACCAGCCCCCACCCCGCTGGTGTGTCGCTCGCGAGATAGGAAAGAAGTCATGCGCAAGTCACGTCTGCTGGCTGCGACCGTTGCCGTGGTCGCTGCACTGGCCTTCGCTGCCGCCGGTTGCGGCGGCGGGTCGAGCAGCAGCTCCTCGACGCCCGCGTCGGCACCCGCGGCATCCGCATCGGGTTCCGGCGGCTCCGGCTCGTCGAGCTCCACGGCGGGAATCCCGCAGAACAACGGCGGCGACCACGACGCAGACAACAACGGCGGGCCGAGCGACGGCGATGGCAACATCTAGTCGCATCGGCCCAGTGATCGTCGCCGTGCTCGTAGTCGCGAGCGCGGCGGCGTTCGCTGCCTGCGGCTCGGCCACCAGCGCGGACGTGAGCAGCTCCACCGGCGCCGCCGCCCAGATGCACCGTCAGGCCTTCGCCTGGCTCCATCCCGCTCCCCCTCCCGGTTCCTGGCACGTCAGCACCCTGCCCAACGGCAAGGCACAGCTCGCCTTCCCCGCGAGCTGGCACTCCATCGTCTCCGACCCCGGCACCCGCAGCGCGGCGATCCGTCCGCACGGCCGGCGAATCGCCGGCTACCTCAACGCCACCCCGCAGCAGGGCGACGAGACGCTCGCCGACTGGTCCTCCTTTCGCCTCGAGCACAACCAGGAGGAGGGCGACACCAACGTCAAGCTCGTCGCCGCCGCTGACAACCTCGCCTTCAGGGACGGCCACGGCTCCTGCGTCATCGACGACTACCGGTCCTCCACCGGCCACCAGTACCGCGAGATCGCGTGCATCGTCGCCGGGACCGACGCGACCACCGTCGTCGTCGGCGCCGCGGCGCCTTCCGACTGGCACAGCCAGAGCCCGACGCTCGAGCGCGCGATCTCCGCCCTCAAGACGTGATGCATCACCGAGTCAGCACGAAGAAAGGAGGGCCCATGCTGTCGCGCACACGAAACCGCGTCGCCGCCATCTGCGCGGTCGCGCTTGGATCCGGTGCCATCGCGCTCGGCGTAGCCGGGGCGTTCGACGCCGGGACCGCGATCGCCGGCCATCACCACCACCATCACCACGGCTGCATTCCGCAGCACAACCGGGGCGACCACGACTCCGACAACCGGGGCGGCCCCAGCGACGGCGACGGCTGCACCTAGGCAGCCGGCTACGCCGAGACGCCGTAGCGGAGCGTCACGACCTGGCCCGATCGCGAGACCTCGATCGGCGCCAGGTCGACCCGCTCCCGCCCGCCTGGAAACAGCGGAATGCCGTCGCCCAGGATCACCGGCAGGAGCAGGAGGACGTAATCGTCGACCAGCCCCGCATCGAGGCACTGGCCGGCAACGTTGGCTCCGAAGATGAGGACGTTCTTTGACCCGGCGGCCTCGCGGGCGGTCGCAACCGCGTCGCGGATGTCACCGGACAGGAACGTGATCGACTCGTCGTCCTCGTCGTCGGGCGGGTCGTGGGTGAGCACGAACTGCGGCCCGCTCCACCTGCCGCCGAACGGCCCGCTCGTCTCCCGGCGGGTCGAGTTCCTGCCGACGTCGTGGCTCCCGCGCCCGGCCAGAATCGCGCCGGTCGTATCGATGAGCTCGTCCACTAGCTCCGTCGGCGCGTCCCCGGCGTACTCGAACACCCAGTCCATCTCGTGGTTCGGGCCGGCCATGTAGCCGTCCAGCGACAGTGTCGTGCTCACGCGAACGATTCCCATGCGACTGCCTCCTCTAGCGAGTGGTCGGGATTTGAGACCGCGGCGGCCCGGCGAAATCATCGCGGACGGGGACGCGGCGGCGCCGCCGGCGGGGGATCGCCGGCGGCGCCTGGACCGACGGACCTCAGGCCTGAACGGCCTGCGGCTGCGCCTCGATGGCGCCCTCGGGAGCCGACTCGACGGCCGGCTCGCGCTCGATGTCGCGCTCGCGCACCAGCCAGAGAGCCAGCAGAGAGCCCGCGAACGACAGCGCGGCTCCGAGGATCAGGATCTCGTTCAGGCCGTGGAGGAAGCCCTGCTCGGCCGCGTTGCGAACGACACCCTGCGCCCCGTGCGGGACCCCGTTCAGGGCCTGGCCGAGCTGCCCGGAGGAAGCAGCCTCGACCAGCCCGCGGGCCTGCCCGCCGCTGACCGCTCCGCCGGCGACCTCCTCCGTCTTCGACGAGCCGACGCCCAGGAAGATCGCTCCCCAGGCGGCGATGCCGACCGCGATGCCGACCTGGCGGAACGTGTCGTTGATCCCGGCGGCCATGCCGCTTCGCTCCTTGGGCACGACGCTCAGCGCGACGTCGGCGATCACCGGGTTCAGGAGCCCGACACCGACGCCGCTCACGACGAACCCGGCGAGCAGCGCGGTCCAGGTGGAACTGATGTGAAGGCCGGCCATCAGCGCCAGGCCGACCCCGGTCAGGGCGAGGCCCCCAGCCATCAGGTAGCGCGCCTGGATTCGGGCCAGCGCCATCCCGGCCATCGGGGCCACGATGAACGAGGCGACGGTGATCGGCAGGTAGCGCAGTCCCGCGTCGATCGGCGAGTACCCCAGGAAGTTCTGGAGGTACAGCGTCAGATACAGGAACAGCGCGAACATCGAGCCCGAGACCGCGAACGCGGCGAGCTGTACGCCGGTGAACGCCGGCCGCCGGAAGAGCTCGAGCGGCAGCATCGGCTGCGCCACCCGGCGCTCGATCACGACGAAGGCGATCAGGAGCGCGGCCGCGCTCGCGATCAGCGAGACGATCAAGGGGCTGCCCCAGCCCTCGTCGTTGCCTCGCACGAGCGCGAGCACGAGGAGGAACAACGAGGTCGAGAACGTGGCCAACCCGGCCCAGTCAATCCTGGTCGCGTCGGGATCGCGTGACTCGGCGACCTTCCAGAAGGTGATCGCGACGGCGGCGATGCCGATCGGAACGTTGACAAGGAAGACCGACTCCCAGCCCAGCCCGTCGGTCAAGAGACCACCGACCAGTGGACCGATGGCGACGGCGATGCCGATCGTCGCGCCGTAGATGCCCATGGCCATCCCGCGCTCACGGCCGGCCGGGAACTCCTGCGCCACGAGGGCGAGCGAGACGGCGAACATGATCGCCCCGCCGATTCCCTGGATGGCGCGCGCGACGTTCAGGAACGTCGGGTCCGGAGCCAGCCCGCACATGAGCGAGGCGGCGGAGAAGATCGCCAGCCCGACCGCGAACACCCTGCGGCGCCCCAGCCGGTCGGCGAGCGATCCCGCGGTCAGCACCAGGGCCGCCAGCGACAGGGCGTAGGCGTCGATCACCCATTGAAGATCGGTGAAGCTGCCGCCGAGGTCCCGCTGGATCGCGGGCAGCGCCGTGTTCACCACGGTGATGTCGAGCAGGAGCATGAACGTCGCCACGCTCACCACCCCGAGGGTCCACCACTTTCGATTCATGTCCGTCACCTCCGGAACGTCGGGTACACTCGTCAGGTTGCCTTGTAAGGTTTCCTGATCTAATATTCAGGGCAACTTATCAGATTGCCTGACTAACCATGAGTGATCCTGCACACACGGAAGACACCGACGGCGCCGCAAACCGCCCGGTCCCCCTCCTCGGCCTCCTCGAGGCGGCGGGAGACGCCGTGCTCTCCGAGTTCAGGCGCGCCCTCGAGGAGGCCGGCTATGCCGACATCCGCCCCACCCACGGCTGCGTCTTTCGCTTCGTCCGCGACGACGGCATGCGGCTCACCGAGCTGGCTCGCCTCGCCGGGATGACCAAGCAGTCCGTCGGCGAGCTCGTCGACGAGCTCGTCGAGCTCGGCTACGTGGAGCGCATTCCCGACCCGGAGGACCGCCGGGCCAAGCTGATCTGCCTCACCCCCCGCGGAGCCGAGGCCCAGCGCGTGGGATTCGGCCTCCTGGCCGACGTCGAGGACCGCTGGGTCGAGCGGTTCGGCGCCGCCCGGGTGAAGGCGCTGCGCAAGCTTCTGGAGGAAGCGGTCAGCGAGGACGCGCCCGACGCCGTCCCGGAGCTGCGCGAGCGCAGGCTCGCCTCCGTCAGCTAGCGGCGCGGCAGCCCGACGAGCCAGGTGCGGATCGCGCCACCCGCCGTCATGTCCCCAGGCGGGTCCTGGCCAATCTCGAAGCCGCCCGGGGTCGTCGAGTTGCCCCAGGTGCCGAAGTGGGCGGTCGCGATCGTCTCGCCGATGTGGACGCTGGCGCCGTCGCCGACCACGGGGACGCAGTGGCCGTAGTAGAAGTCGCCGAACGACGTGTGGAGGATCGGGTACGAGTCGCCGAACCCGCCCGGGTCGTGCCCGATCGACACGTTGCCCGAGCCCATCGCGAGCAGCGGCGCCCCCGGCGTCGTCGTCCCGTCCACGCCCTGGTCGGTGCGGCCCCAGGCGAGCGACACCGACGCCGGGAAGGGCGAGATCGCCTGCCCGGGCGGAATCGGTCCGAGCTCGACCGAGAGAGCCGGCCCGGCCTGGATCGCGCCGTTGCCGGTGGCTGCCTGCGCAGCGGCCTGCGCGGCGGCGATCTTCGACTGGATCGCACTGATCTCCCGCTGCAGCCGCAGGCCATTCGTCTTTACCCGCGCGAGCAGCCGCTGCTTTCGATCGTGGGCGGCCGCGAGCGCCCGCTGCTGGACCTCGAGCCGGTTCTGGGTCTGGATCAGCTCGTCGCGCTTGGCGGCTAGGCGGTCGCGGGCGGCGTGGATGCGGTCGACCGTGGCGCGGACCTCGTTTCGCAGCCGCCGAACGGTGGCGACGACGGTGGCATCCTGATGCTCGAGCGCCTGGATGTACGCGTAGCGGGTGGTGAGCTGGTCGAAGCCGTGTGAATTCAGGATCACCGTGAGGGTGCTGGGCCGGTCCGCCTCATAGCTCGCGACCAGCCGCTCCTTCAGGTCGCCCATCGCCTTGTGAAGATGGGCGCGGACCCGCTCGAGCTTCGCCCTCGCCCGCTGGAGCTGGGCCTGCTTGCGATCGAGCTGCGCCTGCACCTGCACCTGTTGCTGCCGGAGGCGCGTCACCTCCGCAGAAAGGTTGTCGATACGCCGCGAGTCACGCTCGACGGTGCGCGCGAGCACAGCCTGGCGGGAGCGGTCCGTCTGCAGCTGATGGCGCTTGGCCGACAGGCGCGACGACAGGCTGCCGGCCTGCGCGCCGGACGGCACCGCGATGAGCGCCGTCACAGCGAGGAGTCCCGCAATACCCAGAACAACCGAGGAGCGGTTAGTGATCGACATGGGCGTGAGTGCGGCGGCGACGGTAGTCCTCGCCACGAGATCCGGCAATGGTCAACCCGGCTTCTGCAGGCGCAATTGCAGGGAATTTGCCTAGGTCGTTGAGGAACCGGCGCACGGACTCGGGCGGATGTGTAGGTTCAGCCGGTCAGCCAACCAGTGGGTGGCATGAGGAGGCTTGCAGCAGGCATAGGTTGCATGGCGGTCGGTGCCCTCGCGGCAGCGACCGCGCCGGCGGCACTCGCCGACGGCAACCCGGTGACGCCTCTCGGCTCGCGGGTCTCCGATGCCTACGAGCAGCTTCAGCAGAGCTCCGGCCTCTCCGATCTGGCCGCGGGCCTCACGCAGCCCTTCCTCCAGGGGGCCGAGAACAACGACGACCCGCCGAAGTACGGGCACTTCTCCATGCCGTTCGCCGAACCCACCATCGACGGAGTTCCAACCACCAAGAAGTGCCTCGAGCACGCAGCGGACGACAACGGGCTGATGTTCGACTGCAAGCCGGCGGCGGTGAGCGTCGCAGTCCTCCCAGGCGGGAAGGTCCTCTACTACGACGGGCTCGAGGGAACCGAGAACCTCCAGACCTCGATCGTCATCGAGTACGGCCGCGACGCGGTCAACGACCAGAGCCGGCTGCTCGACCTGAACAACGGCAATCCGATCTGGTCGGTCCCCACCCACCCCGACGGCGGCGCCCAGCCGCCTGACAACGAGGCGATCCTGCCGCCGCCCCTGTCGAGCACGGAGACGCAGAACGACGGGGCGCTGTTCTGCACCGACCTCAAGTTCCTCCCGGACGGCCGGGTGCTCGCCAACGGCGGCACCGGCTACTACCTGGAGCCCAACGCGGACGCGGGCAACGGCGTCGACTACGGCGTCTCGGAGCTCGAGGGGCTGAAGTCCACCCGGGTCTACGACCCAGCCACCAACGACTGGCAGCAGGTGGGCGACATGCGCTGGGGACGCTGGTACCCGACGACGGTCACGCTGGCGAACGGGAGCCTGTTCACCGCGAGCGGGGTGACCAAGCTCGTCAAGCCGGTCTACCCCGACCGACCGGCGGACTCGCTGACGAACGTCAAGGAGACCGAGACGTATGACCCGGTCGCCGCCAAGTGGAGCTACAACGGCCGCTCCGCCGACCGCTCGCTCCCGCTCTACCCGAGGCTCTCCGTGCTCCCCGACGGCAACGTCTTCTACGACGCCGAGGGGCAGTCGTTCAATCCGTTCGGCCAGTCATACGACGAGGCGCTCTGGAACGAGGCGGCCGCGTACAACCCTCAGACGAAGACCTGGAAGAACCTGGGAATCCCCGGCCTCGAGGGCACGGGCGCCGTCAACCCGGCCGGCGACATCGGCAATCCCGTGGGCGATGTCGCGGGCCGCGGGATCCCCGGCGGCGGCAGCGCCGCCACGATTCCCGGCTTCCGGGGCTCGACCTTCTCGATCATGCTGCCGCTGCGCCCCAACGGCGCCGGCCGCTACACGAAGGCGAGCTACCTGACCGCGGGCGGCGTGCTCAACCCGCCGAGCCCCGGGAGCTACCTCGCAACCTCCGACAGCCGGATCACGACGGTGGACACGGCAAACGGCGACAAGATGTCCACCCGTCCGACCGGCGACCTCGCCGAGCCCCGTTGGTATCCGACCGGCGTCATGCTCCCGACCGGCCAGGTGCTGGCGTTCAACGGCTCCGACCGCGACGAGGTCGCGGGCCCCGGCGTCGAGGTCCCGGTTCGGAAGACGGAGATGTTCGACCCCGCCACCGACAGGTGGACGACCCTCGCCAGCGCCCACCAGCCCCGGACCTACCACAACACCGCGGTCCTCCTCCCCGACGGGCGCGTGCTGGTCGGCGGCCACGCGCCGATCTCGACCCTGTACGCGCGCGACACCACCGTGCTCCAGGGCGTAACCGCCCCCAACGACGGCCGGGACCCGTCGTTCGAGATCTACACCCCGCCCTACCTGCACTGGGGAACGCCGCAGCCGGCGATCACCTCGGCGCCGCGGTCGATCGACTACGAGCGCACGATCAAGGTCACCACGAACGTCCACGCGTCGAAGATCGACTCGGTCGTCCTCGTCCGCAACCCGTCCCTGACGCACCTCGTCGACGCGGACCAGCGCAACGTGGTGCTCCAGGTCCTCAGCCGCCAGGGCCACACGCTCACGCTCGCGGCGCCACCGAACGGCAACGTCGCCCCACCCGGCCCCTACATGCTGTTCGCCAACCGGCGGACCTCAAAGGGACTTGTGCCGTCGAAGTCAGCCCAGACGTTCGTGGGCCTCTCGAGGATCCCGCGCTGACACCTCACCGAGCTCTGACTGCGCGGATCCCACCCATCCGCCGATCCCTCGGGTCGCGGCCCCTTCAATGGCACCACTTCCTCGCCGTGCCTCCACCTGGTGCCGACAACGCGAGTGTGTCGGTACCAAGTGGAGGCATCGGAGGGAAGAGGGGACCTTCGCCTCCGTGAGTGCGATGAGGGCTGCGCCTGGCAGCCGAGTCGGGCTCCAGCGGCCCCAGCAGTGGAGCCCGGCCGGGTGCTAGCAGTGGAGCCCGGCGGCGCGCAGGGCCTCGTCCGGCGTGTTGAACCACTCGAAGCGGGTCGCCTTGCCGTCGCGGACGGTCCAGATGTAGCCCTGCCGGCGCTCGATCCCGGCGCCGCTGCCGCGCCCTCGGCCGTGCAGAGTGGCGAGGACGACGACGCGGTCACCTGCGTCGAGCATCTCGTCGATGTCCACCGCCACGCCCTCGAATGTGTCCGAGACGGATTCGACCGCGGTGCCGAAGGAATCGACGCCTTGGCGAGTGCCTCGCTCCACGGCATCGGGCGGGTTGACCCACTCGATCTCGGGGTCGAGCAGCCCCGATGGGACCGGGGACCCCTCCCTCTCCCACACGCCGTAGATGTGGCGCACGAGCTCCACGTTCTCCAACGACATCGGCCGCAGTATCCCGCGCCGTGGCGCTGAGCGCTCAATTCTGCATCTCTCGACGGTCCCTACGATCGAGACGATGGCTTACGCACCCACCGCGCGGCACCTGCTCCGAGCCAAGGACCTGGCCGATGCGCGGTACTTCGAGCGACTCGACGTTGACGACCTCGCGCAGGCTGCGGGCCTGTCACGTGCCCATTTCAGTCGCGAGTTCCGGCGCGTCTTCGGCGACCCGCCTCACACGTATCTCCTGACCCGGCGCCTGGAGCGAGCGGCGGCACTGCTTCGGAACACCGACCGCTCGGTCACCGACATCTGCTTCTCGGTCGGGCTGCAGAGTCTGGGTTCGTTCACGAGCAGCTTTACGCGGACCTATCGCATGTCGCCCACCGCGTATCGCGCGAGCTTCCCGCCCGCGTCCCGCCAGGCGCGGGTCCCGATGTGCCTCCAGCGCTTCTACGGGCGGCCGCAACACCGCACGTTTCGAGAAGCCAACGGGGCGCCTCGCGACTAGCTTGGGCGCCGCAACCGTTTCACTCGAAGAGGAGGACGCAGATGATGAGAATCGCCAACACGCAGGTCTGGGTCGCCGACCAGGACGAGGCGCTCGACTTCTACACCAAGAAGCTCGGGATGGAGGTCCGCTCCGACGTGACGCTCCCCGAGATGGGGGACTTCCGCTGGCTTACGGTCGGCCCTCCGGGCCAGGAGGACGTCGCCATCACGCTGATGGCGATCCCCGGGCCACCGGTCATGGACGCCGAAACCGCCGAGCAGGTCCGAAACCTGATGGCGAAGGGCTTCGCCGGCACCGTGTTCCTCGCCACCGACGACGTGCGCTCCGACTACGAGGAGCTGAAGGGCCGCGGCGTCGAGTTCACCGAGGAGCCGGAGGAGCGCCCGTACGGGATCGACTCGGGCTTCCGCGACCCGTCCGGCAACTCGTTCCGCCTAACCCAGGTGCGCGAGGACCTGTAAGGCAAGCGCCGGCGTGGCGCACCCCGCCTCAATCGCCAGGCTTCGCGTCCTTCGGCGCGTACCGGTGGTGGATCGCCAGGGCGTTGCCGTCGGGATCCGAGAAGAAGGTCTGGTAGCAGACGCCGGAGTCGATCACGTCGCCCTGGAACTCGATGCCACGCGACTCGAGCTCGGCCTTCGCAGCCTCGAAGTCGTCGACGTGGAACTCGATCGGGTGGGTGTTCGGATCGAACTCGAGCCCGAACGCGTCCGACTGCATCACGGCGATCGTGAGGTTGCCGGTCTCGAACTCGCCGGCCGGCATGTTGCCCCAGCGCTTGCCGAACGGCAGGCCAAGTGTCTCGCCGTAGAACTTGGCGGCTTGTTCGTAGTCCTTCGTCGGCACCGTGATGAAGTCCACGCCGTTCAGCAGTTGTGGCCCGTCGTTCATGGGTGACCTCCCTCTTGTGGCTGAGCCTTGCGGAAGCAGGGATCAACTCTCGCTCATCGCGCGCGCCTGGCGCTTGCCCGCCCGTGCGAGCTTCACCCGCTCGACCGCGGGCAGGACCGCCTTGCGCAGCCGCACGGCGTCCGGGGTCACCTCGACGCACTCGTCGTCGCGGATGAACTCCAGCGCCTGGTCGAGCGAGAGGCGATGGTGCGGGACGAGGCGCACGGCCTCGTCTGAGCCGGCGGCGCGGATGTTGGTGAGCTGCTTGCCCTTGGTCGGGTTGACGTCGAGGTCCTCGGCCCGTGCGTTCTCGCCGATCACCATGCCCTCGTAGACCTCCTCCCCGGGCCCGACGAAAAGCTGGCCCCGCTCCTGAAGGTTCATGAGCGAGAACGGGACGGTGGTGCCGCGCCGATCGGACACGAGCGAGCCGGTGGCCCGGGTGGTGATGTCCCCGTGCCACGGCTCGTAGGCCTCGAAGACCGAATGCAGGATGCCCGTGCCGCGCGTCTCGGTGAGGAACTCGTTGCGAATGCCGATCAGCCCGCGGGCCGGAACCAGGTAGTCCAGCCGGATCCAGCCGGTGCCGTGATTGACCATGTTGTCCATGCGCCCTCTGCGCAGGGCGAGCAGCTGGTTCACGACGCCCATGTAGTCCTCGGGTATGTCGACGGAGAGTCGCTCGACGGGCTCGTGCAACGCGCCGTCGATCTCGCGGGTCATGGCCTGCGGCTTGCCCACCGTCAGCTCGAAGCCCTCGCGCCGCATGGTCTCGACCAGCACCGCCAGCTGGAGCTCTCCCCTCCCCTGCACCTCCCAGGCATCGGCGGCCTCGGTGTCGCGCACCCGAATCGAGACGTTGCCGACGAGCTCGTCGCGCAGGCGCTGCTCGAGCTGGCGCCCGGTCAGCTTCTCGCCCGAGGCTCCGGCAAGGGGCGAGGAGTTGACGCCGATCGTCATCGCGAGCGCGGGCTCGTCCACGGCGAGCAGTGGGAGCGGCTCCGGACGGTCGAGCGCGGCGATGGTCTCGCCGATCGTGACCTCGTCCATCCCGGCCACGACCACGATCTCCCCGGCGCCGGCAGCCTCGACCTCGACGCGCTCGAGCCCCTCGGTCACGTACAGCGCCGCGATCCGCCCGCGTGTCACCGTGCCGTCGCGCCGGCACCAGGCGATCTCCGCGCCGCGCTTGATCGTCCCGCGGTGAACGCGGCAAACGGCAAGCCGGCCGTAATAGGGAGAGGCGTCCAGGTTCGTGACCCGCGCCTGGAGCGACGCGTCGGGGTCACCGCTTGGCGCCGGGATCTCCGCGACCAGGGTCGAGAAGAGCGGCTCCAGGTCGCCGCCCGGCGACTCCGGGTCGAGCGTCGCCCACCCCTCCTTGGCGGAGGCGTAGACGATCGGGAACTCGATCTGGTCCTCGGAGGCGTCGAGGTCGAGGAACAGGTCGTACACGGCGTCGACGACCGCAGCCGGACGGGCGTCGGCGCGATCCGCCTTGTTCACCACCAGGATCAGCGGCAGCCGCTGCTCCAGCGCCTTCCGCAACACGAACCGTGTCTGCGGAAGCGGTCCCTCCGAGGCGTCGACCAGGAGCAGCACGCCGTCGACCATCGAGAGCCCGCGTTCGACCTCGCCCCCGAAGTCGGCGTGCCCGGGCGTGTCGACGATGTTGATCTTGACCTGGTCACGGTCGGGCGGCGCGAGCCTGAGCGAGGCGTTCTTGGCGAGGATCGTGATCCCGCGCTCGCGCTCCTGCTCACCGGAGTCCATGACCCGCTCCACCACGTGCTCGTGCGCCGCGAACGTCCCCGCCTGGCGCAGCATGGCGTCCACCAGAGTCGTCTTCCCGTGGTCGACGTGGGAGATGATCGCGATGTTCCGCAGCTCGGTCACGCCCGACACGGTACGAGGTGCCGGTCGAGACGCCCGCGGGCGCCATACTCGTGCCATGCCCTCGCCGCTCATCGAGTTCCCCGCGGACGATCCCGATCGGGCGCTGCGGTTCTGGCGCGAAGTGCTCGGGGTGGACCTGGAGCAGCGGTCAGACGATGCGGGGGCCGGATGGGAAGCCGAGGCCGACGGGCTCCGCCTCGGGGTCCACGAACGGGGCCCGGGCCCCGGCGACACCGCCTCCCTCCCGTACTTCACGGTCACCGACCTGCCAGCAACGCTCGAGCGCATCCGCGAGCTCGGCGGCACCGTCATCCATCCGGGCGAACGATGGGCGATCTGCCGCGACAGCGAGGGCAGCCCGTTCGCACTCGCCGCCATCTAGCGACCGCTCCGCCGGCGGTTCGCCAGGTTAGGGTTGGTGCTGGCATGGAGGCCGACCTCAAGTACTACGTGCAGGCGATCATCACCGTCGTGCTGCTGACGGACCCGTTCATGCGGCCGATGCTGTTCAAGGCGATGACCGCGCACGAGCCCGAGAAGCGACGCGGCTACGTGCGGACGATCATGGTCGTCGTCGGAGTCACGCTCGGCGTCTCCGCGCTCGCCGGGCGTGAGCTCCTCGAGCTGATCGGGATCAACCTTCACGCCTTCAGCGTGACCGGCGGCCTGGTCCTCGCGCTGATGGGGTTCGAGATGCTGCTCGGAGGGGAGCCGTCGCGCGCCCAGGGCGGCGCCGAGGCGCACGAGCGACGCGAGAGCTTCGAGGGCAGCGTCATCGTCCCCTACGCGATTCCGTTCGTGGCCGGCCCCGGAGCGATCACCGCCGTGATCACGATCGCTTCTGCGCCGTCCAGCGGCGAGGGGATCATCGCGGCCGTGGTCGCGGTCGGGGTGGCGCTCGCGCTGATGCCGCTCGGGTACCTGGTGATCGCCAACCGCGTGGACCTGTCCGATCGCGCGATGTCGATCCTCACCAAGTTCGGCGGCCTGTTCGTCGCGACGATCGGCATCCAGCTGATCCTCGGCGGGCTCCAGAAGTTCTTCGCCTGAGCCGGCGGCGCCGGTGTGCGAGGATCGGCGGGACGCACCCGCATCGGAGGCGGCACATCAAACGCGAGGGAGGGCCAGGATGGACGAGCCGGTCAACGTTGACGATCTGGAGACCGCGGACCTGAAGTCGACGAGCACGGATGACGCCGAATGGGTGGGCGGTTACTTCGCCTACGGCGGCAACGGGGCCAACGACTCGTGCGTCATCTACTTCGCCGTGCCGCCGGGAAAGCGGCTCGGCAAGCACACCGACACCCGCGAGGAGACGCAGTTCTTCCTCGGCGGCAGCGGGGAGTTGCTCCTCGACAGCGGCGCCAAGCCGGTCAAGAAGGGCGACGTGATCGTCCTCACCGAGGGCACCATGCACGATCTGCACAACACGGGCGACGAGGACCTCCGCGTGCTCGGCTTCTTCGCCGGCCCGACGGTCGAGCAGCACTGGACCGACGAGGTCTGGCCCGGCGACCTGACGGTCACGAAAAGCCCGAACGAGTAGCTACTTGCCCGGGCCCGCCGGGCCGCTGGTGCCGCTGTCGTGCGGGTTTGGATGCGCCGAGGAGCGGGCCGGGCCCTTGCGGACGGTCGGGTTGGAGATGCGCTGGAGCTGCTGCATGACGCGGCTCCACTCCTGCGGCTGGAGCATCTGAGCGAACTGCGGGCTGAGCTTGCCCGGGGCACCGATGCTCGACAGGAAGGCGTTCATCCGGCGGCCCCATCCGGTTTCCTTGCCCTCGCTGTAGCGGTCGTGTGCGAGGGGCACGCCGGAGGAATCCGCGAAGCCGATCTCGATCGAGCTCCCCGGATAGAAGGTCGCGATCTGCTGTCCGGCCACGACCTCGTCGCCGGCCTTGACCGTGGGACGAACGCCCTCGTAGACGAAGATGATGCTGCCCTGCTTGGGGCCGTCCAGGAGCTTGTAGAGGACCCCCTGCCCCGCCGGGCCGGCGCCGCCGTTCGGCCATCCGGCAGCGCCAATGCGCAGGATTCGCGCATTGCCGATCGCGTTGATCGGGCCGGTCCCGACGTAGTCCACGCCCTGGTCGATGCGGCCCTTGATCGCGTGCGGGAACGGGCTCTGGTAGCCGGAGGCCGACTTCAGCGGGGTGAAGCCGATGTCGAGGCGCTGGCCACGTTTGCCGGAAACCGATGAGCTCACCGGCCCGGGCAGGTCCTCGTGTGAGGTCACCTGGGCCGGCTCCATGACCCCCTGCTGGCCGAGGACGGTCTTGATCAGCTGATCGGCGGCGCTACCGGGCCCCTGGTGACCGGCGACCGGAACGCCGTCGACCTTCGAGATCGCCATCGCGGTGCCCTTCGAGTGCTCCGTCTGGATCTGCGAGGCCGTGCCCGAGCCCTTCGAGGAGTGCTGCTCGTGGGGGTCGCACCGCAGCGAGCTGATCTCGAGCCGGAAGCCGTTGTCAGCCAGGAAGTTCATCGTCGCCAGGACGCGGCGGTCGATCGTGCCGCGGCGGATGTCCACGCGCCCGCACCGGTAGATCTCGAGGCGGGGACTCGAGAGGGCGCGATCGGCGAGCGCGCTCGACGGCTTGAGGAGGTCGCCGATGGCGTCGCTCGGCTTGGTGACCTTGCTCAGCGGGTTCTGGCCCGCGCTGTAGACGGAGGTCTCGTGCAGCAGCTGCCAGCCGTCCAGGATCGGCTTCGGATCGATGCTCCCCTTGCCGATGCCGGTGGGCTGGATCGCGAAGTTGATGTGCGGCGCCGCGCTGCCCCGCTTGCCCACGCGGCCCAGGATCGTGCCGGCGCTGACCCGGGTCCCTCGGTGCAGCGCTCCCGTCGCGCGGCGCGGCTGCGACGCGCCGCTCGAGCGGAGCTCGTGGCCTGCCATCAGCATGCTCGGCCGGACCTGGCCGAAGAGTGCGGCCGCGCCGACGTTGTGCGAGCGCTCGGGGAGCGCGTACAGGCGCCGGCGATTCGGCTGGGCTCGGGAGACCTTCGGCCTGGCCGCCGGCTTCGAGGCGGCGCCCTTTGCCTTCGTGCCCCTAGAGGCTTGCTTCTTCGCCGCCCGGATCGACCCGAGCTGCGTGTAGATGAACTGGTTGCCGTAGTCGTCCTGGAGGACGATGTAGTTGCCGAGCTTCTTGGTGTGCCCGATCTGCTTGACCCTTCCGTCGTTCACCGCGACGACCGGAGCACCCTCCCGCGAGTAGATGTCGATGGCCAGCGGCGAGAGCGACATGGAGACATTCCCGTTCAGCAGCTGGACGTGGTTGATCTCGGCCGGCGCGGAGAACGGGCGGTAGAGGCCGACCCTGCGAAGCTGGGCGTCGCTCACGGAGGCGACCGAATCGCGCGTCGGGGAACCGACTCCGATGTCCGCCGCGATGCCCTTCGTGTGCGGGTCGTCCGGGAAACCGCCAACCGCGACCGAATGGGCCGGCGTGCGGTAGCCCGAGATGACGTAGACCGGCTTGCCGGTCTCGGCCGACAGGGCCGACAGAGCCTCCCTGATCTGCGGCTCCTGCCCCACCTCCATGTTCACCCCCGAGTTCAGGTGAACGGTCCCACGACCGAAGCTCGCGACCGCCTTGCTCGGCGCCGGGCCGGTGGCTCCGCCGTTCGCGCCGGGAATCGGCGAGGGGGCCGGCTCGGCGTAGCGGGACTTCGCGGCGATCGGGAACCGGTCGCCGGCGGTGAGCCCGGTGAGTGAGCCGACCAGGTTGTCGGGGAGCTTGCCGTACTGCTGCGCCGTCGTGAGGACCTCGTCCACGTACCAGGAGGCGTGGTTGTAGGCGAAGATCGCCTGGCGCAGGTTCGCGTCACCGCCGGAGGCCTTCAGGTAGCGGGCGGCGGAGCAGATCGCGTCGACGGGGTTGTAGGGGTCGGCGCGGCGGTCACCGTTGGCGTCGATGCCCCACGTCTTCCATGTCGCCGGCATGAACTGCATCCATCCCTCGGCGCCCGCGCTCGAGACGTTGACGTTCGTGCCGAAGGCCGTCTCGATCTTGTTGATCGAGGCGAGCACCTGCCACGGGATCCCGTACTGGGTGCCGCAGGCCTGGTAGATCGGCAGCAGGAACGGCGGGATCTCGAACTGGCCGATCATGAAGCTCGGCATCCCGAACGGGGACGGGTTCGGGGTCGCAACACTCAAGCTCGGGTTGAACTTCGTGGGTACCCCGTTGGGCCTCTGCTCCGGAGCGTGAGGAACCGCCAGCGGGTGTCGCGGCATCGCGGTCCCGCCGTTGCGGCCATGACGGCCGCCGCCGCGAGCGTTGCCGCCGGTTGCCCGGCGGCCGCCTGGGCCCGCGGCGCCGCCGCTCGACGAGGTCGACCCGCCGGTGCCGGTGGAGGTCCCTGTGGTGCCGGTGGAGCCCCCGGTGCCCGTCGTGGTCGTCGTGCCCGTGGAGCCTGAGGAGCCCGAGCTCCCGCCGCCGCTCCCGCCGCCGGTGACGGTGCCGACGGTGTTGCCCACCGTGTCCTTGACGGCTCCGGTGGTGTCCTTGACCGTGCCGGTGGTGTCCTTGACCGTGTTGTCGACGGTGTCCTTGACGCGCCCCGTCGTGTTCTTGACGGTCCCGGTGGCCCCACCCACGAGCCCGGCCTGCGCGTTCACGGCACCCGCGGCGGTAGCCGCCGCCGCAACGGCCAGTCCAACGCAGAGCAGATGCCTCCTTCGCACTCTCTCCAATTCCTTCCGTGGCGAACCGTCCGTGGTGAGCCGGAGCGGCAGCCGGTGTCAGGTCGATACCCGGGCGGGTGAGCGGAAAACGGAAGGTTGACGGCGCGCGGATCACCATGCGCCGGTTCAACGGGGGCTTGAGAGTTGGTCAGCCAGCCAGGACGTCGTCAGGCCAGGACGGCCTTGCGCGGATAGACGACCTCGGGGTCGGTGAGGACGTTCACCAGCGCCGGTCCGCCCGCGCCGAACGCCCGCTCCAGGGCCGGCCGCAGCTCCCCGGGCTCGGTGACGAGCTCCGAGTGGCACCCGAGCGCCTCCGCGATCTGGTCGTATCGCGTGGCGGGCCGGAGCTCGGCGGCCATCGAGTAGCCGTAGAGGAACTTCATCGGGTGGTGCTCCAGCGCCCAGATGCCGTTGTTGCCGATGACGCCGACGACGGGGAGACCGTGGCGGGCCATCGTGTCGAACTCGAGACCGGAAAAGCCGAAGGCCCCGTCCCCCAGCAGCAGGCAGATCTGGCGGTCCGGCCGAGCCTTCGCCGCGCCGATCGCCTGGCCCGGGCCGGCGCCGAGGCAGCCGTAGGGGCCGGGGTCCATCCACGCGCCCGGCTCGTACGTCTGGATGAAGCGGCCGGCGTAGGAGACGAAGTCGCCGCCGTCGCCGATCACGATCGCGTCGCGGTCGAGCAGATCGTTGAGCTCGGCGTAGATCCGGACGGGGTGCAGGGGCGCCCGATCGTCTGAGAGATCGCTGACCTCGGACTCGCGCTTCTCAGACTCCGTTTGGAGAAGCGCGGCGAGCCAAGGATTGGCGCTGCGGCCGCGTTCGCCCTCGGCGGACGCGGCCGCCTCGCGCAGGGCGGCGAGCGTCGCGGCGATGTCGCCGACGAGCTCGATCTCCGGCTGGCGCGTCGCCGCGAGCTTGCTCGGCTCCGCGTCCAGCGAGACGATCCGGGTCTGATCGCCGAACGACGCGCCGAAGCCGAGCCGGAAGTCGAGCGGCACGCCGACGACCAGGGCGACGTCGGCCTCCTTGAGCCCCTGGCCGCGAGCTCGTGAGAAACAGAGCTCGTGGTCGGCGGGAAGGCAGCCGCGACCCATGCCATTGAGGAAGACGGGAATATCGAGCGCCTCGGCCAGCGCGCGAAGCTTCTCCTCCCCGCGCGCCCAGTAGAGCCCGGTGCCGGCCATGATCACCGGGCGTTCCGCGCTCGCCAGGATGGCCGAGGCCTCGTCGGAGCGATCGGCCGCGTGGGCGGCCGATCGCTCGACCGCCTCGGGCACCTCAGCCTCCGCCTCCTGGAAGACGACGTCCAGCGGGTAATCCACGAAGGTCGGCCCGCTTGGTTGCGAGAGCGCCTCGTCGATCGCCGCGGCGGTCAGCGCTGGAATGTCCGCCGTGTCCTTCGCCGTCCGGGCCGACTTGACGAGCGGCGAGACGAAGGGCAGGTGGTCGATCTCCTGGAGCGAGCCGGAGCCCCAGCGCATCTCGGGCGCGCGACCGCCCAGGACCACCAGCGGCGAGCGGTTCTGCTGTGCGCCCGCCAGCGGGCTCATGCCGTTGGTCACTCCGGGGCCGGCGGTGAGCGCCGCGACCCCCGCCTGCCGCGTGGCCTTGGCGAAGCCCTCCGCCGCCCACGCCGCCGAGGCCTCGTGGCGCGTGTCGACGACCTCGATCCCCTCGGCCTTGCAGCCGTCGTAGATCGAGAACAGGTGGCCACCCGAGAGGGTGAACAGGTTCTTGACGCCGCGCGAGGCAAGCGTCCGCGCCACCAGCCAGCCGCCATGAACGGCCCCGCCGGCCTCGCCGCCAGCTCGCTCGGCGCTATCGGTGGTGGTCGCCACGGGCCGCGAGACTACAGCGGCGCCAAGCCCTTGGCCCGGCTCGCCTCGCCCAGGTCGCCGCGCCTGCCGTCGTCGCGCGTGGCCCCCAGCGGCTCCTCCCCGGGCTGGACGCCGGCGGCGTCGCGCACCCGCGGCGCGAAGAGGCGGAGCGGCTCGGGCAGACCCTTCAGCTCGTGCTCCCCGCATTCGATGGCCTCGAGGTCGTCCGACAGCTCGCGCGCCGTCGCTTCGGTGATCAGGACGTCCTCGTCGAGGTCCCGCGTCGCTGCCTCGACGCGCGAGGCGATGTTGACGGCGTCGCCGATGACGCTGAAGTTGAGCCGGCCCGCGCCCCCGATCGACCCCGCGACTACGCGGCCGCTGTTCACCCCGACGCCGATGTGGAAGCTCGGCTCGTCGTCGGAGTTGACGACGCTCGCCATCTCGCACGCTGCCCGAACCGCACGGTCGGCGTGATCCGGGAACGGCTCCGGGGCGCCGAACATCGCGATGAGGCCGTCGCCGATGAACTTGTCGACGTGCCCGCCGTGGCGGTTCACGATCGGCACGACCACGGCGAACAGAGCGTTCAGGCGCATGACGACCTCCTTAGCGTCGGCTTGCGAGGCGAAGCTCGTGAAGTCCCGGACGTCGCAGAACAGGATCGAGACCTCGACCTCCACCCCCTCCTCGCTGAAGCCCTCGCTCAGGATGTACTCGGCCACCGACTTGTCCAGGTAGGTGCCGAACGCCTCACGGAGCCGCTCGCGCTCGTTGAGCCCCTGGACCATCTGGTTGAACGACACCGCGAGCTCGCCCAGCTCGTCGCCGGTCGTGACCGGCACCGCGACGTCGTAGCGGCCCTGGCTGATCGCCTCGGTCGCACGCTGGAGGTCGGCGATCGGGCGGAGGATCGACTTTGCGAACAGCACGGTGAGCTCCAGCGAGATCGTCGTCGCCACCGCCACCGCGATCAGCACGTCGGCGCCGAGCGCCGCCCCACCGCCGCCCGACGACGTCAGGGCCGCCACCACGAGGCCGGTGATCAGGTTGATCAGCGGCAGCGCGGTCATCAGCCGAACCCGGAGGGGAATCGCCGCGATCGGGGCCCGCAGGCGCGGCGAGTCCTCGCTCGTGTGGATGTCGATGAGGACCGGTCGCATCCCGGCCTCGAGGATCAGGTAGTGGAGGATCGCCGAGTACCCCAGCGCGACCATCGACCCGGCGAAGATCGGAAAGAAGGCGGGCCACGAGAGGCCGAGCACATAGACCGCCCACGCACAGGTCGGCGCGATCGCGATTCCCACCGGGACCCAGAGGTCGTGGCGGATGAGGTTGAGGGGCAGGGCGACGGACGCGGCCCACGCCCTGGTGGTGCTGTCGGGATCGCGGGCGCCGCCGATCCAGTCCCGGATCGGGCGCATCAGCGGGAACGTGCGAACGAGCGTGATCGCGACGGCGGTACCCGTGAGGACCAGGGCGACCGCGATGACCTTCAGGTAGTCGTCGCTCGAGGCGTTGTAATAGAAGGTGAAGAGGCCGAGGGTCGCCGCCGTGATCACGAACGCGCTCTGCAGCTCGATCGTGAGAAAGACGTACGGATAGGACCGGCCAAGCCGGCGATACAGACGGGACAGCGCCGGCAGCGCCATGCGGGGATTGTGCCAGCCAGCGCCCGTTGCGGGGTCAGACACTCAAGTACCGTCTTTTGGGGTCCGATCCTATGGAGGTGGAACGCTTGAGCAACGGGGGCTTCCCCGAGCCCGTGGCCGGCGAGCCCGTGCGGCTCGTCCGGGCACGTCACGCTGCATGCGGCGCGGCGACCCGCGTCCGCGTGCCCCCGGCGCTCCCCGCGAGGGCGGTTCGTCGCGTCGTCTGCGACTCGTGCCATCAGCCCTTCGAGTGCGACGGCGCGGACGACGTCGGCGTGGTCGAACCTCGCGAGAGCCCCGGCAGCCGGCTCTGGAAGTACCTGAGCATCCCGGTCGCCGCAGCGGCGGTGATCGTCGCGCTCATCCTCATCCAGGGCTCGGGCGGAGGCGACCAGCAGCCCTCCTCGGCACCGGCACCGGCCGCTGCCCCACCCGCGAGCGCCCCAAACCACGGTGGCGGTGGCGCGAATGGCGCGGGCGCCCCAACGCCCTCGGGCTCGGGCTCGGGCAAGGGTGGCGAGCTCGTCAAGGGCTCGAGCTACACGCTGGCCCTGCCGCACGGGTGGGCCCAGACCGAGCCCCTGCACGGCGCCACGTTCCAGGCCTCCGCGGACGGCGGCGGCGCCAGCGCCACGCTGTGGGTCACACGGGATCCCGGCCTGAGCTTCCCCAAGTTCGAGTCGCGGTCGCTCGCCCAGCTTCGCCAGGCGGCGGGCAGCGCCAAGGTCACCGGACGCACGCCGGCACCCACCGCAAACGGGACGATCGTGACGCTGGCACCCCGTCCGAAGCCCGGCGCGCCGACGTATGTGGTGACACTTCGCGTCGCGGGGCCCTATCGTTATTACCTCGCCACGACCGTCGAGGCCAACGCATCGCGTGACGCGGCTGACGGCGCCGAGCTGATCCACAGCTCGTTCGTCCCCGTGGCGGCAGGAAAGTCAGGTTAAGGAAGGCACGATGAGACGACAGCGGCTGCTTCTCTACGTCGCGCTTGCGCTCCTCGTGCCGGTTCCCGCGCTGGCGATCGGGCTCGGTGGGCCCGGGTCGGGATCGAGCTCGCTGAACGCCTCGGCATCCCTCGACAGCTGCGGCCTGTTCGAGAACCAGATCGTCTGCAAGATCGACGCCTCCTTCGACGAGGTCGACGGCGCCACCAGCTACACGGCCAGCGTGACCGCCCCGAACGGCGCGGTCTCCGACTACGGGACCGTCGGCACCGGCGGCGCCAGACTCTGGGTCCCGTACGTCGGCAACGGCACCTACACCGTCGACGTCCAGGCCTGGGGTAATCCGCCTTCTTCGGACAAGAAGCCCCGGCTGCTCGCTTCCGACAAGGCGGGCACGGGCAGCAAGGGCAACGGCTCCGATCGCGGCCGTCCCACCGGGGGCGCAACGGGCGCGACCGGAACCACCGGCGTCACCGGCGTCACCGGGCCGACGGGGACGAGTGGCCCGACCGGCACCACCGGAACGACCGGCACCACGGGCACCGGCGGGCCGCCGCCGTGCCCCTCGCCGCCGCCGGCCCCCGGCCCGACGGGCCCGACCGGACCGGTCGGCGCCTCCGGCTCGACCGGCGCGACCATCTCAGGCAGCCGGGCAGGCATCGCCGGCCTGGAGGCCCAGGGCAAGGTGCCCCGACCCACTGCCGGGACACCGTGCACCGACCCGTCCGTGAAGTCGGACGGCTGCTGCACCCCAACGTCACCGTGACCTAACCGCCGGCCACCGGTCACTACGATCCCGGTGATGCCCACCGCCACCGCCGAGTCCCTCTCCCCCGCCGCGCGCGAGTTCGTCGACTCCGGGCCCAAGCGCCTCCTGATCGGCGGCGAGCACGTCAGCGCCGCCGACGGACGCACCTTCGAGACAATCGACCCGGCGACGGGCGACGTGATCTGTGAGGTCGCGCTCGGGGGCGCCGAGGACGCGGCCCGGGCGGCCCAGGCGGCGCGCGAGGCGCTCGAGGGCCCGCTGCGCAAGGTGAACGCCGCCAAGCGCTCGGGGCTGATGCACGCGCTCGCCGCGCTGATCAAGGCCAACGGCGCCGAGCTCGCCGAGCTCGAGTCGCTCGACAACGGCAAGCCGCTGGCCGCGGCCAAGGGCGACATGGCGGCGACCGTCAACCACCTGCGCTACTACGCGGGCTGGCCGACGAAGATCGAGGGCGAGACGATCCCGGTCTCCGCCCGCGACGTCCTCTGCTACACGGTCCGCGAGCCGGTCGGCGTCTGCGCCCAGATCGTCCCGTGGAACTTCCCGCTGCTGATGGCAATGTGGAAGGTGGCTCCGGCCCTCGCGGCCGGCTGCCCCATCGTTCTCAAGCCCGCCGAACAGACGCCGCTCACCGCCCTGCGGCTCGGCGAGCTCGCGATCGAGGCGGGCTTCCCCGAGGGCACGCTCAACGTCCTCACCGGCGACGGCGGCACGGGCGCTGCGCTCGTCGACGAGCCCGGCGTCGACAAGGTCGCGTTCACGGGCTCGACCGAGGTGGGCAGAGAGATCGGCGCCAAATGCGGCCGCTCCCTGAAACGCGTCACCCTCGAGCTCGGCGGCAAGAGCCCGAACATCATCCTTCCCGATGCCGACCTGGACCGCGCGATCAAGGGCTCATACGAGGGCATCTACTTCAACTCGGGCCAGGCATGCAACGCCGGCTCGCGCCTCTTCGTGCAGCGCGAGCTGTTCGACGAGGTGACGGAGCGCCTGGCCGCCTACGCGCGCGAGGCGAAGGTAGGCCCGGGCCTCGACCCCGAGACCCAGCTGGGCCCGCTCGTCTCCCAGGATCAATTCGATCGGGTGAAGGGCTACATCGACTCTGGGGTCGAGGAGGGCGCCGAGATCGCCGCGGGCGACTCACCGGACGGCAATGGCAGCGGCTACTTCGTCAACCCCACCCTCTTCGTCGGCGTCGACGACGAGATGCGCATCGCCCGCGAGGAGATCTTCGGCCCGGTCCTCGTGGCGATGCCCTTCGACGACCTCGAGGAGGTCGCCCGCCGCGCCAACGACACCGAATACGGCCTGGCCGCCGGCCTCTGGACCCGCGACGTCTCCAACGCCCACAAGCTCGCCTCGATGCTCCAGGCGGGCAACGTCTACGTCAACACGTGGGGCGGCGGCGACCCGGCGGCCCCGTTCGGCGGCTACAAGGCATCGGGCATCGGCCGCGAGAAGGGCCACGTCAACCTGGGCGCCTACCTGGAGACCAAGACCGTCTGGGTCCAGCTCTAGCCGGGCCCGAGGCGCTTTCGCTCGAGGGAATCTTCCCGGCCCAGCACCCGCGACGTATCCCGGCTCAGCTCCCGGACCGAAACCTCCTCGACCTCCTTCCTCGGCGGATCCGCGGTGACCAGCTCGCCATAGCGCTTGTACCGCCGCCCCATCAGCCCACTCCCCCACCAAGTTGCCCCTCCGAAGCACCGGCCCGTCCAGAAGCAGCCGCGCACCTCGGAGGACCGGCCCACCTACTCCCAACAGCCTCCACTTCGTGCCGACATTCCACGTTGTCGGCGATAAGTGGAGGCGCCAACCGGAGCGAGGGTCGCCGAAGGCTCGATCGAGTCTGGAGCATGGTCATCGGCATCGAAGGGTGGCTGGTGATTCGTGCCCCGTGGGGCGGCGAACGTCACGGACACCGAGCGAGCTAGCAACAAGATGCGGACGTAGCGGGGTTCGCGACGGCCACTGGGCCGGCCCTAGTTGCCGCCGTTTGGGTCACCGGCGTCTTGGTCGCTGCCGTTTTGCCGCGCGCGGGGCCGCTCGCTATGGTGGCGCCATGCGGATCGGTGTGCTTGGGACCGGGATCGTTGGTCGGACTCTGGCGGGCAAGCTCGTCGAGCTCGGACATGAGGTTCGGATGGGGTCGCGGCAGGCCGGGAACGAGAGTGGCGTCGAGTGGGCGCGGGAGGCCGGTGACGGAGCGAGCGAGGGGACGTTTGCCGACGCGGCGGAGTTCGGGGAGCTGTTGATCAACGCGACCGGCGGCAACGTCTCGCTGGACGCGCTGGGGATGGCCGGGACGGAGAACCTGGCCGGCAAGGTGTTGATCGACGTGTCGAACGCGCTCGACTTCGGGGACGGGGGGCCCCCAGTGATCGGCGTGTCCGTGGACGACAGCGTGGGCGAGCGGATTCAGGCGGCGTTTCCGGAGGCGAAGGTCGTCAAGGCGCTAAACACGATGAACGCGTCGCTGATGGTCGCTCCGGGGTCGCTCGGCGAGCCGACGAACGCGTTCGTGTGCGGAAACGACGACGCCGCGAAGCATGCCGTGATCGAGCTGTTGGAGACTTTCGGGTGGTTGTCCGGGGACATCATCGATCTGGGCGACATCTCGGCGGCGCGGGGAGCGGAGCTGTACGTGGCGTTATGGGTGCGGCTCATGGGCGCTCTCGGCACGCCGGCGTTCAACCTGCGGCTGGTCCGGGAGGCCTAGGGAGCCGCTTTCGGCCGGGGTTACGATCCCGCCAAGCCAAGACCGCGCCCGGGTTGGCAAATGGGTGAAGCCAGGCGGCCTTAAAAGCCGCCGTCCGAGAGGGCTTGCGGGTTCGAGTCCCGCCCCGGGCACTCGTCACTGCTCACTACGTATTCCTGCTGCCACTTTTGGTCGGGATGCCTTGACAGCAACTCTTTGGGCTGTAGCGTGTTCAGGACACAGGGGTAATGGAGGCCTCCGCCCTTACAACCGCCAGCCATAGCGGGCTGCTTGCGCGCCGTTCGCCGCTGCTCCGCCTGCAGGGTGACGAGAAGCTCGTCGCCCTGATCCGCGCCGGTCACGACCGCGCGTTCGAGGTTCTCTTCGACCGCTATCAGGCACGGCTCCTGAGCTTCTGCCGCCACATGGTCAGGTCCAGCCAGGACGCCGAGGATCTGCTCCAGGACGTCTTCGTCGCGGCCCATTCCGCGATGCTGGCCGACGAGCGGCCCATCACCGCCCGTCCATGGCTCTACCGGATCGCGCGAAACCGTTGCCTGAACTTCCTCCGGAAGCCGTCGGCGGAAGGGCAGGACTCGATGGACGTTCATCCGTGCGCGAACGGCGCCACCACATTCGAGCGCGTTCAGCGCCGGGAGGCGCTGCGGACGATCGTCGCCGACGTCCAGGACCTGCCCGAGACGCAGCGCACCGCCCTCGTGCTCCGCGAGATCGACGGGCTGACCTACACCGAGATCGCGCAGACGATGGGTGTCTCCCTCGCGGCGGTCAAGTCGCTGCTGGTTCGGGCGCGAATGGCGCTCGCGGAGGCCAGCGAGGCACGGGTCCTGGCCTGCGACGACGTCCGCCTCGAGCTCGCCGAGGCGGCCGAGGGACTCGGGAAGGTCTCGGGGGCGGCCCGGCGACATGTCAAGGATTGTTCGTCCTGCAAGCGCTTCCGCGGGCAGCTGCGATCCACGTCCAGGTCGCTCGCGGGGCTGGCGCCACTCGGTCTGTTCGCGGTCGTCGGGAAGTTCTTCGCGTCCAAGCTCGCCGGGAGCGGTGGAGGCTCTGCAGCCTCGGCGAGCGGGACGGCGGGCTCCGCCGGGGCAACCGGCGGCGCCGCTGGGGGAGGCGCCGGCGTTGCAGGCGCCGGCACGGCCGGATCCGTGGGGGCGGCGGGATCCGTTGGCGGCGTCGCCGGCTCGCTGGGTGGCGCCGCGGCGACCGCGGGGGGCACGGGAATTTCGGTCGGCGGCGCGCTCGGGACCGTCGGTGGCGTGGTGGGGGCCAAGGCCGCCGTCGGCGTGGCGACCGCGGTGCTCATCACCGCGGGCGCTGTCGGCGCCAACCGCATGAACCAGACTCCGGCGCAGACGCCTCCCCATCCGGCGCCGGTTGCCCAGACCGGGCAATGGTCGGTCGAGCACGCGCGCGCCGATGCAGTGCCCGCGGCCGCGCCGACGCCCCCGCCGGTCGCAGAGACCACGACCGCCGCTGCTCCTCCCGCCACCGACCCGACTTCCACGACGGACACCACCGCGACGACCGATGCGGCGCCGCCCGTCGACTCGACGGCCACGGATACGACCACGGCCACCGGCACGGCCACCGGCACGACCGGCACCGGAACCGACCCGACCACCGCCGACTCGGGCAGCGGCGACCCGACGGCAGGCGGCAGCTCAACCGATCCCGGCACGGACCCCGACCCGCCGGTGATCCCCGACCCGCCCGTCGATCCGAACCCGACGGGCGGCAGCATCCTGCCGCCTGACACGATTCCCCCGCCCGGTGACGGCATTCCGCCATCCGGCGGCACGGACACCTACACGCCGCCCAGCTAGTCCGCTAGGCCAGACCGATCACCTTCAGCCGCCGGGTGAGGCACTGGGCGGCGAAGGCGTGCGTCTCGTCGCGTGAGACGCCGAACATCTCGAGGTCGTCCTCCTCGGCCCACGGCGGGTCGAGGACGCCGTCGGCGATCGGGAGCGCCTCGGCCATCATGCGCTGGATGGCGTCTCGGTACTTGGGGTCCTCCTGCGCCATGTCGGTCAGGAAGCGCACGCCGAACGCGATGTGCCGGTGCTCGTCGCGGGCGACTTTGTTGAAGCCCTCGACAAACGCCGGCAGCGTGTTCTGCTGGGTGTTGTACTCGATGATGAAGTGCTGGCCCGTCAGGGCCAGGGCGCCCTCGATGATCATGTGGTAGAGCGTCACGGCCTCCACCAGCGCCACGGTGTCCTCGGGCTCGGCCGCGAGGCGGTCGACCCGGTTGTGCAGCAGGTCATCGAAGAGCTGGCCGAACGACTCGTTCAGGTTCTCCTCCGTCGCCCGCAGCCGGTCGGCGAGGTTCTCGGTGCCCTCGTAGACGTCGACCTCGCTGTAGAAGCGGTCGAAGAAACGGACGTGCCGGGCTTCGTCGGCGATCTGGGTGGAGAGGAAGATGCGCTGCTCCTCCCTGGGGCAGGCGCGCATGATCGGACCCAGCTCGTCCGTGACTCGTTGCTCGCCGATGAAGAACCCCGACAGCCCGTACATGCGCTGGAAGCGCTCCTCCGCGGAGATGCGCTCGTGCCAGTCGATGCGGTCCTGGCTGAAGTCAAGGTCCTGGGTCGCCCACTGCTGGCGCTCCCACAGCTCGTACAGCTGACCGTAGGAAAGGAGCTTGGCCTGACCGCGATCGGCCGACTCCTGGAGCGCCGGGTCCGAGGTCTCCTCGAATCCCTCCTGGGCGGCGATGTCGCTGAGGGTTCGGGCCGTCCTGGCCTCTGCCGTCTCTGGTTCCGTCCTGGCTTCCATGGAGACGCAGCCTACACCCTGAACTGGCTGGCTGGCCAGGATTTTGGAGTCAGTTGCCGTTCTGGCTGGGGTTCCCGTTTCGGCTGAGGTGCTTGTGGAAGAAGTCGACCGTCTTGCCCCAGGCCGCGTTCGAGTGCTCCGGGTGGTAGGTGCCGAGCCGATCGTGGTCGGCGAAGAACGCGTGCCCCGCGCCCTCGTAGAACTCGAACGCGGCCTCCACCCCGGCCTGCTGGAGCTCGGCCTCGAGCGACTTCGCGTCGTCGACCGAGATGAAGTCGTCGCTGGTGCCGAAGTGTCCGAGCACCGGGGCGTTGATCTTCGAGAAGTCCGGCTTGCCGTGGGGCATGACGTAGTAGAAGCTCACCACCGCGCCGATCTGCTTGTTGGCGGTCGCGGCCCAGACGGACAGGCCGCCGCCGAGGCAGAAGCCGACCGAGCCGACCTTCCCGTTGCACTTCGGATGCTCCAGGACGTAGTTGACCGCGCCGCGCATCTCCTTCTCGGCCTCGTCCATGTTCAGCGCCATCATCTTCTGCTGGGCCTCGTCGGGCTGGTCGGTGGTCTCACCGTGGAACAGGTCGGGCGCCAGGGCCACGAACCCCTCGGCGGCGAAGCGGTCGCAGACGCTACGGATGTGGTCGTCGAGCCCCCACCACTCCTGCATGACGATCAGCCCCGGGCCGGTGTCCTCGGGCTCGGCGAGGTATCCCGTCGCGGTGCCTCCGTTGGCCGCGAACTCGACGTCTGGCATCTCTCACTCCTCCTGGGTCAAACGGTGTGGGTGTCCCCCGGCTGGAGGATCACAACGATCGATGATGTCCTCGACTCGACGTCGGACTTGAACGCCTCCGCGTCGGCCTCGATCGGTGGGAACGTGTTGTAGTGCATCGGGATCACCGTCGGCGCCCCGATCAGCCCGGCGGCGGTGGCGGCGTCGTGGCGGTCCATCGTGTAGTGGCCGCCGATCGGCAGCATGGCGACGTCGGGCGGCGTGCGCTCGGCGATCAGCTTCATGTCGCCGAACAGGCAGGTGTCGCCGGCGTGGTAGATCGTGGTCCCGCCGATGTTGATGAAGTATCCGGCCGCCTGCCCGACCGCGGTCCCGTCGGGTGCCGTATTGGTGTGGAACGCCTGCACCATCCGCGCCCAGCCCCAGTCGAACTCGACCGTGCCACCGAGGCTGGGATCGACGGTGTTGGCCACGCCCTGCTCGCCCAGCCAGTTGGCGAGCTCCACGATCGCGACGGTCGGCGCGTCGTTCTTCGCCGCCACCGCAACCGCGTCGGCGAGGTGGTCCGCATGCCCGTGGGTGACGAGCACGTGGGTCGCATCGAGGTCGTCGGCCGAGACGGTCGCGACCGGATTGTTCGGGGCCAGGAACGGGTCGACGACCACGCGCGCGTCCCCGCCCGAGAGCTCGAAGCACGACTGGCCCAGGAAGCGAATGTCGGTCACGTCTCAGTCCTCCTCGTCGGTGGTCGTCTCGCTCAGCTCCTCGGCTAGTGCCCAGCCGACGGCGACCCCAACCATCATTCCCATCCGCGCCTCCTCGGCGAGCAGCGTGCGCACGGCGGACAACCGCTCCTCGTCGCTCTCGGCCGTGGCGGCCTTGCGGACCTCCGCCTCGTGCGCCTCGCCGAACCAGCCGCCCTCCTGAAGGGCGTCGGCGAGGATCCGGTGGAGCTTGGGTGCGGCCGCGGCGACGACCGACTCGGCCTCCCTGAACCGCTCGCGGTCCGAGAGCGCATCGATCGCCGCATCCAGCCTGGCCTGGTCGACCGCCATCGCCCCGCAAGATATAACCGGTGGACGGCCATGGCTGGGGTCGGGCGCGCGGCATGCACCGAGGAAGGCCCTCCCCATCCCTGGGCGCGGGGTGCACCTTGAGCTACGTCCGGCGCTCCCACATCTGGAGGGTGCAGATCGGCTCGTAGCCCAGGCGCTCGTAGATCGGGGAGCCCATTTTCGTGGCTTGCAGGCTCGAAACGGTGAGGCCGCGGTCGCGGGCGTCGATCAGCGCGCGATGCGTCAGGCGGCGCGCCAGGCCCTCGCCGCGGTGGTTCGGCAGGGTCGCGACGAAGTAGAGCTCGCAGTCGTCGGCGTTGTCGTAGGTGCCCAGCGCGCACACGGGCTTACCGTCAACGCGGGCCTCGTACAGGCGCAGGGCATCGACCTCTTCGAAGCGGTCCATCGCGCGGATGAAGGTCCTCTCCGGCCATCCGTATGCGAGGTCGTTGATCCGGCCGACGTCGGGCGGGTTGGCGCCCACGCCCCAGTCGAGCTCGTCGGCATCCAGCTCGGGGAGCTCGCTCAGGTCGGCGATCATCGCGGTGGGCGTGGCGTCCAGCCTGTGGCCGGAAGCCTCCAGCAGCGCCGCCGCGTCGCGGTCGTCCTCCGGGACCCAGACGGTCCAGGCCTCAATGCCGGCTGCGTCGTACTCGGCAGCGAGTTTCTCCAGCGCCGCCGCCAGCGAATCGGTGTCCCGGTAGGCGACCGAGTTCACGATCGAGCGGTCCGGGATCGCGCGGACGACCGACGCCGTCACCCCGTCGGGCTCGAGCACGCGCGAGGACCCGGCACCGGCCCCGACCAGGCGGATGAACGACATGAGCGCGCCGCGGTGGCGTTCGATCGCTGCGTCGCGGTCCATCGCGTTGCGCCGTCGCCCGCTAGCGCTTCAGCGCCAGCGTGATTCCATCGGAGACGCCGAGCATCGCGACGTCGACCCGCTCGTCGGCAATCGCCCGCTCGTTCACCTCGCGCGTGGCGACGGTGCGGGGATCGTCGTCGGCGCCGTTCAACACCTCCCCGCCCCGCAGAACGTTGTCGAGCATGATCAGGCCACCCGGGCGGAGCAGTCGCAGGCACTCCTCGTAGTAGTCGGGGTACTCACTCTTGTCGGCGTCGATGAAGGCGAAGTCGAAGGGCTCCTCGTCGGGCAGCCCCCGGAGCGTCTCGAGGGCCGGCGCGAGGCGCAGCTCGATGCGGTCATCCACCCCGGCCTCCGCGAAGTAGCGGCGCGCGACCTTGGTCCAGTCGCCGTTCAGGTCGCAGGCGACCAGTTGCCCGCCCTCGCCGAGCCCCCTGGCGATGCAGATCGCCGAGTAGCCGGTGAACGTGCCCAGCTCGAGTGCCCGCCCGGCCGCCATCGCCTTGACGAGCACCGCCATGAAAGCTCCCTGCTCGGGCGAGATCTGCATGATCGCGATGTCGCCCAGCTCCTCGGTCTCCGCCCGCAGGCGCCGAAGGACGTCGTCCTCGCGCGCGCCGTGCTGCACCACGTACGCGTAGAGCTCGGGCGTGAGCGTTATGTACTTGTCAGGCATTGAGCGGCACCATCAGCGGCGACCGAGGGTGGCCGAGAACCCGGCCGCGAGGCCGACGAGGCCGCCGATGATGCCCGACCACTCGTTCGCGTAGTCGTTCACGAGCGGCAGCAGCAGCAACGCGATCGCCGCCACGACGATCGGGATCATGTCGAGCTCCTCGGTGGGGTCGTCCCGCGCGTCGGCGCGCCGGACCATGAACGAGGCGCCCACGGCGGCGAGCGCGATGCCGTTGCCGCCGGCGGCGAGCGTCAGCCCGTCACCGAACGCGTCGTCGAGCCCCGGGGCCGCCAACGCTCCGAGGGCGCCCGCGGCCACCAGCAGGATCGCGGTGGGGATCGCGCCGAGCCGGCGCTCCAGGCCGGGCACGAACAAAACCATCGCCACTCCGATCGCGAACAGGTACCCGATGTCGTTGTAGAGGAAGGGCGAGACCAGGTAGTGCCACCACGGGTTGGCGGTGACCGGCGTCCCCACGACCAGGCCCAGATCGCGAAGGGGGATGTCCGCGCCCCGTGCGACGACGACAAGGGCGGCCGGGACCAGGATGAGCGCAATGGTCACGTAGGGGCGCTCGACGGTGAGCGACAGGCGCCGTAGGCGCTCCTTGCGCTCCCGCCGCTCGGCCGCCTTGCGACGGCGGCGGTCGCGCCGGCTCTCCTGCGCCTCCAGGCCGTCGCCCCGCCGCTCCAGCTTCGGCGCCCGCTTGCGCAGCCGGGTGCCGCAGTACGGGCACTCGGTGACGTACGGGCTCACCTCCGAACCGCAGCTCTTGCAGACGACGCTCAGCTCCGTCTCGGCCATGGTCTGAAAACGCGGAGCTCTAGCTCCGCGACTGGCGGGTGCGGTTCATATGTTGTGAGAATAACCCCGCCGGTGGGGCGGTTAGGCGCGCGTGTCGGCGATCATCTCGCCGACCAGCTTTGACAGGTCGTGGTGGCGCTCCCAGTGGCGAAGCTGCCTGTGCGCCCCGCTCTGTCCACCCAGGAGGGCATCCACCAGCTCGAGCTCCGCCGAGCAACCCAGATCCGCCGCGTCGTCGGTGAGGCCCTCGACGAGGCTCGCGGCCATCCGCTCGGCCGGCATCTGCTCGCCGCGGAAGAAGTCGATCAGCGTCCCGTCCATCCCGCGCAGGGCAGCGCGGACCTTGTTGTCGTCGATCAGCTCCGTGGGGAACTCGCCCAGCGGCTCCTTCGCGTCGTAGAGCGAGCTGAAGCGGTGCGCGAGCGAGATCGTGAGCGCCGCCAGCGCGATCGTGTGATCGAGCGTTGTCTGCTGGTCGAAGATCCGCGTCTCGACCGTGCCGAGGTTCGGGTGCGGGCGGACGTCCCACCAGAGGTAGGTGTAGTCCTCGATCGCGCCCCCGCGCATCATCTGCTCGACGCGATTGGAATAGGTCTCCCAGGTGCCGTAGTGGGGCGGCACGCCGGCGCGCGGGAAGGCGCGGAAGACGGGCGTGCGCGTGGACATCATCCCGGTGCGGTCCCCACGCCAGAACGGCGAGTTGGCCGACAGCGCCAGGAGCAGCGGCAGGAACAGACGGATGCCGTCGGCGACGTAGATGGCGCGGTCCGGGCCGTCGATCGCCACGTGCACGTGAGTGCCGAAGATCAGCTCCTGGCGGGCGATGAACCCAAGCTGGCCGATCAGCTCCTCGTACCGGGGCCGCTCGACGATCTTCTGGTCCTCCCAGAGGGCGAAGGGGTGCGTGCCGGAAGCCGCGAACTGGAGCCCCAGCTCCTCCACGATCCCGGCCATCATGCGACGCAGCTGCCGAAGCTCGTCGCCGGCCTCGGCCACGCTCCGGCAGGGTCTGGTCGCAATCTCGAGCACGGATTGCATCAACTCGGGCTTGACCTGGCCCTCGCGGTCGGCGGGAACCCTCTCCAGGACTGCCTCGATCTCCTGAGCGAGGCTCAGATCCTCCGGATCGAGGAGCATCAGCTCCTCCTCGATGCCGATGGTGAACGGCGGGCCGTTGAAGCTGTGGTCGAGCATTGATCTGCGGCCGCAGCGGCCGGGTGCCCACAGGGCGCGCGGTTATTATGCGTGCCCGGCCCCCGGTAAACCCGGGGAGGTGGAGGAATCCCCATGAACTCTGGCTACGGCAACAAGCTATTCATCCTCGCGTTCGACCACCGCGGCTCCTTCCAGAAGAAGTGGTTTGGCCTGGAGGGTGAGCCCACCGAGGAGGACGTGCAAAGGATCTCGGACGCCAAGCACCTCGTCTTCGAGGGGCTCGTGGCCGCGCTCGACGAGGGCGCCGACGCCGGCTCGACCGGCGCGCTGGTCGACGAGCAATTCGGCGCGCCCACGGGCATCCCCGGCCAGGCCAAGGAGCGCGGCCTCAAGCTGGCCATGCCGGTCGAGAAGAGCGGCCAGAACGAGTTCGATTTCGAGTACGGCGACGAGTTCGGCGCCCACATCGAGCAGTTCGACCCCGACTTCTCCAAGGTGCTCGTTCGCTACAACCCGGACGACCCGGACACCGACATGAACCGCCGCCAACTCGACCGGCTGAAGCGGCTCTCCGACTGGCTTGGAGAGCACGACCGCAAGTTCCTCTTCGAGCTGCTCGTCCCCGCCACCGACGACCAGCTGGCCGGTGTCGATGGCGACAGCGACCGCTACGACGCCAAGTTGCGGCCGGAGCTGATGCGCCGGGCGATCGAGGACATCCAGGGCGCCGGCATCGAGGTCGACATCTGGAAGATCGAGGGAGTCGACGAGCGCTCCGACGCCGAGATGCTCGCCGAGCAAACGCGCGCCGGCGGCCGCGACGACGTCATCTGCGTCGTCCTCGGCCGCGGGGCCAGCGACGAGAAGGTGGACCACTGGCTCAGCCAGGCGGCGCCCGTGGAGGGCTTCATCGGCTTCGCCATCGGTCGCTCGATCTGGGGCGGTCCCCTCAAGGCGTTCCTCGACGGCTCGGTCGAGCGCGATGAGGCGGCCCGCCAGATCGGCGAGAACTATCTGCGCTTCGTAACGGTCTACGAGGAGTCCGAGGCAGCAGTAGCCGGGCGGTAGCGGGGACGGCCGGGGCGCGGGGCGCCCGGCGCTTCGCTGACCGTCGCAGTCCCTGCTCCTCAGCCCTATGGCCGGAGATTAGGCGGGAAGCCTGTGGCGCCGTTCGAACGAGGCGACGATCAGCCCCACAACCAGCGATGCGCCGAGCCACCCGACGACGAGGGGCCAGCTCTCAGTCCCGACGACGACGAGGATGAATAGGCACCCGGCAACCGCGAGGCCAATCGCCATCGCGCGAACGCCCTTCAAGAGCCCGGATACCCCGCGAGCCAAGGCGCCCGGGAGCCCGTGGCACCGGGCCCAGCCGGGGCGGGCGTCCGCGGCGTGGGGTTGTCTGTTGCCATGCGACGCACGCCCGGCATCGGCGCGGTTGTCCTGCTTGCCCTGGGTGCCTGGCTGCTCGTTCAGCAGGGCTGTGGGGGCGGCGGCGGGTCCGGCGATGAGGACGTCCGCCAGGCGGGTGAGTCCGTCAGCGCGCGCGTCGTGCGCGTCGTCGACGGCGACACGATCGTCGCCTCCGTCGACGGTCAGGACGAGTATGTGCGCTACATCGGCGTCGACACGCCGGAGACGGTCAAGCCGGACACGCCGGTGCAGTGCTTCGGGCCGAACGCCAGCGACGAGAACCACCGGCTGGTCGAGGGCCGCACCGTGCGGATGGTGTTCGACCGGGAGGCGCGCGACGACTACGGGCGGCTGCTCGCGTACGTCTATGCAGGCGGGCGGTTCGTCAACGCGGAGCTCGTTCGCGGCGGGTACGCCCGGACGCTCGAGATCGCTCCGAACACCTCGCACGCGCCCGAGTTCCAACGGCTGGCAACCAGGGCGGCACGAGCCGGCAAGGGCCTCTGGCGCGCCTGCTGAAGGCCGAGTTGCGTGGAGTCGACCCGCCTCTGCGAGGCGAACTGCACAGAGGAGCGATCTGGAGGCAGGGCACTTCCCTCGGTGCCCCGTTCGACGCACACCGGTGAGCGACTCTTGATCGAACGCTAAAAAGACGCTAGTAGCGATCGGCACCTGCCGAACCGCCGTTCGCTCCGGATTGGTCTGCTAGTTTCCTGCGCGTCGCGGGGTTGGCTCAACGCGACGCACTGGCACCAACGCTCTTCCTGGATCGATCCCCATGCGGATGAACGAAAGCATCTCCCAGTTCGAGCTGGCGTTCGAGCAGGAGGCCGCGCTCGAGCGGCGTCGCCGGCATCAGCTTCGCCAGCGGGCCGTCAACCGTTCGCGCGCGCGGCGCATCCAGCGCACCGAGCAGCACGGCAAGGTCGCCTTCAGCGTCCTGGTCGTCGCGCTGACGATCACGGTCGTGGTCGTGACCGTCGTGATGTTCGAGACGCTGGCGTGGTTGATGGGCTAGCGCTCCGCTAGCCCAGGCTTATACGCCCAGGTCAACCGTCGTGCCCCGAGGGGGCAGCGCTAATCGGTGGTCGACAGGTCGCCGAGCGCCTTGTCGACGTGGTTGCTCGCTCCCTGGCCCTCCGACATCTCCTCTTCCTTGATCGAGATGTAGACCTCTTTGCGGAACACCGGGATGTCGCGGGGTGCGGTGATGCCGAGTCGAATCTTGTCCCTCGACACGGCGAGCACCGAAACCTCGACGTCATCACCGATCATGATGCTCTGGTTCGTCTTTCTTGTCAGGACGAGCATCTCGCCTCCATTCGAGCTTCCGGCCGTCCGGCCGCCATCCGGAACCAGAGTAACTACTCGGGAGGCGCGGCGCCACCCACAACCGTCAGGCGGCCGTCCGTTAGCATCACGCGGCTGCAGGGAGCCGTACATATGGCCAAGAAACCACTCCGCTCACAGCTCAACCAGATCCGCGCGTGGGTGCGCCAGGGGCGCACCGACGCCTGGATCGCGCACCAGCTGGACGTCTCAGCGTCCGAGCTGCGCGAGTTCCGCCGCCGGCACGAGCTCTCGGCCGAGGACGAGGACACCGGTGAGGTCGAGCTACGCGACGAGATCGAGGCCGAGATCGAGGCCCTCAGCGAGGCGACCGAGGAAGAAGCGGCGCCCGAGGAGGAGGCTGAGACGGAGGCCGAGGAGGGCGAGCCCAAGCGCGAGGGCGAGGGCACGGGCCGTCGCCGGCGTCGCCGGCGGCGACGCGGGCGCGGCGGCGGTGGTGGGGGCGGCGAGCGGCCAGGCGCCGCGATGCAGGCGACCTTCGACCACGGCGACACCGACGGCTACGGCCTCTGGCTCGACCCGTCGGTCTCCGACGACCCGGTCTACACCGAGCACTGGGCCGGGCACCGCAAGGTCGAGGTGACGATCGAGCCGGACCGGATCGTCGTCAGGCGCGTTTAGGGGCGCCGACCTTTTCCTTTTCGCCGCCGCGCTTCTCGTTCTTGGTGCGCCCGTTCCGCCCGCCGGCGCCTGCCTTCCAGACCCCGTCGCCACCGCGTGCAAGGTCGTTGCGAAGATCCTCGAGCGTCCGGAGCTCGTTGGGATCGACGCCGTTGGCCAACAGCTGCCGCATCCGCTGCAGCCTGACCGCGACGGGCTGATCCGAGAACAGGAACAGAGAGATCCCGGCGTCGAACTCGCCCTCGTTGTCGATCACGACCCCGCCCTCGCTGCCGGTCCGGCGCAAGAGCCCAACGAGCCGGGCGCCCTCGGCATCCGGATGGACCATCCAACTCGGGCCGTCACCGTCGCTCGCCGCGGTGTCCTCGATGTATGCCGGGACGAGTGTCTGGTCGGGAAGATGATCGATCACGGCCTCACGGAGCGCCTTGCGTCCACCGCGATCGAGCGAGAGCAGTCCAGCGCTCTTATTGAACTTGAGTGCAGACCTGCGACCCAGCGCCGAGCGCAAGATGTGCCGGATTGGGCCCCAGTGATGAGCGGGGATGATCCTGAGCAGGAAGAGCAGGCAGAACCACAGGATCATCACGGCGGCGATGACCGGAAGCTGGATGAGCTCGCCGTTGGGATGCGCGAAGTGGTACGCGACGGCCAGCGCCGTCGCGACGAGCGTGGCCTCGAGCATGAGGAGGTATGGGAACTGAATCGGCGTCTTGCCGAACTGCGAGAGGCCGAACATCAGGCCTGACGGGATCATGAAAGCGCAGATCATCGCCGCGGGCGGCGAGTAGATCCCCCAGTTGGTGAAGCTGAGGAATCCGACGGCCAGCAGCACGTAGGCGACCCCGACGAAGACCGCCGAGCTCACGAAGATCTTGCGCCGGTTGTTGTAGGTCCCCGCCATCGCGATCGACCGGAACAGGGCCGGCATGGTCATCGCGGCGGCGGTGAGCGGAACCAGCGGGGCGACCGACTCGAACTGCGCACCGCCGACGACGATCAGGATCTCGCCGCCCAGGACCATGGCGAGAATCGCCGTGAGCGTGACCAGGTAAAAGTAGGCGAGCATCTGCCCCTGCGCGACGGCGATCCCGTATTCGCGGCGGAAGGCCTCGTAGGTGGCCGTCTTGCGGATGGGCCGCAACGCCATCCGGAAGCCCTGGGGTAGGAACGCCACCATGAACCCTGTCCGCGATGCGAGGTTGTAGAGCCCGATTGACTTGTGGTCCAGGAATCGGGAGAGGATGAACGAGTCGGAGTTCTGAGTGACCCAAAGCGACGTCGCGATCGGAATGCGGATGGCGCCGCGCTTCAGGATCTCCGCCAGCTCGGTGAACGAGAAGACCTTCTGGAAGCTGCCCCAGATCAGCGCCACGCACACGGCGGTCGCTGTGACGGTGCCGATCGTCTGACCGATGACGGCCCCCTTCACGCCGGCGCCCATCGCGAGGATCACGATGATCGCAGTGATGTTGAACGCGGGGCGGGCCGCGTCGATCAGGGCGAAGGTCAGCGCGCGGCCTTCGAACCAGATCACCATTTCGGCGAGCTTGAAGATCGCCCACACGGCGCCGGTGATCGTCGCGAACATGACCACCGGGCCCTGGCTCGAGTCGTGCAGAAGGAACCCGGCGATCGGTGTCTGGAAGATCGTGACCGGGATGATGATCGCCGCCGAGAGAAGCAGCGTCCAGGCCAGGCCGACACCCAGGGTGTAGGTCGGACGGGAGCCGCCCTCGTCAGACTCCTTGTCCTCCTCGATGTCGTCGGCGTCGTCATCGGAGATCCCGAAGGTCCGCATCATCGTTCCCGGCTTCGAGACGATGTGGATGATCTGCGTGACCAGACCCGTCAGGAAGAACAGGAGCGAATAGGAGCCGAGCGCTCCGGGGCCCAGGAACCTGGCCACCACGATCAGCGAGGAGTAGTGCAGGATGTTGGTGAGCAGCAGCGAGACACCCTGAAAGCTCGAGAACTTCGCGAGGTGGGTGCCGATCGCCGCCGCGGTCCCGCCGGGATGACTGTGCTCGTGCTTCTCGGGCTTGAGCGCCTGGCTCTTAGCCGCGCGGGCCTGCTTTCTGCGGCGCTTCTCCTCGGGTGTCCGGTCCTTGGACATCAGGCGTCCCAGATCGACCAGGCCGACAGGTCGAGCCCGGTCAGGTCGCGAAGCTTGGTGGCATCGTCACGCAGGGACCTCAGGGTCTCGTCCGGCAGGGCCCCCCGAACGTCAGGGACCTCAATCGAGCGCCCGACCGGAAAGACCGCCCCGGCCAGCGCCCGGAATCGGCGCGCGGACACCGTCCCGCGCTTGCGATCGATCCGGTCGAGCACCCTTGTGATGGGCGTGCCGCGCCGCTTGCGGGAGGTGCGGTGCCGCTGCGTCGCGAAGCCGGGGTGGGAGAAGCCGGGATCGACTCCCGCGAACTCGAACACGCGCCGCAGGGTCTCGGTGCGCTGGTTGCGAAGCTGCTCCTGCTCGATCACGAGCACCTGCTCGCGCGGATACAGGCGCAGAAATCGCTGCAACTGAGCGTAGTAGTGGCTCCGGGCCAGGTAGGACGTATTTGGATGCATGAGGGTGCTTCGCAGATCGCCCTTCTCCCGCCGTTTTGCGTAGTTGTGCACCCAGTGGGCGGCGATCCGGTCCAGGGGGTCGCGCACCATGTAGAGGAGCTTCGCGTCCGGCAACACCGAGTGCATCCGCTCGGGGACCTCGAGGTGCTGCGGGTATGCGGTGTAGTTGGGCGAAGCCTCGCTGCGCACCTTGGCGTTCGGGTCGAAGTGGCTGCGGTACCAGTCCACCCCGCGTGGCCAGTTGCGCTCGGCGATGAAGAAGTTGAGCTCCTTGGGCGTCGACACCGAGATCTCCGGGTGAAGGCTCAGGTAGTAGTGGAGCCCGCTGGTGCCGCATTTCTGCGCGCCGATGACGATCAAATTGGGCAGCGCACCGGGCCCCGAGCGGGCCGCGGACGTCGGCTCGGCGGCGGCATCGGGGAGGGCGGTGGTGGGAGTCGCGTCAGGCGACGCCATGGTGCCCGTCGAGGACTCCATTGCACTCGGAGGGTACTAGCGGCGCTCCCGGTTCCGGACGGGCGGAATGCCTGTTTGTGCGCTTTCGGTCTAGCTCAGCAGGCGCGCTCGGCGGCGCGGCGGCGCCGTCGCGGCATCGACGAGATCCGGCGGGACGTCGCCCACGGCCAGCGCCTTCCGGAAGCGTGGCCTGCCGGCCAGGATCAGCCCCAGGCGCCGGCGCCTGAACTCGGCGTAGTCGCCGCCCGCGAGCTCCGCCTGGCGCTCGCCGGCGGCTGGCACCTGCTCGACGCCGGTGCCGGCGCGCCAGACCTCCCCGATCGCGAGCGAATCCGTCACCAGCAGGACGCGCTCGGGCGGCTCCTGGGCTCGGTTCAGCGCGTCCCGCATGGCGGCTTCGTCGGCGCCGACGGCGAGGACGATCGTAGTCGGGCGCGGCAGAGTGAGCGTCTGGTTGATGAGGCGCGCGATCGTTCGGGGAACCGTGCGGACGAATACCCAGGCTCGCGCGGGTGAGCCGAGGCGCACGGGGCGCCGCGGGGCGGGTCGAGAAGACCCTTCCCCATCCACGGGTCGGGGGCTAAAGCCGCCTCGCGGTCCCTGCTCGTGACTCTTCTCGTCCCGCCCCACGGCACCCCGAGCGAGGTCCGACAGCCACTGGGCGGCGCTGCGTGCTCCGTTCTCTGGGCGGAGCGCCTCGAGCTTCTCTCTCATCGCCACCCTGCGGCCGGGGTCGAGCAGCTCGCCGAGGCGATCCTCGATGCCGGCGTCCTCCGGGCCGTCCACCGCCAACCCCACGCCCGCGGTCTCCGCGTACCGGGCGCGGGCGGCCTGGTCGTCGGTCTCGCGGCGCATCGGCACGAACAGCGCCGGGATGCCGAAGGCCACCATCTCGTGGAACGCGTTGTAGCCGACCGCCGACACCGCCCCGTCGAAGGCCGCGTAGTAGCGGCTCATGGGGTAGGTCGGGCGCAGGTGGACGACCCCTTCCGGGAGGTCCAGGAGGCCGGCGATGGCAGAAGAGGCCGCCGCGACCTGCACGCCTTCGGCGGCGGCGAGGGTGCGCAGGCATCGCGCCGTCGTGGCGGCCACCTCCGGGCCCTGGCCGAGCTGCACGAGGATCGTCGGCTTGCCGGGCTCGAGGCCGAGCTCACGCTCAGCGTCGGCGCGCGGCAGGAGCTCCGTTTCGTCCAGGAAGACGATCGGCGGGACGTCGTGAACCTCGTCGCGCCGCGTGCTCGTGGGACCGGTGTCCGCGTCGGCGGCGAAGTCCCCCGGCTCGAGGATCGCGTCGAAGAGGTCGCTGCGCGTGAAGGGGGCCGTGCTCGCCCCGGGCAGCCACAACCCGCGGCGGCACCAGACAGTCGCGGGCACGGGCTTCATCGCGGCGAGCAGAGGGTCGTAGGGCAGGACGCCGTCGAAGACGAGGAGGTCCGGCCGGGCCTCCCCGATCGCGGTGCGCAGGCGGGCGGTCATGCGCCGCGACCAGCGCAGGTCGCTCCCCACGGTGGGGCTGTTGTGCGAGGCCATGTACTCGACTGGGAACCCCATCTCGCGCACCACCGGAGCGGCCCTCGACAGGGTCACGAAGAGCGGCTCGATCTCGCGGTCGAGGCGTCTCGCGATGGCCATCGAGCGGGTCAGGTGACCGAGGCCGGTGCCGTTCGACGACACGAACATGATCCGTGCATCCGCCATCAGCCCAGCCTCGCGTAGGAGGCCTGGAGCGGGCCCGCCGCATGATTTCCCTCTTCGGCGAGCTCGCCCAGGGCGCGCGCATAACGCCGAGACAACAACCAGGAGCCCGGACCCCGCGCATACTTGCGCCAGCGCCCAAGTCCGATCGCCGCGGGGTCGAGCGGCGGCTCGGCGCTCGATCGTGTCCACCACCCGCCCTCCAGGCGAAGACGATCCAGCAGGCCGTCGTACGCGGCCCCGCCGCCGTCGTACGCCAGCTCGTCCAGGACAAGCGTGGTCAACCGCTCGTCCGGGATCGCGTATCGGGCGCCGTCCTCCTCCCCCCTGATTCCGCGCTCGACGTCCCGCAGCCGGTCGGCCCACCACTCGAGTGCCTCAGCGAGGCGAGGTGAGGCGGCCTTTGCCTCGGCGGCCGCCGTTGCGACATCGCGGCCGTCGCGGACCACATGGACGAAGCCGGAGTCGGGCACGAGCCGCGCCAGAGTGTGCGCCTCGAGGAGGTTCTGAGGGCTCGCCTCAACGAGCGTTCCGGCCCCCTCGCCGTCCACCAGCGCCCAGAACAGGGCCCGGCTGGCCTCCAGCGGGTCGTCGTCGTAGGAATCGCGAAACGTCGCGATCGCCCCCCTGAGCGCCTCCGGCCCGACGCGCTCGGAGGCGTCGCCCGCCCGGAGCTCGTCACAGAAGTCGCCGAGCCCGACGCGCCCAGCGAGCAGGGCGGGAATCCCCCGCGGGTCGCTGTGGAAGCGAACGGGAGCGGACAGGACGGCCTCTGGATGCGCCCCGAGCAGCTCCGCCACCACCTCAGCGCCGCTGTAGGGGGTCCCGCCGACGAAGATGATCGCCCGCCGTTCGGTCACGGCCTCACGCGCTGGGGGCGAGCGTGAGCTCGAACGTGCGGCGAAGGAGTGGGGCGCAGTGGTAGTCCTCGAGCTCCAGCCTCGCGAGCGTCGCCTCATAGTGCGCCGTCACCTCTCGCTGCTGATCGGCGTCCAGCCCGCCCCGCCAGCGGCCGCGGTTCGCTGCCTCCGCCGTCATCGACGTTTCGAAGAACTCCCGCATCTCGGGCTCGTCGCCGATCCCCCCGAACTCGAGGAGGCCGGCGTAGGCGCCCTCGCGATCGGACCATACGAGCTCGTCCAGGCTGACGAGGTGAAGCCGCTCCCGCCCGGAAGGCGGCAGCCCCTTGACGCCAAGGTCCGTGCGGCGCAGGCGATCGGCCCAGAAGTCGATGCCAGAGAGCGCGTCGGTGGGATGGTGGTCCTTCTCGCGAAGCAGCGTCTTCGAGGCGCCCGAGTCGCGCCCGTCGCGCACGCTGTGGACGAACCGCGCCTCGGGGAAGATGCGCGCCAGCTCCGGGGCGGCGGCGACCGTGAAGGTGCTCATCTCCACCAGTGCCGGCTTGCCCGAGCGCTCGCGCACCGGCTCGAGCAGGTCGTAGAAGAGGCGGCGCGAGGCGTCCAGCAGGTCGTCACGGTGGGTCCGTTCGAACCTCGCGACCGCCTCCTCGAAGCGGTCGCGGTCGATGATCTGGTGCAGGCCCCGCACCCTCGGGTCCTCGTGGCCGAACCCGAGCCGGCGGGTGACGCGAAAGGCGCCGAAGCGCGCCCGGCCGGCGAGGCCGGCGGGCACGATGACGCGAGAGCCGGTCCGCACCCGGTGCCACCAGTAGGTCCGGAGCTTGCGGACGAACTGCTCGGCGGTCGCGCGGCCCGCCACCACGTCCGCGAGCCCGCTCGGATTGCAGTGGAACCGGCACTCGATCGGCACGTCGCAGAATCGCGAGTGCCGGCCCAGAAGCTCGGCCGTCACCGTCGTCCCGCTGCGCCCGGTCCCGCCGACGAAGACGAGCTCCGCAGGCTGGCTCACTTGGGCACCTGGAGCGGGCTCCCGTCGCCCGCCAGGAACGCCGTGACCTCGCCCGCCTCCGGGCTGGCCCCCTGCGAACGCTCGAGCGTGCGGCGCAAGAGCGGCGCGCAGGCGATGCCGTCGGCCTCGAGGCCGGCGATGATCTCCTCGTAGGCCCGCTGGAGCGCCGCGGCACGGCGATCGCTGAGACCCGCGCGCCAGCGCTCCGAGTGCGCAAGCTCGGGCGTCATCTTGCGCATGAAGAACCGCTTCATCTTCCGCTGAGGGTAAATCCGCATGAAGCGGCAGATCGGCCGCAGGCCGCGGTGGCGGCCGAGCTCGAGGACCTCGTCGAGGCTGACCGTCAGCAGCCGGTCGCGCGGGATCGCGCGCGCGCCGGCATCGATGTCCCGGATGCGCTGCTCCCACCAGTCGAGTCCCTGCCACCGCGTCCGCGGATACACGAGCCCGTGTGTCTGCCCCACCCGCGAGGCCGACGCATCGCGGCCGTCCCGCACCGCGTGAATGAACCTGGCCTCCGGGAACAGCTTCGCGAGCGTCTTGCCCTGGGCCACCGTGTCGCAGCTCTGCTCGATCAGGCCGTCGGCGTCGGCGCGCTCCCGGCGCACCGCGAGGAGGTCGTAGAAGAGCCGGTGGCAAGCCGCCTCCGGGTCGCCGTCGAAAGCGGTCTCGAACGCCTCCACGGCCGCTTCGAACCGGTCCTCCGGCACGAACCGGTAAAGGCCGCGCATCCGCCGCGTCTGAAAGCCCCGCCACCAGAAGCCGCGCAGGCGCCGCAGGAACCGGTCCTTCGAGACGCTGCCCGACAAGAGCCCGGGAAACCCGGACTCCTCGACGTGGAAGCGCACCTCCACCGGGACGAGCGCCAGCTTGTCGTGCTTGGCGAGGAGCTTCGCGAGCACGTGAGTGCCGCTGCGCCCGGTCCCGCCGACGAAGACGACCGCCGGCGGCGTGGCCACGGGCCGGCCATCGTCGTTGCGCTCGACCGTGGGCAGCTGGAGGGGTTGGTTCGCGGACACGGGTAGGGCCTTAGTTAAGCGGCTGGGGGACGAGTCATCTAGCTGGCCGAGGAGGTCTTCTTCGACGCCCGCCCGGTACGGCTCGGGCCGTGAACGATGTAGTGGTCGACGTAGCGCGTGCAGGATTGGTGCAGCGCCACCGTCTGTGGGCCACCGCGGGTCGCGGCGACCGAGCCCAGCCAAACCTGGCGGCGCACGCCGGCGAAGTCCTGGAACGAGCTCGGGTCCTCCGCGGTCACCTTGATCTGCACCGGCCCGCCCTTGGAACGAAGCGTCCCCGCCCCCCAGAACGAGCCCTGGCCCTGCTCGGACAGGTACATGCCGTCGAGCGACGGCGGCAGGGTCAAGTCCCCGTCCCCGCCCGAGACCACCAGTGGGACCTGGCTGTCGTAGGAGAGCGACAGCTTCCAGCGCCCGCGCGGCAGGCGCATGCGGACCGTGGCGGTCCCGGGGGCGTCGAAGTTCCAGCTCGGCTTCCACTGATCCCAGCTCCGCACGATCGGACGGGTCAGCACCGTCGCCTCGCCCCCATGCTTCGCAAGCCCGTGGCTCGGCCCGTTGGGGCAGACGAGAACCCGACCGGGGGCACCGGGCTTGTCGATGACCTGGTACGGCGGGGTCGGCCCGGTGCGTTTCCAGAGGATGAACGACGGCGTTCGCGCCACGGGCTTGAAGTTCGGCGGGCGCGTGCTCTGATATCCGGCGCGGGTCGTGATCGCGTAGTTGAAATCGTCGAGCCGGTTTGGAGGGAGCGTGTCGAAGTCCATGGGCAGTCCCTGATCCCACGTCTTCTTCGGTCGCGCCCTGATCTCGGAGGGCACGTAGCCACCGGGGCTCTTCATCCGCGTGCCGCGCAGCCAGTAGCCGGAGAAGCGATCGACGCCCAGGTACACGACCGACTGGTTCGGGATCAGGCCCGACAGGTGCTCGAGCTCGGCGCCCCGCTGGTCGAAGCCCACGGGCGCGGCGCGCAGCGCGAGGAAGGTGGACGCCGCGAGCGCAAGCGCCACGACGCCGCCCAGGACGTATCGGGCCACCGTCATGGGGGCGGCCGGCAGCCGCCCGTTCTTCAGCGGGCCGTCACGCGTGCCGCCGGCCATGGGCACGCGGACGCCGTCGGGCACCCAGTTCGGCGAGAACAGCGCCACCAGGATCGCCATCGCCACGAGAGGCGACATCACGGCCAGCGCCTTCGCCTCCACGTAGATCGAGGCGAACAGGCGGGCGCCGATGTAGACGATGACCGTGCTGGCGCCCATCGCGACCAGCCCCCAGTCGCGGCGCCGGAAGGCGGCAAACGCGGCGATCGCCGCTGCCAGCAGCGCCAGGGCCACCGCCGGGTAGGCACCGGTGACGTCGCCCCGCACGACCCGGAAGTCGCCCTCGGGCCAGATCCCGAGCGCCTCTCCCGGGAATACCGGCGAGCTCAGCCTGCCCGCCGACGCCTGCACCATGCCGACCTTGCCGACGAAACCGGAGAGCTGCGACGCGGAGAAGGCGGCGACGGCGAGCACCAGCACCCCGCCGATGATCAGCGCCCGGCGGTGGCGTCGCATCGTGGCGCGCGCTTCGTCGAGGTCGACCCGCAGGCCGCCGGTGGCGAACTCGAGCACGAGCCAGATCGGCACCGCGAGCGCGAACCACACCAGTCCGGGGATGCTGTAGACGAAGACGCTGGCGACCGTCAGCAGGATCAGGACCACGATCAGCGCCCGCCGCGGATGGGAACCGCCTCCGTAGTCCGGGTTGCGGTTGAGGAACGCCAGGTCTCGGAGGGTCACCGCGAACGCGAGCACGAGCAGCGCCATCGCCGTCTCCTTGAAGGCGCTCTGCGCCAGGAACGAAGCCGCGAGGAAGGGCAGCGCGGTCAGCGACGCCGCGATCACCCTCCTCGGCGGCGACAGCGCCCCCATCACCCCCAACGCCGTGAGCCCGGTCAGGATCGGGATCGCGAGCAGCAGTCCGTTGAACGAGTCGAGCAGGGTGGTGTTGGTTGCCTCGGCGACCGTCGCCGCGACCGACTGCGGCCCGGTCGGGTACCCGAACCGCACCGCGTTTGGCTCCGGGCCGACACCGTGCTGCAGCCAATCGGTCCAGAAGAGCTGCGCCGCCTGGTCGTTCGTGTAGACGCCCTCGCCCAGGACGCCGTTTCGCTCGTTGAAGGCGAACGGGAGCGACGCCGCGACCAGGATGATCAGCGCGACGAGCACGCCAAGCGCCCAGGTGGATTGTGGGTGCCCCTCGCCGGGCGGCGCCATCCCCGGGGAGTCCCCGGCCGCGGGCTCCGCGGCAGAAGCGCGCCGAGCGAGCAGCCTTCCCCCGCGGTCCTCCCGCCAGAGATACAGCATGCCGCCGATCGTGACCAGCCCCAGGAGGACTGCGACCGTGGCGCCGCGCCCTGGAAGGCGGATCAGCAGCGGGCAGGCGATCGTCAGGACCGCGAAGCCGACGACCCCTCCCAGCCACGTGTGAACGCTCAGCCCGACGAGATGCAGGAGGGCCCTGCCGAGCACGAGGGAAGCGACGAGGATCGCGGCTGCCGAGGCGTAGACGCCGAGCATCGCGGCAGCGTATTGCCCCTTCCCTAAGCCTGCCCTCTATCCCTCAGTCGTTGGACTTGAGGGTCGAGTTGAGGCCGGGCACTCGATGAAGCTGCGGCTGGCTCAGCGGTTTCTGTCCCCTACACCCGGCGGGGTCGAGCGGACCGGTGATCTCGAACACCCGCACGGGGCCCTGCTGCACGACCACGCGCGCATTGGGATCGGACTCGGTCCAGCGGCCCTCCGGCGAGTTCCGCATCGTCCCGGGCAGATACGGGTCGAAGGTGGTGACGACGTGCGTGTAGTGCCCGGCGTTGATCGCCTCGCGCCACTGCCGGCAATCTCCGATCCGGTTGTAGGCGTCGTGCGGTCCTCGCACGCCAAGCCACTGCACCTCGTTGGAGAGGTCCGTGCCGTAGAACGGATACTGGGTGAAGACCCCGCGGATCCCCCCGACCGCGATCCGGGCATCCCGAGTGTCGTTTGCCCACCGCAGGGCCTCGGTGAGGTCCTGGGACTGCCCGGCCTCCTCGAACCGGTTCTCCAGGTAGTGGCGCTGGGCGACGTACCCGCCGGCGACGACGACCGCCGTCACGCCAACGGCGACGGCCAGCCTCATCCAGGCTCGTGAGTACGCGATCCAGCCACGCCGGTGGGCGAGCGCGATCGCGCCCGCCCCGACGACCACGAGCGCCCCGGCGGCGACGGCCCCCTTGACGTGTCCCTGGTGCCACTGGACGAGCGAGCCCACCGTGAACGCGAGGACGATGGTCATCGCGGCGAGGACCACGGCTCGCCGCCGCGCCGTCGCCCGGGCGACCGGCAGGCAGGGGAGGATCGCGAAACCGACCGCGATCGCCGGCGCGAGGTAGCGGACGTTCCAGGTGAAGGCGATGGGCATCCCCGCGGGCCCGGCCGCGGTCAGCGGCGTGAACAGGTAGGCGAGCGCGGTGACGATCACGAACGCTCCGAGCGCGCGCAGGATCGGCTCGCCGCCGCGCCAGATCGCGTAGACGGCGACCACGAGCATTCCGAGGAGCGTCGCCGGCCACAGCGTCCCGAACGACTCGTGGAGCCCGGGCGCGAACCAGTTGCTCCACACGCTCGTGTCGTGCCAGTAGTGGACGACCGCAAAGTCGGGCCGCAGCTGGAAGTCCCGCACCGGCGCTGGCAGCGAGACCGGCCCGATCGACCCGATGTACGGGATCGGGTTGCCCACCGCGATCAGATTGCGCAGGTACCAGTAGCCGCCCGCGGCGAGCATGGGGATGCCGAAGGCGAGGGTAGCTCGCAGCCGGGTCGCCCGCGGAGCGATCACGATGACCGCGAGCGTCAGCGCCGCCACGGGCGCGAGGAATGAGAGCTTGACGCCGGCCGCAAACCCTGCTGCCACCCCAGCAACGGCCAGGGCGGCGGGCGCGATCGCGCGACCGGTTACCAAAGTGACCCGGGGCCGGTCGGCCTTGGCCGCGGCGTAACCGTTGACCAGCAGCGCGACCGCCGCGAGGACAAAGGCGACCCCGGTGATGTCGTTCAGCGCCTCTCCCGCCTGGAACTCCACCAGGGATTGCGAGCCCAGCACGATCGACGAGCCGATCAGTGCCTGAGGGCCGAGCCCGTACGGTCGGCCGATGCAGTACGCGGACAGGAGCGCCATCCCGAGCCAGCCGAGGTTGACGATCGGCGAGACGATGTCACGGTCGAAGAAGAGCATCGGGACCGCGTGGATCACCTCGGAGTTCGCCGGGTAGAACGAGGCGAGGAAGATCGGGTCGAAGAAGTAGACGTGCCCGAGGTAGCCCGTCTGCACGAACTTCGCCGCGAGCGGCAGGTGGTACCAGAGGGTGTCGGTCCGATCGAAGCCCGAGGCGAGGGTGCTGAGCGTGGGCACCACCCAGGCGGCGGCGAGCGCGGCGACCGAGAGCAAGGCCACGATCGCGGCGACGCTCCAGATCGGCGGTCGCGGGGGCGCCTGCGACGGCTCCGGAGCGCGTCCGGCCTCGAGCCGCGCCGCGACCAGCCCCGCGCCCACGCCGACCACGAGCGTGGAGGCCAGAACCGCGAGCTCACTGAACCAGCCGAAGGTTCCGAGGATCTCGCTGACCCACACGAGCGCGGTCATGCCCAGGACGATCTCGGCGAGTCGCGCGGGCGGCCCCGACCAGCCGGGCAGCAGCAGGGTCCGAACCCGGTGGGCACCGAACGCGAGCGCCGCCGCCAATGCCAGCAGCTCGATCGTGCCGATCAGGTAGTCGCCGGCGCTCAGAACCCGCTCGCTTGCCGGCGCCGTGACGAAGGCGAGCGCCGCGCTCATGGTCAGGTGGTCCGCGAGCGGGCTAGTGGGAGTGCGGCGCGCGCGGCAGGTTCTTCACCACGAAGGAGCGCTCGCCATCCAGGACCATGCCCATCCTGCGTGCCTCCTCGGCCTCGGCGTTCGGGTCCTTCAGCGTGGCCGCCTTCGCCTCCAGGCGCTTGTGCTCCTGCTGCAGCGCCTGGAGCTGCGCGTCGGTGCTGTGCGATCCCCGCCAGGCGTCGAAGAAGTTCGTCGCCGGACTGATGTAGGAGAAGAGGATCGCGAAGAACACAAGGACGAGGGCGATACGGCCGAGCCGGTCCCAGTGGATCCTGGTCCGCCTGCCGCCCTGGCGGCGCGGTGATACGCGGTACGCGCGAGCGCTCACGCTTCATGGTTCGGCGGCCGGAGCGTTCTACCTGCCGGCGAAGGCCTCGATCCCGGGATAGACGGCCCTGGATCCCAGCTCCTCCGAGATCCGCAAGAGCTGGTTGTACTTAGCCACGCGATCGGAGCGCGACGGCGCCCCGGTCTTGATCTGCCCGGCGCCCGTGGCGACCGCGACGTCGGCGATCGTGGTGTCCTCGGTCTCGCCCGAGCGGTGGGAGATCACCGTCGTGTACCCGGCGTCGCGGGCGATCGCGATGGTTTCGAGCGTCTCCGTCAGGGTTCCGATCTGGTTGAGCTTGACCAGCACCGAGTTGCCGACGCCCAGCTCGATGCCGCGGGTGAGGCGCTCGGCGTTGGTCACGAACACGTCGTCGCCCACGAGCTGGACCCGGTCGCCGAGCCGCTCGGTGAGCAGCTTCCAGCCGTCCCAGTCCTCCTCGTCCATGCCGTCCTCGATCGACACCACCGGATAGCGGTCGCGGATCCCCGCCCAGTAGTCCGTCAGCTCCTCCGATGACAGGGAGCGGCCCTCGTGCTCGAGGACGTAGGCGCCGCCCTCATACAGCTCGCTGGTCGCCGGATCGAGGGCGATGAAGGCGTCTGTGCCCGCCTCGTAGCCGGCTGCCTCGATCCCGATCATCAGGATCTCGAGTGCCTCCTCGTTCGAGCCCAGATCGGGAGCGAACCCGCCCTCGTCGCCCACCGTGGTTCCGAGCCCGCGGGCCTTGAGGGCCCCCTTCAGCGAGTGGAAGATCTCGACGCCCATCCGCAGAGCGTCGGCGAAGGTCGGCGCGCCGGCCGGGACCACCATGAACTCCTGGAAGTCGACCTTGTTGTCGGCGTGGGCGCCCCCGTTCAGCACGTTCATCATCGGCACCGGGAGCGTGGTCTCCGCGGTCCCGCCGAGGAACAGGTAAAGCGGCTCACCCGCCTCCGCCGCGGCCGCCTTGGCCACCGCCAGCGAGACGCCGAGGATCGCGTTCGCCCCCAAGCGCGACTTGTTGGGCGTGCCGTCGAGGTCGATCAGCGTGCGATCGATCGCGCCCTGCTCGGTGGCGCGCGCGCCCGTCAGCGCGCGTGCGATCTCGTCGTTGACGTTCGCCACGGCCCGCGAGACGCCCTTGCCGGCCCACTCATCGCCTCCGTCGCGCAGCTCTGCCGCCTCGAACTCGCCGGTCGAGGCCCCCGAGGGGACCGCCGCGCGCCCGGTGGCGCCGGTGTCCAGAGTGATCTCCACCTCGACCGTGGGGTTGCCCCGCGAGTCGAGGATCTGGCGGGCATGAATGTGCTCGATCGTGGGCATGGCCGCGGAAGTTTGCCAGGGCGAGCCACTCGGACGCCGCCACCCACTCAGGTCAGAGCGCAACGAGCGGCTGCGCCCCCGTCCAAGCCGCCTTTACGGCCTGCGGTTCCGCGATAGGTTGAAGCGCGCAGACCGACAGAGGGAGGAAGCATGGACGCTCCACCGAGGCCCCCCACCCGAACCCACCTGCCATCGAGGCTTCGACTGCCGCTGGCGATGCTCGCGATCGCCGCCGTGGCCGTCCCGGCGGGGTTCGCGTTCGCTCAGACAGGCGACACCGGCGATCCGGCCATCAACGACCCGGCGCTCGACCCTGCGAACTGGAAGGACGCCGAGATCGTTCGCACTCCTTGCGACCAGCGAACGCAGCAGGACAATCCCGGAGCGGACTGCTGGCTGGCCAAGGGCTTCCCCGCGACGGACCCGGACATGCCGATGCCGTGGCCTGAGCGGCGCCTGTACTGCCAGGACGCACCCGCGGCCATCAGCGGCACCGAGCCGCTGTGCGAGGGAAACGAGATCCCCGATGACCTGCCTGCCGACAAGGCGACGGTGCTCGAGGCCTACGGGGTCGACCGCGACTTCAACCCGGGCCAGTGAAACGGGCATCGGCGCGCCGCGTTCTCGCCATCGGCGTCTTGCTTGCCGCCTGGGCTGCCGCCACGTTCGTAGCCGGCTCGGCGATCGCGGACAACATCAACGGCACCAACGGCCCCGACACGATCTACGGGACCCAGGAAGGCGACACGATCGACGCCAAGGACGGCGCCGACGACATCTTCGCAAGACCGGGCCAGGACGACGTCATGGCGGGCGTGGGACCCGACTACGTCGAGGGCAGCGACCAGGGCGACACCATCCACGGCGGGGACGGTGGTGACGACCTCTTCGGACAGTCGGGCAGGGACCGGGTCGAGGGCGGTCACGGCGACGACCGCCCGATCAAGGGCGGCAGCGGCACGGACCGCCTGTTCGGCGAGGCCGGCGACGACCACATCGACGCAACAGACAACGAGCTCGACTACGTCTACGGCGGCGGCGGCAAGGACAGATGCGACCTCGACCATGTCCCGACGGACCTGTCGGACGGCTGCGAGGACGTCATCTACCACAACTAGAACGTCACATAACGGCTTGAGGGCTGGCTAGAGGCCGTCCCGGAAGCGTCTGGCTGCCGCCCTCAGCGCCAGCTCGGGGTCGACGCGAAGGCGGCGAGCCTCGTCCACCAGGCTGAATAGGGCGTCTCCGATCCGGCGCTCGGCGGCGTCGCGCGCCTCCGGGTCCGCGAGTCGCTCCTGGGCCTCCTCGCCGGCGAGCCCGACGGAGGCGGCCCGGCGCTGCATCTTGCGGGCGTAAAGCAGCGCCGGGAGGTTTTCCGGCACGTCGGCGAACGGGTCGTCGGCGCCCCTGCCCTCCTCCTCGCGCTTGATCCGGTCCCAGTTGCGGAGGACCTCGCCAGCGGTTTTCGCCTCCGCTTCGCCGAACACGTGCGGGTGGCGACGGATGAGCTTCTGGATCATCGACTCGGCGACCTCGGACAGGCTCCCGGCGTCGCGCTCCTCCAGCAAGAGGGCGAGGAAGTGGACCTGGAACAGCACGTCTCCCAGCTCGTCGAGGAGCTTCTCGTCGTCCTCGGCGGCGGCCGCGTCGGCCAGCTCGTAGGCCTCCTCGACCGTGTGCGGGACGATCGAGCGCTCGTCCTGCTCGCGGTCCCACGGGCATTCGCGCCGCAGGCGGCGGGTGATCTCGTCCAGCCGCAGGAGCGCGGCAGCCACGTCGCCATCGGCGACGGGACGCCTGGGCGCCTCGGTCATGCGCGCGACCGGATCAGCCGCCGGACGCCGGCGGCGCGGTGCCGGAGGGCGCCGCTCCTGACGGCGCCGCTCCCGACGGCGACGTGGCGCCGCCCGGCAGCGTCGGAGCGCCGCTGGGGCCGAGCGCGGAGGGCTGCTGCTTGGCGGCGGGGTACTGGGGGCCCTGGGGCAGCGCCTGCGGCGCCTGCCCCGGGAACGTGGCGGCCTTGCCCGGGTTGACGGCGCCGCTCGAGAGCACCGGGGGCGCGCCCTTGCTCTGCGTGGAGGGCGGCGTGAAGTTCGAGCACTGCTGCACCACATAGCCGTCCGCGCAGAAGGTCCGGGCCGTCCACTTGGCGGTGATGCTCGCCTGGACCTGACTCACCTGCTCCTGCTGCAGACCCTGGGCCAGCTGCTGCTTGATCTGGGTCTCGACCTTCGACAGTGGCGTGACCGACGCGGGGGTCACGTTGTCGACCTCGATCACGTAGTAGCCGGCCTGTCCCTTGAACGGCCCAACGAGCTGGCCGGTCGGCGCCCCGAAGACCTGCTGGTCGAGGGCCGGCTCGCTCTGGCCCTGGGCGACGCCCTTGCGGAGGCCGCCGTTGCTCTTCGTCGCCTTGTCGGTCGAGAACTTCGAGGCCACGGCCTTCCAGCTCGAGGCCGAGTCGTCCTTCTCCAGGGCCGCCTTGGCCTGGTCGATCTGGCTCTTGTCCTTGTTGACGATCTCGCGCACGTCCCTGGTCTCGGGCTGCGTGAACTGCGCCTTGTTGGCGTCGTAGAAGTTCTGGACCGTCTCCTGGGGGACGCTCGGCGGGGTGGTTCCCACGACCTCCTTTTGGAGGTTCTGCGACAGCACGATCAACCTCACCTGGTCCCTGGCTTGGGCAGGGGTGAAACCGGCCTGCTGGGCGGCCTTCTGGAAGTCCGACGGCTTGGGACCGATGTTCTGCTTGATGAAGCTCTGGATGTCGGTGTCGGAGGCGGTGATCCCGCGCTCGGCGGCCTCCCCCGCAACCCAGCGCTGCGTGATCATGTTCGACAGCGCAGCGTCGCGGAGCGTCGCGTACTGGGGATCGGAGGGCTTCGGCACCTTGGTGATGCCCTGCCCGAGCGCGGTCTGCTTCAGCGCGGCGTTGAACTCCTCGGTCGAGATGTTGCCGTCGGGAGCACCCTGGACCAGGGCGACGTCGCCGGAGGGGACGCTGGGATTCCCGATCCCCACGGCAACTCCAACCCATACGAAGAGGATCACGAACAGGCCCGCGAACACGGCCGCGACGACGATCCTCCTGTCCCTACGCACGCGCACGAGGCGGGGAGAATAGCGACAGCGGCTAATGCAGCCTTAAGTCAACAAATTCCTACGACGGCTTCGCCGTCTAACGGCACCTGCATCTGCGGCGACAAGAGTCGCCGCTTTTCAAGCCCTGTTACGCGGCGACGGGCTCCGCCGCCGCGGCGCGCACGGCCTCGGCGAGCCCCAGAACCGCGGCGAGGCGCGCCTCGGGCTCGTCCGGAACCCGTACGGAGAGGGTCTTGACGCGCGACTCGTACATGGCCTCGGGCATGCCCTCTCGCAGGCGCCCGACGGCGGCCGCATCCATCTCGAGCGGCGTAACCGAGAGGCGACCGCCCCGGAACTCGACCGTGCGGGCGCCCAGCGCGCCCAGCTCGATCCGAGCGCGCTGAAGCTCCATCAGATTCTCCACGGGCTCGGGCACTGGCCCGAACCGGTCGCGAAGCTCGTCGCGGAGCGCCCGCAGCTCCCCCACGTCGCCCGCGCCGGAGACGCGCCTGTGCACGTCGATCTTCGCGGCCTCGAACGGGATGTAGTCCGCGGGAAGGTACGCGTCGACGTCGACGTCGAGCCGCACCGCGGCCTCGGCGCGGCCCGCCCCGTCGGCGGCGCGGAGCTCCTCCACCGCGTCGTCGAGCAGCGAGACGTAGAGCTCGAACCCGACGGCCGCGACGTGGCCCGACTGCTCGTCGCCGAGCAGGTTGCCCGCGCCGCGCAGCTCGAGGTCGCGCATCGCGATCGCGAAGCCCGATCCCAGCTCCGTGTAGTCCGAAAGAGTCGCGAGCCGGGCGCCCGCTTCCGGGCTCAGGGCCTGCTCGGACGGGTAGTGCAGGTACGCATAGGCGCGCTCGCGCGAGCGGCCGACCCGGCCCCTGATCTGGTACGCCTGCGCGAGGCCCAGCTCGTCCGCGCGCTCGACGATCAGGGTGTTGGCCTGCGGTATGTCCAGCCCCGACTCGATGATCGTCGTCGCGACCAGGCAATCGGCCTCGCCGCGCAAGAAGTCCAGCATCGTGCTCTCGAGCTCGGTCTCGTCCATCTGACCGTGGGCCTCCGCGAAGCGCACGCCGGGGCACAGCGCCCGCAGCCGCTCCGCGGTCTCGTGCAGGGTGTCGATGCGGTTGTGGAGGAAGAAGGCCTGGCCGTCGCGCTGCTTCTCACGCTCGATCGCTCGGCGGACGAGCTCCTCGTCGTAGGGGCCGACATAGGTGCGGATCGGCCGGCGTCCCTCGGGCGGGGTCTCGATCACCGAGATGTCGCGAAGGCCCGCCAGGCTCATCTGCAGCGTCCTGGGGATCGGTGTGGCGGAGAGCGAGAGCACGTCCACCTTCAGCTTCAGCTGGCGCAGGAGCTCCTTCTGGCGCACCCCGAAACGCTGCTCCTCGTCGACGAGCAGCAGCCCGAGCTCGGGCGCTTGGACGTCCCGCGACAGCAGCCGGTGGGTGCCGATCAGCAGGTCCACCTTGCCGTCGGCGAAGCGAGACAGCGTCTGGCGGACCTCGGCCGGCTTGCGAAGGCGCGAGACCATCTCGACCTCGATCGGGAACTCCGCGAGGCGCTCCCGGAACGTGCCCAGGTGCTGCTGCGCGAGGATCGTCGTCGGCACCAGCATCATCACCTGCTTGCCGTCGGAGATCGCCTTGTGCGCGGCGCGCAGGGCCACCTCGGTCTTGCCGTAACCGACGTCGCCGCAGATCAGGCGGTCCATCGGGCGCGGCGCCTCCATGTCAGCCTTGACCGCCTCGATCGCCTCGAGCTGGTCGGTCGTCTCGCGGTACGGGAAGGCGCGCTCCAGCTCCATCTGCCACTCCCCGTCGGGCGGGAACTCGTGGCCCGTCCGGGTGCGGCGCTCCGCGTACAGGTTCAGCAGCTCACCCGCCAGCTCGCGGGCCGCCCGCCGCGCCCGCGCCTTGAGGCCCTCCCACCGCTTCGAGCCCAGCGCCGACAGCTGCGGCGGCGCCCCTCCGGTGCCGACATACCGGGTGATCTTCGCCAGCTGGTCCGTGGGCGCGAACACGCGGTCCGAGCCGCGGTACTCGAGCTCGAGGTAGTCCCGCGTGATTCCGCCGACCGTCTTGGTCTCGAAGCCCGCGAAGCGGGCGATCCCGTGGTCCTCGTGGACCACGTGGTCGCCGACGCGGAGGTCGGTGAACGCCGCCAGCCGCCCGCGAGCCGGCGCCGGCGCCGCGGCGCGCCGCCGGTGGACCAGCCGCCGGAACGGGATCACCGCGAGCTTCAGCTCCGGCGAGACGAAGCCGTCCGAGAGAGCGGCCTCGGCGAACCAGACAATTTCCGCTCGGCTGCTCGCATCCGCGTCCGCGCCGAGTGGGTCGCCGTGGGACGCGTCTTCCAGGAAGTTCGCCTCCAGGCGCTGGAGGTTGTATCGGGCACGCTCCGCTTCGCCCCTGTGCTCGAAGGCGACGATGACGCGGTAGCCGGACCGGAGCTCCTTTTCGAGCTCCTTCTCGGCCTCGCCGATGCTGCGCGCCGCCGAGCTCGGCGCCTGAGCCCGGAACGAGAGCTCCTGTCCCGCGTCGGAGTCGGAGATCCTCACCGCGGCCCGCGTGTCGAGCGCCTCCGAGACGTCCACGTAGAGGCGGCTCGCGTCGCTCGAGTGCATCGCGGCGGTGGCGTCCTCCCACTGGTCGTGAAGGGCGGCCTCCATCTCGCCGGTCGCTGCGACCAGGATCGCCGTGTCCTCGGGAATGAGCTCGAGCGGAGCGCGAAAGCTGTCCAATGGCAGGAGCTCAGCGAGGTCGGGGCGGTCGTCCTCCTCCTCTGAGAGCACGAGCTCCGCCAGCTCGCGGTACTCCGAGCCGAGCTCCGCGGCCGGGGCCAGCTCGATCGCCTCCGCGTCACCGAGCGACCGCTGGGTGAAGGTCGAGAACCACCGGATCTGCTCGATCTCGTCGCCGAACAGCTCCAGGCGGGCCGCGCGGTCCTCGGTGGCGCCGAAGACGTCCAGGATGTCGCCGCGGATCGCAAACTGCCCCCGTTCCTCCACCTGGTCGATCCGTTCGTATCCCGCCTCGACGAGCCGGCCTCCCACCTCACCGAGGTCGACCTCGTCTCCCACGCGAAGCGTCAGCCCGGCCGGTCGCAGCGAGGCGTCCGGAACGGCCTCGGCCAGAGCGGCCGCACTCGCGACGACTACGGCGCCGTCCTCGCCAAGCGAGTCGAGGGCCGCGATGCGAAGGCCGACCAGGTGCGGCGGGGGTGCGAGATGGGAGGCGTACCCCGTACCGCGCGACGGGTAGTAGCGCACCCGTCGCGGCGCCAGGTAGGCGCCCAGGTCGCGCGCCAGGTCGCGCGCGGCGATGTCGTCGGGCGCGACGATCAGCGCCGGGCTCTGACCGAGCCCATCCTCCACCGATACGAGCGCCGCCAGCAAGAACGGACGAATCGCGTTCGACATGTGAACCGGCACGGCGCCGCCGACGCTTACGGCGTCGGTCAGGGCAGCGAAGCGCTCATCCTCGGCGGCGATGCCGAGTAGTGGTCGAAGGCTCATCGCCCGATCGATGTTAGGCGCCGCTACTCCTGGTACGGGAGGCCCGGGCCCGAGCGCTGCCACTCCACCTGGCCCTGCCCCTCCGCGCGGGAGCGCCCCTCGACGTCGTCCCACTCGTGGAGCATGCGCTTGAGGGTGGCCACGGCCTCGGGCGGGTTCTGCGCGACGCTCGCCGCGAGCTCCAGAGCGGCCTCCTCGGTGCCGGCGGCGGGCGCCACCCGGTGCACCAGCCCCCAGCGGAGGGCCTGGTCGGCGCCCACCTCCCTGCCGGTCAGCAGCAGGTACTTCGCGACCGACAGGCCGCAGAGGGTGACCAGGCGCGCCGGGCCGACTGGCACGCCCAGCGCCGCACCGGGGAAGCGAAGGCGAAGGTTCGAGCCGCCCACTCGCAGGTCGCAGGCGACCGCGACCTCCGCGCCGCCCCCGACGCACGCGCCGTGGCAAGCCGCCACCGTCGGCTTCGGGAAGCCGGTGAGGTCGTCGTAGAGCCTCGCGAACAGCTCCATGCGGTGGACGCGGGCGTCCGCGTCGAGATCCTCGCGCACGTCGGCGCCCGCCGAAAGGCCCATGTGATCCGTCGAGGACAGCGCCAGGACCCGGACCGAGTCGTCCACGCGCGCCGACGCCAGGTGCTCGAGCATCTCCTCGAGCATCTGGGTGTTCATGGCGTTGCGCGCATCGGGGCGGTCGAGCCGCAGCAGCGCGATGCCCCCGTCGTCGACGTCGTAGGTGGTGAGCTCGCCGCTCAATCGATCACCTCGCCGAGCGGGTCCGAGTCCTCCTCGGCGATCTCGCGCACCAGCCGCTCGGTCTCGTGGGCGGCACGCTCGATCACGTCGATCACCTCGTCGTCGTCCTCGGTGAAGCGCGAGAGCACGTAGCGGGCCACGACGTCCGGGTCGGTCGAGTCGGGGCGGCCAACCCCGACCCGGACCCGCCAGAAGTCGGGCCCCCCGAAACCCTTCGAGATGCTCTTCAGCCCGTTGTGGCCGGCGAGCCCGCCCCCCAACCGGCTGCGGACCTCGCCGAACGGGAGGTCGATCTCGTCGTGGACGACGATCGTGTTCTCGAGTGGGACCTTGAGCGAGCCGCGTGCGGGTCCCGCCGATGTCCCCGAGTCGTTCATGTAGGTCTGCGGGCGAAGCACGGCGACTCGCGGGCCCCCGGAGCCGGCCCTCCCCTCGGCGATCAGCCCCCGGAAGCGCTCCTTGGGGCGCGCCAGGTCCCACCGCCGCTCCAGCGCGGTCGCGACCTCGAAGCCGACGTTGTGCCGGCTGCCCTCGTACCGGGAGCCGGGATTGCCGAGTCCCACCACTAGCAACCGCTGGTCGGCGCCGGATGCATCGGCGTCCAGAGCGGCTCGGCCGCGTCGCAGCCGGCCAAGCAGCGACAGGGGGCGCTACTCCCCTTCCGGGCCTTCGCCCTCGGCGGGAGCCTCGCCCTCCGCCGGGGCCTCGCCCTCGGGGGCCTCCTCGCCCTCGGGCACCTCGCCCTCCTCGCCGACGAGCTCGGCCTCCTCCTCGACCTCGGGCTCGGGCTCCTCCTCGACGCGCGGCGGCGACAGCGTCGCGATGGTCACCTCGTCGGGGTCGACGCCCTCACCCAGGGCGAAGGTGACGCCCTCGGGCGGCACGACGCCGGTGAGCTGAAGCGTGTCGCCGATCGACATCCCAGAGACGTCGGCGGGGATGCTCTCGGGAATCGCGGTCGGCAGTGCCTCGATCGTGATCTGGTGGGTCACGTGCTCGAGCACGCCGCCCTCCTTCACACCGGGCGCCTCCTCGGTCCCCAGCAGCTCGATCGTGACCTCGGCCTGGATCGCCTCGTCGAGCTTCACCTCGAGCAGGTCGAGATGAAGCAGGGAGCCACGCACCGGGTCGCGTTGCTCATCCTTGACCACCACCGGGGTCGTGCCGGAGCCGTCGAATTGCACGTCGATCAGCGCCCCGCCGTGCAGCAGCACGGTGCGGACCTCGCGCTCGGGCACCTGGAAGTGGCGCGCGTCCTTCCCGCCGCCGTAAACGACGCCGGGGACGAGCCCGTCACGCCGCAGTCGCCGGGTCGTGCGGGAGCCGAACTCGGTGCGGTCGGAGACGTTGAGCGTTGCGCGGTCCGAAGCCATGCGGCGTTGAGGATAGAGAAGGGCGCCTTGCCGCGGTCGGCTCTGGCGCTGACGCCCGGCGTGCCGGGCGCGCCATCGTGGATCGGGCAATGGGGGCCGGCCCGTTGGGGGTGTTCGACTTTGCGTGCAAATAGCGCACGGAAGGTCGATCACCCCGGGCGCCACGAGCACTCCCCGTGACGATGGTGCAGAAACCGCACCCATGGTGCGGTTTTCGCACCATCGCTGGCAGCGCGTCACGAAACGCGCGCGGATTCACACGCAACGCCGGCACAGCCGTGGCCACTCCCTCACTGCCCGTCCCCGAACCGCATCGCCGTGACCGCCGAGAGGGTCGCCGGGCCTGCGCCCGCACGCCCGCCGCAGGCAACCCCCACCGCCTACCCTGAGGGCATGGCCGAGGACAAGATCCCCAAGGGCAGGATCCGCCGCTCGGCGAAGCTCGGGACCGCGATGGGCACCCAGGCGACGAGGTACGCCGGGACCAAGGCCGCCAACGTCGCTCGTGGGAGCGAGGGGGCCGAGCGCGCGCTCGAGGGAAGGCACCTGGAGACCGCCGTCAAGATGGCCTCCATCCTCGGCGAGATGAAGGGCGCGGCCATGAAGATCGGCCAACTCGCCTCGTTCATCGACACCGAGTTCCTGCCGCCCGAGTACGCCGAGCTCTACCAGGAGCAGCTCGCAAAGCTGCGGACATCGGCTCCCGCAATGCCCTGGGACAAGGTGAGCAAGGTGCTCGACGAGGAGTACCTGGGCGAGCCGCTGGACGAGATCTTCGAGGGGATCGAGGAGGACGCGCTCGCCGCAGCGTCGATCGGGCAGGTGCACCGCGCGACGCTGCACGACGGCCGTGCGGTGGCCGTGAAGATCCAGTACCCGGGTGTGGCCGAGGCGCTCGAGTCCGACCTGCGCAACGCCGGCATGATCATGCGCCTCGCGCGGGCGATCGCCCCGGGCCTCGACGCGAAGGCGGTCGCCCAGGAGCTCCGTCTGCGGGTGATGGAGGAGCTCGACTACGAGTACGAGGCCCAGAGCCACCGAAGCTTCGCCCGCGCGTACCGCGGACACCCGTTCATCCACGTTCCCGACGTCATCACCCGGCTCTCACGGCGCCGCGTGCTGGTGACCGAGTACGTCGAGGGCATGGGGTTCGAGGAGGTGAAGCGGCTCCCGCAGGAGGAGAAGAATCGCTTCGGGGAGATCGTCTTTCGCTTCTGCTTCGGCTCGATCTACCACCTGCAGATGTTCAACGCCGACGCCCACCCCGGCAACTACATCCTCATGGACGACGGGCGCGTCGCCTTCCTCGATTTCGGCATGACCAAGCGGCTCGACGTCGAGCAGATCGAGCTCGAGCAGCGGGCGATCGACGCGGCGTCGAGGCGCGATCCCGAGGCGCTGCGCGAGGCGCTGCACGAGCTCGGCTTCGTCAAGAACCCGTCCAAGTTCGACGCCGAGCGCCTGATGGAGCACGTGATGGCGGTGGGCGGCTGGTACATGGAGGATCGTGACGTCGAGCTCACGCCCGAGCGCGTGATGAAGGTGATCGAGTCCACATCGGACCCGCGCTCCGAGTACTACGACCTGATGCGCCGCGAGAACCTGCCCGCCGACGAGCTCATGGGCCGGCGCATGGAGACCGGCGTGCTGGCCGTGCTCGCGCAGCTGCGCGCGTGCCGCAACTGGCACCGGATCTCCCGCGAATGGATCTACGGCGACCCGCCGGCGACCGAGCTGGGTGAGCTCGAGTGGGCGTACTTCGAAGAGCGCGGCGAGCGGCGAGTGCCGGGGCTGGCGGGAAGGGCCTAGGGCCTGCCTCCCCCTGTAAGACAGGCCCTAGGCACTCCCCGCACATCCCCCGGCGGACGAAGTCATTGGAAACGAGTAGCAGCCGGAGGGCCCTGCCTCCCTCCTGGCTACCGACCGGTCGCCAACATGATCGACGCCGGCGTCGATTTATCCAATCCCCCGATCGGCGGTTCTCGAGGATGAATTTCGGCTCATCCGATCGGAGGGACACGGATCAGCCGATCGGAGGACCCCTCGAAACCGGCTGTTCGGCCAGCCCTCAGGCGCGGGCGCGCTCGGCGGATGCGGTGCGCTGCGGCAGCAGGCGTCCGCCCACGAAGAACAGCGAGATCAGGAGCCCGAGGACCGCGGCGATCGCGACGAAACGGAAGCCCGCCTGCACCCCGACGGCGAACGAGTCCTTGATGATCGGCGTAATCACGTTCTGAGCCGAGGCGGGCAGTTGATGCAGCGCCTCCGTCGCCGCCTGGGTGCCGGCGAGCTGACCGTGAAGCACCGCGACCTGGTGATCGGTCAACTGATGGCCGGCAGCGGTCGCCTTGGAGTCGAGGTCGTTCTCGGAGGTGATCGTGAAGATCGTCGTGGTGATCGCCACCCCGATCGCGCCGCCGCCGATCTGGCACATGTAGACCAGGCCGCCCGCGAGGCTCGTGCGCGAGGGGTCGAGCGCCGTGACGCCCGCCGTCGTGACCGAGGGATAGAAGAGCCCGGCTCCGAGCCCCGTCAGCGCGAACCCGACGATCAGCGAGCTGTAGCTCGAGCCCGCGTCGACCATCGACAGGAGGAACGGCCCGACGGCAAGCCCGACGGCCCCGGCCGTGATGGTGATCTTCGGCCCCAGGCGTCCGTACAGCGGCCCGGCGATGAACGACGTCAGCGCAAACGTGGCGAGCATCGGCAGCATTCCGACGCCGGCCTTCAGGGCGGAGTAGCCCAGGATCTTCTCCATGAACTGGGGCCCGTAGAGCACGGTGACGAAGAAGACCGCCGACATGAGCGTGACAGTGATGCACGCGTTGCGGAACTCGGTGGTCTTGAACACGTCCACGGGGATCAGGGCGCTCTTCCTCATCCGTGGCTCGATGAACGCGAACGACGCGAGCAGCAGTCCCGCAACCACGAACATCCCGATCACCGCCGGGCTGCCGAATCCCCAGTCCGCCGCCTGGTCGAACGCCAGCAGGACCAGGAACAGCCCGATGGAGAGGGTCGCGATGCCGGGGTAGTCGATCCGCTCGTCCTCCACCTGGGGCCGCGGCTGGTGGACCTTGGCCCAGGTCACGAGGACGGCGACGATCGCGATCGGCACGTTGAGGAAGAAGATCCAGCGCCACGAGAGCGCGTCGGTCAGGACGCCGCCCAGGAGCGGCCCCATGGCGTTCCCCAATCCGGCCGCGCCGAGGATGAGGCCGCCCGCGAGCCCCGCCTTCGACTCTGGCAACGCGGCATAGGTCATGCCCAGGATGGCCGGCCACATGAGGGCGCCGCCGAGCCCCATGCCGACCCGCATCGCGATCAGGAAGATGGCGTTCGGCGCCAGCCCTCCGAGCAGCGAGAACCCGGCGAACAGCGCCGAGCCGACGAAGAACGCCCGCCGGCGCCCGAACAGGTCGGCGAGCCGGCCGCCGGTGACGATCGCCATGCCGAAGACCAGGCAGTAGGCGTTGATCACCCACTGGGCGGTGCCGAGATCGACGTTGAAGTCGCCCTCGATCGCGGTCAGGGCGACGTTCAGGGCCGTGAAGTCGTTCGCGATGACGATCACGCCGAGGCCCATCGCGACCAGCGCCATCACCGTGCCCGGGGCGATCTTGTCCGGATCGGCCGCCGCGGTGGTGGACGGGGCCACGCCCGCCTCCTTCGCGCGCGCGTGCAGGTGCAGCGCCGACTTCACGTGCGCGTGCTGGGATCCGCCGAACGGCACGAACGGACTCTATCCGGGCGGCCGGTGGACCCCGGCGCGGATCAGAGCCGGTCGAACAGGCGGGGGTCGTTGGTGCAGATGCCGTCGACGCCCATGGCCGCCAGCGTGCGCATCCTGGGCAGCTCGTCAACGGTCCACGCGATCAGCTCGAGGCCCTGTTCGTGGCACTGGTCCACGAGGCGCCGGGTCACCACGGGGTGGTAGGCCCAGATGGCCCGCACGCCGAGCTCGGGAGCCCTCCGGCGCACGACGCCGGGAAGCCGCGCCCGCAGCGCGATCAGCCCGCCGGCCACGAGGGGGCGCGCCCAGGGCATCGAGTTCCAGTCGCGGGTGACCTTGGGGAGGGTCCAGCCGGTGACGACGCCTCCGTCGAGCTCCTTGAGCGCCGCGAGGCTCGACACCTCCATCGTCGATATCGAGGCCCGGTCGATCAGCCTTCGCTCGCGCAGCGCGTCAACGATCTCGTTCTCGCGGCCGGCGATCTTCAGGTCGAGGTCGATCGCGATGCCGTCGAGCGGTGGGCGCGTGAACGCGTCCATGGCCTCGTCGAAGCGCATCGGGCTGCGCCGCGCGGCGTCGCCCCAGTCGTGGGCCACGAGCAGCGGGGGGGCACCGTCGTCCGCCGGGCCGGCTGCGGCCCGGCGCCAGTCGGCGCCGTCACGGAACTCCGCCTTGGGCCGCAGGACGTCCAGCTCGATCATCTCGGCGCCTGCGTCGACGGCCGCCTCGAAGCTCTCGAGCGTGTTCCCCGGCCGGATCAGGTCCGCCCCCTTGTGGCCGATGCGCTTCACGGCCGGGGGAGGGTAGTCGGCCGGTGTGTGGTGACCGCAACCAGGCGCCGAGCCGGCGACCGCGGCCGACTGCGTCATCAGCCGGCTCCGCTGACTAGCTTCCGCTCATGGGCAATCTGTCGGAGACTGCCCGCCGCCGGATCGCCGCGGCCATCCTGCTGGCGGGGATCGTCGTCGTCGCCCTGGCGATCGCCGACGTGGGCCCATTCTCCAACCCGCCGAGCCAGGCTCAGCGAGCCCAGGACGCGGTGGAGGGCTTCTTCTCGGCGGCCCAGCAGCGGGACTTCAAGACCGCGTGCGATCAGCTGACCCACCAGGAGCAGCGAACGATCGAGCAGCGCGCCGGGAGCATCGCCGCGCGGGAGGGATTGAAGGGGTGCGACGAGATCCTGAAGGCCTTTCTCGGCGACCAGCTGGCCGCCACCAAGATCACGAAGGTCGCCGACGTGCGGGTCAGCGGCAACCAGGCGGTGGTGGACGCCGGCCTGCGCTCACCGGGCGACAAGGGCACGCAGTCGAGCACCTTCCACCTGTTCCTGATCAGGGACGAGTGGAAGATCTCCGACTTCGGCGTCTGAGCAGAGAGCGCCTTCCTGCTGCTCGGGATCATCGGCGTCCTGGGGGCCATGTTCGGCGCGCTCGTCATCCTCGGCATCATCTTCTGAGCCGAGTCCGCAAGGACGGCTACTCCTCGGCGTAGACCCAGAACCGCAGGCCATCGCGCCGGCGCTGGATTGGCGGGGCATCCTCCCGCGCCCTCCTGTACTCGCGCGGAAAGCGCCAGACGTAGACCAGGCCGTAGAACGCGTACGCGAGCAGCGTCCCGGCGCAGAGCACGATCACCGGCGCGATGTCCGCGGCCGCGGTCTCGGGGACCTTCCCCAACCCGAGGTTGGACAGAGCCTGGAGGATGAACCCGACCGCGAGGAACGCGAAGCCGACCACGCCGAACGCCTGGTCCTGGCTCGCCTCCCAGGGCGAGCGCACCCAACCCGGATAGCTCGCCTTGCTCGGTCGAAAGAGGCCGAACGCGAGCATCGCGGCGCCGATCAGGTCAAGGGGAAGCCCGATCTCCGACAGCAGCGGGGTCAAGGAAGGTTGGCTGCGGGTTAGAAGAGCTGGTTTTCGCCGGCGAAGATCTCGCTGACGGAGTCGTCGGCGAAGATCCGGCGGATCGAGTCCGCCAGCGTCGGCGCGGTCGGGAGCACGGTGATGTTGTCCGGCGCCCCCGGGCGGAGCGGGATCGTGTCGGTGACGACGATCCGCTCGATCTGCGAGTTCTCGTAGGCGAGGCGCTCGTAGGCGGGGCCGGAGAAGACGCCGTGCGTGGCGGTCGCGATGACGCTGGCGGCGCCCTCCTCCCGCACGGTGGTGGCTGCCGCGCAGAGGGTTCCCGCGGTGTCGATCATGTCGTCGACCAGCACCGCTGTCTTGCCGCGAACGTCGCCGACGACGTAGCCGATCTCGGCGACCTGCTGCGCCGGGCGCTCCTTCTCCATCACGGCCCAGTGCACACCGATCTTGCGGGCGAAGTTGCGCGCCACCTTCACCCGGCCGGCATCCGGGGAGACGATCACGAGGTCCTCGGTGAATGCCTGGTCCATGAACCACTGGGTGAGCATGGGCATCGCGGTCATGTGATCGACGGGGACCTCGAAGAACCCCTGGATCTGGCCGGAATGGAGGTCCATGGTGAGCACGCGGTCGACCCCGACGGCCTCCAGGCACTTGGCGACGACACGCGCGGAGATCGGCTCGCGCGGCTCTGACTTCTTGTCCTGCCGCGCGTAGCCGTACCAGGGCATGACGGCGATGATCCTGTGGGCGGAGGCGCCCTGGGCGGCGTCGACCATCGCGAGGAGCTCGACGAGCGAATCGTTGGGGGTCATGCCGTGGGCGGCGTTGGCGGCCGTCGACTGCACGAGGAAGACGTCCGCGCCGCGGATGGACTCCTCGTAGCGGCAGTAGACCTCGCCGTCGGCAAAGGTCTGGAGCTTCACCTTGCCGAGGTCGACGTCGAGCTTGCCAGCGATCTTGGCCGCGAGCTCCATCGACGCGCGCCCGCCGAAGACCATCAGGCGCTTCGTGTACTCCTGCGGGATCGAGCTGAGGGGGCTCGTGCGTTCCTCCGTGCGTTCCTCGATCGTGGTCACGAGTCCTCCGTGTCGCCTTCCTGAGTCTCCTCGCGCGCCTTCTTGTCGGCGTAGCCCTCGATGTTCTCTTGTCTCGGCCTCGCGATTCCGAGGGCGCCGGGCGGCACGTCCTCGGTAATCGCTGAGTTGGCGCCAGTGTAGGCGCCGTCGCCGATGCTTACCGGAGCGACCAGGGTCGTGTCAACGGAAGTGTGCACGCCGTGCCCGATCTTCGTGCGGTGTTTGCGGAATCCGTCGTAGTTGGCGGTGATCGTCGCGGCACCGAGGTTCGTCTCGTCGCCGACGTCGGCATCGCCGATGTACGACAGGTGCGGGACCTTCGTCCCCCGGCCGATCTTCGAGTTCTTGAGCTCGACGAAGGTGCCGGCCTTCGCGCCCTCGGCGAGCACCGTGCCGGGCCGCAGGTAGGCGAACGGGCCGACGCTGCAGCCGTCGCCGATCTCGCTCTCGACCACGTAGGAGTGCGGGATCGTGACCTGCGAGCCGACGGTCGAGTCGATGATCGTCGTGTGGGGGCCGACGATCGTGGAGCCGCCGACCTTCGTGTCGCCGCGAAGCGTCGTGCCGGGCTCGATCACCGAGTCAGGCTCGATTTCCACCTCGGCGTCGATCCAGGTGGAAGCCGGATCGGTGATCGTCACGCCGTCGAGCATGTGGCGCTCGTTGATCCGCTGCCGGGCGATCTCGTTCACGGTCGCCAGCTCGACCCGGTTGTTGACCCCGATGTTCACCGAGATGTCGTCGACCTTGTGGACGATCACCCGCTTGCCGTCCTCGCGCATCAGCTGCAGCGCGTCGCCGATGTAGTACTCGCCGGCCGCGTTGTCGTTCGTGATGCGCCCGAGCGCGTCGGCGAGCGCAGCGGCATCGAACGCGAAGGTGTTGGTGTTGACCTCACAGATGGCCAGGATCTCGGGCGGGATCCCCTCCGGGTACTTGGTCTCGACGATGCGCTCGAAGTCGCCGTTGGAGTCGCGAACCACGCGGCCGAGCGACTCGGCGTCCTCCCGCTCGACGGTCACCACCGTCGCGGCGGCCCCGGACTCGGTGTGCACCCGGTAGACGTCCTCGAGGGCCGCGGGCGTCACCAGCGGGTGGTCGCCGTTCATGACGATCACGGTCTCGGCGCTCTCGATTGCGCCGAGGGCCGCGCGCACAGCGCCGCCGGTCCCGTCGGACTGGGTCTGCACGGCGGTCTCCGTTCCCTCGGGAAGCGCCGACGAGAGCTCGCGCGCGGGCGAGACGATCACGCACACACGCTCAGCCCCCGCCTCGCGCGCAGCGAGCACCGGCCAGGCCACCATCGGGCGCCCGCAGACTGAATGCAGCATCTTCGGCACCGACGAGCGCATCCGAGTCCCCTCGCCGGCGGCCATGATCAGCACGGTAGGGCCGCTCACCTACGGAATCGTAAAGTGCCAGGGCGTCTCCCATGGGCCGGGCGTTGCCAGCTGAGGTCTGTCAGAGCCCTGCCACGCGGTCATCGGCGCCGTCGGCTACCGTGAGGCAGCCGCGTCCGGTATCGCAGAAAGGAAGGAGCGAGCGATGGGAACGGCCACACGAGGTGCCGAGTCGCCAACAGGTCGAGCCCGCGGCAACGCGGCACTTGCGGTACTGGCGGTCGGGGTCATCGCGGCGCTGACGCTTGCTCCGATCGGCGGGCCGGAGGGGGCCGCGGCAGCGAAAGTGCGCGGCGAGGTCGTGAGCGGAGGCAAGCAGCTGGGCTCGGTGCCCGTCACGCTGTACCGCGCCGGTTCAGCGAATTCGAGCGCGACGCCGCTGGCGAGCTCGCGCACTCATCGAAACGGCTCGTTCAAGCTCCACTACCGCGCGCCACGGCGCTCGATCGCGACTCTCTACCTGATCGCGGGGCGCGGGTCGGCCGTCAGGCTCGCGGCGGTGCTCGGAACGCCTCGGTTCCCCCGTAAGGCCGTCGTCAACGAGCGAACAACGGTCGCGGCCGGATACTCGCTCGCCCAGTTCGTCCACGGCGCGAGGGCGATCGCCGGGAGCGCGCCAGGACTCCAGAACGCCGCCGCGATGGGGACCAACCTCGCCCACGTGCCCACCGGAGGCCTCGCGCGCGTGCTTAGACGGACCCCTAACGGCGACGAGACCACGACGCTTCGGGCGTTCAACTCGCTTGCCAACATGCTGCCGCAGTGCGCTCGCTCGACGAAGCATTGCTCGCGGCTGTTGAGGCTCGCGACGCCGCCGGGCGGCTCGGCCCCGGCCGGCACCCTCGAGGCGATCGCCGACATCGCCCGCAACCCGGCCGCTCACGTCAAGGGGCTTTTCAAGCTCGCCTCCTTGGGGCCGGCCCCGTACGGACCGGCGCTCGGCCCGGGCGAGCGCCCGGACGGCTGGACGCTGGCCCTGCGCTTCGACGGAGATGGCACCAGCCTCGACGGTCCCGGGGCCTTCGCGATCGACAAGCACGGCAACCTCTGGGTCAACAACAACTACAACTACGGCGCGGACCCGCACGTCTCCCAGTGCGCAAGCGACCAGCTGTTCAAGTTCACCCCCGACGGCCGCTTCGCTCCTCGCTCGCCGTTCACCGGCGGCGGTCTGAGCGGCTCGGGCTTCGGGATCACGATCGCCCCCAACGGCCATGTCTGGGTCAGCAACTACGGCTTCCAGGGGAAGGGGTGCGCTGACCCGCCGCCGCGCAACAGCGTCTCGGAGTTCACGGCCTCCGGTAATCCGCTGTCCCCTCCCCGCACCGACACCTTCGGCGGCGGCTACACAGCCGGGCCGATAAACGAGCCCCAGGGGACCGCTCCCGACCGCGACGGCAACATCTGGATCGCCAACTGCGGCAACGGCACCGTCACCAAGTATCCGGGCGGTGACCCCTCCAGGGCGATCGTGGCGAGCGGCCTCGGGATCACGAGCCCGTTCGGAATCGCGATCAACGATCGCGGGCAGGTGTTCGTGGCCGGAAACCAAGACAGCCGTGTCGCGATCCTCAACCCCGACGGCACGCCGACCGCGAACTCGCCGGTGACGACCGCGATCAGGCGGCCGATGGGCCTTGCCACCGACAGCAAGGGCAACATCTGGGTCGCCAACTCGGGCAAGGTGTACTTCCCCTGCAACCCGCCGCTGCGCCCACTCACGGGCACCGGCTCGGTGACCCTCTTGAACCACAACGGTGTCGTCCAGCAAGGGTCGCCGTTTACCGGCGGCGGTACGAAGATGCCCTGGGGGATCGCCGTCGACGGCAACGACAACGTCTGGGTGGCCAACTTCAACAAGCAGACGCTCGGCAACGTCTGCGGGGTCCGGCCCAATCACTGCCCGCCCGGCACCGACACGGGCGATCCGATCGCCCCCAACAGCGGCTACGGCTTCGACGGCCTGGTCCGCAACACCGGCGTCGCCGTCGACCCATCCGGCAACGTGTGGCTGGCCAACAACTGGCTCCAGGTGCCGGTGCAGACGAACCCCGGCGGCCACCAGATCGTCGCCTTCCTCGGTCTCGCCGCACCGCTCAAGACACCGGTCATCGGCCCCCCGCGCCGCTAGGCGGCCGGCCGCGGCTGACGACGCCATCCACTTCCGGAGTCCCGGTCATCCGCACGTTCGTTCACCGGACGGAACTGGGGAGCCCGGATTCGAACCGGGATTGCACGGACCAAAACCGTGAGTCCTGCCGATTGGACGACTCCCCAGAGTCGCGGATAGCGTAGACCGGCGGGCCTGATGATCCGATGCATCGCGCCCCCTGTAGGAGAGACCCAAGCAACTTGACCCGCAACGCATCGGCTCGGCGAATTCCCTACAGTTTTCTGTAGGAAATGGTTTCCATGCTCGACGCAGTCGCCGATCCCGTCCGCGCCCGGCTCGTCCGCAGGCTCGCGGCCGGCGGACCCGCCTCGCTCGACGACCTCGCGAAGGCCGCCGGCGTCCACCCCAACACCGCCCGCGCCCATCTGAGCGCCCTGGAGGCCGAGGGCTTCCTCGAGCGCAGCCGTGGGCCTGCCGGCTCCCCGGGCCGCCCCCGCACCCTCTATGCCCTCCGCGAGGACTGGACCGTCCCCGACGACGGCTTCCTGGCGATGGCCGAGCTCCTCGGCGCCGCCCTCGGGACGACCAGGCCGGACCCGCGGGCGCTCCACCGGCTCGGCGCGCGCTGGGGCCGCACGGCCGTCGCGGCCGCCGGGCCGAACGACGCGAACCACGAGCTCATACGCGTCCTCGCCCGCCTCGGTTTCGACGCCCGGCTGGAGGGGAACCGGCTCCTTCTGACCGGATGCCCATGCCCCCTCATCTCCCCCGAACGCCCCGCGCTCGTCTGCAAGCTGGTCGACGCCGTCGTCGACGGGATCCTCGACGGCTCCGGCAGCGGCCTGCACGCCGTCCGCCACGAGCACGACCCGGTCGGCCGCTCCTGCAGCGCCGTCCTCCAGCTGGAGGCAGCGTGAACCCCGCCCTCCTCCACGCAGTCGCGAGCGGCACGCGCATCGACCTCGAGCGCGCTGAGGACGCCGCCCACCAGCTCCTGATCGCCCTCGGCGAGGATCCCGACCGCGACGGCCTGCGCGATACGCCGCGCCGCATCGCTGCGGCCTACGCGGAGCTCCTCAGCCCCCAGCCCTTCAAACCCACGACCTTCCCGAACGACGAGGGCTACGACGAGCTCGTGATCGCCCGCGGCATCCAGTTCAACTCGCTATGCGAGCACCACCTGCTGCCCTTCGGTGGCGTCGCCCACGTCGGCTATCTACCCGGCGACCGGATCATCGGCCTGTCCAAGCTCGGCCGCGTCGTCGACCTGTTCGCCCGCCGCCTCCAGGTGCAGGAGCGGATGACCAGCGAGATCGCCGCCTGGATCGACGAGCACCTGGAGCCCAAGGGCGTCGGCGTCGTGATCGAGGCCGAGCACCTGTGCATGTCCGTGCGCGGCGTCCAGAAGCCCGGCACGCTCACCGCCACCTCAGCGCTTCGCGGCCTCGTCCGCGACGATCCCCGCACCCGCCAGGAGTTCCTCGCGCTCGCGGCGCGCCAAACCTGATCCGAGAGGAGACCCAGATGGCAACGGACCAAACCTTCGTGATCGTTGGAGCCAGCCTCGCCGGCGCCAAGGCCGCCGAGACCCTGCGCGAGGAGGGATTCGACGGGCGGGTCGTCCTGCTCGGCGCCGAATCGGAGCGCCCCTACGAGCGCCCGCCCCTCTCCAAGGACTACCTGCGTCGGGAGACCACCGAGGTGCCCTACGTCCACGACGAGGGCTTCTACGAGGCCAACGACATCGACCTGCGCACCTCGACGGAGGTCGAGTCGATCGACCCCGACTCATCCGAGGTCGCGCTCGCGGGCGGCGAGCGCATCGGCTACGACCGCCTGCTGCTCACCACGGGCGCCGAGCCCCGCCGCCTCGACGTCCACGGCTCCGACCTCGACGGAATCCTCTACCTGCGAACCACGGCCGACTCCGACGCGATCGCCGAGCGCATCGAGGCCGGCGGCAGGCTGGTGACGATCGGCGCCGGCTGGATCGGCGCCGAGGTCGCCGCCTCCGCGCGCATCAAGGGCTGCGAGGTGACCGTTCTGGAGATGGCCTCCCTCCCGCTGGAGCGCGTGCTCGGCTCCGAGCTGGGCGCCATCTACCGCGACATCCACACCGACCACGGCGTCGAGCTCCTCACGGACACCGCGCTCGAGTCCTTCGCGGGCTCAGGAAGCGTCGAGGCGGTGCACACGGGAGACGGCCGCTCGATCGACGCCGACTTCGTGGTCGTCGGCGTGGGAGTCGCGCCCCGCACGAAGCTCGCCGAGGACGCCGGGCTGGAGACCGACAACGGGGTCCTCACGAGCGAGCGCCTGGAGACCAGCGCCCCGGGGATCTACGCCGCCGGCGACATCGCGAACGCCTTCCACCCCCTCTTCGAGGAGCGCATCCGCGTGGAGCACTGGGCGAACGCCCTCAACCAGGGCCCGGCCGCGGCGCGCAACATGCTCGGCAAGGACGCCCCCTACGACAACGTCCCCTACTTCTTCTCCGACCAGTACGACGTCGGCATGGAGTACGCGGGCTACGCGACGGGCGAGGACGAGGTCGTCTTCCGCGGCGACGTCGACGCCCGTGAGTTCGTCGCCTTCTGGCTTCGCGACGGCCGTGTACGGGCGGGCATGAACGTGAACGTCTGGGACGTCACCGACGACATCCAGGCGATCATCCGCTCGAAGGCGACGATCGACCGCGACCGCCTCACCGACACCGACACCCCGCTCGACGAGCTGGCCGCCGGCGTGAGCCAGAACGATGGCTGACCTCAGCCCCCGACCGGCCGGACCAGCACGCGCGCCGGAGCTCCGTCGCTTCCCACCAGCTTGATCGGCAGGCAGATGAGCTCGTAACGGCCGGGCTCGACGGCCGACAGGTCCAGGCCCTCGACCACCCACGCGCCGGCTCCCAGCAGCGCCCGGTGGACCTCGCCGCCCTCGTCTCCGGGGCCGCCCACCGACAGGTAGTCGACGCCGACCAGCGCGACCCCGACCTCGCCGAGGAGCTCGGCCGCCTCGTACGACACGTACACGAAGTCGGGGTCGAAATCGCGCTCCCACCACGCCCGCTCCGAGTTGGCCGTGCGAAACAGGAGCCGCTCCCCGCTCTCGATCCCCAGGTCCTCGAGCGAGCCGCGATCGATCGGCTCCTTGCCCTCGATCGCGATGACTCGCGCGTGCCCCATCCCGATCTCGAGCGGGAAGGCCTCCATGCCGGGATCGTCGTCGAAGAAATGGAGCGGCGCGTCCATGTGCGTACCCGTATGGGCACTCATATCGAGCCGAGTGACGTTCGCCTCGGCGCCCTTCGAGATCCGAGAGGCCGCCTCGAAGCGGACGGGGCCGTCGTCCGGCCAGTGGACCATCCCCGAGCGCACCGGCACCGAGACGTCGATCCACTCACCGGACATCGCGATCCTCCCGTCAGTCCTCCGCGGGCGGCCTCACCCGGCCGCCCTCCGCGCCCGGCTCGGTCGCCGGGCCCGCCGCGCTCGCGATGCCCAGGACCCGCATCGCCTTCAGGCCGAGGCTCAGCTTCTCCCGCCCCTCGCTCGAGCCGATGTCGTGGCCGGTCAGCTCCTTCACCCGCTCCAGCCGGTAGCGGACCGTGTGCCGGTGCGTGAACAGGCTCGCGGCGGTCTGCGCCACGTTGCCGTCGTTGTCCAGGTAGGTCTCCACCGTCTTCGTGAGCTCGGTCTCGTACTGCTCGTCGTAGGCCGCGAGCGGGGCCAGCGTCTCCCGGTAGAAGCTCTCGAGCTCCGCCGGGTCCTCGCTCATCGCCGGCAGGAGCAGCCGGTAGGCGCCCGTGTCCTCGAACGCCAGCATGGTGCGGCCCTCCGCCTCGGCCACGTTGGCCGCGAGCTCGGCCTCCTTGCCCGCCCGGTAGAGGTCGACCGGATCCTCGGTCCAGCGGCTGTGCGCCACCGTGATGCCGAAGCCCGACAGCGCAGCGCCCATCTCCCGCTCGAGCGCCTGCGCCGCGCGCCCGAGCTGCCCGTCCTCGCCGGCCGGCACGATTGCCACGATCTCGGCCGTCTCGCCCTCGCCCAGCGCTCCGACGGAGCCGGACCCAACCGACCTCACGGCCCGCAGGGCCACCGTCAGCACCCGCCCGCGCCAGTCGCCGGCCTGCGCCGTGAGCGGCACCGCGCGCGCCACGATCACGCCCGCGCCGCGCTCGACCGCCGCTCCCAGCTCCGCAGCCCGGGCGACGATGTCCCCGCGATCGGTGACCTGGCGCCCGAGCAGCGCCCGCACGAACGCCGCGGCCGCCTCGTCGCTGGCCCACTCCGGGGATCGCGAGCGCTCGACCTCGAGAGCGAGGAGCGTCGACACCATCCGAGCGAGGACTGGCGACGCCGCGTCCCCGCGCCACCGGTAGCGAAGCTCACCGACGGCGGCGTCGGCGACTCGAAGCTCCGCGCACTCCACGTCGTCCGCGCCAGATAGCAGCTTCTTCTCCTCCGCCTGGGATGAGGCGGCAACGCCGAGCACCGCGCTCGAGCGGTCGATCAGCGCCACGCTCGCCCCCAAGGCCTGCGCGGCGGCGCGCGTCACGGCCGGGAGGCCGGCGCCAGACTCGATCGCCGCCGAGAGCTCTTCGAGGAGGCTCTCGGTGTCCCCTTTTGCAGGCGCTTTGCGTTCAGCTTGCTCCGGGCTCACCGGAGCATGGTAGTCGCGGGCACCCCGGCCGGCGCGAGGTGAAGCCTCAAACCCCGGGAAGCGCCTGCGTAATTTGCGGCCAGTAGTAGACGATCAGCACACCGATCGCGACGCCCACCAGAACCAGGACGACCAGCACGAACACGGAGAGCAGCACGGCCGTCGCCTTCTCCCAGGTGCGCCCGTAGGCGCCGATCGCCGGGACCAGGATCAGCGCCGTGAACGCGAGCAGGGTGATGACGCCCGCCCCGCCGAACAGGAAGTACTCGGTGCCGATCCCCACGTCCAGCATCTAGGCGCTCAATTGTGCCGCAACCGGGCGATGGCGAACGGAATCGCCCTCCTCAAACGCCCAGCGGGCGTCACCGCGCCGGGCTGGCCCGAGCCGAGTTCTTGCGGAGGTGCGTGGCCAAAAGAGCGACGGCCGCGCACAGGGAGAAGGCGGCGGCGCCCAGCGCCCAACCGCTCGTGACGTCGCTCAGGTAATGCACGCGCAGGTAGACGCGCGAGAGCCCGACGACCGCCGCGATCGCGAAGCCCGTCACCAGGAGCGCGGTGCCGCCGACGATGCCCGGGCGCAACCGGATGACGAGCGTCAACGCCAGCCACGGATAGAGCATCGAGTGGGCGGCGTGGCCGCTGGGGAACCCGGAGCCGCTGCTGCCCGTCAGCGGATCGGGCGGGCGCGGGCGATCGGTCAGTGCCTTCAGCTCCGCGACCCCGATGTAGATGATGACCATGGCGACGGCCAGCACCGCCGCCTCCTCCCACCGCCGCTCCCACGCGAGGAGGCCGAAGCCGATCACGGCGAGCGGAATGACCACGGCCGAGGATCCGAGCGCCGTGACGACCTTCGCCACCGAGACGAGCCACGCCGCCTGCAGCTTGTTCGCCACGTCGAGCGCCGTGTGGTCGCCCGGGGTTGGCCCCGGATGGGCCGAGATGGTCGAGGTGTAGGCGACCACGATGTACACCGCCACCGCCAGCACGGCCACCAGCGTCGTGAACTCGAGTCCCAGCCCACCCGGAGTGATTCGAGCGAGCAGGAACCGCGCCTGAGGCTGGATCCGGCGCCCGAGGACCACCACCGGCCGAAGGAGAGGGCGCCGCTCCATGCCCGCAACCACCCGCCGGCGATTCGCGGGATCGCGCAGGAAGCGGACGGCCCAGACGATCGCGACGATCGCGACCACCGCGATTCCGAAGAACAGCGTGCCCTGCCCGGCCGCATGCGCGGCGGCGTCCAGGCTTCGCGAGGCGAAGTACCCGAGCAGCACGTACCCGGCCGACCACAGGCCGGTGCCGAGCACGCTGTACGGCAGGAAGCTCGTGTACCGCATCGCCGAGCTGCCGGCAACAAACGGCGCGAGCGCCCGCACGAGCCCGATGAAGCGCCCGATCAGGATCGTCTTGCCGCCGTGGCGCGAGAAGTAGTCCTCGACGCGCGCGAAGCGCTCATGCGTGATCCGCACCCGCGGACCGTGGCGGAGGATGAAGCCGCGGCCGAGCCTCCTGCCGAGCAGGAAGCTGACCGAGTCCCCGGAGAACGCGCACACCCAGACGATCCCGATCGTGAGGATGACCGACGTCTCTCCCTGCCCCGCGACGGCCCCGCCGAGGATCACCACCGTCTCGCCGGGCAGCACGAGCCCGACGAACGCCGCCGTCTCGATGAACGCCGCGACGCCGACGAACAGGTACGTGAGCTTGCCCAGCTTGCTCGCGACGTCGTTCAGCGTGTTCTGAAGGCTGATGTTCGGCGCGAGCTCGCTGAACGCGACAAGGCCGGCGACGACCAGCACGATTACCGCGAGCTGGATCAGCCGCTCCCTGCGGCTGCTCTCCCCGTCCAGCTTCATCGCTCCGGATCCGGCCCCGCCACGATCGCTCCCGCGAACCGCGGCGCCAGCTGCCCCGCCGCGGCGTCGGCCTCGGCGATGTCCTCGAAGATCCCGAACGCCGTCGGCCCCGATCCGGTCAGCAGCGCGACCTGGGCCCCCGCGTCGGTGAGCGCAGCGAGCGCGCCGCCGATCGCGGGCCGAAGCGACAGCGCCGCATGCGCCAGGTCGTTGACCAGCAGCTCGCGGTAGTCGAGCGGGGATGCCCCCCGCCCGGCCGCCTTGCGCAGCTCGGCGGCGATCGAATCGAGCTCGGCCGGGTCGCGGCCGAGCCCGAGCCGGTCCGCCTCGGTGTACACGTCCGCGGTGGAGAGCCCGTCCTCGGCCGCGACCAGCACCACCCCGAAGTGACGCGGAGGCTCGAGCGGCTCGACGACCTCGCCCGCGCCCGCGACCAGAGCGAGCGCCGGATCGAGCTGGGAAGGAACGTCCGCTCCAAGCTCGGCAGCGAGGTCGGGCAGGCCCTCCACCTCATCACCGGCCAGCCGCAACACCGCCGCGGCGTCGGCGCTGCCGCCGCCGAGGCCCGCGGCCACCGGGATCCGCTTCTCGATCTCGACCCGCACCGGGTGCCGCGGCCACCCGCGAGCGCGCAGGCCGGCGAGCGCGGCCGCGGCCAGATTCGGCCCCTCGACATCCGGGCACACGACCTCATCCCGCTCCGCGTCGCTCACCACGATCCGATCGGAGAGCGTCAGCGGGCAGAACAGCGAGCGCAGGTCGTGCAGCCCGTCCTCGCGAGGTCGGCCGAGATACAGGCACAGGTTCAGCTTGGCCGGAGCGCGAAGCGTCAAGCGACCCCCAGCTCGGCGGCGAGCGCGGCGAGCTCGCCAGGCGCCAGCCGCTCGGCTCGCACGGCCGGGTCGAGCCCGATTCGCTCGAGCGCGGCCCGCGCCTCCGGCCGCGACGCCCCACCGGCCAGCTCCAGCGAGCTCGCGAGGGGCTTTCGCCGGTGGGCGAAGGCGTCGCGCACCAGCCGCGCCACGCCCGCCGCGGCCGCGGGGCCGAGCCGCCGCAGCCGCACGAGCGCCGAGTCCACCCGGGGACGGGGCCGGAACACGGCCCTGTTGACGGCCCGGATCAGCTCGACCTCGCAGGCCAGCTGGACGAGGACGCTCGGCGATCCGTAGGCGGACGTTCCCGGCTCTGCGCGAAGACGGTCGGCGATCTCGCGCTGGACCATCACCGTCCACCTCTCCACGCTCGGCAACTCGGCGATCGTCCGCAAGAGCACCGGCGTCGCGACCGAGTACGGAAGGTTGGAGGGCACCGTCGTCGGCGCGGGATCAAGGGCCCCCAGATCGAGGCGCATCGCGTCGCCGCGCACCACCGAGACGTTTCCGGCGCGCTCCGCAAGCTCCTCGAGCTCGCCGGCGAGCCGCCCGTCCAGCTCGACCACGTGCACGTGCGCCACCCGCTCCGCGATCCGCTCGGTCAGAACGCCCTCCCCGCCCCCGATCTCGAGCGCCACGTCGTCCGGCTGGAGCTCGGCGTCGCGGACGATCGCATCCAGCAGGTTCGGGTCCGCGAGGAAGTTCTGTCCGAGCTTCACCATCTCATTCCGCCACCGTGCTCGGCTTCGCCTCCGCCGCTGGCGGGTGATCTGTCTGCCGTCTTCACCATCGGAAGATTCGATGTGCGTTCGCCTCCACAGTGCGCTCGAGCTCCGCGTAGGAGACGCCTCGCTCGGTGGCCAGCAGCTCGCCAACCTCGACCACGTTGGCCGGCTGGTTCGGCTTGCCGCGAACGGACTGCGGCGCCAGGAACGGGGAGTCGGTTTCCGCCAGCAGCAGCTCGTCCGGGACCAGGCGAGCCGTCTCGCGCACCTCATCCGCTCGCGGATAGGTGACGTTGCCGGCGAACGAGCAGTACCAGCCGCGCTCGATCGCCTCGCCGACCCGGCCAGCCGGGACCGAGCAGCAGTGGAGGATCACCGTGAGGCCCGCGGCGTTGCCGGCCAGCGCGGCAAACGTGTCGGCCAGCGCGTCGCCGGTCCCGGGCTGGTTGCGCAGATGGATCACCAGCGGCAACCCCGCGCGGCGCGCGATCCCGATCTGCGCGATGAAGGCCGTGTGCTGGTCATCGGGCGACGCCGAGTCGCGGTAGTAGTCGAGGCCGGTCTCCCCGATCGCGCGCACCCGCTCATTGGCGGCGAGCTCCTCGATGTCGGCCGCGGCGGCGTCGTCGAACCCGGTGGCGGAGTTGGGGTGGCGCCCGACCGCGGCGAACACCTCCTCGTGCTCCTCCGCGGCGGCGATCGCCTCCCGGTTGGAGGTCTCGTCGAGGCCAACCGTGAGGATCCGTCGCACGCCGGTGCGCCGGGCGGCGGCCACGAGCTCGCCGTCAGCGGGCTCGCAGACCCCGAGATGCGCGTGCGTATCGACCACGGCCGCAGTCTAGGAGGGCGTCCGTACGCCGCTTCGAAGCTAGGCGGCCGCGGCTTCGATCTTCGGGAAGAGAGGCGGCAGCTTCTCGACCGTCTGGCCGCCTCGGTGCGTGCCGAACGCCTGGATCTCCCGGCCCTCGACGCCGAGCGCGTCCAGCATCCGCTCCCCCGTCTCCGGCATGTAGGCCGTGAGGAGCAGGGTCGTCACGCGAAGGCCCTCGGCCAGGTTGTAGAGCACTTCGTCGAGCCGGTCCGCCTGACCCTCGTCCTTGGCGAGGTCCCACGGGCGCGTCTCCTCCACGTAGCGGTTGAGGCGCCGCACCCGCTTCCAGACCTCCTCGAGCGCCTGGCTCAGCTCGGCGCGGTCGAGCAGCTCACAGACCTGGCTCTCGAGACCGGCCAGGCCGTCGCTTCCACCCGAGAGCTCCGGATCGATCGCGGCCTCGGGCACGCGCCCGTCTCGGTAGCGCTCGATCATCGCCAGGCTCCGGCTCGCGAGGTTGCCGTACTCGTTGGCGAGCTCGGAGTCGTAGCGGGCCTCGAAGCCGGCCGCGGACACCGAGCCGTCCTGCCCGAACGAAACCTCGCGGAAGCAGTAGTAGCGCAGCGTGTCGGCGCCGAACCGCTCGATGACCTCGAACGGATCGAGCACGTTGCCGAGCGACTTCGACATCTTCTGCCCCTCCATCAGGAGGTAGCCGTGGATGAACATCCCCTTCGGCAGCTCATAGCCGGCGGCCATCAGGAAGGCCGGCCAGTAGACGGCGTGGAACTTGAGGATGTCCTTGCCGATGATGTGGAACGCGGGCCAGTAGCGCTCGGTCACGTCCTCGCCCTCGCGCGCATAACTCAGCGCGGTGACGTAGTTGAGCAGCGCGTCGAACCACACGTACATCACCTGGTCGGGGTCCCACGGCAGGCTGACCCCCCAGGTGAGCTTCGGCCGCGACAGCGACACGTCCTCGAGCCCGCCCTGGATGAACGAGAGTGCCTCGTTGTAGCGGGCCTTCGGTCGCACGAAGTCGTCGCGCTCGGCGTACACGCGCTCGAGCTGCTCCTGGAAGGCGGAGAGCTTGAAGAACCAATTCTCCTCGCGCTCGCGGTCGAGCGGGATGTTGTGGATCAGGCAGGTGTGCCCGGGTCCCATCTCGAGCTCGGTCTTGAAGTCGGCGCACTTCGGGCAGTACCACCCCTCGTACGTCCCCTCGTAGACGTAGCCGTTGTCGTAGACGAGCTGGACGATCTCCTGGACCTTCGCCTCGTGCCGAGGGTCGCTCGTGCGGATGAAGAAGTCGTTGGAGACCTCGATCTTCGGCAGGAGCTCTCTGAACTTGGGCGCGTTGCGATCGACAAGCTCGCGCGGCTCGATCCCAAGCTTCTCGGCGGCCTGCGCCACCGGCTCCCCATGCTCGTCCGTCCCGGTGAGGAAGAACACGTCCTCGCCGCGCTGGCGCATGTGGCGGGCGAGGATGTCGGCGGCGATCGACGAGTACGCGTGGCCGAGATGCGGCTCGGCGTTCACGTAGTAGATGGGCGTGGTGACGTAGTAGCTCATGGCCGAACGGCCAGCATAGATGCCACCGTCGAGCGGGCTATTCGCAGAACGGCGCGGACGCGGGCGGATCGCGTCCCTCGACGCCGGAGCAGCGCTTGAGCCGATGCAGCCGCGCCGCGAGACGGTGGCGCCGGTCGGCGTACTTTCGCGAGTGGATCCGGTTTTGAAGCTCGTCGGGATCGCGCCGCAGGTCGTACAGCTCGCCCTCGCCCTGGAGGGGCTCCGAGTAAAGGAAGTGCGGCGTGCGGATCGCGTGGTAGGCGCACTGGCACTCGGAGTCGCCCTTCGCCCGCCGAAGGGTGTCGATCTCGGCGAGGACCGCGCGGTCACGCGGCCACGAGCCCGGACCGCCCAGCAGCGGCTGCAGGGCGCGCCCGTCGATGCGGCGGCAGTCTCCCGGTGCGGCACACGGTTGGACGTCCGCGCCGTTCGCGTTCGCGTAATCGAGCAGCGTCGGCGCGATGTCCTGGTTCGAGACCACGGCGCGTGTGGAGCCGGGCGGCTTGGCGGCTGTGTATCGCGGCGGGACTCGCATCGCAAACGGCACGTTGAGCGCCGGCTCGTACGGATACGCCTTCCCGGTGCGGATCCGATGCTCCCCGAAGAAGAAGCCGTTGTCGGACACGTAGACGACGATCGTCCGCCCCAGCTGCCCGTCGCGGCGGAGCTCCCCCATCAGTCCGCCAACCGAGTGGTCGACCTCGGACATGGCGCCGAGCGTGCAGCGCCAGTGCACCTCCTGCTGCCGGATGGCCTCCCGGTTGAGCGGAGGGAGTGAGCGCACAGGAGGTGGCTTGTCGCCGATCCGCCGCTCGTTGAACGACGGCGGGCGAGGCAGCTTGACTCCGGCGAAGCGCCTGTAGGCCCCCGCGCCCGGCGGCAACGGGTTCTTGCCCTTGCAGGGGCCGCTGGTTATGGGATCGACGTGCGGCGCGTGATAGCCGACCCAGGCGAAGAAGGGCCGGCCCTCGTCGGAGCTCTGCCGGACGAACTTCTCCGCCTTCCGGGTGAGGACGTCGGTCGAGTAATCGCCGCGCCGGTGCCCGTAGGAGCGGATGTCGCCGTCGTCGCTCACCCGGTAGTCGTAGTAGTGGGCGCTGGCGTCCAGGAACGCAAACCACCGCTCGAAGCCCGGCGCCGGCCCTCTGCCCGCCACGTGGCTGTAGTGGTTCATGAACTTGCCGAACATGCCGGTCGCATAGCCGGCGTCGTGCAGCCAGACGGCCAGCGTGTCCCGGGGATCGCGAAGCTCGGCATATCCGGTGTGGTTGGAGAAGACGCCGTGGTTGTGCGGGTACTGGCCGGTGAGGATCCCGGCCCGGTCCGGACAGCAGAGCGGTGGCGCCGCCAGGCCGTTCTTGAACAAGGTTCCGCGTTTCACGACATCGTGAAACGTCGTCGGCATGAACTGTGGCTTGAAGGTGTTTTGGGCCTGATCGTCCACGAGGACCAGCAGAACGTTGGGCGGCGCCGCTGACGCGGCGGCCTGCGCCTGCCCGCCGGAGTGGTCGCGCGCGCCCACGCCGACCAGAACCGCGACCGTCACGACCGCCGCGATCACGCCCCTTGCCTTGAAGCTTCCCTCGCCCGCCAAGCAGGATCAAGGTAGCGCAGTCCCCAGATCTAGGGTCAAACCGGACGCCGGGCGAAGGGCCACAATCGTGTGGCCGTGTTTGGCCCGGGATCGCTCACCTGGCGCGTCAACGGCGAAGCCGTGCTCCTCCTCGGCGGCGGCCGAGCCCTCCTCCTCCAGGTCGCCCACCCGGGCGTGGCCGCGGGAGTGGCCGAGTTCTCGAACTACCGCACCGACCCGTGGCGCCGCCTGTACCGGACCCTCGACACGACGCTGAGCATCGTCTTCGGCGACGACGAGACCTCTGAGACGGCCTCTGCCCGACTGCGACGGGTGCATGAGCGCGTGGCGGGCAGCGACGACCGCGGCGAGCCGTACAGGGCGCTCGACCCCGAGCTGCTGTTGTGGGTGCACGCGACCCTGATCGACACCTCGCTCACGATCTACACCCGCTACGTGGGGCGGCTCACCCGCGCCGAGCTCGACCGCTACTACGAGGAGATGAAAACCCTCGGCGAGGCCTACTCCATCCCGCGGGAGGCGATGCCGGCCGACTACGAGGCGTTTCGCCGGTACTGGGATTCGATGCTGGCCGGCGCCCTGCGGGTGACGGACACGACGCGCGACGTCGCCGACGCCGTCCTGCGGCCGGAGCTCACACCGCTGGCATGGCCGGCCGTGGAGCTGCTGCGCGCTGTGACCGTAGGCACGCTGCCCGCCGGACTGAGAGCGAACTTGGGCCTGGCGTGGGGCCCTGCTCGCGAGCGGGCCCTCGCCGGATCTCAGCTGGCCGTGCGCAGACTGATGCCCCTACTGCCGGCGCTGATCCGACGGTTCCCGAAGGCGAGAACCGGGGTCCTGGCCTAAAGCAGCGTCTCCTGACCCTTGGCTGTCCGGCGGCGACGCGGGATGCCGGCAGCCTCCGTCAGCGCCACCTCGACATCGGCGAGGATCGCCTTCTCGGAGCGCGAGGCGACCAGCGGCTCCGACAGGCCCTCGACGTGCACGTAGGTGCGGCGGCCCTCCCCGCGCTCCTCGGGGCCAAGTGGGATCAGCGCGTAGATCCGATCGGCGCGGGCGAACCTCCCGTACCCCAGTGAGACAAGCCGTGGCTCGCGCTTCGTGGCCACGGCCATAAGCCTAATCTCTTACGCCGCGTGACTTTGCTGCTGCAGCGACGAGGTCGCCGCCCAACACGCCTGCCGGCCGACGAGCCTTACCCGTTCTTCTTGGCTGGGTGGACGAGCTTCTTGAGCCCGTCCTGGGCCTGGCGCTTGCAAGCCGGCGCGAACGGCGGGTGCGCGACCACCCCGGCCTTACCCTGCGGCGCCGCGATCACGAAGTTGCTCCCCTTCTGATGCTCGGCGCTCTTGACCTCGTCGAGGTTGTTGAGGAGCTCATCGATCCGGCAGAACGGATCGCCGTTCATCTGGTAACCGCTCGACGCCTTCTTGAGGTTGAGCGCGGCGATGATCTGCGAGTCATCGATCGAGGCCCCGCTGCCCGCGCTGCAGCCAACCCCCACGACAACGAGGGCGAGGCACAGCACAGCGGCGAGACCGCGTCGCGCGGAAGCCATGTCGATTGAGAACTTACCCGCCCCGTGCGGCGGAAATTCGTTTCAGAACGCGAGCGGGGCGGCCCGAGGGCCGCCCCTCTCAACAACAGAGAGACCTTGGATGGCCTCCGCTCCGGCTCGCCTCAATGGCGGTTGTGCTTCTTGTGCTTCACCTTGCACTTCTGCGTCTGCTTGACGGTGGTCTTGTCGCCGCCCTGATTGCCGACCTTGTTGTAGGTCCAGACCACCTTCATATGCCACTTACGGTTCTTGGCCTTGCAGCGGGCACTCGCGTAATTCCCCTTCTTGATCTTCGTGTTGTAGATCGTCAGCGGGAATGCGGCCGCCTTCGTGATGTGGTTCACGTCGAGGATCTTGCCGTACTTGCCCGAGGCGTTCTTGTAGACGCCGGTGAGCAGGATCGTTGCGTTGCCCTGGGTGTTCGACTTCGGATTCGAACAGCTGATCTGGCTGTTCGGCTTGGCGTCCACTCGGGTGAACACCTGCAGCGTTGGCTTGCCGCCCTGCGGCTTGCCGTTGAACAGGAGCACGCACGCGTTCACGTCGCCGAACGGGGCAACGGCCTGCGCCTTGCCGCTGCCGACGAGCGCCTTGCCGCAGTTCGCCATCGCGCCGGCCATCGTCTGGCTCGACAACTGGCCTGGATCGCACTTCTTCGCGGCCTTCGGGTTGACCTTGAAGTTCTTGTCCAGGTAGATCTGAGTCCGCTCAACCGCGCCGTCCGGGTTGCCGTTACCCGGGTTCGTATAGCTCGTCTTGAGCACGGTCTTCAGGGAGCCGGCCTTGTACTTCTTCTTCGGGACCTTGCTCGGCGTCGCCTTGAAGCTGAAGTCGGACGTGGCGGCCCCGAACGCCACCCCTGCCACTGCAACTGCCCCGGCCGCCGCCAGGGCGAGAATGCCGGCGTATCGTTTGCGGATACGCATTACGCATCGCCTCCTTTGTCCCGATCTTCAGACGCGGTTCTCCTCCCGCGCCGTCTACAACCTGCGCCAGCAGGCAAACCATGTTCCGCGTTCTCGGCAGCGTCCTAAGAGCGCAGACCACCGTGGACGGTAGCGCAACGACGTGAAAAGGGGCGGCCCATTGGGCCGCCCCTTACAGCTACCGGCTCAGAAGGCAGTGACTACTTCTTCACCTTGCACTTCTGGGTGCCCTTGACGGTGGTCTTGCTGCCGCCCTGGTTGCCGACCTTGTTGTAGGTCCAGGTCGTCTGCATGTACCACTTCTTCTTCTTGGACTTGCACCTGGCGGTGATGTACTTCCCGTCCTTGATCGTCGTCTGGTAGATCGTCAGCGGGAACGCGGCCGCCTTCGTGATGTTGTTCACGTCGAGGACCTTGCCGTACTTGCCCGAGGCGTTCTTCAGCACGCCGGTGAGCAGGATCGTTGCGTTGCCCTGGGTGTTCGACTTCGGCTTCGAACAGCTGATCTGGCTGTTCGGCTTGGCGTCCACTCGGGTGAACACCTGCAGCGTTGGGTTGCCGCCCTGCGGCTTGCCGTTGAACAGGAGCACGCACGCGTTCACGTCGCCGAACGGGGCAACGGCCTGCGCCTTGCCGCTGCCGACGAGCGCCTTGCCGCAGTTCGCCATCGCGCCGGCCATCGTCTGGCTCGACAACTGGCTTGGATCGCACTTCTTCGCGGCCTTCGGGTTGATCTTGATGTTCTTGTCCAGGTAGATCTGCGTCCGCTCAACCGCCCCGTCCGGGTTGCCGTTCCCGGGGTTGGTGTAGCTGGTCTCGAGATCCGTGAACAGCTTTATCGGCTTGTACTTCTTCTTCGGGACCTTGTTGGGGCTGATCTTGAAGTCAAACGTAGACGACGCTGCCCCCAGCGCGATCCCTGAAACTGCCAGCGCCCCAGCCGCCGCCAGAGCGAAGATGACGGCATACCGCCTTCTAATGCGCATATATTGATGCCTCCTTAGAGGTATGTCGAGCGACAGGGCTCCTCCCGTGCCGCAGGGCTCTAATCGTATCGGCAGGTAACGGAGATGCCTTTAACCCGGTCACGGCTGCCGGTGCACGTGCAGATATGGCGTGGACTCATTCGCGTTGATCGCCTTGAAGTTCCCCTGCTTCTTGCACGCCGGGTGCAGGACGTCGGTCGTGCTCAGGCTGCCGTTGAAGGCGTAGGTCTTGATCAGTTTGAACAGCTCGTCCGACTGCTGCTGGATCGTGGCGTTAGTCAACGGTTGGAACCGGCCGAGGAAGTTCGGGTCATTAGGCGTATTCGGGTCGAGGCGTGCGTTGATTCCGGCCGAGCACGGCGTGTTCTGGAAGCTCTCGAGGCCACTGTTCAGCTTCTCGTAGCCCAGTGGCTTCAAGTAGGGATTCGCTCGCTCCATCGACAGACGCTGCGGGAAGGTCGCAACGCTTTGCGGATTTAGCGGGCTTGTCGTGCGCAGCACCTTGATGAGGTTGGCGCCCTGATCCGCCTGACCGTTGTTCGTCGATGATGCGATGTTGCCGAGGAATCCCGTGATCTCGTGCTTGTACTTCCGAGCCGTCTGGATGATCGGGTTGAGCTCCGAGAGCCAAGGTGCCCGGCCGTCGACGGTCGTCCCCAGCCGCGCCAGGAGCGGCGGCAGGTCGTCGTCGAGGAGCTTCCTGAGCGCCGGGAAGCCTTGGTGCGAGGCGGCGACCGTCCCCTTCAGGCCCACGAACAACCGCTGCAGGTCGGGCGCGAGCCTCCCGGCTGCCTGGAAGGTTGGTGTGATCTGCTTGACCGAGGGCCGCAGCTGCTGCACGAGCGGGTCTGTGTTGATCGCGAACTGGTTCAGCCGGTTGAGCGTGAGCCGGGACTCGCGCTGGAAGGTCGGCAGGATCCGGAACGTTTCCGCGAGGTCCTGGTTGCGCTTGGCGGTGGTGGAGAAGACGGTGTTGGAGTTCTGGATCAGGCTCCGCAGCTGGCCCTGACGCTCGGAGAGCGCCCGGAAAACGGTGCCGCCGCTGTGCACGAGCTGGCGGACGGCCTGCTGCTGCGTGTCGAGGATGCGGAGCGCGCGGTTCGCCGACTCCGAGAAGGGATCGAGCTCGGACAGCGCCTCGCCGAAGGCGGCGCCGCGGCCCTTCAGCGCCGCGGCCTGAGACTGCATCCAGCCGCGGAATGCTGCGCGCGTGGGCTTGTCGAAAGTCCGGAAGATCTCGTCGAGCTGCACCGAGCTCGCCACCTGTGCCGGCGGCAGGGTGGCGCCCTCCGGCAGGGAGGGCTTTGACCTGGAGCCGGGCGTGAGCTCGACGTAGGTCTCGCCGAGGAGCGTCTTGGAGCGCAGGATCGCGCGGGTGTTGTCGGGAATCGGTGCGTCCTGGCTGTCGATCTCGATCACCGCGTCCGCGTAGTCGCCCTTGTTGGAGAGCTCGACCGACTTGACCTTCCCGACCGAGACGCCGGAGATGCGAACGTCTGACTCCGCCGCGAGCTGGGTCGCCTCGGTGAACGGAACGGTGATCCGGTAGCCCTCCGGCTTCAGCGGCAGCGGCCCGCCGAACGCAATCCACAGGAACAGCGCCAGTCCGAAGCACGACAGCGCGAAGCCGACCGCGATCAGGATGCGTGTGACTGTCGGTGGCCGGGTCTCCACGACTAGCCACAGCCTCCAGCGGATTGGATCGTCTGGCCGTTGGGAACCCGCGACAGCTGCTGCAACGTCCACAGGAATGGATCGCCATTGATTGGCGGGAAGGGGTTCGCAACGGAATCAGCATTGAAGGAGGTGTTGCACGAGAGCTGCACAAGGCCGTGACGGAGGGGCCCGCTCGCATCCTGGGTGAAGAACAGGGCGTTTGTGTCGTGGTTCAGCCACGCAAGCCAGAAGAGATAGCCCTCTTCTGCCGAACCGGGCGGGTTGTAGGCGAGGGCGTTCAGCAGCAGGTTGAGGTTGTTGAAGCTGGAGGAGAGCGAGCTCGTTGTCTGCCCCAGCGGCTGCGACAGCTGCTTGACGTGCTTGAGCGGCGTCTGCACCTGGCGCGCGAACGGCCTGATCTGGTTCTCGATGGGGCCCTTCGTCTCCCGGAAGAGCGGGCGTACCTGGCGCAGCGCCGGCGCCAGCGCCTGAGCAGACGGGATCAGCTTGCGGGAGGCCGGGCCCAGGATCAGCGCGAGACGGTTCGCGCTCGTCAGCGTGCTCTGCGTCTGGCGCAGCGTCGGCGGGAGCTCCTGGAGGGTCGAGCGGATGGAGTTCTGCTCCTTCGCAAAGGAGCCGAGCACCTGGTTGGACGAGCGCACGAACCGCGCGAGCTGCGTGTCGCGATGGCCGAGCGCGGTGCTGAGCTTCCCGAAATTGGTGATCACGCGTCGCAGGTTCTGGCGTCGCTTGGCCAGCGCGCCGTTGATGCGGGCGATGTTGCGGACGGTCGGCTCGAAGCGCCGCAGCCCCGCCGAAAGCTGCTCCGAGTGCCCGTAGAGGCCCTGCCCCGCCCCCTGGAGCAGGAGCTGGAGGAACGACTGCGTATCGCCGTCGAGGCTGGCGAGGACCTGGTCGGGGTTGACGTTCGGCTGCGTGTTCGCCAGCGGGACCGTCGATCCCTCGGTGACCGTCCCGCCGGAGGTTCCCGGGTCGATCTCGATCGTCATGTCCTGAAGGCCGGTGCGAGGGCGCATCAGGAGCGATGCGTCATTGTGGATCAGCGGCGCGTACTTCGGGTCGATGTCCATGGTCACGACCGCGACCCCGTTCTCGAGGTTGACACCCCCGACGCTGCCGATCTTGACCCCGGAGAGGTCGACGGTCTGGCCCTGGCCCGGCGTGACCGCTTGCGCGGAGCTGAACTCGGCCTTGAGCTCGAACTGCTCCTGGCCCACGATCGGCACCCACGAGGGGAAGTTCGCCTGCTGCTTGACGAGGATCACGCCAGTGGTGACGATCGCGAGGACGGCGAGGACGGCGATCGCGATGAGGTCGCGCAGGTGCCCTTGAATCGCGCGCTTCACGGTGACACCGCCTCCGGGGATGCCGGTCCCTGCGCCGCCGCCGGGCCGTTGAGGTCGGGGACCGCGCTCTTGTGGCACGGGACGTCCGGCCGGAACGGCGGCTTCCCCTGCTTCGGGAGCCGTGGCCGCGTTCCCAGCGGCGGCGAGATGTTGTAGGCCCACAGCGAGTCGTTGCCGGCGCTGCCGCCGGGGTTGTTCATCTTCACGAGGGTCGGCCCGCCCCCTGCCTGGAAGCGAACGAAGGAGCCGTTGCCGTCGAAGGCCTGGCTCTCCCCTGCCTGCTGGACGGCGCCGTAGAAGAATTCGCGATAGTTGGGCTGCCCGGTCGTGAAGTTGTACGCGGAGCCCGAGTCCTGGAGCACGGTGTTACCCGCCGGGATCAGGTTGTGCGAGGTGCACTTGCTGAGCAGGTTGGTCTGGTTGAAGAGGCCCGATCCCGCCGACGCGGCCTGAGCCAGACCCGGTCCGGACTGTGCGAGATACCGCGCGTCGACGCCCAGCTCGTTCTCCCGCAGCAACCGCTTGAGCTGGATCAGCCACGGCGTGCCGGTACGAATCGTCTCCGGCAGCTGGCGGATGCCCGGCTCGAGCTGGATAGCGAGCGACCGGAACGGCGGCAGCGACCGGTCGAGGTTCTTGAGCGTCGGCCGCGCCCGCTCCAGGGTCGGCGCAAGCTCGTGGACCGTGGCGGAGAGGTTGTTCGATTCCGAGGCGAGGGCGGCCGCCGTCGTGTTGAAGTTCGTGATGAAGCCCTTCAGCGCGCTCTCGTCCGAGGCCAGCTCGCCGAACACGTTGCGCTGGCCGCGAATGAGGTTGGAGAGGTCATGGGGACGCTTGCCCAGGAGAGCCTGGTTGACGATCGAGGAGGTGCGTCCGGCCCGTCCCCCGTAGCGGAAGGTCTCGTTGAGGGCCTGGCCGGCGGTCTTGCCCCGAACGGCCGGATCCTGGGTCTTGTCCTCCGCCGCAGTCGGGACGTGGGTGAGCGCGTCGCCGTAGCCCTTGAGCGCGTGCTTGAGATCGCTGCGGTTGTTCTTCTGGAGCGCTGTGAGGATCTCGTCGAGCTGTACGGCCGTGGCCGTCTGGCTGACCGGGATCGTGCCCCCGCTCGAGAGGTTCGGGGACCCCGGGCTTCCCGGCCGCAGGTCCAGGAAGAAGTTCCCCTCCAAGAACAGGCGCGGGCGAATGGTGACCGTCGCATCCTTGCGGATCGGCTGCCCCTGGTCGTCGACGGTAAAGGTGACGTCGGCCATGTTGTGGTCGGCGTCGACGCTCGTGACCTGGCCGACGTTGACGCCCGCGATGCGGACCGGCGAGTTCACGCTCAGCGTCGTCGCGTTCTGGAAGGTGGCGTGCAGCTGGTAGCCGCGGCTCGTGAACGGGACGTGCTTCGTGAAGGCGATCGAAATCGCGAAGAACGATGCGATCGCCATCAGGGCCACCAGGAGGAGGCCAATCCACGCCGGCTTCGGACCGCGGTAGCTACGGCCAAAGATGCGCGGGTCCGGGGCCTCCTCCCACGGCTTGTAGCGGACGGGACCGCGCCGCTTTCGCCGGAACAGACTCACTTCGTCTGCTCCGGAATCTGATCCTCGGTACGGATCCCGGAATTGCCCGGCGCGTTTCCGATCACCTTCTGCCCCCGGACGTACTTCTCGTTTCCGGCCTCGCACTCACGGGGGTGCTGCCCCGGCGAGGCGGTATTCGGGTACGGGTTCGAGTGAAGGAAGTTCGCGTCGGCGTTACCGTGGGCCGGGTTGGTCTCGTTGCCGGCCTTGTTGGCCGGTGCCGAAGCCGGGCTCGTCTCGTTATTGGGACCGCCCGGACTAGACATGACGTAGAAACGCTGGGCCGTTGCGGTGCCGTCGCCGATGCTGAAGAGACTCGATGTGTTCCGGAAGAGGAGGGTCCCGTAGTTGCAGACGGACTGCGCAGGGCCGACGAACCGCAGCGTCGGCGTCAGGTAGTTGGCCGTCTGCGTCGCCCGCTTGATCCCCCCCTGAACGCCGCTGTCGTGCGCGAACCGGTCGAGGCTCTCGGCCGTCGGCGGAAGCTGTGCGTTCAGCGACGGCGTCCTCGGCAGCACCTGCGCGCCGGTCTCCAGCGCCAAGGCGATCTCGGGGGCGGTTTCGTCCAGCGTGCGCACACCCGGGCGCAGATCGGCGAACAGAGCCGCGTTGTGGTCGAGGAAGGTGCTGATCCGGGGGCTGGTGCGGATGAGCGTGTCGAAGGTGGGCGGCGTCTCGGAGATCGTGTCCTGGATGAAGGGGCGTGCCACCGACGCCAGCGCGCCGAACGTCGTGTCCAGCGAGACGAACATGTGGGCCTGGGTCTGGGCCACCGGCGCGACCTCGGCGGCGGTGCGGCCCGCCTCGCGGAAGAAGCGAGCCAGGTCGGTCTTGCTCGAGGCGAGGTTGCGCGCAACGGGCTCGAGCCGGCGAAGGAGCGGCCGCAGCTGTCCGATCGCCGCGTTGATCTGACCACCGCGGCCCGCGAGGACGGCGCCGAACTGAACCAGGTTCTGCTTGATCGCCGTTCGCGTGGGAGTGTTGAACGTGCTCAGCACCTGGTCGTACTCGACCGGGTGCGGGTGCGCCGCATTGAGCGGCAGGGTGGATCCCTCGGGATACCCGTTCGGGTTGTTGGTCCGGTTGATCTCCAGGTACTTCAAGCCCAGCGCCGATCGCGCACGGACCACCACGGTCGAGCCCTTCGGGATCGGGTCGACGTTCTTGTCCAGCTTCAGGTCGGCCTTGGCAGTCACCCGGCCGTCCTCGTGCTGGATGGGCACCACGTCCTCGACGAACCCAACCCGGACGCCGCCGATCCGCACATCGTTGCCCGGCACCAACGTCTCCGCGTTCGGGACCTGGGCGGAGATCCGGTAGCTCGGGACGAACGGCAGGCCGTTGTTCGCGTTGTAGGCGAGGAACACGGCGAGGATCACGATCAGCGTCGTGACCGCGCCGACCATCGTCGGGCTGGATGCGATCGCTCCGACCCCACCGCGCCTCACGGCGTCGTCCCTCCCGAATCGTGCGGAGTCGTGTATTGGCCGGATGGCGAGCCGGCGCCCCGAACATGGCCCGGCTTGCCGATCACCGTGTTGAGCAGGTCGCGTGTAGCGCGAAGCGATGGAGTATGAGGGCGCTGAGTTTTCGCGGCTGATGGCGAGGACGCGCCGGCGAGGTCCCCCTGGGCATCGAGCGGGACCGAGCTGGCGCCCGTTGAACCGCCTTCGAGGCTCTTGGCCGCACTCTTGGACGGCCGGCTAAACGCCGACGCGGCGGCTGCTTTGGACAGGCCCGACTGGGATCCCCAGTTCGCCGCACAGCTGAGGACGATGGTGTCGACGAGCCCGATGCACGACGGGTTCAGGACGAGGGTCGCCCGAAGGAAGTGCCCTTTCTGGTCGAAGCCGTTGATCGCCCCGGTGCCGTTGTAGAGCAGGCTCATCAAGCTCTTGTCTCCGCCGGTCTTCCGCAAGGTCGAGAGCAGCTTGTTCAGGCTCTTTGCACCCGGGCCTGTCTTCGTCGCGAGGTTCCGGGCCTTCACGATGATCGGATCGGAAGCGAGAAGCGGCTTGATGCTCTTGTCGGCGGCGTCCCCCAACGAGGTCAGGGCCGGGATCGACGCCTTTGCGAACGGCCCCAACGCCTCCGTCGAGCGGGTGAGGTTGGGTGCAGCGTCGGCGAAGTCGGCGAAGGTCGGGGCCGCCTGGTCGGAGAACCGCTTGAGGGCCACCATCTGCCGGCGCAGCGCCCGGAGCGCCGCTGGGAACTTCTCGAATCCAGCCTCGAGGTCGGCGCTGCGCTCCGCGGTCGCCTCGCCGGCCGTGTTGGCGTTGCGGATGAAGCCGGCGACCTTCTCACGCTCGCGCGCCAGCGGTGTGAGCACCTTGTCGGAGTTCTTGGCGAGTTGCGCCAGCTCGTGGTTCTGCCGCGCGAGCTGCGCCAGCAGGCGGTCCGTCTCGCGCAGCGCGGGGTCCGCGCGCTCGACGATCGCCTGGAGGTCCTTGCCACGGGCGGCCAGGCCGGCCCCGAGATCGTTCAGGATCAGGCGGAAGCGGTCCGCGAACGGCTCTCGCATGATGTTGTTGACGAGGTCGATGTCGACCTCCTTGCCGTTGTTCTGAAGCGGCAGGAAGTGCTCGCCCGCGCCCGGCTGACCCGACGGAATGACCTTGAGCGGGGGCGGCGGCTCACTCCCGGGAGCGCGAGGCTGAGTCGGCTGGCAATCGACGTACTTCTCGCCGAGCAGCGAGGCCGGGCGGATGAGGCAGGAGGCGTCCTGGCGGAAGTCCTGGAAACCCGGCTCGGTGATGTCCATCGCCACGACGGCCTTGCCCGGGTCCGGGCTCTCGTCTCGATTTGCCCACTCGCCCGGCATGGTCACGTCGACGGCGGAGACGCTCCCGACCTTGGCGCCGGCGATGCGAACGTCCTCACCGGTCACGAGGAACGACCCGTTGTCGAAGATCCCGCGGACCTCGTAGCTCCCGCCGGAGCCGCCCGAGCCCTGGGCGAAGAACACCAGGGCGATCGTGGCGAGCAGGGCGGCTGTCGCGATGATCCGTCTCATGGGGCGGGAGGTGGGACGTCATCGACGTTGCACTTCGGGTTTGGCCCCTGACCACCGCTCAGCAGGTTGCCGCCGTCCAGGAACGGGTTGGAACCGGCGATCGGCTGCGTGGCGCCGCCGGGACAGCGGGTAAAGGTCCCGAAGTCAAGACCGTTGAATTGCTGGCTTGGGGGAATGGGCTCCAGTGATCCGGGAGAGTGGCCCGCACACGCCGGACTGTCACCCGGGCCGCCGGAGCAGTACGTGAACGGGTTGGCCTCTGCGGTCGAGACGCGGACGTAATGGCCACTTGCGTCGTAGTACGAGGCGTCCTGGTCGAACTTCGAGATCCACGCGAACAGGTCGGGCGCGTACGGGCGCGCGAAGCTGATCACCGGCTGGGACGCGTTCAGGCCCTCGATCGCGTTCGGAACCGCCCGGTCTGCCGCGTGGGTGGCGCGTGGCTGCGCGCGCAGAGCGTCCGTCAGGTCGTTCCGCGGTCCTTGGCGGTTGACCGCCAGGCTCAGGTCGTGGACCACCGGCACCCCGCGCTCGGATACCTGACGGAGATTCCGCAGGAAGGGCGTCAGGTGCTTGGTCGCCGGCTTGGCCGCATTGACGAGCGGATCGAGGTCGTCGAGCGTCGCCCGCAGGTTCACGAACGTGGTGTTCGCCTGGCGCAGGGTGGGCGGCAACGCCACGAGCACCCGGTCCAGCGACTCGTTTTCGTTCGCGACCGCCCCCAGCGCCTGATTGGCGTTCTGCGTGAGCGCGGCGAGCTCGTCGTGCCGGTCGGCAATCGCGCCGAGCGCCTTCGACCCGGTGACGAGGAACTGCGTGAAGGTGCGCTGGTCGCGCGTGATCTCGTCGAGCAGCCGGCGGCCGGTCGAAAGGGCGGGCTCGAAGTACTTGTAGCTGCGACGGGCGCCCTCGGTATGGCCCGCGTAAATCTGCTCCTGACCCTTGATCACATTCTGGAGCGCCTTGCGCGTCTGCGGCCGGAAGGTGTTGAAGAGCTGGTCGAGGTCGACGATCGACGTCGTGTTGCCGCGTTCGATCGTTGCTCCTTCGTCCAGCATCGGCTCGTTGTTTGGGCCCGGCGTGATCGACACGTAGCGGTTCGCGATCCCGGAGAGCGACGTGGCGCGGATGACGGCTGTTGTCCCCTCGTGGAGGGGCTCGTCGACCGAGATCGAGACGTCGGCGTTTCGATCGTCCGTCAGGGTGATGCTGTTGACGGTTCCGATCTCCTGGCCCGCCACGAGCACCTGGTTGCCGCTGACCAGCTGGCCGCCGTTTTCGAAGATCAGGTGGTAGGTGCGGCCGGAGCTCCCGCCGAAGAGGATTACGAGCACGAGCACGAGGCCGACGAGGAGTGCCCCGCCGGCCGCCGCTCGGGAAATCCAACCTCGGCGGCTCAATTGCACAGGCTGATCCTCAGGCGCCACCTGTTCGGGGCGGAGTGCCCCCTCCTCCTGTACTTGATGCTGCGAGCGTCCGGCTCATCCCGGCGGGAACGTCCTTTCCTTCCCGGGCCGGGGACGCCTGCCCCGGCACGAACGCGATCTCCTCTCGGCGCATCCTACTTCTATTCGGAACCGGTCAGAAACGACCTTGTGATTGCACGCGGTATTACGCGCGCAAGGAGGATCCCTGGTACGGCGGACTATTCCCGTGGATCGCGCCCGGTGAGGCCGCGGTAGAGGTCGTTCGGGCGCGTGCCCGTGAGCGCGCCCACGACCGAGGCTGCGGCGCGGGGCCGCGCGCCTGACTGCACCAGGCGCCGCAAGGCGTCGACCGCGAACGCGAGATCCGGCCCCTCCGCGCCGGCGGAGCGAGCGGGCGCGATGACCAGCACGATCTCGCCCTTCACGTCGTCGCGAAAGCGGCGCGCGAGCTCTCCGAGCGTGGCGCGGGCCACCTCCTCGTGGAGCTTGGTCAGCTCGCGGCACACCGCGGCCGGGCGGTCCGGTGCGAGCGCGGCCAGCGCGCCGAGCGACTGCGGGAGCCGCCTGGGCGACTCGAACGCGACCACCGTCTCGGCGGAGCGCAGCACGCGCTCCAGCTCGCCCGCTCGGCGCGGCAGGAATCCCTCGAAGCGCCACCGGTCCACGGGCAGCCCCGAGGCCACGAGCGCGGTCGTCACCGCGGACGGGCCGGGCAGCACCTCGACGTCGAGATCGCGCTCCAGGCAGGCGCGGATGAGGCGGAAGCCGGGATCGGAGATGACCGGAGTGCCGGCCTCGCTGATCAGCGTGACCTTGGCGCCGCGCTCCACCTGCTGGGCGAGCTGCACCGCCCGCTCGGCCTCGTTTCCCTCGTGGTAGGAGACGAGCCGCGGGCGCGGAATGTCGAGACGCTCGAACAGCAGGCCGGCACGCCGGGTGTCCTCGCAGGCGACGAGGTGTGCCTCGCCGAGCGCCCTGCGGGCGCGCGGGCTGAGGTCCTCCAGGTTGCCGATCGGCGTCGGGCAGACGGTCAGCCGGCCGGCCATCAGGACTCCCGCCCCTCGAGCTCGAGCATCGCCATCGTCGCCGCGCCCACCATGCCCGCATCAGGGCCGAACTCGGCGGCGGCGACCGGCGTCTCGTTCATCGGCGGAAGCGCCCGCACGGCGAGCTCGGCGCGCGCGGGGGCCAGCAGCAGGTCCCCGGCCGCGATCACCCCGCCCCCCACGACGATCACGTCCGGGTCGAAGATGTTGGCGAAGCTCGCGAAAGCCACGCCCAGGCACCTCCCCACCTTCTCGAACACCCGGATCGCAGTCGGGTCGCCCTCGAGCGCCGCCTCGGTCACCTCCCTGCCATCGAGCTCCACGCCTGCGGCGAGCGTGCGGCCGAGCGCCGAGTCCGGCTCCTCCTCCGCTGCCGCCAGGCCCTCGCGCGCGATCGCGGTCCCCGATGCGAACACCTCGATGCAGCCGTGGTTGGGGCAGTTTCCCTGGCAGGGAGGGCCGTCCGCCTCGATCACGACGTGCCCCAGCTCGGCTCCCGCGCCGGCCGAGCCCCGGTACACCTCCCCGTCGATCACCAGGCCCCCGCCGATCCCGGTGCCGATCGTGACCATCACCACGTTCGTGGCGCCGCGCGCGGCGCCGAATCGGTGCTCAGCGAGGACGGCGGCGTTGGCGTCGTTGTCGATAGCTACCGGAAGCCCAAGGCGCTCTCCAATCAGGTCGCGGATCGGGACGTCGGCGAGCTGAAGGTTCACGGCCATCACGGCGACGCCGCGGCGGCGGTCGATCGTGCAGGGGATGCCAAGACCGACGGCGCCGGCCTCGGGGCGGGCCTCCATGGCCGACCGAAGCTCCCGTTCGAGCGTGGAGATGAGCTCGTCCTGGCTCAGTCCCATGCTCGGCGCGGTCGATCGGTAGGCGACGCTGCGGTCGGCATCGACGGCCCCGACAAGCATCTTCGTTCCGCCGAGGTCCACGCCGATTGCTTCGACTGTCACAAGCGCACGCGTCGTTCCCGGGAGGCCATTCGTCAGTATTGATAGCCGATGGCCGACGAGAGGCGGGGCGACGGCGAGCGCCCGGATTACAAGGTCTACAGGTCGCGCCCTGGCCTCTTCAGCAGGCTGCGCTCGCCCGACCTGTCGAAGGCCAGGGAGAAAGGGCGGCCAAAGGGGGGCGGCGGCGAGGGCAAGGAGGAGCGGCCGCGACGCCCGATCACGGTGCTCCCCCTCTGGCGGCGCGTCCTGCGGTGGACGGGTGTCTTCGCGCTGGTTTGGATTGTCCTGAGCTTCCTGGCGTTCGAGATCTCCTCGCAGATCCAGAAGGGAAAGCTCTCCGACATGGGCAACACGCTCCACGGCAACCCGTTCCTGGCCGTGAGCCCGCAGACGATCCTCGTCATCGGCACCGACATCCGCTCGGGCGAGTTCGCGGGCGCCGACGAGGCCGAGTCCAAGAGCTGCCTCAAGACGGTCGAGAGCGGCAAGCCCAACGGGCGCACCTGCAAGCACGGCCCCTACCGGTCGGACACCCTGATGCTGGTACGGGCGGGCGGCGGCGACTTCCGCAAGCTCTCGATCCCCCGCGACACGCTCGCCCAGATCCCGGGCCAGCCCGAGAACAAGATCAACTCGGCCTATGCCACCGGCGGGGCCAAGCTGACGGTCCGCACGATCGAGAAGTTCCTGGGCATCAACGTCGACCAGGTCGCGATCGTCGACTTCGACGGCTTCCGGCGATTCATCGACACCATCGGCGGCATCAAGGTCGACCTCCCCGACAAGGTCTGCTCGAGCGTCTCCGGCGGCGCCTTCAAGCTCAATCTGAAGAAGGGCGAGCACACGCTCAACGGCTTCCAGGCGATCACCCTCGCCCGCACCCGCGAGAACACCTGCGGCTCCGGCGCCTTCACCGGCACCGATATCGAGCGCGCCCAATTCCAGCAGCTGATCCTCAACGGCGTCAAGGACCGGCTGACCGACCCGCTCCGCTTCCCCTACAACGTCGTCAAGGGCCCGTTCATCGCCTGGGACGCGCCGCAGGTGATGGTGTCGAGCATGGGCGCCTGGACGATGCCCCAGCTGGTGTTCGCGGCGGCGATCGGCTTCAGCAACGGCAGCGACGTGCTCAAGCCATCCGGTGAGCCGACCGCAGCCGGCAACCTGATCATCCCGCCCTCGGAGTGCGAGCGGGCGGTGAAGAAGTTCCTCGGCTCAGCGCCGCCGCACAAGCCGGCCTGCTCACCGCCTAGCTGAGCCGCCCAGCGCCCGCTCGAGCTCGTCGAGGCACCCGTTCCATCCCCAGTCCTGGGCGTGGCGGCGGCCGTCGGTCGAGATGCCGCTGTTGACCAGCAGGACCGTGGTCGCGCCGTCGGACTCCGAGAAGGAGAGGTCCATCAGCTGCTCGTTCGAGGGATCGTCGAAGAAGGTCCAGGTCATAACCAGCCGGTTCGGCCGGTCGATCAGCGTGTACTCGCCCTGCATCTCGGCCTCCTTGCCGTCGGGTTGGCGCATCACCACTCGGACCTTCCCGCCGACGCGGAGATCGACCTCGGCCTCAGGCGTCTCCCAATCGGGCTCGCAGTGGAGCCAGCGCCGCATCACCTCGGGGCTGGTCCAGGCGTCGAAGACGTCCTCGGCCGGAGCGTCGAAGGTCCGCTCGATCCGCACCACATAGCCGGAGTCCTCGGTCACCGTCCCTCCTTCCGCTCCTCCAGGTACTCGCCGACGACGTCGAAGAGGCGCTCCCAGCGCTCCTGCTGGCTTTCTATCCAATCCGAGGCCTGGGCGAGCGCCTCCGGCCGCAGTGCGAGGCGGTGCGTCCTTCCCTCGATCACACGGGTGACGACGCCCGCTTCCTCCAGCATCTTCAGGTGACGGGAGACGGTCGGCTTGGAGACGCCGAAGTCCCGGGTCACCTCGCCGACGGTCGCCGCCCCGCCGCTCAGCCGCTCCACGATGTCGCGCCTGAGCGGGTGAGCGAGGGCCTTGAACGTATCGTTAGCCATTATGCTAACTATATAGCCGGCCCCCGGACCCGACAAAGGAGGCACGTTGATGACCGAGCACAGGATCGGCACGCAGGAGGAGTGGCAGGCGGAGCGGGACGAGCTGTTGGCGGAGGAGAAGGAGCTGACCCGGCGCGGCGACGAGCTGGCTCAACAGAGGCGCGAGCTGCCCTGGGTGGCGGTCGAAAAGGACTACCGGTTCGAGACCGCGGACGGCGAGCAGACCCTCGCCGACCTCTTCGACGGCCGCTCGCAGCTCGTCATCTACCACTTCATGTTCGGCCCGACGTACGAGGTGGGCTGCCCGGTTTGCTCCTCGATCACCGACACCCTCGCCCCCCAGGTCCCTCACCTCAAGGCCAAGGACACCAAGCTGATGCTCGCGTCCCGCGGGCCCCTCGAGAAGCTCCTCGCCTTCAGGGACCGGATGCGCTGGGACATCGACTGGGTCTCGAGCGGCGGCAGCGGCTTCAACGGCGACCTCGGCTTCCATAACACCGAGGAGGAGCTGAAGCCGTTCCTCGAGGGCGACATCCCGGCCACCGTCACGCAGAACGCGGAAATCTGCGGGACTGACGTCGCCGGGTATGTCGCCGAGGGGCCGGGCCTCAGCGTGTACGCGCTAGCGGACGGGGCGGTGTACCGGACCTACGTCTCGACCGCCCGTGGCCTGGAGGTCGCGATGGCCTTCTACGGCCTGCTGGACCGGACCCCGAAGGGCCGCCACGAGGACGCCTCGCGGCCATTGTGGATCCGCCACCACGACAGCTACTAGCCGGCCCGGACCGTTACCGCGCGAGGCCGGCGGTCAGTCGTCCTTGCCCGATGACGCCTTGGCCGGCTTCTTGTCCTTGTCGGACGACTTCGAGTCCGACTTCGAATCCGACGAGTCCTTGGCGCCGTCGCTCGACGCCGCCTTCGTCTTGCGGGCGTAGTCGGTGGTGTAGAAGCCTGAGCCCTTGAAGTGCACCGCCACCGGGCGGAAGACCCGCTCCACGGGCGCGCCGCACTCCTCGCACACCGCTACGGGGTCGTCCGACATCGACTGGAAGACCTCGAACTCGTGCCCGTTGGGGCAGCGGTACTCGTAGATGGGCATTGGGGGCGATTATGGCAGGGGGTCAAGCAGACGCTGGCACTCTCCGCTCAGGAGCGCCAGTGTCGGAACCGGCGCGTGGGGCTCTCGGCTTGCCTATATTGCGTCGGCCCTCGGCGAGAGCCGAACCGGGTCGAGGGCATACGGGGCATACGGGGGGCGAGAGGAATCGCGTGAGGAGATCGAACGTAAGGAAGCGTTGGCGGCCGACGAGGGGTGCGGGTATCGCGCTGATCGCGGCCGGGATCATGCTCTTCGCAGCACCGGTCGCCCACGCCGCGCTCGGGTTCCAGGGCCTGGCGGCGAAACCGTCGAACCTGGCCGCCGGGGCCAACAGCAACGTCAGCGTCCACATCGGCTTCTCCGACCCCGGCGACCAGGTGAAGGACCTGACCGTGCACCTCCCGCCCGGACTCGTCGGCAACCCGACTGCGACTCCCCTGTGCAAGGTGCCGCAACTGAATTCGGACAATTGTCCCGCCAGCACCAGGGTCGGCAACGTGACCGCCAAGGTCAATGTGATCGTCGGCGGCCTGGTCCCGACGCCGCTCACGGTGAAGGGCTCGCTCTACAACCTGGTCCCGCAGGCGGGCGAGCCTGCGCGCTTCGGCATCGTCCTGCGCCCGGTGAAGGGACTGCTGCCCAGGATCATCCAGCAGTCGGCCGTGAAGCTGCGTCCGGACTTCGGCCTCGACACCGTGATCAACGACTTCCCGCGGGAGGCGAGCGGCAACGAGGCCGACATCAAGTCGATCGACATCCAGCTCTTCGGGAGGGCGAACGGCAAGGGCTTCATGAGGAATCCCACCTCGTGCGTACCGAAGGCGGTCACTTTCGACGCGGTCTCGTACTCCGGGCACGCCGCGCACGGATCCGCGCCAGCGTTCACCCCGACTAGCTGCAACGCGCTTCCGTTCTCGCCGAAGCTGTCGGTCGAGCTGGGGGCGAAGGGCGCGACGAGCGCCGGGTCGGTCACCCCAATGACCACGGTGGTGGACCAGAGCGATGGACAGGCCGGGCTGGAGAACGCGACAGTCATACTGCCGTCCCAGGTCGGCCCGACCTCGGCCATCCTGAGTCCCTGTCCGCTCGCCCAGTTCACCGAGAAGGCGTCCGCGTGCCCACCGGCTTCGATCATCGGCGACGCGATCGCCACCTCGAGCTTTCTGCCCGGAGCCGAATCCGGTCCAGTGGTGATCGTCGAGCCCGCGCAGGGCGGAGGGCTTCCACGGCTCGGCGTGGATCTCCACGGTCCCCTGACGCTGCAGCTCCTGGGTCTGTTCGTGGCTGAGACGCAGGGGCTCGGCAACGCGTTCGTTGGCCTGCCCGACATCCCCATCGCCCACTTCGAGCTCCGGTTCGGCGGCGGGGCCGGCGGCTTGATCTCGACGTCCGCCGACCTCTGCAGCTCCCCCGCACCCGTGTTCCACGCCAAGTTCGACGGCTACAACGGCGCCCACACCTCGGCCGATCCCAAGGCGAAGATCAAGGGGTGCGGCGGTGGTGGTGGCGGCAAGGCGAGGGCCACCGTGAGGCTGAAGAAGGCGCACTCGAAGCATCCGCGCCTGAAGTTCAAGGCGAAGGCGACCGGAACGCAACTCGCCAAGGCGAAGCTGCGGCTGCCGAAGGGGCTGCGGTTTGGGAAGGGCAAGGCGTGGCGAACCGGGGTCAAGGCTCGCGGCGGCTCCAGCCGGCTCCCGAAGTCGAAGCTCCACCACACACGGCGCACGCTCACGGTCGCGGCAAAGGGCGGCGGCGCCCGATCGCTCGTCGTGAACAGCCTCCACCATGCCCTCAAGCGCACCAAGAGCCTGAGGCACGAAAAGCTCGGCTTCCGGGTGCACACCCTGGACGTCGACGGAACCAAGACGTCCAAAACCGTCCGCGTTCGCACCCGCTAGTCCGGTCCGCGGCGCCAATCATCTAGCCTCGGCGCCGCAGATGGCGCAACCGGCGGAGACAATGACAGCCGAGGTCACCCTCGACGAGGTCGTCGCGCTGTGCAAGCGGCGCGGCTTCATCTTCCCCTCGTCGGAGATCTACGGCGGGGTGGGCTCCACCTACGACTACGGCCACTACGGCGTCCTGCTTCGCAACAACGTCAAGGACGAGTGGTGGCGGGCGATGGTCCGCGAGCGCGACGACATCGTGGCGCTCGACTCGGCGATCCTCCAGCACCCGCGCGTCTGGGAGGCCTCGGGCCACCTCGAGGGGTTCACCGATCCGCTCGTCGACTGCCGCACCTGCGGGCTTCGCTTCCGAGCGGACAAGCTCTCCGACGCCCAGTGCGGCAAAAAGCCGTCCAAGCACCCCGGCGAGTTCTCCGAGTGCGACCTGACCGACGCGCGCGAGTTCAACCTGATGTTCGAGACCAACGTCGGGCCGGTGAAGGACACGGCGTCGGTCGCCTACCTGCGCCCCGAGACGGCGCAGGGCATCTTCATCAACTTCAAGAACGTCCTCCAGTTCGCGCGCAAGAAGCCGCCGTTCGGCATCGCGCAGATCGGCAAGTCCTTCCGCAACGAGATCACGACCGGCAACTTCATCTTCCGGACCCGCGAGTTCGAGCAGATGGAGATGGAGTACTTCGTCCCCCCGGACGAGGCGCCGAAGTGGCATTCCTACTGGATGGACGCGCGGATGCGCTGGTACACCGACCTCGGCATCCGGTCCGCGAACCTGAAGCTGCGCCCGCACGACGCTGACGAGCTCTCGCACTACTCCTCGGCGACCTCCGACGTCGAGTACCTGTTCCCCATGGGCTGGTCGGAGCTCGAGGGAATCGCCAATCGCGGCGACTTCGACCTGACCCAGCACGCCAACGCCTCCGGCGAGAAGCTCGAGTACTTCGACCAGGAGAAGGGCGAGGCCTACGTACCCCACGTGATCGAACCGGCAGCGGGCGTCGACCGCGCGATGCTCGCCTTCATCGTCGACGCCTACGACACCGAGGAAGTGGAGGGCCGCCAGCGCACGCTGCTCCGCCTCCACCCACGGCTGGCGCCGGTGAAGGTGGCCGTGCTGCCCCTCGTGTCGAAGGAGGGGATGCCGGAGCGCGCGCGAGAGATCTACGAGGAGGTCCGCGCCCGGGTCCCGGCGGAGTACGACGAGGGCGGCTCGATCGGCAAGCGTTACCGCCGCCAGGACGAGATCGGGACCCCGTGGGGGATCACCGTCGACGGCCAGACGATGGAGGACGGCACCGTGACCCTCCGCGACCGCGACACCCTCGACCAGGAGCGGGTCCCGGCCGAGGGCCTCGCCGACCGGCTGGCCGCGAAGGTCGCGGAGCCCTGGAGCTCTCCCAAGCTCACCTGACCCTCCTCGCGGTCGGCGCGTACCCGTGACGGAGGCGACGATCCGCGAGACCCCGTCGGGGATTGGACTTGCTCGTGACGGTTGTCGCTTGCGAAGCCCCTGAGCCCTCCGTACGCTGCCGTTCGACCGGGTGGACCACCTGGGAAGAGAGAGAGAGAGGGCTGTGACAACCACGGAACGGGCTACGAGTTCTCATCTCAATGTGGCGGAGCCGCGCGAGCTCGTCTGCGCCGCCGACCGAAGTGGGCGCCTGACTTCCGTCAACGCCGAGTGGCACCACCTTCTCGGATGGACCGCCGAGGAGCTGACCTCGAGACCGCTGGTCGACTTCGTCCATCCCGGCGATCGGCCGCAGATCGCCGCGACAATCGCCGAGGCGATGAAGCCCGGCGGAGGCGCGGTCGAGTTGGAGCACCGGTTCCGCGCCCGTGGCGGCGGATGGCGGTGGCTTCGGATGCGGATCCAGAGCGACGGCGATTCCTGGCTCGCCCGCGCCACCGACGTCACCGACGAGCGCGATGCCGAGGAGCAGCTTCGCGCCTCGCTCACGCCCGAGCGCCTGGTCGCCCACGGGCAGCCGATCGTCGCGTCCGGCTCCGGCGCGCTGCTTCAAGAGGAGCTGCTCGTGCGCATGCGCGCACCGGAAAACCCCAACCGCGTCCTGGCTCCAGCCGAGTTCCTTCCCAGCGCCGAGCGCCTCGGCCTGGTCTCGCTCATCGACCGCACGATGGTCTCGCTGGGCCTGGAGATGGCCACGCGCGGCCGCCGTGCCGCGGTGAATCTCTCCGCCCGCTCGCTCCCGGACCCGGGATTCGTGGCGGAGGTCGAGGACGCGGTCAAGTACACGGGGCGGTTTGCGGCAAACCTCGTCTTCGAGATCACCGAGACCGTCGCTCTCGAGGACCTGGACGGAGCCTCGGAGTTCGCTCAGCGCCTCAACTCCCTCGGGGTCGCGTTCGCGCTCGATGACTTCGGCACGGGGCTCGGGTCGCTCACCGAGCTGCGAACCCTTCCGATTCAGTTCCTGAAGATCGATGCGCTCTTCGTTCGAAACGCGATCGCATCGCCGCGCGACCGGGCGCTGGTCTCGGGCATCGTGGCGCTCGCTCGACAGCTCGGCATGCGAACGGTCGCCGAGGGGATCGAGGACGCTGAGACACTCAGTTTGATCGGCGATTGCGGTGTCGACTACGCGCAGGGGTTCTTCGTCGGCGCCCCGGCGCCGATTGACACTCGGACCAAGGTCCACCGTCCCCTGAGGAGAGCCTCCCGCGCGGCGATCCCGCGGGGGGCCGCTCGCTCGAGCGTCGCGACGAGTCGACAACCGGCAGCCAGGCCGAGGCGGGGATCGGTGTGGGGGCTCGCGGCAGCGGCAGCGGCAGCGGCGCTTGCGGCCCTCGCCCTCGCCCTCGTGGGCGTGCTCTCCGGCGCCGGAGGAAGCCCAGCGACCCGCGCAAGCGAACCCGCGATCGCAGCGCACAACTTCGTGCCCCCGGGCATCTTCGGGGGTCCGCTCGACTCCCCCGCCGCTGAGCACTCCAAGCCATGATGCATCGCGAGTGACGTCGATCACACATCGCCGGCGCATCGCCCAGGTCACGTATTACTCTCAACGTTTACATCAGATGATGCAACGATCCGGCTAGCGACGAGGGGCGAGAATGGCGACTGCGACCGCGAAGAAGGCGAAGAGGGACGGGTCCCAGACCGAGGCGATCAGCTACGAGGATCTGTACCGGCGCTGGGAGGAGGGCAACTGGAAGGCCTACGACATCGACTTCTCTGCGGACCGCGAGGGTTGGAAGGGGCTCAGCGAGATCCAACGCAAGTCCGCGCTGTGGATCTACTCGATGTTCTTCTTCGGTGAGGACTCGGTCACCGACAACCTCTCTCCCTACATCGACGCGGCGCCCACGGAGGAGCAGAAGTACTTCCTCGCCACCCAGCAAGTGGACGAGGCCCGGCACTCGGTCTTCTTCCACCGCTTCTTCAAGGACGTGATCGGGGCCGGCGACACGGTCGGCTCGACCCTCGCCTACACGGAGCCGCAGCTCGGCTGGGGCTACCGCAACGTCTTCGACCGGCTCGACCGGATGGGCGAGGAGCTCCGCCGCGACCGCTCGCTGCCCAAGTTCGCCCAGGCCATCGCGCTGTACCACATGGTCGTCGAGGCGACCCTGGCGCAGCCCGGTCAGCACTTCATCGAGGACTTCTTCACCAAGGCCGGGACGATGCCCGGCTTCAGCGAGGGCATGCACAACGTCTCGCGCGACGAGCAACGGCACATCGGCTTCGGCGTGAAGACGCTCTCGGAGTGCTTCCGCGAGTCGGATGAGTGCAAGGCGGCGGTCGTCGAGATCCTGCGCGAGGTGATGCGCTACTCGATGGCGGTCTTCGTCCCGCCGGGCTGGGACCTGGAGTACACGCGCTGCTACGGCTTCGAGCTCGAGGACATCTACGCGTTCGGGATGCGCTCGGTGGAGGCGAAGTGGAAGGCCGCGGGCTATCCGATCGAGGAGATGCCATCGGACGTGTACCCCTTCGACATGTCGATGCCCCACGAGGAACGGGCGAAGCGCGCGATCACGCTGATGCGTGCGGGCGCCGCGGGTGAGCCGGTCCCCAACCCCGACTCCTCGCCCGAGGTGCAGCAGCTGCTCTTCGACATCATCGCCCGCTCCGCGCACGGCGAGGCGCTCAACGGCGCCCCAACCGTCATCCAGTGGCGCTTCGAGGATGCGGCGCCCTGGTACCTGCGGATCGACAACGGCAACTCCGAGGCGGTCCAGGGCGAGGCGCCCAAGCCGGACCTGACGCTCGAGACCAGGTGGGCCGACTGGATCGACATGTCGGTCCGCGGCGAGGACCCGCGCCGGGCGATGCTCAAGCGCAAGCTGCGACCCCGCGGGTCCCTGCGGACGCTGTGGCGGATGCAGCGCATCTTCCCCCGCGGAGGCTAGGCGCGTCGCCGCGTGCGGGCGCTGGTCTCTACTCGGCGACCAGCACGTACCGAAGCATTCCGCGCTCCAGCTGGAGCAGCTCCGAGTAGTCGCGGTCCGGGTCCGTCAGGCGCTGGAGCGCGGCGCCGTCTGCCGCGCCGAACATGAAGGTCACGCAGGTCTCGGCGGCGAAGCGCAGCGAGATCACTCCCTCGGACTCCTTGCGCCGCAGGACCTCGGCCACGTGGTGCCTTGACCCCTCGTAGACCTGCGCCAGCTCGGCGCGGATCTCCGGGTTCTGGCGGCCGGCGGTGAACAGCTCGAAGATGAGGACGTAGAAGCCCGGGTCGCTCTGCAGGATCTCCTCGGCGCCCGCGACGAAGACCTCGATGACGTCGTCGGCCGTCTGCGCCGCCTCGAGCGGCTCGTCGAGCGCCCCGATGCGAACCTGCGCGTCGCTACGGAGCACCTCGATCAGCAGGCGCTCCTTGGTGCCGAAGTAATAGTGGAGGAGGCCTCGGCTGACACCCGCCTCTCGGGAGACGTGCTCGAAGGTGGCGCCCGTGATCCCGCGCTGCGCGATACAGGTGCGCATCGCGTCCACGATGCGCTGCACCTTGTCGCCGGTCAGGCGCTCTTCAGGCTGGGTCTCAGCCGCGGTACTGACTTCCGATGACATCTCTCCGTGCCCCCGTTCGACGATATGTCGAACACAGGTGCGCGAGTGTATCTATCTAGGCGAGTCGAACCGGTTGCTTGTGCCCCGGACGCTGGGCATGAAGCGCCGGCTACTCGGTGGCGGCGGGCTCCGGAGCGGCCGTCGTCTGCGACGTGTACTCGAACTCCTCCTCGGCGCCGAAGAGCCGATCGAGAACGGCCTTGCGGAGGTCCTCGTTGAGGGCGACCGCGAGCATCGCGGCCACGATGCCGATCAGGAGCAGCTTGCGGAACGGGTGGCGCTTCTTCCTGCGCTTGCCCTGAAGGCGCTCCGACGCGTCCTTGATGTTCTCGGCAGCCGTGCGGAGATCGCGCTGGACCTTCTTGTCCTCGGTCAGCGCCCGGTAGGGGCCCTTGCCGTTCGACATGCGCGAATACGCGTGGCGCGCCGCGTCGAAAGCCTCCTTGACGCTGTCGCGCAGTTCCGGGTCCTCGATGAACCGGCGCACGTACGGGTTGGATCCCGCCTGCTGCGCCGCCTGGCGCGCCTTCTCAGCCCTGGTGCTTGCTGCCATTCAAAAAACTCCCTCGTCCGCTTGGCTCGTCAGCGCAGCATATACCCGTAAATACGGTGGTTACCGCGCGGCCGCCGCTAGAACGCGGCGGCCAGGGCATCCTCGATCGTCTCGCAGTAGATGAACTCGAGGCCCTTGCGCTGGTGCTCGGGGATCTCGTCGACGTCGCCCTCGTTTCGGGCGGGCACGAGCACCCGCTTGATGCGCGCCCGCTGGGCGGCGAGCGCCTTCTCCTTCAGCCCGCCGATGGGCAGCACCTGGCCGGTGAGCGTCACCTCGCCCGTCATCGCCACGTCGGAGGAGACCGGCTTTCCGGTCACGAGCGAGGCCAGCGCCACCGCCATCGCCACGCCCGCTGAGGGCCCGTCCTTCGGCACGGCCCCGGCGGGAACGTGGACGTGGATGTCATGGGCACCGAACCAAGCCTCCGGGACCTCGGTTGGGAGCTGCTTCAGGTGTCCTCGCACCCACGAGAGGGCCGCCTGGGCGGACTCGCGCATCACGTCGCCGATCTGGCCGGTGATGGTGAGCTTGCCGTCCCCCGGCATCGCGCTCGCCTCCACGAACAGGACCTCGCCGCCGACCGGCGTCCAGGCGAGCCCCGTGGCCACTCCGGGCACCCGGGTGCGCCGGCGCTGCTCGGCGTAGAACCGGCGCTTGCCCAGCAGCTCCCGCGCGCGCTTCGCGGAGATCGAGACCTTGCCCTTCGCCTCCCCCTCGGCGATCTGCCGGGCGACCTTGCGGCAGATGCTGCCGATCTCGCGCTCGAGGTTGCGGACGCCGGCCTCGCGCGTGTACTCGTCGATGACGGCCTTGAGCCCCGCGTCGGAGAACGAGATCTGGCTTCGGGACAGGCCGTTCTGCTCGACCTGGCGCGGCACGAGATAACGCTTCGCGATGTGGAGCTTCTCGTCGGCCGTGTAGCCGGCGAGCTGGATCACCTCCATGCGGTCCTGGAGCGGGATCGGAACGGTGTCGAGCGTGTTCCCGGTCGCGATGAACATCACGTCCGAGAGGTCGAACTCGAGGTCCAGGTAGTGATCGCGGAACGACTGGTTCTGGGCGGGGTCCAGCACCTCGAGCATGGCGCTGGCCGGATCGCCCCGGAAGTCCGCGCCCATCTTGTCGATCTCGTCGATCATGAACACAGGATTGTGCGTGCCCGCGTCGCGCAGCGCGCGGATGATCACGCCGGGCAATGCCCCGATGTAGGTGCGGCGGTGACCGCGGATCTCGGCCTCGTCGCGGACGCCGCCGACCGAGATCCGCTCGAACTCGCGCCCCAGCGCCTTCGCGATCGACCGCCCGAGGCTGGTCTTCCCCACTCCCGGGGGCCCCACGAAGCACAGGATCGGCCCCGGCGACTCCGGGTTCAGCCTTCGAACGGCCAGGTACTCGAGGATCCGGTCCTTGACGCGCTCGAGGTCGTAGTGGTCCGCGTCGAGGACCTCGCGCGCGTGGGCCAGCTCCAGGTTGTCCTCCGTCTCGTTGGCCCAGGGGAGCTCGACCAGCCACTCGAGGTAGGTCCTGATGACTCCGTGCTCGGCGGCCGCCGGCGGCAGGCGCTCGAGCCGGCCGAGCTCGCGGTCCGCCTGCTTGCGGGCCGCCTCCGGAAGGTTGGCCCCCTCGATGCGCTCGCGCAGCTCGTTGATCTCGGCCTGCTGCTCGTCGCCCTCGCCCAGCTCCTGCTGGATCGCCTTGAGCTGCTCGCGCAGGTAGAACTCGCGCTGACCCTTGTCGATCTCGGACTGGACCTGCGACTGGATCTTGGTGCCGAGCTGGACGACCTCGAGCTCGCGGGCGAGGATCTCCGACAGCCGGCGAAGCCGCTTGCCCACGTCGACCTGCTCCAGCAGCTCCTGCTTCTCCTCCGTCGAGATCCGCAGCGCGCCCGCGATCAGGTGGGCGAGCGCCGACGGATCGTCCAGGTTCGCGACCGCCAGCTGGAGCTCCTCCGGCAGGTAGGGGATCTGCTCGATGATCTCGGCGAAGGTGCGCTGGACGTTGTGGGTCAGCGCCTCGAGCTCCGCGGAGGGCTCCACCACGTCCGGCATGGGTTCGATGCGGGCGATGAGGTAGGGCTCCTCGGCGACGTAGTCGGTCAGCCGTACGCGCTCGGTGCCCTGGACCAGGATCCGGATCGACCCGTCGGGCACCTTCAGCATCCGCGCCACGACGCCGGCGACGCCCACGTCGTAGAGCTCGTCGGGCCCCGGCTCCTCAGCCTCCGGGTTCTTTGACGCGACCATCGCGAGCATCCGCTCGCCGGAGAGGACCTCGTTCACGAGGCGCATCGAGCGCTCGCGCCCGACCGCGAGGGGGGTCAGCGTGTCCGGGAAGGGCACCATCTCCTGGAGGGGGAGCACCGGGAGCGCGCCCGGCACCGGCTGGTCCTGTCGCTCGCGGATCGCCTGCTCGATGTCGGCGCCCTCGACGACCTCGAGGCTGGGACCGCCGTCCTCCTCCGCGCCAAGCCCTGGGATGTCCCCAGCGCGCCGTTCCACGCTACTCGCCGGTCTCGATCGGAACGCTGCGGCTCGAGGCGGCTCGCGCCCGCAGCGGTAGCTCCACCCGGAGGATCCCGTCGTCGTAGGTGGCCCTCGCCTCCTCGGCGACGGGGTCCGCGTTCAGCTCGACGACGCGCCGGAACGGCCCGGCCTGGATCTCGACCTGCTGGTACACCCGGCCCTCGGTCTCCTGAATCGGCCGCTCGCCGCTGATCACGAGGTCGCGGCCGACCACCTCCAGGCCGATGCTGTCGAGGCTCACGCCCGCGAGCTCGACCTTGACGATCGCCTTGCGCGATGCGAGACCAGCCGCGCCCGTTCCAGGCCGGCGCCCGGGCTGGTCTCTCATGCTCTCGTCATCCGCGACTCGCTCGCCGCAGTAGTAGACGTCCACTCGAGGCGAGAAGCCGGTCTGGGGTCGTCGCGAGAGCGGACCGCCCGCGCCCCAGACGCTCCCGAAGAGCTCGTCCATCTCGCGGCGCATGCGCTCGAAATTGACCAGCAGGTCCCGGTCCCGTGCCACGGACCTACCTTAGCTAGCGAGCCTCGGCACGGACACTCAACCGGAGCACGGCCGGCGCAGCCTCTTTACCTTGCCTGCGACGATGACGATGGGGGCACGCTCGAGGCACGGGAGGCACGCGTTCGGTGCGGCCTTCGGCGTCGCCGCGCTGGCGCTTCTCTTCGCCTGCGCGCCGGCCTCGGCAGGTCGCGAAGTGAAGTCCAAGATCGTGCGCACCCGCTACGGCGTGCCCCACATCACGGCCGGCAACCTGACGAGCCTGGGCTTCGGCTACGGCTATGCGTTTGCGCAGGACGACCTCTGCACGATCGCCGACTCGTACGTGACGGTCGCGGGGCAGCGCTCGAAGTACTTCGGCCCCGACGGCGAATGGACGTTCTCCGGCAACGGCACCGTGAACGACAACCTCGACTCCGACTTCTACTACCGCTCGGTCAACCGCTCGGGCGTGATCGAGCGCGTGATCGACTCCGCGCCGCCCAAGGGCCCGCTGCCCGGCGTGAAGAAGGTGGTGCGCGGCTACGTGCGCGGCTACAACGCCTACCTGCGGAGGACGGGAGTCGCCCACCTGCCGGATCCCCGCTGCCGCGGCGCCTCGTGGGTGCGCCCGATCAGCGCGATGGACGTCTACCGGCGCTTCTACCAACTCGGGACCCTGGCGAGCGCCGGGGCCGCGATCGACGGCATCGGCGGCGCCGCTCCGATCCTCGACCCGACGGCCGCCTCGGCCGCCGAGGAGCGAGAGCACACGGCACTCTCGAGGGTGGCGTACGGCAAACAGGGGCTGGAACCCTTCCCGCTGCCAAGCGGGTCGAACGCGATCGGCCTCGGATCCGCGGCGACTCGGAACGGGCGTGGCATGGTGCTCGGGAACCCGCACTTCCCATGGTTCGGGTCCGAGCGCCTGTACCAGGTGCAGCTGCACGTCCCGGGGAGGATGGACGTCTCCGGCGCCAGCCTGTACGGGGTCCCGCTCGTGCTCATCGGCCAGACGCGCGGGCTGGCCTGGTCGCACACGGTGGCCACCGCGTGGCGGTTCACCCCGTACGAGCTCACCCTCGCCCCGAACGACCCCCACTCATATGTGGTGGACGGCAGGACGGTGCCGATGAAGGGCACCAAGGTCACCGTGCAGGCGCGGACGTCGTCCGGTGACCTCGAGCCGGTCACGCGCACCCTCTACTCCACCCGGTACGGCCCGCTGTTCGACTCGATCGAGGGCATTCCGCTGCCGTGGACCTCGACGACGGCTTGGGCGCTCGGCGACGTGAACGCTCAGAACTTCCGGTACCTGAACCACTTCTTCCTCACCGACCAGGCCCAGAGCGTGCGCACCTACAACCACATCGAGCGCTCCTACCAGGGAATCCCATGGGTGAACAGCATCGCCGCCGACCGCCAGGGGCACGCCTACTACACGATGGACGGCGCGATCCCGGACGTCACCGACGCGAAGGCGAGGAGCTGCGCGGCCGCTGGGGTCGGTGGCGGGGTGTTCGCCGCCACCGGCCTCCCGTTCCTGGACGGCTCCCGCTCCGCCTGCGCCTGGAGCAGCTCGCCGAAGGCGGCGGCACCGGGCATCTTCCCGCCGGGGGATGTCCCGCGCCTGGAGCGCTCCGACTACGTCGAGAACTCCAACGACAGCCACTGGCTGGCGAACCCGCACCACCCGCTGGTCGGGTTCGCCCGCGTAATCGGCGACGAGAAGACCGAGCGCTCGCTGCGTACGCGCCTGGGGCTGAAGATGATCGAGCAGCGGCTCAGGGGGACCGACGGCCTGCCCGGCAAGGGCTTCACCCTGAAGGACCTGACCAAGGTGGCGCTGAACGACCGCGTCTACTCCGCCGAGCTGTGGCGCGATGCGCTGGTGAAGTTCTGCCGCACCCACCCGGTGCTCGTGGGCTCCAGCGGGCCGGTGAACGTGAGCGCGGCTTGCCCGATCCTCGCGAAGTGGAACCTCCGCTACGACCTCGACGCGCCAGGAGCCGTCCTCTTCCGCCGCGTCACCGAGCAGCTCTTCTCGACGACGACGCGCCTTCCCACCGGAACGGCCAGCGGGCAGTGGGAGGGCGCGGACGCGTTCTTCACGCATCCGTTCGACCCGTCTAACCCGGTGGACACCCCGAGCGGGCTGGACACCGCCGACCCGCTCTTGGGCAGGGCGCTCGCCGACGCGGTTCAGGACCTCAAGTCGGCGAACATCCCCCTCGATGCCACGCTCCGCCACTACCAGTACGTAACCCGGGCCGGCAAGCGGATCCCGATCCACGGGGGGCCGGGCGATCCGTATGGGGTCTTCAACGCGATCGACTCGGACTGGCAGCCGCCAAAGGGCTACCCGGACGTCACCCACGGCTCGAGCTTCATCGCTGCGATGGGCTTCAGCGGCCGTCGGTGCCCAGTCCGCCAGTACACGTTCGTGACCTACAGCGAGTCCGAGAACCCGCGCTCACCCCACAACTCCGACTACACGCGAGCGTTCTCTCGCAAGCACTGGGAGCCGGAGCCCTTCTGCGCGCGCCAGGTGCGCCGCGAGGCCACGAGCGCCGAAAGGATCACCGCGCGCTAGCGGAACCGCCCGAAGCGGGGATGCGTAACCGGACGCGAATGCGACTCGGCTGTCGCCCGGCTCGTCCTCCTCACACCTCGTAGGCGGCGCCCTCTCGCGCGACCTCCACCGGGGCTCCGAACGCCTCCGAGCCCTCGTCTCGCGCCCAGTCCGCGTCGAGCTCGTCGGAGATGTGAGTCAGGACCACTCGCTTGGCGCCGGCCCGGCGGCCGTGCTCGCCGGCCTCGGCCGGGGTCATGTGGCCGCGGTCGCCGTTGCGCTCGGGGCGGGGCAGCGTCGCTTCGACGAGCAGCAGATCCGTGTCGCGCGCGATCTCGACGAGCTCGTTCCCTGGCCGGCAGTCGGCGCCGTAGGTGAAGCGGCCGGCGCCATTGGTCGAGCTGAAGTCGATCGCGTAGGTGGTCGTGAAATGCGGAACCTCCTTGAAGCGGGCCCGGAGCGTCCCGACCTCGACCGTCGACGCCGGGTCGTACTCCTCGAGCGCGAACGCCCTGTCGATCAGGTCCTCGTTGCCCCACGAGCCGACGAGCTGGTGGAACGTCTCCGTGGCCCCGCCCGGAGCGATCAACCGGGGGCGGACCGGGGTGTCGGTCCCTGGGTAGCCGGCAACGGGCACGGGCTGCTGGCGGGGCGCGTAGATCAGGGCGTACGCGTACGGGACCAGGTCGAGCATGTGGTCGGCGTGGAGGTGGGAGATCAGGATCGCGTCGACGTCCGTGTAGCCGGTGTGCTCGCGCAGCTTCCCGAAGACGCCGTTGCCGCAGTCGAGCAGCAGCGTCGTCTCGCCGTCCTTCATCAGGTAGCCGCTGCAGGCACCCCCTGCGTCCTGCCACGAGGGGGACTTGCCCAGGACCGTAATCCGCATAAGCAGGGCAACTCTAGTCGTGGCCCTTGCTCGCGCCCGGCGCTCGGCCCGGATGCAAGCCCACGACCGTGACGCCAAGGGCGTGGGTATCGTCAAAGACATGGCTCAGACCTGTGCTCGTTGCGGTGCTTCGGTGGGCGACGACGCGCGGTTTTGCCCCTCGTGCGGATCGCCTCTCGGGGAGCTTGCCGGCGCGGAGCGAAAGCTCGCCACGATGGTCTTCGCCGATCTCGTCGGCTCGACCGAGATGGCGTCGGACCTTGACCCCGAGGAGCTCCGCGGGCGGCTCGCGCCCTTCTTCGAGGTCGCGCGCTCGACGCTGGTGGAGCACGGAGGGACCGTGGAGAAGTACGTCGGCGACGCGGTGCTCGCCGTGTTCGGTGTGCCGCGAGTCCACACGGACGACCCGGATCGTGCGGTGGCGGCGGCGCTCGCCCTGACCCAGCGAGTCGCGTCCATGGATCAGGGCCTCGCGGTCCGGGTCGGGATCGAGACGGGCGAGGTCCTCGCCCTGGACCGCGGCGACGACCTGTCGGTCACCGGCGAGGCCGTCAACGCCGCCGCGCGCCTCCAGCAGGCGGCGGCGCCCGGCGAGGTGCTGGTCGGCGAGCGCGCCGCGCGGGCCTGCCGAGCCTCCGAGGTCCACGAGGGCGAAGCTGTCGAGGCCAAGGGGTTCCCGGAGCCTCTGCGTGCCTGGCACGCGAAGTCCGGCGGCACCGAGCGGATGGGAACCAGCGTCCCCTTTGTCGGTCGCGAAGACGACGTGGCGATGCTCGAGCTCGTCTACCGCCGTGCCACCCGTGACCGGGCGCCGGAGCTGGTGACGATCACCGGCGACGCCGGGGTCGGCAAGACCCGCCTCGCCAGCGAGCTGACCGAGCGCCTGGCGACGGCCGACCCGGCTCCGGAGACCCTCCTCGGAAGAAACCCGCCGTACGGGCGCGGCATCGCGTTTTGGGCGCTCGGCGAGATCCTGCGCGCCGCTGCCGGAGCCGGCGCCGAGGACTCGGTTGCAAGCGTCCACGACGCGCTGGGCGAGCGGCTCGCGAGCCTCGGCGCGGATGATGCCGACGATCTCGCCCACTGGCTCGCCACGGCGCTCGGCGGCGAGGCGGAGGACGGTGACGTCGAGGACGAGCTGAAGCGGGCGTGGCGGCGCCTCGTCGCCCTGCTCGCCGGGGAGCGGCCGCTGGTGATCGGGATCGATGACGCGCACTGGGCCGACGACGGCCTGCTCGATCTCGTGGAGGAGGTCGTCTTCCGCCTCGACGATGTACCGCTGATGGTCCTGTGCACGAGCCGCCCGGAGCTCCTCGAGCGCCGGCCGGACTTCGGGCGCTCGGCGCGCAACGTCACCCAGATCGAGCTTCGCCCGCTGACGGCCGAGGCCGCGGACGAGCTGGCGGTCGCGCTCCTGCCCGACGAGAACCGCGCGCTCGCGGGGCGCGTCGCGCAGGCATCCGGGGGCAACCCGTTCTTCGCAGAGGAGGTGGCGCAGGCGATCGTCGAAGGGCGCACGGGCGCCCCCGACCACCTCCCGGACACCGTCCAGGCTGCGATCGCGGCGAGGCTCGACCTTCTCCCGCCGCGGGAGAAGCGAACGCTCCAGCACGCAGCGGTGCTGGGGCCGAACTTCCTCGAGGAGGCGCTCGACGACCTGCTCGGCGAGCCGTCGGCGCCCGCTCTGGCCGACCTCGCGCAGAAGGCGCTCGTGCAGGAGCGCCTGGCGATCGGGCCGGGGAGATTCGGCTTCCGCCACCACCTGATTCGCGACGTCGCCTACGCCGCGCTGCCCCGTGCCGAGCGCGCGACGCTCCACGAGCGGGCCGCCGACGCCATCCTCAGCCGCGCGGGCGAGCGCTACCCGGAGCTCGCCGAGCTCGTCGCCTACCACCGGGTGCAGGCGGCGGAGCTCGCGCCCACGGCCGAGCACTCCGACGCCGCGCGCCTCGCCAGCATCGAGGCGGCGGGGGTCGCGGCACGCCGCGGCGCCTCCTCACGCGCCCAGGAGCTGTTCGAGCAGGCTGCGAAGCTCGCCGGCGACCCGGAGGACCGCGCCGATGCGCTGCGGTTCGCGGCGGAGCTCGCGCTTCACCGCTGGCGCGGCGACGAGACGCTGCGGCTCCTCCGGGAGTCCGCCGCTGTGTCCGAGGAGGTCGGCGCGACCCGCCAGGCCGCCAGCACGTATGCGCGCGTCGTCGAGGTCGTCGCGCGGATGGGTGGGCTGACGGGCGTGCTCCCGCGCGAGGAGGTCGAGACGATGCTCGTCCGCGGCCGCGACCTGGTGGCGGACGACGATCTCGTCACGACGACGCGGCTGGTGCTCGACGAGGCATGGATCGCATGGCGCTTCGGGGACGACCAGGACATGGCCGAGCCCGCGCGGGAGGGCCTCGAGCTCGCGCGGCAGACGGACGACGTCGCGGTCATGTCGAGCGCGCTGGATGCAAACACCGCGGTGGCCTGGAGCGAGGGCCGGTTCGGTGACGCGGTCGCGGCGACGCGCGAGCGCATCGAGCTCCTCTCGGAGGCCCACGGCGGCCTCCAGCTGGGCCCCGAGCGCAGCGACTCGCTCCACATGATGATCGAGTCGCTCGTGGCCACGGGCGACTACAAGGAAGCGGCGGAGTATGCGGCGCAGGCGCGGGACCTGGATCTCTCGGTCGGCGCCGTCTATTCAGCGTGGGCACGAGGGCTCCTGCCGGCCTTCTTCATGGGCAATTGGGACAGCGCGACCGAGATGGCGCACGAGCTGCGCGAGGCGTGGGCGGCCGCCGACCGGCCGACGATCTCCGCGCTCGCGGCCGCCCTGGCGTGCGCGGGCGCGATCTACGGCTACCGCGGGGATGACGCCGCCGCCGATGATTGGTTCCGCTTCGCCGAGAACGTCGCTCCCCATCTCAGCGGCCAGGTCTCCGGGGTGATCCTGCTGGAGTCGGACGTGGACCTCCACCGGGGCTGTCTGCGCGACGCCGCGAACCGGATGGCCAGGGTCCCGGACCTGAACTTCTGGTGGCGGGCGGTCTACGCGGCGACGCGGGCGGAGGTGCTCGTCCGTGCCGGCGACGAGCGCCAAGAGGAGGCGCTCACCGAGGCACACGAGACGATTGGCGACCACCGGTACGCACGCGGGGTGCTCCTGCGCGCGCGCGGCATCCGGGTCGACTCGGAGGACCTCCTTCGCGAGGCCCTCTCCGTGTTCGAGCAGATCGAGTGCCCCTACCAGGCCGCCCGCACGGGATGGCTCTTGGGTGGGGACGATCGGGACCGGGCCGAGCAAGCCTTCGAGGCGCTGGGAGCGACGCTCCCGACCGGCTAACAGGCTAAGAGCCGCGTTCCTCCGCGTCGCGCAGCCGCGACGCCATCGTCCCCAGCAGAGGCCACGCGACCTCCGGGTGCTCCTGGACGAACGATCTGAACTCCCACGCCGCCATGCCGCGACAGCGAAGGTCGGTGGTCGCGGTCACCGTCGCCGAACGCGGCCCCTCGTCGATCAGCGCAATCTCACCGAAGTGGTCGCCTGGCCCAAGCGTGCGAACGATCTCGCCCCGCAGGCTCACGGTCGCGTTGCCGTCCTCGATCAGGAAGAAGCCGACGCCGCTGCGGCCCTCGGTCGTGATCACCTCGCCCTCGTTGAAGCGGGCCTCGCGCATCACCTTCGCAAGACGTCCGAGCTCCTTGTCGCCCACGCCTGCGAAGAGGGGGACGCCCTTGAGGCTCTCCACCAAGTCGGCCATCGCGCCGATCATATCCACGGAGTGGCGCCTCGCTCAGGCCGCTCGAACAGCGCTCTCGTCCGGAGCGTGACGCAGGAGAAGCGCAGGCTGGCGCGGCGGGACCAGGCCATCCTCGGTGTTCGGCCGGAAGGTCGAGCAGGGCTCGTCCAGATCGAGTGCGCAGAGCATCTGGCAGTGAAAGAAGCAGTCGACGCAGCTTGGACGGCCCTTCCGCCGCTTGCTCGCGCGACGCCGCGCGACGCCGATCGCGTCCGCCATCTGCATTGCCGGTCCGTTTGCCCCAGTTGCTCCCATTGCCACTCCGAGATCGCGGGTGTCCTCTCCAGTGCGGCGATCATGTCATCGGGTCGTGAACGGCGCGGGCGGCATTTGCGCAAATCGCCGCCTTTTTTGAAATCGGGCGAAGCCGGGTTTCACGGCCTTTGCGGAAACAGGGAGCCGCGATCACGGCGCGACCGGCGACCCCGATGCCGGGGACGCACGGGTCCACACCACGGATGCCGGGAACGCGCCGGTAAAATCGAGCACCGATGGCACAGGAGCGATCCTCTGAGCTGAGCGCCTCACCGTCGTTGTTCGATAACCGGTTCCTCGACTTCTTTTCGAGGATCCACCCGTCGGTGCCGGCGATCATCTTCATCCCAGTCGTTGGAGCGGGCATCTGGCTGGGGGCCGACGGCGGCTACGGGGCGCTCGCACTGATCGGCTTCGTCGCGCTCGGCCTCCTCATCTGGACGCTCACCGAGTATTGGCTCCACCGGCTGGTCTTCCACTGGGAGCCGGACCATCCGATCGGCAGCCGGCTCCACTTCGTGATCCACGGCATCCATCACGACCATCCCAACGACCGGATGCGGCTCGTGATGCCCCCGGCGGTCAGCGTGCCGCTTGCGGCGCTGTTCCTGTTCGTCTACACCCTGATCTTCGGGAGCCCCGCCGCGTATCCGATCTTCTCGGGATTCATCATCGGCTACCTCGCGTACGACTACACGCACTACCACGTGCACCATCACAAGCCGAGGACGCAGCTGGGTAAGCGACTTCGCGAACAGCACATGCGTCACCACTTCCAGGACCACCGTTATGGCTATGGTGTCTCCTCACCGCTGTGGGATGTGGTGTTTAGAACGCTTCCGCGCAAGCGGCGTTACTGACACACCTCCGCAGGCGTCACGCGTCGCGGGTAGGTGTCACACTCCCCGGCCGATCCCATAAGCCTTCTTACCGGCACGAAAGGATTCCTCCATGGCAACGATCTCGAACGCGGTCGACCAGGCCGCGTCGCTACTAAAAGAGCGAATCAGCGAGCTGGAGGGTGAGCTCGCGAGTTTGCAGCGAGCCCTTGCGAACCTGACCGATGGTCGCCAGGGACGACGCGGGCCGGGTCGCCCCCGCGGATCCACCGCGAAGACGACCGGCACCCGCACCCGCCGCCGGCGCCGCGGCGGCACCCGCGCGGACCAGGCCGTTCGGCTGATCAAGGCAAACCCCGGCATCACGGCGTCGGAGGTCGCCAGGAAGATGAAGATCCAGCCGAACTACATGTACCGAGTGCTCGCCGACCTGCAGAAGGAAGGCAAGGTCAAGAAGTCGGGCCGCAAGTACGCGGCGGCGTAGGGTCCTACACCAGCAACGCCCCGGCCGTCGCGTGCCGAGAACGCCCCGGCGGCGGCGATTTCACGTCCACCGCCCGCCCCAGGCGTGGGTCATCGACTTTCCGTGCGCTATTTGCACGGAACGTCGAGTACCCCTAAAAGCCCGGTGAAAGGTGTGACGCTATGCGCACGGAGTGACGTACGACGCCCGCGTGAGTGTTACGCGTCCCCCTCATTGCCTGTTTATTGAACTGGCGCGGCCGTCGGAGCCGCAACGGCTCGTGTTCAGATCAGGTTGAGGCCCTTCACCGCGTCGCGCTCTGACTTGAGCTCCTCGACCGACGCGTCGATTCGCTCGCGTGAGAAGTCGTCGATCTCCAGGTCGGAGACGATCTGCCAATCGCCCCCGGAGCACGTGCACGGGAACCCGCAGATCACGCCCTCCTCGATGCCATAGGAGCCGTCGGACGGGATCCCCATGGACACCCAGTCGCCCTCCGCGGTGCCGAGCACCCAGTCGTGGACGTGGTCGATGGCGGCGCTCGCCGCGGACTTCGCGCTGGAGGCGCCGCGAGCCTCGATGATCGCCGCGCCGCGCTTCGCCACCGTGGGGATGAACTCCTCCTCGACCCAACTGCGCTCCGTCACCAGCTCGCTCGCGGGCCGATCGCCGACCAGCGCGTGGCTGATGTCGGGGTACTGCGTCGTCGAGTGGTTCCCCCAGACCGTCATCCGCCGGACGTCGCGCGCGTGCGCGCCGACCTTCTTCGCGAGCTGGGCCTTGGCGCGGTTGTGGTCGAGGCGCATCATCGACGTGAACCGCTCTCGTGGGACGTCGGGGGCGTGCGACATCGCGATCAGGCAGTTGGTGTTGGCGGGGTTGCCAACGACGAGAACCTTCACGTCGTCGGCCGCGTGGTCGTTGATCGCCTGGCCCTGCGGCTTGAAGATGCCGCCGTTGGCCTCGAGCAGGTCGGCTCGCTCCATGCCCTTGGCTCGCGGGCGGGCGCCGACGAGCAGGGCGACGTTGGCCCCGTCGAACGCGACGTTGGGGTCGTCCGAGGTCTCGACCGACTCGAGCAGCGGAAAGGCGCTGTCGTCCAGCTCCATCACGACGCCCTCGAGAGCCTGCATCGCGGGTGTGATCTCGAGCAGCCGCAGCTCGACGGCCGTCTCGGGGCCGAGCAGCTGGCCGCTCGCTATGCGCGGCAGCAGCGCATAGCCGATCTGGCCGGCGGCGCCGGTGACGGTGACCTTGACGGGGGAATCGCTCACTTCGAAGCCTCCTAATGGGGGTAGTGAGGGGCTTTAGCCCCGAAACTGGCAGGTGCCGTTGCTGGTTCTGAATCGCTGGTCGTCATCAAGCTCGTTCGGCGATCGCGCTCTCGAGGTTCTCGTCGATCGCCGCGAGGAACTCCTGGGTCGTCAGGAACTCCTGCTCTCCGCCGACGAGCAGCGCGAGGTCCTTGGTCATCTTCCCGCTCTCGACCGTCTCCACGCACACGCGCTCGAGTGTGGAGGCGAACTCGGTGACCTCCGGGGTTGAGTCCATCCGCCCGCGGGCCGCGAGTGCCCGGGTCCAGGCGAAGATCGACGCGATCGGGTTGGTGGAGGTCGGATTGCCCTGCTGGTGCTGGCGGAAGTGGCGGGTGACGGTGCCGTGCGCGGCCTCGGCCTCTACGGTCTTGCCGTCGGAGGTCATGAGGACGCTGGTCATCAGGCCGAGCGAGCCGAAGCCCTGGGCGACCGTGTCGGATTGCACGTCGCCGTCGTAGTTCTTGCACGCCCACACGTAACCGCCCTCCCACTTGAGGGCCGCGGCGACCATGTCGTCGATCAGCCGGTGCTCGTAGGTGAGACCGGCCGACTCGAACTCGTGGGAGAACTCGTTGTCGAAGACCTCCTGGAACAGGTCCTTGAAGCGCCCGTCGTAGGTCTTGAGGATCGTGTTCTTGGTCGACATGTAGACCGGGAAGCCGCGGTCGAGGCCGTAGCGGAACGAGGCGCGGGCGAAGTCCCGGATCGAGTCGTCGAGGTTGTACATCGCCATGGCGATGCCGCCGCCCTCGGGAAAGTCGAAGACCTCGAGCTCCATCGGTTCACTGCCGTCGTTGGGCTGGAAGCTCAGCGTGAGCGTGCCGTCGCCGGGGATCCGGGTGTCGGTTGCCCGGTACTGGTCGCCGAACGCGTGGCGGCCGATGATGATCGGCTTGGTCCAGCCGGGCACCAGGCGCGGGATGTTCGAGATCACGATCGGCTCGCGGAAGATGACGCCGCCGAGGATGTTGCGGATCGTCCCGTTGGGCGAGCGGTACATGCGCTTCAGGCCGAACTCCTCCACGCGCGCCTCGTCGGGGGTGATCGTCGCGCACTTGACCCCGACGCCGTGCTCTTTGATCGCGTTGGCCGCGTCGACCGTGATCTGGTCGTCGGTGGCATCGCGGCTGGAGATCCCGAGGTCGAAGTAGGCGAGCTCGACGTCCAGGTAGGGCAGGACCAGCTGCTCCTTGATGAACGCCCAGATGATCCGGGTCATCTCGTCGCCGTCGAGCTCGACGATCGGGTTTTGAACCTTGATCTTGGCCATGCGCGGCGCCGGGTACCCGGCGGGCGGCGATGCTATCGGGGGGGCGTCCCCGAGCGCCCGCGGCCTGAGCTGCGACGCCGGCCCTTGCGCGAAGAAGTGAACTGTGGTTCACTTCTTGCGTGCCCTACCGCCCGACCCCCCGCACGGAGGCGCGCCGCGCCGAGGTCCGGGAGCGCATCGTCGGCGCCGCCCGCGACCTGATCGCTCACGGCGGGTTCGCCGAGGCGCGAGTGGCGGCGGTTGCCAGGCGGGCCGGCGTCGCGACGGGAACCGTGTACCGCTACTTCCCTTCGAAGGCCGAGCTCTTCGCTGAGGTCTTCCGGCGCGCGTCCCAGCGCGAGGTCGACGCGATGGGGGAGGCGACGCGCGCCGACGGCCGCCCGGCCGCGGAGCGCGCCGCAAGCGGGGCCGAGCTCTGGGCGCGCCGGGCGCTCCGCGGCCGGCGCCAAGCCTACGCGTTGCTTGCAGAGCCGGTCGATCCCCTGATCGAGGCCGAGCGGCTCGCCTTCCGGCGGGCGTACCGAGACGTGCTCGGCGCGCTGATCGCGGAGGGAGTCGGCGCCGGCGAGCTCCCCGACCAGGACCCGGATGTCACCGCGGCGGCGCTCGTCGGCGCCCTCGGCGAGGCGCTCGTCGGCCCCCTCTCTCCGATCGGTGGCGAGGCCGACGCTGACTCCCTCGTCGAGCACGTCGTGTCGTTCTGGCTGCGGGCACTCGGCGCCGATGCCCGTGAGTCACACTCCACCAGTCGAAAGGAGCCCATCCGTGTCGACGCTTGAGAGAACCCCGGTGAACGCCGCCACCCACGAGGTGTCGAACCAGCCGCCGCCGCTCGTCAACTACAACACCTTCGAGACCGACAGGGTCCTGGTGGAGGCGCTGCGCCGCGAGGGTGGCGAGTGGGCAAGCGACCACGTGCGCGAGATCGGCGCAGCGGCCGGGCGAGCGGAGACGATTCAGTGGGCCACCGAGGCGAACGAGAACCCGCCACGGCTTCGCACGCACGACCGGTACGGCCACCGCATCGACGAGGTCGGCTTCCACCCGGCCTGGCACTCGCTGATGCACCTAGCTGTCTCGTGGGGTCTTCACTCGCTTCCCTGGAGCAACCCGCAGCCGGGCGGCCACGTCGCCCGGGCCGCGGGCTTCATGCTGCTGCCAGAGGCAGGGATCGGATGCCCGCTCTCGATGACCTATTCCGTCGTTCCGGCGCTGCGCAAGCAGCCCGAGCTGGCGGCGGAGTGGGAGCCGCGCTTCGCGTCGCTGGAGTACGACGGTGAGCGCCTGGTCCCCGCGCCCGACAAGAAGGGGGCTCTGTGCGGGATGGGGATGACCGAGAAGCAGGGCGGCTCCGACGTCCGGGCCAACACCACCGCCGCCGTGCCGCTGAACGGTGGCGGCCCCGGCGCCGAGTACGAGGTCACCGGCCACAAGTGGTTCTTCTCGGCACCGATGTGCGACGCCTTCCTGGTCCTAGCGCAGGCTCCCGGCGGGCTGTCGTGCTTCTTCATGCCGCGATTCACCGCGGACGGCGAGCGCAATCGAATTCACCTCCAGCGGCTCAAGGACAAGCTCGGCAACCGGTCCAATGCCTCGTCCGAGGTGGAGTTCCACGGGGCGTGGGCGCGGCTCGTCGGCGAGGAGGGTCGCGGCGTCCCGACGATCATCGAAATGGTCAATCACACCCGCCTCGACTGTTCGCTGGGGGCCGCGGCCGGCATGCGGCACGGGGTCGCGCTGGCCATCCACCACTGCTCCCACCGCTCCGCCTTCGGGGCGCTGCTGGTCGATCAGCCGCTGATGCAGAACGTCCTGGCAGACCTTGCGATCGAGTCAGAGGCGGCAACCATCAGCGCGATGCGGCTCGCCCGCTCCTACGACGAGGCGATTGCCGGCGACGACACCGCTCAGGAGTTCAAGCGGCTGGCCAATGCGGTCCTGAAGTACTGGACCTGCAAGCGGGCCCCGATGCACGCTGCCGAGGCGCTCGAGTGCCTGGGCGGCAACGGGTACGTCGAGGAGTCCGGCATGCCGCGCCTCTACCGCGAGGCCCCGCTCAATTCGATCTGGGAGGGATCCGGAAACGTGCAGTGCCTGGACGTCCTGCGCGGGATGACCCGCAACCCGGCGGCGGTCGACGGTTTCTTCGCGGAGGTCGAGGAGGCCGGCGGCGCCGAACCGCGCCTGGACGCGGCCGTCGCGGAGATCCGCGCTGATCTCTCCGATCTCGAGGACATCCAGTCGCGCGCCCGCCGGGTGGTGGAGCGCATGGCCATCGCGCTGCAGGCGTCGCTCCTCGTTCGCTACGGCGATCCGGCGGTCTCCGACGCGTTCTGCGCCTCACGACTCGCCGGCGACTCCGGACGGGCGTTCGGGACGCTGCCGGCGGGCACCGACTGCGCGCGCATCGTCGAGCGTCACTCGCCCGACGCGTAGCCCCCGCCGTCAGGATGCCGGCGCCGGGATGCGATAGGCGACCTGAGGCTCCTCGAACCCCTTGAGCTCCAGGCTCTCCCGCTCGGCGGCGAGATCGTGCCGTGCCAGCCATCCTTCGACGCGTCGGTGCGCCTCATCACTCAGCAGGATCTCGCTGCTTCGCGCCTGCCCCTGCAGCCGGGAGGCCAGGTTCGTGGCGACGCCGCGGACCGTGAGGTTGTCATCGGACGAGCCTCGCGCCAGCACCGCCGGCCCGACGGCCATGCCGATTCCGACGCCGAGGCCCATGGCCTCCGCCCGGTCGCGCAGCACCAACGCCGCCTCGACGGCTGAGACGGTGTGGTCGGTGCGGGCCCCCGTCGCGTTGAAGGTGGCCATCACGGCATCGCCGGCGAACTTGTCGACCACGCCCCCCTCCCTCTCGACGGCGGTCCGAGCGAAGCGAAAGAGGGCGCCCATCCCCTCGCTCAGCTCCGCCGGCGGCTCCGCTGAGCTGAGCTCCGCGTAGCCGCGGACGTCCGCGAACATCGACGTCACGAGGCGCTCGCCCAGCGGCAGGACATCGGGCCCTCGATGTCCAGACTCACGAGCCGCGGCCGGCGCGAGGGCGATCCCAAGCGAGTCCGCCACCCTCCCCGCCTCCGCACGGACCAGCAGCGCGCCCATAGTCGTCGCCTCATCGGCCACGGCCCGCAGCTCGCGTTCTGCTCCATCGGCTTCACCGGTGTCCGCGAGCGCGCGCGCAATCAACACCCGGCCTCGGAGCTCCGCCAGCCGAAAGCCCGTCCCGCGGGCGGCGTCGACGAAGGCGTTCAGCGGAGGGATCGCGCCCTCGGCATCGCCGCGGGCCAGCCGGATTCGACCCTCCATCTCGGCCACGAACGCCTCGCCGGCGCTCGCCGGCTGCGCGCGGGCTCGCTCCAGGAGGTCATCCGCATCGTCGATCCGGCCGCCGGCCAGGAACGCCTCCACGCCAAGCGCGAGCGTCTCGCGGTAGACGGCGAGCGGGCCGGCGTTGGCTCGGATCTCCACGGCCAGCCCGGTCGCCGCCTCGGTGTCGCCGCGCGCCAGCGCCAGGCGGATCCGCGCGGGGGCGTCGTAGACGACGTCCTGAAGCTCGGTTCGGGTGGACTCCGCCGGAAGCACCGCTGCGGCCTCGTCGTCGCGGCCCAGCTCCACCAGCGCCTGCGCCCGCTGGATCTCACCCCGCCACGCCATCTTCCGGCTGCCGAGCCGACCGTAGGTCTCGATTGCCTCCGCCGCGGCACCCTCGGCGGCGCCGAGCTCGCCCAGTGCGGTGCGCACGTAGCTCGCCACGAGAGCGTGACTCGCCCTCGCCAGCATGCTGTTCGGTTCGCGCTCGAGTCGCTTCAGGCGCTCGGCAAGCCCACCTCTCATGGTGTGGGTTCGCGTCCAGATGTCGTTCCAAGCCATGTTGCCTGCGATCTGCCAGTACTCCCGCGCGGCGGCCTGCTCGTAGGTCGCGTCCATGACCTCGAATCCCTTCTCGGCGTCTCCCGAGTCGACGAGCCCGAGACCGACGAAGCCGAGCGCCCAGACGCGCTCGAACTCCGCGCCGGCCCGCTCGGCGATCTCGACCGCGGTACGGGCCTCGGCGAGGCATCCGGCGTAGTCCAGCTCGAAGGCGTTCATTCCCGCGAGCCGCATGTGGGCAAGCGCTAGCTCGGCGGACGGCTCCACCGTCTGGAGCACGTCTCGAGCGGTCTCGAACTGCTCCCGCGCAAGGTCTGGCCGCGAGTCCTCCCACTGGCAGCGCCCCAGCACCACCCTGAACCTGGCGGCCTCGACCCGCTGGCCGAGCGCCTCCAGCTCGTCGATCCCCTCGAGCAGGTAACGCGCGCCTGTCGACGAAGCGCCGTCGAGCCAGTGGTCGCGCCCGATCCGGCACACGGTGACGGCGCGCTCCTTCGCATCGGTCAGGTGAGGAAGGATCCGCTCCAGCAGTGAGATCGCCTGACCGAATGCGGCCTTCGACTCCGCGTCCGAGGCGCTCCGCAGGCAAACGGGCACGGCCTCGTCCAGCCGCCCGGCGCCGAGCAGGTGATTCGCGAGGTCCACCGGGGCCGTTCCCTCGCGTTGCGAAAGGACCTCCGCCGCGCACGAGTGGATCGCCTGGCGACGCGGGGTGACGGTGTCCGTGTAGATGGCCTCCTGGGTCAGCGCGTGGCGCCACCGGTAGCGGCCGGGCTGCTCCGGATGCTCCTCGATGAGCTGCTGCGCGACAGCCTCACCGAGGGCGGACTGCACGGTCTCCTCCGGGCTCTCGGCGACGGCCGCGAGCACCGAGTAGTCGAACGTCCGCCCCAGCGCGGCGGCGGCCTCGAGCGTCTCCACGTGCTCCGGCGCGAGGCGCGCGAGGCGAAGCAGGATGGTGTCGCGAACGGTCCCGGGGATGGCGGCGGCGCCCAGGCTGACGGGCCCGCCGCCGGGGCCGGGGCCTCCTTCCGTCGCCTCCTTCAGCATCTCCTCGAGTACGAACGGGTTGCCCTCCGTGCGCTCCAGCATCAGCTCGCGAAGCGCCGGATCGACCTGGTCCGCGCCCAGGATGGCCTGGAGCATCTCGGCCACGCCCGACTCGGCGAGGGGTTCGAGCTCGACCACCTCGGCCAGCCCGGAGCGCCTCCAGCCCTGGAGCGTGGGCACGAACGGATGGCGGCGGTGGAGCTCGTCGCTGCGGTAGGTGATCAGGAGCAGGGCGTTGAGCCCGGCGATCCGGCGCGCGAGATGGTCGAGAACCTCACGCGTTGACGCGTCGGCCCAGTGGACGTCCTCGACCACGAGCAGCATTCCGTGGTCGTCGGCCGGGATCGCGAGCAGGCAGGCGATCGCCTCGAACAGGCGCAGCTTCGCCTGCTCGGCGTTGCCCGGCTCCGCAGGCCTGGCACCGTCCGCCAGCTGCGGGAAGAGCTGGGAGAGCTCGCGGCGCGAGGGTCCCAGGCGCTCGCCGATCGCCCTGGACCCCTGCCGGTCGAGGTAGTTGCCGATCGCTTCCACGAACGGCAGATACGGCAGGGACAGCTCGGCCTCGCTGCATGTGCCCCAGAGGACCTCGCACCCGAGCCGGCGGGCGAGGCTCGCGAGCTCGTTGGACAGGCGCGTCTTCCCGATCCCGGCCTCCCCCGAGAGAACCGCGAGGCCGCCGTCGCCGCGGTGTGCGGCCATGAGGGCGCTCTCGAGGATCGCGAGCTGATCATCGCGCTGGACGAGAACCGGGCAGAGTGAGCTGGGCATGGCCACTCATTGTGGCCGACGACGCGAGGACTCTCGGACCGGCCGATGCGGCTTCAGTCGAGCCAGCGCTCGTCGAGGCGCCGCACCAGCGCCTCGGTCAGCCGGACCCCGTCGGCCACGGTCCCGTAGTCCACGTTCTCGGGCGTGTCCGTGGGCCAGTGGTAGTTCGCGGGCTGCTTGAGATCGGTGCAGGAGCACAGCGACGCGCACTCGTAACCGGCGGCCAGGGGGAAGATGCCATCGGTCGCGTTCCGCAGGCGGAGGTTGGGAAACAGGTCGATCCCGAGCTCCTCGGCCAGGCCGTCGAGCAGCTCCAGCGACCGAGATGGGTACTCGCGCATCCGGATCATCCCCTCCCCGCGCAGGACCAGCAGGTGCGGCGAGCCCAGCGTGTCGACGGACAGGAAGAAGGTGCTCTCGTGCGGGAGCTCGGCGAAGTGGCGCCGCGCGAAGGCCTGCATGCCCTCGCAGAGGGCCTCCTCCGAGGTGGAGACGAGCATCACGCGAACGTTCTCGGTCGGACGCTCGCCCAGCGCCCGCGCCATCGCCACGAGCAGCGCCACGCCGGTCGCGTTGTCGTTTGCCCCGGTGACCGTCTCGCGGAAGCCGATGTCGGCGAGGAGGGCCGCCGAAACCGCGCCGAGCGCCATCCCGGTCTTCACGAGCGCCCGATTTCCGGTGGCTGCCCCGGCGCCGATCAGTGCCGGAATCACCACCGCGGGTGCCATCAGGGGCGGACTCGTGTCGCTGCGCTCGAGCAGCCAGGGGGCCCGGCCGAAGACCAGCTCCGGGATCGCCGGGTGGTAGATGAGCCCGGAATGGGCCGCGTCGTGGTGGGCGACGAGGACGATCGTGCGCTCCGCGTCGGCGGGCCCCATCTCGGTGACGACCGTGGTGGCGGTCTTCTGTGGCAGGAGGCGGCGGAAGCGTCGCTCGCCCGGGGGCAGGTCGTCCAGGGCCGCCGCCGCGGTCGCCGCTGCGAGAGCCGCGCCCAGGACTCGCCGGCCCCGGAGCGTCGCCATCCCCGCGAGGAGCGTGCCGCCTGCCGCCAGGCCCAGCGGCCACCAGAAGGTGCCGTGCGCCTTGTCCAGCTCGATCTCGCCCTGAGCTCCGTGGTCGCGCAGCTTGGCCAGCAGCCATTCGGCGGCACGCCGCTCGCCCTGCGACGCGGTCGGCCGGTGAATCGAGCACAGGGTCTCGACCAGGTCGCGGAGCCACCGCTCGTCGACATGCGGGGCCGTTTCGGCGGCTGGCTGCGTGGCCCGAGGCATCGAGGCGGCAGTCTTACACCTGCACTCCGACGCGGTAATGCCGCTTACCAACGGGGTGCTCGGCCTAAGATGGATTCATGCCCGCACGTGGCGCAGTAACCCTCTTTCGCATTCGCGGTATCCGGGTCGGGATCGACTACTCGTGGTTCTTCATCCTGTTCCTGATCATCTTTTGGCTGTCGGGTTTCTACCGTTCCATCCTCGACGCCCCGGACGGCGCCATCGGCCCGTACGCCCTCGCGGTCGCGAGCGCCCTGGCGTTCTTCGGCTCGATCCTGCTGCACGAGCTCGGGCACGCATTCGTCGCGATCCGGCGGGGCATCGGGATCTCGGACATCACCCTCTGGATGTTCGGCGGCGTCGCTCGGATGACCAGGGACTCCGACTCGCCCGGGACCGAGTTCAAGATCGCCATTGCGGGGCCGCTGGTGACCCTCTTCATCGCCCTCGCCTGCATCGCCGCGGGGATCGGAGCGACGGGCAGCCACGACTTCTGGCAGGCCATGAGGGTCGAGCACCAGGCGCACACCTCTGGGATCCTGGCGCTCGTCGCCTGGCTCGCCAGCATCAACATCCTGATCCTGGGCTTCAACCTGATCCCCGCCTTCCCGCTCGACGGCGGACGGGTCGCGCGCGCTATCGCGTGGAAGTTCACGGGCGACCGCAACCGCGCGACCCGCGGCGCGGCGCGCCTCGGGCAGGGCTTCTCCTACCTCTTCATCGCGATCGGCCTCCTGGCGGTCGTCAGCGGCCGCGTGATCGACGGGATCTGGCTGGGACTGGTGGGCTTCATCCTGCTGCAGTCGGCCCGCGGCGCGGTGATGCAAACCGAGTTCACGAGCCGGATCGAGGGCATCAGCGTCGCGGACGTCATGGACGACGAGCCGGTCGCGATCCCGGAGGACGCGAGCGTCGAGCGCGCGCTGGACGAGTTCTTCCTGCGCTACCGGTGGCCGTGGTTCCCGGTCGTCGATCCCGCGCAGCGCTTCCTGGGGCTGATCGAGCGTGGCGCCGCCGACGCGGTCCCCGAAGTGAGCCGGACACAATCCACGGTCAAGGACGTCTTCGAGGCTGACTCGACCGGAACCCTGCGGGTGCGCGACGACGCTCCCCTCGAGTCGCTGCTGGGCAACGACGCCCTCCGGCGTCTCGGAGCGCTGATGGCCGTGGACGAGAACGGCCACCTGCGGGGGGTCATCACCGCAGACCAGGTCGGAAGGGCCCTTCGCCGCGCCATCTCGGGCGGAGTCAGCGGCCCGGCCGGCGGCCCGCCGGCCGTTTAGTCACACAGGACTCCCCTCCGGCCCAAAGCCGGGCATGTGGGGGCAGCGGATGAGGTCGCTTCCGGCCTTTGCCTCGGCGCGATGGATGTATCTCCGCAACATGGGCGCGGGAATCCATCCATCGCGAACCGTTTGCCTGGGTGCCCTTTCGATGACGCCGGGCCCACCGCCCCGCCGAGGCTTGATCGACCCTCCCGCGCCACCGTGCCTGACTCGCAGACCAACCAATAGGATCGCGCGTCGAAATGCCCAAGCACGACGTACTGGTCATCGGCGCCGGGCTCGCAGGGCAGCGCGCGGCGCTGGCTGCAGCCGAGCACGGTGTGTCGGTGGGAATCGTCTCGAAGGTCCACCCGGTCCGCTCGCACTCGAACGCGGCCCAGGGCGGGATCAACGCCGCGCTCCAGGAGGGCGACAGCTGGGAGTCGCACGCCTTCGACACCATCAAGGGCTCCGACTACCTCGGCGACCAGGACGCGATCGAGATCATGTGCCGCGAGGCGCCCGACGAGATCCTCCACCTCGAGCACCTCGGCGTGACCTTCCACCGCAACGACGAGGGGAAGCTCGGCACCCGGGCCTTCGGTGGCGCCTCTCAGGCGCGCACCTATTACGTCGCCGACATCACCGGCCAGGCCATCATGCACGTGCTCTACGAGCAGCTCATGAAGTACTCGGAGCGGATCTCGCGCTACGAGGAGTACTTCACGACCGGCCTCGTGCTCGATGACGAGGGCCGCTGCGCGGGCGCCGTGCTGCGCAACGTCGCGGACGGCTCGATGGAGCTGTTCGAGGCCAAGAACGTGATCCTCGCGAGCGGCGGCAACGGGCAGATCTGGCAGCCGACGACGAACGCCCTGATCTGCACCGGCGACGGCATCGGCATGGCCTACCGCGTGGGCGCGCCGCTGATGGACATGGAGATGATCCAGTACCACCCGACCACGCTCGCGAAGAAGGGCTTCCTGATCACCGAGGGCGCCCGTGGCGAGGGCGCCCACCTGCTGAACGCGCAGGGGGAGCGGTTCATGGAACGCTACGCGCCCAACAAGATGGAGCTCGCCTCGCGCGACGTGGTCTCGCGCGCCGAGCAGACCGAGATCAACGAGGGCCGCGGGTTCGACGACGGCACCGTCGCGCTCGACATCACGGTCGTGCCCCGCAAGCGGATCCACGAGGCGCTGCGAGAGATCGTGCTGGTCGGCCGCGACTTCGCGGGCGTGGACATCACGCGCGAGCCCATCCACATCAAGCCCGGCAACCACTACACGATGGGCGGCGTGAAGACCGACGTCAACGGCGCCACCAACATCCCCGGCCTCTACGCGGCGGGCGAGGCGGCCTGCGTGTCGGTGCACGGCGGCAACCGGCTCGGGGCCAACTCGCTCCTGGACACCCTCATCTTCGGTCGCCGCTCCGGCGAGCACGCCGCGGCCCGCGCGAAGCAGGTGGACCACGGCAGGACCACCTCCGAGTCCGTGCTCTCCGACTCGGAGCGGGAGATCTCGGAGCTCATCGGGCGGGACCACGGCAAGGGCCGGCGGGTCTCCGTGGTTCGCAAGGAGCTCGGGGACACGATGGACCGCTTCGTCGCCGTGTTCCGCGACGCCGAGGGCATCCAGACCGCCCTCGAGCGCGTGAAGGCCCTGCAGGAGGAGTACCCGAACGCGTACATCGACGACCGCGGGACGGTGTTCAACCAGGACGTCCTGGGAGCGATCGAGCTGGGCTTCATGCTCGACCAGGCCGAATGCACCTGCGTCGGGGCGCTACATCGGACCGAGAGCCGAGGCGCCCAGTACCGCACCGACTACCCGGAGCGAAACGACGAGGAGTGGCTCAAGCACATCGATCTGACCCGCGGCGAGGACGGCCCCGAGGTGAGCTACTCCCCGGTGACGATCACGCAGTGGCAGCCGATGGAGCGGACGTACTGAGTAGGGTGCTGAGGGATGCCTGAGTACATGCTGAAGGTTCGCCGCTACCAGCCGGAATCGGGTGAGGGCCCGTACTGGCAGGAGTTCAAGGTGGAGCTCGATCCGGACCTCTCGGTGCTCGACGGCCTGCTCCAGGTGCGCGACCGCCAGGACGGCACGCTCGTGGTCCGCTGCTCGTGCCGCGCGGCGATCTGCGGCTCGTGCGGGACCAAGATCAACGGACAGTCCGGCCTCGCCTGCAAGACGCGGATCTCGGAGGCGCAGGAGGGCGCCGACCGCCGAGCCGCGAACGGAACGGCGCCGATCGTCGTCGAGCCGATGGGGAATATGCCGGTGGTCAAGGACCTCGTCACCGACATGGAGTCAACGCACTGGGAGAAGATCCGCCGCGTCACGCCGTGGCTCCTCCCGGAGGGCCAGCCGCCGGAGCGCGAGTACGTCGTCCCGCCGGAGTCGATGATCGACATCACGCAGTCGATGGCCTGCATCCAGTGCGGCGCCTGCGTCTCGTCCTGCCTGTCGATGGAGGCCGACCCCGAGTTCATCGGTCCTGCCGCGCTCGCGAAGGCGTACCGCTTCGTCGGCGACCCGCGCGACTCCCAGACGAAGGAGCGGCTCTACGACCTCTCGCAGGACCCGCACGGGATCTACGACTGCACGCACTGCTTCTCGTGCATCGACGCGTGCCCGAAGGGCGTCGCACCGATGGACCAGATCATGCGCCTGCGGCGCAAGGCCGGCGACGAGCACGACATCGACGACGTCAACAACGGTCGCCGTCACGAGCACGCGTTCACCAAGATCATCGAGCGCAAGGGGACGCTGGACGAGGCACTCCTCCAGCAGGAGTCCTATGCGCCGGGGATCAAAGGGAAGCTGGCGCCCAAGCCAGCCGGGATCAAGGCGTTGGTCGAGTCGCTTCCCACGGCGCTGCGCGGGATACGAACGGGCAAGATGCGCTCTCTTCCGAAGCTCATCCCCGGCGTGCACCCGAAGCTCCCCGGCGATGCCCAGAAGCACGTCAAGAACATCTACGCGCACTCCGAGGAGCACCGCGAGGAGCTCAACCTCTACGTCACCGGCGAGGAGGAGGCCCTCGAGGAGGCTGCCACGGAGTCGACGCCGGAGGCCAGTGTCGAGCCCGAGCCCGACGAGGAGGGAGACGTTAGTGGCTGACCTGAAGCTCGCGTACTGGCCAGGGTGCGTGTCGCGCGGGTTCACCCCCGAGCTTCACGGCTCGATGGCGCTCGCCGCGGACCGGCTGGGGATCGAGCTGGTCGAGCTCGACCGCGCGAACTGCTGCGGAGCAGGGGTCATCGCCGAGCACAACCAGGAGCTCGCGGACACGCTGAACGCCCGTACCTTCGCGCTCGCCCAGAGCACGGGGCTCGCGATGATGAACATCTGCTCGACCTGCCAGGGAGCCCAGTCCGAGTGCCAGCAGCGCCTCGACGCCGACTCCGCCTACCGGGCGCACATCAACGAGGCGCTCGCTGACGAGGGGCTCTCCTATGAGAAGGGGAAGGACGGCTGGAACAACAAGAACTTCCTCTGGGTGCTGGTCGAGGACTACGGCCTGGACCGCCTGAAGGAGCAGGTCACCCGCCCGCTCACCGAGCTGCGCGTGGGGCCGTTCTATGGCTGCTACGTCATCCGGCCCAAGCACCGGATCGGCTATGAGGAGCACCCCGACCGTGACCTCTACCTGGAGCGCGTGATCGAGGCCCTCGGCGGGACGCCGGTCGAGTACGACGGCGCCCGCAAGTGCTGCGGCTTCCCGGTGATCACCATGAACCGCGACACGTCCCTGCGCCAGGCCGGCACCCACATCGCCGATGCGCTCGACGCCGGCGCGGACTGCCTGGTGACGCCGTGCCCGCTCTGCCACCTCAACCTGGACATGCAGCAGCCGGAGGCCGCGAAGGTCACCGGTCGGGATCTGGGGCTCGCGGTGCTGCACCTGCCGCAGCTCGTCGCGCTCGCCCTGGGGTTCGAGCCCAAGGAGCTCGGCATGTCGAAGCACATCGCTTCCACCGAGTGGGTGGAGAACCGGCTCGCCGGCGCGGTCCCGGCCTGAGATGGAGTCGAGCGGCGCGACACCCGAGACGCCCAAGCCGCCCCCCGAGGTGGAGTCGGCGGTCCTCCTGGGGCACATCGACGAGGCCGTGAGCCTCTACGTGCTCCACACCGGGATCGACGAGAAGACCGCCCGCAAGGTGGTCCAGCAGCTCGCCGACGACGTCTAGCCCAAGCTCCCCGTCAAGCACCCGGGGCCGCATTGGGGGGCTTTGCTACGCCATGGTGTGCCTAAGTCCCCCACTCGCGAGTAGAGACCGCGGCTCGGAGCGTGCGCACGACGTGACCGGCGTCATGGCGCACCTGCCAGTGCGTGAACCGCAGCTGGGTCAGGCCGGCTGCAATGTGTGCCTGGTCGCGTAGGCGGTCCCGCATCTGCTCCGAAGGCGTCCGGTGGTAGCGCAAGCCGTCGGTCTCGACGACCAGGCCCAGGTCGGGCCAGTAGAAGTCCACCCTGAACCCGTTGACGCGTTGCTGCGTCAACGGCATCGGCATGCCGGCCCGCCCGGCAATTCGCAAGAACCGTCGCTCAAGCTCCGAGTCGGTGAGGACGAACGCGCCGCGGTCTAGGATCTCCCGCAGCGCGCGCACCCCTCGTTGCCCCTGCCGATCCTCAATCGCGGACCGAAGAGCGACCGGATCGATCAGATCACGCTTATCGGCCTCGTTGATGGCGGCCTCGAGCGCATATGAGGTCAGGCGCGTCCCGAGGTCGATAAGGGTTCGAAGCGGAGTCGTAACCGGGATGGCGTGGTGACGGGTGAGGTCGTGTTCCGCGAGGGTCCGACTGCGATGGGCGCTGAGGCCAGGCTGACGGTGATCCCGCGCACGAGGGCCCGTCACATGGATCACGCCTCCGCAGTCAGACCCGATCTCCCAGAGATCCGCCGCGCTCTCGTGACTCAGGACGACATCGAGTCGGCACGCGAGTACCGCCGCCATCCACCGGCCTCGGCGGCTCACCTCCGGGCGCCCGACTGCGTACACACCGCGAAAGACCAGGTGAAGCCGGCCGATCGCGATCCGGTGTTGGATTGCGCGCCGGGTGTACCCGAGCGCGAGCAGCTGGAAGCGCGCGATCACCCCATGCTGGTCGCGGGCAAGCGCCCATGCCAGCCGTGCCCGCTCTGGGGGACTCAGGCACGCCATCACGTACCAAAACCCCCCAATGCTGCGGGGTGCCCCCCATCAGCCCAGGATTCGCCCCGGGACCTCGTCGGGCGGACCGGTTTCGTCGTCCGCTCCGCGGCGCTGCATCCGGCGCTGGATCCAGCTCGCGCCCACCGTGTCGGTCAGCCCGTGGGCCGCGATCGAACAGAGAATCGTGAATGCGGCGATCTCGAAGATGAGCTCACCCTGCTCCACGGCCGACTTCAGCACGAAGAGGGCGAATAGCATCGACGCGACGCCCTTGGGGCCGAACCAGGCGATGAACAGCTTCTGCGGGCCCGGCAGCCGGCTGCGAATCAAGGAGAGCAGGATCGCGACGGGCCTGGCCACGAGCAGCGCTCCGGCCACGAAGATCGCGAGGCGCCAGATGTCCCCGTGGTATCCCGTTCCGACGATCAGTGCGCCGAAGATGAAGAAGGTGATCACCTGCGAGATGGCGCTCACGTTCTCCGCGAACTCGACGAACGTGTCAGGGATGTCGTGGTCGACCGCCCCCATCGCGATCCCGGCTACGAACGCCGCGATCAGGCCGTTCCCGATCGTCACGTCGGCGAGGCCGAAGGCCGCCAGCCCGAACCCCACCGCGTAGATCCCCTCGTAGCGTCTGGTGATTCCCCCGCCCGGCAAGTAGTGGTGAAGGCGCCCGCCGAGCACGCCGACCGCCACGCCCACGACTCCCCCGAAGGCGGCCTCGCCCAGCACCTTGAGCCCTTCGCTGCCCGCGTCGCCGCCGGGCTGTGCCAGCGCCAGGAAGAACAACACGAAGGGAAGCGCCAGGCCGTCGTTGAGGCCAGACTCCAGATTCAGCGTGTGCCGGACCAGAGCCGGCACGCGCTGAGCAGTCACGACCGCCGACGTGACGACCGGGTCGGTCGGCGTCAGCACGGCCGCGAGCAGAAAGGCCTCCGCCCAGCTCAGCTCTCCGAACACGCTGTGCCCGACCAGGGCGAGGATCCCGAGCGTGATCGGCATCGCCACCACGATCGCCCTCGTCACCGGGCCCCAATGAACGCGAAGCAGCTCCCTCTCGACGAACAGGCCATCGGAGAAGAGGGTCAGGATCAGGGCGATCTCGATCACGTCGACGACCCCGGGCGAGCTCGCCGTCACCGACACGGCGCCCGTCTCCGCCAGCGCAATCCCGAGCCCGACGGACAGCACCGAGATCGAGAGGACGGTCCCGCGCATGACGCCCGAGAGCGCCGCGGCGATGGCGAGGAGCACGCCCAGCACGAGGATCGCGTCCCCGAATCCAAGGTTCATGACCCGGGCTTATATTCGGTTCAGCGGCCGCCGGTCGGGGCGAACGAGTCGAGGTACCGGCCGCAGGCGTGGTCGAGCGGCACCACTCGCTCGGCCTCTCCCGGAACTGGGCCGCCCGCATCCGCCGGGCTCGCCGCGATCGCCCCCAGATGGGCCTCGGCCTTCGTGCCGAGCAGGCGGCCGGGGGTCGGCGGGCTGTCCTCCTGGACGCTGAAGAGCACCGGGCCGCGCCGCCTGATCGTCAGCTCGCCGACCGGGTAGTACGGCACCGAGCCGCGGTAGTCGAGGTTCGCCGGCACCGTCGCGTCGAATCCAGGCGCCGAGACGCGCAGCGGCTGGGTCGCGTCGTATTGGAGCGAGACCTCCCACCGCCCGGGGGAAAGGTCAAGCGTCTGCGTCACCGTGGAAGCGCCCTCGACCGTCGAGCTCGGCGACCAGGTCCCGCCGACCACCGGAGGCCTGCCGAACACCGTGGCGCGGCCGTTCGAGGGCAGCTTCGTCGCTTCTCGCGACGGGCACTTGAGCGATACACCGGGGTTGTCGCCCTCCTGAAGCGTCCGTCGTGGCCCGACCGGGGCCGTGCGCTTCCAAAGCACGAAGTCCGCGGTCCTCCGCACAGGCTCGAATCCGGACGGAGGCCCGCTCGCGTACGCGGCCCGGGTCGTGATCACGTACGGGAATCGATTCAGGGTCGCCGGCGTGACCGAGTCGAAGTCGAACTTGCGAAAGACGTCCTTCAGACGCAGGTCGGGCTTCACGTAGTGAGGGTCGTAGTAGTTGCGGACCGCGGTGAACGGGCGCGAGCCGCGGAGCTCGTAGGCGACGAAGTTGTCGCGGCCGAGGAAGAGCACCTTCTGTCCCTGGACCAGCGGGCGAAGCTCGGCAAGCTGCTCCGCGTGATCGGTGGGTGCGACCGGCGTCTGCCGCAGGACCAGGAAGCTGGACAGCGCCATGGCGGCGGCCAGCACCGCGGCGAGCGCCGGCGTCACCAACCCGCGCCGTGAGGGACGATCGCCGCCGAGCAGGCCGCCAAAGGCGACGAGGGCGACCAGTGGGGCCGCGACGGCAAGCGCCTTGGCGCTCGTGTAGACGGTGCCGAACAGGCGAGCGCCCAGGTAGCCGAGAGCGGCCGCGCCCAGCGCAGCCGGGACCGCCGGACCGTAGCGCCGCAACCAGCGAGGGAGGCCGAGCGCCAGCGCCGCCAGCGCTATCAGCCCGCCCGCGTAGAAGGCGACCGGATGGCTCGAGTCCGAGGCGGCCAGCCGGAACTCGCTCGTCGGCCAGATGCCCAGCGCCTCGAGCGGCGAGAGCTGGTGGCGCAGGTTCCCGAGGCCACCGCTCAGGTTCGAGGTGCGGAATGCGCGAAAGCCGCCGAAGTCGATCATCCGCATCCACTCCGGAGCGGTGAGCACGGCGAGGACGCCGATCCCGACTGCGACCGTCAAGAGGCCCGCGGAGCCGGAGGCGCGCGGTCGCCACCTCGGGGCGATCGCGAGGATCACCGCGTAGATCGCGACGGCGGCCGCGAACCAGAACAGACCGGGGAAGCTGTACGTATACGTCGCCCCCGCGGCGATCACCGCCAGCGGCGCGGCGCGGCTCAAAACCGGCCGCGCCCGTTCCTGACGGGCGCCGGGGCTGGTTTCTCCCGCGCTCGCCATCCCAGGCTCGCTCGGCGACGTCGCCCTCGGCAGCAGCAGCGCGAACGCGAGCAGGAGCAGCGCCACGATCGGCTCCTTGAACGCCTCCTGCGCCAGGTACGCGGCAGCGAGGTACGGCATCGCGACGAGCACCGCGGCCACGGCGCGCGCGGCCGGGCGCACCTCCCGAAGCGCCTCGAACGCCACCAGGGCGGTCAGCAAGGGGATCGCCAGGGTGAGACCCGCGAACGCCTCGACCAGGCCCGCCCCCAAGCCCTCGCTCAACCCCGCGACCAGCGCATGCGGGCCCACGGGATACCCCTGGTGGATGAGGACCGGCATGTCGCCGACCCGCGTGTTGAGCCAGTCGGCGATCAGCAGGTGGTACGCCATGTCGTCGTTGACGAGGCCGACGCCGAGGACCCCGATCCGCTCGTTGGCGATGAACGGCACCGAGGCGGCGAGCAGGGCCAGCGCTCCCGCGATCGCCGCCGCGATGATCGTGCCGCCGGGCGCCGCATCCATCGACCCGCGCCGCACGACCAGGAGGGCTGCAGCCGCTACGAGCATCACGCCCGCCGTGATCGCCACGGCGGTGCCGTGGCCCGGCAGCTTGATGGCCAGCCCGCTCGCCACCAGGAGGGCGGCGAGACCGACTGGCCCGGAGAGCCACGTCCAGTCTCGACGGCCGCAGAGGAACAGGATCGCCTGCCCGACGAGGAGCGAGCCCGCGCATACGAGCGCGACGGATGCGTAGGCGCCCAACAAGGCCGCGATCGTAGAGGCCCGGGTGTGTTGGGCGGCGACTTGGTCGCCGCAGCAGCAGGTGTCGTCAGGCGGCGAAGCCGCCGTTGAGTTGTGTGGGCGGCGACTTGGTCGCCGCAGCAGCAGGTGTCGTCAGGCGGCGAAGCCGCAATAATCGTCTTGGCGGGCAACGAGGCAGGGTCGCCTAATTAGGGCACCCTAATTTGTGCTACCGTGCCGCGCTCGATGAGCGAGCCGGCCGCCGATCCCAAGCCTCGACACCCTTCCGGAGGGGGAGATCGGGTGCGATCCCGGACCTTCGTCATCTGGGTGTTCGTGGTCCTCGCCGTCGCCGTCGGCGCGGTGATCCTGGGCTGGCAGGCGGACGCCGGCCCGGCCGATCCGACCGCCGACCGCATGAGCGCCACCAGCGCCGTCATCAACAGCGCCGTACTGGTCTTCCGCGAGGGCCTGGAGACGATCCTCGTTCTCGCCGCAATCACCGCCGGGCTCCTCGGCGGCAACCGCGCCTACCGCCGCCCGGTCGCGCTCGGGGGCGTCGTGGCCGCCGCCGCCACCGTCGCGACCTGGTTCGCTGCGGTCTGGGTCATCGGGATGTTCGGCAACCCCGGCCTCGATGTCCAGGCGGCCACCGGCATTCCGGCCATTCTCGTGCTGCTGCTGGTGATGAACTGGTTCTTCCATCGCGTCTACTGGACCGGGTGGATCGCCCATCACAACCGGCGGCGAAAGCGTGCGGTCGAGGCCTCCGGCGAGGTGGTGGTGCGCAGCACCCTGATCGGCCTGGGGCTGCTGGGCTTCACCTCGGTCTACCGCGAGGGTTTCGAGATCGTGCTCTTCCTCCAGGGCATGCGCGTCTCCTACGGCGCCGACGTCGTCCTCGAGGGCGCCACGCTCGGGCTGCTGTTCACGGCCGCCGTCGGCGTGATCACCTTCGTCCTGCACGAGCGGCTGCCGTACAAGCGCCTACTGATCATCACCGGCGTGATGCTGGCGATGGTCCTGTTCGTCATGGTCGGCGAGCAGGTCAACGAGATGCAGCTCGCCGGCTGGATCCCGTCGACCGAGATCTCCTGGCTCCACTTCCCGGGCTGGATGGGGACGTGGCTCGCCCTGTACCCCACGGTCGAGACCCTCGTGGCGCAGCTCCTGGCGCTGCTCCTCGTGCTGGGCTCCTACTTCGCCGCCCAGTGGGTGAAGGTCTGGCGTCCGCGGCGGCGGGGGCAGGCCGGAGCGCACATCGCCGACCGTCCGCCGGCCGCTCCGGTCGGAGCTCGCCAGCCAGAGGCTGAGCCGGCCTGAGCGACCGCCTCGCCGTCAGGCAGTAGCGATGGCCGCGCCCTCGGGCACGCGCACGAGCCCGCGCTCGTGGAGGAGCTCGGCGATCTGGACGGCGTTGGTCGCCGCGCCCTTGCGAAGGTTGTCGCCGACGATCCACATGTTGAGGGCGCGTTCGTGGGAGGGATCGCGGCGGATGCGCCCCACGAGCACGACGTCGCGCCCTGCGGCCTCGGTGGCCAGCGGGTAGACCCCGTCGCCGGGGGCGTCGACGACCAGGACGCCCGGCGCAGCCGCGAGCTCTCGGCGGCACTCCTCGGGGGAGAGCGGCTCGCGCATCTGGACGTTGACCGACTCTGACTCGCCCTTCAGGACGGGCACGCGAACGCAGGTGGCCGAGATGCCGAGCTCGTCCTCGCTCGCGCCGAGGATCTTGCGCGTCTCGGCCATCATCTTGCGCTCCTCCGTCGTGTAGTCGTCGCCGCCCTTGAACGACTCGACCTGCGGCAGGATGTTGAAGGCGATGCGGTGCGGGTAGACCTCGGCCGGCGGCGCCTCGGAGCCGTGAAGCAGCGCGTGCGTCTGCGCCTCGAGCTCCTGCGTCGCCCGCCGGCCCGTGCCGGAGACCGGTTGGTACGTGGATACGACGATGCGCTCGACGCCGACGGCGCGGTGCAGCGGGCCGAGCGCGACGAGCATCTGCATCGCCGAGCAGTTCGGGTTCGCCACGATGCCGCGATGCGCCTCGAGGGCCTCGGGGTTGACCTCCGCGACGACGAGGGGGACGTCTTCGTGCATGCGCCAGAAGCTCGTGTTGTCCACGACGACCGCGCCGGCCTCGACGAACCGCGGAGCCCATTCCTCGCTGACCGCGCCGCCGGCCGAGGAGAGCACGAGCTCGATTCCCTCGATCGCGTCCGCCGACAGCGGACGGCACTCGATCTCATGCCCGGCGTAGGGGAGCTTCGTCCCCGCCGAGCGCTCGGAGCTGAAGGGAATCACCTCGGTCGCCGGAAACCCGCGCTCGGCGAGCACCTCGAGGATCGTGGCCCCCACTGCGCCGGTGGCGCCCACGACGCCGACCCTATAGCCGTCGTCCGACATGCCTTAGGGCGTTACACGGGGTCGGTGCTCGGCGCCGGTCGGCTCCTCCCGGCGGATGGCGTCGGAGCCGAGCTCGAATGCCTCGTGGAGCGCCCTGACGGCCTGCGGGATGTCATCAGCGTCGATCACGCACGAGATCTTGATCGGGGAGGTCGCGATCATCTCGATGTTGATGCCGTTCTCGCCGATGGTTCGGAAAACCGTCGCGGCGACGCCGGGATGGCTGCGCATTCCCGCCCCAACCACGGACACCTTCCCGACCCGATCGTCGGTCTGAAGCCTCTCGGAGATGTCGAGCCCGCCGAGCGCCTCAGAGGCGGCCTGCAGGTCGTCGGCGTCGACCGTGAACGACAGATCGGCCTTGTCGCCCGTCGAGACCGGCTCGTTCTGGATGATCATGTCCACGTTCACGTTCGCCTCGGCGAGCGCGTCGAAGACCCGACCCGCGATGCCGGGCTCGTCGCGAAGGCCGGTGAGCGTCACCCGCGCCTCCTCCGCGTGCGTCACGGCTGTCACTGAAGGTCGTTCCATGGTGTCCTGCTCGGAGAGGACGAGAGTACCTGGGCCGTCCTCGAACGAGCTCCGGCACTCCATGCGGATGTTGTGGTTCCTGGCGTACTCGACCGACCGGAGCTGCAGCACCCGCGCGCCGGAGGCCGCCATCTCCAGCATCTCCTCGAAGGAGACGAACGGCAGGAGCCTGGCGTTCTCGACGATCCGCGGGTCGGCGCTGAACACGCCTCGCACATCGGTGTAGATCTGGCAGACCTCTGCCCCCAGGGCGGCGGCGATCGCCACCGCGGTGGTATCCGAGCCCCCGCGGCCGAGCGTCGTGACGTCCCGGCTGTCGCCCGACACGCCCTGGAAGCCGGCGACGAGCACGATGCGATCCTCATCCAGCGCATCGCGGATGCGGTCGGCCCGCACATCGAGGATCCGGGCCTTGGTGTGCGAGGAGTCGGTGACGATCCCGGCCTGGGACCCGGTCAGCGAGATCGCGTTGTGCCCGAGGTCTCCAATCGCCATCGCGCACAGCGCGCACGAGATCCGCTCCCCGGTCGAGAGCAGCATGTCCATCTCGCGGGCCGCCGGCGTGTCGGAGACCTCGTGGGCCATGTGCACCAGCTCGTCGGTGGTCTTCCCCCGGGCGGAGAGCACGGCGACCACCTGCTTTCCCTCCTGCCGCGCGGCCACGATCCGCCCGGCAGCACGCCGGATGTCGTCGGGCTCCGCAACGGAGGTCCCGCCGAACTTCATCACCACGATCTCACCGGTTGCCGTTGCCATGGCCGGTTGAGGATAAGGACATAAGGACGACGGCCGTTTCTTGTTCGTCTGTGACCGGCTGCACACACAGGACCCCGCCCGAGCGATATATCTGTCCGATACATGGAGCTGTCCGCCACCGCCTACGTCATTCTCGGCATGCTGAGCTGGCGGCCGATGAGCGGCTACGAGATCAAGTCGCTCGTCGACAAGTCGACCCGGTTCTTCTGGGCGGCCAGCTACGGCCAGATCTATCCGGAGCTCCGCAGGCTCTCGGCCGCCGGGCTGATCGAGGGAAAGGCTGAGCCCCGGGGCGGGCGGCGGCGCAACGTCTACCGCCTCACCCCGGCCGGCCGGCGGGAGCTCGAGGCGTGGCTGGCCACCGATGCGGAGACGTTCGAGCTCCGCGACGAGGGATTGCTGAAGCTGTTCTTCGCCGAGGCGGGCGGGACCAAGGCCGCGATCCAGGCGCTGGACGCCAAGCGCCGGGACCATGAACGGCTGGCCGCCCGCCTGGAGGAGATCGAGGCGACCGCGCGGCCCGACGGGTTCGCCTACGAGGTGCTCCGGTACGGAATTGAGTGCAACCGCTGGCAGGCGGAATGGTGCGAGCGCACGATGCGTGAGCTGGAGAAGAGGCTGGACGCCGAGAGCCGGAGGACAGCCTGATGCTCGACTCACTCGCAAGATTCGTCTCGCGCCGTCGCCGCTTCGTCGCGGTTGGCGCCGTCGCATTCTTCGTCGTCGCCGCCGGATTCGGCAGCGGCGTCGCCTCCCACCTCGATCCGTACGGCGCCGACGACGCGGCCACCGACAGCGTCAAGGCCGACAACCTCCTCACCGGCCACGGCTACCGCCCCACCGACGTGATCGTGCTGTTCCAGCATGCGCCCGTGGCCAGCGCCCATACGAAGTCCCGCGTGGAGGCGGTCGAGCATGAGCTCCGCGCCCGCGGCGACGTGGCTCGCGTCACGGGCTACTACGACACGCGCTCGAGCGACTTCGTCTCGCACGACCGCGACGCGACTTACCTCGCCGTGGCCCTGCGACCGACCGACGACAAGGCCCGCCAGGACGCCGGCTCCAGCATCACCGACCAGCTGAGCGGCAAGCCCGGCGTTACGGTCGGCGGCGGCGCGCTGGCCCAGGAGCAGGTCAACAAGCAAACCGAGTCCGACCTTCAGCGCGCCGAGATGTTGGCGTTCCCGCTCCTGTTCCTCCTCTCGCTGCTGTTCTTCCGCAGCCTGGTCGCCTCGCTCCTCCCGCTGCTCGTCGGCGGCCTGGCGATCGTCGGCACCTTCTTGATCCTGAGGATCGCGAGCGAGGTCGGCTCGATCTCGATCTTCGCGCTCAACCTGACCACGGGCCTCGGCCTCGGCCTGGCGATCGACTACAGCCTGTTCATCGTCTCCCGCTACCGAGAGGAGCTCGCCAGGCGGGGAGTCGACTCCGACGGAGCCGGCGGGCGCACGGAGCGCTGGGAAGCCCTTCGCGCGACCATGCGAACCGCGGGCCGCACGGTGCTGTTCTCGTCACTCACCGTCGCCGCGGCGCTCGCGTCGCTGATCGTCTTCCCGCAGCGGTTCCTGTACTCGATGGGAATCGGAGGCTCCCTCGTCGCACTTCTGGCGGCGGGCGTGGCGCTGGTGATACTCCCGGCAATCCTGAGCATGCTCGGGCCGCGGGTCAACGCGCTTGCGCCGCGCTTCCTGCAGCGGCGCGCGGAGCGCGATGCCGCGCCGGACAACAGGGGCTTCTGGTACCGGCTGTCACGCTTCGTCATGCGGCGGCCGATCCCGGTCGCGACGCTCAGCGCCGCTTTCCTGATCGCGCTCGGGATCCCGTTCCTCTCGCTCAAGTTCACCTCCGTGGACGCCCAGGTGCTTCCGGAGAGCGCCAGCGCCCGCCAGGTGGACGACGTCATGCGCGCGGACTTTCCGCCGTTTCGCGACAGCCCGATCCAGCTCGTGATCCGGGACGCCAGCCCCAAGGCGGTCGACCACTTCGTCGCCCAGGTAAAGCGCGAGCCCGGAATCGCCGCGGTCGAGCCACCGCGCAGGTTGGAGGGCGGGGTCACGGAGGTGGACGCGATATCTGCGAGCTCGTTCATGACCGCTCAGAGCAAGGACACGGTGAGCGCGATCCGCGATCTCCCGGAGCCCGGCGGCGCGACGGTACTGGTCACCGGCGGCGCCGCCCACTTCGTCGACTTCCAATCGAGCCTCGAGCACTACGCGCCGATCGCGCTCGCGATCGTCGTGGTCACGACGCTGGTGATCCTCTTCCTGATGACCGGGTCGGTGATCCTCCCGATCAAGTCGCTGATCATGAACGTGCTCAACCTGAGCGCCGTCTTCGGGCTCCTGGTGCTGATCTTCCAGGACGGCAACCTGGAGGGCCTGCTCGACTACACGAGCCAGGGCGCACTGGAGCAGACGATGCCGATCCTCATCTTCGCGGTCGCCTTCGGCCTCTCGACCGACTACGCGGTGTTCCTGCTGTCCCGGATCAAGGAGGCGCGCGACAACGGCGCATCCGACTCCGAGGCGGTCGCGCTCGGCCTCGAGCGAACCGGGCGGATCGTGACCGCCGCCGCCCTCCTGTTCGCGGTTGCGATCGGCGCCTTTGCGACGTCGCAGATCGTATTCCTCAAGGAGAACGGCGTCGGCACCGCGCTCGCGGTGCTGATCGACGCAAGCATCATCCGCGCCCTGCTGGTGCCGTCGCTGATGGAGCTGCTCGGCAAGTGGAACTGGTGGGCGCCGAAGCCGCTTCGCCGCCTGCACGACCGAATCGGCATCAGCGAGGGGGCAGCCAGGCAGACCGACCTCGCGTCCGGAGCGGGCTAGCCAGGGGCGAGAATCGAGCCCGACGTGCATCCCGGCGCGCAATCCGGGTAATTGCGCCTCATGACAATCGGAGGCTCACTCCTGCTCGTCGCGGTCGGCGCGATTCTGCGCTACGCGACGAATCTCCACGTGAAGGGCGTCGACATCGACACCGTCGGCCTGATCCTGATGATCGTCGGGATCGTGGGCTTCGTGATCGCTCTGATCTACGAGGTCGTCGCGCTCGGTAACAGGTCGCGGTACTACAAGTACTGGTCCCGCGATCAGGCCACCGTCCCGCCAGACCAGGCGCCCACCCGCCGCTACGAGTAGACGCGGCTAGCGGTCGAGGGCCATCCGGCCCGCGAAGGCGCGACCGAGGGTGACCTCGTCGGCGTGCTCGAGGTCGGCTCCGACGGGAAGCCCGCTGGCGAGCCGGGTGATCGTTACCCGGTCGCGAAGCAGGTCGGCGATGTGATGGGCCGTTGCCTCGCCCGTGGTCGTCGGATTCGTGGCGATCACCAGCTCCTCCACCCCGCCGGTGTCGACACGGCGCACGAGCTCGGCGATCTTCAGGTCCTCGGGGTCGATCCCGTCGATCGGCGACAGTGCGCCGCCGAGCACGTGGTAGAGCCCACGGTACTCGCCGGTGCGCTCGATGGGGATCACGTCCGAGGGCTCCTCGACCACGCAGATCAGCGACGAGCTGCGGCTGGAGTCCTCGCAGATCCGGCACTTCTCGCCCTCGGCGAGGTTGAAGCACGCCTCGCACAACCCCACCTTCTCCTTCACCTCCCGGATGGCGTCGGCGAGGCCGAAGGCGTCGGAGTCGTCGGATCGCAGGATGTGAAACGCGAGCCGCTGGGCGGTGCGCTGGCCGATGCCCGGCAGGCGCGAGAGCTCGGTGATGAGGCGCTGAATTGGCCCCGGATGCATGCCCTGAACCTAGCGCCGCGAGCGGCGCTTACATGCCCGGAAGTCCCAATCCTCCAAGGCCTCCGCCGCCGGCAATCCCACCCAGCTTCGAGGTGGCGAGCTCCTGCGCCGAGCGAATCGCCTCGTTGATCGCGGCCAGGACCATTTCCTGGAGGAGGTCGGCCTCCTCGGGATCGATGGCCTCCGGATCGATCGTGATCTCCAGCAGGCGGAGGTCGCCGCTCATCTTCGCCTTCACCATCCCGCCGCCCGCGCTGGCGTCCACGACCTCGTCCTTGAGCTTCTCCTGGGCCTCCATCATCTCGGACTGCATCTGCTGGACCTGCTTCATCATCGCGTTCATGTCGAGCCCTCCGGGCCCCGGTCCTCCTCGCGTCATCCGGCTGCCTCCTTCTCTTCCGCGTCGCGGTCCTCGGTCTCCTCGAACTCCTCGGCGTCGAACTCGTCCTTGAGCCTCGCGATCAGCTCGTCCTCGCTCAGCTCGCTCTCCTCGCCGACCATGTCCACGACGTCGTCGGCGTCGAGCAGCACGTACACGGGGCGGAGCCGCTCCCCGACGATCGTCTGCACGGCGTCGGCGAGCCGCTCGCGAGCCTCCTGCGCCTCCGCCTTTCGCTTGTTGAACGCCGCGCTCGGGGGAAAGCCGACCTTGAGCGCCGGCCCGGAGCCCTCACTCTCGAGCGCGACCGGCCGCGCGGCGGCGAAGAGCGTCGACAGAAGCTCGGACCCCGACTCGCGAACCTGATCGACGACGGCCGGCCAAAGGGAAACGACCCGCTCGAGATCCATGGGCTCCTCCACCACCGCGGCAGCCGCACCAGCCGGCCCGGCCTCGCCCCGCGCGGCGGGTTCGCCCTCAGTCTCCGGGCCCTCTGCTTCCTCGGGCACGGAGGGAGATGGATCGCCTGGCCCGGGCGGCTGAGGCTCGGCCAAAGGCTCGGGCGCCCGGGCCCCGCCGAGACCCTGCTCAAGTCGTTCGAGCCGCTGCAGGAGTGCCTGCTTGGTGGGGTCGAGCTGCGGCCGCGCGGCCCGAAGCAGGGCCAGCTCGATCGTCATGCGCGGCTCATCCCCCTCCTTGACGGCCGCGAGCGCGGCGGCGATGACGTCGATAGCGCGCACCAGCGCCAGGTCGGAGAGCTGCTCCGCCTGCGCGCGCAGACGCTCGGGGTCGGCCGCCGTGACGCTGAAGGCCTCCGGGAGGTCGCCGGCGGTGCGGATGACCAGCAGCTGGCGAAGGTGCGCCAGGACGTCGCGCGCGAACTGGGTGACGTCGCGGCCCGAGCGCGCAAGGCGCTCGCTCACCTCGAGCGCGGCCCTGCCGTCCTCCGCGGCGATCGCGTCGGCGGCCGCGAGGATCAGCTCGGACTCGGCGACGCCGAGCACCGCGAGCACGTCGTCCGTCGCCACCTGCTTGCCGCTGTAGGCGACCAGCTGGTCGAGCGTCCCGAGGCCGTCGCGGAAGCTGCCGCGAGCGGAGCGGGCGATCGCCGCCACCGCGCCGTCGTCGATCTCGATCGACTCGGCGGAGGCGACTCGGCGCAGGACCGCGGCGATCTGCTCCAGCGACGGGCGCTGGAAGTCGAAGCGCTGGCAGCGGTCGACGATGGTCGGCATCACCTTGTGCGGCTCGGTGGTGCAGAGCACGAAGACCGTGCTGGGCGGCGGCTCCTCGAGCGTCTTCAGGAACGCGTTCCAGGCCTCGCGGGTGAGCATGTGGGCCTCGTCGAGGATGTAGACCTTCCAGCGGCCCGCGGCGGGCGCGTAGCCGACGCGCTCGCGAAGATCGCGGATGTCGTCCACCGAGCGGTTCGACGCGGCGTCCATCTCGATCACGTCGAGGGACGTCCCCGCCGCGATCGTGCGGCAGGACTCGCACTCCCCGCAGGGCGCCACGGTCGGCCCGTTCACGCAGTTGAGCGACCGGGCGAGGATCTTCGCGAGCGACGTCTTGCCGGTGCCCCGCGAGCCGACGAACAGGTAGGCGTGGTGGACCCGGTCCTGCTCCACCGCGTTCCGCAGGGTGCGGACCACGTGATCCTGGCCGACCACCTCGTCGAAGCTCTGCGGGCGGTGGCGGCGGTAGAGGGACGCTTCAGCCAAGGTCGGTCGAGTCTAGCTGCGGCGTCGGGCCGGTCCGAGTGGCGATCTCGCCAGCTCGCCGAACGCGGATCAGGCGCGGACCGCGACGACCTGGGAGTACTCCGCCGGGGCGACCAGGGCTGCGTCGCCGGCGCGATTGGACTCCCGCATGAAGTCCAGCAGGTCCTTCTCCAGCGCCGGCGCGCCGTCGTCGCCCACCCGCGCGAAGGCCATGATCATGGGGCCGAAGTAGGTCTTGAAGAACTCCAGCCAGGCCTCCGGCGAGGTGTAGCGGAAGCTCCAGAATTCCTGGTCCACCGTGAGCTCGGAGACGCCGTCGCCGAAGAGCTCGCGCAGCCGCTCCTCCGTGCCCCACAGGACCGGCGGCAGGACCCCGGGCGGAGGCGGCGCATGCTCCGCCGTGATCTTGAACATCCCGCCGCCGACCAGCCCTCGGGGTGGCCAGTTGGCCATACCGATCTTGCCGCCGGAGCGGCAAACGCGCAGCAGCTCCGAGGCCGTCTTCTCCTGGTCGGGCGCGAACATGGCGCCGAAGGTCGAGACGACGATGTCGAACGAGCCGTCGTCGAACGGGAGGTCCTGGGCGTCACCCTCGACGAACTCGATCTCGAAACCCTCGGCGGCCGCGCGCTCTCGCGCCCGCTCCAGGAGCTCCGGGACGTAGTCGAGCCCGACGGCCTGCGCGTTTCGCCGCGCGGCGGCGATCGCGCCGTTGCCGGCCCCACACGCGACGTCCAGGACGCGCTGCCCCGGGAGGACGTCGACGGCCTCGCAGAGCTGCTCGGCCACCATCTGGGCGGCGATACCGATCTTGGCGAAGTCGCCCTTCGACCAGACCTGCTGCTGGATCTCGGTGACGGCCTGGAAAATCCGTTCCCCCGGTCATCTGGTCGCACTATTTCAACATTGCCACCCCTGTGCCGATTCAATGGCCCAATGGCAGGTTGGGGGAACGGACTCCGTGGGCGCTTGGTCGGGGCGTCGCTCGTGCTCGCGCTGGGGATGCTCTGCATCGCCGCCTCGAGCGCAACCGGCATGCGCAGCCAGAAGATCGGCGGCGATCTCTGCAAGACGGTCAACGGCGGCAAGTTCGTCCCCATCCCCGGATTCCCCGGCGAGAAGATCGACCGGCGGCTGATCCCGGACATCCGGTGGATGAAGCGTAAGTTCGACATCTTCATCACCGACGGCTACTCGCGGGACCCCGTGCACGCCGAGAACGGAGAGCATCCGATCGGCCTCGCGACCGACATCGTCCCGAACGCCTCGCGGGGCGGAACCTGGAACGAGATCGGCGAGCTCGCGCACCTCGCCGAGCCGCGGCAGAACGAGCCGATCATGCCGTGGCGCTGGGTGGGCTGGAACGGCGACGCCGGCCATGGGCGGGGCAACCACCTGCACCTCTCGTGGTCGCACTCGCCGAGCAAGCCGGGGCATCCGGCGCGGGTGGTGTACACGCGCAGGTGCCCGAAGTCTGGCGGCGGCGACGGTGGCGGCGGCGGATCCTCCGGCGGCGGCAAGCACCATCACGGCGGCCACGGCCACAACGGCGGCACCGGCTCCGGATCGGGTGGCTCGAGCGGCGACGGCGACGGTGGCTCGAACGGCGGCACCGGTGTCGGCGGTGGCGGAGGCGGTGGCACCCCGAGCGGCGGCATCTCGCCGAAGGTCGGGAAGCTGGCGCCGGTCGTGCCCGAGGATCGCTGACGCGCTGCGGCCCCGGGGTCGCCCACGATGGTCGAGTTCCGGCACCCATATCGCCGCAACTCGACCACCGTCGTGACCGCCGGCTAAGGCAGGACCGTGCGGCCCGCCGTCGAGAGCAGTCCCCGGGCGCTTGCGTCACGGTTGGCTCGGGCCAGGCTGGTCCGCGGCACATGCTCGCTACCGCTTAAGGCTGCTTCCTTCCGGATCTGACCTGGTTCGCGGGCGCGCATTGCGCGGGACCTGGCCGTCAGCGCCGCCCGCGGCGTACTGACCCCGAAGGCCGCGACCCTCAGACGGGCATTCAGCCCCGCTAGAGCGGATTGCGGGTGACAGGGCACCGCTACCTCCCCGCCTAGCACGGTCCGCTGGAGATCCTAGAGGACGGCGCGCGCCGGAGGACGGGAGCCTACGCGGCGACCGGGCTCACGAGAGGCCCGAGCCGAGCACGGATCTTCGTCCCCGCGCTCGACGAGCGGATCTGGAGGAGGTCGCAGAAGTGGTTCGCGATCCACAGACCGCGCCCGCTCTGCTTGTGCAGGGAGGGGCGAAGCCGGCCGACCAGCGGATCGGAGATTGTCCCGGCGTCGGCCACCTCGCACACGACGTCCTCGTCCTCACGCCATGCGCGTAGAACCCCGCTCCCACCGCCGTGGCGCAGCGAGTTGGTCACCAGCTCGTCGACGGCGAGGACCAGCCCATCGGCGCGATCGCGCTCGATCGCTTGACCTGCGGCCAGGTCCGCCACGAACCCGCGTGCGGTCCCGAGATCGTCGGGGGAGTCGAACGGAAGCTCCTCCGCGTCGCCCGGCGGGTCGGGCAGCGACCCGTCGAAGGGGGCCCCGGTTTCCTGGGGCTCGAGGTAGGCGGTCGACTCGCGCTGCGTTCCGTGGTCGTCGATCAGCGGGTGAGTCCGGACGGCTGCCCGCAGGATTCCGGGCCGGAGGGTCTCGGTGTCGTAGGGGCACAGGAGCCAGGCTCCGGGGCCGTCCGCGAAGGCGAGATTGACGAGCGATTCGTGGTGCTCGCATTCGACGACCTCCGGATGAGTGCGCTCCGCCCAGATGGGCTCCGCGATGCCGCGCGCCCGCCGCCCGCCGGCGGCATGACGCGCCATGAACTCCGCCCAGGCGGGGATCATCAGCGCGGGGTTGCGCCCGAGCTCGTGCATGTCGGCGAACGTGACGCCTTCGGAGGATCCGTTGAGACTGCTCTGAAGGAGCTCGATCTTCTCCTGGCTGACCGCGACCATCACCGGCTCACCCGCCGCAACCCCGTCGCGGATGAACGGCATGGTTCCGGCCAGGAAGGAGTCCCCCCCGGAATAGAAGAGCGCCTCGTGGCGAAAGGCCCGTACGGCCATCCTGTCCCCTTTCCCCCTCGGGGCCTGCCGAAACCAGTCAGTCGATCAGCCGGCGGGACGCGTCGAGAAGGCCAGCCGCCAGTCCTCCGACGTCTCCCCGTCGATCATCAGCCGCCACTCGAATCGGTCTCCGGGGGGCAGCATCAACGGCCCGATGTTGATCGCGAGCGGCACGTCGATCGGCGTCCCAGGCCGCACTCCGACAGGCCTTCCGACCTCGAAGGCACCCTCGATCGTCACCGGCTCCTCCTCCCCTTCCGGGCTCTCCGCGGAGACAGGCTGTCCGTCGCTGTCGATCAGCTCGAACCGGAACTGGTGCTCGACGTTGGTGCGGTCCCATGGGACCTGGATGTAGGCGGCGATCGCCGAGGCGCTCGGCTCGGGACCGGTGACGGACCAGCCGCCACCCAGGATGTAGAGCTTGCCCTCGACGGCCTGGGCGGCGTCCGCGAGCATCATCGTGACCTTCACGGGGAGCATCCTCGCACGCGGCACGCGTCCGCCGAAGCCGGGTCAACGCAATCCACGCCCGAGGGGGTGGACGCAGATTGCGGTGATCCGCCCGCCGCCTATCATCAGGCCCCGTTTCAGGGCGCGTAGCTCAGTGGGAGAGCGCTCGCTTCACACGCGAGAGGTCGCTGGTTCGAAACCAGCCGCGCCCATAGGTTTCCTGGTCCGCACGGCTTCAACGGAGGCCCGCAGACAAGCGGAGTTCGGGGCTCGCAGGTCCGCAACGCTCCGCGCAGCGTCTCCCGCGTTTGGGTGACGAACGGGTGACACGGCGGCGCGCGGAATGGGTGACAAAGGATTCGCACCCCCAGCGAGTCCGGCATCGAACACCATCGCGGCGGAACCCAGCGACGGTCGCAGACGTGGACTCGCCGGGGATTCGGCCGCCGGTACTGAGGAACCTCGAACTGTCGGCAACGCGGGGGAGGCTCGACCTGCCGGCCGGGCTCCGAGTCCCGGCGCCGAGTGCGCCCGATTTCGATTCGCGGCGCGCTAGGTGCGCGGGGGCGGCCGCACAATCGAGCCGCTGCGAGGAGCTGCCCCCTTTGACCCAGCTCAGGTCTATACGTGATTTGCAGGCGAAAAGCTTCTGCCGAAAATGGCGCAACGTGCTGTAGAACATGCTCATGACCCAAACTCGAACCTTCAACTACTGGCGAGCCGGTGCCCGTGAACTGAGCCAGACTGAACTAGCCGAGATGGCCGGCGTGACGCAATCCGCGATCTCGCTGCTGGAGCGGGGCAAGCGCCGCCCCTCGCCGAAGCTGGCACGGAAGATCGCCTCCGCGCTGGGTGTGCGCCCGCAGGAACTTTTCGGCGCCGACTGCACCCGGCGCGGAGCGTTGAAGCGCACCTATGAAAGCCAAGAGGCCGGCACGAAGGCCGGCCCCGAAACCAATGCGCCCACCACGGCGCGAGAGGAACTACTTGACCATGCAAACACTACCACCTTGTGACGCGCTGACGGCCGAGGCCGTCGAGCCCGAGGCGCCCAGCATCGGCGGCACCCGTCCGGAGGCCAGCACGGCCGGCGATCCGTCGCACATGGAAGCCAACGAGGCCAGCGGCACGAGCCCGCCCACGGGCGAACTCATCCAGCGCATCATGGAGCAGGTGCGGCGCTTCGTCGTGCTCAGCGATGACCAGCAGCTAGCCCTGGCGCTGTGGGTGCTCCATACGCACGCCATTGAGGCGTTCGAGAACACCCCCTATCTAAGCGTTCGCAGCGCCGAGAAGCAGTCCGGCAAGACCCGACTCCTGGAAGTGCTCGTGGAGCTGGTCGCGAGGTCGGAGCATTGGGCATCACGGCCGACCGCCGCCACCGTCTTTCGGATCATGGCGGACGATCAGCCGCCCACGTTGCTGCTGGACGAGATCGACTCGATTTGGTCCGACACGGGGCGCAACGAGGAGCACGAGGACCTGCGAGGCGCCCTGAACGCTGGGAACCGGCGCGGGGCCGTGGTGCCGCGCTGCGAGACGGTCGGACGGAAGATCAAGATTCAGCGGTTCCCGGTGTTCTGCGCCAAGGCGTTCGCCGGCATCGGCGTTCCGCCGGACACCATCGCGGATCGCTCCATCCCCATCGTGTTGAAGAAGCGCACGGCGTCGGAGACCGTCGAGCGCTTCCGTATGCGTGACGTGGAGGTTGCGCTCCCGCTGAGGCAACTACACATGCTCGGGACCGGTTGGTCCGGGGAGCACGTCGAGGAACTGCGCGCGGCGTGGCCGGAACTGCCGGAGGATTTGTCGGACCGCGAGCAGGACTCCGTGGAGCCGCTAATCGCCATCGCCGACCTGGCCGGCGGCGATTGGCCCCAGCGCGCCCGCGAGGCGCTCGTGCGCGTGATCCAGGGCGGGCGCGCGGGCACCACCACCACGATCAAGGCGCGGGCGCTGGAGGACTGCCGCCGGGTGTTCCGTAACTCCGATGATCCTGAGCAAATGACGACCCAAGGGCTGCTCGCCGGGCTGCGCGGCTTGGAGGATGCACCCTGGTCCGAGCATCAGCATGGCCGCCCGCTGAGCGCCGAGCGCCTGGCGTTCTATCTGAACGGCTACGGGATCGCCCCGCACGTGCTGCGGTTCGAGGACGGCAAGCGTAAGCGCGGCTATCGGCGCTCGACGTTCGAGGACGCCTGGAGGCGCTACCTGGATCCGGCCGCGGGCGAGCCAGACCCCGACGACGACGACCGACCGGGCCTCACCTGATGGCTGCACGCGACACGGGTTTCATCCCGTTCCGACACGTGTCGGAACGGGTTAGCGAAAACCTCGAAACCCCGCATCCGCAAACGGTTTGTCACGGGTGGTACGGGTTGGGTGGTATGGGGGGTCTAGCGGCGATTGCACCAGCCCCCGGGGGACGGCCGCTGGGGGACCCATACCCGCCAACCTGTGCAACCCGTGACAAGTGGCGGCCTGGAGCCGGATTCGGCCCCTTGCGCAACCCGTGCCGACACGGGTTGGAAATTGACCAACCCGTGTCACGGCGAGTCCGGATGCTGCAGGCGGTGCTCTTGCCCGTGGGCCGGCCGCTGCGGCTCGGGCACCGTGGGCGCCAGACGCTCCATGACCCGCTCGACCACCCGCGTTTCGTTGATATTCACGGACGGTTCGGAGCGTCCCACGCCGAGCATCTGCAGCAGGGTCAGGAGGCAGGCGATGAACGCCCAGAACTGCGCCGCATCGCGAGGCACGATTCGCGCCGCGACCTCGGCCAGCCCCGGGGCCGTGCTGATTGCCTCGGCGGCAGCGTCCCGGTCGCCCGCTTGCTGGGCGTCCGCGAGGGTCGTGGCGAATCGGTCGCGATCCTCAGGCGCCCAGCTCGTGACGATTCGGAGGCTGTCTCCCACCGTGTCGTAGAGGCCGTCCGGGATGCTGCCCATTGCGCCGCAGCTCGGGCAAGGGCCGGCCTTGTTCCCGGACATCCAAAGGTTCCGCACGTCCTCCACGAAGAGTCCGGACGGGAACACCGCACCGCAGTTGTCGCAGATCGCAGGAACGTCGGGCATCGCCTGGATTATGGGCACCCCATCGGACTCGCCGCCCCAGCGTCCCCAGCAACTCCGAAGCCCCTCGGAGGAGAACGGCCGGGTGCCGGATGATCGCTGCCACTACTGCCCGGACTGCCGCGCGCACATTGACCGGCCCTGCGAGGGGCCGGACTTCTGCGCTATCAACACCTGGGGCGCGACCGTGAGGACCCGAGACCTTCTAGAGCAGATCGCCAAGGCCGAGAATGAACTGCTTCGCCGCGGTGTGATCCGGAGCGGGAGACTCGCGGGCGATTACGCCGAGTGGCTCGTGCAGCAAACTCTCGGCGGCAAGCTCGCGCAAAGTCAGGCCGAGCGGGGCTATGACCTCGAACTGCCGGACGGCAAGCGGGTGCAGGTGAAGGGACGCCGAGAAACTGCAGGCCGGCCGCCGACGCATTGGGACTTCACCAGGCTGGACTTCCAGGAGTTCGTCGGCGTCGTGTTCGACCACGACTTCCACGTTGTGGCCGCCTACCGCGCCGACGTGAAGGCGGTCGAGGACCTCGGGCGCGCGGGCGGGCGTAAGCACCGATTGCGTCGCCGCGATCTGGAACCGGACGCCCATCTGACTGCGGCTCTCCGCCGAGCGCAGGGCTTGGAGGGCACCGAATGACCCCGAACGCCCGCTCGGCCGTGCCGCCGGGCTTTACCCTCGGGAGGCGTGAGCGATGAGTGCGCTGGGATTCGAGTCGGACTTTGAGACTCCGTCGCTGGGTGAGGTCGTGACCGCTCCCGGCGCTGGGGAGGCTCCCGAGCCGGCCGCCGAGGTCGTGTTCGAGCGCGGCCCGTGGCGCCTGACGCTCGTGGGCGAGGACCTGCCGGCGCTCGTGCGCGCGGTGCGCGTCGCCGCCGCGCTGATCGACGGAGGCCGCGACGATGCCCCGTAGCCCCGGCTGGGTTGGCTTTGGGGCGTGCGCCCGCAACGGCGGCCGCGAGCTGCGCGTGGTCGCCGGGGATGGACGGCGCCGGCCACCTCGGCCGCGCTTGGCTGCCCGAATTGTGGGGAGCGCCACGAGGTAACTTGACGTGGCGCAAGGCGACTAAGTACGACCGGCGCCGCGAGCTGGACGTGCGGCAATCGGCCGCCGACCTGGAGGCAACGACCGCCGAGGATCAACCGACGACGCCGAGCGGGAGCGGATGGCCTCGCTTGAGCCCTAAGCACGTAGGCGCTTGAAGATCGCCAGGAAGACGGTGCTCTTCTGCTGGCCGCTGAGGGAGCCGAATACGGGCATCGCCTGGTAGCTGACGAGCTCCCAGCCCTCCGATCCGATCTGGTTGAAGACGCCGACGAACCGCTGGAACTCCTGCGCCTGCCGACCGAACCACTTCTCCTGAAGCGGGATGCTCTCGATCCGATACTCCCAGGCCGGCAACTACTCGCAGCCGACTCCGTCGCCGTCGGAGTCCAGGTCGTAGGGATCGCTGCCCGTGACCTGGACCTGGCCGGCGTACTCCGGCCCGTCTCCGGTCCCGCCCTCGCAGTCGTAGTCGGACGCGGGCTTGAGGCAGGGGGAGTAGCCGGGTGTGCATTCGGTCGTCGTGGGGGGCTCCTGAGTAGTCGTCGTCGTGGGCGGCTGTTGCGTTGTCGTTGTCGTTGTCGTGGGCTTGGGCTTGGGCTTGGGCTTCGGTTCCGGCTTGGGCTTCGGCTTCGGTTCCGGCTTCTGCTGCTGATTGGCTTGACCGCCGTTGCCGCCCGCGCCTCCCTCGTCGCTGCCGCCGCAGCCGGCGGCGCCCATGGTGACCAGCGCGAGCATGGCGACTAGGACGATCAGGACAGACGGCCTCCCTTTCATTGGACGGACCCTCTCACCGAGACCGAGAGCAGTCAAGGGGCTTGTGTCCCTTACGGACGGCTAGCAGGGGCCAGACTCGTCAGTGCCGATGATGACGCCTGGGGGGTTGTCGTCGGCGACGGTCACGTTGAGGATGTCGCGGCGTCCCTTCGCATAGATGTGTGCGTGAATCGTGTCACCGCCCCCGGTGTCGCACCATTTCCAGTCGCGCCAGTCCTTCCCCTCGGGTATCCGGTCCTCGTAGAAGGCGACCACGGTGTCGTAGTCGGATCCTGGGACATTCCAGCCCCCATCGAACCCTGGCAACGGCGTGGCGTCGGCCGGAAGTGGAATGCCCTCGATGCCGCTGCTCTTGGTTAGGTCCGCGCTCGTCTGGGATTGCTCGCGGCTGGCCGTGCTATCGCCGCTGGACCCGCCACAGCCACTTGCGCCGACGACCAAGCTCGCAGCGCAAAGGATTAACAGTAATCCTCGCCGCCCCATCGTGGGGCAGCCTATCCCGCAGGGCGGAACCGCCCTCGGCGTGTCGAACCGTCGTTTGATGCTGACCCGGCATACGTTGCTTGATCCAGTTCGGATGCAGCCTCATCTGCGCCATTACTTGCTGCGCCGCCGAGGCGGGATTTCCCTCCAAGCCTGCTTGGCAGCCTGCTTCCGGGTGAGGCCTTCGCTCACGAGCTGGTCTATGCGCTCCTCGCGCTGCCGAACGTCCGCTGGGAGTTTGTCTCGGCCGGTATCACCGGCTGCCGCAGCGTTGTTCTCCTCAATAGCGGCACGTTCGGCCGCACTCATCTGACGACCGCCGCGGAGCGTCTGCCATGGGCTGGTCTCCCCCTTCACCCGGAGGGTTGCGGTGAGGTCGCTTCCCTCCAGCTCCGCCCCGCAGTGCTCGCAAACCTGCGGCGCCTTCCGCGCGCCGTAGCTGACGTGGATTTTTCCCTTGCAGTTCGGGCAGCGGGCACGGGGATTCAGCAGGCCCATGGCGAGAACCTAGCCCAGCGATGAGCGGACGGCAACCGGATGGGTTATACCGCTCCCCCAAATCGGAGGGGGAACGTCTAGCCGATTAGGGGATTGAGGGCGCAGCTTCCAGTGTCGATGATCAACACATAGGGGCGGCTGGCCTGCGGGTGCGAGCGCAGTCTCGCCGAGTTCTCGACGGAAGGGATGCGCCATGACGAATAGCAACGTGCTGAGGCTCCGAACGATGGTCGCGGGCATTGCCGCGGCGCTGGTCCTCAGCGTAGGCGCCGGGTTTGGGGCAGCGTTGGTCACGCGCACCGATGCCGCCAAGGCCGGGTCGTCGTCTCAGGTCGTAAAGCAGCTAAAGCACGTGAATTCCAAGCTCAACACGATCAGCAAGCAGATCGGGCACACGTACGAGAACGACAGTCTGATCGGCCGTGTTGATCAGGTCGCCAACAACACGTACGAGACCTGTAAGGACGCCAGCGCTACGGCGTTCTGCCACTACGGGCCACTACACAAGTAGGGCGGCGAACGTCAACCCATGAGGGCCGGGATCGGGCAGGTAACTAGCCCGGTCTCGGCCTGCCTGCGGCTAAGAGACAAGCTGCGCGACGACCGCGCCGATTGCCACGAGGATTGAGAACGCGGTCAGACCCCTCATGATGAGCGCGTCACGCGCCGCCCGCTCGGCGGACTCTGCCTCTCGCTCCTCTGCTGCCCTAGCGCGCTCCTCCGCAGCGGCTTGATGGGCCTCCGCCGCCGCCTGGTGAGCCTCAGCGCGCTCGACTGCGGCCCGCATCGCGCTCATCTCGTGGAGCATGGCTTCTTCACGGCGAATGGTCTCCGCCTCGCGCTCGGCCTCCCTGCGACGAGTCTCGGCCATCATCTCGCCGATTCGAGTAACGGACTCGTTGACTTCGTTGCGCGGCCGCGGAACCAACTGCGCCGTCCACTGCCGGCGCTCCTCCGCCACCCGATTCATCTCCCCGCCCCACGGAGTGTGAAGGCTCCGCGCCGTCTCGGTGAGGCCCGGTCGCTCTGTGTAGGCGCGGAGGGCCTCCTGAATCCCTGGCTTGAACGTCGGCGCAAGTCTCGCGTAGTGCGCTTGTAGTAGGTCCTGGATGCCGGCCATCTTTGTGGAGTCGAGGAGGCCGGCGACGGCCGCCGACTGACTAAGTGGCGTGGCGAGGTCGCGCGACCACCGCCCCCAATTCGCGTCCTGGTAGGCGCGAATCGCGTTACTCATCCCGGCGAGGTTCGAGTCGAGCGCTCCGGCGCCGAGCGTTCTCCATAGCGCGGAGTATTCCGGGGCGCTGAAAGAGGCGGCCGCCTTCCACAGTGCCGCTTTTTGTGGGTCGCGAAAAGACGCCATCTTCGAGACGGCGGACTGCATCTCAGCTTGCTTTCGGGCCACGTGGCCCAGACTCTGTGCATCCATCGCGGGGGACTGTACTCACGGAGTCGGGTGTATTCGCGCGGATTATCCGCGGACGATGCCCGGGAGCCCCATGCTGCCCCGCCACGCTTGACAGTCCAACCCGCGACGGCAAGCGACGCGGAACGGACTTCCTCTTAAACGATCATCTCGGCGAGGCCATGAGCGACATGCTCTAACGCGCCGCCCCCGTCCTCTATCTCGTCCGTGCGCTGCGTACTCTGTCGCACATGACGCCGGACGTAGACGAAGTAATCGAACAGATAACTGCGGTCCTAGAAAGCACTCCGTCGGATCAGGGGGGCTCCACGACAACGCGCCGGGCCGCCGCTGTATTCCGCCTGGCTCCGCCGAATAGCGTCTACGCACAGGAAGCACGGCGGATTGTTGACGCGAACGCACGCACTGACTGGAAGTCGGGAAGACTCAGGGGCGTCCTGGTAGCCCTCCGGGAGGACTTCGCCCAGGGGTACCTAGCGACCATTCAGCAAGAGGCGCGCGAGGAGGTCTTTGACGATCTTCTAGAGATGGCGACCGCAATCGCAGCTCGAATGCATGCCGCGCCCGCGGCGGTCCTAGCCGGTGCCGTTCTCGAAGAACACATCCGTAAGCTCGCGACCGCCAACGATGTGCCCGTCCGAAAGTCCAATGGCGATCCAATTGCGTTCGAGCACGTCGGTCACGAGCTGGTGAAGGCTGAGGTCATCCGCGAGACCGAGCGAAAGCTGATGGCGGGGTGGTACGCGCAACGGACGGAGGGTGCTCACGGCCGATTTGACAACGTGAACGCGGACGATGTGCCAAGGATCATCGAGAGCATCCGAGACTTCATGCTCCGCCATCCCGCCTGAGCCGCCGCGGCGCGCTCATTTCTTGACTTCGCAGCGCCCCCAGCGCTGCCAGCCGGCCGAGCAACCCGAGCGCCGCTTGTCCCACTAGATCAGCGGGAAACGCCGGCATGGCGAGAGGTCGATTCGCGTCGCTGGGGGCGCGCGGGGAGGCAAGAAACCGGGCGCTAGGCCTTTGGCCCACTTCGCGACACCGGCTAAGGCTGAGAGTGGTGTTATTCGGGCGCCGTATGCGATAATTCGAGACGCAATTCAGCGGCCCTCCTCCGCGTTTGCAGGCCCCGGCGGCCAAGCTAGAGGGGGAGTCCCGCAAACCTCGCGCGAGACCGGTAGGCGCATGGACGAAAGGATCGTCTATGCGAACACCTACCCCCACGCTGACCCCGGCCGAGCGCGACGCCATCGCGGAGGCGGCCGACACACTCGACGCACTCTGGGAACTGGACGCCGCCCGCAGCATGCGCAACGGCATCTACGGGATGGAGTACGAGCACAACTCCCCGGCGCCGATTCTCCCGGCGCTGCTCGCGCGGGAGCCGGCGGGATGAGCGCGCCCATCCTCCTGGAATTGCCGCCCGAGCAGGTCGAGCAGATCGCCCGCCGCGCGTCCGAACTGGTCGAGCCCGCCGCGGAACCGGAGCCATGGCTCGACAAGCGCCAGTTGGCGGGCGCCCTGAGCATGTCTGTGCGCTGGGTGGAGACACGCCTGCGCGACGACCCGCCGATGCCCAGCGTGATGCTGAACGGCCGCCGCCGCTTCCAACGCTCCGAGGTCGAGGCGTGGCTGGAGACCGCCGGTCACCTCCAGCGGAGCGTTTAGGATGAGGCGTCCACGAAATCGGGGGCGCGCCGCTTCCACGACCGCCCCCATGGCCCACGGAGAGGAACCCTCCATGAGCAATCCGCAGCGTATCGGCGCCCCACTCGCGGGCGTGAGGTCCGGCCGATGATCCGCAAGCGCCGCGACTCCGCCGGCAAACTGCGCTACGGCGTCCAGGTCTATCGCCACCGCCGCAAGGAATGGGTGGGGACCTTCGCCAAGTTGTCCGAGGCCCGCGCCGCTGAGCGCCGGGCGAAGGACGACAGTCCCCGCGGCCGGATGACCGTCGAGCAGTGGTGCGCGCACTGGCTACCGGGATACGCCGACACCGTGAAGGATTCCACCTACGACGCAACCCGGACGGCGCTGCGCAAGTTCCGCCGCGACTTCGGCCCGCGGCCCCTGTCGCAGATTGACGCGCCGACCGCCCAAAACTGGGCGCGGGCGAACCGCTGGCGCGTGCCCGCGGTGATTACCGCGCTGAACGCCGCCGAGCGTGCCCGGCAGATTTCGCCGCCGAATCCGTTCGCCGGAGAGGCCCGGCGGAGCCGGGGGCGGCGCGATCTCATTCCGCTGACGGTCGCGGAGGTCGAGGAACTGGCGGTCACCGCGGAGCGCGTCCACGGCGACTACGGCCCGACCTTCGCGGCGCTGATTCGGTTCCTGGCGCACTCCGGGATGCGACCCTCGGAGGCCGCCGCCCTGGAGTGGGGCGACATCGACTTCGCCCGCATGCGCATCCACGTCGCCCGCCAGCGCTATAAGGGCCGCGAGCAACTGCCGAAGTCCAACCGAGCGCGTACCATCGTGCTCACCCCCGCCGCGCGTGACGCGCTGCTGCCGCTGGGGCGCACGGACGCGCTGATCTTCCACGGCAAGCGCGGTGGCCCGTTGTCGGCCGCCATGCGCACCGGCTATTGGGCGCCCGTGAAGGCGGCCGCGGGACGCGACGGCATGGACATCTACGAACTGCGTCACCACTGCGGCCACCACCTGTACGTCACCCTAGGGCTGCCGAGCCGGGTAGTCGCGGTGCAACTAGGGCACGATGACGGCGGCCGCCTGGTCGAGAGGCTCTACGGGCATGGGGACGTGGGCGCGCTGGAGGAAATCGACCGGGCATTTTCGACGGTCGTTCCGCTGCGTTCTGCGGCGAATGGGTGACAGGACCGGTGACAAAGGCGCCAATCCGTGCCTAGTCAAACCAATCGCGCCCATCGTCCGTGCTGGGCGCCGGGGCTGGCTTCTTCACACCACTCGCCCTCCGGGCTGGTTCGAAACCAGCCGCGCCCATCGTCCGTGCTGGGCGCCGGGGCTGGCTTCTTCACACCACTCGCCCTCCGGGCTGGTTCGAACCAGCCGCGCCCATCGTCCGTGCTGGGCGCCGGGACGCCGAGACTGAACTTTGTTTCGGTATGCGTGCCAAGGTCCAGGGTCGAGGCGCCGGGGGCCGGCCGAAGGCGATCGTCACGGAGGGGCTGAGGGCCGCCTGGCAACGCTGACCCAGTCCCTGGGACGGGAGGCGATTACGATGGCGCCGGTGCTCTTCGCGGTTCGACTCGAGCATGGCGGTCCCTGGGATTGGTCGCGAGAGCTCCGCGAGCAGGAAGGCTGGGACGAGCACGCGCGGTTCATGGATTCGCTTGTCGACGACGGGTTCATCCTCCTCGGCGGGCCGCTCGAGGGCGACCGCGACGTGCTCCACGTCGTCGACGCGCCCTCCGAGGAGGCGGTTCGCGAGCGGCTCGCGCAGGACAACTGGGACCGGAACGGGATGCTGCGGATCACGAGCATCGAGGCCTGGACGGTCCTCCTGGACGGGCTGGGTTTGGAGCGGTGAAGGTCATCCGGTCCAGCGAGCTCGAGGCGATCGTCCCGCCCGACGGCTCTGAGGTTCGCGAGCTCGCCAGGCCACCGGACGCCGCCCGGAACCAGTCGCTCGCGGAGGCCCGGATCCCGCCCGGAAGCGAGACGACGGAGCACGTCCACCGCGCCGCCGAGGAGATCTACCACTTCGTCTCGGGCGAGGGCCGGATGCGATTGGGCGACGAGGAGAGCGACGTCGGACCCGGTGAGACCGTCGTGATCCCGCCGGGCACGCGGCACAAGCTGTGGAACCTGGGCAGGGAGCCCCTGGTGCTGCTCTGCTGCTCGTCGCCGCCCTACTACGACGAGGACACCGTCCTGACCGAGTAGCGCGCCTAGCCCGGCCGCCTCTCGCCTCTCGCTGCGCCTTCCATCGCCGAAACCCCACCCAGCCCGCACGACCACCGGGATCGCGAGCCACCTGGATGCGAGAGGAGGGCCCGGCTCAGCTAGCCGCCGAGCTCCGGGGGCAGCGCCTTCGGGCCGTCGGGATACATCCAGGCCAGCTCGGCCTCGGTCATCTCGAGTGTGTTGGCCGCCTCCTGGGGAGCGCCGACGACGAGCCAGAGCTGGGCGGCGTCGGTGTCGTTGAACGGCTGACGGAGGACGTCCGGATCCACCAGTACCGCGCTCAGGGGCTCCAGGGTCAGGAGCTCGTCGCCCACCCGCAGCCGCCCGGTTCCCTCCAGAACGACGTAGAGCTCGGCGGTCGTCCGGTGGCGGTGGCGGGTGGAGGCCTGGCCGGGGCGCAGCCGCCAGAGGCGGGCGCCGAGTGTCTCGGCCTCGAGCTGCTTCGCCAGGTCGGTGTTCAGCACACCCATCTGGTTCGACGGCCGCCAGAAGGCGTCGGGGGCGCGGAGCACGCGGTAGCCGGTCATGGATTCCTCCTTAGCTCTTGCCTCAGGTCCGTCGGGCGGTTAGGTTGCGCACATGGCAGCGCCCGAGCCGGACAACACCACGAAGCGCGACCTCAGCGCGGGTGCCGACGTCTCTGACCTGATCGGGGTCAAGGAGACGCTGTGGCTCGCCCTCTGGCTCCTTGCGGCCATCCTGTGCTTCTTCCTCGTCAACGTCGTCGTGGGGATCATCGTGACGGTCGCCGGAACGATCGCGACGCTCGCGGTCTTCGTCAACACGATCCGCCGCGCCGACACGTCTGACTGAACACGGGCGTCCCGCCCGGGCGGAACTATTGCTTCTTGACGCGGAAGCTGCCGCGCATGAACGGGTGGACGCGGCAGAAGTACGTGTAGGTGCCGGGCTGCAGGTTGCTCGGCGTCTTCCACGTGATGGTGCCCGTGGCAGGTGCGTTGAACGGAGCCTTCGTGCCGAGCTGCCCCGAGTCGAACTTCGTCGAGCCGTTGGCGATCGGGTAGGCGATGCCCGTGTCACGGTTACACGGCTGCTTGCAGGCCGTGACCGTGTGCCAGGTGCTGGGGGTCGTGGCATCGTCCAGGTTCTTGAACGTCAGGTGCTGGCCCGGGTGGACCACCGGCGGCCGTCCGGCGGCGCCGGAGGCATGCAGGTCCCCCTGGGAGTACAGGTAGCCCTGGATGTTCACCGGGCGGCCGGTCATGAACGGCCCGTCCGGGAGCTTGAGCGCGTCCGGCATGTCCGTCCGCCCGCCGCCGTGGTGGCGGTTCTCGTACAGGTGAGTGTGCGTCAGGTGCTGGTTCTGCGGGATCTTGTTGCTGAAGTCGCCCACCCCGCCCACGTCCGTGCCGTTGTAGACGGCCACGGGCATGATTCCCATCACCTCGTACCAGCTCGCATGACTGGTGTCGTAGGTCGAGTGGACGCTCAACTTGTCTCCGGCGGGCACTCTCACCCGCCAGTCCCTTGGCGTTGCGCCCATCGCGACGTCCCACGAGACCTCGCCCGCCGGCTCGTAGTAGTGGGCCTTCGACGTGAAGAGAGTGTTGCGCTGGTCGCCGCGCCGGACCTTGAGCGCCGTGTTGAGGCCGCCGGGGTGGAGATGGCCCGCGGTCTCGATCAGCGTCACCGGGTGACTGGGCGTCCAGGTCTGATTCGGGCTGATCAGCTGCCGCTGTGAGCCCTTGGCCTGATCGGGGAAGGTGTACCTGCCGTTCTTGCCCCACCCCTTGAGCGCGTTGAAGACGGGGTAGATCTGGCTCGAGACGCCCACGCGCGGCTGCGGCCCGGCGACGGACATCCACTTCGTCTGGATCGTGTGCATGTTGGCGGCCGCGGGTGAGCTGTCCGGGACGAAATCGATCCTCCAGACGATGTCGACGTGCGCCTGCTGGCCGACGAGGTCGTGGAGCATGTCATTGAGGTACCACTTGTCGGTCGGCATGCTCCTCCAGCCGAATCCGCGCGGTGCCTGGACGATCGTCTTCTCCTCGCCGACAGCGAACTGGGGGTTGCCGTTGACGACCCAGACGGCGTGATGCAGGTGGAGCACGTCCACGCGGGGCACCGTGCCGTTGGTGTAGACGAGCTCGGGGTCGAAGCGGGTGATGTAGCCGGGCTGCTTGGGGAGCAGGTCCGTGGCGCGCAGCCGGATGACGTTCTGCCCCGGGCTCACCGTGGCCGGCACGCAGTAGGTGATGTGCCGGATCCCGTTGTAGTCGACGTGCGGTATCTGACTGGGCTTGTTCTTGATCGGCGGGCACTTCGACCCCGCCGGGGCGGTGTACGAGGCGGCGCCGGCGGTGTACGGGTTCGCGGCGCTCGCGCTGGACGTCAGGAGAAGCAGTGCTGTCACGGCAAGCACAAGCGCCGTAACGGTGCTCCCCAGAACCCCTCGCTTCCCTGCGGAGACGGGCATCGAGAGACAAAGCTAACAGGTGGCAGGGCGCACAAGCGACCCGGCGCCGCCAGGGCGCCGATTACGATCCGCGCGATGGGGCTCCCCAGCACCACGCTGACGAGGGCCAGCGCGATCGTTTCGATGATCGCGCTCGCGATCGTCGCGGTATCGGACTTCGTGTTCACCGGCTTTTGGGATCGCAACGCGATGGCCACCTCCGTGATCGCCGACATCCTGGTGCTCGTCGTCGGCGTCGCCGTCGTCAACGAGTTCCTCACCGCGCGGGCTCGCCGGGAGTGGCGCCTGCTGTCCGACTACGGACTGGTCGAGCTCGGTGAGATCGCACGGCACACCTGGGTGATGCTCGCGCAGTCCATCGGCGTCGGGAAGCGCGAATCGTTGACGCTCAACGAGCTGCGCGGGCTCGTCCGCTCGCCGGAGGGTGAGAGCGCGGTCCGGGAATTGGCGCTCGCGGTGGCCATGGACGACGGCGGTCGGCGGTCGCTCCACGAGCTGGTCTCGGGGCTCGCCGACGAGGCGCGCGCGACGCTTGGGCGGTGGGCGCCGATCCTGCTCGAGACCGAGCTCCCGCGGGTCATCACCCGGTTCGTCCGGCTCCAGGTCCGGCTCACGCGCCTGCAGACGGTCCTCTGGGAGGACGCCCAGAACTGGCGCCCGAGCTACGAGGGATCAGGGGACAACGAATGGATCGCCGAACGCGTCGCCAACGTCATCCATCTGGGCTCGGGGCTCGACCTCGCGCTCCTGGACCTGGTCGAGCACCCCGACCGCTGGGGCTGGGGTCCGCACTCGCGCGGGACGGAGCCGGCCGGCTGAGCTAGGCGGTCGCGAAGCGCTCGGCCGCGCGGGCCCTCGCCTTCGCCGCCTCGACCTCGCGGTCCTTCGGCGGCGCGGACGTCACCAGCCGGTCGAGCAGCCAAGCCGAGACCCGGGCGACCTCGTCGACGGCCTCCTCGAACGCCTCGGCATTCGCCTGCGAGGGCTTGTTGAAGCCGCTGATCTTGCGGACGTACTGAAGCGATGCAGCCCGGATCTCCTCCTCGGTCGCCTCGGGCTCGTAGTTGTAGAGGGTGCGGATGTTGCGGCACATGAGCTGCTCCTATTCGTCTTCGAGTTTGGCTGGAAGACCGAAGGCCTGGAACGCGACCTCGAGCTGGGCGAGGTTGGTAGGCCGCTCGGGCATCCGCGCGATGACCTCGCGGTCGTCGCTCTCCGGGGGAGTCCGGATGATGAACGCCGTGACGTCGCTCACCTTGTCGCCGCGAATCGTCAGCACGTTGAGCGCGAACGGCATGTAGGCCTGGTCGTCCGGATCCCAGCTGTAGAAGGCCAGGGCGGGCTGGCCGTTGGCCCGAACCTGAATCGGGCGCCAGCGCCACTGGCCGGACAGCGGCCAGCCTGCGAGAAAGGTCTCGATCTCGTCGCGGCCTCCGAACCAGGTCCCCAGCGGCGGCATCGAGAACGCCGCATCCTCGGTGAGCATCCCGACGACCGCCTTCACGTCCCCACGCTGCCAGGCCTCCACGTACGCGTCGACGACCTCCTGCAGCCCGTCGTCGCCGAGCGCCCGCGCCGTGGACTGCTGGCTCTGTTCGGGCAGCCGCTCCTCGACCGCCGCACGCGCGCGCTGGAGCGCGCTGTTCACCGACGCGGTCGTGGTCTCGAGCGTCTCGGCCGCCTCCTTGGCGGAGAAGCCGAGCACCTCGCGGAGGATGAGGACGGCACGCTGGTTGGCCGGGAGGTTCTGGAGGGCGGCGACGAACGCAAGCTCGACGCTCTCGCGCTGCTCGTATCGCGCTTCGGGCCCGACCAGCCCGTCCTCCAGCCCGAAGTGATCGTCCGCGTAGGGCTCGATCCATATGGACTCGACCAGCGGTTCGCCGGGACCGCCGTGGGGATCCGCCGCGGGGGCGTAGTCGATCGGCAGCACCCGCTTGGGGCGTTTGTCGATCATGGTCAGGGAGGCATTCGTCGCGATCCGGTAGAGCCACGAGCGAAGCGAGCTGCGACCCTCGAAGCCGGTCAGCCCGCGCCAGGCGCGGAGCAGCGTCTCCTGGAGGGCGTCCTCGGCGTCATGGACCGACCCGAGCATCCGGTAGCAGTGCGCGTGGAGCTCGCCCCGGTAGGGATCGACGAGTCGCTGGAACGCGCCCTCGTCTCCCTCACGGGCGGCGGCGAGGAGCTCACGCTCCTCCGCCGGCGAGCTTGTCTCGTATGCGGCCATCCCTCTCGCAGATTAGACAGCGGGAACGGCCAAAGGTCATCGGCCCCGATTACTTTGTGCCCGCGCCCCGGTCTAGATGACAGGGCATGCCGCGAAGAGAGAGCAATCCCGTGGTCCACCTGGAGCTTCACACCGGCGACCTGACGGCCGCCTGCGAGTTCTATGCGCGCCTGTGCGGGTGGCGCCCGGAGCGGATCGACGCCGGCTGCGGGTCGTACCTCGCGCTCGAGATGGGGAGCGGCCTCGGGGGCGGCGTCGTGGAGTGCGAGGCGCGTCGACCCCTGTGGTTACCCTACGTCGAGGTCGCCGAGATCGCCGGCGCAACGGAACGGGCTCGTGAGCTGGGTGCGGGCGTGTTGCTGGAGCCCCGCGAGGGGCCGGCCGGGTGGCGAAGCGTTGTCGCGGCCCCCGCGGGCGGCGAGATCGCCTTCTGGCAGTCGAAGCGATCGTCAAATCGATGAGTTCCGCGGCGCCGGCCGGTCTCAACCGGAAATGGCGACCACGAAGGAGGCAAGCGGATGGCTGAGCAGGCGCTCGTGAACGGACAGCAGCAATCGGCGGCGACCGGAGACCGGCGCTGGATGGCGCTCTACGTCCTGTGCGTCGGGATGCTGATGATCGTTCTCGACGTCACGGTCGTGAACGTCGCGCTGCCCTCGATCCAGAACGACCTGGGCTTCTCACAGTCGAGCCTCGCCTGGGTGGTCAACGCCTACCTGATCACCTTCGGCGGCCTGCTCCTGCTCGCCGGGCGCTTCGGCGACATCCTCGGCCGGAAGAACATCTTCATGGCGGGCCTGACCCTGTTCACCCTCGCGTCCCTCTTCTGCGGCATCGCGCAGAGCCAGGAGATGCTCGTCATCGGCCGCTTCATCCAGGGGATCGGCGGCGCGATGACGTCAGCGGTGATCCTCGGGATGATCGTCGTGATGTTCCCGGAGCCGCGCGAGCAGGCGAAGGCGATCGGCGTCTACGGGTTCGTCGCCTCGGCCGGCGGCTCCGTCGGCCTGCTGGCGGGCGGCGCCCTGACCCAGTCGATCAACTGGCACTGGATCTTCTTCATCAACGTCCCGATCGCGATCTTCACCGGGCTTGCCGCGATGCGCCTGCTCGAGCGGGACAGGGGCATCGGCTTCGGGGGCGGGACCGACGTCCCGGGAGCGGTGCTGATCACCACCTCGCTCATGCTGGGCGTCTACACGATCGTCAAGCCGGCGGCCGAGCAGGGTTGGGGATCCAGCACGACCCTCCTCCTGGGAGCCGGATCGGCCGCGCTGCTCGTCGCCTTCGTGGCCTGGGAGTCGAGATTCCGCAATCCGCTGATCCCGCTGCGGCTCTTCCGCTCGCGAAACGTCTCGGGGGCCAACGTCATCCAGGCGCTGATGGTGGCCGGGATGTTCGGCCTGTTCTTCCTCGGATCGCTCTACCTCGAGAAGGTCCTGGGCTACGACCCGCTCGAGATCGGGCTCGCGTTCCTGCCCACCACGCTGATCATGGGGACGCTCTCCTTCAAGTACACGGAACCGCTCATCACCCGCTTCGGCGCGAGAAGGGCTCTGCTCACGGGCCTGGTGCTGATCGCGGTCGGCCTCGCCCTGTTCACGCAGGCGCCCGTGGACGGGAGCTACCTCACGAACGTCCTGCCGCCGCTGGTCCTGCTGGGCATCGGCATCGGCGTCTCGTTCCCCTCGCTGATGACCCTCGCCATGTCGGGCGCCACGCAACAGGACGCTGGGCTGGCGTCCGGGCTGGTCAACACCACGGCCCAGGTCGGAGGCGCGCTGGGTCTCGCGGTGCTGGCGACGCTTTCCGCCACCCGCACCGACAACCTGATCGCGGAGGGCCAATCGACCGCGGCCGCGCTCACCAGCGGTTACCACCTCGCGTTCCTGATCGGGGCGATCCTCGTCGCGGCGGCGTTCGTGATCGGGGTCACCGTGCTCCAGTCGGAGGAGCGCGCCGCCGAGGCGGCCGGGGGGGCCGCCGACCAGGCGGAGGGCGAGCCCGCCTACTCCGAGGGCTGCTAGTCGAGGTTCCCCAAGAAATCTCGACCCGGTGCCCGCGCTGCGGTTGAATGGACTCTCCATCCGAGAGAGAGGAGAGTCATGTCAGTCATCGTGACGCTGCGCTTCGCTGGTGACCCGAGCAACGTCGAGGAGTTCGCGGCCGCGAACGAGGAGCACATGCAGGGGATCATCGAGGCGGCCAAGGGGCACGGTCTGATCGCACACCGGTTCTACGGCTCGGACGACGACAAGATCCTGGTCGCCGACGAGTGGCCCGACCAGGAGAGCTTCCAGGCCTTTTTCGCCGACCAGCAGCCTCAGATCGAGCCGATCATGCGGGCGGCCGGCGTCACGAGCCAGCCGGAGGTCACCTTCTGGCGCAAGCTCGACGCGCGCGACGAATACGGCTGGGCCTGACGCGCTGGACGCCCGTTCAGCGCGAACCTAAATTTCGGTGTCCGGTCCGACGGTCGCGGATAGGATCGCGCGAGTCGTCCACCTGACAAATCCGATTGGGGGATTCGTAAATGAGGAACTTCAAGTGGTTGCTCGCGTGCTTCGCGTTGCTGGCAGCCGGACTGATCGCCGGATGCGGCGGTAGCAGCAGCACGACGGGCGCCGTGACGGTGAGCGGGCCGAGCGGCGGGTCCGCGACCGTGACCACGACCTCGGCTTCGGGCAATGCGACCCCCGACGACGTCTACAACGCGTGCCTCGACGCGATCCAGGGAACCGCGGGCGAATCCGCCGGCCAGCAGGCGTGCGCGCAGGCCCGCGACGCGTTCGAGCAGTGCACCACCCAGGCGTCGAAGGCCCCGGAGGGCACCGCGCGCGACCAGGCTTTGAAGGCCTGTCAGACGGCGGCCAACCAGGCCACGGACGCGCTCAAGTCCGCGCCCTAGCGGTGCGCGCCCCTCCCTGGGCCGACATGAAGCCACCGATAGTGATCACGATCGCGGCGAGCAGCGCGAGGTAGACCCCAACCTTGTGGCCGGTTCCCGACGGGAAGTCGATGAACGCGAGCCAGATCAGGAGCAGGGTGGCGACGCCTCCGAGCAGGGCGGCGGCGCCCGACATCGTCACCCCCGGGACGAGCAGCGCGCGGGTGTTGGGAAGCGCCGCCGCCACGGCCACCATTGCGGTGATCAACAGGTAGATGTCCGTGGTCGTCTGTCCCTCCCAACCGGTGAGGTTCGCCCCCGCCTCGCCGAACCAGGGCAGGAACAGGAAGCCGAACAGAGCCAGGCCCCCGATCCCGGCGATGAGCTTGCCCTGTCGCGCTCTGACTGGGTCCATGTCTCCCCCTCAGGTTGACCTTCGCGGACCGGGCAACGATCTCATATGCGCGTGACGCTCAATCGGGGTCGGAGAGCTGGCCCCCGTACGCCCCGCGGCCGGCCACGCACGCGGCTCCGCAGCGAGCACCCAGCGCCAGAGCCTGGGCGGGCGAGCGCCCGTCAGCGAGCCCGTACGTGAGCCCGGCGGCGAAGCAGTCGCCCGCGCCGTAGGTGTCGAGCGGTGGCCCCGGCAGCGAAGCGGCCTCCCAATGAGTCGTCGTCCCGTCGGCCTCTGAGAGCGAGCCCCCGGCGGCACCGTCGGTCTTGGCGATGAGTCGCGGCGGCGGCTGGATGGCTCCGCTCACGTAGCGCTCGCCGGCGTCGTTGGCGCTCGCCACCAGCATGTCCAGCTCCACGCCGGCGGCGGCGAGGGCGTCGATCGCGCGGACCGTTGCCACGAGCGTCGGGGCTTCTCTCGCCCGGCGAACGGCCGCCGCGTCGCCCGCGGTGAAGTAGACGGCGTCCGCACCCTCGAGCTGACGCCACGGCAGGTCGTCTTCGCCCCGCGGGCCCATCCGGTCGCCGATGACGGTGATCGTGCGCTCGGCGCTCGCGTCGACCTGGACGAAGGCGCGGCGCTGCGGCTCGGCCCGCCACGCGGCCTGCACCCGTACCCCGCGCCGCTCGAGGTCGCGCTTGGCGCGATGCCCGAGCTCGTCGTCGCCCAGCGCGGTCAGGAGGAGGCACTCGCCTGCGAGCTTGGCGAGCTGAACGGCCGCCACGGCTCCGCCTCCGGCCGGCTCCTCCTGCGATTCGAGGGCGTGCACGATCTCGCCGGCGACCGGGACACGCTCGACGACCGCCAGCTCGATCCATTCCACGTGCCCGACGACGGCGACCCGCAACGTGAAGGGCTCAGTCCTCGAGCACCGTTACGGAGAAGGACGCGCGGTAGGTCCCCCCGAGGCTCGCGACCGGCAGCTGCGACCCGCCGGTGACGAGCGCGTTGGTGGGTGCGGTCATCGGCTCGAGGGCGATGACGTCGTCATCGTCCGGCGCATACACCTGCGCGTACGAGTATCCGGAGTCGAACGCGACCTCGATCCGCCTGCCGCCGCCGGTGACGGCGAACCGCTCGCCCGGCGGCGGGGCGGTGTAGGCATCGTCGAAGATCCTCGTACCGAGCGGGCCGGACTCGACCTCCACGGCCTCCCGATCCCCCGTCGGAAGCATGCGGTCGTCGAGGAGCAGGCGCTCGCGGACCGGGATCTCGACCTCCCAGTCGGCACGATCGTCTCCTGGAAGCGTGAAGTACGGGTGGTAGCCGAACGAGATCGGCACCGGGACCTCCTCGGTGGCCTCCACCGAGGTCGCAATCGTGAGCACCGAGCCGGCGAGGGTGGCCTCGATCTCGATCTCGTGCGGGAAGGGGAACGCGCGCAGAAGTCCCTCGTGTGCAGCGAAGTCAAACCGCGCCGTGAGGGTCCCGCCGTCGTCCGTGGGCTCGCGCCCGCTCACCTCCCAACCCGGCGCGGCCGACAGGAGGCCGTGGATGGGAAGCCCGTTGGGATCGGTCCCCGCCGGCGGCTCCGCGGCATCGACGTCAACATCCCGGCCGGCGACCTCGAATCGTCGCGCTCCGAGCCGGTTCGCCCATGGATGGAGCAGGGGAATGCCCATCGTCGAGCGCCGCTCGACGTACCGGGGCAGCCCGCCCCGCTGGCCGAGCAGCTCCACGCTCCCATGCCTGAGCGAGCAGCCCACCATTCCCGCCCCGGGGACGAACGCGGCCTCGATCCCGTCGTCCGGCGCGGAGAGCGTGACGGCCTCGAGCCCGTCGATGGCCCGATCGCCGATCATCAGGGGTTCGGGCTCGAGGCCTCGGCGCTCGGCGGCGGCGGCTCGGCCTCGACGAGGCTGCGCTGGCTGAGCGTGTAGAGGAAGGCGAGCGAGGGAATCACAGTCAGCACCGCCGCCACGAACACGATGAGGATCGCCTCCATGGTCGCGCTGTTGCCGGCACCCTCCGAGATCGTGAGCGACTTCGGGAGGAGGTACGGGTGCTGGGCGACGCCCCAGCCCCAGATCACCGCCACGACCGCGCCGACCGCCAGCGGCCGCGTCCCGCGACGATGGCCCCGCCACAGGAGGAACAGCACACCGGCGCCACACGCCGCCGACAGGATCACCAGCGGCAGAGCATCGCCCGTGAGGCCGTCGTAGATGTAGCGGGCATCAGCCCGGTAGACGAACAGGCCGGCGACCGCGAGCGCGCCGGCCGCGATCGCCGCCGCGAGCGCCCGCCTGGCGAAGTACTCCTCAAGGTCCGGGTCACCGGCGCGGCGCGCGTCGCTCACCAGGAAGACCGCGGCGAGGTAGGCGGACGTGGCCACGAACAGCGCCCCGGTGAGGATGGAGACTCGGTTGAGCCAGCTCGTCACCGGATCACCAGCGGCATTGCCCACCGGCACGCGACCGGATGCGATCGCCCCGACCACCGTCCCCATGAAGAACGGCGTGAGCAGCGACGAGACGCCGAAGAGGCGTTCGGCGAACCTCCGGTAGCCGGAACGCGCGGCCTGCTTGTGGAACGCGAAGCCCGAGCCCCGGAGGACGATCCCGAGCGCCGCGAGGCTGAGCGGGATGAAGAGCGTCGACATCACGGACTCGAAGGCCACCGAGAAGCCGGTCCACAACACGACGAGCACGAAGATCAGCCATACGTGGTTCGCCTCCCAAACCGGTCCGATCGCCCAATCCACCAACGCGCGGGCGCGCCGGCCGCGCTCGCCGGAGCCCGCGAAGAGCCCCCAGAACCCGGCGCCGAAATCCGCGCCGCCGAACACCGCGTAGAGCGTCGCGCCGATCCAGAGCACCCCCGCCACGGCGTCGGCGGTGCTCATGAGGAGCCCTCCGCCGCCGGGGGTGCCGGCTCGCTCGGGCCATAGGGAACCTCGACCTCACCCTCGTCGGCACTGCGCCAGCGCCTGCTCATCGTCCGAAGGATCAGCACGGACGCGACGCCCAGCACGGCGTAGATCGCAACCGTCACCGAGAACGTCACCCACACCCCGCTCGCACCGGTCACGGCCTCCTTGGTCCGCATGAACCCCTGGACGATCCAGGGCTGGCGGCCGACCTCGGTGACGATCCATCCGCATTCGAGGGCCACGACCGCGGCGACGCCGGAGATCGCGACCGCTCGCAGGAACCAGGGCGTCTTCGGGATGTCGCGACGCCGCCACCAGGTCCAGGCGAGCCACGCGCCGAGCGCGATCATCGCGCTGCAGATGCCGACCATGATGTCGAAGCACCAGTGCAGCAGGGTGTTGAAGGGCGGGCGCTCGTTCGCGGGCACCGAGTCGAGCCCGGTGACCTTCGTATCGGTGTTGAAGCCGACGAGGAACGAGTCGAAGCCGGGGATGCCGATACCGCCCTTGACCCCGTCATCCGTGCAGATGCCGAAGATGTACTCCGTCACGTGGCGCTGGGTGGTCTGATTGCACTCCATCGCCGCGAACTTCACGGGCTGGTCGTCCGCGATCGCCCGGGCCGCCGTGTCGCCGACCGCGAACTGGATCGGCGCCGCGATCAACCCCACGGTCAGCGGGATCAGGAGCCCCAGGCGATGGTGGCGATCGCGCCGCCCGCGGAGCATGCCAACCGCATAGACCGAGGCGATCAGGAACCCGGCGACGATGTAGGCGGCCAGGATCATGTGGGGCACCTGGTACGGGACCCCGCCGTTGAAGATCACCTTCACGAGGTCCACCGACTTGACCGTCCCGTCCTTCGCGAGGTCGAAGCCGCCAGGCCGGTTCATCCAGGAGTTGACGGCGACGACCGAATACGCGCCGCCGATGCCCGCGACCACGACGGGCACACCGGTCCAGAAGTGGGCCCAGCCGGAGAGGCGTTTCCAGCCGTAGATGTAGATCGCCAGGAAGATCGCCTCGGTGAAGAAGAAGATCCCCTCGATCGCGAACAGGATCCCGAACACGTCGCCGAAGCGGGCCATGAACTCCGGCCAGAGGAGTCCGAACTCGAACGAGAGCACGGTGCCGGTGACCGCGCCGACGGCGAACAGCACCGCCGCGACCTTCGACCACCGCTCGGCCAGCCGGAGGGCATCCTCGTCGTTGTGCCGTAGCCCCCGGTAGTTGGCGATCAGCATCATCGCCGGGAACGCCACCCCCATCGAGGCGAGGACGATGTGGAACCCCAGCGTGAACGCCATCTGGCTCCGCGCCGGGGCCAGCTGCGAGGAGACGGCGAGGAGATCGGGCAGGTGCGCGCTTACCGAGATGTAGGCTCCCGAGCCGTCGGCTTCACGCGCGCATCGTAGTCGAAGTCTTAGGGTATGAGCCATGGAGGCGACGGCCGCCAACCCGGCGTCCCCGGTCTCGGGGCAGGACCCAGCCCGGCACCGCGTCGTGGTCGTGGGCGGGGGCTTCGGCGGGCTGTTCGCCACCCGCATGCTGAGGCGTGTCCCGGTGGACGTGACCCTCGTGGACCGGGTCAACCACCACCTGTTCCAGCCACTGCTCTACCAGGTGGCCACTGGCATCCTCTCCACCGGCCAGATCGCGCCACCGATCCGCAACGTCCTCCGCCGTCAGGACAACGTCCGCGTCGAGCTTGCCCTCGTGAGCGGCTTCGACCTCGACCAGCGCACCGTGGCCGCGCTGCGAAGCGACGCAACGCCCTTCACGATCCCCTACGACAGCCTGATCGTGGCGGCTGGAGCAGGCGGTTCGTACTTCGGGCACGACGAGTTCTCGCGCTGGGCGCCGGGGATGAAGACGATCGACGACGCGCTCGAGCTCCGGGGGAGGATCCTCGGAGCGTTCGAGATGGCGGCGCTCGAGGAGGATCTGGACAAGCAACGGGAATGGCTCACCTTCGTCGTCGTCGGCGGGGGGCCGACCGGGGTGGAGATCGCCGGTCAGATCGCCGAGCTGTCCCACCGCGTGCTGCCGAAGGACTTCAGCAACATCGATCCCACGTCCGCCAAGGTGCTGCTGTTCGACGGGGGCTCGGAGATCCTCACCGGGTTCGGCGATCGCCTCTCGGCCAAGGCGGCGAAGGAGCTCGAACGCCAGGGAGTCGACGTCCACACCCACAGCATCGTCACCAACGTCGATCGGCACAGCGTGGAGGTCAAGGGCCCCGACGGACAGGTCACCCGGCTGGCCGCCCAGACCAAGGTCTGGGCGGCGGGCGTCCAGGCCTCCCCGCTCGCGAAGCTCCTCGCCGACGCCTGCGGCGCGCAGGTCGACCGGGCGGGCCGGATCGCGGTGCAGGACGACTGCACCCTGCCGGGCCATCCCGAGGTGTTCGCGATCGGGGACATGATGAGCCTCCACGACCTGCCCGGCGTCGCGGAGGTCGCGATGCAGCAGGGCATCCACGCCGCGCGCACCATCAAGCACCGGCTCGACGGTCGAGAGGCGAAGCCGTTCCGCTACCGCGACCTGGGCAGCATGGCGACCATCTCGCGCTTCCGGGCGGTGGTCAGCTACAAGGGGCTCCGCGTCTCGGGCTTCCTCGGGTGGCTGATGTGGCTGTTCGTCCACCTCGCTTTCCTGACCGGGTTCAAGAACCGGTTCATAACCATCATGCAATGGCTGATCAGCTTCATCGGCGCCAGCCGCAGCGAGCGGACCCTGACCATGCAGCAGGTGATCGCCAGAGTGGCGATCCAGGAGGCCGGCGGGCAGCCCTACCTGCTGCGCCTCGCCGCCGACCACTCCGACGACGCGGGCGACGCCGGCGACGGCGACAACGCCTAGGTGGCTGCGGGCGCTCAGAAGATCGCGATCGGGTTGACCGGCGAACCGGTGCCCGCGACGATCCGAAGCGGCGCCACGACGACCAGGAACTCCCACCGCCCCGCCCGCTCGCAGGCTCCGATCAGGTCCTCGAATTGCAGGTAGTCGAGCAGGTGAACGCCCATCGCGTTGAGCGCCAGGGCGTGGATCGGGAAGTCGACTCCCTCCGTGGTGCTCGGGGCCGTGTCGCTGTTGCCGTCGGATCCCAGCACCGCGATGCCCCGCTCGGCGAGGAACGGGGCCACGGTGGGATCGAGGCCCGCCTTGGCGTTTGCCGCATCCCATGGGCCGAGGTCGGCGCGCCGGCGCGAATGGCCGGTCCGCACCATGAGGACGTCCCCGTCGCCGACCGTCACGCCCTGCCCCTCCTCGGCGTCCTCCAGGTCCTTCGGAAAGACGCTCTCGCCCGGCTCGAGCCACGGGACGCCGTGGAGCCGCGGGATGTCGAGCAGTACGCCGCGCCCGACGATCCCGTCGCGGGCGATGTCGATCGCATCGACCGCGGCCCCCTGAGAGGTGACGGAATCGCTCGGCCTCCCGTTGTACAGGGAGCCGTCGAACGCGACGTGGCACAGCGCGTCGATGTGGCTGTGGGTGTCGTTGTGGTAGTCGACGCCGATGTAGTCCTTCGCGAAGCGGAGGGTGCCGGAGCCGACGTCTGTGTCGGAGAGCATCGTCATCCAGTGGTCGGCCGGCTCGGGATTGTCGACCCGCGCCTCGGTGTCCAGCGGCCGGCTCAGGGTGACGGTCTCCCCCTTTTTGACCAGGCGCGCCGCGGCGGCGATCCGCTCGGGTGTGAGCTCGTTGAGCGTCCCGCGCTCGTCGTCCGGGCCCCATCGACCCCAGTTCGAGACCGCCGCGAAGAGCTCCCTGAACTCGGCGTTGGTCATCCGCGGGCCGGCGGAGCCGTCCATCGTCCCGATCTCCCGTCAGTCGGCCGCCGGCGCGCCGCCGATGCGCTCCAGCAGGTGGTCGCCGACCCGCAGCGCATTGGCCATCGCGGTCAGCGACGGGTTGACGGCGCCGATGCTCGGAAAGCAGCTGGTGTCGACCACGTAGAGGTTGTCGAGCTCGTGCGCCCGGCAGTTGGCGTCGAGAACCGAGCTCGCGGGGTCGGCGCCGAACCGGCAGGTCCCGGCCTGGTGAGCCACTCCCGCCAGCGGGATCTCGGTCTTCATGTACGCGTTTCGAGGGACCAGGTGGCCGGGATGCATTCCCAGCTGGCCGAGCATCGACCTGAGCTTCTCGTATAGATCCCGCTTGGGGACCTCGTTGCTCGGCGCGTAGCTCAGCGTGATGTTCCCCTTGTCGTCGACGCTCACGCGGTTGTCGGCGCGCGGCAGGTCCTCGGTCGAGAGCCAGAAGTCAACCGCATGGCGGGCCAGGTCCTCGAGCGCCCAGCTCGGGGCGAGCTTGGTCTCGATCGGCTTCTCGCCCCGGTACATCGGCGCCTGCGACTTGCCGACCATCTGGATGTTGCCGAGCGGGTAGTCGAACTCGTCGCCGGCGAAGTAGTAGTCGTTCACCCCCAGCGTCTTCTGGAAGACGGTCGGGTTCTCTTCTCTGGAGACCGCCAGCACCGCCTGGCTGTTGTGAAACATGTAGTTGCGGCCCACCTGGTCTGACCCGTTGGCGAGGCCGTTCGGATGCTCGTCGGTGGCCGATCCCAGGAGGAGCTTGGCCGAGTTCGCGGCGCCGCAGGCGACCACGATCACATCGGCGGCGTAGGTCTCGCGCGAGCCCTCACGCTCTACGACCACCCCCGTGACGGCGGTCCCCCCGGGATTGGTGGTCAGCGCGACCGCCTCGGAGCTCGTGAGCAGCGTGACGTTGTCGTGCTCGAGCGCCGGCCGCACGGCGAGGACCTCGGCGTCGGACTTCGCGTGCACCACGCATGGGAAGCCATCGCAATCGGGACAGCGGACGCAGCGGCTGAAGGGCATGTTGCCCTCGTCGAGCATGATCCCGCACGGGGCGTGGAACGGTTGGCGGCCGGCGGCGGCCAGGTCGTCGGCCAGCTGCTGGATCCGCGGCTCGTGCGAGACCGCGGGGAAGGGGTAGGGCGCGCTCGCCGGCGGCTCGGTCGGGTCCTCGCCGCGCGCCCCGTGGACCTGGTAGAGCCGCTCGGCCTGCGTGTAGTAGGGCTCAATCTCGTCGTAGGTGATCGGCCATGCGGGCGAGATCCCGTCGTGGTGGCGCAGCTCGCCGAAGTCCTCGGCCCGCAGGCGGTAGAGCGCAGCGCCGTAGAGCTTCGTTGCGCCGCCGACGAAGTAGTGCACCTGGGGCTGGAAGGCCTTGCCCCTGTCGTCGTACCAGGTGTCCGGCGAGATGTATCGACCGTCCACGAACACGTCCTCGGCGAGCCAGTTCTGCGGCTCTCGCGGGAGCCAGTCGCCCCGCTCCAGCAGCAGGACGCGCTTACCCGACGGGGCGAGGCGGTGCACCAGCGTGCCTCCGCCGGCCCCGCTCCCGATCACGATCACGTCGTAGGACTCGCTCATCGCTCCAGCTCCCGCCGCCGCTCGGCGTAGATGAGCCGCTCCGCCGCCTCGATCAGCGCCAGGTGGGAGAAGGCCTGCGGGTAGTTGCCGAGGTGCCGGCCGCTGTCGGCGTCGAACTCCTCCGCGTAGAGGCCGAGCGGCGATGCCTGGCCCAGCAGCCTCTCCATCAGGTCGCGGGCGCGCTGCTCCTCGCCGACGATCGCGAGCGCCGAGACGAGCCAGAAGGAGCAGATCAGGAACGTGCCCTCCTTGCCGGAGAGCCCGTCGTCGGTCTCATCGGTCACGTAGCGCAGCACGAAGCCGTGCTCGGTGAGGTCCGACCCGATCGCCTCGACCGTCTTGCGCAGCCGCTCGTCGTCGCCCGGCAGGAAGCCGAAGATGGCGGCGAGCAGGGTCGAGGCGTCGAGAGCGTCGGTTCCGTAGTGCTGACGCACGACCCCGTCGCGCACGCCATGGTCGAGGATGTCCGCCCGGATCTCGTCGGCGGTCGAACGCCACTCGGCCTCCAGCTTCGGATCGTCGCGGATCGCGGCCAGCTTGGACGCCCGGTCGAGCGCCACCCAGCACATGAGCTTCGAAGACACGTAGTGCTGTGGCTCGCCGCGCGCCTCCCAGATGCCCTGGTCGGGCTTCTTCCACACCGCCGTGGCACACTTGGCCTGCGACTGGACGATCGGCCACAGTCGCCGGGGGAGGCGCTGGGACCGGTGCGTGTGGAGCAGGATCGAGTCGAGCACGGCCCCGAAGACGTCGTTCTGGCGCTGGTCGAAGGCGCCGTTCCCGACCCGGACCGGCTGGGCTCCGCCGTATCCGGACAGGTCGTCCCGGGTCGTCTCACTCAGGTCGCGCCGGCCGTCGATGCCGTACATGATCTGCAGCGCCCCGTCGTCGTTCGGCTCGAGGTCGGCGACGAACTGCATGAACTCCTCGGCCTCCCAGTCGAGGCCGAGGGCGTGGAGGGCCTGGAGCGTGAAGGTGGCGTCGCGCATCCAGGTGAAGCGGTAGTCCCAGTTGCGCTCCCCCCCTGGAGTCTCCGGCAGCGACGTCGTCGGGGCGGCGACGGTCGCGCCGGTCGGCATGAAGGTCAGGCCCTTGATCGCGAGCGCCGAGCGCTGGATCGGCTCGCGGTAGCGATGGTCGGGAATCCGGGCCCGTCCCATCCAGGAGCGCCAGTAGCGTGTCGTGGCCGCCAGCCGCCCGTTCGCCTCGTCGACGTCCTCGGGGGAGGCGAGCTCCTCGGCCCAGGAGAGGGAGCAGAAGACCTGCTCGCCCTCGGTGACGTCGTGACGAGCTCGGACCCAGTCACCCTCGACGCCCAGCGCCATGTCGCTCCGGAGCCTCACCGTGGTCCCGGCGCCGCTCGCGTCGGCCGTGTGCCGCCCGAGCATCTTCCACTCGGCCGGCGTACGCCCGTAGTCGAACACCGGCTCGCAGACCAGCTCCACCTCGACCTCGCCGCTCAGGCACAGCACCGTGCGCACCAGCATGTGATCGCCGTCCTCGTCGACGGGCGGGCGGCTGTGCGGGGTGACCTCGTCCCGCTCGGGCGCCGAGCCCATCGTGAGCGAGTCGCGAACCATGATCCACCCGGTCGGCGTGTGCCAGGTCGTCAGGAGCGTGTTCGTGCCCGGCTCATACACGCGGTCGTTCGGAACGTTGATGCCGAACGGACCGAGGCGGAAGTTGCCGCCCTCTCGATCGAGCAGCGAGCCGAACACGCTGGGCGAGTCGAAGCGTGGCACGCAGAGCCAGTCGACCGCGCCATCGGGGGCGATCAGCGCACCGGTGTGGCAGTTCGAGAGGAAGGCGTAGTCGGCGATCGGGGTGAACGGCGAGCGCGTCGCCGCATTCTGCTGGTCCTCCGCCGCTCTCATCCGGCGAGCCACGGGCCATGCCACGTGCCGTGGCCGGCCACGAGCTGGTGCGCCTCGCCCGGTCCCCAGGTCTGCTTCTCGTAGCTGTGGATCGGCGGGGGGGAATCGAGCAACGGCTGCAGCACGCGCCACTGCTCCTCGACGCTGTCCTGGCGGGTGAAGCGGCCGCTCTGCCCGATCATCGCGGCGTGCAGCAGGACCTCGTAGGGGGTCGCCCCCTCGCCGCCCTCCTGGGCGAACTCCATGTCGAGGTGGATCCGCTCCGGGTCCATCCCGTCGCCGCGCTTGGCATCGATCAGCATCCTGATCCCCGTCTCCGGATCGAGCCGGATCACGAGCTGGTCGGCCTCGGGGGGCCGAAGGCCCTGACGCCAGAAGCCGAGCTTCGGCGGATGGTGGAACACCAGGCGCAGCTCGGTCTGGGTCGCTGAGAGCTGCTTGCCGGTGCGGATGAAGAAGGGAACGCCGGACCAGCGCCAGTTCTCGATCTCGAGCCGCAGGGCCGCGTACGTCTCGGTGGTGGAGTCGGTCGCCACCCCGTCGATCTCGCGGTACCCGTCGTACTGGCCACGCACGTACTGGGCCGGATCACCGTCGGCCATGGCGTGGAAGACGGCGAACTGGGCGTTCTTGACGCTTACGGGGTCCCCGCCGCCAGGCGGCTCCATCGCCGCCGCCGCGACCACCTGCATGAGATGGTTGACGACCACGTCGCGAAGCGCGCCGACCGGGTCGTAGAAGTGCCCGCGATCCTCGACACCGAACTTCTCAGCCATCGTGATCTGCACCGAGGAGACGTAGTTGCGGTTCCAGATCGGCTCGAACATCGCGTTCGCGAATCGCAGGTAGATGATCTCCATCAGGCCCATCTTGCCGAGGAAGTGATCGATCCGATAGAGCTGCGACTCGTCGATGTAGGCGTGGATCTCGTCGTTGAGGGCCCTGGCCGACGCGAGGTCGTGACCGAAGGGCTTCTCCACCACAACCCGCGCCGTCTTCGTCAGCCCGGCCTCGGCCAGGTTCTTGATCACGGCGCCGAACAGCGACGGCGGGATCTCGAGGTAGAAGACGGGGCTCTTTGCATCGCCCATCGCCTTGGCCACCGCCTGGTAAGTGTCCGCCGCGGTGAAGTCGCCGGAGAGATAGGAGAGCCGCTCGGCGAACCGCCCGAAGACCTCCTCGTCGATGGTGTCGCCGGTCGCCTCGATCGACTCGCGGGCCCGCTTGCGCAGGTCGTCCACGGTCCAGTCGTCGCCGGCGACCCCGACGATCGGGCAGTCGAGCAGTCCCCGAGCCTCGAGCCGGTACAGGGAGCGGAAGGTCATGACCTTCGCGAGGTCGCCGGTGATCCCGAAGATGACAAGCACGTCGGCCGGGGTGGCCCCCGAGTCGTCGTTGCCGGCCGCTCGCTTGGACGTGGTCTGCGTCGCCATGCTGATCTCCTGTTCGCTCGGGGTTCTGTCCGGTTCCGGCGCTCCCGCCTGACCGGAGAGGTCATCATCGCACCAGCTTCGCCGTCGGCGGGTTACCGGGAATTCGTAACACGGGCTGCGCCGATGCGGCTAGGATCGGATCCGTGGGAAGGGGCAGGTGGTACCTCGCTGGGTTGGGTGTTGCTGCGCTCCTCTGCGCACTCGTGCCCGCAACGGCCTTCGGCGTCAAGTACTTCAAGAGCGGACGGACGGCAGGCGAGGTCACCGACCACTCGGCCGTCGTGTGGGCGCGCACCTCGCGGAAGCTCTCGGTTCGCGCCGTGGTCGCCATCGACAAGAAGTTCCGGCTGGTGGTCGCGCGCAAGAAGCTCAAGGCGACGGACTCCACCGACCGCACGGTTCAGGCGAAGGTCAACGGCCTCGAGCCCGACCGGACCTATCACTACCGCTTCTGCGTCGTCGGCAAGCACACCTGTAGCGGCAAGGGCCAGTTCGAGACGGCACCCAACCCGCGCCATGCAAAGACCATCCGTTTCGCCTACACCGGTGACGAGACCGCGGTCTCGAAACCGGGCCAGGACAACCCCTTCTGGGGCCACTGGCGGACGTGGAAGACGATCGCCCACGAGGACAACGACTTCAACGTCGACTTCGGGGACACCATCTACTCCGACCCGGAGGTGCCCGGTTGGTCGAAGAGGCCCGCGCTGACGGTGCAGCAGAAGTGGGCCATGTACCGCAAGAAGCTCCGGATGCGGAACATGCGCATGGCCCGCAAGTCGACCGGGATGTACAACCACTGGGACGACCACGAGTTCATCAACGACTTCTCGATCCCGGAGGACGGGCGCAAGCTCTACAACGCGGGAGTCAAGGCCTTCCGCGACTACGAGCCGGTCCACTACACGAAGCAGGGCGGCATCTACCGCACGGTCCAGTGGGGCAAGAACCTGGAGCTCTTCTTTCTGGACGAGAGGTCGTTCCGCAGCGCCAAGGCGTCGGCGAACGGAGTTTGCGACAACCCCGACACGCCCGGTCAGGCGGACCTGGCGCCGACCGCTCCCGACGACAAGCGCAAGCTGTTCAGTGCGCTCATCCCGTCGCTGAAGCAGCCGGTGTCCCAGCAGTGCAAGAACGAGATCAACAGCTCGCAGCGCACCATGCTCGGCCAGGGGCAGTACAACCGCTTCCTCCACGACGTCGAGGCCTCGAACGCGCGGTGGAAGGTGGTCATGAACGAGACCCCGATCCAGCAGTTCTACGGGCTGCCGTACGACCGCTGGGAGGGCTACGCGTACGAGCGGGTGAAGCTCCTGAAGGCGCTCGAGAACGCCGACGTCCAGAACCTCGTCTTCCTGACCACGGACACCCACGCGGCGTTCGCGAACGTCGTCCGTCCCCGGACCCTCGACGGCGACGTTGCTCCGTCCAACGCCCCGGCCAGCCCGTCGGATACGCCCTACAACGACTTCATCATCGGCCCGGTGGCGACGAAACCGTTCTGGCAGGAGATCGACGACACCACCGGATCGCCGGGCAACGGCGAGCTCCTGTCGAAGGTCTTCTTCAAGCCTCCGCCCCAGCAGGGCGTGGGCATGTACTGCTCGCAGGGATCGCAGCCGAGCTACGCGGAGGTGGCGGTCACCGGCAGGAGCCTCACGGTCGCCTACAAGAAGGCGGACGGATCGACGGTCACGGACGTGGACGGAACCACCCCCTGTGGCCCGTACGTCATGACCCGCTGAGCGGGCGCCCTCCAGCTTCAAGCTCCCAGCGGGTCAGCCGATAGGTTGAACGTATGGAGACCCGGATCGAGCGAATCGTGCTGCAGACGGATCGGCATCGCATCGTCGGCGACGTGACCCTGCCGCGCGAGGGTTACCGGAGCCGGCTCTCCGACTTCCTCAATCGCGGCGATCTGGACTTCATCCCGATCGTCAACGCGGAGCTGACTCCCCTGAATGGCGACCCGCCCGAGAGACGCGATTTCGTCGCCGTCGCGCGCACCCACGTGCAGCTCGCGTTTCCCTATCAGCCTGGCGCTTGAGGCGCGGCCGTACCCCCGCCGGGTTTCGCGGCTCCGAGGCGCGGGTAGCTTCTGGCCCATGGCGCCAATCGAGGCGACGGACGCAGCGGCGGCCGGGACCGTCGGCCTGGGCGGCGACACCCAGGTGCGGCGCTTGGGGTTCGGCGCGATGCGCATCACGGGAGAAGGCATCTGGGGCCCGCCGAAGGACCGCGATGCCGCGATCGCCGTCCTGCGCCGAGCCGTCGAGCTGGGCGTCAACTTCATCGACACGGCCGACTCCTACGGGCCGGAGGTCAGCGAGGAGCTGATCGCCGAGGCGCTTCACCCCTACCCGGGCGGCCTCGTCATCGCGACGAAGGGCGGCCTGACCCGCTCGGGGCCGAGCCAGTGGGAGCGGGACGGGCGCCCCGAGCACCTGCGCGAGGCATGCGAAGGCAGCCTGAGGCGGCTCCGGGTCGAGCGCATCGACGTGTACCAGCTCCACGCGGTGGACCCGGAGGTGCCGCTGGAGGAGTCGGTGGGCACGCTCGCCGAACTGGGGGACGAGGGCAAGGTCGGCCACATCGGCTTGTCCAACGTGAACACGGACCAGCTCGCCCAGGCGCGCGAGATCGTCCCGATCGTGTCGGTCCAGAACCGCTACAGCATCGGCGACCGGGTGGCCGAGCCGGCGCTCGAGGCCTGCGAGAGCGACGGGATCGCGTTCATTCCCTGGTTCCCGCTCGCGGCGGGCGGCCTGGAGGCCGAGGGCGCGCTCACCCGCATCGCCGACGCACACGACGCGACCCCGTTCCAGGTCGCGCTCGCCTGGCTCTTGGCCCGCTCCCCCGTGATGCTGCCGATCCCGGGCACGTCTTCGGTCGACCACCTCGCCGACAACGTCGCGGCGGCCTCGCTGCGGCTGGCCGAGGAAGAGCTCGCGGAGCTGAGCGCGCTGGGGGACTAGCCCCCGCGGCGGATCACCACCGCCGTCGCCCCAGGGGCAATGAGGGGAGGGGTCACCGGTCGCGCGAGCGTTTCGTGCCACTCGGCGCGCCACCCGTCACCCCTTGCCATCGCCGCCCAACGCCGGGGGGTGGTTGAGCTTCCGTGCAAATAGCGCACGGAGAGTCGATCACCCCCCATGCCCTCAACGCGACCGCCGCCCTCATTGCCTACCCAAGCCAGCGGCTCGGCCACGCCGGGGCTGTGTAGAGGCGGCCGGCGCCGCCGCGGCCCGGGGCCGACGTTGCTCCGACGCCCGCCCGAGCCCTACGGCGTCAGGACGATCTTCAACGCCTCGCGGCGGTCGTAGACCGCGTAGGCCTCCGGTGCCTCCTCGAGCGACATGTGATGAGTGACGAGCGGCCCCGGGTCGATCACGCCCGCCGAGAGCATCGCCAGCACTCGGTCCAGGTGACCGATCACGTTTGCGTGTCCGGTGCGCCACCGCAGCGCCTTGATCCAGACGACGCCCATGTGCACCTCCGCCCGCTCCGCGTAGACGCCGATCACCGAGACGGTGCCCGCCTTGCGCGCGAGCCGGCATGCCAGGTCGAGGGCGTCGGGGTGGCCGACCGCGTCAACCGATAGGTCGACGCCGCGGCCCTCGGTGAGCTCCTTGACCCGGGCTCGCGGGTCGTCCTCGGTGAGGTGGACTGCCGTGGCGCCGAACGACTCGGCCATCTTCAGCCGGTCCTCGACGGTGTCGACGGCGACCACCTCCGCGGCCCCTGACGCCTTCGCCACCTGGACGGCGCACAGGCCGACCGGGCCGAGCCCCAGCACCGCGACGCTCGCCCCGGGCTCCAGCGGCTCCGGGCGCGCGGCGTCGCCGCAGATCGCGTGGTAGCCCGTCCCGGCCACGTCGCCGGCGAACAGCGCGACCTCGTCGGACAGGCCCTCGGGGACGCGGCGCAGAGTCAGGTTCGCGTTCGGGACGAGCACCATGTCCGCCTGCGCCCCCTGGAGCGATCCGAGCGTGGCGCCGTGGCCGAAGACCCGACCGCTGTCGCACTTGTGGTACTCGCCGCGACGGCAGAAGAAGCAGGTCCCGCAGGCAGTGCAGTAGGTCCCCAGCACGCGGTCGCCGACGCTGACCTGCGTGACGGCGTCACCGGCCGCGACGACCGTGCCGACGTACTCGTGCCCGATCACGAATCCCGGCTCGATCGCAACCCGGCCGTGGTAGATGTGGAGATCGGAGCCGCAGATGCCGGTGGCCTCCACGCGAACGACCGCGTCGTCCGCCGCCTGGGGCTCGGGGTCCGGACGCTCCTCGACTCGCAAATCGCCGGCCGCTTGGAAGGTCACTGCACGCACGGCGCCGCAGCATACGGGCCGGTCGCGTTCAGGGTCTACCCTGACTGGGGGAAGGAGTCGATCACGCTCGGCACTCCGGGCCACAGCCGCGTATCGCCGCGCCGGCGCCGCCGGCGCCGCCGGCGCCGGCGGGCCGTCGCCGTGGGGGCTGTGCTCGCCGCCGCGACCTCGATCGTGATGCTGAGCGCGGTTGGCGGGAGCGGACATGCGCGCAAGCGCCCCCCGCTCCAGATCCTCCGGGGCACGCCTGCCCAGGTCGAAGCGAACCTGAAGCCGATAGACGACCAGATCGCGCGTCGCGTGGAGAAGCTGCGGGACCTGCACTTCCACCGCATTCCCCGCGTGGTCGTCATGGGCGAGGACCGCCTGGCAGCCCTGGGCCGGAACCTTGCGCGCCACGTCCGCGCGCGAGCGCGTCAGCACCCCTCCCGCCTGCGCGCAAACCACCGGCTCCAGCGGGCGAGCATCGGCCTCGATCAGCTCGCGGGGCTCCTGCCCCGCGAGTCCGGGTTGGGGCCCGACGCGCGGACGAGCGGCCTCGACCGGATCGGCGGCGCGTATGACTATCCGCGCCACCGCATCATCATCGTTCCCGCGCGGATCTACACCCGCATGCAGCTCGACACGACCCTCGCCCACGAGATGACGCACGCGCTCGAGGACCAGCACTTCAACCTGCGGCTCGGCAAGCTCACGGCGCCGACGGAGGCGGCGGAGGTTCGCCGCGCCGTGACCGAGGGAACCGCGACGTTCATCCAAAACCTGTACCGGCACCGCTATCTGGGCGACAACGTGCCGGTCGCCCAGCGGATCGCAACCACGCAGGGAGTGATCGACTCTCAGCATTCGCCGTACGCGGTCAGCTCACAGGCGATCTTCGACTACGTCCACGGCGGCCTGTTCGTCAGCCACCTCCACCACCAGGCGGCCGGGTTCCGGCTCGTCGACCGCGCCATCCTCGATCCACCCCGGAGAACGGACGAGATCCTGCACCCCAGGACGTGGCCCGGCGCCGGCGGGCCGAGGCTCCGGGTCCAGCCCGTAAACCTCGGGGTGGCCCCGCTCCTGCGGGGACACTGGCGCCCCGTTGGGGGAGGCATCGCCGGTGAGGAGCGCGCGCTCACGATCCTGCTCGCGGGGACGTGGGGCACCCAGGCGTCCATCGGCGCGTCCGGCTGGGACGGAGGCCGTTTCACGGTCTGGCGTGCGCGCGGCTGCAGCGAGGGATGCGACACCGGCAGGGTGGGCGTCATGGCCTTCCGATGGCGCCATCGGTCCGACTCTGATCAGTTCGCGGTCGGAGTCCCCGCCTATCTGACCCTCGGGTTGCTGGCGAGCCAGGTGACCAGCGGACGCCTGTGGGAGGTGGATGGCGGGTACGTCGCCCTGGGCAGCGAGCCGGGGGGGTCGGCGCTGGCCTTCGCGCCCAGCAAGGCCCTCGCGCTGGCGGTCTCGAGGCGAGCCGCGGCGAGCGCGGCGAGCGCGAGGCGGTGAGGGGAGCTCGATGGTTGCGATCTGGCAGGCCCGGGGAGGTGTGCGGCCCGTGCTGCCTGCGGCATATAGTGTGCGGACGCGTGCATGGCCGGATGGATGGCGTGCACGGGGGTAGCAGAGGATGCGGCTTAGACAGCTGGACGTAATAGGAAGCAGGTAGCGGTTGGAGGCTCACGACTTTCCGGAGTCGACCGAGTTCCGGGGTGCACCGGGCGCGGTCGGTGGATCGGCTGAGCTCACAGAGATAGACCCGACGAAGATCGCCGCCAGGTCCCCCTGGCAGCTCTTCTGGCGGCGCTTCCGCGAGGACAAGCTCGCGATGGCCTCCATCGTCTTCCTCTTTCTCCTCGTTCTGGTCGCCATCTTCGCCCCGCTGATCGTCAAGGCGGTCGGCGCGCCGAGCCCGAACGTGGAGGACCAGAGCGCCCTCAACTCCACCTTCGCCACCGCCTCGGGGCCCTCGAGCGCACACATCTTCGGAGTCGACGGGCTCGGCCGCGACGTCTTCAGCCGGGTGGTCTACGGCGCGCGCGTCTCGCTCGTCGTCGCCTTCGCCGCGACCTTCCTCGCGACGCTGATGGGCGTAGTCGCGGGCCTCCTCGCCGGCTACTTCCGCGGCTGGACGGACACCGTGGTCTCGCGGGCCGTCGACGTCCTCCTCGCGATCCCGTACCTGATGCTCGCGATCGGCCTCGCGGCCGCCTGCACCTTCTCGAGCGGCTCGGGTGGCACGAGCTCCGGGTGCTTCGGCGGCCACATCGAGCTCCAGTCGCCGATCCTCGTGATCGTGTCGCTGGCCCTGCTCGCCGTGGTCGTCATCTGGTCCGTCCGGCGCGGCGTGGACGTGGCCGCCATCGGCCTCGGCATCGTGTCGCTGATCCTGCTCGCCTTCGGCCTGTTCGCGATCCCGGTGCCGGCGATCAAGCCCGGGATCGGCGTCGTCATCTTCGTGATCGCCGTGACGAGCTGGACCTACATCGCCCGGATCGTCCGCGGCCAGACGCTGTCCCTTCGCGAGAAGGAGTTCGTCGAGTCGGCCCGGGCGTCCGGCGCGGGCCACGGGAGGATCATCTTCCGCGAGCTCCTCCCCAACCTGACCGCGCCGATCATCGTGTACGCCTCGATCCTGGTCCCGCAGGTGATCCTGTACGAGGCCGCCCTCTCCTACCTCGGCGTGGGCGTCACAAACCAGCCCAGCTGGGGGCAGATGATCGCCGACGCGACGCCCGACTTCAACACCTACTGGTGGTACATGCTGTTCCCAGGGCTGGCGCTTCTGTTCACGGTGCTCGCCTTCAACCTGGTGGGCGATGCGATGCAGGACGCGCTGAACCCGCGAGCCAAGAAGACTTGATCGACTAGTAAATGCACAACCTCATCCCAACCGAAAGGAACGGAAGATGCGATTGACGAGGCTCAGGCTGGTGTTGCCTGCGCTGCTTCTCTTCGCGCTCGCCGGCGTGCTGTCGGCGTGCGGGAGCAGTGGCGGTAGCAGCAGCGGCAGTGCGTCGGGCATTCCGTCGGACTTCAAGGCTCCGACGGCGGCGCCCGACAACGCTCAAAAGGGTGGCACCCTGACCGAGCTCAACGAGGGGGACGTCGACTACATGGACCCCGGCGCCGCCTACTACCAGGTGACCTACTCGCTCACTCTGGCGACGCAGCGCACCCTGATGGGCTGGCCTCCGAACGCCACCCAGCCGGTGCCCGACCTCGCTGACGGTCAGCCGAAGGTCACCGACGGCGGCAAGACGATCACCTTCGCGATCAGGAGCGGGGTCCGTTACAGCCCGCCCGTCGATCGCGAGGTCAAGGCGCAGGATGTGAAGTACGCGATCGAGCGGTCATTGCTGCCTGGTGTACCGAACGGCTACACGCCGGCCTACCTGTCCGACCTGGTCGGGTTCAAGCAGGCGGAGCAGGCGGTCAAGGCCAACAAGACCGCGGCACCGAACATCTCGGGGATCACGACGCCGGACGACCACACGCTCGTCCTCAAGCTCACGCGGTCCTCGTCGGTGCCGGTGATCCAGGCGCTGTCGCTGCCGGTGAGCGCGCCCGTGCCTGAGGAGTACGCGAAGAAGTACGACGCCGAGAGCCCGTCCACGTACGGACAGTACGTGACGTTCACCGGGCCGTACATGGTCCAGAACGACTGCAACGTCAAGGTCGACTCCTCGACGCACACCGCCAAGGCGCAGAGCTCCAGCTGCTCCGGCAAGCTCACGGGCTATCAGCCGGGCAAGCAGATTCAGCTCGTTCGCAACCCGAACTGGACCGGCCAAAAGGAAGGCGACTACCGTCCCGCGTACCTGGACGGCATCACCGTCCAGGAGGGCTTCAGCGATCCGACGTCGGCCTCGCAGAAGATCCTCTCCGGCAACGACCAGATCAGCGGCGACTTCCCGCCGTCGAAGACGGTCGTGCAGCAGGTCGCGACGGGTTCGAAGTACAGCAAGGACCAGATGGTCGCGGTGCCGTCGGGTGGTAACCGCTACATCGCGCTGAACACGACGAAGGCGCCCTTCGGGCCCGGCAGCGGCATGTCGGCGGAGGATGGGCTCAATGTCCGGAAGGCAGTGATCGCCAACTCGAACCGCACCGCGCTGCGGAACACGCGCGGCGGGGAGCTGTTCGGACCGGTGGCCACGCACTTCATCCCGCCGCTGATTCCAGGGTTCGATGAGGCCGGTGGCCTGCAGGGTCCCGACCTCGATTTCGTCAAGAACCCGAACGGCGACCCGTCCCTGGCCAAGTCGTACATGCAGAAGGCCGGATTCAAGAGCGGCAAGTGCACGGGCTCCGTGTGCAACATCACGATGGTGGGCGACGATGCTCCGCCTGGCAAGGACACCGCGACGGTGTTCCAGCACCAGCTGGAGGAGCTGGGGTTCAAGGTGAACTTCCAGCCTGTCGCGCACGACATCATGTACACGAAGTTCTGCTCGGTTCCGGCGAACCAACCGCAGGTTTGCCCGAACGTTGGATGGATCAAGGACTTCAATGATCCGCAGTCCATCCTCCAGGTCCCGTTCAGCGGGGACAGCATCAACCCGTCGAACAACTCCAACTGGCCGCAGCTGAACGATCCGAAGATCAACAAGGCGATCTCAGACGCCGTGACGATCACGGACGAGAAGCAGCGGGCCCAGACCTGGGGGCAGATCGACGATCAGATCATGGCGCAGGCTCCGGCAGTGCCATGGGTCTGGGACAACGACGTCCTCGTCCGCTCCACGGACGTGAACGGCGTGGCCAACCTGTTCAACGGCGAATGGGATCTGGCCTATACGTCCCTGACCAACCCGTAGTTAGAACGGACCAGGGACGGTCACGTGACGGCAACGGAGAGGCCCCGCCGCCCGGGATGGGCGGCGGGGCCCTCTTCGGAGACTGAAAAGAGATGCTTCGCTACATAGTCCGCCGAGTGCTCTGGGGCATCCTGCTGCTCTTCCTCGTGAGCGCGGTGATCTTCCTCATCTTCTACGTCTTTCCGAACGCGGATCCGGCGAAGCTGCGCGCCGGCCGGCAGGCGAATCCCCGGCTGATCGCCCAGATCCGCGAGCAGCTCGGGCTGAGCGACCCGATCTGGGAGCAGTTCCTGCGCTACATGACGCAGGTGTTCACGCCGTTCGACTGGTTCGGCGCGAGCCAGCACGGCGGCACCGGGCCGCTCAACTTCGGCAACAGCTTCCAGTCGAACACCCCGGTCAAGACGATTATCTTCCAGCGCCTTCCGGCGACCGCCCTGCTCGTGGCCGGGGCCGTGGTCTTCTGGCTCCTGATGGGCCTGCCGGTCGGCATCATCTCGGCGATCAAGCGGCGCTCGGCCCTCGACCGCACGACGATGGTCACCTCGCTCGCGTTCATCTCCGCACCGGTCTTCTGGCTGGGACTGGTCGCGCTGTACCTGTTCGCCAGCGACGTGGGGCTCATCCACATCTTCCCGGGCATCGGCAGCTACCTCGACGCCAACACCTTCTGGGAGAAATGCTGGGCCCTCTTCTTACCCTGGTTAGTCCTGGCCGCTGCGACGGCGGCGATCTACGCGAGGTACTTACGCTCGAGCATGATCGACGTCATGTCGGAGGACTACATCCGCACGGCCCGAGCCAAGGGCGTGTCGGAGGGCAGCGTGATCATGAAGCACGGCGTACGCAGCGCGATCACTCCCATCGTCACCCTGCTCGGCCTGGACGTTGGGCTGCTGCTCGCCGGCAACGCGATCCTCACCGAGTCCGTCTTCAACATCCCGGGGGTGGGCCGGGAGATCGTCGTCGCGATCAACCGCTCGGACCTGCCGGTGATCCAGGGGATCGTGCTGTTCGGTGCGTTCTTCATCGTCACCTTCAACCTGATCGTCGACATCGCGTATGCCTATCTCGACCCGCGCGTCAGGTATCAGTGAGGCCCGCATGGCGCTGCTAGAGATCCAGGACCTGAGGGTCCACTTCCACACCGAGGACGGGGTGGTCAAGGCGGTCGACGGCGCCTCCTTCAAGGTCGAGAAGGGGCAGACGCTCGGCATCGTGGGCGAGTCCGGGTGCGGGAAGAGCGTCGCGAACATGACGATCCTGGGCCTGACCCGGTCCGAGACCACCGAGATCGACGGACGGATCCTCCTCGACGGCAAGGATCTGACCGAGGCGACGCCGGACGAGATGCAGGCCGTTCGCGGCCAGGACATCGCGATGATCTTCCAGGACCCCCTGACCTCCCTCCACCCCTTCTACAAGATCGGCAACCAGCTGGTCGAAGCGGTCCAGGCGCACAAGGACGTCTCGAAGAAGGAAGCGCAGGACCGTGCGGAGGAGCTGCTTCGCCTGGTGGGGATTCCGGATGCGCGGAGGCGGCTCGGCGACTACCCGCATGAGTTCTCAGGAGGGATGCGGCAGCGGGTGATGATCGCGATGGCGCTGATGAACGACCCGCGCATCCTGATCGCCGACGAGCCCACCACCGCGCTCGACGTGACGATCCAGGCGCAGATCATCCGCCTGATCCAGGAGCTCCAGGACCGCCTCGGCATGGCGGTGATCCTGATCACGCACGACCTGGGCGTGGTGGCGGACACCGCCGACTACATCAACGTGATGTACGCCGGGCGCATCGTCGAGGCGGGCACCCGGGACGAGATCTTCTACGACCCTCAGCATCCGTACACGTGGGGCCTGCTCGGCTCCCTGGCACGGCCGGACCGGCCGCGCGTAGCGCGCCTCTCGCAGATCCAGGGCCAGCCGCCATCGCTGCTCGCACCCCCACAGGGTTGCCACTTCCGGCCGCGCTGCCCGCACGAGTTCGACAAGTGCAAGCAGACGCCGTCCCTTGACTCCCGCAGCGCCGTACCGGGGCACCTCGACCGCTGCTGGCTGCCGACCGAGAAGAAGCGGACGCTCCGCGTGATCCAGGGCGATCAGATCGGGCTCGAGGTGCCGGCGGCGTGAGCGACGCCGCCAAGGCCACGGACGGTGCACCCGCGACCGACGGCGCGGGCACCGAGAGCGGCCTGCTCGAGGTCCGCAATCTGATCAAGCACTTCCCGATCAAGTCCGGCGTGGTGATCGACCGCCAGGTGGGCGCGGTCCGCGCCGTGGACGGCGTCGACCTGACCGTGAAGGAGGGCGAGACCCTCGGCCTCGTCGGCGAGTCGGGCTCGGGAAAGTCGACCCTCTGCCGCACGATCCTCCAGCTGATCCCGCCGACCTCGGGGTCGGTGCGGTTCGAGGGCGAGGAGCTGGTCGGCAAGCGCGTTGCCCAGATGCGACCGCTGCGCCGCGAGATGCAGATGATCTTCCAGGACCCGTACGCGTCGCTCAACCCGCGCCAGCGCGTGGGTCAGATCATCGGCACGCCCCTCCGGATCCACGGGCTCGCCTCGGGTGAGGCCCTGAAGCGCCAGGTCAACGAGCTCCTCGAAACCGTCGGCCTCGGCCCCGAGCACTACAACCGCTTCCCGCACGAGTTCTCCGGCGGCCAGCGGCAGCGAATCGGAATCGCCCGAGCGCTCGCGCTGCGGCCGAAGCTGGTCATCGCCGACGAACCGGTCTCTGCCCTCGACGTATCCATCCAGGCGCAGATCATCAACCTGCTCGAGGACCTCCAGAACGAGTTCAAGCTCACCTACATCTTCGTCGCGCACGACCTCGGCGTCATCCGCCACGTCTCCGACCGGATCGCGGTGATGTACCTGGGCAAGATCGTCGAGCTCGGCCCCGCCGACGAGGTTTACTCGAACCCGATCCACCCCTACACGCTCTCGCTCCTGTCCGCCCTCCCCATCCCCGACCCGAAGGCGAACGCCCAGCGGGCGCAGATCGTGCTCGAGGGCGACATCCCGAGCCCGGCCAATCCACCGGCCGCGTGCAGGTTCCACACGCGCTGCCCGTATGCGACCGAGATCTGCTCGCAGGATGAGCCGCAGCTCATCGACTATGGCAACGGGCATCTTGCCGCCTGCCACCACCCGCTCCACCGCGAGCATCCGGAGGCCGTCGCCGAGGCGCTCCCGGGCCTCAGGCAGCCGGCCTGACCAGGGCGAGAGGCCCGCACGCCCGAGGGCCGGATGACGCTCACGCTCCTCATCGTCCTCGTCTTCACCGCGGCGTTCCTGCTCGCCGACGGCAGATGGCTCGCCGCGATCGTGCTGGCGGTGCTGGCGATTCCGGTCCTGTTTACGACGCTCCGGCGGATGCGGAGGGGCTCGGGCAGGTAGGGCAGCGCTCCGGCGAGGCTCGTTCGTGCGCCGAGACTGGAGTTTGTTTCCGTCTGGGTGCCAGAGTCCAGTCTCGACCCGCCGGGGGCGGTTTGAGCTTGCCCTGGGTACCTGGCCCGGACGACACCGTCCGTCGTCGCCCGCCCGTTCGCCCCTTCCCACGCACGCTGATATAGGCTCCCGCCAACGGGCGACCGTGACGCGGGGAGCGCCGCGGCGTCCGGGAGGAGAGGACTATTGGGAAGGCTTGAATCAGTGGGGTGCGGACCCGCCCAAGGCGGCGGCGTTCGGCCCTGCGGGGGAGGTGCTGGATGAGTCAGGTGCGACGGATGGGTATCGCTGCGGCGCTGATCGCCGTGCTGGCGGCCGCGGTCGCCGGCTGCGGATCGAGCGGCGGCAGCAGCGGAACGATCATCCGTGGGACGACCGACGAGCCGGTCTCCTACGACCCCGCCGGCGCCTACGACCTGCCGTCGTACGACGTCATCTACGCGATCTACCAGAACCTGATGACCATCCCGGCGGGCCAGTCGACGCCCGTCCCCGATGCGGCGCAGAAGTGCGAGTACACGGACAAGACGAACCAGACCTACGAGTGCACGCTCAAGCCCGACCTCAAGTTCTCCGACGGCACCCCGCTGACGTCCAAGGACGTCGTGTTCACCTTCAAGCGCAACGTGAAGATCGAGGACCCGAACGGCGGCTCCTCGCTGCTCGCGAACATGAAGAGCGTCGAGGCCAAGGGGCCGGACACGGTCGTCTTCCACCTGAAGGCGCCGGACGCGACCTGGCCCTTCATCCTCACGACGGGCTCCGCGGCGATCGTCCCGGACAGCTATCCGGCCGACAAGCTGCAGAGCTCCAACCACGTGATCGGCTCCGGCCGCTACGCACTCCAGAGCTATAAGCCGGGCGAGCAGACGGTGCTGACCAAGAGCGACAGCTACACCGGCAGCGACCCGGCCAAGAACGACGAGGTCATCATCACGGACTACAAGACCTCGTCCGATCTGGCGCTCGCGTTGAAGAACGGCGAGGTCAACATCGCCTACCGGAGCCTTTCCCCGACCGACCTCAACTCGCTCAAGAACCAGTCCGGCATCCAGATCGTCTCCGGCAACGGCATCGAGATCCGCTATCTCGTGTTCAACGAGGATCTCCAGCCGGGCGCGAACGCGGCGCAGAAGCTGGCGATCCGCCAGGCCGTCGCCTACACGGTCGACCGTCAGGCGATCGCGAGCAAGGTCTACGACGGGACCGTCGAGCCGCTTTACTCGATGGTCCCGCAAGGCCTCAAGTACGCGACGAAGCCGTTCGAGACCATGTACGGGTCCAGCCCGGACGTGGCGAAGGCCAAGCAGCTCCTCCAGCAGGCAGGCGTGAAGACGCCCGTGCCGATGGAGATCTGGTACACGCCGTCGCACTACGGGCCCGTCTCCGCCGACGAGTACGCCCAGATCAAGAGCCAGCTCGACGACAGCGGCCTCTTCGACGTGACGCTCAAGTCGACCGAGTGGAACCAGTACTCGACGGCGGCGTTCACGGACAAGTACCCGATGTACCAGCTCGGCTGGTTCCCGGATTACCCGGACGCGGACGACTACACGGCTTCCTTCTACTCGAAGGACAGCTTCCTGAACGACCATTACTCGAACCCGGAGATGGAGAAGCTGCTCGCCCAGGAGAAGGCGAGCACGAATGACTCCGAGCGGGCCAAGGCTTTCTCCCAGATCCAGGACATCGGGGCCAAGGACGCGCCGACGATCCCGATCTGGCAGGGCAAGCAGGTGGCCGCCGCTCAGGACGACATCCACGGGATCGAGCTGACCTTCGATCCATCGTTCATCTTCCGCTACTGGCTGATCTCGAAGGGCTGACCCGCAGCGAGACGGGGCTTGCCGCCTACGCCTCCTCCACCGAGGGGGCGTGCGGCGCCCTGCCACGGGTAAGTGAGGGGGGCCGGTGACGCGAACGCACGAGAGCTCGCTGCGCACCTATCTGCTCACGCGGATCGCGCTGGCGGTGCCGACGGTCCTGATCCTGCTGACGATGGTGTTCCTGCTGATGCGGGTTGCGCCCGGCAACCCGATCCAGGCGGCGCTCGGGGGGCACGTCCCGCAGGCACAGATCCAGGCCCGGGAGCACCGCGCAGGCTACGACCGGCCGATCCTGACCCAGTACGTGGACTACCTGAAGGACGCGTTCACGCTGGACCTCGGCGACTCGCTCACCGACCACCGCTCCGTCACGTCGATCATCACCGACAACGGGGCGGCGACGCTCGAGCTCACGGTCGCCGCCTTCTTCGTCGCCGTCGTCGTGGGGGTGTCCATCGGCCTCGCGGCGGGGCGATGGCGCGACACGCCGGTGGACCTGGGCGGGCGCATGTTCGGCATCGTCATCTACGCGGCGCCTGTCTTCTTCCTCGGCTTCCTCGCGCAGCTCGTGTTCGCCGATCTCCTGGGCTGGTTACCCGTCTCCGGGCGAGCGAGCCCGGAGGTGACGGCCACGCTGGAGCAGCACACTCACCTGTTCCTGATCGACACGCTGATCAACGGCGACTTCAATGCGTTCTGGGATGTCTTCCTCCATCTGATCCTCCCGGCCGCGACCCTCGGCCTGGTGACCAGCGGCGTGCTGATCCGGCTGGTGCGGGTGAACCTGATGCAGACCATGAAAGGCGACTACGTCGAGGCCGCCCGCGCGCGGGGGCTCAGTGAGCGGCGCGTCGTGATCCATCACGCGTTCCGCAACGCCCTCGTGCCGGTGATCACGGTCGCCGGCCTCCAGCTCGCCCTGCTGCTCGGCGGTGCGATCCTCACCGAGGAGACCTTCAACTGGCCCGGCATCGGCTTTCAGCTCGTGCGCTACCTGAACGAGCGCGACTACATCGCGGTGCAGGGGATCATCACGGTCTTCGCGCTCGCGGTCGTCGCCGTGTCCGTGCTGATCGACCTGGTCAACGCCTTCATCGATCCGAGGGTGAGGTATTCATGAGCTCAATCGGCGAGATCCCGGGCAGCGCGGCCCCGCAGTCGCCCGAGGCGGAGATCAAGTCCGAGCGCGCGGCCGGCATCGGGCGACTGGTCCACCAGATCCGCACCGCTCGGGGCGTTCCGAAGTGGATCCTCTACAGCGGCATCGGGATCGTCCTCTTCTTTCTCATCCTCGCGATCTTCGCGCCGCTGATCGCGCCCTATGGCTTCGCCCAGTCGTCGTCGGGAGGTGTCGACTTCCCGAAGCAGGCGCCGCCGTCCGGCGCGCACCTCTTCGGCACCACCGTGCAGTCGACGGACGTCCTCTCGCGGGTGATCTGGGGGGCGCGGACGGAGATCGAGGTGGTCATCCTCGCGGTCTTCTTCGCACTGTCCATCGGCGTGCCGCTCGGCCTGCTCTCCGGGTACGTCGGCGGCAAGCTCGACCGCGGCCTCGTCCTGGTGATGGATGCGCTGTTCGCCTTCCCCTACCTCCTGCTGGCGATCGTGATCGCGTTCCTGCTCTCCGACAAGCTCGGGCAGGGGATCATCACCGCGGCGCTGGCGATCACGATCGTCTACATACCCCAGTACTTCCGGGTGGTCAGAAACCACGTGATCAGCGTCAGGGAGGAGCCCTACGTCGAGGCGGCCAGGGCGCTGGGGGCCAAACGCAGGACCATCATCGGGCGCTACGTGTTCTTCAACGTGATCCAGAACGTCCCGGTCGTCGCGACGCTCAACGCCGCCGACGCCATCCTCACGCTGGCGGCCCTCGGGTTCCTCGGCTACGGCATCCAGCCGACGCAGGCCGCGGAGTGGGGCTACGACGTACAGCGGGCGATCTCGGATGCCGGCGCCGGGATCTGGTGGACCGGGCTGTTCCCGGGCCTGGCGATCGTCCTCCTCGTGACCGGGTTCACGCTGGTCGGCGAGGGGCTCAACGACATCCTCAACCCTCTGATCCGCTACCGAAGGGTTCGCAAGCCGGAGATCCCGGCCGAGCCCGCGGAGGGCGAGCGATGAGCGACGTCGTCCTCGACGTTCGCAACCTCAGGGCCTGGTACGGAACCGAGGGCGATCCCGTCCGGGCAGTTGATGGGGTCTCGTTCGAGATCCGCTCCGGCGAGACGCTCGGCCTCGTGGGAGAGTCGGGCTGCGGCAAGTCCACCCTCGGCAGGACGATCCTCGGGCTGCTGCCGGAGGGGGCCGCGACGGCCGGCGAGATCCGGTTTCACGAGCGCAATCTCGTCACCGCGACGCAAAAGGAGCTCCGCGCCCTGCGCGGACCGGAGCTCGGCCTGATCTTCCAGGAGCCGATGACCCGGCTCGACCCCCTGATGACGATCGAGAACCACTTCATCGAGACGCTCTCGGCGCACGAGCCGGACCTCAAGGAGAAGGAGATGCGCCGGCGATCGCTCGACGCCCTTGGCGCCATGGGCATCCCGCCCACCCGCTTCAAGCAGTACCCGCACGAGTTCTCGGGCGGGATGCGGCAGCGGATCATGATCGCCCTCGCCCTCGTGCTCAATCCAAAGGCGCTCGTGGCCGACGAGCCCACGACCGCGCTCGACGTGATCGTCGAGGGGCAGATCCTCGAGATCCTGGCCGACCTGCGCCGCAACTTCGACACGGCGCTCCTGCTGATCACGCACAACCTCGGCATCGTCGCCGAGGCATGCGACCGGGTCGCGGTCATGTACGCGGGCCGCATCGTCGAGCAGGGCGGCGCTCGCGAGGTCTTCGCCGATCCCGCTCACCCCTACACGCGCGCGCTCCTCGACTCGATCATCTCGCTGAGCACGACCGACCTCAAGTACATCCCCGGGGCGCCACCGAGCCTGATCGACCCGCCGCCCGCGTGCCGGTTCCATCCGCGCTGCCCGAACGCGATGCGGGTCTGCTCGACGAAGAGCCCGATCCAGGTCCAGGTGGCGGACGGGCACGTGACCGAGTGCTGGCTGCACGGCCCCGAGGACGAGCTCCCGCCCGGCGCCGAGCGCCCGCTCGAGCGGAGCGAGATCGCCGTGGCGGAGGAGGCCTAGTGGAGCAGGCGGCAAGCAGCCCACTGCAAGCCGCAAGAGGAAGGAACGGCCCGGCCCTCCTCGAGGTCAAGGACCTGCGAACCCGATTCGCGCTCCGGGGCAGCTTCACGGACCGCATGCGCGGGCGTGCGGCCGGCTCGGTGAAGGCCGTGGACGGCGTGAGCTTCTCGCTTCGCCGCGGCGAGGTGCTCGGCGTCGTCGGGGAGTCGGGATCGGGCAAGACCACGCTTGGCCGCACGCTCCTCGGCCTGGCCGCCGCCACGGAGGGCTCGATCAAGCTCGAGGGGCGGGAGATCACCGGCTTAAGCGAAGCCGCGTTTCGCCCGCTTCGCCGCCAGCTCCAGATCGTCTTCCAGGATCCCCACGCCTCGCTCAACCCGGCGATGACGATCGGCGAGTCCGTCGGCCATCCCCTCCGCATCCACGGGGTCGCGCGGGGCCGGGAGCAGGTGCAGAGTCGCGTGGTCGAGGCGCTCGAGCGGGTGGGCCTGCACCCCGCCGAGCAGTACATGAGCAAGTACCCGACCGACCTCTCTGGCGGGCAGAAGCAGCGTGCCGTCCTGGCGCGGGCGATCATCCTCGGCCCGGACATCCTGATCGCGGACGAGCCGGTCTCCATGCTCGACATGAGCGTGCGGGCGAAGATCCTCGAGCTGATGATCGACCTCAAGCGGGAGCTGGATCTCACCTACGTGTACATCACCCACGACCTCGCGACCGCCAAGTTCTTCTGCGATCGGATCGCGATCATGTACCTGGGGAAGATCGTCGAGATCGGGCCCGCCGCCGAGATCTACGCCGACCCCAAGCACCCGTACACAGTCTCGCTGCTCCGCGCGATCCCCGAGCCGGATCCCACACGGACCGTGGCGCGAAACCTCCCTCGCGGCGAGGTGCCCGACGCGGTCACGCCGCCCCTCGGGTGCTCGTTTCACCCCCGCTGCCCGCGCGCGTTCGAAGTGTGCGGCTGGGAGAGCCGTGATCTGCGGACCCTGCTCGAGGCGCGGTGGACCCGGATGCCCGAGCCCTCCTACCGCGCCGAGCGCGAGGTGATCGGGAGCCTTGACGCGCTGGACGTTCCGGCGACGAGCGCGCGGATCGAGCCGGCCGCCGGCCGCACGCCTGCGGAGGTGGTCGAGATCATCGAGCGGCTGCGGGCCGACGCCCCGGACGACCCCTTCTGGAAGGGCGTCGCAACCGTGGAGGTCGAGAGCTCCGCGGTCTCGGTCCGCTTCCACGAGGGGCTGGAGCCCCGCGACGTCCACGCGGACGGATCCCGCCTTCAGTGCCATCTGTACGACGAGGAGGCTCTGGCCGCCGCCCGGCGCGCATCAGACGATCGTCCGCCCACCGATCGCCGGACGCCCGGCTGACCATCGGGGGGGTTGACCCCGGGGGTCCGTTGCGGATATAAGGGGTCGTGCAAGCAGACGGTGATGGGAGCATGCGCCAGGGAGGGCGCACGCGGGCGCGGATCCCCCGCACACCCATCTCCCTCATGAGATTGGGAGATAGATGAAGTTCAAGAGTCTCACCTCGAGTCCGGCGAGGCGCATGCGGGTGCTCGCAGCCGCAACGCTGGCCACCGCGGCGTTCGTCATGGTTCTCGCGCCCAGCCTCGCCTCGGCGGGCTCAGCCAGCTTCCCACACCTCAAGCTCATGACCGCGAAGCGGGCCAACAAGGTTGCGAAGCGCGACCCTAACGCGGGCACGCTCGGGCCGGCGGCGAGGCACGCCCTGCACCGCGGATACCTGGTCCCGAACCAGGCCCGCTATGACCGGCAGAAGGCGCGGATCACGCGCCGTGCGAGCGCTCGCAATGCCCTGACGCAGCCCGCGGTCAGCCCCCTCGCGCCCACGAAGGTGCGCCAGTGGGCTGGGATCAACGACACGAACTCCACCCCGCCGGATGAGACGAGCGCCGTCGGTACCAGGCGCTACGTCGAGCTCGTCAACAGCAGGTTCGCGATCTACAACAAGACCGGCAACACGCCGACCGGCACGGGAACGCTGAATGCGCTCGACGGCCTCGGGGCGTCGATCGACGTCTTCGACCCGCAGATCATGTGGGACGCGACCACGAACCGCTTCTACTACGCCAACGACATGGTGATCAGCGACACCAGCAACGGGATCGCGTTCGGTTGGAGCAAGACGGCGACGCCGACGGGCGCGGCGAGCTTCTGCCACTACACGATCAACACCAGCCCGTTCTTCTACGACTACCCGAAGCTGGGTGACAGCCGGTTCTTCGCGATCATCGGCGCGAACGTGTTCTCGAACAGCGGGACCGGCTCCTACCAGGGATCGGACCTGCAGGCGATCGGGAAGCCGCCCTCGGGTTCGACCTGTCCGGCCCCCGGAAGCCTGACCTTCGGCAGCCTGGGATCCCCGCTCAGGGCGACGTCGAGCGCCCTCGCGTTCACGCCGGTCCCGGCGAGCGAGATCGACACGAACCCGACCGGCTGGGTCGTCGCCCGGACTCTCGCGACCCCCTCCACGCACGAGGCGGTGTTCAAGGTCACGAGGAACGCCGGCGGCAAGCCGGTGTTCCAGAACCCCGGCGCTCAGGTGACGGTGCCTTCGTACACGGTCCCGCCCAACATCCCGCAGAAGGGATCCACGCACAGGATCGACAGCTCGGACGCTCGCAACACGCAGGCGCAGGCCGGACTGGATCCGGGGCACGGCAACAAGTTGGCGATCTGGACGCAGCACACGGTCAAGGGCGGCGCGGGAGCCGAGGTCCGCTGGTATGAGATCAATCCCGCCACGCACTCGGTGCTGCAGAAGGGCAAGGCGACCAGTCCCTCGCTGTTCGAGTTCAACGGCGCGATCGCTCCGAACCGTCGCGTCCAGGGCGCCACCAAGAGCGGCGGCAACGCCATGGTGATGAACTTCAACACCAGTTCGACCAGGGCGTTCCCGTCGATCAAGATGGCGTCCAAGGTCGGCGCCCGAGCGCAGTCGGGCCAGGTGGCGGTGCGCAACGGCACCAAGCCGCTGGGCGGCTTCGACTGCAACTTCAATCCGTGCCGCTGGGGCGACTACGCCGCAGCGACCCCGGATCCGTCGACCGCGAACCGGATCTGGAACGTAAGCCAGTACGGCCTCGGCTCAGCGGGCACTGCGGGCCCGGCCACGTCGCGGACCTGGAACTTCATCGCCAAGCCCTAGTCCTTTAGGCGAGCCCATACCAGGACGTTCCTGAGAGGCCCGTCCCGCTCAGGCGGGGCGGGACCTCTTCGAGTTGCTGTCGTCGCCGGCCGCGCTCCTTCGAGCCCGGGCCACTGCGCGCTGCGAGGGGCGGGTCCGGCCCTCAGGGCCGCCTCGCCCGACCTCCCCGAGCGGCTTGCCGCAGGACGAGCAGCGGTCGAGGTCCTCCCACCCCTCCATCGTGAAGTTCTGAGCGCCGCAATGGGGGCACTTCACCAGAGACATGCGACACGACCACCTCCGGGGCGATCATCGCCCCAGTGGAGAGGCTCCGTCCTCCTCAGGGTTGCTAACAAATCACGACGACCACGCTCGCGCGACGGTCATCGTGCGTTAACGATTGCACACATCGCACGAAGACGCAACCCTCCATACGCCGGTTAGGACAACGACCCCGCTACCCGTGGGCGTGAGCGGGATGAACCGCCTCCGGCGCCCCCGCCGGTGGCGTGCCCTGAGGTGGCGACGGGCCCCAGCTCGCCCTCGCGCTGCCCGTGATCGGCACCTGCGGGCCTCCGAGCACGCCGGCATTCGTCGCCACGTCGGCCACCGCCTTGACTCTCGAGAGCACCTCTCGAGCGTCGCTCAGGGTTCCCTGTTTCCCGTAGCTGTGGAGATCGGCCGTCAGGCCGGTCGCATCCAGGCCGGCGGCGTGGGCCAGGTAGAGGGCGCGCGGCATGTGGAAGCCCTGCGTGACGACGACCGCACTCCGCACGTCGAACACCTGCCTCGCGCGAACCATCGTCGCCCAGGTGTCGAAACCGGCGTGGTCGGTGAAGATGTCGCGCTCCGGGACGCCGTCCTTGGAGAGCGCGTCCCGCATGGTGTCCGGTTCGTCGTAGGCCCAGCTCCCATGGTCGCCGGAGACCAGCACCCGCTTCACCTTGCCCGCATGCCACAGAGCAGCCGCCTGGCTCACGCGGTCGGCCAGCATCGTGCTCATCGATCCCTGCGCGTTCACGAAGGCGCCCGGGACGATTGCCGCTTCCGCGTGGGGAGCGTCGCGAACGTTGCCCGCTGCCTCCCCCTCGGTGCTGAGGATCACGTAGGCGTTGGCCGCAGCGATCAGCAGGACGGGCAGGCCGATCGCGGCCGCAACCGACCAGACAATCCGCGGATGCCGCCTGACCGGACCGAGCATCCCGCGGGCACGGTCGCCCACACGTGACATGGCGGCACGGTAGCAGTGGCCGGGGCACCTACCGTTCGGTTGATGAACGCCCGGGAACGTCGCTATCGCTCGGGTACGCGATGGCGGCGGCGCCTGCTCGCGCTCGTGGCCCTCGCGGTCGTGGGGATCGTCGCGTGGCGCCTGATCGACGCTTCGCTGCAGCCCGACACCTCGGGCGCCTCCGTCGAGCGCTTCACCCTCCACAGCCAGGCGGTGGGCCGGAACCTGCCCGTAACCGTGGTGATCCCGTCCGGAGCCGACGGCGCCAAGCCGCGGCCGATGCTGATCTTCCTCCATGGGCGCGGGAGCAACCAGGACGCCTGGCTCTCGGATCCCTTCTTCTCCGCGCTGAGCAGCGCCGGCCGGCGCGCGCCGATCGTGGCCTTTCCGTACGGAGGCGATCACTCCTACTGGCACGACCGGGCGGGCGGCGACTGGGCCGAATACGTGATGAACGAGGTGATCCCGCAGGTCGCGCGCCGCTACGGCGCCGATCGCAGGCGGGTGGCAGTCGGCGGGATCTCGATGGGTGGCTTCGGGGCCCTCGACCTGGCCATGCACTCCCCCGGCCGGTTCTGCGCCGTCGGCGGCCACAGCCCCGCCCTCTGGCAATCGGGCGCCGAGACGGCGTCGGGCGCGTTCGACGACGCGGAGGACTTTGCGCGCAATGACGTGATCGCGGGTGCGGCGTCCAACCCGGCCCCCTTCACCGGCCAGCCGATCTGGCTCGACGCCGGGACCCAGGACCCCTTCCAGCCCGGCGACCAGGCCCTGGCCGGCGAGCTTCGCGCTGACGGCGCAACGGCCAGCGTCCATCTGGATTGGCCGGGAGGGCACGACGCCGACTACTGGGGCGCCCACTGGAGGGACTACATGCGCTTCTACGCGACGGCGCTCGCGAACTGCGATCGCTGACCCTCGCATATCAGGGAATTGCGGGACGAGCGATGGATTTCGCTCCGCGGAGGGATCTCAATTGGCGAGCGGCCGAATTTCGGTCGGCGACATCCGCAGACCCGCCCGCGAGGGAGGCGAACATGAATTCGAGACTGGCCCAGATGAGCACGAAGGCCACGACGCGATGGGTGGTCGTGCTCACCGCGATCGGCTCCCTGATGGCCGCGCTGGACACGCTCGTCGTGTCGACGGCGCTCAACACCATCAGGCTGGACCTCGGTGCGTCGGTCGAGCAGCTCGAATGGACGGTCAACGCCTACCGACATGCTCGAGTCCAGTCCGGAAGCGGTGTACAGCGCCCTCCAGCGCGCGCACAAGACGATCGACGAGCACCTCCCGGACCAGACCCAGCAGGCCACGATGCGCGCCCTCGGCGACGACGGCATCCGCGGCATCGTCGAGCGATTCGTCGACGCCTGGGAGCGCAGCGACGTGGACGCGGTCGCCACCATGCTCACCGAGGACGCCACGATGGACATGCCGCCGCTGACGAGCTGGTACCGGGGACGCGATCAGGTCGCGGCCTTCCTGCGCGAGTGGCCGCTTTCCGCCAAAGACCGGTTCCGCATGATTCCGACACGGGCGAACGGACAGCTGGCCTTCGGCCACTACAGGTGGCACCGGGACGCCGAGAGGTTCCTCGCCCACGGCATCACGCTGCTCACCCTGCGCGGCGATCGGATCGCTGAGATCACGTCCTTCCTCGACGCCGGGCTGATCGACCGCTTCGGTCTTCCCGGAACCTACCCTGGCTAAGGTCAACGATCGTGCGACGAGCCCCCACGCCAAGCACCCGCATCATCCTCACCGTCCTGTCACTCGGCGGAATCTCGTACGCGCTCCTGCAGTCGCTCGTCGTTCCCGCCCTCCCGCAGATTCAGGCCTCGCTGCATACCTCCGAGAGCGCCGTCGCCTGGGTTCTGACGGCCTTCCTGCTGAGCGCCTCGGTCTCCACCCCCATCCTCGGCCGGCTCGGCGACATGTACGGCAAGGAGCGCCTGCTCCTGCTGGTCCTCGTGATGCTCGCGGTCGGGACGCTCATCTCGGCGGTGGCCACCTCCCTGTGGCTGATGCTCCTCGGCCGCGTGATCCAGGGTGCCGGCGGCGGGATCTTTCCGCTTGCCTTCTCGATCATCCGGGACGAGTTCCCAAACGAGCGCGTGCCGGGCGCGATCGGCCTGGTCTCCTCCCTGCTCGGCATCGGCGGCGGCGCGGGCGTCGTCTTCGCCGGCCTCATCACCGAGAACCTCTCCTATCACTGGCTCTTCTGGTTCCCGCTCGCGATCATCTCCGCCACCGCGTTTCTCACCTGGCGCTACATCCCGGAGTCGCCGGTCAAGACGCCGGCCAACATCAACTACCGGGCCGCAGCGCTAATGACACTTGGCATCTCGGCCGTCCTGTTGTCGATCACCGAGACCAGCACCTGGGGCTGGGGCTCGCCGAAGACGCTCGGCCTGCTGGCCATCGGCGCCCTGGTGATCGCAGCCTGGATTCGCGAGGAGCTCCGTTCCCGCGAGCCGCTGGTCGACATGCGGATGATGGCGATCCGCGGGGTCTGGACGACGAACACGGTCGCCTTCCTGATCGGGATCGGTATGTACTCGTCGTTCATCCTCCTGCCGGAGTTCGTCCAGGAGCCGACCAGCACCGGCTACGGCTTCGGTGCCTCCGTGACGGTCGCCGGGCTGTTCCTGCTGCCCACGACGATCGCGATCGTCGTCGTTGGTCAGATGGCGGGGGTGCTGGAGCGCCGGATCGGCTCGCGCGGAGCGCTCATCGGGGGCGTCCTGTTCAGCCTTGCCTGCTACGCGCTGCTCGCCACCAACTCGGGCTCTGAGTTGGACATCTACATCGCGGCGGGCCTGCTCGGCATCGGCATCGGCCTCTCCTTCGCCGCGATGGCGAATCTCATCGTCCAGAACGTCCCTCGGGAGCAGACCGGCGTCGCCACCGGGATGAACGCCGTCACGCGAACGCTCGGCGGCGCCTTCGGCGGTCAGCTCGCGGCCACGCTCATCGCCAACAACCTCGACGCCGCCGGCATCCCCACCTCGACCGGCTTCACGCTGTCGTTCCTGATGTGCCTCATCGCCCTGGCGGCGGCGCTGGGCTTCGCGCTCTGGGTGCCGCGCCGCAGCGCGAACGACCTCGCCGGGGACCCGGTGATGCTCCCGTCACGATCGAGCCGCGAGCCAGAGCGCACCACGGCGTAGCGTGCGCCTACTCGGCGCTCCGCTCGATCTTCACCTCGCACTGGTCGACCGAGGCTCGCGTCCCCGGAGTGTCCGAGGCGTCCATCTGCCCGAGCACCGCCGCCGCATCGCGCATCTGCTGCTCGCTGTCGAAGAATCCGATGAAGAGTGCCGTTCCCTGTTCTGAGTCGTAGAGCAGCTTCATGGCGCTCGACTCAACTCCGGGCGGAGGGCCGTCGGACTCCTCGACCCGGCTGACCACCGCGTCGACCTGCTCGGGCGTGACTTCCGTGAACCTGACCACTCGTGCATGCATGCAACTCTCCTCCGCTAGCTCGATCCGATCCTAAACGCATTACTCGCTCGCGACGTCGCGGCGCAGGAAGATGAGCGCGGCCGCGACCAGGGCCGGGACCGCGTAGAGCGCGCAGACCCAGGCCGCTCGCACGATCGGCGCCCAATCGATCGGCGTTCGCAGGAACCCCTGCCAGGCGTTGAACTGGGTGCTGAGGAGATAGGGGTGCAGGCCCGAGAGGCCCGGGAGGATGTCGACGAGCTGCAAGAGGAGCGAGAACATCAGGGTGCCGACGATCGCCGCGCCGCTGTTCCGGAGGGCGGTCGAGAGCAGCACAGCAATCGAGGCGATCGCCAGAATCGGAAGCAGGTAGACGAGCATGCTGGCGCCGACCAGGCCGAGCCCGTGCGGCGCGGAAACCTCCGTCCCGGAGAGGCTCGTGATCGGGTTGAACCCGGACGCGAGGATGCCGGCGATGAGCGCAACGACACCGGTGATCGCGATCGCCGCGATCGCATAGCTCGCGGCGGCCAGGGCCTTGGCGGCGAAGATCTGATGGCGCTCGGCGGAGCGGGTGAGAATCGCCTTGAGCGTGTCGTGCCGGTCCTCGGCGGCGACGATGTCGCCCGCGACCAGCGCCGTGATCAGCGGGAACATCCAGATCGAGCCGAACAGCAGCAGCACCAGCGGGATCGCGAGGCCCGTGTCATGGACGTAGCGGCCGAAGACGACGTCGCGAGGCTCGCCGCCCTGGGTCACCAGCGCGACGACGAAGATGAGCGGGATGACGGCGGCCGCGCCGAGGCCCAGGTATGTGCGCTTCTGGGCGCGGAGCTTCCTCAGCTCCCACCGGTAGATGGCGAGGACGGAGGGCATCAGGCCGCCACCGCCGATCCCGCCGGCTCGGCGGCGTCCGGCTCGGGCGAGGCCCCGTCCTCGGTGAGCCGGAAGAAGAGCTCCTCCAGGGTCGCGTGCTTCGGGCTCAGCTCGAGGACCGCGACGCCCGCTTCGGCGAGACCGAGCGAGAAGTCGCCGACGCTCCTCTCGTTGGCGGCCTTGAAGGAGAGCCCTCCGGACGGATCGGCGTCGATGGCTCGAACGTTCGCCTGCCGGGACAGGATCTCCCGCGCGCGCTCGTCGTCGGTCGTGCGGACCAGGTAGCTGAGGCCGGCCGTTCGCCGGAGCTCGGCGAGCGAGCCCTCGTAGGCGATCCGGCCCCTGCGGACGATCGCCACCCGGTTGCACAGCTCGTCGACCTCGACCAGGAGGTGGCTGGAGAGCAGCACGGTGATACCCCGGGCGGCCAGGTCGCGAACGAGCTCCCGCATGTCGCGCATCCCCGCCGGATCGAGCCCCGTCGTCGGCTCATCGAGGATCAGCAGGCGCGGGCTGCGCAGCAGGGCCGCCGCGATCCCCAGGCGCTGGCGCATGCCGTGGGAGTACCCCCGCACCCTGTCCTTGGCGCGGTCGAGGAGGCCGACCACCTCGAGCACCTCATCGATGCGCCTCGTCGAGCCGGTGCCGGGCCCGTCGAGGGCGGCGAACAGCTCGAGGTTCCTGCGGCCGCTGAAGTAGGGGTAGAAGGACGGCGCCTCGACGAAGCCGGCGACGCCGTCGAGCGCCGCAACGCTGACCTGGGGGTCGCGCCCGAACAGCCGCACGGCCCCGGCGGTCGGGCGAATCAGGCCGAGCATCATCCGCAGCGAAGTCGTCTTGCCGGCCCCGTTGGGCCCCAGGTAGCCGAATACGTCGCCCGGCTCGATCGTCAGGTCGACTCCGTCGACCGCCACGATCTCGCCGTAGCGCTTGGTGAGGCCGCGAACCTCAATCGGAGGCGCGCCGCCCGCCGCCGGGCCCTCGGGCACCGGCTAGAGGCCCCGTGCGGCCGCCTCGGCGACGCCGCGGGGGACGGAGCCGGCGACCACGTATTGCACGCCGTCGCGCTTGAAGTGGAGCACCGTGCCCAGCGGGGTCTGAAGCTCCTCCGCGGACACGCCTCCCACGGAGACCTTCGGCAGGGTGAGATCGCCGGAGCGCCCGGAGGCCTGGCCGGGGTGCGAGTGGGAGGCCGGGTACTCCACGACTGCCACACCATCCAGGCCGCGACCGTAGGTGACGATGGCGCCGTTCGACTTCTCGCCGCGAATCAGGCGCACCCCGTGCCGCGGCATGCCCGTGAGCGTGTTGGGCGCCTGCAGCCTGAAGTCGAGCCTGGAGGAGACCGCCGACGATCCCATGACCTGGGCGGGGCGCCGTTGGTGCCGAGAGGAGTGGCTCCGGCTGAGGGTTCCGAGATTGTCGACCTTGGTTCCGGGTGCTGGAGCGATGTCGAACACAGAGCTCGAGACCGACCCGAAGGAGATGTCGGTGACCTTGAGCTCGAGCACCGGCGAGCTCGACCCGCGCGCGTACACCGCCGCCTCCAGGGGCGTTCCGTGCACGGCGTCCCAAGCCAGCGCGGCGCCGCCGAGCAAGCCGCCGTGGCTCCCGGGGGACACCCGCACCCGGTACGCCGGCCGACCGGCGACGTCGGTGGGCATCGCGCCGCTCAGGTTGAGGTGCTTGCCGAGCTCAGTGAGGTCGTGACGGATTCGGGTGACCGAGGGTGGGCCCTCGGACCGGGCACCTCCAGCGGGCTTGCCGGTCTCGCGCGGCAGCGTGCCCCGATACGCCCTCCCGCTGTCACCGCTGTAGACGAGGAAGCGCCGGCCGTTGACGACGATCTCGCTGTCGCCGCGAGCGGAGTCGGACTGGAGCTCGAGCCGCAGGTCGCCATCGGGGGTGACCCAGAGCCGCCCCGAGCCGCCGGTCAGCAGGGGGTCGGAGCCCTGAACGTTGTCCGAGGTCAGCAGGTGATTGGTGAACTCGATCCGAGCCGAGATGCCCGCCACGCGTGGCGCGGCGAGGGCATCATGGACCGCGTTGGGGAGTGGCTTTGGAGGAGGCGTCGGACCGCCGCCGGTGGCGGCCAGGGCGATCGCGGCCGTGGCGACGCCGGCGACCAGGACTCCTGCGCAAAGGGCCAGGAGCCCGCGAGTTGAGATGCGACGGAGATAGCTCATCCAGGTGCCCGCTTCCACCAAACAGGCTACGCCCTTCGATGAACCGGCCCTAAGGAGGCCCGGCAGCTCCGCGCGACCGGAGCTCAGCTCAGAGCGCGCCCTTGTGGCGCTTCACGTGCGACTGGGTGCGCTCCCAGCCCATGCCCTTCGCCCAGCCGGGCCCTTCACCCTTGGTGTCCGCGGTGTCGAACCGCAGGCCCGCGACCTTCATGAAGGCGTGGCTCGAGTTGGCGTAGACGGTGATCCACTTGCCCGTCCTGGCCCTGCCCCAGGTCTTCAGGCCGCTCGGCGGCTTGGCGTGCTTGATGAGGTGCCCGCCGTGGAGGGCATAGCTGACCGAGCTGGAGCAGTCGTAGCACGGGGACTTCCAGCTCGAGTACCCGCCGCCGCTGCAGTAGCCCTTGCCCTTGGCGATGTCGTTGGCTGCCGCGATGACCTGCTTCACCCGGCGCGGCGCGGACTTCGGGGCGACCGCCTTGCCGTGTACGAGCTTGGCCTTGTGGCCCTTGACCGTTGGCGACGGGTCGGACGTTCCCGTGCCACCGCTGCTGGCAATGGCAGCCGGACTCGCGAGTACGAGCGCGGCCACACAGGCGACGGTCACGGAGCCGGCAAGTCGCGGGCGTCGCATGCGAAATAGGTTGGGGAGCATGAATCGGTCTCCTTCGTCGGCCTGCGGGGTTAGCTGACGGGCTGGCGCTAAAGGAGCCTGCGCCCCCGCCCGAAGTCGGGCGAGTTAGCCCCGGAATTGGATCCCCCGCTCCTCGTCGCTATGGGGACGAGGACTCGGCTTGTTCCAGTGCTCGATCGAGCAGGGTAGCGAACGTGCCCGCGCGCCGCTGCGGTTGCCGGATCGGGGTCTAGCGGAGGGGGAGGGATTCGAACCCTCGATGGACCAAAACGGCCCATAACGGTTTTCGAGACCGCCGCATTCAACCACTCTGCCACCCCTCCAGATGGCAGGGCAAGGCTACCGGCGGGCGGCCTAGAAGCGGAAGTCGACACCGAACAGGAGGAGCGGCCAGAGAATCACCGCTAGCACCATCTCCGCGACCAGCTTGGCGGTGTCCAGGCTCGCGAAGTAGTGGTGATCGGAGGCGACGATGACGCCGATCGCCACGTAGACGATCGTGAACAGGCTGGGCCCACGGGAGCCCATCAGGAGGCGATGGCGTAGCGGAGGATCTCGACCACCTGCTCCGGCGACTCTGCGACCGCCATCGCCACCCGGTCGACCTCCTTCAGCGCGTGGGTGAGCTCGGCGTCGTGAAGGGTGACGATCGGCGTGCCCAGCGCGGCCGCGTATCCCGCCTCGAAGGCGGCGTTCCACTGCCGGTACTTGTCGCCGAAGCGGACGACCACCACGTCGGCGCGGCGAAGCAGGGTCTGCGTTCGCACCGCGTTCACCCCGGCGCCCTTGTGGTCACGCCAGAACTGCTGGTCCTCCTCGCCGAGGATGCTCGCGCCCACGTCGTCGGACGCGGAGTGGTCGGTGACGGGCGCGAGCAGCTCGACCCGCAGGCCGGCTTCACGAACGCCGTCGGCGATGCGCTCGCGCCAGTCGGAGTGGATCTCTCCCGAGAGGTAGACGCTCCAGGTGCCGTCGCCGCTCGTCATTCGTTCGCGCCCGTTACCGACTCCGGCTGGATGAACACCTTCACGCGCTGCTCCCCCTTCTGGCGGAACGGATACTTGTCCTGGTCGAGGTACTTCTTCGCCATCGCGTCGATGTGCTCGTCGGCGTCCTCGTGGGTCATCTCCACGACCCGGCCACGGACGATCACGGCCTCGTAGGGGTTGTCGGGATCGGTCGCCGCGAGCGCCACGCGAGGATCATTTCGCAAGTTCCGCGGCTTCGTCCGCCCCTCGGCGGTGTTGACGACGACGAAGTCGCCCTCGTAGTCGACCCACACCGGGGTGACCTGCGGCGAGCCGTCCGGCATCAGCGTCGCCAGGTGGGCGAACGTCTTCTTGTCGAGGATCGACTTGGCCTGTTGGGGAAGCTGGCCCGTGGTCCGGGTCTCCATATGGGGCCTCCTGGGTCGGTGGACGTGAGGTCCTGCGACCGGCCCACGCGAGGCGCATAGAATCGCGGCACGGTGGACCAGCCGGTCAAATACCTGTTACCCGAGAGCGACATTCCCACGCACTGGGTCAACCTGTTGCCCGACCTGCCGGGAACCCCGTCGCCGCCGCTTCATCCGGGCACCAAGGAGCCGCTCGGGCCCTCCGACCTCGCGCCGATCTTCCCGATGGGTCTGATCCAGCAGGAGGTCTCGGCGGACCCGGACATCGAGATCCCGGAGGAGGTTCGCGAGGTCTACAAGCTGTGGCGGCCCACGCCGCTCTACCGCGCCCTTCGTCTCGAGCGCGAGCTCGACACGCCGGCACACGTCTACTACAAGTACGAGGGGGTCTCTCCCGCGGGGTCGCACAAGCCGAACACCGCGGTCGCGCAGGCCTACTACAACAAGCAGGAGGGGGTCCGAAAGCTGGCCACCGAGACCGGCGCCGGCCAGTGGGGCTCCGCGCTCGCCCTCGCCTGCGGGCTGTTCGACATGGAGTGCGAGGTCTGGATGGTCGGCATCAGCTACGACCAGAAGCCCTACCGCCGGGCGATGATCGAGACCTGGGGCGCGACCGTCCACCGCAGCCCCTCCGACCTCACCGACGCGGGGCGTGCCCAGGCCGCGCACGAGACCGGGAGCCTGGGGATCGCGATCTCCGAGGCCGTCGAGACCGCCGCCAAGGCCGACGACACCAACTACTCGCTCGGCTCGGTCCTCAACCACGTGCTCCTCCACCAGACGGTGATCGGGCAGGAGGCGATCGACCAGCTCGAGCAGGCCGGTGAGTACCCGGACGTCGTGATCGGCTGCGTCGGCGGCGGCTCGAACTTCGCCGGCCTCGCGTACCCGCTGATCCGCAGGCGCCTGCGCGAGGGAGGCGACACGCGCTTCGTCGCCGCCGAGCCCGCCGCGTGCCCCACGCTGACCCGCGGCGCCTACCGCTACGACTTCGGCGACACGGTCGGGCTCACGCCGCTGATCCCGATGTACACGCTGGGCCACGACTTCGTGCCGCCGCCGGTCCACGCAGGCGGCTTGCGCTACCACGGCGACGCGCCTAGCCTCTCCGGCTTGGTGAAGGAGGGTGTGGTGGAGGCTCAGGCGATCCGCCAGACCGCAGCGTTCGATGCGGCGGTCCGCTTCGCGCGGGCCGAGGGGATCATCCCGGCGCCCGAGGCGGCCCACGCCCTCCGGGTCGTGTTCGACGAGGCGGAGGCGGCGAAGCAGGCGGGCGAGGAGCGCGTGATCCTCGTCAACCTCTCCGGCCACGGCCATTTCGACATGGCCGCCTACGACGCGTACCACTCCGGAGCGCTCGAGGACCTCGAGTTCTCGGAGGCCGAGATGGAGGAGGCGCTGGCGCGCCTTCCCGAGGCTCCGGCGCTGGCCTAAGGACCCATCCCATATCGGGATAGGTCCTGGCCACGTTTCCGGCGCTATCGTCACCCCGCCCGGAGAGGTGACCGAGCGGCTTAAGGTGCGCGACTGGAAATCGCGTGGGCGGGTCAAACCGCCTCGTGGGTTCGAATCCCACCCTCTCCGCTAGTTCCAGAACCATGCACAGGCACGCAGCCGCCCGCAGATAGCGGAAGCAACCCCGCCTGCCGACCTGCGGCTCGCCGGAAACCGGTCGCAAACCGGTCGCAGTCCATGCCGATGACCGGTCGCAAACCGGTCGCAGACGGCCGGGCCGGCGCTGACCGTGTCGAGAGCCAGGGCCACCGCAAGCGCGGCCTCGGTCTGTTTGTGCACCCCTCGCCGGTACTGCTTGCGGGGGAGGTCCCAGGGTTCGTCGAAGACCGCAGCGTGACGAGAAGGCACACAGAGGAGCCGTCGCCACGTTTGGGGCATCGGCGGCAGGAGGCAAGTCCTGTGGAAGCAAATCGACCCACGTGAGTCGCCGACACCGGGAAGGCCTCTCCGGGGTACGGTCTTTTCGCTTGCATCCGAGCGGGTGCAAACTGCGTGAAAGCTGGCGACAGGGTTTCGGAGCGGCATCGAGCCCCTGTTCTCGATTGCTTGACTTCCGGTCGGCTTCCGAGGATCATGCTGTGCCTGAGCCAAGGGGCGGCGGTTCTCCGGGCCGAGAGAGCAGTCAACGAATCTGGATCAGGCGGGACCAAGGAGGGATCATGATGAGGCGGACGCTGATCGCGATCGGGGCGGCGGCTGCAGTGTCCCTGCTCGTGGCCGCACCCGCTGGGGCTACCTTCCCCGGGGCGAACGGGCGGATCGCCTTCCTCTCGACCGACATTCACGCGATCCTGCCCAACGGCGCCGATGATCAGGTGCTCGCCAGGGGTTTGGGCGGGACTTGGTCGGCGGACGGCAAGCACTTCGTGTTCAGCCGCTTCGTCGGCCCCCAGCAGACAATCTTCACGATGCGCGCCGACGGCAGCCACCAGCAACGCCTCACCCACAGCCAGTACAGCGAGGGCGGCGGCCACTACTCGCCCAACGGCCACCGCATTGTCTTCACCCGCAACATCCAGCGCGCGAACCCGTCGATCATCCTGTCCGCGCGCTCGGACGGCAGCGACGAGCGGGTCCTGGCCCGAGGAGTGGTGGCGGGTGGCGTTTACTCCCCCAGCGGCAGGCGGATCGTCTACATAAACGGCGCGAACGGCGCCGCCATCTGGGATATGCGCCCGGATGGTTCTCATAAGCGCCAGCTTGTCCCCCCACGGAGGGGCGGCTACAGCCCGGACTACAGCCCGGACGGAAAGCACATCGTCTTTGAGCGCAACGCGCGGCTTCGCGTCGTGCGATCGGATGGCTCTCACCTGCACCGGCTCGACTGCGGTAGGGCGGCAAGCTCGCCCCAATATTCACCCAGCGGCCGGAAACTGGTCTGGCAGGGGGAAATTGGCCACGGCCGGGGCGCGAGCTCCGACATCTTCACCAGCACCCTTCACTGCACCGACCCATTTCAGGTTACGCACGATGCAGATTCCGGCGGTGCGTACGAGCCGAGCTGGCAGCCGCTTCCCTAGCCGGCGGCCGCCGCGAGGGCAAGCAGGCCGCAGTCTGGGGTGGGGGTGTTGTTGAGGTAATTTCCGTTGGCATCTTGGGTTGCATCCCAGACGCCAGCCGTCCTTGTGGCCAAATCAGCGCCGTTCCGGGTGAAGCGATAGGCGTCCACGACCGGGACGGGGTAGGTGTTGTTGTTGCCGGCTTTGTTGAACATCTGCCTCAGGTACTCCGGCTTGTAGTCCGCGCCGCACACCGCCGGCCCCGGGTAGGTGAGTTTACGCGCCGTGGCGAGATCCTGATCGTATACCCCCATCTCGGTGATCCACAGGTCGCGGTCGAGATCCCAGGACCATGAGCCGAACGAAAGGTCATAGGCGATGAAGGCCTCCATCGCGTTCGCCGCCTGCTCGGGCGAATGCAGCTCAGAGTCGAGGGTCGGGTAGTAGTGGAGCGAGAGAATCAGGTCCGGCGCGGCGATGCGGGTGTCCTGCGCGAACTCATAGAGCCACTCGTAGTAGGTGAGCCGAGGATTGTCGTGCGACATCTGCCGCAGGTCCTCCGAGGCGGCGAGCACGCGGACGTTCGGCCGAGCGTCGCGAATCCCCAGGTAGCAACTGATCGCATAGTCCGCGTACCGATCGACGGTCGCGGCCCGAGGGGTTCCGTCGGGGTTCTGGCCCAGGTATTGGTAGGTGTTCGGCTCGTTCATGATCTCGTACGCCTGGACCGTCGAGTGGAGGCTGACGTATTGGTGGCAAATACCCCGGTAGTCGGCGGGGGTCGTGCTCCCCGGCACTTTGGGGTCGCCGAGCGGTAGTTTGTCCGGGTCCGTTCCCGGTCGGGGAATGACGTAGAGGACGTTGAGGCCGGCATCGTGAGCGCTCTGCACGTATTCGTCCTGATGAAAGGGGTCCTCCATCATCCCCGGCCCGCCGCGGTACCAGGTCGCGTTGTGGTTCACAGCCCTGGTGAAGTTGTAAACCGGGTCACCGGCACCCGCAAGCTGGATCACGTTGTAGCCCAGCTGCGGGGTGGAGGAGAAGGTCGTGCTGGCGGTCGCTGCGGACGAAGATGAGGTAACCATCGTCGTCACGGCGATCGGGTAGCTTGTGCTCGGATCGGAGTAGGGGAGGTCGACTTCGAGCGAGTCGCCGCTCACGCTCAGCTTCGCCGCCACCGGATTGCCGGCGGCGTCGAAGGCAAGCGGGGGGCCGACGTCTGCCAGCACCTGGTCTCCCTTAGCGATCCAGGCGCCGCCGGAGCCCGCTGACCGGAGGCTGGCGCCGTCGGGGAGGGTGAGCGCCATCTGCAGATGCTCCGGGCTGTCGGGGGCCCGGATTTGGTAGGTGGCCTCGAGGCCGTGGCTTACGGGCGCCAGGGCGACATCCACGGATGAGGCCGCGTCGGCGTGGGAAGGTCTGCGTTCTGCCGAGTTGCATTTTTGGCCGAGCGCAACAGTGAGGGGCCGGGACATCCTGATGCGGATCCGAGGTTCTGGCCTGACAAGCAGGACTGAACCGATGTGTGCTGTACGTCGAGATGAAGCGAGGCCGAACGATCGAACGATCGATGGAAAAGCAGGGACCGTTAACGCGCGTCAGCCCTCAGGCGGGTCCCATAACAACCTGGGCGCCGTTGACGGCAGGTCGCAATCCTCTTCAAAGCCGACGGCATCCATTCCCACGACCGCGAAGAGGTTCTCTGCGTCACCTGCGGCGACAACTCGCGCATCCCGGGTGGCTTGACTTCCGGTCGACTTCTGAGGATCATTGCCGTACGTGATGTCGGGGGCAGCTTTCCCAGGCTGAACGAATAGCGATCGGATCTGGATTAGGCGGAGCCAAGGAGGGGTGATGAGGCGACTGGTGATCGCGATTGTGGCGGGAGCGGCGTGCTTGCCCGCGGCCGTACCGGCGTGGGCCAACTTCCCCGGGGCGAACGGACGGATCGCCTTCGTCTCGACAGACATCCACACGATCTTGCCCAACGGCACCAATGACCAGCCGCTCGCACAGGGCCTGGGTGGGACTTGGTCGGCCGACGGGAGGCGCTTTCTGTTCAGCCGCTTCGTCGGTCCGCAGCAGACCGCGATCTTCACCATGCACGCCGACGGCAGCGACCAGCAACGCGTCACCCACAGCCAGTTCACTGAGGGCCCGGCCGGTTACTCACCCAACGGACGACACATCGTCTTCCAGCGCAACACTGCGCGTGCGAACCGCTACAGCATCGTGACCGCCCGCTCGAACGGCTCCGACGAACAGGTCCTGGCCCGCGGTTTCGTCGAAAGTCCGGAGTACTCGCCTACCCAGAAGCGAATCGTCTACGAGAACGCCGCCGCGATCTGGGACATGAGGCCGGATGGCTCGCAGAAGCGACGGCTTGTTCCATCGCAGAAGGGCGGCTACAGCCCGGACTACAGCCCGGACGGAAAGCACATCGTCTTTGAGCGCAACGCGCGGCTTCGCGTCGTGCGATCGGATGGCTCTCACCTGCACCGGCTCGACTGCGGTAGGGCGGCAAGCTCGCCCCAATATTCACCCAGCGGCCGGAAACTGGTCTGGCAGGGGGAAATTGGCCACGGCCGGGGCGCGAGCTCCGACATCTTCACCAGCACCCTTCACTGCACCGACCCATTTCAGGTTACGCACGATGCAGATTCCGGCGGTGCGTACGAGCCGAGCTGGCAGCCGCTTCCCTAGCCGCCCGAGGCCGCATCCGCAAGCTGGTCGAGACCACACTTCTGGCTGGAATTTAGGTAGGGGCCGGGTCCCGATTGGTAGACGCCAGCCGTCCTCGTAGCCGAATCAGCACCGTTCCGGGTAAAGCGATAGACAATCGCCTTCGGAACCGGGTAGGTGTTGTTGGTGCCGGCTTTTTCGAACATCTGCCTTAGGTATTCCGGCTTCTCATCCGCGCCGCATACCGCCGGCCCCGTGCCGAGATTCTGGTCGTATACCCCCATCTCGGTGATCCACAGGTCGCGGTCGAGATCCCAGGACCATGAGCCGAACGAAAGGTCATAGGCGATGAAGGCCTCCATCGCGTTCGCCGCCTGCTCTGGCGAATGCAGCTCAGAGTCGAGGGTCGGGTAGTAGTGGAGCGAGAGAATCAGGTCCGGCGCGGCGATGCGGGTGTCCTGCGCGAACTCATAGAGCCACTCGTAGTAGGTGAGCCGAGGATTGTCGTGCGACATCTGCCGCAGGTCCTCCGAGGCGGCGAGCACGCGGACGTTCGGCCGAGCGTCGCGAATCCCCAGGTAGCAACTGATCGCATAGTCCGCGTACCGATCGACGGTCGCGGCCCGAGGGGTTCCGTCGGGGTTCTGGCCCAGGTATTGGTAGGTGTTCGGCTCGTTCATGATCTCGTACGCCTGGACCGTCGAGTGGAGGCTGACGTATTGGTGGCAAATACCCCGGTAGTCGGCGGGGGTCGTGCTCCCCGGCACTTTGGGGTCGCCGAGCGGTAGTTTGTCCGGGTCCGTTCCCGGTCGGGGAATGACGTAGAGGACGTTGAGGCCGGCATCGTGAGCGCTCTGCACGTATTCGTCCTGATGAAAGGGGTCCTCCATCATCCCCGGCCCGCCGCGGTACCAGGTCGCGTTGTGGTTCACAGCCCTGGTGAAGTTGTAAACCGGGTCACCGGCACCCGCAAGCTGGATCACGTTGTAGCCCAGCTGCGGGGTGGAGGAGAAGGTCGTGCTGGCGGTCGCTGCGGACGAAGATGAGGTAACCATCGTCGTCACGGCGATCGGGTAGCTTGTGCTCGGATCGGAGTAGGGGAGGTCGACTTCGAGCGAGTCGCCGCTCACGCTCAGCTTCGCCGCCACCGGATTGCCGGCGGCGTCGAAGGCAAGCGGGGGGCCGACGTCTGCCAGCACCTGGTCTCCCTTAGCGATCCAGGCGCCGCCGGAGCCCGCTGACCGGAGGCTGGCGCCGTCGGGGAGGGTGAGCGCCATCTGCAGATGCTCCGGGCTGTCGGGGGCCCGGATTTGGTAGGTGGCCTCGAGGCCGTGGCTTACGGGCGCCAGGGCGACATCCACGGATGAGGCCGCGTCGGCGTAGAAGAGGCCCTTGCCGTCCGCGAATGGCTCGGCGCTCGCGCTGCCCGCCGCCTCCGGGTCGGTGGCTCCAGCGTCGATCGCGATCCCCTGATCGCCGAATGAGACCCGATCGCCGAGGTCGGCGGGCAGGGTGAGGTCGACCAGCGGGGCGGTGGGCCGAAAGGCGTCGTCCGCGGGCTCGAGCGAGAGGTCCACGGGGACGCTCGCGCCGCTCCCATCGGTGGTCATAAGGGGCGCGGTTTGGGCAGGGTCGCCAGCGACGGCATCGCCACCGCTCTCGTCCTGAGCACCTGACGGCTGCGAGCCGGACGAATCCGTCGGATCGGCGGTGAGCGAGTCGAGGAGGCAGGGAAAGCTGCTCGTGAACAGGTCGGCGGCATCCGCCGGCGAGGCGTCCGCATAGCCCTGCGCTGAGCCGCCGCCGCCGCACAGGCTCTGGAAGGAGGCCGGCGCCGGGGTGGCCGTAGTGCTGCTCTGCGCAAGCGCCTGTGGGGCGACGAGCGACGGAAGGGCGGCACTCGCTCCCATGGCCAACGCAGTGCGTCCTGCGCGTCCTCCTTGCTTCGGCATCCTTGCCAGGCCCTCCTGGTTGATCAGCGTTTCCGAACGCTCGATCGCACCGTATTCGAACTGCTTCGAGGCGTCAAGGCGAATAGCGGATTCGAGCCCTTCACAACACGGCTCGGCGTGTCCAGCTCGTCCCTTGGTTGGCGTTTCTTGGACTCGGTGCGTGGCTACCAGTTAGGCGCCACCACCGCCCCCTCCGGCTTAGAGCCGATCCACCGATCTTCATTGACGACGGCGGCGCCGTGCTCACTCGCGTAAGAGCGCCGAGAATGAATGACTCAGTCCGGCCCCGACTCCCTCTGGACGACGCTCCCACCCCTGCCCCTGCAGGCCGGGCACATTATCACCCTCCGGTGAGCCTTCCATTGACCTGTAGCGCCGCCACCAACCAAGACACTCCCGGTGCACACAGTTGCATTCCCGAGGGAATGCGCAGGAGCACCGATCCGGACGTCGTGCTGAACCGGAACTCGGGAGAGTGGTTTTGCGACTTTTCGGCGCGGGCTCCGGCGTGCCTAGTAGATGGCGAAGTGCGGAACCACATCGGCCGACGACTTGGACGAAATCGCTTCGGCTCCCACTTAGAGGTAGGAGCCGAAGTCAATGTCGTCACGTCCGAAGGCCGAGATCCACCAGCTCGAGCTCAACCTCGCAGCCGAGGCCACCGACCGAAGCCCAGAAGCGGGGAGCGCGCCGAGGATTTGTCCGGTCTGTGGCGTTGCGCTCGGCGATCGCAGGCGCGACGCCCTTTACTGCGGCGGGCCGTGCCGCGCCGAGGCCTCGCGCCTGCGCCGACTGCGGATGGGTCGTGTCGTCGACGGCTACCGCAACGTGGCGGCGTACAAAGCGCGACAGAGGCGCACAGAGAGCGATGGGGGCCAGTGAGGTGGCTTCCTCCCTCAACACCCGCTCGCAGGACACGGACAGCCGCACAAGAAGTCGGCGCGGGCAACGCGACCCGGACGCGGTCGCTCCGCTCGCTTCCCCGACGGTATCCGAGCCGTGGCTCACGAAGGAACAGCTGGCACACCGGCTCGCCGTCTCGCGCCGCTGGATCGACTACCGCCGCACCGAGGGAATGCCGTGCCACAAGTGGGGCGGCATCGTTAGGTTCAGGGTTACCGAGGTCGAGGCCTGGCTGAACGAAAGGAGCGCCCCACGATGACCGTGTTTAAGCGAGGCAACCGGTGGGCCGTCAAGGTCTGGCAGAACGGCCGCTGGCGCTGGGTCGGCACCTACCCGACCCGGCGCGAAGCTCGCGCTGCCGAGCAGGCGCACAGTCCGCACGACGCCTGGCGAATCACCGTCGAGGACTTCTGCAAGCGCTGGCTTATCGACTACGCCCGGCCGGCGGCCTCCTCACAGCGAAGCTACCGCTACGCGCTGGCGCCGTTCCGCCAGGAGTTCGGAAAGCGAAAGCTCGGCTCGATCAAGCGCCCCGAGGCCCAGCGCTGGGCCCACCGCATCCCGTACACGTCCTACCGCGTCGTCCGCACGATGTACGCCGACGCCCTCCGCGACGGCCTCGTGGGTACCAATCCGTTCGCAGGCCTGCGGATCCCGGTCCCGAGCGGGCGCCGCAAGATCGTCCCGCTCACCGAAGCGGAGATAGTCGAGCTCGCCGACTGCGCGCTCCGCGTCTACGACGAGCATCTCGGCCCGACCGTTCGCGCGCTGATCATGGTCGCCGGCTTTGCCGGACTGCGCCCGGGCGAGCTCGGCGGCCTGGAATGGGACGACCTCGACCCCCAGAGGTCGCGGCTCCACGTCCGCCGCTCGATGGCCCCGGACGGATCGCTGAAGGCACCCAAGAACGGTGAGCCTCGTGTCTGCGTGCTCGCACCGCGGGCACGCGATGCGCTCTCTTCGCTTGATCGCCAGGCCGACGAGTCCGCGGTCTTCCTCACGCCGCGAGACCGACGCTTCGGCAAGGGGGCGATACATCGCTACTTCGCCCCGGTCCGGGCCGCATTCGGGCGGCCGAAGCTTCAGTTCTACGAGCTGCGACACGCGTGCGCCACTCTCTTGCTCGAACGCGGCCTCGCGCCCGAGGACGTGGCGATCCAGCTCGGTCACACCGATGGCGGCAGCCTCGTCCGCAAGCTCTATGGCCACCCGTCTGAAGACCTCGCCCGAGAGCGGATCACGATGGCCTTCAGCGAGGCGCCCGAGGAACCGGTCGCATCGTGGTCGCAGCCGGAGGAGGAATCCGCGGCGACAAGCCGGGATGCCAATCCTTAGTACCCACCCTCTCCGCTCAAGACGCGAGTCCCAAATGCTGTCATACATGCTACGGTGGGCGTATGACGATGTTGAGCTTCCGAGTGGCGGACATCGAAGCCGAGGAACTGGAGCGCTGGGTCGAGGCGCTTGGGATCGACCGTTCCGAGCTCCTTCGCGACGCCCTGCATCGCGAGCTCATTCGCCTTCGGGCCGAAGGGGACGCCGAAGCGGCAGAGCGCGTGCCCCTCAGCGAAGCGGAGATGTCACTGGCTGAGATCGCGGACTGGGGTCCTGCAGAGGACTGGACGGACTGGGTCGATGCAGCGAGGTGAGATTTGGTTCGCCGCCACGCCGGGTGGGGACCGGCCGGTCCTAGTGCTGACCCGCGATCCCGTCGCTGACCGGATCGGAGCAATCGTCGTGGCCGCGCTCACGAGGACGCAACGTGACCTTGTCTCTGAGCTCGCTCTCAGCCCCGACGACGATGACGTGCCGACGGCATGCGTCGTCAACTTCGACAACGTGCACACGGTTCCGCGGGTGGCCTTTCGGCGCCGCGTTACGGCGCTTTCGCAGCAGCGAATGGCGATGGCCTGCCGCACGCTGCGCGACGCGTTCGGCTGCTGAGCTGATCCCTTCTGCCCACGGCCGCGGGGCGGAAGGTGATCGGCAACTGGCGAGGCGAGACGTCCGAGAAGGGCCTCGGGCGTCTGGAAGTTTCTCAACCGCCGCGACGCGGCCTTTCGCTTCCGCGAGCTCTACACCGGCGGCGCCGGACCGAAGTGCATCCCGAGCGGAACGGTCACGCTGACGCCGTCTGGGTCAGGTCGGCTTGACTTCGAGTACCACGGCGACGGCGTCACCAGCCGCGCCACCCTCACGCGTCGCTGAGCTGCCGCGCGCTCACCGCCTCACGCAGGAGAGGTTGGTGCTGGCGGCCATGGCTCTATACGGCGCCTGCTTTATGTAGGGCGGAACGTATGGAGCGCTGCGCCGGCTGCGCATGAACCCGATCCGGGAGAACTGCTTGCCGTTGTCCGGGTCCACGACCCGGAACCAGTTGATGTGCATCACCGGCCGGTATAGATCCGCGCAGGCATGGAATTGGAGGCCTCTGAGGATGGCCCGGACGTCTGCTGCCTGCGCCCTTGCGGTGCACCTGACGGTATGGCCGTTGGAGCGCTTCTCGTTGCCCTGGCTGCACGGAATGGCGCCGGTGATCCAGATCGGGACGTTGATCCGTGCGGCACGTAGGGTGGAGCGAATCTCGTTCACGTGCTGTTCCACCGACCCTTGGCACCCGTTCCAGCTCACGCTGACGCCGTTGTCGCACACGGTCACGTGGAGCGCAGCTGCGTCCCAATAGCGCCTGTCAAGAGGGCGCGCCCAAGGATCGCCGGCGGTCCCGCCGCGCGACGCCTGAGCCACGTAGGCATCCCCGGCCACCGATCCGGTGCCCCATCCCACCCCGTTGCGACGGAACAGCGGAGCGCCGAGGATCGTGTCATGGCCGAACGCCAGCGAACCGTGCAATTCGCGTGCAGCCCAGTTCGCCATGTCGCCGAAGAACTGCGCGTCCTTTCTCCGGATGTGGCTGATTTCGCCACCTGCCATCTGCCGCACGCCGGGTTGTCCACAATCGTTGCCCGGTGACGCGTACCAGGGAATGCCGCCGTAACCGGAGCGCCTCGCGCAGACGCCGTTCTGCCAGCCGGCATGCCAGTTGGCCTCCGCCCCCGACTCGATCATCACCTGCGAACGGTTGTCGGGCCCCGAGCAGAACGCTCCGCGAAGGCAATCGTCGAACTTTCCCACCGTGTTCGCGTAGTTGCGCAGGGCCACCTTGGTCAGCTTTGGCGCCGCCTCTCCGTCCGGATAGACGCTGGGCCGGCCGCAACCGGTGTACGAGCCACGGAGGCGCTTACCCGTCCGATCGCGCTGCATCGCGGCGCTGCGTGCGAACAGGGGCGCATCCATGATCACGGTGACGAAGGCGTGCTTCCCGGATGCCGCCGCGTTGTCGATTCGATCCTTGACGGCCTGGTAGGTGGTCCGGGAATAGACGCCGGCCTTCGGCTCGAGCAGGCACCAAGGCACATTCATGTGCACCCAGCTGACGTGCATCTGGCTCAGGTAACCATCGACGTAGTGGTCCCATCCCGAATCCGCGAGATGCAGGACATCCCCTTTCGACGCTTCACCCCAACCCAAGGAAACGCCCATGCTCACGGCCAGGTGTCGAGGCGGAACGGCAGCCGATGCCGTCCGGCCGCCGTTGCCGACAATGCTCGCCGTCGCGAACCCGAGCGCGACGAGTGCTGCGACCCCCACGCTCCACAGCCATGACTTGCCAGGTCCGTGCCTACTCATCCCGTACCACCTGCCACCCCGAAGCTCACCTCAGTTCGCGACCGACTCGAGTGCAACCGTAGAACACCCACATTGAGATCAAGTTGCGCCCAGGGACCGTATAGGTCCCGCCGGGCGCGAGCCGCGTCCGGGGCGATGGGCTCACCTCGACCGCCGGCATCGGTCCTCTCGGAGGTCGACATGCGACCGGGTCCCGTCCGCCGGCACGCGGTGAATTGGGTCAGAGCGCCTCAGCGCTTGAGGTTCAGCGTGACCACCGAGTGCGCCGGGACCTTCAGCTTCATCGTGTGCGAGTTCACCCACTCCTTGTGGGTCCGGATCGAGACGCGGCTCGGGTGGTGGTGGCTGTTGTACGAGAGGTAGCTCGGCCCCACCAGCTCCTTGACGACCGCCGCTCGGATCGGCTTGCCGACGACCGCGAGGGTTGCCGGAACGCGCCATTTGCGGGCCTTGTTGACAATCGTCAGGTACAGGCCGCCGTCCGACGTCTTGGTGGCCACCGCGCTCAGCATCTTCAGGTCCTTGCCCGTGTAGATGTGGCGCGATGGATTACGCTCGATGCCGCTCCGGACCACCTCGTTGCCGGCGTTTGGGGCGAGGAGTCGGTAGGCGCGGCCGGTCGCGGTCATGATGAACCTCGGCTTCGGACCGATCAGGGCCTGCTCCGGGGGGCCCAGAGACGTAGCGCCGCGCGGGGCGCCCCGCCCTTTGAAGTACATCAGGGCCTGCTTGCCGGCGAGGGGGATTCCAAGCTGCATCCAGCGCTGGAGCTCGAGCGAGCTGTAGATGGCCTGGTCCATCGAACCGAGGTAGTTCCGCGTCGGGCCCTTGCGCTGGCCGAACGACATCCCGAACTCGGACACGACGATGCCGACCGACTTGCCCCCGGCCCCGGCGTGGCGGTTGATCGCGTGCCGCAGGGGGATCACCTCGTTGGCGCGCTTGCCCGCGATCGACATGATCCCGTCGTGGAACTGCTTCACGCCGTGATGGCCCTTCGGCGGCAGGTGGCTGTAGAGGTGCTTGACCACGAAGTCGTACGGGTGCTTGGTGCCCATGATCGAGAGGAACTCCCCGTTCCAGAAGCAGCTGCCGACCCGGATCGTGGGATCGGCCGCCTTCATCTCCCGGTAGTAGTCGACGAAGCCGTCATGTGGGCCGGACCTGTAGCTCGCCCGGACCACGCTGTCCTGCGCCGGGATGGCGCCGTGCACCCCGTCCCCGAAGGCAATCGTCCCGTTCGCCGGGTCGAGCTCATACACCTGGTCGTGCGCCCCGGCGCTCGAAAGGTCACCGACCCGCTGCCACGGCTCCTCGTCGACCGTGATCTTCACCGGCGTGTCCGGATGCATCGGCGGATACCACACCTGAAAGCTCTGGCTGGCCGAGCCGTCGCTGACCGCGGCCGATGCCGTGTGATCCGACGGCGTGCCCACACGCTGGTCCTTGAACGTCGTGGAGCCGCCGAATACGTACTTCTTGGTGCGCTTCGCGAGCGAACCCCTGCCCATCCAGAACGACTGCCCGAGCTGGTGGAGCTCGTTGCCGATCTCCCAGTTCTGCACGTGGTACGGCTCCGGGTGTCCGTAGTGCGCGCGCACGTTCGCCCACGCCACCCCACCGTTGGGATTCGTGCCGACGGGCGCGTTCATGTACTCCACCCAGTCGGCCGCCTCCTGGGCGGTCCCGGTCGCGAAGTTGGCCAGCATCATCGCCTGAATCCCCCGGCTGCTCACGAACGAGCCGAACTCGTCCGGGCCGAACCCGTTCGTCAGCGGCCCGCCCGTCTGGCCGTGCACGTTGAGCCCGCGCTGCGAGGGAGGGCCGATGGCCCGTCTCCAATGGTAGGTGTTGGCGACCGAGCCCCCGGGGAAGCGCATCGCCGTGAAGCGGGCGGCCGAGAAGCGGTGGTCGAAGCGCGGGTACACGTTGTCGGTCGAGGGGTCCCACATCCCGAACCCGTCGTACGGATAGCGGTGGTTCACGCCGAACAGGCCGGAGTGAACGGTCCGCAGGCCGTCGCCGGCATGGACCACGATCTTGGTCCCCTGGCTGCCGGCTGACGCCGCCGGTGAGATCGCGAGGGCACCGAGCGCCGCGAGCAGCGCTCCGAGGGCGGCAATCGACCACCGGCCCGCGAGCGTCCTCTGTGCGGCGTCCTTACCCTGCATTCCCGAGCACGGGCGACCCTACAGGCTCCGGCGCGAACGTGGCGAAAGGCACGAAACCTGGCGTCAGCGCGACGGGTTAGGGTGCCCGGCGAAGAGAACACCTGCCGAGTCCCCCTCGTCTCAGACGGGGGGAGCGGGGGAACCAAAGGGGACCCGATCCGGGTCCGGGGGCGAATCGGAACTGACTCCGTAGCGCCGCTCTTTCAGCGCGAGCCCGACAGCTAACCCCGTAGGCCTGAGAAAGAGAGGTTCTCGATGACAGAGCGACTGCTCAATCTAGTCGAGCCACGCGGGGTCGGTCGAAGCGCTGAGATCGCCGGCTGGGTAGCCGGCGGCCTGGTGGGATCGATCGTCGCAATCGCCGCGCTGCTCGCACTACTGGGCGCGCACATCGGGGCGTAGGCGCCGCGGCGGCAGCACCGCGGCAACGACCCCGCTCTCGCCGCGCGCCCCCCTCGCGCGGCGGAGAGGGCCAGGGATGGCCCGTGCTCTGACCCCGCTGGCGCGGTTCGCGCGGTAGGAATACGGAATGGACCTCCCCCGCTCGAACGACCCGGGACTCCTCGACGCCGCCGGTGCCGCGCTGCTGGTCGACCTGTATGAGCTCACGATGTCCGCCAGCTATCTGGCGCGCGGCCTCAACGACGAGGCGATCTTCGAGCTCTTTCCGCGGCGGTTGCCCCCGGAGCGCGACTGGCTCCTGGCCGCGGGGCTCGGGCCGACCCTCGAGCTCCTGCGGGAGCTCCGGTACGGCGAACGGGAGCTCGCGTACCTGCGCTCGCTGGACCTGTTCCAGGAGGAGTTCCTGGACTATCTCGCCGAGTTCCGGTTCACCGGTGACATCGAGGCGATCCCGGAGGGGACCGTGACGTTCGCGAACGAGCCACTCCTCCGCGTCACCGCGCCCTTGATCGAGGCCCAGCTGATCGAGACGGTGCTGCTCAACCAGATCAACTTCCAGACCATGATTGCGACCAAGGCGGCGCGGATCATCCTGGCCGCAGGCGGAGGGAATCCGGGCGCCGGCGATCGTGTCGTCGACTTCTCCCCGCGCCGCGACCACGGTGTCGATGCGGCAATGAAGGTCGCGCGGTCCGCTGCCGTCGCCGGCTGCGGCGGTACCTCGAACGTCGCCGCCGCGATGCGCTACGGCCTGCGGCCCGTGGGAACAATGGCCCACTCCTACGTGCTCGCGTTCGAGAACGAGGAGGAGGCGTTCCGCTGCTTCATGGAGAGCTTTCCCACTGGAACGGTGCTGCTGGTGGACACCTACGACACGCTCCAGGGCGTGCGCAACGCCATCGCCGCCGCCCGCGAGGCCGGCGTCGAGCTGGAGGGAATCCGGCTCGACTCGGGCGACCTGCTCACGCTGTCAAGGGCGGCGCGGGAGCTGCTCGACGAGGCGGGGATGAAGGACACCAGCATCGCCGCGAGCGGCGACCTGCACGAGGGGCGGATCGGCGACCTGGTGGCGGCCGACGCCCCGATCGATCTCTGGGGCGTGGGCACCGACCTCGGCACGAGCCGCGACTCCCCGGTTGTCAACGGCGTCTACAAGCTTGTCGCGAACCGGAGGGGCGGTGAGTGGCACGGCGTGTGGAAGCGGTCCGCGGAGAAGGCCACCGTGCCCGGGCCGAAGCAGGTCTTCAGGAGCCACGCGGGCGATGCAATCGCCGGTGATGTGATCGCAGCGGCGGACGAGGAGCTCGACGGCGAGCCGCTGCTACGACCCGCGATGCGCGGCGGCGAGATCTCGAGCTTCGAGTCCGTGGACCAGATCCGCGAGCGCGCCACCGCCGAGCTCGCATCGCTCCCCGAGCCGCTGCGGCGCCCCGGGACGGGTGGTGCGTCCCCGTACCCGGTCCGCTACTCGGACCAGCTGAAGGCGGCCGTCCGAGGCAGCTAGCGCCGGTCGGCGAAGAACGACGAAAGCAGGGCGGCCGACTCGTCTGCCAGCAGGCCCCCATCAACTCGCGGGCGATGGTTAAGGCGGGGCTCCCCCAGTACGTCCAGGACACTCCCGCACGCGCCGGCCTTCGGATCAGCGGCCCCGTAGACCACGCGGGGGACCCGGGCGAGGACGATCGCGCCCGCGCACATCGCGCACGGCTCGAGAGTCACGTAGATCGCCGCCTCTCCGATGCGCCAGCCGCCCAGCCGCCCAGCCGCCGCGCGAAGCGCCAGGACCTCCGCGTGGGCCGTCGGATCCGCCCGCAGCTCGCGCTCGTTGCCCGCGGACGCCAGAACCTCGCCGTCGCGCGCGACCACGGCCCCGATCGGCACGTCGCCGTGCGCAGCCGCGCGCTCGGCCTCGCCGAGGGCCAGGCGCATCAGATCGGGATCGGCGCTCTCAAAGCCGTGCTCGTCCAACATCCGGGCAGAAGTATCGAGCAACTTTCCACCCCCGAGCCGTGTTACAAGCTATCCACACCATGGTGACGTCTTCGGTCCTTGACTCGAGGAGGGCGAGCGGGACAGGCAAGGTCCTCCTACTCGTGTTCCTTGGTTTCGCGGCCGGCCTGCCGGCCGCCGGGGCGACGCCTGCGCGCGCCGCGGTCGCGCCGCACTCGGTCGCCTCCAACGAGGTCCTGGTCCACTATCGCGGCGAGCCCGGCGAGCAGCGGGTGAGCGTCTCGGGGGGCAATTCCGTGGCCGGCACGCTTTCTGAGCTGCGCAGCGACCCGGCGGTGAGCTACGCGCGCCCCGACTACCTGGTCCATGCGGCCCGGTCCTGGCCCGATGATCCGGGGCCGGGCGGGCGCGGACACTGGTATCGGGACCAGTGGAACTTCCTGTCTCCCCTCGATGTCGCCGGCGGCATCGGCATGCCGAGCAGCTGGCAGCGTCTGATCGCCGACGGCCATCCCGGCGGCAAGGGCGTCACGGTCGCCGTCCTGGACACGGGCGTCGCATACAGGAACCACGGTCATCGCTTCCGTCGCGACCCCGACCTGCCAAAGGTCAGGCACTTCGTCCACCCCAAGGACTTCGTGGACGGCGATCGCCTGCCACTCGACCGCGAGGGTCACGGCACTCATGTAGCGAGCACGATCGCGCAGGCCACCAACAACGGGCTCGGCCTCACGGGGATTGCCTACCGCGCCAAGGTGATGCCGATCCGCGTGCTCAATCAACACGAGGTCGGCAAGGGAAGCGACCTCGCGAAGGGGATCGACTTCGCGACCGCGCACGGCGCCGACGTGATCAACCTGAGCCTGAATTTCAAGCCCGACGTCAAGCACTGCGAGCAGATCGTCGCCCTGTGCCACGCGATCCAGCACGCCATCCACAAGGGTGTGACGGTCGTCGGTGCCGCCGGCAACGACGACATGTCGCGCGTCTCCTACCCGGCCGCCGCCAAGGGCGTGATCGCGGTCGGCGCCTCCACCTACCGCGGGTGCGACGCGGACTACTCGAACTTCGGCGCCGACCTGGATCTGGTGGCGCCCGGGGGCGGCGGCGACAAGGCGCCGGGCGCGACCGCCGACCGCCGCTGCCGGCCCAACGCGCAGGGGTACGAGATCCGCCAGTACAGCCTCCTTCCGAGAGCCACGAAGCACGGCAACTTCCGGAAGTTCGGGATCGTCGGCATGGATGGAACCTCGATGTCCGCCGCCCACGTCAGCGGGGTCGCGGCGACGGTGATCTCCTCGCACATCTGCGGCAAGCACCCAAGGCCCCGGCGAGTCGCCCGGCGAATCAAGCGGACCACGATCGACCGCGGGGTCCCAGGGCGTGACGACGTCTACGGAGACGGGTTGCTCAACGCCTCGAAGGCGATCAGCCCGGCCGCGCCCTGCGGCAGCTGACCTCTAGGTCGTGCGGACGATGTACACGCCGCACGGGGCGTGGTGGGAGACCTTGTTGGGCACGCTGCCGAGCAGGAACCGCTTGGCCCCGGTCATGCCCTTGTTGCCGACCACGATGAGGTCGGCGGTGCTCTCCTCTGCCACGTCGAGGATCGCATCGGCGGGGTCGCCCTCGCGCGGGTAGGGCTCCGCCTCGACGCCGGCCTGCTTCGCCTCTCCCACGGCCGCATCGAGGATCACGTTCACGTCCTCCCGCGGACCGACGGCGTACGCGACGTCGCCGGGCAGCTCCGCCTTCTCCTCGCGCACCCTGGTCTCCGGGACGGGCTCGAACGCCGCGACGATCCCGAGCCTTCCTCCCGAGAGCCGCGCCAGCTCGATCGCCTGGCGGACCGCCTCGCCGGCGGTGTCTGAGCCGTCGGTTCCAACCACTATGCGATCGAACAAGCCATCCCCCTTCGTCTCGCGTGGACTGCGGGCCATCCTATCCCCTCCCGGTGCGCGTCTTCGCCGGTCAGGGGAGCCCCTACAGAAGGTGCACGAGGGCGATCACGATCGACGCCACAAGGCAGATGACGAGGATGGTCATCGCGACGATCCAGCTGCGCGGCACGGCGCATAGAGTACGGGCGTGGCAACGGGAACCGTTGAAACAGTCACCGGCCCAATCGCCGCCGACGAGCTCGGCACCACCCTCATCCACGAGCACCTGATCTTCCGCGACGAAGCGGTGCTGGCCGAATGGCCGCACGCGGGAACGGTCAAGGAGTCCGAGCCACCGGTGGCCGTCGACGAGGATGGCGCCTACCAGGCGGCCGTCGAGTCGGCGAGCGCGGCGGTCGAGCGGGGCGTCAAGACGATCGGCGAGCCCACGGCGATGTTCGGCGGCCGCGACGTGAGGTTCTCGCGCCGCGTCGCGGAGGCGACCGGCCTTCAGGTCGTCCCCTGCACCGGCATCTACACGTACGACTATCTGCCGTCGTACTTCATGTTCCGCGACGAGGACGCGATGGCGGACCTCTTCGTCCACGACATCGAGCAGGGAATCCAGGGCACCGACATGAAGGCGGCGTTCCTGAAGTGCGCCGCGGACGAGCCCGGCGTGACGCCGAACGTCGAGAAGGTCCACCGCGCCGTCGCGCGCGCGAGCGTCCGGACCGGGGCCCCGATCATGGCCCACTCCCGCCCGGCCTCCGAGACCGGTCCGCGCCAGGTCGAGGTCTTCGAGGAGGAGGGCGTCGACCTGTCAAAGGTGCAGATCGCCCACACCGGCGACACCGACGACCTCGACTACATCGAGCGGCTGCTCGAGACGGGCGTCTACATCGGGATGGACCGCTACGGCCTCGAGATCTTCCTGCCAATCGACCGGCGCAACGCCACCGTCACGGCGCTCCTGGAGCGCGGCTACGCCGATCGCATGTTCCTGTCCCAGGACTACTGCGCGACGCTCGACTGGTATCCGCCTGAGGTTGGGAAGCAGCTGATGGAGTCGGGGGCGGCGAAGGACTGGAGCATGACGCTCGTGCACGATCAGGTGATCCCGACGCTGCGCGAGGCCGGGATGACCGATGGGCAGCTCGAGACGATGATGGTCGAAAACCCGAAGCGCTGGCTGACCGCTTAGCACCGAGATCCAAGACCCTCGGCCGTCCGATGTTGCCCTGGTCGTCCACCGCGCGGATCGCCAGATAGCGCTTGGCGGCGGCCGGGATGGTGTAGGTCTGCGAGGCGCCGGCCGCCTTCGGCGCCGGGGCCTTGGGCAGCGCCCGCGCGCTGACGAAGTTCGCGGGCGTGATCGGCTTGGCGGATGTCCTCACCTGGTAGCGCTTGGCACTGCCGCAGAGCAGGTCGTCGCCGGGCGCCTTGAACGTGAGCTTGGTCCGGCTCCGCCCGGCGTCGTAGGGGACGCCCGGCAGGATCGCGTCGCGGCCGTAGTCGCCCGAGTTCGCGTTGTCGTGGTGAAAGCGCGGCCACGAGGACGGGGAGCACGCGGGGGCGGCCGTGCGGTAGGCGTCGATGTAGCCGGAGCGCGTCTCGGAGATCACGACCTTGCGCGCCGAGCCGGTGTCGCGTGTCCCAAGCGAGCCGATCGTTGGGTTGGCGACCGTCCAGTCGCCGGTCAGCTTGGGCCAGCCGCGGAGCTCGTTGCCTGCCGCGCCGAACGCGTTCAGGTCCATGCTCGCGCTCCCCTCCACGATCTCCTCGCCGGCCCGGCCGTCGAGGTCGGCGACCGAGGGGCCGGTGAGGAACTGGAGGTCGTTGACCGGCTGCGGGAAGTTCGGGCGCAGCTGGCCTCCGCCGGTGACGCTCCAGGCGGCGAGAAAGTCCTGCCCGGTCGGCTGGTAGTCGGGGAAGGCGACGTCAAGCGCCCTGCCCAGGCCGGCCGCGGGAGCGACGAACGACAGTCCGGTGCCGTCGAGGTTCGCGAAGGCGGGCGAGCCGACGGCCGGGACCAGCGGGTGGTCCGGCTGGGTCGCGTAGCCGTCGGTCTGCAGCGGGATGTCGGCGCCGCCCGTCCGCCCGTAACACGACCGGCCGTTCGGACCGAAGACGTACGCCAGGCCGTTGTTGGACATTGCGCCGACCTTGGGCCCGCCGCCGCTACCGCAGCTGACGTTCCCGATCACCGGGTAGCCGGTGACCCCCTCGCCCACCACGGGGAGCAGCTCGGCGTCGACGATCGCCGGCTTCGCCGGCCACCCGGGCAGGAACGGCCCGCCGGCGTGGTTGTCGCCGTTTGCCTGGACGGCATACAGGCGAGAGTTCGCGGGCTTCAGCGGGACGTCCGGGATGTTGTCGCAGAGCGCCGAGCCGCCCAGGGTGTCGCACGCGCTCTTGAAGCCGTCGATGCCCTGGCCGACCTGGTCGAGGAGGCTGAACGACGCGCTGTTGGCCGGCGCGGCGTTCCAGCCGCCGTCGTTTGCGGCGGCGTACTCCTCATTCGTCCCGACGACGATCTCGGGCTTGCCGTCGCCGTTGAGGTCCCCGACCGCGGGGGTGTCGACGACCGCGCCCTGCTGGTAGGAGCCTGAGTCGGCCTTGAAGGTCACCTGGTGCGACTGCGGATCCACCGAGGAGACCTTGGAGCGGTCGACCACCAGCACGGGGAACCCGGCCACCGGCTTGCCGTTGCGGTGCCACGCGTACAGGTGGCGGTCCATCCCCGCGGCGATCACCTCCATCTTCCCGTCGCCGTTCAGGTCGGCGAGCACCGGGGACGAGACGAAGCCGTGCTGAGTGCGGTGGAACTTGGACTGGCCGGGCTGGTAGCGGGGCTCGACGAAGGGCTGTAGCGGCTTGCCGGAGTACGCCGGGTTCGAGCGCGCCAGGAAGAAACCGTGGCCGTTCGCGTCCCAGCCGTACACCCGGCCGTCCATGTCGTCGGCGAACACCTCCGGAACACCGTCGCCGTTGGTGTCGGCCACGGCGACCGATCCGAGGATGGGCGCGCCGACGTCCTTCGAGACGGCCCCCGTCGCGAACGCCCGCTCACCGGTGTGAAGCGGCGGCGGCGCGGCCCGGACGGGCCAGCCCGGCAGCTCCGATCCGTTTCGCTCGACCGCGTGGACGAAGCCGTCGCTGCCGGCGACGATCAGCTCGTTGCGGTTGTCGCCGTTCAGGTCGGCGAGCACCGGCGAGGACTCCCCGTCGCCGGTAGGCGTTCCCGCCGTGATCGCCCCACGCGTGATCGCCTTCGGAAAGCCGGCGAGCATGCTGCGATCGCGCTCGAGGTAGGCCGACCGGCGGTCCTGCCCGGTCAGCTCGTGGCCGCCCTGGGTCGAGTGGACGACGACCTCGACCGTGAACGCGTGCGGTGCGGCGTTCGGGCGGCCATTGTCGTTGGCCGGGCTGGCCTGCTGCTCGGGGCCCTTGAAGTTGGTCGGTGGCGGGAACCGGCCTTCGAGCTGCGCGACCGAGATCGTGCCGAGCCCGCCGGAGCGGTAGCCCGTGTGAGGCGTGGTGCCGTTGCACCAGCCGTTGCCGAGCGGCCGGAAGTCGCCGGGCTCGGGATCCGTGGTGCGGGCGTTGTTGGGGTATTCGCCTGGGGCGACCAGGACCTCGCACGTGTAGGAGCGCCCCCGCGCGTAGACGTCGCCGCTCACCCGCACGTTCGGGTTCGACGGGTCGACCTGCTGGTACCACTGCGGCGAGGTGATCTCGGCCTCGGGGGGGATCTGCGAGGGGCCGGGCGAGCTCGGGTCGGAGAGCACGGCCGCAAGCGCCCGGTTCATGTTCACGCGGCCGTAGCCATAGAACTGGTCGAAGCCCCGGCGCGCCGGATAGCTCTCGAACAGCGCCGGCGGGCCGATCGGGATCTGGCGATTGGCATTGACCTGGTCCTGGAGGGCCCCGCTGGCTCCGCCCGGGTCCGTGCAGCCCGGTGCCGGCACCGGCGAGCAGGAGGGCTCCGGCCCGCCGGCGGCGGAAGCAAAGTTGACGTCCTCTGCCTGCGGCACGTCGTCGATCGCGCCGGAGGCCATCACCTGACGCACCTCGTTCGGCGTGATCACACACGGGCTGCCATCGCTTCGCCGGCACCCGGCGTCGCTCGGGTGGTCGGACAGGGCGCCCTTGGCCTTGGCGTCCAGTGCGGCCGAGTAGACCAGCCCGGCCATCCCCGCCGCGAGCCCGGTCGCGTTTGACGAGCAGCTCGTCGAGGGGATCGCGAGGGTGACCTTGGCGTTGAAGTTGGTGCAGCCGTTGAACGACAGATACGACTGGTCTGGCGTCGGCGCCGCGCCCGTCGTGACCGAGTTGACGAGGATCACGTGCGGCAGCGACGACGGCCAGTTGTTGTGCTGGGCGGCCTCGTCCGCAGCAGAGGCGATCACCGTGACGCCGTGCCGGTACGCATAGTCGACGGCCTGGCGGGCCAGGCTCGAGTTGTTCAGCGCGCCGAGTGCCTCCTGCACGACGTCGATGCCGTTGTCGGTCGCGTACAGGGTCGCCTGCGCGAAGTTGTCGACGTCGGCCACGAAGCTGTCGCCGACCCGCAGCGGCAGGACCATGCAGTTGGGGCATGCACCGGCCTGACCCGCGTTGTCCGCTTCCGAGCTCGAATCGCTCGCCTCGCCGGTCCCGTGGCCGTACTGAACGTCGTCGAATGGATCGTTGTCGTTGTCGAGGAAGTCCCAGCCCGCGATGTCGTCGACGAAGCCGTTGTGGTCGGAGTCGGTCCCGTTGGAGAACGCGATGATCACGTCCTCGGGCGTCAGCACCCCCGAGGGGCCGGCCCGGCGTTGATCGGCCTGGAACACGTGCGCGACGCGGCTGTCGCAGGCGTAGTCGTCGATGTTGAAGACGCCGTCACCGTTGGCGTCGTGCCGTGCCGCGTAGGTGGAGCAGTCGTTCGAGCCGGAATCCGAGATCGCCGTCGGGAGGTCGTGGCGCGGAATCGGCAGCTCGCCGGGGTTGAGTCGGACCTTGCGCCGCAGGTCGCCCATGGCGCCGGCGTCGTTCCACTTGATGCCCGAGTCGAGGACCGCGATCGACACGTCGGGCCGGCCGGTCGTGGTCATCCACGCGGTGTTGACGCTCGGACTCGCGTCGTCGATCCGGGCACCGCGGACGCCGAAGTTCTCGAACGGGTTGGAGTTGATGTGCGGGCCGTTGCTCGGGTCCGCCGTGGCGGCGAACTTGAAGGTGTTGCCGTCGCCACCCAGGTCGCTCGGCGTCTCGCCCGGGTTGAGATGGAGGTCGGTGTAATCCCTGGTGTCCGCCCCCGGGCGCGCGTAGGGCACCGCGGCGAGCGCCGGCACGGTCAGGGCCAGCGTGCCGGCCAGCGCGACCAGCCCGATCAGGTACCTCCTCCTCATCCGCGGCGGCTCATTGTCCAGAGGCACGGCCCTGCGCGCGCCGGTTCGGCCGAAGCGGCGGGACGGTCGCGCCCCGCTTGATGCCCCAGTTGCCGGCCTCGTCGCGGTAGAGCACCGCGACATGGCGGGCCTTGCCGATCGTGGCGCGAGAGAGCGTCCTCGTGACCGAGCTCCCAGCGGGACCGCTCGCGTTGCCCCCGGCGATCGCGTGCGCGTCACCGGGATCGCGGATCGGGTCCGCCGACGCGATCACGCGGTAGCGAGCCGGCCGGCCGCACATCAGGTCGTCGCCGGGCTGCTTCCAGCTGAGCCTCACCCAGCCGGCGGAGCGGTTTCGCACCGCCCGGAGGTCGGTCGGGGAGCCGGGCGGGCGGGCGTCGGTGCCGTAGTTGGCGGTGTTGTGCTCGTCGTGGTGGAAGGTCCACCACTCGTTGTTCGAGCCATGGCAGGCCGGGACGTTGGTGCGCCACAGGAAGGACCAGCCCTCACGGGTGACGACGCTCACGTCGAGCTTTCCGTCGCCGTTCGCGTCCCCCACCGCCGGCGTCGATTCGATCCAGCCGCCCGTGAACTTGGGCCAGTTGCCGGACTCGCCGCCATTGGGGCCGTAGGCGTGAAGCTGGTAGAGGCCGGTGCCCACGAGCGCCTGGCTCGCGGGGCCGGAGCCCTTGACTCGCGCGATCGCGGCCTCGGAGAGGAGCTGGTAGTCGTCGGTGGCGCGCGGGTAGCCGGGCAGCGGGCTGCCGGTCGCCGGATTCCAGGCCTGCTCGACATGGCTGAACGGCAGGTTCTGGTTCACGGCCAGCAGGTTCGCCACGCCGTTCAGCGTGATCCCGCCCTTCACCACGTCGGGCGTTCCGCTGCCGGAGAGGTCCCCGATCGAGGGGTAGTCGGCGAGGTTGACGATCGGGCCCTGGTCCGGGCTATTGGCCGGGCCGGACTGGAACGTGTCGATGGTGGAGCCGTTGCCGTCGACGACCTTCGGCCCCTGGTCGGTGAGCGAGGTCGCGGCGGAGACCACGACGTCATCCGTGCCATCGCCGTTCAGGTCCATGACGGCGGCGTCGTTCGACGGCAGCACCATCGGCAGCAGGTCGCCCGCCAGCACGCCCACCATCACCGGCCAGCCGCTGACGGCCGTGCCGTTGCCGTGAACCGCGTAGACCGGGTTCTCGCCGGTGCCGGACCCCACGATCTCGTTGAAGACGTCGAAGATCGTGCCCGGCGAGGACGGGGTCCCGGGGGCCACCTCGTTCGTGGCCTCGATCACCTCCGGCGGGCCGTGGCCGTCGAGTTGCGCGATCGCCGGCGTGGTGACGATCTCGGCGCCGGGCGCGCCGGGGGTGGAGAGCTTCACCGGGAAGCCGGAGAGCTGATGGCCCACCCCGTTCCAGGCGTATAGGTGCTGGTCGAGCGAGCCGGCGACGATGTCCAGGCGACCGTCGCCATCGAGGTCGGCGAGCGCGGCTGAGCCCAGGAACCCGCGCTTTATGTGGTTGTCGGTGGTGATCGCGCGGTCGGAGGCGTTGAAGCACGGGTGGGGTGCGCCCGGCTTGCACGGATCCGAGAGCGACGGGTCGATCCGCACGGGGAAGCCGGCGACCGGGGTTCCGTCGAGATGCCAGGCGTAGACGTGCTCGCCGGCGGTGGCGACGATGTCGGCCGCGCGGTCGCCGTCGACGTCGCCGATCACGGGTACGCGCAGGGGCTCACGCGGTCTCGGCAGCGACGCCGGCGGCGGGTGGCTCAGCGCGAGGGCGCTCACCCTGGTGCGGACGGGCTTGCCGTGGTTGAAGCTGGCGACGGGCGTCCCGCCCGAGTGAAGCACATGGAGCTCGCCGCTCGACGTGCCCAGGATCACGTCGAGCTTGTTGTCGCCGTTGACGTCATAGAGGCGAGTGGAGGTCTCCCCGCCCGACCCCGTGACGTAGCTCGAGGCGATCGAGCCGCTGCCGATCGGCCGGGGCCACCCGGCGAGGTTTCCGTCGTCGGCGTAGGCGAAGAGGGTCTTGCGGTACTCGCCCACGTTCGACGGGTGCCCGGCCTCGCGGACGACGAGGCGGATCTGGAACGCATGGCGCTGGGGGTCCGGGTTCGGATAGGGGTTCGCGGGCCAAGCCTGCGCGGCCGTCCCAGCCGGACGGCCGGGGTCGTTCTTGACGCTGCCGTCGCAGTTCGCCGCGAGGTTCGCGAGCAGCGTCGGTGGCATCGTCCCGAGCTTCCCGTGGACAGGCCCCGTCCCGCTGGCGCCGGGGATGGGCCTGAAGCTCGAGTCCAGGGCGTCCTGCCCGCAGGCGTACTCGAGCTCCCAGGAGCCGACGCCGGTCGCCGAGTGCGGGGCGTCGGCGTAGCCGGTGATCGGCACGCCGCCCGCCGGAACCCGGTTCGAAACCAGCCGCGCCTCCTCCCGATCGGCGCCGTGGGCTGGTTTCTCACCCGCTCGCCCTCCGGGCTCGCTCACGTCGATGGGCGCGAACCACGCGGGGGCGTCGATCTGGGCCTCGGGTGGAATCCGGCCGGCCTTGATGCGGTCCATCGCCGCCGCGAGGTCCACGCGCCCGTAGCCGAAGTGAGGGTCCCAGCCGGGGTTGGCCTTGTCGGCGAGCCCGATCTGGCCGGTGTTCTCCGGCAGCACGTCCTCGGCGGTCATGGTCAGGAGCTGGCGGGTCTCGTTGCCGGAAAGGCCGGCCGGGAACCGGGTGCCCGCATAGCGCTGGCGGGCGTAGGACTCCAGCAAGCCGGCAACCCCCGCGGCCTGGCCCGTGTTCTCGGATCCCGTGGAGCCCATGAGCACGACGTCCGCCTTCCCGCCGTACTGGGTGAGGTTGGAGTTGCGGAAGAAGCTCGTTGTGGTCGGCTGGGTGGTCGGGGTCACGTTCAGCGGCGGCTTGGCGAGCTGGCCCAGGAGCTGCCGGCAACCGTCCTCGAAGCCGGACGGCGGGCTCAGCACGTCGCCGATGCCGGGCAGGCCGCCGGGGCCGGAGCAGGTCTCGTTGGGAGCGGTGTCCGGAAGCGAGCCGGCGACGTACACCGGCTCGTTGTAGTTGGTCGGGTAGTTGTGGTTGGCGCTGTTGATGTCGCTGGAGACGAGCATCAGCGCGACGCCCCGGCGATCGGCGTAGCGAACGGCATCGCGTGCGAATTGGGTGTTGCTCAGCCCCCCGATCGCCCCCTCCGCGACCGATGCGCCGTTGTCGGTTGCGTAGGTCAGCGCCATCGCCCAGTTGTCGGTGGGCGGCACGAAGGTGTCCCAGATGCGGAGCGGCATGAGCTGGCATTTCGGACACATGCCGGTGTCGTCTGTGCCGTTGTCGGTCCCGGCAATGGCCTCCTTGGCGCGCCCGGTGCCGTGCCCGTTGGCGCTGCAGCAGCTGGAGGCGTCGAAGGGATCGTTGTCGTCGTCGAAGAAGTCCCAGCCGGCGATGTCGTCCACGTATCCGTTGTGGTCGGCGTCCGTTCCGTCGGAGAACGTCGCGATCAGGTCCGACGCGTCGAGCATCGAGTCGGACTCGCTGTCGCCTGCCGAGTCGGACACGCGGGGGTCGCCGGCGTAGTCGGAGACGTTGAGGGCGCCGTCGTGGTTGCAGTCGTAGGCGGCGCATGCCGATCCGTCGGGGTGCTCCGGGAGCGGCAGCTCGGCGCGGTTCAGGTGGACCTTGTCGACCAGCTCGCGGTCCTGCCACCGGATGCCGGTGTCGAGGATCGCCACCGAGACCCTCGGGTCTCCGGCCGAGTACTTCCAGGCCGTGTCCGCCCGCACCCCGGCGATCTGAGCGCAGCGCGGATCGCCCGCCGCCTGGTTCGCATCCCGCCCCTGCCCATCGAGCTGCGAGCACTTGACGTACCGCGTCGCGCCGACCGAGTGAGGTGCGCTCGGCACTTCGTTGGCGGAGTCGGGACTGAACCCGAACGAGCCGTACTGCTCGTCGAAGTACGTCGAGCAGCGCGGCGGCGACGTATCCGGATCGTCGGCCTCGCAGGCGTCGAAGCCCGGGTCGTTCGGCGTGTTGACCCGCGGGCTCTCCGCCGGATCGGTCCCGGGAAACGCGGCAAAGGCACCTGCCGGCACGGCCAGCGCCGCCATAACGGCAAACAGCACGGCGCTCCTTCGCCTGGTCCGACCCCTCATCCCATTGAGAAGGTAGACCGCGAAAGGGCTTCATGCGCCGGTTCTCCAGGCGAGATCGAGTGTGTGATTGACCGGAATATGTCCGGTCAAGTGCTCACTCGACGCGGCGATCAGTTCGGGGGGCCAGGTCCGCTTCCCCTGGGTGCCGCCGTTTGGGAGAACCGGCGCGTCTTTCGCGCCGCGCGCCTACTCTCAGCCGCCCATGGGGTATGGACGCCGCCGCGCGAGGGTTCGGGGATCTCTCGGGTTCGCCGTCAGTGCCGCGCTCCTCGGCACGGCGTTGGCCGCGCCGGGGCATGCCCTCGCCGCCGCTCCCTACGAGGTCGGTGCCGCTCGGGTCGGCACCACCCCGCCCGCCGCCTCATCCGCAGCGGCCACCCCGGCCGCCTTCGCGACGTGCCCGGCGGCGATGGACGGGGCGCGGCGGTGGGTGTTCGACGAGCCCTACATCGACACCGACGGGTCGGGCGACTTCAACTACCCCAACCGCGCGCCCGAGCCCTACTGCGACGCAAATCACAACGGCCGCTGGGACGGGATCTATGTCTCGGGCGGGGTCGACCACCCGGCTGGGGACGTGCACGATCCCATCGACGCCAGGGCAATCGCGATCTCGGACGGAAGACGCACCGTCGTGATCGTCTCCGTGGTCGCCCAGGGCCTGTTCGAGAACTACACGGCGGCGATGCGGCGTGAAGCAGAGCACCTGCGCCCGGGGATCGACAACGTCATCGTGAGCGCGAACCACAACGAGTCCTCGCCCGACACGATCGGCATCTACGGCGCGCCGCCGGTGCCCGACGACCTTCCCGCTGTCGGCGGTGCCGTCGGCGAGAGCTCGGGCATCGACGACTACTACATGAGCTTTCTGGTGCACAGAGTGGCGGCGGCGGCGGCGCGGGCATACGACGCTCTCCGCCCCGCGACCCTCTGGGCCAGCCACTTCCGCGTAAACGAGGAGGGGGATGGCGGCCCCACTCGCACGGCGGGCGTGAGCGTCGACCTCTCGAAGAACTTCCCCACCACAGCGGACGACGGCTCGCCGGCGGCGGTCGATCCGAAGGCGCGCGTGCTCCAGGCGCGGACGCTCGGCGGCAAGCCGATCAGTCACCATGCTCAACCTCGCGGCGCACAACCAGGAGATCGGGCACTCGGACGCGGCCCCGTACGACATCTCCTCGGACTGGCCCGGCCACTTCGAGAGCAAGGTGGAGGAACGGCTCGGCGGCATGGCGATGTTCCTGGTGGGCGACAACGGCTCCGAGGAGGACCCGACGACCGTACCGCCGGTCGGCTGCCCCGAAGCGCCCCAGGCGTGCTACTCCCAGGCGAAGGCGACCGGCGAGGCTCTCGCCCGGGCCGTGGCGGTCGACGTCACGGCGGCGAGGAAGCTCGACCCCGGGCCGGTGAGCTCGCGGCGCGACGTGTTCTTCGCCCCACTCGAGAACAACCTCTTCAAGGCCGCCGCGGCGGCGGGGCTGTTCGCCAAGCGCCAGCTCTACACGCACGGTGTGGCGACCGGCCGGACGGGCCGCGATCTGAAGACGTCGGTGGCCACAGTGAACGTGGGCCCCGACCTCCAGTTCCTCGCCAATCCAGGCGAGGCGTTTCCCGCGCTCATGCTGGGCAGCCCGTGGGGTATCAACGACGCCGGGTGCCCGGAGCGCCCGGACCCGCCGGTACCCACCTGGCGCGCGTACGCATCCAACCGCTTCCAGATCGGGCTCGCCGACGACATGATCGGATACCAGGAGCCGGCCTGGGCGTTCTCGAGCCTGCCGGGCGCCTTCACCTACTACGGCCGGCCGGACCACGGCGGCCCGGCCACGTGCACCGACGACCTCGACGACAAGGACAGCAAGGGCCATCAGCACAAGCTCGAGACCGAGGGCGCCGGGCCCACCGCCTCCAACCTCGTGGCCGCCAACCTCACCAAGCTCCTCGAGGGCGATCCCGACCCGGTCGCACGGGTCCGGCGGGGCCGCTACATCTACCGGGACGGGAGCCTCTCGCGCCGGCCGGAGCGCGCCGCGCCCGACGGCGGGACCCAGCAAGCCGTCGCCTTGTGGCTGGCGGACCGGGGAAGCGACCGGCTCTCAAGGGGGTCGGGAAGGATCGTCGCCCTGCCCGGCATCCGCTCCTTCGGCAGGCGGAAAGTGGACGCGAGCGGCCTCTTCATGGACTACGACGGTCGCTTCCAGGCGGGACCCGACATCACGACCCGCGGGATGCTCACCGGTCGCCGCACGGAGCCTGACAGGCGCTACTACCTCAACCTGCACCCGGCGCTGACGGCCGCGCCCCTCGGCCCGGCGAACGGCGGTTAGCCCGATCGTGAGCGCCGGCTAGCTTCGCGAGACGGCCAGCATCGCGACGTCGTCGCGGATCGTCTCGGGGCTGAAGCGCTCCGCCAGCGAGCGCAGGCAACCCTCGGCGTCGGCGGGCCCCTGAGCGAGGGCCTCGGCGAGATTCTCCAGCTCCTCATCGAAGTCGCGGTCGCTGCGCTCGATCAGGCCGTCGGTGTACAGGAGCAGGAGGCTTCCGGGCGGGAAGTCCACGCGGTGGGTCCGGCAGTCCAGATCGTCGAAGATGCCAAGCGGCTGGGTCCCCTCACCGGCCAGCCTCTCGACCGTTCCGTCGGCAAGCCGGAGCAGCGCCGGAGGGTGGCCCGCGCGCACGTACTCCATGTGGCCCGACTCGACGTCGAGCTCCAGTTGCACGGCGGTCGCCATCTGCGGTTGCGCCGCCTCGCGCATCACCAGGTTTGCGCGCTCCATCACCTCGTCCGGCGGCTCCCCATCGAGCACGAACGCACGCACCACGCCCGATACGTGGCCCATGACCGCGGCGGCCTTTATCCCGCGCCCCGCGATGTCCCCGATGGTCATCGCGGCGCGGCCATCACCGAGCACGGTGACGTCGTACCAGTCGCCGCCGACCTCGAGGCCCGGAGCAGCGGGCAGGTAACGCGCTGCGAACTCCACGCCGGGCAGCTCGGGCAGTGATTCGGGCAGCAGCGAACGCTGCAGCGTGACCGCCGCGTCGTGCTCGTGGCGGAAGAGCATGGCGTTGTCGATCGCGAGGGCGGCACGGCGCGCGAGGTCCTCGGCCAGCTCGAGGTCGGCCTCGCCGAAATGCCGGTCCGGATTCGAGGAGACGAAGGTGATCGCCCCGAGCACCCGTCCGCGCGCTGCCAGCGGGACGACCATGCCGGACTCGAGGCCGATCTCGCGCATCATCTCCAGGTGCTCCGCGTCCTCCGCGGCCTCGACGAGCATCTCGTCGGGGATCTCCTCGTACAGCTCCGACTTGCCGGTGCGGATCACGTTGGGCGTGCCCGTCGGGGAATCGGGGTCGACGGGGTAACGCTCACGAAACTCGCTCGCGAGGCGCACGAGCTCGGGATCCACGTGGGCGGTGGCGACATTCCTCAGTCCCATCTCCTCGTCGGCGAGGTCGATCGCGCACCAGTCACCGAGCTCCCGGATCGCCAGGTTGGCGAGGTTCTGCATGGTGGTGTCCGGATCGAGGGAGCCGGAGAGCAGCTCGCTCGCCGCCGCCAGAAAGGAGAGCCGCTCCGCGGCGCGGCGCTGATCCTCGTAGACGCGGGCATGATCGAAGGTCTGGGCCGCATGTTGTGCGGCGGTGAGCATGAAGGTCCGCTCCTCCTCGTCGAACTCGTGGGGACTGCTGAAGCTCAACGCGATCGCTCCGAACGGACGGCCCTCGATCTGGAGCGGGATCACGGCGAGTGACGAGAACAGGATGTTCGCCTCGCTCAGGCCCGAGAACCGGTTGCGAAGCTCGCCCGCGGAGTCGGTCCAGATCGGCTCGCCTGTGCGCACCACGATGCTCATCGGCACGTCGGCGTCCAGCGGAAATTGCCGCCAATCCTGGATCCCGGGTGCCGTGTAGCCGATGCTCCCCGCCAGCTCGATCTGATCGCCGGCGTCGTTGAGCAGCCCAACCGCGCCGGCGTCCGCACCGAGGCCTGCCACCGACTGGTCGAGAAGCGCCCTCACGGCGCCCTCGCGCGTGATCTCACTGGCGAACGCAGCCGTGAGCCTGTGAAGCCTGGCCGCGAAGTCCATCGAACGGTGCTGCGCCGTGATGTCCCGGGCGATGATCGACGCCCCCACGATCTCGCCGCTTGAGTCGCGGAGGGGCGAGATGCTGAGCGAGACCCGCACCCGGCGTCCCGAGCGGTGGAGGCGATCGCTCTCGTAGTGAGCGACCGGGTCGCCGCCGAGCACCTGCTCGAGGATCCGCCACTCCTCGCCGGCGTGGTCCTCCGGGATCAGGATCGAGATCTTCTGCCCGATCGCCTCCTCGGCGCTCCAGCCGTACATGCGCTCGGCCCCGGGGTTCCAGCTTGTGATGGTCCCCTCGGTGTCCTTGGTCAGGATGGCGTCGTCGGACGACTCGACGATCGATGCAAGCCGGATCTCGCTGACGAGGGGAGCGGCGCCGGTCATGAGTCAGCTCCCACGACGTTGGTGGCGAAGCTCATCGAGACGACGGTCCCCTGATCGGACGAGGTGAAGCGGACGTCGTCGCAGAGCTTGGTGATCAGCGGGATGCCGACCCTGAGGCCCGGGGTACCGGGGTTGGGCGTCATCCCGAGGCCGTCATCGGCGACGGTGACCACCAGGCGGCCGCGCTGGTGCCGGCCGGTGACCCGGATCGTTCCGGTCTCACCGCCGCGGTACGCGTGTACGACGGCGTTCCCGACCGCCTCGCTCACCGCGATCTTCACGTCGTCCACGTGGGCCCCGACCCGCCGGGCAAGCTCCGCGAGTGCATGCCTGGCGACCGCGACGTTGGTCGCGTCGCTGGACAGGTCCAGCTGCACCTGCTCGTCGTGGGAAGCCGAGGTGGTCAGACCCACCAATCTAGTGACATCCGCAACGCGGCATGGAGGGTGCCGTGCACCCGCGGACGGATGTGGATCAGCAGCTGGGCCGCGTGAAGATGTCGGAGCCGAACGGGCGCAGGCCGGCCTGACCCGCGTAGCCCAGATAGGGCAGATCGAAGTTGCTCTCCATCGAGCGCAGGAGCGAATAGTGGTTGTAGTTCTTCTCGCTCACCGTCCGGGGCTTGATGCACGGCGAGACCATGACGGCCCCGATCCGGCCGCCGCCCGGGCCGGGCGTCACGAAGCCCGGGGTGCTGGGGGGCACGATGCTCGGGCCGGGCTGCTCGTTGCAGCATGCGCTCGAGTCCCCCTCCGGTCCGGTGGACTCGGCCTCGTCGAAGGTCACGATCAGAAGGCCGCGGTGCTTGAAGCCCGGGGACTGAAGGATCCTCGGCATCCGCTTGCGCAGCCAGCGGTTGGCGGAGACGAGCCCGCCGGGCTCCCCGTTCGCGCACGGGGCGTCGTGGCCGTCGTTGCACAGGCCTGGGACGATGAATGAGTAGGCGGGAGTCGTCCGCCGGTGCCTCAGGTCCCGGCGCAGATGGGAGTAGTCGACGTCGTGGTGGCGGCAGGTCCGCTTGAAGTCGATGAGCGAGTGGAAGTACATGAACGGGTTGTGACGCGTCGCGTACTCGTCCGTGGGCGTCGCGCTCTGCCACGGGTCGCGCTGCCCGACCGCCGGATGGCGGCACGGCGACTGCTCGCCCTTCGGCGCGTTGGCATTCATGTCCTGCATGTAGCCCTTCCACTGGTAGCCAGCGTGGCCGAGCTGGTTGCCGATCATCTGGGCGCCAGGCGGGTAGACACAGCCCGTGCCGAACACCTGTCCGTCGCTCATCGGCGTCCCGGGAATCACGTCATTGAAGAACTGGCAATCGGCCTGGTTCTGGAGGTTCGGTGACTGGCCGCTGACCATGGCGATGTAGTTGTCGTTGCTGAAGTGCCCGGTCGCGTAGTAGTTCGGCACGAAGGCGCCCTTGCGCTTCAGAGTCTTCGCCAGGTACGGGGCCTCGCTGTCTCTGCCGAACGTCGCCGAGGCGTTCTCGTTCTCGAGGACGACGATGAACACGTGGCGCACGTGCGGCACCTTCGCGGCAGCTTGGGCGGCGGCGCCCGCCAGCAGCGCGAAGGTGAGCGCGAGCAGGACGGACGTCCGGCGGATCACGCCCGGCCGTTCCTTCCCGCGGTCACCGACACCTTCCCGAACCGGCCCGGGTCCGGGAAGATCCGCTCCGGCGTCGCCGGCTCCCACTTGACCCCGAGGCGATCGAGGTAGTCGCGGAACTCCGTGGAGTCGATCGCCGGCCCCTCGCGCTTCTCGCCCTGGGACTCCGGCGGCGCGGCGCCGAGGCACGGAGCGCCCGGCGGGAACACGGGCCTGGGGAGGTCTGGCACGTCGAAGTTCGGGTGGTCGAAGTCGAAGGTGCGGCCGATCTGCGACGCGTAGCGGTGGCGCTTGTTGAGGAAGCCGAGCCCGAACCGGTACGAGATCAGCTTGAGGATCGACTCGTGGGTCACGGTCGCGTGACTCACGTGACCGCGCCTCGCGTACGGGGAGACCGCGACTCCGGGAACCCGGAAGCCGGTGATGCCGAAGGTCTTCGACAGTTTCTTGCTCTGGCGGGCATCCGGGACGAACCTCGGAGCCACGTGGTCGAAGAACCCTCCCCACTCGTCGTAGTTGATGAACATGGCGCCGCGCCGGAACTGGGGTGAGGTGAGGAAGGCGTGGGTGATCTCGGACATGAAGGTCTGGCCGTAGCGGATGTCGCCGTGGGGGTGCTCGTCGCCCGAGAGGCCCTGCTCCTCGGCGTTGAACGGCGGATCCACGAAGGCGATGTTGGGCAGGTTGCCGCTCTCGGCGTCGGCGTAGAAGTCCGCGACGTGCCGGATCCACGGGACCGCGCGCTTTCCGAACAACGCCGCGAACGGGAGGTCGGAGGCGTAGTAGCCGACGCTGAGCCCGGCCGCCTGGGCCCGGTCGAAGATCGTCTCCCAGTTGTTGCCCAGCGAGCCGGAAGGAATGTCGTTGGTCGTCTGGCCTCCCGACTGCGCCGACCACATGTAGTAGCGGTTCGGGTAGGTCGGGCCCAGGAGCGACGCGAAGTAGCGGTCATAGAGGGTGAACTCCTTGGCGACCGCCGGCAGGAACGGCAGGTCGGGCTTTTCGTAGTAGCCGATCGCGTAGGCGTCGTTGGCGATGTAGAAGCCGTCGAGCTTGCCGTGGTTGTACTCGACCCGCCCGCCCTCGAAGCTGTGGTCGGGGTCCGCGAAGCCGCAGCCCTGGAAGTCGGGCGCCAGCGGATGGGTCGCGTGACGGGCGCCCTGCTCGTCCGGGTAGCTCAAGCCCTTGTTCTTGCCGTCGGCGCCGGGAAACCACCCCAGGTAATGGTCGAACGAGCGGTTCTCCATCATGCACACCACGAAGGTGTCGATGGGGATGTCGCGGGCCGACGGGAACGCGTGCTGAGCCTGGACCTTCGCCGCCTCGGAGATCAGCGTCTCCGCGGGCAGCACGGTCGCCAGCCCGGCGAGCCCGGCGAGCCCGGCGGTGCGGGCCAGGAACTCCCGGCGTCCGATGCCCTCGTCGGACCGCTCCTCCTCGGCGGCCGCCTCCAGCTCACGTCGCTCGCGATCGGTCAATTCGGCCCCCTGGGGCCGCGCACCGTCTCGCAGCCGTACACGCCGTCCTCGTGCCGGTCGACCTTCGCGAAGTCCTTGCCGGCGCCGCAGTCGATCTCGTCGGGGCGCCCGTCGCGAGCGTTGATCCGGTCGTTTCCTGGTCCGCCCATGATGCGGTCGAAGCCCTTGCCGCCGCCGATCACGTCGCCTCCCTTGCCGCCCTTGAGCACGTCGTCGTCGCCACGCCCCTTGATCTTGTCGCCGGCGCCAAGGCCGCGGATCCTGTCCCGCCCGCCGGTTCCCCGGAGGTTGTCGGGATGGGGGGTGCCGTTGATGACGTTGAAGTGCGCCTCCGTCGAGGAGCTCGAGCGGGCGAGGACGCCGACTCCGCCTGCCACGAGGGCGACACCCATGATGACCGCGAGCGCGACGAGCATTCCCTGGCCGCGACGCGTCACGCGCAACCCTGGCCGTCGATCATGGCAGCAGCATAAGGGGCACAGCCGAAGCCCGCGGCATCTTTCGTGAACGATCGGTGAAGCCGCTCGTTAGAGTGCCGCGCAGTGTCCGTGGCAACCCTCCACACGAACGCCGGGCCGATCACGGTCGAGCTCTTCGACGACGACGCCCCCAAGACGGTCGAGAACTTCCGCAAGCTCTCCGAGGACGGGTTCTACGACGGCCTGGCCTTCCACCGGGTGATCAAGGACTTCATGGTCCAGGGAGGGTGCCCGGAGGGCACCGGGACCGGCGGCCCCGGCTATACGTTCGAGGACGAGTTCAACGACCACAAGATCGTCCGCGGCGCTTTGGCGATGGCCAACGCGGGGCCGAACACCAACGGCTCGCAGTTCTTCATCGTCACCACGGCCGAGGCCCCATGGCTTGACGGCAAGCACACGGTCTTCGGCGAGGTGACGGACGGGATGGACGCGGTCGACGCGATCGAGGCCACTCCCACGGGGGCCGGCGACCGCCCCGTCGAACCTCAGGTCGTCGAGCGCGTCGAGCTGTCCTAGTCCGTCCCCCTCTCGCCACGGATCGAGACTGGACTCTGTCGAGGCATGGCCGACGCTCGCGGCAGGGCCATGGGGTGACCGACTTTGCGTGCGCTATTTGCACGCAAACTCAACCACCCCCCGCCGGGGCGCTGATGGCAGGGGCGTGACGAGATGCGCACCAAGACGCACGAAACGCTCGCGCGACGGTGACGCTTCCCCCTCACTGCCCTTAGCCTCCGGCGCCGCCGTCTCCCTCCGGGGCGTGCAGCGGGAGGCACACCTCACAGAAGTCGGAGCCGAACGGAGTGAGGTGGATGCTGCGGCGCACGGTGCGAGAGGTCCGCCCCGCCTCGCGCATCGACGCGACCGCGTCCGGCTGGGCCTCGAGCACCTGATAGCGGTTGACGTCGCGAAGGGTCTCGCGCGAGAACCAGATCAACCCCAGGCGGTTCAGGTTGTCGAGGTACGCGGGCACCCGGTCCGGATGGCGACAGGCGGATTCGCTGCCGATCATGCTGAGCCCAGGCGCGACGAGCGACGAAACCAGCGGCAACCCCCGCCGCACGTCGACCGCCGGCTGCGGGCCGTGCCTCGCCAGCAGTCGGAGGATGCGCGCCTCGTCGGGCGCGAGGTTCTCCAGGATCCGTGCGTACGCGGGATGGAGGTCCTCGGCGTCGGCGACGTCGGCTGACCTCGCCAAGAGCTCCGCGCCCCGATCCCTGAGCGCATCGCGCGTCGTGTGGGAGCGCTTCGCCCGGGGCCGGGACCCCTCCGTCCCGGGGTGAGGCTCGGACGGGGCGGCCGCCTCTCGGCCGCCACGCGCGGCCCGCGCGATCCGGGAGCCGAGGTGAAGCGACGCGCCCAGGCTCCGCTCGGCCGCGTGCAACCAGGCCGACGCCGCCACGCGGGCGGCCGCGGGCAGGACGTCGAGCGGCCCGTTCGCGTCGCCCTTCTGCTCGTCGGGCGGCAAGTCAGACTCCGAAGATCGCGAGGTGAATGAGGCCGGCGCCGAATCCCAGCACGGCGCCGTGAAGGTACAGGAGCCACTCGTCCTCTCGAATCGCCGAGCGAAGCAGCTCGGAGAAGTCGGGGTACGACATCTCGCGCATCCTGGCGCTCAGGAGCTCCTCGATGCGCTCGCTCTGGCGGGCGCTGAACTCCGGATCGGAGAGCGGGGTCATCGTGTGACGAGCTGCCTCGGTGGCCACGGACTCCCGGATCGTCTCGTACTCGCGCGGCCCGACTGCCAGCCGGACCGCCTCGCGCGTCACGACGCCGCCCGCGGCGCGGTCGATCGCCGGCCGCAGCAATGACTCGAGCATGAGCCGTGTGCGGTCCGAGCTCGGCCCGTGCATGAGCTGCTCGCCGATGTTGCCGACCGTGACGATGTCGTCCGCGATGATCGCCGCGTAGACGTCGGCCACCTCGCTCTGCCGGCGGAGGAACAGGCCATGGATCAGGACCGGGCCCAGCTTCCGGGGCTCCACCGGCTCGAAGATCATGTAGATCGCGAGCAGGTTGGTGACCCAGCCGACAACCACGCCGCAGGCGGGCAGCACCCACCAGTGCGGGAACGCGAAGGTGATCCCGACGACCGGAATGCCGAGCAGCAGCCCGAAGACGAAGCCGAGGTTGACGATCAGGCGCAGCTCCCGCTCGCCGACGTCGCGAAAGACGCGGTTTGCCAGCTCGGGGTGCTCCTCCATCCGGCGGATGACCATGAGCTTCACGTCGAGGAGCTGGTCGATGTTCTCGCCGATCTCGGCGGTGACCTCGCGCACGATGTCCGGCAGCTGCTCCTGCACCCGGGAGTGGACCGCCTCGCGGATTCGCGGTGGGAGGTCGTCCCAGAGGCCCGGGTTCTCGCGGCGCATGATCCGCTCGACGACATCGCGGACCTCGTCCCTGGAGGAGGCGATGATGTGCTCGGCGATCCGCTCGGGGTCGAGCTGGCGGTAGAACTCGGCCGGGCTGCCCAGTTTTGCGATCCCCTTGTCGACCGCGATCGAGCCCATCTTCGCGGCCCGCGAGGGGACGATTCCCTGCCACCCCACGGCGCCGTGCATGAAGCCGGGAACCTGCTGCACGCGCCGCGGCAGCAGCGTGACCGCCGAGCCCAGCCCGGGGAGCCGGAAGCCCGCGAACCGGACCGGGTAGAAGAGCATCCAGACGCCGGTCCAGTTGATGACATAACCGATCGCGCCCGTGAAGAGCGGGATCGTGATCGCCTTGACGAGGTCGCCGCCGTGGACGAGCGGCAGCGAGATTGCGGCCAGCACGTGCATGTGCGAGCCCAAACTAGCTGGGGGTGGGCGGCGTTGCCGCAGTTGCCGCCCTGCGCCGTACCATGGCCGCGGGGCATGAAGCTCGTGATCCAGATTCCGTGCCTGGACGAGGAGGAGACGCTTCCCCAGGTCCTGCGTGAGCTGCCGCGCCGGCTCACAGGCTTCGACGAGGTCGAATGGCTCGTGATCGACGACGGCTCGACCGACCGGACCGTCGACGTCGCACGGGCCAACGGCGTCGACCACATCGTCCGGCTCACCAACAACAAGGGGCTCGCGGCGGCCTTCCAGGCGGGCATCGACGCGTCGCTCAAGCTCGGTGCGGACGTCATCGTCAACACGGACGCCGACCACCAGTACCAGGCGGGGGACATCCCGCGGCTCGTGGGCCCCATCCTCGATGGCCGCGCTGACATGGTCGTCGGCGACCGCCAGGTGAAGGACGTCGAGCACTTCTCGGCGTCGAAGAAGCTGCTCCAGCGGCTCGGGAGCTGGGTCGTCCGCCGAGCCTCGGGCACGGCCATCCCCGACACGACCTCCGGCTTTCGCGCCTACAACCGGGAGGCGGCGCTGCAGCTCGTCGTCGTCTCCAATTACACCTACACGCTCGAGAGTCTGATCCAGGCGGGCAAGACGCTGGTCGCCCTCGAGCACGTGCCGATCTCCAGCAACCCGGAGACGCGCGACTCGCGACTCGTCGACACCACCGCGCGCTACGTGCGTCGCAACGCACTCGCGATCTTCAAGGCGTACGTGTTGTACGAGCCCCTCCGCGTGTTCACGGTGGTCGCGATCCTCTTCGCGCTCGCCGCGCTCGCCGCCTTCAGCCCCTTCCTGGCCGACGCGATCCTGAACGGCGACACGACCGGCCACATCCAATCCCTCATCCTCGGCGCGATTCTCGCGCTCACCGCCGTGCAGATGTTCGGGCTGGGGATCGTCGGCGAGGCCCTGGCGGGACAGCGCGTGATCGCCCAGCGGACGTATGAGCGCGTCCGGAGGCTCGAGCTCGAGGCCGGGATCGAGCCGTCCCACTACGAGCCGGGCGCCGAGCCCATCACCGCCAGGGCCGAGGGGCTTCCCGCGGAACCCGGGAGCGCCCGGGACCGCGACCGCAGCGAGGTCGGCGTCTGAGCTCCACCGCGGCAGCGCCGGCCCAGGTCGGCGGCAACGTCTACGACAAGTACGGGACCGCCAACCCCATCGAACGACGGCTCGTCGCCGGCTTCATCCGCGAACTGCTCGAGCTGGCGGATCTCACGGGCGCGGCCGAGGCGCACGAGGTCGGCTGCGGCGAGGGCGAGCTGGCCCGGCGGCTGGCTGCGCGCGGCCTTCGGGCGCGCGGCACCGACGCGTCGGCTGACGTGATCGCGGAGGCGCAGCGTCGGGCCAGGGCAGCCGGGGTCTCCGCGGACTTCCGCGTCGCGCGCGTGGAGGAGCTCGATCCCGCCGTCGACGCCGCCGAGCTGATCGTCTGCTGCGAGGTCATGGAGCACCTGCCCGATCCCCAGAGGGCGCTCTCGGTCGTGGCCTCCCTGGCGTCGCCCTGGGCGATCGTCAGCGTCCCCCGTGAACCGCTGTGGCGCGCCCTCAACATGGCCCGTCTCAAGTACCTGGGCGCGCTCGGCAACACGCCGGGGCACCTCAACCACTGGTCGCACCGCTCTTTCGTCCGCTTCCTTAAGGCGAGATTCGAGGTCGTCGAGGTGCGCTCTCCGCCTCCCTGGACGATGGCCCTGTGCCGGACCCGTTGAGCCCTCGCTGCGATCGCCTGCCTCGGGATCGCGTGGGGGTTCGTCATGCACTCGACGGGCTGGGCGCAGCTCGCCCACCTCGCACAGGTGCGGGCGCTGGCCGACGGCCAGGCGAACGATGGCACTGGCAGACGAAGGACAATGCCTTCGTCGACGGCCACTTCTACTCGGTGAAGGCGCCCGCCTGCCACTGCTCACCCTGCCGAGTACATGGCCCTCGACGCCGCGGGCGCCTGGTCGGTCTCGGCGACGCCGCCGAAACGCAAGCCACGCGACGAGACGCCGATGGTCTGGGCGCTGACGCTGCTCGGCGCCGTCATCCCCGCGATCCTCCTGCTGCTCCTGGTGCGCGGGGTCGGTGATCGAATCCAGCCCGGATTCGGGACGGCCGCCGCCGTCACGCTCGGGCTCGGGCTCGGGCTCGGAACGATCTTGATGACGTTCGCCGCCGAGTACTTCTCGCATGTGGCGTCGGCCGCCCTGGGTTCGCCGCCTTCGCGATCCTGCTCCGCGAGCGCGAGGGGGCCCTCGCCTCCTGCCGGTGGCGAGCCGCGGGATCCTGACGCTCACCCCGGTCCTGGCCGTCGCCCTGATCGGAGCGGTGCTCATGCGCCAGACCGAGAGGCGGGCGGAGGCCAACGTCGTCCTCGCCGTCGCCGCGGTGTTCTTCATCTACAACTCCGGCTACTGGCTGCCGTTCGGGGGCGGCACGCCCGGGCCGCGCTTCCTGATCGGTGCGATGCCGTTCCTGGCGCTCGGCTGGGCCGTCTCCTACAAGCGGCTTCCGGCCCTGACCCTGGCAATGGCGATCCCCTCGTTCCTCCTCATGCTCGTCGGGTCGATGACATTCCCGCTCATCGGGCAGAACGGGACCAGCACCTGGGCGGGCGAGCTCGGCAACGGCATCCTCGAGCACACGCTGCTCACGGTCGTGGGCGTCGGCAATGGCTGGCTGGCGGCGGCACCGGTGGTCGCCGCCCTCGCGACCGCGATCGTCCTCACGGACCGAGCGACCCCCGCGTTCGCTTGAGCGACGCACGCCTGGCGGCCGGCGCGCTGGCCGCGTGGATCCTGATCTTCGTGTTCGGGCCGACGGTCGCGGGCGACCCGGTGACGCCGCTTCATAACGGCACCGCCGCGCTCACCCTCGTCGCCGGCGCGGCGGCGATCTCGGCGGCCACGCTCGCCGTGCTGCGTTATCGCGAGCGGCGGGACGAGCGGTCCGCCGGGCGCTTGGCCCCCGAGCCCACGGGCTGAAGCTCGTAGATCAGGAGGTCCCCGTCGCGGCTGCGCGTGAGCGGCAGGCCGCGAAGCGGCTTCCGGGCGGCGTCCTGCCAGGGCGTTCCGCCGGTTCGATTTGTGTGCAGCACCACGGACTTGACGCCCAGGCGCTGAAGCAGCTCCACGCCTCGCGGATCGGGAAACGCCTCTTCCTTGCGGATGATGCGCCGTGTGTACTGCGGGTTGAGGCTCGAGCGGCCGTTGACGATCTTCGGATAGCCGTCGGTGGACCACAGGACGTAGCGGCGGTTGTCGGTCGCGCGCTCGGCGGGCAGGTGAAGCTGCGGCGCCGGCGCGGAGGCTGCAGACGGCGGCACCGCGGGCACCTTTGGCTGCGCCTGGTTGTCGAACGGATCGAAGGGGAGACCCCGCCCCTCCACCAGGACCAGGAACACGCAAACGGCCGCGATCGCCGCGCCGCCGCGCCATGCCGCGGCTCCCCGCAGAGGCCGCCATGCCATCAGTCGCTCGAGCCCGGCGCCGGCGAGCAGCGCGAGGCCCAGCGCCGTGAACGTGTCGAGGCGCCCGGGGACCCTGATGGCGTTCCACCCCGGTAAGACCTCGTAGATCCACCGGTACGGCCACAGGAAGGTCGCCTCCGACCGGAAGCCCATCGCCAGGATCGCGACGACGAGGACCGCGACCCCGAGGCCCCGCCGCAACCACCGTGGAAAGGAGCTCGAGCCGAGCCCGGCGATCGCGAGGACCAGGATCACGATGCCGGGAAACAGGGTCTCCTCCGGGACGTTGGAGAGCGTGTCCCGGATCGGCCCGCTGGCCGCCCCCCAGACGAAGTTCTCATCCGGCGCCACCAGGTACGCCCAGGGCGGCGATGAGTACGCCTCGACGTCGCCGGGCGTGCGCTTCGCGTCGGGGTGGGCCGCCGCGACGTGCTCGTACGGCCGGCTGAGGCCGAAGCCGGTGCCGACGAAGATGACCGCGCCCGCCACCGTCGCGATCGCCAGCGCGCGGTCGATCCCCGGCCTTCCGCGGCGCCACCACACGATCGCGGCGACGATCCAGAGCGCGACCAGCAAATAGGCGAACGGGAGGCCCAGCGTGAATCCCAACAGGAGCTGCCAGGTGGCGACGATCCAGCCCGCAACGACCCAGCCCGGCCGCCGGCGCCGGTAGCCCCGGAGCGCGAACGCCAGCGAGAGCGGAATCCCGCCGCTCGAGATCACCTGCATGTGCCCGTCCTGCTCCAGGCGGAACGGCGCGAAGGCGAACGCGGCGCCGGCGACCGCCGCGCCGCCGGGACCGAGCCCGACCTCGCGGGCCAGCAGGTAGGCGCCCACGAACGCGAGCGCGTACGCGAACAGGAACATCAGGTCGTAGCGGAACACGGCGGCGTGCGGGCCCGAGCCGATCAGCCCGACGGGGGCGTAGCCGATGAGCGCGTCGGAGAAGGCGAGTGAGTCGCCGAACGGCCAGAACTGGTTGGCGTCGAAGAAGTGGAGCGGCTGGTGAGCGAGCGCATGGCCGTCCCACGCCATCTGGTAGGCCTGCGCGAGCGGGTCGCCGAGATCCTTGGGGATGTCGTGCCCCAGGTTCAGGATCAGCGGCCAGTGCATGACCAGCGCCGCCAGGCAGGCGCCGACGACGACGGTGGCGAGCTCGCGCATCGTGACCTCGGAGGCCCTTCGCATCCGCGGCATGCTAGGAGCTAACCTGCCCGTGCGATGAGGATCCTGGGGAGGCTGGCGGTGCCTCTGTGGCTCGGTGTGATCGGGGTCATCGTCGTGTATGCCTTCTTCGTCACCGTGGCGGACGTCTCACCGGGGCAGGTCGCCGGCGTGAGTCTCGTCATCGTCGCCCTCGCGATCCTGTTCGCGATCCGCAGCATCCGGGTCGCCAGCGAGCTGTCGGACCGGGGTGGGAACCCCGCCCTTCGGCGCGCTCGAAACCGCGCCCGCGAGCGCCGCGGTTTCTAGACGTCGGCCGGCACGCGCTCGGGGGGCTCAGCGAGCCGGTGACCGTTCCCGTTCCCGTTCGCGTGACCGTTGCCGTTGCCACCCCCGCCGGCCGTCGGGTCGCGGAGCGGCATGGGGTGGCGAATGGCGCTCTCGACGACGGCCCGCGCCAGCGCGTCCCCGTCGCGACCGTCGCGCTCGGCGACGGCGTGGGGCTCATCCGGGGATCCGATCTCGAGCAGCTCGTCGACCAGCATCAGTCCGGTCTCGGAGTCGTACTGGGAGAACACCACGCGCGCGGCGAGCTGGCCGGCGCCCTCGTTCAGCCGCAGCGCCGGGCGAATTCCCAGGATCGCCAGGATCCGCAGGCGCATGGCGATCCGCCGCAACGCGCGGTTGACCCAGTTCCCGCTCAGGTCGGCACCCGCCCAGATCAGGCAGACGTCACGCCTGCGATGGGTCCCGCTTCGGCGTGTGCGTGAGCGGATCACGCGCCTCGCATAGGGGCGCAGATGCTGGCGCTGCGCGTACCCGGAGCGATCGTTCCAGTCGCGCAGAAACGCCGCGATCACGACGCAGGCGCAGCGTGGGCGGTCGGAGAACCTCTCGCCGGCCATGAGCGAGGCGAGCTCGAGCAGGCAGACGCCGTCGCGCGGCGACCGGTGTGCTCCCGGATCCAGGCGCACGGAGTCGACGTTCACCTCGTGCCTCCCGGTGTGCGACCGCCACGCCATGACGACGCCGCCAATCGTATGCCGGATTCGATGCGCTCGCGCCGACGGAGGCGTAACAACTTGGCAACCTCGGAGCTCGCGCGCGGTGCCAGGATCGACGCCTTCGAGCGCCCCCCGGTGAGGCAGGTTGCCCGGCCGAGGGACCGGCAGGAGTTTCAGCAATCGACCAGGCAACCGCAATGACCACGGAAGGTGCGGAGCCGCTGGGCGACGCGCTGGACCGCGCCGAGATGACGCCACTTCACCGGCGCTTCTGGCTGCTCGCCGCGCTCGGGGTGATGCTCGACGGCTTCGACTTCTTCATCATCGGCGTCGCCAACCCACTGATCGTTCATCAGTACGACCTCAGCGACGCGATGAAGGGGCTTGTCTCCGCCGCCGCGATCGTCGGCGCCATCTTCGGGGCAGCGCTTCTTGGGCCGCTGGCGGACAAGATCGGCAGGCGGCGGATCTTCAAGTACGACCTGGCCATGTTCGCCCTGTTTTCTGTCGCGTGCATCTTCGCCTGGAACGTATGGGCGCTGATCGCCTTCCGGTTCGCCCTGGGCCTCGCGATCGGGCTCGACTATCCGGTCGCCGCCAGCTATCTCGCTGAGGTGCTGCCGGTCAAGGCCCGCGGCCGCTGGCTCGTCGGGGCGTTCAGCCTGCAGGCGGCGGGGATCCTCCTGGGTGCGGTGGTCGGCGTGATCGTGCTGCTGATCCTGCCCGAGGTGAGCTCGTGGCGGATCATGCTCGGCTTCGGCGTCGTCCCGGCGCTGGTGATCATCTGGCTGCGCCGCAGCGTTCCCGAGAGCCCGCGCTGGCTGGCGCAGAACGGCCGCGAGGAGGAGGCCACCGCGGTGACCGAGTCGCTCGTGGGACATCAGGTGGTCGTCACCGACGCCGACCGGCGCAAGGGCCCCCAGGTGCCCGAAGGCTTCAAGGCGCTCTTCCAACCCGAGCTGTTTCGACGCGGGATGATCCGGCGGACCGTCTTCACCTCGGTGCCGTGGTTCCTGATGGACATCGCCACCTACGGCGTGGGGATCTTCACCCCCACCCTGCTGGCGGCCCTCGCACTGGCGGGCCCGAACGCGACCTTCCTCTCCGACGACATCGCGTCCACCAAGGGCACGGCAGCGCTCGACATCTTCCTCGTCTTCGGATTCCTGACGGCGATCTACCTCGTCGACCGGTGGGGACGGATCCCGCTGCAGCTCACGGGCTTCGCGATGATGACGGTCGCCCTCTGCATCCTCGGCTACGCCGACGCCCTGCCGGGCGGCGGGGACTCCAACCTGGGACTGGTGTTCGGCGGCTTCATCATCTTCAACTTCTTCATGAACGCCGGGCCGAATGCGACGACGTACGCGTTACCGGCGGAGGTGTTCCCATGCGAGCTGAAAGCCGCGGGCCACGGCTTCGCCGCGGGGATGGCGAAGTTCGGAGCCGCGCTCGGGGTGTTCCTGTTCCCGATCCTTCAGGGCGACATCGGCACGAGCGCCCTGCTGTTCATCGTCGCGGGCATCTGCCTGGTCGGGTTCACCATCACCTACGCGCTGCGGATCGAGCCCAAGGGCCGCTCGCTCGACGACGTATCCGGCCGCCAGGCCCCGGTGCGCCTGGAGCCCGAGCCGCACCCCGTCCCCCCGTAGGGCGTAGGCCGAGGGCGCCGGCCGTCACTCCACCCGAGCCGCTCGAGGCTGGGTAGGCGCGCGCCCGGGACGACATCGTCGGATGAAGTGAATCCGTTCCCGGAAACCGGGAATGAATCAACATGACCTGGCGCTGTCGGCGGTGGCGCTGCCCTACTTGCCCTACCCCGTTCGCATGACCGCAGCCGTCAGGAGGCGGAAACGCCGGCCGTGGCAGTCGGCTCGGCCGGCGCCGGCGCGCGCACCGGGTCCCGCTCGCGGAGCACCGTCGGGGCCCCGAGCTTCGGGCTCAGCGTGATGCTGCGGCGGCGGGTGAGCTCGGCGCCGTTCGGCGCGGGCTCGATCGAGTAGGCGCTCAGGACAGCGCGGAGGACGATCTTCATCTCGAGCGTTGCGAAGCTCGCGCCCACGCAGCGGCGGCGCCCGCCGCCGAACGGGATCCAGGTGAAGGTGCCGGGCTGCGAATCGAGGAACCGCTCCGGCTGGAACGCGTAGGGCTCGGGATAGATGTCCGGGTCGTGGTGGAGCAGGTACGCGTTGGCGATCAGGCAGGCGCCGGGCGGATACGCCCAGCCGCCGATCTCGACGGGCTTCACCACCAGCCTCGGCTCGGCGTTCGGAAGTACCGGCCGGCGACGCAGGGTCTCCTGGATCGTGGCGGTCAGGTACGCGTCGCCGTCGTCGGCGTCGATCTCGCTCGCGAGCCGGTGCAGCACAGGGGGCTCGCGGGCAAGCCGCTCGAATACCCACGCGAGCTCTGATGCGGTCGTCTCGTGGCCGGCGACGAGCAGCGTCATCAGTTCGTCTCGAAGCTCCGTGTCCGTCATCGGGGAGCCGTCCTCGTGGCGGGCGGACAGCAGCAGGGCGAGGATGTCGTCGCGCTCCTCGTCGCTGTCACGGCGCTCGTCGATCAGCTCGTAGAGGAGCTGATCCGCCCGCTCGCGCATGCGCGCGAAGCGAACCCACGGACCGCGGCCGAGGTACCCGCGCTGCAGCTGGGGGATGACCGAGGCGGGCTTGGAGCTGAAGTCGAGGATCGCCGTGAGTAGCTCGCGGAGCTCGTTCAGGCGCCGGCCGGGATCGAGGCCGAAGACGGTCCTGAGGATGATCTCCATGGTCAGCCCCTGGAAGAGGGGGTGAAGGGGTGTCGCCTGGTCGCGGGGCCAGCCGGCGATCTCGCGCTCGGCGACGTCGGCCATCAGGCCGGAGAGCGCCTGCATCCTCTCGCCGTGGAAGGCGGGCGTCATCAGCTTCCGCTGCTCGAGATGCTCGCCCTCGTCGAGGAGGATCAGCGACTTGCTGCCGACCACGGGCTCGAGAATCGCTGCGCCCTCGCCTGGATGCAGCACGTCCGGGGGAGCCGCGAACAGCTCCTTCAGCTGGTCCGGCTCCGTGAGGATCACGAACGGCGGAGAGGCCAGGAGCCGGATCGTGAACCGCTTGCCGTAGCGGGCCCGTGCGCGCTCCATGAACGCGATCGGCCGTGCCCACCAGCCGAGGGTCTGCAGCGCGACGGGGTACCTGGGGCCCGGGGGAAGCTGCGAGCGGACGGTCATCTCTCCTCGCGGGGACCGTACTCCGGTGGCCGCGCGAGGGCGTGTGACATGAGGCACAGAGGCACTCTAGATGCGTGTCGTCTCGGTGCCAAGCTCGGTCGCGATCGCCACGTCGACGGAGTAGTCGATCGGCAGCGCGATCAGCGACGGAACGTCGAGATCGAGCGCCTCCCGGAGCCGCCCCCTGTAGTCGTCGATCGACTCGCAGCGCCAGGCGGGCATGCCGAACGACTCGGCGAGCTGGACGAAGTCGGGGTTCTGGAAGTCCGTCCCGAAGTGACGGCCAAAGCGGTTCTCCTGCTTCCAGACGATCGACCCGTACTGGCGGTTCTCCCAGACGACGTTCACGAACGCGGTCTTCAGCCGCATCGCGGTCTCGAGCTCCTGGCAGTTCATGAGGAAGCCGCCGTCGCCCGAGACCGCCACGACCTTGCGAGAGGGGTGCACCAGCTTGGCGGCGATCGCCGCGGGCACCGCGAACCCCATCCCCGCGAGCCCGTTGGCGATCAGCACCGTGTTGGGCTCGAAGGTGGGAAACGCCCTCCCGATCCAGAGCTTGTGCAGGCCGACGTCGGAGACCAGGATGTCGTCGCGGCCGAGCGCCTCACGAATCTCGAGGAGCGCCCGCGGCGGAAGCGCCGGGAAGGAGTCGGCGGTGGATGCCGCGTCGAGGATGCCGTCGACGGCGTGGCGCAGCTTGGGGGACCCGCCCGGGGACGGCGCGTCCCGGCACTCCTGCGCCAGGCGCAGCAGGATCGCGTAGACGTCGCCGACGAGCTCGACCTCGGGCATGAAGTTCTCGTCGGTCTCCGCCGGGAGCGAGTCGATGCAGACGACTCGCTTGTCGCCGTTCGGGTTCCAGAGCGCCGGAGAGTGCTCGACCAGGTCGTAGCCCACGCTGATCACCAGGTCCGCGTCGTCGAATCCCGCCATCGAGAAGTCGCCGGCCTGCAGGCCCACGGCGCCGAGCGCCAGGTCGGAGTCCGACTCGATCAGCCCCTTCCCCATGAAGGTGACGGCGACCGGGATCCCGGTGGCGCGCGCGAACTCCCGCAGCGCCGGAGCGGCGCCCGCGCGGACGACGCCGTTGCCCGCGAGGCAGACGGCGTTCTCGGCGCCGTTGATCATGCCGGCGGCCTCCATCAGCACCCGGGCGGGGGGCTCGGACGCCGGGACCGGGCGCCGCGGAAGCGGCCGCGCATCGTCCGGGACCTCGGAAGCCATCACGTCCTCCGGGAGCTCGATGTGGGTCGAGCCCGGCTTCTCCGACTCCGCGACCTTGAACGCCTTGCGGACCACCTCGGCCACGATCTCGGGATCCGAGAGCCGCGCGTTCCACTTGGTGATCGGGCGCATCATCTCGGCGACGTCGATGTGCTGGTGGGACTCCTTGTGCTGACGCTCGAGGTCCGCCTGTCCGGTGAGGGCGACGAGCGGCGCACGATCGAGGAACGCGTCGGCGACCGCGGTCACCAGGTTGGTCGCACCCGGTCCCAGCGTCCCAAGGCAGACGCCCGCCCTGCCCGTCAGGCGGCCGTAGACGTCCGCGATGTAGGCGCCGCCCTGCTCGTGGCGAACCGGAACGAACTCGATGCTCGAGTCGGCCAGGGCCGCGTTCAGGTCCAGAGTCTCCTCGCCCGGGATGCCGAAGACGTGCTCGACGCCCTCGGCCTCGAGGCACTCGACGAGCAGCTCAGCGGCGGTTCTGGCCATCGCCCACAAGCCTAGGGAGTCCCTTGACGCCCCTGCCACACTGAGTACATGCCCACCTGCACCCACCTCGACCAGATCGAGGTCGACCCGCCCGAGGAGTTCGCCGGTTGCGAGGAGTGCCTGCGTATCGGGGGCCGCTGGATGCACCTGCGAGCCTGCCGAACCTGCGGCAAGGTGGGCTGTTGCGACTCCTCCCCCAACAAGCACGCCTCGAAGCACGCGGCGGCGGAGAGCCACCCCATCGTCAGCTCGCTGGAGCCCGGCGAGGACTGGTCGTGGTGCTACGTGGACGAGGTCGCCTTCGTGGTCGAGCCTTCATAGCCGGATGACCACCTGGATCCTGGAGCCCGGCCACACGGAGGTCGAGTTCCGCGCCATGCACATGATGGTCACGTGGGTGCGCGGCCTGTTCAAGGACGTCCACGGGCGGCTCGAGTTCGACTGGGACAGCTGCCTGGAATCCACGTTCGAGGGGGAGATCGACGCCGCGAAGCTCTGGACCGGCGAGGCGGACCGCGACGCTCACCTTCGTAGCGCGGACTTCTTCGACGTCGAGACCCATCCGGTGATCAGCTTCAACGGCAGGTTCATCGAGCGCACCGGCGACACCGAGTTCAAGGCGGAGGCGGACATCACGATTCGCGGCGTAACGCGGACGGTGCCCATGGACATCTCCTATCTGGGCGGATGGGAGACGCCCTTCTGGGTCGGCGACGAGAACCGAGGCACGCTTCGGCGAATCGGGTTCCAGGGGCGCGGCAGGGTGAACCGTCACGACTTCGGCGTCTCGTGGCAAGACGAGCTGCCGGGCGGCGGCCGTGTCGTCAGCGATCAGATCGAGCTGGTGCTCGACGCCGAGGCGATCCACGAGGGCGACCTCTCGAAGACCGGCGCGATCTCGTACTACCGCTCCGAGTAGGCCGCTCCGCAGCCCGAGCCGCCGAAGCCACCGCGGTCGCAGGTGTGGGCGGTGAGCCGGACCAGCAGGTCGTGGAACTCCCGCCGCTCGGCCGGGCTGAGCGGCGCGAGCAAATCGGCCTCCGCGCGCTGCGTGGCCTCGCGCGCGAGGGTCACGGCCCGCAGGCCACGGGCCGTCAACTGCACCCGGTGACGGCGCCGGTCCCTCGGATCGGGCGTGCGCGTCAGCAGGCGCCGCCGCTCGAGCTCGTCGAGCAGGCCGACGATGTTGGAGGGCTGGATGCGAAGCGCCAGCGCCAGATCGCGCTGCGACGCCGGGCCCTGCGCCTCGAGGTGATGGAGGACCGCGAACTCCGTCCAGCGCAGTCCGCTCTCGGCGAGGCTGCGGCCGAGGCGCCACGCCGCGGCACGCGCCAGTCGCAGGACGAGGAGGCCGGATCCGGATCCGAGCGTCGCGTCGCCGATGTCGTGCGCTGACGGGGTGGATGTGGCCGAAACCGGATTCACGTCACAGATAGTTATAGCCCATAATCATTGCTGGCTATACTCGTTCACGAGCTTAGAAGAGGAGCCAGACATGGAAAACCTTCCCCTGATCCCAATCGAGGACTCGGTCGTCTTCCCCGGCATGACCGCCACGCTCGCGCTGGAGGTCGGCGACGCGGAGCGTGTGTTCCTGGTGCCGCGCCACGGCGCCGAGTTCGGCACCGTCGGCACGGTCGCCCAGGTCGCGGACCGCATGAAGATCCCCGGCGGCATCGAGGCCGTCGCGTTCGAGGGTCTGTACCGGGGCGTCGCCGGGGCGGCCGCCTCCGGGGGCGACGGGCGGCTACGCGTCGACGTGAGCGAGCACCGCGACGACTCCCCCACCGACGAGCGCACCCGCGCGCTGGAGCAGGAGTACCGGGCGGTGGTCGACGAGATCCTCGAGGTCAGGGACGCCGACCCGCGGATCCAGGCCTTCCTGCGCTCGATCACCGAGCCGGGCGAGCTCGCCGACACCGCCGGTTACTCCCCCGACCTCAGCTTCGAGCAGAAGCGCGAGCTCCTGGAGACGCTGGACGTGACCGCCAGGCTCGAGAAGGCCGTGGCAGCCCAGCGCGAGCGACTGGCCGAGCTTCAGGTCCGCAAGCGCATCCGCGACGACGTGGAGTCGGGCGCTCAGCAGCAGCAGCGCGAGTACTTCCTGCGCAAGCAGATGGAGTCGATCCGCAAGGAGCTCGGCGAGGACGAGGGCTCCGTGGTCGACGACTACCGCAAGAAGATCGACGAGGCCGGCATGCCGGACGACGTCCGCGAACAGGCCGAGCGCGAGCTGGGCCGCCTCGAGCGGATGGGCGAGAACGGCGGTGAGGGCTCGATGATCCGCACCTACCTCGACTGGCTGCTGGCCGTGCCATGGGGCGAGCGGTCGGAGGAGCGCCTCGATCCCGCGCACGCGCGCGAGGTGCTGGACGCCGACCACGCAGGCCTCGAGGACGTCAAGGACCGGATCACCGAGTACATCGCCGTGCGCAAGCTCCGCCGCGATCGCGAGATCGACGACGAGCGTGGCTCCGGCGCGATCCTGACTCTGATCGGCCCACCCGGCACCGGCAAGACCTCGATCGGCGAGTCAATCGCCCGCGCCACCGGGCGCGAGTTCGTCCGCATGTCGCTGGGCGGCGTCCGCGACGAGGCTGAGATCCGCGGCCACCGACGCACCTACATCGGTGCGCTGCCGGGCCGCCTGGTCCGCGCGCTCCGCGACGCGGGGACGATGAACCCGGTGATCATGCTGGACGAGGTCGACAAGGTCGGCGCGGACTGGCGCGGCGACCCCTCGGCGGCGCTGCTCGAGGTGCTCGACCCGGCGCAGAACCACAGCTTCCGCGACCACTACCTGGACGTCGAGCTCGACCTGTCCGGAGTGCTGTTCATCGCCACGGCGAACATCGCCGAGACGATCCCGGCGCCCCTGCTCGACCGCATGGAGGTCGTCCGGTTCGACGGCTACACGACCGACGAGAAGATCGCCATCGCGAGCGGCTACCTGTGGCCGCGCCAACGCGAGCGCAACGGGCTGCGGGAAGACGAGGTCGAGATCGACGAAGAGGCGATCCGCACCGTGATCACCGAGTACACCCGCGAGGCGGGCGTGCGCAACCTCGAGCGCGAGCTAGGCAAGGCGCTGCGCAAGATCGCCACTCGAATCGCCTCCGGCGAGACGAGTGCACCCGTTCAGGTCGAAGTCGCGGCGATCCGCGAGGCCCTTGGACGTCAGCGGTTCTTCCAGGAGGCCGCCGAGCGGACGGCCGTTCCCGGAGTCGCGACCGGCCTCTCGGTCACGAACGCGGGGGGCGATGTCCTCTTCATCGAGGCGACCGCGATGCCCGGCGACGAGGGTCTCGTTCTCACCGGCCAGCTCGGCGACGTGATGAAGGAGTCGGCGCGGATCGCGCTGTCCTTCGTCCGGAGCCGTGCCGATCAGCTCGGGATCGACGAGGAGGCGTTCGCCGATCGCAAGTTCCACGTCCACGTGCCGGCGGGCGCGATCCCCAAGGACGGCCCCAGCGCCGGGATCACCATGACCACCGCGCTGGCGTCGCTGCTCTCCGGCCGCCCGGTTCGCCACGACGTCGGGATGACCGGCGAGATCACGCTTCAGGGACGCGTGCTGCCGATCGGCGGACTGAAGCAGAAGGTCCTGGCGGCCCACGCCGCCGGCCTCTCCGAGGTGATCGTCCCCGAGCGCAACCGGGGCGACCTCGAGGACGTGCCGTCCGACGTTCGCGAGCAGATGCGCTTCCATCCGGTCATGACGATCGACGAGGTGCTCGAGCACGCGCTCGAGCCCACCTCGGTCGAGCTGGCCGCAGCGGCTTAGAACCGGGTGGGGCACTCACGTGCTGAACTAGGGGCATGGCCGAGCGTGCGCTCCATGCCGAAGGGATAGTCAAGCGGTTCGGCTCCACCGTAGCCCTCGACGGCGTGGACCTCGCGGTCGAGGAGGGCACGGTGCTAGGCCTCCTCGGCCCGAACGGCGCCGGGAAGACGACGATGGTCCGAGTGCTGGCGACCCTGCTTCGGCCGGACGAGGGCAGCGCGTCGGTCTTCGGTCGCGACGTGGTTGGCCACGCCGGCGAGGTCCGCGAGCTCATCGCGCTGACCGGGCAGTTCGCGGCGATCGACGAGCTCCTGACCGGCCGCGAGAACCTGCGCATGTTCGGCCAGCTCTTCCGGCTGGATCGCGGGGAGGCGAGCAAGCGCGCCGACGACCTGCTCGAGCGATTCGACCTCGCGGACGCCGGCGACCGGCTGGCGCGGACCTACTCGGGCGGCATGAGGCGCCGGCTGGACCTCGCGTCCAGCCTGCTCACCCGGCCGCGCATCCTGTTCCTCGACGAGCCGACCACCGGACTCGACCCGCGAAGCCGTAACCAGATCTGGGACATAACCCGGGAGCTCGTCCGGGAGGGCACGACCCTGCTCCTGACCACGCAGTACCTGGAGGAGGCGGATCAGCTGACCGACCGCATCGCGGTGATCGACCACGGCCGCGTCATCGCCGAGGGAACCGGCGATGAGCTGAAGGACTCCGTCGGCGGCCAGATGATCTTCGTGCGGCTCGCGAACTCGTGGGATCGCGAGCGCGCGATCGAGGCGCTCACCCGGCTGGGGTGCGGGACGCCCGAGCCCTCCGAGCTGGAGCGGGAGCTCACGCTGCCGGCGCCGGAGGACGGAATCTCAATGATCGAGAGATCCGCGCACGCCCTTCGGGAGGCGGCGATCCCGGTATCGGACCTCGGGCTGCGTCGGCCAACCCTCGACGACGTCTTCCTCACGCTCACCGGCGCGCCGGCCACCACCGACGGCGCCGGCCCGGAGACCGACGAGTTTCCGACGGCCGAGCCCGAGGCCGCGGAGGCACCTGGCTGATGGTCGCGCAGCTCGCCTGGACGCTTCGCGACGGCTACGTGGTGTCCGTTCGCAACATGCGCCACTTCATTCGGCAGCCGCAGCTGCTGCTGTTCTCGACCGTGCAGCCGATCATGTTCGTGCTGCTGTTCTCGTACGTCTTCGGCGGGGCCATCAGCGGATCGCTGCCGGAGGGGGTCAGCTACAAGGACTTCCTCCTACCCGGCATCTTCGTCCAGTCGACTGCGTTCCGTGCCACGCAGACGGCAATCGGGCTGTCCGAGGACATGAAGCGCGGGGTGATCGATCGGTTCCGCTCGATGCCGATGGCGCGCTCCGCCGTGCTCGCGGGACGGACGCTCGCCGACCTCGTCCGGACCATCTTCGTGATCGTGCTGATGACCATCGTCGGCTACGCGATCGGCTTTCGCTTCGGGGAGGGACCATTCGAGGCGGTCGCGTCGATCCTGGTCGTCGCCGCGTTCGGGTACGCGCTCAGCTGGATCTTCGTCTACGTCGGCCTGGTCGCGAAGGGCCCGGAGGCTGCCCAGTCCGCCGGCTTCGTCGCGATCTTCCCACTGGTCTTCGCCAGCTCGATCTTCGTCCCGGTGGACACGATGCCCGATTGGCTTCAGGCGATCGCCAACGTGAGCCCGGTCACCGCCACGGCGGACGCCGCCCGGGCGCTCGCGATCGGCGGCGACGTCTGGGGGCCGCTCTGGCAGGTGATCGCCTGGGTGACCGGCATCCTGCTCGTATTCGTGCCGCTGTGCGTGCGCAAGTACCGCCGCCTGCAGTAGCCGCCGCCCGCGGCAATTTATGAGGGTTGTGTTAGCGAACGTCCACAACATGCTCTAGACTGCCGCCAGCTTCAGACCGGTAACGCCTAATCCCGGCGCCACGCGCCGGGAGCGGGGGAACCAGACAGTTAGGGGCGAACCCCTCCGTGGGAGCGCTGCTTCTTCAGCGCCAGCCCGACAGCTAACCCCGTCGGCCGACGAAGGAGACTGGCTTGACTTCAATGCGCACGAAGGCAGGGATCGCCGCGGCGGCGGCCGTGACCGCGATCGCAATCGGTGCAGCCCTCGCGCCCGCGGGTTCCACCGCAGGAACCTGCGGCGGCGGCGGCTCCGGCGGGACGAGCACCACGGGCTCGAGCTGCGGCGGCGGGAGCGGGGGTAAGTACGTGAATCCGTTCAAGCACCAGTCCTGGTACGCCGGGCGCATCGACATGGGCGTCGACTACATGCCCAACCACCGCTACCCGGTCCGCGCGATCGGCAAGGCGAAGATCATCGGCTCCGACAGCCACTCCGGCTGGCCGGGCGGCCACTTCATCTGGTACAAGCTGCTGCGGGGCGACCACAAGGGCGACATCGTCTACGTCGCCGAGACACTCAAGAAGCTCGCCCCGGCCGGTACGAAGGTCGGGCCCGGCGACACGATCGCCAAGGCGCTCCCGAGCGGGACAGGGATCGAGATGGGCTGGGCCAACAAGCGCGGCGAGCCCCGCGCCGCCCGCTGCTACAGCGAGGGCATGAAGACCCACTCCGGTCGCGAGATGGCCCGCTTCCTGAACGAGGTCGGCGCGGACGTCGTCAGCAAGGCGAAGAGCGCGCCCGACTACCCGACCGGCCCGCGCTGCTAGACGCGGAGCCGGAGGTCGCCGTTAACCTGGCGGCATGCCGTCGCCGGCGACCGGACGGGTAGTCGAAATCAATATCTCGCCCGAGCACGAGGTGCTGCCAGAGCCAGTGGACACGGTCCGCGCGGCTGCGGGCCGAGGGCTCGAGGGCGACCGGAACTTCTACCGTGGCGAGGGCACACAACCCGAGCGGGATCACGAGCTGACACTGATCGCCGCCGAGGTGCTGGAAGCGCTGGCCGCCGAGCACGGAATCGACCTCACGCCGGCGGAGTCGCGGCGAAACGTCGCGACGCGAGGGATCGACCTCAACCAGCTCGAAGGCAGGCGGTTTCGGGTGGGTGACGTCGAGTGCGAGGGGATCGAGCTCTGCGAGCCCTGCAACCACCTCCAGGGCATGACGCAGCCGGGCGTGCTGCGCGGCCTCGTCCACCGAGGCGGGCTTCGGGCATCGATCCTGACCGACGGCGAGATCTCGGTGGGCGATGAGGTGGCGCCGCTTTCCGAGTGACGGGTCGGCAGGTAGGTATCGAGTAGCCCTCGGGCCTCGTGCTCAGCACCAGGAAACAAGTGGCCATGGCGATCGAATGTGATCGAGATCGACGAGTGCCCCAACAGCGCGCTCACGGTCTTGGCGTTCATGCCGGCCGCGATGAACAGCGACCTGGGAGCAGGCCCATGCGGTCCGTGTAGAGCTCGGCGAGGCGGAACGCCTCGGTGTCCAGGTCGCCGCCGCCCCGCCGCACCGCCACCCACCAGGGGCCGATCGTCACCTCGGACACGTACTCCTCCGACTCAGCCTTGGCGAGGATGAGCTCGACGACGAGCTGTGGTAGGGGCGCCTCCCGCACCTTCGCGGCGCCCTCCGCACCCTCACTGGCCGCCCGGCGCAGCCGGCGCCGGAGCCTGCGCTGGAATCGTGCCTTGAACTCTGGGTCGGGATCACGAAGCTTCTCCGCGACGGCGTTGGCCTTGCTGATCTGCCACCTCCAGTCCTCGATCAGGTACATCCCGCCCTCGCGCAGGCGCGGAAACAGCGTCTCGAAGGACGCCCGCGTTGGCTCGAGGCGATGGGAGGCATCGTCCACGACCAGGTCGACCTGCTCGTCACCAAATTCCTCCGCGACGATCGCTCGCAGGCGTTTTCGATCGGACTGGTCGACGCCGTAATACGGACGAACGCGGCGGGCGAGCCCGCGGCGTTCGATGAGCGCGTCGAGGGCCGTCACGCGATCCGGCCGGAGCTCGAACGCGACCAGCTTTCGGGGCTTGGCTACAAGCGCGGCGAGCGCGGTGCTTCCGCCCTCCATGATCCCGAGCTCGACCACGTTGGCGTCCGGGAACCGATCGAGCACCTCGAGGAAGCTCTCGACCAGACCCCGACCTTTGCGAATGTAGAAGCGATCCGGCTCGGAGCCGTGCTCGAAGGAGCAGCGAAACTCAACGTCACCGGTCCGAAACCGATCCACCTGCGGAAACCGTCCCGGTCCCCCGGAAACACTCGGAAGCCATGTGATTGCGTCGGATGCCGGATTCATCCAGTTCGATTCTCTCGATGTGCGGCCCGGCCCGGGGCTGGAGGAACCGTCGGGCGATCATGCTAGCCGCCAGGGTCTTCAGGGGTGGGCGGCCGTCGCCCCCAGTCCCAATGACCCCGATCGGAGCTCAGCCACGTAACCGAGATTGCCCTTAAACAGGGGGATTTTGGCCCAGCGAGGCGGCGAAGGAATCGAACCTTCCAAGCGGTGGGCTTCACCGCCCTGCTGGCTTTGAAGGCCAGACGGGCCACCAGACCCCTGCCGCCCCGCGGCAAGCGTAACCCCGCTACGGGGCCCGTCTCGGCACGTGGCGATCGCCGTGCCGCACCGTGGCCTTTGTCGCATCGAGATGCTCGAGCAGGGCCTGCGCGTACTTCCGCGAGGTGCCGAGGGCGTCGCGGAGCTCGGGCAGCGTGATCTCCCCCCGCTCGGCGGCCAGGTCGAGCGCCCGCCCTCGCAGCGGCTCGAGCTCCTCACGCGCGAAGTAGAGGTCGGCGCCTACGCGCACGGCCTCGCCGCGGGCCGCGAGGCGGTCGAGCGACGTCACCGCCTCCCTCGGCTCGATGCCAAGTCGCGCAGCCAGGGCGGAAGCCGACTCCGGTTCCGGGCCGCCCGCGCGCACCATGGCGAGGAGAAGGCGTTCGCGGTCGCTGAGCGGTCGGCGCCGAAGCTCTTCGGAGGCGCGTTCGCGGCGCGCGCGTTCGGCCGCGGCGGCGCCGGCTCGCTGGCGCCGTTCCCCGGCCACGACCGACTCCAGTCCCCGCCTCCGAATCGCCTCCAGGCGATCGTGCGCGCCAGAGCGAGGCCCGTGGCGGCGCGGCGATGGATCGAGAACGGTACCGCCGCCGATCGTGTTGACCGGAGCGATGCTCCTGAGCACGAAGCGGTCGCCCGCCCTGGCGACCAGCGGTGACTCCAGGCGCAGCTGCGCCAGCCCGTCTCCCAGCTCCACCATTCGCGCGGGCACCGCCCTGGTCCCGTGATGTACCTGGACGCGCTCGCCGTCGAGATGCCGGGTGGGCACGAACCGGAGCTCCACGTCGACGCGATACGAGGGCCCCACGTCAGCCCCGACCGACGCCACGACGCTTCCCCGGGGCACCTCCTTCGGCTTCACCGCGCCCAGATTCAGTGCGACTCGCTGACCCGGGAAGGCGCGGTCCGTGTCGCGGTTGTGGACCTGCACGCCGCGAATCCGCGCACCGGCCCCGCCGGGAAGGATCTCCACGCGTTCGCCGGCGGTCACCGGCCCGCTCGACAGCGTCCCGGTGACCACGGTCCCGATTCCGCGCATGGTGAAGGCCCGGTCCACGTGGAGCACGGCGGATCCCGCCGCGTCGGTGTCCCGCCCCAGCCGCTCGGCGTCGACTCGCTCGGCCATCTCCGACAGCCCGGTCCGCAGCTCGTCGACGCCCGCCCCGGTCACGGCGCTCACCTCGACGAGCGGGACGCTGGACAGGAGTGCCCGCGCCTCCTCCCCGGCCAGTGCGCGCGCGTCGTCGTCCGCCCGGTCGCACTTGGTCAATGCGATCAGGCCGTGTTCGACCTCAAGCGCCTCGAGGACGGCGAGGTGCTCCCGGGTCTGCGACATGACGCCCTCGTCGGCCGCCACGACGAGCAGGAACATGTCGACGCCCGTCGCGCCGGCCACCATCGTCCGGATGAACCGCTCGTGTCCAGGTACGTCCACCACGCTCAGCGATCGACCGCCGCCCAGCTCGAGCTCCGCGAACCCGAGCTCGATGGACAGCCCTCGGCGCCTCTCCTCCGCCAGCCGGTCCGTGTTCACCCCGGTGAGCGCCTGGACGAGCCGGGTCTTGCCGTGGTCGACGTGGCCGGCCGTCCCGAGGGTCAGCGGGATGTGCTCCGACGACCCCATTCAGGCGAGCGCATCGCGAACGGCGATGGCCGCCTCCCCGGCCTCGGCGTCGCTCATCGTCCGCGGATCGAGCACAACCGATCCCTCCTCGACGCGAGCGATCACCGGCGGGTCGTGCCGCCGCAGTGCGGCGACCAGCGCATCGGCGCCGGCCCGCCCGGGGTCGACCGCGCATACCGGTCCCTCGAGCTCCGTCAGGGGAAGCGAGCCCCCTCCTGCGCGAGCTGTGGACCGCCGGACCGCGGCCGCGGTCCCAACGCCTTCGGCCATCTGGCGGGCACGTGTGCTCAAACCGGCCTCGTCGGCGTGAAGCATCGCGAGCGCCGGGATCGCCTCGGGACCTCGGTCGCGGTGGGCGCGAAGCGTCGCTTCGAGCGCCGCGACCTGAAGCTTGTCGAGCCTCATCGCGCGGGCCAGCGGATGGGTGCGGCAACGCTCCACCGCCACCTCGCTCCCGGCGAGGATCCCGGCCTGCGGCCCGCCGAGGAGCTTGTCGGCGGACCAACAGACAAGGTCCGCGCCGGCTTTCAGGCTCGCGCGGACGGTGGGCTCGTCGCCGACTGGCTCCAGCGCACCCGAACCCAGGTCGTCGATCACCGGCACGCCGCCCTCTCGGGCGACCTCGACGAGCTCCGCCAGCGGGACCTCCTCGGTGAAGCCGATCGTTCGGAAGTTCGACTGGTGGACCCTCATGACGGCGGCGGTCTCCGGGCCGATTGCCGCCGCATAGTCGGAGACGCGAGTGCGATTGGTCGTCCCAACCTCCACGAGCCGGGCTCCTGACTGCTCCAGGATCTCCGGGATCCGGAACGAGCCGCCGATCTCCACCAGCTGGCCCCGGCCGATCACCACCTCGCGGCCGCCGGCAACGGCGGCGAGCGCGAGCACGACCGCTGCCGCGTTGTTGTTGACCGCGCTGGCGGCCTCGGCGCCGGTCAGCTCGCGGAGCAGCGGCTCCAGGTGCGCGATGCGGCTTCCCCGTTCGCCGGTGTCGAGGTCCAGCTCCAGGTTCGAGTAGCCGGCTCCGATGAGCGCTGCCGCGTCGGCGGCGCCCGGCAGCAGAGGAGCGCGACCGAGGTTGGTGTGGAGGATCACCCCCGTCGCATTGATGACGCGGCGAAGCGTCCCGGCGGTGAGCTCCTGCCCGCGCTGGGTCGCGGCGTCCACGAGCCGGTCGAAGCTCGTCTCGGAGTCGTTCCCGGCGAGTATCCGTGCGCGCTGCTCCTCCAACTCGCGTCTCGACGCCGCCACGGCCGCCGCGTGTGGCAGGCCGTCGACGGCGGAGGCCAGGCGCTCCACCGACGGCAAATCGCGCAGGCGGTCATCCACGCGCCGAGAGTACTCTCGTGCCGTGGCCACGAGCACGGAACGCGTACGCCTTACCGCGCTCTCGCACGGCGCCGGCTGCGCCTGCAAGATCTCGGCGGCCGACCTGCGGGAGGCGCTCGCCGGCCTTCCGCCTCCGGCGGACCCGAACCTGATGGTGAGCGCCGACACCGCGGACGACGCGGCCGTGTACCGGCTGACGCCGGACCTGGCCCTGGTGCAGAGCGCCGACTTCTTCACGCCGATCGTCGACGACCCATATGACTTCGGCCGGATCGCGGCCGTCAACGCGATGTCCGACATCTACGCCATGGGAGCCGAGCCGGCCCTCGCGCTCAACCTCGTCGCGTTCTCGCTTGCCGAGCACGGTGCCGAGACGCTGAGGGAGATCCTGCGCGGCGGTAGCGACGTCGCCGCGCGAGCGGGCGTGGCGATCGGCGGCGGCCACTCGATCGACGATCCCGAACCCAAGTACGGCCTCTCGGTCACGGGAACCGTCCACCCCGACGCGGTGGTGACGAACGCCGGCGGGCGGCCCGGCGACGAGCTCTTCCTGACCAAGCCGGTCGGCGGCGGGCTCATCACGACCGCGGCCAAGCGGCGCCTCGCCGGCGACGACCTGATCGCCCGCGCCATCGAGACGATGACGGAGCTGAACGACGAGGCATCGAGAGCTGCCCTCGCCGCCGGCGCCCACGCGATGACCGACGTCACGGGGTTCGGGCTCCTCGGACACCTCCACGAGCTGTGCGCCGCGAGCGGGTTGGCGGCCCGCGTCGAGGCGGGCGCCGTACCCGTCATCGAGGGCGCCGAGGAGCTCGCCGGTGACGAGCACTGTGTCGCAGGCGGCAGCCGCCGCAACGTCTCCGACGCCGCCGGATTCACCGCTTGGTCTGCGGCGGTTTCACCCGAGCGCCGCGTCCTCCTCACGGACGCGATGACCTCGGGCGGGCTTCTGGTCGCAATCGCGCCGGAGCGATCGTCCGTCGCGCCGGGCAGGCACATCGGAGCGCTCGTCGAGGGCCCCGCGGGACACATCGAGGTCGAGTAGGAGCGCGCTGCGCCGCCCTACCGGGCGGACCGCTCCCGCTGCGGCCCGACGGTGTGCTCGGGGTCCCTGGCCGACGCGAAGCCGGCCTTGAACACCGACCACCGCTCGCAGACGGAACCCGCCAGCAGGGCCACCGCACCCGCTGCCACCACCGGACGCGAGCGCCTGGCGCCGGCCGCCATCAGTGCCGCGCCCCCGACCGTGAGCACCTTCGCCGCGGTGGCGAGCTTTCCGGAGGCCCCCTCGCTGTAGGGCTCCCCCAGATCGCCGAGCCGCCTCTCCATGACCTCCGTGACCGCCGACTCGACCAGCGCGCCGCCGATCGCGAGCCGCCGAGCGGGCGCCGCGTGCTCAACGGGGGTGGCGAGCGCGGCGGCCGCGCCGGCGCTGGCGGCGGCGCTCGCGGCAAAGCTCAGCGGCAGCTCCCAGCGCGCCTCGCTCCAGATCGGAACCGCCGTATTGGAGACGAGGACGGCCGTGTAGGTCGCCACCGGCAGGCCCAGGGCCCCCGCGGCGAACCGGGACAGGTGAGCGCCGGGGAAGTCTCGTCCCAGGAAGGCGCTCGCAGCCGCCGGCGCGGTCGCCGCGGCTCCGAGGGTCAAGAGCCACGAGCCGACGCTCATCGGCGAAGTCACCTTGAAGACCCGCAGCATGTTCAGGAACCGCAATGGCTTGCCGAGATCCGAGGTCAAGAGCAGCGGGCTTACCGAGAGCCCGGCGAACGCGATGGTCCACGAGCGGCGCGCCAAGGTTCGGTTGCCGGCGATGTCGGCCGCGAGCGCGAAGGTGGCCGACGCGCCGCCCAGGCCTCCCGTGAAGAAGTAGGTGGGAATCTCCCACGTCCACACGGGCGGCTTGATGATCGGGCGCCCGTAGTAGGAGCTCGGCTTCTCGCGCGGCACCATGGCCCGCTCGCCTCCCTCCCGCCTTCCGGCCCCGCGCCTGTCGCCCACCCCGGTCCGTGTGCCCTGTGTCGTCCGAGGCCCGCCGTCGGTCATCTGGTCCCTCCGATGAAGGATGCGGCAACCCCCGCCGCGAGCGCCGCAGCGGCCGCGCCGGCGGCGAGCCAGTTCCGCCCCAGCCGCCGGGTGGTCACCACCGGGTCCGGCGGCAGCCCGTAGACCTCCGGTTCGTCGAGCAACAGGAAGAACGCGCCGAAGCCTCCGACGCCGTCACTCGCGTCATGGCCGTAGAGGCGCGCGTCGGAGTGCCCGCGCGAGCGCAGATCTGCCTCGCGCTCGGTTGCCCGCCCGAGCAGCTCGTCGAGCGGACCGAACTGGATCGAGTCGGTCGGGCACGCCTTGGCGCAGGCGGGCTCCATGTCGTCCAGCAATCGGTCGTAGCAGAGCGTGCACTTCCAAACGCGCCCGTCGCTCTCGCGTTGGTCGAGCACGCCAAAGGGGCAGGCGACGACGCAGTAGCCGCAGCCGTTGCAGATGTCCTCCTGGACGACCACCGTCCCGAACTCGGTCCGGAACAGCGACCCGGTCGGGCAGACGTCGAGGCAGGCCGCCTCCGTGCAGTGCTTGCAGACGTCGGAGCTCATGAGCCAGCGGAAGCCCGAGTCGTCCTCGTGCGCGTCCAGGCCGTGCTCGGTCAGCTGCTGGCGCGCCGCCTCCTCGACCCAGGAGTCCGGCGCCGACTCGGCAACGCCGTCGACGGGGATCTTCTGCTCGATGAACGCGACGTGGCGCCACCGATTGGCCCCGAGGTCTCCACTGTTGTCGTAGGACTCGCCGGTGAAGCCGAGTGGTTCCTCGGGGACCTGGTTCCACTCCTTGCACGCGACCTCGCAGGCCTTGCAGCCGATGCACACCGACGTATCGGTGAAGAAGCCCATGCGGGGCCTGGCATCGCCCTCGTAGGTGGACGGCCAGGCCGGGGTCTCGATGACCGTGCCGTTCACTGACGCTCCCGCGGGGGCTGCTTGGCGCCGGCGAGTGCTCGCGTGCGGTAGGAGGCGACGAACTCCGGCAGCGCCTCGCCTCGTGGCCGGCGGCCGGGGATGACGTCGCAGCTGGCGGCCTTGACCTCCTGGATGTGGACGTTCGGGTCCAGCACCAGCGAGAAGAGGTCGTTGACCACGTCGCCGCGGGCGATGCCCTTGCCGCCCCAGTGATACGGGACGCCGACCTGGTGGGCGACCTGGCCATCCATCGCCAGCGGCTTCATCCGGTCGGTGACCATGACCCGGGCCTCGATCGCCGTGCGCGACGTGACGATCGTGGCCCACCCCCCGTGCTCGAGACCGCGTTCGGCGGCGAGCTCCGGGCTCACCTCGCAGAAGAGCTCGGGCTGCAGCTCGGCCAGGTACGGGAGCGTTCGCGACATCCCGCCGGCCGTGTGGTGCTCCGTGAGCCGATAGGAGGTGAGCACGTACGGGTAGACGCCGGCACCGGGCTCGCCGGCGGACGGGTTGTATGGATTGGCAACCCGGTCGTAGCGCTGCCGCGTGGGGTTCTGCTGCTGCTCGTAGAGCGGATTTGAGAACGGCGACTCGTGCGGCTCGTAATGCGTCGGCATCGGACCGTCCACCAGGCCGGCGGGGACGAAGAGCCACCCGAGCCCGTCGGGGTGAAGGATGAACGGGTCGTCGCCGCGCAGGGCCTCGATGCCCTTGGCGTTCTTCTTCGGCTTGAAGTCGGGCGGCTTGTCGGGACGGCCGGTATCGGGGTGATCGCGGCCGGTCCACTCGCGCTCGTCGGGATCCCACCAGACGTAGCGCTTGCGCTCGGACCACGGCTCGCCGTCGGGATCCGCCGAGGCGCGGTTGTAGAGGATCCGGGTATCGGCGGGCCATGCCCAGCCCCACTCCCGCGCCACCCAGTCCTGAACGCTTCCGGGCTTCTTGCGCGCGGGCTGGTTGGTGCCGCCCTTGTAGATGCCGCAGTGGATCCACGAGCCGCAGCTCGTGGAACCGTCGTCTGAGAGCTCTTGGTACTTGGGCAGAAGCTCGCCTTCGGCGCCGTGGCCGTTGATCTCCCGCAGCACCGCCTCGGCATCGGGCTCCCCGTTCGGTCCCACTGTCGGGTAATCCCAGGTCAGCCGCTTGATCGGCCGGTCGCGGCGCTTGCGCGAGCTCCGCAGGCGCTCCTGGATCTTCTGGCCCAGGTGGTAGAAGAAGTGAAGCTCGGAGCGGCAGTCCTCGGGCGGCTCCACCGCCTTGTGGTGCCACTGCAGGAGCCGCTGCGTGTTGGTGAAGGTGCCGTCCTTCTCCGTGTGCGCGGCCGCGGGCATCAGGAAGACCTCGGTGCCGATGTTCTCGGTCCGCAGCTCGCCCGTCTCGATCTCCGGACCGTCCTTCCAGAACGACGCGGTCTCGATCTCGGCGAAGTCGCGAACGACGAGCCAGTCAAGCATGGCCATCGCCTTGCGGTTGAGCTTTCCGTTCGCCGACCCCACCGCGGGGTTCTCGCCGACCACGAAGAACCCCTTGACCTTGCCGTCGAGCATCCGGTTCATCGTCGTGTAGTTCGAGTGGTCGCCGTTGATCCGCGGCAGGAAGTCGAACGCGTAGTCGTTCCCCTCCTCGGCGGCATCGCCCCACCACGCCTTCAGCAGGCTGACCATGTATGAGCGCAGCGAGCCCCAGGCGCCCGTCTCCGGGCCCATGTCCTCGATGAACTGGTCGAGGTCGCCGTGCGACTCCGGGTGCGGCATCGGGATGTAGCCCGGCAGGATGTTGAAGAGCGTCGGGATGTCCGTCGAGCCCTGGATGTTCGCGTGTCCGCGCAGGGCCAGGATCCCGCCGCCGGGGCGGCCCATGTTCCCCAACAGGAGCTGGATGATCGCGGCGGTGCGGATGTACTGGACGCCAACGGTGTGCTGCGTCCAGCCCACGGAGTACACCATGGCGGAGGTCCGCTCCCTACCGGAGTTCTCGGCGAGCGCCTGGGCCACCTCGAGGAACTGCTCCTTCGGCACCCCGCAGACGCGCTCCACCATCTCCGGCGTGTACCGGCTGAAGTGCTTTCGCAGGAGCTGGAAGACGCAGCGCGGGTCCTGCATCTCGTGATCCATGCGCGGTGGGTCGCCGCGCTTCAACTCGATTCCGTGGGCGCCGTGCGCCTGCTCGCCCGAGACGTCCGCAACCTGCTCGCGCTTCCCGGCGGCGGCCTCCTCGTCGGTGCCGTCGTAGCCCCAGCTCGTGATGTCGTAGTAGCCGTCCTCCTCACGGAAGCCGGAGAAGAACCCGGCGAGCTCCTCGGTGTCCCGGAACTCGGGCTTGATGATCACCGGGCCGTTCGTGTACGCCTTGACGTACTCGTCGAACCAGGCCTCGTTCTCCAAGATGTAGTTGACGACCCCGCCCAGGAAGGCGATGTCGGATCCGGCGCGGAGCGGCACGTGCAGGTCGGCGATCGCGCTGGTGCGCGTGAAGCGCGGATCGACGTGGATGACCTTCGCGCCCCGCTCCTTGGCCTCAACCACCCACTGGAAGCCGACCGGGTGGCATTCGGCCATGTTGGAGCCCATGATCACGATGCAGTCGGAGTTCTGCAGGTCCTGCTGGAAGGTGGTCGCGCCACCCCTTCCGAACGACGTCCCCAGACCGGGGACGGTGGAGCTGTGTCATATGCGGGCCTGGTTCTCGATCTGGATCGCGCCGAGCGCCGTGAAGAGCTTCTTGATCAGGTAGTTCTCCTCGGTGTCCAGCGTGGCCCCGCCGAGGAAGGCGATCCCTCGCGTGCGATTCAGCTTGCGATCCGGATCGCCGTCGACGCAGTCCTCCCACGTGTCCTCTCGCGCCGCGACCACACGATCGGCGATCATGTCCGTCGCGGTCTCGAGGTCGAGCTCCTCCCACTCGGTCCCGTGCGGGCGGCGGTACTTGACCTTGTGCTCGCGCAGCGGACTGGTGACGAGTTGCTTCGAGGCCGCCCCCTTTGGACAGAGGCGTCCCCGCGAGATGGGGCTGTCGGGGTCGCCCTCGATCTGGACGACGCGCTCGTCCTTCACGTAGACCAGCTGCCCGCATCCGACCGCGCAATACGGACAGATGGACTGCACCACGCGGTCCGCGGTCTTCGTTCGCGGCTTAAGAGAAGCGGAGCGCTTCGACTTGGCGGCCGCTCCTCGCGCGGTGGGGTCGCCACGGAACTGACGGAAAAGGGGCAGGTCGAGGGCCAGTGATTCCTCCTCGAGATTTGTCGGGGCGCAATCCATATCACCGCAGGGGACGCGCCTCAAACCTTTGCGGTCATCGCCCGGACCGGTGCGCACGGGGGCGGTTCGAGATGCGGGCCGCCGGGGTACTCTCCGAAGCGTGGATGCGCCACTCCTCGACGCCCACGGACGCCGCATCTCCGACCTGAGGGTCTCGGTCACCGATCGCTGCAACTTCCGCTGCCAGTACTGCATGCCGGCCGACGGAATCGAATGGCTCCCCCGTGACGGCATCCTGAGCTTCGAGGAGATCGAGCGGCTGGTGCGGCTGCTCGTCGGGCTGGGGATCGAGGACGTGCGGCTCACCGGGGGCGAGCCGCTGGTCCGGCGCGATTTTCCGCGCCTGGTGGAGATGCTCGCTCGGATCGGCGATCTGCGAGATCTGTCGCTGACCACGAACGGGTACCTCCTCGAGCGCCACGCGGCCGACCTGGTCGCCGCCGGGATCCAGCGGGTGAACGTCTCCATCGATTCGCTGGCCCGCGACCGCTTCTTCCACATCACGCGGCGCGACTCGCTGGCCCAGGTGCTGGCCGGCCTCGAGGCGATCGCGTCGCATCCCGAGGTCCGGCCCGTGAAGGTGAACGCCGTCGCGATGCGGGACTTCACCGAGGACGAGGTTCTCCGCTTTTGCGAGCTGGCCCGCTCGACCGACTACCAGGTCCGCTTCATCGAGTTCATGCCACTGGACGGTGATCGCTCGTGGCGCCCGGACTCGGTGCTCACCGGTGCGGAGATCCGCTCGATCATCGCCGCCGTCCACCCCATGGAGGAGGTGGGCCGCGAGCCGCACGCCACGGCCCGTGTCTTCCGGTTCGCCGACGGCCGCGGCGAGATCGGGTTCGTGAGCCCGGTGTCGGAGCCGTTCTGCGCTGACTGCAACCGCATCCGGCTGACCGCCGACGGAAAGCTTCGAACCTGTCTGTTCTCGATGCACGAGACCGATCTCCGTGACGCGATGCGAGCCGGGGCATCGAACGCCGATCTGGAGGCGATCCTGCGCGACGCCGTCTGGCGCAAAGAGCTCAAGCACCGCGTGAACGAGCCAGGCTTCCGCCCGCCGCCGCGGACGATGAGCGCGATCGGGGGCTAGTGGCCCGTTTCACGACCCTGCATACGGCGCCGATACGCACCGCAGTGAGGTTCAACCTTCGCGAGCTCGCCGGCGGGCTCGGCGATGCAGGGCTGTTCATCCCCATCGCCGTCGCCATGATCGCCCTGAACGGGCTCAACGCGACCGCGGTGTTCGCCGTCGCGGGGCTTGCCTACATGGGCACCGCTCTCTACTTCCGGGTCCCGGTGCCGGTGCAGCCGCTGAAGGCGTTTGCCGCCGCGGCGATCGCGCTCCACCTGAGCGCGGCGACACTCGCCGCCGGCGCGCTGCTGATGGCGGCGGCGATGGCCGTGCTTGCCGCAACCGGGGCGGCCGGCTGGCTGGCGCGCCGCTTCCCCACCGTGCTCGTCCGCGGTATCCAGGCGAGCGTCGCCCTGCTCCTCGCCAAGGCCGCGATCGAGCTCGCTCAAAAGGGGAACTGGGACGGCCTCCCGCCGATCGACCCGACGGTGAGCATCGCCGTCGCCGCGGCCTCGTGCGTGCTCCTTCTCTTCGTCGCCGGCGATCGATGGCTGCCGGGCAGCCTCATGGTCCTCGGGGCGGGGGCTGCGATCGGCCTTGGCGTCGACGGTCTGCCCTCCGACATCGGCGCCGGGCCGCAGGCGATCTCGCTGTCGTTCCCGAGCGCACCCGAGTTCGGCATCGCCCTGACCACGCTCGTCCTGGCGCAGATCCCGCTGACGTTCGGCAACTCGATCGTCGCCACTGCCGACGCGGAGCGCGAATACTTCGGCAAGCGGGCGAGACGCGTCGACCCCCGGCGCCTGGCCTCGTCGATCTCGCTCGCGAACGTCACCGCGGGGCTCACCGGCGGGCTGCCCATCTGCCACGGGGCCGGAGGCGTCACAGCCCATTACCGGCTCGGCGCCAGGACCGCCCGAGCGACGCTCATGGTCGGGGCCCTGTACCTGGGCCTGGGCGTGGCCCTCGGGGCATCGCTTCCCGCCTTCCTTCATCTCCTCGCGCCCGGGGCCCTGGCGGGAATGCTGCTCTTCGTGGCGATCCAGCACGGCCTCCTGGCCGGCAAGCTCGAGCGCCTGGACGATCGGGTCCTCGCGGCCGGAATCGGCCTGATCACGCTGGTGACGGGGAACCTCGCGATCGGGGCCGGGGCGGGGATCGCGGTGCTCGTCCTGCGCGCTCTCCTGCGGCGGTGGGTGGGGCCGCCGCAACCCGGCGCGTGGGAGGGTGCTGACGGACGCGAGACCGCCGGGGGCACGAGATGACCGCTCAGGAATGGGTGCGATCGTTCGCCGCCGAGCTGGGGGTCGAGCCGCCAACGTCCGAGGAGATGGATCAGATCCTGAAGCTCGCGGCCATCGCCGCGCACTCGTCTGAGCGCACTGCAGCACCGATCGCCTGTTGGATCGGCGGCCAGACGGGCCGGCCCGCGGAATCACTGCGCGAGGTGGCCAAGGGCATCAGTCCAGAGACGACCGAGTAACCCGGCCGGCCCCGCTGTAGACGTTCAACCGGCCGCCCCGGGCGAACCCGCCCAGCGTCATCCCGCGATCGCCCGCCAGGTCGACCGCGAGCGAGCTGGGGGCCCCGACGCCGACGAGGATCGGCGCACCGGCCACGGCAGCCTTTTGGACCAGCTCGAAGGAGAGCCGACCGCTCACGCAGAGCACGCGCCCGGTCAGGGGCACGATTCCGTCGAGGAGCGCGCGGCCGACGACCTTGTCCATCGCGTTGTGGCGGCCCACGTCCTCGCGCGCGATCAGCAGCTCGCCCTGCGGGTCGAAGAGACCGGTCGCGTGGAGCCCGCCGGTGCGCTCGAACGTGGGCTGGCGCAGGCCGTCCGGCAGGGAGGCCAGGAGGTCTCGTGAGATGTGCGGGCCGTCCGGGAGCGGGGCGCTTGAAACCTCGACCTCCTCCAGCGCCCCCTTCCCGCACACGCCGCACGAGGAGGTTGTATAGAAGCTCCGCTGCCCGGGCTCGCGCAGGAGCGGGCCGGCGACCTCGACCGTGTTGGCCGCGAGGTCCGCCGGAGGGCCGGCCTCACGGGCCGCGTCGATAAGGCCCTCGCCGAACAGGAACCCGAGAGCGAGCTCCTCGTCGTGCCCCGGCGTGCGCATCGTCACTGCGAGCGGTCGGCCGTCGACGCGGATCTCGAGCGGCTCCTCGACGGCGACCTCGTCCGTGACGCCGTCGTGCTCGATCGTCACGTACGTGCGACCGGCAGAGGCCTCGGGCTCCCGTTCCGTGCGCTCGCTCATCGGGTGGCGCCGGCCGCCAGCAACCGTTCCGCCGACGCGAGCTCCGTCCGGTCGTTGACGTTCGACATCATTCGGCGAGGGTCGCCGAAGCGCGCCAACCCCGCCTCACCGACGATCAACGGATCGAGAGCGGCGGCCGCCTCTTGGAGCGCGCCGGCACGCGCGATCGCGGCCTCCAGCACCGGGATGGCGGACTGCGCGTAGCGTGCGAGGAGGGGTTCGAGACGCCCCCTCACCCTCGGGATGGCCACAGCGGCATCGATTCCGGCGAGGAAGGCGATCAGCTCCGGTCGCACGAACGGCATGTCGCACGCAAGCACCACCACCGGGCCGCCGTCGGCCGCACGGAGCGCGGCGACGATGCCGGTCGCCGGGTGGCTACGCGCATCCCGCTCGTGGATGACTCGACAGTTCAGATCGGGCAGCGGCGTATCTGGCTTCGCGACCACCACCGGCTCGAGCCCGGCCGCCCTGACGGCCTCGATCGGATACGTGATCAAGGGGCGCCCGACCAGCTCCATGGCCGCCTTCGGCGCGCCCATCCTCGAGCTCGAGCCCCCGGCGAGCACAGCGGCGAGCGAGGCGCGTCCCGGCGGCTCCGGCGGGGAACGGGAGAGCATGGCCCCAGTCTGGCAGCGATGATCCCGGTGGTGGCCGGGAAGCTGATGGACATCGAGGTGGCCCGAAGGGCGGTGCTCGAGCGGTGCTCGCTCCTCGGAACGGAGGATGTGGTCATCGACGAGGCGCTGGGGCGGGTCCTCGCCGAGGACGTGTCCAGCTCGCACCCCATCCCCCCGTTCGACAACTCCGCGATGGACGGCTATGCGGTGAGCGCGGCGGACACGGCCGAGGCCGCGCCGGACCGGCCGGTCCGCCTCAGGGTCGTGGACGAGTCGCGCGCCGGCGCACCCGCCAAATCGGCCCTCGCCGCGGGACAGGCGGCGGCGATCTCCACTGGCGCCGCGATCCCGGAGGGAGCCGACGCGATCCTTCGACTCGAGGACACCGAGCTGCGTGACGGATCGATCGTCGTGACCGCGCCGTTGGAGCCGGGATACGACGTGCGCCGCAAGGGCGAGGACGTGCGGGGCGGCGAGCGGGTCCTCGCGCGGGGAGCTCCCCTCGGGCCCGCCGAGCTGGGGGTGACCGCATCCGTGGGGCGCGAGCGTGTTCGCTGCGCGGCGCGGCCCCGGGTCGCGGTCCTCACCACCGGCGACGAGCTGGTCGCGGCCGGAACCGCGCTCGGCCCCGGAGAGATCCGCGACGCGAATGCTCATTCCGTTCCCGCCCTGGCGCGAACGGCCGGAGCGGCCGTCATCGCCGTTGCCCATACGGGCGACGACGCCGCCTCGACTCGCGAGGCGATCAGGGGCCTGCTCGACGCCGACGTCGCCGTGGTCTGTGGCGGGGTGTCCGTCGGCGAGCACGATCACGTGCGGCCGGCCTTCGCCGAGCTCGGTGTGGAGGAGGTGTTCTGGGGGCTGTCCCTGCGGCCCGGGAGGCCCACCTGGTTCGGTGCGACGCCGGACGGGCCGCTCGCCTTCGGGTTGCCCGGAAACCCGGTGTCGGCGGTGGTGACCTTCATCCTCCTGGTCCGCCCTGCGCTGCTCGCGCTCGCCGGAGCCAGTCCTGGGCGCCACCGCGCGAGCGCCGTGCTCGACGAGCCGTACGAGAAGCTGCCGGGCCGGGCGCACTTCGTGCGGGTGCGCCTCGAGGCGGGCGAGGACGGCTGGCACGCGCGACCGACCAAGGAGCAGGGCTCGCACGTCCTCACCTCCATGCTGGGCGCGAACGCCTTCGCGATCATTCCGGCCGAGCAGGGCGACGTCTGCGCCGGAGAGCGCGTGGAGATCGAGCTGCTGCCCTCCGCGGGCCTGGCCGCGCGACCCGTCTAGCATCCCGGTGGTGGCTGGCTCGATGACGGTACGGGTCCGGTTGTTCGCGATCCTCAGGCAGCAGGCGGGCCGCGACTCAGTCGAGATCCAGGTGGACGAGGGGGCGACGGTCGCGGACGCGCTCGCCGCGCTCGCCGCGCAGGCCGGGCTCGGCGAGGTGCTCGACCGGGTTCCTGTCCGCATGGCGGTGAACCGCGACTACGCGGACCCCGCCACCGAGCTGGCGGCCGACGACGAGCTTGCGCTCGTGCCGCCAGTCAGCGGCGGCGCGCCGATTCACGTGCGCGTGGGCGTCGACCCCATTTCACTCGAGGAGGTCGCCAGCCGCGTGGTGGACCCGTCAGCCGGCGCGGTCGCGACCTTCCAGGGCTTTCCGCGCGAGGTCCCCAGGCTCGACTACGAGGCCTACAGGGAGATGGCCGAGGAGAGGATCGCCGCCATCCTCGTCGACTGCGCCGAGCGCCATGGGCTGACCGCCGCGGCCGCGGAGCATCGAACCGGGCCCGTCCCAGCGGAGGAGGCGAGCGTCCTCGTGGCCGTGTCGGCCCCGCATCGCGCGGAGGCATTCGCGGGCGCCAGGGAGGCGATCGACCGGATCAAGGCCGAAGCGCCGATCTGGAAGCTCGATGCGGAGCCGGCTGCGTGAGCGAGCGCGACCTCAGCCATCTCGACGAGTCCGGCCGGGCGCGGATGGTTGACGTGGGACCGAAGGAGGCCACGGCTCGGCGCGCGGTTGCGCAGGCCACGCTGCGGATGTCGCCCGAGACCGCAGAGGCGATCGAGGATCGCGACGCGCCGAAGGGCGACGTGATCGGGACGGCGCGCATCGCGGGCATCCAGGCGGCGAAGCGCACGGACGAGCTGATCCCGCTCGCGCATCCGCTGCCGTTGACCCACGTGGACGTCGAGATCCGGGTACTCGCAACGAAGGGGCTCGTGGAGATCGCGGCCGAGGCGAAGACGGTGGCCCGGACCGGCGTCGAGATGGAGGCGATGACCGCGTGCGCGATCAGCGCGCTCACGGTCTACGACATGGCCAAGGCGCTCGAACGGGACATCACGATCGAGCGGATCGAGCTGCGCGAGAAGTCGGGGGGTCGCAGCGGCGAGTGGCGCAGGCCCGACGCCAAATGAGGCTTCGCGCGGCGATCCTCACCGTGAGCACCTCCAAGGCTTCGGGCGCGGGCGACGACGAGAGCGGCGAGCGCCTCGCAGCCTTCGCCGCGGGCCTCGGGACGGAGATCGCCGACAGGCGGATCCTCTCCGACGACCGGCCGGCGATCGCCGATTGCCTCCGCCACTGGGCGGACGAAGCAGGCTACGACCTGGTCCTCACGACCGGCGGCACGGGGGTCGCGCCCACTGACGTGACTCCCGAGGCAACGCTGGACGTAATCGAGCGCGAGGCGCCCGGCATCTCCGAGGCGATGCGCGTGGCCTCCCGCGAGCACACGCGCCACTGGATGCTCTCCCGGGGCGTCGCCGGTATCCGCGGCGGGACCCTGATCGTGAACTTTCCGGGCAGCCCCCGCAGCATCGACCAGGCCGGAGCCGCAATCGCCGACGCGCTTCCGCACGCGATCGAGTTGCTACGCGGCGGCCACGGCGGTCACTAGGCCGGCGCGCCCGAGCTCAAGGGGTGCGCGCGGGCCGACTGAGGATCTCCAGCCATACGGTCGCGCGCTCCGGCTCGCGACGCATCCCCCAGCGATCGCTGAGTCGCTGGACGAGGTGCAATCCGAACCCGGCGTCGCCGGGCTCGGGACGCCTGGAGGGAAGCCGGTAGGCGTCGCCCCCCTCCCTGACTGCGACACGCACGCGCTCGCCGTCACCCTCGGCGCGCAGCTCGATAGAGCCGGACGAGCCGCCGTCCGCCGTAAGGGCCTCGACCACCAGCTCGTCGACCAGCAGGCACAGGTCCACAAACGACGTCTCATCCAACGATGACCTGAAGGGCTTGAGCTCCCGCCGCGCCCGCGCGGCGCTTTCAGGCTCCAAGGGCAAATCGATTGCCACGTTTTCGTTCATGGTGCTCCCGCGACACGCTTACCCACACGGGCACCGGCTAAGCAGACGAGCTCCCTGGGCTTGGACGCACCCGCCCAGGGTTCGATCGATGACTTCGAACGCGGCGTCCGCATTCATCTTCCGCGGAAGCGGGTAACAGCCGAGATGTGAAGGCATGCTGTCCCCCAGGGCAGGGGTGCAATGCACCCGACGGACACGGGGAGCCGTGCCTCTTGACACGAGCCAGGCGAAGCCAGTCGGCTGATGCCGGCCGGGCGGTCGCCCTATGGGAGCGCTTCATCCGCGCGCAGCGGGCTCACGGCTCCGGGGGGGAGCGGCGCTTCCTTCGCCGCGCTTACGCCAGGGCTCGCGACCATGCGCTTCCGTGGCGCCCGCAGCTGCGCTGAGCTGAGCGCCGTTCCGCGGCGTCCGTGATTCGTCACTACTCGAACGGATTTCGTGCCGGGCCAGAGCCTAGGCTTGCCGGATGGCGCAGCCCGAGCACGCGCAGGCAACCCTGGCGCTCCAGGGACTCGAGGACTTCGGGGAGTCGACCCCAGGCAGTGAGACCACGCGCATCTACGACGGGCCGCCCGACCCCGATGCCCTGCTCGCCCATCTCGGCCACCGCGCCTTTCGCGCCGGCCAGCGGGAGGCGGTCGGCGCGGCGCTCGCCGGCCGGGACGCCCTCATCGTCATGCCGACCGGCGGCGGGAAGAGCCTCTGCTACCAGCTGCCCGGGCTCGCGTCGTCGCGCCTGACCGTCGTCGTCAGCCCCCTGATCGCCCTGATGGCCGACCAGTGCCGCCGCCTGGTGGGCGAGCGCCACCCCGTCGTGATGGTCGCCTCCGGCATGGGCGAGGACCGAAACCGGGACGCCCTGGCAAGGGTCCGCGATGGCCGCTGCCGGATCGTCTACTGCTCCCCGGAGCGCTTCGCGTCGACCTCGTTCCTCGACGCCCTCGCCGAGCGGGACGTGGGCCTGATGGCGATCGACGAGGCGCACTGCGTCTCCGAATGGGGACACGACTTCCGGCCCGACTACCTCCGCCTCCCGAGGGTCGTCGAGCGGCTGGGCCGTCCGGCGGTGATGGCATGCACGGCAACGGCAACACCGGAGGTGGCGGCGGAGATCGCGGGACGCCTGGGGCTTCGCGACCCGCTCCTGGTCCGCTCGGGCTTCGACCGCCCGAACATCTCGTTCGACACGCTCACCTTCGAGGGGAAGGGCTCTGTGGCGCGCAAGCAGGCCCTGCTCGAGCAGGGCCTGCGGAACGACGAGAACCTGCCGGCGATCGTCTACTGCGGCACGCGGCGCGACACCGAGGCGGTCGCCGCATCGCTGCGGGACGCCGGCGTGCTCGCCGCCGCCTACCACGCGGGGATGGAGCCGGACGAGCGGGCGTCGGCGCAGCATCGATTCATGTCCGGCGATGCCCACGTGATCGCAGCCACGAACGCGTTCGGGATGGGGATCGACAAGGCGGACGTGCGCTCGGTGTGGCATTGGGCGATCCCCACGAGCGTCGAGGCGTACTACCAGGAGGCCGGGCGGGCTGGCCGCGACGGCCTGCCCGCCCGTGCGGTGCTGCTGGCCGGTCGCTCGGACCTCGGGCGGTTGGTGCGCTTCAACCAGCAGCGCACGGTCGAGCCCCAGACGATCGCCTCCTACCTCGGCAAGCTCCGCGGCATCGCCGACCACGACGGGGCGATGGTGATCGGCAACCCGCGCGACGACACCCAGAGGCTGCGCCTGGCGATCGCGGAGCGCGCCGGGGCCTGCACCGTCGAGCCCGCGCCCGGCGGCCGCCTCAGCGTCCAGCTGGCCGGCGAGCTCGACCCTCGCCGCGCGGCCGCCGCGTGCCGGGTCGCCAAGGATCGCGGCTGGCGGGCCTATCGCGCGATCGAGGCGTACGCCTTCTCATCGCAGTGCCGGCGCCGCAGCCTCCTCGACCATTTCGGCGACTCGCGGGCCGGCGAGCCCGATGGACGGTGCTGCGACGTCTGCGATCCGGACGGCTGGCTACCGGACCCCGAGACGATCGTGATCCGGAGAGGTCGTTCCAGGGGCCGTCCCACGACGCCGCCGGCGGACCTGTCGCCCGCGGACGTCGAGCTCTTGGACGCGCTCAAGGCCTGGCGCCTTCGAGCTGCGGCGGGCAAGCCGGCCTACACCGTGGCTCACAACCGGACGCTCGAGGCGATCGCGGCGTCGCGGCCCAGCGGTCGGGACTCCCTGGCAGAGATCCACGGCATCGGCCCCACCTTCGTCTCGCGACACGCCGCGGAGGTGCTCGACCTGGTCGCGGCTCACGCCAGCCCTGCCGAGGGCGCGCCGACGCATTAGAGTCTTCCGGAGGGAGATGACTCAGAGCCGGAAGGAGCCGGATGACGCCGCTTCGCAGTTTCCGTAGTCGCCGCCCGACGAGAGGGCTGGTCATCCTGGCGGTGCTCGCGGCCGTCGCCTGCCTCGCCGCCCCCGCGGGCGCGACCACGGTGCAGAACAGCAGGTGGCTCTGCAAGCCCGGCAAGGACCGCAACCCGTGCAAGCGCGGGCTGAAGACCACGCTCATCTCGCCCAGCGGCGAGAAGCTCGGGGTGAAGAAGCCGAAGACTCATGGCCGTCGCAAGGTCGACTGCTTCTACGTCTACCCCACCGTCTCCGACCAGCAAAAGCAGAACGCCAACCTCCACATCGATCCCGAGGAGCGGTCGATCGCGCTCTACCAGGCGGCTCGGTACTCGCAGTACTGCCGGGTCTACGCGCCGATGTACCGCCAGCTGACCCTGAAGGCCATCTTCGACCCGAGCGGCATCACGGAGAAGCAGCGCGAGATCGCCTACGACAGCGTGCTCAACGCGTGGAACAAGTACCTGACGAAGTTCAACGACGGGCGAGGGGTCGTCTTCATCGGGCACTCACAGGGCTCGTTCGTCCTGCGTGAGCTGATCGCCAACGAGGTCGACCCCAACCCGCACCTGCGGCACCAGATGATCTCGGCGATCCTGCTCGGGGGCAACGTCACGGTCGCCGACGGCAGCGACGTCGGCGGCGACTTCCGGCACATCCCGGCGTGCGCGTCGCGGGACCAGCTTCACTGCGTGATGGGGTTCTCCACCTACAACGAGCCGGCGCCGAGCGACTCGGCGTTCGGCCGCACCACGGTGCCCGGCCAGCACGTGCTCTGCACGAATCCAGCTGCGCTCGGCGGCGGATCCGCCGATCTGCGCACGGTCTACCCGAGCAAGCCATTCGCTCCCAACACGGCGATCGGCGCGGCCACCAGGCTGGTGGGCCTCCCGGTCGTCGACACGTCGACGAGGTGGATCGAGGCCGACGGCGCCTACAACGGTCACTGCTCGTCGGCGAACGGCGCCAACGTCCTGCAGATAGCCGGCAACGACGGGGCGCCGACCCTGCACCCCGTGCCCAACGCGGCCTGGGGCCTCCACCTCGCCGACGCGAACATCGCGCTCGGGAATCTCGTGACCACCGTGCGTCACGAGATCTCCAACTACGGGGCGCGCGCACTGCCATCTCCAGGTCGTCCCTAGCGCAGCACCGGGGACCCGCCCTGGAACTCAGCGGCTCGGCACGCTGACATGCTCTTCCACGACGACCGGCTCGCACTCCGCCTCACTGCCCGGTCGCAGCAGGGGGCCGGGTGCGCCGCATGAGACCTCGTGCAGAACCTCCGTTGGAGCGGAGCCTCCCGGCTCGGGCTCGGCATGGAGGACGGCCGAGCTGATCGTGAACCAGGCGATGACCCCACCGGCCGCGGCGAGCACGGCGCAGCTGACCATCGCGATCCTGAAGCCGTCGGTCATGCTCGCCGGGTCGTAGAAGGAGTCCCCCGTGAGTCCGGCGATCAGCGGTAGCAGGGCGACGGCGAGGAGGCTGCCCACGCGCGCCACCGCGTTGTTGATTCCCGACGCGATCCCGGCGTGGCGAGCGTCGGCCGCAGCCAGGACCGTCGCGGTCACCGGCGCGACGACCAGGGTCAGCCCCACGGAGAAGACGAGAATGGGCGGCAGAACGCTCGTGACGTACGAGTCCCCCGGGCTGATCTGCGTCATCCAAAGGAAGCCCGCGGCGATCACCAGCGGCCCGACCGTCAGCGGGATCCTGGGCCCGATTCGCTGCGCCAGCCCGCCCGCACGGGCGGAGAAGAAGAGCATCATCGCGGTCACTGGCAGGGTCGCCGCCCCGGCCTCGATGGGCGAGTAACCCATCGAGATCTGGAGGAAGGCGACCATGAGGAAGAAGAAGCCGCCGAGCGCGGCGTAGACCGCGAACGTGACGAGGTTCGCCGCACTGAACTGCCGCGAGTGGAAGATGTCGAGCGGCAGCATGGGATTCGCGCTTCGGCGCTCCGCGGTAACGAAGACGCTGAGCGCCGCGACGCCCATGAGGGCCGCGACCCAGACCCCGGCGGACATGTCCTCGGGCCCCTGGATCAGCGCGTAGGTGGTCCCCGCGAGTCCCAGCGCGGCGAGCGCCGCCCCCCGAACGTCGAGTGGCCCGCGTGAGTCGGGGTCGAAGGTCTCCGGAACGTGGCGGGTCGCGGCAACCGCGACGAAGAGCCCGATCGGAAGGTTGATCAGGAAGATCGCCCGCCAGGACGCGGCGTCGACCAGGTACCCGCCGAGGAGCGGGCCGATCGCCGCCGCCACCCCGCCCAGTCCCGACCATGCACCGATGGCGCGCGCCCGATCGCCGGGCTTGAAGCTCGCCTCGATCATCGCCAGGCTCCCCGGCGTGAGCAGCGCGCCGCCCAGCCCCTGGATCAGCCGGGCCGCGACCAAGAACTCGGCATTTGGAGCGACAGCGCAGAGCAACGAGGCGGCGGTGAACAGCACCACGCCGGCCACGAAGATCCGCCGCCGTCCGTAGCGGTCCCCGAGCGAGCCCCCGAGCAGGATCACCGAGGCCAGCGTGAGCAGGTAGCCGTTGAGGATCCACTGCAGCGCCGCGGTGGAGGCGTGCAGGTCCTCGCCGATCTTCGGCAGCGCGACGTTGACGACGGTCCCGTCCAGGAACGCCATCCCGGACCCGAGCACGGCGATGGCGAGAACCCACCGCCCGGCCGTGCTCTTGAAGGCCACCCCCTCTTCAGGCATCAATACAGGCTGCCACATAACCCTGGAGTGGCCTGGACGCGCCCGACAGGATTCGAACCTCAGCGAGCCCGGAAGGCGAGCGGTGTCACAGGTTCGAACCCTGGAGGGTCTGGACGCGCCCGACAGGATTCGAACCTGTGACCTCTGGTTTCGTAGACCAGCGCTCTATCCAACTGAGCTACGGGCGCGGAAACGGGAGCGAGCCCCCGGCCGTCGATTGTATGGAGTCGCGAGGGGACTACGATCTGGAGCGAAGGCAGCCGGATCGGAGGAGGCAAGACGGTGCGGAGAGGCTTGATGGTGGCCGCGGCAGCGGTGGCGGCGTTCGCGATGCCGCCGGCGGCGGAGGCAAGGTTTGCGCCGCCCGGCACACCTGGGCCGCCGCTGAGCGTGCCGCGGCACCAGCTCGCCGCGGCGGTGGCGTGCACGGGCCACCTGGGACGGGCTGACCGGGCGCCGGTCCTGCTGGTCCCGGGCACGACCCTGACGCCGACGGTCGAGTACTCGTGGAACTGGGAACCGGCGCTCACCAAGCTCGGCCGGCCCTTCTGCACCGTCACGCTTCCGGGCAACGCGATGGGCGACGCGCAGGTCGCGGGGGAGTACGTCGTCTACGCGATCCGAAGGATGCACGCGCGCTCGGATCGTCGGGTGGACGTCATCGGCCACTCGCAGGGCGGCATGCTCCCGCGCTGGGCACTTCGCTTCTGGCCACGGACGCGCGGCATGGTCGGCGACCTGATCGGGATGTCCCCGTCCAACCACGGCACTGTCGACGCGGTCCCGGTCTGCACGGCCGGGTGCGCACCCGCCTTCTGGCAGCAGCGCACCGGATCGAACTTCCTGCGCGCGCTGAACTCCTACCGGGAGACCTTCCCGGGCATCTCCTACACGAGCGTCTACACGCGCACGGACGAGGTGGTCGTCCCCAACCTCGGGCCAGCGGCCTCCTCGGCACTGCGCGGAGGCGGAGGAGCGATCGCCAACGTCGCGATCCAGGACGTGTGCCCGGCCGACCTCTCCGAGCACCTCGCCATCGGCACCTACGACAACACCGCGTACGCGCTCGCGATCGACGCGCTCACCCATCGCGGTCCCGCAGACCCGGAGCGAGTGGCGAAGGCAACCTGCATTCACCCGCTGATGCCGGGCGTTCGCCCGTCGAGCTTCGCGACCGACTACGCCCGCGAGCTCGCTTACATCGGCAAGGTGATCGTGACGTCTCCGAGGGTCGCGCGGGAGCCCCCGCTCGCCTGCTACACGACGGCGAGCTGCGACTCGAAGTCGCGGTGATCGGACTCGAGAGTGCCCTGGACGCCGCCAGCGTGATCGGCCCGTTCAGTGCCGTGATCCTCTCCTTCGTCTCCGGCGTGTTCATCCCGATCGACCAGATCCCCAACTGGCTCCAGGACATCGGCAAGGTCTTCCCGCTCTACCACCTCGCCGCCGGTATGCAGACGGCGCTCGGCACGAGCTCGGGCACCGGTCTCGTGGGGAACGACGTCCTCAGCCTGGTGGTCTGGGCCGCGATCGGCATGATCCTCGCCGTTCGCCGGTTCAGGTGGGAGCCGCAGGCGGCCCGCGGTTAGGCTCGGCAGATCAACGAGCGCGCGCCGGAACGCCTCTCACCATCGGACATGTCCTCGCTCCTGGCGGAGCGGGGGCCGATTCACGTCAACGTCGGGGCAACCCTCGTGCTCGAGGGCGAGCCGCCGACCCTCGACGAGCTTCTGGCGCACGTCGAGTCCCGGCTGGGGCTCGTGCCGCGGTTTCGACAGCGCGTCCAGGCGACCCCGCTGCAGCTCGCGAATCCGGTCTGGGCTGACGACCCGCGGTTCGACCTCGAGTGGCATGTGAGCCATACGGCGTTGCCGCGACCCGGCACGACCGCGCAGCTTCGCGAGCTGGTCGGCAGGGTCATGTCGGCGCCGCTGGACCTCGAGCGGCCGCTGTGGCAGCTCCACCTGGTCGAGGGCCTGGAGGGTGGGCGACACGCGTACATCTCCAAGACCCACCACGCCCTGGTGGACGGCGTCTCGGCCGTGGACATCGGCACGATCATGCTCGACCCGAACCCCGAGGGGACCGAGATGCCGATCGGAGAGGAGCGATGGGATCCGGACGTCCCCAGCCCGGAGCTGCTGTTCGTCCGGGCGGCGACCGACCGCATCCGCACCCCGATGAGAGCCGCGCGCAAGGCGGCTCTCGGTGCGCTCAGCATGCCGCGCGAGACCGCCGGCCGGGTCATGCGTACGGCCGAATCGTTCGCCGGCCTGGCGGCCGGCGGTCCCACGGCGCCCCACACCTTCCTGAATGAGGAGATCGGGCGTGACCGCCGCGTCGCGTTCGTGCGGACCGAGCTCGACGCGCTGAAGGAGGCGCGCGGCGAGACGGGTGCGACCGTCAACGACGTGATCCTCGCCGTCGCGACTGGCGGCCTCCGCCGCCTGTTCGAGCGCCGCGGCGAGACGGTTCCCGAGCAGCTTGTCGCCCTCGTCCCGATGAGCATCCGGAGAAGCGACGAGCACCTGGAGCTTGGCAACCGGATCGCGACGCTCATGGTCGCGTTGCCGCTGTCCGAGCCGGATCCCGCCGAACGGCTTCGGGTGGTGCACGACGAGACGACCCGGGTGAAGGAGTCCGAGCAGGCGCGAGCGGCCTCCCTGGTCATCGAGGCGACCGGCTGGACGCCGCCCACGATCAACCGGGTGCTCGCCGACGTCCTCTCCCGCCAGCTCAACTGGAACCTGGTGGTGTCGAACGTCCCCGGCCCCCAGATGCCCTTCTACCTTCTGGGCCGGCGCATGGTCGAGGTCTACCCGGTGGTGCCGCTCTCGCCTCAGCAGCACGCGCTCTCGATCGGGGTGGTGAGCTACGACGGCGGCGTCTTCTTCGGCGTCACGGCAGACCGGGACCTGTTCGCCGACATCGACGAGGTCGGCGCGGACCTGGAGGCCGCCCTCAAGGAGCAACTCGCCGGTTGACTCAGAGCGCTTTGTGTCGAGGGCGCTTGGGCGCGCGATACTGGAGCGCGATGTCGCAGGAGAACGTGGAGCTCATAGAAGGGCTGTTCGCCGGGGCTGCCGACCTGGACAAGCAAGCTTTGCTCGACGCCCTTCCGCAGCTGATCGCCCAGACATGCGATGCCGAGATCCAGTGGGTCGAGGCCCCCGAGCGGGCCGATCGAGGTGTCTACCAAGGGCACGAGGGCGTGCGCGAATCATGGGAGCGCTGGCTCGAGAACTTCGACCAGTACGACGTCGAGGTTGAGCGGATGGTGGACTGTGGCGAGAAGGTCCTCGTCGTCGCTCGTGAAGAGGGGCGCGGTAGAGCGAGTGGAGCGACCATCGGCCAGCGGATCTACACCGTGGTCAGCTTCCGGGAAGGCAAGATCAGTCGCTACGAGGAGTTCTACGAGGAGCAGGACGCCCTGGAGGTCGCCGGGCTGCGCAAGTGAGCGACCGATGAACGGAGAGGGAGGGACTCCCTCGCTGGAAAGAGCCTGCTCGGATCGGACTTCAATCCGCCGACTGCGACCGGTTTGCGACCGGTTCTGAGGGAACCTCGGCGAACGCCATCGCGATACGCTCGCGAGCCCGGTCCTCTGCGGGGTGTCCGTAGAGCCGTCGCACGAGCCCGCCGCCGTCGCGGTGACCCAGCTGGAGGGCCACGTCCTCCGGGGTGAGTCCGCGCTCCAGAAGCAACGTCGCACAAGCGTGGCGCAGCTCGTGGAACTGGAGCCTCGGGCGACCGAAGGCGACCCGAACCGGTAGGAAGTAGCGGTGCGCCGCCCCCTTGCCGTAGCGATGTCCGCGCGGGGTCAGGAACACGGCCGGCTCATCGGCGTGGCGGTCGAGGTCCGCTAGCGCCTTCGCCGCCGGTGGCGGCAGCACGCAGATACGCGGCTCGCCGTTCTTCGGCGGCTTGATTCCCTCGGGAGCAATCGAGCGCACGACGTGGAGCTCACCGCGGCGCAGGTCGACGTCGCCCCATTCGAGCCCACCGACTTCCCCCGCCCTCAGCCCGACGAAGCCGGCAACCAGGATCACCGCGCGAACGGTCGCTCCGAACGGTTCGGCGTGGACTTCAAGGGCACAATCGGCCAGCTGGAGGACCTCGGCCTCCGAGAGCACGTCGAGGCGACGACGACCTTGCGGCGTCGGGATCCGGAGCCGAGAGAACGGGTTGTCGGCAATCACGCCGTCACGCAGCGCGTCCGCATACATCGTCCGCACAGTGCGGTAGCTCGCGTACGGAACCCGCAGCGCCCACCGCTGAGCCTCGGGACGCCCGATCGAGTCAAGCCTTCGGGCCCCGAATTCGCGGCGAAGCGCGTTGAGCGAGTAGCGGTGGTTGCGCCGTGTCGAGAGCGCGGGCCGCGCATAGTCGCGAAGCCAGCGCTCGCAGAAGTCATCGACTGTGATCCCCCACGCGCGGCTTGGGCGGGCAGCCTGCTCCGCGGAACGCGCTTCCTTCCGGGTCGAGTAGGTCCCGATCCAGCGCCAGCTCCCGTCGGCCCAGACCTTCGCCACCCACCGATCACCTCGCCTGTGAACGCTCATGCCGCCGTCCTCCGATCTAGCCAGCTCTCAACCTCTGAAAGCCTGAACCGAACGATTCCGCCCCACTTATGGGAGGGCATTCCCTCGTCGCGACGGTAGTCGATCCAGCGCTGGGAGACCAACAGGCGCTCCGCAAGTTGCGGCTTCGTTAGCCACATCTCGGACGTGCTTCGGGCCGCGAACGGGACAACGGAGGCCGCGGTGCCGACGTTCCTCCTGGCTGTAGAGCGGTCCGGCATCCTCGCCCTTCGTGGGACTCCCATCTCAGCTCGCCACCCCTCCGAGCTTTGTGCGCCTCTGCCGGGCGTTGTACGCCGTCAGGTCCCCGTAACCGTCGACCGACCCGCCATCCCGCAGGCGACGCACACGTGAGGCCTCGGCACGGCACGGGCCCCCGCAGTAGAGCGCGTCGCAGCGTCGGCCGATCAGCGATGCGCCGCAGACCGGGCAGACTTCTTCCCTACTTGTGGTTCCCTGTCCCGCGTCCGCGCCCTCGACCCCGAGCTCGAGCTCGAGTTGATCTCGGTTGGCGTTCGGATGGGAGGGCATCGAATGCTGCCTCTACTACTCAAGTAGAAGCAGCCGTCAAAACGTCCAACAATTTTTAGATTTCGCTGGCGATTCAGCGCGACGAGGATTAGGAGCCGGGCGTTGGGCCGTAGGCCTTCTCGGCCTGAATCGGATCGATTCGCAACGCGCTGCCGACGTCTGACCACGACGCGCCGTGATCGATCGCCGATCGCGCAAGGCGACCCGCGATCTGGTCGAGCTCGTCGATGGAATCCCTGACCTCTGCGAGTGCAGCGGTCGCCTGCTTGTCGGTGGGCGCCGCGGGCTCTACCGCGGCGATCGCCCTTCCGCCGCGGCGCTTGAGCTCTGCTTCGACCAGCTTCCCGAGATAGGCAGATACCGAAATCCCCCGCGCAAGGGCGGCCTGGCGAAAGACGACCCAGCGCTGGTCGTCGATCGCGACACGGGAAACCTGTCCACGAGCTGGCATAGGCGTAAACAATGCTACATGTCACCGGAGGGTGATAATGTGCCCGGAGTGGCTGCGGCTGGGGTGGCAGGTTGCTTTCAGAGCTGGGGGTTTCGTTGCCTGGGGCTCTTGGCGTCTGGGGTTGAAGGAGCTTCCTGAGCTGGACTGCCTAGGTGTGAATTCGGTTCTCGGTAGCGGAAGATCATCCACGGCTCAACCACGAGGTCATCCTCGCCTGCTAAGCGAGGGCCATCTGGCGCTCGGGCGGTGCTGAGATGGGCGATTTGCAGCGAAAACCTGCGCTTCGCGGGTTCCCCGGCAAGGCCTATAGGGCCGTTTGAACGGGTGTTTGGCCCAACGAATGGCCCAACGAGGTCGACAGACGGGAAGGGACGAGCCGGGACGCGTCGCGCGCGCTTGTCGCTTGTCACGGCTTGCGAAGGCTTTCGTCGCCGCCGGCGTTGAACCAGTCCGGAGGGCCGGTTGCGCCGCGGAGCCGTGCAAACGCCCGAGTGGACCGCCCCGACTGGTTGAGGAGATCCGGCAGGTCGCGTCGGGTCGCGACACCAGTCGCACGGGAGCGGGAGTTGGCGAGCCGCGGTCCCCGCCGCATCAGTCCTAGAGCGTTCGGGGTATCGCATGTTCCACGGACCGACTGGTAGCGAACCCGTAGCAAGGGCGCCGGTGGCAGCGGACGAACCCGTAGCCGCCAGAGCAGACAGGAGAGTCGATCAACCTCCCGGCGCGTGCGGAGTGGCGGCCTCGGGCAGCAGCCGTAGCTTATGCGTCATGGCACCGGCGCAGAAACAAACGGAAATAGCGGAGATTTCGCAGCCGCGGTGCTTGCGCTGATCCGCACATTGCAGCAAACTGATCTGACTAATCCACGGATCGGAAGGGGGCGGCATGGATGTTCCACGCCGGCAACGCAAGCGTCGATCCTCGAGGGGAGGGTTGTTCGTCGGGTTATGCGCCTGTTGCCTGGCGCTCGGGGGGCTCGCGGCAGTCACCGCGGGCGCCCAAGACCCGACGCCGACAGGAAGCGACTAGCTTGTAGTGGCAGCGCCGCCAGAGAAGGCCACATGCCATGGCCCGGGGTGCGGCAACGGCTCCGGCAACACCGGCGATCCATTGTCTGGCGGGGTCGTGCCGTTGCTCAGCGACGGGCCCGGCTGTGCTGATTTTGGGGCCTGCTTCTGGGAGCACCAAGACTTCAATGGTGACAAGAGGAGGATCGACCAGAGCACGCCATGCTGTGACTGGCTCAGCTTTTCCTCCGGGTTTTCGTGGAAGTCGGCCAAGAACCGCTACGGCCAGCGCAAGGTCCAGATGGGCAACGCCCTTTACCAGACCGGCTGCATGGACCCGGACGAGAATCGCCCAGGTCTCGACTACAGTGACCGGTTCAAGCTGGGCGTGCTCGGCTCCCACTGCGGAAGCTAAGGCAGCTCTACTCGAAGCACGCTGGATCGCGCTCGCTCTTGTGAGCGGGCGCGATCCTTTGTGGGTCTGCGCGGGTTCACTCCGTAGCTGAGTTACGAGGTCACTATTGGCCCGCTGGCGGGGCGTCCAGTGGCTGTTCGTCTCCCTGCGGGGCCCGACCGACATAGAAGACGAGCTGTGCACCGTCCAGCTTGTCCACGACGTCCGATCGGATCTCGAGTACGTCGCCGTTGACGTCAGCCTCGCCGGCGTCAAGTAGCGGCGCATTCGCGCATGACAGGCCCGGCGGCGGCGAAGACTGGCACTGCGCTGAGGGAGCGTTGATCTCGCGCACGCCCATCCAATGACCCACGAACTGCGGTGTCGCCGGCAACAGCTGCACTTCGCCGTTGATGCCGGCATCTTGGAGCTCGTTGGTCATCTGATCAGCGCCGGCCTGCCCGTCAAGAATGCTCACCTTGATCCAGGCGCCGTCGTTGGTGTCGACTGCGAGTACGCGCGAAGGACCCGAATTGAACAGCCCGCCGCCAAGCAGGGCTGCCGCTATCGCAGTGCATGCCACCCCGGCGACTGCGAAGCGGAAGCGCCGACGCCTCCGCCGACGATCGATGGCCTGGATCAGCGCCCCTCGCAGGGCACCCGGGGGATCGGCGGCGCCTCCGGGAGCATGGATGCTTTGGGAATGGTCCTCTCTCATGGTGTTGCCTCCAACGTGTCGGCGAGTTTGGTCAGGGCGCGTGCGACGCGGACTCGGGCCGCACCCTCGGTGCAGCCGAGGCGGCGCGCCACCTCTGCATAGGGCAGCTCGGCGTCGACGCGAAGCCGCACGGCCTCGGCGCTGTCGGGTGTCAGCTCGGCAAGTGCCGCATCGAGCCGTGCGCGAACCGGCGCTAGGTCAGCCAGCTCCTCGATCCGTCGCAGCGCGTCGTCATCGAGTTCGAAACGCTCCATGCCCAGTCGCCTACGAGCCCGGTCTTGCACCCGCTCGTGCTCGATCCAGTCGACCAGCAAGCGACGGGCGATCCCGAGCAGCCACGAAATCGCCGGCGCACCGGTGTCCCGGTACCGACGTCGCGAGTAAAACGCGGCCACGAACGTCTCGGCCGTCAGATCGGCTGCGCTTTCGGCACACGCAGTCCGCCGCTGAAAGTACGCCAACAAGGTCGCGGCATGCCGGTCATAAAAGGCACCGAATGCCTCAGGATCGCGCGCCGAGGCGCGCAGCAACTCCGCGTCGCTCCTCTGCCCCATCAACACTTAAATCACCGAAACGTCAAACGACGTTACATCCTCTCCCGAGTCCAGCACCACATCTTGACCCCAGCACCGCATCATCGCCTCAGCATCCGACGTCCAAGTCACCGAGCGACTCGACCTCTCCTCCGACTCTCACGCAGTTGCACCCTCTCGGATGCAGTGAACGTGGTGGCGCTGCCCGGCGCCCGGCCCAGCGTCCTCGGCGGCGCGGGCTGACGCCGAACCATTCGCTCCCAGGAGACTTCTGCCCGATGCCCCAAGCTGCGCTGAGGGCTCACATGTGCGCCTGCGCGGGCCAGCTTCGGTCTTCGGCAAACCACGGGATCTCCCGCGAGGCAGCGCCGGCACAGGCGCACACAGCAGCAGCGGCGCTGCGCTCGCCATTCGCCCCGCTCTCGACGCCCAGGGTTCGCCGCGGCAGTCTGCTACCGGTCTGCGACCGGTCACGGGCAAGGACTGCGACCGGTTTGCGACCGGTTTGCGATGCATCGCCCGTCGGCAGGCGTCGTTCGTTCGGCTATGTGCCGGCGATTGCGTGCCGGTGCATGGTTTTGGAACCAGCGGAGAGGGAGGGATTCGAACCCTCGAGAGAGCTTGCGCCCCCTACTCGCTTAGCAGGCGAGTGCCTTCAGCCGCTCGGCCACCTCTCCTGGGAACTCGCGACGGGTTTTCCGCCGGGCCTCGATTCTAGGCCGGGTCGCATCGAAGGACTGCCTGATCGCCGCGCGACAAGCGGAGCGGGAGGGATTCGAACCCCCGGGCCTCTCGGCCGGCTGCTTTCAAGGCAGCTGCGATAAACCAGACTCTGCCACCGCTCCGATTCGATGCTCTGGACGCGGGATTACCGCGCGGCGGCCATGATGGCACTCCTTGATGAGGTACTCGGCGCCGTCCGGTCGCAGCACGTATAGCCAATCGTAGGCGTTCACGGGGAGTCGCTTTTCGACATATCCCTGCGAGTTGGAGTGAATTCGCCGACGATTAAGTCATATGTGGCTGATTCAGTTATCGGAATCGAGACGTCAAACCCTAGGGCCGTGAACGTGGAAACCGCGGGCAGTCGCCATGTCTCCCTTGCGGTGAGTGAGTCGCAAGGCACGACTGTATGTGGCAGGGATTCACTAGACAAGATGCGCACGTGACGACTCCGAGCCAAGGTGTGCCAACTCCCTGTCCGTCCCTCTTCCTCCACTCGCCGCGCCGTCAGGTCAAATCCCTTGCCACGGCCACCCATTGCGGTTAGGGTCGCCCGCATGGCACTCTTCAAGAGCAAGCGCAAGAAGGCGGAGGCGTTGATGGCGACCGGATCCCGGGGAGCCGGCACCGTGGTGATGGTGCAGGACACCGGGATGACGGTCAACGACAACCCTCGGATCAAGATGACGTTCCGGGTGGAGCCGCTCGACGGCAGCCCCGCGTTCGACACGACCAAGACGACGACCGTCTCACGGGTCCAGATCCCTCGCCAGGGAGACCGCTACCCCGTCTGGTACGACCCGCAGGACACGAGCTCGTGGATGTACGCGACGATCGCGGACGACAGCGGGCGCGAGACGATGCGGCAGCTCTTCGGCGACGTGGCGAACTCGTTCGTGGGCATGGGTGGGCCTGACGCTCCGGCGGCGGCCGCGCCGCAGGGCCAGGGTCAGGACACGGTCGAGGCGTTGACGCAGCTCGCCGACCTGCACCAGCAGGGACTGCTCACCGACGACGAGTTCAACGCGCAGAAGGCCAAGCTGCTGGGCTGACTCAGCCCTGGCCGGCCGTCGCTCAGCCGCCCAGCTCGAGCTCGTACTCGAGGAACGTGTCGGACTTCCCGCCGACGCGGTCATAGACGGCCCGCGCGCGATGGTTGTCCGGTGCCGTGAGCCAGGTCACGACCGGTGCGCCGTGCTTCCGGGCCCGCTCGGCAACGGCCTCGATCAGCGCGTCAGCGGCCCCCCGCCCGCGAGCATCGGGCGCTACGAAGAGGTCCTCGAGCACGGCGATCCTGGCGCCGCGCAGGCTCGACCACTTCCAGCCGACCGCCGCGAAGCCGACCGCCCCCGAACCCTCGTCCGCCACGAGGAGCATTCCCTTGTCGTCCTCGGTGGCGATCAGCGCCCGCGCCATCTCGTCGAGCCCCGCGTCGGATGGGTTCGCCTCATAGAAGTCGCAGTAACCGCGCATCAGCGGCATCAGTGCCGGGACGTCGCTCTCGACCGCTGGACGGATCTCCATGCCCGCAGTATCGCCGCAGCGGGACGAACGGTGCGGTTAGGGCCCCAGCGGCACCTGAGACGGATCGCAGGCCAGGGTGCCGTTGTCGGTGAACGGGGTCGAGTTGTCGCCCGGGTTTCGCTCGTTGGCGCCGGGGCAGCGAGCGTTCTTGCCGGTGCCGCCGATGCCGGCGATCTGGGTGATCGGCGACAGCGGCTTGGCGAACAGGTCGGGGAGGCCGGGACTGAAGGCGTTGAAGGTGGTCGCGATGCGCCCGATGCCGCCGTTGGCGTCATAGACGCCCGTCGTCGGACTGAAGTCGTTGGTCCAGGCCACGAGCTCCGGCGTGTAGGAGCGAAAGAAGGAGAGCGAGGGCAGGCCGTTTTGAAGCGAGCAGACCGCCTCGCCGAAGGCGCCCTGGGTGAAGTTGCCGTCGGCGGCCCGCTGGTAGTCGGTGTTCGGGTTCTTGCCGCAGTCCGGAGAGCCCGAGCCGACCGCCGCCTTTGCCAGCGGCACCGCGTCGCGGGTCAGCTCGACCAGGTCGTTCTGCTTGCCCGGCCGGCGGATCGTGCGTTCGAGGTCGGTGATCGTCGGCACCGCGTCCGCCGCGGCGCGGCGGAAGGTCGAAAAGAAGGGGCCGAGCCGATCGGCGACCGGCTTTGAGGCGTTGACGAACGGGGTCAGGTCGTCGAGGGTGGCCCGCAGGTTGACGAAGGTGGTGTTCGATTGGCGCATGAAGTCGGGCAGCTTGACCAGCGCCTGCTCGAGGGCGTTCGACTGCTGCGCGATCGCGCCCATCATCAGGTTCGCGTTGTGGATCAAAAGCGAGATGTCGCTCGATTTGGCCGCAAGGGCGCCCGACAGGTGCGAGGTGTCGACGATCAGCCGCTGTAGGGTCGGCGTGTCGCGGGTCAGCTCGCCGAACACCTGCCTGGAGGTGGAAAGGAACGGGTTCAGGTAGCGGTAGCCGGCGTTGGCCTGGTGGGCGACCCCCTCATAGGAGAGCTCAAAGCCCTGGATCACGTGCTTGAAGTTGTTGATCGTCCGTGCGTTCAGGGTGTTGAAGAGCTGGTCGAGGTCGACCTCGGAGGTGGTCTCAGACTGCGGCAGCACCGAGCCCGAGGGGATCTCGGCTCCGGCCGCGGAGGGCGCCGGCAGGTCGAGCTCGACCTGGCGGTTGGCGATTCCAGACAGCGAGTAGGAGCGGATCGTCGCCGTCGTTCCCTGGCGCAGCGGGGCGTAGGGGGAATCGACCGAGAAGGTGACCAGGGCCTGGCCGTGGTCGCCGAGGGCGATGTCGTAGACGGTGCCGGTGGGGGCGCCTGCTACTACGACCTGGGAGCCGGGGACGAGCTGGCTGGCGTTCTGGAACTCGGCGGTGACGGTGTACTCGCTACCGCCGAACAGGAGGAGGTAGGCGACGATCAGCGCCGCGATCGCGATCGCCGCCGGGACGGCGATCCGGACGATCCGTGATCCCTTCTCCTCCTCCTGCTCATCCGTGAGCTCGTGCTCGTTGCCCTCTTGTGAGCTCACCTTCGGGCCACGCTAGAGCCGCCCCGCCGGGCAGGTGCCGGTTCTCGACGGTCGCGTGCGTGGCCATGTGACGGATCTCACGCTTGGTCAATCGCTGTAGAAGTGCCCAGTTGACTGAGCGGTGGCTACAGGAACGGCTCAACGGCGGGGAATACTCGGCGCAATACGTAGCTTCGGACGTTCGCCACGATGTGGTTCACAAATCCACCTTGGACGACTGGCGTCCCCTCGCCGAAACCTATGGTCATCTCGGCACGAAAGCGAAAATCCTCCTTGCTGTCCGCAATGGGGATGTACTCAATAATTGGCTCGCCGTCTTCCAGCGGGCCGGTTCGGGGGGCAGAGAGGTAATTGACTTCGAGAGTGCCGATGTAGAAGTGCGGCACGGAGGCGATGGCTGCTACTACTGGCGGAAACCGGTGCTTGTCGAGGTTGTCGAGTTCGTGGATCACCCAAAGGTGCTGGTCCCGTCCTGGGTACGGCTGGAGTTGCTCCAGGGCGTCGTACAGCCCATCGGGCATCTTCTTTTTCGGGCCGATCTTGGTTCCAAGCGACCCGTCGAATTGGGCAGAGCGGGTGGTGATCGGGAAGCCGGTCGTGGCCTCGTTTGGCGGCGGGTCGATCCCATGGACCGCGATAGCGAGTCCGTAGGCCAAGTGGTCAAGGGCCGCCCTGAGGTTGTGGACACAATCCCCGATGAGCAGCGGAATTCGCGGATCATCCGGCGGTTCGAACACGCGCAGGCGCACGATGTGCTTACGGGTTTCAATCTCGCATTCAGGCACGGCCGCCCATGCCTCACTTTCGATCCACGCCTGAGCAAGCGTGTTGAAGTTGTTGAAGTGTTCGAGTGCCCGATTGAGCTTGAGTTGATAGCTCGGGACCACGCAGTAACCTCACCACGCATGGCCGAGAAGCGCAAGCAGCGGACCCCAGCGGGCGAGAAGATTCCTGTCCCTACCCGCGAGGAGTTCGACGACTTCGTTAAGAAGGTCGCTCCGCCAGCAGGTCGTAAACGCCCTGCCGGGAAAGACCAGCCTCGCGAGCAATCTGACTGATCGAAACGCCGACCTCTTGTGCCTCGCGCAGATAGCGCCGTAGATCGTCCGTCGCCTCGCGGCGAGCCTTGGCAGCGCGCTCCCGGTGCTTCGCGGCTTGCCGGATGCCCTTGATCGCTTCGGCCTCGGTCATCGCTGAGCCGCCTTGTCAAGCAGCTTCTCGAACATCGAGCGCCCGTTCTGATGGCGCTCTGAGTAGCGCCATGCATACTCGTCAAGGTAGGAGGCAAGCCACCTGCGGGACACATGCTTGTAGGTTCCGCGCATCCCGGTCTTGAGGTTGCCGAACAGCCCTTCAACTGTGTTCGTGTGAACGTCACCCTCGACGTAGACGCCCGCCGAGTGGTTGATGACGCGATGGTCAAGGAACTCGCCCTTGAGCGGCTTATACGCCTTCCAGTCGTCTGTGAAGATGATCGCCGAGGGATCAACGTTCGCCCGGACCTCTCTACTAAGGCCCGGCCCCCGGCGAGACCGAATCACCCGGAGCTTGACCCGCCCGCCGCGCTCGACCATCCCGAGCACCTTGGGCTGACGCTCGCGCCATTGCGCAGCCTCCCTTGAGGGTCATCTTGGGACCGCGCGGCTTGCCGCGAACGGAAGTCTCGTCAACCTCAACATCGCCGGAAAGCGGCTCGTCATCGTCGGCCATCAGCTCGTTCCTGATCCGGTTCATCATCCGCCAGGCCGTCCGGTAGTTGACGCCTAGCTCGCGCTCAAGCTGCTTGGCCGAGATTCCGCAGCGAGTGCTCGTCATCAGGTACATCGCGTAGTACCAGAGGTGAAGCGACGTGGACGACTTGTGGAAGATCGTCCCGGCCGTGGGATGGACGTGGTGCCCGCAGCCCGTGCAGGTCCACGATTGGCGACCTTGCTTCGTCGCGTACTTCTTGAACTTCCGCTCCCGCTCGCACTTGGGACACTCAGCGTGCTCGCCATCAGGCGCGTAGCGCGAGCGCCAAAGATGCTCTAGGCAGGCCGCATCGTCGGGGTACTCGCGCATGAAGTCCATGAGCGAGAACGTCGAATCAGACGAGGCCATCCTGACTGGATCGTGGCGGTTCCCTGGGGGCATGCTGTAAAGATACTTGACATATCGGACGTTGTCAAGTCCATTGACAGCAGAGCCTCAGCCCGAGGTGTGGCGAGTACCGACGACTACTAGTGCTTGTCCGTCTTGTACAGCCGGTCGTCGTACGGGGAGACGCCCTCGTACTCCCGTCGCGTCAGTCCCTGCTCGCGAAGTGAGTCGAGCAGATCGTTGGCCTCGGCAAGCTGGTCGCGATCCACAGCCGGATTCGTTGCCGCGGCCTCGTCTACGGAGGGAATGTCCACGCCATCGTCTGCTTTAGAAACCAACGTAATTCCCCTTTCTGTGCAAGATCATGAGGCTATGACCTCGCCGCATATTGTAATCCTTCAACAGGCGATAGTAGTCATGCACGGCAATCCGGGTCACATCCTTGTCGCCGAAATCGTTCACAACTAGGTCCAGGTCCTTTCGCAGGACTTCAATCGAGATACCTCGGCTGTGTGAGTGCCACCGATTCGTATCGATCAGCTTCTTGGCGATGGCTGTGGCTCGGCTCTCGCGCATCGCCTTTGTGACCCGCTTTCCTCGCGTCTTGGTCTTCTTCCAGTTCTTGAACTTGTAGGTCACGAGCCACTGCTTAAGGACAGCAATCGATAGCTCTCGCTCCTGCTTGTATCGGTAGAGCTGGGCCGCATCGAAGTTCTGCACGAGATACATCAGCTCAGCTGTTGTGAGCGTGCCACGCTTCGACTTCCCGACCAGCCGGTTGTACTCGTGGAGGTAGCCCAGAGCGGGCACAAGCCGTCCTGTCGTCGAAACCTCCACCTGTGGGTCTATGGGCCCGAGCACCGAGGAGTAATCCATGTGGATCGCGTCCCCAGACATGACAAGGATCGTCCCGGCCGACATCGCGAAGTTGGGGACTAGGAACTCGACCGTCTTGTAGTGGTGCCGGAAGATCCGGGCGATTCGCTCAGCCGCGTCGATGTACCCACCAGTTGTCTCCAGCAAGACGAGCAACCGGTCCCGAGGAGAGCCGATCCCCTCCACAAGGTCCTTGATCTCAAGAACGGCTGGCTGCCAGATCGGCCCGATGTAGCTGACCAGGTCGGCATCGAACGCTGTTTCGGTCGCCTCTACGCGCTCATCGAGCAGGTTCTCGATGACGGCGTTCGAGTCCCGATGGCTGGCCGCGTCGGGTGCCTCGACCTCATACCTGACCTCCCCCACACGCCGATCCTATGCCTATGTGCCAAATGGCGCTTCTACAGAGAATGACCAAGCGTGACGGATCTCACGCCAACCGCCCGAATCAATTAACCATAAGGTTATGTGTAGAACTCCTCGGACACGAGACCCGCCGGTCACGTGCCCGGGCGACGCCCTGCTGAACCGCCCCCCACTAGTCTCCTGCGACCGGTGGCCAGCCGAAAGGAACAGAAGGAGCGCGCTCGCGCCGAGCGGGTGGCGAACGAGGAGACCGCGAAGCGCGAGGCGTCGCGGCGAACGCGCACGCAACTCGGCGTGGGGGCTGGCGTCCTGGCGATCGCCGGCATCGTCGTCGCGGTGATCGTGATCGCCAGCGGTGGGAGCAGCGGCAGCGACACGACCACCTCGGGCGAGCTCCCCATCCGCAACGACTCCGTGCCCGCGGACTCCCGGCTGGCGCTCCTCGACACACCGCCGCCGTGGAAGCCGAACTACAAGCAGTTGCAGCAGCGGGCCGAGGCGATGGGACTGCCCGGCCTGAGCGACACCATCTCCCACATCCACGCGCACCTGGAGATCTTCGTCGACGGCAAGAAGGAACCGGTCCCGGCGAACATTGGCCTCGACCAGGCCACCGGGTTTCTCTCCCCGCTCCACACCCACCCGACCGCAGCGGACAACCCCGAGGGGACGATCCACATGGAGGCCGACGAGCAATACGACTTCACGCTCGGCCAGTTCATGAACGTCTGGGGGGTCAAGTTCTCCGCCAGCCAGATCGGCTCGCTGAAGTCGAAGGGCGACCAGAAGCTCCAGGTCTACGTCAACGGCCAGCTCGCCAAGGACCCGGTCAACACCGTGCTGCAGGAGCACGACATCGTCGTCATCGGCTACGGCAAGCCCGGCTCCTTCCCCAAGCAGCCCAAGTTCAACTGGCCCCAGGGCCTGTAGCCGAGGCTTCGATGCGCGCGATCCAGATCACCGAATTCGGTGGTCCCGAGGTGCTCGTGCCGACCGAGCTCGACGATCCCGAGCCTCCCGAGGGCTTCGTCGTCCTCGACGTCCTCGCCGCGGGCGTCAACTGGGCGGACACGCACCAGGCCGAGAACACGTACCTGGCGGCGGCCGAGCTGCCGCTCGTTCCGGGTGGTGAGGCCGTGGGCACGACGCCGGAGGGCAAGCGCGTCGTGGCGCTCCTCAACGGCGGCGGGTACGCGGAGCGAGCTATCGCCCACCCGTCGCTCATGTGGGAGGTGCCGGAGGGAGTCAGCGACGCCCAGGCGCTGGCGCTGGTCCTCCAGGGCACGAGCGCCTGGCATCTGCTTCGTACCAGCGCGCAGTTGCGCGAGGGCGAGAGCGTGGCCGTCTTCGCCGCGGCGGGCGGGGTCGGCACGATCGCGGTTCAGCTGGCCAAGCGCTTCGGTGCCGGGAGGGTGATCGGGCTTGCGTCGAGCCCGGAGAAGCGGGGGCTCGCCGAGCGGCTCGGGGCCGACGCGACCGTCGACTCCAACGCCGACGATCTCAAGGAGGCGCTGATCGAGGCCAACGACGGTCGCCGTCTGGACGTGATCCTCGAGATGGTCGGCGGCGAGACCTTCGAGCAGAGCCTGAGCGCCGTGGCGCACTTCGGGCGCCTCGTTCACTTCGGCCAGTCGGCGCGCCACGGCGCGCCCAAGGTCAGCCCGGGCAAGCTCATGGCGACCAGCAGGGGCGTGATCGGCTTCTGGCTCATGCATCTGATCCGCGAGCCCGAGCGGCTCGGCGAGGCGCTCGAGGACATGTTCGAGGCGATCCGCGCCGGCGAGCTCGAGGTCATCGTGGGGGACACCTATCCCCTCTCCGAAGCGCGCCGTGCCCACGAGGACATCCGCGCCCGCCGCACAACGGGAAAGCTCGTGCTCACCCCTTGACGGGTTATCTGGATCTGGCGGATCGCACCTGGCCGGTGCTGCGACGGCTGATGGGGGTCCACACCCTGCTGTACCGGGCCACCAACGGCATCGTCGGCCACCACGTTCCGGGGCTGAGCGCTCCCATGCTGCTCCTGGACCACGTCGGCGCGAAGAGCGGCGTCAAGCGCACCAGCCCGCTGCTCTACATCCGCGACGGAGACGACCTGGTCATCGTCGCGTCGAAGGGCGGCTATCCCAAGCACCCCGCGTGGTTCCACAACCTGCGAGCGCATCCGGACACCACGGTGCAGGTGGGCGCTGAGCGCCGATCCGTTCACGCCCGGGTCGCGAGCCCCGAGGAGCGGGCGCGGCTCTGGCCGCGCGTCGTGGACGCCTACTCCACATACGAGGACTACCAGCACCGTACCGGTCGCGAGATCCCGCTGGTGATCCTCGAGCCGCCCGCCGCTTAGCGGCCCTCATCCGAAATTCAAACCGGCCTCTTCGCCCATTCATCCCCCCGCCGTTCAGGGTTGCGCCGTGGAGATGGTCCGCAGCATGGATGTGACGGAACACGTGGAGATGCAGCTTCCCCTGGAGCCGGAGAGCGCCCGGCGCGCGCGCTCGGCGATCGCCCCACTCGGCGCGCACGCGGACGTCTCCTCGTTCGACGACGTGCGCCTACTGGTGAGCGAGCTCGTCTGCGACGCGCTCGCGACGGAGCCGCGGCCCGCGGAGAGCGCGATCACCATGGAGGCCGAAGTGGTGGACGGCGTGACCCAGGTCAAGGTCCGGTTCGACGGCCTCGCGCTTCGCCTCCCAGCCACCAAGCCACAACCGGCCGAGCCCGGCTGGGGCGTGTACCTGGTCCAGACACTCGCGACCCGCTGGGGCGCGCAGCACTACGACGGGAACACCTACATCTGGTTCGAGGCGTAGTCCCGTCCCGGCGGGGCGCCCCTAGCTCTCGAAGCCCGTCGTCTCGAAGTCCAGGTGGTAGCTGTCGCCGTGCTTGCCGGTCATCTTCGCCGTGATGCCGAGCGTCTTCTGCTTCCCGTTGAAACTTGCCCTTCGCGAAGCAGTGAGTCGTCGCGCCCACCTTGTTGTCCAGGCTGTCCGGGCACGTGACCGGCGGCAGTGGCGGCAGCCGGACGCTGTCAAACCGCCGTGTCAGGTGACGACGTGGTCACCACGTCACGAAGCCGCGCGCGGCCCTCGGCAAGACACCGATTCACCTTGGTGTAGGTCCACCGGCACAGCTGGCCGATCTCGGCGTAGGAGTAGCCATGGGCCTGGAGGACGATCGCCAGGCGCTCGTCGGGCTTCAGCGCGGCTAGGGCCGCGGCGGCTGCGGCGACGCGATCGCGGCGCTCCGCGCGCTCCATGGGGCCCGGGCGGTCGCACAACAACCCGTCGAAGAGGTCGCCGTCGTCGCGCCACGCGGCGAGGATTCGCTCGCGCGCCCGGCGCACGGCAAGAGCCTCCCTGCGGGTGACCACCTGCATCCAGGCGACGAGCACGTTCGGCGGGCGCTTCGGGGCCTTCGTCAGCAGGATCTCAACCGCACGCTGGAACGCGTCCTCGGCGTCGTCGGCGCACAGGGACACGCGGCGCGCCGTGCGCCGGAACTCGGGCTCGGCGACCGCGAGCACGGCCAGCGCCCGCTCGCGGCGCCCGCCGCAAAGATGGGACTCCTGCGTCGCCACACAGATGTCAACCCCTCCGCGGACGCGCGCGCCCTCCCGATCGGCGCCTGAAGCACGGCGCCCACCGGGGGGGCATCCGGCGCGCCGTCCGGGGGCGGTCGCGTACCCTGCCGGATTGAGATGAGCACCTGCGTGGTCACTGGGGGAGCGGGATTCCTGGGCTCCCATCTCTCCGATCGGCTGCTGGCCAAGGGTCACAGCGTGATCTGCATCGACAACCTCGACACGGGGTCGCTGCAGAACGTTCAGCACATCGACGACGCGCGCTTTCGGTTCCTGCACCAGGACCTGACCGAGCCGGTCTTTCTCGACGAGGAGATCGACTTCGTCTACCACCTCGCCTCGCCGGCGAGCCCGATCGACTACGCGCGGCTCCCCCTCCACACGCTCAAGGTGGGCTCCTACGGGACCCACCACATGCTCGGCCTCGCGAAGTTCAAGCGAGCGCGCTTCCTGCTGGCCTCCACGTCGGAGGTCTACGGGGATCCGCAGATCCACCCTCAGCCGGAGAGCTACTGGGGCCACGTCAACCCGATCGGACCGCGCGGGGTCTACGACGAGGCGAAGCGCTATGCCGAGGCGCTGACGATGGCCTACCACCGCCAGCAGGGGCTCAACACCTGCATCGCCAGGATCCACAACACCTACGGTCCTCGAATGAGGCCGCACGACGGCCGTGCGATCCCCACCTTCCTGCGCCAGGCGCTTCAGGACAAGCCCGTCACCGTCTTCGGCGACGGCAGCCAGACGCGGAGCTTCTGCTACGTCGACGACCTCATCAGTGGCCTGGTCTCACTCGCGGAATCGGACTTCCACCTGCCGGTCAACCTCGGCAACCCCGACGAGATGGCGCTCATCGACCTGGCAAGGGCCGTCATCGACGTGACCGAGTCCCGATCGGAGATCGTCTTCGAGGCGCTGCCGATCGACGACCCCACCGTCCGCCAGCCGGACATCGCCCGAGCGCGTCAGGTACTCGGCTGGGAGCCGGAGGTCGAGCTTCGCGACGGCCTCCAGCGGACGATCGAGCAGGCCGGCGTCGAGCGGCTCGTCGGCGCCACGGATTGAGCCCTGAGTCTGCGGCGCGGCTGCGGATCGCGCACCTGACGGCGACCTTTCCCCCGTACCCTGGCGGCGCCGGCAACACCGCCTACCGCTTCGCCAGGGGCCAGGCGGAGCGCGGCCACCACGTGGAGGTCTTCACCGCGCCGGCCGAGGGCGAGGCCCCGGACCCGGGCGAAGCTGTGGTCCACCGGATCAAGCCGGTGTTCGCGATCGGGAACGCGCCGCTCATACCGAGCTTGGCTGGGATCGAGGGGTTCGACGTCGTCCACGTGCACTATCCGTTCATCTTCGGCTCCGAGCTCACGCTCCTCGGCCGGCTGGCCCGCCGCCGCCGTCGGCAGGCCCTCCTCGTCCACTACAAGAACCGTCTGGTCGCCAAGGGGCCGCGCCAGGTCCCGTTCGAGGCCTACGAGCACACCGTCGCGCCGCTCCTGGTGAGGACCGCTGATCGCATCTGCGTCCTCTCGCCCGACCACGCCGGATCCGTCTCCTACCTGCGACGGATCGCCGAGCGCGACCCCTCCAAGCTGATCGAGATGCCCAACGGCGTCGACACCACGCTGTTCGCTCCCGGCCTCGACGACGCGGAAGTGAGAGCCGCGGAGGGCATCCCGGCTGACGCCGTGGTCGCTGCCTTCGTCGCGACCCTCGACCGCGCTCATCACTTCAAGCGGCTCGACGTCGCGCTCGAGTCCATCGCCAGGCTCGGCGACGAGCGGGCTCACCTGCTCGTGGCGGGCGGCGGCGAGCTCCTGGACGACTTCCGTTCGCAGGCGGCCCGGCTCGGCGTCGCCGAGCGCGTCCACTTTCTCGGCGCCGTCCCCCACTCCCGCCTGCCGGCGGTGCTGCGCGCCGCTGACCTCCTGCTGCTCACCACCGAGCCCCCGGAGTCATTCGGCATCGTCCTGATCGAGGCGATGGCGGCCGGCCTGCCCACCGTCGCCACCGAGTACCCGGGAGTGCGGGCGGTCGTCGACGAGGGCGAAACGGGCCTCTTGGTCCCGCCTGGCGACCCGGACGCGGTCGCCGGGGCGATCCGCCGCCTCACCGACGCCGGCCGGGCCGGGCGCGAGGCGATGGGTGCAGCGGGACGCGCGAGGGCCGAGCGCCTCTGGAGCTGGCCCCGGCTGCTCGACCGGATGGACGCCGCCTATGCCGAGGCGATCGCCTCGAGGCGCCGGAGGACCGCGTGAAGCTCCTGCTCGTCGCCTACTTCTATCCGCCGTGCCGCGACACGGGCGCCCACCGCCCCGCCGCGATGGCCAAGTGGCTGCGGAAGCTGGGGCACCGGGTGACCGTCCTCACTACGTCCGCTTACGGGGCGTTGGAGACGGACGAGGAGGAGGGCGTCGTGCGCGCGAACGACCTGCAGCGCCTGCGCGCCCGGCTGCACGGCCGCGACACCGTCGACGCGCTGTTCGACTCCGACACCTACTCGGGACACCCGCACTTCCTGAGCAAGGTGGTGGTTCCCGAGCCCCTGATGGTGGCGTGGGCACCGTACGCGTACCTGAGGGCCCTGCGACTGAACGCCCGCGAGCGCTTCGACTGCGTGATCACGAGCTCGCCCCCGGAATCCGTGCACTTCGTCGGCCGCGCGCTCCGGCGGCGCGGCGTGCCGTGGGTGGCCGACCTTCGCGACGGCTGGACCTTCGAGCCAATCCGTCCCGGGTTCCCAACGAGCCTCCAGCGACGCTACGACGAGCGCCTGGAGTGCCGGTGGCTGGGCGATGCCGACGCCGTCGTCGCCGTGAGCCGGCCCGCCGCCGACGATCTCCGCAATCGGCTGGGCCTGGACCCGAAGCTGATCCCCAACGGATGGGACCCGGACCTCGCCGGCGAGCTGACCTCCACGGACGCGGCGGAGCGTCTCCTCGACCCCGAGCGCACCTCGCTCGTCTACACAGGGCGCTTCGGAAGCTACGGCCGCGATCCGGCAGGGCTGATGGAGGCGATGCGCACGCTCGCAAGAAATCACCCGGACACCGCGGCCAAGCTGGAGCTCGTGATCGCCGGGCCGCTGACCGACGAGGAGGCGGCGCTCATGCGGACCGACGTCTCCCCCGCGCGCATCGTCGTCGCCGGAACCCTTGACCGAACCGACGCGCTGGCCCTCCAGCGCACCGCCGACGCGCTGCTCCTCCTCGCCTCGTCCCGCCGCACCCAGCTCCTCAACTTCAAGGTCTTCGAGTACCTCGCCGCCGGGCCTCCGATCCTCGCCCTCGCCGGCGGAACGGAGGCCGGGCGGGTAGTCGCCGAGGCCGGCGGGCAAGCCGTCCGGGCGGACGACCCGCAGGCGATCGTGGACGCGCTGCGGCGCCTGGTGGCGGGTGACCTTCCCCCGCCTGACCCGGACGCGCGCGAGTGCTACTCGTACCCGGCGGTCGCCGAGCTGATGGCGGCGGCGGCACAGGGAGCGATCTCGCGGTCCGTGTAACACTCGGGGCATGGCTTCCGTTCTCATCTGCGCGGACACGGTCCGCTCGCCCGAGATGCGTCACGAGATCCCGGCCGAGATCATGGACCCCTTCCTCTACGCCGAGGTCGACGGCCACCGTTACGCGGTCGTCAGCCAGCTCGAGATGCAGACGGTCGCCGAGAAGGCTCCGGATGTCGAGGTGATCCCGCCCGAGCAGCTCGGCTGGGACGAGCTCGTCGAGCGCCACCCCGACTGGGAGGAGGCCAGCCAGGAGCTGGTCGTGAGGGCGTGCCGGCGAATGGGCATCACGGAGGCCGTCGCGCCGGCGACCTTCCCGTTGGAGCTGGGGGACCGCCTCCGCGACGCTGGCGTCGAGCTGACCGCGGATCACAGGCTGTTCGAGGCCCGCCGCCGCGCCAAGAACGCAGACGAGCTCGCGGGCATCGCCCGCGCCCAGCGCGCCGCCGAGGCCGCGATCAGCGCCGCCGCCGCACTTCTGCGCGATGCAGAGCCGGTGAATGGCCAGGTGCTCGCAGGGGGCGAGCCGGTCACGAGCGAGCGACTCAAGGCGGCGATCGACGATGCGCTCAGAGCCCATCCGGTCACCTGCGAGGAGCCGATCGTCGCGTGCGGGCCGCAGGCTGCTATCGGCCACAACCGCGGATCGGGGCCGGTTTCCCCGGGCGTGGCCGTCGTCATCGACCTCTGGCCCCAGGACACAGACAGCGCCTGCTTCGCCGACATGACGCGCACGTTCGTCGTCGGCGAGCCTGCCGGCGAGATCCGCGAATGGCACGGCCTCTGCCGAGAGGCCCTCGACCGTGCGGTCGCGGCCATCCGGCCCGGCGTCACCGGAAGAGAGGTGTTCGAGGTCGTCTGCGACCACTTCGCCGAGCACGGGCAGCCGACGCAGCTGTCCAAGGCCGCCGGCGAGACGCTCCAGGAGGGCTTCTTCCACTCGCTCGGACACGGCGTCGGCCTCGAGGTCCACGAGTCGCCGAGCCTGGGCCGCACGCGCGGCGAGGAGCTGGTCGCCGGCGATGTCCTGGCCGTGGAGCCCGGCCTCTACCGGCCGGACATCGGTGGGGTTCGGCTCGAGGACCTCGTGCTGGTGACCGACACGGGTGCGGAGACCCTCACTCGTTACGCATACGACCTCGAGCCTTAGACCAAAACGGGCTCCCAGGGCCCGCCCTACGGCGCGCCCCGCACGGGATGACTCCGCTCCGCGTCGGATAACCCTTCAACCGCCTCGCCTCCGGACGGCGGGTGAAGGGTTGACCGCTCTGTGGGCTGTCAACCCTTCAGCCGCGCGGCGATCCACGGCGATTGAAGAGTTACGAGGGCGGGACAGGCGAGAGGGCAGCGGCGCGGGCCGATGCCGCTGGATCGCCAGGTCGAGGCAATCCAGTCCCGGAAACCGAGAACAGATTGCAGTGACCTGTCGCTGCGGCGGCCCCAATTGACAAAAGCTCGCCAAGCGCCGGCCCAGCATCGCGACCTATCCTGTCGCTGTGGCCACGCGTCCGAGCGAGAAGCCGAAGGCGTCGGAGCCCGACTCCGACGAGCAGGCCGAGGCGGTCGCCGACAGCCTGCATCGCTACATCGCCCCCGTCGTCGGTTCGGACGACGAGCGGCGCTTCACGGACTCCGGCATCGAGGTCGACCGCCTCTACGAGGAGGACGACGTCGCACCGGGCCTCGAGGAACGGCTCGGCGAGCCGGGCGAATACCCCTTCACGCGCGGCATTCACCCGGGCATGTACCGGGATCGCCTCTGGACCATGCGCCAGTACGCGGGCTTCGCGAGCCCCGAGGACACGAACGAGCGCTACCGCTACCTGATCGAGCACGGATCGACCGGGCTGTCGATGGCCTTCGACCTGCCCACCCAGCTCGGGCGCGACTCGGATGACCCGCTGTGCCAGGGCGAGGTCGGGCGCACCGGCGTCCCCATCGACACGATCGAGGACATGCGGATCTGCTTCGATCAGATCCCGCTCGATCAGGTCTCGACCTCGATGACCATCAACGCCCCTGCGGCAATCCTGCTCCTGCTCTACGAGCTTGTCGGCTCCGAGCAGGGAGTCGAGGCGGAGAAGCTGCGCGGAACCGTTCAAAACGACGTGCTCAAGGAGTACGTGGCGCGCGGCAACTACATCTATCCGCCCGAGGCCACGATGCGCCTGACGACGGACATCTTCGAGTACTGCCGCAAGCACGTGCCGAAGTGGAACACGATCTCGATCTCCGGCTACCACATCCGCGAGAAGGGCTGCTCAGCCGTCCAGGAAGTCGCGTTCACGATGGCCAACGCGATCGCCTATGTCGGGGCCGCGCTCGACCGAGGGCTCGCGCTCGACGACTTCGCACCTCGCCTCGCCTTCTTCTTCAACTGCCACAACAACGTCTTCCAGGAGATCGCGAAGTTCCGGGCCGCGCGGCGGATGTGGGCAAAGATCATGCGCGAGCGATTCGGCTCCACCGACCCGCGCTCGCAGACGATCCGCTTCCACACCCAGACCGGCGGCGTGACGCTCCAGGCGCAGCAGCCCGAGGTCAACATCATCCGCGTCGCGCTCCAGGGGTTCGCCGCGGTCACCGGCGGCACGCAGTCGCTGCACACCAACGGCTTCGACGAGGCGCTCGCGCTGCCGACCGAGCGCTCGGCGCGCATCGCGCTGCGCACGCAGCAGGTCCTCGCGTACGAGTCGGGCGCCGCCGACACGGTGGACCCTTTCGCCGGCTCCTACTTCATCGAGTCGCTCACCGACGAGATCGAGAAGCGGGCCTGGGAGCTGATCGACAAGGTGGAGGAGCTCGGCGGCTCGGTGCAGGCGCTCGAGTTCATCCAGCGCGAGATCGAGGAATCGGCGGCGTCCTACCACGAGCGCTACCGCACGGGGCAGGACATCGTCGTCGGCGTCAACAAGTTCGTGACCGACGAGATCGACGACGTCGAGATCCTGCGGGTCGATCCGGAGTCCGAGCGCCGCCAGCTGGAGCGCCTGTCGCGCTTCAAGGAGAGCCGTGACGCCGCCGCGGTCGAGTCCCGGCTGCGCGACCTCAGAGAGGTCGCGGCCGCCGACGGGAACCTGCTCTACCCGATCAAGGACGCCCTGCGGGACGGAGCATCGATCGGCGAGGTGTGCGGCGCCATGCGGGACGTGTTCGGCGAGTACAGGGGAGGTGCGTTCTTCTGAGGAGGAACGCCCCCTTCGAGTGGCGTGAAAGTTGGGAGGGAGAGGCCCACGCGCTCCCGATCGACGAGTCCCGGATCGCGACGCACCTGTAGAGGAGCAGTCTGCAACGGCCTGGCCGCGGGGAGGAGTCGCCACCGGATGACAGAACCCCGGCGCGATGGAATCAAAAGCGAAGCGAACGCTCGTGAAGTCCCCACCCGAGCTGTGGGAGCTGGCGGACGACGTGGCACGCATGGAGGCCTGGATGGCGGGGCTCGTGGGCACGGCGGAGCCGGTTTCCGTCCAGGTCACCGACCGGGAGCCGGAACGGGTGCTCGCATGGTCCACGCCGGGCAACGGCTCCGGCAGTGGGCGGATCGCGCTCGAGCTGGCCGAGAAGGGCTTCGGCACCTCGGTCTCGATCACCGCCGAGCACTCGCGGCCGGATCCTCGCTGTGCGGACGCTGTGTTGGAGCAGCTCCTCAATGAGCTGGGATCCCCAGAGCGGCGCCCCTTCGAGCGCGGCTGACCTCGCGGGGGGCAGCGCCCAGGCGGACCCGGCGGAGCTCGCGCGGGCGCGGGGCGCGACCCTGCTCGACGCCCTCGAGGACCACCGCCGAGGATCCCGGGAGCACGCCGAGGCGACGGCCTCCTACGCCTTCGCGGCGGCCGTCGAGCTCGCGTTCGAGCGCGAGCACGCCGAGGCCGTGCGCGAGACCGCCCGCCTCCACGAGGTGGGGATGATCTACGTCCCGGCCGGGGTGCTGGCCGCCAGCCCGGAGCAGCGGAGCGCTGAGGGGCGCGCGCTGATCGACGCTCACCCCGGCTACGGAGCGGAGCTGGCGCTGGGAGCCGGCGTCCCCGCCGAGATCTGTGCCTGGATCGGGGCCACCGCCGAGCGCTTCGACGGCCGCGGCCCCGCCGGCCTTGCGGGCGAGCGGATCCCGCTCGAATCGCGGATCGTACGAGTGGCGTGCGCGTGTGATTCGGCCCTGACGACTCCACAGCCGGGCGGCACCCCGGCCGAACATCGCACCGCGGCCTTTCAGGTGCTGCGGGCTGCGGCCGGCCGCGAGCTCGATCCGCGCGTTGTCGAGGCGCTCGCCGGAATGCTGGACCGCGTGACCCGTCGCTGACCCTTGAAATCGGAGATTCCGGGTTCATGATCGGCCCGTGGAACGCCGGAGGGGACTGACGATCAGCGGACGGCGAGCGCCCGTAGCGCTCGCGGCCGGATTGCTCGCCGCGGGCGCCTGCTCGGCTGTTGTGCGACGACTCCGCGACCGGCGTCAAGTTGGGACCGGCCGAGGTCGCCACGCTCACCGTTGCCTTAGAAAGGATCGGCCGCCCCTCGCATCCCCGCCGATGCACTGATCCGCTACCGCCATAGAATCCGCCGCCCCATGCGCCAGAAGTTCCCCGAGACACACGAAGAGAAGCTCGCCTACCTGCGCGAGCTGCGCGACCAGGCGGTCCACTCGGCCTCTGAGGAGGCGATCGCCAAGCAGCACGACAAGGGCAAGCTCACCGCGCGCGAGCGGGTCGAGAAGCTGCTGGATCCCGGTTCGTTCGAGGAGCTCGACACCTTCGTTCGCCACCGCACCTACGAATTCGACATGCAGAAGCGCCGACCCTACGGCGACGCTGTGGTCACCGGCTGGGGGACCATCGACGGCCGTCCCGTCGCCGTGTTCTCCCAGGACTTCACCGTCTTCGGCGGCTCGCTCGGCGAGGTGATGGGCGAGAGGATGGTGAAGGTCATGGACCTCGCGGCCAAGATCGGCTGCCCGGTCATCGGCCTGAACGACTCGGGCGGGGCGCGGATCCAGGAGGGCGTGGTCTCCCTCGGCGCCTACGGCGACGTCTTCGTCCGCAACGTCCAGTGCTCGGGCGTGATCCCGCAGCTCAGCGTGATCATGGGCCCGTGCGCCGGCGGGGCCGTCTATTCCCCCGCCATGACCGACTTCATCTTCATGGTGAAGGAGACCTCGCACATGTTCATCACCGGCCCCGACGTGATCAAGACGGTGACTGGCGAGGAGGTCGGGATGGAGGACCTCGGCGGTGCCATGTCGCACAACACCAAGTCCGGCGTCGCCCACTTCGCCGCCGAGAACGAGGAGCAGTGCCTGGAGGACGTGCGATACCTGATGTCCTTCCTCCCACTGAACAACCTGGAGATGCCGCCGCGCGTCGAGCCCTACGACGACCCGGACCGGATGGACGAGGGGCTCGACACGATCGTCCCCGACGACCCGTCGAAGCCGTACGACATGCGCGAGGTGATCTCACTGATCGTCGACGACGGCGAGTTCTTCGAGGTCCACCAGCACTACGCGCAGAACATCGTGATCGGGCTCTCGCGGCTCGACGGCTATCCGGTCGGGATCGTGGGCAACCAGCCGCGCCACCTGGCCGGCGTGCTCGACATCGACTCCTCGGTGAAGGCCGCGCGCTTCGTCCGCTTCTGCGACGCCTTCAACATCCCGTTGATCACGTTCACCGACGTCCCAGGGTTCCTGCCGGGTACCTCGCAGGAGTGGGGCGGCATCATCCGCCACGGCGCGAAGCTCCTCTACGCGTTCACCGAGGCGACGGTGCCGAAGCTCACCGTTGTGACCCGCAAGGCGTACGGCGGCGCCTACGACGTCATGGCGTCCAAGCACATGCTGGCCGACTTCAACTTCGCGTGGCCGACCTCGGAGGTGGCCGTGATGGGCCCGGAGGGAGCGGTCAACATCATCTTCCGGCGCGACATCCAGACCTCGCCGACGCCGGAGGAGCGCCGCGAGAAGCTGATCACCGACTACAAGGCCCGCTTCGCGAACCCCTACTCGGCGGCCGAGCGCGGCTACATCGACGACGTGATCGTCCCCCACGAGACTCGCCCCAAGCTGATCCGCGCCCTGCGGACCCTGCAGACGAAGCGGGTCGAGCAGCCGAAGCGCAAGCACGGGAACATCCCCCTCTAGCGGGCCGCCAACCCGAGCGGACCGTCGACCACGAGGTCGATGCCGTGGCCGTCGAATGCCTCGTCCGCGATCTCCGCCATCCGCCGGCCATCGGCCTGATCCACACCGCGTAGGTCCGAACTGCGTCGCCGAGTGCCCGCTTGACCCCTCCACCGCGGCTTAGCCACGAAGAAATCGCTGGCCTGAGACGCCCTGCGGGCGATCGTACTGACGTCGTAGCTGCGAGCTATTCGGGTAGGAGGTGATCGATGCCGGAGCGGATCAACGGCGGGCAGGTACTGGTGGTGTTGGGCGCGATCGCCCTCATCGTCAGCCTGTTCCTGCACTGGTACGAGCCCAATCGCAGCGCCTGGATCGGCCTCGGGGCGGCGCTGGTCCTCGCTGCGGGGGCGCTCCTCAGCCGGGCGAGGGTCTCCGTCGTGATCACGCTCAAGCCAAATGAGGGAACCGACCGCTCCGCCGCGCGGCTCCCGGCCCCGAGCCCCCACCCGCGCCCACGGCTCCCGAGGACGACCTCGAGGCGGAGACCGCGACCCAGCCTCTCCCTCGCGGCAGCAGAAGCTGACGGGCGAGCTCGATGGCCCCTGAGGGCGGCACACCGGCGCCTGGGGTGATTCTCGGCGTGCGCTACCGGCTCGAACGCCGGATCGCCAGTGGCGGCATGGCCACCGTCTGGCTGGCCCATGACACCCAGCTGGAGCGCGAGGTCGCCGTGAAGCTCCTCTCCGACGTGCTGGCGGAGAAGCCCGGCTACGTCGCGCGCTTCCGGCGAGAGGCCCGGGTGGCCGCGCGCCTGTCGAATCCGAGCCTCGTCGGCATGCTCGATTACTCCGACGAGAGCGAGCGCCCGTACATCGTCATGGAGTACGTGGCCGGGGGCACGCTCGCGGACCGCATCGCCACTGGCGAGGCCGGCCAGGTCGATCCGCAGCACCTCGCACGCCAACTACTGAGTGCCCTGGCCGCGATCCACGCCGCCGGCGTGGTCCACCGGGACGTCAAGCCGTCCAACATCCTGCTCGACGACGCAGGCAATGCGCATCTGACCGACTTCGGCATCGCCCAGCCCGAGGACGCGACTCAGCTCACGGCGACGGGTGAGGTGATCGGGACGCTCAAGTACATGGCGCCCGAGGTGCTCGCCGGCGAGGCGGCCACCGAGCGCTCCGATCTCTACGCCCTCGGCGTCGTCCTCACCGAGACGCTCGCCGGCGCCCCCGTGCCACAGCTCGAAGCACTCGCCGACCGCCTCACCGCCGCCGATCCGCAGGAGCGCCCGGCGTCGGCGACGCAGGCCATGGCGCTCATGGACACCTATGAGGACCGCGCGACCACCGCGACCGTGCCCCTCGCCGCTGCCGCGAGCACCGGCTCGCGAGTGGTCGAGGTCAGCGCTCGACGCGTGCTGGCGGCCGTCGTAGCGCTTGCGATCGTCGGAGGCATCGTCGCGGTCGCCCTCGCCGGCGGCGGATCCGATGGGACAACGACCGCCGGCGCCCGCGACAAGCTTCCCCCGCAGCAGACCACGACGCGCACGGCGACCGAAACCGCCGCTCCCGCGACGACTACGTCAACGGTGACAGCTCCCGCCCCCGCCCCTCCTCCCAACGCCAGGCCACCCAAGCCCCCGAAGGGGCCGAAGCCGACCAAGGACGAGAAGGTCCCGCCCGGCCAGGAGAAGAAGCACTAGAGCCCGACGACCTCCGCCTCGATGCGATCGTCCCGCCACGCCTCGTAGACCGCGATCGCGATCGCGAGGTCCTGGATCGCCAGGCCGGTCGAGTCGAAGAAGGTGATCTCGTCGGGTCCCTGCCGGCCTTCCACGCGGCCGAGGATGACGTCGCCGATCTGCGTCACGCCGTCGCGATCGACTCGGCCAGCGGCGACGGCGCCGGACAGCTCGCCCCCCGCCGAGGCCTGCGGCCAGTCGTCGCAGAACAGCAGGCAGCGCGCGAGCGCCGCCTGCTCGAGCTCCGCCTTGCCCCTGGCGTCGGCGCCCAGGGCCGCGACGTGCTGGCCCGGCCGCAGGTCGGTCGCGAGGACCACCGGCGCGCTGCCCGGCGTCACCGTGACCACCACGTCCTGACCGGCGGCCTCGGCGCGATCGCCGGCGCGCCACCCGAGCTCATCGGCGAGGGCCTCGCCGGCCTCCGCGCGCAGGTCGGCGCAGACGCCCGGCCCGAAGCCGGCCGCCGCGAGGCAGCGCCCGGCCGCCGCTCCGTTCACGCCACAGCCGATGACCCCGACCGAGCTCGCGCCGGGGGCGCCCAGCACCCGCGCCGAGAGCAGGAGCGCACCGGTGACGACGGGCAGCCCGCGCTCCGAGTTCCGGGGGAACGAGGTGACCCACTTGAGGCTCGCGAATCCGTCCCCGCGGGCAGGCATGGCGCGGAAGTCGCCGTTGGGGGGCGCGTCGAGATAGACCTTCGACGGCATCGCCCACTCGCCGGTCGCGTGCCGCTCGAATGCCGTTCGCACGCGCTCGATGGCGAGCGACGGGTAAACGGCGGCCAAGACCGCGTCGCCGTCCAGGACCGGGACCTCCGTCACGTCGCCGAGGTTAAGGCCCTAGAGTGAGCGCCGATGTCCCGAAACGGCGAGCGCCATCCCCTGCGGCCCAGCATCACCCTGCTCACCGAGACCAGCTCCCAAAGCGACGCGGCGGCGGTCGTCGCCGCCGTCGAGCAGTTCCTGGCGGACACCGCGCCCGCCCCCGCGCCGAAGGCCGCGACTCAGAGTCGCTGGCAGCGCGCCGCCCTGCTCGAGGGCGTCTCCCGGGCCCAGCTCCTTGCCTGGGGCTCCGATTCCGGATAGAACACCCGGAGAAAGCGTCGTTCCGTTCACCCCGACGACAGGAGGAGAGAGTGGCGGTTGTCAAGATCATCGAGCTGGTCGGAAGCTCGAAGACGTCCACCGACGACGCGGCGAAGCAGGCGCTGAGTCAGGCGCAGGGCTCGCTGCGCAACGTTCGCGCCGTCGACATCGTCAGCACCGGGATCCGCGGCGAGAACCTGGACGAGTACCGCGCCCACGTGCGCGTCGCCTTCCTGATCGAGGGCACCGACGTCGACTGAGGCATAGGCGTGCAGAGATGGGGCGCCCGGCTGGGCGCCCCATCTGCCTGCCGCGCCCGCCTGTGCGCATGAGCGGGTGCTAAAGGCCCTAAAGTCGGTCGGGATTTGTGTAATACTCCCCCGATGGAACCGACGGCCGTAGAGCAACGGTCGGTGGCGGAGCGCGTCGCCGAGGAGCACAAGCTCGATGTCACGCCCAGCGACCAGCCAGGCAAGGGCAAGGTCGGCTCGCTGGAGAACCCCGAGGTCTACGACAACGTCCCCGGGAACGTAATCCCCATCCTCGAGCGGGAATTCGACGACTTCGACACCGAGTCCACCCGCTTTCTGAAGGGCGACCAGCCCGAGGACGAGTTCATCAAGTTCCGCCTCAAGCAGGGCGTGTACGGCCAGCGCCAGCCGGAGCGGCAGATGATCCGCGTGAAGCTCCCGCTCGGCGGGATCAATCCCGAGCAGCTCGAGGCGTTCGCCGACGTGATCTCCAAGTACGTCCCACTCCGCAAGGGCCATATCACGACCCGGCAGAACATCCAGATGCACCACGTCCCCCTCCCCGACGCGGCAAAGCTGATCCGCGAGCTGGGCGACGCCGGGCTGTCCTCGCGCGAGGGCTGCGGCAACACGATGCGCAACGTGACCGGCGACCCCTATGCGGGCGTCGCCGAGGACGAGCCGTTCGACATCACTCCGTACGGCGGCGCCTACGTCCGGTACTTCGTCCGGCACCCCGTCTCGCAGACGATGCCGCGGAAGTTCAAGACCGCGTTCACGGCCAGCGACGCCGATCGGGCGATCGTGGGCATTCACGACCTCGGCTTCGTGCCCCGCGTCCGGGACGGTGTGCGCGGCGTAAAGATGGTGGTCGGCGGCGGCACCTCGATCATGCCCCGTGTCGCGCCGGTCCTCTACGAGTTCGTCGAGCTCGACAACGGCGATTACCTCAAGGTCACCGAGGCGATTCTCCGCATCTTCGACCGCCAGGATTGGCTGCGCGTCAACCGCGCCCGCGCCCGGATCAAGGTCCTCGTCGACAAGGTCGGCGTCGACGCGTTCCGTGAGATGGTCGAAGAAGAGATGGAGGGTGACTGGGTCGCCGACCGCGATTTCTCCATGGACCGCTTGCTCTACACCGACGACGAGGAGGCTGGCGCGCCGGGGCCCGCCCCCGAGCACCGAAGCCCCAATGGCGACCGCTCCGAGTTCGACCGCTTCGCCGAGTCGAACGTCCGCCCGCAGCGCCAGGAGGGCTTCTCCACCGTGGCGATCAAGATCACCCGCGGCGATCTGACACCGGAACAGCTTCGCGGAGTCGCGGATCTCATGCGTGACCTCACCGGTGGCTACGCCCGCACCAGCGTCGAGCAGAACCTGATCCTCCGCTGGGTCCGGAACGAGGCGGTCTACCCCGTGTGGACGCGACTGGTCGAGCTCGGCCTCGGGGACGGGGGCTACGACGAGGTCTCGGACGTCGTCTCGTGCCCCGGCACCGACTCCTGCAAGCTCGGGATCACGAGCTCGATGGGCCTGAACCAGGCGATCCAGGAGCGCATCCAGGAGATGCGGATCACCGACGAGCTCACGCGCGCCATTCGAATCAACATGAGCGGCTGCCCGAACGGGTGCGGCCAGCACCACATCGGCAACATCGGCTTCTATGGCGCCTCGATCAAGGTGGGCGATCGCACGGTGCCCGCCTACATCGCGCACGTCGGCGGCAACGGGCGCGGCGAGACGGTCTTCGGCCGGCGGCTGAAGCTCCGGCTCCCCGCGAAGCGCGTCCCGGAGGCGGTTGAGCGCTGGATTCGCGACTACGAGGCGTCGCGGACCGACGGCGAGACCTTCAACGAGTTCGTCGACCGCGTCGGTACCGCTCACTTCGAGCAGCTCGCGAGCGAGCTGACGATGCCGATCGAGTTCAACCTCGAAAACATGGACCACTTCATCGACTGGAGCCGCTCCGAGCCGTACCAGGTCGAGCGCGGCGAGGGCGAGTGCGCGGTATGAGCGTGTGGCAGACGGCGCTCGAGACGAGGCCTCGGCTGCTTCATGCCGAAGATGTCGAGGTGCCAAGCGCGAACCGCAACGGCGCCAACGGCAACGGGAGTCCGAAGCCGCTCCCTACCATCAACGGCCGCGTGGTGGATCCCAGCGAGATCTCGGCCGACGTCGAGGAGATGGGGGCCGAGGAAGCAATCGCCTGGGCGATCGAGAGCTTCGGATCGAGCCTCGGCTTCGCCGTTTCGTTCCAGAAGACCAGCTCCGTGGTCATCGACATGGCCCACCGGATCGACCCGAACGTCCGCTTTTTCTATCTCGACACCGAGCTGCTCTTCCCGGAGACGTACGACACGCGGGACGCCCTGGCCACCCGTTACGGCATCGAGTTCGAGCGCTTCGTCCAAAAGAATCCGCCGCGGCTTCGCGAGCGATGGGATGCCGGCGAGTGGGGCGACGATGACGACTGCTGCGCGACTCGCAAGGTCGAGACGATGCGGAGTGCGCTCGACGGGACGGAGTGCTGGGTCTCGGGCGTTCGTCGGGTCGACTCGGCAACGCGCGCGGAGGCCTCCCGGTTCGGCTGGGATATCCGCTTCGACCGCTGGAAGCTCAACCCGCTCGTCGACTGGGACGACAGGGCGGTCTGGAGCTACATCAAGGACCATCACGTCCCGTACAACCCGCTCCACGACCAGGGCTACCCCTCGATCGGCTGCATGCCGTGCACCACGAAGCCGGGGCATGATGGAGACCCGCGCGCTGGCCGCTGGGCCGGCACCGACCGAACCGAGTGCGGGCTCAACGGGTAAGTGCTTATCTCGACCCGCTAACCTCTCGCGCTCCCGATGGCCGCTGATTCCTCAACGGCTCTGGCGCTGACGCTCACCGCACGCCAGGCCTCAGACTTCGAGTTGCTCGCCAACGGCGGCTTCGCGCCGCTCACCGGCTTCATGAGCTCCGAGGACTGGCGCTCCGTGGTCGAAGACATGCGCCTCGCCTCCGGCGAGATCTGGTCGATCCCGATCACTCTGCAGTCCGACCTCGACGTCAGCGAGGGAGACGTGGTCGAGCTGTCCGCGCCCAACGGCAAGCAGCTCGGTCGCCTGACCGTCGAGGAGGTCTGGGAGCGCGACACCGAGCTCGAGGCCGAGAAGGTCTACCTGACCACCGACGACGAGCACCCGGGCGTCGCCGCCATCCGCCAGGAGGGCACGCGCTCGATCGCGGGCACGATCGAGGCGGACGCGCTGCCCGACCACGACGAAGCCTTCATGCGCCGCTACCAGACCCCTGCGGAGTCGCGCAAGGCGTTCGCCGATCGCGGCTGGAAGCGGATCGTCGCCTTCCAGACCCGCAACCCGATCCACAGGGCCCACGAGTACCTCACGAAGGCCGCGCTCGAGATCTGCGACGGCCTCTACATCCATCCGCTGATCGGCGAGACCAAGAAGGGCGACATCCCGGCCGACGTGCGGATGCGCTGCTACGAGGTCCTGATGGAGAACTACTACCACCCGGAGCACGTCATGCTCGGCGTGAACCCGGGCAAGATGCACTACGCCGGGCCTCGTGAGGCCGTGCTCCACGCGATCATCCGCCGCAACTACGGCTGCACCCACTTCATCGTCGGCCGCGACCACGCCGGGGTCGGCGACTACTACGGCACCTACGACGCTCAGCGCATCTTCGACCACATCGACATCGACAAGCTGGGCATCACCCCCCTCTTCTTCGAGCACACCTTCTGGTGCAACGAGTGCGAGGGCATGGGCTCGGCGAAGACCTGCCCGCACCCGCAGGAGTCGCACCTCTTCCTTTCGGGCACCAAGGTCAGGGAGATGCTGGGGAACGGCGAGAAGCCGCCGCCCGAGTTCAGCCGGGACGAGGTCGCTGAGATCCTGATCGACGCTTATCGAAAGGAGAACGACTAAATGGCATCGGAGCAGGGTTTCTGCCTCTGGTTCACCGGCCTCTCAGGCGCGGGGAAGACGACGATCACGACCCACCTGGTCAAGGAGCTCCGCCGGCGTGGATCGAAGCTCGAGGTGCTCGACGGCGACATCGTCCGCGAGAACCTCTCCAAGGGCCTCGGCTTCTCCAAGGAGGACCGGGACACCAACATCCGCCGGATCGCGTTCGTCGCCGACCTGCTCTCCCGCAACGACGTGCCCGTGATCACCGCGGCCATCTCGCCGTACCGCGAGATCCGCGACGAGGCACGCAAGAAGATGGGCGAGCGGTTCATCGAGATCTACACCCAGGCGCCACTCGAGGTCTGCGAGGAGCGCGACGTCAAGGGCCTCTACGCGAAGGCGCGCGCCGGCGAGATCAAGGAGTTCACGGGGATCTCGGATCCCTACGAGCCCCCGGAGAACCCGGAGATCCTGATCGAGACCGACAAGCAGTCACCCGAGGAGTCGGCGCAGCAGATCCTCGACTACCTCGAGGGCCGCGACCTGATCCCGTCGGCCGAGCTCGCGGCGACCAGCTAGCCGCACCCGGGCCGAAACCTCGACGCAACAACGACGGCAATGAGGGGCCACGTCCCGGGCCGCCGCGGCATCCGGCCCAGCCAACGCCGATAACCCTTCAACGGCTTGGTCCCAGGACGGTGGTTGAAGGGTTGACCGCTCCACGGACGGTCAAGTCTTCAACCGTCGTGCCTGACGCGACCGGATGAAGCGTTACGAGGGCGGGGCGGCATGGCGAGGTGCGCTTGTTCGGCTGGGGGCGCCTCCCCTGGGTGCTGCCGTTTTTCGCATGCCGGCGCCGCTACGAGCGCTCGGGCACCCGCGGCTCGCCGAGCCCGTAGGTGTCGTACGCGCCGAAGCGCGAGAACGTCTTATGCGTCGGACCGTGGAAGTCGGATGACCCCGTGGGCACCAGGGCGAACTCCTCGCAGAGGTCGAGGCAGTGCTGGGTCTGCGCCTTGGTGTGCGGCGGGTAGAAGGTCTCGATTCCCTCGAGGCCGACCTCCTGAACCAGGCTCTCGACGAGGTCGCGGACCTGGTCCGGTTCGCTGACGTCCCAGTAGGGGTGCGCGACCACGGCCTCGCCGCCCGCGGCGTGGATCAGGTCGACCGCCCCCTCGGCGCTCGGCCAGCGCCGGGCCACGAACGCCTTGGCTCCCGGGACCAGGTACTCCTCGAAGAACGGTCCGAGGTCCGGCCCCGCTCCCGCCGCACGGGCGATGTGAGGCCGGCCGATGGAGTCCGCGGCGCCGGCCTGCGCCACCGCGTCCTCGAACGTCACCCTCACCCCGTGGGCGTTGAGTCGCTCGATGATCTCGCGGGCACGGTTGACGCGCTCCTGCTGGGCGCGCTCGCATGCGTCGGCGATCTGGTCGAGGTCGACCCAGTAGCCGAGCACGTGGAGGTCGTCCGAGTACTTGTGCACGCATGACATCTCCACGGCCGGCACGCACTCGATGCCCGCCTCCTCCGCGGCCGCCACCGCGTCGGGGACGCCAGCGACCGCATCGTGGTCAGTCAGCGACATCACGGTCACACCAGCCTCCGCCGCGGCGGTTGCGACCTCCCGCGGGGGCAATTGGCCATCCGATACGGTCGAGTGAGCCTGGAGATCGATCATGAAGCGCAGCATTCTGACGAAATGAGGATCACGGCAAAGGCCGACTACGCGGTGCGCGCGGCGCTGGAGCTCGCCGCGGCGCCCGACGGCGAGCCCGTGAAGGGCGAGCAGCTGGCCGAGTCGCAGGGCATCCCACTCCAGTTCCTGGAGCACATCCTGCTGGAGCTCAAGCACGCCCGGCTCGTCCGCGCCAAGCGCGGCGCGCGAGGCGGGTACTGGCTCGCGCGGCCGGCCGACGACGTCACGGTTGCCGACGTGCTCCGCGCAGTCGAAGGTCCGATCGCGAACGTCCAGGACTCGGCGCCGGAGGACACGGAGTACCCCGGCCCCGCCGAGCGCCTGCGCGACGTCTGGATCGCGGTGCGCGCCAACCTCCGTGCCGTCCTGGAGCAGGTGACCCTGGCGGACATCTGCGAGGACCGGCTGCCGGAGCCGATCGGACACCTGGTCGACGACCCGGACGCCTGGATCAAGCGCTAGATGACCTGCCCAAAGACGTAGTGAACACCTGAGGCGTTCGGACCGCGGCTCCGCGGAGCCGCGGTCCGTCGCCGAAAAGGCATCCGGGCCCATCCCGAGGCTTGGGGTTGCTCAACGACCTCAAGCAAGGAGGACCCGGATGACGACTCACCCTAGGGCCAAGCTCGGACTGGCCGCTCGGCGCGAGCTCTGCCTTGCGATCGAAGCGGGGCTGTCGATCAGGGGCGCGGCGAGGCTGTTCAACGTCTCCCCGGCGACCGCCCACAAGCACTGGCACCGCTGGCTTCAGGCAGGCGACGCCGAGCGCCGCTCGCTTCGCTGCCTTCACGACCGCTCGAGCCGCCCCCACCGCTCGCCGCGGATGCTTGCCGTTCGCGAGCAGCAGCGGATCTGCGAGGCCCGCCGCCACACCGGCTGGGGACCGCGGCTGATCGCCGGGATCACCGGCCACCCCCACTCGACCGTCCACCGCACCCTCGCCCGTCACGGGATCTCGCGGCCCGAGCGGCCGCGGCGCGAGGAGGTGGTCCGCTACGAGTGGCCGTGCCCGGGCGACCTCCTGCACGTCGACGTGAAGCGCTTTGCGCGCTTCTCGCGGCCCGGTCACGCGGTCACCGGCGATCGTCACGTGACCGGGGCCGAGAAGCGCCAGCGGGTCGGCTATGAGTTCGCCCACTCGGCGGTCGACGATCACTCGCGCCTGGCCTACACGGAGCTGCACCCGGACGAGCGCGCCCCCACGGTCACCGCCTTCGTTGAGCGAGCGCTTGCCTTCTTTGCCTCGCACGGGATCGAGGTCAGGCGCCTGATGAGCGACAACCATTTCTCCTACAAGCGCAACCGCGGCCTCGCCGAGCTGCTCGGGGCCCGCGGCATCCGCCATCTCTACATCGAGATCCGTCGGCCACAAACCAACGGCAAGGTCGAGCGCTTCCAGCAGACGCTGGCCCGCGAATGGGGGCACGGGCTCGCCTACCGCTCCTCGGCCGACCGCGCCAAGGCCCTGCCACACTGGCTCCGCTACTACAACGAGCAGCGACCCCACTCAGGGATCGGGGACCGGCCGCCGATCAGCCGTGTTCACGACGTGTCGGGTCAGGACATCTAGAGCTAGTCGGTTGATTCTCAATCCCCGCGCCCCAGGCTGACGTTCCTGACACGGCGCAAGGCGGGAACCTCGCACGGGGGAGCAATCGTGCTAGCCTGCTAACCCGACATTCTTGATGAGACGAGTTAACAAAGGGTAGAAGGGCGGGCTGAGGCAGTGGATCCGACGATCGTCATATTCGGGCTGGGCATCGGCCTGCTCATCGGGATGACCGGCATGGGCGGAGGGTCGCTGATGACCCCCCTCTTGATCCTCCTGTTCGGGATCCAGCCGGTCACCGCGGTCGGCACGGACATCTTCTATGGCGCGATCACCAAGACCGCCGGCGCCTGGCGGCACCTGAAGCACGGCACCGTTCACAAGGCCCTCGTCTTCTGGCTAGCGGTCGGCAGCGTGCCGATGGCGATCCTCGGCGTTTGGATCATCTCCGTGCTCCAGAACGCCTATGGCGAGGACACGGTCAACCAAATCGTGCTCGGCGCCGTCGGCGCCGCCCTGCTCGTCGTCGGGATCGCGACCCTGATCCGCGCGCTGTTCCTTCGCGACGTCATCCCCGAGCGGCGCGCGATGCACATGTACAGGCGCCACATCATCGCGGCCATGGTCACCGGCGCGACCACCGGGTTCGTGATCGGACTGACCTCCGCGGGTAGCGGAACGCTGATCGCGATCGCCCTGATCGCGGTCTTTCGACTCGTGCCCCAGCGCGTCGTGGGGACCGACGTCGTCCACGCAGCGATCCTGCTGTGGGCGGCGGGAATAGCGCACTGGGTGGGGGGCAACGTGGACCTCGGCCTGGCAGCCAACATCCTGATCGGCTCCGTGCCGGGAGTCCTGATCGGCAGCCAGCTCGCCGTGAAGGTCCCAACCGGATTCCTGCGAAACGCCTTGGGCGTGGTGATGATCGCCTCGGCGATCATCCTGGTCACCAAGGAGCAGGTGCCCCACGCGGTCCTCGTGCCGTCCCTCGCCGTCGCCGGTGCGGCGGTCGCCGCCCTGTTTGCCTTCCAGATCTACCTGCACCGCGAACCCCGCGCGCGCGAGGCGTAGCCGGGCTGTCATCCCGCGGGCGAGGATGCCCGCCACGAACCGGCTACCATGCTGGGCGTCTGTCGAGTAAGTCGGTAGACAAAGCGACGTGTGGATGTCGTGCCCCAGGGGCACGAGACCTCCGGGCCAGGGATCAAGGCTGAGTTGCAGGCGTGGATCCGGTAATCATCATCTTCGGCTTCGGGATCGGGGCGCTCATCGGCCTGACGGGCATGGGTGGAGCGTCGCTGATGACGCCGCTTCTGATCCTCGTCTTCGGCATTCAGCCGGTGACCGCGGTCGGCACGGACATCTTCTACGGCGCGGTCACGAAGACCGTCGGCGGTTGGCGACATCTTCGTCAGGGGACGGTTCACCGCGGGATTGCGTTCTGGCTTGCGGTGGGGGCCGTTCCGTCGACCGTCGGGGGTGTCTGGCTGATCGAGTTCATCCAGCGTCATTACGGCGAGCAGGAGCTCAACAATCTGGTCCTCGGCGCGCTCGGCGCCACGCTCCTGGTCGTTGGCGTGGCCACCCTCCTTCGCTCTCTCTTCTTTGCCGACGTCATGCCGGAGCGCCATGCGATGCACCTCTACCGCCGGCACATCGTCGCCGCAATCGTGACCGGCGTCATCACCGGTTTCATCATCGGATTGACGTCGGCGGGCGGCGGGACCTTCGTCGCGATCGCGCTGATCACCATCTTCAGGCTCACGCCACAACGGGTGGTGGGCACCAGCATCTTCCAGGCCTCCGTGGTCCTCTGGGCGGCCGGCGCGGCGCACTGGGTGGGCGGCAACATCGACTTCGGGCTGGCGGGCAACATCCTGCTGGGCTCAGTCCCCGGCGTCGTCGTGGGCAGCCACCTGTCGGTCAGGGTCCCGCAGGGCTTCCTTCGCAATGCCCTGGGCGTCGTGCTCTGCGGATCGGCGATCGTGCTGATCACGAGGGAGCAGGTGCCGCAGGCGATCCTCCTCCCCTCGCTCGGCGTTGCCACGGCGGCCATCGTCGGCCTGTTCGGATACCAGATCTACCTGCACCGTCACGGGCGCGACGGCACGAGGCAGGCGCCCGCCGCCGCCGGGTAGCGCGTGCTCCCGGCCGCCCGCGGCCGGGAGGGGTACGCTCCCCGGGTGGACTTCGAGCTGAGCCCGCGCGTCTCCGATCTGCGCGACCGCGTGCGGGCGTTCATGGAGGAGCACGTCCTCCCCGTCGAGCTCGAAGCGATGCGCGCCCTCGACGACGAGGTCGCCCCCGGGACGCCCTACCCGCAGATCATCGTGGACATCCGGGCCAAAGCGCGCGAGGCCGGCCTCTGGAACCTCTTCATGCCCGACGAGCGCTACGGCACCGGCCTCACCAACTGGGAGTACGGGATCATCTGCGAGGAGACCGGCCGCAGCCCGGCGATCGCCCCGATGGCCTTCAACTGCTCGGCGCCGGACACGGGCAACATGGAGATCCTCGCCGAGCACGGCACCGAGGAGCAGCGCGCCCAGTGGCTCGACCCGCTGCTCGAGGGAGACATCAGGTCCTGCTTCTCGATGACCGAGCCCGAGGTCGCCGGCTCCGACCCGACCACGCTGCAAACGCGCGCCGAGCTCACCGACGGCGAGTGGGTCATCAACGGGCACAAGTGGTTCACGTCCGGCGCGGTTGGAGCATCGGTCGCGATCGTCATGTGCGTCACCGACCCCGATGCCCATCAGTACGCGCGGGCGTCGATGATCCTGGTACCCATCGACAACCCGGGCTTCAACCTGATCCGGCCGGTCCCGGTGATGGGTCACGACGGCGGCCCGGGCCACTGCGAGATCCGCTACGAGGACTGCCGGGTTCCGGAATCGAACCTGCTGGGTCCCCGTCAGGCCGGCTTCGTGATCGCCCAGGATCGGCTCGGCCCCGGGCGGATCCACCACTGCATGCGCGCAATCGGCACCGCCGAGCGGGCGATCGAGATGATGTGCCGGCGCGCCAACACACGCGAGGCGTTCGGCGGCAAGCTCGCCGAGAAGCAGTTCGTGCAGGACTTCATCGCCAAGTCACGGATGGAGGTCGAGCAGGCCCGCCTGCTGACCCTGATGGCCGCGTGGAAGATGGACACCCAGGGCAAGCGCGAGGCGCGGCGCGAGATCTCGATGATCAAGGTGGTTGCCGCGAACGTGGTCATGGACGTCCTCGACCGTGCGATTCAGGTCCACGGAGCGCTCGGAATGTCCGACGACACGCCGCTCGCGGGCATGTGGCGGTTCTCGCGGATGCTCAAGGTCGCCGACGGCCCCGACGAGGTCCACAAGATGGTCATCGCCCGCCGCGAGCTGAACCACTGGGCCAAGGAGGCGGAGGCGGGAGCCGACGGCTCCGGGCCGGCCGAGCCCGCCCGCGACGCCGCTCCGGCCAAGGCCTGAGCAGCTACCTGTCTAACGCAGCCGCCGCTCGGCCTGGTCCGCGCCCTCGGCCAGCCGCTCGACCACCTTGGCGAACTGGTGGTAGCCCTCCTCGTCCTTGCCGTACTGGCCCGCCGCGTAGCGGGCGAAGACGCCCTCGAGGATGATCGCGAGCTTCCAGAAGGCGAGGGCGACGTAGTAGTCGATCTCGGTGAGGTCGCGCCCGGAGAGCTCGGCGTAGCGCTCCCTGACGTCGGCCCGGAGCGGGAAGCCGGCTGCGGTCGTCGGGGGGTCGAAGAGCGGCATCAGCTCGTCGCCCGGCTGGGACCAGTAGACGAGCAGCATGCCGACGTCGGCGAGCGGGTCGCCCAGGGTGCAGAGCTCCCAGTCCACGACCGCGGCGATCTCCCCGTCAGCAGACAGGATCAGGTTGTCCAGGCGGTAGTCGCCGTGGACGATCGTCGCGGGGCCCTGCTCGGGGATGCGCTCCGACAGGCGGCGGTGGACGTCGTCGATCACCTCGAGCTCGCGGGTCTTCGACTTCTCCCATTGCCCGTGCCAGCGGCGCAGCTGGCGGGCGACGTAGTCCTCCTTGCGGCCGAGGTCCCCCACCCCGACCGCGTCCGGGTCGACTCCGTGGATCGCGACCAGGGTGTCCACCACCCGCTCGCCGATCGCCCGGCGGTCTACCTCGTCGAAGCTCTCCTCCGCCTCCGCCCTGGTGCGCAGGATCGGGCCCTCGACGAAGTCCATGACGTAGAAGGGCGCGCCGTTGACGGACTCGTCCTCGCACAGCGCCACCGCCGGCGCCACCGGCACGTCGGTCTGCGCCAGCGCGGCGATGATGCGGTGCTCGCGCGCCATGTCGTGGGCCGATGCAAGGCGCTTGCCGAGGGGCGGGCGCCGCAGCGCCCAGCGCCTCCCCGCGGTATCCGTTACGCCGTACGTGAGGTTCGAGCGCCCGCCCGAGATCCGCTCGAATTCGAGCGGGGGCTGGGCCCCGTCGATCTCGCGCGCAAACCAGTCCTCCAGGCTGGCCTGGTCGATAGCCTCGTCCGCCATGGCGCGCAATCCTATGCCGGAAGCGGACGGCCACACCGCACTCCTCGTCGATTTCGGCGGCGTGCTCACCACCTCCGTCTGGGACAGCTTCGCCGACTTCTGCCGGGAGAAGGGGCTCGAGGAGGACAAGGTCAAGCGGCTGTTCCGCGAGGACCCCGACGCGCTCGTCACCCTCCGCGGCCTCGAGACCGGCGCGATCGAGGAGGACGAGTTCGAGCGGCGGTTCGCCGACCTGCTGGGCCTTGACGAGGCCACGGACCTGATCGAGAGCATGTTCCGCGGCATGCTCCCGTGCGATCCGATGGTCAACGCGGTTCGCGTGGCGGGGGAGCGGGGGGTCAAGACCGGGCTGATCTCCAACTCCTGGAGCACCTCCCACTACGACCAGGACGTGCTCGAGGAGCTGTTCGACACCGCGGTGATCTCCGCCGAGGTCGGGCTCCACAAGCCCCAGCCGGAGATCTACCGGCTGGCCGCGGAGCGGCTCGTGGTGCCGCCGGAGGAGTGCGTGTTCGTGGACGATCTGCGCGAGAACTGCGTGGGAGCGGAGGCGGTGGGCATGACGGCGATCCTGCACCGCGATCCCGGCGAGAGCATCCGGCGGATCGAGGAGCTCTTCGGGATCAAGGTCGCTTCCTGGCCTATCCGCGCAGGTGGTGCATCTCCTCGAACGGTTCCCGGTGGCGGTGACGCACCACGACGACCAGTCCAACAATGACCAGTACACCGCCAATCGCTAGCAGCGCGTCCTTCTTTGGCCCGAGTCCATCGTGGCCGAGGCCCAGCGGATCGGCGAGCGCCACGAGCACGCACGCCAGGACTCCGGCGATCACGATCAAGATGCCCACCTGCCGTCGCGTCACCTGTGGAGATTACTCCGCTGGCGCCCGCGCTTCCCAAGCATCTAAGCACCGGCCGCGATCAGCGCCACTCCCCCGAGAGCGACGACCACTCCGGCGCGCTGCGGCGCGGCAAGCCGCTCGCCCAGCACGAACCTCGCGAGCAACACCGTCACCGCGGAATAGAGCGATCCGGCCACGGCCACCAGGGACAGGAGGCCATGGTTGGTCGCCACGGCGAACAGGGAGTTCGCCGTGACGTCGAAGACGCCGATCGCCATCAGCGACGGGAGGATGTCCCGCTCGATTCGCATCGAGGGCCGCATCACGGCGGCAGCGACGAGGAGGGTTAGGACGCCGCCCGTGCGTGCCGCCACGATCGTCCACGCGGGGCTCGGGCCCGAGGAGACGTCGAGCCCCAGGAAGAAGGTGCCGAAGCCGAGGGCGGCCAGCGCCGCGAGCCCGATCGAAAGCCGCCCCGCGGCACGCCACTCGGGATCGGGCTCGCGCGCCACCAGGATGATGCCCACGACGCCCGCTGCGGCGCCCACCGCCTGGATCGCGCCGGGGCGATCGCCCTGCACCACGCCCCCGATCACGGGGACCAGGACGCCGAGAGCCCCGATCGTGGCGACCACGGTCACCGAGCCGAGCGCCATCGCCTTGTAGAAGGCGCCCAGCGCCATGACGACGGTCGCCCCGGCGCCCGCGGCGATGAGCGTGTCGCGCGTGCTCAGGGAATCCCCGCCGACGATGAGGGCGACGATCACCGCCAGGACGAGACCCACCGGCTGGCTCACGAGCAGCACGGTGAGCGCTGAGATCCGCCGTGCCCGGAGGCCGCCCAGGAAGTCCGACGTACCCCAGCAGACGCTCGACGCGAGCGCCAGGGCTATCCCGAGCATTCGGAATCCCGGCGGAGCAGGCCGGCGAGGCTGAAGCGCGCGGCAACCTCAACCGGTCCGGGCGACCTCACCTCGAGCCGGGTCCAGTCGCCGTCGCGCTGGACGCAGGCGTCGCCGGAGGTGACGGTCCAGTAGGGCGTGTAGTGGATGCGCACGAGGTAGGCGCCGGTCTCACGCGCGGAGAACCCGAAGTCCGCGGCTCCGATCGAGGTGAGGCGGTCGGCCCGAGGAGCGGGTCTCGAGGGCGCACCCGTCGCGGAGACCAGCCCCACCGCTCCCTGCACCCGGTAGAGGTGCCAGTGCTCGTTCGCCCAGACCGGCTGGAGGTAGGGAAGGCCTCCGCGGATCAGGTCGTCCTCGTCTGAGGCGAGATAGTCCGGGTCGGCGTCCGACAGGGCGACGTAGGTCACCCCGCGCTCCTGCAGCCAGGCGAGGTACGAGGCGGGGGTGAGGTTGTCGTCCGTGAAGAAGTCGAAGTCGCCGGACTCCGACTGTCGCAGCCATCCGCGAGCGAGCGGGAAGTGCGGGGCGACGTAGTTCGCCTCGTAGCGGTTGCGGGTGGGCGGGATCTCGATGCGGGCAGGCCTGCCCCGGGTGACCTGATCGAGCTCAGCGATCAGCGGCTGGTAGTAGGCGGCGCTCACCGACGGATCGTTCTGCCCCGCGGCGAAGTCCCGGACCGGGGCCACCCACTGCCACCACAGCAGCGGGAGCGCGACGACCGCCAGCGCGACCGAGCGCCGGCCCGCGAGGCCAAGGGCGAGAACCGGGCCGCCGAAGAGGGAGCCGAGCCGCGCGGCGTTCGCCCCAACCTGGGTGTGGACGATGAACAGCACGACGCAGACGCCCGCGTAGATGAGGATGCCGGCGCGCAGCACCCGCTCCTCCGGCGGCAGCAGGATGAGCGCGGCGGCGGCGAACAGCGGCACCGGCAGGAACGCCGTGAAGACGAACGGGAAGTAGCCGCCGGTCGGGAAAGCGAGCCCCAACACGGCGATCGGCACCAGCGCCCCGACGGCCAGGAGCATTCCGAGCCGGCGGCGCCCGGTGACGGCGAGCGCGCCCCCGGCGATCGCCACGAAGATCGCCGCCACCGGGCTGCCCAGCCCCGACAGCGCCGCCAGCGCGGTGGCGAGCGCCGCGCGTCCCCGTTGGGCGGCGACCAGGGCGCCCAGGCCGATCGCGGTACCGAGCGCGAACGTGAGGCGGTTCGCCATCAGCATCGTCGCGGTCGCGACCCCGAACCACAGGATCGCGATCCAGGCGCGATCCCCGTAGCGCCGTTCGGCGATGGCCGCGAAGACGATCGCGCAGGCGACGACTGCGATCGCGCCGACGAGGCGCGGACCGAGCCAGGCGCCGAGCGGCGGGAAGAGGACGCTGTAGGTCAGCAGGTAGTGACCCGCGTACCAGTAGTTGTTCCAGATCAGGAACCCGTTCGCGTCGAAGAGGTCTGCTCGGAAGGTCTGCGCCGCGAGGTCGACGCTCGACGGCTCGAGAATCAGGTAGACGACGGCGAGAATCGCCGCAGCGACCACCCCGCTTGAGAGGCGGACGCGACTAGCCGCGCGCGTACTCAACGCGGATCTGCTTGCCCTTGAGCTTGGTGCCCTCGAGCCGCTCGAGCGCCTGCTCCGCGTGCGACGCATCGAGCTCGACGAAAGAGAACCGCTCGAGAACGCGGATCGGCCCGATCGCGTCCTCGGGGATCACGGCGCCCTCGGCGAGTGCCCACCGCAGGTCGTCTTCCGCGATCCCGCTCCGCTTCCCTCGGTTGATGAACAGTTTGACGCCGCGCGCTACCTGGTCCGTTTCGCGCCCGCCCCCATCAGCGTCGCGCGCGGCGGCTTCCTCAGGACGGGGTTCCTGCTCCTCCGCGGCGCGCCCAGCGGCAGAATCACTGTCGGCGGCCGCTACCCGGTCCGAACCCCTGTCGCCGGGCGCTACCCGGTCGATCTCGCGCGCGGCGCCCTCCGCGTCGCGCCCGGCGGCCCCAGAGGGGCGACGTTCGCGGCGCTTCTCGGTTTTCTCCCCGCGCTTCCTGTGCTCGCGGTGCCTCGGGCGGGGAGCGTGCTCCAGGCGTTCCTCCGGGGGTTCCCACTCGCCGATGCTGGTCTTCACCTCGCGCTCGATGCGGTCGATCTCGGGGCGCTGGGCCGGGGTCACGAAGGTGATCGCCCGGCCGGTGCGGCCAACACGGCCGGTGCGGCCGATGCGGTGTACGTACGTCTCGCTGACATCCGGGACGTCGTAGTTGATGACGTGGGTGACGTGCTCTATGTCCAGGCCTCGGGCGGCGACGTCGGTGGCCACCAGGAGGCGGAGCCGGTGGTCCTTGAACGAGAGCATCACGCCGTCGCGCTGGCCCTGGCTCATGTCGCCGTGGAGGGCCTTGACGCCGAGGCCGCGCGCCCGAAGCGTGTCGTCGAGGCGGGCGGTCCCGATCTTGGTCCGGCAGAAGATGATCGCCTGCTCCGGCTCCTCGGCCTCGAGCACCTTGATCAGCCGGTTGACCTTCTCGCGAGCGGGGACCTCGACGAAGGCCTGCTCGATCGCGTCAACCGTGAGCTGCTTCGGCGTGACCTTGATGGTCACCGGGTCGTACATGTAGCGATCGGCGAGCCGCTCGATCGGCGGCGGCATCGTCGCCGAGAACAGCGACGTCTGACGGCCGGACGGGCACATCTTCAGAATCCGCTCGACGTCGTCGATGAAGCCCAGGTCGAGCATCTCGTCGGCCTCGTCCAGGACCACGTAGCGCGCTGAGCTCAGGATCAGCGAGCCGCGGTTGACCAGGTCGAGAGTCCGGCCGACGGTCGCCACCACGACGTGGGCCGCCTGGCGCAGGCGGGACTGCTGTGTGGCCACCGCCTGGCCCCCGAAGACAGCGATCACCTCGATCGGCAGGTGCTCGGCATAGGAGCGCAGCGCCTGCGTCACCTGGATGCAGAGCTCCCGGGTGGGCGTGAGGACGAGCGCCTGGGTGTCGTGGCTCGAGGGGTCGAGGTACTCGAGCAGGGGCAGCCCGAAGGCAGCCGTCTTACCCGTCCCCGTCTGAGCCTGCCCGATCACGTCGTGGCCGGCCAGGAGCTCCGGGATAGCCTGCTCCTGGATCGGCGTTGGGTCCTCGTAGCCCAGCTCGTCAAGGGTCTGGATGAGGCCGTCGGACAGGCCGAGATCGCGAAACGTGGCCATCGCGGTCTACCCGGCCGCCCCGACCGACCGCGCCTCCGTGAGCACTGCGCTCGACTCGTCGCGCTCATCGAGCGCCCCGGTGGGGCAGTCGGAGAAAAGCCCATGGTCCCCGATGGGCTGGAGCTCTGGCCCGGACGCCCTGCCACGGCTCCGGCGCGCCTTGGCAGTGGTTGCCATGGGCGGGAACGGTAGCGCCCCCGCCCCTGTACCCATCTCTCGCCCTCATCCCTAGGATGCACGCCCGTGGCTCTGACGGTCGTCGGCTCGATCGCATTCGACTCCGTGCGCACCCCCTTCGGGGAGCGCGACCGCATGCTGGGCGGCTCCGCCGTCCACTTCGCGCTTGCGGCCCGGTTCTTCACCCGGGTTCAGATCGTCGGACCGGTCGGCGGGGACTTCGACACCGCACACCTGGAGATGCTGAGCGAGCGCGGCGTCGACGTCTCGGACGTCGAGCGGGTGGAGGGCGGCGAGACGTTCGTCTGGGAGGGCCACTACGAGGCGGACATGAACGTCGCCCACACGGACGACACCCAGCTCGGCGTGTTCGCCGACTTCGACCCGAAGCTGTCAGAGGACTCGCGCTCGGCCGACGTGCTGTTCCTGGGCAACATCCAGCCCGACCTCCAACGCCGGGTGCGCGCGCAGGCCAACGGCTCCCGCCTCGCCGCCCTCGACTCGATGAACCTCTGGATCGAGACGACCCGCGACTCCCTGATCGCTGCGATCGCAGAGGTCGACTGCCTACTCTTCAACGACGCCGAGATCCGGATGCTCACCCAGGAGCCCAACCTCGCCCGCGCCGCGCGCACGGTGATGGACATGGGCCCGCGGATCGTGGTGGCCAAGCGCGGTGAGTACGGCGCGGTCCTGTTCACGCCCGACGGCTTCTTCGCCCTCCCCGGCTTCCTCCTGGAGGACGTCCGGGATCCGACCGGAGCCGGCGACAGCTTCGCAGGCGGCTTCCTGGGATACATCGACATGCAGGGGACCGACAAGCCAAGCGCCGCGGCACTGCGACGCGCCATGGCCTACGGGACGGTCATGGCCTCGTTCAACGTCGAGGAGTTCGGCACCGACCGGGTCGCCCACCTGACCGAGGAGGAGATGGCCGAGCGCTACGACGCCCTCCGCGCGATGACCCACTTCGAATCGAGCTGACGGCACCTACCGGACCGCATCAGGGCCGGCTTCTAGAGGCGGATCGCCACCGCCGCCACCGCCAGCAGGACCACCGACGCCGATAGAACCTTCAGCGCGCCGTCAAGCGGAGCGGTGAGCCGCGCCGACGTCAGCTCCCTCTCGGTGCCATCCGCCAGCACCTGCGTACCGCTCACTGAGACCGTCTTTCGCCGGAGCTCCCGTGCGGGAGTGGAAAGGCGCCGTTGCGCGATGCTGAGCCCGAAGCAGGCCGCCGTCACGCCGACGCACGCCGCGGCGGCGCCTGCCGAGTGGATCCCGAGCGCCATGACCCAGAAGCCGGTGAGCGCCGGAAACGCACCCCACGCCGCGGCGAACCAGAAATCGGTGTGGAAGCGGCCGCCGAAGAGCTCCAGGTTGTAAGCGAGGACGCCGAAGGCGCCCGCCAGGACGAACGGCAGGAGCGTCCAAGACACGACGAAGAGCCCGGCGACCCCGATCCCCACGGCCCCCGCCAAAGCCACGCCCGCGAGCACCGTCAGGGTGCGATCTGACAGCCGCGTTCGGAGCGGATGACCGTGGCGCTCATCCAGCGCGTGCGCCGCGATCCCCACCGCCAGGAAGAACGCCCCCAGCGCCGCCCACAGGCGCACCGCGTGGAACTCGGGCGCGACCGCCGCGCCCAGCGCGACGTAGCTCAGATGCCACGCCGTATACGGCGGATGCAGGACCGTGACGAGGTCCCGCCAACCGCCTGGGCTGAGGGCGTAGAACGCCGCGCGCTGCCCGACCTCAGCCGTCGCGAACCCCCGTGAAGACGACGCCACCGCCCAGGCTCATCCTGCGCACGCGCACGTCAGAGATCCCGGCCTCGCGCCACAGCTCGACCTGGCGCTCAAGCGGGAGCTCCGTGTACAGCCCCTCGATGCTCGGGCCGAGGAATCGGCCCACCTCGAACCACTCCGTGCCGAACGCCCGCCCCGCCGCGGGCAGCACCAAGCGGGTGTACAGGCGCCACAGCAGACGCCACAGGCGTGGGTCGGGCAGGCCGAATTCGAGGCAGGCGATCCGGCCGCCGGGCCGCACCACGCGCGCGAGCTCCGCCAGGGTCGCCGCGGGATCGTCCACGTAGCGAAGGAGATAGGTGAAGGTCAGGTGGTCGAACTCGCCGTCTGAGAAGGGAAGGTGCTCGGCCTCACCCTGGACGAGCTCGATCTGCGCGGCGAGATCGGGCGCCGTGGTCAGAGCGCGCCGCGCGCCCGCGAGCATGTTCCGGCTCTGGTCGAGGCCGACGACGCTGCAGCCGTAACGCTCGACGAGGCCGCGCGCGACGAGGCCGGTGCCGGTGGCGACGTCCAGCACCCGGTCGTCACGCCCGGCGTCGATCGCCCCGATCATCTCGCGGCGCCAGCGCGGGTCCTGCCCGAAGCTCAACGTCGCGGAGAGCAGGTCGTAGCGGTGCTCGAGTCCCGCGAACAGCGTCAGCGCGCCGCGCTTGCGCTCGGAGGCAACGCCTTCGGTGGCCAATTCGACCCAAGCCTTCCAGAAATCGCCCGCGTCGGGCTATGTGGAGGCGGACCCTGCGAAAATGTGCGAAACGAGACTTCAAGAGGAGAGGCGATGGCCACCGAGCAAAAGAGCGAGCAGGGCGACGGTGCGGTAGCGACCGCCGAGCAGAACACGCTTTCCGTCACCGACAACCGGACCGGGGAGCGCTACGAGCTCGAGATCACCGACGGGACAGTCCGCGGGATGGACCTGCGTCAGATCAAGGTGTCGGACGACGACTTCGGGCTCATGTCCTATGACCCGGCCTACACGAACACGGCGTCGTGCCGGTCGGCGATCACGTTCATCGACGGCGAGGCCGGGATCCTGCAGCACCGCGGCTACCCGATCGAGCAGCTCTGCGAGCACTCGACCTACCTCGAGGTCGCCTACCTGCTGACGTTCGGCGAGCTCCCCACCAAGCCGCAGCTGGAGCGCTGGACCTTCGACGTCGTCCACCACACCTTCGTCCACGAGGACATCAAGAACCTGTTCGAGACCTTCCGCTACGACGCCCACCCGATGGGCATGCTGCTCTCCGGCGTCGGCGCGCTCTCCACCTTCTACCCGGAAGCCAAGCACATCGATGATCCGGAGGAGCGCTACATGGCGGCGATCCGGATGATCGCCAAGGTGCCGACGCTCGCGGCATTCGCCTACCGGCACAACATGGGATTGCCATACGTCTATCCCGACAACGACCTGAGCTATCCGGGGAACTTCCTCTCAATGGTGTTCAAGAAGACCGAGACGAAATTCGAGCCGGATCCCCGCGTCGAGCGGGCGCTGGACATTCTCTTCATGCTCCACGCGGACCACGAGCAGAACTGCTCCACGAGCGCGGTACGGGCCGTGGGCTCCTCGCAGGTGGACCCCTACTCGGCCGTCGCGGCCGGGGTCGCGGCGCTCTACGGTCCGCTGCACGGCGGCGCCAACGAGGCCGTCCTGAGGATGCTCCGCCGGATCGAGAGCCCCGAGAACATCCCGGACTTCCTACAGGGCGTGAAGGATCGCGAGGAGCGGTTGATGGGGTTCGGCCACCGCGTCTACAAGAACTACGACCCGCGGGCCAGGATCATTCGCGATCACGCGTACGAGGTGTTCGAGGCGACCGAGTACAACCCGCTGATCGAGATCGCGACCGAGCTCGAGAAACGGGCGCTCGACGACGGCTTCTTCGTCGAGCGCAAGCTGTTCCCGAACGTCGACTTCTACTCGGGGATCATCTACGAGGCGCTCCAGATCCCGACGGACATGTTCACGGTGATCTTCGCGATCCCGCGGACCTCCGGCTGGGTCGCCCAGTGGATGGAGGGCAACGACGACCCGGAGCAGAAGATCGCGCGTCCGCGCCAGATCTACACCGGTTACCGCGATCGGGACTACGTTCCGATGGAGGACCGCGACGGGCCCGAGAAGATCACGGGCCCGCCCGCGCGCCGGCCGAAGCGCCAGCGCCGCGGGGCTTAGGAGGAGTAGCTGAGCTGCTCGTCCCAGTCGGGCCTTCCCTCTGGGGTCAGGTCGAAGAGGTTCCAGACCGGCTCGAGCGTCCCGACGTGCCGAGGATCCTGGCCCGGGTCCCAGGGGGCGTACAAGAGCTCCGATCCCCAGAAGTGGCGGATCCCGCCACCGTCGCGGTGAAACACGTTGAGCATCGGACGCTGCGCCCCGTTCGGGGTCTCGGCGTAGTAGTCACGGTTGTATGGGTTGCCCGACGAAGAGAGCACGCGAAGGTGGCGCCAGCCTCGTTCGTTCGCGAACGTGAGGACCCGCGGCAGTGGGGCCCTCGCGACCACCGCAAAGTTCACGTGTTGACCCGCATGCTCCATCGCGCCGTCGAGCTGGTCGAGAAAGGCGACGCACGACGGGCACGGGCCCTCGGCGAGCGGCAGGCGAGCGGTCTCCCGCTCGGCCACGGGACCAGGGCGCTCGTCCTCGGGATCGCGGGGGAACATGAAGCTGTAGATGGCCAGCGAGTCACGACCAGCGCCGAACAGCTCCGTGAGCCGCACATCGGTCGCTTCGCCGTCGTCACCCTCGCCGGCGAAGACGTAATCCTCGGGCACCGGCCCGCCCGGCGGCAGCTCGCGCCTGGCAGCCGCCACCGCCTCGGTCCGCCTGCGCGGGTCGATCTCCATCTCCAGCAGCCGATCGCGCGCCGCCCGGTACTCGCCGGACTCCCCCGGAGCGCTCACACCCATGGTCCCCTCCTCAGATCGCTCTGGACGACACTGTGGCATCAAATCGCCAATATGAGGCCGTGGCGCGCTATCGCCTGACAGTCCGGCACGGCCCGAAGATCGCGCACGAGCGCTTCGACGACCTCGATGAGGCCCTGGCGGCCATGAAGCGCCAGACCCAGCTCATCCGCCAGGAGGGCCCGCTCGAGGAGGTCAGCGTGATCCGGGACTACGGGCCCGGACAGCGCGTGCATGCGCGCCTCGAGCTGTCGGTTGGCCGGCTCCTCAGCCGCCGCGGGGCGGGGATGGACCTCATGGGCGACGGAACGCTGGTCCCCTTCGTCGGCGCGGTTCGCAAGGAGCCACTCGACCTCCGTAACGGAGAGTCCCCCTTCGACGCCGTCAGGGCGGCCCTCGCGTGAGCGGTCCCGGGGAGTTCGAGGTCCCGGAGGGCAGCGTCGCGGCCGGCCGCCGCGTGCGGCTCCCGGCGCGTGCCGAGGCGCCGATCACGGTCTACGTCAACGGGGTGGCTCAGTCGGACGGCGAGGACTACCGGATCGAGGGTTCCGAGATCGTCTTTAACCGGCCCATCGTCAAGGAAGGCAAGCTCGGCGCGATTCGCTGGCTGTCGATGCTGATCGGGGTCGTCGGCAGCTACCGCAAGCACGAGACCGTGGACGTGGAGTACCGCTCCGCCGGCCAGGTGAAGCTGGCGTCCGACGTCGAGGTCCTTCCGGACTGATCCAGGCTCAGGCGGCGAGGCCCGCGAGGGTGGCGACGCGCTCGCGGTGCATCCGCGTGTCGCCCAGGAGCTCCGAGCCAACCTTGCCCCGCTTCAGGAGAAAGTGGAGGTCGTGCTCCCAGGTGAAGCCGATCCCGCCGAGGACCTGGAGCGCGTCATTGGTCACGCGCCACGCGGCGTCCGAGGCGCGTGCCTTGGCCATCGAAGCAGCGAGGGGAAGCGACTCGGGCTCGGCGTCCGCACACCAGGCGGCGTAGTAGGTGAGCGAGCGCGCCTCCTCCGTGTCGTAGAGCATCCCGGCGCAGCGGTGGGAGACGGCCTGATAGGCGCCGATCGGCCGGTCGAACTGCTGGCGCTCCTTCGCGTAGTCGACCGCCAGCTCCATCGCGCGCTGGGCGATGCCGGTGAGCTCGGCCGCGAGGGCCACCACCGAGCGATCAGCCGCGGGGCCGAGCTCGCCCGGCAGGGCGTCTCCACCGCTTGCGGAGACTCGCGCGTAGGCGCGGGTCGCGTCGATCAGCTCCACCGGCTCGATCTGCGCGTCGGCTGCGGAGACGACCACGGCCTCGTCGCCCTCTCCATTGAGCACGATCACGGACGCACCCTCGGCGTCGGGAACCAGCTCGTTGCTGTGCGGCTCGAAGGCAATCGCGGCGCGTGCGTCGCCGGAGGCGATCCCCTCGAGCCAGCGTTGCCGCTGCTCGTCGCTTCCCGCATGCTGGATGAACAGACCCGCCGAGGCGTTGGAGAGAAAGGGGGACGCCGCGCAGGCGTACCCGAGCTCCTCGCAGAGGATCGTGAGCTCCACCATCCCGAGGCCCTGGCCTCCGTGCTCCTCGGCGATCGCGATGCCGGGCCAGCCCAGCTCACAGATCTCCTTCCACAGGGCGTCGTCGTAAGTGCGCGACTCGGCCGCCTCGCGAACCGCGGAGAGCGGCGAGCGCTTGGCCAGCATGTCGCGGGCCGTTTCCTTGATCGCCTGCTGCTCGTCGTTGAAACCGAAGTCCATGTGTGGTGGCCCTAGCGCAGCCTGGGGAGGCCGAGCACCCGCTCGGCGACGATGTTCTTCATCACGTCGGTGGTGCCGCCCTCGATGGAATTGGCGCGCGAGCGAAGGAGCCGGTACGACCACTCCGTGCCGGGACGAAGGGCATCCTGCCCGAGCACGTCGGCGGCGAGCTCGGTGAGCTTCTGATTCAGCATCGCCCACTCCCACTTGGCGATCGAGCCCTCAGGGCCTGGGATTCCGACCTTCATCTGCTGGGTGAGCGCGCGCAGCGAGCCGAGTCGCAGGGCTTCCACCCCGATCTTGAGCTCGGCGATCCGCTGCCGGATCACGGGGTCCTCGCCGAGCCCGCGCTCGTTGATCACGCCGATCAGCTCGTCGAGGTCACGCCGAACCGAGATCGCCGACGCGGCCCCAAGGCCTGCGCGCTCGTGCATCAGCGTGGTGATGGCGACCATCCAGCCGTTGCCCTCGCCGCCGACGAGGTTCTCGTCGTCCACCTGGGCACCCTCGAAGAAGATCTCGTTGAACTCGGCTTCGCCGGTGATCTGGCGCAGCGGCCGGACCTCGACCCCGTCCTGCTCCATGTCGCAGATGAAGTACGTGAGGCCCTTGTGCTTGGGCGCGTCGGTGTCGGTGCGGGCGAGCAGCATGCACCACTTGGCCTCGTGTGCGTAGGTGGTCCAGACCTTCTGGCCGCTGACCCGCCAACCGCCGTTCTCGCGCACCGCCCTGGTCTTGAGCGAGGCCAGGTCGGATCCGGACTCGGGCTCGGAGAACCCCTGGCACCAGATCTCGGCCGCCGAGAGGATCGGCTCCAGGAAGCGCTCCTTCTGGTCCTCCGTTCCGTGCGCGATGACAACGGGCCCACCCATGACCAGGCCGAGGACGTTCGCGGGCGCGGGCGCCTTCGACCGCGCCATCTCCTCGCTGAAGATGGCCTGCTCGATGAGCGTGGCGCCCCGGCCGCCGTACTCCTTGGGCCACGAGATGCCCGCCCAGCCGGCCTCGTGCATCTTCTGCTGCCAGTCGCGCCGGAAGAGGAACTTGGCCTCCTCGCCCTCCGGCTCGGGCCCGGGGTTGTTGTCCTCGAGCCATGTGCGAACCCCGTCGCGGAAGGCTTCCTCTTCCTGAGTCAGCGTCAGATCCACGACGCCGACTCTATAGGGGTGTGAAAGGCGGGGACCTCGTCCCCGCAGCAGCAGGTGTCGTTAGGCGGCGAAGCCGCCGTGATGGACGTCTACTTGACCACGTAGAGCATCAAGAGCGCCGTCCCGATCCAGGAGACGCCCGCGAAGATCATTCCAGGGTCCTCGGTCAGGATCGCCGCCGTGGAACGAGTGTCCCCGCGGTCGTAGATCAGGTAGAGGTAGCGGAAGATCCCGTACAGCACCGATGGCCCGGTCGCCAGCATCTTGCTTCCGATCAGGGGGCTGTTGACGGCGTAGATCGCGTAGCTCATGACCGCGCCGGCGGTGACCATCGCGACCATCTGGTCGAGGAACGGCAGCGAGTAGTGCTCCAAGACGGGCCGCGTTGTCCGAGAACCCGGCGCCCCCGCACGTGTCCGAGCATCCCGCTCGGACCACCGGTCGCCTTCGGCTCCCTGGGAGGAGGCACCGGGCATTGCCTCTTTCTCCTCCATCGCCTCCTGGCGGCGCTTGGTGAAGCCGAGGAACAGCGCCAGCATCGCGGTGCAGAGCAGCAGCCACTCGGACGCGTGCGCCTCGACCGCGACCGCACCGGCGACGACACGGAGGATGAAGAGCGAGGCGATCGTCATCACGTCGATGATCACCAGACGCTTGAGGATCGCGGAGTAGGCGACCGTGGTCACCCCGTAGAGCGCGACGAGCCCGGCGACGCCCAACGAAACGGTCAGGAACGAGAGCGCGACCGCGAACACCGTGAGCACCAGCGCCGCAGTTGCGGCCAGGCCCTCCGACAGCTCGCGGTTCGCGATCGGGCGGTGGCGCTTCTCGGGGTGGCGACGGTCCAGGGGGGCGTCGCGAAGGTCGTTGACCAGGTATCCGGCGCTCGAGATCGCGCAGAAGGCGACGAAGGTCATCAGAGCGTCGATGACCTGTGGTCCCTGCTTCAGCTTCTGCGAGAACAGGAGGCCGGCGAACACGAGCAGGTTCTTGATCCACTCGGGTGGCCGCATCGCCACCAGGAGCGCGACGCTCTGCGAGCGCCGTCGCGGAGCGTCGTCCGCGCGCTCGGGCCCAGGCGAAACGGCGCGACGTTCCTCCTCGGTGAGCGTCTCCATCGCCCGACAGGTTAGGGCGCCCGGGATGACGAGACGGGCTACTGCGGCCCCGCGAAACGCTGGAACCATGCCGCGAGCGCCTCGACGCCCTCGCGCTGGGCGTCGCCTCCGCCGAGCTTGCCGAGCACCCCGGTTCCCCGCATGAGGTTCAGCTTGTACTTCTCGTCCGCGGTCCGAAGCTCGAGCGTGACCGCGGCCGCGTCCATGATGGCCGGGCCGACCGAGGCCCAGCCGCCGCCAGCGCCGCCCGCCTTCGCGGAGGTGATCTCGTCCGGCCGGATCGAGATGACCTCGCCCGTCGGCCGCCCCCGGCGGTCCTGGAGGGCGAGGAGCAGCCGGCGGTCGGTGACCCCCAGCGCGAGCGACCGGCCCTTGAAGGTGCTCTGCTGCACCGCGGCGCAGACTCCCTCGAGCGTCTCGCCGGACTCCAGGGCGCCCTCCAGCGCCGGCCGCACGACGGACGCGAAATCAGGCATCGATCAGCACGCCCGGGTTGAGCACCCCCAAAGGGTCGACCGCCCGCTTGGCGCCGCGAAGAGCCTTCGCGAACGGGTCCGGGCGCTGGCGGTCGTACCAGCGCCGGTGGTCGCGGCCGACCGCGTGGTGGTGAGTGATCGTCCCGCCGGCGGCGATCACGGCGTCCGAGACGGCAGCCTTGATCGCGTCCCACTGCTCGACCTCGCTGCCGCGGTGGGCCGGGCACAGCACCGTGTAGTAGGGAGCCGGGCCGTCCGGGTAGACGTGCGTGAAGCGACATGACAGCCGAGGCGATCCGGGCCCGTCGGGTGCTGAGGCGCACGCGTCGGCGATCGCGCGGCGCGCGGTCTCCATCACCTCGTCGTGGAAGCTCTCGAACCGATCCCAGGTGATCGCCGTCTCGAAGGTGTCGCTCAGGACCCCGCAGGCGACGAACGTGTCGCGGAGGTAGGGAGCGGCGAGGAAGGCGTGCCGCCAGGCTCCCACCGGATCGTCCCCGTCGGCCTTGGGCGGAGGGTTGGCGCGGAGCGCTCCCGGCCCGGGCCGATCGCTCTGGGGCGCCCCCCGCCTGCCACGCACCTCCCCCGGCTCGCCGCCGTGGTCGCGAGCGGCCTCCAGAGCGACGTCCATCCCCGCGTCAACCGGGTGATGAGCCGACTCGAAACCGATTACGAGGAGGGCCTTGCCGGGCGGCCCCGCGTGGGTGAGGGCTGACTCCGCCTCGTCAAGAAGGCGGCAATTGGCCGGGTTGAGCCCCGATTGCGCGAGCTCGCGGACCGCCTCGGCGCCGCTCGCGAACGAGTCGAACGCGACCCCGCACGAGAGCTTGAACTTCGGCCGCTCCTGGACCCTCACCCAGGCCTCCGTGATCACCCCCAGGATCCCCTCCGAGCCGAACAGCATGCGGTCGGGGCTCGGCCCGGCGCCGGAGCCCGGGAGCCGCCTCGACTCCCATTGCCCCGAGGGGGTCACCGCCCGCACCGACTCGACGAGGTCGTCGATGTGCGTATAGAGCGTCGCGAAGTGACCGCCGGCGCGGGTGGCGATCCACCCGCCGAGGGTCGAGAACTCGAACGACTGCGGGAAGTGGCGCAGGGTGTAGCCGTGCTCGCGAAGCTGATCCTCGAGCGACGGACCGAGGGCCCCAGCCTGGATCCGGGCGGCCCGCGAGACCCGGTCGACCTCGATCACCCGATCGAGCGCGCCGAGGTCGATCGTCACCGCGGCGCGATCAGGGTCGCCGACGCGCGGCTCGACGCCGCCGACCACGCTGGTGCCACCACCGAACGGAATCGCGGCCGCCCCCTCGTCGGCGCACCACGCGAGCACCTGCTCCACCTCGGCCTCGTCGCGCGGGTGGGCAACGAGGTCGGGCGGGTTGTCGATCTGGCCGCGGAAGCCGCGGACGACGTCGCGGTAGGCCTTGCCGAGCCCGTGGGAGACGCGCTCGTAGGTGTCGGCGGCGAAGAGGCGCTCGAGGGCGGCCGGCGGCTGGATCCGCGGCGCCGGCAGCTCGATCGCCTCGAGCGGCACGGGCTCCTCGACGTCATCGGCGCCGAACCCGAGCTGCTCGCGTATGCCCGCGGCGGCCGCCTCCAGGCCGGCCCGGTCGGGCTGCCGGTCGGCGAATCCCCAACCCCAGTGCTTGCGCCTGCGCTCCGCGATCGGCATGGGCCAACGCTACCTCCCCCGCCCCCGCCCAGTTCGCCCCCTTGTGGCCCCGCTATGGCCGGGTCGGCGCTACCAATGGATGCCGCGCATCAGCGAGGCGAAGACGACCTGCTCCCTTGAGGCCTCCTCGTCGGCGGCGGGCGGAGCCGTGCGCTCGCGCGGCTCTCCTGGAGCGGCTCGCTTCTCGCCCCGGGCGGCGCTCGAGTCCGGGAACAGCTTGTAGGCGCTGTTGAGGATGTAGTCGATCGACTTCGGGTTGATCGCGTAGAGGATCTGGCCCAAGGTGCCGAGCGGCGTCGCGATCCGCTTCGGCCGGTGGATGACCGCGTCCGTGATCATGTCGGCTGCCTTGTCCGGCGTGATCGTCGGGAAGCGGTCGTACATCTTCGTGGGCTTGATCATCGGCGTCCGGACGAGCGGCATGTAGATCGTCGAGACGTAGACCCCGTCGTCGATGATCTCCGAGGCGATGCAGCGGGAGAACGCGTCGAGCGCGGCCTTGGACGCCACGTAGGCGGAAAACCGGGGCGTGTTCGTCTGCACGCCGATCGAGCTCACGTTGATGATCTGGCCGGAGCGCCGATCGCGCATGACGGGCAGCAGCTTGAGGATCAGCTTCACAGCGCCGAAGTAGTTCAGCTGCATCGTGCGCTCGAAGTCGTGAAAGCGGTCATAGGAGAGCGCGATCGAGCGGCGGATCGAGCGCCCGGCGTTGTTGACGAGGATGTCCACGTGCCCGTGCTGGGCGAGGACCTCGTCGGCCATGCGATCGATGTCCTCCATGTCAGAGAGGTCGGCCGCGTGCACGTATGCGGTGCCCCCGCGGGCCTCGATCGTGTCCCTCGTCTGCTCGAGCTTCTCGGCGGTGCGGGCGACGAGCAGGACGATTCCGCCCGCCTCGGCGATCTTCATGGACGCCGCCTTGCCGATGCCCGACGACGCGCCCGTGACCAGCACCACCCGCCCTCGAACGGCAGCCTCCAGTGAGGCGCTGCCGCGTACGCGGCGGACCGCCCGCAGGAGCTCGTCCGGTATCTGCTGCTCGACGATCTGGGCGCTGCCGGTGACCACCCCGCGGCGACCGCGCATCGCCCCCACGAGCGTGCGGTCCTCGTACAGGTCGGGGTCGAGGTGCCGCTCCCAGTAGTCCCAGAGCTTGTCCGCATACGCCTCGAGCGGCGGCACCCGGATGTCGGTGCCGGCGAGCGCCGCCTGCGCCCCGCGCGAGTCGAACCGCGTCGGATAGTTGATGTAGGTCAGCACCGAGCGCGGGATGCCGAAGTCGCTCAGCACCCGATCGGTCACGATGTCGCCGGGGGGAAGCGACGCGGCCGCCTTCACGAGCGGCGCCGCGAGATCGACGACGGCCGGCGGCAGCCGGACCGACGACTGCGGGGCGTGCGCGGCGCTGGCGAAGATGTCGATCACTTCGCCGGCGGTCTTGGGATTGGGGTCCGTCAGGTGGAACGCGCGCCCGTCGAGGCCCTCGATGTGGGCGATGTGATCCATGGCCCGGGCGACGAAGTCCACCGGTACGAGGTTGATCTCGCGGCCCTCGACTCCGGGCATGGGCACCCACTCGGGCACCGTCCCACGGAGCCGCCGGATCAGCTTGAAGAAGTAGTACGGGCCGTCGATCTTGTCCATCTCGCCGGTCTCCGAGTTGCCGACGACGATGCCCGGCCGATAGACGCGCCACGGCCGCGTGGACTCAGAGCGGACGATCCCCTCCGAGTCGTGCTTGGTCCGGAAGTAGGGGTTGTTGTCCAGGTCCTCCGCCTCCTCGAACATGTCCTCGCGCCAGGTGCCCTTGTAGAGCCCCGCCGCCGCGATCGAGCTCACCATGTGGATTCGCCCCGCCTCCACGGCATCGGCGAACTCGACCATGTGCCGGGTCCCTTCGATGTTGGCGACGTTCTGGCTCGCCGCGTCGGCGGTCATGTCGTAGATGGCGGCGAGATGAAAGAGGTGGTCGACCTGCCCGCGAAGCCGCTCGGTGTCCTCGCTCGAGATCCCGAGGCGCCGCTGCGCCAGGTCGCCCACGATGCCGACGACGCGGTCGGAGTCGACTCCCCAGCGGTTGCGAAGCTCCTCCAGCCGGCCCTTCGAGCCCTCGCGGACCAGCACGTAGATGGTGCCCTCGCGCTCCAGCAGGAGCTCGACGAGGTTGCGTCCGATGAATCCGGTCGCGCCGGTGACGAAGTAGCTCACTGCCTCTCCTCCAGGGTCACGAAACGAGCCTACACTCAACGTGATGGGCTTTGAGCTGCCAGCGGATCCCGGCGACCCCGGTCAGCCCGACGTCCGAACGGGCCGTGTCGACGGGTCCGTCGCCGGCGCGCATAGGAGGCTGATGCGCGACGGGGCACAGGTGCTGGCGCACGGAGCCCTCGTGTGCCCGAGGTGTGCGATCCCGCTCGCCGCAACCGCCCCGTATCCGGTCGGAGCGCGCCTCGTATGCGCCTATTGCGAGCACGCCGCGCCGGCCCGCGAGTTCCTCGCCGAGGATGTCTACGACACCGTTTCGAACGAGGTCTACCTCGTCGCTCGCGTCGCCTGATCCAGCCGGCCCTAAAGGCTCCCTCAAGCCGCATCCGGACCGTCATATTCGCCGTCGGCAAGTGCATACACTGACCGTGGATGGCTGAAACCGTCGAGATTCAGATGCCTCAGATGGGTGAGTCGGTGACCGAGGGAACCGTGCTCGAGTGGCACGTGGCGGAGGGCGACGAGGTCAGCGAAGGCGACACGGTCGTCGAGGTCTCCACCGACAAGATCGACGCGGAGGTGCCGGCGCCGGCCAGCGGCGTGATCACGAAGCTTCTCGTCTCACCGGACGACACCGTTCAGATCGGCCAAACGCTTGCCGAGCTCGACACGAGCGCCGTGGGGTCCTCCGCCGTCGCGTCCGGCAACGGTGCCTCCGCGACGGCGGATGGCGAGCCGGAGCCCGGGCCCGGGCTCACGGCAGGCGCGACCGGCGAGGGCGACGCCGACCTTGGCGACGAGACCGCACCCACGAACGCACCGCAGCCGGGCGTGACCGCGACGGTCACGCCGACCACCGAAGCTCCGGAGCCCGGCGGCGGCGGACGCGAAGCGGAGCACGTCGCCGGATTGGTTTCGGAGGATGTCGGCGGAGTCATTCAGATCTCCATGCCTGAGATGGGCGAGTCGGTCACCGAGGGCACCGTGCTCGAGTGGCACGTCTCGGAGGGCCAGCGGGTCAGCGAGGGTGACACCGTCGTCGAGGTCTCCACCGACAAGGTCGATGCCGAGGTCCCGGCGCCTGCCAGCGGCGTGATCACGAAGCTCCTCGTCTCGCCCGACGACACCGTGCAGATCGGCCAGGCGCTCGTCGAGATGACCGCCGGCGACACAGCCCCGTCCGGCGGCGGCGAAGCAGCGCCGGCCGAGGCCCCTGCCGCCGCTCCGACGGCCCCGCGGACCGACGGCGGGGACGGCATGCGTGCCTCACCCGTGGCCAGGCGGGCCGCGGCGGCGAACGGGGTCGACCTGAGCGCGGTGAGCGGCTCCGGGCCAGGCGGCAAGGTGATCAAGGCCGACGTGCTGGCGGCGGCGAACGGCGGCGAGCTCGCGAAGCCCGGCCCGCCTAGCCCCGCCGCCGCCGGACGCGCAGCGGAGGATGCCGGCGGAGTTGTTGCCCTCCGCGGCCCCGCCGGGATGCTCGCCCAGGCGATGAACGAGAGCCTCACGGTTCCCACGGCCACCTCGTTCCGGACCCTCCCCGTGGACGTCCTCGACGCGAAGCGGCGGGCGCTCAACGGCGTGCTCAAGGAGCGCGGGATGAAGGTGTCGTTCACGCACCTCGTGGCCTGGGCGATCGTCAAGGCGGCGCAGGAATGGCCTGTGATGGGCCGCGCCTACACGGAGGAGGACGGCAAGCCACAGGTGATCGAGCCGGGCCCGGTCAACCTGGGGATCGCCGTCGACGTCGAGCGAAGGGACGGCTCGCGGAGCCTGATGGTGCCGTGCATCAAGGGAGCCGACGGCGTCGACTTCACCGGCTTCCACTCCTACTACGAGGACCTGATCACCAAGACACGTGAGAACAAGCTCACCGCCGACGACTTCCAGGGGACGAACATCACGCTCACCAACCCGGGGGGGCTCGGGACCGTGGCGTCGGTCCCGCGGCTGATGTCGGGCCAGGGGACGATCGTCGCCACCGGCTCGATCGCCTATCCGGTCGAGTGGGCCCACGCACCCGCCGACAAGATCAAGGCGCTCGGGATCTCGAAGGTCATGACCATGACCTCGACGTATGACCACCGCATCATTCAGGGCGCGGAATCGGGCTCGTTCCTCCGTCGGATCGACCAGCTGCTGCAGGGAGAGGACGAGTTCTACGAGTCGGTCGCGGAGTCGCTCGGCGTCCCGGCGAACGCGGTGTCCAACGCCTATCCCGCCTCCGCGTCGGCGCCGCCGATCACGTCGGCGCCCGCGGCCGCACCCTCCGCCGCTGCAGCGCCGGACACCGAGCTGCTGCAGGCGGTGCAGGCCGCGACGTCGCTCCTCAAGGCGTACCGCACCCACGGCCACCTGGCTGCCCGCCTCGACCCGCTGGGCTCAGAGGGGGACGGCGATCCGGCGCTCGCGCCGGAGAACCTCAACCTGACCCCTGAGCTGATGTCGCAGATCCCGGCGTCGATCCTCCGGATCGGCGTGGAGGGCGAGACGCTGCTGGAGGCGCTGCCCCGGATGCGCGAGGCCTACTGCGGCACGATCGCCTACCAGATCGAGCACCTGGCCTCCCACCAGCAGCGGGTGTGGCTGCGGGAGATGATCGAGACTGGCACCCACCGCAAGCCGCTCCGCGCGGAGGAGAAGCAGGCGCTGCTCAAGCGCCTGATTCACGTGTTCCAGTTCGAGCGCTTCCTTCAGCGCGCCTACCTGGGTCAGAAGATGTTCTCGATCGAGGGCCTCGACGCGGTGGTGCCGATGATCGACGAGCTGGTGACCATCGCCAGCCGCGGCGGAGCCCAGGAGGTGGTGATCGGGATGGCCCACCGCGGGCGCCTCGACGTCCTGACCCACAACCTCGGCCGGTCGGCGGAGTCGATCATGGCCGAGTTCGAGGGCGCGCAGGCGCTGGAGCGCGTCAAACGCGTCGCGGCGATCCCGCACGGTGGGACGGGAGACGTCAAATATCACCACGGGGCCGAGGGGCTGTTCACGACTGCCGACGGCGAGACGATCAAGATCCGCCTCTATCCGAACCCGAGCCACCTCGAATTCGTCGATCCCGTCGTCACCGGGGCCGCTCGGGCCGCGCAGACCTCGCACTCCGGGCCGATCCTCCACCACAACCCGGAGCTTGCGGTGCCGCTCCTGCTCCACGGCGACGCGGCGTTCCCGGGCCAGGGCGTGGTCGCGGAGACCCTCAACCTGCAGTCGCTGGAGGGTTACTCGACCGGCGGCACGATCCACCTGATCACCGACAACCAGGTGGGCTTCACGACCGACCCCGAGGAGGGCCGATCGACGCCCTACGCCTCGGACATGGCGAAGGGCTTCAACGTCCCGATCATCCACGTGAACGCCGACGACGTCGAGGCGTGCATCTCCGCGATGCGCCTGGCGATGGCCTACCGTGAGCGCTGGAGCCGCGACATGGTCATCGACCTGATCGGCTACCGGCGCTACGGGCACAACGAGACCGACGAGCCCGCGTACACCCAGCCGAAGATGGCGGCGCAGATCAAGGCGCACCCGCCGGTCTCGGAGATCTACGCGGGAACGCTCGTCAAGGAGGGCGTGGTCACCCCCGAGGACGTCGAGCGGGAGAGCACCGAGGACACCGAGGAGTTCTCAGCCATCCACAAGGAGCTCAAGGCCAAGATGGAGTCCGGGGACTACGAGTCCGAGACCGCGACGCAGGTCGGCACGGCGGAGCTCGACCGGACCAAGAGCCCGGACGTCGACACGGCCGTCACCGCCCAGCGCCTCCAGAGCCTGAACGAGGAGCTCCTGCGGGTCCCGGAGAGCTTCACCTTGCACCGCAAGCTTCGCAAGCCGCTCGGCCGGCGGATTGACGCGCTCGGCGACGAGGGCGGCATCGACTTCGGGCACGCGGAGGCCCTCGCGTTCGCCTCGCTGCTCACGGAGGGCTCCCACATCCGTCTCACCGGCCAGGACACGGCGCGAGGGACGTTCTCGCACCGGCACCTCGCGTACTTCGACGAGAAGACCGGGCTCCGGTACGTCCCGATCCAGCATCTGAGCGGCGCGGTCGCCCCGTTCGAGCTCTACAACAGCCCGCTCTCGGAGATCGCCTGCGTCGGATTCGAGTACGGGTACTCGGCGGCATCGCCGGAGAGCCTGATCCTTTGGGAGGCGCAGTTCGGCGACTTCGCCAACGCCGCCCAGGTGATCATCGACAGCTTCATCGTCTCCGGGGAGTCGAAGTGGGGCCAGCCGACCCGGTTGACGCTCCTCCTCCCGCACGGATACGAAGGCGCGGGCCCCGAGCACTCGAGCGCCCGCATCGAGCGCTTCCTGCAGCTGGCGGCGGAGGGCAACATCCGCCTCGCGAACCCCAGCACGGCGGCCCAGTACTTCCACCTGCTTCGGCGCCAGGCTCGGATCGCCAAGCCGCGGCCGCTGGTGGCCTTCACGCCCAAGGGCCTCTTGCGACTGCCGAGCGCCTCCTCGCGACTCGAGGACCTGACGTCGGGAACGTTCCAGTTCGTCCTCGACGATCCGCGTGCGCAGGACCGCAAGGACCGCGTCGAGCGGCTCGTGCTGTGCAGCGGCAAGCTCTATTACGACATCGACGGCCATGAGCGGCGCGAGCAGGCCGAATCGGTGGCGATCGCGCGCGTCGAGCTGCTCTATCCGTTCGCGCGTGACCAGCTCGCCGCCCTGATCGAGGGCTACCCGAACCTGAAGCAGGTCGCCTGGACCCAGGAGGAGCCCAAGAACATGGGCGCCTGGAGCGTGATGTGGCGGCGGCTGCCGGAGATCCTCCCCGAGGGCGTCGATCTCGGCTACGTCGGCCGCCCCCAACGCGCCAGCCCGAGCGAGGGCTATCCGGCGGCGCACCGCTCCGAGCAGGAGCGCATCGTCCTCACCGCCCTCGAGGGCTAGCCCCCCGGCGTAACGCGCTTCGACCGCCTCCCGCGGGGTAACCGAGCTGACATGGATCTCTCGGGCAGCTCCCGCGACCCGCTCCACGTCGAGCGGGACGAGACCGAGGCGGAGCGCATCGATCGCAACTTCAACGAGCTGCTGGGCGAGCTGCGGATCGCGCTGCCCGGCGTGCAGGTCCTATTCGCCTTCCTCTTGACGGTCCCGTTCGCGCAGGGGTTCACGGGCCTCACCCAGTTCGAGCGCGACCTCTACCTGGTCGTTCTCCTGCTGACCGCGCTCGCGTCCGCGCTCCTGATGGCGCCGACGGCATACCACCGGGTCCTGTTCCGCAAGGGGTACAAGCCGCAGATCCTGTTCTTCGCGAACCGTTCCGCGATGGCCGGCCTTGGCGTCCTCGCGCTTGCGATGACCGGGGCCATCCTCCTGATCGCGCACGTGATCTTCGGTGAGGCGGCGGCGATTGCAGTCGCGATCCCGTCGGGCGTCGTGTTCGCCCTCCTCTGGTACGTGGTGCCCTGGCTGCGGGGGCGCGAGGACGATCGCGAGTTCTAGCGGCGGGCCCACGGCGCTAATCTCGGCGCGTGGAGATCGCCTCCCCGGAGCGGACAGACTCGAGTGCCGGCCCGTCCGACGCGGAGCCCCTACGCAAGATCGAGCCGGGGGCCCTGTGGCCGTGGGTCAAGCGCGCGAGCTGGGTCGAGCTCGCGATCTTCGCGGCCCTCTGCTTCTTCTGGCTCGCTCCCGGCTACGACCACGAGGCGATGATCTTCGGCTGGGCGCACGGCCTCGGCTTCATCGCGCTCTGCGTGTTCATCTGGATCGCGATCATGCGCCGCGAGGCCCCGTACACGCTCCTCGCCGCGACCCTCACACCCGTCGGCCCGCTGGGCAGCGTGATCGGGATCGAGGTCATCGAGCGCAAGCGCCGGAGCTGAGGATCGGCGCCGGCCATTGACCCCGGTCGAGCTGGCCCATGACGACGAGGGGGATGGCGACCCGCTCATCATGATTCACGCCGGCGTCTGCGATCGCCGGATGTGGGAGCCGCAGTGGACTGCGCTGACGGAGCGCTCCAGGACGATCCGGTGCGACCTGCGCGGGTTCGGCGAGACGCCGCTGCCGCCCGAGCGGTTCAACCCCGCCGACGACGTGATCGGACTTCTGGATGCGCTCGGCTTCGAGCGCGCGAGCGTGGTCGGCGCGTCGTTCGGCGGGCGGGTCGCGATGGAGCTCGCGGCCACCTGGCCAAGTCGCGTGCAGAGCCTTGTCCTGCTCAGCGGCGAGTGGGAGGAGGTCGAGTCCGACTCCGAGCTCGAATCGTTCGCCTCGGAGGAGCAACGGCTGCTCTCCGAAGGCGACGTCGACGGGGCGGTCGAGCTCAACGTGCGGACCTGGCTCGGGCCCGATGCCCGAGCGGCCGATCGGACCCTCGTCCGCACGATGCAGCGACAAGCGTTCGAGATCCAGCACGCGGCCGGCGACGATGCGGAGTTCGAGCCCCGGGAGGTGGACCCCGGGACGATCGAAGCGCCCACCCTGGTGATCTCGGGCGGCCGCGACTTCCGTCACTTTCGCGACGTCGCGGCGACGCTGGCAGAGCTGATCCCGGCGGCCAAGCACGTGGAGCTCGATTGGGCGGGCCACCTGCCCTCGCTGGAGCGTCCCGACCCGGTGCGAGAGCTGATCCTGCATCAGCTCGCGGATTGAGCCCGGCCGAGGGTGGCGATGAGTTCCAGGCCACGTTCCGGTCCTACGGATCGAACGACGACAAGCTCAACGAGAAGGGAATTGCGACCGTGAAGCTGATGACCATGACGCAAGTCACCGTCGATGGAGTGATGCAGGGAAACGGCGCCGCGACGGATGCGGACCGAAGGCAAGGATTCGAGCGCGGCGGATGGGCCATGGGCGTGTTCGGCGAAGAGACCATCACCCTCATCAACCAGACCTACCAGCGCGCCGACGCCTTCCTGTTCGGCCGGCGGACCTACGAGCTCTTCGCCGGCTACTGGGGCGCAGAGAAGCGGGCTCGCGCCGCGGCGCAAGATCCGGGCAACCACCAGATCGCAGCCGCCTTGAACACGAAGCCCAAGTACCTCGCATCGACCACGCTCACCGAACCGCGCTGGGCGACCACGACCCACCTCTCAGGTGACCTCGCGGTGGCCATCGGCGAGCTGAAGGCCAAGCCGGGGGGTGAGCTGCAGGTGCACGGCAGCGGTGCCCTGATCCGATGGCTGCTCGAAAACGACCTCGTCGACGAGATGCACCTGCTCATCGTCCCCGTGGTCCTCGGGCAGGGCACGCGACTATTCCCCGACGACGGCCCGGACATCGCGCTTGACCTGGTCGAGTCGCGAGCCGACTCGAAGGGCGTAACGGTTCAGGTCTACCTGCCCGCCGGGCGCCCTGAGTACGCGCCCGCCACCGCCGACTGAAGCAGCGACATGAGCCCGACCACGAACGCCGGGTCGCTGTGGCCGCGGCTCGCCGAGCCACCGGTCGTGATCGAGGCGTGCGAGTACGCTCGTGCTCTGGCCGGAGCGCCCGGAGTGGGAGGGGGCGCTGCGGTTCCGCAACTGGAGGCGAACGAGAACGATCTGGCGGACGGCCGGGCCTGGACGCGAGAGGAGCCGCCGCGCCGACTCTGGATCGACTGGAGGATTGACTGGAATATGTCCGGTCAACGCTCCACTCGTTGACGGCGACGTGGTCTAGCGGCCGTCAACCAGGAACCGGAGGCCGCGAAAACCAAGCAGCTGTCGGCCGGCTGACGATCGGCGAAGCGAGCGTACTTGTGGCGTACGTGCGCGAGTCGATCGTCAGCCGGGCCGCAGATGCGCCGGTTTGCAGGCGCCGAAAAAGATGGCGGGGCGGGGCTGTGGGAGGCAGGGGGTCCACACAGCCCGCGCCCACGCCTGCGCGTCGGTAGCCAGGGAGGGATGCCGACGCGATCGCCCCCGGAGGCGGGACTGACCGGGGACGAGCTTGGAAGTCTCCCTTATCCGTGGGTTCTGGGCCATTTTGATGCATCCGGGGCGGGAAAGTCAATAGCTATTCCCTGGATTCCCGCTCACAGTCCGGATCCACCGACAAGCGGTGTAAGCAGAACCCTATCGCAGGTCGCGAAGCACGCGGTGCAGGATGCCGCCGTTGAGGTAGTACGTGACCTCGTTCGGCGTATCGAGGCGCACGCGGGCCTCCAGGGTGACCGGGTCGGAGCCGTCGCGCTCGGCCTTCACTCTCACCGTCCGCTGGCCCTTGGTGTCCCGCGACACGGCCTCCTCCAGACCCTCGACGGTGAACACCTCCTCGCCGGTGAGCCCCAGCGACTCGGCGGTCTCCCCCTCCGGGAGCTGCAGCGGGAGCACGCCCATGCCGATCAGGTTCGAGCGATGGATGCGCTCGTAGCTTGACGCCAGCACCGCCCGCACCCCGAGCAGCGCGGTGCCCTTCGCGGCCCAGTCGCGCGAGGATCCCGAGCCGTACTCCTTGCCGGCGAGAACGACCAGCGGCACGCCGTCGTCCGCGTAGCGCATCGCGGCCTCGTAGATCGTTGTCTCCTCGCCTTCTGGAAAGTGGCGCGTGTACCCGCCCTCGCGGTCGACCAGCTGGTTCCGGAGCCTGATGTTGGCGAAGGTCCCGCGGATCATCACCTCGTGGTTGCCACGGCGCGAACCGTAGGAGTTGAAGTCGCGGACGTCCACACCCTGGTCGACCAGCCACTGGCCCGCGGGGCTGTCCTTCTTGATCGCCCCCGCCGGGGAGATGTGGTCGGTGGTGACGCTGTCCCCCAGGACGGCGAGCACCCGCGCGCCCTCGATCGGCTCCGGCTCGGACGGCTCCGGGTCCATGTCCTCGAAGTAGGGGGGCCGGCGGACGTAGGTCGAGTCCGTCCACACGTACCGGTCACCCTCGGGGATGTCGAGGCCGCGCCAGCGATCGTCGCCGGTGAAGACGTCCTCGTAGCTCTTGGTGAACATCTCGGAGCGCACCGCGTCGGAGACCGTCTGCTTGATCTCATCGCTCGTCGGCCAGATATCGCGCAGGAACACGGGCTCGCCGTCGGAGTCGGTGCCGAGCGGCTCCTCCATGACGTCGACGTCCATCCGCCCGGCCAGGGCGTATGCCACGCACAGCGGCGGCGACGCGAGGTAGTTGTTGCGCACGTCCTGGTTGATCCGGCCCTCGAAGTTGCGGTTTCCCGACAGGACCGAGCAGACCACGAGGTCGTTGTCGTTCACGACCTTGGAGATCTCCTCGGGGAGCGGCCCCGAGTTCCCGATGCACGTGGTGCACCCGTAGCCGACGAGGTTGAACCCGAGCTGGTCGAGGTACTCGGTCAGCCCCGCCTGCTCGAGGTAGTCGGTGACGACGGTGGAGCCCGGCGCGAGGGAGGTCTTCACCCACGGCTTGCGCTCGAGGCCGCGCTCGACCGCCTTCTTCGCGAGCAGGCCCGCCCCGACCATCACGGTCGGGTTCGAGGTGTTGGTGCAGCTGGTGATCGCCGCGATGACCACGCGCCCGTGGTCGAGCTCGGTCTCGGTGCCGTCCTCGAGGGTCACGGCGACGGGGTCCGCCTTGCGCTCCTCGACGGCGGTGCCGCCCGCCCGGCGGGGCTTGCCTCCGGCGCCGTTGTGCTCCTCGGCCGGCGGGTCGGAGGCCGGGAAGCTCTCGGCGATGGCCTCGTCGTAGCCGCTGCCGAGGCTCTCGGCAGCCTTGGGATCGAATTCCGCGAGCGACTCCAGGAAGGCGTTCTTCGCCTCGGCCAGCGCGATCCGGTCCTGCGGCCGCTTGGGACCGGCGATGCTCGGCCGGACGTCTCCGAGGTCCAGCTCCAAGCTCTCCGAGAAGGTGGGGTCCTCGGAGTCGGAGGTGTGGAAGATCCCCTGCTCGCGGGAGTACGCGTCGACGAGCTCGATCAGGTCCGTCGGGCGGCCCGTGAACTCGAGGTAGCGAAGGGTCTCCTCGTCAACCGGGAAGATCGCGCAGGTGGAGCCGAACTCCGGCGACATGTTGCCGATCGTCGCGCGGTCGGCGAGCCCGAGGGTGTGGAGCCCGGGGCCGTGGAACTCGACGAACTTGCCCACGACGCCGTGCTCGCGCAGCATCTCGGTGACGGTGAGCACCAGGTCGGTCGCGGTGGAGCCCTCCGGCAGCTCCCCGGAGAGCTTGAAGCCGACGACCTGCGGCAGGAGCATCGAGATCGGCTGACCGAGCATCGCCGCCTCGGCCTCGATCCCGCCCACTCCCCACCCGAGCACGCCGAGCCCGTTGATCATCGTCGTGTGCGAGTCGGTCCCGACCAGGGTGTCCGGGTACGCCTGAGTGACCCCGTCCTGCTCGCGCCTGAAGGTGACCTGCCCCAGGTACTCGAGGTTCACCTGGTGGCAGATGCCGGTCGCCGGGGGAACGACGCGGAGGGTGTCGAAGGCCTGCTGGCCCCACCGCAGGAACCCGTAGCGCTCGCCGTTGCGCTCGTAGTCGCGATCGGCGTTGATGTCGAAGGCGCGCGGGTTGCCGAACGCGTCCACCTGGACCGAGTGGTCGATGATCAGGTCCACGGGCACTAGGGGCTCGATCCGGGCCGGATCTCCGCCGAGCTCCTCCGTCGCATCGCGCATCGCGGCGAGGTCGACCATCGCCGGCACGCCCGTGAAGTCCTGCATCAGGACGCGGGCCGGCTGGAACGGGATCTCCTCGCTGGGTTCCGCCTTGGCGTCCCATTCGGCGATCGTCTCGACGTGTTGCTTCGTGACCGACTCGCCGTCCTCCAGGCGTAGCGCGTTCTCCAGCAGGACCTTGATCGAGTACGGCAGCCTGGCGACGTCATACGAGGACTGCAGGGCGTCCAGCCGGTGGATCTCGTACTCGGTGCCGGAGACCTTCAGCGTGTCGCGGGCGTTGAAGCTGTCTTTGCTCACGAATGACCTGCGGCGGCTCCGCCGCCTGACCTGCCAGTTTCGGTGCTAAAGCACCTCATCAAAGGACCCTCTCCTTTCGCGTCCGTCAGCGTTTGTCGCCCTGGCCCTCGGCTACCCGGTCGGCCGTCTTGCTAGCCGTCCCGCCGGAGACCGCGCGCATGGCGATGCGAGGGCTCGCCAGCCCGATGTGGGCAAGCGCTCGAACCTGTACCGGCGCGACCGCGACCTCCACCTTGTTGCGCTCGATGGCCTTCACCACGCCCGCGGCCACCTCCTCCGGCGTGGACGTCCCCATGCCCGGGGGCGGCTTGGCGCCGGAGTCGGCGAACATGCCCGCGTCTCGGATGAACCCTGGGGCGACGAGCGAGACGCCCACGCCGGTGCCGGCCAGGTCGGCGCGGAGGCACAGGGCGAAGCCGCGCAGGCCGAACTTGGTGGCCGCGTAGACCGCGGACCGCGGGCTCGGCGCCTTCCCCGACAGCGAGGAGACGAAGACGAGATGGCCGTCGCCGCGCTCGCGCATCCCAGGCTCGAGAGCCCGGGCCAGGAGCATCGGCGACTCCAGGTTCACGCGGAGCGCGCGCTGAAGCTCGTCGGTCTTGAAGCTCTCCAGCTTGCCGGTTCCCGGGAGCCCGGCGTTGGCGACCAGGCAGTCCACCCGCCCGGCATCCGCGGCGAGCCGCTCCGCAGCTCCGTCCTCGCCGAGATCGGCCACGGCGACGCGGTGCTCACCCGGCAGCGAGCCGGAGAGCTCGTTCAGGGCGTCCGCCTTCCGCGCGCTCAATACCAGCGTCGCGCCGCGCCGCGCGAGAGCCTCAGCGATCGCTCGCCCGATGCCGCCTGTCGCCCCGGTGAGCAGCACCGTCTTGCCATCGAGCTCCACGTAAGCAAACTACCAACCGGTGCCTGGCGGGTAGGCTGCCGGCGATGAAGCTCTACGTCTGCTGGACAACCGTCCAGACGCCCCGCCCCGGCGGGCATCCCTGCCATAACGCGTATGCGGCTCTGCACCTCGCCGGCTACGACCCGGAGGTGATCAAGGTACGCGGCCTCGGCATCGGCCCGCGCTTCGTGCATTGGGTCACCGACGGCCGGCGCGAGGTCGAGAAGCTGAGCGGCCAGCGCGCGGTGCCCGTGCTGGTCACCGACGGCGGCGAGGTCGTCTCGGACTCTGAGCGCATCGTCGAGTGGGCGGAGGCCAACCCGGCGCACCGGGCCGACTCGGCTGCGGGCTCGGACGCCGCCAGCACCACAGCCAAGTAGGGGCCGTCCGCAGCCGCGGATCCAGCATTTGGCGCCTTATTGGCGCTCGGCGCGGATTTACGGCCATTTGCAGGGATTTCGCCTTTCGATGCGAATATGTGAGCGTTATGTGAGGAAATCACCCGGCGAATCGTGTAACGTGCCGCGCCATCGATAACCGGTAAACGCCGAATCCCCGCCTGACTTCGGGTGGGGAGCGGGGGAACCACACGTTTGGGGCGAACCCACTTCAGTGGGGGCGCAGCTCCTTTAGCGCCAGCCCGACAGCTAACCCCGTAGGCCGACGAAGGAGACTGGCGATTTTGCATACCCGAAGGCAGGACCTTTCCAGGCGAGGGAAGCCCGGCAGGCGGATCAGGTTCGCAGGCGCGCTGCTTGCGACCTCGGCGGCCCTGATCGCGCTCCCGACGGCACCGGCGCTCGCGGGCGGCGGCGGGACCTCCGTGACGGGATCGGACGGCGGCAGCGGGAATCCCTCCCATTGCAAGGCGAAGATCCGCCACCATCGCGCGAAGGTCCCGGATTGCGCCCCGACGCGCATCAAGAAGGTCATCCGCGCGGCCAACCACATCGTGGGTACGAGCTACTGCTACGGCGGTGGGCACTCGAGCTTCAAGTCAAGTTGCTACGACTGCTCGGGCTCGGTGAGCAAGGCGCTCCACGGTGGGCATTTCGTCGACACGCCGATGGACTCGTCCGGCTACATGCGCTGGGCGAAGCACGGCAAGGGCGACTGGTTCACGGTGTACGCCAACCCTGGCCACGCGTTCCTCGTGGTCGCGGGCCTGCGGTTCGACACCTCGATGACGCACGGCGACGGGCCCGGTTGGAGCGCTCAGGTGCACGCGGAGAACCTGAAGGACTTCAAGGCCCGCCAAAAGGGCAAGTACTAGCGCTGAGCTCAGCCGGCGGCGACAGTCTCCGGATCCGGATCCTCACCCTTGAGGGAAGGCGCATCGCCGATGTCCGAAGGGAGGACGCGCAGCGCGTCCACGGGTAGGTAGAGCTGCACCGGGGTGCCCTGCTCGTAGGGGATTCCGCCGCCGGTGTTCTGAACGAGCGCCTGGAGCGCTTCCCCGGTGGCGCCCCGGACGATCACCTGGATCGTCGAGCCCACGTAGACGACGCGCTCCACCATGCCCGGGATGCGGTTCGGCCCCGACGGAGACCCGTGCTCTTCGAGCTCGATGCGCTCCGGTCGGATGACGATCTTCGCGTCCCCGGTGACCTCGCGGTCGGTTCCGCGCGTCTCGAGCTCGTAGCCGTCCAGCGCGACGCGGCAGGCGCTCGTGCCGGCACTAACGATGGTGGCCTGCATGAGGTTCGACACGCCGAGGAAGTCGGCGACGTAGAGGGTCTCGGGATCCTCGTAGACGTCCTGCGGCGCCCCGACCTGCTCGATGTGCCCGCCGTTCATGACCGCGAGGCGGTCGCTCATCGTGAGCGCCTCCTCCTGGTCGTGGGTGACGTAGAGGAACGTGATGCCGACCTCCTGCTGGAGCGACTTGAGCTCGATCTGGAGGGCCTTGCGGAGCTTCGCATCGAGGGCGCCGAGCGGCTCGTCCAGAAGTAGCACGGCCGGGTTGAGGACGAGGGCGCGCGCCAAGGCAACGCGCTGCTGCTGCCCGCCCGAGAGCTGGGACGACCGGCGCCTCTCGTAGCCCGGAAGCTGGACGAGCTCAAGCGCCCTGCCGACGCGCTCGCGGATCTCGGGTTTCGCCCGCTTCGCCCGCTTCAGCCCGTAGGCGATGTTGTCGTAGACGCTCAGGTGCGGGAAGAGAGCGTAGTTCTGGAACACGGTGTTGACGTTGCGCTGGTGAGGCGGTGTGTAGGCGACGTCTGTGCCGTCCAGGAGGATCTCACCGGAAGTCGGTTGCTCGAAGCCGGCGATCATTCGCAGAGTGGTCGTCTTCCCGCAGCCGGAAGGCCCCAGGAGCGAGAAGAACTCGCCGGCCGGGATGTGGAGATCGATGCCGGCCACAGCGGTCACATCGGCGAACTGCTTGGTCAGCCTGCTCAATTCGATTTCGCCGCGTGCCATTGGTCTCCCCGAAGCTAGCTGAGGTTGAAGGCGCCGCCGATGTCCTCCGCCGTCTTGCCCGCCTGGCGCTCTCCGCGGGTGAAGAAGCGCCAGGTGAGGAAGCCGGCCGTGACGATGAGGAGGGTTGACACCATCATGATCGTTGCGATCGCGTTGACAGACGGTAACGGCGCGGCGCGCGTCGCTGCGTAGATCTGGATCGGGACGGTGTCCGTGGATGCGCCGCTCGACAGCCACTGGCTGATGACGAAGTCATCGGCCGAGATGGCGAAGACCACGGCGGCCGAGGCGACGATCGCCGGGGCGAGCAAGGGCAGGAGGATGCTTCTCAACGCGACGAACGGCGAGGCCCCGAGGTCGGCGGCGGCCTCCTCGTACTGCCTGCCGATCGAGAACAGCCGACCGCGCACGATCACGACCACGAAGGAGATCGAGAAGGTCACATGCCCGAGCATCTGGGCGACCGTCCCCGTGTGAACGAATGTGAAGATGTGGCCGAAGACGAGGAGGAGTGACACGCCCATGACGATCTCGGGTGTCACCAACGGGAAGAGCATGATGAAGTTGGAGGTACCGGAGCCGCGACCGCGCCAGCGGGCGAGACCGAGGGCGAGCAAAACGCCGAGCGGGACGGCGATCAGAACGTCCGCTCCCGCCAGCTTGAAGCTCTGAAGAAGGGCATGCCGAAGGCCCGGGTCGTGCCAGACCGAGTCCACTGGGTCTCCCCAGTACCAGCGTGTCGAGAAGGAGTCCCAGACCGTGCGCGAGCGGGTCGCATTGAAGGAGAACTGCACCGCGATCAGCACCGGCACGATCGACCACAGGATGTAGGCCCAGGTGACGACGCGAAGGAAGCGCGGCTTTCCCCATGGGTTGCGGAGCCAGCCGCGAAAGCGGGTCAAGGTCGAGGGCTGCGGCCTGGCTCGCGCCTCGGCAACGGCCGTCACAGCGCCCCCACCGCCCCGGCCTCGCGTTGGGCGCGATGGATGCTCCGCATGTAGTAGAGCATGAGGATCATCAGGAAGGCGGCAAGCACGACCGTGAGCGCGGCGCCGATCGTCGGCTGCGGGCCGCCGTGGAAGTAGAGGTCGATCTGGTTGCCGATCATCGACGTCTTCGGCGAGTTCGAGACGATGTTCGGCGTGTAGTAGTCGCCGAACATCGGCAGCGTGATGAGGACGGCGCCCCCCAGGATGCCGGTTTTGGAGAGCGGGAGGGTGACCGTGCGAAACGCGGACCAGGGGCTCGCACCGAGGTCACGCGCGGCTTCCAGGTGGCTGCGGTCGATGCGATCGAGCGCGGCGAAGAGTGGCAGGATCAGGTAGGGGATGTAGCCGTAGACGAGCGCGAGGATGACGGTCGAGGCGCTCCCTCCGAGCCAGTCATGAGGCTGGCTGAGCACGTGGGTGAACATCAGGACCTGGTTCACCCAGCCGTTGTCCTGCAGGAGATTCACCCAGGCCAGCATTCGCATCATGTAGCTGATCCAGAGGGGAAGGATGATCAGGATGAGGATCACGGCCTTCCACCGCCCCGCGTGCCGGGCCGTGTAGTAGGCGACCGGATACCCGATCAGCAGGCAGAGGGCCAGGGAGATGAGGACGTAAACGATCGTCCTGATCCCGACGTCGAACCAGATCCCTCCCGGCGCGAGCCGACCGAGGACCTCGCTGAGCCAACCCACGTTCCAATCGAGCGGGTTCCAGACGGGAACCGGTTGGAAGAGGACCGGGTCGACCGTTCCGAGCGCGACCCCGAGGACCGCATAGAACGGAACGATGAAGAGGAGGACCAGCCAGAGAACGCCCGGGAGCGCGAGAGCAGGCCACAGCGAGCGCCGGTACACGACGCCCTAACGCTCGCGCCCCGGACCCGTCAACTCCCTCCTCCGGCGAGGAAGTTCGAGTAGCCGTCCTCCCACAGCTGCTGCCCCTTGGACGTGAGCGTCCCGTACTGGAGGGATTCGGGCCCGAGATCATCATTCGTCAGAACGCTGTTCTCCAGGTTCGGAGGCACGACTCCCTTCCGCACCAGGGTGGCCGGGTCGATCTCGTTCAGCGGCGGCTGATAGCCGTTGAAGTCGACGAAGTTCCGATAGGCGACGCCGTTGTCGAGGAGGTAGTTGAGGAAGAGATGCGAGAGCACCGGCTTCTTCGTGGTCGAGCAGATCGCGAAGCAGTCGTTTTGGATCGGCCGCTTGTCTTTGGGCGCCTTCCAGAAGGCGAGGTCGCTCGCCGGCGTTCCCTTCGGAAGGTAGTAGATGTAGCCCGCGATCATGTCCCCCGACCACGCCTGGTGGAGCCAACTCGATCCCTCCGGGATCGTCTGGTACTGGATGTCGTCCACCTTGATGTTGCAGATGCCGTACAGCTCCTTGAGGTCGGACACCGCCTTGTTCACGAGCGCGGGATCCTCGGTGTTGATGTCCGTGATCCCCTTGCGCAGGAGCGCCATGCCGATCGTCTCACGGTTCTCGGAGAGGAGCCCCACCTTGCCCTTGTACGCCTGAGACTCCCAGAAGATGTCCCACGGCTGGTTCATGCCGGCGATGTCCTCTTTGACCTTGTCCGTCCGCCATGCGATGCCGGTGGCGTAGACGGTGTACGGAACGGTGTAGCGCGACCCGCCGTCGTAGAACGGGTCGACGAGCTGCGGCCAGATGTTCTTCTGGAGGTTCGGGATGTAGTCGAGGTTGAGCGGCTTGATCAGCTTGCCGGCAACGCCGACATCGAGCGTGTCCGGCGTGATCTCCATCACGTCGGGCGCGACCGCTCCGGAGGCCAGCCGCTGAAGTCCGGAGTTGATGTTGTCGAACGACGTGTACTGGACTTCGACGCCGTACTTGGTTCCGAACTCCGTGAGGAGCTTCTTGTAGAAGTAGTCGGGATAGTTGAAGACGGTGAACGTCCCGCCTGTCTCCGGCTTGAGCCCCGACTTGATGGGATCCTCCCAACGCGGCAGGGTCACGCGCCTGTCGGGCCTCGCGAGCGGCAGGCCTCCCGGCCCGGTGAGTCCGCCGCCCGCGCCGGTGGTCCCGGGGACGCTCGTCGTGTTGCCGCAGGCGGCGAGCAGGCCGCCAGCACCGTAGACGGCCGCGGCGGCACCTGCGCCTCGTAGCAGGAAACCGCGCCTGCTCAGGGCGTTCGGCCGTTCCTTCGGGTGGTGCGTCATTCCAGTTCCCTCCTGAGTTCGGTGTCCGCGAGGTGGGGCACGGTCTCACGGACGGCGTATTTTGCCGTGCCCGATCGATCCCCCACCGCGGTCTCGTAGGCCGCCCCCAACTCACAGTCGAGGAGCGATTCGGCGATCTCGAGCGCGCGCTCGAGCATGCGCTCCTTGGTCACGACCGGGTCCCCAAGGGTGACCTGTACGGCGAGACCGTCGATGAGCGACGCGAGGATCAGGGCGCCGTCGTCCGGATCGGCGTCGCCGAATTCGCCCGCGCGCTGACCCTCGCGAATCACGCCGGCGATCTGGGACCGCCAGCGCTCGTCGAGGCGCCTCCTAGCCGTTCCGGTCGCGGGATCCCGGAGGGCCCGCGTCCAGAGCTCCATCCACAGGGTCCAGTCGTACTCGTCGGCCGAGGTCTCGAGCATCAGCCGCAGCTTGTCGCGCGGGCTTGCGAGCGCCTCCATCCGCTCGGTCAGCTGCCCGTAGAAGCGCTCCTCCTCGATCGTCAGGGCCTCCGCCAGGAGCTCGTCCTTGGATTTGAACCAGTAAAGGACGGCCGGCGGGCTCGTGCCCGCGCGCTCGGCGACGTCCGCGATCCTCGTTGCGGCGATGCCCCGCTCGGCGATCACTCCCGCGGCGGCCTCGAGCAGCTGCGGGCGCCGGACGTGATCGATCTGCGGGCGTGGACTCACCGCTCGAACGGATCTTCCGAATTCACCACTCCAACCCCTCGCACGGACGCTCCTCTCAAAGCTGAACGGCGGTTCAAGTTATACCCAATCCGCCCCCGTGGCAAGGGCCGGCGCTCGACCTCCGGGCGGGATCGGCGCCCGGCTCAGAGCAGGGCATCGGGCTCGATGCCAAGCTCCGAGGCCAGTCGCCGCGCGACCAGCGCGCGCGCCGCATCGACCTCCATCGCGGAATCCCGGATCAGCGCCCGGACCCCCGTCCCGTCGAGGAGCGCCATCGCGAGGTCCGCGAGCGCCTCGGGGTTCGCGTCGGCCCGAAACTCGCCGCTCTCCACCCCGGCTCGAATCAGCCCCGCCACCCAATCGCGGTAACGGCCGTACAGGCGGGCGGCCACCGGCCGCAGCGCCGGCTCGCGAACCGCTCGCAGCCACAGCTCCACCCACAGCACCCATTCGCGCTCCTGGGAGCCCGGGAATGGCAGCGATTCGGCGAGGCCGCGGGCCAGGGCCTCGGTGGCCGTCTCCTCGGCGTCCGCGGACTGCCGGAAGCGCTCGTCCCCCGCCCCCTCGAACGAGTGGATGAGCGCCTGTTCGAGCAGCTCCTCACGGGTGGAGAAGTAGTGGTGCACGAGCGCCGTGGACGCCCCGGCTCGCTGGGCGACCCTGGCGATGCGCACCTCGTCGATCCCTTCGGCCGCGATCAGGTCGCAGGCGGCCTCGAGGATGCGCTCTGGAGCGCTCCGGGTCGTCGCTTCCACGCCGGCGGCCATGGCCCAGACCTATGCGGCCGCGAGGGCGACCCCGGCGTCGGCGAGCGCCGCGGCCGCCGCGTTGCGCCCGTTGAGCGCGATCACGCTGCCGGCGGGATGAGTCGCGGCGCCGCACAAGTAGAGCCCCGGCACCGGCGTTCGGGCGGACAGCCGCCCCTCCCACATCTGGTCGGGGGTGACCTCTCCCTGGAAGATGTTGCCGCCGGTGAGCCCGATCCGCGATTCGATGTCGGGGGGACCGAGGACCTCGTGGTCGACGAGCAGGTCCTCGAAACCCGGCGCGAAGCGGTCGATCAGGTCGATGAACTGCCTCGCGACGTCGTCGCGGCGCGAGTCCCAGTCGCCCTCCGAGATCTCGTACGGCGCGTACTGCCCGAACACGCTGAGGAGGTGCCTTCCCTGCGGCGCCGGGCTGGGGTCGTACCCGGTCTGGATGTAGATCTCGCCGAACGCAACCGCGGGCTCGCCGCGGTCGCACGCCTCGAAGGCGCGCTGCGCATCGTCCATGGTGCCGGTGAGGTCGATCGTCGCCTTGGCGGGCCAGGCCTCGCCCGGCGCCGCCGTCCATTCGGGAAGCCGCTCGAGCGCCGCGTTGAATTTGACGACCGGGCTGCGGACCTTCCAGCGCTCAAGGAGGGCGCGGTAGGCCTCATCGACCTCGTGGCCGTCGAGCATCGAGAGCATCCGCTTCGGGTCCGCGTTGCAGATCACGGTCTCGGCCCGGATCGAGGTCCCGTCCTCGAGCGTCACGCCCGCCCCGGGGACGATCTCCGCCACGGGAACTCCGCAGGCGAGCACCGCGCCCGCCTCCCGCGCGGCGTCGGCGATCGCGAAGCTGACCATCCCCATCCCGCCCTCGACGTACCCCCAGAGGGGCCCCTCGCCGGTCATGTCCCCCTGGTAGTGCATGAGCTTGATCGACGCGGTCCCCGGCTCACGCGGCCCGCCCCAGGTGCCGATGATCCCCTGTCCGAAGAGGGCGGTCTTGAGGCGCTCGTCGGAGATGTGGTCGTCGAGGACGTCCGCGATCGAGGCCTCGAACAGGAGGTCGATCATCGTCTGATCGCCGCCGACCAGATCCTCGAGCTCCTCGCGGGTGGGCGAGTCGCCGACCCAGGTGTCGCGCTCGCCCTTGCGCAGGCGCCGCCGCGCCTCGTCGAACAGCTCCTCGTAGGCCCAGTAGCCGTCGATGTCGCGCTTTGAGACGCCGAGCTCTGAGAGGTTCGCCTGGGTGCGGGAGTCGTCGATCCACTGCCCGAAGGACGTCCCGTCCTCGAACGGGACCCAGAGGTTCGGGTCCGCCATCCAGTAACGCAGGCCCCGGCGCTCCAGCTCGAGCTCGCGGATGACCCGGTCGTCGAGCAGCCCGACCACGTAGGCGCAGGGGCTCACCACGTAACGCTCGTCGCTGAACGGCCGCTCGAGCGTGCAGGCGCCGCCGAGCCGCTCGCGCCGCTCGAGCACGAGCACGCTGCGGCCCGCGCGGGCGAGGTACGCCGCCGCGGTGAGGCCGTTGTGGCCGCCGCCGACGACGACCGCGTCCCAGGGGCGCCCGGCGAGATCCGCCACCGGCTCCGGCAACCCGACCTCCCCCAGGCTCGCCGCGATCTCGTTCGCGGCAAACGCGCCGTTGCCGCTCACGCCAAATCTCCTGCGGCGGCTTCGCCGCCTGACATGCGGGTCTGTCGGTGAGGGGCTTTAGCCCCGAAAGCAGCAGGTAAGGACGCCAAAGGCGTCCGCACGAGATTGTCGGTGCTAAGGCACCTCATCCCACAACCGCCTGGCCCTCGCGAAGCGCCTCCATGTAGCGCTCGGCCACCATGACGTCGAAGGCGTGGACGTCGACCTCCTCGGCCGAGTAGCGGCCGGGTAGGTAGCCCCTGGTCCGCACGCCCTTCTGGGTCAGCTCGCACACGTGCCAGTCCTCGCGGTTCACCTGGTCCCAGAAGTCGATCGCGTCCGAGGGATCGAACCCTTCGCGCTCGATCGTCGCCGGCTCGAAGTACCACTCGCAGATCACCTCGGTCCGATCCGCGGCTCGCGGCCACAGGGTGTGGAGCATCACGTAGTCGGGGTGAAGCGACACGAGCGAGTTGGGGAACAGCACGAAGTAGAGGACCGAGACGAGGTCGTCGCCTGAGAGGCCCTCGATCGGCGCCCGGCCGTGCTCGGCTCCACCCTCACGCGCCATCGTCGCCGCGCCGTCGCGCAGCGTCATCGATCCGCCGCACCAGGCGCCCGGTCCCTCCAGCACCTCGCCGCTCATGTAGTGGCTGAGCGCGTTCAGCTCGGGGTGCACCCCGGGACAGTGCAGGCACTCGCTGTAGTTCTCGGCGATCGCCTTCCAGTTGGCCTCCACGTCGTAGGTGCTGCGGCCGCCGCGGGCGAGGCCGTGCACCCGATAGCGCTCGAGGTGCCCGGCCAGGTCGCCGACGTGCGCGGCGACGTCCGGCGCCTCGCCACTCAGGTCCACGAGGACCAGACCGCCGAGCGTCGCAACGCGCACCGGGATGAGGCCCCAGCACGACGGCTCGAAATCCTCCACCCCGTCCATGTGTCGAGCCCCCTTGAGCTCGCCGTCGAACCCGTACGACCAGGCGTGGTAGGGGCAGGTGATGCGCGCCCGGACACTGCCCTCGGCGTCGCTGATCAGCCGTGCGCCGCGATGGCGGCAGACGTTGAGGAACGCGTGCGGGCGGCCATCGCTCCCGCCCATGACCACCACGCTGTCGTCGCCGATCTCGCGCATGACGTAGGCGCCGGGCTCGGCCACGCTGGAGGCATGGCCGACGCAGATCCAGCCGCGGAAGATCCGGTCGAGCTCCCACTCGAAGACGTCCTCGTCGACGAATGCGCGCGGCGGGAGCATCGTCGCCCGCTCCAAGGGCTCGAGGGCTGCCTCTACGTCGCGGAGATCAAGATTGAGTGGGGAGAGCGCTGTGGGTGCCAAGCTCGGCCTCCTTCGGGACCCGATTCGTTTGTTGACCTTGTAGTCAATCGCATGTTAGTCTGCCCAACCGATGGAGGTCAAGTCGACGCCTCCGCCCCCGGCCACCGCGGGCGCCCCGCCTCTCGACCTCGACGAGGAGGCCCTTGAGCTGGCCGAGCGCGCCCGCGGCTTCGCCGAGGACGTGCTCATGCCGCTGGAGGAAGAGGCCGAAAGACGCGGCGGGCGGCTGCCCGACGAGGTCGTCGCCGAGCTGCGGCGCCAGGCCATGGACGCGCGCCTCCACGGGGGCATGCACGCGACAGGTCACGGCGGGCAGGGCTGGACCCGGGTCCAGTGGGCCCTCGTCGAGGAGCAGTACGGGCGCACCACCAACGCCCTCCACTGGCTCGTCCCAAACGCCTACAACGTCTGGGCCCACGCGAGCCCCGAGCAGGTCGATCGCTACCTGCGGCCGGCCCTCCGCGGTGAGCTGAAGGACGCCTACGCGGTTACCGAGCGCGACGCCGGCTCCGATCCGTCGGCGATCGCGGCAACCGCGGTGCCGACGGGGTCCGGCTTCCGGCTGAATGCCGAGAAGTGGTTCGTGACCGCGGGTGACGTCGCGTCCGTGTACGTCGTGATGGCAAACGTGATCGACGGCGCCGACCGGCTGCCGACCCTCTTCGTCGTCGACCGGGACCGGCCCGGCGTCGAGATCGTCGACGACCCCGCCTACACACACAACTATCCGGAGAGCCACCCGACGATCGCGTTCCGGGACGTGGAGCTCTCCTCCGACGACGTGATCGGGGGGGTCGGCGGAGGCGACGAGCTCCAGCGCTCCTGGTTCACGGAGGAGCGCCTGGGGATCGCCGCCCGGTGCGGCGGTGCGATGTGGCGGCTCCTGGACGAGACCGTCGAGTGGTCGGTGGGCCGCGAGCAGGGTGGCGCTCGCATCTACGATCACCAGGGCGTCTCGTTTCCCCTCGCCGACTCGGCCACGGATGCCGCCGCCGGCCGCCTTCTCACCCTTGCCGTCGCCCGTCTCGCCGACGAAGGGGGCGACCCGAAGATCGTTCACCACAAGGCCTCGATGGCGAAGCTGTTCATGAGCGAGGCGGCATGGCTCTGCGCCGACCGCTGCGTCCAGGCGTTCGGCGGCCGCGGCTACCGGCGCTCGAACGTCGCCGAGCGCCTGCTCCGCGAGCTGCGCGTGGATCGGATCTGGGAGGGAACGAGCGAGATCCAGCGGCTGATCGTCGCCCGGGGCCTCGAGCGCCGCGGTGTCGAGCGAATCCTTCACTAGTTGAGGGACGCCGCGCCAACCCCGAACCCCACCCCTCTCCTCGAACCTCGGTCGATCGCCGTCGTCGGAGCGAACGACCGCCCCGGCTCGTACGCGGACATCGTGCTGGGCAACCTCGAGCGCGCCGGATTCGAGGGCGAGGTCTGGGGCGTCAATCCGCGGCGCACCGACGTGCACGGCCGCCCGTGCGTTCCGACGGTGTCGGACTTGCCACATCCCGTGGACGCCGTGGTCGTCGCGATCCCGGCTGCCTCGGTTCCCGCCGTCATCGGCGAGGCGGCCGCCACGGGGTGCGGCGGCGCGATCGTCCTCTCCGCCGGCTTCGGCGAGATCGAAGAGGGCCGGGAGCTCGAGCGGGAGCTCCGTGAGACGGCCGACGCGGGCGGGCTGCCCCTGTGTGGCCCGAACGGGAACGGCATCGTGGCGGTCGGCTCGCGGGCGCCGATGTGGGGCGACTCGGTCGCGCCGCTCGAGCCCGGCGGCGTGGCGATGGTCTCCCAGAGCGGGAACGTCGCCGTGAACGCGCTCGGCTCGCGCCGGGGGATCCGGTTCCACACGGTCCTCTCCACCGGCAACCAGGCGACGCTCGATGCCAGCGATTGGCTCGCCGCGCTGTGCGAACGGGACGGCGTGCGCTCGGTGGCGATGTTCCTGGAGTCCGACGGCGACGGAGCGCGGCTCGCGGAGGCGCTTGCCGTGTGCGCCGATCGCGGCGTTCGTGTCGCCGTCCTGAAGGCAGGTTCCACGGAGGCCGGGCGGCGCGCGGCATCGGCACACACGGGAGCCGTCGCCGGGGAGCAGCGAGTCTTCCGAGCCCTGATCGAGGAGGCGGGCGGGGCCTGGGCACGGGACTTCCATGAGCTGCTGGAGCTCGCCCGGGTGCTGGCCGAGCCGCGCGCACGGCCGCGCGGAGACGGCGGCCTCGCGATCCTCACCTGCTCGGGCGGGGACTCGACCATCGCCGCCGACGAGGCGGGCCGCCTCGGCGCGGAGCTGCCGGCCCTCGATCCCGAGACCGCCGAAAGGCTCACCGAGCTCTTGCCGCCGGCCGCGACGGTCGGCAATCCCCTCGACTACACCGCGATGATCTGGGGCGACACGGATCTGCTGCGGCGGATCACGGTCGCTGTCGGCGACGATCCGGCGATCGACCAGCTGCTGATCCTCTACGACCACCCACAGGGCCTCGCGCCCGAGGCCGCGGCGGAGTGGGCCGCCGTCCGCGCGGGGATCGTCGCCGGCGCGGCCGAGACGGAGGCCGCGACCCTGGTCGCCTCGACCCTCCCCGACCTGATCGACGACGAGGCGAGCGGCGAGCTCGCCGCGCGTGGCGTTCCAGCGGTCGCCGGCCTGCGGACGGCGCTCGTCTGCGCGCAGGCACTCCGGATCCCGCCGGCGGCTCACGCTCGCCTGCGGGAGATCGGGGCGGCGGCCGCTCGCTCCGCGCGCGGCGCGGACGGTCCGCGGGGCGAAGACGGCTGGTTGGACGAGGTCGACGCCAAGGAGCTCCTGAGGGCGGCGGGGCTGCCTGTGCCCGACGGCCACGTCGTGACGAGCGAGGAGGAGTGCTCCAACGCAGCCCGGGCGATGGGGGCGCCTGTTGCGGTCAAGCTGTCGAGCCCCGGCCTCCTCCACAAGAGCGACACGAATGCCCTTCGCCTGGGCGTCGAGACCGACGATGCGGCGCGGGCCGCCTACCGGGAGCTGTCGGTTGCCGGAGGCGAGGCGGCGCGAGTCCTGGTGGAGCGCATGGCGCCCCCTGGAGTCGAGTTGCTCGTCGCCGCGCGCGCTGACGCCGTCGTCCCGGCGCTCGTGATCGGCCTCGGCGGGATCTGGGCAGAGGCGCTCGACGACGTGGCGATCGTCCCCCTGCCCGCGGGGGCGGATCGCATCGGGAAGGCAATTCGATCGCTTCGGGGAGCCATGGTCCTCGAAGGAGGACGCGGGCGCGACGCGGCGGACGTCGACGCGGTGGCCGAAATGGCCGCCGGGGTCGGGACCCTCCTGCTCGAGTCGGGGCTCGACCTGATCGAGCTCAACCCGGTCGCGGTACACGCCGAGGGCTGCGCCGCCCTCGACGCATTGGTCCGCCGACGGTGAGCCGACGAAATCGGCCGATGGTCTTTTATGGACCGTATAGGTGCATTTGAGACCACGCGCGCGGACCACCGAGCCGACCACGCGAGCGCGCGCACAGGCGCACAGTCGCCACAGGGTCTGCTGACCTTGTAGTCAACCGTACGAAGATGGTAGGCTGGCGAGCATCGAGGCCACGACGACAACCGCTCCCCCAAAGCCCCGCGTCGCGGCCACCGGACCGAGCTCGTTCGACGCGATCGTCGTGGGCGGCGGCCACAATGGGCTGACCACCGCGGCCTACCTCGCGCGCGCCGGCCTGCGCACCATCGTGCTCGAGCGCCGGCCGATCCTCGGCGGCGCCTGCGTCACCGAGGAGGTCTGGCCCGGAGCCCGCGTCTCGCGAGCGTCGTATGTCGTCTCGATGCTGCAGCCGAAGGTGGTGTCGGACCTGCGCCTTCGCGAGTTCGGCTACCGCGCGGTCCCCCTCGATCCGGCGTACGCCGCGCTGACGACGGACGGCCCGATCTTCTTCCACAACGACACGCAGCTCACGGCGGCATCGGTCGGGAGGTTCTCGGAGCGAGACGGGCGGGTCTACGAGGGCTTCGAGGACCTGCTCGAGCGCACCGCATCGTTCCTGCGGCCGATGATGCTCCGCGAGCCCCCGGCGCTCGGCTCGCGCCAGCCGGCCGACCTCCTGTCGCTGCTGCGCGAAGGTGCACGAGCCGCGGGCCTATCCCGCCGGGACGTCCACGACCTGGTCCGCATCTTCACGATGTCCGTCGCCGATCTGCTCGACGACTGGTTCGAGCACGACGGCCTGAAGGGATCGATCGCCTCGACCGGCGTGGTGGGAGTCTGGGCCGGTCCCCGCACGCCGGGCACCGCATACAACCTCCTCCACCACGCGCTCGGTGAGATCGACGGGATCCCCGGCGGCTGGGGCCAGGTCATCGGCGGGATGGGCGCCATCAGCACGGCCATCGCGCGCTCAGCCGAGGACGCGGGGGCGGTGATCCGAACCGACGCGGAGGTGGCTTCCATCGACGTCCGCGACGGGCGGGTCGTCGGGGTCACGCTGGCCGACGGATCGGAGCTGCGAGCACCCATCGTCGCCTCCGGGGCACACCCGAAGACGACCATTCTGGACCTCGCGGGCGGCGAGCACTTCCCGGAGGATGTGGCGCGGGACATGCGCCGCTTCCGGACCCGCGGCGGCTCGGTGAAGATCAACATGGTGCTGTCGGAGCCGCCGCGCTACGAGCGGGTGACGGCCGACGAGCAACACATGCTCGAGCGGACCGGGGTCAACCTGTGCCCCTCGATCGACTATCTGGAGCGCGCCTGGCAGGACGCGCTCGCCGGTCGGCCCGCGACCGAGCCTTACGTGGAGGCCGAGCTGCCCTCATCCATCGACTCCAGTCTCACCGACGACGGCCGCTGGGTGATGACCATGTTCACCCAGTACGGCCCGCCGGATGCCGAGGCCTGGGCCGGCGACGCCCGCGAGCGCTACGCGGATGCCTGCGTCGAGCATTTGGCCCGCTACGCGCCCAACGTCCCCGGCGTGATCGTCGAGCGCGAGGTTCTCGCCCCACCCGACCTGGAGGAGATCTTCGGGTTGGTGGACGGCTCGATCTTCCAGGGCGAGCAGGGCCTCGACCAGATGGCCTTCATGCGCCCGTCGCCACTGCTCGCGCAGTACGCGACGCCCGTCGACGGCCTCTACCTCTGCGGAGCGGGCACCCACCCGGGTGGCGGCGTCATGGCGGCGGCCGGCCACAACGCCGCCAAGCGGATCCTCCGGGACCGGCGGCGCTCGCGCCTGCCCTGGCGCCGCCGAGCCGCCGTCTGACGAGTCGCGGCGGAATGCCCGGGGTCGTCGTCGTGGGCGCGGGGTTGGCCGGACTCGCGGCGGCGGACGCGTTGCACGCCGCCGGCGTCGAGGTGACGGTGCTCGAGGCCCGCGACCGGGTCGGCGGCAGGGTTTGGTCGGTGCCCTTCGCAGGCGGCGTCGTCGAGCGGGGAGCGGAGTTCGTCCTCCCGGGCAACACGGCGATCGAGTCGCTGGCTACGCGATTCGGCCTGCGCCTGGCGCCCAAGGGCACTCCGTACGGCCGCCGGGAACCCCGCGGGGCCGAGGCCGTCCCCGCGGCTGCGCTCGACGCCGCGTTCGACCGCATCGCCGCCGGGCCGACGCCGAGCGGCGCCGCCACGCTCGCGGAGGCCATCGACGGCCTCGAGCTGGAGCCGCGGCTCGCGGCCCTGATCCGCGCCCGGCTGGAGGTCTCCATGGGCCACCCCGCGGACGACCTTCGCCCGGAAGTGCTCGGCGAGGGCGCAGCGACCTTCGGCGACTTCGAGAGCTACACCGTGGCGGGCGGCAACGCCGCGCTCGCCCGAGCGCTGGCCGGCGGACTCGGCGGGCGGATCCACCGGTCCTCCCCCGTCCGCGCGCTGCGGTGGAGCGACGAGGGCATCGACGTCCGGACCGACGACGGCGAGCTCTCGGCGCGTGCGGCGGTGATCGCGATCCCGACGGCCCCGCTCGCCGACATCGATTTCGAGCCGGCTCTTTACGGGCCGACCGCCGAGGCGCTCGCCTCCGTCCGCTACGGGCAGAACGCGAAGCTCTTCGTGCGCCTTCGAGCTCCGAGCCCGGCGAGCGCGATCATGTCCGTGCGCCGCCGCTTCTGGTCCTACACCCAGCTGGACCCGCAGGGCGAGCCGGCGCCGTTCGTCACCGGCTACGCCGGAACCAACGATGCGGTCCAGGCGCTCGCCGACCCGGAAAGCCTCGGAGGCTGGATCGAGGAGCTCGCGGCGCTCCGTACCGACCTGGAGCTCGACTCCGAGGCGGCACTGCTCTCGACCTGGCACGACGATCCCTGGGTTCGCGGCTCCTACTCGGCGCGAAGCGTCTCCTCACCTCTCCGCGACGCGGAGCTCTCGACCCCCATCGGACCACTGTTCTTCGCCGGGGAGCACACAGCAGGCGACTGGCACGGCCTCATGGAGGGAGCTCTTCGAAGCGGCGAGCGCGCCGCCGCCCAGCTGCTCGAGTCGGGGCTGCGCTAGCTGAGCCCCGCTTCACTCCGGCCCAGGCTTTCGGTACTCGCCGCGCTAGGGATTGAGCGTGATCGAGTCGTCCTTCAGGTGAAGTGTCCCGGTGACGCCCTTGGTTCCCTTGAACTCCAACTCGCCACGGCGCTGTGCGCTGGTGATCACGTCCCGGCCCAGCGGCGCCTTGGTGATCTTCACCGGCCCGGAGTGCGGCACGTCGACGAAGCTCAGGTCTTGGGTGCCCCAGCGGTAGCTGCTTCGCAGGATCAGGAAGCTGCCGCGACTCGGGGGGTAGTGAGTCCCCGCGCCGCCGGCACAGACGATCGTCTGACGACCGCGGTTCCCGACCGACCAGCCGTTTCGAACCGGCCAGAACTCCGAGTCGGGGACGTAGTGGCAGGCGCCGCCGTCGTTCAGGCGGGCGGGCTCGACGACCTTGGCGGGCGGATATGGAGGCCCAAAGCCCGGCCCCGTGAAGAACCGTCTACGCGCCGATGTGGGATCGGCCACCCCCTCGGCGCTCGTGGCCCTGACCCGGAATGCGTGCGTACCGTCCTTCAGGTGACGGTAGGTCATTGGGGAGGAGCAGCTTCGGAACTGGTGGTCGTCGAGCTTGCAGGCGAAGGTCGATCCGGCCTCGGATGAGGTGAACCGAAAGCGCGCGAAGCTGTGCTTTCGCTTCACCTTCGCCTTGACGATCTTGGTCTGAGGCGGCGTCCCGCCCCGGAGCGTCCCCGGTGACCTGGGTGACGCGCTTGCGACGACGGCGAACCCGACGCAGGCGGTCACACCGACGATTGCCGCTACAGCGATGCGATTGCCAGTGTGGATCATCGGGCCTCGCGCCGTCCCTGTACTGCCAATCGGCGGCGGCGATCAGGAGCTTGAGGCAATGAGCGAGGGGCGGGCGCTCGTGCGGGAAGACTGCGCAGCAGGGACTGCGAGCTGAAATGCGAGCATGGATTGCGAGTGTCTTCCCGGGCGAGCGCCCGGCCCTCGCCCCCGCGACCGACCGACGCGCTACCTCACGACCCGGATCAGCTTCTTGTTGACGAACTCGTCCATGCCGTACGGGCCGAGCTCGCGTCCGAAGCCGGAACGCTTGACGCCCCCGAACGGCAGCTCGGCGCCGTCAAGCAGGGCGCCGTTCACGAACACCATTCCGGCGTCGATGGCGTTGGCGACACGGTCGCCCTGCTCGGGGTCGGTCGTAAAGAGGTAGGAGCCGAGGCCGAACGGCGTGTCGTTGGCGACCTTGACCGCCTCCTCCTCCGAGCCGACCCGGTAGACGCTCGCGACGGGGCCGAAGAACTCCTCCCGGTAGGCGTCGCTGTCCGGGCTGATCCCGGTGAGCACCGTAGCGCCGAAGAAGTTGTCCTTGCGCTCGCCTTCGAGCACCACCTCGGCGCCCTGGGCCTTCGCCCGGTCGAGCTGGTCGGAAAGGCGATCCGCCGCGGTCGATGAGGAGAGGGGCCCCATCGCCGCGTCCTCGATCGGATCTCCGGGCTCGACCGCCTTCATCTTCTCCGTGAGCTTCGCGAGGAAGTCGTCGTAGAGCTCGTCGACGACGATGAACCGCTTCGCGGCGTTGCACGACTGGCCCGTGTTGTCCAGGCGCGCCTCGACCGCGGTGTCGACGACCTCGTCGAGGTTCTCGGTCGCGAGCACGATGAACGGGTCGGAGCCCCCCATCTCGAGCACGACCTTCTTCAGATGGCGCCCGGCCACTTCGGCCACGGCGGAGCCGGCTCGCTCGGACCCGGTGACCGAGACGCCGCGCACGCGCGGGTCGGGGATCACCGTCTCGGCGATCTGCTCGTTTGTCGCGAGGATCGTTTGGTAGGCCCCGTCTCCGAAGCCGGCCTCGTCGTACATCGCCTGGATCGCCTCGGCCGACTCCGGGCACTGCGGCGCCGGCTTCAGCAGGATCGGGTTGCCGACGATCAAGTTCGGGCCGGCGAATCGGGCCACCTGGTAGTAGGGGAAGTTCCAGGGCATGATCCCGAGCAGCGGCCCCATCGCCGAGCGGCGGATCACTGCTGTGCCCTCGCCCGCGAGCAGCTCGATGGGCTCGTCCTTGAGGAAGTCCTCCGCGCGCTCGGCGTAGTAGCCGTAGATGTCGCCGCAGAAGTCGACCTCGCCGAGCGCCTGCTCCATGGGCTTGCCCATCTCCTTCACCGCGATCGCGGCGAGATCATCGCGGCGCTCCGCGTGGAGCTCGGCGACGCGGTTGATCTTCGCGGCGCGCTCGGCGACGGTCAGCGAGGCGAGCGCTTCGCGCGCCTCCCAAGCCCTGCCGATGGCGGCGTCGAGCTCGTCGTCGGAGATCTCGGGGTACTCCTCGAGCTTCTCGCCGGTGGCCGGGTTAACGACTGCGTACATGCTCAACTTGATCCACTCCTCCTCAGCTCGGTCAGTTGCCTTCAGTTCTGATTGTCCAACTCAATGGGCACCCGGTGTCGCCCGGGCGGCCGTGGCACCCGCGCCGTCCGCGCCGGCGACTCCGTCGCCGCTCGGCGCCCCGAGGCTCAGCACCTCGGAGGGCGCCACGTATTCCATCCCCACACCCTCCGCGACCGCCGGGTGGGTGACCTTCCCCCCGGCGACGTTGATGCCCAGCCGAAGCCCGGGGTCGCGTCGGGCCGCCTCGGCGATGCCGTGGTCGGCGAGCGCGACGACGTAGGGCATCGTGGCATTGGTGAGCGCGTACGTCGATGAGATCGGGACCGCGCCGGGCATGTTCGCCACGCAGTAGTGGATGACGCCGTCGACCTCGAAGGTCGGGTCCTGATGGGTCGTGGGGTGGGAAGTCTCGAAGCAGCCGCCCTGGTCGATGGCCACGTCCACGAGCACAGCCTGCTGCTTCATCAGCCCGAGCTGGGAGCGCTTGATCACGTGCGGGGCCTTGGCGCCGTGCAGCAGCACCGCCCCGATCACGAGATCCATCCGCGGCAGTTCCTCCTCGATCGAGAGGACCGACGAGAAGACCGTCGACGCGCGCCCGCCGAAGGCGACGTCGAGCTCGCGCAGCCGGTCCAGGTTGGTGTCGTAGACGAAGACGTCCGCCTCCATGCCGATCGCGATGAAGGCCGCGTGCATCCCGACCGCGCCGCCACCGATGATCATGACGTTCGCGGGCGGCACGCCAGGTACCCCGCCGAGCAGGATGCCCCGGCCGCCGAGCGGCTTCTCGAGCATGAACGCCCCAGCCTGGGTCGCGATCTTGCCGGCGATCTCGCTCATCGGAGCGAGGAGCGGTAGGCGGCCGTTTGAGTCCTCGACCGTCTCGTAGGCGACGCAGGTCGCGCCCGATTCGCACAGGCTCTTGGTGAGCTCCGGCACCGGAGCCAGGTGCAGGTAGGTGAACAGGGTCGCCCCGGGTCGAAGCAGCTCGACCTCCTGCGGCTGGGGCTCCTTGACGCCGAGGATCAGGTCGGCCTCGCCCCAGACATCCTCGACGGGCACGATCCGCGCGCCCTGCGCCTCGTAGTCGGAGTCGCTGATCGCGCTCCCCTCGCCCGCCCCCTTCTCGATCAGCACCTCGTGCCCGTGCTCGGAGAGCTCCCGCGCGCCCACCGGCGTGAGCGCGACCCGGTACTCATCGGACTTGATCTCGGTGGGGACGCCTACCTTCACGACACACCTCTTGCGGCGGCTTCGCCGCCTGACATGCCAGTTTCGGTGCTAAAGCACCTCACCCACGCACCCCCTCCTCGGCAGCGCTGATCTCAACACGGCAGCCTCGCGGCTCGAGCTCGGCGAACAGAGCCGCCGGGTCGACGCAGCTCTCCGGCGGCAGCACGCCGCGCTCGGAGATGTCGCCGCGGGCGAGCAGCCTCACCGCCGCGGAGACCGGGGTGGCGGTCGAGACGACGCCGCCGCCGATCCCCCACTCCTCCATCGGCTCCGTCACCGCCCTGACCCGCACGGCGCGCCCGTCGGCAGAGGCCTCGACCAGGTGCACCGACACCGTCGATGCCGACGGCGGCAGCGCCTCCTTCGCCTTGCCCGCGACCTCGTCCGCCGGCGCCGTGGTCAGCTCACGAAGCGTCTCGAGCAGCTCGGGCCCCAGGCCCAGGCGGAAGCTGGCATCACGACAGCCGAAGCTCGGGCCGAACGTGCGCATCTCCGAGTGGATCGTGTGGATCGTCTCAGCCTCCCCGATCGGCTCCCCGAAGTCCACGGTACCGCCGTCGGACATCGGCTCGACCTCGAGCGGCGCTCCGTCGCGGAGCACGACCGGCTTCATCGTGAGCTCGTCGAGCAGGGTCTGGAGCGCGTACGGAATGCTGAACCCGTCGGGCGGGTCGAGGTCCCGCCCGGCGGCCGACACATCAATTCTGTCCACCTGCTCCGCTGCCGCGCCCGCGGCGGACAGGTCCATGGAATCAATGCCCGCCGCCTCCTCCGCTTCCAGGGAGCCCGAAGGGCGACCGGTCGTCGGGGCTTGCCCCGATGCGGGGGCAGCGGGGTCCCTGGACAACGCATCCGTCGCCATGCGGCCCATCAGGTTCGTCTTGCCCGGGGCCGAGCCCATGCCGAGGAGCGCCAGCAGACCCTCGCGGCGGAACTGGTCGTCGAGCTCGAGCTGCAGCTCGGTCATCCAGTAGAGGCCGCCGAGGTCGATGTAGTGGCACCCGGCGCGCAGGCAGGCGGCCATCGCGTCGAGGTTCACGCGGTAGCTCGCGGAGTTGACCAGGATGTCCGCGTCCTCGAGCACGGAGGCGAGCGATCCCTCGGCGCCGTGCTCGGCGCGCGCGTCCACCCGAGCGGCGCGGGCGTTGGCCCCGCCGTGCTGGTCGGCCACCGTCTGCGCCCGCTCCTCGTCGATGTCGAGGAGGACGAGCTCCTCGGCCTCGTCGGACTCGGCGAGGTCGCGAACGATCGCGGGAGCGATCGTTCCGCCGGCCCCCAGGACCGCAACCCTCATGTCACGAGCTCCCTCGCGCGCAGGGCCAGCCAGAGCTCGATCCGGTCGGTGGCGCGCGAGAGGTCGCGGCCGGTGAGCTCCTCGATCTTGCGGATCCGGTAGCGAAGCGTGTGGCGGTGGCAGTAGAGCTCGCGCGCGGCGCGCTCCCAGTTGCCGTTGTGCTCGATGTATGCCTCGAGGGAGCGCAGGAGCTCGCCCCCGTACTCGCCCTCGGTGCGCTCGATCGGGTCCAGGAGTCCGTCGCTGTACAGGCGCAGCGCGTCGTCATCCTGAAGCGAGAGCAGGAGAGTGAACGCGCCGAGGTCCTCGTAGCTCGCGACCTCGGGGGCGTCGCCGTCCGCGAGCGAGGTCGCCTCGAGGGCGCAGCGTGCCTCGTGGAAGGCGCGGCGCAGGAACCCGACCGGAGTGCGGCGGCTGGCTGCGACCCGGACCGGTCCGTGAGCGGTGATCAGGGCCGACCTCAAGCTGCCCGCGACGTCCACCGGGTCGCCCGCGCGCCCGTCGATCATCGCGCAGAGCAGCGGGCGCCCACCGGCGGAGGTAGTCGCCACCAGTGCGGCGATGCCGGCATCGGCGAGCTCCCGCTCGAGTGCCTCCTCCCCCACGTCGGGGTCGTCGAGGTCGAAGATGACCACCGCGGCCTCGGCGCCGATCCCGAACGGGCGCAGGCGGCCCCGGAGCTCGTCAGCGTCGAGCCGGCCGCCCAGTGCCTCCGCGAGGACGTCGCCCGCGAGCCGGCGCTCGGTCTCCCGGACGACCCGCTCGCGCATGAGCTCCAGGCCGACGACGATCGCTCCCTGACGGGCCGTGAGCTGCTCGAACTCCCCGAGCCTGCCCTGCTGGCTGATCACCACCAGCCAGGCCACCGGCGCGCCGCCCCGCCGGCCGGAGACCGGCACCGCCAGGGCGCGCTCGGCGAGCGAGCCCTGGCGCGGCTCGAACGCGGTAATCGCGCCGGACGCCTGCCGGCCCGCGATCTCCGCTCCGAGCGCCTTCATCGCGGCGGCACGGGGGCCGCCCTTCGCGGGGTGCCGGGCGAGCTCACGGCCGCCCGCGTCCTGCACGATCGCCGTTCCTCCGACGGCGCCGGCCAGTGAGCTGAGAACGGCGTCGAGCCCGCGACCCTCGATCACCAGGCGCTCGAGCTTTTCGTGAACGCGCCCCCCGCGCTCGAGGACGGCGTACTGCTCGTTCACGAGCCGCGCGAAGGCGCGCTCCGTGATCGCGATGAACGGCATCTCGTACGGGACCTCGAACAGCGGGATCCCGCGCTCAGCCGCCTCGTCGACGAGGGCCTTGGGCACGTGCTTGTGCTCGAAGCCGGTGCCGAGCCCGAGACCGGCGATCTCGCGGTCGGCGAGCCGGTCGCAGAACTTGCGCTGGCGCGCGGGGCTCGAGAGCTGGATCCCCGTGGTGAGCAGGAGCTCCCCGCCGGAGAGCCACGGCGTCGGATCCTCCAGCTCCGAGATGTGCACCCAGCGAATCGGCCGCTCCGCACCCTCGTCGCCGGCGATCAGCTCGAGGCCGCAATCGGCGACAAGGGTGCCGACCGTCAGCATGGCCGAGCGAGCAGCCGACAGCGAACAGCGAGCAGCCCAAGCGTCGAGACCTTGCTCGCTGCTTGCTGCTCGCCGCTTGCTGAAATCACTTCTTGAGGCGCTCCCAGGCCTCAGTCAACACGGGGCGCAGCACGTCCTCGATCTCCTGGAACTGCTCCGTGTCGCAGATCAGCGGCGGCGCGAGCTGGATCACCGGGTCTCCACGGTCGTCCGCGCGGCAGATGAGCCCGCGGCGGAACAGCTCGCCGGAGAGGTACCCGCGAAGCAGCCACTCGGACTCGTCGTCCGAGAAGCCCGCCTTGGTCTCCTGGTCGGAGACCAGCTCGATCGCATGGAAGAACCCGTCGCCGCGAACGTCGCCCACGATCGGGATGTCCCGCAGGCCGTCCAGCATGCTCCGGAGCTCGCCCTGCTTGCGAAGCACGTGTCCGTTGATGTCCTCACGCTCGAACACGTCGAGGTTGGCCATTGCGACCGCCGCTGCCACCGGATGGCCGGCGAAGGTCGAGCCGTGGGAGAACATCTCCTTGCCGCTCATGAACGGCTCGGCAACGCGGTCGGAGACGATCATGCCGCCCATCGGCACGTACGCGGACGTGATCGCCTTCGCCACGGTCATGACGTCCGGGACGAAGCCGTAGCGCTGGCAGCCGAACCAGTGGCCGAGGCGGCCCCACGCGCAGATCACCTCGTCGGAGACGAGCAGCACGTTGTGGCGGTCGCAGATCTCCCGGACGCGCTGGAAGTAGCCGTCCTGCGGCGGGATGCACCCGCCCGCGTTCTGGAGCGGCTCGAGGATCACCGCCGCGACGGTGTCGGGGTGCTCGTAGAGGATCTTCTCCTCGATCTGGTCCGCGGCCCACAGTGGATCGCGGCCCTCGGGCCAGTGGTAGCTGTTGGTGTTCGGCACCTGGTGGCCGCCGGGCACCAATGGCTCGAACTCGTGACGCAGGTCGGAGATGCCCGTCGCGGCAAGGGCGCCGAGGGTGGTGCCGTGGTAGGCGACGTCACGGGTGATGAACTTGGTCTTGCGCGGTGAGCCGGTGCGCTGGTGGTAGGCGCGGGCGAGCTTGATCGCGGACTCCACCGCCTCCGATCCGCTGTTGGTGAAGAAGACGCGGTTCAGATCCGCGGGAGCCAGGGAGGCGATCCGCCCGGCGAGCTCGATCGCCCGCGGATGCGCATAGCTCCACAGGGTGTAGAAGTCGAGCTCCGCGACCTGCTTGGCGGCGGCGTCGCCGAGCTCGGTGCGCCCGTGGCCGGCGTTGACGCAGAAGAGGGCGGAGAGTCCGTCGAGGTAGCGGTTGCCCTTCTCGTCCCAGACATAAGCGCCCTCGCCGCGGACGACGATCGGGACGTCGGCGTCCTCGTAGGCGCCGTGACGCGTGAAGTGCATCCAGAGGTGGCGCTTGGCGAGATCCTGAAGACCGGATTCCGTCGCGGTCACCGTTGCGCTTGTGGTTGCCATCTGCATCCTCCTCCTGGCTGCGACTTGGTGTCCACCCTGTATTGACGTTCCGTATAACCGTATCTGGCTCGGGCCAACCGCACAACCGGGATTAGGTTCAAAGATCCTATCCCTCTTTTGTACGAATCGCATAACGGGCTTTAGACGTTTTGGGGATTCCGAACCTTGCAGGCATGCCGGATGGCGCATAGTCTGTTTTGGACGGAGCGGTTAGATTGCTGCCTGCCGTCAGTACGGGGCGGCGTGACCACCGAGGCGAACGGAGAGGATTGGCCACTTTGGATCCGGGCACCGGCACCGATCGGACCGCCGAATCTGCCGTCGGCGACTCTGATCCAACGGTGCGCCTCGAGCGCGTCAGCAAGCACTTCGGCGACCTCGTCGCGGTCAAGGAGCTCGACCTCGACATCGGCCGCGGTGAGTTCTTCACGATGCTCGGCCCGAGCGGGTGCGGGAAGACGACGACGCTGCGGATGGTCGCCGGGTTCGAGCAGCCAACCGCCGGGCGGGTCCGGATCGAGGGCTCAGACGTCGCCGGCCTCCCCTCATACAAGCGGCCGACGAACACCGTCTTCCAGAGCTATGCGTTGTTTCCGCACCTCAGCGTCCGCGACAACGTCGCCTTCGGCCTTCGGCGCAAGAAGGTCCCCAAGGACGAGATCGGCAGGCGGGTCGAGGCCGAGCTCGAGCGGGTCGGGCTGGCCGCGGAGATCAATCGCCGGCCGAACCAGCTCTCCGGCGGGCAGCAGCAGCGGGTCGCGCTGGCCCGCGCACTGGTCAACCTGCCGAAGGTCCTGCTCCTCGACGAGCCGCTCGGCGCCCTAGACCTGAAGCTCCGCAAGGGGCTGCAGGTGGAGCTGAAGCGCATCCAGCGGGAGGTCGGCATCACGTTCGTCTACGTGACGCACGACCAGGAGGAGGCGCTGACGATGTCCGACCGGATCGCCGTGATGTCGAATGGCGTCGTCGAGCAGGTGGACACGCCCGAGAACGTCTACGAGCGGCCGACCACGACCTTCGTCGCCGGCTTCATCGGCGTCTCGAACCTGATGCCGGGGACCGTCAGGTCGGCCGCGGACGGTCGCGGGATGATCGAGCTCGACACCGGGATCGAGGTGGAGACGAGGGTCGATGGAATCGCGACCGGCGAGCGCTGCCACGCCGTGGTGCGCCCCGAAAAGCTGAGCATCTCACCGACCGCCTCCTCTGCTTCGCGTCCGGGGGCGGCCGGGTCGGATGAGGGACCCCGCCCCGGCGGGCTGCCCGGCGTCGACGGAGTCGTCCAGAGCTCCGTCTACCTCGGCACCTCGACCCAGATCATCGTCGCGCTGCCCGGCGACGTCTCGATGACGGTGCTCGTGCCGAACGCCAGCGAAGCCGAGCGCGCGCGGCTGCCCGGCGGCGGGGCGCCCGTCCGACTGAGCTGGGAGCCCGACCACATGCACGTGGTTCGGGAGTCGGAGGTCCGTCCCGAGGAGATGATCCTCGCTTGAACGAGCTTGAGATGGAACAAACCGCACCAAAAGGAACAAACCGCACCAAAACGCCGAGGAGGCATGAAGGGGCAATGCTGAACGCACGGGTAAGGACCGAGGGCAAGGACGACCACCGAATGCGGGCCCGGGGGCTCAGATGGGTGGCCATCGCCGCGCTGGCGCTCGCCGCGAGCCTCGCAATCGCCGCCTGCGGCGGCGGCGGCGGGATCGAGGGCGGCGGCGGCAGCAACTCCAATGTCGAGACGGTCACGGTCTCCGGCAAACCCAGCGGCAATCTCACGATCTCCAACTGGCCGCTGTACATCGACAAGAACACGGTCCCCGAGTTCGAGAAGGCGACCGGCGTACAGGTGAAGTACATCGAGGACGTCAACGACAACCAGGAGTTCTTCTCGAAGCTGCAGCCGCTCCTGGCCAAGGGCGAGTCCGGCGGCCGCTCGATCTTCGTCGTCACCGACTGGATGGCGAAGAAGATGTACGACCTCGGCTATCTGCAGAACCTCGACAAGGCGGCGATCCCGAATGTCGAGAAGAACCTCGTGTCGTCGCTGCGCAACCGGCCGATCGACCCGAACGGCTCCTACGCGGTCCCGTGGCAGAGCGGCATGACGGGCCTCATCGTGCGCAAGGACCTCGCCCCGCAGGTCAAGTCGATCTGCGACCTCTTCAACCCGAAGTACAAGGGCAAGGTCGACATGCTCACCGAGATGCGCGACACGGTGCCGCTGGTCATGAAGTGCCAGGGCGTCGACCTCGCCAAGGCGACCGAGCAGGATTGGCTGAACGCGATCGACAAGCTCAAGTCGGCCGCCGACAGCGGTCAGATCCGGCGCTTCACCGGCAACGACTACGCCAAGGACCTCTCGAGCGGCGACGTCGACGCGGTGATCGGCTGGTCCGGCGACGCGATTCAGCTGCAGCAGGACAACCCGGACATCCAGTTCGTGATGCCCAAGGAGGGCTGCATGCTGTGGTCGGACAACATGGTCATCCCGGTGGGAGCGCCGAACCCGACCGCGGCCGAGGCGTGGATGAACTACGTCTACGACCCGAAGAACCAGGCGCAGATCACGGACTACAACTACTACTTCAGCCCGGTCGACGGGGTGAAGCCGATCCTCCAGAAGACCGACCCGACGGCGGCGAAGAGCAAGCTCATCTTCCCGACGAAGCAGTTCACCTCCACCTGCGACGCGGCCCCGCCGTTGAGCGGACAGGAGGAGCAGAAGGTGACCGCTGCCTTCAACGCCGTGGTCAACGGCTGAGCTGAGCGAGACGGCGGCGAGGGACGCCACCTAGACGATGGCGAGCTCTCGCCGCCGCCTCACGCCGTATCTGCTCCTGCTCCCTGGGGTTTTCTGGCTCGTCGTCTTCTTCGTCGTGCCCATGTACTACATGGCGCGGCTCTCCCTCGACTCCGGGACGATCGAGTCGGGCTTAAATTTCACGTGGCAGTGGTCCAACTACAGCGACGCGCTGACGCTCTACAAGGACCCGTTCATCCGTGCGTTCGAGTACGCGGGCGCGGCGACGATCATCGCGCTCCTGATCGGCTATCCGCTCGCCTACGCGATCGCGTTCAAGGGCGGCAGGTGGAAGAACGCGATGCTGGTCGCGGTCATCGCGCCCTTCTTCACGACCTACCTGATCCGCACCTATGCCTGGCAGACGATCCTCTCCGACCAGAGCCCCGTCACCAAGGCGCTCGACGCGATCGGGCTCGCGCCGGGCGGCCACGTGCTGGCCACGGCCGGGGCGGTGATCGCGGGCATCACCTACAACTTCCTGCCCTTCATGGTGCTGCCCATATACGCCAGCCTGGAGCGCGTCGACCCCCGGCTGATCGAGGCGGCCAAGGACCTGTACGCGTCGTCGCGCGCCGCCTTCGTCAAGGTCACGCTGCCCCTCTCCGCGCCGGGCGTCGTCGCGGGGACGCTTCTGACCTTCATCCCTGCCTCCGGCGACTACGTCAACGCGTTCTTCCTCGGCGGCGTGAACAACAAGATGATCGGGAACACGATCCAGGGGCTCTACCTGACCACGCGTGACTACCCGGCGGCCGCGGCGCTCTCGTTCGTGCTGATGGCGGTGATCATGATCATCGTCTTCGTCTACATCCGCTTCGCCGGATCCGAGGCTCTCATGGGCGAGGAGGCAACTCCGGTCTGATGGAAGCCCGAGCTGCCACTGCCTCCACATACGTGCGCCGCGAATCGGCGCCGAGACGCGCATGGGCGTGGCTCAAGGAACACGCGCTCAACGTCTACGCGGGGCTCGCCATCGCGTACCTCCTGATCCCGATCGCGGTGATCATCCTCTTCTCCTTCAACAACCCGACCGGGAAGTACAACTTCACCTGGGAGGGGTTCACGCTCAAGCACTGGGGCGACGTCTTCAGCCTCCCTGACCTCAACAGCGCGCTCGTCAAGAGCCTGGAGATCGCGCTGGTCGCGACGATCGTGGCCACGATCATCGGGACGTTCATGGCCCTGGCTCTGGTGCGCTACCAGTTCTTCGGCAGGCGCACGACGAACTTCCTGATCGTGGTCCCCATGGCGACGCCGGAGATCGTGATGGGCGCGTCGCTCTTGTCCTTCTTCCTCATCCTCGGGACCCCCTCGCTCGGCACCGGGACCCTGATGATCGCCCACATCATGTTCTGCATCAGCTTCGTGGTGGTCGTGGTCCGCTCGCGCCTGATCGGCTTCGACCGCAGCCTCGAGGAGGCGGCCCAGGACCTCGGAGCGAGTCCCATCCAGACCTTCTGGCGCGTGACCTTTCCGCTGATTCTCCCCGGCGTCATCGCCGGCGCGCTCCTTGCCTTCGCGCTGTCGATCGACGACTTCGTGGTCTCGAACTTCAACTCGGGCACCATCGTCACGTTCCCGCTGTACATCTTCGGGGCCGCCCAGCGCGGCATCCCGGTCGAGGTGAACGCGATCGCGACGATCCTCTTCACCGCGACCCTGCTCGTCATGGGCCTCACGGTCATCCAGCAGCGCCGCGCGGAGCGGATGTCCGCGATGCGCCCGCAGCAGGAAGAGGGCTAAACAGGCGATCGCGCCCGATGCCCGGCGCGAAGGCTCTCAGAGACCCAGATCGCGCCCGATGCCCGGTGTGTGGCCGCCAATGACCACGAAGGCCGGGTGCGGGATGCTGCCGGGTGCCGGCTCGACGTGGATCTCGGTCTCGCCGGGCGCCACCTCGCGGACGCGGTCGGCGAGCTCAGCCGCCTGCTCCTCCGTCGCCGCCGGGATCAGCACGTGCTTCCAGCGGCGATGGTGCTTGATGCCCTTCTCCTCCAGGCGATCGGCCAGCTCGCGCGTCTCGCCCAGGGAGTCCAGATCGACTCGAAGCTCCCAGTCGTTGTGCCCGGTCGCCGCCGCCTCGCGCTGCTCGTGGGCCTCGTGCTCGCGGTGCTCGGCGGCGCGCCCCGCCTCGCTCTGAGGCATCGGCGCGGACGGGTCCACCCACTCCTCCTCGTCGGGATGCCAGCGGGTGATCTTGGTCTTCGCCTCGAGCTTGTCGGCCGCCGCCAATTCCTGCGCGACCCGCTCGGCCTCGCGCGCCGTCTCCTTCATAGCCGTGTACAGGAACATTCGCGCGCCGTCGCGAGTCACGACCACGCGCTCGCCCAGGCGCTTGCGCGCCTCGTCGTCGAGGTCGAGGGACTTGAGCCGGTCGCCGAGCGTGAGCCCGTGGCCCTCGTCCTCCAGATTCACTTCTACGCGCCACTCCTCGGCCATGGTCACCACTGGCAAGTCTTTCATGGCCCGACTCTGCGAGCCCGCGCGGTCCCGTTAGCATCGGAGTCGTGAAGCCCGTCACGACCGAGTCGCAGGCAGCACCGCAGGCCGGCACCGAGGAGGCGCGCATCCTCCGCAACTACGCCGGCGGGGAGTGGAGATCCGCCTCGACCGACGAGGTGCTCGAGGATCGCGACCCGGCCAGCGGCGAGGTGATCGCGCTCGTCCCGCTCTCCGGCGCGGCGGATGTGGACGCGGCCGTGCGGGCGGCTCGCGAGGCCCAGCCCGCCTGGCGTGACCTGGCCCCGCAGCGGCGCGCGCGGGCGATCATGCGCCTGCGCCACGAGCTGGACCAGCACCGTGAGGATCTCGCCCGGCTCGTCACCGAGGACATGGGCAAGACCATCGACGACGCGCGCGGCGAGGTCGGCCGCGGGATCGAGTCGGTGGAGGCGGCATGCGCGATCCCGCACCTGCTGAAGGGCGAGAACCTCGAGGGGATCGCCCGGGGCGTCGACGTCGAGCAGATCCGCCAGCCCGTGGGCGTCGTGGCCGCGATCACCCCCTTCAACTTCCCGGCGATGATCCCCCTCTGGTTCCTGCCGTTCGCGTTGGCGTGCGGCAACGGGTTCATCCTCAAGCCCTCCGAGCGCGACCCGCGGCCCTCCGAGCTGATGTACGAGCTGATCGACGGCATCGACGAGATCCCGTCGGGGATCTGCAACCTCGTCCACGGCGCGCGCGACGCGGTCAACGGGTTGCTGGACCACCCGGGGATCGACGCGATCTCGTTCGTGGGCCAGGCGTCGACCGCCCGCTATGTCTCGGAGCGGTCGGCCGCCACCGGCAAGCGCTGCCAGGCGCTGGGCGGGGCCAAGAACTCGCTCGTGGTCATGCCCGACGCCAACCTCGAGCTGACCGTTGCGGGCGTCATGGGCTCCGCGTTCGGCGCCGCCGGTCAGCGGTGCCTCGCCGGCTCGGTCGCCGTGCTGGTGGGCGACGAGGCGCGGCAGGACGAGGTCCGCGACGCGCTCGTCTCGGCCGCCTCCCAGCTCCGGGTCGGCCCGGGGGCCGACGACGCCACCGACGTCTGCGCCCTGGTCGGCGCCGATGCCCGCGAGCGAGTGACGGGAGCGCTGGAGCGCGCGACGGCGGAGGGCGCCGAGATCCTCCTCGACGGCCGCGACGCCGATCCGGGCCCGGCGGGGACGATGCTCGGGCCCACCATCGTCGAGGGCGCCGACCAAGATTCGGAGCTCGCGCGCGAGGAGCTGTTCGGCCCGCTGCTCACGCTTGTGAGGGCGCCGGACCTCGAGGGCGCTCTCGAGTTCGTCAACGGGTCCCGGTACGGGAACGCGGGGTCGATCTTCACCACCTCCGGCGACGCGGCGCGGGAGTATCGCTATGGCGTCGAGGCGGGGATGATCGGTGTCAACGTCGGGGTCGCGGCGCCGATCGCCTGGTTCCCGTTCTCCGGCTGGAAGGACTCGATGGAGGGCGACCTCCACGCCAACGGCCGCGACGCGGTCGAGTTCTACACCCGTAAGAAGGTCGTCACCTCCAGATGGCGCTGACGGAGACCGAGGGCCCGGCCGGAGCTCCCTGGGAGCGGCCCATGGCCGGGACGCTCGACCGCCTCGTCGTCGAGTCGGAGCTCCTCGCGGGCAACCCGCTCGGCGACCCCCAGCGGCGACCGCTCTACGTGTACCGCCCGCCGGGCGTGGACCTGGATCATCCGCGGCCGCTGCCAAGCGTCTACGTGATCCAGGGCTACACCGGGCAGCTCGACATGTGGGCGAATCGCACCGCGTTCGAGCCGGGGATGTTCGAGCGCCTCGACGCGATGTTCGCCTCCGGCGATTGCCCCGACGCGATCGTGGCCTTCGTGGACGCATGGACGTCCTACGGGGGCTCGCAGTTCGTGGACTCCACTTCGACCGGGCCGTACCAGTCCTACCTGTGCGACGAGGTGGTGCCGTTCGTCGACGAGCGTTACCCGACCGCGGCCGATCGGGACCGGCGCGGCATCACCGGAAAGTCCTCCGGCGGCTATGGGGCGATGGTGGTCCCGATGATGCGCCCGGACGTGTTCGGCGCGCTGGCATCCCATGCCGGCGACGCGCTGTTCGAGGCCTCGTATCTCTCGAGCATCCCCTCGGTCGTCAGGTCGCTTCGCGACGACTTCGAGGGCTCCTACGAGGTCTTCTTCGAGCGCTTCGCGGAAGCCGACGCAAAGCCATTCGAGAAGTTCGGGGACCCGATCATGTGGTACGGGTGCGCCGCCTGCTACTCGCCCGACCCGGACAACCCCGGTAAGGCGCTCCTGCCTTTCGACATCGGGACCGGCCGCCTGATCGACGACGTGTGGCGGCGGTGGCTCGACTACGACCCGGTGCGCATGGCGGCCCGCAACGCCGACGCGCTGCGAAGCATGCGCAGGATCTATCTGGACGCCGGCAAGAGCGACGAGTTCTTCCTCGACCTGGGCGCGATGGCCTTCGCACGCGAGCTGGACGCGATCGGCGTGGAGTACACCCTCGACCTGTTCGAGGGCAAGCACGGCGGGCTCACCTACCGCTACCCCGGCGCGATCCGGGAGCTCGTCGTCGCGCTCGGCGAATAGGCGCGGCTCAGCGGCCGATGTGGATGCCGATCCGGGCCGGGATGCCGGCGACGAACCTGGTGAGCGGATCCGGCCTACGGCCCTCCTCCTCCAGGCGCTCGCGGCGCACGAGCGCCGCCCGGATGATCGTTCCGCCCGCGTAGCGGAACGGCTCGGGCGGGACGCGGACCGGCTCCGGCTCCACCACCGGCAGGCGCGTGTGAGGATCGCGCCGGTCGAGTGCCATGGCGGCCAGGGCCCTCGCCGCGAGGCGGGACGGCGCGACGCCGTTGCCCGTGTATCCGAACGCGTAGTGGACCGGGGCGCCGGGGAGGCTGCCGACCACCGGCAGGTGAGTGGGTGAGACGTCGATGGGCCCGCCCCATGCATGCTCGATGCGGCGCCCTCGCAGCGCCGGGAACAGGCGCAGGATGCGGCTCTCGACCTCTCGGGCGATGCGCGCATCGACCTCCGCGCGGCCGTTGACCCGTCCTCCGGCGACGACTCGGCCGCCACCCCAGCCGAACGCGATCCGGCCGTCCGGGGTCGTGCGGAAGTACTGGACCATCGCCCGCGAGTCCGTGATGCACTCGCCGCCGGTCCAGCCGATCCCCTCGAGCACGTCCGGCACCGGCTCGGTGATCACCATGTGACTCGAGGTGACGGTCAGGCGCCGGCGAAGCGGCGGGTGCGCGGCGAGACGGCCACCGGCGCCGAGAACGACCGTGCGAGCCCGCACCCGCCCACCGCCGGTCTCGACGATCGCCCCGCCCGGCGTCGGCCGCAGGCCCCGGGCCCGCGAGCGCTCGAACACGGCCACCCCCCGCTCGACCAGCTTGCTCCTCAGGCCGAGGGCGAGGCGCGCGGGCTGGACCGTGGCCGCCGACGGGTAGAAGGCGCCGGAGCGGAACACCGGCGAGGCGCAGCGCTCGCGCACCTCGGGCGAGCTCTGCGGGACGCAGGCGCCCGGCTCGCCGAGCTCGGCGCATGCCTCGCATCCTGCACGCCAGGCCCCGTCGTGGAGCGGCGTGGTCGAAACCTGAAGGTAGCCCCCGTGGCGGTACCAGGCGTCCACCCGCTCCTCCTCGCACCAGGAGCCGATCCCCCCGACGGCGGCGTCACTGGCGCGAGCGAGCTCGAGCGCCGCGGTAGCGCCGAAGCGATTACGGAGCGAGTCGAGGCTGGGCCACATCGAGTTGGCGAAGCCGCCGTTGCGCCCGCTCGGCCCGGTCCCGCACACATCGGCCTCGAGCACGACGACGCGCGCCTCGGGCTCGAGCTCCGAGACGAACCAAGCGGTCCACATGCCCGTGTACCCGCCGCCGACCACCACGACATCGGCATCGACGTCGCCGTCGAGCGGCGGCCGCGGCTCGGGCATCCCGGCCTCCTGGAGCCAGTAGCCGTAGGCAGTGTGCCTATCCGCCATGGCTGGCAGTGTGACGCGCCGAGGACGGGGGCCCGTAACGCCTACAGAGCCGGCTCGGACGCCCGCGCCTCGTGCTGCTCCATCATCTCGCGCTGGACGTTGCGTGGCTCGCCGTTGGGGCGGCGGCGGCGCCACGAGCCGTCCTGACCGAGAACCCAGGCATTGGTGTTGTCGTCCAGGCAGCGCTCGAGGACGTCCAGCATCTCTCCGCGGATGCGGGGGTCCTCCACCGGCGTAACGAGCTCGACGCGGTTGTAGAGGTTTCGCGGCATCAGATCGGCCGAGCCCATGAACACCCGCTCCTCCTCGCCGGCGCGCTCGAAGGAGTAGATCCGCGAGTGCTCGAGGAAGCGGCCCACGACCGAGACGACCTGGATGTTGTCCGAGATCCCGGGCACGCCCGGCCGCAGCGCGCAGATCCCGCGCACGTTCAGCTGGACCTCGACGCCGGCCTGAGAGGCGCGGTACAGCGCCTGGATGCTGGGCGCGTCGAGGAGCGAGTTCATCTTCAGCCGGATGCGCGCCGGGCGGTCCGCGGAGTGCGACTCGATCGTCCGCTCGATCTCACCGATGATCCCCTCGAAGAGGTTGAAGGGCGCCACGAGGACCTTGCGGTAGTCCCGCGGCCGCGAGTAGCCGGTCATGTAGTTGAACATCTCGGCGATGTCGTTCCCGATCTGGGGATCGGCGGTGAACAGACCGAAGTCGGTGTAGAGCTTCGCGGTCTTGGGGTTGTAGTTGCCCGTGCCGATGTGGGCGTAGTAGCGGACGCCCGTGCCCTCGCGACGGACCACGAGGATGCACTTGGCGTGGCTCTTCAGGGCGGGCAGGCCGTACACCACGTGCACGCCGGCCTGCTCCAGCTTCTTCGCCCAGCGGATGTTCGCCCGCTCGTCGAACCGCGCCTTGAGCTCCACCATGCACACGGCCTGCTTTCCGCGCTCGGCCGCGTCGATCAGCGACGGGACCAGCGGCGAGTCGGCGCTCGTCCGGTAGACGGTCTGCTTGATCGCGAGCACGTCAGGGTCGTGCACGGCCTGCTTGACGAATCGCTCCACGGAGGTGGTGAACGAATCGTAGGGGTGGTGAACGAGGACGTCGCCCTCGCGCATGACCGCGAAGAGGTCCGCCTCCTGCTCGTCCTCGCCCCTGAGGCGGGGCTTGGTTACGGGGGTGAAAGGCGGATCGCGAAGGTCGCTGAGCCCCCCGATCCCGTGCACGTCCCACAGGTCCGACATGTCGAGCAGGCCGTCGACGTCGTAGAGCTGCCGCTCCTCGATCTTCAGCGCGGACTTCAGCTGCTCGCGCAACCGGGTGCTCATCGTTCGCTCGACTTCGAGGCGGACGACCTCGCCGAAACGGCGGCGGCGAAGCTCCTCCTCGACCGCCTGCAGCATGTCGTCGGCCTCGTCGGAGATGTCGTAGTCGGTGTCGCGTGTCACCCGGAAGAAGGAGTAGTCGGTGACCTCCATCCCGGGGAACAGGGACGGCAGATGAGCCGCGATCACGTCCTCGAGGGGCACGAGCGTCCGCCCGCCGTCGCCCATCGCGACGAAGCGCCCGAGCAGCTCCTTCGGCACCTTGACGCGGGCGATGATCTCCGTCCCCTGGTCGGGGTCGTGGAGGATCACGGCGAGGCTCAGGGAGAGATTCGAGATGTAGGGAAACGGCCGGCCGAGGCCAATCGCGAGTGGGGTCAGCGCCGGGAAGATGCTCGAATCGAAGATCCGGTCCAGCTCCGCCCGCTCCTCCGCATCGGCGCGAGACGGAGAGATGACCCTGACCCCATGCTCCGCCAGCGCGGGACGGAGGTCCTGCTCGAAGCAACGAGTCAGGCGGTCGCGCTGGTCGATGACGAGTTGGCGGATCGAGTCGATCTGATCCGACGGGCCCATCCCGTCGGCACCCCGAACGTCCATCCCCGCCTCCAGCTGGTCGTGGAGATTGGCGACCCGCACCATGTAGAACTCGTCGAGGTTCGACTCCCAGATGGCGCAGAACTTGACCCGCTCCAGGAGCGGCACCGACGCGTCTTCGGCGAGCTGCAGGACCCGGTCGTTGAAGTCGAGCCAGGAGAGCTCGCGGTTGAAGTAGAGGGACGAGTCCTCGAGGTCGAGGGCACCTGGAGCCCGCTGCGACGTCACCGATTCGACGGGTTCAGCAGTGGTCGACTGTACGTCGGAAGGCTCCATCGGTAGGTAGCGATCATGCTACCGGCGGGTGGTTCAGGCGGCGATCAGCGTCGGGGCCCGTGAATCGGATCGTCCCGCGCCGCCGACCGCGACCTCGTAGCCCGCGGCGAGCTGGCGCATGGCCGCCTCCCAGGTCTGTCGCTGCACCGAGGAGAGCGCCGCCCTCGAGATCCGCTGGCGCAGGAATGGAGAGGCCGCGAGCTGCGCGACCGCGCCGGCGAGCGATTCCGGATCGGGGGGGCACAGCCATCCCGTGTGGCCGTCGGAGATGAGCGACAGGGGGCCTCCCTCGGCGACGGCAACCACCGGAAGCCCGCTCGCCTGCGCCTCCACGATCACCTGTCCGTAGGTGTCCGTGCGCGAGCAGAAGAGGAACACGTCGGCACTCGCGTAGGCCCGCGCCAGCCGCTCGCGGTCGAGCCAGCCCAGGAACGTCGCGTGCTCGCCAAGGCGTGCCCGCAACGCCTCCTCCTCCGGGCCGCCGCCGGCGAGGAGGAGGTGCAGGCGCGGGTCGCGCCGGCGCGCGCTCAGGAACGCGTCGGCCAGCAGGTCGGCTCCCTTCTCCTTCGTGAGCCGGCCGGCGTAGAGCACCTTGACCTCCCCGGGGTGCGCATCGGGGTCCCGCAGGTCCGGGTCATAGAGGGCCAGGTCGACGCCCCGCGTCCAGCGGGCGATCCGATCGCGCTCGACCCCGAGGCCCACCAGGGACTGGTCGGCGGAGGCGCTCGGCGAGAGGACCATCGAGCACTGGCCGTAGAAGAGCCCCAGGGCGGCCCGCGCCCCGGCCTCGAGGCGCGCATCGCCGCTTCGAATCGCGGCGTAGGCCGCGAGCTCAGTGTGATAGCTGCCGATGAGCGGCGTGCCCGCGATGCGGGCGATCGCCATCGCTCCGACCCCCGCCGGGCCGGGAGAGGCGACGTGGACGAGGTCGTACGCCGGGCTCGACAGCGTCTCGGCGAGCTCCGGGACGCTCGGCACCCCCACGCGCAGGCCCGCGTAGAAGGGGACGTCGACCTCTGCGACGGCCGGCAGGCGCCGGTCGACACGCGGGTCGGTTCCGATCACGTCCACCTCGAAGCCGGGGACCTCGTTCTCCCGGATCCGCTCGATGGTGTGCGCCACCCCGTGCATCGAGCCCGCCGCGTCGATCACCAGGGCCACCCGGCGGGCATCGCCGTCACCCGCCGCGAGCTTCGCCCGCTCCCTGCCGAGGAACGCGATCGCCGGCACATAGGGCACCACCGGCACGCAGGCCTCGAACAGGCCCCTGGCGGCCTCCAGGTAGCCGTCGTGCGCCGTCGCGGCGTCCGCCACCCTCTTCACCGCCGCATCAAGCTCGCGCTCGTGGCGGCGACGGGCGCGGCGGTAGAACTCCGAGTGGCTGAAGTCGTCGCGCTGCATGAGCTCGACGAGCGCCTCGGGCCCCTCGGCCTGAGCCAGGCCGACGCTCTCCAGCCAGCCGCAGAGCAGGTCGCGCGCTGCGTCGGGGCCCAGGTTGTCCGACAGGTTGCCGCCCCGCTGGTTGCCGTCGCTCACCACCCGCTCCGCCAGGCGGAGGACCGCGTCGGGGTCGAGCGTGCCCTTGGCGCCGGCCTTCGAGCCGGTCTCGCGCAGCAGCGCGCGCGTGGCGAGCGCCAGCGCCGTATGAGCCCACTTGGCGGCGCTCCCCTGCGCCCCGTGAGCCGCGGCGTCGCCGCGACCCACGCTCGCCAGAAACTCTTCCGGCGTCGACGCTGGGGGCGTCTGCGTCCACGTCCGCCCGATGTCGACGCCGGCGTGATCGTCAGACCCGCCGACGCCAGTGCCGCCGTGGGTCTCGATGTAAACCGCCGCCGGCATGTTGAGCTCCGGGGCGCGAGATCCGTTACGGACCTCCCACACCGGAAACAGCTCGGCGAGGCGCCTCCGGTGGCGCGGGCCGAGCGGCGCGGCGACGGCAAAGAACGGATGCGCGAGCGCGCAGGCGATCTCGCGCTCGTGCAGATAGGCCGCGCACTCCTCAACGTCGGCGGCGTGTGCCTGCAGGTGCTCGTGGTCGGCCTCATCGATCCCGTAGCAGAGGATGTGCACCGCCTGCGGCTCGCCGGCGAACCAGGCGGTCAGCTCCTCGGAGACGAACACGTCGTCGCGGTCCGCGATCTCGAGACAGCCCTCGATCGTGTCGTGGTCCGTGATCGTCACGAAGTCCATGCCCCGGCGCTTCGCGAGCTCGTAGGCCTCCTCGGGCGGTGTCGCGCACTCAGGCAGCCCGACGCTGCGCTGAATGCCGAGCTTCGCCGCCTCCGACGCCGTCGAGTGGCAGTGCATGTCCGCCCTGGCGCCGCTGCCGTTCGCCTGCTCCGCGAGACTCGTCGCGGCCCGACCGTTGCTGGGAATCATCGTTGCTCCCTCAGTAGCTGACTTTTCGCCAATCAGATTCGGGCTCAGGACGCGTCTTCGCGTTAAGCAGCGAAGAACAGATGGTGAAGGGTCTGTGAACCGCCGCCCGTGCTAACGGAGCGACGATCTCCGGAAGGTGCCGCGAGAGGAAGGAGCGGCCGCGTGCGAGATCGAGCGAGGCGTCACCAAGAGTGGAGCCGGCGCATCCGCGACGTCTTCTTGGTCTGGTGGCCCTCCATGCGACCGAGGAGATCGTCGAGGAGCGTGACCGCCTCGACCGCGTATGGCCCTTTGTTGAGCATTACGCATTCGGCGCGCTCGGCCATCGCGGCGTCGGTGATCTCGCCTCGAGCTCCGGTGCCCTTGTGGATGAGCTTGTCCAGGACCTCGGTGGCCCAGATCACCGGCACGTGTGCCGCCTCGCAAAGCCACAACAACTCCTCCTGCAGCTCCGCGAGCCGGTGATAGCCGAGCTCGACGGCAAGGTCTCCCCGGGCGATCATGACCGCGAAGGGTTGCCGGCCGGCGCCCGCCACGATGAGCTCGGGGAGATTTCGGACCGCGGCCTTGGTCTCGATCTTCGCGATCAGGGAGATCGAGCCCGGGTCGCGGTCGCGGCGCGTGAGCTCGTGTTGCAGCAGGTCGATGTCACGACTCCGCTGGGCGAACGAGTACCCGACCATGTCCGCGATCTCGGCGACGACGTCGAGGTCGCGCAGGTCCTTCGGCGTCAGCGGATCGATGTGCAGCTCGGTGTCGGGGAAGTTGAGGCCCTTGTCGGCCCGCAGGTGGGCGCCTCTCGCGCCGGCATGGGTCACTCGCAGCATGGCGCCCGACTCGTCGCGTTGCTCGACCACCGCTCCGAGCTTCCCCTCGTTGATCCACACGGAGTCGCCCGGCTTCAGCTGCGGGATCACCTCCGGCAGCGTGCAGGCGAACCGGACCGCCGGCCCGCCGTCGGCCGGCGTTGAGCCCGCGGGGGCCATCAGCATGCGCTCCCCGGCTGCGAGGCGGCGACCGTCGGGGTTGTCCACGGACGTGGTGCGGGCACGCGGCCCGCAGATGTCCATGCATACGCGGCAGGGTCTGGCGAGCTCGCGGCCGGCGGCGCGTACCTGGCGGACCATCGAGCGCCACGCGCCGGCGTCGTCATGCGCGCAGTTGATCCTCGCTATGTCCATGCCGTGCCGCGCGAGGTCGAGCACCAAGGCGTAGTCGTCCGCCGCCTCGGTGGGCAGGGTGACCATGATTCGTACGTCGCGCCCGTCGGCGGTGGCGCCGAGGGCCGCCTCGGTCTCCTCCCGCAGGAGGTCGTTCCCCCGGAAGAAGCGCCGCGCGTCGGGAGTGGGGACCTGCGCGGTCGCAGGTGCCTCGATCCGCGAGAGCGCCTCCGTTACGGCGTCGAGGTTCTCTATCACCCGGGCCTCGCACCGGCCAAGCGAGGAAAGGCCCCAGGGCATCAGCTCGACCTGTAGGTCCCGAAGCTCGTGCCGGCGCAGCGCTACATAGCGCGCCAGGTTGAGGGCGCTCGGCGCATAGCGCTCCCGATCGAGGCGCGATGCCCACCGCTCATAGATCTCGTCGCCCTCGTGGACCACCTCTTCTCGCAGGCGCTCCACGGCCCGGCGAAGGTCCGCCGCGCGTCGCATTCGGGGGCCCGAGCGCGGGAACTCAACGCCTGAGTGTCGGACCGTCATCGGCGCCTCCCTCCGCCGCGCCCGGGGCGGTCGGCAGCCCGTGCGTCGCCAGGTTCTTGTTGAGGAAGCCGCCGTGCCCGGTGACCTCGTCCCCGAACCAGTCGGGCGCCGAGAATGCCTCAGCCTGCTCTTCAGACGAGAACTCGACCTCGACGATGATCAGGCCCGCGAGCGCTCCAGCGTAGACGTCGAGCTCGGCGTCCCCGCACTCGAGGGGGACATGGAAACGCTCCTTCGAGATCCGCCGTTCAGCGGTCAATGGCCACAGCTCATCGAATTGGGCGCGGTCCAGCTCGAGCTCGACCTCGGTCCTGCTGAGGCCGGCGCCCCGTTTGACGGTCAGGTACGAGGCGTCGTCGGCGCGGCGGACGCGCACCTCCGTCTCGTCGCCCTCGACGGCCAGATAGCCCTGCTCGATCCGCTCACGCCGGCACCGCTCGAGGAAGTCGGGGGCGCGCGGAACAAGGAACTTTCGCTCAACCTCGACAGGCAGGATCCAAGCCTACGGGTGTGGCGCGGGCGGGTGTGACCCACGTGTGAACCCGCCACTCCGGTCTCGGGCGGCGGTTAACGGGATGGAAACCGGGAGGCCGGCTTGCTTGGCGAAGGTCAAGCGGTGGCTTCCCCGCTCGCGAGAGGCAACGCCGTCCATCTCGCGCGTGGTGCGGTCGAGGTCGCCGTGACCCTGGAGCCCCTGACCCTGGAGGTCCGTCGGCGCGGGCGGCCAATCGTCTCCGCGCTCCGCCCTTGGGGCCAGCCCTTCGAGGGAGGCGACCACCTGGTCCACCTGACCGAGGGCGTGATCACGGAGGAGGAGCGCGGGCCGCGCCTCGCGGCGTCGTGCGTGGAGGTCCGGGCGGCCGAGCGTCAGTCGGTGGCGCTCGCCGGGGCGCTCGACGGCGGACACCGCTTCGAGCTCGAGGTTGCGCTCCCGGCAGCCGAGCGGGTGGTGCTCGGCTTGAGCGCCGAGTCCGGCACCGGCCCCGCATTGCGCCTGGGAGCGACCTGGTCGGGCCAGCCGGGCGAGCACCTCACGGGGCTGGGAGCACGGCACGGCGAGGCCTTCGACCAGCGCGGCAGGCGAGTCGTCCTGGGGGCCGACCGCCGGTATACCGGCCCCGACTGCCCCGACGAGATGCTGGCCGAGGGCGGCATCCCGCAGGGCGATTGTGCCCCGGCGCCGTGGCTCGTCTCGAGCGCGGGCTGGAGCCTCTGGATGGAGACGTGGGGAGCCGCCACCGAGCTCGACCTGGCCGAGGAGATCACGGCTTCGCAGCGCGCCGCCGCCGGCCCGCTGCGCCTGCATCTCCTCACCGACCCGACGCCGGCCGCGCGCCTCCGCCACTACCTGCGCCTCACCGGCTTCCCCATGCTCCTCCCGGAATGGGCGTACGGCCACTGGAAGAGCCGCGACGTGTACCCGCACCAGCGCGACGTCATCGAGGACCTGGAGGGCTACCTGGAGAACCGCCTGCCCCTCGACGCGATCGTGCTCGACTCCCCCTGGGAGACGCAATACAACACCTGGCGCTTCAACCCGCATCAGTTCCCGAACCCGAGCGGGCTGATCGCGAGGCTCGGAGAGGAGGGCGTGCGGACCGTGGTCTGGGTGACACCCTGGGTCAACCTGGAATCCGAGGACGGCCAGCGACCCCCCGGCGTCGAGTCCGAGCGGCTGCACTCACGACCGGCCGACAACTACGCGGACGGAGCCCTCGGCGGCCACTTCGTCCGCGGGCGGGACGGGCGCCCGTGGGTCGGGCGGTGGTGGATGGGAACGGGGTCGCTCGTGGACTTCACCTCCGCGGCCGCGCGGCGCTGGTGGCGCCGGCAGGCACAGCGAGCGCTCGAAATGGGCATCGAGGGCATCAAGGCCGACGACGGGGAGGGCTACTACATGCCGCCGGACGCGAGGCTCGCCGACGGCCGCACCGGCGCGGAGGCCGCGTGGGCGTACGGCGACCTTTACCGGCGCACCATGCAGCGCGCCCTGGACGAGTCCCACCCCGACACCGGCGTCCTCTTCGGCCGCAGCGGGTGGAGCGGCCAGCAGGCGACCGGCATCACCTGGGGCGGCGACCAGGCCTCTGACTGGTGGTCCCTGCGAGCACTGGTGGCCGCGACGCTCACCGCCGCTGCTAGCGGCTTCTCCAACTGGTCCCACGATGTGGGCGGCTATCTCGGCCGCCGCCTCGTCGAGCGCTGCCCGCGGGAGCTGCTCCTGCGCTGGGTCCAGTTCGGCTGCTTCACGCCGCTGATGCAGGCACACGGCCGCTTCGAGCAGGAGGCCTGGCGCTACGACGACCACACGCTGGACGCGTACCGCGAGTACGTCCTGCTGCATGAGCGGCTGGTCCCGTATATCCGTGCCGCGGCAGCGACCGCCACCCGCACCGGTCTGCCGATCATCCGCCCGCTGTGCATGGTCGATCCGGATGATCGGAGGGGCTGGGCGATCTCCGACGCCTATCTCTTCGGACCGTCGCTCTGGGTCGCTCCGGTGCTCGAGGAGGGAGCGACACAGCGCAGTACATATCTTCCCCCGGGCGAGTGGATCGAGCCGCGGACCGGCGCGGAACACGCCGGTGGTCGGGACGTCCTCGTCTCCGCGCCGGTTGACCGGGTCCCCCTCTGGGTGCGCCGCGGCGCGATCGTCGTCACCCACCCGGCGGAGCACGTCGCAGACGGGCTCGGATACGAGAGCGAGGCGGATCGCCCTCTGGAGGCGACCCTATGGGGTAGGCCGCGGGGCGGGCGGGCTCAGGCGAAGCTGGCCGATGGCACCGAGGTGCGCTGGAGACGCGGTAGCTGGAGCGTCAGCCCCCCGGGCCGCGACGTGATCCTGGTGGAACGCTGAGCTGCCCCAGTTCCTCGGCTTGCCCTTCATAAAAAGCCACTGGTGGAAGAAGCGGCCGAGGTCCATGCCGCTGTCGGTCTCGGCGAGATCGATGAATTGCTTGGTCCCGGCGTTGCCGTACGCGTGGTCGCTCACCCAGTCGCTGAGGATCCGGAGGAACGTGTGCGTCCCGATCTCCTCCCGAAGCGCCTCGAGGGTCATCGCGCCGCGCGTGTAGACCGAGCCGACGAACAGGTTCTTGGCGCCGCCGGGATTGCCCGGCGGGGGATTCCAGAAGCGCTTCTGGCTGGCCGGCGTCGAGTACAGGTCGGCGAAGCGATCGGTGAGCTTCTTCCCTCCGATCTGCTGCTGCCACAGGAACTCGGCCCAGGTGGCGAAGCCCTCGTTGAGCCAGATCTGGCGCCAGCGCTTCACCGACACCGTGTCGCCGAACCACTGGTGCGCGATCTCGTGCGCGACCGTGACCCCGCTGGGCGCACGGTCATACAGCGGCCTCGTCTGCGTCTCCAGCGCGTAGCCGACGGCCGGGGCGTGATCGACCGTGGCGCCGGTCGTGCCGAACGGGTAGGCGCCGAAGCGTGGGCCGAACAGGTGGAGGATCGTCGGGATCTGCGCGAGCGGCTTCTTCGAGGCCTGCGCCTCGCGCGGGTCGACGGCGTCGTAGTAGGGAATCCCGTTCGCCTTCGAACGGGTCACGTCGAACTTACCCGAGGTCGCCGTCGCGAGATAGGTGGCCATCGGTGACCGCTCTCGCCAAGTGAACGTCGTGAAGCGCCCGCGCGTGGCGCGGCTCACGAGTGACCCGTTGGAGACGACGGTCTTTCCCTTGGGCACGCTGCCGCGGATCGTGTACGTGGCCTTGTCGGTCGGATAGTCGTTGCAGGGGAACCAGCTCGGGGCTCCCTGGGGCTCGCTCGCAACGAAGGCGCCATCGTCCGTTGGGGTCCACCCGTCATAGGAGCCATCAGGGTCGGTCACCGGGCGCGGGTGGCCCCGGTAGGAGACCCGGACCGTGAACGGCTTGCCCTTGGGCAGGCCGCGGCTGGGCCTGATCTTGAGCTCTTGGCCGCGGCGCACAAACGAGGCCTTCGCCCCGTTCACGCGCAGGCTCGTTACGCCCAGGTGCCTGAAGTCGAGGTCGAAGCGCGAAAGGTTCTCGGTCGCGGTCGCGAGGATCTGCGTCTTCGCCCTGAGGTAGTTGGGCTTCGGCTTGTAGCGGAACTGGATCCCGTAGTGCCGGACGTCGTAGCCGCCGTTGCCGGCCTTCGGGAAGTACGGGTCGCCCAGCCCAGCCGAGCCCTTGACGAACTTGACGTGACCGGCGGCGGTGCCGGTCAGGAGCAGGGCCGCGAGGACCCCGCCCGTCACGACTACCAGCAGCCGGCGCAAGCCCTCAGCCGCCGTCCTCGCGCGGAGCCTCGGCGCCGTTCGATCGCTCGCCGTCCCGCGCCTCGAGGCCCGCCGTTCGGCGCGCCGGGGCGGCGGGTGCGCTCGGATGTGGCGCCGGCCGTTGAGGCTGCGGAGGTCGCGCCGGCGCGCGCTGAGAACCGGACGCGGTCTGCGGTCCAGCCGTCCTGCGGGCCCTCTTGAGCTCCTCCGCCGCGGCGGCGGCGCGCAGGGCGGCCTGGCGCTCCTCGCGCTCGGCCTCTTCCAGCTCAAGCCTGGCTCGCTCTGCCCGCTTGGCGGCGCGGCGGCGTTCGCGGGCCTCCTCCACGCGTCGCTCGGCGGACCGCTCGAGCCGATCCCACGTTCCGGAGCGCTCCTGCTCTGCCCAGAACTCCCGGAACCGGTCGAAGAGCAGTCTGCGGCGAGCCTGGAGGTAGACCATCAGTATCTCGAGGCCGCGGTAGGACGTCCGGTGCGGAGCCCTGGCCGCCAGCGTCGGATCCAGATCGTCGGCTCCGCCCGCCCGCCCGCGAACCGCGTCCGCGTCCGCGTCGCGCAGCTCGGCGAGGTGGCGCTCGACCCGGGGCAGCATGACGTCACAGTCATGAAGCTCGCCGAGTATCTCCTGCAGATCGCGAGCCCGGCGGCGAGCGACCTCGCCGGTGCGACCGAAACAGAACTCGGTTGCCTCGAGCACGTAGCGCAGCCGCTTGGCCGCGATGCGCATGTCGTGCTGCTGCTTGACGCCGCCGGGCTTCCATGCCTTGGGCGCCAAGGAGCGCATCTCGTCGAGACGGACCCGCACGATGCGTGCCGCGTTCTCGGCCAGCGACTCACGCGGGTCGAGCTTCTTGACCTTCCGCGCCTTCACGCGGGCTCCTCGGCGCCGAGCCCCTCCGCCTCAACCACGAGCTCGGAGAGCCGTTCGCTGAGCGCGGCGAGGCGGCGCGGCTGCACGAACGCCTCGAGGCGTTCGTTCGCCTCGGCCTGCTCGGCGCGGATCTGAGCGACGAGGCTGGCGACTCCTGGACGGTCGGGGGCGGCGAGGTTCTCGCCGAAGCGCTCCAGCGCCGCGATCGTCACGTCGGCGTCGCGGCGCTCTCCGAGCGCATCGGCGACCGCCTTGACCTCGGTCAGGGCCTCGGAGTGCTGGGCCTCGGGGAAACAGGGCTCGAAGATCTCCAGCGCGGCTCGCAGGCGACGGGTGGCGACGCGCATGTCGTGCACGCGCTCGATGTCGTCCGTGTCGAGGACGTTCTTGGAGTGGTCAGCCACCTCACGCGCCCGAACGGCGACCACCTTTGCCGCGGTCGCCGCATACGGCTCCTCGGCCCGGAGCCCTTCGATCGGCCGCGCCTTCGCCATCGCGTCACCTTAGCCTGGATCCACCGAGGCGGCCGGGACGGCCGGGACCTAGAGCGGCGCTCCGATCACCTCGAGACGCCGGGTGAGCCCGCCGAGCGCGAACTCCCGGATCTCGTCCGGGCCGGCCCCGAGGGCGTCCCAGTCGGTGTCCGTCTCGCGATCGGGCGGAGTCAGGGACTCGGCCACCACCGGCAGCAGCTCGCTGAGGGTGGCGCGGATCGCGTCCGCAGCCTGCTCGTCCTCCCGGACCGCCTCGCGCAGGAACCAGACGCCGTAGCCGATGTGCCGGGTCTCGTCATGGTGGATCTTGGAGTAACCCACGACGAAGCCGGGCAGCAGGTCTTGCCCCTCGAGGTATCGCGTGATGAAGCGAAACGAGGTCAGCCCGAGCGCGCTTTCGAGGATCAGGTGGTAGATCGTCACGAACCGGACCTTCGCCATGACGTCGCCGGGCGCCGCAACGAGCGCCTCATGCGCCTCGACGAGCGCCTCGTCGAAGATCTTCCGGAACGCCGGGGAGACCTGCTCGCGCGCGGTCTCGACGTGGGCGGCGATCACCGCGGGGGCGTCCACCACCTCGTCGCGAAACCGCGCATAGAACTGCATGTGCCGTGCCTCGTCCACCTGCTGGGTCGCGAGGAACGTGGCCTCCTCCTCGCTCCCGTGGGCGGCGACCAGGCCCGAGAACTTGGTCGTGATGCGCTCCTCGGCGACCATCAGCGAGGAGAGCGCCCAGTAGATGAGGTCCCGATCGGAGTCGCTCATCTGTGGCCACTGCTCCTCGTCCCGTGCGAGGTCGATCTCGAACGGACTCCACTGCTGGTCCTCCCAGCGCCGGTAGAGCGTCTGGGGGTCGTTGAGCTGGATCTCAGCGGTCGTCATCCGGGCAGGCGGGCCCGGATGATCGCCGAGACGGCCTGATCGTGCACGCGGTGCGTCTCGGCGACCTCCACGTCCTCGAAGCCCGCCGCGACGAGCTCGCGCTCGAAGTCCTCGCGGGTGAGGGCGCCGGCGATGCAGCCGGTCCACTGCTCCATGTCGCGGCGCGTCGCCTCGTCCATGTCGTCGTCCGCGACGACGTCGCTCACCGCGAAGCGGCCGCGGGGGCGCAGGACACGTGCCGCCTCGCGGAGCACCGCGGGCTTGTCGCCGGAGAGGTTGATCACGCAGTTGGAGATGATCACGTCGACGGAGTCGTCGGGCAGCGGCACCTCCTCGATCGTTCCCTTGAGGAACTCGGCGTTGGCGACGCCGGCCTCCCGCTGATTTCGCCGGGCGAGATCGAGCATCTCGTCGGTCATGTCGAGGCCGTACGCCTTACCGGCCGCACCGACACGACGGGCCGAGAGCAGCACGTCGATCCCGCCACCGGAGCCGAGGTCGAGAACGGTCTCGCCCTCGTGAAGCTCGGCGACCGCGGTGGGGTTCCCGCAGCCGAGCGACGCGAGCTTGACCGCGTCGGGTAGCGCGTCGCGCTCGGAGCCGCTATAGACGCCGGCTCCGAAGGTCGCGTCACCGCAAGCGTCCGGTATGTCCGTTCCGCATCCGCAGCCGGACCCGGATGCCGACGGCCCGCAGCAACCGGGCCGGCCCTCCCCCACGGACCGCGCTGCACCGGCGTAGCGGTCGCGGACGGTGTCGCGAATCTGGTCTAGCTCAGCCATGCGCTCAATTCCTCCAATGCCTCCGGGTTGACGTAGTAGTAGGCCCACAGGCCGCGTCGCTCCGAGCCGACGATCCCGGCCTCACGCAGCACCTTGAGGTGATGCGAGACGGTGGGCTGGGATAGATCGAAGAGCGGAACCAGCTCGCAGACGCACACCTTGCCGGCGTGCTTTCGCAGGACATCGACGAGCTGCACGCGGATCGGATCGCCCAGCGCCTTCGCGACGCCTCCCATCCGCTCGGCCTGGGCCCGCTCGACGTCCGGGTAGACGACGGGCTCGCAGCACGGCTGGCCCTTGGGTCGCTTCTGCTTCGGGGAGAGCTCCAGATCGACGGTCATCTATTTACGTATATCAATTGAAATGATGTATGTCAATGGAATATTCTCCCTCGCGTACCAAAGATCGCGCGGGAGGAGGAACAATGCCGCTGCAGCTTGACCATCTCGATCCGGAGATCCGTGGCCACGTTGAGCGAGGCGTTCGGAGCCTCACCGACGAGTTTCGAGGAGTCTTTTCCGAGAAGACGATCCAGCGTTACTGCGACGAATCGCTGGACGACCTCTCAGGGGCGCGGTTTCACGACTTCGTGCCGCTGTTCGTGCATCGGTTCGCGCGCGAGCGACTTCGCGCGCTCGCGCAGGTGGAGGGCAAGTTGACCAAGGAAGTCCCCGAGGTGCTGTTCGTCTGCGTGCGAAACTCTGGCCGCAGCCAGATGGCGGCCGGACTGCTTGACAAGCTCGCTGACGGCGAGGTTCACGTTCGCTCCGCCGGCTCCGACCCCGCCGAGAGCCTCAACCCCGCCGTCGTCGAGGCGATGGAGGAGATCGGGGTCGACGTCAGCGAGGAGTTCCCGAAGCCGCTGACCGACGAGGTCGTGAGGGCGGCCGATGCGGTGATCACGATGGGCTGCGGTGACGCGTGCCCGATCTATCCTGGCAAGCGCTACCTGGATTGGGAGCTCCCCGACCCCGAGGGTCAGGATCTGACGACGGTGCGAGGGATTCGCGACCAGATCGAGGTACGCGTCCGGGCGCTGCTGGGCGAGCTCCTGGCGGATGCCTGAGCTGTCCAGAATCGAGATTTCCAAGTCGCCCGCTCGAGCCCGATGAGTACGTCTGTCGGAATCAACGGATTCGGTCGCATTGGGCGCCTGGCGCTCCGCGCGGCCTGGGGCTGGCCGGAGCTCACGTTCATACACGTCAACGAGCTGCACGGCGATGCCGCTACCGCCGCGCACCTACTGACCTTCGACTCGGTCCACGGTCGCTGGTCCGAGGACGTCCAGGGCGATCGCGATGGGCTCACCGTCAACGGCACGGCGCTTGGTTACAGCAGGCAGGCGGAACCTGCGGATGTGCCGTGGGGAGACCTGGGCGTCGAGGTCGTTCTCGAGTGCTCTGGAAGGTTCCGCACGGCGGAGCTCCTCGACGCCTACTTCCAACAGGGAGTGCGCAAGGTCATCGTCGCCGCCCCGGTCAAGGGCGACGCGCTGAACGTCGTCCCCGGGGTCAACGACCACCTCTACGACCCCGGGCGCCACGATCTGTTGACGGCGGCGTCGTGCACAACTAACTGCCTGGCTCCGGTCGTGAAGGTGATCCACGAGGGGATCGGGATCCGGCACGGGCAGATCACGACCCTTCACGACATGACCAACACGCAGACGCTGATCGATGCTCCGCACAAGGATCTGCGCAGGGCGCGCGCGGCGAGCGCCTCGCTGATCCCCACCACGACCGGCTCGGCCACCGCGATCGGGCTCATCTTCCCCGAGCTCGAGGGCAGGCTGAACGGACTCGCCGTGCGGGTGCCGCTGCTGAACGCCTCGCTCACCGACTGCGTGTTCGAGGTGACCCGGCCGACGACGGTCGAAGAGGTGAACGGGCTGCTCGAAGCCGCAGCGGAAGGGCCACTGGAGGGGATCCTCGGCTACGAGCGACGGCCGCTCGTCTCCGTCGACTTCAAGGACGACCCCCGCTCGGGGATCGTCGACGGCCCCTCGACCGTGGTCACGGACGGGACCCAGGTCAAGATCCTCGCCTGGTACGACAACGAATGGGGCTACGCAAACCGTCTCGTCGAGCTCGCGCGCAGGGTCGCCAGCGATCTACCCGAAAACGAGCCCACCGTCTCCTCTGCCGGGACCGGGGATGGCTAGCGGCGCCGGCGCCGCGGCGCTGGACGCCGCACAGGAACGTCGCCGCGACCTCCGGAACTACGTCTTGGTGACGGGTGCGTACTGGACCGACACCCTCGTCGACGGCGCGATCCGGACCCTGGTCCTCTTCTACTTCGACCAACTCGGCTACTCGCCCCTCCAGGTCGCCTCGCTATTCGTCTTCTACGAGGTCGCGGGCATTCTCACCAACCTCGTGGGCGGCTGGCTCGCGACTCGCCTGGGCTTGAAGATCACGCTCTTCATGGGCCTGGCGATCCAGGTCACCGCGCTGTGCATGCTCGGCTTCGCACCGCCGTCCCTGCTCGTCGTTCCCTACGTGATGGTCTCCCAGGCGCTCTCGGGCGTCGCCAAGGACCTCAACAAGATGAGCTCCAAGAGCGCCGTCAAGATCGTCGTCGGCGAGGGCGACCAGTCCTCGCTCTACCGCTGGGTCGCCCTCCTGACCGGCTCGAAGAACGCACTCAAGGGAGTCGGCTTCTTCCTCGGCGGCCTGCTGCTGACGCTGTTCGGATTTCAGAGCGCGGTGCTGGCGCTCGCGGTGTTCGTGCTGATCGCGCTCGTCGTGACCTCCACCTCGATCCGAGGGCACCTCGGCCGACCGGACCGAGCAGCGAAGTTCGTGCACATGTTCTCCAACAACCGCGCGGTCAACGTCCTCGCTGCCGCGCGCATCTTCCTGTTTGCCGCTCGCGACGTGTGGTTCGTGGTCGGCCTGCCGTTCTTCCTGTACGCCGAGCTGGGGTGGAGCTTCTGGCAGGTGGGGATCCTGCTTGCAGTCTGGGTGATCGGCTACGGCGGAGTGCAAGCCGTCGCACCACGCTTCGTTCGCCGCCGCGCCCAGGGCACCGGCACCGAGCCCGATGGAAGGACCGCCGTGTGGCTGGCGCTCGGCGTGGCGCTCTTCCCGGCCGCAATGGCAGTTGCCCTCGACGCGGGTGTGGACCCGACACTCGCGATCATCGCCGGGCTGATCCCCTTCGGGGTGGCGTTCGCGATGAACTCCGCCGTTCACTCCTACCTCATCCTCGCCTACGCCGACAACGACAAGGTGGCGATGAACGTCGGCTTCTACTACATGGCCAACGCGTTCGGCCGTCTCGCCGGCACCGTCCTCTCAGGCCTCCTCTACGAGTGGCACGGGCTCACCGCCTGCTTGTGGGTATCCGCCGCTTTTCTCTTGATTGCGGGCGGGCTCTCGCTGCTATTGCCCACCGAGGTCGCGCGGAGGCCGGGACCGACGCAGGTATCGCAGGCAGCCTAGATGCCCGAGGACGCCCCAGTCATCCGGCGCCTGTCGACGCTCAATCGCTTCCTGCCGCTCTGGATCGCGCTCGGGATGGCCGGCGGCCTGGCCCTCGGCTCGCTCGTACCCGGGTTGAACGACTTCCTCGACACCCTCAAGGTGGGCACCGTCAGCCTGCCGATCGCGCTCGGGCTGCTGTTGATGATGTACCCGGTGCTGACCAAGGTCCGCTACGAGGACCTCGGCCGCACCAAGGGCGACGGGCGAATGTTCGGCGTCTCCCTGTTCCTCTCATGGGTCGTCGGGCCGGCGCTGATGTTCGCACTCGCTTGGATCTTCCTGGCGAACGAGCCGGCCTACCGGACCGGCGTGATCGTCGTTGGCCTGGCGCGCTGCATCGCGATGGTGCTGGTCTGGAACGACCTCGCCGACGGCGACCGCGATCGCGCGGCCGTTCTCGTCGTCTTCAACGCGATCTTCCAGGTCGCCGCCTACGCGCTCTTGGGCTGGTTCTACCTGAACGCGCTGCCGAACCTGCTCGGGCTCGACACCCAGGGGTTCGAGATCTCGATCTGGGAGGTCGCGCGCACGGTCTTGATCTTCCTCGGCATCCCGCTGACCGCCGGCTATCTCACGCGACGCTGGGGGCTGCGAGCACACGGCCGCGAGTGGTTCGAGTCCACCGTGATCCCGCGAATCGCCCCGATCACGCTCTACGGCCTCCTGTTCACGGTCGTCCTGCTGTTCGCGATCCAGGGCGACCAGATCACAGCCGATCCGTTGACCGTCGCCCGCATCGCGCTGCCCCTGCTCGTCTACTTCGTGGTCATGTGGATACTCGGCTTCGGAATCGGCCGGGCGATGCGACTTGGATACCCCAGGACCGCGACGCTCGCCTTCACCGTCGCCTCCAACGACTTCGAGCTTGCGATCGCGGTCGCGGTCGGCGTCTGGGGCGCAAGCTCCGGCCAGGCGCTGGCCGGGGTCGTCGGCCCGCTGATCGAGGTGCCGGTGCTCGTGAGCCTCGTCTACGTCGCGCTCTGGCTCCGCCGCCGTTGGTGGCCCTTCGAGGCACCGCCGACGTCGCCTCCGCCGAAGCCGGGCAAGGAGCTGGCGGACGTGCGATAGACGGGCGACCTCGCCGCGAGCTGCGTTCGCTCATCGCTCGGTGTGCTCCGGCCCGTCGGCGGGCCGGTCGCCCTCCGAGCCGAGGAGGCGCTGGACCCAGGCGACGTCGTGCCAGCGCCCGTGTTTGAAGCCCACCTGACGATAGACGCCAACTGGCTCGAATCCGAGTGCGCGATGGAGTGCCAGGCTCGCGTCGTTCGGCAGCGTCATGCCGGCCACCGCCAGATGAAATCCACGGTCCGTCAAACGCTCTAGCAGGGCCTCATACAGGGTGCGCCCGCCGCCGGTCCGATGACGACCCATCTCCATGTACACGCTCACCTCACAGGTCCAGGCGTAGGCGGCCCTCTCCCTGAACGGGCCGCCATAGGCGTAACCGATGATGCCCTCCCCCTCTTCGAGGACGAGCCACGCGTGCCGCTGCGACGCGGCGCGAATGCGCCTCGACGTCTCGGCCGCAGAGGGCGGCTCGGTCTCGAAGCTGATCGCCGTGCCGGTCACGTACGGCGTGTAGATCGCGGCGCATGCCGCGCCGTCGTCCTCCGTCGCTTCTCGTAGGCGCCTGCCCTCGGTCGGCCCCATCCCGGGGGACTAGATGGCTGATTCCATGGCCTCGTGCGCCTCGGGGCGCGCGTGGTCAAGCAGATCAAGGACGCAGGGAGCGAAGCGTGCATGACTGCACGCGAGCGACCGAGGACGCGGAGCTGCCCCGGCCACGGGCGCCATCCAGGCGTGCGATTCAGTCATCTAGGCCGCCAGGGCCGTGGGCGCGCCGTTGCTCGCGCCATTCAGCAGGGTGAGGATCACGCCCTCGCGCAGGCCGCCCTTGCCGATCTGAAGCGGCTGGCCCAGGAGCTCGGAGAGCTTCTCCAGGAGCAGGACGCCGGTCGGGAGGATTCTCACCCGCCGCGGGTCGAGCTCGAAGCGCTTGGCGACGTCGTCGATCGGGTCGCCGGTGAGCACCCGCACGGCCCGCTCGAGCGTCTCGTACTCCAGCACCGTGCCCACGAGCGCCCGGAGCGAGGTCGCGCTGCCCCCGACGGCGACGGCCTGGTCGGGGCGCTCGAACTCGACGTCCTCGAAGAAATCGGCGATCGCGTCGCGAACGCGACGAATCTCGGCCGTCGAAGGTGGATCCTGAGTGAGCAGGTCATCGGCGAGCGACCCGGAGCCGATCTTGAACGACCGGACGGCCGACAGGCCATCGGTCACGCTGCCCAGCACGACCTCGGACGAGCCGCCGCCGACGTCGACGACCGCGATCTCCCCCTCCACCGGATGGCCCAGGGTCTTGGTGGCGCCGATGAACGCCAGGCGCCCCTCCTCGTGCTCGCTGAGGATCTCGACGTCGACGCCGGCCACGCGGTTGATCTCGGACACGATCTCGTCCCGGTTCGCCGCCTCGCGAATCGCCGCCGTGGCGACCGTGCGGATCGCCTGGGCGCCGATCTCCTGGGCCAGGCGCACCTGGGTCGCGACCACCTCGGCGACCTCGTCGATCTTGGAGCGATCGATCGCGCCGTCGTGCTGGGAGGCCTTGCCGATCCGTGTGTAGGCGCGCTGCTCCATGACCTTGCGGAGCTGGCCCCCCTGCGGTTCGGCAACGAGCACGCGGGTCGTGTTCGAGCCGATGTCAATCGCCGCGCAGAGCATCACTGGTACCTGAACCCGATCTTGTCAGACCACACGGATGTGGCCCCAGGTCCCCCTGCCCGGCCTCGGCATCAATGCTCGACTTACGGGGACGGCTGTGGCTCGACGACGGGCTCGCCCGGATGCGAGGCGTCCTCGAACTCGCGGAACAGCCCAGTGACCACGAAGGCGACCTGCTCGCCGACGTCGACCGCGTTGTCGCCGATCCGCTCGATCGCCCGCGCGACGAGCAGCATGGTCATCGCCCATTCGCGGCGATCGTGATCGTCCCCGATCTCCAGCGCGAGCTGGAAGCACTCCTTGTTCAGGTTGTCGATCACGTCGTCCTGGCGGACGAGGTCGCGCGCCATGTCCACGTTGCGCTCCGCGAACGCGCGCTTGGCCTGCCTGATCTCCGCCCGAGTTGCGTTGCCCATCGTCACGAGGTTCTTGATCAGGCGCTCGTCCGCGGGCGGCTCGTGCCCGGCGATCGGGATCAGCTTCGCGATGTTCACGCACTGGTCGCCCATCCGCTCGATGTTCTTCATCACGTGAAGAAGCGCTGAAATCAGGCGCAGGTCAGTCGCCACCGGAGCCTGCGTGGCGAGCAGCGCGAGGATCGACTGGTGGACCTCCAGGTAGCGGCCGTCGATGACGTCGTCGTCGGCGACCACGAGCTCCGCCAGCTCGATGTCCTGGTGCTGAACCGCCTCGATGGTCCGGTCGAGCGATGCGACAACCAGATCCAGGCCGTCCAGGGCACGGGTCTCGAGGTTCGCGAGCTCCTCGCGGTACTCGTGTCTGGCCTTGAGCTCCATCAACCGAACTTCCCGGTGACGTACTCCTCGGTGCGGGAGTCGTCGGGGTTCGTGAACATCTTCTCAGTCGGCCCGACCTCGACCAGCTCGCCGGTGAGCATGAACGCGGTCGTGTCGGCCACGCGGCCCGCCTGCTGCATGTTGTGGGTCACGATCGCGATCGTGACCTTCTCCTTGAGCTGAGCGATCAACTCCTCGATCTTCAGGGTTGCCACCGGGTCCAGGGCCGAGCAGGGCTCGTCCATGAGCAGCACGTCCGGCTCCACGGCGAGAGCACGGGCGATGCAGAGGCGCTGCTGCTGGCCGCCCGAGAGGCCCATGCCCGGACTTGAGAGGCGGCCCTGGACCTCGTTCCAGAGCCCGGCGCCCTCCAGCGCGGCGTTGACTCGATCGGTGACCTCGTCGCGCGGCGTCCCAGTGAACCTGAGACCGGCCGCGACGTTGTCGAAGATCGACATCGTCGGAAACGGATTCGGCTTCTGAAAGACCATGCCCACGAGCCGGCGCACCGCGACCACGTCCACCCCGTTCCCGCACAGATCGACTTCGTCCAGCAGCACGCGCCCCTCGGAGCGCGCGCCGGGGATCTCCTCGTGCATCCGGTTGACGCAGCGGACCATCGTCGACTTGCCACACCCGGATGGCCCAATGATCGCCGTGACCCTCCCCGGCTCGAACGCGAGATCGACTCCTCTGACCGCATGATTGTCGCCGTAGTAGGCGTGCAGATCCTCGAGATGAACGCGCCGAGTGGCGTGCATCTGCTCGATCCCCCCGGCCCCGTCGGTCGGCTGAGGAGCGACGGATGTGCCGCCAGAGCTCTGCTGGCTGGTGGTTGTTGTCTCGGGCTGTCCGGGATTTCTCGGCAATATCTCTTCCTTGCTGTCTACCACGCTCACTTCAGTCGAGTCGTAGTCCATGGGTGAACGCTCCCTTGAGTGCATTGTTGATTATCAGCGCGCAGCTCCCAAGCGCTTGCGCGCACGCGCGGAGAACGCCCTCGCGAACATGCTCAGCAAGAGGACGAAGAGAATCAGGATCAGTGCCGCGCCCCACGCCTGCGCGTGCTTGACGGGGTCTGGCGCTTCGGAGTAGCGGAAGATCGTCACGGGGATGTTCGGCAGGGGCTGAGATGGATCCGTGACGACCGTGTCCGGAAAGATGGAGCAGACGAGCAGCAGCGGGGCCGTCTCGCCCACGGCGCGGGCGACGGCCAGCAATGCGCCGGTGATCATTCCGCTCAGCGCGGTCGGGACGGTCACCGACAGCGTCGTCCGCCAGCGGCTTGCACCGAGCGCCAAGCCGGCCTCCTTGACCGATCCCGGAACGAGGGTGAGGACCTCATGACAGGCTCGCGCGACGAGGGGGAGCATGACGATGGCGAGCCCTATGGCACCCGCCCAGCCGCTCTGCTGATGGCCCACCACGAGGAGGGCGAAGACGAAGACCCCCGTAACGATCGTGGGCACACCGTTGAGGATGTCGAGCACGTAGCGGATCAAGAAGCCCGAGCGCGTTCCCGCGAACTCGCTCGTGTAGATCGCGATCAGAATTCCGAGGGGGATCGCCATCAGCGCCGCGAGCGCGATCAGGATCCCCGTTCCGATCAGGGCGTTGCCGATCCCTCCCCCGCCGAAGTTCGCCGTGTTCTGGGTTAGGAAGTCGATGCTGATGCTTCCGACGCCCTTAACCGCGATGCTTCCGAGGACCACCAGGAGCACGCCTACGGCCAGCAGCGCAGCGATCCAGCAGCTGAGCTCGACGGCGCGGTTGAGCGCGTGCCGCCGGCGCAGATTGCGACTGGGCGCCAGCAGGGTGTCGGTCGGCTTGTGATCGCCTGACGCCACCGCTATCCCTCGTTTGCGCGCCGCTGCACCCCGCGAACGAGCAGCCGGGCGACGCCGTTGAAGACCAGGGAGAGGATGAGGAGGATCACGGCCAGATATGCGAGGGCCGATTGGTTCAGCGGGCTCGCGCCCTGGTACTGCGCCGCGATCTGACTGGCCATGGTCTGGGCGGGCAGGAAGATGTTCGAGTGAATGCCCGGGGCGCCGCCGATTACCTGCGTCACGGCGATCGCCTCGCCCACCGCACGGCCCAGGCCCAGCATCACCGCGGCGATGATCCCGGGACGGGAATACGGGAGGACCGTGGTCTTGATCATCTCCCAGCGGGTCCCACCGAGCGCCAGGGCACCTTCCTTAGTCGTGGGAGGCACCGTGGCGAAGACCTCACGGGTCAGACTCGACACGATCGGCACGGTCATGATCGTGAGGATCACCATCGCCGGGAAGAGACCGACCGGCGAGTACGAGCTCCCGAACAGCGGAATCCATCCGAGCACTGCGTGGAGGGCGGGCTCGATCGTGTCGTTCAGGAACGGCCCCAGTACGAGAATGCCCCAGAGCCCGAGAATCACGCTCGGGACGCCGGCGAGAAGCTCGACGAGAGTCGCAATCGGGGTGCGCGTGCCCCGCGGGGCCAACTCGGTCAGGAAGAGGGCGATTGCGATTGACAGCGGCGTGGCGAGTAGGAGCGCGCCAAACGAGCTGACGAAGGTCCCGTAGACGAATTGCGCCGCCCCGAATTGCTCGTGAACCGGGTCCCAGTTGCTCGTAGTCACGAACCCAAGGCCGAATTGCGAGATCGCACTTCCCGCAAGGTCGAAGACCTTGTAGGTGATGGCACCGAGGATGACTGCCGAGAAGATGGCGGCGAGGAGGGTGATCAGATACAGCGCCCGGTCGCCGAACCGGTCCAGAATTCCGCGATCCTTGCCGGTGAGAACCGACCCAACTGATGCGGTTGCGGCGTCCGTCGTCATCAAGCCTCCCTGGGCGAGTGGACGGAGAGCGCCCGGGGCCGTGGCCCACGACCCCGGGCATCCCTCCCCGCCTTCATCTGGCTACTGCCCGTTCCTCAACCGCCGACCTTGTTGAGCGCTGTCTTGTCGTCGGTGATCACCTGCTTCGGCAGGGTGCCATACCCGAGACCCTCCGCGAAGTCCTGGCCCGGGCCGATGGCGTAGTTGACAAACGACTTCAGCGCGTCGGCCTTGTCGGTGCTCGTCGGCAGGATCACGTAGGTGAATGTGGAGTCCGGCCAGGCGTTCTTGGCCGAGGCCGGCGGGTCCACGATCGAGACACCGCTCGGCGGCACGGACTTCGCCGTCGATGCGGCCTCGTTGATCGCCGGGATCGTCGCCTTCGGATAGTTGCCGGCGGCGTTCTGCAGGAGCGCGTAGTCGAATCCGTTCGAGTTGACATACGCGATCGTCAGATAGCCGACCGCCCCGTCGGTCTTGGACACCGAGGCCGCGACGCCATCGCTGCCGCTCGCGCCGGTTCCGGTCGGGAACTTGACCTCGGTGCCGACGCCGACCTTCGACTTGAACTCAGAGCTGACTGCCGAGAGATAGTCGACGAACGCGTACGTGTCACCCGAACCGTCCGAGCGGTACACCGGGGTGATCTTCGTCGAGGGAAGGTTCGCGCCGGGGTTCAGCTTCGCGATCTCCGGATCGTTCCAGGCGGTGATCTTGCCGAGGTACATATCGGCGAGCACCGGGCCCGTGAGATGGATGTCGCTGGGCGCACCGTTCAGGTTGTAGGCCGGGACGACGGCGCCCAGGGACCAGGGAAGCTGGATGCATCCCTTGCAGGCGGTCAGCTGGTCCGGGGTGAGCGGCGCGTCGGAGGCACCGAAGTCCACGGTGCGAGCCGTGATCTGCTCGATGCCGCCTCCGGAGCCGATGGACCCGTAGGTAACCGTGTCACCGCTCTTCTCCGAGTAACCGGACTGCCACTTGGACATCAACGGTGCGACGAACGTGCTGCCGGCACCGGTGATCGGGCCGCCGGACGAGCCGCCGCTTCCACTGGTGCTGTCGCTGCTGCTGGAGCCGCACGCGGCAACGCCGAGCGCGAGCACTCCGCAACAGGCAACGGCAAGTATCGACTTGCGAGAAATCACTTGGCTAGGTCTCCTTGGTCGGTTGTCGGCGGGAGCGTCCCAGCGCATTGCGGAAAGCCTGTTACCGCGGGGTGGCCGACCTGTTAACAAGTGGTGAAACCCTGCGTAGTGCGGGAAATGGGCGATTCCGCCCGCCCGGCGCCGGTTATGCCGCCAGGTCGGGGCCGGGGGCCGGCCTCAGCCCCGGGCGGCGGGCGCGGTCTCCGTCTCGGGTGCCGGCTTCGCGTCCGCCGCCGACCTGGCGACCTTCTCGACGGCGGGGTCGTCCTCCGCCGCTCCGAGCGGCTGGGGGTCGAACCGGTAGCCGATGCCGAAGTGCGTGTGGATGTAGTCCCAGCCGGGCGAGCGCCGCTGGAGCTTGGAGCGAAGCTTCCGGACGAAGACGTCCACGGAGCGGTCGCCGTGGATCATCGCGTAGCCCCATACGCGCCGGTAGATCTCGTCGCGCTCGAGCACCTTGCCCGCGTGATCGGCGAGGACCTGGAGAAGCTCGAACTCACGGCGGGTCAGGTCGAGGCTGTCCCCGGAAACGTAGACCTGGAAGCGATCCGAACGGATCTCCAGATCCCCGGCGATCAGTGGCCCGGCGTCCTCGCGGGCGCGCCCGCGCCGGTGGCGGCGGACCACGGCCTCGATGCGAGCCATGACCTCCTCCGGATGGCACGGCTTGTTGACCCAGTCGTCGGCGCCGAGCCGCAGCCCCCGAACGCGCTGCGCGAGGGTCGCACCTTGCGTGCACACGACCACCCCGAGGTCCGGGAGCATGCCGCAGACGCGCTCGATGAAGTCCCAGCCGAGCGGACCGAGGATCGCCGGGTCGACCACCAAAGCGTTCAGCTTCATCGCGGCGAGCTCCTCCGCGGGGATTGGCCCCGAGAGCACGCGGTACTCGGCACCGGCGCCATCGAGGCGCTTGGCCAAGACGTGCACGAACCCGGAGTCGTCGTCGAGGACGGCTACGCGCAGTGTGGCGGTCTTCGCGCTCATGGGCTGTGGCCGCGACGTTCGGAGCTGCTCCGGCTCCCACTCACCGTCTGGACCGCCTCCATGGTAATGACGCCGGGGGGCGTCAGCCCGCCGGTTCACAGAAGTTTCACAAGTGGGTTCTCGAAATCTTCACCGCGCCCGGATGTCGTGCCGCGAGACTGCTCCGCAGCGAGAAGTCCTCTCTCGTGCGGCGCGCGACCTCACTCCCTGCCCCGGGTCGCGCGCCTTCGTTTTCCGCGACCCGGGCGCGCCCAGTGCGCGTCCGGGCGCGGCATCCTTGAGGGCGGTGGGGCTACGGAGTCGGCGCCTCGACCGCGAGACGATCGAGTTGAACCCGGAGCGCCGGCAGGAAGGCGGAGCCGGGCCTGACCGACTCGATCAGCTCCACCGACTCGCGGTAGTGGCCGGCCATGCCCGCGACCGTGGTTCCCATCCGGTCCTCGATGATGTCGCCGTAGCGCTGGAGGCCGCGTCGCAGTCCCACGATGTCTGAGAGCTTGTCCGCGGCGAACACGGTTATCGCCAGCCCGCCCCCGGCTCGCACCTGATCCCGGAGGGCTGCCTTGCGGTCCTCGAAGGAGTCGATCGCGGGGTCCTCGCTGAGGGTCATGACAAGCGTGGCGATCTCCTCTCCCATCTCGGCCCGCAGCTCGTCCTCGGTGAGGCTTCCGCGCTCGACCGCGTCGTGCAGGAGCCCGACTGCCACGAGCTCGTCGTCGAAGGCGGCCTCATGTAGGAAGGTCGCAACCTCGACGGCATGGTCCAGGAACGGCCGGCCGTCCGTCGGGCGCTGCTGGGAGCGATGCGCCGACTCGGCCAGCGCGTACGCCCTGTCCAGCAACGCCGACTCGCTGATCCAGGCCGGCGGGATCTGGGGCGTGCTGATCGTGGCTTCGCGAGACGCTTCCATCTCTCCATCGCGAGGCTCCACGCGGATAGTCGTAACAGAAATCGGTGCTGGCGTCAGGTCGCGAGAGACGAACATGCAATGCCGGAATGTCCGGCAATTCACATCCTTTTCACAGCGTCGCGCTCAACAACGGGACACTGGGGTACCGTGACGAAGCAGCCAGGGACAGCGGGGGTCGGATAGCACCATGGGCATTCGCTCGAGTGCAAGAGGATCCAGGCGAACCCGGGGTGGCCTCGTTTCGCACGCGCGCGGCAGCGAGATGTTCAAGCTCTTCGCGCGCGCAGGCGCCAACCTCCAGCTGACGGCCGAGCACGTATACGAGCTCATGATGTCGTGGCCCGAGAGCCGCGATCTTCGGTCCCAGATCACCCGCTGCGAGCACGAGGGCGACCGGATCACCCGGCAGATCATCCAGCGCCTCCACCAGAGTCGCATTGCCCCGCTCGACCGCAGGGACATCTACGCGCTGGCTGAGGCAATCGACGACGTCATCGACGAGATCGAGGAGGTCTCGGAGGAGATGGCCCTCTACGGCATCGAGGCGCCCGTCGAGCAGGCGCAGCAGCTCGCCGCGGTCGCCCGGGACTCGGCGCGTGTGGTCCGGCCCGTGCTCGAGCGGCTCGGCGACCTCCCGGACCTCCAGCGGGAGGCGCGCGAGATGCGCGAGCTGGAGCACGAGGGGGACCGGATCTATCGCGAGGCGATCGCCTCCCTGTTCGACCACGGGATCGACCCGATGGTGATCCTGCGCTGGAAGGACGTCTTCCAGGGCCTGGAGGACGCGATCGACAACACGCGATCGCTCATGGACATGCTCGTCGGGCTGGTCGCGAGGAACTCCCAGCCCAGGGCCGTCCTGTAGCCGCTTCAGCCTCGGCCGAGGTCCATTCTGGATCGAGACTGGAGTTTGCTTCGGTATGCGTGCCAAAGTCCAGGGTCGGCAGCGCGTTGCCCTACCAGCCCCCGATCCGCCCGCGCGCCACACGCGGGTCGGGGCTCAACCAGCCCCCCGTCAGAAGGTCGCGGGCAGGGTGTCCGACGCGATCAGGCCCAGGACCGTGAATCCGAGCAGCACCCGATAGGCGACGAAGACGTCGTAGCTGTGCCGGCGGACCAGCGCCAGCAGGGCGGCGATCGCCAGGTAGCCGGAGACCGCCGCGGCGATCGTGCCGACGAGCATGGGGACCGCGACCCCGTGCGGCAGTCCCTCGGAGATCGCCTGGTAGCCCTTGTACGCGACCGCCCCCGCGGTCACCGGCGCCAGCAGGAGGAACGAGAACCGCGCCGCGGAATCGCGATCCAGGCCGAGGAACCGCCCGGCCGTGATCGTGATCCCGGATCGCGAGACACCGGGTGCCAGCGCAAGCACCTGCGCCAGGCCGACGTAGAGGCCCTGTCGCGGTCCGACCTGCTCGAGCCGCTCGCGTTCGGGCCGCCGGTCCGCGTAGCCCAGGAGCAGGCCGAACACGATCAGGAGGATGGCGATCTGCCACGGCTCGCCGAGGTGGTCCTCGATGAAGCTCAGCCCCAGCCCGCCTGCGATGACGGCGGGGATGGTCGCCACCACGATCGCCCACGCGAGGCGCTCGTCGGAATCGCGGACGGCACGGGCTCGAAGGGACCGCCACAGCGCCCCCACGAGGCGCGCGATCTCCGCCCGGAAATAGGCGAGCACGGCGACCAGGGTGCCCGCGTGGAGGGCGACGTCGAAGGTCTTGTTGAAGGACTCGTGGTGCTCCAGGAAGTGGTACTGCTGCACCCAGGGCACCAGGATCAGGTGCCCCGACGAGGAGATCGGCAGGAATTCGGTCAGCCCCTGGACGATCCCGAGGAGAAGGGCCTCGAGCGCGGACAAGACGCGCGCATCCTAGAGCTCAGAACGCCGCGAAGCGGATGAAGCTGACGGCTCCAGCTATGAGGCAGTAGAGCGCGAACGGCAGCAGGGTCCGTGTCTCGAAGTACTTGACGAGGTAGCGGACCGAGAAGTACGCGGCGACACCGCAGACGAGCATGCCGACGATCACCTGGCCGTGGATGTGATCGCCCGCCTTGCCGAAGAGGCTCGGCATCTTCAGACCCCGCCGGCCAGGATCACCGGCGTCGCCAGCAGGAAGGCGAACCGGGCGGCGTCCTCGTAGCCCAGCCCGCGCCACAGGCCCGCCGACCATCGTGATCCCGGAGCGGCTGATGCCGGCGAAGAGGGCGAAGATCTGCAGGATCCCGATGCGCAACCCGTCCGTGTACGGCAGACCGGAGATGCGGGCGTCGGAGGCGATACGCCTCGGCGACGTCGGACGCCGAGCGCGCGCCGCTCGCGGCTGAACGCCTCCGCCGCGAAGCCCTGGCCCTCCTCGGTCCCTGGCGCCGCCCCCTCGGCCGCCCGGCTGCCTGCGCGCGGCCCGCGCCGCGGCGCGCTGCCGGCGAGCGAAGCGGTCGCCCACGAGCAGGATCAGGCCGTTTAAGAACAGGAACGCGCTCGCCGCGACCGGCTTCGCCAGGGCGGTCCTGAAGACGTGCTCCAGGGTGACGCCGGTGATGCCGACCGGAATCGTCGCGATCACGATCAGCCACGCCAGGCGCTCGTCCTGGTCGGTGGCGGTGAACCGGCGCTCGCCGATGCTCCTCCTCGCGCTGCGGAAGAACCCGGTGACGATGCGGATCCAATCCGCCCGAAAGAACCAGAGCAGCGCCAGCGCCGTGGCGACGTGGAGCGCCACCAGGAACGCGAGGTAGAACGAGGATTCGCTGTGCGGCTCCGACGACTGGGTGACGAGCGTCTGCCAGCTGCCGCCGATCCAGGCCGGGACCAGCACCGAGTGACCCAGGCTCGAGACCGGGAACAGCTCGGTTACGCCCTGGACGAGGGCGATGACGATTGCCTGAAGGTAGGAGAGCATGGGTGGTCGGGGGGCGGGGGCGGGCGGGGAGCGCGCGCACGGTAGGGAGGGCGTCTTTAGTCTGCCTAAAGAAAGGCGCTGATTCCTCTTGGGCAAGGCCCTGAAGTAAGGTTACGCGCGTGAGCCGCGCCCGAGCCGCACGCCTGATCGCCGTCGCCGCAGCCTCGCTCGCGATCCTCGCGGCCTTCGCGCCGTCCGCGTTCGCCGCCGACGGCGTCGGGCTCTGGGGGCCGACCGACGACAAGGTCGTCACGTACTTCGGCTTCGGCTGCCTGATCTTCTTCACCGTCCTGGTCACGGTCCTGTCGCTGCTTCAGGGCCGGCTCGAGAACCGCAAGGAGCGCAGGCGTCAGGAGCTCGAGCGCCTGCGCCCACCGGCGGCGGACTGACCCGAGCCCCCGTCCGTGCCCAAGGTCCGCTACGAGCGCATCGGCGCCGCCGCGGTCCTGACGATCGACCGGCGTGAGCGCCGCAATGCCGTCGACGCCGAGACGGCGAGCCTGCTGCTCGACGGCTACCGCGAATTCGTTGCCGACGAGGGAGCTCGCGTCCTGATCCTCACCGGCGAGGGACCCGAGGCGTTCTGCGCGGGCGCCGACCTGAAGGCCCTCGCGGAGGCGGGCCCCGACGTCTCCACCGACGTCATCGAGTCGGTGGCGTCGCGTTCGGAGGGCCCGATGGGCTTCACGCGGCTAACCCCGTCCAAGCCGACCATCGCGGCGATCTCGGGCTGGTGCCTGGCGGGCGGCCTCGAGCTGGCGGTGTGGTGCGATCTTCGCATCGCCACGGAGACCGCCCGGCTCGGGTTCACGGAACGCCGCTTCGGAGTCCCCCTGATCGACGGCGGCACCCAGCGCCTGCCGCTGATCGTGGGCATGGGAAGGGCGCTCGAGATGATCCTGACTGGCCGGGTCCTCCACGCCGGCGAGGCCCTCGACTGGGGGCTCCTCAACGAGGTCGTGTCCGAGGGCGCACACCTGGATCGAGCCCTGGAGATCGCGGAGGGGCTCGCGCGCTTCCCGCAGACGACGATGCTGTCGGACCGGCGCGCCGCGATCGAGGGCGCCGGGCTCTCGCTCACCGAAGGCCTGGCCCTGGAGGCGGAGATCGGCCGCGCCTCGATCGAGACCGGCATCCGGGGCGCCACCCGGTTCGCCGCCGGCGAGGGTCGGGGCGCTCAGGGCGCTGGCGTCTAGTCCTCAGGCCTCGGGCAGCCGGAACTCGCCCAGGAGGCGCTTCTCGGTCTCGCCCTCGACCGCTGCGACCACCTCCACCTGGCTCTCGAGCGGCGTTCCGCGGAGCTTCGTCGCCAGCAGGTCGTCCACCTGGAAGATCCCCGCTGAGTTGTTCATGTGGATCTCGAGGCGTACCGGCCTGTCCTCCCCGGCCTCGATCAGGACCTCGTCGATCGCCGCGGCCGAGAGCGCGTGGATACCCATGCGGCCCGACTCGACCGGCACCCGCGAGCGGCCTTGGGCCATGTCGAGCGCGTCCGCCACCCGAACGACTCCCGCCTCGACCGTGTACGGCTCGCCGCGGCGCCGGTGCCCGATGATCGTGTGCAGCGCCTCCGACGCGACGACGGTCCGCTCCGGCTCGTCGTAGAGATCCGCGAGCAACTCGCGGAGCTTGCGCTCCGCGAGGAACAGGCTGTAGGCCTCGTGATCGGCGCGATGGATCGACATGCCCACGTCGTGGAGGAGCGCCCCCGAGGCGACGACAACCTCCGCGTCGCGCCGCCCCATCTTGTGGTCGGCGACCATCGCAGGCTCGATGCCCGCCCTCACGAGCAGCCGCAGGATCCGGAGGGCGATGTTGAGCACGATCTGCACGTGCACCCACGAGTGGTCGGACATGCCAAGCCGCTCCGAGGTGATCTGGGCCATGTGCCACCAGCCGCGGAGCTCGGCATCCGCGTTGACCCCCTCGAGCAACGCCTCAAGGCGCCGGTTGCCGCGAGTCGGAGCCCGCACCCTCGCGCCCGCTATCGCCTCGGCGGGGGTCCCGCCACGCTCGTCGGGCCCCGCGGCGGTGCTGCCGGTCTCGCTCGCGCTCATGCGCCCAGTCTCTCAGGCACAGCAGCGCGACTTTTCCCGCCTGCCGTGCGTCTACATTTGCGCGCGGTCGTGCCGATGGAAAGGCCGAGTTTGGCGATCTGCCCGCATACCGGATTGACGATCCCCGAGTGTTCCTGCAGCGTCTGCCTCCAGGCGCAGATGCGTCGGCACCGGCCGAACGGCACCGAGGCGGAGATCCGCATCACGCGGTCCGCGCGCCTGACGCGGCGCCGGCAGGACCAGCGCCGGGCGGCCTGAGGCGCGACCGCGCCTAGCGCGGGCTTGACTGCCGGGGTAGGGTGCCCCCGTGCCAAAGGGGAGCGGACTGCTTTCAATCGAGCGTCGCGACGAGGTCGCGGTGGTCACGCTCCGCAGACCCGAGAAGCGAAACGCGCTCTCGATCGAGCTGCGCGAGGAGATCGCCGATGCGTTCGGGCGCCTCTCGGGCGACAAGCACGTCGGCTGCGTGGTGCTCACGGGGGCAGGCCCGGCCTTCTGCGCGGGCATGGACACGAGCCAGTTCGGCGGCGATCTTAAGAACCGCAGGCAGCTGGTCGAGACCAGCACCCTCGCATTCGAGGCGATCGGTGAGTGCCGCCGACCCATCGTCGCCGCGGTCAACGGGCCGGCGATCGCCGGAGGCTTCGCGCTCTCCCTCCTCTGCGACCTCCGAATCGCCTCGACCGAGGCCGTGTTCGGGTATCCGGAGCTCCCGCGCGGGATCCCGCCGAGCTACGCCGCGGCGCGCGCCGTCCTGCCCGCGACCGTCGCACAGGACCTCTGCCTCACCGGCCGCCTCGTCAAGGCCGAGGAGGCGCAGAAGCTCGGCATCGTCCGCGAGGTCGTCCGCGGCGACCTGATGGAGCGAGCGATGGAGCTCTCTGAGCGGGTCGCGGGGCTGCCACGCAAGGCGATCCTCGAGACGAAGCGCAGGACGCTGCTCGAGCGGCGCCACCTGTGGGGCTTCCTGTTCGAGGACGAGCAGCGCGTCTTCCGGCGCGCGCTCATCGGCCCCGACGCGGAGGAAGAGCCGGAGCGAAACGGCGCGGCAGCGTAGGTCCAAGCCGTCTAACGCAAGGGTCTCGGGCCTCGGCTCCCGCTTCTGCTTCACGCGAAAGGCAGGAGTGGGGTCCAGGGCCGGATATCCCGTTCACCGCAATCCGCATCCACCTGTCGGATGCGGATTGCGGTGATTGGCCCTGAGCTGCTCGGCCGACCGCTACGACCCGCAGATCGGCCACGGGCTGGAGCCGCCGCGCGAGTACAGCAGCGCCGCCCTGTACGTCTGCTCGGCCGGCGAAGCCGCCGCGGGGTCCCCGGAGCCTCCGACGGAGGCCCAGGTGCCGTAGTCGAACTGGTACAGGCCGTGATAGGTCCCGTCCGCGGAGACAGCGGTCGGGTCGCCGCCGGACTCGCAGGCGGCAATCGCCTGGAGCGTGGCGCTCGAGACGCCCACCGACTCGGGCGACGGGACGCCGCCGCCGGTGGAAGCCGGGGCGGTGCCGGCGGCCCTCGCCTGCTTGGCCTCGCGCACCGCGTGCTGATGCTTGATCCGCTGATGCGCCTCGCGCATCAGCTCGGTGAAGTGCTTGGCGGGCCTCGCCAGCACTGCGACTCGCTGGTGCGACTGCTTGCCGTCGGCCCGCGCGTGCCCGGGGGTCTGGGCGGCGGATCCGCTCGGCTGTGTGACGATGCCGAAGGTCAGCGCGACCGCACCTGCGGCTGCGAGCCCTCTGATAGCCACGGACATGGGATGAACCACCTCCAAATTGCGTGCACCGGCCGCGCTCATCGCGGAGCCGTGCGCCGCAAGGGGCAACCGCACATGGCGGCGCCGCAAACGTCGCTCGGCCTGCCGGGCGTTACTTCCCCTGGGCGGTACTTGGTGACGGCGCCAGATCAGGCGCCTGCCTCAGGGGTGGTCCGTAACGGCGGCGGAGAGTGGCAGGCGAACGCGCGTTTGTGTGTGACTCCGGTCACAGACCTAACAAGGCCATGACTGAGCGCACCCCGGATTTCGAACCGGGCGAGCAACTCCTCCTCTCGCGGCAGGGCTTCGCCAAACCGGCCGCCCTGGGCACGGCCGTTGCACGTGCGACGCTGATGAGGGTGGCTGCGGGCGAGGTCCCGGCGACGTTCCGGCTGCACCGGCCGCCCAGGATCCTCGCCTTCTCCAAGCAGGACGCGGCGAGCCCCGGCTTTGAGCGCGCCGTCGGCGCGGCCCGCGACGCCGGCTTCGAGCCGGTCATCCGGCTGGCCGGCGGCCGCGCCGCCGTCTACCACGAGCAGACGCTGGCGCTGTCCTGGGCCGTTCCGGACCGCCGCCCCTCAGCCCGCACCGAAGAGCGATTCAGAGAGCTCGCGGACCTGCTCGCCCACGCGATCCGGCAGCTGGGTGTGGACACGCGCGTCGGAGAGGTCCCGGGCGAGTACTGCCCCGGTGCGTGGAGCGTGAACGCGCGCGGAGCGACGAAGCTGGCCGGAACGGGTCAGCGGCTCATCGCCGGGGCGGCTCACCGCGGCGCCGTGGTCGTCGTCGGCGACAGCGCGGGCGTGCGGGACCCGCTGATCGGTGTCTACGAGGCCCTGGACCTCGCCTGGGACCCGGCGACCGCGGGGAGCATCGAGGACGAGGTCGCCTCCATCACGGTGCAGCGTGTCGAGGAGGCAATCCTCGCGCGACTCGGCGAGCTCTACGAGTTGCGCGAGGCGCCCCTCGATCCCGGGACGCTCGCCTTGGCGAAACGCCTAGAGTCCGAGCACTCGGTCGAATGAGACTTCTCGCCTTCAGCGACCTTCACGTGGACACCGGCCGGGCCGAGACGCTCGTCGCTGCCAGCGAGGACGCGGACGTCGTGGTGGGAGTCGGTGACTTCGCTTCCGTTCACTCCGGCCTCGAAGAGACGATCGGCGTGCTGCGGCAGATCACCCGGCCGGCCATCCTCGTGCCCGGAAACAACGAGACCGAGGACGCGCTGCGCGGGGCGTGCGACGGATGGGAGAACGCGGTCGTGCTCCATGGCGAGTCCGCCGCGATCGACGGGGTCGAGTTCTTCGGCCTCGGCGCCGGAGTCCCGGTGACTCCGTGGGACTGGAGCTTCGACCTGACCGAGGAGGAGGCGGCCGAGAAGCTCGCCTCATGCCCGGAGGGCTGCGTCCTGGCCGTCCACTCGCCGCCGCGGGGCCACGTCGATGTGAGCGGCGCCGGCGAGCACCTGGGAAGCGCCGCGGTGCTCGACGCGATCGTCGCGAAGGAGCCGCAACTGGCGCTCTGCGGGCACATCCACGAGTCGTGGGGCGAGCGCTCCGAGATCGGGCGGACGGAGGTCGTCAACCTGGGGCCGGCGGGGACCGCCCTCGACGTCTGAGCGGACATGAGAAGGGCCCCCGGCCGCGTCGGGACTAAGCCGCGATCCGGGAGCCCTCTCAGTTACTGGCACTACTGAACTGGTACTGGCACAACGCGGGCATCCCTGCCCACGCGAGACGATTGTCGCGGCCGGGCCGGGGGCGCACCATCCCTCGATCGAAGGATTGTGCGTATGGACCTCGGCTCCGCCGATCGGGGGATGGATCAACAGCCGATCGGCGGATGCTCCTCAGACGATCGGCGGAGCGGGCGACGCCGTTACGACCCCCCTGACGTGTCCCGAAGCGTCATGCCCTGCTCGGAGTCGAACTCGAAGCGCATCACGAGCAGCTCGTCATGCATCACCGACCAGCGGTCCGCCAGGCGCTCCACGAGCTTCAGCCGCCAGGGGGTCAGCATGCTGCGCTCGAGCTCCACGAGCCCCCCCTCGGACCGGTGAGCCGTGAAGTCGCGGTCATAGAGGTCGACGACCACGCGGGAGCGATCGGCCCGCAGCTCGATCTCGAACGGAGCCGACGGCGGCGCCCCGGGCCGGTCCGTTCCGCTCGTCAGCGCCCCCACCAGCACGGCCACCTGCTCGAGCACAACGGGGTCGCCCTCTGCGATCAGGTCGCCGAGGGCGTCGCGAACGTGCGTGACCGATGTGGGGCCCGCCGGAACGGTCAGGGTCAGCCGGGCCTCGTCCGGGCCCAGGGCCTCCGCATGGGACCCGTTCGAAGAGGCCTCCTGCCCGACTACTTGCGGTTCCTTCCTCGTCAGTTTCGGTCTCCCATTGCAGCTACGTTCGGCCCACCGATACTGAAGCCCGACCCCAAGCCTGAACATAGTCCATTCGAACCTTTCTGGGGTTGAAGGACGGCCCCACCAATCGGTGGATGCGCGCATAGACGATTGGAGGGTCGTCGCCCGGGTGCGGCTAGTCGGAGTTGATCGGAATCGAGGCGCGGACCACGGTCCCCTTGCCGTCCGAGCTCGTGACCTCGCCGTCGCCCCCGATCGCCTGCATGCGCTGGATCGTCGACGCCAGCCCGATGTGGCCCTGCCGGAGGGCTGCCTGCTGGCGTCCCGGGGGAATCCCGACGCCGTCGTCGGCCACCTCCAGCCTGACCAGGTCGCCGTTGCGATCGACGCTCACCGCACAGCGGGATGCCTTTGCGTGCTTGGCGACGTTGGCGACCAGCTCCCGGCACGCCGAGAGCACGAGCTCGTCCTGGAGCCCAGCCGCGTCCGGCTCGACTCGAACGGTGTACCGGAAGCCGCCTCGCGTGGCGCTCTCGCGGACGATCGCGCCGATCGCCGTCTGCAGATCTCCCTGCTGGTGGGTCACGGGGTGGAGGGCGGCCACGGCCTCGCGAAGGCGCTCGATCGTGCCCTCGAGGGCGTGCTGGGCTCGCGTCACGCCCTCCCTTCCCGGAGCCGCCTCCAGCAGATCCTGGTGCGCGGCGAGCAGCAGCTGGAGGGCGTCGTCATGGAGCACCTGCGCGATGCGCTGCCGCGTTCGCTCTTCCGCGAGCATGAGTTGGGAGACGAGCTCGCCGCGGGCCTGCGCGAGATCGGCGATCGCACGGCTCTGCTTGAGCGCGCGTTCCTCACTGCGCTTCACGTCGCTGACGTCGCGGATGTAGCCGGCGTAGATCGGTGGCTCCACTCCCGGCACGCGCCGGACCGCGACCTCGACCGGGAGGGTCGACCCGTCCTTGCGCATAGCGGTCAGCTCGACGCGGCGATCCGGCTCCCCATCCTTTGGCGCCCCTGGGTCGAGCTCCCACCGGTATTCCTCGCGGAGGTCGGGCGGCGCGATCAGCTCCGCCAGCTCGGACCCGATTGCCTCGTCCGCCGCGTACCCGAACGTGACCTCCGCGGCCCGGTTGAACTCCAGGACGCGCCCACGCCCGTCGATGGCGACGACGCAGTCGAGCGCCCCGTCGAGCAGGGCCGCCTTCAGCTGTTCGGATTCCTCGCGCCTGGACTCGACGCTCACGCGCAAGCTCCTGCGGCGGCTTCGCCGCCTGACATGCCAGTTTCGGTGCTAAAGCACCTCATGACACACCTTCCCTACTCGAGGAACCCTCTCCGCATTCCCTCGGCGACGGCCGCCGCCCGCTCGGCGACGCCGAGCTTGTCGTAGATGGCTTGGAGATGCGACTTGACCGTGGCCGGACTGAGGTGGATGCGCTCGGCGATCTCCGGCGCCGAATGGCCGGCGGCCACGAGCTTCAGCACCTCGCGCTCGCGCGAGGTGAGGACCGGCCCCTGCTGTCCCCGCTCGCGCTCGTGCAGCTCGCTCGCCAGACCGGTCTGGACCTCGGGGGCAAACGCGGTGCCACCGTCGGCCACCGCCGCGATCCCATCGCAGATCTCCGTCCGCGCCGCCTGCTTCGAGAGGTAGCCCTTCGCTCCTGCGGCAACTGCCCGGTACGCGAGGTCGCTGTCAAGGTGGGCCGAGAGGAGCAGGATCTCGGTGCTCGAGCTGTCCCGGCGAACGGCGCCGAGCACCTCCAGGCCGTCGAGCCCCGGCATCCTGATGTCGAGCAGGGCCACGTCGGGCTTGAGGTTCGCGATCTCCTCGAGGGCGTCGCGGCCGTTGCTGGCCTCGCCCACAAGCTCGAGGTCGGGGCGTTCGCTGATGGCCCGCACCATTCCGTCGCGGTAGACCGGGTGGTCGTCGGCAACGAACACCCGCACCCGATCCGACCTTCTAGCGCTCAAGCCTCCTCCTGGTCACGCCGGCCACGGACACCATCGCGTCCCGTTCATCCCGGCTCAGGCTAACCCAACGCCCTCGAAAAGGCGATGTCGGTGAAAGAAGTGGGAGCGCCGCACCTAGGGATGGACTGGTGCGGCGCTCCCGGGTCAATCGCGTGGCTGGCAGCTCGCTATCCAGCTGCAGCGATCAACCAGTGCGGAGGATGGCTGTGCCCATGCTCGCCACCCCCGCGTCCAGGCGCAATCCTCCGGTCGGACGTTTCTGCGGATGAACCTGGCACCCTGCGATCGGTGGGGGATCGATCCTCCGATCGGATGACCGGGGCTACTCGGAGGAGCTCTGGGCGTCCGGCTCGGGGACGTCCCGCTTCATGTCGTAGAGGCGGCCGTCCGCGGCCTCCAGCAGGCGGGCGCGCTCCGGCCCGTCCTCCGGCCAGACCGTGATGCCGTAGGAGCAGTCGAGCCCTTCCGGCATCGACGCCAGCTCCGCACGCAGGCGTCCGGCGGCGGCCGCGGCCGCGTCCTCACCGCTCTCGGGGAGGATGTACGCGAACTCGTCGCCTCCTACGCGGAAGGCGAGATCCGACGAGCGGCAGGTTCGGGCGAAGGCCTCGCCGGCCTCCCGCAGCACCCGATCGCCCTCGGCGTGGCCGTGCGAGTCGTTGACCGCCTTGAAGCGGTTGAGGTCGAACAGCACGACGCTGAAGCGCCCCCCGTAACGCTTGCAGCGCTCGAGCTCCCGGGTGAGGGACTCGTGGAACTCCCGCAGGTTGAGCAGACCCGTCAGGTGATCGCGGCTCGCCAGCTCCTCGAGCTCTTGGTACATGCGGGCGTTGGCGAGTGCCACCGCCGCCTGTGCGGCATAGGACTGGATCAGGTCGACGTCTCGGGGGAGGAAGGTCCGGGGCTGCGTGGCCAGCGCCACCAGCAGGCCCTGGTGCCGACCCCGGAACACGAGGGGGGCGGCGCAGATCGACCCGAACGGCAGCTCCGCGTCGATCGCGAGCCGGGCCAGCTCCGGAGAGGTAACCACGTCGTCGACCGTGACCGGCCCGTCAACCGTGGCGACACCCTTGGCCCAGGACTCGAGCACGGAGACGGCCCCGAGCGGCAGGCTGGTGTAGCTCTGGCACCGCGGTCCCTCGCCGTCATCCACGAGCAGCGCGAACTCCTTGCCCACCACAGCGGCCTGGGCGTTCGCGGTGATCTTCGCCAGCACGTCGTCGAGGCGAAGCTCGGACACGAGGTCCTTGAGCGAGGCGATCAGACGCTCAGCGACGTCGGACTGCTCGCGTGCCTCGGCCTCGAGCTGGCGCCGCACCGCGCGCGCCTGATGGTCCGCCCTCATCCATGCGGCGACAGCCGCCACGCCCGCGATCGCGGCGCCGACCGGCAGGAGCGCCGGATCGAATGCGGCGGCGCCCGCGAGCGCGCCGCCGCCGACCAGCGCGGCCCCGAGCGCGAACCGCAGCTCGTTCGCGCCGCTCTCCCAGCGGAGACCGTAGATGCACGCCGGGCCGCCCCTACAGCCGCACACCTGGTGCTCGACGTGCGCCGGGCCGAGCCCGAAGAGCTCGGGCACGCACGCCAGCATGCCGCGGTTGTACTGGCAGTCGAGCTCGTGGTAGCGCCGCCGCCCAGTGAGGTCCGAATAGCTGATCACGGCGTGGCGCGTGCCGACGTCCAGCAGCTCCATGACGTGGCTCCCGCTGAACTTGGCATTGGCGCGGACGATGTTCTGGTAGACGAGCCGGGGGGAGCCGAGCGCCCGCAGCGCCACCTTGAGGCCGCCCCCCACCTTGAGGTCAAGTGCCCGGCTCGCGACGTGCAGCATCACGTTCGGGTCCTCCAGCACCTCGGAGGCGGCCTCGAACAGAGCGATCTTGTTCTCGTACGAGAACCAGTAGTTCTCGTCGAGGAGCTGCTCGCGGCGGTCGCTCATGCCGCAGCGCGCGAGCACGCTCTGGACCGTGTCCTCACCACCGACCTCTTCGGTGTACAGCAGGACGAGCCGGGAGGTGATCCCGTTCGTCTCGCGCCGCGCCTCCCTTGGGACGGCGACAGCCGCTATCGACTCTTGTTTCGCTCGAAGGCGCGCCACCGTTGCCCCTCTCGGGCGTCGCTGCATGCATGACTGCCATCGGCAGTTCGACCGCCGACTTGAGCCGGGCCCGGCCGACTCGGCGAGTCGCCCAATCGGCTGGTCAGCCAGCCCTGGAGACGTCTTCGAGAACGGCCATCGCCGCGTTGCGCCCGTTCAGGGCGATGACCGACCCGGCCGGATGCGTGGCGGCCCCGCACATGTAGAGCCCCTCGACGGGCGTGCGGTGATCGAGCCTCCGGTCCCACATCTGATCCGGAAGCGCCTCACCCTGGAAGATGTGCCCGCCGGTGAGGCCGATCCGGTGCTCGATGTCCGGCGGCCCGAGGACCTCCATCTGCTCGATGCACTCACCGATGTCAGGCGCGTAGGCCGCGATCACCTCGAGGACCTGCTCGCCGATCGCATCGCGTTGCTCATCCCAGGTGCCGTTGGCCAGCTCATACGGCGCGTACTGCGCGAACACGCTGACCGTGTGCCGGCCGGGCGGCGCCACAGTCGAGTCGTAGGCGGTCTGGAAGTAGAGCTCGGCGAAGCCGATTCGAGGCTCGCCGCGGCGTGACGCCTCGCAGGCGTCCTGGGCGGCGTCGAGTCCAGGCGTCACCGACACCATCGATCGGTGCGCGGGGACGTCGGAGGCGGCGGTGAAGGACGGCAGGCGGCTGAGGGCGGCGTTTAGCTTGACCACGGGCGAGGAGATGCGCCAGTCGGCGATTCGCCTGGCGAAGTCGGCGGGCACGTCGTCGTCGGCCAGCATCCCCAGGGTTCGCTTCGGATCGGCGTTCGAGATCACCGTCGGTGCGCGGATCAGCTCCCCGCTCTCTGTCTCGACCCCCTCCCCCGGAACGATCCGGCCGACCGGGACACCCGCTGCGAGTACCGCACCCGCGTCGGCCGCGGCCTGCGCGATGGCGAATGAGACACGGCCCATGCCGCCCTCGACGTAGCCCCAGACTGCGCCACGGCCCTGAAGGTCTCCCTGGTGATGCATCAGCTTCACCGACGCGGTGCCCGCATCGCGAGGGCCGGCGAAGGCGCCGATCACGCCCTGGCCGAACAGCGCGTGCTTGATGCCCTCGTCCGCGATGTAGCGGTCGAGCGTCTCCGCGATCGACTCGGAGAACACCACCGAGATCAGCTCCTCATCGTGACCCAGCACCTCCTCGAGCTCCTCGCGGCTCGGCGAGGACCCGCTCCAGGTGTCGCCCCGCGGGCCATCGCGGAGCAGGCGCCGAAGGCGGCCGAACATCTCCTCGTAGGCGACCATGCCACGCACGTCGGCATCCGCGAACCCGGCGGCGCGCATGTGCTCGGCGCTGCGCTCGCGGTCGCAGAAGACCGCCAGCGATCGGCCGTCCGGGAGCGGGCACCAGAGGTTGGGGTCGCAGACGAAGACCCGGTAGCCCCGCCGCTCGAGCTCGAGCTCGCGCACCACGAGCTCGTCCAGAAGGCCGACGACGTACGCGCAGGGGCTGATCAGGTAACGGGGATCGTCGAAGGGCTGCTCCAGCGTGCACGCGCCGCCGAGCTGCTCTCGTCGCTCGAGCACGAGGGTCCGCCGCCCAGCCCGAGCCAGGTAGGCAGCGGCGGTCAGCCCGTTGTGACCGCCGCCGACGATGATCGCGTCCCAGTCGCGAGCGGCGAGTGCGGACACCGGCTCCGGCAGCCCTACTCGTCCGAGCCTGGCGTCGACGTCGACCACGGCGGGCAGGCTATTGGTACCGGCCCTCCGCCAATCCGCCACCATGCCCCGAATGGAAGACGGCGATTCTCGGACCCCGGCACCGACGGAGGCGGACGACGGCAAGCGAGGCCAGAAGCTGCGCGAGTCGGCGCGCCGCGCGGACTCGCGCCCGCAGCTCGTGGCGACCGCAAAGTTCATCCGCCGCCTCCTCCCCGGGGACGACCGCTACGGCGATGCGCTCTCCACCAGCGGCAGCCAGATGCCCGAGCGAATCGGCCGCCTGGTCTCCGGCGTCGAGCCCGAGCGGCCGAGCGCCGTGCGGGAGCTCGGGCTCGGTGCCCTCCAGGCGTGGCAGGCGCTCTCCGAGGCCCAGGGTCGCGGGCGCGGAAGCGCGGACGTGGCGATCCTGTTCACCGACATCGTGAAGTTCTCCCCCTGGGCCCTCGAAGCGGGCGACGAGGCGGCGCTCGAGCTCCTGCGCCGGGTGGCCACCGTCGAGGACCAGGCGATCTCCGATCACGGCGGGAGCCTCGTCAAGCGGCTCGGGGACGGCTCCATGTCGGTCTTCGGAAGCGCGGACGGTGCCGTGCGCGCCGCGCTCCAGACGCGCGAGGGCGTTCGCGAGGTCGAGGTCCGGGGCCACACCCCCACGCTGCGAGCCGGGGTTCACGTCGGCCGCCCGCGCCGGGTGGGAAGCGACTACCTCGGCGTGGACGTCAACATCGCGGCCCGGGTCGGGGAGTGCGCGAAGGCTGGGGAGGTCCTCGTGTCCGACCCGGCGCGGGCCGCCTTGGGCGACGGTGCGTTCAGCTTCGGTCGCCGGCGGCGCCTGCGGGAGAGCGGCGCGCCTCGCGACCTCTCGGTCCACGCGGTCAACGCCGCGAACGGCTAGCGGACTAGCGGTTCCTGATCAGCGGGTCGGCCGACACGCTGTCGTCGGGATTCTCGAGCGGGGCCGCCGTGCCGTCGGCGCGAACCCCCGGCTCTCCCGGATGCGGGAGCACGAGGGGGTCGTCGGCAATCCGGTCCATCGCCGGATTCTCGATTGGGCTGCCGAAGCCGTCGGCCCCGGCAGCGCCGGCAACCCCGATTGAGTCGTCCTCCTCGATTGCGGTTGTGAGATCCATCTCAAACCGGCCCGTTCCCCCGTCGCCGCGGCTCAAACCCGCCGAAACGGCCAAATTTGGGACGTGCGACTGGCCGGTTGCTCGGGCGACACGCACGGGTGTTGGCTTCACCGTCCGCGGCATGCGCGGCGCAACGCCCTGGAGGGCTAGCCTCGCTTCATGGATCCGGGAGCGGTCAGGCTGCGGGTCGCCGACCCCGATCGCCAGCGCGAGTTCTACGAGCGCGCCATCGGGCTTCGGCCAATCGACTCCGCCGACGGGGTGACGCGGCTCGGCTCCGATGGAAGATCGGTCGTCGAGCTGCACGAAGCCACTGAGGCGCCGCCGAGGCCGCCGCGGACGACCGGGTTGTTCCACCTGGCGATCCTGGTTCCGGATCGCGCCGGACTGGCCGCGGCCCTCGGACGCGTCGTCCGGGCGGGGGGAAGGCTGAGCGGGGCGTCCGACCACCTGGTGAGCGAGGCGCTGTATCTCAACGACCCCGAGGGCAACGGCATCGAGATTTACCGGGACCGTGCCCGTGCCGAGTGGGAGCACGAGGGCGGGGAGATCCGGATGTCCACCCTGCCCCTGGACGTCGACGCGCTCCTCGTCGAGGTCCGCGAGGACGGACCGCAGGGGAATGGGGTGCCGCCCGGCACCCGCATCGGCCACGTTCACCTCAACGTTTCCGACCTCGATGCGGCGGAGGGCTTCTACTCGGGTGTGCTCGGGTTCGACGTCACGGTGCGCTCCTATCCAGGTGCCCTCTTCCTGTCGGTCGGCGGCTATCACCACCACATCGGCGTGAACACATGGGCCGGACCGGGCGCGCCCGCCCCACCCCCTGGTTCGCGAGGTCTGGAGTGGTTCGAGCTCTGCCTCGACGACCCGGCTGAGATGCCCGAGCTCGAGCAGCGCCTCGTGGACGCCGGAGCCGAGATCGGGCGACTTCCGGAGGGCCTTTTGACCAAGGATCCGTCCGCCAACGGCGTGCTCGTGAGGGGCGCGCCCCGCACGGCTTGATTCGGGGAGCTACTGCGCTGACGCCGCCTCGGCGCGGCGCGTCGCCGCGCTGAGCGCCTCCCCACCCACGAGCCGCTCGAAGCCGCCGACGATCGCCCACAGCGCGCGGAGCCGAAGCGAGGCACCGCGGTCGACCGGCGCCACGCGCGACTCGTTGCAGACGGCCGTCCTCCCGGCGCCCTCGGGCTCGACCCAGTCCGCGAGCAGCACGCGAACGGTCCCGGGCTCGTCCCAGTCGAGGAATTCCTCGGGTCCCTCCAGCCGCGGATAGTCGCGGCCGAGCGTCCACAGCCGGCCGCAGAGCCCCGACACCGACCAGTGCTCGCCCTCCGCGAGGACGGTGAAGGGATAGGAGCGAAGCAGCTCGCGAAACGAGATGTCGGCCGGAGTGCCCGGAATCCGCCACCGGACGGCTCTCCCCAGCCTGGGCGCCTCGGCGATCGTGACCTCGGCGGCGGCCCGCCAGAGCCCGTCGGGGTCCGCCCGCGCGCTGCGGCGGTGACGGCCGCGCACCTGCGGATCCGGCAGCCAGGCATCGAGATCGATCATCCGCCTATCGCTTGCCAAATCTACCGGGAGGGCTATATTCCCTCCGGGGCAGGAGAGAGATGGAGCTCACCAACCACCGCGCGCTGGCGGTATTTACGGCATCGGTCGCCGCGCTCCTGCTTGCCGCTCTGCTCGCGACGACCGCGAGCGCCGCCGCCCCCAAGCCGTTCGGTCACTCGTGCACGGCCCAGAACGGCGTTCGCTTCTGCCCATCGGCGACCTCGAGCAAGCGCGTCCCGACCTGGGACGGCGTCCCCCTGGACGCCGACGTGACTCTCCCCGCGCAGGGCAAGGGGCCCTTCCCGACGATCGTGATGCTCCACGGCTGGGGCGGGAGCAAGACCGACTTCGAGTCGAGCACGCCGGAGGGCAACGGCTCGACCACGTTCGACTACAACAGCAGCTACTACGCGAAGCTCGGCTACGCGGTCCTCAACTACACCGCGCGCGGGTTCGGCAACTCCTGCGGGGGCGGCGCGAGCGGGAACCACTCCGGTCCCTGCAGCCAGGGCTACATCCGCCTCGCGGACACGCGCTACGAGGCGCGCGACACGCAGTACCTGCTCGGCAGGCTCGTCGACGAGGGCGTGACCAAGCCGAAGGCGATCGGCGTCACCGGAATCTCGTACGGCGGCGGTCAGAGCATGGAGCTGGCGTTCCTCAACAACAAGATCCGCAAGCGCAACGGCTCGCTCGCTCCATGGCGCAGCCCGAAGGGGACACCACTGCACATCGCTGCCGCATGGCCGCGCTGGCCGTGGTCCGACCTTGTCGACGCCCTGCTGCCCAACGGCCGCTTCATGGACACCGGGGTCGCCCCGAAGGGACAGAGCCTGAACCCGATCGGGGTCCCGATCCAGAGCTATCTCGCGGGCCTGTTCGCGCTCGGCAAGATCGTCGGCTACTACTGCGGCACCGCCCCCGCCTCGACGCCATGCACGAATCGCGACGCGAACCTGCCGATGAGCTTCGCGGAGATAGAGGCCGGGCAGCCGATGAGCGCCGACGCGAAGGCAGAGCTCAGACGCACCTACGAGTTCCACGACGCGTACGCGCTGCGGTTCGTCAAGGGTCACTCACGCCCGGCGCCGCTGCTGATCGAGAACGGGTGGACGGACGATCTCTTCCCGCCGGAGCACGCGCTGCGGGCATACAACTATCTGCGCCACGCCTACCGCGGCTTCCCGGTCAGCCTCCAGTTCGGGGATCTCGGCCACAGCCGGGGGGCGAACAAGGCGCGCACCAACAAGTACCTGAACAACCAGGGGTACCGATTCTTCGCCGCCCACCTCGCGCACTACGCCAAGGGGCCGGCTCCGGGGTCGGTGACGGCGTTCACGCAGACCTGCCCCAAGGCGACTCCCGACGGCGGCCCGTACAAGGCGCGGACGTGGACGGCGCTGCGGCGGCCCGGCGTGACCTTCGGCGCTCGGGCGGCAAGGATGTTCACCTCCGCGGGAGGAAATCCCCAGGTGGCAGCCGGCTTCGACCCGATCGGAGGCACGTCGGATTCGTGCAAGACGATCGCCCGGACCAAGGAGCCCGACACAGTGACCTACCAGCACAGGTTCAGCTCGCCGATGACCATGATGGGCCTCCCCACCGTCCGCACGAACATCGCGACGACCGGCAAGTTCGGGCAGATCGATGCGCGGCTTTGGGACATCAGCGGCGGCCGGCAGCGGCTGATCAGCCGTGGCACCTACAGCCTCAAGAACAACCAGTCGGGCAGGATCGCGTTCCAGCTCCACGGCAACGGGTGGCGGTTCGCGAAGGGCGACGTCGCCGAGCTGCAGCTGCTCGGAAAGGACGCCCCGTACTACGAGGCCGGCAACCGGCCGTTCACGGTCAAGGTCTCGAAGCTCCGGGTGAGCCTGCCGAAGCTGGCTCCCCGCTCGGCCGGCGCTCCGTAACGGGCATCAGTCGGCGGGCGGGACCATCTTCGCGAGCCATTCCCTGAGGTCGGGGATGATCGCCGGGTCGATCGTGTGGGGAACCGGTGACTCGCGGTACAGCAGATCGGCGGCTGCGGCCTGCAGGCGGTCCCGGGCGTCGCGACCGAACTCGACCGGGATCACCTCGTCGGCGCTCCCGTGTGCGATCGCCACGGGCAGGCCGCTGGCCCGCTCGAGCTCGAGCTCGAACCCCTCGACGGTCGGGATGAAGCCGCTCAGCGCCATGATGCCGGCCGGCGTCGGGCGGTCGGGGCCGAGCCCGATCGCGTAGGACATCACCGCGCCCATCGAGAACCCGCCGACCACGAACCGTTCCCAGGGGATGTCGAGCTCCTCCGGAAGCCCGTCGAGCCAATGCGACGCGCTGGCGAGGCTCTCGAAGAAGGTATCCCGGTCCGGGTAGCCGACCTGCCTCACGATGTACCAGTGGGCGCCGCCCGGGGGGAGTGACAGGGGCGCCCGGGGCGTGAGCCCGACGAATCGGTGCTCGGGATCGAGCGCCTCGAGCAGGGGCACGAGGTCGAACTCGTCGGTGCCCCGCCCGTGCAGCAGGATCAGCGCGCCGTCGGGCTCTCCGGCGGCGGACCGGAACTCGTGCGGCCAGTCCTCACGCCCCGGGCTCACGCCCGGGATCGACGTCGCATCAAGACCTCCAAGGCGAAGATCGTTCCGGATCGCGGCGAGACTACCCCAGCCGCGACCGAGGAGACGGGCGCATCGCCACCAGGTAAGCCCGCGAACCAGGCGTCAGGGCCATAGGCTGCACCGGATGGACTTCCAGGTCAGGCGGGACGACCTACACGCGTGCCGCGTCGTCGACGGCAACCCGCCCGCGCTCGATCCCGGCCAGGCCCTGCTCGAGATCGACTCGTTCGGCCTGACGACCAACAACATCACCTACGCGGTCTTCGGCGAGGCGATGTCGTATTGGAAATTCTTTCCGGCCGACGAAGGATGGGGCCGGGTCCCGGTCTGGGGGTTCGCGAACGTGGCGGCGGCCGGGGATACGGAGCTTTCCGAGGGCAGCAGGGTCTTCGGCTACTTCCCCCCGTCGAGCGAGCTCGTCGTCGCCCCCGAGCGGATCGACGGGCGCGGGTTCGTGGACGCGTCGCCACACCGGGCCAGTCTCCCCTCGGCCTACAACAGCTACGCCCTCGTCGATGGGCTGCCGCTGTACGAGAAGCGGTTCGAGGAGCAGCAGATGCTGCTGTGGCCGCTCTTCTTCACGTCGTTCCTCATCGACGACTTCCTCGGCGGTGAGGAGCTCTTCGGAGCGGGAACCGCGCTGGTCTCGAGCGCGTCCAGCAAGACGGCGCTGAGCGCCGCATTCCTCCTGGCTCGCCGCGAGGGGATCGAGGTCGTCGGGCTCACCTCGCCCGCCAGGGTGGAGTTCGTCGAGGGCCTCGACGTCTATGACCGCGTCGTCGGCTACCCGGACGTCCCGTCGCTCCCGGCGACGCCCGCGGTGTTCGTGGACATCGCCGGCGATGCCGGTGTCCGGGCCGCGGTCCACGGCCATTTGGGCGACGAGTTGCGACATAGCGCAGTAGTCGGTGCGACGCATTGGGAGGCGGCGGCGGACGTGAGCACGGATCCGCTTCCCGGCCCGCAGCCCGAGTTCTTCTTCGCTCCGGACCACGTGCGCCGGCGCAGCTCCGACTGGGGACGCGAGGAGCTCGACCGCCGAGTGGCCGATGCCTGGCTGCCCTTCGTCGAGTGGGCTGCGGGCTGGCTCGAGATCGTCCGCGGCGAAGGTCCACACGCGGTACAGGACGCGTACCTGGAGCTTCTCGACGGGCGTACCGACCCGTCGGTCGGCCACGTCCTCTCGCTCGAACGCTCGCCCGCTTGCGCGGGGGCACTGGATGTGGTCTGATCGGATCCCTCTAGGAAGGAGAGCCGCATGGGCTTCATGGACAAGATGAAGGGCACGGCGAAGCAGGCGATGAGCCCGGGCGGCCAGATGGCCGAGCGGGACAAGATCATGAAGATCAACCAATCCGGGGTCGAGGCGCGCGCCACCGTCGACTCGATGCAGGAGACCGGCACCCAGCTCGGCGGCGGCCACCAGATCGACTTCCAGCTGACGGTGCATCCCGCCGACGGGGGCGCCGACTACCAGGTCGCGACGTCGCAGTCGATGCACGACGCGACGCTCCAGGGCATCGCCCAGGGCGGCGACGTCGTCGTGAAGGTCGACCCCGACGATCCGCAGTCGCTGATGGTCTGGGGCCCCGCGAGCTAGGCGATCTCGCGCGAGAGACTATGGAGCCGGGGAGATTCGAACTCCCGTCTCCGGTCTCCGGGCGAAGGCTTCTACAGGTTTAGCCGGCGCTTTGATCTCGTCTCCCGGACCCCGCGCCGGCGGGTGAATTCCGGGAGACCAGTCCCCTGAAATGTCCCCTGGCGGCGAGAACGGACCGCTTCGGGTGAGCCCGTTTCTGAAGCCGGTGCCCCTCCCCACGGGCCGAGGGAGGGCCGACTCTCACCTACTCAGCTATGAACTAAGCGGCGAGGGCGAACTCATGGTCCGCACATATTGGTTTTTCCCGGTGTTTAACGAGGCCTCCGGGAACCTCGACCTGCAACCGTTCGCACAAATGACCGAATCGATACCTGTCGGCCCCGTGCTATGTCACTGGCACTAGGGTAACGGCAGGGGTATGGCCGAGCGGGAATTCGACGCCATCGTGATGGGGGCCGGGGCCCCCGGGGAGGTGTGCGCGGGACGCATCGCCGACGGCGGCCTCGAGGTGGCGATCGTGGAGCCGCACCTGGTGGGCGGCGAGTGCTCCTACTACGCCTGCATGCCGTCGAAGGCGCTGCTGCGACCGGCGGAGGTCCTGGCCGAGGTACGGCGCGTCCCAGGGGCCTCCGACGCGGTGACCGGCGAGCTCGACGTCCAGGCGGCCCTCAAACGCCGCGACGAGGTGATCCACGACCTGGACGACTCCGGCCAGCTGCCGTGGCTCGAAGAGCATGGGATCGAGCTGTTCCGCGGAGCGGGCGTCATCGACGGCGAGCGGCGGGTGAAGGTGGACGACGACGTCCTCGTGGCGCGTAAGGCTGTCGTCGTAGCGACCGGCTCCGAGGCGACGATCCCCCCGATCGACGGCCTCCGCGAGGCCGAGCCGTGGGACAACCGCCAGGCGACCACCTCGAACGATGTGCCCGCGAGCCTCGTGGTGTTGGGGGGCGGGCCGGTGGGCTCCGAGATGGCACAGGCCTGGCACAGCTTCGGCGCCGATGTCACCCTCGTCGAGGCCATGGACAGGCTGCTGCCGAACGAGGAGCCGTTCGCGGGCGACCAGGTGGCCGACGCCCTGCGCGAGCGCGGCGTGGACGTGCGGACCGGCACCAAGGCCACCGCCGTGCGGGCGCAGGACGCCGGTGTGACCGTGGAGCTCGAGGATGGAGACAGCGTCAGCGGCGAGGAGATCCTCGTCGCGATCGGCCGGACGGCGCGGACGGCCGGGATCGGGCTCGAGTCAGCGGGCGTCGAGGCGGAGCGCTGGCTCGAGGTCGACGACCAGCTGCGGGTCGGCGGCTCCGACTGGCTCTACGCGGTCGGCGACGTCAACGGGCGAGCGCTCCTCACCCACATGGGCAAGTACCAGGGGCGCATCGCCGGCGATCACATCCTGGGCAAGGAGGTCGCCGCGACGGCGGACCGAGAGGGATCGCCCCGGGTGACGTTCACCGACCCGGAGGTTGCCGCGGTCGGGCGCACGCTGGCCGCGGCTACCGACGACGGCGTCAACGCCCGCGCGGTCGACGTCGAGACCTCCGGGACGGCGGGTGCAAGCTTCCACGGGCGCAACGCCCCCGGGACGACGCGGATCGTGGTGGACGAGGATCGTCGCGTGATCGTCGGCGCGACCTTCGTCGGCGTCGAGACCGGGGAGTGGCTTCACGCAGCGACGATCGCTGTCGTCGGAGAAGTACCACTCGACCACCTCTGGCACGCGGTGCCCGCGTACCCCACCCGCAGCGAGGTGTGGCTCAAGCTGATGGAGGCCTACGGCCTGTAGCCCGGCGCCGGGCCTCAGAGGGTGAGGCCGCGCTTGAGCTCGGTGAGGAAGGTCTTTGGGAAGCCCGGAATCCGGTCGAGCTCGTCGAGTGACTTGAAACCGCCCACCCGATCTCGATAGGCAAGCACTCGCCCGGTCTGAGTCACCGAGAGGCGGAGCCGCCGTAGATCCTCGTAGGTCGCCTGGTTGATGTTGAGGGGTGCGCCCTCGCTCACCGCGGGCAGCTCGGCCTCGCCGGCCTCGGGCTCGAAAACCACGGCCTCCTCGGGGGCTGCCGAGGGCGGCTGTGGGATCCAGGCCGGCTGGCCCGACTCCGCCTCCTGCGGCTCCGGCGCCGGCGTCGAGGGCGCCTGGGACGGTGGCGGCTGGAACTCGAAGGAGCTCGAGCTCTCCTCGGCCTGGGAGGGCGGCTCAGGGCTCGGCTCGGGAGGCTCGGGCTCTGGTGTCGGTTCCGGCGCGGGCGGGGAGGTCGACGGCGGCTCCGGCTGATCGCCGGCGCTCGACTCTGGCGGGGGCGCGAGATCCGCGATCCTGCTCACGGTCTCGCGTGCGCGCTGCTCCGCCTCGGCGGCGCGCTCCTCGGTCTGCGCGATGCGGTCCAGCAGCTCGCGGAGGCGTGATTCGCGTTCCATCTCCTCGTTCTTGAGCTTTGCCAGCTCCTCGGCGTGCTCGGCACGGGCCTCGGCCTCGCTGGCGCGGGTCTCCACCTCCTTGAGCCTCATCGCGGCGCGGTCCAACGCCTCACCGGTCCGCTGCTGGGCAGCGGCGAGGCGCGCCTCCGTGTCCTCGATCTCCCGCGCCAGCTCCTGCTCCTGCTCGCGGCGGCGCTCGAGCTGCTCTTCGGCGACTCGAAGCTCCGCGATCAGCGCCTCACGCTGGGTGCTCTCGACCGGCTTCGTCGCGGCCTCCCCGACGGGGGCCGGATGTTCCGGCTCCGCGACCGGAGGCCCGGCGGGCTCGGGCGTCTCGGCTTGCGGGGCCGGTGCCTCGGGCTCCGCGGCTGCGACCTGCTCGGCGGCCTCGGCGAGCCGCCGCTCGGTCTCCGCCTGGACCCGAGCCTCATCGGGCTCGGCGGGGGCACCTGCGCGACCCTCGGACTCGACGAGCCGTGCGAGGGCCTCGCGCTCGGCGGCCTCCTGGATCGATGTCTGCTGGCCCGCCGGCACCTCCGCCGAGGCGGTGGGCGCCTCGCTGGAGGCTGCCGGCACGGGCGGAGGCACGGGCGGCGTCACGGACTCGGCCCCCGGCTGAATCGCGGTCTCCGGAGCAGGCGGGGCCTGCGGCGGCGGTTCAGCCGGCGGCGGCGGTGGGACCACCTGCGGCGGTACCGGGGGCGTCGGCTGCGCAGGGGCGGCCGCCTCCGGCGCCGGGGGGATCGCGGGCTGCTGCGCGGGCGCCTTGCCACCGCGGCGTCGCGCCTGCCGCTGCTCCTTCTTGGCGCGCTTCTGCTCGTCCCGGGCGCGCCTGCGCTCCTCGATGGCTCGCTGGCGCTCCTGCTTGGCGCGGTCGCGCTCGGCAGCCTTCGCGGCGCGCTTCTCCTGACTGAGGCGCTTGCGGCGCGCGCGCGGCGATTCGCTGGGCGGCGGCGCGGCCGGAGCGGGTGCCTGGGGCGCAACCTGGGCGGGAGGCTGCGGCGCGGGAGCGGCGGGCGGCGGCGTGGCGGGCGGCTGGGGCGCGGCCACAGCCGGCGGCACCTGCGCCGGAGGCTGCTGCGCCGCGGGAGGGGGTGGGGGCGTCGGGGCTGGGGCACCGCTCCTTGAGGCGCGCTTCTCCTGCCTGAGCGCTTCCCGGGCGGCCTTGCGCTGCTCCACGGCCTGCTTTCGCTCCGCCTTCTTGCGCTCCCGCTCGGAGATCCGGCGGCGCCGCTGCTCATCACGCGCCTGCTTTCGCTGCTCACGCCTGTTCGCCGGAGGCACTGCCTGTGCGGGGGCCGGCGGCACTGCCGGCTGCCGGCCGGCAACGGGCGGCGGCACGGACTGCGGCTGGCCCTGCTCGCTGGGAGCAGCGGCGGCGGGCGGTGGTGGCGTCCCCGCCGCGGGCGCAGCACCGGCCTGGGGCGGGAGCGCAGGGGCTCCCGCCTGGTTCGGTGTCTCCTTCCCTTCCGAGTCGCCGCGGCGACTGCGCCTGAACAAAGGCATCGCCCTAATCCTCCCACGAGCGGCGCAAACTGTCAGCTTCAGCGCCTTGCTGAAAGCGAGCGTTCAGCTCGGACCCTCACTTCAGGCGCTGCCGGAACTCCCGCTCTACCTCGCGGCGCGTGTCGCGATCCCGGATCTCACGTCGCCGATCCCGCTGCTCCTTGCCCCGCGCGAGCGCCAGCTCGACCTTGGCGTAGGGCCCCTTGAAGTAGATACGCGTGGGAATCAGCGTCAGCCCTCGTCGCTCGACCCTCCCGGCCAGTCGTTCGATCTCGTGGCGATGCAGCAGGAGCTTCCGGGGCCGTTCCGGATCGTGGTTCTGGCCGGCCGCCGGCTCGTACGGCGGGATATGGGCGTTGCGGAGCCATACCTCGCCACGGTCGATCAGCGCGTATGCGTCTCCGAGCTGCGCCTTGCCCTCGCGCAGCGACTTCACCTCCGTGCCGACGAGCTCGATCCCCGCCTCGAAGCGGTCGAGGAGCTCGAACTTGTGGCCGGCGCGCCTGTTGGTGGCGACGTCGCCGGAGGCGGGCTTTCGAGCCTTCTTCGCCATGGTTACCTGCGCTCCCGACGCCGGCCCGCCACCGCGCTGCCGCCGCCGATCTCCCCCGCCGGGACGAGGTCGACGCGGCCGCGCGGGGCCTCAATCCGATCGACTTTCACCGAAATGGGATCCCCCAGCCGGATCGCTCGTCCGCTCCTTCGGCCGACGAGCGCGGTCTCGGTCTCGTTGAGGTCGAAACGCTCGCCGCGGATGAGCCGGACGGGCACGAGGCCCTCGTACACGTCGCCGAGCTCGCCTCCAAAGCGAACGAACGCGCCCGCTCCGATGACTCCGGACACCTCGCCCTCGAAGGCCCGCCCCCAACCGCCCTCGAACAGCTCGCGTCCCAGGAGAAACGAGGCGCAGACCCCGTCGGCATCGCGCTCGATCGCGGTCGCCTCCCGCTCGCGCTCGGAACTGCGCCAGGCCGCCTCCCTGACCTGCCCGGGATCGGGCTCGGCCTCACCGGCGCCGACGGCCGACAGCAGCGCCCGGTGCGCCACCAGGTCCGGGTAGCGCCGGATCGGCGAGGTGAAGTGGGCGTACGCTGGGCTGCCGAGGCCCGCGTGGCCCAGGTTTCGCTCGCTGTACAGCGCGGCCTTGAGGGAGCGGAGCACGAGGGAGGTATACGCGTCGCGGCCGTGCCCGCGCCGTGCCGCCTCCTTCGCGACGGTGCGGCTGATCTCCCCGGCGAGCTCCCCGGCGGCGGCGGGCGCGAGGTTCTTCGGCAAGGGCGGCGTGGGCACGTCGAGGGCGGCGAGTTGCTCGGTGAGCCGCTCGATCCGCTGCGGCTCGGGTTGCTCGTGCACGCGATAGACGGTGGGGATCCGGCGCCGCTCGCAGAGCTCGGCGACGCGCTCGTTCGTGAGGATCATCAGGTGCTCGATCAGCTTGTGCGCCTCGGTCTGCTTGACCGAGTGGGCGCGGATCACTGCGCCGTCGCGGTCGAACTCGAACTCAGGCTCGAAGGACTCGATCTCGAGCGACCCGACCGGCCGCCGGGCCGCGAGCACCGCGGCACCGCGACGGGCGAGGTCGAGCGGCTCGGCGACGACGCCCGGCGGGTCGGCCCGGCCGGCGAAGATCTCGTCGAGCTGGTCGTAGTCCAGCCGCGCGTCCGAACGGATACGGCTGCGAAAGAAGCTCGCCGAGCGCGGCTCGCCGTCGCCGCCCAGCACGATCTCGGACGTCACCGCCAGCCGCTCCACCCCGGGCGCCAGGCTGCATGCGTCGTCGCTGAGCGCTCTCGGCAGCATGGGCTCCACGGTGCCGGGGACGTAGGTGCTCGTGCCCCGGCGCAGCGCCTCGGCGTCCAGCCCGCTGCCCGGACGCACGTGGGCGGAGACGTCGGCGATGTGGATCCAGAGGCGCACGCCGTCGCCCTCGGCCTGCGCCGACACCGCGTCGTCGAAGTCGCGCGCCGTGGCGGGGTCGACGGTGAAGGTCGGAATGCCGGTGAGGTCATGCCGCTCCACACCTAGGTCGCCGGCCGCGGCGACGGTGTCGCGGGCCTCGTCCTCGATCGCCCGCCCGAAGCCACGGCGGTCATGGCGATCCCACAGCAGTGCCGTCACGACGTCGCGAGCGCACTCGGCCGAGCCGAGCGTGCGCAGCACCTTGGCTCCCCGCGCCCCGAAGTCGACCAGGGCGATGTCCCCCGGCCGCACCCTGGGGCCGCCCGTGAGCGTGGCCTGGGGACCGCGCTCGAACAGCGGCTCCACCACCGTGAAGCGCCCACGGCGCTCGGCTGTGGCGACTCGGCGCCCGAGGCCGGCGCCGCGGCGGGCGCTCACCGGTTCTCGACGGAGATGTTCTCGGCCAGCACCGAGAGCGCCTTCTTCAGCTGCTCGTCCTGCTTGGTGCCCTTCTTGTTCTGGACCTCGACGTCGGGCGTGATCCCCTTGCCGAGCAGCGAGGTGCCGTCAGCCGTGAAGTAGCGCCCCACGGTGAGGTCGAGCGCCCCGCCTCCGTCCACGCGGATGACCTCCTGGAACGTCCCCTTGCCGAACGACTGCGTCCCGACGGTGGTCGCCACGTGGTGCTCCGCCAGCGCCGAGGCGAGGATCTCGGCCGCGGACGCGCTGTTGTGGTCGATCAGGACGACGATCGGCATCTTGGGCAGCTGGTCTCCGATGGCGTCGTAGACCTTGGTGCCCTGCGTACGGCTCCGTGTGGAGACCACGCGCTGACCCTTCTTCAGGAACAGGCTCGCCGCGCGGACCGACTCGTTCAGCTGCCCGCCGGGGTTGCCCCGCAGGTCCAGCACCAGTCCCTTGGCGCCCTGCTGGTCCAAACGCTGGATCGCCGCGGCGAGCTCGCCGTGCGACCCCGTGCTGAAGGTGGCGAAGTGCACGTAGCCGACCTTCGTGGGGCCGGCGTGCAGTATGTGGCCCTGCGCGACCGGGAGCTTCACCGAGGCGCGCTTGAGGTGCACCTCGTGGGGCTTGCCGTTGCCGCCCGAGCGGATCGTGAGCGTCACCGGCGTGCCGGGCGGCCCCTTGATCCGCGAGGCCGCGACGTCCTCGCCCACTCCTGCGATCGACTTGCCGTCCACCCGGACGATCAGGTCGTCGGGCCGCAGTCCGGCGCGCTTGGCCGGGCTGTCCGGCAGGACGCTCGACACCTCCAGCCCCCGGTGTTTCACGCCATGGACCGTCAGCCCGACGCCGGAGAACTGCCCGGAGTTGGACTGGTCGAACTGGCGGAGCTCCTTGGGGTCGAAGTAGTGGGAGAACTTGTCGTCGTAGCGCTTCTTGAGCGTCGAGATCATCCCGTCGACGGACGAGTTCTGGAGCAGTGAGGAGTGGACGGACCTGAAGTAGTTCTGCTCGATCACGTCCTGGGCGTCGGAGGAGGTGCTGGACGAGGAGTTGAAGCCGCCGGTCAGCGCGACGATTCCGACTGCCACCACCGCGGCGGCGATCGCCCCGGTGGCGAAGCCCAGGATGAAGCGCCCGCTGCCGTGAGCCCGGGGGTCGCTCAAATGCGGAGGAAGCGGCGCAGCGTGATGCCGCTTCCGAGCATGGAAACGACGACCGACGCCGCCAGCAAGACGATGATCAGGGGCACGAACCCAACAGTAGAGAAGTTGTCGATCAAGGCGAAGTTCTTCGAGAGCGGGTCGATGATCATCACCTTCCCGACGTACAGCATCCCCACCGCGATGCCCGCGCCGGTGAGTCCCACGATGAGCCCTTCGATCACGAACGGCCAGCGAATGAACCAGTTGGTCGCTCCCACGAGGCGCATGACCTCGACCTCACGCCGCCGGGCGTAGATCGACAGGCGGATCGTGTTGGCGATCAGCATCAGGGAGATGATCAGCAGCAGGACGGCGATCACCGAGAGGATGATCTTGACCGCGTTCGTGACCGTGCGGATCGTGTTCGCGGCCTTCTGACCGTTGTTGACCTCCTCGATGGCCGGGCTGATCGGCTTGGGCTTGCCGTTCGACCCCGACGGGACGATCGCGTCCTGGATCGAGCGAAGGTTGTCGGCGTTGTCAGGGTGGACGACGATCGCCAGGGGCAGCGGGTTCTTCCCGTGGAGCTGCGTGATCCCCTGGCCGATCGGGCCCTTGCCGATCTCGGTGCGGAGCTGCTTCAGTCCCTCCTGCTTGGAGACGAAGTCGGTTCGCTCCACGTGCGGAATCTTGTTGATCTCCTTCTGGGCCGCCTTCGCCTGCTTGGTGGTGGAGTCAGGGAACATGTAGACGTAGAGCGCGAGCTGGGACTGCACGTTCTGGGTCGTGGTCGAGCTCGCCTTGATGACCGGGATGAAGATGCCCAGCAGCAGGGTGGTCATGACAACCGTGACGATCGCGGCGAGGCTGGGGGAGGCACTGCGGCGCAGCGCGCGGAAGGCCTCGGCGATGAAGAAGAAGATTCGGCCCACGTCAGCTCCTGGGCGGGCTCGCCGCGGCCTCGCCGTTGGTGTGGCCCTCGCGGACGCCCATCTCGGCGCGCACGCGGACCGCGAACTCACTGGTTGACTCCTCGTCGTACGTGGCCGTCACCTGATCGCGCACCAGCCGGCCCTCGTCGAGCGCGAGCACCCGGCGGCGCATCTTGTCGACCATCTCGCGGTTGTGAGTGACCACCAGAACCGTGGTCCCGGTGCGGTTGATCCGGTAGAGCAGCTGCATGATTCCGATCGCGGTCTCGGGGTCGAGGTTGCCCGTCGGCTCGTCCGCGAGCAGCAGCGGCGGGTGGTTCACGAACGCGCGGGCGATCGCAACGCGCTGCTGCTCGCCGCCGGAGAGCTGGTCGGGGTAGTTGTGGACCTTGCCCTGGAGGCCAACCAGCCTCAGGATCTCTGGGACCTTGCGCCGGATGTCGCCCCGCCCGGCGCCGGTGACCTTGAGCGTGTAGGCGACGTTGTCGTAGACGGTGCGGTTGGGAAGCAGCTTGAAGTCCTGGAACACGGTCCCGATCCGGCGCCGCAGGTGGGGAATGCGGCCCTTCCGGAGGCGGTCGACGTCGTGGCCCGCGATCAGCACCTGGCCGCTCGCGGCCCTGACCTCGCCGATCAGCGTCCTGATGAGCGTCGACTTGCCACAGCCGGTGGGCCCGACCACGAAGACGAACTCACCGCGCTGAATGCCGAACGACACTCGCTCGAGGGCAACGTGCCCGCCGGGATAGACGACGGTGGCGTCCCGAAGCTCGACGATCGGCGGCCGCGCCGCAGCGGCGGGCGCACCATCGCGGGACCGCTCGGTGCGGCCCTCGGCGGCGCGTTTGCGCCGTCTGCGTGTCGGAAGTAGCGCCATCGCGAGCGTCTTTCTTCGATGCGCCGCGCATTCCTTGCCACCGAGCTCCCTGCACTCGGGCTTGCGCGACGAAGCCGCGAAAGCGTAGCGAAGATCGTTAGCGGTCCTTCACACTTGCACGCGAATTTGCGCGCTGCGCGGATGCCGACCCGGCGCTAGATCTAGGTCCACTCAGGGCCGAAGAGCGGCGGGCGCGAGACGATCGGCTTGAGGACAAGCGCCTCGCGGGCCCGGTCCGCGATGCCGCGCGGCGTGAGGCCGAAGTGCTCCATGCAGGCCTCGCCCGTCCCGGAGATCCCGAACTCGTCGCCCATGCCGACGGCGAAGATCGGCACCGGGTGCTGCTCGGCCGCCACCTGGCGGACGGCGTCGGCGAGACCGCCGACCACGCGGTGCTCCTCGGCCGTCACTCCCACCCCGGTCTTGCCGAGCGACTCGAGGATGGTCTCGGAGTGAAGCGGCTTGACGATGGAGACGTTCAGGACCTCGGCCTCGACCCCGTCCTCGGCCTCGAGCGACTCGGCCGCCTCCATCGCCCTCCAGACCATGTGGCCGGTGGCGATCAGGGTGATGTCCTTGCCCTCACGCACGACGTCCACGCCGTCGCCGAGCGTCTCGGGGATGTCCTCGTAGACGATCGGCGTCGCCGGGCGCCCGAAGCGAAGGTACATCGGCTCCTCACGCTCGTACGACTCCGCGGTCGCGCGGTATGCCTGGTTGTAGTCGGCTGGGACCACGACGGTCATCCGCGGCATCGCCCGCATCAGCGCGATGTCCTCGATCATCTGGTGGGACGCGCCGTCCTCGCCGAGCGAGACGCCGCCGTGCGACGCGCCGATCCGCACCTTCAGCTCGTTGTGCGCGATCCCGAGGCGAACCTGGTCGTACGCGCGGCCGGAGGCGAAGATCGCGAAGGTGGAGCAGTAAGGGACCTTTCCCGTCGCGGCGAGGCCGCAGGCCATCGACATCATGTTCGCCTCCGCGGCGCCGACGTTGAAGAACCTCTCGGGGAACGTCTTGCCGAACTTGATCGCCTGGGTCGAGCTCGCGAGGTCGGCATCGAGGGCCACGACCTCCTCGTGCGCCTCGCCGAGGTCGGCCAGCGCTTCCCCGTAGCCCGCTCGGGTCGCGGTCGGCTCGGTCTTAGCTTCCATCGTCACGGGTGGGGTGGTGTTCAGGCGAGCGAAAACCGAGACTGGCAAGGACGCAGGGTGCAGCCTTTGCTGGCGGCAAAGGCAAACCCGAGGACGCGGCCAGGCGACGGTTTGCAGCCGCATGACGCCGCCCCACTCGTGCCGATGGAAGCTTCACCTCGGCTGGCATCTACTCCTCGTTCCTCGCCGCCTGGAGCGCGGTCGTCTGCTCCTCGAGACGAGTCGTGAGCTCCTCCAACGCCTCGGCGGCGAACTCCGGGCTGACCGCCGCCTTGCCGTGGAAGCCGAACCGACCCTCCATCGTCGAGACCCCTTTGCCCTTGGTCGTCTGGGCGATGATCGCCGCCGGCTTGCGGAGGGTGCGGCTGCGCTCCAGCGCATCGGTCACCTGCTCCATGTCGTGGCCGTCGATCTCGACGGTGTCCCACCCGAAGGCCTCGAACTTGGCCCGCATGTCGCCGATGTCCATGACCTCCTCGGTGGTCCCGTCGGTCTGGAGGTGGTTGTAGTCGACGACCGCCGTGATGTTTGGGACGCCGAAGTGGACCGCGGCCGTCGCGGCCTCCCACGTCTGGCCCTCCTGGCAGTCGCCGTCGGAGAGCACACCGAAGACCTGGGCGGTCTCGTCGAGGCCGTCGAGACGCAGCGCGAGGGCGATGCCCAGGCACATCGAGAGCCCCTGCCCGAGCGAGCCGGTCGAGACCTCGATCCCCGGCGTGCGCCGCATGTCGGGGTGGCCCTGGAGCTGGGCGCCGATCTGGCGGAGCCCCATGAGGTCCTCGAGCGGGAAGTAGGAGTGCTGCGCGAGCGCCGCGTACTGGATCGGCGCCGCATGGCCCTTGCAGAGGACGAAGCGGTCGCGCTCCGGCCAGTCCGGGTTGTCCGGGTCGTGGCGAAGGACCCGGTAGTAGAGCGCGGTGACGATGTCCGCCGCCGACAGCGAGGAGTCGAGGTGACCCGACTTGGCGACCGCGAGCATCCGCACGCAGTCGACGCGCAGGACGGTCGCCCAGCGCTCGAGCTCGGCGATGCTCGGCTGCGCCTCACCCCGCTCGGCGAGCCTGGGCGGCGGCTTGGGATCCGGAACCGGCGTCAGGTGCCTCACGGCGGCGAGATTAGCGTTACTTGCCACGAGCATCGCCAGCCTATGAGTGCTCATGGACGGAACCGACCGACCGAATCGCCGCAACGAGCGGGGTTTGGCGCGTCCGGCCCCCGCCGCGAGCCATCAGTTGTACCTGGCCTCCAGGTTCGCGCGCCGGCGGCTCGCCGTTCCGACGACGCTCTCGAGCTGTGCCAGGTTGTTGAACGTCCCCTTGGCGAGGACGATGCCATCGGCGTCCAGCGCGATCGCGTATGGGCTGCCGGGGATCGCGTACTCCTCCCACACGTCGGAGTCGAAGGACTCGTCGAAGACCTCGACGTTGAGGTCCTGCTCGCCGCCCAGGCTGGCGATCGCCGGCGCCAGGCCGCGGCACACGTGGCAGGCCTCCGACGCGAACACCGCGAGGCCGACCCCCTCCGCGGGCAGGCCGGGGAAGCGATCGACCAGCGGAACCCGCCGTCCGAGCTCCGGTCCCTCGTGCGGGATCTCGAGCGCCGACGCCGGCCCCAGACGAAGCCGGAGCATCCCCACCTCGCGCGCCAGGGCGAGGACGGCGACCGCGAGCCCGGCGCACGCGACGAGCGCGACGATCAGGCCGAGCCCCAGCCAACCCTCGGTCGAGGGGTTCCCGTCCGGCAGGAGCGGGAGCAGGGCGAAGCAGGCAGCGAGCACGAGGTTCCGGGCCACCGAGGTCCAGCCGACCGTCGAGCGCGAGCCGAAGCACGCGCAGGGGGCGCCGGCCCGGCCGCGCAGGATCGCGCCGACGAGGGCTGCGGCGAAGAACGCCAGAAAGGCCGCCGCGAGCCACGCCGCGGTGTCGCTTCCGGCGATCACCTCGACGGCAAGGCCGAGCTCGACCGCGATCAGCAGGATCCAGGCCAGCCAGCGGGTGTGCTCACCGTGGATCTCGAACGTTCCGAGCGCCGCCCGGCTCGACGCCGGGCTCGCCAGCTTGAGCACCGCCGATGCCACGAGGATTAGCCCCAGGATCAGCCTCGCCACGACCCCCAACACGGGCTCAAGCTAGCACCGGCGAACGGCGGGTTGCGCGGTTCTCGGATTCCGTGCTCGGCGCGCTAGGAAATGCTCACCATGCGCTCGATCGGCACCCGCGCGCGCTCGGCGACGTCAGCGGGCACCTTGACCTCGAATCGCAGGTTGCGGAGCGAGTCGCGGAGCTTCGGCAGCGTGATCATCTTCATGTACCTGCAGAAGGCCATCCGGTTCGCTTCGATCAGGTTCGCCTCGGGCGCCACCTGCTGAAGGGGATAGAGCATCCCGGTCTCGGTGGCGACGATGAACTCGCCGTCCGGATGCTCGCGGACGTGGCGCAGCATGCCCGAGGTGGAGAGCATCTGCACCCCCTCGGGATCGAGATCGCCGGACGCGACGTACTCCATCGCCTGGGTGGAGCACCCGCACTCCGGGTGGATGAGGAACTCCGCGTCGGGATGCTCGGCGCGCATCTCCGCGATGTCGTCGGGGCGAATGCCGGCGTGGACGTGGCACTCGCCGTCCCAGACACAGAAGCGGGCGTAGCGCTCGGGGTCCTCGGTTAGCCCCAGCTGGCGGGCGACGAAGGAGCCCAGCCACATGTCGGGGCCGAAGAGGATCTCCGTCTCGGGCCCGTGCTCGTTCCAGATGTGCTGCACGACCTGCACGGCGTTGGACGACGTGCAGCAGTAGTCCGTCTCGGCCTTGACCTCCGCCGCGGTGTTGACGTACATCACGACGAGCGCGCCCGGATGCTCGGCCTTCCAGGCCCGCAGCTGGTCGGCGGTGATCGAGTCCGACAGCGAGCAGCCGGCGTCCGGGTCCGGGATGAGGACCTTCTTCTCCGGCGACAGAACGGACGCCGTCTCGGCCATGAAGTGGACCCCGCAGAACGCGATCACGTCGGCCTCGGTCGCGGCGGCCTCGCGCGAGAGCTGGAGCGAGTCACCGGTGAGGTCGGCGACGTCCTGGATCTCCGGCACCTGGTAGTTGTGGGCGAGGATCACGGCATTTCGCTCGGCGGCGAGGGCGCGGACCTCCTCCGACAGCCGCTCGATGTCATCCGGGGCGAGGGCCTCCGGTGGCGGTGCCTGGAGTGTGGGCAGTTGATGCATCCGGGTACGCGGAGCGCGGCCGTGTGAGCGGCGCCGAAATTTGATGTTCGCCCGGCCCATGGGCGCGGGTGAATGAACTGGGTCACAGTTTAGTGGGCTGATGCGAGTGTTTCGTGCCCGCGAGCCTAGGCTTAGACGCATGCCCGAGCTGCCCGAGGTCGAGATCACCGCCCGCCGGCTGGGCACGGCGCTCCGGGACGCCGAGGTGGAGTCGGCCCTCTCCCCCGGAATGGTCGCGCTGAAGTCCGTCGACCCGCCGCTCGCGGCGCTCACCGGGCGCCGGATCGCCGGCGTCCGGCGCGTCGGCAAGATGCCGGTCGTCGAGCTCGCCCAGCCCGATGGCGACGGCGAGGAGATCGCGATGCTCGTCCACCTGATGTCCGCCGGCCGCCTCCAGGTGTTCGACAAGCGGGCCTCGCTGCGTGACCGCAGCTCGCGGGTGCTGGTGCGGCTCGCGGACGGGCGCGAGCTCCGCCTGCGCGAGTTCGGTACCAAGCAGCGCGCCTGGGCCAAGCTCATGCCCGCCGCGGAGGTCGAGGCCGACGAGATGGTCGCCACCCTCGGACCGGAAGCATGGCCAGCGCCTCCGCTCGAGGAGCTCGCGCGCCGGATCGCCCAGCCGCGGCACCTGCACCCGATGCTTCGAGACCAGCGCGTGATCGCCGGGGTCGGGCGCTCGTGGGTGGACGAGCTGCTCTGGGAGGCGGCGCTGTCACCGTTTCGCCAGGGATCGGAGCTCGACGACGAGGAGGTCGAGCGGCTACATGAGGCGACGCACGTGCTTGGCGACGCCATCGACCGCTACGAAGAGGTGATCGGCGACGTCGTGCCCGACAAGCTCCCGATGCCGCTGCAGGTGCACCGCCGCGAGGGGGAGCCGTGCCCGCGCTGCGGCGCGACGCTGGCGGCCGTGCACTTCGCCGAGCACGTGACCACCTACTGTCCGGACGAGCAGACGGGCGGGCGGGTGCTCAAGGACCGTCGCCTTTCCAGGCTCCTCAAATAGGCTGGTACGCTGGCCATTCTCAAGCTCCGGTGCAGGGACTCATGCCGGGGAAACAGCAAGTACAGGAGGGAATTCCCCATGCGATTGAGACTGCTCACCCTGCTCGGTTGCGCTGCGCTCATCGGCGCGCTCGTCGTTGCGAGCGTCGCCCTCGCGGGTGGCAACCCCGCGAACAAGCTGCACGCCGATCTCACCGGGGGCCAGGTCGTGCCCGGCGGTTCGGGCGCCCCCGCCGGCAGCGGTAATGCCCGAGTCACGCTCCGGCCGCACAAGCAGAAGATCTGCTTCCGGATCACCTACAAGAAGATCGGCCCCCGGAAGGGCCTGAACGCCGCCATCTACAAGGGCAAGAAGGGCCAGAACGGGGCTCTCGTTCAGACCCTGTTCACCGGCAAGCGGTCGAGCCCTGTCAAGGGTTGCGCGAAGAACGTCGCGAAGGACGACATGAAGGCGATCCGCGCAAAGCCGCGGCAGTTCAACGTGGCCGTGAAGAACGCCAAGTACCCGAACAACGGCGCGATCCGCGGGCAGCTGAAGCAGTAGCAGCAGCCCGCACCGGCATCAACTGAACGCTCGAGCGGCCGGCCGCCCAGCGGCCGGCCGCTCTTCGTTTGCGCGGCGGCATCCACCAGTGCCGCCGTGGTCCGGAGCCCGCCGCTATGGCGCCAGGTTCTTGACCGTGTTGTAGAGCGACATCGCCTGGCTGCCGAAGTACGGGCCGTACATCCGGCCGGGCTGCGAGTTGTAGCCGTAGCTGTTGACCCCGTTCAGGTACTTGTTCTGGATGATCCAGCCGCCACCGCTGGACCCGCCGGTCATGTTGCAGGCGATCCACTGGGTTCTCGGGTTGCTGGCGCTCGGATCCTGGCCGCGGTACGGGCTCGGGCACTTCCAGAGCGTCTCGCCGTTGAACGGAAGGGCGGCCGGGTAGCCGTAGGACACGAAGTTCTCCCGCCGCGGCTGGTTGAACTTGATGCCACGCGAGCCGACGGCGGTTGCGACCTTCTTGGTCCCGCCCAGCACGAATGCCGACATGTCGTCGCTGAAGTTCGAGTGCTGGATCCAGTCCGCGACGGAGTAGGACTTCGTCGCGACGAAGGTTCCGTACGGGCGGGCGCCGTTGTGGTACCCGGGCACGAAGGCGACGTTGCGAGAGACCTGGCCCTCGTCGATCGCGCAGTGCCCGGCCGAGAAGACGACCCGCCGGCTCGGCGTGTTGACGACCGTCGCGGAGCATACGTAGCCTCCACCGCCCTGCACGAAGAAGAGCTTGCCCTGGGTCCGGTACGGATAGACCGTGGGGTTCGGGACCTGCTGAGCCATCGGCTGCTTGGCGGACGCGCTGATGCCCCTGCTGGGCTGGATCGTCACGGGCTTGCCGTGGCCGGCTGCGTCCGAGCTGGAGCGAGCGGCGCGCGCTACCTCACGCCTCGTGGGCGCGGCCCTGAGCGCGGTCGCGCTCTTCATGCGCTTCACCGTCCAATAGCGCTTGACCTGCTTGGCCTGGCCATGTGAGCCCGCCAGCGACGCCACCTTGGTCGCGCGGGCCGCCGCCGACGCCGTTCCGAAGCACGCGAGAGCCACGAGAGCCATGACGAGCGCGAGGCCAATACGCCCAGTCGAGAGATCCTGCCGTTCGGTCATCCTGACCTTTCCGCGTCGAAATCCGTTCCCCGCGGCGAGCCTGTCAGCGGCGAAGAAGCTGGCCGGCGAGAGCGCGGCCAACCGTGACCGGGTGGTTCACGACCGTCGCCACCCGCCCGGACAGCGACAGCGGATCGCGGGCGATCCCGAGCTGCCGGAGCACGGTGCCGGAGTCGAAGTACACCCGCTCGCAGACGAGCCGATCCTCTTGGAAGACGAAGATCGCGCAGAAGCGCATCTCGAACTTGCGCCCGGTCGGCGGCAGGCCACGGAAGGGCCCGTCGTGGGTCCCGTACAGGTTCGCCTCGACGACCACCGCGTCGTCGGAGTGGTGCATGGCGATCAGCTCATTGCGCTGGTCTGGGAACGCCGCGCGCGTCTCCTCGAAGTAGCGCGCGACCTCGTGCGGGCCGTCGTAGACGTCGCCGGTCCCGATCAGCTCGTACCGCGGGTGGTCGAAGGTGCCGAGCGTCACGTCGAACTCGTGCCGGTTCTCCGACTCCATGTGCTCGACGACGATCTCCTCGCGCGCCCTTCGGAGCTCCTCGCTCACCGCCATCGGGCCGACTCTACAACGCAACGGCAGCCAGTTTCGGGGGGGCGAAGCTCGTGCGCAAGAAACGGCGGCAATGAGGGCAGATTCGGAGGTGATCGCCGGGTCAAGTGAATCCAGTCCCGGTTTCCGGGAACAGATTCACTTGACCTGGCGTCGGGCTCCCCTCATTGCCGCCGTTGTCGCGCGTCGGTGGGCAGCATCCGCGGACTGCGAACCCCGCTCAGTCGTCGACGACGACCAGCATGCTCAGGTCGAGCGCCGGCGCCGAGTGGGTGAGCGCGCCGACCGACACGAAGTCGACGCCCGTCGCGGCGATCGCGCCGACCGTCTCGAGCGTCACGCCCCCGGACGCCTCGAGTTGCGCCCGCGCGCGCCCGCCCTCCGTCGCGGCGTCGCGCGCGGCGACGGCCGCGCGGAGCTCACCCTGCTCCATGTTGTCGAGCAGGAGGCGGTCGGCACCGGCCTCCAGGGCCTCGGCGACCTCGGCGGCATTCCGGCACTCGATCTCGATCTCGCGCTCCGGGGACGCCTCGCGAGCCCGATCGATGGCCTCGGCGATCCCGCCAGCAACGGCGATGTGGTTCTCCTTGATCAGGAATGCGTCGTAGAGGCCCATGCGGTGATTCCTCCCACCGCCCGCGGCGACCGCCGCCTTTTCGAGGGCCCGCATCCCCGGCGTCGTCTTTCGCGTGTCGAGGATCGTCGCCCCCGTACCGGCGACGGCGCGCACGAAGCGCGCGGTCAGCGTCGCGACCCCCGAGAGGTGGCAGAGAAGGTTGAGGGCGGTGCGTTCCCCCGCGAGCAGGGCACGGGCCGGCCCGGCCACGAACGCCACGTCGGCCGGCACCTGATCGCGGCACTCGCCCTCCGGTGCCATCCGGTCGAGGCCCTCCGCGCCGGCCTGTCTGAAGACCTCCTCCACCGCGTCCAGGCCGAAGACCACGCCGTCCTGCTTCTGGACGATGCGTGCGGTGGCCTGGGCATCCGGGGGGACGAGCGCCTCGGCGGTGACGTCGCCGGCGCCAAGGTCCTCGGCGAGCGCCCGCTCGACCAGCTCGCGCAGCGGGAAGTCCACTACTCGGCGGGGAACAGGGCCATGGTCGCCGTGAACCCGTGCAGGAAGTTGCGCCCGCCGACCGGGCCGATCTCGCCCGCGCAGAAGAACCCGCCCGCCGGGGCGCCGAGCGTGTCCTCGATCGCCGACGCGTCGTGGTCCCGGACCTCGAACATGTGGGAGCCGCGGCCGTTGCACGTGAAGAGGAGGACGCCCGCAGGGGGAGCCGATCCGAGCGCCTGGGTCTGAGCGCGGAGGGCGTCGCGCAGGTCCTCGTCGGCTGACGCGCCGTCGCGAATCTGCATGCGCACCGTTTGTCCAACCCTCACCCGCTCGCCGATCGCAAGCCCCCCGGACTCGGAGTCGGCGCCGATGATCGGCCGCACGAGAAAGTCGCCCCGGCCGTAGTCGGGCTTGTTCTCGTCGATGACGATTCCGAGCATCAGGCCGGATGCCGCGAGCTCCTGCTCGCGCGGGTCGAGCTCGGCGAGCGCCTCTCGCAGGCGCTCGATCGCCGGTTTGGAGGCCAGCTCCGCGATCACGTTGCCCTCGGCGGCGGTGATCGTCATCTCCGGTCCGACCGGCGCAGCGCCCTGCGAGACGCAGGGCAGGACCGGGACGCCGGCCAGCGAGCATGCCACAGCGCCCCCGTCCAGGACGTCGCCGTCCCTGAAGAGGGACGCGGAGCCTGCCGCGGCGGCGCTCGCCAGCCCGCCGAGGACAGGCATTCCAGGCCGCAGCTCACCCAGGTGGCCGAGCAGCGCCTCGGTGGCAAAGCTGTAGGGGTCCGCAAGGACGACCAGTGCGTCCCCGAGGACATCCCGCCCGGGCACACCCAGGAGCTCGAAGCCCGCGGGGGTCTGCTCGGTCTCGAAGTGGTGGGTGGCGATCTCGGCCTCCGGCATCGCCGCGGCCCAGACCACGGCCGCGGGTCCCTCTTCGATCTCGCGACCGGCTCCCACCACGCCACCGGCGCCGCAGCCGATCAGGTGCCTGGGACCGAGATGGTCGTGGACGGCCGAGAGGATCCACTTGCCGCGTCCGAGGTGTGGGGCGCCGGCGAACACCAGACACAGGTCACAGCGCTGCCCGCCGAGACCATGGGCCGCGTCGCGTGCGGCGTCCGTGAACGCCTCGACCGCGTCGAAGCTCTCCGAGATCCCCACGCCGACGCGGACGGGCATCGCTAATCCTCCGAGGCGCTCTTCAGCAGGTATTCCCTGACGAACCCGTCGAGGTCGCCGTCGAGCACCCGCTGGGCGTCGCCGACCTCGTGGCCCGTGCGATGGTCCTTGACCCTTGTCGACGGGTGGAGCGTGTAGCTGCGGATCTGAGAGCCCCACTCCGCGGCCTTCTGCTCGCCGCGCTCGGCGGCCAGCTCCTCGGCCTTCTTTCGCTCCTCCTCCTCCAGCAGACGTGCGCGAAGGATCTTCATGGCGGTCGCCTTGTTCTGGGTCTGGGAGCGCTCGTTCTGGGACTGGGCGACGATTCCGGTGGGGACGTGGGTGATCCGGACCGCGGAGTCGGTCTTGTTGACGTGCTGGCCTCCGGCGCCGGAGGCCCGGTACGTGTCGACCCGGAGGTCCTCCTCGTCCAGGTCGACCTCCACGTCGTCGTCGACAAGCGGTGCCACGTCGACCTGGGCGAAGGCCGTATGGCGTCGCTTTTGAGCGTCGAACGGCGAGATCCGGACCAGCCGGTGGACCCCGCGCTCGGCCGCGAACAGGCCGTAGGCGTTCTCGCCGCGCGCGATGAAGGTCGCCGACTTGAGGCCCGCTTCCTCGCCGGGCGACGCCTCCTTCATCTCCACGCGGAACTCGCGGCGCTCCGCCCAGCGCAGATACATCCGGAGGAGCATCTCGGCCCAGTCCTGGGAGTCCGTCCCGCCTGCGCCCGAGCGCACGGTGACGACGGCGTCCCCCGCGTCGTAGCGGCCGTTGAAGAGGCGCGCCTCCTCGAGCTGTTCGAGCCGGCTCTCGATCGAGTCGAGCTGCGAGGAGAGCTCAGCGGCAAGCTCGGGATCGCCGGCCGACAGCTCCAACAGCTCATCGAGGTCGGCCACGTCGGACTCCAGAGCGCGGAACGTCTCGAGGCGGCGCTGGGTGGCGGCGTGCTGGGCCGAGACCCGCGCCGCCGTTTCAGCGTCGTCCCAGAAGCCGGGACGCTGCATCTCCTCCTCGAGCCGCTCTATGTCAGCCGACAGCTTGGCCGGGTCAAAGGTAGTCCGCGAGCAGCGTCAGCCCCTCGCGGACCTCCGCGAGCCGCGCGGACACGCTCTCTCTGGAGACAACCTCGGCCACGGCCCTGATCTTAGGACCTATCCCGATAGGCGCTTAGAGGCGCCGCCTCTCCGCCTCGACCGAATCCCGCACGGCGCAACCCGCCAGATGATCGTTCACGAGTCCGCATGCCTGCATCAGCGCGTACGCGGTGGTGGGGCCGACGAACCGGAAACCCCTGTGCTTCAACTCGCGGGCGAGCGCCTTCGACTCGCCCGTCGCCGACGGCACGTCCGCGTAGCTGCGCGGAGCGCGCCGCTCCCGAGGGGGGGCGAACGACCAGATCAGCTCGGACAGCGATTCGCCACCTTCCAGGAGCTCGATCGCGGCGCGCGCGTTCGCGATCGCGGCCTCGATCTTCGCCCGGTTGCGGACGATGCCGGCGTCGGCGAGCAGCCGCTTGGTGTCACCTGACCCGAAGGCTGCAACGCGGTCGATCTCAAAGCCTGCGAAGGCGCTGCGAAATGCCTCGCGCTTCCGAAGGATCGTCAGCCACGAGAGCCCGGACTGGAACGCCTCCAGAGACAGCTTCTCGTACAGGCCGCGGTCGTCGCGGACCGGACGGCCCCACTCGTCATCGTGGTAGGCGACGTACTCGGGCGCGGACGTTGCCCAACGGCAGCGCGGGTGACCGTCCGGACCCGGCGCAAGGGACGCCGAAGAGCTTGCGTCGCCCACGCCCTACCTCATAGGCTGCGCGTCGATGGAGGGCACGCACTCGGGCGGGACAACGCACTCTCGGGCGGCGATGTGGGTGACGTTGGCCGCCATGACCCTCTCCAGCAGCATGATTCTCGTCGACCAGACGGCGGTCCCGCTGGCGACGCCCGACGCGATTCGCGACCTGGGTGGAAGCCTCTCCCAGAGCCAGTGGCTTCTGACGGCGAACATCCTGCCGCTCGCGGCGTTCATGGTGCTCGGCGGGCGGCTGGGCGACCTCTTCGGCCTGCGGCGTGTCTTCCTGATCGGCGGATTCATCTTCATGGTGTCGACGGCACTCGCGGGGTCGGCCCAGAACCTGCCCTGGATGATCGCGGTGCGGGCCGCCCAGGGCTGCGGGGCCGCCCTGATGATGCCAACCGCCGTCGCGATCGTCAGCAGCGTGTTTCCGGCCGACCGGCGGGGAACCGCACTCGGCGTGCTGGCCGGGGGCTCGGCATTCTTCGCTGCTCTCGGCCCGGTGATCGGCGGGCTGTTGACGAGCATCGACTGGCGTGCGGTCTTCTGGGTGAACGTGCCGCTGGCCGCGGTCACGATCGCCCTCGCCGCGCGCTACACGCCGGCGCTTCGCCCGGATGCCGAGCGAGAGGGCCAGGGCCTCGATCTCCCCGGAGTCGCCACCTTCGCCCTCGGCACCGGCTCCCTGATCTACGGGCTCTCCGTCATCCAGGCGGCGGGCTTGGACGCGCCGGCCGCCTGGGTTCCCATCCTCATCGGACTGGTGGTCCTGGGGCTCTTCGTGCTCATCGAGCTTCGAGCCTCGGAGCCGATGCTCAACTTCCGGCTCTTTCGGCACCTGAACTTCCTCGCGTCCAACATCAGCCAGTTCCTGGCGGGTTCGATCGAGCTTGGGCTGGGCTTTCTACTGCCCTTCTTCCTCCTCCTGGTCGTCGGGGTCAGTCCCGAGGTCGCCGGCATCGCTCTGATCCCCGCGACCGTGCCGATCATCCTCGCGGGTCCGCTCGCGGGCAGGGCGTTCGACCGCGCGGGCGGCAGAGTCCCATTGGGCGTCGGCTTCCTGGTCCTCGCAGCTTCCGGCTTCGTCCTGGCGGCCACCGCGTCGAAGGCATCGGCGCTGTGGCTGATACCCGGCCTGCTGCTCCAGGGCATCGGCCTCGGCGTCGTACTCACCGTCAACGACCCGACCGGCCTGAATTCCGTGCCCGAGCGTGACCAGGGACAGGCCGCGGGCATGATCAATACCTCCGAGCAGCTCGGCGGCGCAGTCGGGATCGCGGTGCTGTCGGCAATCGAGCTCAGCTACTACAAGCACCAAGTGTTCGCCCGCCTCCACGAGCACGGCATCTTCCCTACCCAGCAGCAGATCAACGACTTCACGGACTTCACTCAGCAGGCCGAGCAGCACGGACTCGCCAACGTCCAGGCGAGCTTCGGCCACGCGCAGGGGGTCCAGGTGGCAATCCAGCAGTCGGTCCTGGCCCACGTCGAGGCGTTTCAGGTGATGTTCGTGGTCAGCGGCACGATCGCGGTGATTGGGGCGATCGTCTGCCTGCTCCTCGTCCGCATGGGCGACCGTGTCACCACAGGGCCGATCTTCACTCGGCGCTCCCGGTGGGTCGGTGCCAACGTGGGCCGTACGCCGGCGGTAACCCGCCATCCGCCGGGCTCGATCCCGGGTGGTCCGACGGCTACTTGAATCGGCGCGGCGCCGCTACGCGCCGTGGCACTTCTTGTACTTCTTGCCCGACCCGCACCAGCACGGATCGTTACGCCCGATCTTGTCGCGCTCCGACTTGACCACGGTCTCCGGGTTCTCGCCCGAGGCCCCGTTGCCGGCGCCCGCGGCTGTACCGACCGCGGCAGCGGCGCCTGCCGGAGCCGCGCCCTGGGCCATCGCGGCCTGAGCCGCCTGGTCCATCGCCGAGGGCTGCTCAGCCCCGCCGCCCGCATAGGTGAGCTCCTGGTCGGGCGCGGCCGGCTCCGGCTCGAAGTCGGCGGGCTCGATGTTGACCTCCACGTGGAAGATGATTCGCGCGAACTCCTCCCAGATGGAGTTCATGAGGTCGCGGAACATCGTGAAGCCCTCGTTCTTATAGGCGACGAGCGGGTCGATCTGCGCGAAGCCGCGGAGGTGGATGCCCTCCCGCAGATAGTCCATCTCGTAGAGGTGCTCTTTCCAGCGGTTGTCGATGATCTGGAGCAGGATCTGGCGCTCCAGGTAGCGCATCAGCTCGTCGCCCAGCTCCTCCTCGCGCTTGGAGTAGGCGGCGAGCGCATCCTCGGTGAGGAGCCTCGTGATCTCCTCCCGATCTCCGCTGGACGTATCGACCTGCCGGAGGTCCACTGTGTTCGGCCACAGCTGGTTGGCCTGGGTCTGGAGACCGCCGAGGTCCCAGTCCTCGAACACCTCGCTCTCGGTGTACTGCTCAACCAGCCGGGCGATGACGTCGCTGATCTCCTGCTCCGCGACCTCCGACATGTCGCGCCCCTCGAGGATCTCGCGCCGGTACTTGTAGACCACCCGGCGCTGCTCGTTCATCACGTCGTCGTACTCGAGGACCCGCTTTCTGATCAGGAAGTTCTGCTGCTCGACCTTCTTCTGCGCGTTCTCGACGGTTCTCGAGAGCATCTTCGCCTCGAGCGGGTACTCCTCCCCGTGCTCGTCGACCGGCCCGAGCCTGTCGAGGATCTTGTAGATCCGGTCGCCGGCGAACAGCCTGATCAGCTCGTCCTCGGCCGAGAGGTAGAAGCGCGACTCACCGGGGTCGCCCTGGCGCCCTGAGCGTCCGCGCAGCTGGTTGTCGATCCGGCGCGACTCGTGGCGCTCGGTGCCGGTGATGAACAGGCCGCCCGCCTCGCGGACGCGCTCCCCCTCCTCCTCGCACTGCTCCTTCATGCGGGGCAGGAGCTCGGCGAGCTCCTCCTGGTAGCTGGCGTCCTCCGGCTTCACTCCCAGCTTGCGGAGCTCCGCCTGCGCCAGCTGCTCTGGATCGCCGCCGAGCTTGATGTCGACGCCGCGGCCGGCCATGTTGGTCGCGATCGTGACCGCTCCGACCCGGCCCGCCTGGGCGATCGTCTCGCCCTCGCGCTGCGCGTGCTCGGGCTTCGCATTGAGGACGACGTGGTCGATGCCCTGGCGCGTGAGCTCGTCCGCCAGCATCTCCGAGACCTCGACCGAGATCGTGCCGACGAGGATCGGCTGGCCCTTCTCGTGGCGGTCGGTGATCTCGTTGACCACCGCCTTCCATTTGCCGTTCTTGGTCTTGTAGATCTGGTCGTTGTGGTCGTCGCGGACCATCGGCACGTTGGTCGGGATGTCGACCACCGGCATCTCGTAGATCTTCATGAACTCCTGCGCCTCGGTGAGCGCCGTGCCGGTCATCCCGCTGAGCTTGTCGTAGAGGCGGAAGTAGTTCTGGAGCGTGATCGTCGCGAGGGTCTGGTTCTCCTCCCGGATGGCGACGCCCTCCTTCGCCTCGATCGCCTGGTGCAGGCCCTCCGACCAGCGCCTTCCCTCGAGGATGCGGCCGGTGAACTCGTCGACGATCTTGACCTCGCCGTCGATCACGGCGTAGTCGTCGTCGCGGAGGAACAGCGACTCGGCCTTGAGGGACTGGACCAGGTGGTTGACGAGGGTCCCGTGCTCGGAGACGTAGAGGTTGTCGACGCCGAGGAACTTCTCGGCCTTCTCGACGCCCGGCTCGGTGGGCGCCACGGTCTTGTGCTTCTCGTCGTACTCGTAGTCGTAGTCGACGTTCGTGGTGTCCTTGTCCTCGCCCAGCGACTTGAGCTTCTCCTTCGCGGGCACCCCCTTCATCTGCTTGGCGAGGCGGGCGAACGTGTAATAGAGGTCGGCCGCGGCCTCGGGGGCGCCTGAGATGATCAGCGGGGTCCGCGCCTCGTCGATGAGGATGTTGTCGACCTCGTCGACGATCGCGTAGGCGTGCTCGCGCTGCACGCAGTGCTCAAGGGAGGCGGCCATGTTGTCGCGCAGGTAGTCGAACCCGAACTCCGAGTTGGTCCCGTAGACGACGTCGCACGAGTACTGGAGCTTGCGCGTGGGCGGCTCCTGCTCTGACTGGATCGCGCCGACGCTCACGCCCAGCGCGTCGTAGATCGGGCCCATCCACTCCGCGTCGCGCCGGGCCAGGTAGTCGTTCACGGTGACGACGTGAACGGGGTCCCCGGCGAGCGAGTTCAAGAACACGGCGAGCGTCGCGGTCAGCGTCTTGCCCTCGCCGGTCTTCATCTCGGCGATGGAGCCGTCGTTCAGGACCATGCCGCCGATCAGCTGGACGTCGAAGTGCCGCTGCCCGATCGTCCGGCGGGCCGCCTCGCGGCAGAGCGCGAACGCCTCCGGAAGCAGGTCGTCGAGCGATTCGCCGCCTCGAGCTCGCTCGCGGAGCTCGTCCGCCTCGGTCCGGATCTCGGACTCCTCCAGGAGCTCCATCTCCGGCTCGAAGCGGTTGATCGACGCGACGCGGCGCTCGTATTCCTTGAACTGACGCCCTTCACCCAGGCGGAGAGCGCGATCTATTAGACCCTTGGCCACGGGTTCTGAGGGTACCGACCGGCTGCGGGCTTCATGGAGCCCGCGTGCCGCCTACGCCGTGCCTCGCCGCAGGCTGTCCGCGAACCGCCGGGTCTCGGAACGCTTGCGGCGCTTCTCACGATGGCGCTTGACCTGGCGCCGCAGGTCCTCGGCGACCTCGTGGATGGAGTGCAGGACGTCGGGCGAGGCCTCCCGGGCGCGCAGCGTCACCCCCTTCAGGTGGAGAGTCGCCTCCACGACCTCGCGGTCCGCGATGCGAGGGTTCTGTTCCTCGGTCAGCTCGACCTCCAGCACCGCGTGCTCGGAAACCTGCCGGCCGATCCGCGCAAATCGCTTCTCGACGTGACCGCGCAGGTCGTCCGTTACCTCCTTGTTTCGCCCCCTGACCTCGATCCGCACGCTCCCTCCTCTCGTTGAGTGGCAGGTGACTCCAATCCTACGCCGCGCGGGCCCTCGCGCCAAGGCGTCGAGCGGCGGGCTTCGACGCCGCCAGGGTGACCGCCACCACCCGCGTCGCACCCGCGCCGCGAAGGGCCCCGGAGCAGGCAGTGAGGGTGGCGCCCGTGGTCATCACGTCGTCCACCAGCACCGCCTCGCTCGGCGCGGGAGAAACCGCCGAGACGCTGGGCGGATCGGCGAGCCGCTCCGATCGCCGGCGCCCCACCTGACGCGGGCTCTCGGAGCGCGCGAGACAGGGGACGATCGCCAGCCCGCACCGCCTGCCGAGCGCCGCCGCAATCGCCTCCGCGGCGTCGAACCCTCGCCGGCGGCGGCGGGCCGGCGCCGGCGGAACGGGCACGATTGCGCCGGTGAGTAGGAGGGCGGGTAGGCGGCCGGCGATGAGGGCGGCGGCATCGTCGGCCAGCCCGACCCGCGCGCGGAACTTGAGCGCCCCAACGAGCGCCCGGGCGGCGCCGTCGTATGGCGCCGCGGACCAGGTTTCCTCGATGCCGGGCACCGAGGAGACGACGGGCGCCTGGCTCCGAAGCCCGCGCTCGCACCCCTCGCAGGTCCGGCGGCCCAGCTCACATCCGGAGCCGCACAGGGAGCACGCGGGGGGCGCAACCAGGGCAAGGAGCTCCTCCAGCATCCGCCGATCCTGCCGGGGCAACCGTCACACGTGGCGCACACGAGGCAACGAGAGGGAGACGGGAAGGTGAAACCTTGCGTCACCGCGGGCACGACTCGGGGGTGATCGGCGTTGACACCCATATACGTCGTCAGCGCCGCACACCCCCGTTCGGGCGGGCCGTGGGTGCCCGTGACCGCAATGGCCGTCCTTGGGTGCCTTCGTTGGCGGCGCCGTGCCGCTTAGTCGAACACGAGCCGCTCGACCGCCGCTGCGTCCGGCTCGCACCCGATCACGGCGGGCGCCTTGCCCAGAGCCGTGTCCGGGTCCTTCAGCCCGTGGCCGGTGAGCACGCAGACCACGTTGCTCGGAGGCTCACCGCCCTCGGGCGCCGGCAGCCCGTGGACGAGGAGGCCCGCCACCGACGCTGCGGACGCCGGCTCGCAGAACACACCCTCGCGGGAGGCGAGCAGGTGATACGCGTCCAGGATCGCCTCGTCGGAAACGGCCGCGATTCGCCCGCGCGAGCCCGTGACCGCGTCCATCGCCTCCTCCCAGCGCGCGGGGTTGCCGATCCGGATCGCGGACGCGATCGTCTCCGGCTCGGCGACGGGCTCACCGAGCACGAGCGGCGCCGCGCCCTCCGCCTGGAACCCGTAGAGAACCGGCGGGGTGTCGTGCTCCGCGATCGTCGGCTCGGCCCCGTACTCGCGGAAGCCGCGCCACCAGGCGGTGATGTTCCCCGCGTTGCCCACGGGGATCGCGAGTGCGTCCGGAAGGGCCCCGAGCTCGTCGCAGACCTCGAAGGCGGCCGTCTTCTGCCCCTCGATGCGGTAGGGATTGACCGAGTTGACGAGCTCGATTGGATGGCTCTGGGCGAGCTCGCGCACGATCTCGAGCGCCTGGTCGAAGTTGCCCCGCAGGGCAATCACCCGCGCCCCGTGCATCAGCGCCTGGGCGAGCTTGCCGATCGCGATCTTCCCCTCGGGCACGATGACGGCGCCCCGCAGTCCGGCCCTCGCGGCGTAGGCGGCGGCGCTGGCAGCCGTGTTGCCGGTCGACGCGCAGATGACCGCCTCGGCCCCGGAGCCCTTCGCGCGGGAGACCGCGACCGTCATCCCGCGGTCCTTGAAGCTGCCGGTGGGGTTCGCGCCCTCGAGCTTCAGGTACACGGTCGCCCCCACGCGCTCCGAGATCACGGGGGCCTCGACCAGAGGCGTCGAGCCCTCGTGGAGCGTGACGACGGGGTCGCCTTCCTCGAGCGGCAGGCGGTCGCGATACCGCTCGATGAGCGGCACAGGACTCACCGGCTCAAACCCACTCTTCTTCGATCACGCGAATCGCTCGCGGCTGTGCGCGGAGGAACTCGAGCGTCGCGATCTCCTCGAGGGCGGCGAAGAAGCGCGACTCCGGGCCTTCGTGCATCACCATCACGAGCCGCGCGTCGTTGCCCAGCCCACGCTGGACCACGCTGCGCACGGAGACCTCGTTGCGGCCCAGTACGTCGGTGATTTGAGCCAGTACGCCGGGGCGGTCGGCGACCTCGAGGTGCAGGTAGAAGGCCGAGCTGATGTCCCGCACGATCTCGAAGCGCTCGTGCGTCGCGTGCACGGGGGCCTTGCCGGACACGATCGAGACCACGTCGCCGAGCACCGCGGACGCCGTCTCGATCCCCCCGGCACCGGGCCCGGACATGGTGATCTCGCTGATCGCGGGAGCCTCGACCATGACCGCGTTGAACGGGCCCTCGACCGGTGCCAGCGGGTGGTGCGCGTAGAGGAAGCACGGGAAGACGCGGACGCTGATCCCCCCGTCGCGCCGCTCGGCGACGCCCAGCAGCTTGAGCGAGAGCCCGAGCTCCTTCGCGTACGAGATGTCGTCGGGCTGGATCTCGGTGATTCCCTGGTACTCGACGTCGTCGAGCCCGACCGGCGAGCCGAACGCGAGCCGGGCCAGGATCGCCATCTTCGCGGCGGCGTCGGCCCCACCCACGTCGTCGCTCGGGTCCGCCTCCGCGTAGCCGAGCTCCTGCGCGCGGCCCAGCGCGTCGCCGTAGGTCGCGCCGGTGCTGGCCATCTCCGAGAGGATGAAGTTGGTCGTTCCGTTGACGATCCCGAAGACCTTGGTGATCTCCGTGGCCGCGAGGCTCTCCTGGATGACGCGGATCACGGGGACGACTCCCGCGACCGCCGCCTCGAAGCGGAGCTGGACTCCCGCCTTGCGCGCCGCCTCGAACAGCTCGTCACCGAACTGGGCGATCAGCTGCTTGTTCGCGGTCACCACGTGGCGGCCCGCCTCGAGCGCCCGCAGCACGTACTCGCGCGCGGGGTCGGTGCCGCCGACCAGTTCGACGACGATCTCCGATGACTCCAGGATCTCGTCGAAGTCGCCCTCGGAGCGACGCAGGACTCCTGCGATCTCCGGACGCCGCCCCGTGGTCGCCTCGACGGCGTCCGCGCGTTCCAGGACGAGGTCGCAGAAAGCTCCCCCGACCGTCCCCCTCCCGAGGACGCCGATCCGTACCGCCTCACTCATTCGACGTCCCGGGCGACCAGGTCGTCCCAGGTCTCGCGCCGCACGACGACGCGCGCGTCGCCGTCCTTGCAGAACACGACCGCCGGGCGCGGCGCGCCGTTGTAGTTGGAGGCCATCGAGTACCCGTATGCGCCCGTCGCCGGGGTGACGAGGACGTCGCCCGGCTCCGGTGAAGCGAGCATCGCGTCCCTGATCAGGATGTCGCCGGACTCGCAGTGCATGCCGGCCACCGTCGCGAGCGTGTCCGGCGCCTCCGCGGCGCGATTCGCCACGATCGCCTCGTACCGCGACCCGTACAGCATCGGCCGCAGGTTGTCCGACATGCCTCCGTTCACCGACAGGTAGGTCCGCACGTTCGGGATCTGCTTGACGGTGCCGACCTCGTAGGCGGTCACGCCCGCGTTGCCCACCAGCGACCGCCCGGGCTCGATCAGGATCCGCGGCACCGGATCGAAGACGCGCTCGACGCCCCGGACCTTCACGTCGACATAGTCGGCGATCGCGGGCGGCTCGTCGGCTGAGGTATAGGCGATCCCGAGCCCGCCGCCGACGTTGAGGATCCTGCACTCCCAGTCGGAGCCGGCGAGCTCGCCGAGAGCCTCGATCGCCGACACGTACGGCTCGAGCTCGAAGATCTGCGACCCGATGTGCGCGTGGAGGCCGACCAGGTTGAGGTTCCGCGAGCCCCGCACCTCGGCGATCGCCCGCTCGGCCAGCCCGTCCTCCAGCCCGAAGCCGAACTTGGAGTCGAGGCCCCCGGTCTGGACGTAGGAGTGGGTGATGGGCAGGACCCCCGGCGTCACCCGGATGAGGACGTCCTGGGGCCGATCGAGCATCGCGTCGAGGCGCGCGATCTCGCCGAACGAGTCCAGGATCACGTGGCCAACCCCCGCGTCGATCGCGTACCGGAGCTCGGCCTCCGTCTTGTTGTTGCCGTGGAGGTAGATGCGCGCCGGGTCGAACCCGGCCCCGAGCGCCATGTGGAGCTCACCACCCGACGCGACGTCGACCGACAATCCCTCCTCCAGGCAAACCCGGTAGATCGCGGTGATCGGGGCCGCCTTGCTCGCGTAGAGGACCTCGAAGTCGTCGGTGCGCGCCCGGAAGGCGTCGAGGTACGCCCGGGCGCGGTGCCTGATGTCGTCCTCGGCGTAGATATAGGAGGGCGTCCCGAGCTCCGCCGCGACCTCCACCACGTCGCAGCCGCCGATCTCGAGGTGGCCGCGCTCGTTCACGCGGCTGCCCACCGGGTAGACCGGCGACGCCTCCACGGCCGTGCGTTCGCTCGTCGCGCTCATGGAACCGACCATTCTGACGGGGCGCGCATGATCGCCGCTTGAGCCGGATAGCTTGCAACGTGATGAGCAGAGGCGTTTCGAGGCCCACCGACCTGGGCGTTCACCGGGGACGTCCCTACCTGCTCTGGCTCCCGGACTCCCCACCGCCGTGGCCGGCGATGGTGATCCTCCACGGCGCGGGCTCGCGCAAGGAGAACCACGGCGACTTCGGCCGGGCCTGCGACGCAAGCGGCTGGGCGGCGCTGGCCTACGACCAGCGGGGACACGGGGCCGCCGAGGACACGATGAGCCCGGAGGCGCTCTCCGACGTCAGCAGGATGGCCCGGTTCCTCGCCGCGATCGACGGCGTCGACCAATCGCGAGTCTGCGTCCGCGGCTCGAGCATGGGCGGCTTCATGGCCCTTCAGGCAGCCGCGACCTCCGACGCGATCGCCGGCGCGATCGCGATCTGCCCGGCCGGGGCGCAGCATCTGATGCGCGGGCTGGGGAGCGATGAGCTCGAGATGCGGATCGACCCGGGCGACGAAAGCGCGCTCTCGGCCTGGCTCGCCGAGCACGACCTGCGCCAGGCCGTGGAGCTGATGGGCACAAAGCCGCTCCTGCTCATCCACGCGCGAGGCGACGATCAGATCCCCGCCGACTGGTCGGAGGAGCTCTACGCGCGGGCCGCCGAGCCGCGCAAGCTCATCGTCCTGCCGGGCGGCCATCATCGCTCGGCTCAGCACGACGCCGAGCTACACGGGATCGCTCTGCGCTGGCTGGATCGAACCCTGGCCTAGCGGCCTACTTGCCGCCGCCGAGGAGGCCGCCGACACCGCCGACCGTCTTGTCGACGGTGCCGTTCACGGTGTTGTTGGCGGTGTCGCCGAGGCCGGGCTTGCCGACCTTGCCGCCGACGTGGTTGACGGTGCCGGTGACCGTTTTGTCAACGGTCCCGGCGACCTGTCCAGTGGCGCCACTGGAAAGGTGCGTGCCAACCGTGTTGTCCACCTGGTTCAGGGTGTTGGTCGCGATGCCCGTGGATGGAGAGGGGGTTGGACCCGGGGTACAGCCGCTCGTGCATCCACCGCCGCCGCCACCGCCACCGCCGCCACCGCCGCCGCCGCCACCGCCACCGCCAGGCGTGGTGCCGGGCGGTGTCGTGCCGCCGCCGGGGATGCTCCCGCCGCCGCCGGTGAAGCCACCGTTGCCACCGCCCGGACCGGCCCCCCCGCCGGTGAACGCGCCCGCGGCGCCGGCCCCGATCGGAGCGCCGGCGACCGCCCGCGCGGCAACGGCACCAGGTGCCGCCCGAAGCGCGGCGGCGGTTGCGGAGGCGGGCGTGGCACCCGTCTGGACGCCCACGAAGCTCGTGCCGGGTCTGCTCCCGTTGCCGGCGAAGGGCATGCCGTTGACGGCCACGTACGCGGCAAGCGAGATGAAGACGATCACCGCCGCCGCGATCAGCGCGCCGGTCGCGCCCGTACCCAGGAGGTACGCGCGTGCGTGCGTGAGTCGCGGCGCTTGGGTCTCAGTCTCGGTAAGCGTCGTCATCGGTCCCGAAGGATGGCATGCCTCGCCCGACCTGTGGGCGATTCACATTAGCCATCGGCAGCTCAGTTGAGAGCTTTAGCGCTCTCAACACACCAGCAACGGCACCAGCCAGTTTCGGGGCTAAAGCCCCTCACCGGACACACATTGCTTTAGGGCAGGTAGCCCATGGGGTCGACGACCTGGCCGTTGACGCGCACCTCGAAGTGGAGGTGCGGGCCGAAGCACAGGCCCGTGCAGTCGCTGATCCCGATCACCTGCCCCTGGCTCACGTGCTGACCGACGGAGACCGAGATCGACTCCTGATGCGCGTAGCAGGTGGAGAGCCCGCCGCCGTGGTCGAGGCAGGTGTAGTTGCCGTAGCCGGACTCGGGGCCCGCAATCGCCACGGTGCCCGCGGCAGCCGCGTGGATGGGAGTGCCGCTGGGGACGCCGATGTCGATTCCGGGGTGGCAGCTCTCCCAGGCGCGCTGCTCGCAGAAGGGCGAGGTGATCGGGCCGTTGACCGGCCAGATCATCCCGGAGGAGCTCTGGCCCTGGACGGGGCCCGTTGGCGCGGCGGTGCCCGTCGATGAGGACGAGGAGGACGCCTGCGCAGCGGCCTGGGCCGCCTGGGCCTGCTGCTGCGCCTGGAGCTGCGAGGCGATCTGCGCGGAGATGTCGCCGATGTCGCCCTCCAGCTGGTCCTTGGTCTGCTGGACCTGGCCGAGGACCTGCTGGTCCTTCTGCTGTGCGGCGGCCAGATCGCTCTGCTTCGACTCGAGCGCGGCCTGCGACTGCTCCAGCTGGGCCTTCTTGTCCGAGATCGCGTTGCGGGCTGCCCGCACGCGGTCGACGGTCTGCTTCTCCTGGTTTCGAAGGTCCTTGACCCGGACGGCGATCGACGTGTCCTGGGAGGAGATCCGCTGGAGGTAGTCGTAGCGGGTGAGCATGTCCCGGAGGCCGTGCGAGTTGAGGATCACCGTCATCGCATCGGGGGTGCTCGACTCGTACATGTCGACCAGCCGGCCCCGCAGGATCCGCAGCGACCGCTTGAGCTTGGCCCGCAGCTCGACCAGCCGGGCCTTTGCCTGCTTGAGCTCGGCCTCCTTCTGTTGCAGCTGGGTCTGGACGATCGAGATCTGGTTGCGCAGGGAGGCGACCTGGTTGCGCAATTGGTCGAGCCGGTCCCCGTACTTCTGGATCGTCGTCGAGAGGACGCCGGCGCGGTCCTTCGCGTGCTGAAGCTGCGACTGCTTGGAGTCGAGCTGCGACCGCGAGTCGTTGAGCTTCTGCTGAATCTCCTGGAGTGACTGGGCCGGCGCTCCGCCGGCGACCGTCAGCCCGGCGAGCACGATGAGCGCACCCGCGAGCGCGAGCACGACGGATCGGCGTCTTGGTCCCGGTCGGTTGTTCGGCGTTCTCATGTCTCGCTCTGATGCCTACGGGGTTAGCTGACGGGCTAGCGCGGAGGAGACGCGCTTGGCCAGCAGAGCCCTCTCGGCTCTTCGACCATTCGCCCCAGGGATTGGTTCCCCCGTTCCACCCGGCGGCGCCGGATGGACTCGGCACAAATGTCGGCGGCGACCCTAGCAGCCGCGGAATGGTTTGCAAGCAGTTCTTAACACCAATTATCCCTGCTGCAACGCATATTTCAGGATTCGAGAGGAACCCCGCCGCAGACCGCGAACAGAGTCCGGTTTCGCGACGCCCTCGCGCAGACCCCTGCGGTCCGGGACAATCCCTGCCTCGATGCCTGTCGATCCGCGACACCGAAAGGGCCGCCCCCGCGCTCGCCGGTGTGTGTCGGCGGTCGTGGTGCTCGCCTTGAGCGCGGCCGCTCTCTACGGCTGCGGCGAGACCTCGGCCCCGGCTCCGCAGGCGCAGCGGATCGTCATCAGGACCGGGTCGCCGAAGCAGAAGCCCATCAGCGACCAGAAGCCGCCGCGCCCGAAGCATCTCGACGTCGCCTCGCGCGCCCAGGTGCGGTCGGCCCACTCGGCGCCGAAGGTGAGGTTCGTGCGCGGCGACCCGTCAAAGATGCCGGCCGCGTCGGCCGGGACCAACGGCTCGTTCACGCCTCACCCCGGCGCGGGGAAGGCTATGAACGCCCACACGATGGCCGGGGTCGGGAACCTGCCAGCCAGCCGGAGCGCCATCCTCCTGCACGGTGTCGCCCTCGCACCCCCGAGCGCCCCCGATCCGATCAAGCAGGCGATCAGCGCCGCGAACCAGATCGTGGGCAGCCCGTACGTCTGGGGCGGAGGGCACTCCTCGTGGCGATCCCGCGGCTATGACTGCTCCGGGGCCGTCAGCTACGCCCTCGCCGGCGGCGGCTTCCTCTCGGCCCCGCTCGGCTCGAGCCAGCTCGAGTCATGGGGCGCGCCGGGGCCCGGCAAGTGGCTGACCGTGTACGCCAACGCCGGCCACACGTACGCCGTGATCGCCGGCCTGCGCTGGGACACGGTCGGCGACGCGCAGGGCTCCGGGCCCCGGTGGCACCCGGCGCTCCCGTACCCGAAGGGCTTCACGGTTCGCCACCCGCCGGGCTACTGAGCGCCGCTCAGGTCTCCACCTGGAGGATGGCGTCGTCGTCGCCGGGATCCTCCATCTGGAGGGTGGTGTGCGCGATCTCGTAGCGGTCGCGGAGCAGGAACTCGATCTCCCGCCGCACCCGATCGCGGTCGTCCCCTCGCTCCACGACCACGTGCGCCGCGAGCGCGTCGAATCCCGGCGTCACCGACCACACGTGGAGCTCGTGGACCCCGCAGACTCCCTCCACCGTGCCCATCGCCTCGGCGACCGCGTCCGCGTCCACGCCCTCGGGCGCCGCCTCCATCAGGACGTCGAACGGCTCGCGGATCAGCCGGATCGAGGAGGCCAGGATGAGCAGCGCGATCAGGATCGCGATCAGCGGGTCGACGGGCTTCCAGTCCGTCGCCAGGATCACGACGCCCGAGACGATCACCCCGAGGGAGCCGAGCGCGTCCGCCGCGGAGTGGCGCAGCACCGCCTCGAGGTTCAGGTCCTCCCGCTCGCCGCGCGCGAGCACCCACGTTGCGCCGGCGTTGCCGGCCAGCGAGACGAAGCCGAGAATCAGCACCCCCGCGCCCTTGACTCCGGGCGGGTCGCTCAGCCGGTCGATCGCCCCGATGATGATCACGATGGCGATGCCCACCAACGTGAGGCCGTTGACGAGAGCGGCGATCACCTCGCTGCGCTGGTAGCCGAACGTGCGGCGAGCGCTGGCGGAGCGGGTGGCAATCCGCGCCGCGAACAGGGCGAGCGCGATCGCCGCGAGATCGGAGAGGACATGCCCGGCGTCCGCCAGCAGGGCCAGCGAGCCCGTGATGATGCCTCCGGCGACCCCGACGGCGAACATTCCGCCGTTGATCGCAGCCGCCACCAGCATGCGGCGGCGGTTCGCGACCCGGCGCGCTGCGAGCGCCTCCGGCGTTCCGCGAGTCGGCTCGCGTCGCCCTACGCCCCGACCGTGGGCATGCGCGTGTGCCATCGCGCCGAGCTTAGGCCTTGAAGCTGCCCGCGGCGAGTCCGGTCCGGGAGGTCGAGCCCCGACCGCTACTTCTTCTTGGCCTGGCCCGGTGGGACACCGCCGGCCTTCGAAGCCAGCCCGGGCGGCGTGCCGCTGGGCTTGGACGCCAGTCCGGGCGGGGTGCCACCGGGCTTCTTCGCCAGACCCGGAGGGAGTCCCTCGGGCTTGCTCGCAAGGCCTGGAGGCGTCGAGGGCGGACCGTCTCCGTTCGGCGGCGACGTGTCCGCCGGCCCGCCGCCGTTCCCACCCGGCGAGGCGTGATGCCGGATGCCGCTGCCATTCCGTGCACCGGGCGAGGAGCCCGCACCATGCCGGCTCGCGCCGGCCGAGCTGCCGTGCAGCGACTTGCCGCCGAGCCCCCGGCCGACCGACGCCAACTGGCGGACCGCTGCCGGAGATGCGGCGGTGGACTGGAACGGCGCGGGCGCGGTGACCGGGATCGGGCCGGCCCGGTGACCCTGCTCGGCGACCCTCACGGAGTCCGGACCGGACAGCGGCTGAACGGCGCTTCCGCTCGGGAAGTTGGTGCCCGCCACCAGGGCGGCGAGCGAGATGAAGGCTGCGATCGCGCCGGCGATCAGCACTGTCGAGGCCACCCCCCCGAAGAGGTACTGCAGCGAGCGATCCATCGCCCTCTATATCGGGCGAGGTGCGTTGCGACTTGACCGCGATTCAGGAAACGGTGGCGGCGCGGTCGTCCGCCGCCTTGCCAGCGCCGTTGGGCGAGGACGCCGGCCCGCTGCCGTTCGCGCCCCGTGTGTCCGCGACGGCCTCGGCGGCGATATCGGCGCCGTCCTTGAGGCGCTCGCGGTACTCGGCCGCCTGCATCCTCGAGATGACCAGGCGCTGGATCTCGGCTGTTCCCTCGAACAGCTGGTAGATCTTCGCGTCCCGGAACCACTTCTCGAGCGGCGAGTCGACCGTCTGGGCTGCCGGGCCGACCAGGTCCATGCACGTCCTGGTCGCCCACATTGCCACCTCGCCGCCCTTGAGCTTGGACATCGAGCCCTGGCCGCCAGTCATCGGGACGCCGTTGCGGCCCATCCACGACGCGCGCTGGATCAGCAGGCGCGCCGCCTCGATCTCGGTGGCGACGTCGGCAATCCGCTGCTGAACCCCCTGGCGCTGGAGCGGCGGCTTGCCGGCAGTCGAGCTTTCGTCCAGCCACTCCGCGATGGGATCCGCGGACCCGCCGTTGTCGAGGTGAGCGAGCGTCCACTCGTATGAGGCCTGCGCGATGCCGATCGCGGAAGCCCCGACGACGGGGCGCGTCAGCTCGAAGGTGGCGAGGGCGTTCGAGGCCCGGCCGCTGGACTCCCCGGTCCGGGCGCGCGCCAGCTTGCGCTCGAGCTTCTCCATCCCGCCGAGGAGGTTGTCCAGGGGGATCCGGCAGTCCTCGAGGATCACCTCGGCGGTGTGCGAGGCGCGGATCCCCAGCTTCGACTCCTTCTTGCCCTGCTTCAGACCCGGGGTGCCTTTGGCGATCACGAACGAGGCCTGGCCGCGATGTGCGAGGGCCGGGTCCACAGTGGCCACAACAACATGGACGTCGGCGATCCCGCCGTTGGTGATGAAGACCTTGGTGCCGTTCAGGACCCACTCGTCGCCGTCTCGCTTGGCCGTGGTTCGCAGGCTCTTGACGTCGGAACCGGCCTGCGGCTCCGTGACCGCGTAGGCGCCGAGCTTGACCTCGTCACCGGTCCCGAAGCACTCGGGAATCCAGCGGGCGATCTGCTCGGGAGTACCGGAGGAGGCCAGCCCAGCCGCGGCGAGCATGGACCCCGTGATCGCGAGGGCGATGCCTGCGCAGCCCCAATGGAGCTCCTCCGCGTAGATGACGTTGAACTGACCGTCGGGGTCGCCCGCGAGCCGCTGCAGATGGTCGATCCCGTTGAGGCCCCATTCGCGAGCGGCCTTGATCACCTCCCACGGTGTCGACTCGTCGGCGTCGTGCTTGGCGGCGACCGGCCGGATCACCTCGGTCGCGAACCCGCGGCAGAGGGCCTGGAACTCCCGTTGCTCGTCGGTCAGTCCGAAATCCATCTAAACCTCCGTTTGTCGGGCCACCGGCCTATGTCCCGGCCTGGCCACGCGAAACTCGATGCCCCGATTGACTGGTCAGTCAACCAGTCCTAGTCTACCGCTCGCACATGCCGAGCCATCCGTGGTGCGGTCCCGGGTGGATTACCGTTCCCGGACCGTGTGGATGATCTGGAAGCGCCGGTTGGCGATCGGTGGGGCGGCGCTCGTGGCGCTCTGCGGGATCGGCGTCGGGGTCTACTTCCTCGTTAACGCGCTGAACGAGAAGTCGCAGCAGTCCACGCCACCGCCCGCCCCGAAGGTCGTCGTGCGCACGAAGAAGGCGCAGCCCAAGGCGGCTCAGCAGCTGGGGTTCCCGGAATTCGCGACCAAGAACACGACCCGCGTCGCGGGCGCCGATCCGGTGACGAACGCCGCGGGGGTCGCCCTTGCCGCGTTTCCATCGACCGGCGGGATCCCGGGCCCCGATGCGGTCTCGCTCGTCGACTCGAGTGACTGGCAGTCCGGGATCGCAGCGGCGAGCCTCACCGCCCAGCCGGTCAGCGCGCCGATCCTGCTGTCCACCGGCGACAGCATCCCGACGCTCACGCAGGACGCGATTAGCGCCCTCGGCCCTGCGGGGTCGGCCGCGACGCAGGGCACACAGGTCTTCCGCATCGGCGATGCCGCCTCGCCGTCGGGGGTAGACGTCCAGCACGTGACCGGTCAGGACTCGGCCGCGATCGCGGCTGGGATCGATGACCTGCGCCAGAAGCTGACCGGCGCCAAGCCCGAGAACGTGCTGCTCGTCAGCTCCTCCGAGCCCCAGTACGCGATGCCCGCCGCATCGTGGGCCGCCCGCTCCGGCGATCCCGTGCTCTTCGTCAACGAGGACTCGGTGCCGAAGCCCACGATCGAGGCCCTCAAGCGGGACAAGGGCGCGAACGTCTACGCCCTCGGCCCGCCCTCCGCGATCTCCGACAAGGCCTTGACGAACGCCGGCAGCGCCACGTCGAAGGTCGTGCGGGTCGGCGGTCCGGACCCGGTCGCGAACGCGATCGACTTCGCCCGCTACTCCAACGACGGCTTCGGCTGGCACATCACCGACCCAGGTCACGGCCTGGTGATCGCCTCCGACAAGGACCCGATGGACGCCGCCGCGGCGGCCCCGCTCTCCGCGAGCGGTACCTGGGGCCCGCTTCTCCTCACCGACGATGCGGCGCAGGTCCCCGAGTCGCTTCGCGGGTTCCTCCTCGACATCAAGCCCGGCTACGCCAGCGACCCGACCCGGGCCGTCTACAACCACGTCTGGATCATCGGCGACCAGACGACGATCTCGGTCGGCTTCCAAGCGCAGGTCGACGATCTCGCGGAGGTCGCGCCGGTAAGGTCCGGCACCGGAGCCGGCGCGCAGCCGCCTCCCCGGAAGCCCGGTAAGACAAAGAACGGGAAATCGAGCCACTGAGAGCGCCGAATCGATGAGCGAAGCCGAGCGACCCGATCGCCTCGCCGAGGGGCACCGCGTCACGATCGAGGACATTCGTGCGCTGGCCGGGCCGTCGACGCCCCACTTCGCGCTTCAGATCCGCAACCGCATCCGCCGCCTGATCGAGGGCCTACCGGAGGGCGACCCGGTCCGCGCCGAGGGCGAGCGCCACATCGCGCGCCTCGAGGAGCTCGCCAAGCACTCGGGGGATCCGCGAGGCGTCGGCCCCGGAGCCCCGGCCGCCCATTGATGGCCGTGGTCAAGGCTCCGGAGCCTTTGGGGCTTCGGAGGGCACGGGAGCTGCTCGGCCCGGGGGCCGCCACAGTCGCCGGGCGACCCGGCTCGAGCGAGCACGGCTACCTGGACCTGCTTCCGGAGGACCTCGAGTCGACCGGTGCGACGCAGGACCTGATGACCACGAGCTTCGTCCCGGCGATCTACGAGCGGTACTGGCGCCCCGCCCTGGCACGCGTCGCGAAGGGCGTCACCGGTCCCGGCATGACGGAGGAAGTGCGAATCGCGCGACTCCTGCTGGGCCTCGGCCCGGGCGACGTGGTCCTCGACGTCGCGTGTGGTCCCGGCAACTTCTCGCGCGAGTTCGCGAGGGCCGTCGGCGACGACGGCCTCGTGGTCGGGATCGATGCCTCCCGGACGATGCTCTCCCGAGGGGTCGCGGATCTGCGCTCGTCGGGCCTCGCCAATCTTGCGCTGGTGCGGGGCGACGCCACCCGGCTGCCGTTTCGCGACTCGAGCTTCGACGGCGTCTGCTGCTTCGCCGCGCTGCACCTCTTCGCCGACCCGTTCGGCGGCCTCGACGAGATGCGGCGGGTGTTGCGCCCGGGCGGCCGGATCGCGCTCATGACCTCGGTGCGCCGCAAGGTGACGCTGCCGCCGCTCAAACCCGTGATGGAGCGTGCCAGCGGCATGCGGATGTTCGAGTCGGACGAGATCGTCCGCGCGCTCGCCGACCGCGGCTTTGTGAACGTCCGCCAGCGGCTCGCCGGGATGGTGCAGTTCGTCGGCGGTCGCCTAGCCCCCTGAGGGAGCGAACCCATCGATGATTCGCTGCTGGTAGGCGGCCAGCTCCTCAGGTGGGATGAAGTAGCTCGGCGGGGTCAGGAACACGCCGTCGCCCCGCTCGCCGGCCTCCTCGACACGTGCTCGCACCTTGTCCATCGGACCGGCCGCACAGTACGCGTCGACCATCTCGTCGGGCACCAGTGCGGGCATCCCAGCCAGGTTGCCGGACCGGAATGCGTCCCCGACCTGGATCGCCGCCTCGCCGAACCCGTGCATCTCCCAGAGGGGCGCGTAGGTACGGACGGTCGCGTAGAAGCAGATCGTGCGCCGGCAGGCCTCGTACCCCGCCTCCTCGTCGTCGGAGATGGCGCAGCACACGGTCGGGATGAAGTCGAAGTCCGAGCGCGAGCGCCCGGAGCGCTGCAGGCCCGTCTCGAAGTTGGCGACCAGGACCTCGTCGAGCCAGCGCAGCGAGCACATCGGATGGCCGATGAGCCCATCGGCGACGTCGCCCGCCATGCGCGCCATGCCCTCGCGAACGGCGGCGGTGTAGATCGGCACCGATTCGCGAACCGGCGCGTGCGGACGGACCCAGCCCTTGATGTCGATGTCGTGGTAGTCGCCCTCGTACCGGATCGGCTCGCCGGTCGGCGCCTTCTCCATGATCAGCCTCACCGCCTCCACCGTCTCGCGAAGGTGCGGTGCCGGCCGGCCGTAGTCGACGCCGTGCCACGTCTCGTTGAGCCGCTTGACCCCCGCGCCCAGCCCCAGCCTGAAGCGCGCACCCGACATCTCGTCGACGTCGAGCGCGGTGACGGCGAGGATGAACGGGCTCCGGGTGAACGCCCACGCGATCCCGGTGCCCACGCCGATCCGTTCCGTCGCCGCCGCGATCCAGGTCGCCTGGGTCACCGAGCTGCGAAACAGCTCCGGCGTCCACACGCAGTCGATGCCGGCGGCCTCCGCCTCGCGGGCCTGGGCCGCCAAGTCATCGGCAGTGTCCGCGATCGCCGCGATCGAGATGCGGTCGAGGGCGGAGGCGGGCATCGGCGGCGAGCCTACTCAGCCGCTCACGCCGGCGCGTTATCGAGCGAGCGCCACAGGTAGAGGCATCCGAGCGTGCGGTGTGGCCGCCACGGCTCGGCGATCCGCTCGAGATCGGTCGGCCCGGGGAGGTCGTCCAGGCCGTAGGCGAGCTGCGCGGCGCGGCGGATCCCGAGGTCGCCGGTTGACAGGACGTCCGGGCGCCCCAGGTGGAAGATCAGGAACATCTCGGCCGTCCACGGACCGACCCCCTTGACCTCGGTGAGAGCGGCAATCACGTCCTCGTCGATGAGGTCGCCCAGGGTGTCCAGCTCGAGGCGACCGTCGTCGATGCGCTCCGCGAGGTCCCTCATGAACGAGACCTTGGCACGTGACAGCCCCGCACTCCGCAGCGTCTCCGGGTCGACCGCGAGCAACTCCGACGGCGCCGGGAGGCTCCCGCCGACCATCTCGACGAGCCGCTCCCAAATCGAGCGGGCCGCCTTCGTCGAGAGCTGCTGGCCGACGATCGCGCGGGCGATGGCCTCGTAGGGGTCGGGTCGGCTGCCCCTACGATCGCGCTCGGGGTGGATCGGCCCGCCCTCGTCGATCAGCCGACGCATGACGTGGTCGGCACGGCGCAGGTGCTCGTCGGCTTTGGTCAGGGTTCCACTCATCCGCGACCGAAACGAGCCGGCCGTCGATTTCGTGAAATCAGACCCGCTGAATCAGCGTGCCCGTGCCGAGGCCGCCGCCGCAGCACATGGTCACCAGGCCCGTCTCCTTGTCGGAGCGCTCCATCTCGTGGAGGAGGGTGGTGATGAGCCGCGCGCCCGTCGAGCCCAGCGGGTGACCGAGGGCGATCGCACCGCCGTTCACGTTCACGCGGTCCATGTCCGGCTCGAGCTCGCGACGCCAGGCTGCGACCACGGAGGCGAACGCCTCGTTGATCTCGATCAGGTCGATGTCGTCGATCTTCATCCCGTTGCGCTCCAGGAGCTTCCGGGTCGCGGGGATGGGGCCGGTGAGCATGATCACCGGGTCGACGCCGACGGTCGTCTGGTCGACAATCCTTGCGCGCGGTGTAAGGCCGAGCTCGTCGGCCTTCTCGCGCGTCATCACCAGGACGGCCGCCGCGCCGTCGGAGATCTGCGAGGAGTTGCCGGCGGTGACCTTGCCGTCCTCCTTGAAGGCCGGCTTCAGCTGCGACAGCTTCTCCAGCGAGGTGTCCGGACGGATCCCCTGGTCGGTGACGTAGGTGTCGCCGTTGACCGCGAACGGGATCGTCTCGCGCTCGAAGCGGCCCTCCTCGGTCGCCTTGGCGGCGAGCTGGTGGGACCGCAGCCCGATCTCGTCGAGCTCGGAGCGGGGGATCTCCCACTGGTCGGCGATCATCTCGGCCGAGATCCCCTGGGGCACCAGCTGGTACTGCTCCATCAGCTTGGGGGAGAAGGCGAAGCCGTGCTCCTTCTGGACCTCCATGCTGTCCGCGAAGGAGATATGCCCCATGTGCTCCACGCCGCCGCCGATGGCCGCGTCGTGCACGCCGGAGGCGACCAGAGCGGCGGCGAAGTTGACCGCCTGCTGGGCGGAGCCGCACTGGCGGTCGATCGTCGTCGCGGGAGTCTCGATCGGGAGGCCGGCCTCGAGCCAGGCGTTGCGGCCGATGTTGAGCCCCTGCTCGCCGAACTGCTGCACGCAGCCGGTGACGACGTCCTCGACCACGGCGGGCTCGACACCCGCGCGATCGATGACGTCCTTGAAGGTCCTCGCGAGGAGGGTCGAGGGATGGACGTCCTTGTAGTAGCCCTTTTCCTCGTGGCCGCGGCCGATCGGGGTGCGGGCGGCCTCCACGATCACTACCTCGCGCCCCTGGAAGTTGCCGTTGCTCGCCATGTGCGAATCAGCCTCCGTTCAACGTCTTCGACACCAGATCGCCCACGATGGGCGCCAGAAAGTTACGGAAACGACGATACCCGATCGATTGACTGGCGAGTCAACCAGTCGGATTCGCACCTTCGAGCAGCACGCCGGCCAGATTCCCGCCTCCGACCGGCTCGCGGGAGGGCGGATGAGCGTAGTCTGGCTGGAAGACCGACCGCGACGCGCGGCGCTGCGCGAACGAAACGAGCCCGTTCGAGGGGCCGGCCTAACTTCGATGTGGACCGGACCGTCCCCACCGGGCACGAGACGGGACACGCAGGAGGCCAAAAGCTATGTCGGGTAGCACTTCGTCGATGGGGGCTCTGGTGGTAACTCACCATGTTCGGGTAGATCCTTCTCGCAGCATGAAGTCGGTCACCGGGGACGTCCAGTCGCTGCTGGGCGAGTACGGGGAGGGCTCGCGCCGCAGCTGTGCGCTGCTGGCGAGCGAGCTGATCGCACAGATCGTCGGCAGGGAGCCGCGTTGGGCGGGCGGACCGGTCGACCTCACCATTCAGCTGCGGGAGGACGCCATTCGCATGGAGGCGACGGCACCCACCCCGGCGTCGAGCGATCGAAACGCGGTTGCCCCCGTGGCCCTCGCCGAGTGGGGCGAGTACCTGCTCGACAAGCTCGCCGATCGCTGGGGCGTCCGGGAGGCCCCGCGTCGCGACATCTGGGCGGAGGTCTGCGTCTGAGCTGCTACTGCGAGGGGAGCGGCGAGCCGGCGGCGATGAAGAACCAGATCGCCATCGCCACGCCCGCGAGCAGCACCGAGGCGAGGATGACGGCCTCGAGCACGGACGGCCCGTAGGGACTTCCGCGCTCGTCGCTGAGGCTTTTCCTCCACGCCGGCAGGTAGCGCGGTGGCAGATTCGTGCTGCCCGTGAGGCGCACATAGACGCGGTTCAGGCGGGAGAGGATCCAGGCCATCGTGCAAATCGAGATCACGATGCCGAAGAACACGACCATGTACGGGCCGCCCGAGGGCTGCTGGGTATGAGAGACCTTGGATCCGATCCAGATCCAGCCGAACGGGATCACGGTCCACATGGAGAACGCCCCCACCACCATCGCGGCCACCACGAGCGCGGCGGCGGCACCGAAGACGGGCCTCATTCTGTGCGCGCGCTCTTCCACTTGACCTTCAGGGTAGGACGCTCGGGACGCCGGCGGCAGGGTCCGTTGCGACGGTCGGGGGCTCTCGGGCCACCCGCGCGTGATAGTAACCGGCCGGGTGAGCGGCTCCGACGGATACGAGCGGCCAGGGATTGCCGGCAGCGGGGCGATCGCGTGCGGCATCGCGGCGTGCGCGAGCGCGCTCGGCGAGGTGCGCCTGTGGGCCCGCAGCGACGTGTCCGCCTGGAAGGCGGAGGAACGTGCCGAGGCCGAGTGCGCGAAGGTCGACGGCGCCTCCCCCCGCATGGTCCGGGTCACGACGAGAATCGAAGACCTGGCGGGCTGCGACCTGATCGTGGAGTCGGTGAAGGAGGACCTCGAGGTCAAGGCGGAGTTGCTGAGCATCCTCGGCGAGACTGGCGACGCGGATCTCGCCAGCACCACCTCCTCCCTCCCGGTGCGCGAACTCGGCGAGCGCAGCGGCCACGCGGACCGGATCTTCGGCCTGCACGTCTTCAATCCGGTCCCGCGGATGGAGCTGATCGAGCTCTGTCTGCCGGACGCGCTACGCGAGGGGATCGCGGACCGGGCGCGCGCCTGGTGTGCGGCCCTGGCCAAGACACCGGTCGAGGTCCCCGATCAACCCGGCTTCGTGGTCAACCGCCTCCTCTTCCCCTACCTGTTCGACGCCGTGCGGGTCGCGGAGCGGACGGGCATGCCGGCAGCGGACGTCGACGCGTGCATGGAGCGCGGCGCGGGTCACCCCATGGGCCCGCTTCGACTGCTCGACTTCGTCGGCCTCGACGTGGCGGCCGCGATCGGCCAGAGCCTCTTCGACGACACCGGCGAGGACCGTTACCGGGCGCCGGGTCTGATCGAGGAGCTGATCGGCGAGGGCAGGCTGGGCCGAAAGAGCGGCGCGGGGTTTTACGACTACTAGCCCTACGCCGCGGTGCGCTTGCGCTTCTTGCCGGCGAGATCCCAGATGACGTCGGCCTCGGAGATTCCCTGACGGCGAGCGGCCTCAGCCACGTCGTCCCATGGAAGGTGAGCGTCGGGGAGCTCGTCCCATCGGGCGAGATCCAGCGACTCGAGCGCTCCACGGAGGGCCGGCCCCAGATGCTCTTCGGCTCGCAGCACAGCTCGAAGAACCTCGAGTTGCTTATCCGTCAGCTTTATGACCCACATGGCTGCCCCTTCATTGGGTGAGCCGGACGATCGCAAGCTAGAGCCGCTCGCGGACGGAAGTGCGGCCCCGGATTTCCGCTAATAGCGGCTCTATGCGGGCGCCGGGGTTTCGCCTGCGGGAGCGGAATCCGGTGGCGAGGAGCCGTTGTGGATCCGCACGGCAACGATCCGGTTCTCCCGCACCGACTCCACCCGGATCTGGTATCCGTCGGCCAGGATCCGGTCGCCGCGCTTCGGGAGGCGCCCGAGCTCCGAGAACACGTAGCCGCCGATCGAGTTGAAGGCGTCAGAAGAGACCGGCAGCCGGATGCCAACGTCCTCCAGGTCACCCAGCGACACGTGGCCGCGCACATACCAGTCGCCGTCGGTGAGCTTGCGGACCGACGCGGCACGGGGATCGGTCTCGTCCTCGATCTCGCCGACCACCTCCTCCAGGATGTCCTCGACGGTGACGATCCCGACGGTGCGGCCGTACTCGTCGGAGACCACCGCGATCGAGCTCCGCTGCCGCTGCAACTCGGCGAGCAGGTCGTCGAGCGGCTTCGTCTCCGGGAAGATCGGCACCTCGCGGATCGCCGGCTCGATCGAGGTATCCGACCCGGCGTTCATGTAGAGGCGGACCAGGCTGTTGTTGTGGACGACGCCGCGGACGCGGTCGGGGTTGTCGTCCTCGATCACGATCAGCCGCGTGTGGCCGGACGAGACGCAGCGCTGCAGGGCGTCCTCGACCGACTCGTCGGCGTTCACCGTCACCACGGCGGGGATCGGCGTCATCACCTCCCGGGACTCCTGCTCGTGGAGGTGGAAGACCCCGGCCAGGTGACCGGCCTCCTCGGGATCGATGGTGCCGCCGGTCGCCGACTGGCGGATGATCGCCTTCACGTCCTCCTCCGTGTGCTGCTCCTCGAGCCGCTCGGGGCTGACGCCGAACAGGCGCACGATCGCGTTTGAGAGCTTGGTCAGGGCGACCACGAACGGGCCGCTGACCGCCCTGAAGATCGCCAGCGGTCGCGACAGCGCGCGGAGCGTGCGCTCGGCGCGGGTGATCGCGAGCATCTTCGGCACCTGCTCCCCGATCGAGATGTGGATCGAGGTGACGAGCACGTACGCGATGACGATCGAGATCGCCACGGCGACGCCATGGGAGAGGCCGCCGAAGATCGGCTCCAGAAGGTGGGCGATCGAGGGCTCGCCGAGGAACCCGATGCCGATCGAGGCCATCGTGACCCCCACCTGGCAGGCGGACAGGTACTCGTCCAGCTGCGCCAGCTCGGAGAGCGCGGCGTCGGCGCCGCCCATCCCGTCCTTGACCATCGTCTCGATCCGGGAGCGACGCGCCCGCACGAGCGCGAACTCAGCCGCCACGAAGAGGCCGTTGAGCAGAACGAGAAGGAGAAGGACGGCGAGGAGGAGAGCGCTCATCGCCCGGCCGGACGCCCCACGGGGCAGGGGTCTGCCCTATGCGGCCGCGTACTCGGAGGTTGGTCGTCGTCGCTCATCAAGCCCGGCGGAGCCTAGGCTAGCAAGGGGTTCCCCGGCGAGAAACCGGGGGCTTCACCGACGGCGCGCACTCCAGGTGAGCTTGCCGGTGGAGCAGTTGGTGTGGCCCGACGCGAGGTTGCCGTACACGTTCAGGATGCCGCTGGCCTTGCTGCCCTGGCGGCGGAACGCGCCGGTCACCTGCTGAATCACCCCGCCTCCGGTCGCCGTGATCGAGAACGCGTTGCTCTTGACAGCGAGGCCGAAGGGGAGCGTGCTGCTGTAGCTGTACGCGCCCTGGGCACAGCTGGCCGGAACGCCCTTCCAGCTGAAGCGCTTGACGCTCGTGATCTTGCCGTTCCCCTTCGCGGTCTTGAAGCTGAGGGTGCCGCCCCCATTTAGCGTTCCGCTGTAGGCGGCACCGGACGCGAACGCCGGCAAGGCGAGCGCCGCCGCCGCGACCACGCCGGCCATCGGCGTGAACAACCTGTGCTGCTTCCAGCTCCTCATGCGTTCTTGCCTCCTCGGTCCCTCGCCGATCACCCGATCGGCGGATGGCGATGTTTCTCTCATCGGCGGATCGGGCCGGGAGGTTGAGCACTAGTGTCTGCTGCATGCCCGGCGAGACGCTCGAATCGGCCAAGGGAAGCGAGCGGGAGGTCGCGATGGACCAGCGGGAGGCACCGTATCTGGACGCGATCGTCGCCTATGCGGAGCGCGATCCCGGTCGGTTCCACGTCCCCGGCCACAAGGGCGGAGAGGGCGCGGATCCCGAGCTCGTCACCGCGTTCAGCCAGGCGGCCTTCATGCACGACATTCCGGCCGGGATCGAGGGCGTCGACATCGGGGCGCACTCCCCATTCCAGCGGGCCCAGCGCCTCGCGGCGGAGGCCTGGGGAGCGAAGCGCAGCTGGTTCCTGATCAGCGGCGCGTCGCAGGGAAACCACGCCGCCTGCCTCGCTCTTCGGCACGCGGGCCGCAGCGTCGTGGCACAGCGAAACGTTCACTCGAGCACCGTCGACGGGATCGTCCTGGCCGGACTCGAGCCCGCCTTCGTCGCGCCGGAGCTCGATGCGGAGCTCGGCATCGCCCACTGCCTGACGCCGGAGTCGCTGGCGGAGGCGCTCGACCGAACGCCGGAGGCGGTCGCCGCGCTCACGGTTTCCCCGACCTACTTCGGCGCGGTGGCCGACGTCCGCGCGCTGGCGGAGACCGCTCATGCCCACGGCATCCCGCTGGTGGTCGACGAGGCGTGGGGAGCGCATCTTCGCTTCTCGCCCGAGCTTCCTGAGAGCGCCCTCGAATGCGGCGCGGACCTGGTCCTCTCGTCTGTGCACAAGCTGTTCGGCAGCCTCACCCAGTCCGCGATCCTGCACCTGGGCCGCGACGAGCTCATCGATCCGGACGTGATCGACCGGTGCATCACGCTGACCGAGTCCACGAGCCCGAGCGCGCTGCTCACCGCGTCCCTCGACGCGGCGCGGCGCCAGGCCGCCGTCCGCGGAGCCTCGCTGCTCGCCGAGACGATCGCCGGCGTCGAGCGCGCACGCGAGGCAATCCGTGAGATCCCCGGGCTCGACGTTCTCGACGAACGGCTAACCGGGCGTCCGGGCGTTCACGACTGGGATCCGCTCCGGCTTGCGGTCGACGTGCGCGGCACCGGCAGCACTGGAACCCGGCTCGGGACGCTGATGCGCGAGCTGGACGACGTGAACCTGGAGCTGGTGTCGGAGAACGTCATCGTCGCCGTCTTCGGAGCCGGCGAGGACGCGGCGGCGAGCGCGCAGCGCCTGGTCGACGGGCTCCGCCACGCGGTCGAGACGCTCGGCGCCGAGCAGGAGGCGCCCTCCGAGCCCCTCACGCCCCTGCCTCCGTGGGGCGCCCTGGAGATGCCGCCGCGCACCGCCTTCTTCGGGCCGCAGGAGGCCATCCCGTTCGCGGAGGCCGTCGGGCGGATCGCCGCCGAGTCGCTCGCCGCCTATCCGCCCGGCATCCCGAACGTCCTGCCCGGGGAGCGGCTGACTCAGGAGACCGTCGACTACATCAACGAGGTCGTGGAGCACGGCGGCTGGGTCCGCGGCGCGGTCGACCGCTCGCTGAGGACGATACGAGTGGTGATTCAGTGAGCTCGGGCTGGGGAGTCGATTCGGAGTACGGGCGTCTCACCGATGTCCTCGTCTGCCCTCCCGAGAACTACCGCTGGCACGCCACCAGCGTGATCTCGAGGGGCACGATCGAGCGAGGCCACCGGTTCGAGGGAGAGACGGCCCGCGCCCAGCACGCCGAGCTCGTCTCCGCGTACGAGCAGGCCGGTGTGACCGCGCACCTGCTGGAGCCCGATCCCGCGCTGCCCTACCAGGTGTTCGCCCGCGACTCGAGCGTCATGACGCCGTGGGGCGCCTATGTCACCCAGCTCAAGCAGTGGTGGCGGCGCGGCGAGTACGCGCCCGTGATCCGCTTCTATGAGGGCCGAGACATCCCGATCTGGCGGATGGCGACGGCCGGCGCGATCGAGGGCGGCGACGTGATGATCGTCGAGCCGGGCAGCGTCGTTATCGGCAACGGCGAGGAGCGCACCGAGCACGCGGCGGCCCATCAGCTCGCCGAGTGGTTCCGGACCGAGGGCTGGGAGGCGCGCGTGGAGCCCATTCCGGGCGTCTTCGTCCACATCGACGTCCTGATGGCCGTGCTGGCTCCGAAGCTCGCGGCAGTCTGCACCGAGCTGGTTTCGACCGGCCTGGTCGCGTGGCTGCGGGACAAGGGTTTCGAGATCCTCGAGGTGCCCGGCGACGAGGCGTTCAAGCTGGGCGTCAACGCGATCTCGCTCGGCGACGACCGCGTGCTCACCGGGGCCGGGGCGCGGTCCCTGAACGACCAGATGAAGGCGCACGGGCTCGAGCTCTTCGCCCCCGATCTCGAGATGTTCACCCTGGGAGGCGGCGGCGCCCACTGCCTCGGCCAGGCCGTCCGGCGGGAGCTGATCGGAGCGTGAGCGACGGGCCGGCCATCGACGCCGGTCGCGTGGTCGCGGACCTGCGCGAGCTCCACGCGCTCACCGGAACCGACGCGGGCGCCCAGCGCGTGTGCTGGACCGAGACCTGGCGCGAGGCACAATCGTGGCTCGGGGAGCGCCTCGGCGAGCTTGGCCTCGAGCCCGAGCGCGACGCGGCCGGCAACATCTGGGCCTACCTGGAGGGCGAATCGGAGCCGGCGCTCGCCGTCGGCTCTCACATGGATTCGGTCCCGGACGGTGGTTGGCTCGACGGAGCGCTCGGCGTGATCGCCGCGCTCGGCGTCGTTCGCGCATGGGCTGGGAGCGGAGAGCGACCGCCGCGCACGCTGGCCCTCGTCGACTGGGCCGACGAGGAGGGCGCGCGCTTCGGCCGCAGCCTCTTCGGAAGCTCTGCGTTCTCCGGAACACTGGTGCCAGACGAGGTGCGGGGCCTGCGCGACCCGGAGGGGATCTCGATCGTCGACGCCCTGGCCGAGAACGGCGTGGAGCTCGACCGCGTGCTCGACGCGGGGACGCGCGCGGCGCGGATCGGCGCCTGTCTCGAGCTCCACATCGAGCAGGGGCCGGTGCTCGAGTCCGAGGGCCTGCGGTCAGCCGCGGTCAACGGCTGCGTCGGGATCGAACGGCATCGCTTCACCTTTCGCGGCCAGGCATCGCACGCCGGGACGACTCCCATGGATCGCCGGCGCGACGCCGGCCTTGCCGCGGCCGATGCCGCGCTGCGAATCGAGCGCGCCGGGCGGAGTCATGGCGGCATGGCGACCACCGGCGCCCTCTCGCTTCATCCGGGTATCGTCACCGCGGTCGCCGGGGAGGCGGAGCTGCTCGTGGACCTGCGGCATCCGGACGTCGGGGAGCTGGCGTCGATGCTGGAGGAGGCGTGGGGCGCGGGGCAGGAGGCGGCCGCCGGCCGCGATTGCGAGTTCTCCTCCGAGCACGTGTGGTCGATCGAGCCGATCCCGTTCGATCCGGACCTCGTCGAGCAGGCGCGCGCGGCGAGCGAGACCACCGGCTCCGACCTCGTGCTGACGAGCGGTGCGCTCCACGACGCCGCGGAGGCCGCCCGTGTCGTTCCCACCGCGATGATGTTCTGCCCCTCGGTCGCCGGCATCAGCCACGCCAAGGAGGAGGACACGGACGAGGCCGACCTGATCGCGGCGATCGAGGCCTTCGGCCTGCTGGCGAACCGCGTGCTCGCGCTGGAGCCCGCCTAGGTGCGCGCGAACTGGCCGTGGAACCCGAACGGGATGTGGTGCGGCACCTCCGCCCGAGCCACCTCGTCCAGCGATGCCGCGTCCAGCACGAGCAGGAACGAGTTGCCCTTCCGACCGTCGAAGACGACTGACAGCAGGACGCCCGCGTCCTCGTCGGAGGCGTCGGGCTCCGCGACGAAGACCGGCTCGCCGGGATAGCAGCCCTCCTCGTGCCAGACGGCGCCGCGCCGCTCGGCGACGTCGGCCTTCACGATCCGGTCGAGCCAGCTTCGATCCGAGCTGCCCACGCCCCACGCGTAGCGATAGGGGCGCTCGTTGCAGCGGCCGTAGTTGATCCGGGGGAGCTCCATCTGCTCGGAGATGAGGCGCTCGCTGTGCACGGTGCCGTTTCCGGTCGAGATCGTGAACCGCTCGAGATGTGGCTCGGCCAGGGGCTTGCCTGCGCGCAGCCGCTCGAGGTAGAGATCCTCGACGATCTCGGCGTCGGCGAAGGTGCAGATGTCGACCACGACGTCGCCGCCGTCCTCGTAGGCGTTGACGTGGTGGAAGCCGAAGCGGGCGTCGGTCTCGAACGGGCCGGTGCTCTCCCCGGTGGTGCGATCGAAGAGGTGGAACCGCGTACCGAGCTCGGGCCGCCAGCGGTAGTTCTCGATGTAGGGGCGGCCGCTGAACGCGAGCGACGGCGGGTTCACGACATACGGGAACTCGGCGAGCACGAGCCAGCGCTCGGTGAGGCCGAACGAGTGCATGTAGGCCGGCCTCGAGACGGGCCGCCTGGCGATGACCTTGGGCTTCGCGGCTTCGGGAGGAAGCAGGAAGAAGCGGTAGCTCGACCGCGGCCCGAGCTTCGCCGCGTAGTTGAGCATCCCACCGGTCGCCCGGTCCATGTGCGGGTGGGCGGTCGTGAGCTGACCCGGGACGTCGTATGCGACCCCGGCGGCACCGAGCGTGTCGGCGTCGAACTCGACCGGGATCGGCGTCTCGGTCATCGCGATGAAGCGCTCCCCCAGCTTCACGAGGTTCACGTTGGCGTTGTCGGTCAGCTTGGGCGAGAACATCGCCGTGACCCGCTGGTACAGGGATCGGCAGGGGTCGGTCGCGAACTCCGAATAGGTGATGTGGCCCGTCTCCTTCGCTGCCCGATACGCCTTCGTCTCGAGGAATCGGTTCGCGTACGACACCCGCCCGTCCGCGAACGAGAAGCGGTGGAGCATCGCCAGGCCATCGAACCAATGCTCCATCGTGCGGTCGCCAACCTCCCACTTCGCCGGGCCCGTCCGGATCAGCGATCCCTGGAGCCAAGGTGGCAGGGCACCCGTCACCGGGAGGCCCTCGACCTGCGTCTCGTCGGAGAGCGAGTCGAAGCCGTGGCGCGGGCTGACACGGCTGGAGCTCTCGGCAACGCTCGTCATGGTGCCTCCTGAATCATGCGGATCGAACCGTTCGATGCGCACTGTATCATGCAGCGTGTGGCCGCGCCGCGTCTCACCGACACCTCCTACGCCGTGCTGGGACTGATCGATCAGTGCGGCCCGTCGACGCCGTACCAGCTGAAGCGGGCCGCGCAGGTGAGCATCTTTCATTTCTGGGCCATCCCCCACACCCAGATCTACACCGAGTGCTCACGGCTCGCGGAGGCGGGACTGCTCGACGAGCGGCGAGAGGAGTCCGGGCGCCGGCGCCGGATCTACAGGCTCACCGCAGCCGGGCGCAAAACGCTCGGCGAGTGGCGGTCCGACCCGGACGCGGATCTGTACGAGGTTCGCGACCCGGGCCTGCTGAAGCTCTTCTGCGGCGCCGATCCCAAGGAGCTCGCACGAAGGCAGCTCGACCACCACGAGCGCCGGCTCGCGACCTACGAGGAGATGCTCGCGCAGGACGGCCTCCAGAAGGGAGCGCGTCTGGCACTGGAGGGCGGCGTCGGCCACCAGCGTGAGTACGTGCGCTTTTGGTCACGCCTAGCTGACTGAGACACCGGCGACCAGCGTCTCGGCCACCAGCGGCACGCCCGGGCGATAGACGAGATCGGCGTAGCTCGCGGCCTCCAGGATCACGGCGTCGGCCCGCGTTCCGGGCGCGAGGCGCCCAACGTCGTCGCGGCGCAGCGCCCGCGCTCCGCCGAGGGTCGCCGCCGCCACCGCCTCCTCGATGGTCATCCGCAGGTCTCGGACCGCCAGCGCGATGCAGAAGCTCATCGATGTGGTGTTGCTGGAGCCGGGGTTCGTGTTGGTCGCGATCGCCACCGAGACGCCCGCGTCGATCGCGCGGCGGGCGTCGGGGTATGGCTGGCGGCTCGAGAAGTCGGTCGCCGGCAGGAAGGTCGCCACCGTGGCGCTGCCCGCGAGCGCCTCGATGTCCGTGTCCTCCAGGTAGGTGCAGTGGTCCACCGAGGCCGCGCCCAGGTCGACCGCGAGCCGCGCGCCGGGGCCCGGGCCCAGCTGGTTCCCGTGGACTCGCAGGCCGAGCCCCGCGTCGCGACCCGCCTCCAGCACAGCGCGCGACTGCTCGGCGTCGAAGGCACCGCGCTCGCAGAAGACGTCGATCCACCGCGCATGCGGCGCGCAGGCCGCGAGCATCTCGCCACAGACGAGCTCGACGTACGCGTCGGGCCGGCCCTCGTACTCCGGGGGCACGACGTGGGCGCCGAGGAAGGTGACGTCGTCCGTGAAGTCGGCCGCGATCTCACACAGGCGCCGCTCGTTCTCGGTGTCGAGGCCGTATCCGGATTTGACCTCGAGATGGGTGATGCCAGCCGCCAGCGCCTCCGCCCGGCGGCGGGCGGTCAGGTCGCGCAGCTCCTCGTCGGTGGCGTCGCGGGTCGCCTCCGTCGTCACCCGGATCCCGCCGGCCTCATACGGCCTCCCAGCCATGCGGGCCGCGAACTCGTCGGCGCGATCGCCGGCGAACACGAGATGGGTATGGCTGTCGACGAAGCCCGGGATGACGCAGCGTCCACCGGCGTCGATCCGCTCGTCGCCGTCCGCGCCCGCGGGCTCGGCGGCGGCGACCTCGCCGTCCTCGATCACCAGGGCCGCGTCCCGGACGATCCCCAGCTGGCCGTCACCGAGCTCCGGGTCGTTGGTCACCAGCAGGCCGATGTCGTCGACGACGAGCGAGCTCACGCCCACACCTCCCGGATGGCCGCCTCGAGCTCGGCGGGGACGTCGATGTCGGTGTGGCGACCGTCGTGAACGATCTCCCTGCCGCCGGCGACCACCCGCTTGACATCGCCGGCAGTCGCGGCGAAGACGAGCGCGCCGACCGCGCTACCTGCGTCGGTCCCCGCCAGCCGCGGCGTGTAGCGGTCCAGTGTCACGAGGTCGGCGACGGCTCCCGGCTCGATCCGCCCGGCACCGGGCCACCCCAGGCAGCGGTGACCCGCGTCGGTCGCAGCGTCCAGAAGGGCGCCGGCCGGGGTCTTGCCCCGTTGCCCGGATTCGAGGCGCTCGCCGAGCTCCACGGCGCGGGCCTCCTCGAGGAGGTCGATCACGGCGTGCGAATCCGAGCCGAGCGCCAGCCGGGCGCCCGCCGAGCGAAGCCGCTCCGCCTGCGCGATCCCGTCGGCGAGGTCGCGTTCCGTCGTTGGACACAGGCAACACGTGACGCCGGCACCCCCCAAGACGCGGAAATCGGCTTTGCCGAGGTGTATGCAATGGACGGCGGTGAACCGCTCCCCGAGTGCGCCGGCGTCCGCCAGAACAGCCGTCGGTGTCCCTCCGTAGGCCCGGCGCGAACCCTCGTTCTCGGCCGGCTGCTCGGACAGGTGCGCGTGAAGCGGCGCCTCTCGCTCGCTCGCCCAGTCGGCGACGGCCGCCGCCGAGTCGGGGTCGACCGCGCGGACGCTGTGAATCGCCGCGCCGATCCGGGTGCCCGCGTCGCCCTCGAGCTCGCCGACCCGTTCTGCCCACCGCTCCGCGTCGCCGTCGCCGAAGCGCCGCTGAGCGCCGGCGAGCTCCTTGCCGATTCCGCCCTGCAGGTAGCAGGCGTCCAGCAGCGTGATGCGGATCCCGGCCTCGCGCGCGGCCTGGATCACGGCGCGGCCCATCACGTTCGGGTCCTCGTAGGGCGTGCCGTCGGGGCTGTGGTGGAGATAGTGGAACTCGCCCACGCAGGTGATCCCGGCCAGCGCCATCTCACCGTACGTGGCACGGGCAAGCGCGAGATAGAGGTCGGGATCGAGCCTGGACGCCAGCTCGTACATGGCCTCGCGCCAGCTCCAGAAGTCCCCTCGGCCCGAGTGGGTGCGGCCGCGGAGCGCGCGCTGGAAAGCGTGCGAGTGAGCGTTGGCCATGCCGGGGATCGTGAGCCCGTCGAGGCGAGCCGCGTCCGGCGGCGGACCGGCCACCCCGGTGGCCACGTTCGCGATCCGGTCGCCGTCGACCTCCACCGTTACCCCCTCGGCGACGGACTCGCCGCCGAGCCAGGCCAGCTCGCACCAGAAGGTCTTGCGGTCCGCGTTCACGAGCCGCAGCGCTCGACGATGGCTCGGGCGCGCTTCTCGAACTCCGCGCGCTGGTGATGTTCGTAGTGATCCCAGGTCGCGAGCGTCCGAGGGTCGGCGCGATCCAAGAAGAGAACCCCGTCCAAGTGGTCCACCTCGTGCTGGAACGTGCCAGCGGTCAGACCGCGCTTGACCTCCGCCTGCTCGACGCCGTCGCGATCCAGGTACCGGACGCGGATGCTCGCGTGACGCTGGAGATAGCCGCGCAGGTCGGGTACCGACAGACAGCCCTCGTTGATCTCGATCAGCCCGTCGTCCGCCGGCTCGATCAACGGATTGACCATCACCGTCAGCGGGATCGGCGGCTTGTACGGATATCGCGGGTTGGTGCCCTCGACCTCCGCGACCGCCACCCGGATCGTCTCGCCGACCTGGTTTGCCGCGAGCCCGGCCCCGCTGGCGGCCCCCCTGGTCTCGATCAGATCGTCGATCAGGCGCTGGACCTCAGGCGAGCGGAGCTCATCGGCCGTGACCTCCCGCGCGCGCTCGCGCAGGATCGGGTCGCCGATGGTCACGATGTCGCGAACGGACACGGGCCGACGCTACCGGCTCTGCGCGTACTGGTGCCTACGGTTTGGCGCCGAACTCGTACGCCCCGATGTCGGGCTTGCCGTCCCGCTTGAAGCCGCGCTGGTCGCGCCTGGGCGAGGTCTTCTTGGAGGCGTGGTCGATGGCCGGGCTGCGCCGCTTCAGTGCCAGCGTCTCCGTTGGGCCGCCGTTCCGGGCCAGATCGCGCAGCTTCGGGTTCTTGTTCACCCGGTCGCCCTTGCCGGCGAAGCCGCACGTGTCCTCGTCCTCGAGGTCGTGATTGGACGACTTCACCGCCCCGTCGCAATTGGAGCCGGTCGTCGCGCTTCCCTTGGCGACGATCGTGTTGCGCAGCTTCGCCGACTCGGCGCCGGCGAGGTTGCCTCCACGCCCGCTGTTGCTCGCGTCGGCGATGTTGCTCGCAACGGTCGAGCTCCGCAGAGCGAGCTTCTGCCCGGTACCGGCGACCAGGATCCCTCCACCGGTGACAAGCGGCGCGGTGCCGATGTTGTCGGCGATTGTGCTGTTCGTGACGGTGGCCTTCGTATTCGCGACGAACAGACCGGCGCCGTCCACGATCGAGCCCCCTCCGGTCACTATGCCGCGGTTGTCCGAGATTGTGCTCTGGTCGATCTCCGCAGGGCGGTTGATGACACTGACGCCGCCAGCGTCCGAGATCGCCTCACTGGAGACCTCGTTGTTCGACACCGTGCTCTTCTTCATCGTGAGGACCAGGGCGTCCTCGCCGGACTCACCTTGGACCGCGATACCACCGCCCTCGGCGATGGCGTGTGAGGTCACGGTCGAGCGATGAAAGCTGCTGGCTTTGATCGTGACGGGGCCACCGCAGCTGAAGATGCCGCCGCCGCCCGAGATGTTCGCGCCGAGGGAGTCGTTCTTCGTGAAGCGACTGTGAGCGACGGAGAGCTGACCGTCGATGATCGCAATCCCGCCGCCGCCGATGATTCCCGTCGGGCCCTCCACGGCGTTGTTGCTCATCTTCACGTGCTCGAGGCTCAGTCTCCCGGCGTCCTGAAGGATTCCCCCTCCCAAGGTGAAGTTGGGGGCCGAGGAGCCCGGGCATTGTGGGCCGGTGGGCGTCGCGGTTTCGTGACCGGCCCTGATCGTGAGGCCGTCGATCGTGATGCGGCCGCCGCTCATGTGGAAGACGCGGCTCAGATGATTCCCGCTGACCGTCAGCTTCTTCGCGCCCGGCCCCTCGATCGTCAGCTTGCTTCGGATCGAGAGCTCACCGAGCGCCAGGGTGATTTCTTGACCCGACAGTGCCTTCCCGAACACGATCGTGTCCTCGCCCGAGCGCTGATTGGCGGCGAGGACCGCCTCTCGAAGCGAGCAGTCGCCCTTATCGCACTGACCGGCCGTGGGGTCATCGGTACGGGTGACCTTGAACGTCCTCGCGAACGCCGAAGAGGCAAACGACAGGACCAGCGCGAGAGTCCCGACCGTGAGGAGCAGTGTCCACCATGCTCTCCAGCGATCCGAGGCTCCATCCATCGGATCAGCCTATTCCCGCCGGTCCAGCGGGTCAAGCGCCGGGCTTGCTCCCTTCGCGCATCGGGATCCGCACCCCCCGGCGGGAGGCGACAGCGATCGCTCGGTCGTAGCCCGCGTCCGCGTGGCGCATGACGCCCGTGCCCGGATCGCTGGTCAGCACCCGCTCGAGCTTCTGGTCGGCGAGGCCGGTGCCGTCGGCCACGCACACCATGCCGGCGTGGATCGATCGCCCGATCCCCACCCCGCCGCCGTGGTGGATGCTGACCCAGGAGGCGCCTGAGGCCGTGTTGATCAGGGCGTTGAGAAGCGGCCAGTCGGCGATCGCGTCGGAGCCGTCCTCCATCCGCTCGGTCTCCCGGTAGGGCGACGCCACCGATCCCGAGTCGAGGTGATCGCGGCCGATCACGATCGGGCCCTTCAGCTCGCCGGAGCGGACCATCTCGTTGAAGCGCAGCCCGAGGCGGTGGCGCTCGCCGTATCCGGCCCAGCAGATCCGGGCGGGAAGCCCCTGGTAGGAGATCCGCTCGCCGGCGAGCCGGATCCAGCGGGCCAGGGCCGGGTCGTCGGGGATCTCCTCGACCACCGCCTGGTCGGTGGCGGCGATGTCGGCGGGATCGCCGGAGAGCGCCACCCACCGGAACGGCCCCTTGCCCTCGCAGAAGAGCGGCCGGATGTAGGCGGGGACGAACCCGGGGTATGCGAACGCCCGCTCGAAGCCGCCGAGCTGTGCCTCGGCCCGCAGGCTGTTGCCGTAGTCGAAGACCTCGGCGCCGTCGTCCAGGAAGCCGACCATCGCCGCGCAGTGGGCGGCGCAGGCGGCGCGGGCCCGGCGCACGTACTCGTCGGGATCGGACCGGCGGAGCTCGTTCGCCTGCTCCAGGCTCATCAGGTTGGGGACGTAGCCGTTGAGCGGGTCGTGAGCGCTGGTCTGGTCGGTGACGATGTCCGCCGCAAATCCGCGGCGGCGGAGCTCGGGCAGCACGTCGGCGGCGTTTGCGCAAAGACCGACGCTCAGCGGCCGCCGCTCGTCCTTGGCGGCCTGGCAGCGGTTGATCGCCTGCTCGAGGTCGTCCACGCGCTCGTCCAGGTATCGGGTCTCGAGCCGGCGCTCGATCCGCTCCTCCTCGACCTCGATGCACAGCGCCGCCCCGCCGTTCATGGTGATCGCGAGCGGCTGCGCGCCTCCCATCCCGCCCAGCCCGGCGGTGACGGTGACCGTGCCCGCGAGGGTGCCGTCGAAGCGCCGCCGCGCGATTTCCGCGAAGCACTCATACGTTCCCTGCACGATCCCCTGGCTGCCGATGTAGATCCAGGAGCCGGCGGTCATCTGGCCGTACATGGTCAGCCCGAGATTTTCCAGCCGGCGGAACTCCTCCCAGCTCGCCCAGTCGGGGACCAGGTTGGAGTTGGCGATCAGCACGCGTGGCGCCCACTCGTGGGTTCGGAACACGCCCACCGGCTTGCCGGACTGGACCAGCATGGTCTCGTCGTCGCCCAGCGACTGAAGCGTGCGGACCAGGGCGTCGAACGCGTCCCACGACCGGGCGGCCCGGCCGGTCCCCCCGTAGACGACGAGGTCGTCGGGCCGTTCCGCCACCTCCGGGTCGAGGTTGTTCATCAGCATCCGCATCGCCGCCTCCTGCTGCCAGCCGCGGCAGGAGAGCTCGCCGCCACGGGGAGCGCGAACGGGACGCGCACCGCTCATAGCAATGCCCCTGCGCTCGCTTCGACACTCTCGAGCACCTCCCCCGACTGCACCAGGCGCTTCGCCGCCTCGAGCTCGGGCGAGAGCCAGCGATCGGTCCCGAAACCGGGCACCTGCTCGCGCACGGCCGCGAGCGCGGCCGCCGTCGGCTCGGCGGGCTCGAGCGGCCGGCGCAGCTCGAGGCCTCGCGCCGCGGCCACGAGCTCGATCCCGAGGATCCCCGCGAGGTTGTCCAGCGAGGTCCGGAGCTTCCGGGCGGCGCCCCAACCCATCGAGACGTGGTCCTCCTGCATCGCGCTCGTCGGCATCGAATCGACACTGGCCGGCGCGGCGAGGCGGCGATTCTCCGCAACCATCGCGGCCTGGGTGTACTGGGCGATCATCAGCCCGGAGCCCACGCCGGGGTCCTCGGCCAGGAACGGCGGCAGGCCGTGCGAGCGCGACGCGTCCAGGAGGCGGTCGGTCCTGCGTTCGGCGATGGATCCGACCTCGGCCGTGGCGATCGCCAGGAAGTCGCAGGCGAGGCCGACCGGGGCGCCGTGGAAGTTGCCGCACGACTCGACCCGGCCGTCGGGCAGGATCATCGGATTGTCGATCGCGGCCGCGAGCTCCGCGTGAGCCGACCGTCGCGCGTCCTCGAGCGCGTCGCGGGCGGCCCCGTTCACCTGCGGAGCGCAGCGGAGCGAGTAGGCGTCCTGGACCCGCGGGTCGTCATGGCGGTGCGAGGCGACGATCGCCGACCCGGCCAAGAGCCGGTACATGTTGGCGCCGCTCGACGCCTGGCCCGGATGCGGCCGCAGCGCGATCAGGTCCGGGGCGAACGCTCGGTCCGTCCCCATCAGCGCCTCGACCGACATGGCCGCCGTCAGGTCCGCGACCCGGAGGAGCCGCTCCAGGTCTTCGATCGCGAGCGCGAGCATGCCCAGGATCCCGTCGGTCCCGTTGATCAGCGCGAGACCCTCCTTGGCCCGCAGGGTCACCGGCTCGATGCCGGCCGCTTGGAGCGCCGCGGCCGCCTGCCCGCGGCCGCCGTTCGGCTCAAGCACCTCGCCCTCGCCCATCATCGCCAGCGCGCAGTGCGCGAGCGGGGCGAGATCGCCGCTGGCGCCGAGCGACCCGTGCTCGGGTACGACCGGGGTGATGCCGGCGTTCAGGAGCGCCACGATCGCGCCGGCGATCTCGGGACGCACCCCCGAGTAGCCGAAGGCAAGTGAGCGCGCCCGCAGCGCCATCATCGCCCGAACCACCTCCCGCTCCACGGGCGGCCCCACGCCGGCCGCGTGCGAACGGATCAGCGATCGCTGCAGGTCGACCCGGCGGTCGGCCGGAATCGGAGTGGTCGCCAGGGAGCCGAAGCCGGTGGACACTCCGTACGCGGGCTCGTCCGAGTCCGCCAGTCGCTCCACGATCGCCGCGCTGGCCGCCATCGCTTCGACCGCCGCGTCGGTGAGGCGAACCTCGGCGTCCTCCCGGGCTACGGCGACGACGTCTCGCACGCCGAGGCCGCGGTTGGCGATCTCCACCATCGGCGCCCATTACACACCTCCGGCGCCACCCGGCGTCGGTTAGGGTCGAATCAGGCCATGGAGAGCCCCAAGTCGAGCGACAAGGGCCTGAAGAAGGGCGCCATCGGGTTCATGGACGGCCTGGCGATCGGCCTGGACTCGACCGCGCCGGCCTACTCGCTCGCTGCGGTCATCGGCTCGATCGTCCTCGTCCTGGGCGTGCAGGCCCCGGGCGTGCTCCTGCTCTCGTTCGTGCCGATGTTCTTCATCGCCGCGGCCTTCTACTACATGAACAAGGCCGTCCAGGACTGCGGGACGAGCTTCGCGTGGGTCACCCGCGCGCTCGGGCCGTGGTGGGGCTGGCTCGGCGGGTGGGCGATCTGCACGACCGGGATCCTCGTGGTCGGATCGCTGGCGGACGTGGCCGCGTTCTACATGTTCGACCTGGTCGGACTCGACGGCCTTCGCGACACGCGTGTCGCGGTCGTCGCACTGTCGGTCGTCCTGATCGCGGTGATGACGACCATCTGCGTCATCGGCACCGAGGCCTCGGCGCGATTGCAGCGGGTGCTCGTCTTCTTTCAGGTCGGGGCGCTGGTCCTGCTGGTCGCCGCGGCCGTCGTGGAGTTCGTCCTCGGCACCCTGCCGGCGAGCTCCATCGACCCGCAGCTGTCGTGGCTGAACCCGTTCGACAACACCAACTACCACGACCTCCTGTCCGGAATGCTGCTCGCTGTCTTCATCTACTGGGGGTGGGAATCGGCACTCAACCTCAGCGAGGAGACGGAGGACGCCGCCAGCGCGCCCGGGGTCGCGGGCATCACGAGCACCGTGATCCTGCTCGTCACCTACGTGCTCGTCGGAATGACGGTGCTGGTGGTGGGCGGCGTCGACAAGGTCGACAACTTCGCCGACAACCCGGGGATCCTGGGCAGCATCGCGCACACGGTCCTCGGCCCGCTGGCGTTCATCGTCACGCTCTCGATCATCGTCTCCGGCCTGGCCTCGGCGCAGACGACGATCATCCCCAGCTCGAGGACGTCACTCTCGATGGCGCATGCGGGCGCGCTGCCCGGGGCGTTCGCCCGCATCCACTCGCGCTTCCGCACCCCTGCCATCTCAACCGTCGTGGTCGGCGTGATCGCCACGGGCTGGTACGTCGGCGGCAGCATCGCCTCGCAGAACTTCCTGTCGGACTCCCTGAACGCGCTCTCCCTCGCGATCGCCTTCTACTACCTCTTGACCGGCATCGCCTGCGTCGTCTACTGGCGCCACCACCTCACTGACTCGATCCGGAACTTCCTGTTCATCGGCGTGGCACCGCTCCTGGGAGCGCTGGGCCTCGGCTATCTCCTCGTCCAGTCGGCGATTCGCCTCGCCGACCCAGGGGGCTCGAGCACGGGGAGCTCGGTCCTCGGCGTGGGCATGCCACTGGTGATCGGGATCGGCTTCGCGCTCGTGGGGGTCGTCCTGATGGTCTTGTGGTGGATCTTCGGCAACCGCGGCTTCTTCAAGCGCCCCGGCTTCGAGGCGGTGCCTCCCCAGATCGCGGACGGGAGCGCGACGACGGCCGAGCTGCCGCCGCTCTGAGGACCCACCAGAGGCGCGACTCAATAGCCTGCGTGCCCTGAGCGCCTACGACGACATCGCCCAGCTGCCGATCGCGGTCGAGTCCTACGAGCTCGAGGCAAACGACCGGGAGTACTCGCCGGAGTTCACGCGCGGGTCGACGATCATCCACCTGAAGGGCGCCGGCGAAGAGGGCATCGGCGAGGACGTCGTCTACGACGTGCTCGACCACATCGCCCATCGCGACGCGGGGCCCGTGCACGACCTGAGCGGCCCGTCGACGCTCGGGGAGCTGTGCGAGCTGCTCGGTGAGCTCGACCTGTTCCCGGGCGCCCCACCCGTCCGGGAGCCCTCGCTGCACTACCGCCGCTGGGCCTTCGAGAGCGCCGCCCTCGACCTGGCGCTTCGCCAGGCCGGCGAGCCGCTTTGGAAGGCGGCCGGCCGGGAGCTCTCGCCGCTCTACTTCGTGTGCTCGACCCGTCTGAGCATGTTCGGCGAAGAGCCGATGCGCTCGACGACCGGACCCGTGCTCGGGCGGCTGGAGAAATACCCGACGCTCCGCTTCAAGCTCGACCCCGAGAACGACTGGGACGAGGACCTGATCGGAGATCTTGCGGAGATCGCGAACGTGGACATCCTCGACCTGAAGGGCCTTTACCGCGGCACCCCGGTCGACGTCGAGACCGACCCGGTCCTGTACCGCAACGCGTCGGCGGCGTTCCCCGACGCCTATCTGGAGGACCCGGACCTAAACGAAGAGACCCGGCCCGTGCTCGACATGGATCGGGTGACGTGGGACGCGCCGCTCCACTCCCTCGCCGATATCCAGGGGCTGGAGCACAAGCCGCCGGCCATCAACTCCAAGCCCTCGCGATTCGGCTCGCTCCAGGAGCTGATGTCCGTCTACGAGTACTGCGATCGCGAAGAGATCGCCGTCTACGGCGGCGGCCAGGGCGAGCTCGGCGTGGGGCGCCAGCAGATCCAGTACCTCGCCTCCCTGTTTCACTCCGACACCCCGAACGACGTGGCGCCGTCGGGCTACAACGACCCGAGCGTCCCGGACGGTCTGGACACCAGCCCGCTCGAGCCCAAGCCGGCCGATGCCGGCTTCCGCTGGGCGGACTAGGCGAGAGCAGTCCGTCTCGCGCTCACCTCGATGGCGGGCGACCGGCGACAACGGTTCAGCCGTCCCGACACGGACGGACGGTTGAAGACTTGACCGCCCACACAACGGTCAACTCTTCAATCGCTCCCTCGCGGCGCCCTCACTGAAGGCTTACCGACGCCGGCGGCCGACCGCGCGGTGACCGCCTGAGGGGCGCGTGGGAGTTATCGCGATTCGCCGCGGGTTCCTCCCTCGGTGCCCAGCTGCTCGAGCGCCGCTGTGGCGGGAGCCGTCACGGTCGAGCCGCAACCCGCCTGCGCTGGAGCAGCCGCCTGCCTCAATTCAGGAACCGCAGAATCTGAGGCCAAGCCCGGGTCCGGGCCCGCTCGTCCGCGGCGAGGGCTCCACCGGTTGACTTCGTCGGGAGCGCCGGCAGGTTTGGGACGGCCGTGGCGATGGCGTGTCCCGCGCCGGGGTAGATGAGCGCCCGGTGGGCGTAAGGGTCGTGGGCGTCTGTAAGCCTGTGGACCATCTCCTTCGAGTAGGTCGCCGAGGCCCAGAGCGCATCGCTCCCGGCTCCGATCGCCAGCACCGGACCCTGAATCCGCTGGACCGGGATGTACACGTCGGGGCGCGAAGGGTGGAGATCCCCGAAGTCGTTGTAGGGCAGGTATGGAATGGGCTTACCGCCCTTCGTCCACGCGGGGCCAGGGAACGCGCGGAGCTTCGAACCGCAGCGACCGGACTGGACCACCGCGCTCGGCACCTCCGCGACGACGCGAGAGACGAGCCGCGGGTAGCTACTAGCGACGAGGAGAGCGGCCTCGGCTCCACGTGAGCCACCGACGATCGCCGACCTGGAGGTCTGGTTGCGGTCGCTGAGCCACGACAGGGCGTGGGCGAAGTACCCGAGCGGGACCCTGCAGAGCGTCCGCGGCAGGCCCGGGAGGCCGAAGTACCCGAGCGCCAGCGCCGGGTGGCCGTGCGACGCGAACATCGACGCCTGGAGCCTCACCGGCTGGCTGATCCCGCCCTCGGATCCGCCCAGCACCAGTACCGGGGTCTTCTGGTGCCGCACCCTTGGGACGTAGTAGCGACCGACGAAGCCAGGGCCGTGAAGGCCGAGGCGCTTGACCGACACCGATGGCGCCCTGACCCGACGCTTGACCGTTGCTGTGGCCACGCGCCTGTCGTCGACCAGGGCCTCCAGGTGGACCGTCTCGACGCCCCGGGAATCGAGAAGCCTGGGCGCCCGTCCGCTCCCGGACGGCCGCATCGACCAGAACAGGCCCATCGGGTCGACGCCGCGGTAGCTGCCGCTGGTCGGCGCCTGCCGCGATGGATCGACTGCACCCTGTTTGTTCGCTCGAAAATGTGCCTCCGCGGTCCAATCACTTCCGCTCGGAGGACCGACGGTGGTGCGGAGCGTCACCGGCTGGCCAGGGCTGAGGCCGCCGAGATTGATCGTCGCATTCCGATCGACCAGAGCGCCCCGCGGCCGCACGTTCAAGTGGACCGCAGGCGGCGCCGGACCCTGATGGCCGCCACCGCAGCCGCCGAGCACCAACCCGAGTGAGCCAAGACCAAGAGTGATCGCGGCCCAACGGCTCGCAAGACCGCACGTCACGGGAGCTCTGCGAGGTATCGCTTGAAGCCGCGCGCGGCGGCGGTGAAGCCGCAGCTCAGATAGAAGGAGCGCACGTCAGCACCGTCGCCGGCAACGAGTTGCGCCTTGTAGCAGCCAGCGCTTCGCGCCAGCTCCGCTGCAGCCTCCAAGATCTGCGCTCCGATTCCGCGGCGGCGGTGTGCGGCGGCGGCGACAACGTTCTCGATCAATAGATAGGGGCGTTGCCCTCGGGTCAAATTGGGGACGATCAGGCAGTCAACCGTGGCGACGACGACGCCCTCCACCTCGGCGACGAGGACGGTGCGATTTGGCTCGGCCAGGATCCGCCGCCAAACCTCGAGTGCCTCGGCCGGTGACGGTCTCGGGTCCCGCGAGTGGAGTTCGCCGTAGAGCGCGAGAACCGCCGGGAGGTCGCCTTCACCCGCGGCTCGAACGGTCACAGGTAGACCGGCTCCGCCCGGCGTGCCGTCGGGAGCGAGGGCGACGGCGCCCTTCAATGCAAGGAGTGCGTCACCGAGGTCGCGCTGGGTCAGGCGGTCGGGGTGCCCGGCGAGCTCGACGCCGGGATCGCCGAAGTCGACTTGCGGGGTCCGGTCTTCACTCTCGCGTGCGATGCGGACTCCCTCCCGAAGCCAGGCCAAGGGCGTGCCGTGTGCGACCACCAGGATCGTCTCCTCGGGACGAGCCGATAGCTGCCGGAACGCTCGGATGTAGCGTCGCAAGGCGTCGATCTGGCTCTCGCCGCCTGGGTTCGGCGAGTACGGCCCGTCGCGCTCGAGGCGCTCGCGGTACTCGGAGGCAGGCCGTCCCTCCAGCTCGCCCGCCATCGGGTCGTTGAGGTCGGGGAGCACGAGGCGCTGAACGGTCCGCCCCTCTAGCGCGAGATCCGCTGTCGCGATCGCGCGTTCGTGCTCGCTCGTGGCGCACAGGTCGATCCGCTTGGAGACGAGGACGTCTCGTAGAAGGCGGGCTTGCTGCTCTCCCCGCTGGGTGAGGGGACAGGGGATACGAGGGTCGGAGTTGATCCGATCGAGAGCGTTGAACTCGCTCTCACCATGTCGTGTCAGGAGGACCTGTCTCACCGAGGCTGCCCGTTGCATCCTGGCAACCGTGTCTCAAGCCGGTCACGGTGCGCAGCTCGCCCTGCGGACCAGCACCGACGGCAGCCGGCCCGATACAACGTGAGCGCCATGGCCCACGGCACCCACGACTTCGAGGACGACGCGCGTAACGAGCGCATCCTCATCTGGATCAACGGCGAGCTCGTGCCGCGCGGGCAGGCGGTCGTTTCGGTGTTCGACTCCGGCTTCGTCCTCGGTGACGGGGTGTGGGAGGGGCTGCGCGTGCGCGCGGGCCATCCCGCCTTCCTCGAGCGCCATCTCGATCGCCTCTTCGCAGGAACGAAGGCGATCATGCTCGACGTCGGTCGCAGCCGTCGGGAGCTGACCGAGGCAATCTACGCCACGCTGCGCGCCAATGAGATGACCGATGGCGTGCACGTGCGGCTGATGGTCACCCGCGGCGTAAAGAGCACGCCGTACCAGGATCCACGGGTGACGATCGGGCCGGCGACCGTCGTGATCATCGCCGAGCACAAGGAGCCGCTGCCGGCGACCGAGGCCGAAGGCATCGCCCTCTTCACGACGCATGTGCGCCGGGCGGCGCCGGACACGCTCGACCCCAAGCTGAACGCCCACTCCAAGCTCAGCGACATCACCGCCTGCATCCAGGCCTACACCGCCGGCGCGGACGAGGCGCTGATGCTCGACCCGCAAGGGTTCGTGGCGACGTGCAACTCGACGAACTTCTTCATCGTCGCCGGCCCAGATGACGCGCCCGAGGTGCTGACCTCGGACGGGCGCCATTGCCTCGCGGGGATCACGCGCGCCAACGTCCTGGAGATCTGCCGCGCCAACGGCATCCCGGCTCGCGAGACGACGTTCACGCTCACGGACGTCTACGCGGCCCGGGAGGCGTTCGTGACCGGGACCTTCGCCGGCGTCGTGCCCGTCCGGTCCGTGGACGGTCGCACGATCGGCGAGGGCCGCCGCGGGCCGATGGTCGAGCGCCTTCAGGGCCTCTACAGCGAGCTCGTCGACGTCGACGTGGCGGCCCGCGCCGCGCCATGAACGACGTGGTCCGCGTGGCGATGTGGTCCGGCCCGCGGAACATCTCGACGGCGATGATGCGCGCGTTCGAGAACCGACCCGACACGGTCGTCGTCGACGAGCCGCTCTACGCGGCCTACCTCACCCGCACCGGCATCGACCACCCGGTGCGCGAAGCGGTCATCGCTTCCCAGCCCACCGACCTCGCGACGGCGATCGCCGGTCTCTCCGCGCCGCTGCCGCCCGGCCGCGGCGTCCACTGCGCCAAGCACATGGCTCACCACGTCTCCCGCGACATGGACCTGAGCTGGACGCTCGACTTCCGAAACGTCCTGCTCATCCGCGACCCGTTCGAGGTCGTCGCCTCCTACGTGCGTGCGCGCGAGGCCTGCGAGCCGGACGACATCGGGCTGCCTCAGCAGGGGTGGTTGGTGGAGCTGTGGGACGAGCACGACGTCGAGGTGCCGATCCTCGATGCCAGCGACTTCCTCCGCGCCCCGGAGCCGCATCTGCGCTGGCTGTGCGACTGGCTGGGCATCCCGTTCACCGCCCGGATGCTGTCCTGGCCACCGGGCCCGCGCGCGTCCGACGGCGTGTGGGCGCGGCACTGGTACGCCGCCGTGTGGTCCTCCACCGGGTTTGAGCCCTCACACCCGCGGGAGACGACCCTCTCCGACCACGACGCCGCCGTCGCCGAGGAGTGCCGGCCGATCTTTGACGCACTGCACGCCCGTCGGGTGCGGGTCTGAACGATCCCCGATCGGAATATCTCGATACCGTCGGGACGACCCGTTCTCGAACAGGAGGCCCGATGGCAGACCAGTCCTTCGCTCAAGCGCTGAACGAGCAGATCTCGAACGAGTTCGCCGCCCACCAGCAGTACATCGGCGCCGCCGTCTACTACGAGTCGGAGACCCTGCCCCGCCTCGCCGCGTTCTTCTACCGCCAGGCGGTGGAGGAACGGAACCACGCGATGATGATGGTCCAGCACCTGCTCGACGCGAGCGAGGAGGTGCGCATCCCCGACATCGAGTCGAAGCAGACCCGGTTCGACGACGTCGTCGCCCCCGTCCGGATGGCGCTCGACCAGGAGCAGCGGGTCACCGACGAGATCAACGCCCTCTTCAAGCTCGCCCGCGACACCGACGACTTCCAGGCCGAGCAGTTCATGCAGTGGTTCGTGAAGGAGCAGGTCGAGGAGGTGGCGACGATGACCGACCTCCTGACGGTGATCGAGCGCTCCGCCGACAGCCCGCTCTTGGTCGAGGAGTACCTGGCCCGCGAGGGTCTGGGTGAGGAAGGCGCCGATCCGACCGCGCCGCCCGCCGCCGGCGGCGCTCTGTAGCCGCCGCACGCGCCAGCCCATTCTTTACCCGGTCGTTGGCCCTGCTTTACGGGCCGTTTGCCGGTCGGCGGTTACCTTCGTGGGGATTCGTAACGGAGGACACGATGTCAACTCACGCACTTGCCCCACACACCCCGATCACCGCCAAGGCCGACCGCTCGGACCGCCAGGTTCGCGTGCTCGAGGAGGCGATCGTGATGCTCCGTGGCCACTGGCCCGCCGCCGCCACCGGCATCTGCATGAGCGTCAACAGCCTGTTCGGATTCTCGCTCGTGCGCCGGCGCGATCGTCAGCGGATGGTCGATGACAACGTCGACGAGGCCCTGCGGCTCGTAAAGGCGCTCTACGGCGGGGGCGCCGTGGCCGAGGTCTACCGCCGAGCCGGAGTCTCGCCGGACTGAGGGAACGCGCTGCTCGGGCCGTTTCCGCCGTGGTGATGGTGGTGACGGCCGGACTTGCCCTGCAGTCTCGTGAAGTGCTTGAAGTACTTGTAGGAGGGCTTCGGGCTGCGGTCGAAGTTCAGCAGGCCCGCAGACGAGCAGAAGCTGCACCCGTAAGGCTGGCTGGGATCGCGCCAGTCGAACCAGAGCAGGTGGCTGATGTTCCACTTCTTGCGGTGCTCGAGCGTCAACTCGAACGACTTCTTGAGCAGCTTCGCCTGACCGTGCTCTCCCCTGTTGAGGCGAAAGCCGTCGTTGGCGGAGCCCCATCCGACCTCGTCCAGCCATAGGCCCTTCCGTCCTACGCCCCCCTTGCGCATCGCCTTGCGGATCCTCGTGACGACCTTCTCGTACTTCTTGATGCTCGATACGTACGGGTGAAGACCGACGGCGTCGAAGTGCCGTTTGATCCTGCGGACCCTGAAGAACTGCTTCAGAAACTTCTCGGGGGACATCTTCTGCTGCTGCGTCCGGTTCGTGGTGCCCAAGAGGCCCGCGAGGATGACCTTCGCGTGCTTGGTCACCTTGCCGATCGTCTCGTCCGAGGCCTTGACGAGCTTCGCGTAGACCTTGGGCGCGTGCTTCACCAATCGCGGTGGGCCGGGCGCGTCCCGGGTGAATGACTTGGGGAGATTGGGCTCGTTCCAGATCTGCCACGCGGTAACGGCGCTGTTCGGAAGCCCGGGGTGGTCGCGCCAGAATGACCCCTTCGGCCCGTACCGCTGAACCGCCTTCTTGAGGAATCCCTTCCAGGCCCGGATCTCCTTGGCGGTGATCGGCGGGGCCCCCGGGTGTCCGGCCCCGGTTGCCCATTCGGGCGCAGTCTGGACGGTCAACACGGGCCGAATCCGGTTCTTGGCGAGCATGGCCACGAGGGCGTCGGGCCACCTGTAGACACCCGGGCGGGGCTCGATCCTCCTCCAGTTGAACCCGATGCGGATCGTCTTGACCTTGATTGCGTGCATCTGCTCCATGTCCCGTGGATCCGTGGGACCGCCCTGCACGAGACCAAAGAACTCCTTCGGCACCTTGCGCGCCGCGTCCGCCCCGGCCACCGGCAGCATCGCCAGCGCCAGTACGGCGATGGCGACCAGCACCGGCAGGTGGCCCCGGTGACGGTGCCGCATCGGTCGCTCCCTTCTTGACACGAGCATCTGACTCACCGTCTCAGAGAACACGGCGGCGCACCAGATGTATCGCGCCGAGCAGGCAAGGAGAAGACCGGGCCCTACGCGGTCTTTTCGCGGTGCGGCAGCTTCCAGTCAGGCCGTACGAAGTGGCACGTGTAGCCGTTCGGGATCCGCTGTAGGTAGTCCTGGTGCTCGGGCTCGGCCTCCCAGAACGGGCCCGCCTCGCTCAGCTCGGTGACGACCTTGCCGGGCCACAGGCCCGAGGCGTCGACGTCGGCGATCGTCTCCTCGGCGACCTGGCGCTGATCGTCGCTCACACAGAAGATCTCCGAGCGGTAGCTCGACCCCACGTCGTTGCCCTGGCGGTCCCTCGTGGTCGGGTCGTGGATCTGGAAGAAGAACTCGAGGATGTCCCGGTACGAGATCCGCTCGGGGTCGAAGACGATCTCCACGGCCTCGGCGTGACCCTCGTGGTTCTGGTAGGTGGCGTCGGGAACGTCGCCGCCCGTGTATCCGACCCGCGTCGAGATCACGCCGTCACGCTTGCGCAAGAGCTCCTGCGCGCCCCAGAAGCACCCTCCGGCCAGGATCGCCGTCTCGGTCTGGTCGCTCATTGCGCCGCTCCTTCGGTCGGATTCGCTCTGAGCTTACGGCGTTCGCCGAGGTCCGCACCGTAAACACGTCGATCGCCACCTACGTTTCCTCGGGGCGCTGCCGGCGGCCGCTCGATTACCACCGCGAGCTGCGCGACCGTCGAACGTGGCGCCCTTGGCCGTGACCGCGGAGCGCCGGGAGCATTCCGGCGTGACTTCCCCGCCCCTACGGCTCGCTGGGGCACGGGGCAACTACGGGGTTATTGGGGTCAGTGCAGTCATCCACCTGCTGGTTGTAGCGGGAGATACGCACCCCGATCCGGTGGCGGGCGCGACGGGCGGCCGGAGTCGATGAATGCATGATGTATCGCGGCTGGACGTGGGCGAGGCAGCCGTGCCGGTGGGTTGGTGATGCCGGGGCGTGGGAGCAGTAATCCAGGATGAGGTTGTGAGCGATGAACCGGTGCTTCTCCGCCCTGGGGAGGTGGCTGAAGTGCCGCGGAGGGGAGATGCTGACGGAGCATCCGCCGACAGTCGTGGCAAGGATTGCGACGGCGAGCGCGGTCACTGCGGCACACCGGACGAGCATGGGCACCCAACTTTCCCACGGACTGACCGTTGGCGCCGCTGCCTGAACGGGGCCCGGGCAAACGGGACCAGCGGACCGTCGCTTGCGATCGACGAGCGCGGCCAGCCGCTCGACCTCGGTTTGCTTCTTGCCGCTCACCGTGTTTCTTGCCGGCGGATCGATTTTCGCGACGCCGTTCGCTCGGCGCGCAACGAGTGCTCGGCACCCGCTCGGGGCGTGATCGGGCCCCCGCCGGCCAAGGGGAGGTACTTCGTACGGGCGGTGCTCGGCGCCACTCAACCGGGCAACCGGGTGTGGGCTGGTCCCCGCGACCGGCGAGCAGAAATGCGAGACGGGAGCGACGGGACTCGAACCCGCGGCCTCCGGCGTGACAGGAGCGACTCGAAGGACCCCTCAGAGCGGCCATTTACCCCATTCCCAAGCGGGATGATCCACCTCCCACCGGTACCGCCATAACCCTCCAGATTGCCGCATTTTGCGGGCGATGGTCCGCGGGTTTGGGCACTGGTGCCCGGCGGCTTGGAGTCGTTACACCGCTGGATCGGCTTGTTCGGCGCCAGCCTTCTTGCCGTAAGTCACCTCGTCAAGATCGAACTTGAAGGCGTCGAGCCATAAGCCGAGGGACAGATCATCCGCTCGGTACACACCTGACTCCTCGGGCTCGATTAACCCAGCTGCCGCGGGCTCGTTGTCATCCAAGAGGGAGATGATCTCGCGCCACGCCTTCTCCGCGTCATCAAGGTCGGCATCTGCGTCCAGCACGGCCGCAACGATCACTTGGCCGTTCTCAACGCGCAGGCCCAAAAGAGCTGAGAACTTCTCGGCAAGTGCGGTGCGCGAGCCCGACTTGGTCAGGACGTTCACGAGCGGGCGCTGAAGGGACTCAACGAGATCGGTCGGGACCGGGTCCCTCCAGTAGCGCTGCCCAAGGCGCAGGCGAAACTGCTTCTGCCGGCGAGCGTCGGGGATCGGTTGGACAAGGTCCGGTTGGTCGAGCAGTCGGTGCTTCGCGATCACCACGCGATGCCTCAGGTCGACGACCCACATCGACTTTCCTGAACCCTCGGCGAAGGCGACCAATCTCGGCGAGTTGAGGCGCGCGGACCGAGCCACACCTGGGTCCGTTATCAGCCTCGCGCGTGCCAGTTCGACGAGGGGCTCCCGTCGATAGCAGCGAACGAGATCGCACCGCTGAGGCATGACCACCCAACCTGGATCGTCTGACTCGATCGGGTGCGTTGGTGGGTTCTCGACCGCCCACGGATCGTCCTCTAGGAGCTCCACATCGGGCCGCTCTTCGCTAGCGCCTAAAAATCGCTCGAGCTGATCGTGTGTCGGGCTGATCAGTTCTTCATCCGGGGGGCGACAGAAGCATCCTTGATCGACCCCCGACGTCAGGATGTTGTGAAGGACAACCTGCTCTTCCTCCGCGCCCGAGGCAAGCAGCTCCTCGAGGCGCGGATGAAGCGGGCCGGTTTCGCCCTCAATCGTCGCCGTCTCCGCCATCGCGATACCCACCGAGGAAGTCGCTGGTGCGTCGGCCGCTGCCCTCGCGACGAGAACGCAGCACTGGACGCGGCATCCGCGCCGGTAGCTCACCCGAGCGGACAGCGTCAGAGAGTCTCCCGCCTACGTCTTGAAGTCTGTCGATCTTCCCTTCGCAGGCAGCGTCGAAGAATGAAACGCCGTCGATGGGTCGCAAGATGGCAGCCCGCACCTGGCGCGGATCACCGCCAGCCGCCTCAGATAGCTCATCCACGACATCCGCCAGCGTTCTGATCCAACGTTCGCGAACGGCTGACGCCCCCTTGCCCTCCAAGAGGTTGTAGAACTGGCGCCGCTTAATGCCGCACATCGCCGCGACTTGGGCAACGGGGAGATCGATCGACGCCCGGATTCTCCGGACCACCTCGCCGAGCGGCGAAAGCGGCGGATGCTTCAGCTCAAGCCAAATCTGAACCCCTGGGCTGGTGTTTGGAACCCAGACGACATCCACGCCATTCAAGGCGCTATCCGTAGTCGCGAGATCTGGATGAACGAACGCGAAGAGTTCGGGCCAGTAGGCGCTCCAGCCAGTTGGACCGCCGTCGATATAGAGCCGCGAGGCTTCGAGCTCCACCACCGAGGGCCAGCCCTCGAGGCGGCGAGCTGGCGTGGGCAACGCTGTTGCGCCCCCGGCTGTGGATTGGGGCGCGACCGCTCTATCTAGGGTCTCAAGCACTCGTGCCGACCTCCTGTGGATTGAACGTCGCGAACTGATCGTCAGGGATTGCCCAGCGAAACAACTCGTACGCTTCATGGTTGAAATCGGCGAGAAGTTTCACTTGGTCCTCCAGCGCAATCGTCTGAGCGGTGTCGTCGTAGAAATCGAAGTCGAGGACGTACACCCCGTCCTGTGAATTACGACGTACGAGACCATGCCGGAGCGTGCAGACGCCACGCTCCTGCACGAAGCGCATCTCCTGCATTGACGTCTGCAGCTTTTGGGTCCTCGCGTGGGCACCGACAACCCCTACCAACTCAGGGCGCAAGATCCGCTCGAGGTCCGCGGGCTCAGGTGCGGGAGGGCAGTCGAGCTCGTTTACGTACCGCAATCCGATCCGTTCTTGGCGCGAGAGCCCAAGCTCCCGCACAACGGGGTCCACGACGCCGTGCCACCGCTGGACGAAGTCCATGAAGTCGATATAGGCCGCCGTCTCGAGCGACACCGAGTCGGCGGTGATCGTCGCCGTCCAGTCCTGGCCCTCAGACCGAAAGTGGAAAACGGGTTCTGAGTCACCGGCGGCGACTCCCCCAGGGCCAAGCGTCAACCCAGCGACCTTCCCAATTTCAGGGCGCGGATAGTCCTCGGCGAGGGCTTTTTGGATCGGCCGAACGTCCGCCTCGGCGATTCCCACCTGATGCGGGAAGCGCATCTGGCAGATGACCAGGCGTAGCGGTGGGTTTCCCAAGACGGGCTGCTGCTTCACGAAATCAAACTGCACGCTGCACACTATAGTGCACATATCGTCAGACGCCATCGGGGCTTTAGTCCGCGAGCCTGCGAGCGGCAGCCGACCTGCGCTCGATAACGCCTGTCAGTTGGGATCTACTGTCGCCGGGGCGAGCCGCGACTTGACGCATACGCCATTTGGGCGTGCGCTTCGTCTATTCGCAGCGCGCTCGCGACGTCCGACCACGAGCCACCGTGCTCGACCGCGGAGCGCGCGAGCCGCCCGGCGATCTGGTCGAGCTCGTCGATCGAGACCCTGACCTCGGCCAGCGCGGCGATCGCCTGCTCATCCGCCGGCGCTTCCGGCTCGACGGTCGCTACCGCACGTCCCGCCCTCCGCTTCAACTCCGCCTCGACCAGCTTGGCGAGGTACGCGGAGACGGAGATCCCGCGCGCCAAGGCGGCCTGGCGAAAGACGATCCAGGTCTCGTCGTCGACCGCGACCCGGGAGACCTGACCTGAGCATGCATAGCGTTGACAATGCTACATGTCACCGTAGGGTGATAATGTGCCCGGAGTTGGATTCGGTTGGAGGCGGACGTCGCGTTAGGGCAATCCTGCGCGTTGCGGCTCAGTTCCCGGGGACGTTGCACTCGCACTTCCTGGCGAGTGCAACTGCGTGAGAGCGAGGGGATGTGCGGTGGTGGGACTCGTCGGATGCTCAGGGTCAGCCATCGTGGCTCTGTCGCTGGGCCGTCCCGATCCTGGGGCCTGGGGCGAGCTCTTGTGGTGGCGAGCTTCGCTCTGAGTCAGGAGGGTCGTCTCGCCGTTGGTGCGCAAGGACTCCTCCGGGCTCGGAGACCGTAGTAGTAGCGTTTGAGACGAGGCCAGGTATAGGCACCAAAGAGAGGACGCGATGGATCGCAGAGCGATCGTTATCGGAGGAACACTCGTTGCCGCTACTGCACTTGCGGGCGTAGGGCTGCTCGTGGGCACGGGGGCGGCGGGAACCTCTCGCGCTGCTGATGCCGGCACGACGACCCGAGCGGTGAGGTTCGAGGCGAACGCGGGGACGCGCAACAAGCGCATCCTCGACCTCGGGGGTCTCGTGATCCGGGCCTCTTGCACCGACTACGGGCGCGGACGGACCTACCTGAGCGTCGCGACGAAGACCAAGATCAACAACGCCTCGAAGGCAGTTGTTCTAAGCCAACGGCACGCAGGACGAGGGCACACGTACGCGTTTAGCTCCGGCTTCGACCGGGCCGATGGTTGGTACGACTTCACCGGCACCAACCCCGCGAACACCACCGGGACCCTCTCCTTCTCGCGGCCCGACGGCGGCCAGGTCTCGGTGACTTTCCGGGCGGACGAAGGGACGCCCCACGCGGATTGCCTCTTCCGAGGCACCGCCTCGTTCACCAGGGGATAGTCCGAAAGTGTTCTGCGCAGCATCAAGCCACGTCTGCGTTCGCCCACAGGCGACATAAAGAGCCCACCGGCACGCGGCTGTAGCCTCTTGCCATCGAGCCTTCGCCCTCCAATCCATTGGCCCGCTTCGTTGGTGCCAGAAGAGGCTCGATCTTCGAGCTCGTCTTCATCGTCGCCTGCGCGATCGGCTTGGCGCTCGCCGTCCAGTCGTGGGCGGTGAAGCCGTTTGTGATCCCATCGGCGTCGATGGAGCCCACCCTCGACATTGGTCAGCGCGTGCTGGTGGACCGGGTGAGCTACCGCTTTAGCGACCCCCAGATCGGCGACATCGTTGTCTTCCATCCGCCCGATGGGGCAGGTGACGAGCGCTGCGGGGCACCCCATGCCGGCCAGGGGACCTTGCGAGCGTGTAACAAGCCAGTCCCTCAGGAGTCCGGAACGAACTTCATCAAGCGAATCGTCGCCGGGCCCGGGGACCGGCTCAGCATCAAGGACGGGCACCCGGTCGTCAACGGCGTCATGGCTCGGGAGAGCTTCATCAACCCCTGCATTCCCCGCTCCGACCGTGAGTGCAACTTCCCGAAGACGATCACGATCCCGCCGAACGAGTACTTCATGATGGGCGACAACCGCGGCGCGAGCGACGACAGCCGATTCTGGGGGCCGGTGCCCCGCAGCTGGATCGTCGGCGAGGCATTCGCCACCTATTGGCCACCCGACAGGATCGGCGTCTACTAGCTCGCGGCCGCTGGGGTGGCACTGCCGCTGAGCGATACGGTCGCCCTCCGGGTGCTATTGCCGGCAGGCCCCACGCATCTGTCTGAATGGCCGAGAAGGAGGGAGCGAACGTGGGCGCAGATGGGGACGACCTCGTCTCGGACGATCTCAGCGACGAAGTCGATGGACCGTTTGTCGCCACCTTCACGGCGCGGCTGCCGTTCCTGCTCGGCATCCCTGACGACTTGGGACATGCGGTCAGCCTGCACACGCCATTCGTCGATTCCGACGACGCCGCGCGCTTCGGCGAAGGTCCATTCGTACAGATCCGGGTGTTCACCCTCACGGAATCCGGATTGCCGATGTGGCCACCAGGGGCGGGCGAAGCCCTGGACAGGTTCTACAGCTACGAGCCCGACTTCGATCCGGATGAGCGCTTCGGGGAGGACTCCCTAACGGCTCACACCCAGTGGGTCACGCTCGAAACGCCCCACGCGCGGGCCGTTAGCGAGCCGGAGGACGACCCCGCCTTCGCCTTCCATCGATGTCTCTCCGTGTTCAACCTCTTCCTACATGGCGTGCTCGCGGCAACACACGACATCCGAATCCGACCCGTCACGTCCCACGACCTAATGCCTGTCGTGATCGTCGGTGCGTTGTTGCCGGACGGGACGTGGCGGATGTTGACCACGATGCTCATGCATCCCGAGGCTCAGCCGAGCCCGTTGCCGTGGGGGAACACACCCATCACTGAGGACCAGCTGACGACAGGAGTTCACGCCGTCCTTACGGGGCGGCCATACATGACGACGATCCTGTGGCGGTCGCGGGCCCAGCGGGCGCTGAGGCAGGAGGGCGACCCCGCCGACGCAATCATCAGCTTCCAAATCGCTGCCGAAGCTCTGCTCTTTGACACCTACCGAATGATGCTGATCGATGAGGGCATGGCGGCCGTGGAGCTGAACGCCAAGCTTGAGGATGAGCGGCCTTTCAAGTCGATGGTGACGAAGGTGATGCCATCGAAGCTCGGGGGCCAGTGGGACATCACCCGGGAAGACTCGCGGGTGGGGGAGTACTGGAGGGACCTGTACCTGATCCGCAACGCCATCATCCACACGGGTATGAACCCGCACGGCGGGAACGCCGAGGCGGCTCAACGGGGCTACTGGAGCCTCCGCGATCACCTCGAGGCCCGACTGCTGGACAGGCAGGCGGTCTATCCGCGAACCGCGTTGGCTCGGTTCGGCGAGGACGGGCTCGCGAGCCGAGGCCGACTCACCCGACGGATGCGGAACTTCATCGAGCGTGCGCTAGCAGAACCGAAGCCCTGGTATTGGCCTTACGACGAGGCGGGGCGCGAGCCGCCGGCCTAGATTCGAAAGCGCTGGCAGCAGCTGCCACTTCGCCCCGCGCCAAACCGCCTCTGCTTTCGGCTGTTGCCGGTCTGCCCGACCAGGTGCGGTGCAGAAGGCGTCGCTTCATCGATCGGAGCCACGCTTGCGGACGTGTCCGACCGGGCGTAATCTCGCCACGTGAGGCGACGGAGCTTGATCCTGATGGGAGCCGTCTTGATGGTCGCCTCGGCCGCCGTGATCGCCGCCGCCGCCGCCGGGGGCGGGACCGGCGCCTCGTCTAAGCGCCATTCGCCGAGCAGCGCGGGCGCTGGCCGCATGCACGATCCGTTTCCGCCGAGCGTCTATCCGAAACCCGCCTCGTCTCCCAACTGGGGATCGCCGGCAGGGTGCGCGAGCCTCAAGAACGTGGCGCCGATCGACCCGCGCCGGGCCCGCCACGACTCGTTGCGGGTCCTCTCGCGATGGGGGCGGGTGAGCGAGCGGCGCGACCTCCACCTGAGCGACCGGGGCGAGTGGCCGATCGTGAGGGAGGATTGGAAGCACAGGTCGGGCCACCGGCACGCGCGCCGCGTGCGGAGGCGTGACGTGGTCCAGGGACCTGGGAGGCGCTCGCCCTACGCCAGCCTTGTCCGCCACAACTGCGGCGCTCAGATCCTGCGGCGCTCGTGGTGGGTCGCGATGTGTCCGGGGCCCTACCCGGTGAAGCCGAGATGCACGCTCGGGACGGCGCCGGCGCTCACCGGGCACGTGATGTTGCTGAACCGACGCCACCGCTGGCTCGTCTGGTTCTCGTATCCATAGCCAGCCTCGTCCTCGACCACAGGCGCAGCAGTTCCACGAGATCTGCTTTGGGCGCCCCACCGGAACCGGGCAACCTCCAGCGCCTCTCGCCTTCCGAGGAAGCGCCACGCCAGCGCCAACCATCGACCCCCTCACACAGTTGCAATTCCCGAGGGAATCGCAACCTGGGTCGACCTCTCAGTCGCCCATGCGAACCCGGACCAGGCTGCCGCGATGGACCGCGAATCGCGAGCCGTTCCAGCGCACGGTGATCCTCTTGGTGAACGAGGAACAGCAGAGCGCATCGCCGTACCGGTACACCGGCAGCCGCTCGACTATCGCGCGACCGCGGAGACCGATGTCATCGATAGGCGGCGCGCGCCTGAACGCGGGCCTCCAGCGGCCGTGCTTTTCCTCGAAGATCGCCCAGGGGGAGGCCGCCGCGGTGGTGCAGCAGAGAAGAAGCACGGTCATCTCCTTGACGCCATCGCCGGTGAGGTCGCGACAGATCACCTGGTGGATCGAATAGGCGTCGGGACCGAGCACCGAGCCTCCTCGGTGATGGATGCCGCCCTGCGAGCGGACGAAGCGCGAAAAGCTCGATGAGACGACTGCCCTCCGGGCGGCCGACCGGCCGCACGTCGGCGCGGAGTCGCCACTGGAACGAAGCGAAACGTCGCGCCGGTTGCCGGCCAGCGTCGGCGAAGTCCTGGCGGCGGCTGCGGTCGGCCCCGACGAGCTGCCTGATGGACCGCCCCCACCGCAGCCCGCGGCGATGACGGCGATCACAGTCGCCACTCCGATTAAGGCAAGCGACCGCGCCATGGCTGGATGCTCGCAGAATCGCCCCGCCTGACGCCGCGTTTGCGACTTTTTCGTGTCGGCTCCGACGTGCCTAGTAGATGCGGAAGTGCGAGGCAAGATCGGCCGGTGAGTTGGACGTTTGCGGCCCGGCTCCCACTTACAGGTAGGGACCGCAATCGATGTCCGCCGATACTGGCAACCATCAGCTCGAGCTCAAGCTCGCGATTGCCGTAGCCCGCGACCCCGCCGGCACCGGAGGCGGGGAGAGGTGCTGCCCGATCTGCGGTGCGGCGCTCGACGGGAGGCGCCGCGATGCGCTCTACTGCGGCGGCCCATGCCGCGCCGAGGCCTCACGTGTGCGCCGCCTGTGGGCAGGTCAGAAGGTCGACGGGTATCGGGACCCGGCGGAGTATTCGGCCCGCCACAAACGCACAGAACGTGGCCGGGGCGAACTTGCCAGCCCGTACCTGGAGGCGCCCGATGGGTAGAGAGGACGACCACCCGCGGCTGCGCCCTGAGGACATCGAGGCAATCGCCAGGCGAGTGGCTGCACTCCTCGGCACCGGCTCGATCGCGCAGGGTCCGCTCGTCGATGCCGCCGAGCTCGCCCGCCTGCTCGGCATCGAGCGGTCATGGGTCTACACCCACGCGATCGAGCTGGGTGCGATAAGGCTGGGCGGTGGGAGGCGACCGAGGCTGCGGTTCGATCCCCGGCTCGCGGTCGAGCGGATCCGCCGCGGGGAGGTCAAGGACGGGCCGGGACGACCGAGCCATCGTCGCCGCCATGGACGGGCCGGCGGGCAACGGCCGCGGCTCCTTCCGATCAAGGGAGGAGGGGCGAGTTGACGCCTCCCGTAGCCTCAACGAAGTAGTCCGGATGGCGAGCAATCCCAAAGGTCAGGTGGTCGAGCGGCGGCGCAAGGTCGGGAGGACGTACGCCCTGCGCTTCTACGCCTACGGCGAGCGCCGCTACCTGACGCTCGGGACCGCGGCGGAGGGCTGGAGCCGCTCCCGCGCTGAGGAGGAGCTGGCCAACGTGCTCGCCGACGTTCGACGCGGAATCTGGAAGCCACCGGAGCCGGCTCGGTCGCGGATCGAGCCCGTGCCCGAGCCGACGTTCCACGAGTTCGCCTCGGAGTGGCTCGAGGCGCGCCGGCACGAGCTCGCGCCGCGGACGATCGAGGACTACGAGCTTGCGCTCACCCACCACCTGCTGCCGTTCTTCGCCGCCCATCGGCTTTCGGAGATCACGGCTCAGGAGGTTGACCGCTACAAGGCGCTCAAGGTCCGCGAACGCGAGCTTTCGCTCGTCGACCGCCCGCTCTCGAATCGGACGATCAACAAGACCCTTATCCGCCTCGGCCAGATCCTCGACGCCGCGGTCCGCTACGAGCTGATCGACCACAACCCGGTGAAGACGAAGGTGGCAAAGCTCAAGGAGGCCGAGCCGCGGCGGGCCCGACTGAGTGGGGAGCAAGTCCAGGTCCTCTTGCAGGCGGCCGGGGACAACCGCGCGCTCCTTGCGACCGCGATCATGGCCGGCGGGCTTCGCGTCTCCGAGCTGACGCACCTGCGCTGGCGCGACCTCGACCTCCACGAAAGGTCGCTGATGGTCAGTGCGTCCAAGACTGCCGCTGGCGTTCGCCGGGTAGTACTCGAGCCCGAGCTGGTCCAGCTGCTTCGCGCGCACAAGATTGCTTCACGGTGGAGCCAGCCGGACGACTTCGTCTTCCCTGGACGCTTTCGCGATCGGCCTCGGGAGCGGAACCGCGTCCGCACCAGGGTCCTCTACGAGGCGATCGAGCGCGCGAACGAGCTCCTGGCCCAGAACGGCCGTCCGCCGCTTCCGGAGGGCATCACCTTCCACGCCCTGCGCCGAACCTACGCCGCGCTCCGCGCCGAGCTCGGCGAGCACCCGGCGATCACCGCCGCGCAGATGGGCCATCGCGATCCGCGGATGACCCTTCGGGTCTACACCGACGTTGCGGGCCTGAGTCCACGAACCCGGCTCGGCGGCCTCCTCGCCGACGAGGAATGGGCACCAATGGGCACCAGGGCCCCTGAGGGCGAAGGATCCGGCACCGAACACGGCAGCCGCCAAGAGGCGGAAAGCCGCATTGCTGCGGGCGAAACGAAGAACGGGAGCGACGGGACTCGAACCCGCGGCCTCCGGCGTGACAGGCCGGAGCATCGACCTCGTTTTCGGTGTTGTAGGCACGAAATGGCTTGATCAAGGGGTGAGTGCCTGAGGTTCCCTGAGGGCGGTTTGGTACCCGATTGGTACCCGATCCGTCGGAGAGCGCGGTACGCTGTCGGCGATGTACCGCGAGAGCCTCCCCACCGGCTCCCTGATCGTCCGCCTGAACGTCGCGCGAGAGCCCCAGTACGAGGCCAAGTGGCGCGACTCCAACCATCGGCAGCGAAAGCGCCGGTTGGGGCCGGCGTGGCTGGAGCCCGACGGAGATGGCGGCTGGCGAAAGCGTCGTGGCCGGGTCCGCGAGGGCTTCCTCGACGAGCGCCGCGCCCACGTCGAGATGGCGCGGGCGATCGCCGAGCTCGAGGAGCAGCTTCGCCGCGAGCCGCTGAACCGTGCCGCGACCTTCGACGACGCGGTCACGGCCTGGCTCGACTATCTGGAGTACGAGAAGCGCGTCAAGCCGTCGACGCTCGAGGACTACCGGTTGATGCTCGCGGACCCCTCGAAGCCGCACAGAGGCGTGCAGAAGCGCTCTGCGCGGCTGATGCGCGCGTTCGCCGGGCGCAAGCTCGCCCGAATCGGCACGGCCGACGTTTCGCGGTTCCTCTCTGGGCTCGACCGTGAGGACGTCAGCGCTCGCACCGTCAACAAGCACCGCCAGGTTCTCCACGCGATCTTCGAATACGCCCGCCGCGATGACGCGTTCGGGCTCCGCGAGAATCCGGTCAGCGGCACCGAGAAGCGCCCGGAGGGAGGGGTGAAGCCGATCGAGACCTTCGATCCTGAGGAGGTCCACGCGATCGCCAGGGCGGCGAGGGAGGGCCTGCACCGCCCGCGGCCCAATCACGAATTCTCGACCGAGACTGTCGCCGAATGGGAGCGAGTCAACGAGCAGGACGCCGCCCTCTTCGTCGTCGCGGCCTTCACTGGCCTCCGCCTCGGTGAGCTGCTCGCCCTGCGCTGGGCCGACATCGACTTTGCCGGGGCGCGAATCACCGTCGCCCGCGCGATATCGGCGGGTCAGGAGGCGAGCACGACCAAGTCACGCCGCTTCCGCATCGTACCGCTCGCCGATCAGGCCGCGGCCGAGCTCGAGCGCCTCTCCCGCCGCCCCAACTTCACCGGCCGCGGCGACCTGGTCTTCTGCCGCGCCGACGGCGGCCCGACCGATCGCACCACGGTCCGCCGCCGCTTCGCGCGGGCCCAGGAGCGTGCCGGGGTCCGACCGCGCCGCTTCCACGACCTCCGCCATACGTTCGGCAGCCTCGCGATCCGCCACCTGGACAGCGTCACCGTGCGGGCGATGATGGGCCACTCGCGGCTCGCCACCACCGAGCGCTACCTGCACTCGAAGCCTCGAACGGACGACGCGTCTCGCTTAACCAGCGCCTTCGCGTCGGACTCGACCCCGGCACGACCAGGCGACCGGAGCGCCGATGTCCCTGCGTAAGGAGCTCAAGGAGCTTCTGCGTGAGGCAGAGCGGCAGGGTTGGCGAGTCGAGCGACGAAGCCGCCATTACATGCTCTTCGCTCCGGACGGCAAGGGCAAGGTCACCATTGCCTCGACGCCATCGACGCCGCGGGCGATAATTCACAGCGTGGCCCGGATGAGGCGCTACGGTTTCGTATGGAAGGGACGTTGACGATGAGCGACTACATGCTGACCATCACCTTCGGTCCGACCTACGAGGAGGCGGACGCCGATGTACTCATGGAGGCCCTCCTGGACCAGTCGGAAGAGCTGGGCCCAGTGGTCGACATCGACGGCTCTGGTGCCCTCTCGGTGACCGTTGGCTTCGAGGCCCAGGGCGACTTCGAGGCCATAATCGCAACGCATCTAGGAGCCGTCCGGGCCGCGATGAACGCCGCCGGGGTGGCCCCTCACGAGCTTGTCGACGCTCACCTCTCGCGCGAGGCGCGAGAGGTGGAGCTTCAGCCCGCATAGCAACGGCTGCCATCTGATCACACAAGAGCAGAGCCACATGACTGGATCCGAGGCGGAGCGTCGATGTGCGGCCAAGCGCATGCGCGGCCTGTTCGCCGATTTGGCCCCCGGACGCATGCTGGCCGAGGAGCTGATCGCCGAGCGACGCGGGGACGCGCGAGCCGAGGATTACGGGACGGAGCCTCGCAAGCACCGCGGTCGAGGCTGAGAGCTACTCCCCACCGCCGTTCCTGAGCCGCGCCAACTCCGCCTCGATGTCGGATCGAACGAACCGGCGGAAGCGGCCGAGCTTGATGCTGGGCAGCACGCCACGCCGCGCATAGTCCTCCACCGTCGAGCGCCGCAGCTGCAGAAGCTCGGCAACCTCGACCGCGTCGAGGATGTCACCGCGGGTGAGGCCGTCCTCGCCGGCGGTACGGGGTTGACCGCCGGCGGGCTTGCCGTCACGGTCAGCGTTGCCGCCCTCGCCGAGTCTCAGTTGATACGCCATCGACCGCCACCCTCTTTGTCGCGAAACGCCCTGCATCGTCCAACCCCGCTCACGGTGAGAGCTCGATCCCACGCTCGATCGTGAGCTCCAAGCCGCGATCGATCTCGAGCCCACGCGCCAGCTCGCGGTGAACCTGTTCGATCTCCCGCTGCGCTCGATGAAACGCTCTGCTCGCTTGCTTCTCCTGGGGCTCGGCGCCAAGCGCCTCGCGATCGCGAACCCCGTGGTCGAACCGATATCTCTCGATCGCCCGCACGCCCTGCTCCCAGACCCATCGCTCGGCGGCGTCGGTGGGCCGTTGCCCGAGCTCCTTGACGATGTGGTCGCTCGGCGCGACCAGGGCGGCCTCGATCTGCGCCCCGCGGCGGCGGTCGAGCTCGGAGCGGATCGCATCCGCTTGTCCTCTCTGCGCCTCGGCTGCTGGTCCATCGGCGCCGCTTCGCTCGAGCTCTCGCTCCAGCGAGCGCAGCCGCTCGGAGGCCGCGGCCTCCTTCCGCTCCCAGCCGGCGAGACACTCGCGCTCGTAGCGAAGCCGCGTGGGCTCCTGGGAACGACGCCACCAGCTCCTCTCGGCCTCAAGGCGCTCGATCCTGCGCTGCGCTCCGGCCGCGAACTGGCTCGCCTCGTGTGCCTCGCGGTGGGCCGCCTTGAGCTCGTTGGCAATGCCCGCCCGCTCCATTGCCTCGGCCTGAAGCGGCGCGAGCTCGGCGCGAAGCTCGGCATCCGAGCGGGCGGCGAGCGGGCTCTGTGCCTCGGCGCCCGCCTCCTGGAGGACGAGCGGGGGCTCGTGTTCGCCTCGCGCGGGAAGCGGCGGCGGGTCGAAGTAGTCGCGGGCCAGCACCTGCTCGTCAGGCCTCTGCATCGCGCGCTCCAGGCGCTCGAGCGCCTCCGGGCGCTGGAAGCGCTCCGCCGGCGCGATCTCCGCCCGCTCGCGCTCGCGGTCCCATCCCTGAGCTACGACCCGAACCTCGGTCGGCTCCCGGGCCCGCGTGAGCGCGGTGTAGGACCAGTTGCGGCTGAAGTCCTCGGGGCTTCCGATCACCCCCGCCCACTCGACCGTCGCCCCCTGCATCCCGTGGCCGGTGATCGCGTAGGCGTGCTCGAGGTGCTCGTGGACGTACCACTGCGGCAGGCTCCTCGCGCCCGCCGCGTCGGTGTCCACCACCAACTCGCCGCTTTCGCGGTCAACCCCTCGGACCGTCCCCCGCATCCCGTTGTCGAGATCGTGCCCGCGGTCGTTCCTTCTTGCGATCACCCGGTCGCCAACGCAGAACTCCCGTCCTCCGACCTCGACCGACTCGCCCAGCCTCCCCTCTGCCTGCATGCGTTCCCGTGCCAGCTGGTTCAGCCGTTCCCGCAGCTCGTTTCTGCGCGCGATCATCACCGCCTCACTGCCATCCGTCCCCTCGGCCTTCTGCCACCAGCGCTCCACCAGCTCGGCCTCGGCCTCGCTTGCATCGGAGTGGATTCGAAGCTCTCCGCGTTGCTGCTTCAGCTCCAAGTAGCGCTTCGGTGAGCCATCGTGGACGAGCGCCAGCGATCGGCGCTCGGCCGGATCGCGCTGGCGCACCACCTCGGTCAGTCGCGCCGCTCCCTGGCGCCGAACCAGTGACGCAAACCAACCGCCGGCCTGAACGCTCGCCAGCTGCCCAGGGTCGCCGATCACGACCACCTTGACGCGCGCCGCCTCGCAGGCGCTGAGCACCGCCGCCGCCCCGCGCGTCTCCGCCATGCCCGCCTCGTCGACGATCAGCACGGTGCGGCGTCCGCCGAAGCCGAAAGGCCGGCGCTCGATGTCGTTGCGGAGCCGCGCCAGCGTCGCGGACTCGTCGATTCCCGCCCGCTCCCGAAGCTCGCGCGCCGCCCGCGCGGTGGGCGCCGCGCCGATCACCCGGTAGCCCGAGCGCTCGTAGGCGCGGGCGAGGGCCCCAGCCACAGTCGTCTTGCCGGTGCCGGCGAGCGCCTCGATCGAGACCACGCCGTCCCGCGACGTCGCTACCTCGCGGACCGCGGCGCGCTGCTCCTCGGACAGCGGCACCGGGGAGGCCTCCAGCGCCAGCTCGAGCCGCCGCGGTCGAAGCCTCCCGCTGCCCTCTCCGCGGCGCCGCTCGGCGCCGGCGAGGACCTCCTCCTCGCATCGGAGCAGCTCGGTGGTCGTGTAGCGGGGCTCGACCGGGTCGGGCACGAAGGTGACGTCCCAGCGGCCGAGGAAGTCTCGCGCGCGCGCCTCTACCTCGGCACCCGGCGAGCCGTCGCGCTCAGCGCCCGCGATCGCGATCACGACCTCGCGCTCGCGGAAGGTGCTTTGGCGCTCGGTGAGGCCGGTCGGCCCGGCGAGCTCGTCTGCAAGCGCTCGATGATCGAGGCGACGAACCGCTCCGGGCTCCTGGTGCTCCAGCGCCTCGATCTCCTCCAGACCGAGACCCTGCTCTGCGGCCCGGGCGCGGGCGGCCTCGCGCCAATGTGCGGTCCCGATCCCGGCCCGCTTCGGTCCCCTCGTCTTCAGCGTTGCCCGCTCAGCGGCGCTGCGATCGGTGGGGTCCGCATCGTGGGCGGCGAGCCAGGCGTCGATCTGTTGGCGGCGCTGGCTGAACTCGCGCAGAACGTCGGAGGGGACGCCCTCGATCTCGGCGATGCCTTTGTACGGCTCGGTCCACCTGCCCCACGGCAGCCGCTCGCGAACCGCGTATCGCAGGTGAGCCTCGTAGAGGTAGCCGGCCGCCTTGGCGTGGGCGTAGAGCGCTCTTCCGTCGAGCCGCGAGTAGCGGCCGTCGTGGCCCTTGGCGAGGTTGGCGGTGACGACGTGGGTGTGGAGCTGTGGGTCCTGGGCTCTGCTCATCCGGTGGCGGTAGGCGGCGGAGGCAAAGCCGTGGCCTCGTAGGCGCACATAACCGCCTTTGCCGCGGCGGACCCGGCAGGCCTCGCGCTCCAGGTAGCCGAGGGCCTCCCTCACCGCCTCGTCGTGGGCGTCGCGGAGCGCCCGCGACGTGCGGTCGTCGGCAACGGCATAGAGGACGCTGACCGACTTCGGCGCCGAGAAGGTGAGGTCGAAGGCGGCGACCGAGCCGCGGCCCTCGGCGAGCGGCTGTCCGTCCCTGGGGTCCGTGGCGCCCATCAGCGCCCGGAAGTCGTCTGAGTCGACCTCGCCCTCCAGGCCGAGGGAAGCCGCGCAGCGACCCGCCCACTCGCCGGGCGCCTCGCCCTTGCCCGAGTAGTAGTCGTCGCGGCCGGCCGCCACCTGGCGGGAGTAGTAGGCCTCTTGGCCTGAGCGGATCTTTCCGATCGAAAGCAAAGCCCTCTACCTGGTAAGTGGGAGCCGGGCCGAAAACGTCCAAGATTTCGGCCCGATTCACGCGACGTTGTGGGTCTCTACTGCCTAGTCGCAGAAGGCGGCCCAGCGTCCAACTTTTCGTGAGCACCCGGATCGGGTGCAACTGCGTGAGAGCTGGAGGTGGTTAGAGCTGGAGGTGGTTAGAGCTGGAGGTGGTTAGAGCTGGAGGTGGTTAGAGCTGGAGGTGGTTAGAGCTGGAGGTGGTTAGAGCTGGAGGTGGTTAGAGCTGGAGGTGGTTAGAGCTGGAGGTGGTTAGAGCTGGAGGTGGTTAGAGCTGGAGGTGGTTAGAGCTGGAGGTGGTTAGAGCTGGAGGTGGTTAGAGCTGGAGGTGGTTAGAGCTCGCGTCTCGCTTCTCTGCCGGGTGCTCGAGGTTTCGCGCTCCGGCTTCTATCGCTGGCTTGGGCGCGAGCCCTCCAGGCGCGCCACCGAGGACGAGCGGATCCTGAGGCGATTCGCGAGATCCACGCCGACTCCAGGGAGACCTATGGCGCCCCGTGCGTCCACGCGATGCTGGCCCGCCGCGGCATCCAGCTCGGCCGCAAGCGAGTCGCCGGCTGATGTCCCGAGAGGGCATCACCGGCCTCGTCAGGCGCCAGCGGGGCCAGACCACGATCCGGGTCCCGTGCATCGCCACGGCCCCCGACCTGGTCCGCCGCGAGTGGAACCGGGCGGAGCCGAACCGGCTCTGGGTCGCCGACATCACCTACTGCCGGACCTGGGAGGGCTGGCTTTACCTGGCCGCCGTCCTCGTCCACCACTCAGATCACGGAAGCCAGTACGTCTCCCTCGCATGGGTGAGCACCTACGCGAAGCCGGAATCGACGTCTCGATGGGAGCCAAGGGCTCGCCCCACGACAACGCCGTCGTGGAGTCGTTCTCTCGACCCTGAAGCGCGAGCTGGTCGACCGCTACTCGTGGCCGACCAAGGCCGATCTGCGGGCGGCGATCTTCGAATGGATCGAGGTCTTCTACAACCGCCGCAGGCTGCACACGACGCTCGGCAACTACGCGCCCGAGGAGTTCGAGATCATCTCCCTCAACCAGCTAAAGGGCGGCTTGAATCCAAGCTGGAAACTGGCCACCGAACGGGGCGGTTCCACGAGGGTGAATACGGGTCCGCTAGCCGCCTCGCTACTTTGATGCCTTGCTCGACTGCGTCGCATCGGGCCCGGCAGACATCAACGAGTTCGCGATCTTGAGTAGATCCTCAACGCTGGATCCCCCCGCGATGTGAACCTCCTTGTCGCCATCGATGAATCGGACGTACGCTGCATTCGGGTAGGTGTAGGTCTGTGAGGTGGAATCAACCTGTTGCGGCGTTGTCGCCGTTACGCAAACCGCGGGAAGGCTTCCAACGTTGCATCCGCTCTCGTGCGTCAATCCCATCTCCGCCGCCGTCTTCAGGTCATCCTGAATCGCAGTGTCTGGGTTTCCACCACTCCACGGGGACTCCCAGACGCTGATGTAGGGGGGTCGAAGTTGCTTAGCCTGGTCATCAGGAGGGGGGAAATCCATCTCGACCGAGGAACCCGGCGCGACGTAGCTGGCTGTGACGTTCTTTGCGTTGGCGTCGGCTGTATCTGGAATAGCAACATTGAATCCGGCGCGGTCTTGCATCGTTGCCAGGGAGCTGGGCTCCGAGGCCGCGTGAAAATCCCCAAGGTCACCAATCACCGCCTGCTGTGAAGTCGCGCCGGGCTGGGTCATCGAGGGCGTCCCACCACCCGATTCGAGCAACACGACGAGCGCGACAAGCGCCGCCGTTGCTCCCGCCGCAGCAGGCAGGTACCACCTAACCCGACCCCGGTAGCTCCCGATCGCCCGTACGAGCTCGTCTCGAAGTTCCTCTCGGTACGTCTGGTCACTCATGTCTACGTCACCCCCATCGCTTGCGACAGACGAGCCAAACCGCGCATCACGCGGACTCGCGCCGTCCCTTCCGAGCATTGCAATCGTTGAGCGATAACCGAATACGGCAGCTCGAGTCCTACTCTCATGTACACCGCTTGCGCCTGGTTCAAAGGCACCGCTGTCATCGCCTGTCGGATCTCGGTTCGCACTGAACGAAGGTCGACCTGTTCTTCCAGCTCCTCGATCGTCTGGTCATCGATCGATATCGGGCGCACGGCGAGGCGGCTCCGCGCCTTGCGTTCCGCGCGGCCGTGGCGCAGAGAATCGATCAATTTCCGGCGGGCGATGACAAACAGCCAAGCCGTTGCCGGCTTACCCGTGTTCTCGTAACCCTTGCGCCCCAGGAAGGCTGCTGCGAAGGTCTCTGAAGTCAAATCGGCCGCGATTTCTGGACAGCCAGTGCGTCGATAGAAGAACGCGATTACGTCTTTGTGATGCCGGTCGAAGAACTCTCCAAAGGCCTCGGGACACGATTTGCTCCAAGCCAAGAGCTCAGCATCACTAGCCCTGGCAAGACTCCTTGTCTCATCCAGCTTTCGCACGGGCCTCACCTCTATCAACGCACGAGTCCCTTGCTCCGTTACAGCGTTTGCTAGTCGACCACCTCCGGCCAATTCCAGCGCTCGTCGTGACCACGGTTGGCTGGCCCCTGTTTTCGACCATCAACAGCTCGGGAGAACGTGGCTCTCAATGAGGGAGTCGCGACAGAAGTCATAGTCGCCGACATTGTCGTGCCATACGTGGTAAGAGTCCGCCTTGTGCCAGTTGTTGTTGTCGCAATCGGCGACGGTGCAGATGTGCAGATCCCAGTGATGGTCATGCAGTGAGTCGTTGTGATTGTGACGCTCCGAGTTGCTGACATCGAACGCTCCGTGGGCAAACGTAGTGTTGAACGCTCCCAGCCCGTTCCCGGCGTACAACAGGTGCCAGACGGTGTCGCCGCCCCCGTTTCGGAGCTTGTAGCTGTGGTCCGTGTCGGGGCCCGGGGTAAAGTTTTGAAAATGTGGCACTCGTCCCCTGGTTGTTGTAATCGACGGTGTAGAAGACCCGCGGGGTCTGGTTGACCCCGTGTAGATCGGGATCGCTGCCAACGATCCATCCGACCTCGATGTAGTTGAAGTCATCCTTGATCACCGCATCCGAGCGGACCGTCCAGCATTGGTTCTCGGTGAAGTTGTTGGTGTAAATCTGGGACTGCATCCCCTGGATGTTGTCGTTGTTGCTGCCGCTGTCCGCCTTGCCTTGCACGTGATCCAGCGGCTCGGGGCAATCCGCCGTAGCTGTGTTGATGGGTCCTGCGAGCCAAAGGATGATCCCGATCGCGGAGGCGCCGATCGCAAGCCACTGTCGGGTGTGAGCGACTGCATGATGCGTGACCGATGCCAGTTCCCCTTCCCTCCGGCTAGCCATTCGAAATCCTTTCTGGTCGCCTTAACGGCTTCGCATGCCGTGATAGCCCATCGGAGCGCCCATCTATCGGTGAAGACCCACCGACGCATCGGCACCGCTACTCCGAACGACCGTAGCGCTTTGTGTCATCAGTATCAATCGGACATCGTCCGGAAGCGCGTGGTAACGACACGCCGGGAACTAGCAGACGAGGGCCAGGAGTCGAGCCCGCCTATCTTCGGCGGTTCTGCAAGGCGCAATTCGGGGCAGCGTCGCCGTGGCCATGCAGCATCCAACGAGGTCCCGTTGGTACCCGATTGTGGTACCCGATGCCGGTCCGGCTCGGCGAGCGATGCAGCGCAGACCGCACAAACCGCTTGGCCAAGCGGTTTGTGCAGAACGGGAGCGACGGGACTCGAACCCGCGGCCTCCGGCGTGACAGGCCGGCGCTCTAACCAACTGAGCTACGCCCCCAGGAAAACGGCGGGCCATGCCCGCCGGAGTGATTCTAGGGGCGAGGTAGGCTCCGCCGCGATGCGGATCGTGACCTATGGCTCGGACCGCGGCGATCGGGCCGGGATCCAGCTCGGCGAGGGGATCGTCGACGTGTGGGACGCGCTCGGCGGCGACGGATCGACGGTGCGTGAGCTGCTCGCATCCGGCCGGGTCGCGGAGGCCCGCGCGGCGGCGGAATCCTCCGAGCCCGGCGTCTCGCTCTCGGAGGTGGAGCTGCTGCCGCCCGTTCCCGACCCTCCGAAGATCGTCTGCATCGGCCTGAACTACGGCGCCCACGCGGCGGAGGCCGGGATCGATCCGCCGGACTCCCCGACGTTCTTCGCCAAGTTCCGCAACGCGCTCGTTCCGACGGGCGCCGCGGTACCGCTCCCGGCATCGAGCGGCAAGGTCGACTACGAGGCCGAGGTCGCGTTCGTCGTCGGCCGAGCCTGCAGCGCGGTCGACGAAGGCGAGGCCGGGGATTACGTGGCCGGCTACATGCTCTTCAACGACCTCTCCGCCCGGGATCTCCAGTTCGCGACGCCTCAGTGGATGCCCGGCAAGGTGTTCGACGGCTCGGCCCCTTGCGGGCCGGCGCTGGTGACGCCCGATGAGGGGATGGTGGACGGCTCGATCTCGTTCTCGCTCGAGCTGAACGGAGAGGTGATGCAGGACTCGTCGACCGACGACCTCATCTTCGGCATACCGGAGCTCGTCGCCCAGCTCTCGCGCCTGATGACCCTCGAGCCGGGCGACATCGTGTCGACCGGCACGCCGTCGGGCGTCGGCTCCACTCGCGAGCCCCGCGTGTGGCTCAAGCCCGGGGACGAGATCGCGATCAGCTCGCCGACTCTGGGGGTGCTGGAGACGCGGATCGCGTAGCCGCCGCCTCGCGATCGCCGCGCTGTGCCCAGAACATCGCCGCCAGCGCGAGCGGCAGGAACCACACGACGTAGAAGTAGAACCAATGCGTCGCCCCGAACTGGACGGCGATCACGACCGCCGCCGCCAGCGCCGCGACCTGGGCCGGGGTCTTGCGGCGCGGCCAGAAGGCGACGGCGAGCGCGAGGACCGCCGCGACCACCCGCTCGGCGGATTGCAGGAAGTGCAGCGACGGGGCCTGACCCCAGACGCTGAACGGCGAGCTTCGGGCCGCCTGGTAGCCCAGCGTGTGGTCGTAGAACTGCCGCAGGCCGCCGGGCGGGAGGAACGGGATCACGAGCGCGGCCGCGACGGCGACGAACACGGCGCTGAAGACGATCGCCTGGCGCCACCGCCGCTCCCCGGTCCCGGTCGCGAACAACGGCGCGAGGGCCGCGGGACCGAACTTGGCGGCGGAGGCGAGGGCGACAGCGACGGCCCGCCTCGGCGCCGACGTGACCGCCAGCATGGCGCCGACGAGCAGCATCGCGATCAGCGAGTCGTTGGCGTTCGCGTTCATCGCATAGAGGGTGAACGGGTACGCGAGCCACGCGAACGCCAGGCCGACCCCGAGCGCTCGCCCCTGCGACCCGGGCCGCAGGCGCCGGCCGAGTGCCCAGAGCCCGCCCGCGGTCAGAAGGTCGAACGTGACCGCTGCCGCGTGGGCCGCGGGGACGCTCCCCCAATGGCCGTTCCACGGGAAGATCAGCTCGAAGGGGACGTATGCGAGGTAGTTGAACGGCGCATAGACGTCGCCGCGGATCGCCAGGCCGTGGGCGAAGTTCCCGGCATAGAGGTCCTGTCCGTGCGTGATGTGGTCGGCGCCCACCACGCCGGCGACGCCGATGTCGATGACGTGCGAGTCGACGATGTTGAGCGCGATCCGAGCGCAGGCGAGCGCGATGGCCGCGATCGCGACCCACCGCAGGGGGATCACGGGGATCAGCGGCCCCGCGCGCTCCCGGGGCCAGAACCCCGACCAGAGCATCCGTGCGAACACGTAGATCAGCACCGGGTAGGTGAGCCCCACCGAGGTGGTGATGTCGGCCCGGTTGTAGAAGAACAGTGAGACCCCGAGGCCCAGCAGGACCAGGAGGTCCAGGTGGAGAATCCGGAACAGCCGGCGCGGGTCGACGAACGGAATCAGGAAGAGGAGGCAGAGCGGCAGCCAGACGTAGGGGGCGTTGACCTTCTGGGCGATCGCGCCGCTGTACCCGCGGGCCAGCGGGTCGGTGAGCTGGATGTCGTGCCAGGCGCCGAGCACCGCGCCGGTGCGGCCGTCGACGATCGCCTGCGCCACCTCGGTCCGGTTCGTCTCCGGGCCCGTGAAGTAGCTCACCTGCCAGTCGTCGCCGCGCTCGAAAACGATCGGGTACATGCCCGGGCTCTCGCTTCGCTCGGCCCGCACCGCGTCGGCCCGGGTCGCCGCCGCGATGGCCTCCCTGCCGCTCAGGGTGAATCCTGCGGGCGGCCGCGAAAGCGAGGGCGGGCGCTCCAGCGGGGGCGGCAGCTGGCCGCCGAAGGGCGGCTCGTTGGCGAAGTTCTCGGTTGCGGATGCCTGCGCCGGGGCCGCCAGGGCGAGCGCCAGCGCGCACAGGATCGCGATCAGCAAGTGAGGTGAAGCGCAGCGGCGACGGCCGCCGGGTCGCGCGCCTCGAGCTCCCCGAAGCGCTCGACGGCCTGATCGGTGGGCAGCGGCTCGACCTTCACACCCCGCTCGGCGAGCGCGGCGATGACCGAGCGCTCCGGCTCGAGCCGGCCGGCGTACCCGCACCCAAGGATCAGTCGCTGCGGAAGCTCCTCGAGCACGTCGCCGAGGTCCTCGATCGCCAGCGAGTGGCCATCGCGGCGCCACCAGTCGCCGAGCACCCGATTCGGCAGGACGATGACGTCGGTGTGGTGCTCGACCCCGTCGATGACGATTCGCCCGGGGCTGTAGCTCTCAATCCGCGCCACGATCGACCTCTCGCTCGATCGTAGTCGTCTCGTCCGTCGCCCGGGGCTGACCCTCGGCGGAGGGGCCCCCGAGCAGGCCGACGCTGAACAGAAGCGCGTCGGTGGCGGCGGCGTCGAGCGGTTCCCCCAGCAGGTGCCCCTGGCCGAGCTCGCATCCGAGCTCGAGCAGGCGATCGCGCTGCTCCGGGCGCTCGATCCCCTCGGCGACGACCCGCAGGCCGAAGATGCTCGCGAGGTCGATGATCGCTCGCAGGAGGTCGGGCTCCTCCCCGGGCCGGCCGATCCCGTCGACGAACGACTTCTCGATCTTCATCACGTCGAGGGGCAGCCGCCGCAGGTAACGGAGCGACGAGTACCCCGTTCCGAAGTCGTCGATCGCCAGGTCCACGCCGAGGGCCTTCAGCGCATCCACCTCCTCGATCGCCTCGTCGAAGCTCTCCATCAGCGCGGTCTCGGTGATCTCGAGCGTCAGCCCGGTCGCGTCGAGCTGTGCCTCCGCGAGCGCGTCGGACACCTCCTGGACCAGCCCCGGCTCGCGTAGCTGAACGCCCGAGATGTTGACGCCGATCCCCAGGCCCGGGTGCCCGGGGTACTTCGCCCGCCAAAGGGCCCCCTGGTGGCACGCCTTCCGAAGGACCCATCGCCCCAGCTCGCCGATCAGACCGCTCTCCTCCGCCATCGGCACGAAGGCCTCGGGCATCACGACGCCTCGGGTCGGGTGTTGCCAGCGAACCAGCGCCTCGACCCCGGTCACCGTCCCGCTCGCCAGGCTGAAGATCGGCTGGTAGACGACGGCGAGCTCCTCGCGCTCGAGCGCCCGCTTGAGGTCGACCTCGAGCTCGAGGCGCTCGACGATCGCCGTATGCATGCCGGGCTCGAACACCGCGTACCGGCCCTTGCCGCGGCTCTTGGCCCTATACATGGCCAGGTCGGCATCGCGGAGGAGCGTCTCGGCATCGTCCGTACCCGCGGCGATCCCGATGCTCGCGCTGACGTAGAACTCACGCTCGCGCAGCTCGAACGGCGCCTTCAGTGCATCCAGCAGCCGCTGGGCGGCGCGGGCGGCATCACCCGGCTCCCTGAGCTCCTCCAGCAGGACGGCGAACTCGTCGCCGCCGAGCCGGGCGATCGTGTCACCGGGGCGCAGGCACTCCGCGAGCCGCTCGGCGACCATTACCAGCAGCCGATCGCCCGTCCGGTGCCCGAGGCTGTCGTTCACCGTCTTGAAGCCGTCGAGATCGCAGAAGAGAACCGCAACGGGCTCCCGCTCGCGCTCGGCGCGCGCCAGCGCGTGGCGCATCCGGTCCAGGAAGAGAGAGCGGTTGGGAAGGCCGGTCAGCGAGTCGTGAAGCGCCTCGTGCACCGCCTCCTCAAGGGCGCGGGCGTGGTTGAGGGCGAGGCTCGCGTGCTCGGCCAGCGAGATCAGGACCTGCTGGTCGCGGGCGCCGAAGAGACGGCCGGGCTCTGTAGACGCCACTCCCAGGGTCCCGACCGCGTGGCCTCGCTCGTACACGGGGGTGGCCATGGCCGCCGTGGGCGCGGCGACCGGGAAGTCCACCAGGTCGGCCTCGGAACCGGCGCCCGTCACGGCGTCCGCGGCGACCAGCATCCCCTCGCGCATCGCGCGTCCGCCGAGGCCCGCGCCGGCCGGCTTTCGCCGGCGCTCCGCCATCAGCTCATCGTCCTCTCCGACCGCGGCCACGGCCGCGGCATGGTCCGGATCGTCCGGGTCGGCGATCCAGAGGATGCCCACCCGGCAGTCCAGCAACTCGGACGCCCCCTCGGCCACGGCCTCCAGCACCTCGTGGACGGGCAGCCGATCGACGATCCCGCGCTGGAGCTGCGCTAGCCGCTCGAGCAGCACCTGGCGCTCGCGAAGCGAGTCCAATAGCCGTGCGTTCTGCTCCGCCTGCTGCTCGGAGTCGGCGCGAAGCGCGCGCTCGTTCTGGAGGACCGAGGAGATCAGCGCGAGGAACGCCGCGAGTTGCCTCGGGTCCTCCTGCGCCGGCATGGCCTAGTGCGCGCCTTCGCTCGACGGTATCTCGTACCTGATGGCCGGCAGCTTGGCCGAGCGGGGCTCGGCGTGAGCCGGGGCCAGCTTGCCGGCGTGATGGTGCTGCCTGCTCGACCAGTCCACCATGTCGGGCTTGACCTTCAGCAGGTGGCGCCAGGTCTCCGGCCCGATCTTGCCGTCGACGTGCAGGTTGTGCTTGCGCTGGAAGCGCTTCACCGCGCGGCGGGTCTTGCGCCCGAAGGCCCCGTCGACGGCCATGCGAGCGCCCGCGCCGCGAAGGTGCTCCTGGGCCCAGATGACCAGGTCGCCCTTGCTGCCCTTGGACAGCTGCGGGTAGTTGCCGGATCCGCGGCGGACTCCGGGAACGCCCTTGCTCACGCTGTTCCCCAGGGCGCGCCACTGCTTCTTGGTCGTGTGTTGCCACGACCACCAGCTGATGCCGTGGAAGCCGAACGAGATCGCGAGGCGACGGAATTTCCGCAGCTGCTTGCGCGGCGGCCGGCCACCGGCGTCCTTGTAGGTCTGCCCGACCGGGTAGATCCCCCGCTGGTAGACGCGGTTGTAGCGGACGGTGTGACGGTCGGCCTGGCCAACGCCCACTCCGATCGCGTGCCAGTAGACCTGTGGCAGGTTGAAGCGGGCGCCGCCGTCGCCGAGAAACACGGAGTAGGGAAACGAGGGGTGGTAGTCCACGTACGGGAAGCTCGAAAGCGCGGTCGGGAAGCGGCCCCCGACCGCGTGGCGGAGCTTGTCGACGTAGGTGTCCGCCGCCCCGTAGCGGCCCTCGTACTCGGCTTCGGCGTCGATCACGAGGCAATCGGCGCCCTTGTGCACCGCCGCGGCCCCGCGCTTCGCCTCGGCCTTCGGGTGCCCTCCGTAGACGTACTGCCAGGCGCACACCCGCAGCCCTCGGTGGTGGAAGTACTTCACCAGCCCGTGGGTGAACTGGCTCCATGCGCTCGTGCCGTCGGAGCTCTTGATGTAGAGCGTCCGGATGCCGTGCTTCTTCGCCTTGCTGGCGATCTTCGACAGCTTCCCCCCGCTCGACTTCTTGACGTACCAGATCCACATCCCGTCGCCGCGAAATGGGTTGTGCGACTTGCCGCCGTGGCCTGCATGCCCGGTGCTGCCGGTCCCGCCCCCCGCCGCCGTGGCTCCGGCCGGGAGGAGCAGCGCCGCGGCGACCAGGCCGGCGGCGATGACCGCAGTGGGCGCGAGGCGGACACGCCGGTCGTGCCGACGCGAAGGCGTCGACGCCCGCGGCCGCCTGCCTGCCGGCCATCGCTTGGTGCTCGGAGCGCGCATATCTACTCCGACTACGGTGCGGGTCGCGGTGCTCCCATGACCCAACCGCGTCGCCGGGGTAGTATCGCGAAACCCGCGCAATCGGATGTCGCGGCAGGAAGGTAAGCAACACGACATGCGCGCCAGATACGCCCTCGGGGCGGCAGGGGTACTCGCTTTGACCATCGTTGTGGCGGTGGGGCCCCGCGCCGTGGCGCGGGGACATCGCGACCATGCCGATGCGTCGGGCCCTCTCGACCTGCTTCACGTCAGCGTGGACCAGGTGCGGCGCTCGATGCGGATCTCCGTCCGCACCAGCGGTGGCTTCTACCTCGGCACGCTCAACCGCCACCCGGACACGAACAAGCCGGACGATCGGTTCATCTGCGTGCAGATCCACAAGCCCAAGCACGACTTCATGCGCCAGCTCTGCTTCGGCAAGGGCCCGAAGGGCGACGACGACACGCTGGGCTACGCGGTGCTTAAGCCCGACAAGTCGGTGCGGAGGTGGACCGGGATCGATGCGAAGGTGAAGCGGTCGAACAGCCGCTCTGTCACGGCGACCTTCCGGCCGCGCGCGGCTCACCTTCACCCCGGCAACTACCGCTGGCGGGTCGTCAGCCAGTGGACGGGCAACAAGTGCCCGAACTCCGGCCGGACGTCGGGCCCCGTCGCCAAGCGCGATCCGTGCTTCGACCGGGCTCCGAACGGCCACGATGCGCGGTTCAAGCTCAAGCGCTTGCAGCCCGTGGGCTGCAAGAACAGCGGCCCCTCGCCCGTCTACCACGGTCCCTCGAAGGGCAAGCGGGTCGCCCTCACCTTCGACGACGGGCCGAGCACCTACACCCCCCAGGTGCTCTCGATCCTCAAGCGGCACCACGTGAAGGGGACGTTCTTCGAGATCGGCGAGCAGGTGTCGAGCACCTCACGACTCGTCACGAAGGCCGGTGAGGAGATCGCCGACCACAGCTACCGCCACGAGACCGACCCGAGCCGCTCGTCGATGGCGGCGACGAACTCGGCGATCCGCAGGGTGACCGGCTTCGAGCCGTGCCTGTTCCGGCCGCCCGGCGGTGCGTTCAACTCACGGGTTGTCGGTGACGCCCGCGCTCTCGGCATGACGACCGTGATCTGGGACGTCGATCCGCGTGACTGGTCCACGCCGGGGACGAACGCGATCTACAGCCGCGTCGTGAGCGCGACTCGGCCCGGTTCGATCGTCCTGATGCACGACGGTGGCGGCAACCGCTCGGAGACCGTGGCCGCGCTGCCGCGCATCATCAAGACGCTGCGCGGCCGTGGCTACCACTTCGTGACCGTCAGCAAGCTGCTCGGCCAGCGGACGATCTGGGGCGAGGCACACAAGCTCAAGGCGCCCCTGGCCCCGCGGTCATTCCTGAACAGCCCAGCCGGTCACGCGCCACCGACGGCGCACCCGGAGTAGAGCGGGCTAGCCGCCGAGGAAATTTCCGAGGGCGCCGCCGACGCCCTGGTTGCTGCTGCTCGAGCCTCCGGCGGCTCCCGCGACCTGGCCCTCCGACGGCTGGATCAGCAGCCAGCCTGCTGGGGCCCTATGCGGAAGCACTCGGCGAGAAATCGCACGAACAGCCGCGTTAGGTGGATGTCTGAATTCGCAAGCTCAACCGTGTTTCGGGTCTTGCTCCCCTCAGCGCAATACAGGAGGCACCCGGCTTGATGCAATGGATCGCTCTCGCGCGCCTTGATGCGGCCCCCACGCTGCCAGGCAAGCCGTCGTTGGCGACTCAGCGCGGCGTTCGCCGCACTGGCCTGTCTAGCCGCATGGACTCTCCGAGCATCAATTCGCGCGAGCTGCGCCGGAGTGACCTCGATATCGAGAGTCCATCGGCGAGCCGTAGCCGGCGGGACATCGAGGGTCCTGGCAATTTCGCCGAACGAAAGTCCCTCCTCCTCTCGCAATCGTCGTGCCGTCCTTCGAAGTTCGGGAGGCAGAGAGTTCATGCGAACACATGTTCGCATGAAAGCTCGGACCGCCGGACAGGCGGAGGCGCTGGAAGAATGGAGCCGGGCGGTTAGCTCAGCCTGGTCAGAGCACTCGCTTTACACGCGAGGGGTCGCCGGTTCGAGTCCGGCACCGCCCATCGTCGAGGTACGGCGGCGCCTAAGCTCGCACCGCGTCCGCCAAGCGCTCGGCGAGCCACAGGTCGCAGAGCCAGTCGAAGCCCGACGAGTCGCGACGGCGCTCCACCGCGATGCCGGTCGCGCCGGCCCGAAGCTCCATGCCCTTCCAGCGCTTCGAGCGGCTCAGGGAGCCGAGCGCTCGGCCGACCTGGGGTGGAGCGCCGCGGGCGGCCCGCAGGCGGTCGTCGTCGGACTTGACCGTGAACTCCGGGTAGGCGCCCTCAAGCGAGATCACCGTTGGGCCGTCGCTCTCGCGCCGCATCGAGACGTGCCGGCCGTGGCGCTCGCCCTCGAGAGCGAACGTGCCGACCATCTTGGCGCTGTACCCAGGCCGGTCGATTCGCGGATTCAGCCCGACCTTCGGCTGCTGCGTCATTTCGAGGCCGAGCGGCGAGAGCGTGTCGGCGCCCGCCCGGAATGCCTGCCCCACCGTTCCGGAGGGAATGAAGATGCGGACGAGGAGATACAGCAGGTACACCCCGATGATCGGGAGCATCACGATGAGCGACCACTTCCACTGGAACATGATCCAGGGCGCCATCGCACAGAAGATCAGGACCACCATCACGGCGGCCGAGTTCATCGAGCCGCGCGCGACTCCCCATGCGGCCGCGGTTCCCGCGAGCGCCCGCTCTTCCGCCGGCCGAACGGCCATCGCCGCGATCAACGAGCCGGGAGGGACGGAGGTGGGGTCGGAGACGGGCCCCACGTCGGCCAGCGCCTCGCGCTCAGCGACTCCGGACACGCGGTTCAGGTCGCGGCGCTGGAGGGCCATGAGGACGGCGATGAAGCCGAAGACGATCGCCACGATCGCGATCAGCGCGCCGGTCGGATGGGCCGTGCCACTGCCGTACTGGAGGGCGATCACGGCGACGGCGACCATGACGACGACGACGCCGACGAGGCCGAACGTGCTCGAACGACGGAACCCGCCGCTCATGCGCGCCTCAGTGGCTGGGTGGCGTCGAGGGGTTCTCCACGTCCGTCCCTAGACGTCGGTAGGCGGACACGGAATAGGCCCTGGCGCGGGCGTGCAGAATCGGGTCGTCCGAGAGCTCGACGCCGTCGGGCACCCGCGTCGGATCGAACACCTCGATGTGCTCGCCGCCCTCCGGGTCGTCGACAATCTCGGTGATCTCGAGGGCGCCGGCCGCCACGCGCTCGCGATCGCCCGGCCAGACGGCGGTGGGGTCGTCGATCGGGTCGTCCTCAGTCGGAATCTGGAGCTTCAGCTCGAACGAAACCGGGCCGCCCGCCAGGCGCTCGCGGAGCTCGGCGCTCAGGTAGTCGCTTCCGAGCGCCTTGGCGTCGTCGTCGCCGAGAGTGGCCTCGCCCGCCTCGGGGCGCCAACGGTAGCGGACCCAGGTCGCCGCATCGTCGGCGGCGAGGAACCGGTAGCTGTGCGGGGAGTGATAGACGAGGGTCGCGAAGCTCGCCGGAGGCTCGGCGTTCAGCGTCGCCTGCACCGCGGTCTGCGACTCCGGGTGCTCGCCGAGGAAGGCGCCGAGCTTCTCCCAGTCAGGCTGGCCCGTCTCGGGGTTGGGCTTGCGGAGCCGGATGAGCTCAAGGAAGTCCTGCGGCGTGCGGCTGACGAACGCCGGGCTGGTGACGGCGAGGATGTCGGCCTCCTCGCCGCCCGAGGGGCGCAACCTGACGGCCATGCCGCGGGAATCGCGCTGCCAGTCGTCGGACTGAGGATCGCCACTGGCGTTCGAGAAGCGGATCAGCGCCGGGGTGGGCTCGCCCTGGAAGTGGGCGGCCCGGGTGAGCTCGCCGGCCTCCGGGGTAGCAGTGAAGGTGCCGGCGCACCAGGTCCCCTTCGCATGTAGGGCGCGGTTCCGGGCGTGGGAGCCGTAGAGGTCGTTGGCGGCGTCGACGATCTGCTCGTAGAGGTCGCCGCCTGGCATCGCGCTCACCGTATCCCACCGATAGATTCGGCGCATGGACTTGAAGATCGCGGGAAAGACGGCGCTGGTGATGGGGGCGAGTCGCGGGATCGGGCGGGCGATCGCCGCCGCCCTAGCCCGTGAGGGCGCGCGCGTTGCGATGGCGAGCCGCTCCCGCGAGCGCCTGGCGGAGGCGGCGAAGGAGATCGACGGCGACACCGCCGTCTTCGAGGCGGATACGGGCGATCTCGACCGGCTGGCGGCGCTCCCGGACGAGGTGGCGGCGGAGCTCGGCCCGGTCGACATCCTGGTCACCAACACCGGCGGGCCGCCGCTCGGCGCCGCCCTGGACCACGAACGAGAGGTGTGGGAGGAGACGTATCGCTCGCTCGTGCTCGCTCCGCTCGTCCTCGTCGAGGCGGTGCTTTCCGGGATGCGCGAGCGTAAATGGGGACGGATCGTGAACGTCGGCTCCAGCTCAGTCCGCGAGCCGATCCCACACCTGACGCTCTCGAACGCGAACCGGATGGCCGCGGTCGGCCTCTTCAAGACGCTGGCGAGCGAGGTCGCGGCGGACGGGGTGACCGTCAACACGGTCGCCACCGGTCGTTTCGCGACCGACCGGCTCGCCGACAACTGGGGGTCCTGGGAGGAGATGGAGCGCCACGCCGCCGAGGGCGTACCGGCCGGCCGGCTTGGCCAGCCGGAGGAGTTTGGCGACCTCGTCGCCTTCATCTGCTCGGAGCGCGCCGCCTACCTCACGGGATCCGTGGTGCCGCTGGACGGCGGCTTGCTGCGCTCCGTCTAGGCGCCGCCGCTGCCGCTCATGGTGCCGGCGGCGATCACGGCGCCTACGAACAGAGCGACTGTGATGAAGCGCATGCGCCGGGGCGTAAGCCAATCGGCCTTCTTACGCCCGAGCCATGTGCGGGTGCCGCTGGCGGCGGCGACCGAGCCCATCGCGGCCATCATGCACTGAACGCACATCGCGCCTGATTATGGCACCGCGCGTCCGCCGGCTCGCCCCGCGTTTCCCGCGGGCACCATCTGTCCGATCCACCGGCCCTCAACCGCCCATCCGCCGGCTTCATTCCGTCCAATCGTCAGATGAGAATGAGTCCCATTATCATCTCGTGCTTCACCGACACCTGAGGAGCCCACCCCCTGTTCGACCCATTTCAACTTCCCTTCGTCCAGCGCGGCCTGCTGGAGGTCGTCCTGCTGTCGGTCGGGCTCGGCCTGCTCGGCACCTGGATCGTGGTGCGCGGTCTCGCCTTCTACTCGCACGCCCTTGCAACGGCCGCCTTCCCCGGGCTCGTCCTCGCCGACGGCCTCGGATTCGCGCCTCAGATCGGCGCGTTCGGCATGGGCCTCGCATTCGCCCTCGTGGTGGGGAGGCTGGGCGCGGGACGGCGGGAGCTCTACGACAGCCGAACGGCTCTCGCGCTGGTGGGCGCGCTGGCGCTGGGTGTGATCCTGGCGTCCGACGTCTTTCACTCGGGGTCGAACATCGAGACGCTCCTGTTCGGAAGTCTGCTCGTGCTGGAGCCTCGCGACCTGATCTTCGCTGGGGCCCTCAGCGCGATGGTTCTCGCGGCGAACCTGTTGCTCGGCCGCAGCTGGCTCGCCACGGGATTCGACCCCGAGAGTGCCCGGGCGCTCGGCGTGCCCGCGCTCCTTCCGGATCTGGTTCTGCTCGGATTAGTCGCGCTCGGGGCGGTTTCGGTCCTCTCCGCGGCCGGCGCCCTGCTCGCCGCCGCCTTGCTAGTGGTGCCCGCGGCGACCACGAGGCTCTGGATGCAACGGATGCCCGCATGGCAGCTCGCCACGGTGATCCTGGTCGCGTTCGAGGGAATCGGCGGGTTGTGGCTGTCCGTGGAGGTGAACGCGCCGCCGGGGCCTGCGATCGCGGTCCTCGCTGGGGGTGTGTTCGCGCTGGCCGCGGTGGCCAAGGCACTGCCGCGCTCCCGCCGGGTTGCCTTGGCGCCGGCGACCGCCGCCCTCGTTGCACTTGCGGCGGGCCTGACCGGGTGTACGCAGGCGGGCTCGTCGGGGGACAAGCTGTCGGTGGTCGCAACGACGACGCAGATCGCTGACTTCGCGCGGACCGTCGGCGGAGAGGCGGTCGACGTTCACCAGATCCTCCAGCCGAACACGGACCCGCACGAGTATGAGCCCAGGCCCGGGGACGTCACCGCCACGGCGGGAGCGAAGCTCGTGCTGGACAACGGGGACAGCCTCGACGCGTGGATGGGCAAGGTCGTGAGCGAGTCCGGAGCCGATGCCCGGGTTGTCGACCTCGGGGCTCATCTGCCGGTGCACGTCGCGGGCGAGACCAGCGGGCCAGAGGCGTCGCGGTATGACCCGCACTGGTGGCATGACCCGGTCAACGCCGAGGCCGCGGTTCGGGAGATACGCGACGCCATGGTTGCCGCCGACCCCTCGGAGCGAAAGGCATTCCAACGCAATGCGGCCGCCTACCTGAAGAAGCTCCACACGCTCGATTCCGGGATCAGTCGGTGCTTCGCGTCGGTGCCGCCGGCCCAGCGCAAGCTGGTGACCGATCATGACGCGTTCAACTACTTCGCGAAGCGCTACGGGATCAAGGTCGTCGGCGCGGTGATCCCATCCCAGACCACCGAGGCGCAGCCGTCGGCGGGTGAGATCGCGCAGCTGGCGGACGAGATTCGGCGCGAGCACGTGCACGCGCTCTTTCCAGAGAGCTCGATCAACCCAGACGTCGCGCAGGCGCTCGCGAGGCAGACGGGCGCGATCAGCAACCTGACGCTCTACGGAGACACGCTCGGCCCGTCCTCCTCGCCCGGCGCGACGTATCTCGGCATGGAGCAGGCGAACGCGAACGCGATGGTCCGCGGCTTCACGGGCGCCAAGCGTGGCTGCCGGATCGGCGGGCTCGGATGAGCGCCGCCGATCGGCAGAGGCTCGACCGCGACATGCTGGTTCGGGCGAATGGACTGGCCGTTGGCTATGACGGCTCGCCCGCGCTCCGGGACGTCACGTTCAGCGCTCTTGCAGGGCAGCGGATCGGCGTGCTGGGCCCAAACGGTGGCGGTAAGACGACGCTCTTCCGCGCGCTGCTCGGTGAGCTCGAGCCGTTGTCCGGGGGGGTCAGCGTCGGGGGGCGCTGCGCCACGGTCCCCCAAACCGAGAGGTCGCGTCTCGACTACCCCGTGACCGCGCTCGACGTGGCGCTCATGGGGACGATCCCGATCCGAGGCTGGTGGCGTCATCCTGGCCGGGCCGAGCGGTCGGCTGCCCGCGAGGCGCTGTGGTCGGTCGGCCTGGCGGAGCTCTCCTCGCGAAGCTTCGGGGAGCTGTCGGGTGGGCAGCGTCAGCGGGTGCTCGTGGCCAGAGCCCTGGTGCAGGATGCGAGTGTTCTGCTTCTCGACGAGCCGTTCACCGGGCTGGACACCCGAAGCGCCGACGGGCTCAGCGAGCTGATCGATCGACTCGCCGCGGAAGGACGGACGGTGCTGATCGCCACGCACGACATCGAGCAGGCCAGGCGCTGGGATCGGGTTCTCTGCCTCAATCACCGACAGGTGGCGTTCGGGCCACCGGACGAGGTGCTGACGATGCCCGTGCTGGAGGCTACGCACGGCGGGATGATCCTTGAGCTGCGCGAGGACGGAGAGCACGTCGCCGTGCTCCCGGCCCACCACCACCACGAGCACGGACATGGTGAGGAGCATGCCTGAGGTCGCTCCCGCCGCCGTCGGGCTTTGGCATGCGATCGCGGATCCGTGGTCCCAGGCGATCGTCAGCCGAGCGTTCCTCGAGATCGTGCTAGTCGGCCTGATCGGCGGGCCCCTCGGCTGCTGGATCGTCTTCTACGGCCTCTCCTACAGCGCGGAGTCGCTGGCGCACGGGCTGTTCCCTGGGCTGGTGGTCGCGGCGCTCACGGGAATCCCGCTCTTGGTCGGCGGTGCCGCGGGCCTCGTGGTCGCGGCGCTGGGCATCGCGATCGCCGGGCGTGTGCCGACGATCGGGCGGGACACGGCCGTGGCGATCGTCATCACGACGCTGTTCGGGATGGGTGCGCTCCTGGCGCTCGCGCCGGCGTCGCCGCCCGGGATCCAGAACCTCCTGTTCGGCGACGTGCTCGGGGTGAGCGACGGGGACCTGTGGTTCGCGGGCGTTGCGGTCGTCGTGACCGGGTTCGCTCTGCGGCTGATGCACGGCTCGCTGATGGCGGTCGGCTTCGACCGCGGGTCCGCGCGGTCTCTCGGAGTCTCCCCGGTGATCGTCGACGCGGCTCTCCTGGCGCTGCTCTCAGTGGCGATCCTGGTCGCCGTGCAGGGGCTTGGCAATCTGCTCGCGCTCGCGATGCTCGTCGCGCCCGCCGCAACGGCGGCTGTTCTCGTGAAGCGATTCGCGCCGATGCTCTTCGTGGCCGCTGGCCTGGCTGTCGCTGCGGGGGTCGGCGGTCTCTACGTCTCCTATTACGCAAACACCGCCGCGGGAGCCTCCATCGCGGGTGTGACGGTAGTGCTCTACGCGGTGGCCAGCGGCGGCGCCTGGGCGGTCCGCGTGTTGCGCCGTATCCGGCACGCCCGCCCCGCTGTTGGCGGCCGCGAGCCTGGGTACGCTCGAACGCGATGACCGAGTCGGGCACCATCTGGCGCGAGCGCGCGATCGGGGAGCTGCAGTCGGCGGGCCTGCGCAAGGGACAGGCGAGGCTGGCGGTGATTGACCTGCTGGCGGCCCAGCCGTGCGCCCTCACCGTTCCGGAGATCGAGTCGAGGCTGCGCCAGAAGGGTCACGGCGTGGGCCTCGCGAGCATCTACCGGACGCTGGAGCTGCTGGCCGAGATGAAGCTCGTCGGGCGCCTGGAGGTCGGCCAAGGGATCGCTCGGTATGAAGCGCTAGTGCCCGGGGGCGATCATCACCACCACCTCGTCTGCGACCACTGCGGGCGGGTGATCCCGTTCGACGACGACGAGCTCGAGCAGACGATCGATCGCCTGACCCACAAGGTGCGGTTCCAGGTCGCCGAGCACGATGTGGTGCTCCACGGGGCCTGTCGGGCCTGCCGTAACTGAGCGGACTGGAGGACCTAGGCCGGCGCCCTGCCCGGCAACGTCGCGCCGCCGTCGTCGCGCAGGAGCTCGCCGCGTCGCGCCTTCACGACCAGCCACACGCCGCCGACGATCATCATCACGATGCTGATCAGCTGCGGCTGGGTGAGGCCGAGAACGTCCGGCGTGTTGCGGCGGATGAACTCCACCAGGAGCCGCTCGGTGCCGGCCAGCACCAGGTAGGTCGCGAACAGCACACCGGGCTGGACCCGGTCGCGCAGCCGCCAGAGGAAGTAGGCAACGAGGCCCATCGCGAGCGTCTCGTAGACGGGGGTCGGCTGCACTGGCGTGTCGATCGGCTTCGTCCCGTGCGGATAGGCCATCGCCCAGGGTCCGTCCCACGCCTTCCCGTAGTCGCCGTCGCCGGAGACCTGGCAGCCGATCCGCCCGAGCGCATAGCCCACGCAGAGGGGCACCGCGCAGATGTCGAGCAGCGTCAGGTTCAGCATCTTGCGGCGCCACGCCCACAGCGCCACCCCGATCGCGCCGCCGACGGCGCCGCCGAACCAGACGAGGCCTGCGCCGGAGAACAGGTTGCCGAGCAGGTCGCCCTTGACCGCGTCGTAGTTCTGGATGACGTAATTGAGGCGCGCCCCGACGATGCCGCCGACCAGCGCGAAGATGACCATCTCGTAGGCCCAATCAGTGGACTTGCCGATCTCCTTCAGCCGCCGCCCGAGCACGGCGCCTGCGGCGATGAACGCGACGGCGAACGCGATCCCGAAGGTCTGGAGGGTGAGGGGGCCTAGATGGATCTCGGGTTGCATCAGAGTTGGATGGCGCTCAAATCGAACCCGTGCTTTATGCCTGTACAGCAGCCCCGGCGGGATTCGAACCCAGCTCCTCGGCCTTGAAAGGACCGCGTGCTCAAACCCTTACACCACGGGGCCAACGGAGCAAGTGTATGGGTTCGACTCGGCCACCCAGGCGCCTCATTTCCGTCCGAGCGCGGATCTACTCTATACGAACATATGTTCGATTCGCGGCCGGAGAAGAGCCGGTGACAAAGCCAGCTGAGAGAGAGGAGGCGCGACGGCTCCGACGTGAGCTCGGGATGCCGATGAAGCGCATCGCGGCGCAACTCGGAGTCTCCCTGTCCAGCGTCAGCTTGTGGGTCCGCGACATCGAGCTTCGCCCGGAGCACCGCGAGCGCAATCGCCGGCAGGAGTACGCGCAACGGGCCACTACCTGGAGCGACCTCAATCGCGCCAAGCGAGCGGGCTACCAAGCCGAGGGTCGGGCAAGAGCTCGGAAGGGCGAGGCACTGCATCAGGCGGGATGCATGCTCTATTGGGCGGAAGGCGCCAAGGACAGAAACAGCGTGTGCTTCGCGAACTCCGATCTTGCGATGGTGAAGTTCTTCCTGTTGTTCCTCCGGACCTGCTTCGAGATTCCGCCGGAGCGATTCAGCTTGAGCCTGAACGTCTATACCGGGAATGGAATGACACTTGCGGAGATCGAGCAGCACTGGATTACCGAGCTTGCGCTACCGGCAACGTCTCTCCGCACCCACATTGTCAACCACTTCCCGACGTCGAGTAGTGGCCAGAAAACGAACAAGCTTCCGTACGGTGTCTGCTCGCTCAAGCTGTTCAGCACGCGTCTCGTCCAGCACATCTACGGTGCGATTCAGGAGTACGCGAGCTTCGAGGAGCCGCGCTGGCTTGATGGCCCGCCGATCAAGAAGTCGCGACCAGCAGCTCCAGCAGAGCCTTCTGGGCGTGTAGGCGGTTCTCCGCCTCGTCGAAGACAACGGACCGCTCCCCGTACAGCACCTCCTCGGTGATCTCCTCGCCGGGGTGCGCCGGGAGGCAGTGCAGGACGATCGCTCGGTCGGCCGCGTGGGCCAGAAGATCGGCGTCGATCCGGTACGGGGCCAGGTCCGAGCGGCGCCGGTCGGCCTCCGCCTCGTCGCCCATGCTCACCCACACGTCGGTGTAGACTGCGTCTGCGCCATCGACCGCCTCGCGGGCGTCGGCGGTGTCGAGCGCCGCGAGCCCCGGCTCCAGCTGGTAGCCCTCGGGCGAGCCAACCCGAACCTCCACTCCCGCGATCCGGCCCATCAGCGCAAGCGAGCGCGCCATGTTGTTGCCGTCGCCGACGTAGGCGAGCTTCAGGCCGTCGAGGTCGCCGAACCGCTCGCGGAGCGTGAGCAGGTCCGCCAGCACCTGACACGGGTGGTGGGCGCGAGTGAGCCCGTTGATCACCGGCACCGACGCCCCGGCGGCGAGGCCCTCGACGATCTCGTGGGAGCCCCAGCGCACCACCATCCCGTGGACATACCGGGAGAGCACCCGGGCGGTGTCCTCCATCGACTCGCCGCGAGTGAGCTGCAGCTCGTCGCCGCGCAGGACCAGCGGCGTTGCGCCGAGCTCCGCCACCCCGACCTCGAACGAGACGCGCGTCCGCGTGGACGGGCGCTCGAACACGAGCGCGATGCTGCGCCCTGCGAGCGCGTCGCGCCCTTCGCCGGCCGAGCGTCCCGCCTTGAGCTCGGCCGCGCGGTCCAGCAGCGCGATCAGCTGCTCGCGCGGCAGCTCTTCTCCGGTGAGGAAATGGCGGGTCATGGGAAGCCGAGCATGGTACGCGCACCGCAGCGATGGGTGCCGGATCGTGGGATAGTCAGGCCAGCCCGCGCGGCGCACGAGGGGCGAACGAGAAACTGCGAGAGGAGTCTTGATGGCAACTGGATCAGGTGGCTCACGTTCCGGCTCGAAGTCGAAGAGCTCGGGCAGCAAGCGTTCGAGCGCAAAGCGCTCCACCAGCAAGCGGAGCTCCGGGAGCTCGACGAGCGCCGGCAGCGCCGCGCGAGCCGACAAGAGCGTCGAGGCGTTCCGCGACGCCCTGGAGCACAGCGTGACCCTCTCCCGCGACCGCCTCCAGGACGTGGTCGACGACGCCGTCAAGCGGGGGCGCATGACCCGCGACGACGCCAACGAGCTCGTCTCCAGCCTCCTGACCCGCAGCCGCCGCTACTCCGACGAGATGGTCAAGCAGCTCGAGCGACTCCTCGACCAGGCGCAGCGCGAGATCGAGTCCCGCACGGCGCCCGCGCGGCGGCGCGCGACCACCGAGGCGCGCCGCGCCGCCCGCGCCGCGCGCGACGCGGCTGACGCTCCGCTCGCCCAGGCCGACCGGCTCCGCCGCCGCTCCGGGGTGAGTGCCGGCGGGCCGATCACCGCCTACGACCAGCTGACCGCCACCCAGATCAAGTCCAGGCTGGGCGACCTCAGCGCGGCGGAGCTCCGCCAGGTGCGCACCCGCGAGCGGCGTGGGAAGGCGCGGAAGGGCCTCCTGAGCGACATCGACCGCCGCCTGGCGAAGCAGAGCTAGCCCGGAGCCCCGGCGGATCTATTCGCGCGGCAGCTCGTCGACGTCGAGCGGCGCGGCGATGCCCTCCCACTCGGGCCGATGGCGCAGCTCACGGGTGTCGCAGTAGATCTCCACGCCGTGCCCGTCGGGGTCGCTGAAGTACAGCGACTTCGAGATCCCGTGGTCGACGGCGGCGAAGTCGACCTCGGCATCCTTGAGGCGGTCGACGGCCGTGCCCAGCTCCTCCTCGTCGTCCACCTCGACCGCGAAGTGGTAGAGGCCCAGCGCCTCGGGATCGGCTCTGGGCGCGTCGGGGTGGCCCTGGAGCGCCAGGTGATGGTGCGATTCGCCGAACGACATGAACACGAAGCTCCCGCCGACGCGTTCCGTCACCTCGAGCGCGAGGGCTTCCCGGTAGAAGGCCTCGGACCGATCGAGGTCGGAGACCTTCAGGTGCACGTGGCCGATTGCGGGCATCCGCGCCAGCTTACCCACGAGGCTCGCCCACCGACGACGCTCAGACGGCCCGGGCCAGCCGCCCGAAATCGAGCTCCTCGCCAAGCGTCTCGGCGAGCAGCTCATCGGCGTTGAGCCGTTGCCCGTGCCGCCACAGGCCTCGCAGCCATTCGCCCGCCTCCGGGCTTTGAAACCAGCGCTCGCCGAACCGCTCGTGCAGCGCCGCCCGCCAGTGCGTCTCGAGCGCCCACGCCCGCAGGTAGCAGGCGGCGTAGAAGCCATCGTCGACGTCGGCGATCCAGCTCGCCCGCGGCCACGGGACCCGCACCGCCGCGCTGAGAAGCTCGGCGTAGCGCCCGGGCATCGCCTCCAGATCCGCCGAGCGGCCGTGCAGCTCCAGCTCGTAGGCGAGCTTCGCCGCGTACCGGCGAAGCATGATCAGCCGGAACGCCCGCGTGTGCTCGACCGCCCGCGCCGGATCCGCGACCCCGAGCCGCTCGGACAGCCAAACCGGATCGGAGGTCACGTGCTCCAGGAGAAAGGCAAACGACTCGGTGACCGAGTTGTCCCCGAGCTGGCGAAACTCGAACGCCAGGTCCGCCTCGGTGTTCGCGTAGTGCTCGGTGTGGCCTCCCTCGTGGAAGAGGGCGCCGTAGTCGTCCCTCCCCCCGGTCGGAGCGATCACCAGGTAGATCTCGCCCGGCACCTTCGGCGTGCTGCAGAAGGCCCGGGGCGACTTGGTCGGGCGCGGCTCGGTGTCGAGGTGGACATTCGACTGGCCCCGCAGGTCGACGCCGAGCCCCGCGAGCGTCTCCTCGAACGAGGGGATCAGTCGCTCCGCTCCGAACAGCTCGTCGAGGTCGGCGGCGCGGAACAAACGCGGCAGGTCCGACCGCCGAAGCTCGCCCAAGGCGGGAAGCGCGGCCCGCTCGAGCTGGTCGTCCACCAGCGGCCCGTAGAGCTCCTCGGTCTCGTCGAGAAACCGCCCGGTCTGCTCGCGTAGCCGCCCGAGGTCGATCCCTCGGAGCTCCGCGTAAGCGTCGGAATAGCTCCGCCAGCCGAGCTCCAAGCAGATCTCGTGGGCCCGCTCGAGCATCGGCCGGTAGATGGGGTTCAACCGCTCCTCCAGCACGGCGTTCCTGGCCGTCTCCAGCACCTCGCGGCGGGCGGGATCCACCTCGTTCGCCTGCGCAATGACCACCGCGCGGTACGGCATCGGGCCGTCGCCCGCGTCCACCTCGAGCGACGCCTCGAGCCCGGCGAGCCCCGCCGCATCGGAGCGCGTCTCCATCCCCACCAGCCCGTCGAAGGCGAAATGGAGCAGGTAGGAGAGCCGGCGCCCCTCGTCGCCTCCGGCCGTGGTTCCGGCGAGCTCGCGGAGCGCCCCAACCGAGTCGCGCGAGAACAGCTCTGCGTAGGAGTCGTAGATCCGCTCGATTTCGAGCTCTGTCTTGCGGCCGGCGAGGTGCAGGTAATACTCGCGAGAGAGCTCCTCTCCGAACCGCTCGGCGCGCTCCCTGTAGGACTCGAGGTCGAAGGTCAAGGTGCTGCAACGATAGGACGATGGCCACGGCCCGGACAGAGCACGGCCCGCGCCCGCGCGCGGGCGACGAGCTCGTCCTGGAGGTCGACTCGCTCGCCCAAGGCGGGCGGGGCGTCGCCCGAGCGGACGGCTACGTCGTGTTCGTCTCCGGCGGGCTCCCCGGCGACCGCGTCCGCGCCCGGCTCACCAAGGCCAAGCGAGGGTTCGCCGAGGCGACTGCTGTAGAGCTCATCGACCCCGCGGCGGACCGGATCCCGGATCGCTGCACCCACGGCCGCGAGCCGTGCCCGGGTGCGCCCTGGCAGGGCCTGCCGTACGAGCGGCAGCTCGACGAGAAGGCGCGTCAGGTCGACGAGGCGCTTCGCCGGCTGGGCGGGCTGGACGGCTTCGAGCTCGAGCCGATCGTCCCGGCCGTCGAGCAGTGGCGGTACCGAAACAAGCTCGAGTACTCGTTCGGCGAGCACGACGGCCGGCTGGTCCTCGGCTTCCATCGCCGCGGCAGCTGGTCCGAGGTGATCGACGCCGAGGATTGCCAGCTCGCCTCGGTCCGCAACAACGAGGCACGCAACGAGGTCCGCGAGTGGGCGCGCGCAGAAGGCATCCCGGCCCATGATGGACGGGACCAGTCCGGCGTCCTTCGCAACCTGGTGGTCCGCGAGGGCAGGCGAACCGGTCAGATCCAAACCCGTCTCGTCACCTCGGCCGCCAGCTTCACGAAGCCCCCGGTCGACCTGCACACGGTCGTCGAGGGGCCGAGCGGCGGCACCGCCGGCCCCACGGGCGTCCTCGGCCGGGAGTTCCTCGAAGAGGAGCTCGGCGGCCACACGTTCCGCATCTCTCACGCCGCCTTCTTCCAGACCAACACCGAGATGGCGGAGCGGCTCTGCGAGCTCGCGGCCGAGGCAGCGGCGCTCCGTGGCACCGAGCGCGTCTTCGACCTCTACTGCGGCATCGGGACGATCGGAATCTCGCTCGCCGCTCGGGCCGGCGAGGTGTGGGGCGTGGAGACCGTCCCGGAGGCGATCGCCGACGCCGAGCACAACGCGCGACAGAATGGGGCCGGCAACGCGCGGTTCGTCGCCGAGAACGTGCGCCTCGGCGTGCGCCCGCTGCTGGAGGAGGCGGGCAAGCCCGACGTCGTGATCGTGGACCCTCCACGCGCGGGCCTCTCGAAGAAGATCGTGCGCCGCGTGATCGAGTGCGGCGCGCCGCGGATCGTCTACGTCTCCTGCAACCCGACGACCCTGGCGCCCAACGCCGCTCAGCTCACCGAGGCCGGCTATAGGCTCCGGCGGGTGACGCCGGTGGACATGTTTCCGCACACGCCGCACGTGGAGTGCGTCGCGGTGCTCGAGCGATGAGCGATCGGGGGTTCGGAGTCGCCGCCGGGCTCCACCCCGAGGTGGCGACGCCCCTCGCGGCCCGCTGCGAGGAGCTCGGCTACTCGTCGATGTGGTCGAACGACCACCCGGGCGCTAACGGGCTCGACACGCTGGCAGCCTTCGCGGAGGGTTCGGACTCGCTCGACCTCGGCGTCGCCGTGATGGCCCTCGACCGCCACGACCCCGGCGAGATCAACGGGCGCATCGACAGCCTCGGGCTCGACCGCGGCCGCCTGTGGATCGGTGTCGGCGCGGGATTCTCCGAGCGCCCCCTGACCACAATGCGCGAGGCCCTCCCGGCGTTGCGCGAGAGCATCCCAGGCGTGCGGCTCGTGCTCGCGGCCATGGGGCCCAAGATGTCCGCGCTGGCGGGCTCCGGCTTCGACGGCGCATTCCTCAACTGGATGACGCCCGAATCGGCCTCGACCTCGCGCGAGAACGTCCACGCCGGCGCCGCGGAGACCGGACGCGCGGCGCCACCGGTCCTCGGCTACGTGCGGACCGCGATCGGCGAGGACGCGGCCGAGCGGCTGGCCAAGGAGGAGTCCTTCTACCGCGACCTGCACGACGGCTACCGCCGCCAGTTCGCTCGGCTCGGCGCCCCCGAGGGGACGGTCGGGGTCGCGGCGCCGGACCACGACGGGGCGCAGGCGGAGCTGGGGCGCTACGACGCGCTCGACGTGATCGTGGTCAGGGGTCTGGCAAGCGCGACGCTGGAGGCGATGGCCGCGCTGGCCGCCGGGGCGGCGCCGGCATGAAGCGCGCCGCGGTTGCGACCGTCGCCGTCGCGTTTCTCAGCCTCACGGCCCAGGCTCTCGCAGGCGTCCCGGCGCAGCCGCTCGGCCACGACGGGCGCTGGATCACGGACGCCCACGGCCGCGTTGTCCTCATCCACGCCGTGAACATGGTCTACAAGCGGCCTCCCTACTACCCGAAGGCGATCGGCTTTGGAAAGGACGACGCCCGCTTCCTGCACCGCCACGGCTTCAACGGGGTCCGGCTCGGGGTGATCTATGCGGGCGTGGAGCCGAAGCCCGGCCACTACGACGACGGCTACCTCAAGAACATCGCCCGCACCGAGCGCACCCTCGACCGCAACGACGTGTTCTCGCTGCTCGACTTTCACCAGGACCTCTACAACGAGAAGTTCCAGGGCGAGGGCTGGCCCGACTGGGCGGTTCAGGACGACGGCCTGCCGAACCCGCGCAACGGCTTCCCCGGCAACTACCTCACCAACCCTGCGCTCCAGCACGCCTTCGACCACTTCTGGGCCAACGACCGCGGCCCCGGCGGGATCGGACTGGTGGACCGCTACGCCGCAGCGTGGCGGCATGTCGCGAGCAGGTTCCGGAAGAGCCCCGGCGTCCTCGGCTACGACCTCCTGAACGAGCCCTGGCCCGGCTCGAACTGGCAGCCGTGCATCAGCCCGGAGGGCTGCCCGCGCTTCGACACCGGCTCCCTCGCGACGATGAGCCGCAAGGCGACCGGCGCGATCCGAAAGGTCGATCGCAGGCACATCGTCTGGCAGGAGCCGAACGTCCTCTTCAACTTCGGGCCGAAGACCCACCTGCCGCGAATCGGGTCGAATTCCGGCTTCAGCTTCCACAACTATTGCCTTGACAACAGCGCGCCCACCTGCCCGACAACGGAGAGCCTCGTGTTCGGCAACGCCGACGACGAGGCGGTCAAGACGGACCGCGCGCTGATGCTGACCGAGTTCGGCGCCACCAACGAGCACCCGCGGATCGAGCACATCGTCGATCTCGCGGACCAGCACATGGTCTCGTGGACGTGGTGGGCCTACTGCGGCTGCGACGACCCGACCACCAGCGGCCCCGGGAACGTCCAGGCGATCGTCAAGGACCCGAGGAAGCCGCCGACTGGCTCGAACGTCATTCGCAAGAAGCTCGCGCTGCTGGAGCGGCCCTATCCGCAGGTGACTGCGGGGACGCCCACGTCGATCGACTACGACGAGGACACGGGCGTGTTCTCGTTCGCCTACTCGAAGAAGACTCCGAGCGGCCGGGTCCTACCGCCTCGGTCGAAGACGACGGTCTACATCCCCAGACGCCACTACCCGGACGGATACCTGGCCGAGGCAAGGGGCGCCAGCATCTCACCGAAGGGGAGCTCACAGCACCTGGTGCTGACGCGGCAGGGCGGCGCATCGAAGGTGACCTTGACGGTCACCCCGAAGAGCTAGAGCTCTTCCGCCTCGTCGCCCTCGGAGACGGAGTCCAGCTCGGTCGCGCAGATCGTGCAGAGCGCCGCCGTCGCGCCGTCGTCGAGGATCCGCTGCTTCTCGGCGTCAGTGAGAGTGGCGCCGCAGTTCTCGCACCGCTCCGGGAGATCCTCGATGGTCCTCTCCTCGAGCTCCATTCGCGACGCAGTCTAGTTTCGCCGCGGCTCAGTAGGGCGGCAGCTCCGCGTACCAGTCGCCGAGCACGCGGAAGGCGGACCAGAATTCGCGCTTCGACTCCTCGGAATCCAGCGACTCGTCGATGTCGGGCACGTAGAGCGCCTCGGTCGTGGGCGTCAGCTCCTGGATGCGTCCGGCGCTTGCCTCGAGCTCCCGCGACAGCGGTACTTCAACGTCGTTGAGGACCTCGAGCGCCGGCTCGCCCATCACGACGACGATCTTCGGCTGGACGATCGCGATCTCCTCGACGATCCGCTCGATGCACTCCCCTCCGGCCAGCGAGGGATCGGAGACCGGGCACTTCACGCACAGCGTCCCGTAGACGACGAGCGGATCGATGTTGAGCCGCCGGAAGCTCTTGCGCAGCGCGTTCCCGGCCCGGCCGTAGAACGCGACCCCCTCCTCGATCTCGGCGGCGCTCGGCGCGAACTTCAGCAGCATGATGTCCGCCTGCGGGTGACCCGAGCCGAGGACGGGCATCAGGTTGCCTCGGGGGCAATGCGAGCACTCCTGGAGCCGGTGCGTGAGCTCGTTCAGCTCGCGGATCGCCCGCTCCAGGTACTTCTCCTGAATCTCGTCGTCGGTGGCCGGCACTTTGACTCCGTCTCTGGCAGCGATGTGGGGGTTCTTTGACGGCCCCGACGCCGCTCCTCCCGCGTGCATCACCGCGTGCGCCGCGCCGGGCGCCTGGCACCCGCCCCGGACCGGCCGGTCGTCTGCAGCAACTTGAGCGCCTGGACGTAGATGAGGTTCTTGTGCTTGCGGACGATGTCCGCGTCGCGCATCGCCTCGAGGAACTCCTCGGGCCCGTCGAAGTCGTGGACCCGGATCATCACGCTGCCCAGCCCCTGAGCCACGTGGCTGTCGGAGCCGGCTCCCGGGACGATCCGGTACTTGGCGGCGAAGCGCTCCGCCTCCTCGTTGAACGCGGTCAACGCGACGCGCGGGTTGAACACCTCGAGGATGTCGATCTCCTCGACCATGTCGAGCAGGTGCTCGTAGTCGGGCACCGAGTGAAGCCGATCGAACGGGTGCGGCACATACACGAGCCCGCCCTGGCGGCGAATGTCGGCGATCGTCTCCGCCATCGTCATTCCCCGGGGGATCTTCTCGGAGAGGAAGAGGCCGATCACCTCGCCCTGCTCGGCCGTCTTCACCTCCTCCGCGACGATTACCTTCACGTCGCCCCGCTCCTCCGCGAGCTCGCGCGCCGCCATCGCGCCCGAGATCTCATTGTGGTCGGTGATCGCGATCGCCCCCAGCCCGCGCTCCTTGGCCGTGTCGAGGAGCACGTCCACCGGCGTCGCGCAGTCAGGTGAGTGGTCGGTGTGCATGTGGAGGTCGACATGGATCGACGGGCGGTTCGCCAGCCGGCGCCGGACCGTGGGGTTGCCGGCTGGGTCGTGACGGCGCGCGCAGATGCGCCGGTAGATCTCCTCGACCTCGTCGACGACCGCCTCCCAATCCCGAACGGCCCCTCTCGCGCCCTTCAGGAGATTGACTCTGAGCCCAGGCTCCGCGACCAGCCGCTGCACCTGTCCGGCGAGCGTGAGCGCATCCCCGGCCGGAAACAGCAGGCCGCGCTCGCCGTCCCCGACCAGTTCGCGGTAGAGCGGCAGCTGCGAAGCCACGGGGACCGTCCCCGAGGCCAGCGCCTTGCGCAACAGGCCGGGCGCCATGCGCGGCCCACCCGAGGCCGCGCAGAGGACGTCCGCCGCTGCGATGAGCTCGTCGGGAGCGGCCTGCCGCGGTCCGAGCACGTGCACCCGGTCGCGCAGGCGCCTCGCGAGCCGCACCTCGGTGGCGCCCGGAGTCCACACAGCGGCCTCCCAGTTCATCTCCAGCGGCAGGCGCCTCAGCGCGCGGAGGAACAGGCGAAGCGCCCCACGCTCCTCCTCGAGGCAGAACGCGATCCGGACAGGCCGGTCGTCCTCGGAATCGCCGTCACCCGGCCACGAGCTCTCGACGCCGGAATCGACGCCGGGCGCCATCAACTCGTACGAGCCCGGGAAGAACCGCTCCATCAGCTCCGAGGTCGCATCGGAGGTCACCGTCCGGGCGTCGAGCCGTCCGAAGAAGATCTCCACGAGCGGCCGGGCGACCTGGGTCGAGAGGATCCGCTCCGTCGGCTCGTGGAACGTGCCGACGTTCAACGAACGGGAGTGGCGCAGCGCGACGGCGGTGGCGCTCGGCGCGAACGGGTCGTGGACGTGCACGACGTCGAAGTCGACGCCACCGAGCAGATCCTCGAGCGGCCGGCTGAGGTCGATCGGCACCGGCGCCGCCCGCGGCCCGGGGCCGCGGGGCATCGAGATGCTGGAGCCGACCGCGAGGACCGGAGGGCCGCCATCCCCGCCGGCCCGGTCGCCCTTCCAGGCGCCCGTGAACAGTGCCGCCGGCCGCCGGCGCGCTGCATCGATCGCCCGGCGGGATTCGCGCACGGCCGCTCGCGACCCGGAAGGTGCCGCCACGATGACGCGATGCCCTCGATCCGACAGCCCGGCCGACACGCGATCGACGAACTCGTTGATCTCGTGAGTGACACCCCACGGCTGCGGGCTCACCTGGACGATCGACATGGAGTCCCGGGCCACGTCGCGCAGCATAGAAGCGCGAGGCCCGCGGGAGGCGGGCCTCGCTCAGATCAATCCGGTCGCGCGGGTCAGTCGGCGGCGGCCGGCTCCGTCGCGAGCTCTTTCGCTCGCTCGCCGGGCGCCTTGCGCGCGTGCTCGGAGATGAAGTCCTCCGTCAGCTGCCGCGCCTGGTCGTCCGGGCGCTGCGTGTGCGGCGACTTCATCAGGTAGCTGGACGGGCCATCGAGCTGGCCGGCAACTCCGTCGTTCAGCGCGAGCTTGGCGATCCGCACCGCGTCGATGACGATCCCGGCGGAGTTCGGCGAGTCCCAGACCTCGAGCTTGAGCTCAGCGGTCAGCGGCACGTCCCCGAACGCCTTGCCCTCGAGCCTGATGTGCGCCCACTTGCGGTCCGTCAGCCAGGGGACGTAGTCGGATGGCCCGACGTGCACGTCGTCGGCGGGCAGCTCGTGGCCCATGATCGAGGTGACGGCGTTGGTCTTCGACTCCTTCTTCGAGGCCAGCCGCTCGCGCTCGAGCATGTTGTAGAAGTCCATGTTGCCGCCGACGTTGAGCTGCGAGGTCCGCTCGAGCCGTACACCGCGGTCATGGAAGAGGCGCGCGAGCTGGCGGTGCACGATGGTCGCCCCGACCTGGGACTTGATGTCGTCGCCGACGATCGGCAGTCCAGCCTCCTCGAAGCGCTTGTCCCAGTAGCCCTCGCGGGCGATGAAGACCGGCAGGCAGTTGACGAATCCCACTCCGGCCTGAAGCGCCTGCTCGACGTACCACTTGGTCGCCTGCTCGGAGCCGACCGGCAGGTAGCAGACCAGAACGTCCGCGCGGGTCTCCTTCAGGATCCCGACCACGTCGTCGGTGGACCCGGGGGCCTTGGTGATCTTCTCCTTCAGGTACTTGCCGAGGCCGTCGTGCGTCATGCCGCGATGAACGGGGACGCCGAGCTCGGGAACGTCGGCGAACTTGATGGTGTTGTTCTGCCCCGCCCAGATCGCCTCGCCGAGATCCTTGCCGACCTTCTCGGCGTCGATGTCGAACGCGGCGACGAACTCCACGTCGCGCACGTGATAGCCGCCGAGGTCCACGTGCATGAGGCCCGGAACCTCCTCGGCGGGGTCGGCGTCCTTGTAGTAGGTGACGCCCTGGATAAGGGAGTTGGCGCAGTTGCCGACTCCCACGATCGCGACGCGGACCTTGCCGTCGTCGATCAAGTGGCCGTTTCCGGCTGCGCCGTCGTGCGATCCGTTCTGGGTGCTCATTCGGTCGGAAGTCCTCCTCGCGGCGGGTGGCAGCCTGCTACTACGCCGCACTCGTGTGCCGGTTACACCTCGGGCTCGTCCAGCGCCCGCAGCTCACCGCGTACGTGCCAAACGCGTTGGACAACGGTAACCGCTGTAAGCGCAGCCATAGCGTAGATGGCCGGTGCCAGCAATTCCACGTCGAAGATCCCCGCACCCTTGGCGAACACGAGGCCGATCGACAGGATGACCACCCGCACGGGTCGGGTGGCAATTCCGACCTTGCACTCGACGCCGAGAGCCTCCGCGCGGGCCCGCGTGTAGGAGACCATCAGCGACCCGAGCACTGTCAGCACGCACGCGGCGGCCGGGATCGCGTGGCCGGTGTCCGCGAAGTACCAGGCGACGGCGGTCAGCACGACGCCCTCTTCGATCCGGTCGAGGGTCGAGTCGAGGAAGGCCCCGAACAGCGTCCCCTTGCCGGACATCCGCGAGTACCGGCCGTCCAGGGTGTCCATCACCGAGCCGACGATGAACGCGAACCCGCCGAGCACCCAGAGGCGCTGCGTGACCAGGACCGCGGCGGCGACGTTCAGCACGAAACCCGTGAGGGAGATCGCGTTCGGCGTCAGCCGCGACTCGATCAGCCGTCCCCGCGCGTACGCCCGGAACTCCTGGCCCGTGCGCACATCGCGAAGCTGGCCACCCGGTACCTCCGACGCCACGGGTCAGACGGTATCTGGATGGATCAGGCCGGGGCTTCGTCCACGCCCTCGTCGCGCCACGACCAGGCGTCCGGGCGGAGCCTCGCGAGCTGATGCGCCGAGGCGGCGGCGAGGCAGGCGACCATCGCACCGACCGCTGCGTCGAACCAGAAGTGGTTCGCCGTGACGACGATGACGAAGAAGACGGTCAGCGGATAGACGGACCACAGGATGCGCGCCCAGGCCGTCCGGACCAGGTTGATGGCCGCGACCGCGACCATCAACGAGAACGCGATGTGCATGCTGGGCACCGCCGCGTACGGATTGACCAGGAGGCTCGTGAACGAAGTGTCCTGGTTCGTGCTCGTGAAGGCGGCGATCGTGTCTGTGAAGCCATCGCCCGGGAACATCCGCGGCGGCGCCGTCGGGTAGAGCACGTAGCCGATCAGCGCCAGGCCCATCGCGACCAGAAACATGTTGCGGACGAAGTTGAAGTGGTCGTTCCGATAGAGGTAGAGCCACGCGAGGAACGCGGTCGTGACCACGAAGTGGCTGTTGAAGTACGACCAGTTCGCGAGGTCGATGATCCACTGGTGGTTCAGGAACGCCTGCTGGAACGCAGGCTCGAAGAAGGCGCCGAGCGATTGCTCCAGGTGGATGACGTGCGTGCCGTTCGCAAGCGCCGTCGAAGGGTGCGAATCGGCGATTCCCCGCACCACCTGGTACCCCTGGTAGGCAGCCACGAACATCACGACCTGGCGAAACAGATCGAGCCAACCGTTTGGCAGCCTTCTGCCTAGGCTTTGGACGACTTGGGGCACGGGCGGATTCCGCGGATTGTAACCGCGGTTCTTCGACCGCTCCGGCCCCGACCCTGCAATCGACGTCAGGCGTCGGACCATATGCTCGGCCCGTGAGCGAGAACGGTTGGAAACGGCCGCCCAAGCGCCGGGTCCGGGCCATCCGAGACCGCCTGCGCGAGCTCTACGGCCGCCCGGTGAACGACGCGCACGGCCATCCGATCGCGGAGCTGGTCCGGACGGTGCTGTCCCAGAACACGAACGATACGAACAGGGATGTCGCCTACGACCGGCTCCGGGAGCGCTTTCCCACCTGGGAGGAGGTGCGCGACGCGCCGACCGACGAGGTCATCGAGGCCATCCGCCCCGGTGGCCTCGCGAACACCAAGGGGCCTCGGATCCAGCAGATCCTCGGCGAGCTCCAGGACCACCCGAACCTGGACTGGATCGAGGAGGCGCCGCGCGAGGAGGCGATCGACTTCCTCACGGCGCTCCCCGGCGTCGGGCGCAAGACTGCCGCCTGCGTCCTCATCTTCGCCTTCGACCGGCCGGAGATCCCCGTGGACACCCACGTGTACCGGGTGGGCGGCCGTCTCGGCCTGTTCCGCGAGAAGGCGTCGTTCGAGGAGGCGCACGACGAGATGCTCCGCATCACAGATCCCGAGGACGCGTACGAGTTCCACATGAACCTGATCCGCCACGGGCGGGAGGTCTGCCGCCCGCGCCCGCGCTGCGACGAGTGCGGGCTGCGGCGGATGTGCCCCTACTGGCGCCGCCTGAGAGCGATCGCCCCTCCAGAGCCGAAGTGACTGGCTCGCCAGCTAAAGGATTTGGCCGGGTCGGCCGATGAAGTAGCTGGAGGTGCGTGCCCACGCCTGCCTACGGAAGGGCTCGCCCGCACGAATACCCCACAGAGGAGGCCAGTTGAGTTCCAGTTCCATCCGTATCGCCGATCGCCGGTTGGCGGTCGCCGCCGGCGTATTCGGTCTGCTGACGATCTTGATCGCAGCGATGTTCGCGGGACCCGCCGACGCCCGAGGCTCCAAGGAGCCGAAGGCAAGAGTCATGACTCGCAATCTCTACCTCGGGGCCGATCTGACCCCCGCCACCCAGGCATCGAGCATCCCGGATCTCGTGGACGCTGCGGGCCAGATCCTCAACCAGGTCGACGAGAACAAGTTCCAGGTCCGGGCCAAGGGCCTCGCAACCGAGATCCTCAACAAGCAGCCTGACCTCGTCGGCCTCCAGGAGGCCGCGCTCTGGCGCGACGCTCCGTGCAACGTGAATCCAGTTCCGCCCTCGGCCACGCACGTCCGCAAGGGCGGTGACTTCCTCGGCCTCCTGCTCGACCAGCTGAACAAGAGCGGGAAGCACTATCGCCTGGTCATCGCGGAGCCCGAGTTCGACTTCCAGATCTGGGCGAACACGGACGGCGATTCCTCGACTGGCAGCCCGTTCGGCTGCGACACCGAGGGCAGGCTGACGATGCGCGACGCGATCCTCGCCCGAACCGGCTCCGACGTGAAGACGAAGAACGCGAAGGGCGCCCACTTCAACACCCTGCTCCAGGTTCGGCCGGGCGGCGTCCCGATCGACGTCACCCGAGGCTGGACCTCCGTCAACGCGAAGGTCGGCAACAGCCCGCGGTTCCGGTTCGTGGACACGCACCTCGAGGCGTTCGACAACCAGCCACAGAACCACACGAACCAGGGCACCGACGTCGGCAACGGCAAGATCCGCAAGGCGCAGGCCCAGGAGCTGATCGCTCCCGGCGGCCCTGCGGACGCGAACAAGCCGGTGATCCTCGTCGGCGACCTGAACTCGGACGTCAAGACGGCGCTCAAGCCGGGCGACGGCGCCGCGGACTGGTGGCTCTTGAAGCACGGCATGGCGGAGCGAAGCACGCGCAATCCGCTGAGCTGCTGCCTCAACGCCAACGTGCTCAGGGTGGGAGACGGAGGCGACGTCTCCCAGTTCGACCACAAGGTCGACCACATCATGACCAACGATCCCGGAGCCGTGAAGCGGGGGCGGCAGGCGGTGACCGGCCGCCAGCCCCACAACGGCTTCTGGGATTCCGACCACGCGGGGCTGTTCAGCGCGTTGAGATTTCCCTAGGGGCACGGACCGGTGCGGGCTGCGCGCCGAGAGCCGCTGAGGTTGATTGATTTGCCTCCTCCAGCCTCAGCGCCTCGGCGCGGAGCCCGGCCGGCCCGGTGCCGCCGGGCGTGTGTGGTGGAACCCGCACCACGCCTCTAGTTAGTATCTCCGCGCCGACGCCCTCTGGAGCGGCGCCACCCCAGCGAATGAAGCGGCCCATCGTCATCTTCATCGTGTTCGCGGCCATCTGCCTGGTCGTGCTGCCGTTCTGGGCGCTTCAGTCGAAGGGCGGCGCCGACGCCTCGCCGGGATCGTCCGTCCCCACCGACAACGAACAGGGCCTCCAGATCTTCCAAATCAACTGCGGCGCCTGCCACACGCTCGCGGCCGCGGGCACCGACGGCAAGATCGGTCCGAACCTCGACCAGGACCTGGGGACCGGTCAGAAGAGCCCCGATGTCGTGAAGGGCAACTACAACCTCGTCCTGAACACCGTCGAGCACGGCATCGGCGGCCGGATGCCAAAGGAGCTGGTCCAGGGCGACCAGGCCAAGCTGGTGGCGTCGTTCGTCGCCAACAACGTGTCCTACGTGCCGAGCTCGGGGAGCGCCACAACGCCGTCCTCCTCATCCTCTTCGCCGTCCTCGCCGTAGCGGTCGCCGAACGAGGACCCAGGGCACGACCGTGGTCGACCCTGGACGTTGTCGAGATATGGCCGACTAACTCCAGGCTCGGCGACTGCGGGCCCCGTGCGGGCGTGCCCTCCACCCCCGGTGCCCGTTTGGCATTGCGTCGTAATTCGTGGGCGGGCGGGCAGGAATCTGCTAGCCTCACACTCAGATTTCTTAGGCGAGGAACGTAGAAGGAGAAACGCATGGCAAAGACGATTGGAATCGACCTGGGCACCACGAACTCTTGCGTGGCCGTCCTCGAGGGCGGCGACCCAACGGTCCTGGAGAACGCCGAGGGCGGGCGCACCACCCCGTCGGTGGTGGCTTTCACGGACTCCGACGACCGGCTCGTGGGCACGGTCGCGAAGCGCCAGGCCGTCATGAACCCGGAGAACACGATCTTCTCGATCAAGCGGTTCATGGGCCGCAAGGAGGCCGAGGTCAAGGAGGAGGAGACCATCGTCCCCTACAAGGTCGTCGCCGGACCCAACGGCGACGTTCGCGTCGAGGTCCGCGGCAAGCAGTACTCGCCGCCGGAGATCTCCGCGATGATCCTCCAGAAGCTGAAGGCGGACGCCGAGGCGAAGCTCGGCGAGACCGTCGACTCCGCGGTGATCACGGTCCCCGCGTACTTCAACGACGACCAGCGGCAGGCGACCAAGGACGCCGGCAAGATCGCCGGCCTCGAGGTCAAGCGCATCATCAACGAGCCGACCGCCGCGTCGCTCGCCTACGGGCTCGACAAGGAGTCCGACCAGACGATCCTCGTGTTCGACCTCGGCGGGGGGACCTTCGACGTCTCCGTGCTCGAGATCGGCGACGGGGTGTTCGAGGTCAAGGCCACGTCCGGTGACAACCACCTGGGCGGCGACAACTGGGACAAGGCAATCGTCGAGTGGATGGTCGCCGAGTACAAGCGCGACCAGGGCATCGACCTGTCGGCCGACAAGAACTCCCTCCAGCGGCTCTACGAGGCAGCGGAGAAGGCCAAGATCGAGCTGTCGACGACGCAGGAGACGCAGATCAACCTGCCGTTCATCACCGCCGACGCCAGCGGGCCGAAGCACCTGGAGATGAAGCTGACGCGCGCGAAGCTCGCCGAGCTCACGTCGGATCTCCTCGACCGGGTCGTCGGACCGGTGAAGCAGGCGCTGGCCGACGCCGGCACGAGCGTCGATCACGTCGTCCTCGTGGGCGGCATGACGCGCATGCCCGCGGTCCAGGAGAAGGTCTCCGATCTCACCGGCAAGGAGCCCCACAAGGGCGTCAACCCCGACGAGGTCGTGGCCATCGGCGCCGGGATCCAGGCCGGCGTGCTGGCCGGCGACGTCAAGGACGTGCTGCTGCTCGACGTGACCCCGCTGTCGCTCGGAATCGAGACCAAGGGCGGCGTGTCCACGAAGCTGATCGAGCGCAACACGACGATCCCGACCCGCAAGTCGGAGATCTTCTCGACCGCCGACGACAACCAGCCATCGGTCGAGGTCCACGTGATCCAGGGCGAGCGCGAGATGGCGGCGTACAACAAGTCGCTGGGCAAGTTCCAGCTGACCGGAATCCCGCCCGCCCCGCGCGGCATCCCCCAGATCGAGGTCACGTTCGACATCGATGCCGACGGCATCCTGAACGTCTCCGCGAAGGATCTCGGGACCAGCAAGGAGCAGAAGATCGAGATCAAGGGCGGCTCGGGGCTGTCCGACTCCGAGGTGGAGCAGATGGTCTCCGACGCCGAGGCGCACGCCGACGAGGACCGGCGCCAGCGCGAGCTGGCCGAGGCCAGGAACGTGGGCGAGAACGCCGCGTACCAGGCCGAGAAGCAGCTCGAGGAGATGGGCGACAAGGTCGACTCCTCCGCGAAGGAGGAGATCACCAAGGCGATCGCCGACGTCCGCGAGTCGCTGGCCTCCGAGAACCCTGAGGAGATCAAGGCGAGGACCGACGCCCTGCAGCAGGCCTTCCACAAGGTCTCCGAGCAGATCTACCAGTCGGCCGCCGAGCAGCAGCAGACCGCGGGCGCGGGCGCCGCTGACGGCGCGAGCGCCAACGGCGGAGGCACGGAGGCCGAGGAAGAGGTCGTCGACGCCGAGGTGGTCGACGAGGACCGCTCCTAGTCGATGGCGGACGAGACCAGACGGGACCAGCCGGCGGAGACGGCGCGGGGGGCTGACGGCGCCACCGGGAACGGTGGCGCCGACGAGGTCGCCGAGGACCTCGACGCTCTCCTTGCGGACGTCAAGCGCGAGCGCGACGAATATCTCGCGCTCGCGCAGCGTGCCCGCGCGGACTTCGAGAACTTCCGCAAGCGGGCCACCCGTGATGCCGAGGAGGCCGAGCGACGGGGCAAGGCGCAGATCGCCAAGGAGCTGCTGCCCGCGCTCGACAACCTCGAGCGGGCGCTGCGGTCCACCGGCATCGACCCGGCGACCGGGCGCGTCGCGGACGCGCCGGAGCCGACCCCCGAGGAGGAGGATGCCGAGGTCTACGATCGCCCCAGCGAGGAGGTGTCCGCCCAGGAGGCCCTCGCGCGCGGCGTCGCGCTCGTCTACAACGAGCTGCGCTCCGCGCTGGAGCGCGCCGGGGTCGAGACGTACGACCCGACCGGGGAGACGTTCGATCCGAACACGTGCGAGGCGCTCGCGACCCGGCCCGCCGGAGACGGAGTGGAGCCCGGGGTGGTGATCGAGACGCTCGAGCGCGGCTATCGCCTCGACGGCCAGGTGCTCCGGGCGGCGCGCGTGGTCGTCAGCGAGTAGGGGGCGGAATGGCCGATCGCGACCTCTATTCCGTCCTCGGCGTCGGCAAGAAGGCCAGCGCTGAGGAGATCAAGAAGGCGTACCGCAAGCTCGCGCGTTCCTACCACCCCGACCGGAACCCCGGCGACAAGCAGGCCGAGGAGAAGTTCAAGGAGGTGCAGGCGGCCTACGACACCCTGTCCGACCCCGAGAAGCGCCGGCAGTACGACGCCGGCGGGATGTTCTCCGGCTTCGGCGGTCGCGGCTCCGGGAGCCCAGGTGGCGGGGGTGGCTTCAGCGCCGATCTCGGCGACATCTTCTCCACCGTCTTCGGGCGCCGGGGCGGGCCCGAGCCGGCGCAGGCCCGCGGGCGGGACCTCGAGACGGACGTCCACCTCTCGTTCGAGCAGGCCATGCACGGCGCCGAGATCCCGGTCGTCGTCGCCAAGCACTCCACCTGCCCGACCTGCCATGGATCGGGCGCCCACCCGGGGACGTCGCCGGTCACCTGTCCTCGCTGCGGCGGAACCGGCATGGACTCCGAGAGCCAGGGGTTTTTCTCGATCAGCCGGCCCTGCCCGCAGTGCGGCGGAGCCGGCCAGATCATCGAGCACCCGTGCGAGACCTGCGGCGGCTCGGGGCTCACGGTCCAGCAGAAGCGCTACCGGGTGAAGGTCCCGCCGGGAGTCAGGGACGGCAGCCGTATCCGCGTCGCCGGGAAGGGCGAGGACGGCCCACGGGGGGGTCCGCCGGGAGACCTGTACGTGGTCACCCGCGTGACGCCCTCGCCGGTCTTCGTTCAGCGTTCCGACGGCAACCTCGAGGTCACGATCCCGATCACGATCGCCGAGGCGATCCAGGGCGCGACGGTGGAGGTACCGACTCTCAACGGCAGCAAGAGGATCCGCCTGCCCGCGGGAACGCAGCACGGAACGGTCCAGCGGCTGCGCGGCGAGGGGCCGCCCCGCCCGGGCGGGAAGGGCCGTGGCGACATCCTCTACCGGCTCGAGATCGAGGTACCGAAGGATTTGAGCTCGGAGCAGGAGCAGGCGCTCGGGGAGTTCGCGAAGACGATGAACGACCGCAACCCCCGCGAACGGGTGCTGCGTGACGCGTCCGCTGCCTCGGGCAAGGTGAGGAGTTAGCGGTGGCGATGCATGACGACACCGGACGGACGATGCGCCGAGTCACCCGCGTCGAGGCCGCGATCGACAGCGAGCGCGGTGTGTTCATGATCTCGGTCGCCGCGGAGCTCGCCGACATGCACCCGCAGACCCTGCGGATGTACGAGGCGCGCGGCCTGATCACGCCCAAGCGCTCGCCCAAGAAGACCCGCCTTTACTCGCAGAGCGACGTGGAACGGTTGCGCCGGATCCAGCGGATGACGAGCGAGGACGGGTTGAACCTCGCGGGGGTCGAGGCGGTGCTGAACATGGAGGACCAGGTTGCTCGCATGCGCGCCGAGCTCGAGCGCATGCGCAGGCGGACCAAGGACCTGGAGCGCGAGATGAACGAGAAGGTCGAGCGCGTGCGACGCTCGCTCAAGGCGGAGCTGGTCCCCTACGGGGCGTACGACACCACGGACCTCGTTCCGGCCGACCAGGCGCAGCCGATCAAGATCCCGGTCAGGCGCGCAGGGAAGGGGAGCTGAAGTGCAGCCAGACCGATTCACCGTGAAGTCCCAGGAGGCCGTCGCCGCGGCGCAGCGGCTCGCCGCCGAGCGCCGCAACCCCGAGGTGGCCCCCGCGCACCTGCTGCTCGCGCTCCTCGACCAGGAGGACGGGCTCGTCGCGCCCGTGCTGCAGAAGGTGGGCGCCGACGTTGCTTCGATCCGCGCCCGGACGCTCGAGGCGGTGGACGGGCTGCCCGAGCTCGGCGGGGATGCCGAGCCGGAGGTTCGCCCGGCGCAGACGTTCGTCCGCGCGATCCAGCGCGCCGAGCGCGAGGCCTCAGCGATGGGCGATTCCTACATCTCCTCCGAGCACCTGCTGCTGGCCCTGACCGACAAGTCCTCACCCGTCGCGGACATCCTGCCCGACCGGAGCGGTGTGGCCGAGGCGATCAAGGAGGTGCGCCCGAGCCCGATCACGAGCCCAACTCCCGAGGACACGGTGCAGGCGCTCGAGAAGTTCGGGCGCGACCTCACGGAGGAGGCCGAGCAGGGCAAGCTCGACCCGGTCATCGGCCGCGATGAGGAGATCCGGCGCGTGATCCAGGTGCTCTCGCGCCGGACCAAGAACAACCCGGTCCTCATCGGCGACCCGGGCGTCGGCAAGACGGCCATCGTCGAGGGCCTGGCCCAGCGCATCGTCGACGGCGACGTTCCCGAGAGCCTGCGCGACCGGCGCGTGATCGCTCTGGACATCGGTGCGCTCCTCGCCGGATCCAAGTACCGGGGCGAGTTCGAGGAGCGCCTGAAGGCGGTGCTGAACGAGGTCAAGCAGGCCGAGGGCCAGATCGTCCTCTTCATGGACGAGCTCCACACCATCGTGGGCGCGGGCGCCGCCGAGGGCGCCGTGGACGCCGCGAACCTCCTGAAGCCGATGCTGGCACGCGGCGAGCTGCGCGCCGTCGGCGCGACCACGCTCGACGAGTTCCGCAAGCACATCGAGAAGGACGCGGCGCTGGAGCGGCGCTTCCAGCCGGTCTTCGTCGACGAACCCGACACGGGTGACACGATCGCGATCCTGCGCGGGCTCAAGGAGCGCTACGAGGTCCACCACGGCGTGCGCATCACCGATGCTGCGCTTGTCGCCGCGGCAACGCTGTCGGAGCGCTACATCGCCGACCGCTTCCTGCCCGACAAGGCGATCGACCTGATCGACGAAGCCGCGTCCCGGCTGAAGATCGAGATCGACTCGATGCCAACCGAAATCGACGAGGTGGAGCGGCGCGTCCAGCAGCTCGAGATCGAGCGGGAGGCGCTGAAGAAGGAAAAGGATGAGGCGTCCGTGGCACGGCGCGAGGCCATCGAGGCCGAGCTGGCCGAGCTTCGTGAGCGCTCGAACGAGATGAAGGCTCGCTGGCAGAACGAGAAGGGCGCAATCGAGGCGATCAAGGAGGCGAAGGCTCAGCTCGAGGAGGCAAACCGCGAAGCCGAGCGAGCCGAGCGCGACGCGGATCTCGAGCGGGCCGCGCAGCTTCGCTACGGGGAGATCCCGGAGCTCGAAAGGACCGTCGCCGAGCAGGAGGCGCGCCTCGGCGAGCTCCACCGCGAGGGCGGCTCGATGCTCACCGAGGAGGTCACCGAGGAGGACGTGGCGCAGGTCGTGTCCAAGTGGACCGGAATCCCGGTCTCGCGCCTGATGGAGGGCGAGGTCGAGAAGCTCATCCACATGGAGGAGCGCCTGCACGAGCGCGTCGTCGGCCAGGACGAGGCGGTCGAGGCCGTCTCGAACGCGCTGCGGCGCTCGCGCGCGGGGCTCTCGGACCCCCACCGCCCCATCGGCACCTTCCTGTTCCTCGGCCCGACCGGCGTCGGCAAGACCGAGCTCGCCCGCGCGCTCGCGGAGTTCATGTTCGACTCCGAGCAGGCGATCGTCCGGCTCGACATGTCGGAGTACATGGAGAAGCACACTGTGGCCCGGCTGATCGGGGCGCCGCCCGGATACGTGGGCTACGAGGAGGGCGGCCAGCTCACCGAGGCGGTCCGCAGGCGGCCCTACGCAGTGGTGCTGCTCGACGAGATCGAGAAGGCCCACCCCGACGTCTTCAACGTGCTGCTTCAGATCATGGACGAGGGCCGGCTGACCGACGGCCAGGGCCGCACGGTCGGCTTCACCAACACGATCCTGATCATGACCTCGAACGTGGGCTCCTCCGAGATCGCCGGCGAAGCGATCGACGAGCGCATCCGCGAGCGGATCGAGGAGATCCTCGCGACGACCTTCAAGCCCGAGTTCCTGAACCGCATCGACGACACGGTGATCTTCCACCGGCTGAGCCGAGCCGATCTCGGGCGGATCGTCGAGCTCCAGGTCGATCAGCTCGCAGGCCGCCTGCTCGAGAAGGGGATCGAGATCGAGCTCACCGACGACGCCCGGGCGCTGCTCGGCAACCTGGGCTACGACCCGACCTACGGGGCGCGACCGCTCAAGCGCGTGATCGGAAAGCAGCTGATCGACAAGCTCGCGCTGAAGCTCCTGGAGGGCGAGTTCGCCGAGGGCGACACCGTGAAGGTGGACGCCGCCGACGGTGAGCTGGTCTTCGAAAAGGCCGCCGAGCCCGTCGGGACGGCCGTCTAGCTGGCCCGCTGGGGCTGAGCAGCGCGAGCGGGCGCCTCGAGCACGCGCACCGGACGATCGAGGCGACGTCTGACCTGCTCCACCGCCCGCTCGCGGCCGGCTCCCCTGACGAAGACCACCTCCTGGGCGGGGAAGCTCCGGAGCGTGTCCTCGACCGCCTGAACGGTGTCGGAGTCGCCGACCTCGCCGTGGGCGTCGATGTCGATCGTCGCCAGCGTCGCCAGCGAGAGCGTCAGGCGCCGCTGGGCGTCGAACCGCGCCTTCCTCAGGTCGGAGAGCCAGTGAGCGACGGCCGAGTTGGTCGCCGGCGCGAGCACCAGGACCTCCGGCCTCCGCTCCGCTCCCGGCCGGGTCGATCTCGCGCCGGCGGCGGCGATCTCCCCGATCGCTCCGGCGAGCCCCGGGTCCTCGAGCGGGGCGTCGACGACGACCAGCATCGTGAAGCGGTCGTCGCGGGCCGAGGCGACCTCGATCGGCTCGTCGAAGGTCGCCCTCGCCGCCAGCACCAAGATTGTGGCTGCGGCGATCGCTCCGATGGCGAGCCCTCCGCCCGGCCCCGTGAACTCGAACGCGGCGACGATCGGCAACGCGATCGCCAGCACGATCAGCGGCAGAAGCCACGGCTTGAGCCTGACGGGCTCGAGTCTCCTCACCTTAAGTCCCCTTACCCCGCGGTCTGGACCTAAACGAGGATAGGCTCAAGCCACGCGCGAGGGTCGCACGAACCAGGACTGAGGAGGAGAAATGGCCGTATTCATCATGCTGACCAAGCTGACCTCCAACGGGGTCAAGACGATCAAGGACAACCCGGGACGCGTCCAGGAGGTGAACCGCGAGGTCGAGCAGCTGGGCGTCAAGGTCCTCAACCAGTGGGCGACGCTGGGGGAGTACGACTTCGTGAGCGTCGTCGAGGCGCCGGACGAGGGGACGATGGCCAAGGTGTCGGTCGAGCTCGGCTCGCGGGGGACGACCTCCAACGAGACCATGGCGGCCATCCCCGCCGAGGACTTCACCAAGTCCCTCTAGCCCGAGCGAGCGGCATTTCGATGCGGGTCCTGGTCGTCGGCGGCGGCGGGCGCGAGCATGCGATCGTGCGGGCGCTCGCCCGTACGAGCGATGGCGTCGAGCTGCTCTGCTCTCCGGGGAACGCCGGCATCGCCGCCGACGCGCGCTGCCTGGAGCTGGGAGCCGACGACGTCCCGGGGATCGTCGACGCGGCGGCGGCGGAGGGCGTCGACCTGGTGATCGTCGGGCCGGAGGCGCCGCTTGTGGCCGGCGCAGTGGACGCTCTCGAGGCGCGGGGAATCGCCGCCTTCGGCCCGCGCGCGGCGGCCGCCCGGATCGAGGGGTCGAAGATCCACGCGAAGGAGCTCATGGCGTCGGCCGGCGTGCCGACGGCTGCGCACGCGGTGCTGCGGTCGAAGGAGGAGGCTCGAGAGCACGTCTCGTGCGCCTCGTACCCGGCCGTTCTCAAGGCGGACGGCCTCGCCGCCGGAAAGGGCGTGATCATCGCCGCGACCGAGGCGGAGGCCCGGGCGGCCGTTGACGTCTTCTTCGTCGAGGAGCGATTCGGCTCCACGGAGGTCGTGCTCGAGGAGCACCTCGAGGGGGAGGAGCTGTCGCTGCTGGCGCTTTGCGACGGCGAGAACGTGGTCCCGCTGGCGCCCGCTCAGGACTACAAGCGCATCTTCGACGGCGACGAGGGGCCCAACACCGGGGGTATGGGCAGCTACTCGCCGGTGCCTGGATTCGACCGCGACCGCACCGAGGAGATCGCCGACTCCGTCCACCGGCCCGTCGTGGACCTGATGCGCAGTCGGGGGACGCCGTTCGCGGGAGTGCTCTACGCGGGCCTGATGATCACCGAGGCGGGGCCCAAGGTCCTCGAGTTCAACTGCCGGTTCGGGGACCCGGAGACCCAGGCGGTCCTCCCTCGCCTGCGGTCGAGCCTGCTGGACCTCTGCCGCGCGGCGCGCGAACCGGGCGGCCTCGCCGGGGTGAGCGCCGACTTCGACGAGCGCTGGGCGGTCACCGTGGTGCTCGCGTCGAAGGGCTACCCCGAGTCCTCATCGAAGGGGGACGTGATCACCGGACTCGAGGAGGCGAGCCGAGTTCCGGACGTCGAGGTGCTTCACGCCGGGACTGCGCGGCAGGGTGGCGACATCGCCACGGCAGGCGGGCGCGTCCTCAACGTCACCGCCCTCGGCGCCTCACCGGCCGAGGCCAGGGATCGCGCGTACGAGGCGGCGAACATGATTTCGTTCGACGGAATGCAGATGCGCACGGACATCGCCGAGCGGGCCGCCGCCGGCGTGGCCTCACCCTAGAGACCGAGAAGGAGAGTCGATGGAGATCGCGGAGCCCGAGGGCACGCAGCGCAGACAGGCCGAGACGGCCACGGCCGAGCCGATGCCGGATGTGGAGGCGGCATTCGAGGAGATCGAAGTGGACGCGCCCCTGGTCGGCATCATCATGGGCTCGAAGAACGACAAGCCGAAGATGCAGCCCGCGGGACAGGCGCTCCAGGAGAACGGGATCCGGTACGAGGTCAGGGTGATGAGCGCCCACCGCGACCCCGAGAAGGTCCGCGACTACTGCCACGCCGCACGGATGCGCGGCCTCAAGGTGATCATCGCCGGGGCGGGGATGTCCGCCGCGCTGCCGGGCGTGGCAGCCGCCCATACGGATCTCCCGGTGGTGGGCGTCCCGCTGTCCGGCAAGAACCTGGGAGGGCTGGACGCGCTCCTGTCGGCCGTCCAGATGCCACCGGGCGTACCGGTCGGCTCGGTTGCAATCGACGGCGCAAAGAACGCCGGACTACTGGCCGTCCGCATAATCCACGCGTGATCTCTCGTTACACGCGACCGGAGATCGGGGCGGTCTGGACCGCCGAGCGGCGCCTGCAGCGCTGGCTCGAGGTCGAGCTCGCGGCGACCGAGGCCCTGGCCGCGGAGGGGGTCGTGCCCGCCGATGCCGCGCAGGCATGTCGCGAGCGGGCCTCCTTCACGGTGGAGGACGTAGAGGAGCGGGAGCGGACGACCGGCCACGACGTCGCGGCATTCGTCGACGTGGTGGCCGGGTCGATCGGGGAGGAGGGGCGGTGGATCCACTACGGCCTCACGTCCTCGGACGTCCTCGACACGGCGCTAGCGCTCCAGCTCCGCGACGCGGGTGAGATCGCTCTGGGCGGGGCGCGCGCGTACCGCGACGCGCTGATCGATCGCGCGCTGGAGCACCGAGCGACGTTGAGCGTGGGCCGAACTCACGGAGTCCACGCCGAGCCGACCACCTTCGGGCTCCGGCTCGCCGGCTTCGCCTTCGAGGCGGATCGCAACCTGCGCCGGCTGGAGCGCGCCTTCGAGGGCGTGCGGGTCGGGAAGCTCTCCGGTGCCGTCGGGACGTACGCGTCGCTGCCGCCGGCGATCGAGGCCCGGGTCATGGAGGTGCTGGACCTCCGCCCCGAGGACATCTCGACCCAGGTCGTCCCCCGCGACCGGCACGCCGAGCTCCTGGGCTCGATCGCCCTGGCGGGGGCGGGCCTGGAGCGGTTCGCAACCGAGGTGCGCAACCTCCAGCGCACCGAGGTCCGCGAGGTCGAGGAGCCGTTCGGCGCCGGGCAGAAGGGCTCGTCCGCGATGCCGCACAAGCGCAACCCGATCCTGGCGGAGCGGCTGACCGGCCTCGCCCGCGTCCTTCGGGGCTACGCGCAGACCGGCTTCGAGAACGTGGCGCTCTGGCACGAGCGCGACATCTCCCACTCGGGCGCGGAGCGGGTCGTCCTCCCCGACTCCACGATCCTCATCGACTACATGCAGCGCCTCGGCACTCGTCTCGCCTCCGGGATGACGATCCACACGGACCGTATGGAGGCAAACCTGGAGCTGACCTACGGGGCGCTCTACAGCCAGCGCGCGCTGACGGCCCTCGTGGAGTCGGGCATGAAGCGGGACGACGCCTACCGCATCGTCCAGGAGACCGCGCAGAGGGCGTGGGACGAGCGGACGAGCTTCCGTGATCTGCTCGCGGAGAAGGCAGCGGACCTGGATCTCGATGCGGTCTTCGATCCGAACGCCTACCTCGAGCACCTGCCGACGGTGTTCGAGCGGCTCGAAGCGCTTCGTACGAGCTAACGGCGCTCGACCAGGATCGCGGGTGTGCCGCCGCGCGGGGAGAGGGTCACGTTGCGCCGGACCATGCGCTCGGGCCTGTCGCTGGCGGGGCGAAGCGTCGCCCGGCGCAGGATCGTCGACAGCACGATTCGCATCTCGAGCTCCGCGAACGCGGCGCCGATGCAACGCCGGGTACCACCGCCGAATGGGAGCCATCCGTAGGTGTCGGGGCCGTCGTCGAGGAACCGCTCGGGGCGGAACTCATAGGGCTGCGAGTAGACGTCGGGACGGGTGTGCGCGAGGTAGATCGCCGGCATCACGACCGTGCCGGCGGGGAGCTCGTAGCCGCCGAGCTCCGTCTCCTCCCTCAGCTCGCGCCCGACGAACGGGACGACCGGCCGGATCCGAAGCGTCTCCTTGATCACCGCGTCCAGGTAGCCGTCGCCTTCGCCGCCTGCGACCTCCTCGCGCAGCCGCTGGAACTTGTCCGGCGCCCGGAACAGCAGGTCGAACGCCCAGGCGAGGCCCGTCGCGGTGGTCTCGTGGCCAGCCATGAGGAGGGTCATCAGCTGGTCTCGAAGCTCGGCGTCCGACATCTTCGAGCCGTCCTCGAAGCGGGCGGCGACGAGCATCGAGAGGATGTCCTCGCGGGACTCGAGATCAGGGTCGGCACGGCGGCTTGCGATCTCCTGGAACAGGATGCGGTCGGCCGCCGCGAGCATTTCGGCAACGCGCCGGTAGCGGGGCAGGCGGCGCATCCGGTCGATGCTCATGCCGATCGCGGCCGGCGACCGGGTCGTCGCGAGGATCCCGATCAGGTTGGTCCGCAGGGCATCCCGGCGCGTGCCCTCCTCGACGCCGAAGACAGCGCTGAGGATCACCTCCAGCGTGATCGCCTGCATGCTCGGGTGGAGCTTGGACTCGCTGCCGATCGGCCACGAGTCGACCTCGCTGTCGGTCGCCTGGGCCATCACCGCCTCGTAGGCGCGCATCCGCTCGCCGTGGAACGGCGGCAGCATCAGCTTGCGGCGGCGCAGATGTTCCTCGCCTTCCTGGAGCAGCAGCGACCGCTCGCCGAGGATCGGCCGGAGGATGACGTTGCGTCCCGGGGCGATCGTGTTGCGCCGATCCGCTCCGAAGAGCCGCTTCAGCGACGGCGGGTCCGAGATGAAGACCATCTCGCCCGCCCGCAGGATCCGGAGCGTGAACGTATCGCCGTAGCGGCGGCGGAGCCGCTCGAAGAACGGCACCGGCCGCGCGACGAGCCCGAAGGTCTGGATCGGGGCGGGAAGTCGTGGCCCGGGCGGAAGGCCGGCTCGCGCCGTGCGGACTGGCCCCGGCGTCGCCGTCGCCGGCTCGGCCGTGGCGGCCCCGGCCACGTCAGCGCGTCCTGGCGAAGCGCTCGACGGCGGCCTTGAGCTCGTCGACCTTCTCGTCGGCCTCCGCTCCGCCCTGCGCGACCGCCTCGCGAACGCAGTGGTCGGTGTGGTCGGACAGCAGCTTCAGTGCCACTCCGTCGAGCGCATGCTCGACCGCCGAGATCTGGGTGAGCACGTCGATGCAGTACGCCTCCTCGTCGACCATGCGGCGCAGGCCGCGGACCTGGCCTTCGATCCGCGCGAGCCGCTTGGCCATCGCGTCCTTGTCATCGATGTAGCCGGGGGCCTGCTGGTTCACGTCGCCAGTGTATACCCGCCTGGGGTATAGCATGAGCGACCGAAGGCGCCATGGATCGCGAACCCGCGATTACGACGCAGGCGCATCCCGGGCTACGGCCCGAACGATGCCTCGATCGCAAAGCCTCTGTCCCCACCCTCATGCCACGCAACAGCCGCGTCACCGGCTGGCGACTGTGCGAGATCCGGGAAGTAGGCGTTGTAGCCGGCCGGCGAGAGCGCTCGCGCCGCCCCGAGGTGCCCGGCAGCGCCCTCCGAGCGAGCGAAGATCCTGTTCTTCCCTCCCTGTTGAGCATCCCAGGCAAACGTCGCGTTACCTCGAGAGTCGATACCGGGATGGCAGCCGCCGGACGACGTCTTGGCGGCGATCCTCCTCACCGGGCCGAGTGCGCCGTCCCGCGCCATCGTCCGTCCATGCGGCGCTCCAAGGTCCCACCAGCAGAAGACCGCGTCTCCCGAGGGGGCGACCGCGAGGTCGGCGTGCATGTTCGCGTAGTCCCCGGCGAACCTGCTCAGGATCCGTGTGCGTTTGAAGTGCCCGGTTCGCGAGCGTACGCGCGATACCAGGGTGATGGTGCCGCTGTCCTCGCCGTACACCGACCAGTCGAAGATCGCGCGACCGGAGGGGGTCACCGCCACCTGCGGGGAGGTGGGCTTGCTTCCGGGCAGCGAGATTCGATGCACACGGCCACGGTCTCCGTTGGCTGCGACGACGCGGGTGAATTCCGCGACGCCGCCCTTCGCAGGTTTGTCCCACACGAACGTCGCGTTCCCGCGCCCGTCCACCCCCATGTCGAACTGCCTCCTATCACGCACCACCGTGCGTACGGAGCCCAGCTTCCCGGATGCCGACCTGGAGCGCGTCTGAATCAGGTTGTTCTCGAGCACGCTGCCGTCGACGAGGCGCTCGGAAACCCAGCCGAACACGGCGCCGCCCGAAGCGTCGGCCTTCACCGTCGGATCGCCGATGCGTTCCCCACGATCGGGAACGGACGCGATCTGCTGCACCCGGCTGAACGTCCCATCGGCGTAGCGCACCCGTGCCCGGGCGCGCTCGCCGTGGTCGCCGGGCACCACCCACGCGTAGTACGCGTTCCCCTGCGAGTCGACGGCAACGTCGTACCCGCCGGTGACGGAGCGAGCGATCGGCTTGATCGCGCTGAAAGTTCCGTTCGCGGAACGCGTTCTCGTGTAGATCACGTCCTTGTTCCCTCGCCACAGGAACACAGCGTCGCCGGCGCGGTCCAGGACCACCAGCGGGGCGTCGACGTCGTGCTGCTGAGCAACCTTGACGGCGGGCGACCAGGCGGCATCGGCTCGCGGGGCGACCCAGAGAATCGCGGCGCAGGCGGCCACACCGGCCCAGATTGCGCTGCGCCGGAAGGTCCCACGCCGTGAATCCGTCCCCGCCATCACCACTTCAGATACCACGGGATGCGCGGATGTTGTGCAACACCGTCGTCAGGGTGGTCCTGACTCCACGAACTTCCGGAGCGCTTCCCTGCCCCCGCTCGGGATCGGGTCGCCGTGCGCGCACATGAGCCCGTCGAAGTCGAGCTCGCACAGGCCACGGTAGGCGTCCCGTAGGCCCTCCTTGACCGCCTCGGGGTCGTCGCCGATCAGGTCGTCGGGAACGAACCGCAGGCCGTCGTAGTTGATGAGGCCGTCCGCGATCGAGAGGAAGCCGTCGCCGATCTCGATGTGGAGTGCCGCCTCGTCCGGGCAGATCGCGCCCACCTCGTGCGCCGTGATTCCCTCGGCGAGCTGGTCGCGGAAGGCGAATCCCTCGACCGGCCGGTCATCTCCGAACTCGTGGAGCCCCGGCTCGCTGGCGAGGACCGGGCACCCGAACTCCGCCTGGAGGCGGTCGCTGTGCCGGTAGTGGTGGCGGTTGGTGAGGACGATCCGCTCCGGCGCGCGGCGCGAGCGAAGCCAGTCGATCCCCTCTGCGGGGAGCAGTGGGTCGACGAGCGTCGCGGCCGGCTCGACGTAGTAAGAGCTGACCTCTACCTGGATCCCGGGATGCACCGCCGTCCAGTGGTGGATGCCGGGGCCGATTTCTTCCATCGCCATCTCCTCTATCGGGTGGTCCGGTTGTTAGCATCGCGCCTCGTGGCTCCAGCAGCGCTCGCCGACCTCAAACTCCACTCAAGCGGCAAGGTCCGCGAGATGTACGAGGTCGACGACGACCTGCTGATGGTCGCGTCCGATCGGATCTCCGCGTACGACGTGATCATGCCGACCCTCATACCCGACAAGGGCCGCGTGCTCACGCAGATGTCGCTCTTCTGGTTCGAGGAGACGAGGGACATCTGCCCCAACCACTTCGTCTCGGAGGACGTGCCCGAGGAGGTCGCGGGCCGCGGGATCCGCGTTCGCCGGCTCGACATGTATCCAGTCGAATGCGTGGTCCGCGGCTACCTCGCGGGATCCGGCTGGAAGGAGTTCCGGGAGTCCGGCGCGGTCTGCGGAATCGAGCTGCCGGAAGGCCTGCGGGAGTCCGATCGCCTGCCCGAGCCGATCTTCACGCCCGCGACCAAGGCCGAGATCGGCGACCACGACGAGAACGTCGACTTCGACCGCGCCGCCGAGATCGTCGGCGACCGGCCGCTGATGGAGGAGCTCCGGCGGATCTCGCTCGAGCTCTACACGCACACCGCCGCGCATGCGGAGAGCCGGGGCATCATCCTCGCCGACACCAAGTTCGAGTTCGGCGCCTCACCCGGCGCCGAGGTCGTGCTCGCGGACGAGGTGTTCACGCCGGACTCGTCGCGGTTCTGGCCCGCCGACGAGTACGAGCCCGGGCGCGCCCAGCACTCCTTCGACAAGCAGTACCTCCGTGACTGGCTCGACGAGATCGGCTGGGACCACTCCCCGCCGGCCCCGGAGCTGCCCGACGAAGTCGTGGAGAACACGCGCTCGAAGTACGTCGAGGCCCACGAGCGGATCACCGGCCGCCCGCTGGACTAGCGACTCTCGACTTCGTACCCGAGCTTCTCGAGGAGGCCGCCCGCGACCTCCTCGAAGGCCTTGCGGTTCTCCTCGGACATCTCGGTCTTCCAGCGCCCGGCGCGGCTCGCGCTCGGCTTCTCGAGGACGAGCTGGTGCTGGCGGGTGCGCTCCTCGGCGGTGATCGTGCCACCGCCCAGGGGCTTCAGCGTCCGCTCCATCTCCCCGCGCATCCGCTCGGCGGCGCGCTCGGGGTAGTTGAGCATCTCGTCGCTCCACGGCAGTCCCGCGAAGTCAGTCACCTTGCGGAGGACCGGCTCGGGATCGGTGACGAGGTCCTCGTAGTGGACCTCCATGTAGGTGCCGCGCACCAGGTTCCCGGCGCGCTTGCGGGCCTTGCGCAGCTCGGAGACCCACTTCTCCGCGGCCACCGTGATGTCGTCGGGGCCCCAGCTGACCTCGCTGAGCGACAGCGCCACGTCGCGCCCGTCGCGAATGATGTGGATGAACACTGCCTCCGGAAGGGCCTTCTGGATGCGTCCCGCCTTGTAGGTGTATGGCGGGGACTTGTCGCCCCAGCGCGGCTTGCCCTCGAGCGCGGCGCAGGCCTCGTAAAAGGAGCGGATCGCATCGCCGGCCGAGAGCGGGTCGTGGGCTTCCATGCGCGCCCGCACATCCGCCGCGTCGAGCCGGAAGTCGCCCCAGCGGGGGTGGCCCGTCATCGTCTCCATCGCGCGCTCGCGAACCACCTCGGTGGGCTCGCCTTCTTCGATCGCCCGGTCGACGGCGTTGGCCACCATCGGGACGAAGTGGGTTTCCGCCGGAATGGTCAGATCCGGGTGCGCATCCAGCATCAGTCGCAGGAGCGTCGTGCCCGAGCGCGACACGCCGACGACGAACGGCGCCGGCTGATGCTCGGCTGCCGCCCGGCGGTGGGCGAGGGCGCGTCTTGGCGATGGGAGTCGCACGGCGGCGCCTATTCTGGCAGCCCCGCGATCCGCCCCGTCACGCTGCACCCGATCGTCGCGAGCCCGCCCACTACCCTGTGACCGCCTTGGTCAAGCCCGAAGACAGGCCGATGCGCAAGCCGTGGAACGCGCCTCTCGTGATCCCGGAATGCCCCGAGGGCTGGGTGACCGGAACCCCCGACTACGTCGGCATCGGCGCCCAGCGCTGCGGCACGAGCTGGTGGTACGACTCGATGCGCCGCTACCCGGGCATCCAGCGCTCGCCGCTCGGCAAGGAGGTCCACTACTTCGACAAGTACTGGCAGGGCAACCCGCCGGACGACATCGCGGCGGAGTACGCGTCGCTCTTCCCGCACAAGCCGGGGAGCGTCGTCGGCGAATGGACCCCCCGGTATCTGGCCGACCCGATGGCGATCCGCATGCTGAAGGACGCAGCGCCGGACGCGAAGCTCCTGGTCATGTTCCGCGACCCCGTCGCCCGCTACCGATCGGCGATCGCCCGCCTCCAGCGGCTTGCGGACGAGCGCGGCGACCGCGTCCTGCTGGCGCAGATGAACGACGCGATCTGGCGCGGCTACTACTTCGAGCAGCTTCGCCACGTGTTCGACCTGTTCTCAGGCGAGCAGGTCCTCATTCTGCAGTTCGAGCGCTGCGCGGCCGACCCGGTGCCGGAGATGGAGCGCACGCTTCGCTTCCTGGGCATCGAGCCGCCGGACGAGCCGCCGGACCGGCTGATGCTCCACAAGCAGGCCGGGCGCAAGACCGGGGAGCTCTCGCCGATCGTCAGCGACGAGCTCGCCGAGCGCTACCGCGAGGACTCGAATCGTCTCGCCGAGCTGTGCCCCGAGATCGACCTCTCGCTGTGGCCGAGCGTCTCGGGCCCGAGCCGCCGAGCTGCCGCCGTGCCCCAGGTGGCCGCTCGCTAGGACAGCCATGCGGCTCGTCATGACCCTCAAGGTCCGTGACGAGGCGGACATCATCTCCGACAACCTGCGCTTCCACCGCGCCATGGGCGTCGACTTCTTCGTGGTCACGGACAACTGCTCCGTGGACGGGACCGCGGAGGTCCTCGACCGCTACGTGTCCGCCGGGCTGGCGCACGTGATCTCCGAGCCGACCAGCGGCCTGCGGTCGAACGAGATGGACTGGACCACCCGCATGGCGCGGTTGGCGGCCACCGAGTACGGCGCGGACTGGGTCTTCAACAACGACGCCGATGAGTTCTGGTGGCCGATCACGGGCACGATCAAGGACGCATTGGGCCGGATCCCGGAGGAGTACGGCGGGGTGGTCTCCCCCCGCGCCGAGTACGTGGCGCGCCCCGACGGCCCCGGCTCGTTCGCCGACCGCCTCGTCGTGCGCGAAGCCCATTCGAACCTCCAACCAAAGGTCGCCCACCGCGGCGACCCCGACGTGGTGGCGCTGAGCAACACGCACGAGGTGGCGTCCGCGGGCGGCGGGGACCTCTTCGAGGCTCTGCGCCCCCCGGGGCGAGTGGTGCACCGCGGGGTTCGCGGCGCCGCCGCCGACGAGGATGCGGGCGGCAGCGTCGGGGCCGAGGAGGTGCGCCTCGTGTGGGCGCCCACCCACCCGCTCCGGATCTTCCACTTCCCGCTGCGCTCCTACGAGCAATTCGTGAAGCGCACGGAGATCTTCCTGAAGCACGGCGGCTTCCGCGACACGGGTCGCTTCCGTCGCCTCCGGATCGCCTATGAGGAGGGGCGCCTGAACGAGATCTACAACGCGCTCGTCTGGGACGACGCGGCCGTGGAGGAGGGGGTGCGAGAGGGCAAGCTCGTCCGCGACGACCGGTTGGCGAAGCTCTTGCCGCGCTGCCCGGACCCGCTTTCCGGTGCGGCGCCGGGGTCCGTGGAGGTCGAGCTCGGCCCCGACGAGCTCGAACGCGAGCGCGCCGAGGTCGAACTGGACTCGCTGCGGCTCATGGCCCGTACACAGCGATTCCACATGGTCCAGCTCGAACGCTCGCGGCAGCGAATCGACGAGCTGCACGCTCAGAACAAGGAGCTCCGCTCCAAGCTCGGCCGAACCCTGGGCAGGCGACTCCTGAAGTTCACCCGGCGCCGCCGGCGCGCGACCAGGGAGCTCAAGCCGGCCGCCGCGGACGGCTCGCAGCCGACCGACGCCGAGTAGGCCTACTCGCCCGTCGACGCGCTGAGGCGAAGGGCCTCGAGGTAGTCGCGCAGCCTGGTGTCCTCGATCAGGTCGTCGCGAGCGCCCTCGGCGACGACGTTCTCCTGATAGTGGGCCGGCAGCCCGCCCTGCTCCCAGGTCTCGTACAGCCGCCGCCAGGTGCGGCCCGTCTTCTCCGGCAGCTCCTTGTTCCGCGCATACGCGCGGCCACCCTTGACGATCTTGTTCTCGAACTGCGCGTAGGAGCGCATCGGGAAGTGCAGGATCTCGATCGAGCCGTCGTCGAGCTCCGACCCGAGGTCGGGACCCTTGATCCGGTGGTTGCCCTGCACGACCACGATCTCCGGGTGGGCGCGGTGAGCCAGCTTCGGCGGCAGCGGCCTGCCCACCGGGTTGAGCGACTCCCGCTCGCGGATTGTCATGCGCTCCCAGTAGGGCCGGTCGTCCTCCGGGCGGGGGACGAAGTTGGTGCGGTGCCCGACCACGCTGCCGACGTCGTCGCCAAGAGCCTCGAACACCGACCGCAGCGACCCGGTGCGCGGCCACCAAAACTCGTCGGCGTCGTTGTTGATCACCCAGTCGGCGTCAAGCTCGCTGGCCGCCATGCGCGCCATGCGCGTCACCCAACGCCCCTGCGAGTAGTCGTCGGTCGGCTCCTCGATGACGTGCACGAGGCCGCGGGCCTCGTATGAGCGCAGGATCTCGAGCGTCCCGTCGACCGATCCGTTGTCGGTGACGATCACCTCGTCGACCCCCTGCGCCAGGTGGAAGTCGAGGTTGTCGCCGACGATGTCCTCCTCGTCGCGCACCAAGAGCGTCATCACGAGCTTCATCCGGTCGATTCCTAGCAGGTGTGATGGGCGGCGACTTTGTCGACGCAGCAGCATGTGAGGCGGGCGAAGCCCGCCGCAAGTGATTCAGGGTGGAACAGTGCGCGTTCAGGCGACGCCTACACTTCCCGCCCTTGGCCGACGGCGGATCGCAAGAGTCCGGCATGCGCGTGGTGATGGCGCTGAAGGTGCGCGACGAGGGAGACATCCTCGAGTCGAACCTGCGCTTTCACCACGCTCTCGGCGTGGACCACTTCGTCGTCACCGACAACGGATCGACCGACGAAACCCCGGAGATTCTGGGCCGCTACACCGAGGCAGGCCTCGTGACCGTGATCTCCGAGCCCGGGACCGACTACCGCGTCGCCGGCGCGGGCTGGCTGACCCAGATGGCCCGGCTGGCGGCGACGGAGCTCGGCGCCGACTGGGTGGTCCACACGGACGCCGACGAGTTCTGGCGGCCGGTCTTTGGCTCGCTCAAGGACACGCTCGCTGGAATCCCCGAGCGATATGGCGTAGTGGTGGCGCCCCGCGTCGAATACGTGGGCCGGCCGGACGGCCCGGGCACGTTCGCGGAGCGGCTCACCGTCCGAGAGGCGCGCTCGCGCCTGCAGCCCAAGGTGGCGCACCGTGCCGAACCCGACGTGGTGAGTCTGGACCGCGGAGCACACGACGTGGCGGTCGAGGGCCCGGACGGCGTCGCGGAGACGCTGCGCCCCCCGGGCCGCGCCGTGCACCGCACCGTGCGGGACCCGGAGGGGACCGATGACGAGCCCCGCCAGGAGGAGACCCGCCTCGTCTGGGCGCCGATGTGGCCGCTCCGGATCCTTCACTTCCCGGTGCGGTCGTTCGCGCAGTTCAAGCGCCGGACCGAGGTCGCGATCTTCGAGGGCCACTATCCCGACTGGGGGCGGTTCAAGCGGCTGCGCGAGACCTACGAGGAGGGCCGCTTCGAGGAGTTGTACGCCGAGCTGGTCCTGGACGACGCCGATGTGGAGAAGGGGATCCGCGATGCGCGTCTCGTCCGAGACGACCGCTTCGCGCGCCTGCTCGAGCGCTGTCCCGACCCGCTCGACGGCGGCGAGCCGGGCTCGCTCGGGGTCGAGCTGAGCCCCGCGGAGGAGGAGGCCGAGCGGTCGGAGCTCGAGTTCGACGCGATGCAGCTCCTCGCCCGGACGTCGCGGTGGACGAGCCTGCAACGGGAGCGCGGGCGGGAGCGCTCGGAGGCCCTCATGGAGGAAGTGAAGGACACCGCGAAGCAACGCGACGCCGCGCGGCGGACCGTCAAGCGCCGCGAGCGGCGGATCGAGTCCAAGAACCAGCGCATCAAGCGAACCGAGCGAAGGCTGGACCGGAGACGCAAGCGGATCGCGACACTACGCGGGAAGCTCCGGAAGGAGCGTTCCCGACCGTGGAGCCGGATTCGGAGGGCCCTTGGGCGCCTGCTCGGCCGGGGACGCGGCAAGCAGCGAAGCTGACAGTCGGGTTGCCGCCGCGGCCAGCCTGGGGTAGCGTCGACGCATGGCAGAAGGCGCAGCTCCCGCAGCCTCGAGCAGGGGCGGGCGGGCGAAGCTCACGGTTCCCGTGGTGGTCGGCACCCGGCCGGAGGCGATCAAGCTCGTCCCGATCATCCTCGCGCTGCGCGAGAGCGAGTATTTCCACCCGCTGGTCGTATCGACGGGCCAGCACCATCAGATGGTCACGGAGATCTTCGAGCTGGCGGAGATCAAGACGGACGTGGAGCTCCTGGTTGGCGGGATCCGATCGCGACTCAACGAGCGGGTCGCAGAAGTGATGAACCGGTTCGAGGACTTCTGCCACGAGTGGTTCGGGGCCGAGGGCGCTGCGGTGGCGAGCACCGACGAGGTCCTTCGCGGGGACTTCCCCGCGGCGGTCCTGGTCCACGGCGACACGAGCTCGGCCTTCGCCGCCGCGCTCGCCGCGTTCCACCTGCGGATTCCGGTCATGCACGTGGAGGCCGGGCTGCGCACGCTGGGGCTGAATCTCAGCCCGTTTCCGGAGGAGCTGAACCGCCAGCTGATCTCGTGCATCGCGTGCTTTCACTTCGCCCCCACGACCACCAACCAGCAGAACCTCGTTCGGGAGCGGATCCCCACGAACCAGGTCTTCGTAACCGGCAATACCGGCATCGACGCGCTCAAGTGGGCGACCAGCCTGGACATCAAGTTCAGCGACCCCGAGCTGCACGACCTGCACGCGGGCGACAGCAGGATCGTCGTGGTCACGGCTCACCGGCGGGAGAACTGGGGCGGCGGTCTTGCCCGGATCGCCGCCGGCGTCGCGAGGCTCGCTGAGCTGCAGCCCGAGGTCAAGTTCGTGGTCTCCCTGCATCCGAACCCTCGGGTCCGCGAGGAGCTCGGCGAGCCCCTGAAGGGCATCGAGAACGTGCTCCTCACGGAGCCGCTCGGCTACGCGGGATTCGCACGGCTGCTCGCCCGGTGCGAGCTCGTGATCACCGACTCGGGCGGTATCCAGGAGGAGGCGCCGTCGCTCGGTAAGCCGGTGCTGGTCGCCCGTGAGACGACCGAGCGCACGGAGGGCGTCGAGGCAGGCACCCTGTTGCTGGTCGGCCAGGACGCCGATCGGATCGCCGCCGAGGGAAACCTGCTCCTGAGCGACCCGGCGGCGTACGCGCGCATGTCCGAGGCCATCAATCCGTACGGCGACGGCCAGGCCGCGCATCGCATCGTTGCGGCGCTGGAGCACCTGCTCCACGGCGGCCGGGCCCCTCATCCGTTCGGACCCGGCTATAACCGACAGGCCGTGCTCACCGCGGCCGGATACGAGATCGGAATCGACCCGGTCGAAGTCCCGCCGCACGAGCGCGGAACGGAGGAAAAGCGGCCGCCGGTCGAGCCGCTGTGGCCCACACCCTGAGACCGAGCGGCGGAATCGTGGTCGGGGGGTGGATCCTGTTCGGCAGCCTGCCGGACGCGTGGGCCATCTTCTTCACCCTCGCGCTCGTCGTGATCGTGGCCATGCTCGTCTGGACCGCGGCCCTCTTTGCGCGCGGCCAGGTAGCGCGCAGGCGGGCGCCGGATCGCTCGGACCGTGCCACGGCCGGCTTCATCTGGGTCTTCCTCGTTCCCGCCCTGAACGAGGAGGTGACCATCCGCGACAGTGTCCGCCGGCTCCTGGAGATCCCCGTTCCGCAGCGCAAGATCGTGGTCGTCGACGATGGATCGACCGACGGGACAGCCGAGGTGCTCCGCGGGCTCCAACACCCCGAGCTGCACGTGCTCAGGCGCGAGCCCCCGAACGCGCAGAAGGGCAAGGCGGCGGCCCTGAACCACGCCTATCGCGCTCTCGGCGAGCTCCTTGGGGAGGTCGAGCGCGATCGGGTCATCGTCACGGTCGTCGACGCCGACGGCAGGCTCGATCGCCAGGCCCCGGCTTATGCGGCCGCGCATTTCGCCGATCCCGCCGTGGGGGGAGTGCAGTCGCTCGTCCGTATCTACAACCGGCAGCGGTTCCTCACCTGGATGCAGGACATCGAGTTCTCGATCTACGGTGCCCTGTTCCAGGCGGGCCGCAACGCATCCGGCACCGCCGGCATGGGCGGCAACGGCCAGTTCAACCGCCTGCTTGCACTCGACCAGGTCGCCAACGGCGAGGGCCCCTGGCGCGACCGGCTGACCGAAGACCAGGATCTCGGGTTACGTCTCATCGCCGCCGGATGGCACGGCCGGCAGGAGCTCCGCGGCAGCGTCGAACAGCAGGGTCTCTCGCACCTACGAGCGCTGTTTCGCCAGCGAACCCGCTGGTCGCAGGGCAACCTTCAGGCGATCAGCCTGCTCGGCCTCGTGTGGCGCTCGCACCGGCCGGTGCTGGCGCGCCTCGACCTGGCGGCCTATCTCCTGATGCCCTTCTTCCAGGGGCTGGTCGGAGCAGCGCTGGTCGCAGCGATCGTGCTCGCTGCCACCGGAGAGGCCTCGTTCTGGGCCGGCGGGCCGGTCTGGATGCTCGTCTTCATCTATCTCCTCGGATTCGGCGGCACCATTCTCGGCTGCATCGCGGCCCGTACCGCCAGTGGGAGTGGCGGCGCGCTGGCGGGCATCGCGACCGCACAGGTGTACGCGTTCTACAGCTGGCTGCTGTGGCCGGTTCTGTTGCGCTCCTCGGTGCGCCAGCTGACCGTGCAGCGCGACTGGGCGAAGACCGAACGCGAGCCCCTGAGGCGTCCTGACTAAGGTTGCGGCGTGAGCAGGTACCTCGTCACCGGCTGCGCCGGATTCATCGGCTCCACGCTCGCCGAGACCCTGCTCGAGGGGGGCGCCGCGGTCGTGGGGGTCGACGCCTTCACGGACTACTACCCCCGCGCCCGCAAGGAGGCGCAGCTCGAGAACGTTCGCGAGCACGAGGGTTTCGAGCTGGTCGAGCGCGACCTCGGCGCGGGAGCGCTCGAAGAGAATCTGCTCGAAGGCCTCGACGGCATCTTCCACCTGGCGGCGCGCCCCGGGGTCCGGGCGAGCTGGGGCGCCGGCTTCCCCGGGTACCTGAACGACAACCTGGCGGCCACCCACTCGGTCGTCGAGGCCGCCGCCGAGCGCGACGTCCCGATCGTGTTCGCCTCCTCCTCGTCCATCTACGGCGATGCCCTCTCCTACCCGACGTCGGAGGACACCGGGCCGGCGCCGATCTCGCCGTACGGGGTCACCAAGCTGGCCTGCGAGCACCTGATCGGCGCCTACATCCGCGACTTCGGCCTCAGGTGCACCGTGCTGCGCTACTTCACGGTCTACGGGCCGCGCCAGCGGCCCGACATGGCGTTTCAGCGGATCGTCGAGGACCTGGTCGCGGGGAGCGAATTCGAGGTGTACGGCGACGGGAGCCAGTCGCGCGACTTCACCTTCGTCGCCGACGCGGTGGCCGCGACCATCGCGGCGATGGATGCCGGGCCCGATGCGCGGACCTACAACGTGGGCGGCGGCAGCGAGGCCACCCTGCGCGAGGTCGTGGCCATCGTGGAGGAGCTCTCCGGGCGCACGCTCCGGGTCCGCTACGGCGACCGCGCCGCCGGCGACGTCCGCCGGACCCTGGCGGACACCACGAGCATCCGCAGGTGGCTCCGATGGGAGCCGCGCTTCGATCTACGCAGCGGGCTCGCCGCACAGCTCGAGGCGGCCGGCGCGCTCGCGCCGTCCACCGGCCGGCGCCCAGCGCTGCGTCAAGACGAAAACGGCGGCAATGAGGGTGACACCCCCGCCGTATCCGCGAGCCCTTGATCGTTTTCGGCCCTTCGAGAGGTGGATTCGCCCCCATATACGCGGTCAATCCTCCTCTCGATCCGTCGAGTGAGTGATTCGCCGGGATCTGTGCGGTCAATGCGTATCCGGTCGGGCTCAGGGTGTTGCTGACTCGGTCAGCTCCGCACCGCCACTCATCACCAGTCTGACCGTCACGCGATCGTTCCCGACGGCTCGCACGCGTGCGCCGAACTCCAAGTCGCACCGCGGGCATCGCTTCCGGCGACGAGTGGCAGACAATCAACCGTATAGGTGGATTTGCTGCCGCTCGCGGGCTCGGGTTCGGATCGGCTCTGGCGGCCGCGGCGGGGTGCCTGACGTAACGGATACGCACTGTACGGTCAATCACTCACCCGATCGAAGCTGGCGCTTAGCGTCTCCCCCCTACCAGCCTCGAGCCGTAGGCGCCTCGCTCACCTTCCGGCTGGACGTCTGGCGCCGCAGCCCCGCCGGAATAGGTTCTAACCTCGGAGTGCGTTGAAGGTCAAGGTCCTGATCCGGCCCAAGGACGGCATCCTCGATCCGCAGGGGAAGGCCGTCGAGCGGGCCCTCCCAGCCCTCGGCTTCGAGGGCGTCTCGCAGGTGCGGGTGGGCAGGCTGGTCGAGCTCGAGACCGATGACCCCGACGCGCTCGCGGATCTGTGCGAGAAGCTGCTCGCCAATCCGTTGATCGAGGACTACGAGATCGAGCTGAACGGAAGCGCCGGACAGTGAGGTTCGGGGTCCTCCAGTTCCCCGGGTCCTGCGACGATCGCGACGCGGTCCAGGCATGCTCCCGGATCGGCGACGCACGGCTCGTGTGGCACGAGGAGCACGACCTGGACGGAATCGACGTTGTCGTGGTTCCGGGTGGGTTCTCCTACGGTGACTACCTCCGCGCGGGCGCCATCGCGCAGTTCGCACCCGCCATGGAGGCGGTCGCGCGGCACGCCGAGGCCGGCGGCGCGGTCCTCGGGATCTGCAACGGCTTTCAGGTCCTCTGCGAGTCCGGGCTCCTTCCCGGCGCGCTGCTGACCAACGAGTCGCTGCTGTTCACCTGCCGCCAGGTGGAGCTGGTGGTTGAGTGCGCGGACACCGCGTTCACGGGCGAGTGCCGCGTCGGCGACCGGCTCTCGATCCCGGTCAAGCACCAGTCAGGCCGCTACTTCGCGCCGGATTCCGAGCTCGATGCGCTGGAGGAACGCGGCGGCGTCGTCCTGCGCTATGCGCCGGGCCACAACCCGAACGGGTCCGCGCGCGACATCGCGGGCGTCGCGAACGAGCGCGGCAACGTGGTCGGGTTGATGCCCCATCCCGAGCACGCGGTTGACGAGCTCACGGGCTCCGAGGACGGGCTGCGGCTGTTCGAATCGGCGGCCGCGTTCGCAACGGCCCGCGAGCCGACCGCCCTCAGCGCGTAGACGCCACCTCGGGGTCCGGCAACGCCGCGGTGATTCGCTCCAGCTCGCCCCCAGGCTTCGGGTCGATGAGCTGGCGGTAGAACTCGTCGTCGCGCTTGATCAGCTCGAAGACCTCGTCGTTCACCTCGGCGAGCTGGTCCGCAAGCGCCTCGCGGTAGCGGTGGACGGGGTCGATCCAGCGCCGGAGGTACCCGAGCCTGCCCTTTCGCGGGAGCCGCGCCGCCAGGCGCCCCCGCCACGTTGACCGCAGGAAGCGCCGGTGCGGCATCCAGGAGATGCGGCCGCCCGCGGTCCGGCGGAAGCCGCCGCCGTGGTGGTAGACGAGGTCCCCGTAGACGCCGAACTGAAGCGGGTGCGGATTGACCTTGTTGGTGCGGAGGATCGGGTGCCACTCGGTGCCGCGCTCCTCGAGCAGCCCGAGGAGGTTGCCGCCCACGTCGGTGACCGTCTGGCCCTGCTCGTCTCGCCAGGTGTGCCCACGCCGCCAGTCGCCCGGCAGCTCGAGCCACAGGGACGCTCGCATCGCGCAGAAGAGGGGGTGAGGCTGCGGGTCGCCGTTGTTCTCGGCCCGGCGCACCGCCAGCAGCGGATAGCGCTCGAGGGTGGAGTGCAGGAACGGCGCAAGGGGCGCGATTGGGAATGCGTCACCGTCGATGAACAGGATCACGTCGTCCGGGTCCGCCGCGTGCGCCACGAGGTCGCCCAGGACCGTCAGCTTGTACTCGTGTTCCTTGAGGGGGACGTCGGTGCTGTAGAAGAACTTCTCCGCGTGGTCCCGCATGCCCTGGTCGAGCCAGGCGTAGACGCGGTACGGCTCGTCGATGTTGCGGTCCAGGTAGCGGAGCTGGATGTCGATCCAGCGGTCGTGCGCCCAGTGGACGGTTGCGATGTGAATCATGGGAGGGCGGGAGCCTAGACTCAGCCAGTTGAGCATGCGGATCCGACGCGCAAACGAGCGACCGCTACCCGATTTCCTCGGGATCGGCGCCCCGAGGACCGGCACCACCTGGCTGGCATCCAACCTCCGGCGCCATCCGGAGATCTGGATGTCGCCCGTGAAGGAGGTGCACTACTTCGACAAGCGCCCCCAGGCGCGCCCCAAGAACCGCTACTACCGCAACCACGTGCGAAAGCGAATGCGCAGGTACAAGCAGGGCGAGACCTACAAGGACGCCATGCGTCGCGGCGACTCGGGCTTCCTGAGGCACCTCCGGTGGGACGCGCACTTCTTCCTCCGCAAGCGGGACAACGAGTGGTATCGCCGTGTGTTTCGCCCGGAACCCGGGCAGGTCGCCGGCGAGATCACTCCGGCCTACTCGACGCTGAAGCCGAGCTTGGTCGAGGAGATACACGGGATCAACCCGAACATGCGGATCATCTACCTGCTGCGCGACCCGATCGAGAGAAGCTGGTCGTCGGCCCTGATGACGCTCGCAAAGCGCGGGGAGCGACCGGTCGAGAGCATCACCGACGAGGAGCTCATGAAGCACTTCGAGCGCGCGCGCCACACCCTCAGAGGCGACTACATGCGCAACCTCTCCGTCTGGGAGGGGATCTTCGGCCGCGACCAGGTCTTCGTCGGCTTCCTCGACGAGATCCAGGAGAACCCCAGGGACTTCCTGCTCCGCATCTACCGATTCCTTGGCGTGTCCGACGACGAGTCAAACATCCCGGCCGCCGTGTCCGCGATGTTCAACAGATCTCCCCGGGCCAAGAGCTCCATCCCCGAGCAGTACCGCGGCCACCTCGCCCGCATGTACCTCCCGCAGCTGGAGGAGCTATCCGAGCGGTTCGGAGAGCCGGCCACCGGATGGCTCCGGCGGGCGGAGGAGAGCATCTCCTCGTCGTCCTCCGTCTGATGCGCGTACGGAATCCCCTCGAGAGCATCCGCAGCAGCCCGGAGGCGCCGCCGGAGCTACGGTCCAAGACCCTGGTCGCGATCCTCGGCATGCACCGCAGCGGCACGTCCGCGATCGCGGGCATGCTCGCCGACCACGGACTCGAGTTCGGGCGGGTCCGGGAGCGCAACCGGTTCAACCAGCGCGGGAACCGTGAGATCCCGGAGCTGAACGAGCTTCACGAGGCGATCCTCGAGCGATCCGGCGGCACCTGGTGGCGACCTCCGGCCGAGGTCACCGTGCGAGCCGGCGACCTGCGAAGCCGCAACCGGATCGTGGGCGCCATCGACGGCGAGGCGATCGCCGTGAAGGACCCTCGGATGCTCGTCTGCCCACCGTTGTGGAGCGACCTCGAGCTGCGGCCCATCGGGGTGATCCGCAACCCGGTGGCGGTGCGGAGCTCGCTCGCCTCCCGGGCCAGTGACCGCCCCGAGAAGCACCCGGAGCTGTCGGCCCGCGAGTGGGAGGAGGTCTGGGTGATCTACAACCAGGCGCTTCTGGACTGGCACCGCCGGAGCCCGTTTCCGGTGATCGACTTCGACCGGCCCGACGAGCTCGACGCGCGCGTCAGGGCGGCGCTCGAGTTCTGGGGGCTCGAGGCCGGCGCCGCGTCCGAGTTCTTCGACCCGGATCTGGCGAGCGCGGCCGGCGGCGGCGACTGGACGGACGACGTGTACAGCCCGGACGCGCTCGAGCTGTGGGGGGCGCTGGCGGCGCTCGCGTCCGGCTGATCCGCACTTCCCTCGCTGATCCAGGTGAGCCACCTATCCTTTCGCCGCATGCGACGTCCCGAAGGGAGTCACGCGCCTTGACCAGGGTGCTCCAGCGGACCGTCGGCCGCCTCCGGGGCGGGCGGCCGGGGCCGGGCTTCTCCTATCCGCAGCCGGTCGTGATCTTCGGCACCGGGGGGTCCGGGACCCGCGTCTTGCAGGTGCTGACCGACCACTCCGGTTACTACCTCGGAACGAGGCTGAACGCCGCGGGCGACGCGCTCGACATCGGGCACTTCATGAGGCGATGGCTCGATCGTTATCTGGGCAACACCGATTGGATCGGGAAGGAGGCGCGCGGCTCGGGGGAGAGCCCCTACGGGTATCCGCTGCCGATGGCTGAGGGCTTCGCGCGCGCGCTCGAGGCTCACCGGAGTGCGCTGGGCGACAAGGAGGCCTCATGGGGCTGGAAGGCGCCACGCACGATCCTGATCCTCCCCTTCGTCCACGAGCTCTTTGGTGGCATGAAGGCGATCCACCTGGTGCGCGACGGCCGCGACATGGCGTACTCCCGCAACAGGCAGCAGATGCGCCGCCACGGGCCCCAGCTCCTCGAGCCGAAGTACAACGAGGGGCGCCTGCCGATTCGATTGGCCGCCTTCTGGACCCTCGTGAACACGGCGGCCGCCAACTACGGCGAGCGCGAGCTCGGCTCCAACTACCTGCGCATGCGCTACGAGGACATCTGCAGCGACCCGTCGAGCGCCGTCGTGGAGCTGCTGGACTTCATCGACAGCCCGGCGCCACGAGAGTCGATGCAGCGGGTGGCGGTCGAGAAGATCCGCCCCTCGCCTTCGATCGGAGGCTGGCGCGAGCGCGACCCGGCCCAGCTCCGCACGATTCACGAGATCGCGGGCGAAGCGCTGCGTAGGTTCGGGTACCAGTAGCGCCCCCGCGCAACAAACAGCGTGCCGGATCGGTTGAACTGTTCATGCAGGGGAGCGATCGAGCTCGGGCTCCGGCGTGGAGGTGGAGATCCAAACGCCGGGGGGAACGGGAGTGGCGCGTGACGGGCGGGATGAGGCGCAGGACCGCGAGCCTGGCGCTGGCGGGCGCCGGGTTGATCGTCGCTGCGGCGCTCGCCGCGGGAACGCCGGTAACGGCGCAGGCGGGCAAGGCCCACGGGCAGAACAAGCGCCCGAACATCGTCCTCGTGATGACCGACGACCAGGCGCTTTCGCAGATGAGCGCCAGGTACATGCCGAACGTCTCGAGGCTCCTCGGCGACCAGGGCACCCGCTTCGACCACGCATACCTCACGACCCCCCTTTGCTGCCCGTCGCGCGCGACGCTGGAGACCGGGCAGTACGGGCACAACAACGGCGTGCTCCGCAACATCTACCCGCTGCTGCGTGACAAGAACAACGTGCTTCCGGTCTGGCTGAAACGGGCCGGGTACGTGACCGCGCATATCGGCAAGTTCATGAACCTGTACCGGCGCCACAAGCCCGACCCGTTCAAGCCGGCGCCCGGCTGGGACCAGTGGTACACGCTCTTTTGGAAGCAGGAGACCGCGTACTACCACTACGACCTCTCCGTCAACGGCAAGAGGGTCCACTACGGAAGGAAGCCGCGCGACTACTCGACCCGCGTCTTCAACCGCATCTCACAACGGCTGATCAAGCGCTACGTGCCCACCAGGCACCCGCTCTACCTCGAGCTCGACGAGACCGCGCCCCATCCATCGGTGCACCACCACCACGTGTCGGCATGCAACCCGGTTCCGGATCCCCGGGACGAGGGTCGCTTCGACAACGTGCCGCTGCCCGACCCCCCGTCGTTCAACGAGGCCGACATGTCCGACAAGCCGTCGTTCATGCGGGTCCTGCCCCGCCTGTCGAACGGGGACATCGCCCGGATGACCACGAACTACCGCTGCGGCCTCGACGCGCTGGCGGGGGTCGACCGGAGCGTCGGCGCGATCTACCACAAGTTCAAGAAGCTGCACGAGCTCGGCAGGACCGTGTTCATCTTCTACTCGGACAACGGGCTCTTCAAGGGCGAGCACCGCATCTTCGGGGGAAAGCTCAACCCATACGAGGAGGCCAACTCGACCCCGCTGATCATGAGCGTCCCGGCCCGCTACCTGGGCGGCCACGCCCCCGCCGCGCACGTGACCGCGCCGGTGGCGAACATCGACTTCGCGCCGACGATCCTGAAGCTCGCCCACGCCAGGCCGTGTCCGGTGAAGGGCCACTGCCGGGTGGTGGACGGCCGCTCGCTGCTGGGTCTGATCAAGGGCAGGACGCCGCAATGGGCGCCCGGCCGGCCGATCGGCATCGAGCTGGATCGCACCCATGCCAAGGTGCACCACTCCGTGTGCACCTACCGGGGGGTGCGAGCCGGCGGCCAGGTGCTCCTCCGTTACCTCACGGTCGCGAACAAGCCCAACTCCAACAAGTGCGTGCCCGACCGGGAGTGGGAGCGATATGACCTGACGAGCGATCCCTTCGAGCTCAACAACCTGTGCTTCGCCGGCAAGGGAGCCAACTGCCCCGATGGGCCCGGCGAGGCCCGGCTGACCAAGCTCGTCCCACGGATCGCGAACTGCTCCGGCGTCGCGGGGCGGGACCCGCGCCCGCGCCGTGCCGGCCGCCACTATTGCGGCTGATCGCCTACTCGCAGAAGGGTCGCGCAGTAGGCGTGTCCCGGCCCTGAACTCCCGAGCAGCGGCGCAGAAGCGCCAGGCGCTCGGCCAGGCGGGCCTGCGCCCCCTTGTAGGCGCGCTCGCCGGCGTGGTTGTGCAGCTCGTGGGGATCCTTCTTGAGGTCGTACAGCTCGCGCTCGCCGGTCGCGAGCTCCGAGTAGGTGTAACGGGGGGTCCGAACCGCGTTGTAATCGTGGCCACCCGAGTTGATCTCGTCCAGGACGCCGCGGCGCACCGGCCAGACGCCTCCGCTGGCGACGAGCGGGGCGAGCGTGCGGCCGTCGAGCCGGCGGCAGTCGCCGGGCGCCGCGCAGGTCTCGACGGGCCTTGCGTAGCGGTTCGCGTAGTCCACGATGGTCGCGGCGACGTCCTGGTTGGAGACGACGGCGGCGCTGTGGTCGACGCGCGGCCCGCTCCGGTAGATCCTCGGCATCTTGACCGCGTACGGCACGTTGAGGGACGGCTCGTACACGTCGGACTTGCCGTCCGGCCGGCGGTGCTCGCCGAAGAAGTTCCCGTTGTCGGAGACGTAGAAGACGATCGTGTTGTGGGCCTGGCCGTTGGCGACGAGCTTGTTCATCACCCGGCCCACTCCCCGGTCGAGCTCGCGGACGGCGGCGAGGGTGCAGCGCCAGTCGATGGCGATGTGGTTGATCGCCTTGGCGTTCAGGCGCGGCAGGTGGCGAATCGCCGCCGGCTTGTCGGAGACGTTGCGCTCGTTGAACGACGGGGGCTTCGGCAGCGGGACGTTCTTAAACGCCCTGTACGCCGACTTGGTGGGCGGCCCCGGCGACGCCCCGTTGGTGCAGGGACTGATGGGCGAGCGCCATCCGTGTGGGGCCTCATACGCAAGCCAGAGGAAGAATGGAGTGCTGGACTGCGCGCTTTCCGCAAGGAACGACTTGGCGTGCCGGGTGAAGACGTCGGTCGAGTAGTCGCTGCGGCGGCTGCCGAAGTGCCGCGTCCGGCCGTTGTCGCTCACGTTGTAGTCGTTGTACGCGGGGAAGCCCGTGAAGGCAAACCAGTTTGCGAAGCCGGGCGCCGGCGGAGACCCGGTGCTCCGGCCGTAGCCGTTCAGGAACTTGCCCACGAACCCCGTGCGGTATCCGGCCTGCCGTAACCACACCGGAAGTGTGTCCCCCGGGTCGCGAAGCATCGGATATCCGGGGTCGTTGGAGAAGACCCCGTGGTTGTGCGGATACTGTCCGGTGAGGATCCCGGCCCGGTCCGGGCAGCACAGCGGCGGGGCCGCCAGGCCGTCGCGAAACCGCGTGCCTCGGTCCACGATGTCGTCGAACGTGCGCGGCATGTACCTGCGCTTGAAGCTGTTTTGCGCCTGATCGTCCACGAGCACGACCAAGAAGTTGGGCGCCGGCGCGGCAGCGGTCGCCGCCGCCGCCTGCTCCCCGGTCGCCAGGTGCGCCCAGAGCCCCGCCGCGAGAGCGGTCGCGCAAAGCACCAGCCCGACCACCCTGGCCTCCGTGCGCGTGCCCCTGCCCACACCTCGACGCTAGCGCACGGGCCTAAAGCGGTGTCGGGACCCTGTTAGCCTCGCCAGCCCGTGCGGCTCGGGATGGTCTACAAGGTCCGCGACGAAGCGGACATCATCGAGGACAACCTGCGATTCCACCGTGCGCAGGGGGTCGACTTCTTCGTCATCGCCGACACCGGCTCGATCGACGGCACCCTCGAGATCCTCGAGCGCTACGAGGCGGCTGGGCTTGTCCGGCTCGAGCGCATTCCGGGAGGGATTCACGACATGAAGGGAGAGGGTGGCGGTGAGGAGACCATCACCCGGATCGCGAGCGAGATGGGCGCCGACTGGGTGATCCACAACGACGCGGACGAGTTCTGGTGGCCGGCGGAGGGGACCCTCAAAGACACCTTCGCATCGGTGCCCGAGCCCTACGGGATGATCCTCACCCCCCGGACCGAGTTCGCCGCGCGCCCCGGCGACGGGCCGTTTGCGGACCGGATGACCGCTCGCGAAGCGCGTTTTCTGCGACCGCCCAAGTCGGCCCACCGCGCCAACTCCCGAGTCAACCTCCGTGGGCCGCACCCGATCGAGATCTGGGTCGGCGGCTCGCCCTACCAGGGGCTCGTGGGCAAGCCGGTGCTGCGAACTGAGGCCGAGCACCGGGAGGAGCGGCCGCTGGAGCTCCTCATCGCGCCCGACTTCCCGGTGGGGGTCCTCCACTTCCCAATCCGGTCCTATGACCAGTACCACCACCGGGTCCAGATCGCCCGGGACAACGGCCAGCTCGGGCGAAACCCGAAGGGGCAAGCCGTCAAGGAAGCTCTGGAGAGCGGGCAGCTCGAGCGGGTCTACGAGCGCCTCGTCCTGGACGACGACGCCGTCGCGGGCGCGATCCGCGAGGGCTGGCTCACCGAGCAGGCGAGCTTCCGCGAGTACCTGGCGAGCTGTCCCGACCCGCTGGCCGACGGCGGTCCCGCCGAGCTCCCCGTCCCGATGCGGGAGGGAAATCCGACGGCCGAGGACCTGCGTCACGACGCCATGTACGCGGTCAGCCGGTACCTGCAGACCCAGGCATACCGGGCGCAGGAGCGGCGCGAGGTAAGAGCCGAGGCCCGCAAGACGCAAGAGGAGCTCCGGCGGCGGACTCGCACCGTCCGGAGCCGCACGCTGAAGCTCCGGCGCATCGAGTCCAGCCTCTGGTGGAGGCTCAGGCCCCGTGTTCCGAAGGCGCTCCGCCGGCGTGGCCGGCGCAAGAGGCGTTGAGGCCGGGGCGCGGCGCGCCGGGGCGGGTGGGTCGCGCCGCCCGGCTCGGAATACTGAACCCCTGATGAGCGTCTCGAGCGAGTCCCGGCATCGCGAGCTCGGGCTCACCGACGCCGAGTTCGAGCGCATCCGCGAGCTCCTCGAGCGGGACCCGAACGAGGTCGAGCTCGCCATGTTCTCGCTCCTTTGGTCGGAGCACTGCGCCTACAAACATTCGCGAAAGCTCCTGCGCAGGCTGCCGACCGAGGGGCCGCGCGTGCTCATGGGCCCGGGCGAGAACGCGGGCGCGGTCGACGTGGGAGGCGGCCACGCGATCGCGTTCAAGGTCGAGTCCCACAACCACCCGAGCGCGGTCGAGCCGTTTCAGGGGGCGGCCACCGGCGTCGGCGGAATCCTCCGCGATGTGTTCGCGCTCGGGGCGAGGCCGATCGCGGTGCTCGACTCGCTGCGCTTCGGCGAGCTCGAATCCGAGCGTTCGCGCTACCTGTTCGAGCACGTCGTCGCGGGCATCGGCCACTACGGCAACTCGATCGGCGTCCCGACCGTGGGCGGCGAGATCTACTTCGAGGAGCCCTACGAGCAGAACTGCCTGGTGAACGCGATGTGCGTCGGCCTCGCGAGGGCCGACCGGATGGTTCGCGCGGCCGCCAGCGGGCCGGGGAACGCGATCGTGCTGATGGGAGCGTCGACCGGGCGCGACGGGATCGGCGGCGCCTCGGTCCTCGCCTCGGCCGAGCTGGCGGAGGGCGCGGAGATGCGTCCCAGCGTGCAGATCGGAGATCCGTTCGAGGAGAAGAAGCTGATGGAGTGCTGCCTCGAGCTCCTGGACCGGGGCCTGCTGCTGTCCCTGCAGGACCTGGGCGCCGCCGGCCTCACCTCCTCCTCGGCCGAGATGGCGTCGGCCGGCGGCGTCGGGATGGACATCGACGTCGAGCGAGTCCCGCTCCGCGAGGCCGACATGGAGCCGTTCGAGGTCATGGTCTCCGAGTCCCAGGAGCGCATGCTCGCGGTCGTCGAGCCCGACCTGCTCGACGACGTGATCGCGGTCTGCGAGCGATGGCAGACCGGCGCCGCCCGGATCGGGGAGGTGACGGACACCGGCAGGCTCCGGGTGCTCGCCGACGGCGAGGTCGTCGGTGACGCTCCGGTGAGCACGCTGGTCGACGCCTGCCCGCTGTATGACCTGGAACCGGAGGAGCCCGCCGGCTGGCTGTACGGGAACCACGAGTCGCTCGACGCGCGCGCGGACGGGGGCGAGGTCCTCCGGGCGCTGCTCGCGTCGCCGAACGTCGCGTCGAAGCGGTGGGCCTTCGAGCAGTACGACTCGATCGTCCAATCGCGCACGGTACGGCGGCCGGAGGCGGCGGATGCGGCGGTGCTCGCACTGCCGGAGAGCGACCGCGCGATCGCCGTGGCAATCGACGGCAACGGGCGCCGGGTCGCCTGCGATCCCTACCTGGGCACGATCGAGGCGGTGCTCGAGTGCGCCTCCAATCTCGCGTGCGTCGGAGCAGAGCCCCTCGGTGTCACCAACTGCCTCAACTTCGGCAACCCGGAGAAGCCGCACGTCGCCTGGCAGCTCGATCGCTCGGTCCAGGCCCTCGCGGACGCGTGCGTGGCCCTGGATCTCCCCGTCGTCGGCGGCAACGTCTCCCTCTACAACGAGACCGAGACCGGCCCGATCTATCCGACGCCGGTGATCGGCATGGTCGGCGAGCTGCCCGACCCCGCGCGCGCGATCGGCATCGCACCTGCCGAGGGCGACGCGATCGCGCTCGTCGGACCGTTCGCGCCATCGCTCGCCGGCAGCCAGCTCGCGAAGCTCCGCGGCGACCTCGATCGGGGCCTGCCGCGGACCGAGGTCGCCGACGTCCGGGCGGCGATCGAGCTGGTGCGCGACACCGCGCGCGCCGGGCGGATCTCCGGCGCCCACGACGTTTCAGACGGCGGGCTCGCATGCGCGCTCGCCGAGTGCGCAATCGCGGGACGCGTGGGGATCCGCGCCGACCTCGACCCGCTGGTCGAGGTGCGCGGCGGCTCCGGCGAGAGCGCCCTATTCGGCGAAGGGCCCGGTGGGTTCGTCGTCGCCGGCCCGGAGGCGGTCCTCCGAGAGTTGGCCGCCGAGGCAGAGCGCCGTGGCGTGACGGTGCTGGCGCTCGGGGAGGCCACGGGCGAAAGGGTGGAGCTGGCCGCCGCCGAGACCGACGTCGCGCTGCGCCTCGCCGACGCGGCGTCCGCGTGGCACTCGCTGGAGCGCAACTAGACGGCCCGGTCCCGCGGTACGCATCTGCTATCAAGTGCCCACCGCGGCCGCGGTGGCAGGGACCGCCCGGCTGAGACGCACCGGATCACAGTCGCCCGATGCCCGCTCGAAGCCACACAAGGATCGCGTTCGGCGCCCTCGGCTTGCTTGCGGCCGTGGCTGCGGCGCTGCCCGCGGCGCAGGCCGAATCCGCGTCCGCCGCCGCCCATCACGGCAACCTCAAGCCGCCGAACGTCGTCGTGATCCAGGCCGACGACGAGACCAACGCCCAGCTGACCAAGGAGGTGATGCCCAACACCGAGCGGTTTCTGGTCAAGAAGGGCACCACCTTCAGCAACTACATCGTGCCCACGGCGCAGTGCTGCCCGTCGCGCGCCTCCTTCTTCACCGGCCAGTACGCCCACAACCACGGGGTGACCTCGAACCGCGTGGGCTATTCGGGCCTGATCGAGAAGGGGAACGTGCTCCCCGTCTGGCTGGAACGCGCGGGCTACAACACGATCCACCTGGGCAAGTTCATGAACAACTACGAGCACTTCGCCAACCCCAAGTCGACGGTCGCGCCCGGTTGGAAGCAATGGCGCACGGTCCTGAGCAAGGCGAAGTACTACGACTACGACCTGTTCTCAAACGGCCGGGTCAAGCACTACGGGCGTGCGCCGAAGGACAACCTGACCACCGTCCTCAACCACGACGCGGTGAGGATGGTCAACCGGTACGCGCCGAAGCGAAAGCCCTTCTACCTCCAGCTCGACGAGCGCTCGCCGCACGTCACCCGCCAGTTCGACCCGCACGGCTCGTGTGGGCACGCCGCCACACCCGAGCCCAAGGACGAGGGGCGCTTCAAGGAGCCGCTTCCGAAGCCGCCCTCGTTCAACGAGAAGGACATGAGCGACAAGCCGTCGTTCCTGCGGTCGGCGCCGCGGCTGGACCAGGAGCAGCGGAACAATCTCCACCGGCGCTGGGACTGCTCCCTCGACTCCATCGCCGGGGTCGATCGCGGCGTGAAGAAGGTCTTCGACGCGGTGAAGAAGGCGGGCGAGGTGCGGCGCACCGTGTTCGTCTTCGTCTCGGACAACGGCTTCTTCTTCGGTGAGCACCGCCTCGCCACCGGCAAGGTCTTCCCGTACGAGGAGGCCCTTCACCTGCCCCTGGTGATCAGGGCACCGCGCCGCTATCGAGATGGGGCGGGGCGCGTCAAGACGACCGCGAAGCCCACCGCGAACATCGACCTCGCACCGACGATCGTTCAGCTCACGGGCGCCTCGCCGTGCAACCCCGGCGCAGGCTGCCGGACCATGGACGGGCGCTCGCTGGTCCCCCTCCTCGACGGCACGGGGCAGTGGCCCCGCCATCGCGGGCTGCTGACGGAGTACAGCGAGCCGGGTCTCTCGCGCCACTCCACATGCCAGTTCGCCGGCATCCGCCAGGATCACCAGATCTACGTCGAGCACTACCGGGTCGTGGAGCCGGGCGGCACCGGTTGCGTCGATCAGACCCCGCCCCAGGTCGAGCGCTACAACCTGAAGCGTGACCCCTACGAGCTGGGCAACAAGTGCTTCGGCGGTGTCATGGCGAACTGCCCGGCAACGCGGCGGCAGCTCCAGCTCGAGAACGGTCTCGCGCGGCTCAAGAACTGTGCCGGGATCCAGGGGCGCGACCAGCAGGTCGGCGGACGGCCCTTCTGCGAGTAGCTGAGGGACGGGAAGGACCTACGGACAAACGCTGCGCCTCGCTTCTGCTCTCGCGCGAGGCTGTCGCACAAAGGGTCCTCGCGACATGCACCCCTAACGAGGCTCAGATAGCGACTGGATCGACCGGGCAGCCGGCCTGCAGGACGCGCACCTGGTGGACGAGGCCGACGTTGTCCGGAGTGTTAACCCGTGCGGAGATCGGCTCCTATCGCCCCGGGTTGGGTTTATGCGACAGCCACGCGCGAACGCAGAAGCGGCCTCCGAGCGGCGCACCACGCATTATTTGTTGTTCCGCGACGCGTTCGGGCGGGGTTTCGACTCCGCATCTGGCTCCGCGGCAGATCCGCGCTCAGGACGCTGACCGGTTGTGCGAGCGGGTCCTCCGAGCAGCGCCGTGCCGGTGGTCGCCAGGGCGAGCACTGATGAACTTGCTGCCGTGCGGTCCGGCCCGCACCGCCTGGTGCAGCGCGCTGCCGCGCACCCATTTCTTCCAGGGAAGGAACCACATCGTCCAGCCGTTGTCCCAGGTGCCGGCCAGTGGACTCCCGGTGATTTTCACCGGGTCGCCCGGCACGGCCATCTTGTAGTAGGTCTCGGCGTCGGCGGGCGACATGTTCACGCAGCCGTGGCTGACGTTGGTGAACCCCTGCTCCCCCACCGACCAGTAAGCGTCGTGCAGGTAGTCGCCGCTCCAGGTGAAGCGCACCGACCACGGCACCTCGATGTTGTATCCGGGGCCCTTCATGTCCACCGGGTTTGCCTTCTCGATCGTCAGGTAGGTCCCGTCCGGGGTGTCATCCCCGGGCCGTCCGCTGCTGATCGGCCAGTGCGCGAACAGCTTCTTGTCGCGGTAGACGTTCATGTAGTGGTCTGCCACGCTGACCACCGCCGTCAGCGAGGGGCCGATCGTGAACGTCTGCGTGAGGGTGTGGTGCCCGTAGACCCCCGGAGCGGCCTCGACCCCATCCAGGTGGCCGGTGAAGCGCACCCGGGTGTTCGGCGGCCAGTAGCTCCGCGGCCGGAAGTAAAGGCAGACAGCCGCGAGGTTGCAAGGGCTGTCCCAGTACCACGCGCCCACCACCGGCTTCGAGCTCCTGACCTGCAGCGCCCGCTCGACCGCCGCCCTGTCTTTGACCGGCCTGTTGAAGTACAGGATGATCGGCATCCCGACACCGTAGGTCTGGTGATACCCCTCGATGATCTTGGTCGAGAAGGTCTTTCTCGGGGTGAGCGTGCGAAACGAGCTCCTGCGCGTAACCCGGCCGCCCGAACTCCCCTCGGCGCTCGCGATCACCGTGTAGTGCTGCGAGACGTTCAGCGCCCATCTACTGCGCCACACCGTCCTGGCCGCATTCAGACTCCCGGTGACTGGGTCGCCCCCGGTGCGGACGTTCACCTTGCTGACCCTGCCCCCCACGGCCCTCACCGTGATCCCCCGGCTCGGTGCGGTATCAGTGCCGCCGCTGGCGGGCGTAATCGACAGCCGCACAGCGTTTGCCGCCGCACCCCCACTCGCGCTGCCGTCGTGGTTGGGCGCCCGACTCGAGCCGCCGAAGCATCCAGCGGCCAGCAAGCCAAGCGTCGCGCAGATCGCCACGGTCGCGACCCCGCGCCGGCGCAGCCCAGGTGACCGAGATGGGGTGGCGTCTGGGACGACGGCTGGGCGCAAACTTCGAATCTCCTACGGTGCGACAGCTTACGCTGTGCCTGGCGCCTGACATCGGCCCCAGCAAGTAACCCCGCGCGCCTCCGTCCGGATCATTGAATGTCGGTGCCGGCTACTCGTACTGGAGCGCCCGCAGCACGTTGAGCCGCGCGGCGCGGCGGGCTGGGAAGATCGCCGCAAGCAGCCCGGCCACGATCGCGGCGATGACGAAGACGACGATGGTGCCCACCGGGATCGTGAAGGCCGGATAGTCGATCGCCTTCCCAACCATCAGCGCGAGCAGGATCCCGATCGGGATCCCCAGGGCGGCTCCGATGAGGGCGGTGATGATGCTCTCGTGGCGGATCATCCACCGGAGCTGTCGCCGGGTCATGCCCACAGCGCGCAGCATGCCCAGCTCCCGCGTGCGCTCGAACACGGTGAGCACCAGGGTGTTGACGATCCCGAAGAGGCTGACGACGATCGAGAGCGAGAGCAGCACGTAGAGCAGGTTGAGCAGTGTGTTGACGCCCTGCTCCTGGTTGTCCTTGAACTGCTGCTCCGTCTGGACCTTGGCATTCGGAAAGCTCCGGATCGCGTTGTCCAGGAGCTGTGTATTCGCGGCCGTCACGCCTCCGGCGAGGTCGATGAACGTGTAGACGTTCTCGGGGTTCTCGTACGAAGCGTCGAAGCGCCTGGTCGAGATCGTCACGTCTCCGTAGGGTGATCCGCCCTTCGGGGGCGCGTAGATGCCGTGGACGACCAGATGCAGGGTCTTGCTGGACGGCGTCTCGACCGCCAGCGGCGAGCCGACCGAGAGGTCCTGTGCGCTTGCGTAGTCCTTGGAGACGAAGGCACCGTCATGGCCGAGCTCGCCGGGCACGGCCTGAGATCCGTCCTGCCAGTCCACGCTGATCACCCGGTGGATGTCCGGCGGGACACCGCCCACCGTGATGTCGCTCCCGAAGGCCCGTCCGGAGCCGGACCGCACCCCGGCGACGACCTGGACACCCGGAACCTGCTTCAGCGCGTCCGCGGACGCCGTGGGAATCGGCGAGAAGTTGTCAGTGGCCGTCAGCGCGTAGTCGGCGCTGAAGAGCGAGTTCACGGAGCTCTCGAACGTGCTCTTGAGCCCCGCTGCCAGCACCGAGACCAGCGTGACGAGGGCCAGGCCGATCATCAGGGCCGACGCGGTGGCGGCGGTGCGGCTCGGGTTGCGAGCCGCATTCCCCTTGGCGAGAGCTCCCGCGGCACCGCCCATCCGTGCCGCCGGCCAGCCGAGGAAAGAGACGAGTGGCGGCACGAGGATCCTGGCGAGCATGGCCACGCCGAGAAAGATGCCCAGGGCGCCTAGGCCCACGCCGAGGAGCCGCTCGCCGGTGGAAAGCCCCCCGAGGAAGAGGCCGGCCAGCATGGCCGCGACAGCCGCCGAGATCGTGAGGAGCGCCGCGGGTATGCCGAAGCGTGCAAAGCGCGACCGCGGGACCACCGAGCCTTCGCGGACAGCGGAGATCGGCGGGATGCGTGTCGTCCTGAGTGCCGGTCTCAGGGCCGCGAGCAGCGTGACCACCACCCCGACGGAGAGAGAGACGATGATCGTGCGCGTCGCGAATACGAGGCCGGTCTGCGGCAGGTCGATGCCGAAGGAGACGAAGAGCGCGTTCAGCCCCTTGCCGAGCGCCAGGCCGAGGAACAGCCCGGCGACCGAGGCAAGCGCTCCCACGACCAGCGCCTCGACCATGACCGAGCCCAGCACCTGGCGCCGGGTCGCGCCGAGCGTGCGTAGCGTCGCCAGCTCGCGCGTCCGCTGGGCAAGCGTGATCGAGAGCGTGTTGGCGATCACAAAGCTGCCGACGAAGAGTGCGATGCCGCCGAACGCGAGCAGGAAGTCCTGAATGATGTTGAGGAAGCCGCTGGTGTCGTTCGTCTGCTTCTGCGCCTGGGCCTGGCCGGTCCGGACCTGCGCGATGGGGGGCAGGAGCGGGCGAATCTCGGCTACGAGCTGATCCGGCGACGTCCCGGAGGCCGCGGCGACATCGATCTGATCGAGCTGGCCCTCCTTGTGGAAGAGCCTCTGTGCGGTCTGGAAGTCGAAGATCGCCATCGTCGCGCCGCCGAGCGACGACACGCCGCCGATCTTGGCTATGCCCGCGATCCGAAACTGCCTCTCGGGCCCTCGCGCGACGACCCCGATTCTCTCGCCGACCCTGTAGCCGTCATTGGCGGCGGTATTGGCGTCAATCGCGATCTGGCCAGGGCCCTTGGGCCACGAGCCCGCGGTCAGGTCGAGGGGATTGAACCGCTGATTTCCGTTCGCGTGGACGCTGAACGCCAGGGAGGGCGCTCCGTGGCTCGAGACCACCTTTCCGTCGCGGCCCACGAGGGAGGCTGAGTCGGAGATCGAGCCGTCTGCCGCGGCGACGCCCGGGAGGCGGCGGACCTGTGCGAGAAGGGACTCCGGGAACGACGGCGGCAGGATGCCGTTGCCGTTGTCGCCACCAACGGCGCTCTTGCCGGTGACGACGACGTCCGTGTTCTTGTAGACCTGGCTGAAGACGGTGCCGAACGCGGCCTTGATGGTGTCGGTGAGCACGTAGGTGCCGCTGACCATGGCGACGCCGAGCACGATTGCGATCGCGGTGAGGGCCGCCCGCAGCTTCCGCCCGGCCAGCCCCTTGATCGTGACTCCGATCAAGCTTGGAGCTCGTTCATCACTGCGAGCACATCGGCCGCGTCGGCCTCTCGGAGCTCCTTGACGATCAGGCCATCCGCGAGGAAGAGGATCCTGTCGGCGATCGAGGCCGCTCGAGGCTCGTGCGTCACGATCACGCTCGTCTGCCCGTATGAAGAGACCAGGTCGCGGAGGAGCTCGAGGATCGCTCCTCCGGTTCTAGAGTCGAGGTTGCCGGTCGGCTCGTCCGCGAAGAGGATCGTCGGGCGGGACACGAGCGCGCGCGCGATCGCGACGCGCTGCTGCTCTCCGCCGGAGAGCTCCGACGGCCGGTGGCGGCCGCGCTCGGCAAGACCCATCCTCGAGAGCAGCTCTCGCAGCCAGGCCTCGTCGGGCTTGCGACCCGCGATCGAGAGCGGCAGAACCACGTTCTCCTCCGCATTGAGCATCGGGAGCAGGTTGAAGAACTGGAAGACGAAGCCGATGTGGTCTCGGCGCAGATGGGTGAGGTCCGTATCTCCCAGCTGGGTGATCTCCGTCCCGTCGATGGTCACCGTGCCGCCCGTCGGCTTGTCGAGACCAGCGAGGATGTGCATCAGCGTCGACTTGCCGGAGCCCGATGGGCCCATGATGGCGACGAGCTCCCGAGAGCGGACGTCCAGGTGGACTCCCCTGAGTGCGTCGACGGCAATAGCCCCCTCGCCGTAACGCCGCGTCAGCCCACGCGCCCCGACCGCTGCCGGCGCGTCTTCAGGCGGCGTAGCAGGCCGCGCCGTTCCCTCTGGAACTGGCCGGGTCAGGCGGCCGCCGGTTGAGGATCGGAACTCACGCTCGGAGCCTAGCGAGCGCAATCGGCGCGCCACCACCACTCCAGAGGACTCCGCGCTGCGGCGGGGTCGGCCGAAACCGTCGGCGCCAGCGACCGACGGCAGTGGTTGTGAGCTTCGCGCTCTCAAACGTCGGCTACTCGGCCTACGCCCGCTGATACTTAGGAGCGCACCTCTGCTTCGCGCGAAAAGCAGAAGCGGGCTGAACCCCGGACATGCAAAGCCCGGAAACTGGGCGCCTTGGGACACCGGCGGAATCCGGCCCCATTGCTAGCCTTGCTTGGCAGGCGGCTTGCCTGCGATTCTTCTCCCACAGGCAACGCGGATGGACGCCAGCGATCGCCCTATCCCAGACCGCGACGGCCCGCGTGACGAGTGCGGGGTGTTCGGCGTATACGCGCCAGGCCACGACGTAGCGCGCCTGGCCTACTTCGCCCTCTATGCGTTGCAGCACCGTGGCCAAGAGTCGGCCGGGATTGCCACCTGCGAGGGCGGGCACATCACCACGCTTCGCGAGGCGGGCCTGGTCTCACAGGTGTTCGACGAGGAGAAGCTGCACGCGCTGGCCGGCGACATGGCGATCGGCCACGTCCGCTACTCGACCACCGGGGGCGGGTCGTGGGAGAACAGCCAACCCGTCTGGCGCGACGACGGGCGCGAGGTCGCCCTCGCGCACAACGGCAACCTCACCAACGCGGTCGAGCTCTACAACGAGCTTCGGGCGCGCGGCATCCGGTTCCGGGGCACCTCCGACTCGGAGATCATGGCCGCGCTCCTCTCGGTGGAGGAGGCCCGCCCGATCGAGAACGCGGTGGAGGCCGTGATGCCCCGCCTCGAGGGCGCCTACTCCACCGTCGTGATGACGAAGCGCGCCGTCGTTGCGTTCCGCGACCCCCACGGCGTGCGCCCGCTCTCGCTCGGGAAGCTGGGAGACCGGTACGTGATCGCGTCCGAGAGCTGCGCCTTCGACATCATCGGCGCCGAGCTCCTGCGCGAGGTCAACCCGGGTGAGCTCATCTCGCTGACCGAGGACGGACTGGAGAGCCGCCAGGTGATCCGCGGGGAGACGCCCGCCCACTGCGTCTTCGAGCACATCTACTTCTCCCGCCCCGACAGCCGGCTGGAGGGCCGTGTGATCCAGCAGGCGCGGGGGCGAATGGGCGAGATCCTCTGGCGGGAGGCGCCGGTGGAGGCCGACCTCGTGATCTCCGTCCCCGACTCGGGCAACCCGGCCGCCGGCGGTTTCGCGCGGGCGTCCGGCATCCCCCAGGACGACGGCCTGATCAAGAACCGCTACGTCGCGCGCACCTTCATCCAGCCGGGACAGGAGCTCCGCAAGCGGGGGCTGCGGATGAAGTTCAACCCGCTGCCGGAGATCGTCGCCGGCAAGCGCGTGGTGGTGGTGGACGACTCGATCGTTCGCGGCAACACCACGCGCCAGATCGTCGCGATGCTCAAGGACGCCGGGGCGAAGGAGATCCACCTGCGGATCTCCGCGCCCCCGATCCGCCATCCCTGCCACTACGGAATCGACATGTCCACTCGCGAGGAGATGATCGCCCACAGTCGCACCGTCGACGACATCGCCGGCGAGCTGGGGGCTGACTCCCTCGCGTACCTGTCGCTGGAGGGCGTGTACGAGGCGATCGGCGTGCCGGCGGAAAGCCATTGCGACGCCTGCTTCACCGGCAGGTATCCGCTCGGCGACGACGGCGAGGGCAACGGCAAGTTCGCGCTGGAAGAGCTCACACCTGCCGCCTCCTCCTCCGCTACCAGGGAGCCGCAGGCGACCGGTCATCCGGCGAAGTCGGATGCAGCGGGGTCAGGCGCTCCGGTGGCCAGCCGCTGACGAACGCCACCGCTGTGTCAAGCGACAATGTCGAGCTGGTCCGGCGTCACTACGAGGACTGGAACAGGGGCGATACCGAGGGTGTCGTCGCCGCGTTTGCGCCCGGCGTCGAGTGGCACGGGCATCCGCGGCTCCCGGAACCCGGCCCTTATGCCGGACGCGCCGAGGTGGAGCGCTGGATGGACCAATTTCGCGAGGCCTGGGGACAGCTCGAGGCACGGCCGGTCGAACTACTCGACGCCGGGGACAGCGTCGTCGCGCTGGTTCACATGACCGGCCGGGGCCGGGGCAGCGGGGTCGAGGTGCAGGGCGGCGTCGACGTGCACGTCGTGACCGTCGGGCCGGACGGCGTCACCTACTTCGAGATCCTTCCGGGCGACATCGCCGCGGAGCGGGCCGGGCTGACCGAGCTCGAGATGGATGTGTTGATGCTGCGAGTGACGTCGGAGCTGGAGCCGCCGGAGATCGCGGCCCGACTCGACCGGGAACCGGACGCGGTTCAGGGAATCCTGGAGGCGACGTTCGAAAAGCTTCGCGGCCTTCCGGTGAAGGAGACGACCTGATGGGGACGTTCCGCGTCGCAGTTCTCGCGTCGGGGGCGGGCACCAACCTCCAGGCGATCCTCGACGGCGTGCACGGCCGCGACGGCATCGAGGTGGTGTGCGTGGCTTCGAACAAGCCGGGCGCGCGAGCGCTCGAGCGAGCCGCCGGGGCCGGCGTGGAGACGGCGGTCTTCGGGCGCTCTGACCACGGAGACCGGATCGAGCGCGATGCGGCGATGGCCGAGTGGCTCGCTGCGAGGGACGTCGAGCTCGTCGTGCTCGCCGGTTACATGGAGCTCCTGGCCGCGGAGTTCGTGCGGCGGTTTCCCAACCGCGTCGTGAACGTCCACCCCGCGCTCCTGCCCTCGTTCCCCGGCCTCGACGCAGTCGGCCAGGCGCTCGAGCACGGCGTGGCGGTGACCGGGGTGACCGTGCACTTCGTCGACGAGGGTGTCGACTCGGGGCCGATCATCCTGCAGCGCCCGGTCGCGGTGCCATACACTCGCGACCGCTCGCAACTGGAGAGGGAGATTCACGAGGTCGAGCATCAACTGCTTCCGGAGGCGATCCGCCTGATCGCCGCCGGTGGCGTGAGCGTCGACGATCGGAATCGGCGCATCGTCCACGTGGAGCAGCCGGAGACGGGCGGCGATGGCTGATCCGGCGACGCCCGCCGCGGGGGCTGAGGAGGCGGCTCAGCCCGAGGACGCGGCCATGGTCCGGCGGGCGCTGATCTCCGTCTCCGACAAGACCGGGATCGTTGACTTCGCCCGCGGGCTCGCGCGCCTGGGCATCGAGATCGTGTCCACGGGCGGGACCGCTTCGGCGCTCCGAGAGGCGGACGTCGAGGTGCGCGACGTGTCCGACCTGACGGGCTCCCCGGAGATCCTCAGCGGCCGGGTGAAGACGCTTCATCCGCGGCTGCACGCGGCGCTCCTGGCGGTGCGAGACGACCCGGACCACATGCGGACACTCGAGGACGAGGGGATCGATCCGATCGACCTGGTGTGCGTGAACCTCTACCCGTTCGAGCGCACGGTGGCCAGGCAGGGAGTAAGCGATGCCGACGCGATCGAGAACATCGACATCGGCGGCCCGACGATGATTCGTGCCGCGGCCAAGAACCACGGCTCGGTCGTCGTCGTCGTGCAGCCTGAGAGCTACGACGCGGTGCTCGCCGAGATGGAGGAGACGGGCGGCGGCGTCTCCGCTGCGACGAGGCACTGGCTCGCCAACGAGGCGTTCGCCTTCACCGCCCGCTACGACGCGGCGATCAGCCGGTGGTTCGGTGTCCGCTACGAGGAGTTTCCCGAGCACTGGGTGATGGCCCACGAGAAGTTCCTCGAGCTGTCCTACGGCGAGAACCCGCACCAGAAGGCAGCGCTCTACACCGAGGTGGGCGCCCGCTCCCACGTCCTGTCGCGGGTTGCGAAGCTCCACGGCCGGGCGCTCTCGTTCAACAACGTCCTCGACCTGGACGCGGCGAGGCGCCTGCTCGACGAGTTCGAGCCCGCCGCCTGCGTGATCGTCAAGCACAACAACCCGTGCGGCGTCGCGACCGCGGAGGGGATCGGCGTCGCGTATGAGCGAGCCCTCGCATGCGATCCGATGTCTGCATTCGGAGGGGTGATCGCGCTGAACCGGAACGTGGACGGGCCGCTCGCGGAACGGCTGCACGAGCACTTCATCGAGGTACTGATCGCGCCGAGCTACGACGACGACGCGCTCAACGTGCTGCGCCAAAAGGAGGCGATTCGCATCCTCGAGGCCACGGAGCAGCGCCGCGACGACCCGGGCGACCACGATCTGAAGCGGGTGCGCGGCGGCATCCTGGTGCAGGAGCCCGACCGGATCGATTCGGAGCGGGAGAAGATGCAGCTCGCCACCGAGACGAGCCCCACCGGCACGCAGTGGGATGACCTGTGGTTCGCGTGGAAGGTCTGCAAGCACGTGCGCTCGAACGCGATCGTGATCGCGAAGGGGGGCGCGACGATCGGCGTCGGGGCGGGGCAGATGAGCCGGGTGGACTCGGTGCGAATCGCGATCGAGAAGGCGCAGGAGGCACGCGGCGACGATGCCGATGAGACCCTCGCCGGCTCGGTGGTCGCATCCGACGCGTTCTTTCCGTTCCCGGACGGGCCGCAGCTGGCGATCGAGGCGGGTGCGACGGCGTTCGTGCAGCCGGGCGGGTCGGTCCGCGACTCCGAGGTGATCGGGGCCTGCGACGAGGCCGGCGCGGCGATGGTCTTCACGGGCCGCCGGCACTTCCGCCACTAGACCCCCTCCCCGGTTGGCCGCGGGCGCCGTCAGCTATCCAGCTTCTCCCGAAGCTTCTCGGCCACTGCGATCTCCAGGCCCGACATGAGCACGTAGATGCCGCTGGCGGCGAACCCGCCGAGTAGCCACGCTGCCCAGCCGCTCAGGATCACCGTTGCCAGCGCCGCCCCTCCCACGGCGGTTGCCACCGAACCGAGGCTGAACGCCGCCCCAAGGGCCTCGACCTCGATGGGCTCGCCTCGGGGCGCACGCTCGAAGCCCCTCGAGACGATGAGCTCGATGGCCACGAATGCCGCGATCGCTCCGGCGAGGAACACGAAGATGAAGGCGGTCCTGGCCGTCTCCTCGATCGCGAGCACGCCGAACGAGGCGGTGATCATCACCGAGTAGCCGTACGCCGTGTAGTTGTTGCGCACCGACGCCTGAAGGCCTCGACTGAAGGCGCTCATGAAGCTCCCTGTAGCCGCTGACCGAGCGATCGAAACCCAGCGTCGGCACGCGGACCCGGCGGACCTGTTCCGGTAGAACCCCAGGGGTGGCCAAGTTGCACGTCCTGAGAGTGTTCGTCGGGGATGACGGAACCGGCGGCAATCCGCTCGGGGTCTTCCTGGACGGCGAATCGGTGGCTGAGGATGACCGCCAGGCGGTGGCGGCGGATCTCGGGTTCAGCGAGACCGTGTTCGTCGACGACGCCGAGGGCGGCGTGATCCGGATCTTCACCCCCGCCGTCGAGATCCCGTTCGCCGGGCATCCGGTGGTCGGCACGGCGTGGTTGCTTCAGCGGGAACGGGGCGGCGTTCCGGCGGTGCATCCACCCGCGGGCGAGGTGCCCGTCCGCAGCGACGGCGAATGGACCTATGCGGCGGGGCGCCCCGAATGGGCGCCGGACTTCGAGTTCGTCGAGCTCGGCTCGCCCGAGGAGGTCGAGGCGCTCGACGGTTCGCCGCGAAGCGATGTCGAGGTGGGAATGTGGGCGTGGATCGACGAGGAAGCCGGGGTACTGCGCGAGCGCGTGTTCGCGGAGCCGTTCGGGATCCCCGAGGACGAGGCGACCGGGGCCGCCGCGGTTGCCCTCACCGCCCGGCTGGGGCGCCCGCTCGACATCCGTCAGGGAAAGGGCTCCCGCATCGTGACGGGGCCGCTCGACGACGGGATGGTCGAGCTCGCGGGCCGGGTCGGGCTGGCCGAGGTCACCGACTACTCGCCGTGAGCCGCCGTGCTCAACGGCTCGTCTCGTCGCGGGTCCTCCGCCGGTAGTAGACGCGGGCCTTCTCGCGGTCCCCGCAGACCTTCATCGAGCACCAGTGGCTGCTCTGGTTGCGCGAACGGTCGTAGAACGCCCAGCCGCAGTCCCGTCCCGGGCAGGCCTTGAAGCGCGCCCACGAGCCGTCGATCATCGCTCGGGCGGTGATCGCGAGCAGCGATCCCAGCGCCGCGTCGATGCCCCCGGTGGAGTCGGCGACGAAGCGCGGAGCGTCAGGCTCGAGACGGATCTCGGTTCGCGCCCCCACCGATGCGCGGCGCATGGCATCGATCGCGCCCGGGTCCAGCGCCTCGCCGTTGTTGGCGAACGCGAGGGCGCGCATGCCCTCGCGCACCGCCACGGCGCGATCTACATCGCGGCCGTTCAGCCGCTCGCGGCGGTCGATCAGGCCGCGCGCCGCGAGCCAGTCGCGGAGCATCGCGGGGCTGGCAAGGAGCTCGCCCCCGCCCTTCACCTCGATGTCGTAGTGGGAGTTGACGAAGGCCTGAATCAGCGCGAGCTCGCCCGGGGCCTGCTGACGTCCCCCGGGTTGGGTGCTCTGGGCATGGTACTCACTGGTCATATAGTGTTTGCTGGTGAGAATAGAGGAGGCGCGGATGGACTTTTGGCATGAGGGTCAGGCTGGACGGGTGGGGCTCGCGATCGTTGGAGTGACGGCGATCCTGTCGGTAGCCGGCTGCGGCGGCGGATCGTCCGGCTCCTCACCCACCCACGCCGACGCCCAGACGGGCGAGAGCACTCAGGCCAGCCGTCCCGCGCGCGTGCCGGAGGTGCGAGTTCCCGATCTCGTCGGCGAGCGCTTCGGCGCCGCGGTGCGCGCCGTGGAGCGGGCCGGGCTCGAGCAGACGGCCCCGCACTTCACCGGCACGGTCGGCAACCCGCACTTCAACGGCCACTGCCAGAAGATCCTCAACCAGTCGCCGCCCCCGGGCACCAAGGTGGCGAAGGGCTACACGGTGTCGCTCGTCTACGGCGTCTGTCCGAAGGCAATCCAGCACCCGCGCCGCAAGCCGCACGGCTGATCCGAGCCGCCCTCCGGGGATTCCGTCGACCGCGGCTGCGAACATACGTTCCCATATGGCGGCGCGCCGCGACTCTGAACGCGCAAGGGCCAGAGAGCTACGTCAGCAGGGCTGGTCGCTTCGGAAAATCGCAACCGAGGTTGGGGCTGCGCTCTCCTCCGTGAGTGTTTGGGTCCGGGACATTTCGCCGACCGCGTCGCCGGGGGCAACCCGTACGACCAAACCGCCCGCGATCATCGAACAGCTGGAGCTGGGTCACCGGCGGTGCGGAAAGTGCAACCGGGAGCTTCCTCTCACTAGCTTCAGCCGCCACCCCAAGGGGCGCCAATGGTGGTGCCGCGACTGTTACCGAGCCTACTTCAAGGCCCGCGGCGAGCTCCATCGCGACCAAACTCATGATGCGCGTCGACGGCGCCGGCGAGAGGCTCGTGCGTTCATTGAGGACCATCTGACCAGCCATCCCTGTTGTGATTGCGGCGTGACGGACCCTTTGATCTTGGAGTTCGATCACGTCGGGGTAAAGCGGGCAAACGTGAGCGTGCTCAGCGCGGACGGCATCTCGCTCCAGCACATCAAGAGCGAGATCGCCAATTGCGAAGTCGTGTGCGTCAACTGTCATCGAATACGGACCGCCATACGCGGACGTTCCTGGCGACTCAAGACCAGCGGTCTCGAACGAGACCCAACCCTCACACGTGGCGAACGCCGCAAGATGGCCTACCTCCGCGATCTGCTGAGCCGATCCCGATGTGTCGATTGCGGAGAAGCGCGGCTCACGGTGTTGGAGTTCGATCACATAGGTGAGAAGCGCGGGAATGTGATCGGTCTGGCCCGTCGCGGCTGCAGCCTGGCAGCGCTCCAAAGCGAGATTTCGAATTGCGAGATCCGGTGCGGCAATTGCCATCGCCGCCGCACTCTCGGGCGCGCGAATGGGGACGAAGCGAGCGGCGAAGAAGAGTGCCCCCGGCGGGACTCCAACCCGCAACCATCGCCTTAAAAGGGCGCTGCTCTAAGCAATTGAGCTACGGGGGCTCGCCCATGGTAGAAGCCGGAGACACCCTCGCGCCTACCATGGGCTCGGCATGGCGCAACGCAAGAAGCTCGCCGAATACGAGAGGAAGCGCTCGTTCGACCAGACGCCGGAGCCGCCCGCCGCGAAGCGAAAGAAACGCGGCAAGACGGTCAAGCGCGGCAAGCCCAAGGCGCCCCGCTTCGTGGTGCAGGAGCACCATGCGCGCCGGCTCCACTGGGACCTGCGCCTCGAGCGCGACGGGACGCTCGTCTCCTTCGCGCTCCCGAAGGGCGTCCCGCAGGACCCGAAGCAGAACCGGCTGGCGGTCCACACCGAGGACCACCCGCTCGAGTATCTGGAGTTCCAGGGCGACATCCCGAAGGGTGAGTACGGCGCCGGAAAGATGCGCATCTGGGATCGCGGGACCTACGACGCGGAGAAGTTCCGCGACGACGAGGTGATCGCGACCTTCGCCGGCGAGCGCATGAAGGGCAAGTACGCGCTCTTCCAGACCAACGGCAAGAACTGGATGATCCACCGGATGGATCCGCCCGCGGATCCGGACCGCGAGCCGATGCCCGAGCGGATCAAGCCGATGGCGGCCGTGCTCTCCACAGACCTCCCCCGTGACGACGACAGCTGGGCCTACGAGATCAAGTGGGACGGGATCAGAGCGATCGCCTATTGCGAGGCGGGCACCCTGCGCCTCGAAAGCCGGACGCTGCGCGACATCACGCCCACCTACCCGGAGCTCCGCGCACTCGCCGCCGAGCTCGGCTCCACGGACGCGGTCCTCGACGGCGAGGTCGTCGCCTTCGACGAAGCCGGTAGGCCCAGCTTCGAGCTCCTGCAGAGCCGCATGAACCTCTCCTCCGAGTCCGCGGTCCGCCGTCGCATGGCCGATTGCCCGGTCACCTACCTGATCTTCGACGTCCTCTACCTGGACGGCCGCACTCTCATGGACCTCCCGTACACGGAGCGCCGGGAGCGCCTCGAGCGCCTCGGCCTCGACGCGGCGAACTGGCAGGCGCCGAGCTATCACCGCGGCGACGGCAAGGGCCTGCTCGAGCTCACCAGGCAGCGGGAGCTGGAGGGGCTAGTCGCCAAGCGCCTCGACAGCCGCTACCTGCCGGGCCGCCGCACCCGCGCGTGGCTGAAGGTCAAGAACCTGACCGGCCAGGAGCTCGTCATCGGAGGCTGGCTGCCGGGACAGGGCCGCCGCGGGAGCACGCTCGGCGCCCTGCTGGTCGGCTACTGGGAGCAGGAGGACGGCGAGCGCCACCTCAAGTACGCGGGGCGCGTCGGGACCGGGTTCACCGATGCGGAGCTGGACCGCCTCGCGGGCCTGCTCGAGCCGCTGCGCACCAAGCGGAGCCCCTTCACCGGCCGCCAGCCGCCGCGCGAAGCCGTCTTCGTCGAGCCGAAGCTGGTCGCCCAGGTCGAGTTCCGCGAGTGGACCGCCGCGCGAACGCTCCGTGCCCCGGTCTACAAGGGACTGCGCGACGACAAGCCCCCCGAGGACGTCGTCTTCGAGCGCCCGGAGCCGCCGCCCGCCTGATGCCGTAGCCCAAGTTTCACTACGGTTCGCCGGTGCCGCTCCATCCCGCCGAGAATCGCGGCTACCGCGAGCTCTACGTCACCGGCCGCCAGGCCGCCAAGCGCCTCGGCCGCATGGCCCTCGCCGTCGACGGGACGGACGCCCGGGAGCCGCTCGACAAGGCGACGGAGTCGCTGGGGAAGCTCCTCGACGAGCTGGGGCCGCTGACCGCCCGCCACGACCTGTACGGAGACGTCGCCGCCCAGGGAGGCGGGGCGAACCTCGGGGTGATCCGCGGCGCGGTCTTCGACCGCTTCCTGGAGCGAAACCAGGCGCTGCGCCTGGCGGTCGACGACCTCGAGCACGTGACCACCCTGCTGGCGTATCTGGCGGCCGTCAGCGAGCGTCGCGGCGACACGACCCTGGCGGAGTTCTGCGGCTCGTGGGAGCGCCGGATGCGCCGGCAGGTGAGCGCGGTCCGCAAGGCAGCGGTGGCGCTGGCGGCGACTCCGGATGCGGCGATCGAGCCGCTCGACGACTCGCCCGTGGGCCGTGCCGCGCATCGCACGGCATGGGCCTTCGGAACGGTTGGCGAGTGGACCGACCGCCAGGTCGCCAGGCGCCGGCGCTCCTAGCCCAGTTCCGGCAGACCCTCGTCCGGCGTCGACGCCTCGGCGTGGAACCTGCGCGCGATGCGACCAGCGCGGCGCGCCGCATAGCCGGCCTCGACTGCCGCTCGCATCGCGCTGGCCATCCGCTCCGGGTCCTTCGCCCGGGCAACGGAGCTCGAGAGCAGCACGCCGTCGCAGCCAAGCTCCATCGCTAAAGCAGCGTCCGAGGCGGTACCGATGCCTGCGTCGAGGACCACGGGAACGGATGCCTGCTCGACGACGATCTGGATGTTGGCTGGGTTCGCGATCCCCCTGCCCGATCCGATCGGGGAGCCGAGCGGCATCACAGCGGCGCAGCCGACGTGCTCGAGCCGGCGGGCCAGGATCGGATCGTCGTTCGTGTACGGGAGCACGGTGAAGCCCTCGTCGACCAGGGTCTCGGCGGCCTGGATCAGCTCCACCGCGTCCGGGAACAGCGTCCGGTCGTCCCCGATCACCTCCAGCTTGATCCAATCGGTCTCGAACGCCTCCCGCGCGAGCCTCGCGGTGCGCACGGCGTCCCGCGCCGTGTAGCAGCCGGCGGTGTTGGGCAGGGCGAACTTCTGTAGCCGATCGATGAGCTCGAGGGCCGACCCCTTTGCGGTCGGGTCCACGCGGCGGAGCGCCACCGTGACGATCTCGGCGCCGGACGCGACCAGGGCCTGCTCCATCGACTCCAGCGACCGGAACCCGCCCGTGCCGACGATCAGTCGCGAGCCCCACGTCCGTCCGCCGAGCTCGAATCGCGCGTCCTCGGCCTGCGCGGCCTCGCGTGCCACCTGCTGATCAGCCACCCTGCACCGCCCTCACGACCTCCACCGCCTGCCGGTCGGCCAGCGGCACGGTCACCCAATCGGCCCTTCGCACCACCTCACCGTCCACCGCGACGGCGACTCCACGGGTCTCGCCGTTCACGCCGACGGCCTCCACGGCGTCGGCCACGGTCGCGCCGTCGGGGAGCTCCGCCGCACGCCCGTTGAGCTCGACGATCACGGTGATACACCTTCCCCCTCACGCGCGGCGGCCAACCCCGGCGCATTGTCAACGCCGAGGCGCCCGGGGTGGGCCGGCTGCACCTCCGGCGGCACGGGATCACCGGCGAGCATCGCGGCGACCGCATCCGCGGTCACCGGCGTCAGCAGCATGCCGTTGCGGTAGTGGCCAGTCGCGAGCATCAGGCCGTCGAGAGTCCCCGGTCCGATGAGCGGCGCGTTGTCGGGCGTTCCCGGCCGGAGGCCTGCGAGCGTCTCGACGAGCTCGAGCTCGGCGACGTCGGGGAGCGTCCTGTAGGCCTCGCGCAGCAGCTCGTGAACGCCGCCGGCGGTCACCTGGAGGTCGAAGCCCCGCTCCTCGACCGTCGCTCCCACGACGAGCCGCCCGTCGGCGCGGGGCACGACGTACACCCGCTCCGTGTTGACGATGTGCGTGGAGACGACCTGCTCGGGGCTCCCACGCAGCACGAGGAGCTGGCCCTTGACCGGACGGACCGGCGGGCGAGCGCTTGGCGGCAACCAGGACCCGGCACCCGACCACGCCCCGGTCGCGAGCACGACCCGGTCGGCTCGATGCTCCCGGCCCTCAGACGTCACGACTCCGGCAACCCGGTCCTCCTCGAAGATCGCGTCGACCACCTCCGTGCGCGTCAGCACCTCGCCGCCCGCTGCGTCCACCGCCGCCACGAGGGCGGGCACGAGCAGGCGCGGATCGACGGCGGCCTCTCCGGGGAGATGGACGCCGGCCGTGCAGCTCACCGAGAGGCCCGGCTCGAGCTCGCGGCATTTACGTGGGGGAAGCCACTCGACGGCGAGCTCCAGCGACGACATCAGCTCGAAGCGCCGGCGGAGCTCGGAGGCCTCGTCGCGATCGAGCGCCACGTGGATCGCCCCGCGGGCCTCGTACCCGGGCTCCAGCCCGCTGTCACGCTGGAGCTCCGCGGCGAACTCCGGCCACCGGAGCGCGGAGGCGGCCGCCATTCGAACCACCGCGTCCTCGCCCCAGTTGGCCTCGCCGACCGGAGCCAGCATGCCCGCCGCCACGTGAGTCGCACCCGAGCCGGGCTCGTCTCGCTCGAGCACCCGCACCCGGAGCCCGCGGCGCGCGGCGCGCCAAGCGCACGCAAGCCCGATGGTGCCGCCGCCGACGATCACGGCGTCCAGGCGATCGCGTCCACCGTCATGGGCGCGCAGACGGCGCAGCGGGACGACGACGTCCCCGGTGCTGTCGCTGCTTCCGCTGGTGTCCTGGCGCACGATCGCCTTTCCGCGTCATTCGCCGGCCTGGAGGGCGGTCCGCGCCACCATCCCTGCGCCGGCATTACCCGGATCAGGTTCAGACGGTCGGCGGCCGGATTGCCGCCCTCTCAGCCCGTTTATGGAGGCTCCCGTTGTGAAACCCATGGTACTCGCGCTCAGGCGAGACGACGTCTCGATGGGCGACGTACGGCTCGTCCGGCTGCGAGACTCACATGCATGGCACTGTCACGGGACGAACGCCTTCGCCGCCTTTGCAACGCCCGGCTGTACTTCGTCTGCGAAGGCCTGCCGGGCGGGCGCGACCCGACGCCGCTGCTCGAGGCGGCCCTCCGCGGCGGCGCGGACATCGTCCAGCTTCGCGAGAAGGCACCGCGCTGCGCAGAGGAGCTGATCTCCCTCTCGGAGCCGTTTCGGCGAATGGCGAGCGAGCACGGGGCGCTCTTCGTGCTGAACGACCGCCCCGACCTGGTCGAGGCGTGCGGCGCCGACGGTGTCCACGTCGGCCAGGACGACGCCTCGGTCGCCGACGCTCGCGCCGGCGCGGGCCCCGACGCGATCGTGGGTCTCTCGACCCATTCCACCGACCAGCTCATCGCGGCGATCAACGCGAAGGGCCGCGAGCGGCCGGACCAGGTCAGCGTCGGGCCGGTCTGGGCCACACCGACGAAGGAGGGCCGGCCGGCGTCGGGCCTCGGCCTCGTCGAGTTCGCCGCACGCGAAGCGACCATCCCGTGGTTCGCGATCGGGGGAATCGAGACCGGCAACGTGGCCGAGGTCGCCGACGCGGGCGCCGAGCGCGTAGTCGTGGTGCGCGCGATTCGAGACTCGGCGGACCCGGAGGCAGCGGCCCACGCGCTGCGCGCTGCGCTGCCGGAGCACGCCGCCGTTCGCCCTCCAGAGCTCGCTCGCTGATGGCGGACCGCGAGCGAAAGCGGGCCGCGCGCCAAAAGCGCAAGTCCAAGGCCGTCGAGCGGCGCGAGCAGATGGCCGCGCGATACGAGGAGAAGAACCAGACCGCGCGCGAGAAGCTCGAGCCGCTGGAGCAGGGAGAGCGGCCAAGGATCGTCACGATCGGCGCCGTCATCTCGGCTCTGATCGCGGTCGTCTTCTGGGTCTCCGCGGTGCTGGCGGCGACCGGCCACGACACCGTCCGCGGCGCGAGCCCGAGCCCGGTCGCGGTCGGCATCATCGCGGTCCTGGTGAGCGCGATGGCATGGGGCATGTGGAAGGCGCGCTACTGGGCGGTGCTCGGCTTTCAGGCGTTCCTCGCCCTGGCGATGCTCTCCGCGACGCTCGGCTTGATCCAGGTCGAGACCGTCCTCGAGGCGATCGGAACCACCGTTGTCCTGGTGGTCTCGGGGGCGCTCTTCTACTTCATGATCAGGGGGATGGCGCGAATCCAGATGCCCGAGCGAACGCCCCGGGACTAATCTCGTACCCATGAAGCGCCTCAACCTCTTCGACACCGAGTTCGAGCACGACGAGGACGATCCCGAGGGCTACAGCTCCGGGTACGTGAAGCTCGCTCCCGCCATCGACGGGAAGACGCTGGCCGGGACCATCTACGACCTCCCGCCCGGCAACAGCAACTGCCCGTTTCACTACGAGTCCGACGAGGAGTGGCTGCTGGTGCTCGAGGGGACGCTGACCGTGCGCCACGCGGACGGTGAGGATGAGCTGACGAGAGGCGACCTCGTGTGCTTCCCGGCCGGGCCCGACGGCGTTCACAAGCTCACCAACCGCGGCACCGAGAACGTACGGATGGTGATCGTCTCGACGGCCAATGTGCCAGCGGTTGCCGTCTACCCGGACAGCGACAAGATCGGCGTCTTCACCGAGGGCAGGCGGGACAACGTGATGGTCCGCCGCTCCAGCGACGTCGACTACTGGGACGGGGAGTGACTACCACCGTCCCAGGGGTCTTCCTTTAGAGTCGCGGCCGTGGCTGACTCCTACGACGTGATCGTGATCGGCGGCGGGCCGGGCGGTTACGTGGCGGCGATCCGCGCCGCCCAGCTCGGCAAGAGGACCGCCGTCGTGGAGAAGGACAAGGCGGGCGGGCGCTGCCTGAACTACGCCTGCATCCCGGCGAAGACGGTCCTGCACAGCGCGGAGCTCTACGACCACGCTCGGAACGGCGCCGAGCTCGGGATCACGGCGGACGGCGTCGCCGTCGATTGGGATGCGCTTGGAAAGCGCCGCGCCGGAGTCTCCGAGACCCTCTCCAGCGGCGTCCAGATGCTCTGGAAGAAGAACAAGGTGGACATGATCGAGGGCGAGGGCTCGCTCACCGCGGACGGGAACGTCGCCGTCGGCGACGCAACGTATGAGGCCGGCGCGGTCGTCCTCGCGACCGGATCGGTCGCTCTGACGATCCCGGGGGTCGAGTTCTCGGACCGGGTGGTGGACACGTGGGGCGCCTGGTCGCTGGCGGAGCAGCCGAAGTCGCTGGCCGTCGTCGGCGCCGGCGCCTCGGGCGCCGAGATCGCGTCGGCGTACGGGCGCTTCGAGACCGAGGTCACCCTGATCGAGATGCTCGACCAGATCCTCCCGGCCGAGGACAAGGACATGGCGAGGGTCGTGGAGCGAACCTTCAAGAAACAGAACATCACGGTTTCCACGGGCACCCCGGTCGAGTCGGTCGAGGCCGGCAAGAAGTCGGTGAAGGTCAAGTACGGCGAGACCGAGATCGAGGTCGACTACCTCTGCATCGCCGGCGGGCGCGCCCCGGACACTGATGCGCTCAGCCTGGAGGCGGCCGGCGTCAAGACGACCGACGGCGGCAAGATCGACGTCGACGACTACCAGCGGACCTCGAATCCGAAGGTCTACGCGATCGGTGACCTCGTCGGGCGCAAGGCGCTGGCGCACAAGGCGTCAGAGGAGGGAGTCGTCGCCGTCGAGCACGCCGCCGGCGTGGAGACGCACCCGGTGGACGAGAACCTGGTCGCCGGCGCCACGTTCTGCCAGCCGCAGGTCGCCAGCGTCGGCTTGACCGAGGCGCAGGCCAAGGAAGGCGGCCACGACGTCAAGATCGGCAAGCAGAAGCTGGGCGGAGTCGGCGCAGCGCCGATCTACGACGATCGCGACGGGCTGGTGAAGCTGGTGGTCGACTCCGAGTACGGGGAGATCCTCGGGGCCCACATCGTCGGCAACCGTGCCTGCGACATGCTCCCCGAGCTCGTCAACACCATGGCGCTCGAGGGGGGCTACCAGGAGCTGGCGAGGATCGTCCACCCGCACCCGACGATGTCGGAGGCCATCCTGGACGCCGCGCGCGCCGTGGACGGCTGGGCGATCCACGCCTAGCGGCCGGACCGACTCTCGTCAGCCGCCGCTCTTGCTGGTGTTGTGCGCGCCGGTGACCTGCAGGTTGGCATGGTCGCCGCTGACGCTCGTGACCTTGATGTCGTAGGCCCCCGTCTTGCCGTTGGTGAGGACCACGTCGCACGAGAAGGTCTCGCCCTCCTTCGCCTCGATGTCGCTCGGGCAGTCGACCGACTTGGCCTTGAGGTTCTGGCTCGAGAGCTGCTTGTTCACCAGGTCGACCTCGGACTTCTGGTCGATCGTGGTCTTACCGCAGGCCGCAACCCCGAGCAGGAGCGCGGCGGCGGCGATGAAGGTCACTGAGATCTTGAGCATCGGCCCACCCTACTGCCAACGTGCGGATTGACTCGCGTCCTATCGTGGTGGCGTGGCCGACGGCGTGAACCCCTACGTCCTTCCCGACGATCTTCCCGCGCCGGCCGACGACGGCGCCGCGGACCATCTGGAGGGGATGGGAATACCGGCGCTGTCCCTGGCCTCCACGTCGGGGGGTGACCTCAATCTGCGCGACGCGGCCGAGGGCACGCTCGTGCTCTACGTCTATCCGCGGACCGGCCGGCCCGGCGAGTCCCTGCCGGAGGGGTGGGACGACATCCCGGGCGCTCGCGGCTGCACGCCGCAGTCGTGCGGGTTCCGGGATCGCTTCGGCGAGCTCGAGGCGCTCGGCGCGAACGTGCTGGGAATGAGCGCGCAGCCGCTCTCGGACCAGTTGGAGTTCGCGGAGCGGGTCGGGCTCCCGTATCCGATCCTGAGCGACCCGGACCTCGAGCTGGCGGGCGCCCTGGATCTCCCCAGCTTCGAGGTCGCCGGCATGCGGCTCTACCGGCGCCTGACGATGATCGCCCGCGCCGGCCGTATCGTCAAAGCGCTCTACCCGGTGTTCCCGCCGAACCGGAACGCCGGAGGGGTGGTGGCCTGGCTCCGCTCGGAGTCGGCTTGAGCGGGCGGCCGACCTTCTATTACGACCTCGGCTCGCCGTACGCGTACCTGGCGGCCGAACGGGTCGCGGGAGTGTTCGCCGAGGCGGGCGCGGAGCCGCCCGAGTGGCGGCCGATCCTGCTCGGCGCCCTGTTTGCGCGCTTCGATCGCGACTCGTGGGGCAACGGCCCCGGCCGGGGGGAGGGCATGAGCATCTGCGAACGCCGCGCGGAGGCGTACGGGCTCCCCCCGGTGCGCTGGCCCGACCCGTGGCCGCCGAACTCCCTGTTCGCGATGCGCGCCGCCACCTTCGCCAAGGAGATTGGGCGCACGGTGTCGTTCTCCCTTGCGGCCTTTCGCCAGGCCTTCGCGGCCGGACGAGACCTGGGCGAGCTCGACAACGTGCTCCTCGCGGCGGCGGCGGCTGAGATCCACCCGCGGGCGCTGCTCGCGGCCACGCAGCGCGACTCACTCAAGAACGCGCTGCGCGAGGCGACCGACCAGGCGGGCGACCTGGGCGTCCGCGGCGTGCCGGCCGTGGTCGTGGACGGGGACGTCTACTGGGGCGACGACCGCCTGGACGAGGCGGCCGAGGCCGCCGCTCGACTCCGAGGGGCTTGAGTTATCGTGAACGGCGGTGGCAAAAGAGCGCACGGAGACGGCTGAACCGGAGGCAGCTCAGGCGTCGCCCGCAACGGCGGTCGGCGACGGGAAGGGGATGGCCGCACACCCGCTCCCGGACCCCGACACGTGCCGGGAGCTGCTGGAGACGATGGCGCTCATCCGCCGCTTCGAGGAGGAGGCCGGGCGCCAATATCAGCAGGCGAAGGCCGGCGGGTTCCTCCACCTCGCGATCGGGGAGGAGGCGACGATCGTCGGGACGACCTCGGTCATGACACCCGAGGACTACCTGATCGGGACCTACCGCACCCACGGGCACGCGATCGCTCGGGGAACCGATCCGAAGAACGTGATGGCCGAGCTGTTCGGCCGCGAGGACGGCTGCTCGCGGGGACGCGGCGGGTCGATGCACATCTTCGATCTGGAGCGACGGTTCATGGGCGGCTACGGCATCGTCGGCGGCAACCTCCCGATCGCCGCCGGGCTCGCCCTCGCGTCCGACTACCGGGGGGACGACGCGGTGACGGTCTGCATGTTCGGGGACGGCGCGTCGAACAGCGGCAACTTCGGCGAGACGATGAACCTGGCCGCCCTCTGGAAGCTGCCGGTCGTCTTCCTGGTCGAGAACAACCTGTACGGGATGGGCACGGCGATCGAGCGCCACTCCGCCGTCACCGACCTCTCACGGAAGGCGGAGGGACTCGGCGTTCCCGGTGTGCGCGTCGACGGGATGGACGTGCTCGCCGTCCGCGAGACCGTTTCCGAGCACATCCGCCTGGCGCGCGAGGACCGCCAGCCCACTCTGGTGGAGGCCTTCACCTACCGCTTCCGCGGCCACTCCGCCGCCGATCCCGAGGTGTACCGCACCAAGGAGGAGGTCGAGGAGTGGCGCAAGAAGGACCCGATCACGGTATTCCGCGATCGCCTCCTCGCGGACGGAGTCATCTCCTCAGAGGAGGTCGATCAGATGCGCGAGCGGGTCGAGAAGCGGGTGCTCGACGCGGTCGCGTTTGCCGACGCCTCGCCCGAGCCCCCGCTCGAGACGCTCTACGACCACCTCTATGTGGTGGGCGACCAGGTGCCGGGCTGGTACGCGGTGGACGAGCGCACGCCGGAGCCGCACCGAGGCGAGGAGGAGCGCGAGGTGGGCGCCGCCGGCGAGGCCCGCAAGCTGGCCGAGGCGGGCGCCGCCTATGCGGGGCAGACCAGCCCGAGGGGCCGCCGGCCCGCCCAGACCCTCGAGGACCGCGAGGGGGCCGACGCCCTCGAGGACGAGGATGAGGAGGAGAGCTCCGGCTGATGGCCGTCGTGCGGATGAGACAGGCGCTCAACCAGGCGCTCGCGGAGGAGATGCGGCGCGACGAGAGCGTTTTCATCATGGGCGAGGACGTTGGGGTGTTCCAGGGTGCCTTCAAGGTGACGGAGGGGCTGCTCGACGAGTTCGGCGAGAAGCGCGTGCGCGACACGCCGATCTCCGAGAACACGATCGTCGGGGCCGGCGTCGGGGCCGCGATGGCGGGCCTGCGCCCCGTGGTCGAGATCATGACCGTCAACTTCTCGCTCCTCGCCATGGACCAGATCGTCAACCACATGGCGGCGATCCCCTACATGTTCAACGGTCAGGTCCGGGTGCCCATCGTGATCCGCATGCCCGGGGGTGGGGGCCACCAGCTCGGCCCGACGCACTCGCACAGCCTCGAGGCGATGTTCCTCCACATCCCGGGTCTGCTCGTCGCCTGCCCGTCCACGCCGGCCGACGGCAAGGGTCTGCTGAAGGCGGCGATCCGCGACGACAACCCGGTCATCTTCATCGAGCACGAGACCCTCTACGGGGCGCGCGGTGACGTTCCCGAGGGGAACGGCGACAGCCCCCTGGTCAAGTTCGGCGAGGCCAAGGTGCTGCGGGAGGGGACCGACGTCACCATCGTCGGGATCCTGCGGATGGTCGATGTGGCCGAGCGCGCGGCGAAGACCCTTGCGAACGAGGAGGACGTCGAGGCGGAGGTGATCGACCCGCGCACCCTGCGGCCACTGGACCTCGACACGATCCTCGACTCGGTGCGCAAGACGAACCACTGCGTCGTCGTCGAGGAGGGCTGGCCCCACGGCGGCGTCGGAGCCAACATCGCGACCCTGATCACGGAGCAGGCCTTCGACCACCTGGACGCACCCGTCCAGCGGGTCACCGGAGCCGATGTGCCGATGCCGTACTCGAAGCGCATGGAGCAGGCTGCGATCCCCCACTCGGAGCACGTGGTTTCCGCTGCACTCGCCACCCTCGAGGGGTCACTCTGATGGCCAGCGACGTGGTGATGCCCCGGTTGTCCGACTCGATGGAGGAGGGCACGATCCTGAAGTGGCTGAAGTCACCGGGCGACGCGGTCGAGCTCGGCGAGGAGCTGGTCGAGATCGAGACCGACAAGGCGAACATGGTCTACGAGGCCGACGCCGGCGGCACCCTGATCGAGATCGTCGCCGACGAGGGCGAGACGCTCCCGATCGGCCAGGTGATCGCGCGGGTCGGCGAGCCGGGTGAGGTCGTTTCTGGGGGAGACGGAGGGGGTGGGCAGCGGGAGAGCCCCTCCCCCGTCCCTGGGTCGGCCGCTTCGCGGGAACCTCGCGTCCATGCTCCGGACCCTCTCCCGGCTCCCACCCCCTCCACCTCCGAAGCTCCGGCGGCCCAACGGCAAGCCCATGCCACCACAGGAGCCGACGGGCGCGTCAAGGCCTCGCCGCTCGCACGGCGCATCGCCCGCGAGCGCGGACTCGACCTGGCGGGCCTCGCCGGCTCGGGGCCGGGAGGGAGAATCGTCAAGGCGGACGTGGAGAAGGCGATCGCCGCAGGCCCGGCCCCCGCCACCGCACCCGTCGCGCCGCCGCCAGCCGCCGCTCCAGCCGGCCCTACCCCCGGCGCCGCCGAACGCCCGGAGACCGCAAAGGGCAGCACCTCGTTCCAGGAGTTGACGAAGCTCCAGTCCACCGTCGCCCGGCGGATGGCCGAGTCCAAGGCGACCGCACCGCACTTCTACCTCTCGGTGGAGGCCGATATGAGCCGCGCCGTGGAGGCGCGTGCCAGTCTCAAGGCGGCCGCCGGGGAGGGCGACGTGGTGCCGTCCTTCAACGACATGGTCGTCAAGGCGTGCGCCATCGCCCTGCGCGAGCATCCGCGCGCCAATGGCGCCTACCGCGACGGGCGCCTGGAGCTCTATTCGCGCGTGAACGTCGGCGTCGCCGTGGCCGCGCAGGACGCTCTGGTCGTGCCGACGATCTTCGACGCCGACCTGAAGGGGCTGCGCCAGATCGCCACCGAGTCGCGCGCGCTGGCCCAGCGCGTTCGCGAAGGCGCGATCACTCCGCCCGAGCTCTCGGGCGGTACGTTCACGGTTTCGAACCTCGGCATGTTCGGGATCTCCAGCTTCGCCGCGGTCATCAATCCGCCGCAGGCGGGGATCCTGGCAGTCGGTGCGATCGCGGAGCGACCGGTGGTCAGGGATGGCGAGATCGCCGTCGGCAACCTGATGCCGATGACCCTGGCGTGCGACCACCGGATTCTCTACGGCGCGGACGGAGCGGTGTTCTGTGACCGGATCCGGAACCTGCTCGAAGAGCCGCTCGGCCTGGCGCTCTAGTCGGCTCTGACGGGGTTAGCGGTGCCATCGGCCCGATAACCCCGTCAATCCTGCGGCTACGGCTCCATACGGCATGTACGCAATCCGACCGTATGCGATACGGCGCACTTGCGGCGTCGCGTGGCGAATGTAGAATCGGGTACCGATTGGTACATAGGGGTCGTGAGGAGGAACCCTCGCGCCCTGGTCCGTAGGAGCCGCGACCGGAGATCCCGTGAGCGGCGACAACGGCCCGGCAGACGGAGATCCCGTCGCGGGGCCCGAGCGAAAGGCGGACGGGATATGGAGACAACGGACGCGGGCGTCGTCGCGCGTGGGCGTGTACGCGAACTCGCCGACGCGGCCTTGACCAGGGAGGATCGCGCCAGCCTCTTCCGGTTCATGGCCATGATGCGCACCTCGGAGGAGCGCGCGCTCACCCTCTACAGGCAGGGCAAGGTCCCTGGGTCCTTCTACGACGGGCGGGGCCAGGAGGCGATCTCCGTGGGCGCCGCCTTCGTTCTGCGGCCGGAAGACCGCACCTGCATCCTCCACCGTGACCTGGGGGCGCACCTCCTCCGCGGGGTCACGCCGGACCGGTATCTCGCGAACTACATGGGCCGTGCCACCGGCGTGACCGGCGGCAAGGACGGCAACATGCACTTCGGGGACCGGCGGCTCGGGTCGGTCGGGATGGTCTCGATGCTTCCCGACATGGCGCTCGTGGCCACCGGGATGGCCCTGGCGTTCAAGATGCGCCGTGAGAGCCGCGTCGCGTTGACCTTCTTCGGCGAGGGGTCGACGGCGAACGGCCAGTGGCACGAGGCGATGAACTTCGCCGGCATCCACCGGCTCCCCGTGGTCTTCGTGCTCGAGAACAACCGGTTCGCCTACTCGACCCCGAACGAGCTCGAGTTCGCGGTGGACCCGGTCGAGCGCGCCCACACCTACGGGTTCGGTGGCGTGAACGTGGACGGCAACGACGTCGAGGACGTGTTCGAGGCCGCGCGCGCGGCGGTCGATCTGGCGCGGGCGGGAGGAGGCCCCACGCTGATCGAGTGCCAGACGATGCGCATGCACGGTCACGGCGCCCACGACGACACGCGCTACGTGCCCGACGCTCTGTACGCGGAGTGGGAGCGGCGCGACCCGATCGAGCGCTACGCGGAGCGACTCGTCGCCGACTACGGATTCTCGTCCGAGGAGGTGGACGAGATCCGGTCCGACGTGCGCTCCTACGTCGACGAGTGCGCCGCCAAGGCGCTCGCGTCGCCGATGCCGGACCCGGTGCTTGCCGCCGAGGGGGTCTTCGCCGACTCCACGGAGGCGCTCGGCGACGGGCGCGCCCGCTGGTCCCACCTCTCGCACGACCACAACGGCAACGGTGCGGCCCCGGTCTCCAGGAGGGCGGCATGAGCGGCCTGGCCGCGGCGCCGGCAGGGACGCAAGCCACCGGGTCGCGCCTGATGACGTATCTCGAGGCGATCTCGGACGGGCTCCGCTCGGAGATGCGGCGCGACGAGACGGTGTTCTGCCTCGGCGAGGACATCGGCGCCTTCGGCGGGGCGTTCAAGGTGACCGATGGCTTCGTGGAGGAGTTCGGCGCCGATCGCTGCCTGGACGCGCCGCTCGCGGAGAACGCGATCATCGGAACCGCGGTCGGCGCCGCCGTCGAGGGGCTGCGGCCCGTGTGCGAGATGCAGTTCGCCGACTTCATCTCCTGCGGGTTCGACCAGCTCGTCAACGTCGCGGCCAAGCTCCACTACCGCCAGGGCATCGCCGTGCCGATGGTGGTGCGGCTGCCGTCCGGCGGCGGTTTCTCCGGTGGCCCGTTCCACTCGCAGAACCCCGAGGCCTGGTTCCTACAGGCGCCCGGCTTGAAGGTGGTGGCGCCGGCGACGGCCGGCGACGCCAAGGGGCTCCTGGCAAGCGCGATCAGGGATCCGAACCCGGTCTGCTATCTGGAGCACAAGGGCCTTTACCGGAACGTCAAGGACGAGGTGCCGGAGGGCGAGCACACCGTTCCCCTCGGCGAGGCGCGAATCGCGCGAGAGGGAGGCGAGATGACCGTGATCGCCTACGGGTCCAGCGTCCATCTGGCGCTGCGCGCGGCTGAGGAGCTCGACGAGGACATCGAGGTTCTGGACCTGCGCACGCTCTGCCCGCTCGATCGCGAAGGGGTGCTGGCAAGCGTGCGCAAGACCGGCAAGGCGCTCGTCGCCCACGAGGCCACTCGCTCATGCGGGGTCGGCGCCGAGGTCGCGGCCCTCGTCACCGAGCACGCCTTCGAGGACCTGGACGCGCCGGTGCGGCGCCTCACCGCCCCCGACGTCCCGATCCCGTTCAGCCCACCGTTGGAGCAGGCGACCCTGCCCCAGCTCGACGACATGAAGGAGGCATGTCTTGACCTCCTCAAGTACTGAAACTGGCACGCAGCTCGCTCAAGTGACGATGCCCCAGATGGGCGTCTCCGTCGCGGAGGGGACGATCGTCGAATGGCGCAAGCGGCCTGGCGACTGGGTGGAGGCCGACGAGGCCGTCTGCGACGTCACCACGGACAAGATCGACGTGGAGATCCCGTCCCCCGCCGCCGGCCGGCTCGATCGCATCCTGGTCGAGCCGGGCACCACGGTCGCGGTCGGGACCCTGCTCGCGGAGATCAACGCCGAGGCGCACCCCGGAGAGGCGCACCCCGACGAGCACAACGGCAAGCGGGCAGCAAGCAGCACCCAGCAAGCAGAGCTCGACGTCGTCGGGGAGGGCCACGGCCGGAACGAGGAGGACCGGTCGGGCTTCTACTCACCCGTGGTCCGGCGGATCGCGGACAAGCACGGCGTCGACCTCGCCGAGGTGAGCGGCACGGGGATCGGCGGCCGTGTGCGAAAGAAGGACGTTCTCGCATACATCGAGGCTCGCGAAGGCGTTCCGGCCGAGGCTCCGGAGCCCGCCCTTCACATCGAGTCCCCATATCGACCCGAGGAGGTGGAGGCGCCGCAACCGAGCGAGGCCGGGGGCGAGGCCGCCCCGGTTGCACCGGCCGGCACTCCACCTCCGACGGTCGACGAGCTGCTCGGGCCCACGCGCACCGAGCCGATGTCCCCGATGCGCCAGGCCATCGCCCGCCATATGACGGACAGCCGGCGCACGGCGGCTCATTGCACGACGATCGTCGAGGCGGACTTCACCCGGGTGGCGTCACGCCGGTCGGCCGAGCGCGAGGCGATGCGCAGGCGTGGCGTGAACCTGACCTACCTCGCGTTCGTCGCGGTGGCGACGGTGGAGGCACTCCAGCGGCACCCGCGGCTCAACGCCTCGGTCGACGGCGACGAGATCGTCTACCACGACAACGTCAACCTCGGAATCGCGGTGGCGCTCGAGAACGGCCTGGTGGTGCCGGTCATCCGGCGGGCACAACGCCTGAGCCTCGAAGGCATGGCCGCGGCGATCACGGACCTCGCGAAGCGGGCCCGGGAGCGCAAGCTCGAGCCCGACGAGGTCCACGGCGGCACCTTCACGATCACCAACCCGGGGCAGTTCGGGGCGGTTCTCGCGACCCCGATCATCAACCAGCCCCAGGTGGCGATCCTGGACCTCGAGGCGGTCGTCAAGCGACCGGTCGTGGTGTCGAGCACCGCCGCGACAGCGGACGCGAAGCAGAGCGGGCGCGGCGATGAGTTCGACTCGATCGCGATTCGCCCGATGACCTACCTCTGCATGTCGTGGGATCACCGGGCGCTGGACGGCGCCGACGCGGCCAGGTTCCTCGCCGACGTAAGGGCTCGCCTGGAGGATTGGGAGGGCGCGCAGTGAGCGCGGTCGCAGAGAGACACGCGACGGGCACCGCGCCGGGAGCCGCGGTGTCCCCCTCTCGATCCTCAACCTCCTCCGTACCGCCGGTCCCGCTGGAGCACGAGGACCTGGTGGTGCACCGCGGAAGGCGCAGCGGCCGACACGTGATCGTGGCGGTCCACTCCACCGCGCTCGGTCCCGCGCTCGGCGGAGTTCGCCTGTGGCACTACCCGGCGACGATCGACGGCGTCCGCGACGCGCTGCGGCTCGCTCGCGGGATGACGCTGAAGGCGGCGGCGGCCGGCCTGGCGCTCGGCGGCGGCAAGGGCGTCATCTGCGGCCCCGAGCGCCCGCCGACGGGCCGCGAGCGGCGCGACCTGCTGCTGGACTTCGGCGATCTGGTCGAGTCGCTGGAGGGCCGCTACGTCACCGCCGAGGACGTCGGCATCTCACCTGGAGACCTGGTGGCGATTCGCGAGCGGACCACGCGCGTGACCGGTCTGCCGGCCGACCGTGGTGGCTCGGGCGATCCGAGCCCGTTCACGGCGATGGGCGTCGAGGCGGCGATGCGCGCGTGCGCGCGTGCGCGATTCGGCTCACCGGAGCTGGCGGGTCGCCGGGTCGTGATCGCGGGCATGGGGCACGTGGGCGCGAAGCTCGCGCGGCGGCTGGTGGAGCGCGGCGCTGAGGTCTCCGTCACCGACATCGACCCCGCGAAGCGCACGCTGGCCTCCGAGCTCGGGGCCGGGTGGCTCGAGCCGACGCAGGAGATGGTCGCCGAGTGCGACATCCTGGCGCCCTGTGCGCTGGGCGGCGCGATCGACGAGGCGAATCTGCCGCTCCTGCGGTGCGAGATCGTCTGCGGCTGCGCGAACAACCAGCTCGCCGACGACGCGCTCGCCGCGGAGCTGGATGCGCGGGGAATCCTGTACGCGCCCGACTTCGTCGTCAACTCGGGCGGCCTGATCCACGTCTACAAGGAAATCCGCGGTTACAGCGAGGAGCACGCGCGCGAGCTCGCGCTGGGGATCGAGGGCAACCTCGACAGCATCTTTGCGACCTCGGCCGAGGACGCGGTCACGCCGCTGGACGCGGCGCGGGCGCTGGCCCTCGAGCGCCTCGCCGACGCCCGCCTCGAGCGCGCCGTCGTCGCGTGACAAACTGACGCCGTGGACGCCGTATGGACCGTACGCCTCGGTCTCGTCCCGTACGACGAGGCCCGCATCCTTCAACGGGACCTCGAGCGCGCGCGCCACGCCGAGGAGATTCCGGACGTGCTGCTCCTGCTGGAGCATCCACCCGTCTACACCAAGGGGCGCCGGGCGACGGCTGACGAGCTGCCGATGGGCGAGGACTGGTACCGAAGACAGGGCATCGACGTGGTCGAGACCGACCGCGGCGGGCGGGTCACCTATCACGGCCCCGGGCAACTCGTCGGCTATCCGATCGTCAGCCTGCGAGCCCTATCCGACCGGCCCGCTCCCGAGGAGGAAGCGGGCCGCGTTGGCGTGGTTGACTACATCCGGCGCATGGAGAGGGTGATGATCGAGGCCCTCGGAGAGTGGGATGTCGAGGCCGAGGTCGTCGAGGGGCTGACCGGGGTCTGGACCAACGCGGACGCGCCGGACCCAGGCAGTTCCTCGGCTAAGAAGATCGGGTCGATCGGGGTGCACGTCAGCCGCGGAATCACCACCCACGGCTTTGCCATCAACGTCAACAACGACCTCCAGCCGTTCGAGTGGATCGTCCCGTGCGGGATCGAGGCTTGCCGGATGAGCTCGGTCGGCCGCGAGCTGGGCGGCGAACAGGACCTGGACGCGTTCGCCACCTCCGTGCGGGACCGCTTCGGCGAGCTCTACGGGCGGGAGCCGCGGGAGGTCTCCGCCGGCGAGCTCTCCGAGCGGCTCGCTCGACCGGTGGCGCTAGCGTAGATCCTTCATGGAGTCAGGAGCCCTTCACGTCACCCGCTCGCGCGCCAAGCCCGGCGGCATGCGCGTCGCCGAGGGGCGGCCGTTCCGGGAGCGAAAGCCACCGTGGCTGAAGGTCCCGGCTCCCGGCGGGCCCACGTACCGGCGGCTGAAGTCGACGATCCAGGCGGACAACCTGCACACCGTCTGCGAGGAGGCGAATTGCCCGAACGTGGGCGAGTGCTGGGAGCGCGGCACCGCCACCTTCATGATTCTCGGCGACGTCTGCACGCGCCGCTGCGGGTTCTGCAACGTCCAGACGGGCAAGCCCACCTGGAACGATCCGCTGGAGCCGATGCGGGTGGCGAACCAGGTCCGGCAGATGGGCCTGCGCCACGCAGTCGTCACCTCGGTCGACCGCGACGACCTGCCGGACTACGGCGCCGGCGCCTTCGTCGGCGTGATCCGTTCGATCAGGATGCTCGCACCGGACTGCAAGGTCGAGGTCCTCACGCCGGACTTCCGCGGGCAGGAGATGCCGCTCGCCAAGGTGGTCCACGAGCGCCCGGACGTCTTCAACCACAACGTCGAGACCGTGCCGCGCCTGTACCCCAAGGCGCGGCGCGGTTCTGACTTCATGCGATCCGCCCGGGTGCTGCGGGTGGCGAAGGAGATGGGCGGCGACGCGGTGGTCACCAAGTCAGGCCTGATGGTCGGCCTCGGGGAGACGTTCGACGAGATGGTCGAGGCGTTCGCGATCCTGCGGGAGCACCGCGTCCAGATCCTCACGGTCGGTCAGTACCTGCGGCCGACCGAGCAGCACCTTCCGGTGGTCCGCTACTGGCACCCCGACGAGTTCGATGCGCTAAGGGACGCGGCGTATGAGCTCGGCTTCGAGTCGGTCGCGTCCGGGCCGCTCGTGCGCAGCTCCTACCACGCGGACGAGAGCGCCCGCGAGGTCGCCGAGCGGACCAAGACCGCGGCCTAAAGAAGAGGCGGCGCGCCGGTCGAACGACGCGCCGCCTCGCTGCTACCGCTGCTTTAACGCTTGATGGTGTCGCTGATGGCCGCGTTGCACCCTCTGGAGTGCCGCGCCACCGCGTAGAACTTGCCGTGCTTGAAGCCGGAGTTGCCGATGTCCCACACGCCCACGTTGCCCTGCTTTTCGGACGTGTCCTTGCCGATCTTCTTGTCGGACGACGAGTCCGGCTTCTTGCCCTTCTGCTTGAAGACGACCACCGTCCGGCCGTACTGGCACTTGGCCCGTTCGCTCAGGACCTTGCCGTGGTAGTCGCCGTTCTTGCCCTTGATCGTGACGCCGGTGTCGGCGCCGGCGAAGGCCATGCTTGCCATCGCGAGTGCGCCGACCAGCACGGCCGCCGCAACCCCTGCCGAGAGCTTCCTTATAGTCAACTGCTCCCCCTTGTTCCGGGTATTTCCCTCGGAAGTCCTTCCGAGGCGCTTGCGACAGCGTAGACGAGGAGCCCGGCGGCCGTGGACGCGCGTTCGAGCGTGGCCGTAGGCTTCGCGCGCCTTGATCCCAGTCAAGGACAACATCCCCACGCTGCGGTTCCCGGTCGTGACGGTCGCGCTGATCGCGCTCAACCTGGCGGTCTTCGCGTGGCAGCTGACGCAGTCCACCGACCCCGGGTCGAGCGCCTCGCCGCACATCCAGGGCGTCTCGCAGCGCGACGAGACCACGCTCTCCTACGGGGCGATCCCGTACCGGCTGACGCACCCCGGCAAGGACTGCGCGGTCGGCCAGGTGCCGAGCGGGTCGAGCTCGAACCAGGCGTCGCTCCAGGTCGTCTGCCAGGGAACCGCCAATTACCGGGTGGCGCAGACGCTGCCTCAGTTCTCGCCGCTCGACTCACCGCCGTGGTGGGTGACCCTGTTCACGTCGATGTTCCTCCATGGGGGGATCCTCCACATCGCGTTCAACATGCTGTTCCTGTGGATCTTCGGCAACAACGTCGAGGACTCGATGGGCAGGCCTCGATTCCTCGCGTTCTACCTGCTGGCCGGCGTGGTCGCCGCGTACACGCAGGCTCTTTTGACCGCGGGCTCCACCGTCCCCGCGATCGGTGCGAGCGGCGCGATAGCCGGCGTGCTCGGCGGATACCTGCTGCTCTACCCGAGGGCGCGGGTCCTGACCGTGGTCCTCATCATCCTGTTCGTGACGATCATCGAGATCCCCGCGTCGATCCTGCTCGCGATCTGGTTCATCCTCCAGTTCGTGCCGGCGCTGGGGCAGGTCACGACGAGCGTCACCGGGGGCGAGCAGATCGCCTACTGGGCTCATGTCGGCGGCTTCGTTTTCGGGCTGGCGGCGATCAGGCTGTTCGCCAACCGCTACCGCGCCAAGGAGCTCGAGCATGCGTGAGGCCTTCCTGTGGGCGGCACTCGTCTTCTGTCTGTTCTTCGGCGGGTTGACGGCGTCGGTGGCCGCCGAGTCGGGGTTCGACATCTTCACGGTGGTGTCGTTCGCGATCGTGCTCATGATCATGCTGGCGGTGCTCGGCGCGCTTCGCAATCCTCCCCGGCGCTGACCGGCAAGTCCGCCGTCCAAGCGCGATAGAACCTGTCCTGGATGAAGGCCTGGGTGGCGACGGGATTGGTCCTCCTGGTGACGGGGGCGGCGGTGGCGGTGCTGCTGGTCGACCCGCATTTGTGGCGCTCCGAGGGACACCGGACGATGCGCACCACCATCCAGGTCGCGCGCGGCCAGCGAGCGCATCCTCGGCAGCACCAGAAGAACACACCGCCGCAGTCGCCGTACGCCCTGAGGACGGCGCCGCGCAAGCTCCCCGTGAACGTCCGGTTCGCCCCCTCGAAGGAGCCGCGAGCCGGGATCCTGTTCAACGCGCATACCGGGCGCGTGCTGTGGGAGCACGACCCCGGGCGCCGGCTGCCGATCGCGAGCCTGACGAAGATGATGACCGCGCTGATCATCGCCAGGCGGCACAGGCCGGACGAGCGGGTGCTGATCACACGCCAGGCGCTCGCGTACGAGGGGTCGGGGGTTGGAGTCCTGCCGAGGGGCAAGAAGGTCTCGCTCCGGGATCTGTTCTACGGGCTGCTGCTGGTGTCCGGCAACGACGCTGCCATCGCCCTGGCGCAGCACGACTCGCGCACGGTCGGCGCCTTCGTCAGGCGCATGAACCGCTGGCGCAGCCGCATGGGCCTGCGGTGCACGCACTTCTCGACCCCGAGCGGCATCCTCGACCAGCGCAACTACTCGTGCCCGCGGGATCTCGCTGTCCTGGCCCGCGCCGACCTGGCCAACCCGTGGATCCGGAGGGTCGTGGCAACGCGCGAGGTCCGCTTTCCGTTCCCGGTCAAGGGGCACTACCTCGACCTCTACAACAACAACCCCTTCATCATCGACCGGATGCCGGGGATCACCGGCCTCAAGACGGGCTACACCGACGCGGCGGGGCGCTGCTACGTCACCACCCAGAGGGTGGACGGCCACGAGCTGGGCGTGGTGCTGCTCAACACGCCCAACCCGCTCGACCAGGTCCCCGCGCTACTGCATGCCGGCGCGAGGGCCGAGGCGCGACTGGACGCCCGATCAGGCTGAGCTCGCCGGCGAGGGCTCAGCCGGCTCGATCTGACCGCCTCAGGGCGTGAAGTCGTAGGAGTGGCATGGGTCGCCGTTGCAGACGTCGACGACCTTGCCCCCGGGCTTCAGGAAGTCCGAGATCTGCGTGCGGGCCTCCGGCGTGTGCCGCGGGTCCTCGTGCGGATCCAGGTTGACCGGCGGCGTGTCGCTCTCGACCGGAGCGGTGTTGGTGATCGGCGGGTCGAGCGTGTGGCCGGCCCCGCTGTCCCAGATCACCCACGCCGAGCCGCCGAACGGGTACTTCGGGATTGCCGGGATCTTGTAGAAGAGGTTCTTGTCCTGCCCGCGCGGCGGGATGTCGAGAGCCGGCTGGTGTGACTTGGCGCCGATCGTCCGCGCCTCGACCGCCGCCGAGTACTGGCTGACCTGGTGGTCGCCGTACGCCGTCTGCATGAGAACGGTGTGCGCGGGGGTCTTCGGCAGCGGGTCCGACGTCATTCGCGTCGCGTAGCCGTCGGCCTCGCCGCGGTCCCACAGCTGCTGCATCAGGTCGAGCAGCAGCGGGTGGATCGAGGTGTCCGGGTAGCCCCCCGAGCCCGCCGTTCCGTAAAGGAACAGGGCGTAGGCCGAGAAGTCCGTGCTCCGCTGGAGCAGGAGCCCCCCGTAGTCCATCCCGGTGACGCCGAGGACCGCGTGGGTGAAGTCGGGCCCCACCGCCGTGGTGATGCCCCCCATGATTCCTCCCTGGCTGTTGCCGTAGTAGTAGCCGTTGGAGGTGTCGAGCAGGGACTGCCCACCCTGCTGGAACGCGGGGTCGGAGGCGAAGCCGTCGCTCGTCCTCATCAGCCGCGACAGGAACAGGGTGTTGAGGACGCCCTGCTGGAGCCGGTCGACGACCGCGGGGAACTTGTTGAGATCCGAGAGCGCCTGGACGTCGTACCCGACGTCCCCGGAGGACATGCCCCACCAATCGGTGGCGCAGATGATGAAGTTGTGCTCGCTCGCCAGGTCCTCCTCCGCGCTGGCCGTGATCTCGCTCCCCGAGCCAAGCAGGCCGTGCCCGTAGATCGAGCCGCGGGAGGGATGGTCGGGCGTGGCAACGTCGGGGACGATGCAGTAGAAGGGCGCCTTCGCCACGTTGCCCTCCAGCTTCTTGGGGTGGGCGTAGCGGTCACTCGACGCGTAGTTGAAGGTCGCGCCGGGCCCGCACCCCTGGTCCTGCAGGTAGCAGGGCACCTTGAACTGGCCCGTGACGTAGCGGGCGATGCCCGGGTCCGGGTTGTCCTGGACGTTCGTGACCTTGAACCGGGGCGCGTGACCCGTGACGTTGCCGTCGGCGAGGTTGTCGTCGCCGAGGCCGCGGAAGGCGGCGTTGCGGATGTGCAGCAGGTTCTGGGTGAGGCTGGCCCGGCTGCCGACCGTGAAGTCCCAGGCCATGTAGAGGTTGCCGCGCCTGATCCCTGCCTTCTTCAGAACCTTGAAGATGTGCTTGTAGCGGGACTTCTGCGACTTCTCGTCGGCCGGTAGGTGCTTCTTGTCGCGGAGCTTGGAGAACCACTTCGGAGCCTGGAGGGTTTTGCCGTTCGCGTCCTTCAGGCGGCGCATGGCAACCGCGTAGGTGTGGCCGTACTCGAGGTTCTTGCCCGGGTGGATCAGCAGCGTCGTGTCCTCGGGGCTGGCGGCGTTGGAGTCGAGCTCGGCCCAGATGAGCTGGCGCTTCTTTGTCTTCTCGTCGATGACGACGATCGGCGCCCTCTTCTTGAAGGCCTTCGACATGTCCGTCAGCGGCGCCGGCTTCGTCTGCTTCAGCGCCTCCGGGGTATCGAGCCCGGGGACGCGAGCGACCATCGCGCTTCCGGGGCTGAAGCCGTCGTTGCGGTCATATGGCGCGACCTCCATCTGGTCGCCGGCCTGGGTGGTGGGCATGGCCGCCTGCGGGAGGTCGACGGAGAGGCCGGTCTTGCTGTTCTTCGAAGGCTTCGTGTAGAGGTCGTTCGGGAACGGGAGCAGGCAGGGCTGCTTGGCGAATGGCTGGCAGTCACCGGCCGGCGTGCCGCCCTGGGAACCGGCGAAGGCGGTGGACGGCAGCGCGACGGCTGCGACGATCGCCGCCGCGATCAGGCCGACGCTCCATCGCCTGCGGCGCGACGAACCGGCCCTACTCACATCCATGCCCATGCTCTCTCCTCTCCAGCCGGGCGCTCCCTCGCCGACTCATGACGAGAACCCCGCGGCGCGTTCCGGCACGAAACCTATTCCATTACGGCCCGCGCGGTTGGCGGACCAACCAGGTTGGGTCAGGCGCCAGGGAACGTGGCGCCGAGGTCGCCGGCGATCTGGCCTGCGGCGTTGCGCCCGGGCGCCATGCTGACGCCGGACCCCGGGTGGCTTCCGGCGCCGCACAGGTAGACGCCGTCGATCGGCGACCGGTAGTTGCCGAGCTCGGGTATGGGACGCATGGGCCCGCTTTGGTACGGCAGGAAGGCGCCGTGCTGGTGGGTGCCCCGGACCGCGCTGGTCATCCTTCGCTCCAGGTCCACGGGGGACTGCGCGACGCGCTTGACGATGCGCTCCCGGAGATTCGGGATGTAATCCTCGGTTAGTCGGTCGATGAGGTAGTCGGCGTAGCGGTCCTTGACCTCGTCCCAGTTCGTGCCCTCGATCCCGGTGGCGGCCGCGGCACCCCGGATCTCGTAGGGGACGAAGTGGGCCACCAGCTTGATGAGGTGGGCTCCCTCAGGCGTCCGCGACGGGTCGACGAGCGACTCGTTGATCACGCCGAGCATCGGACCCTCCGGGAGGAGCCCCGCACGGCATTGGGTGTAGGTCAATGAGAGGTCCTCCACCGAGCCGGCGCCGGCATGGAGGTAGCAAGCCCGGGCGGCCTCCTCGCCGGCGCGATAGGAGGGCGGTCCGTCGAGCGCCGCGTAGACGGCGAAGAACGAGTCGCCGAACTCGTACCCGCGAGCCTTTCGCACGGTCTCGGCGCCCAGCGCGTCCTCGCCGAGCAGGTCCGCGGCGAGGTGGAGCGGATCCACGCTGGAGGCAACTGCTCCGGCCGCGATCGTCTCGCCCCCCTCGAGCTCCACACCCGCGCAGCGGCCGCCCTCGACCAGGATTCGCGTGACCGGTGCGGCCGTCCGGATCTCGCCGCCGTGCGCCTGGAGGTCCTTCGCGAGCGCCAGCGAGACGGAATGCATGCCGCCCTTGACGAGGCTGCAGCCAACGTCCTGAACGGCGCTCGCGAACAGCCAGGCGAATGCGCCTCCTCCGACGTCGTCCGGGGATGCCGCTGCGTGCATCGCGAAGGAGGCGAACAGGGTGCGCATCTCGTAGGACTCGAAGGTCTCGTTGGCGGCGGAGCGGGCGGTCTGGGTCTCGAATCGGTAGCCGTCCGCGCCGCCGCTCGCCACCTCCTTGATGTGGTCGGCCAGCGAGGGCGGCGTCGAGCACATGCCGGCGACGATCCCGTCGCGCTCCTGCTCGTAGCGTCGATAGAGCTGCCTCCAGCTCCGGGCGTCCCGCTCCGAGATCTCGGCAATCCCTGCGGCGGTGCGCTCCGCGTCGCGGTGGATCTTCAGGGCGCGCCCGCCTGGGAGCAGGTGTACCCAGTTGGGGTCGGGGGTGATGAGCTCGAGCCCGTGATCGGCGAGGTCGAGCTCCTCGGGCGCCGGAGTCATCTTGGCGACCAGGAAGCCGCTGGCGTGAACGTCCGAGTGGTGGTCAGGGAGCGTCAGCTCGTGCGTGATCGTCATGCCGCCGACCTCGGAGTAGCGGTCGAGGGCCAGGACCCTCAGGCCGGCCCGGGCCAGATAGCAAGCGCAGGTCAGGCCGTTGTGGCCGGCGCCGACCACGATGACGTCGTAGGAGCTTTCGCCGGGAGCCACGGCCGTGCAGGCTACTCGCGGGCCGGAACTCGACCCTGTCGGACAGCTGACGTCGCGGCTCGCCGTGAGCCCTGGAAGCGTCCTGGCGGCTTCTGCCCTCTACCGGCGCAGCTTGACCTGCTTCAGCACGGAGATGTTCCCCGCGTCGTCCACCGAGCGGATGGCGACGAACAGCGGGCGGTGCCCGGCGCCGCGAATCCGCGCCTTCTGGCCATGCCCTGGCGCGCGTGGCGTCGGCGGCTTGACCCTGCGTGCCCGGTCGAGCCGCCCCTGGGTGATCCGCCGGTGCGAGACGAAGATCTCGTAGCGCTTGACCGGACCGCCGCTCACGCCGTCGTCGCCGGGCGCGCGCCAACGGAGCGCCGCGTGCCCATGCCGGGGGATGAGGCGGAGCTTGGCGGCCACGGCCGGGCGGCGCGTGTCGCTTCCGTAGAGGCCGCTGTTGTGCTCGTCGTGGTGGTAGTGCCACCACGAGTCGTTTCGCGACGGCTTGCCGCCCACGCGCCACAGGAACAGCGCGCCCTCCCGCGTTCCGTACGCGAGGCGCAGCTTGCCGTTGAACTTCGGGTCGCCCACGACGCCGCTGAACGAGGGCCATTGTCCGGTGAGCTTCGGGAAGCCGGGTGCCTCCCCGCCGCTCGGCTGATACGCGTGGATCCACTCCGAGTCGTTGGAATCCACCACCGCGCTCTCGCTGCCGCTGCTCAGGTTGGAGACCAGCGCCGCGACGTAGAAGGGGAAGCCGTCCTGCAATCGGGGAAAGGTCGGCAGGAGGTCACCGGTGGGCACGTCCCAGGCCTTCTCGTAGGTTTGGGGCAGAGCGGCGTCGCTGCCGTCGAGGGCGCTGGTGAGCGAGATGCCGCCGGCGCTTGACTGCACGTAGTCCGGCTTGCCGTTGCCGAGCAGGTCGCCGATCGCGCCCTGGCCGGTGAGGGTGATCGTGAGCGGATCGCCGGGGTAGTAGGGCGGGATCGCGTCGCACGACTCCGACGGGCAGGTCGGACTGAGGGTGCTGAACACGGAGCCATCGCCGTTCAGCGCGACCGGAGTCCCGGTGACGCCGGAGGTCACGACGCGCAGCGTGCCCGAGCCGTCGAAGTCGGCGATCGACGGTGGTGTTGCTCCCTCCTCGACGAAGTCGATCGACTGGTCGTAGCAGCCCGCCAGCGACGTCAGGCCGACCGGCCAACCCTGCATGTAGGGGCCGCCGGCGTGACGGTTGCCGTCGGGCCAGATGCCGTAGATCCACGAACGGTGGGACGAGCCGGTGTTGAGGCACTCCATGCTCGGGACGAACACCTGCGGCTTACCGGCGCCGAGGACGTCGCCGACGCTCGGCGGGAAGACGAGCTTGGTGTCGTGGATGTAGTCGTTGGGCTCGGTGCCCGCCAGGTCGGCGGCGGGCAGCTGCACGCGGACCGGCCATCCGGGGGCCCTCTTGCCGCTCGGCTTCCATGCGTAGAGGTAGCCGTCGAAGGCCGACATCAGGATCTCGAGCCTGCCGTTGCCCTTCAGGTCGGCGAGGACGGGCGGCGACCAGTTCCCGCGCGAGGGCAGCCGGCTGTGATCGGAGGCGGATCGCGGCGTCGGCACCGGCAGGGACGCGAAGCGGGATTGCGAGTGGACGGGGAAGTGCTTGCGGAGCCTGCCGCCGGGGCCCCACGCGTAGAGGTATGCGTTGGACGTGCTCGCGACGACGTCGAGCCTGCCGTCGCGGTCGAGGTCGCCGACGGCGATGCCGCTGATCGGGTCGCGCGCCCTTCGCAGCTTCGGGTCGCTCTCGTAAGAGGTCGCCGGGTAGGCCTCCGGGTCGTTGGGGTCGATCGCCGCGAGCTTCTTCGTGTGAACCGGGAAGCCGGGTACCTCCGTGCCGTTGGGCCGCAGCGCGTGGACGACGCCGTCGTAGGTCGCGAACACGAGGTCGAGCTGGTGGCGGCCCTCGAGGTCGGCGTAGGTGGGGGCGGCGCTCATCTCGGTGCCGATCGACTTCGGGTAGCCGGGGACGAGCTTTGGGTCGTGGCGCGCGTTGAAGCTGCGGCGGTCCTCCGCCTTGAGGCCGTCGCCATCCAGTGCCCTGACCCGCAGCGTGATGGCGTACTGATCCGGCCCGTCCGGCGGCAGCGTGGAGCCAGGCGTCTTCGACGCATACGAGCGGGGGATCTGGCTCAGGTCGAGGGTGCCGAGGGTCCCGTGGGCGGCGCCGTGGCCGCTGGCGATCGTATGGAAGTCCGAGTCGTTCGGGTTGTTGCCCAGCGCCCACTCGAGCTTCCACTCGAGGCCCCTCGAGCCCCAGGCGCTCGGGGAGACCTGGCCGCGGATCGGCAGCGAGCTTCGCCGCTCGGGGTCGACGTAGGCGTACCAGTGCGGCGAGCTCAACCCGGCCGTCGGCGGGACCTTGCCGGACATGATCAGCTTGGTCGCGGCGCCGATGTTGGGGCGCCCGTAGCCGTATTGGGTGGACCAGTTCGTGTGATTCGCGTTGGTGGCGCTGCCCGGGTTGCCGGGCCACTGGTCCGCCACCGATGGCGACTGGGTCTGCGGGATCACCGGGCTGGCCGTGTTCATCAACACCTGCTTGACCTCGTCCGGCGTCAGGCGGCGAGGGATGATCTCCTGCGCTCGCGCGTTCAGCGCAGCCGACTGCACCATCGCCAGCATCCCGGCCTGGAACGGCGTCGCCCCCGAGGTGCTGTTCCCCTCGCCGGAGAAGACGTTGTGGGTGCCGTAGCTGGTGACGTTGCTGCGGGCGCGGAACGTTTGGGTGTCGGGCCCGGAGGCGTCCTGGGTGAGGGAGTTCCCCGGCAGGACGCCGTCGTAGAGCATCCCGTCGGTGTGGTCCATCGAGTCGAAGTCGTTGGAGTCGAACGAGAGCAGGACGCCCTTGCTGTTGGCGTAGTTGACCGCCTCGCGGGCGAAGCTCGAGTACGTGTAGGAGACGACGACCGAGCTGACCACGTCGGCGCCCGCGTCGACCGCGTAGAGGAGGGCCGGCGCCCACTGGTCGTCGCGCCCGACGGCCTCTGCGCCCTGCTTGATGGGCAGCACCTCGCAGCGCCGGCACACGCCGACGCCGGCGTAGTGGTTGTTGGCGCGCCCCGCGAGGTCGCCGATCAGGCCGGGGGCATGGCTGTAGGCCGAGTCGTCGGTCTGGGGATCGTTCGTGTTGCGCTGGGTGTTCCAGCCGCTCACGTCGTTGGGGTAGCCGTTGCCGTCGTTGTCGAACCGGCCGCCCGGCGGGCAGCCGCCCAGCCGCCCGGCGACGATCTTGCAGTGGCCGAAGACCGCGATCAGGTCCTCCGGCGACAGGTACGGCGTCTTCGTGCCGCCGATGTCCACCTCGTTCAGATACTGGTGGCTGCCGCCCTTCACGCACCCGCGTGTGGTGCCCTCCTCGTGACTGACGAACGGCCTGGTGCCCGCCTGGCACGACGGGTTGACCCGTGGGTCGTGCGCGTAGTCGCGGATGTCGAAGTGGTTGTTGCCGTCGAGGTCGTAGGTGCCGGCGGACTTGCCGTTGGAGCCCTCCGGGTAGGGGAGCTCGCCCTTGTTCAGGTAGATGTTGTCGAGCGCGTCCTTGACCCCGTCGTTCGAGTAGTTGACGCCGCCCTCGATGTAGGCGATGACGACGCCGGGCCGCCCGAGATTCCCCTGCGCCCAGGCGCCCGTGATGTTGACGCCCGATGCGTGCTCAGGATCGCGCGCGTTGCGCGCCCAGCACGGCAGGCCGCCGTCGGGGTGCGGCCGGTCGGCCACCGTCCCGCCCGGCGCCAGGCAGGTGTTGCCGGTGAGGCGGCCGTACAGGTTCCACTGCTCGTCGTCGGTGCATCCGGTCACCGGGTCCTGCGACTCGCATGGCGCGAAGTCCGGATCGTTGGGGTACTGCGAGGCGGGAAACCCGGGTCCGGGACCGAGGCCGGATGCCGACGCGGCCGGTGATCCGGTCGCGAAGCCGGCGAAGGTGAGCGCGATCGCGCCCAGGACGAACAGCGCCCTCGGCGAGCGACGGAGGCGGCCGCATGCGCTCTCCCCGGCCACATGCGGAGCGTATACGCGCCAACAGCCCACGTCCAGAGCGCCGCCAGGTCGCAAAGTCGTGCGCCTGGGGAGACGGCGTATGGAGCCAGCGGGACTCGAACCCGCGACCTCCCGGATGCAAACCGGACGCTCTCCCAACTGAGCTATGGCCCCAGGCACCAAGTGTGCCATGGGCTTCCCAGATCCGGGTACCGGCGCATCAACCCTTTGCCGTCGCGCAGGCCTTGTGCGACGATGGCGCATGAGCAGCGACTCCCGAGGATGGAGATGGCCGACACGGAGACCGCCACGGACGCAGTAGGCGAGCGCGAGCAGACCGACAAGTCGCCGCAGGCGGTTCAGAAGGCCCAAGCCGAGGCGGAGGCCCATGGAGCCCCCAAGCCCGGCCAGCGCGCCGAGATCTCCAACCTCGACATCGTCCGCCACTACTTCAACGTCGCGTGCGACAAGCTCGGCCTCCCCGACGACCTTCGCGTCGTCTTCTGGGCCCCCTACCGAGAGGTCACCGTCCAGGTCCCGATCCGGCTGCCCGACGGTAACGTCCACGTCTACTCCGGCTACCGCATCCAGCACAACGGGGCGCGTGGTCCGTACAAGGGCGGCATCCGCTTCCACCCGGATGTCGATATCGACGAGGTCCGCGCGCTCGCCTCGCTCATGACCTGGAAGACCGCCGTCGCAGGCGTCCCGTTCGGCGGCGCCAAGGGCGGCGTCAACTGTCCCGCCGACACACTCGACCCCGCCGACGTCCAGAAGATCGCGCGCTCCTTCATGGACAAGGTCGAGAAGATCCTCGGCCCGACGCGCGACATCGCGGCCCCCGACATCAACACGAACGCCCAGGTGATGGCGTGGATGATGGACGAGTACGGGAAGCTCCACGGCCACACGCCGGCGATCGTCACCGGCAAGCCGATCGCGCTGGAGGGCTCATACGGACGCGAGGCGGCGACCGGGCGCGGATGCGTCTACATGTTCCGGGAGGCGGCTCCCCATCTCGGCCTGAGCCCGGCCGACACCACCTTCGTCGTCCAGGGCTACGGCAACGTGGGGTCCTGGGCGGCGCGCATCATGCAGCAGCTCGGCGCCCAGATGGTCGGCGTCTCCGACGCGACCGGGGCGATCCGCAACGCCGGCGGCATCGACGCGAACGACCTGTACGAGCACATCCACCATGGGGGCAAGCTGGTCGAGTTCGAGGGTGGGGAGCCGATGGAACCCGCCGACCTCGTGACGATCCCCTGCGACGTCTTCATCCCCGCTGCGCTCGGCGGCATGATCCATGCGGAGAACGCCGACGACATGCAGTGCAAGGTGATCCTGGAGGGCGCGAACAGCCCCACGACCCCCGCCGCCGACCAGATCCTCCGCGACAAGGACGTCTACATCATCCCCGACGTGATGGCCAACGCGGGCGGCGTCGTCGTCTCGTACTTCGAGTGGGTGCAGAACCTCCAGCACTTCCGCTGGGACGAGCGCGAGGTGAACGACAAGCTCGGCACGATCATGCGCCGCGCCTACCGCGAGGTCGCCGCGCGCGCCCGCGAGGAGGGGATCGACCTGCGCGAGTCCGCGTACCTCGTCGGTATCGAGCGGGTGGTCGAAGCGGCGCGAACGCGCGGCTACGTGTAACTAGAAGTCGAAGTCCTTCGGTTCGCCCTGCTCGAACCAGAGCTCGTCGTCCTCGGGAGCGTCCTTGAGGAACTCCGGCGTGTCGGCGAGCACGTCCTCGCCGTCCTCCTCGTCCCCCTCGACGCGCTCGTCCGCATGCTCCGGGGCCTGGTCCTCCGCATGCTCCGGAGCGTGCTCGTCTTGCTGCGGCGGGGCGGGAGCCTCCTCGACCGCATATTCCTCGGACGGCGCAGCCTCGTCGTGCGCGTCCTCGTCGTCGACGATCTCCTCATGGAAGGCGTGCTCGACGGTGTCGAGTGACTCGATCGGAGGCTCAAGCGGCGTCGTCCCCTCGGGCTCGACCGCCGGATGCTCGTCGGAGGGCGGCTCCGGGGGCGCGGGCTCGTCGTCCAGCTGCAGGCCGAGGTCGAGGTCGAGGTCGTCGCTCGACTGGTCGTAGAGCGCGGCGTCCTCCTCAGCCGGCGCAGGGGGCTCCCCTGACGGCTCCTCGTGACTCTCGGGAACCGGCTCCTCCACGATCGGGTGCTCCTCGGCGGCCGGCTCGGGGTGCTCGACCTCGGCGACGGAGTCCTCCTCGTCCTCGGTCGGCATCTCCTCGGACTCGCGGTCCGCCGCGATGTGGGCGCCCGTGGGCTCCTCGAGCCCCGTGCCTGGCTCGCCGGCGTCCCCGGGCTCCTCGGCGGCCTCGCTCGACTGCATGAGGGTCGTGGCGTCCTCGTGCACGGCGGGGTCCTCGAGCTCGTGCGCCTCGGAGGGCGCTTCGGTCGCAACGCCGTTCGCGGACGCCGCGGTCGCCTCCTCGGACTCGGGAAAATCCGCCTCGTCCGGGCGCGTGGGAGGACCGAACGCCTCGTCCTCGAGGCGCTGCACCTCGGAGTCGGTGGCGCCCTTGCTCCGGATGAGCTCTAGGTGCTCGCGAATCGCGTCGTCGAGGATGCCCATAGCCTGGACCCAAAAGAGTAACGGGCCGACTCAGGCGTGCGAGCATCCTCCCCTGCGTGGTCGCCGGCGCCCAAGGCGTCCCTCATCGGGCCTACGTTTCGCCGCCGAAACGCGGGTCCCTGCGCGTTTCAGGCCTTCCCCGCCGGGCTGCTGGCGGGTGCGCTCACGACCCGGTTCTTCCCGCTCCGCTTTGCCTCATACAGCGCGGCATCCGCCGCCGCGATGAGAGCCCGGGCGCTCTCCGCCGAAGCCGGAATCGACGCGGCCCCGACGCTCGCCGTCACGCGCAGGGCGGGCTGGCCGTCGACGCCCGGAACCCGCTCGGACTCGATCCGCGCCCGGATCCGCTCCGCAAGCTCGACCGCTCCGGAGAGCCCGGTCTCCGGCAGCGCGACCGCGAACTCCTCTCCCCCGTAGCGAGCGGGCTCGTCGACGCCTCGCGACTCCTGGCCGAGTACCCGGCCCACCATGCGAAGGACGTCGTCCCCCTTGAGGTGGCCGTAGGTGTCGTTGACCTGCTTGAAGTCGTCGATGTCGAGGATGAGAAGCGAGAGGTCGTGGCCGAACCGGTGCGCGCGCTCGTCCTCCTTGGCGATCAGCTCCCGGAAGCGCCGTTGGTTCGAGAGCCCGGTCAGCTCGTCGGTGACCGCCTGCCGGCTCACGAGCTCGTGGAGAGCGATGTTCTCGATCGACGATGCCACCTGACCGACCAGATAGAGGAAGACGTCGCGTTCGCCGGAGGTGAAATCCTCGCCCTGCCGCGCCACGGTCATCACCCCCACGTTCTCGGGATGCTCGCCGAGCCGCCGAAGCGGGCTCGCGAGGGCGTGGACGTTCTCGTCGTGGCGTTCGACGAAGCCGTCCTCCTTCAGCGCATCCCCTTCCGCGGCGACGACGAGGTCCTGGATCGCATCCGTCGGGTCCCCGGCGTCGGCCTCGCCGCCTTCGCCGCCGCGGAGCGCGATCGTCCCGTAGGCCGCACCGCATGCCCCGAGGGCGGTCTCCACGACAACCTTGAGCAGCCCCTGGCGATCGAGCCCCGCTGCGAACGCCTGGCCGATGCGCCGGACCGACCGATCGATCTCGACCTTCTGGCGCTGGAGCTCCTCCATCTGGGCCCCAAGCCGATCGCTCATCTTGTTGAACTCGCTCGCGAGGCCCGCCATCTCGTCTCGGCCCACGACCGGCACCTTCCGGCTGAAGTCGCCATCGCCCAGCCTCCGCGCCGCCTCGAGCATCGAGCGGACCTGCCCGCTCAGCATTCGCAGCAACGTGAGAACGAAGAGGAACGCGACGAGGAAGAACACGATCAGCGCGCCGATCACGAGCGGGCTCGACGAGAAGAACCCTCCCGACTCCCGCGGCGCGTACAGCGCCAGTCTCAGCCCCCCGGGCGGCGGTAGGTCGGTGGCGGCCGCGCGAACGTCGGTGCCGTTCACGTCGACGTTGCCCGACTGACCGCTCGGGGGAAGCTCCGACCCCGAGACGTGCACGCTCGACGCCGCCACCTTGCCGGACTGGAGGAGCGTGCCGTCACGGCCGGTCAGGTGCCTGACGTCCGCCAGGTACTCGGAGGGGGTCGTGGTCGCAACCGTGATCGAGCCAAGCCGGCCTCCGGGCCCGGTGAGGTTCAACCGGTACGGGGCGACCATCACCCGCGCCCCCGCGCTGCCGCCCTCCCCCTTTGCGCTGTCGAGAGACGCCGCGCGGATCCCATGCCGACCGATGAGGGCCTTGGCCGCCGCGGCCTCCTGAGAGCCGTGGCCGGACGTGACCGCCGCGGTGACCTGCGGGTCGTGAGCTGCCTGCTTCGCAGCGTCGCGGGCCGACGCCGCCTCATCTCGATACACGGTGAGCGCGCTGTCCAACCCCTCCGCCAGGCGGGCATCCGCCTTGCCGTTCGTGGAGTCCGCCGCGATCTGCGTCACGAGCACAGCGAGCGCGATCATCGGCAGCACGACGATCAGGAGGAAGAAAAGTGTCAGGCGACCGCGAAAGCTCATGGCTGGTGGGCCGGCATCGTGCCGCGTCGGGACTGGGGCATGCCGGTCATCGACTAGACCTTAGATCGGCAGATCTGCGGGTATCCTTGCCCCCGGGACGCACGCACCATCGCGTTCCGCCCTGGGGCTATAGCTCAGTTGGGAGAGCGCCTGGATCGCACCCAGGAGGTCGGGGGTTCGAGTCCCCCTAGCTCCATCTCAGGAACCAGTGCCTGCGATGGCGCTAGCCTCTCCGAAACCCTCCTAGCCCCGCCGGGCTGGAAGGGACGTCGCCGTCCGATCAAGCAAAGGAGCAGGGAGTGCAAACCATCGCCATCCAGCCGCGCCGCGCGCTGTTCGCCGTCCTGGCGGTCATCGGGGCCGCAATCGTCATGTTCGCCGCAGCCGGCCGCGCGGACGCGGCAGCCGCGAAGACGAAGTGCCCGAACACGTTCCGGGTTCTCCACGACGATCACGTCGGCAAGCTGTCGCTCAAGGCCGGGAGCTACTCGATCACCGTGGCGAACCAGAAGAAGCTGAGCTGCCAGCGCGCGTCCGATCTGTTCACGAAGTTCCTCAACGACTTCGACGGCAAGCTGTCCAACGGATGGAAGGTCAACGTCCAGAAGTCCGGCTTCGAGAAGACGGCGCAGAAGGCGTTCTACGTCAAGCGCGTCAGCGGTGGCGGCGGCGGAGGCGGAGGCGGTGACCGCCATCCCGGGCGGGGCGAGATGATCTGCCCAGGCACCTTCCAGGTGCAGCACAACGACCACATCGGCCAGCTGAAGCTGCCGAAGGGCCCCTACACGATCACCGTGATCCACAAGAAGCGGATCACCTGCCAGCAGGCCACCAACCTGTTCGCGAGGTTCCTGAAGCGGCCCGACGCCGACCTGCCCAACGGCTGGAAGCTGAAGCCCCAGTCGGCCACCTTCCTGAAGAAGGACGGAAGCAAGGGCTTCCGCGTCAAGCGGGCGTAGCGGTCATCCGGCCGGCGGGCCCCGCCATGGGGGCCGGCCGGTCAGGTGCCCCGCTGGACGCACCGGTTGGTGCGGTTGCTCCACTCCTGCTGGAGCAGGTACTGGCGGCCGTTGATGACCTGGTTGTAGTAGCCGAACCCGTTGAACGGGGTCGCGCCGAAGTCGAAGCGTGGCGCCCCTGCGCGCCCGCGAGGCCCGTCCATGGCCCATCGCGACGACCTGACACGGACCAACCGTACGTGTCAGCTACAGGGCTAAAGGCCCTCACCGACACATTCGGCCGGTTTCCGAAACCGAACATGTCGTGGTAACGTCGCCGCCCTCACCGCGCAGGGACGCCGCCTTGATCACGATGCGCAGAACCAGCCTGGTCGCATTGGTCGCAACGATCGCGCTGGCCCTCGCCGGCACGGCGCAAGGCGCGGTTGCGACGGGCGCCGACCGCGTGACCCAGCTCCCCACCTTCGGTCCGGTGACGCAGCCGGAGTTCGCGGGCTACGCGTCGACCCAGCGGACCTCCTGTGCTGACCTCGCATGTACCGGCCGGCCGGGGCTCTTCTACTGGCTGACGGGCCGCGACGCCGGCTACCGGACGCGACCGACCGTTTTGTGGACCAACGGCGGGCCGGGATCGTCGAGCTTATACGGCTCGCTGTCGGAGAACGGGCCGTACACGGTCACCCCATCGGGAACACTCGCTTCTTATGCGGGCTCCTGGACCTCCGTCGCCAACTACCTCTTCTTCGACCAGCCGCTCGGTGTCGGCATGTCGTTCCCGTTTCAGGGTCAGATCGCCCAGAACCTTCGGCAGGGCACGCGCCAGTGGGCCAACGCGGTGGCGCACGTCGTCCATCGCGACGGGCTCGAACACAGTCCGCTGTTCCTCACCGGCGAGTCATACGGCGGGAGCTACGTCCCGCTGCTCGCCCGGCGCCTGCTCAAGGCCCATCCAGGGATCCGCGTGGGTGGGGTCGTCCTGGTCGCCGGCTGGGTGGACCCCGGCGTGCAGGTGGGAAGAACGGCACGCTACGCGCTCACGCATGGTCTGATCGACCGCGCGCAGAAGCGGCGGCTTGACCGCGTTTATGACCGCTGTCGCGCGGCGCTGCGGAAGAACGTCGACTCGCTGCGCACCGGGGCCATCTGCCAGTCGATTCAGGACAAGATCGCCGCCTGGAGCGGCCGCTACCTCGCCAACATCGCCCAGAAGGGCGACATCGACTACGGGCCGATCGAGGCCTATCTGAATCGACCCGACGTCCGGAGGGCGATCCACGCCCGCCCGGACGGGAAGTTCGCCCTGAGTTCCGACCCCGTCTACAAGCAGTACGCGCGGGGCATCATGCGCAACTACGCCCCGGCGGTGGCGAAGCTCCTCGACCGCGGCATCCCCTTGATGGTGATCAGCGGACTGAACGACGGCAAGGACACGAACTTCCTGAGCGCCCGCAGATGGATCTCCAAGATGAGCTGGAGGCAGGCGGGGCGCTATCGCCGGGCCCAGACCAAGCAGTGGAAGGTCGGCGGCTCCGTCCTGGGCTACAGGCGCAGGGGCGGCGGGCTGACGAGCCTGAACGTGCTGGACGCCGGGCACCTCGCGCCCCGCGACCAACCGCGCATCGCCGACGCGCTGAGGCAGTTCATGGCGGCCGCGGGGCGGCGTTAGGGTGGGTCGCGTGAACTCCCGCTGCCCCTACGCGAAGCTGACCGCCGCGATCGTGGCCGTCGCCCTGCTCGCGGTTGTCGCGACCGCCGCCTGGGCGGCCAAAACCAAGTACCCCACCGTCTTCACGGAGTTCAAGCTGAAGGCGGGCTCCTCGGGCGGCAAGTTCAAGGGCCAGATCGACTCGACCAAGGGCAAGTGCGTCAGCAAGCGCCAGGTCAAGCTCTTTCGCAAGCACAACGGCAACAAGAAGAAGCTGGGCGGCGACAAGACCAACGGCAAGGGCAAGTTCTCGATCGACATCTCGGGGAAGCTGAAGAACGGGTCGTACTACGCGAAGGTCTCAAAGAAGGACTTCGACAGCGGCAAGAAGGTCTGCGAGGACGTCACCTCGGGCAAGATCAAGATCTCGAGCTGATCGCACGCCGCCCGGCGGCACGAGGACGAACGTGCGCCGCGGCCTCGGGGACCACCCCTCGGGATGAGAGAAACCACCCCCGGGAGCGCGTCAACCCGCCCTGGGGCCTGTGGTCAGCGGAGTCGGCAGGCCCGATCCTCCTCACATCGTCAATCGACACCCCGGGGTCCCGGGGGGAGGTCAATCAGATGAGGATCAAGATGTTGCTCGCAGCCGCCGCCATCACCGTCAGCGGCGTGCTGGCCACCGGTGCCTCCGCGGCGTCCCTGACGCCCACCAAGGTGACCATCCAGGCCGAGTCCGGAGGCGACTTCTTCGGCTTCGTGAAGAGCCGGGACAAGCACCAGTGCGCCGCCAACCGCAAGGTCACGCTCTACAGGCTCCTGGGCGACTCGCCCAAGCCGAGCGCCGACCAGAAGATCGGCAGCGATCTGGCCCAGGCCAACGGTGACGGCTACATGTGGTCGACCGGCAACACCGGCCAGCGCCACGGCAAGTTCTACGCCCGCGTGAAGAAGACCGAGACGTGCGGGGGCGACATCAGCCCCGTCGTCAAGGCCCAGAAGTAGCCCATCCACACCCCGTCTGAGGGCCGGCCCATCTCGGGCCGGCCTTCGGCGTGTCCGGCGCCACGCATTGACGTCGGGTCTGGCCCCAGCGTTGCGTGTTTCCGGGCCTGGGATTGCTGGCGCTTTCGCCGACCGCGACGAGGCGGAGCGCGGCGCGGTCGACCGGCCATAACGACGTCCGCGGGGCGCCGGCGGGAGGGGCCGCCTGACCTGGCCGCAGGGACCTGGCAGGCCAGCCTCGGGTGCCACGGCGTTGACGTAGGGTTGGTTGCCATGGCCCGACCGTTGCGTAGCTCTTCCCGGCTTGGGTTGCTGGCGCTTTCCGCGTGCGCCGCGGTCGGCCTCTCCGCGCCTGCCGCCGGGCACGCGGCGGCCAAGCGGGCGACCGTCAACCTCAAGACCGTCGTCGTCGGTGCGGCCGGGAACCCGTCCGTGGGCATCGTCCCCTTCACCGACGCGATCTACCAATCCTGCGACGGAGCGCCGTCGGGATGCATCACCGTCGGGGGTGTCGACGACCGGTACCGAATCGGCCAGCTCGAGGTGACCGTCAAGCAGTGGGTCAAGCTCCTGAACACCGTCGATCCGGATGGGAACGCCAAGCGCGGCCTCTACCAGCCCACCGAGGGCTCGGCGGGCTGGCCCAAGTACGGCTCGATCAACCGCTCATCCAGCGCTCGCAGCGGCCACCACTACTCGGTCTCCCATCCGGACTGGAACGACAAGCCGTACAACTTCGCCGACTTCGTGCAATCGGCCCGCTTCGCGAACTCGCTCCAGAACGGGCGCCTCCTGTCGAAGGAGAGGAGCACGAAGAACGGGTTCGACTACATCACCTACAAGGTGCGCCTGGGGCGAGACAGTCGCACCGGGATGTACGACCTGAACCAGCGCCAGGCCACCCGCACCCGGCACTCGGGATTCGTCATCCCGAGCCAGAACGAGTGGATCAAGGCGGCGTACTACGACCCCAGCGGCGGCGGCACGTTCTCCTACTGGAAGTACCCGACCAACGCCGGGGTGTTCGGAGACGACACGGCGACCGCGCCGAGCGCCGCGACGCTCAACCCCGGTACCGGGGATGTGACCAACGCGGGAACGCAGCCGCTCTCCAACTACCACCCGCAGGGCGGGGACGCGCCCACCTGGTGTTCGGCGGCCGTCCAGCCGCGGAGCGACTGCTCGAGTGTCAACCCCTTCGGAATCGACCCGACGACATATGGGGATGCCTACCTGGGCAATGTGAGCACCGTCGGGCAGACGCGCACCACGTCGCCGTGGGGAACGCTCGACCAGGGCGGCAACGCGGTCGAGTGGACTGACACGATCACGGCTCCGCCGGCCGGGAGCGGCGGGGGGCGTGTCTGGCGGCGGCTGCACGGCGGGATCTCCAATGCGCCGGCCTACCAGCTGTGGCTCTCGGCGGTCGGCCTCCAACCGCAGCGCAACCCCTTCTACCAGACGACCTATCCGTGGCTCGGCTTCCGCATCGGCACCGTCGGCAAGCTGAAGGTGGACGGGTAACTTCCCAGAGCATGGGGGAGGCTCGATGAGCATCTTCGCCCGGATCGCCGAGGCAAAGATCCAGGACGCGATCGAGCGCGGTGACTTCGACGCGCTGCCCGGCCGCGGGAGGCCACTTCAGTTCGAGGACCTCTCCCACGTGCCCCCGCACCTGCGCCTTGGGTACAAGATCCTTCGCAACGCCGGCGTCGCGCCGCCGGAGGTCGAGCTCCGCCGCGAGGTCTACCGCCTCGATCGCCAGATCGTCGAGACAAGCGACCCCGATGCGCTCGCGGAGCTGCGCGGGCGGCGCCGGGACAGCGACCTGAGCCTCGCCATCATGATGGAGCGGCGGGCGGGGATGGCCGGCCCGCGCGCGGTGCGGACGCTCCGCAGGCGGCGAGCGGCTTGACGGCGGCGGGCTGAGGGCGGCGAATGGCGCTCGCGCTGCTCACCGGGTATCCCGGCTTCATCGGCAAGCGGCTCGCCGCGAAGCTCCTCGCCGACCGGTCCGAGCTGGCCATTGCCGCCCTGGTCGAGCCGCGCATGATGGACGCCGCCTCCGAGGCGGCCGCCGGCGAGGAGCGGATCCAGCTGATTCAGGGCGACATCGCCGAGCGCCACCTCGGGCTGGACGACTCCGCGTACGACCGGCTGGCCTCCGAGGTGAGCCACGTGTTTCACCTCGCCGCGATCTACAACCTCGCGGTGCCGCTGCCGGTGGCGACCAGGGTCAACGTGGGCGGCACCGGCAACGTGCTGGACCTGTGCGGAGCGGCGAAGGGCCTGGAGCGGCTGACCTACGTGAGCACCGCCTATGTGGCGGGGACGCGAACCGGGATCGTCTACGAGCACGAGCTCGTTATGGGCCAGGGCTTCAAGAACCACTACGAGTCCACGAAGTTCCAGGCGGAGGTCTGGGTCCGCGAGCTCATGAATCGGGTCCCCACCACCATCCTGCGGCCGGCGATCGTCGTCGGCGACTCCGGCACCGGCGAGACCCAGAAGTTCGACGGCCCCTACTACATCCTTCGCACGATCTCGCGCATGGAGCGGTCGGGCCGGCCGGTCCCGCAGTTCGGCCGCTCGGAGGCGCTCTTCAACGTGGTCCCTGTGGACTACATCGTCGCCGCCATCGCAGCCGCGGCCTTCGACCCCGCGACGGCGGGCGAGACGCTTCACCTCACGGACCCGGAGCCGCTGCTGAGCCATGAGCTGTTCGAGGCGCTGTCGAACGAGTACGCCGGGCGGGCGCCTCGGTTCCGCATCCCCCCGAAGCTGGTCGAGGCATCCCTGCGCTTCGAGCCGGTGCGGGCGGCCTTCGGCGGCACTCCGCGCGAGTCCGTCGTGTACCTGAACCACCCGGTCGCCTTCGACGCGCGGCGGGCGATCGAGCTCCTGACTCCGCATGGCCTCCGCCCGCCCAACTTTCGCGACTACGTGGGGCCGATGGTGGAGTTCTTCCGCGCCCACGAGGACGACCCGGCGCTGGTGCCGCAATGAGCTGGACGGTCGCCGACATCCCCGACCAGGACGGCCGCGTCGCGGTCGTCACCGGTGCCAATGGCGGGCTTGGCCTGGAGACGGCCCGCGCCCTGGCCGGCGCGGGCGCGCACGTGGTCATGGCCGCCCGCAACCAGGAGAAGGCTGCTGCTGCTGTGGAGGACATCCGCGGCGATGCTCCCGACGCGTCGCTGGAGGTGGTGGAGCTCGACCTCGCCTCGCAGGCGTCGGTGCATGACGCCGCCGGTCGCATCAGCGGCGCTCACGAGCGGATCGACATCCTGGTGAACAACGCAGGGGTCATGGGCATCCCGGAGCGCAAGACGGTCGATGGCTTCGAGATGCAGTTCGGCGTCGATCACCTCGGGCACTGGACGCTGACGGCGCTGCTCATGCCGGCGCTGCTGCGGGCCGACGCCGCGCGGATCGTCAGCGTGACCAGCACCGCCCACCACATGGGGCGCGCCGTCGACCCGTCCAACCCGCACCTCCACGGCAGGTACGGGCCGTGGCGGGCGTACGGCCAGGCGAAGCTCGCGAACTTCCACTTCGGCCTCGGGCTGCATCGCGCCCTCCGCGAAGCCGGCGCGCCGGCGGCCAGCCTGATCGCGCATCCCGGCCTGTCGAACACCGAGCTCCAGGCGGTCAGCGTCGACGAGACCGGTGGCGGGATGAGCCAGCGCTTCTTCCACGTGCTCGCGACGCGAACAGGAATGGCCGCGCGGGACGGCGCGCGCTCGCAGCTTCGCGCCGCGACGGACCCGCGCGCGGCGAGCGGAGAATTCTACGGCCCGGCCCTCGTCAACAACGGCCCGCCGGTACGCAAGCCGATCCTTCGCAGGCCCGGCCTACGGAGGGGGATCGCCCGCCTCTGGGAGACCTCGGAGCAGGAGACCGGCGTGGCGATCGACCTCGACGCGAAACCCGTCCCGGCGGAGGTGGATTCCTCAGGCGGCTAGAGGCTTCCGGCCCGGTCGCCGTTCGGCGGGCGGTCGGCAGATGACCTCGTGGCGCTGCACCGGACGGCGCCCCCAGTCGGCGGCCGTGGCGAAATCCAGGAGCCGCTCGAAGTAGGCGGCGAGTGGCGGAACCTCGATCCCCCGCGGTCCGAGCGCCGCACGCGCGGCACCGTTGTCGTAGCGGGTCCGCATCGCGAAATAGGGAAAGTAGACCTCGCTTCGCCGAAGGGCTCGCCGCCGCGCCTCGCTGCCCTGCCTGACCAGGATCGGGTGGACGAGGCGGCGATAGAGGCCGGGGGGCAGGACCTTGGGCCGCGGCTGCGAGGCGGCGGCGCTCCCCAGGTCGATGAGCTCGCCGACGCTGCTCGCCCGCTCGGAGGCGGTCAGGTGGTAGGTGGTTCCGGGCTCCCCGGCGAGCGCCAGGATGGAATCGGCCACGTAGTCGACCGGGACCACGTCGACCGGAGCGGAGCGGCGGGCCGGGATCGCCGGATACGCCCCGCGGGAGAAGGCCTTCATCGGCCCGTAGAGGACGTTGAACGCGGGCGTCCATCCGGTTGCCGAATCGCCCACGACGATGCTGGGGCGCATGATCCGCACCGGCAGCCCGCAGCCGCGCTCGCGGACGACGCGCTCGGCCTCGAACTTCGTGCGCTCGTAGGGGTTCCGAAACCCCTGCCCCATGTCGACGTCACCCTCCGCAAAGGAACCGCCATGCGTGCCCGCGACGTAGGCCGTCGACACGTGGACGAACGAGTCGAGTTGGCCCCTTCGCGCGCACAGCTGGGCAAGCTCGACCACGCGGCGGGTACCGTCCACGTTGATCACGCGGGATTCCTCGACGCCGAGCGTGAACGAGACCGACGCCGCGCAGTGGATGATGCGCCTGACGCGCTCGGCAAGCCACTCGCGCCGCGCCGCGCCCATGCCGAGCCAGGCCTGGGTGACGTCTCCCCTGACCGCGACCGCCCGGCCCGGCCGGTCCTCGCTGGGGCCGAGCAGCGAGCGGACCAGGGCGGCCAGGCGGGCCTGCGCCTCGTCGTCGCTCGCCGCCCGGACCAGCACGTAGACCGGGGCGTCCTCGCGCTCCAGGAGGCGCGCGAGCAGCTCGCTCCCGAGGAATCCCGTGCCGCCCGTGAGCAGCGTGCCTGTCTCCGTCCCGCTCATCTCCACACTGACTAACGAGGTTGTCTCAAGTCACGGTAAGCGTGATGTAACCGGCCTGTTAGGGCCCCGTGTCCAAGATTCGGAAAGCGCCCCTCGCACACGTGTCGCCTACCCGAGAATGGGAAGATCACACGCGTCAAACCCACCGGGGGTGTGGAGCGAGCGGCGAAGGAGGCCCTCAGTTGAGCTATGAGACCGTGATCTGGGAGGAGAAGGACGGGGTCGGCCGCATCACGCTCAACCGGCCCGAGACGTTGAACGCGTGGACGGCCCAATTCGGCGGTGAGCTGAAGCAGGTCGTGGAGGGAGAGGCGGCCTCTGAATCCGTGCGCGCGGTGCTGGTGACTGGCGCCGGGCGCGGCTTCTCCTCGGGCGCCGACCTGCGGGCGGGGTTCGAGCCGGCGGAGGACGGCATGCCGGACATCCGCAAGGAGCTCCACGAGCTCTACCACCCGGTGATCGCGGGGATCCGCCGGCTTTCCAAGCCGGTGGTCGCGGCGGTCAACGGCCCCGCGGTCGGTATCGGCTGCTCGCTGGCGCTGGCCTGCGACCTGGTGATGGCGGCGGAGTCCGCGTTCCTCGGGCTCGCCTTCGTGAACATCGGGCTGATGCCCGACGGCGGCTCGACGGCGTTCGTCCCGCCGGCGGTCGGCAAGGCCCGCGCGTTCCAGATGGCGCTCCTCGGGGAGCGCGTGCCGGCGCAGCAGGCACTCGAGTGGGGCCTGGTGAACTGGGTCCATCCGGACGACGCGTTGATGGACGAGGGGAACGCCCTGTGCGAGGGCCTCGCGGCCGGGCCGACGCGTTCGTACGCGAGCTCCAAGCAGGCCCTCAACCAGGCGATCTACGGCGACCTGGACGGTCAGCTCGACTTGGAGGCGGAGCTGCAGCACGCGCTCGGGCGAAGCGAGGACTTCCTGGAGGGCACCGCCGCGTTCGTGGAGAAGCGCGACCCGGCGTTCACCGGCGGCTAGGGGGCTGCCAGGATGGCCACGTGAACGGCTTCGTCTCTCGCGGGTTCGAGGGTCGGCGGCGGGCGCCGGACGAGCTCACGTCGCGGTTGCCGCCCGGTCAGTACTCCGAGCCGGGGTTTCCCGTCCTGACGGCGGGCCCGACGCCCGACGTTTCAACCAGCGAGTGGCGCCTGCGCATCGACGGCATGGTCGCCGAACCGCGTGAGTGGAGCTGGCGGGAGTTCGGGGACCTGTCTTCCGAGGACGTGCCGTGCGACATCCACTGCGTGACCAAGTGGTCCAAGCTCGGGACGAGCTTTCGGGGCGTGTCGATGGACACGCTGCTCGATGCGGCCGAGCCGCTCGGCGCCTATGCGATGGCGTACTCCCATGGCGGCTACACCACGAACCTCGCGATCGAGGACCTCACTGGTGGCAAGGCCTGGGTCGTAACCGAGCACGAGGGCGAGCCGCTGCCTCGCGAGCACGGCGGGCCCGCCCGGCTCCTGGTTCCCCACCTCTACTTCTGGAAGAGCGCCAAGTGGATCGCCGGGCTCCGAGTCACCGACCACGACGAGCCGGGGTTCTGGGAGGCGAACGGCTACCACAGCCGCGGCGACCCCTGGAAGGAAGAGCGCTATTGGACGGACTGACCCCGGACGTCATGAGCCCCGTCGAGCAACGGGCGCCGGGCGGGTGGCAGATCGGCACGGTCACGAAGATCCGCCAGGAGACGCCGCGGGTCAAGTCGTTTCGCATCGAGTTGCCGATGTGGATGCCCCACCTGCCGGGCCAGCACTACGACGTCCGGCTCACCGCCCCGGACGGGTACCGCGCCCAACGGTCGTACTCGGTGGCCTCTTCGCCGCTCGACGAGGGGGAGATCGAGCTGACGATCGATCGACTCAACGACGGGGAGGTCTCGCCGTACTTCCATGGCGTGGTCGCGGATGGCGATCAGGTCGAGCTGCGCGGTCCGTTCGCCTCATACTTCGTCTGGCGCGGGGAGGCCCCGGTTGTGCTGGTTGGGGGCGGATCCGGCGTGGTTCCGCTGATGGCGATGCTGCGCCATCGGCGACGCACGATGCCGGACCTCGAGATGCGCCTCCTCTACTCGGTGAGGACCCCTGAGGACGTGATCTACGCGCCCGAGCTTGCGGACGACGCCCTGCTCACGTTCACGCGCGAGGTTCCCGAGGGCTGGACCGGGCACACGGGCCACATCGACGCCGGGATGATCGAAGACGCGCGCCCTCCCGGCGCGACGGCGTACGTCTGCGGCTCAAACGGGTTCGTCGAATCGGCGAGCCGCCTGCTGCTGGAGACCGGTGCGGATCCGACTCGGATCCGCACCGAACGCTTCGGGCCTACGGGGCCGGCGCGCTAGGCAGCCCTCAGCCCAGGCCCGGCCTTCGGCTCGGCGTCGCGGGCACCGACCTCCTCGCCGCAGCGATCGCAGCGGAGCTGGATCTGAGGCTCGCCGCCGCAGTCGCGGTGGCGGACCTTGAGCGGCGGTCCCTCCTCCGCCATGTACCGGTCGCCCCATTCTCGGAGGGCCATCAGCACCGGATAGAGGTCGAGTCCCTTCTCGGTGAGCCGGTAGCGCTCGCGGGTGCGGATCGCGTCCTTGTACGGCTCGCGGCGGAGGATCCCGGCGTCCACGAGCTTGCCGAGCCGATCGGAGAGGAGCGAACGGGAGATGCCGAGGCTCGTCTGGAAGTCCTCGTAGCGCTTGATGCCCGAGAACGCCTGCCTCAGGATCACGAGCGTCCAGCGATCGCCCAGCACGGACGCCGGGCGCGCGATCGAGCAGTTCTCCTCGGCCAGCTGAGCGGCGCGCATCTCCAAACAGGATAGTCGCCTTGCATCCGGAATCCGAACGCTATAGGGTTGCATCCGGATCCTGGACCCAAGGCTCACGCAATGCGACCCAAGGAGACGAAATGCCCAAGATCGACCTGACCCTGCCCGACGACGCCCTCGCGCCCGAGGCCAGAGCGAAGCTCCCGGGCGAGCTCGCCGCGGCCCTCCTCCGCTGGGAGGGTGCTCCCGACTCCTCGTTCTTCCGCTCGATCTCGTGGACGCACCTCCACGAGCTGCCGGCGCAGGCAATCCACACGGCCGACGGCCAGGCAACCGAGCCACAGGCGATCATCGAGGTCACCACACCGCAGGGGGCCCTGAGCGACCGGCGGCGCGCCGGGCTGGCCGAGGAGGCGACGAAGCTCGTCCTCGACGCCACCGGCTGGGGCGACGAGGCGAAGCTGCGCGTCTGGGTCATGTGCCGCGAGATCGACGAGGGCTCCTGGGCTGCCGCCGGCGAGATCGTGCACTTCGAGCAGCTCCGCGAGATGGCAGCCGCGGAGCGGGAGAAGCAGCAAGGGCAACAGCACCAGCCAGTTTCGGGGGCTGACGCCCCCTCACTCACACATTTGGAGCAGCCCGCTTGAGGGAGCTCGCCTTCATCGGCAAGGGCCACCTCGAGTGGCGCGAGGCCGACGAGCCCCGGCTCCAGGCGGACGGCGAGGCGCTGGTACGGCCGCTTTCGGTCGCCACCTGTGATCTCGACCGTCTCCTGGTGGTGGGGCTGGCTCCCACCGACGAGCCGTTCCCGTTCGGCCACGAGTGCGTCGCGGAGGTGACGGAGGTCGGTGACGCCGTGGAGAGCGTCCGGCCGGGCGACGTGGTCAGCGTCCCGTTTCAGATCTCGTGCGGCGAGTGCGAGACCTGCCGGCGCGGATATACCGGCAACTGCGAGCGGGTGGAGCGCATGGCGATGTACGGGCTGCCGATGGGGACCAACTACGGCGGCTTCCTGAGCGACTTCGCGCGCGTGCCGTTCGCCGACGCGATGCTCGTCCCGGTTCCGGACGATGTCGAGCCCGCCTCGGTGGCGAGCCTGTCCGACAACATTCCCGACGCCTGGCGGACTGTGGGGCCGCACCTCGACGAGCGTCCGGGCTCACCCGTCCTGATCGCCGCGAGCGGTGCCTCGATCGCTCTGTACGCCGTCTCGATCGCCCTTGCCCTCGGCGCCGAGCGTGTGGACATGGTCGGCGGAAGCTCCCACCTGCGAGGGCGGGCGGAGTCGCTCGGGGCGAACCTGCTCGACGACGAGTTCCCGAAGCGCGCGGGCCGCTACCCGATCACCGTCGACGCCAGCGGCGACGTGGACGGCCTCGCATGCGCCCTCCGCTCAACCGAGCCCGAGGGCGTGTGCACCAGCATCGGCATCTACTTCGCGGATACGACGCCTGTGCCGCTGCTCGAGATGTACACCAAGGGCATCCGGTTCCGTACGGGCCGCGTCCACGCGCGAGCTGCCATGGAGCCGCTGATGGGCCTGGTCCGAGCCGGAAAGTTCAAGCCGGAGCTGGTGACCGGCGAGACCGCCGACTGGGAGGACGCTCCCGAGGCGGTCGCCGGCCACCGCTCCAAGCTCGTCGTCAGCCGCTCCTAGGCGTGCCGGTTCGCTTGCGCCTTACGGTCACTTCGCCGTCGCGAACTTGTGGACCGTCGTCGAGTTGAACTCCTGACCCGGCCGCAATACGGTCGAGGGAGTTCCGCTGGTTGGGCGAGTTCGGATAGTGCTGGGTCTCCAGCGTGAACCCGTCGCCCTGACGGTACGTCTTCCCGGAGGTCCCGGCGAGCGAGCCGTCAAGGAAGTTCCCGGAGTAGAGCTGCACCCCCGGCTGGTCCGTCAGCACGCGCAGGATGCGCCCGTTGGCCGGGTCCTTGGCGACCGCCGCCTCGGGCAAGCCGCTTCCGTTCGGCCGGCCCGCGATCACGACGTTGTGGTCGTAGCCGTGAGCCAGGATCAGCTGCCGGTAGCCGTCACGGATGTGCTTGCCGATGGCCGTCGAGTGGCGGAAGTCAAGCGGCGTTCCCGCCACCGGCGCCAGCCTCCCGGTCGGGATCAGGTTGGCGTCGATCGGCGTGTAGCGGTTCGCATCGATCCGCAGGTGCTCACCGTAGACGTCGCCCGAGCCCTCACCGGCCAGGTTGAAGTACGCGTGATTGGTGAGGTTGCGACGGTGGGCTTGTCGGTGGTCGCGTGGTAGTCCATCGCAAACGGTCCCGGTCGCTGAGGGTGAACCTGACTTGAACCGACATCGTCCCCGGGAAGTCCTCCTGGCCGTCGGGGCTCGTGTACCGTGCCGCCCCGCGCTGTCGGGCACAACGATCTTCTGAATCGTCGCGCCATGGGTCATCACCTTCGCCCGCATTCCGCTGGCGTTGGTGAGGGTGTACATGTAGACCGTCCTGCCGTTGGGCAGCGTGCCGAATGGGGCCCTGGTCACGCCGGGGCTTGTGTCCCGGCGCGCGACCGCGCGCGCCGAACCGCTGGCGTGTGCCGTCTTGCCGGTCACGCTCGACGCGAGCGCGGTGAGGGCCACCGATGCCGCCACGAGGAGGACGGGCGGGCGCCCTCGTGGCTTCTTCGAGCCGTGGCGCATAGGCAACCTCCCGGATTGGGTTTTGGTGTCGGATGCCACCTACCCAGGTGGCGCTCTCGAATCGGCCTCGGGGGGCGGCGTCGCGTATACCTCCCGGCATGGCGCCCACCGATCCACCGCCCCCTGAGGTGCCATCGAGCAGCGCGAGGGACGCCGCCGAGCGCTTCGGACCGCTACGCCTCAGGCGCTTGGTCAAGGAGGACGGCCGGGCGCTGATCGTCTACGAGTGGGCGCCGAGGTCCGACCGCCCCGCCACGTGAGCGAGATGCGGTTCAACGAGCTTCGCGCCGAGGAGGTCGCCTACGCGATCCATCGCCAGGACCGCACCTACCTGCCGAGCGCGGGTCATTGCCCGCTCTGCCCCACGCGCCCCGGGCGGCCGCCCACGGAGATCCCCTTCCCCAGCTTCGAGATCGCGGTGTTCGACAACCTCTTCCCCTCCTTCGAAGCGCCGAACGGCGCGGCGGAGGTCGTGGTGTACACGGACCAGCACGAGGGCTCGTTCGGAGGACTTCCGCCGGAGCGCGCCGAGGCGCTGATGTGGGTCTGGCGCCATCGCTACGAGGAGCTCGGCGCGCGGCCGGACGTGGACTACGTGTTGATCTTCGAGAACCGAGGCGTCGAGGTCGGCACGACGCTTCACCACCCGCACGGGCAGATCTACGGGTTCCCGTTCCTGCCGCCGGTCCCGGCGCTCGAGCTGGAGGCCGACTCGCGGCTCGGCGGCTGTGCGATCTGCGAGCTCCTCGGCCGTGAGCTGAGCGACGACGAGCGCATCGTGCTGGCCACCGACGGCGCGATCGCCTACGTCCCTTTCGCCGCCCGGTGGCCGTACGAGGTGCACGTCGTCCTGCGGGAGCATCGCCCCAGCCTCGGGGACGCCTCCGCAGCGGAGCTCGCGGCCCTGGCCGGGGCACTTCAAGCGGTCGCGCGCGGCTACGACGCGCTCTTCGATCGAACCTTCCCGTACGTGATGGTCGTGCACCAGGCGCCGACGGACGGCCTCCACGCCGGCCACGTTCACGTCGAGTTCTACCCGCCGCTTCGCACCCGCGACAAGCTCAAGTACGCCGCTGGGGTTGAGCAGGGCGCCGGCACCTTCATCATGGACGTGATGCCCGAGGACTCCGCGCTCGCGCTGCGCGAGGCGATCGCGGCGGCTTGAGCGAGCGCGGCCGCACCGCCGCCGTCGAGCCCGCACATGCGGAGGCGTTCGCTCCCGGGCGCCTGAACCTGATCGGCGAGCACACCGACTACAACGACGGCTTTGCCCTGCCGCTTGCAATCACGGAGGGGATCACCGTGCGCGCGACGGCGACGGGCGACCGGCGTATCGAGGCGCACGCGCTCGACCTGTCGGAATCGGACACGTTCGAGACCGACGGTCCCACCCGCCAGGCGAGCGGCTGGCGGGCATTCGTCCATGGCGTGGTCGCTGAGCTCGGGGCCGCGGGAGTCCCCCTCGCGGGTGCCCGCCTGGAGATCACGGGCACCGTCCCGCGCGGCGCCGGCCTCTCGTCATCGGCGGCTCTGGAGGTGGCCAGCTCGATGGCGCTGGTGGCCCTCGCCGGAGCGGATCCTCGCGACGGGCGCGACCTGGCGCGGCTCTGCTCGCGGGTCGAGAACGACTGGGTCGGCGCTCGGACCGGCCTCCTGGACCAGCTCGCGAGCATCTTCGGGCGGGCCGACGCGGCGCTGCGCATCGACTTCCGATCGCTTGCGATCGAACCGATCCCCCTACGACTCGACGGGTGGCGGTTGGCGACGCTCGACTCGGGGGAGCGGCACGCAAACGCGGGGTCCGGCTACAACCAGCGCCGCCTCGAGTGCGCTCGGGCCTGCGCCGCGCTCGGAGTCGCCAGCCTGCGGGACGCGGAGCCGTCGATGCTCGGGGCGCTCGACTCTCCCCTCGCCGAACGGGCACAGCACGTGCTGTCCGAGAACCGTCGTGTGGACGAGACGGTCGCCGCGCTGCGCAGCGGCGACCTCGCGAAGGTGGGAAGCATCCTGAACGCCTCGCACGCGAGCCTGCGAGACCTCTACGAGGTGTCGACCCCAGCGGTCGAGGCCACGGTGGCGGCGCTCCTCGCCGCCGGCGCGGCCGGCGCGAGGGTCGTCGGGGGCGGCTTCGGAGGTCACGTCCTGGCTCTGATGCCCCCCGGATCCCAGCTGCCCGCGGGCGCTCGCGAGCTCCATCCCGGACCCGGCGCACGCGTCCTCGAGACGCCATGAGCAGCTCCGCTGGCCTCCGGCTCGACAAGCCGGCCCCGTTGACTGCACAAGCGATAGCATGGCGCCGGCGGCTGCGATGGCACCGGATTTCCGAGCCACCACGGCCGAAGAGCGTGTCTGACCGGAGAGGACAGACGTCGCCGGTCCGGCACTCGTCACAGGAGGAGAGGCATGTCGGATCACGATTCTGTGGAGGACGCCATAGAGCGTCTGGAGTTTGCGGAGCGGGACCAAGAGGATTCCCCCCACGCGAAGTGGCGCGCAATCACCCGCCGAACGGCGCTGACCGGGGCGGGCGCGGCGGCGGCCGCGATAGCCATCGAAGCCTGCGGCGGCGGCGGATCGACCAGCGCATCGGCGGACGCTTCCAAGGTCTTTGGCCCCCAACCCTCATTCAAGTTCACCCTGGTCAACCACGTGACCACGAACCCGTTCTTCGTCCCGACGAAATATGGCGCGGCTGACGCCTGCACCCTGCTCGGTTGCAGCTACCAGTGGACCGGGTCGCAGTCGAGCAACGTCAACGAGATGGTCAACGCCATGAACAGCGCGATCGCGGCCGGCGTCGACGGTATCGGGGTCGCGCTGGTGGATCTGACCGCGTTCAACACCCCGACCAAGAACGCGCTCGCCAAGGGCATCCCCGTCGTCTCCTACAACGCCGACGCCGAGGGCAACGACCGGCTCGCGTACATCGGCCAGGACCTGTTCCTGTCCGGCCAGGAGATGGGCAAGCGCATCGTCGAGCTGGTGCCATCCGGTGACGTCGCCCTGTTCATCGCGACACCGGGCTCGCTCAACATCCAGCCGCGGATCGACGGAGCCAAGGACTCGATCTCGAAGTCGGGTAAGCCGATCAACGTCGCGACGGTCGCGACCGGCGCCGACCTGCCGAAGGAGCTGTCGACGATCCAGTCGTATGCCTCGTCGCATTCCAGCGTCAAGGGGATGTTCGCGGTCGACGCGGGGAGCACCCAGAGCGTTGCCCAGGTGATCCAGAAGCAGGGGTTGAAGGGCAAGGTCCACGGGGGCGGCTACGACACGCTGAAGCCGACGATCGAGCTGCTGCAGAAGGGCTACATCGATTTCACGATCGACCAGCAGCCCTATCTGCAGGGCTTCCTGCCGATCCTCGAGCTCTACCTGTACAAGGCCTCCCAGACGCTGACCGGGCCCGCCGACGTCAACACGGGCCTGAAGTTCCTCGACAGCAAGACCGTGGTGCCGTACAACACCACCAAGTCGCGCTTCGAGGGCTCGAGCTCTGCGGCCGGGGTCCAGAAGGCGTAGCAATCCCAGTGGCCGATACGTCGGAAAGGACGGCTCCGACACCTGCTCCCGCCGAGGGTCGACCACGATCCGGGTCGACCCTCGGCGCGGCGGCGTTCAGGCTTGGACGCCGCATCCTGACCCTGCGCGAGGGCAGCATCATCGTCGTCACCCTGATCGCAGCGATCTACTTCGCGGTCAACGTTGACAACTTCGTCACCGTCGACAGCTTCAAGAATCTGCTCCCCTACTTCGCGCCGTTCGCGATCCTCGGGGCGGGGCAGGTGTTCGTGATGATCAACGGCGAGATCGACCTGTCGATCGGCGCGGTCTACCTGCTCGTGCCGTTCATCTTCTTCAAGTTCAACGAGGCCGGCCTGCCCCTCATTCCCGCGCTCGTGCTCGCCCTGCTCGTGGCCATGTTGATCGGCTTCATCAACGGGTTCTTCGTCGCGGTCGTCGGGATCGCTTCGTTCGTGGTCACGCTCGGTTCCCTGTTCGCCCTCTCGGGGCTGACGCTCGTGATCTCCCACGCGGCGCCGGTCGCCGCGCCCGGCACCTCGACCCTGGAGGTGGGGACGTTCGCCAAGATCTTCGGCGGCGGTACCTACTCGGAGCTGATCTGGGCGTTGGCCATCGTCGCCATCCTCCAGATCGTGCTCTCGTTCACGCGCTGGGGCATCTACACGGTGGCCGTCGGGGGCAACCGCCTCGGCGCTGCCGAGGCCGGGATCAGGGTGCACTGGGTGCTGATCCGCAACTTCGTCCTCTGCGCGCTGCTGGCGGGCCTCGTCGGGGTCCTCGAGACCACCCGAGCGACGAGCATCACCCCTGACCCGGCCGCGTCCAACGTCGTCCTCTTCGAGGGGATCTCGGCGGCGGTGATCGGCGGCACCCTGCTCGCCGGCGGCGAGGGCACGGTGGTCGGCGCGCTCATCGGGGCGCTCTTCCTCGGCATCCTCAACGACGGCCTGGTCCTCCAGGGAACGAACGCGGACTACCTCGACCTCTACCTGGGAATCGCGATCATCATCGCGATGACGCTCAACGTCTTCGTGCAGCGAGTGCGGAAGGGCTCGGGCGTTGCCTGAGGCATCCGCGGGCGCCGAGACGGGGGTCGCGCCGGGCGGTCGCGACGGTGAGGTGCTGCGGGTCGAGCACATCACCAAGAGCTTCGGCCCCACCGCCGTGCTCCGCGACGTGAACCTCCATCTGAACAAGGGCGAGGTCCTTGGCCTCCTCGGCGACAACGGCGCCGGCAAGACCACCCTCATCAAGACGATCTGCGGCTTCCACAAGCCGGACCGCGGCCACATGTTCCTGCACGGCGAGCCCTACGCGCCGAAGAACGTGGACGACGCGCGCGCGCGCGGGATCGACACCGTGTACCAGGACCTGGCGCTGGTCGACCAGCTGACCGTGCACCAGAACATGTTCCTGCGCCGCGAGCGGCTGCGGCTGCCGTTGCCGTTCCTGAACAACCGCGCGATGCGCGAGGACGCACGGCGAGCGTTCGACGAGATCGGCATCAACATCCCGGTGATGAACGCCCCGGTCGCGCGGCTCTCGGGCGGGCAGCGGCAGGCGATCGCCGTCGCCCGGACGATCTACGGCGGCGAGGCCGACATCCTGCTGCTCGACGAGCCGCTGGCCGCGATGGGCGCCAAGGAGGGCGGGCTGATCCTGGAGCTGATCGAGCGCTTGAAGGGCGAGGGGAAGGTGTCGATCATCATGATCCTTCACAACTACATCCACGTGCTCGCCTCCTGCGACCGCGTGAACCTCCTCCAGGACGGGCAGATCGCGCTCGACAAGCCGACGTCCGAGACCTCGGTCGAGGAGCTGACCAAGCTCGCCGCCGAGGAGTACCGTCGCGCCAAGGCCGCGGCGGCGGCCGCCCAGGCCGAGGGGGAGGCGATCGCCGACCGCGAGCGCCAGGGCGGGTCGTGATCGTCGCCGCGTGATCCGTTGAGCGGCGACCGCTACGCGATCGGCATCGACTTCGGGACCGAGTCCGGGCGCGCGGTGGTGCTTGACCTCGAAAGCGGCGCGGAGGTGTCCGTCTCCGAGGTCCCCTACCCGAGCGGGGTGCTCGACCGCCGGCTGCCCGGGACCGGTGAGGAGCTGCCGCCGGACTGGGCGCTGCAGGACCCCGACGACTGGGTCGCGGTCGTCGAGAAGGGGGTGCCGGAGGCGCTCGCGGCGGCCGGGGTGGGCGGGGATGACGTCGTGGGACTGGGGGTCGACTTCACCTCGTGCACGGTCCTGCCGGTGACCGCGGATGGCGCGCCGCTCTGCACACTGCGCGAATGGAGGTCGCGCCCCCACGCCTGGCCGAAGCTCTGGAAGCACCACGCCGCGCAGCCGGTTGCCGACCGGCTGAACGAGGTCGCCGCCGAGCGCGGCGAGGATTTCCTCTCGCGCTACGGCGGCAAGCTCTCCTCCGAGTGGTACTTCCCGAAGCTGATCGAGCTGTGGCTGTCCGACCGCGAGGTCTACGACGCCGCCGATGGATTCCTCGAGGCCACGGACTGGATCGTCTGGCATCTGACCGGCAACGAGCGCCGGAACGCCTGCACCGCGGGATACAAGGCGTGCTGGTCGGAGCGCGACGGGCTCCCCTCGACCGACTTCTTCGAGGCTGCCTACCAGGGGTTCTCGGACCCGGCGGCCAAGCTCGGCACCGAGTTCTTCACGCTCGGCACAAGCGCCGGGACGCTGCGCTCAGAGCTCGCGGCCCGGCTCGGCCTGAGCGATGCGACGGCGGTCGCGGTGGGCAACGTGGACTCGTTCGTCTCGGCCCCGGGGGCCGGGGTCGCAGAGCCCGGCACGTTCGTGATGGTCATCGGCACCTCGATCTGCGACCTCGTCACCGATCCTCGGGAGGTCCGCCTGCCGGGGATCACCGGCGTCGTCAAGGACGGCATCGTGCCGGGCCTCTACGGCTACGAGGCCGGGCAGGCGGCGGTTGGGGACATGCTCGCGTGGTTCGTCGACGAGATCGCCCCGGCCGCGGCCGGTGGCGAGGATCCCTATGAGGCGATCGAGCGCGAGGCGGCGTTGCTTCGGCCCGGGGAGACGGGCCTGGTGGCGCTCGACTGGTGGAACGGGAACCGAACGATCCTGGCGGACGCCGACCTGACCGGGGTGATCGCGGGCCTCACGCTCTCCACGACGCCCCGGGACGTCTACAGGGCGCTGCTGGAGGGGATCGCGTTCGGCAACCGCCGGATCATGGACAACTTCGCCGAACACGGCGTCGAGCTGGCAGAGATCGTCGCCTGCGGCGGCGTCGCCGAGAAGAGCCCGCTCCTGATGCAGCTGATCGCCGACGCCAGCGGGCGAGAGGTCCGCGTGCCCGATTCGGGCCAGATTCCGGCTCGCGGTGCGGCGCTCTTCGGCGCCGTCGCCGCCGGACACTTCGCGGACATCGCCGAGGCGATCTCGACGACTCGGCCCGGCACCGCGCGCAGCTACGTTCCCGATCCGGACGCGAAGGCGGTCCACGATCGCGTCTACGCGATCTACCGCGAGCTCTACGACACCCTGGGCCGCTCGCGCGCCGACCTGCTGCACGAGCTCAAGCACATGCGCACCGCGGCGCCGGCGATCGCCCGCGCCGCGCCCGTCACAGCCGAATGAGAGGAGGACCCGTGCCAGACCAACGCCAGCCCCGCATCGGACTGCTCGGGATCATGCAGAAGCTCTACGACGACATGGTCCCGGGAATCGCCGAGCACCAGGCCGCCTACGCAGAACGGCTCCGCGACCGGCTCGACGGCGTCGCGGACGTCGTGTTCACACGGCCGGCAAGGGACCGGGAGGACATCGAGGCGATCCTGCGCGAGCTCCGCCAGCGCGACGTGGACGGGATCGCCATCGTCATGCTCACCTACGGCCCCGCCATGCGGACGGTGCGAGTGCTGATGGAGAACCCGCTCCCGGTGCTGCTCGCGAACGTGCAGCCGGAGCCGTCGGTCACTGCCGCCTGGGACATGGACGACCTCACCTACAACCAGGGGATCCACGGCGCCCAGGACCAGGCGAACGCCCTGGTCCGCACGGGCGTCCCGTTCTCCGTGCTGAGCGGGGACTGGCAGTCCGACGAGTTCGTGGACGCCTTCTCCACGTGGGCGCGCGCGGCGCATGCCATCACAGCGCTGCGCGGGGCCCAGATCCCCCTCCTCGGCAACCCGATGAACGGCACGGCGGACTTCCTCTACGACGAGCCGGCCCTGATGCGGACCATCGGCCCGATGGTCCTCAGCGTGAGCCTGGGCGAGCTGTACGCGCACATGCAGGACGTCGCGGACTCCGAGATCGCCGACACGGTCGCCCGCCATCGAGAGCTGTTCGCGGTCGACCCCGACCTGCCGGAGGCCTCCCACGCGTACGCGGCTCGGATGGAGGTCGCCCTCAGGAAGCTGCTGGACGACGGTTCCTATCCCGGGTTCACCACCCATTTCGAGTCGCTGGGGCGCGACGGGCGCTTCGAGCAGCTGCCGCTCCTGGCCGCCTCCAACCTGATGGCGGACGGCTACGCCTACGCGGCCGAGGGCGACACGCTGACGGCGTCGCTGATGCTGGCCGCGCAGACGATGATCGGCGACGCCAACTTCAGCGAGATGTACGCGATGGACTTCGAGCTGGACTCGGTGCTGGTCAGCCACATGGGCGAGGGCAACTGGAAGGTCGCGCGCTCGGACCGCTCCGTTCGGCTGATCGACCGCGAGCTCGGCATTGGCGGGCTCGGCAACCCGCCCACGACGGTGTTCTCGGCGGAGCCCGGCCCGGCGACGATCGCCGACCTGATCCCGCTCGAGGGCGAGGCGTTCCGGCTCGTCGTCGGGCGAGGCGAGGTGCTGGACACCCCCGAGCTTCCGAACGTGGAGATGCCCTACTTCCACTTCCGGCCGGCCGCGGGCGTGCGGGCGTTCATGGACGACTGGCTGCGCCTCGGCGGCACCCATCACTTCGTCGTCAACCTCGGCGACCACGCCGGCGCCTGGCGGATCTGGGCCGAGCAGCTGGACGTCGACTACGTGGAGATCTAGTGGGCGCGATGGACCTTCGCCGCTCGGTGCTGGAGGCCAACCTGGCGCTCCCCGCGGCCGGCCTCGTGACCCTCACCTGGGGCAACGTCAGCGGCATCGACCGCGACCGCGGGCTGGTCGCGATCAAGCCGAGCGGGGTCCCGTATGACGGCATGACCGAGGCCGACCTCGTCGTGCTGGACCTGGACGGCAAGCAGGTCGAGGGCGAGCGCCGGCCCTCCACCGACACCCCCACCCATCTCGCCCTCTACCGGGCGTTCGAGGGCATCGGGGGCATCGTGCACACGCACTCGACCTGCGCCACGGCATGGGCGCAGGCCGAGCGGGAGATCCCGATCCTGGGGACCACGCACGCCGACCTCTGCGCGGACCCGATCCCCCTCACCCGGGCGCTCACGGAGGAGGAGGTCGCGGGCGGCTACGAGGACGCTACCGGCCAGGCGATCGTCGAGACGCTGGGGGGGCGCGGCCCCGCGGAGATCCCGGCCGCCCTGGTGCGCGGCCACGGCCCGTTCTGCTGGGCGGCCGATCCCGCCACGGCCGTCGAGACGGCGATCACACTCGAGGAGGTCGCCCACCTGGCGCTGCTCACCACCGCCCTCGATCCCGGCGCAGGTCCGCTCCCGGTCGCGGTGCGCGAGAAGCACTTCGAGCGCAAGCACGGCCCTCGGGCCTACTACGGACAGACCTCCTGAGCGGGGCTACCAGCGGTCGTGAACGTGCGGTCGGATCAGGCGGTCGTAGACGTCGGCGACGCCCGCCAGCTCGGCCGCGGTGAGCGCCGGAAGGTCGGCGGCCGCGGCGTTCTGGCGCGCCTGCTCGGGGTTCCTGGCCCCGGGAATCACGACGCTCGTTCCCGGCTGGTCGATGACCCACCGGATCGCGAACTTCGCGAGCGGGACATCGGGGTCGACGAGCTCCCGGAGCTCCCGAACCGCCGCGAGCCCGACTTCGAACGGGACGCCCGCGAAGGTCTCGCCGACGTCGAATTCCTCGCCGTGGCGGTTGAAGTTCCGGTGGTCATCTTCTCCGAAGGTGGTGTGCTCGTCGTAGCGCCCGGACAGCAGCCCGGAGGCCAGGGGGACGCGGGCGATGATCCCGACGCCCGCCTCGAGCGCGGCCGGCAGCACCTCTTCGAGAGGCTTCATGCGAAAGCAGTTGAGGATGATCTGCACGGTGGCAACGTTGGGTCGGGCGATCGCGGCGAGCGCCTGCGCGCAGGTCTCGACCGAGACGCCGTAGGCCCGCATGCGGCCGGCGCCCACCATCTCGTCCAGCGCGTCGAAGACAGCATCGTCGGCGATCACCTCGCTCGGTGGGCAGTGGAGCTGGACGAGGTCGATCTGCTCGGTGCCGAGGTTCTCGCGCGAGCGGTCATTCCAGGCGATGAAGGCGTCGCGGTTGTAGTTATCGGGAAGCTGCTCGACCCGCCGGCCCATCTTGGTCGCGATGAGTACGCTTGCGCCGGGATGGCGGGACACGAGATCGCTGCAGAATCGCTCGCTGCGCCCATCGCCGTAGACATCCGCGGTGTCGAAGAAGTTGACGCCGGCTTCGAGGGCCGCATCCAGCGTCGCGCGGGCATCGTCGGCGTCCACGGAGCCCCAGTCGGCACCGAGCTGCCAGGTGCCGAGCCCGACGACACCGACCGTCCGTCCAAGCCTCCTCATCTCCCGCGTCTCCACGACGCGATCGTCGCAGATCGTGCGCGCCCGGGACCGGCGAGGTCCAGATGAACGGGAGCGACGGCAAGGCCGGGGTCGTGTTCGACAACGACGGGCTGTTCCTGGACACGGAGCCGTCCTGGACCCGAGCCCAGGAAACCGTGTTCGAACGGCGCGGATGGACCTTCGACCTGGATGCCAAGCAGGCCCTCGTGGGCACCTCGCCCGCCACCGCCCCGCTCGTGCTCGAGAGCATCCTCGAGCTTCCGGAGGGCGCCGAGAAGCTGAGTGCGGAGATGTACGACCTCGCCGCCACCGAGATCGCAAACGCGGCCGAGCCGCGCCCGGGGGCGCTCGAGCTCCTCGGCGCGGTTCGCGAACGCTGGCCCGTCGGCATCGCCTCGAACGCCCCGCGCAGGCACCTGATCGCGGGGTTGAGGCGCGTCGGCGTGGAGGACTCGTTCGACGCCGTGCTCGCCTTCGACGACGTCGGCGTCCCGAAGCCGGCGCCGGACCTCTACCTGCGAGCGTGCGAGCAGCTTGGTGTCGACCCCGCCCGCTCGGTCGCGATCGAGGACTCCCCGCCCGGCGTGGCGTCGGCCCGGGCGGCCGGGATGTTCGTGATCGGTGTCCCGTCGATTCCGGGGATCGAGCTGGAAGCGGACCGCGTCTTCGACTCGCTGTCGGATCCGGCGGTTCGCGTCGCGATCGCGGAGGTGCTGGACGAAACGTAGAACGAGCAACGAGGAGGAGGAGCGATGAAGACCAGCCTGGGCATCTGGGCCCTCGGGCCGATGGTCACCCGCTTCGTGCCGGATGGATACCAGCCGGAGCACGCGAGCGACTCGACCGCCGACAAGGTACGCCGTGCGGTCGAGGGCCTTGGGGACCTGATGGACGACTATGAATTCCACTATCCGCAGGAGCTCTCTCGCGACAACCTCGACGAGGTGCGCGCCGCCCTTGACGGCCATGGGATCTACTGCCTCGCAACCGGCCTCCACCTCGACCCGCGCTTCGGCAAGGGCGGGCTCTCCTCGCCCGATGACGCGGTCCGGGCAGAGGCACTTGGCCTGACGCTGGAGGCGGCCGACCTCGCGGGCGAGATCGGCGCGAACCTCATCCTGTGGCCCGGAATCGAGGGCTACAACTACCCGTTTCAGACGCCGTACGCGGAGAGCTGGGCGCGGCTCATCGACGGGATCGGGCAGGCGGCCGAGCGGTGCAGGGAGGCCGGCGCGCTGCTCTTCCTCGAACACAAGAACTCGGAGCCGGCGATGAAGATCTTCATGCGCAACGTCGGCATGGCGCTCCACATCGTCCACACGCTCCGGACGCGCGGCATCGACAACGTCAAGTTCAACATGGACTGGCAGCATCTGCTGATGAACGACGAGAACCTGGCCGAGTACGCGGCCCTTCTCGCCGCGGAGGGCCTGCTCGGCCACCAGCATGCGAACTCGGGCTGGGGCACCTTCGACGACGACAACATGGTCGGCACGACGGCGTTCATGGAGACCGTGGAGCTGGCGCTGGAGCTGCGCAGGGCGGGCTACGGATCCAACGGCGAGCACCTCGGCTTCGACCTCTATCCGTACACGGAGGATCAGGTGGAGGCGGTGCGCCGCAGCATCCTGCAGTGGCAATTCATCGACGGCGTCGCCGGGCGGATCGACGAGGCCGCGCTCCGCGAGGCACAGCAGCGAAAGGACGCCGTCGCCGCCTACGAGCTGGTCTACGCGGCGCTCGGGGCCTGAGCAGCGAGCGCCGTCGCCGTGTCCGACGACCCTCGGTCGCCGCCCCTGGTGGGTTTGGACGTCGGCACGTCCGGCACCAAGGCGGTCGCGATCACGCCGACCGGCGAGGTGCTGGCGACCGCGGAGCGCGGCTACCCGCTGTCGACGCCGCAGGCGGGGTGGGCCGAGCAGGATCCCGATGACTGGTGGCGGGCCGCGCAGGAGGCGCTCGCGGCGCTGGGGGTCGAACCGGCGGCGGTCGGCTTGTCAGGGCAGATGCACGGGCTCGTGGCCCTCGACGATCGCGACCGGGTGCTCCGGCCCGCGATCCTGTGGAACGACCAGCGCACGGCCGCCGAATGCGGGGAGATCGAGCGGCGGATCGGCATCGAGCGGCTCATCGAGCTGACCGGGAACCGGGCGCTCACCGGCTTCACGGCGCCCAAGCTCCTGTGGCTGCGCCGCCACGAGCCCGACATCTTCTCGCGCATCCGCAGGGTGCTCCTGCCCAAGGACTACGTGCGCCTGCGGATGACCGGCGAGCACGCGATCGATGCGGCGGATGCCTCGGGCACGCTGTTGTTCGACGTCCGCGAGCGGCGGTGGAGCGATGAGGTCCTGGACGCGCTCGAGATCCCAGCCGAGTGGCTGCCCCCGGTGAGCGAGTCGACCGAGATCGCGGGCGCGGGGGACCAGGCCGCGGGGGCGCTCGGCGCCGGCGTCGACCGTCCCGGACCGCTGTCGATCGTCCTCGGCACCTCCGGCGTGGTGCTCGCCGCCCTGCCGGCCTTCCGCCACGATCCGCATGCCCGGCTCCACGTCTTCTGCCACGCGGTCCCCGGAACCTGGCAGGCGATGGGGGTGATGCTGTCGGCGGCCGGGTCGATGAGCTGGCTTCGAGGCGTCCTCGGCGGCCTCGACTACCGGGTGCTCGACACCGAGGCGGCGGCCTGGGAGGCCGGAGCCGAGGGCCTCGTCTTCGCGCCGTACCTGGCCGGTGAGCGCACCCCTCACGCGGACCCGGACGCTCGCGGCGCGTTCGTCGGGCTCACGCTGCGGCACGATCGCGGAGCCATGGCGCGCGCCGTGCTCGAGGGCGTCGCGTACGGGCTGCGGGACTCGCTCGAGCTCCTGCGCGAGCTCGGAGTCGAGGCGGAGGTCGGCCGGGTCTCGGGCGGCGGCGCCCGCAGCGAGCTGTGGCGCCGGATCCTCGCCTCCGTGCTCGGGATCCCGCTCGAGCGCACGGCCGCCGCCGAGGAGGGAGCCGCGTTCGGGGCCGCGCTGCTCGCCGGGGTTTCGTCGGGTGCCTTCGCCGACGCGGCCGAGGCGGTGGCGGCGTGCGTTCGGGTGACGGACCGCACCGAGCCCGACCCGGCGTGGACCGGAGCGTACGAGGACGGCTACGATCGCTTTCGGGCGCTCTACCCGGCGCTGCGACCACTTGAGGGCTAGACGAATGAAGGAGGTCGGGATGGAGGCAGGCACAGGTCCGGTGCGCTGGGGCTTCATGTCGCTGGCACAGATCAACGAGCGCGTCCTGCCGGAGATCGAGGACTCGCCGGCGATCGACCTCGTCGCCGTCGCGAGCAGATCGGAGGATGCGGCCGCGCGCTACGCGGAGGAGCACGGGATCCCGCGCCACCATGGCTCCTACGACGCGCTGCTCGGCGACGAGGAGGTCGAGGCCGTCTACATCCCGCTCCCCAACTCGCTTCACGTCGAGTGGACGATCCGCGCCGTCGAGGCCGGCAAGCACGTCCTGTGCGAGAAGCCGATGGGCCGCCGAGCGGACGAGGTCCGGCGGGCGTTCGACGCGGCCGAGCGCGCCGGGCGCCTCGTGATGGAAGCGTTCATGTGGCGTCACCACCCGCAGACGCGCCGGGCCGCAGATCTGGTCGCCGACGGTGCGATCGGTGACCTTCGCCTCGTCCGCTCCGGCTTCGGCTTCACCCTCGACGATCCGGCCAACGTCCGGATGCTGTCCGAGCTCGACGGCGGCGCCCTGATGGACGTCGGCTGCTACTGCGTCAGCGGTATCCGGCTGTTCGCCGGCGAGCCCGAGGTCGTCACGGCCCATCAGGCGCTCGGCCCAAGCGGCGTCGACATCCGGCTCGCCGCCGCGATGACTTTCAGCGGCGAGGTACACGCACATTTCGACTGCGGGTTCGACGTGCCGGGCAACAGCCTGCTCGAGGCCGTCGGGTCGCGAGGGACGCTGCGCATCGAGACGCCCTTCCTGGCCACCCACCCCGGCATCGACCTGGTCCGGAACGGCAAGGCAGAGCGCGTTGAGATCCCGCCGGCTCCGGCCTACCGGCTCGAGCTCGAGAACTTCGGCGCCGCGATACGCGGCACGGACCGGCCGCTGCTCGGACGCGACGACGCCGTCGCCCAGGCGCTCGTGGTCGAGGCCCTCTACCGATCCGCCGGCCGTGGCGGTGAACCCGTCCCGATCACGCCCGGCTAGCCCGCAGTGGCGGAGGTCCTCTTCGTCGGCGTGACGACCGCCGGATCGATGGTCCACCGGGCGATGCCGCTGTGGCAGCCCATGCTCCCGTCACCCGCCCGCGTGCGCGGCGTCGATCTCGACCCGGATGCCGATCCGCCGCGCTACGTCGGGCTGCTCGACGACATCCGCAGCGACCCCGGTGTCGCCGGAGCCGTCGTGAGCGCGCACAAGACGCGCCTGTTCGATGCCGCCGGGGACCGCTTCGACGAGCTCGATTCGATCGCGCTCGCCTGTGGCGAGGTCAATGCCGTGCGGCGCGACGGATCGCGCCTTCGGGGTTACGCGCGCGACCCCGTGTCGGTTGGACGGGTGGTCGAGGAGATCTGGCCGCGGCGCACCGGGGACGTCGTCTGCATCGGGGCGGGTGGCACGGCGCTCGCGCTTGCGTTCCACCTGGCGTCGACCGGAAGCCGGGGACGGCTCGTGTGTGCGGACCGGGATCCGGTCGCGCTCGACCGCGTCGAGCGCCGAATCGAGATGCCGGTTGAGACCCACGTCGGCGAGGGACCGTGGGACGACCTGGTCGAGTCGGCGCCCCCCGGGTCCATGATCGTCAACGCGACGGGCATGGGCAAGGAGCGGCCCGGGTCCCCGACGTCCGCTCGGGTCCGTTTTCCGAAGGGTGCCGTCGTGTGGGAGCTGAACTACCGCGGCGACCTGCGCTTTCTCGACCTCGCCCGCGCCCAAGCGAGCCCGGCCGGCCTGCAGGTCCACGACGGCTGGAGCCTGTTCTGCCACGGCTGGGCCGCCGCGCTGTCCGCGGTCTGGGGCTTGGAGGACGACCCCAGTCTGGGCGACCGATTCGCCGCCGCCGCTCGTGAGCTGCGCCCGACCGCTCGCGAGGGAGCCGCGCGCTGACCGATGGCCACCCGGTCGGCGCACGGCTCCCGCTTTGGGGGCGTCAGCGCCCCTCCGCGGCCCCCGAGTACCGAAGGGACCCGGGCGTATCGAGGGCCTCGCCCGTCTCCAGCAGGGTCTTCAGGCCGGAGAGGATCATCGTCCAGCCGCCGTAGACCTCCGAGTTCGCGTCGGCCGGCAGCTGGTCGTGGGTGACCGTCAGCTGGCACGAGGTGCCGACCGGCTCGATCTCCCAGGTGACCCGAGACGTCCCGACGGCCCTCACGTCGTCGCTCCACAGGGCGTTGAACGTCTGGACGAGCCGCCGGGGCGGGTCCAGCTCGACGTTCTCGCCCTCGGCGATCTCGATGACGCCCGGGACCCCTGACTTGTAGGCGGAGCCCTCGGTCCACTCCGAGTCGGTCCGGACACCGAAGCTGTACCTCGCCCTCATCTCCGGGTCGGTGATCGCCTCCCACAGCCGCTCCGGCGTGGTCTTGATGTAGATCTCGAACACGGACATCGCGCCCGCGCCGTCCACCACCAGATACCTGTCCATCATTCCTCCTGTTCGAGGTCTTGCTTGAGCTCGCTGAGCGCAGCGGCCCAGGGCTCTGCGTATTTGCTCACCCACCGGTCGTGGATGAGCCGGATGGGAACGGGGTTCAGGAAGTGGAGCTTCTCCCGGCCGCGGCGCCTCGTCGTGACGAGATTCGCCTCCTCCAGCACCCGAAGGTGCTTCATGACGCCGAACCGGGTCATGGGGAGATCGTCGAAGAGCTCGGTGAGGGTCTGCCCGTCGCGCTCGTACAGCGCGTCGAGCAGCCCCCGCCGCGTTGGGTCGGCCAGCGCCTTGAACACCTCGTCCATGGCGGGGAGTATAGGTGACTATTTAGTCACCTGTTTCCTGATCGGATGTCCGGGAAGGTCCATCACGTGCCCGACGGCTTTTCGAACCACCGGATCGAGAGCAACGGAGTCGAGCTCTCCGTCGCGCGTGGCGGGGAGGGCCCGCCGGTGCTCCTCCTCCACGGCTATCCGCAGACGCACGCGATGTGGCACCGGGTTGCCCCCATGCTCGCTCAGGACGACCACACCGTCGTCTGTCCCGACCTGCGGGGTTACGGCGACAGCGAGAAGCCGCCGCGGGACCGCGACCACGCCGCGTATTCCAAGCGGGCCATGGCCGCCGACCAGCTCGAGCTGATGAGAACGCTCGGATTCGACCGCTTCTCCGTGGTCGGCCACGATCGGGGCGCCCGCGTGGCGCTTCGAATGGCGCTCGACCGTCCCGAAGCCGTCGACCATCTCGCGATTCTGGACATCGTCCCCACCCGGACGATCTATGCGACGGTCGATCGGGCGCGAGCGACGACCGTCTGGCGCTACTTCTTCCTGATCCAGCCAGCGCCTCTACCCGAGCGCCTGATCGGCGCGGATCCGGCGTTCTATCTCGAGTGGACGCTCGCCGAATGGAGTGGCGACCGGACGTTGCTCGCGGACGAAGCGGTCGCCGAGTACAGGCGTTGCTTCACGGACCAGGCGATCGCCGCCACCTGCGAGGACTACCGCGCCGGGGCCAGCGTGGACCTGATCCACGACGAGGCGGATGCCTCGGCCGCCGTCGACTGCCCGGTCCTGGTGCTGTGGAGCCGTCAAGGCCTGGGTGCGTCGTATGACGTGCTCGACGTCTGGCGCGAGCTCGCCCCCGACCTACGGGGAAGGCCACTCGACTGCGGGCACTTCCTCGCCGAGGAGCGGCCCGACGAGGTCGCGGCCGAGCTCCTCTCGTTCGTCTAGCGCGAGGCGGGGCTTGCATTCCGCTGAGGCGGGGACACGCTGCGCTTCGTTCTCGAGGACGCCACAGCTAGCCGGCGAACGTCCGGAAGATCTTCGAGAAGGCCCAGTCCGCTGCCCCCAGGCCGCTGCAGTTGTTGCGAGCCTGGTGGATCCCCGCGCAGGGGTGATCGCGGTTCGCAGACCACATCGCGAGCCGGCCGACGTGCTTCTGCTTCGCGAACGCAGTGAGCTGCTTGGCGTTCTGGATGGTGAAGACCTCCTTCGGGTCGTCGTTGACGCCCAGCATCGGCGTCACCCCGACCATCCGCCAGACGGCTGCGTCGCTCTTGGCGGGATAGAGCCGAGCGAGCTGGTTGCGGGTCGCGCGAGCCGCATGGATCGCGTGGTCGCCCATGCGCCCGTTGTAGTTCAAGGAGGAGTCGTAGTAGTCCATCGCCATGATGTTCACGACGCCGACGCGCACGCCGTTGTTGATCGCGCTGCGGACGACGCGCATGCCGTCATGCGTCAGCCCCGTGGGCATCACCGGGACCGTGAGCGACACCTGGACGGGCTTGCCCGCGGTGCGCCCGGCGGCCTGGAGCCGCGCAACCGCCTTGAACCTGCGCGCAAGCGACGCGGTATTCGCCTGATCGGCCCCCTCGACGTCGAAGTCGAGGTTGCGGATCCCGTAGTGGTTGATCACCGCCTGGTACTGCGCCTGCAGTGAGGCGACGGTCGTGCACGTGTCCGCCAGCTCCTGTCCCGCGGCGCCCCCGAACGAAACGATCCCGGCCCCCCCGGCCTGCTTGAGCTTGGCGATCCGCCGATTCATGGTGGGATCGTTGAGCCCGTAGTACCCGCCCCAGGACGCCTTGCAGGGCTGCCCGCTCACGATGAAGCCGAAGGTGAAGAGGCCGACGCCCGACTGGCTCTTCATCTTGGCGAGCGAATCCGAGTTCAGGGTCATGTCGACGTAGGGGGCGAATCGCGACGCGGCCAGCGCCGGGAGTGCCAGCACCGCCGAGGCGAGCGCTACCGCGAGCCCGATCGCGATCCGTCTGGCCCCCATTCGCGCGCCCGTCACGTGACCTACATCGTCAAGCGGGCCGAAAAGCTCCAGTTGTCGCGTTTCGTTTCCGCAAATTGCGGAATGGCGACTGGCGCGCCGACCGTGCTTGAGATAGCTTCGCATCTGCGACCGGGAGAGAGGAGCGACACGCCGAAGCCAGGCGAAGAGCAACTCTCGACAGGCGACGAATGAGCTTAATCGTGCGAAGGCTACGCGCGGGCAGGCAAAATCGTTGCCCCCGGTCGTTTTTTGTGTGCGGGTAGGTCTCAGGGGTGGGAGCGGGCGGGCTAGCCGCGGGCCGGTTCCCCGGGTTCGGCCCACAGCGCCCTGCTCCCGGTGCGCCCGGGTCGCGCGGCCTCGGCTGGCAGGCAACCCTCGGCCGACGGCGCAGTCACCGCGAAGTGGACCCTAGGGGCGTGTCCGGACGACCCGGTTTCCCGGATGTTGCCGAGGACCCGCCGTGCCGCTCGGGCACCTCATGGATGTGGCCGGCGACGCCGCCGTCAGCCTTGCGCGGCGGCGAAGGCGTCCGCGGCGGCCAGGTCGAAGTCGCCGTGGTCGCTGCCCAGGCCCTGAGCCACGAGCGCCGCCGTCGCGCAGCCCAGCACCGCCGCGTCGCGGCGCGATCTCCCCAGGGACAGGCCACGCAGGAACCCGGCCGAGAACGCGTCCCCGCATCCGGTCGTGTCGACGACGTCGATCTCGAACGCCGGGACCTCGTCGATCCCGTCCGCGCCGACGATCAGCGCCCCGTCGGCACCTCGCGTCGCGACCACGCAGCCGACCCCGCGCTCGACCAGAGCGCGGCAGCCGGTCTCCAGGTCGTCGGAGCCGCTCAGGCCGAGCACCTGCTCGTCGTTCGGCAGCAGGTAGTCGAGCTCGCCGAAGGCGGGGGCGACCCAGTCGAGGATGTCCCGGGCCTGATCGCCCGGCGCGAGAATGTCGGCGGAGGTGGTCACGCCGTTCTTGCGCGCGAAGGAGAGGATTCGCGCGGCCGCCTCGCCGCCCATGAACTCCGGGCCCCCGAGATGCAGGTGCGTTGATGCCGCGATGGCCTCCCACGGGGCATCGTCCGGACCATAGGCCGCGTTGGCGCCGATCGCGTGGAGCGCGGGACGCTCCCCGCTTGCACGGATGGGCAGGACCGACGCCGAGGTCTGCACGTCATCGCGGCGGACGAGGTGCGACGTGTCGATGCCCCCTCGCTCGAGCAGTCCCGCAAGCATCTCCCCCACCGCGTCGACGCCGATCGCGCCGGCGCTCGAGGTTCTGGCGCCGAGCTTCGCGAGGGTCAGCGCGGTGCCGCCCGCCGAGCCGGCGGCGGTGATCCGGATCTCCTCGACCAGCGTGCCGCCCTGGCCCTCGGGGATCGCCTCCACCGGCCGAACGAGGACGTCCAGCACGTGGACGCCCATGGCGATCGCGATCATCTCGTCGCTCATCCGTCCTCCTGCGGCTGTGCCGGTTTCGTGGAGCCGTAGCCGCGCTCGAGGGCCGCGGATACCACGGCCTGGCGCTGATCGGAGTCGAGGGCCCTGGGCGAGCCGATCGCGGCGGCGCGCCAGTACACCGTGCACGCCCACTCCAGGAGAAGGGACAGCTCCGCCGCCGTGTCCACATCCGGTCCGTGGGTGATCGCGCCGTGATTGGCCATCAGCGCCGCACTCCGGCCCTCCAGGGCGTCGAGAACCGAGCTTGCCAGCTCCGGGGTGCCGAAGGTCGCGTAGGGCGCTACGGGAACGGCCCCACCGAGCAGCAGCATCTGGTAGTGGACGCACGGCAGCTCGTCGAGCACGCACGAGAGCGCGGTCGCCATCGGGGCGTGCGTGTGGACGACCGCCCCTGCGTCGTAGCGCCGATACACACCGAGGTGGAGACCGAGCTCCGAGGTGGGCTCCAGCTCCCCCGCGACGACCGCTCCCCGCATGTCGACGACTGTCACGCCCTCGGGTTCGAGCTCGCGGAGCGCGGCGCCCGTCGGGGTGATGGCCACCTCGTTGGCCCCGGCCCGGACGCTGACGTTGCCGGACGTCCCGATCACCAGGCCCTCGGCGGCCAGCCGCCGGCAGGCCTGCGCCACGTCGCTGCGCTCGCGCTCGAACATTGGCGCGTCATTTTGCATGACGGCGCGCCCCTGCACCACCAACGCCACCAGCCAGTCTCGGGGCTGAGCGCCCACCATCACACGTGACGGTTAGCCTGCCCCCGATGTCAGAGCTGCTGCTGGCGCGTCACGGAGAGACCGAGTGGAGCCTGAACGGTCGCCACACCGGAACGTCGGACATCCCGCTCACCGAGAACGGGCGCCGGCGCGCCCGCAACCTCGCCCCGCGCCTCGCGGGCCGCAGCTTCGCGCTCGTGCTGACCAGCCCGATGCAGCGAGCGATCGACACCTGCAAGCTGGCCGGCCTGGGCGAGGTGGCGCAGGTGCGGGACGACCTCCACGAATGGGACTACGGCGACTACGAGGGGATCACGACCGCCGAGATCCGCGAACGCAAGCCCGACTGGTCCCTCTGGCGGGACGGCTGTCCCAACGGAGAGAGCGCGGCCGACGTCGGGGCACGGGCCGACCGCCTGATCAGCGAGGCACGCGCGGCCGGCGGCGACGTCATCTTCTTCGGGCACGGCCACATGCTGCGAGTCGTAGGCGCCCGCTGGGTCGACCTGCCCCCGGAGGACGGCGGCCTCCTGGGGCTGGGCACCGGGACGCTCTGCACGCTCGGCTACGAGCACGGCCTACCGATCCTCGTGCACTGGAACCAGCCCGGGGGCTGAGGCGGTGGCGCTACCGAGCATCAACGGGATGCTGGCCGAGCGGCGGTGCGGTCCCGAGACCGTCCTCGAGCACGTCGAGCCGGGAGCCGATCTGGTGGTCGGCGTGGGAAATGCCGAGCCGGTCACCGTGCTGGACGCGCTCGAGGAGAACGCCGATCAGCTCGAGGACGTCCGCATTCACCGGATGTTCCCGCTGCGGGATCGCCGCTACATCGACGGCGAGCTGCCGAGCCTCCGCCACGTCTCGTGGTTCCTGTCTCCCCACGACAAGGACGCATTCCACAACTGCCGCTGCGACCTGATCCCCAACAACTTCAGCGACGTGCCCGGCCTGATGCGGCACCTGCGCGGCCCCAAGCTCATGCTCGCCTCGGTCTCCGTCCCCGACCGACACGGGTACTTCTCGCTCGGGTGCCACGCGGAGTACGTCGCCGCGATGATCGGCGAGGCGCCCTTCTTCGTCGAGGTCAATCGTCAGATGCCGCGCACCTTCGGCGAGAACCAGCTCCACGTCAGCCAGGTGGTCGGCTGGTGCGAGGCGGACTACCCCCTGGTGGAGGTCCCGCCACTCGAGGGTCGCGACGCCGATCGTCGAATCGCCGAGCTCGTCGCCGAGCGCATTCCCAACGGAGCGACGCTCCAGGCCGGCGTCGGCTCGATACCCGACCGCGTGCTGGGGCTGCTGGGGGAGCATCGAGACCTCGGCGCCCACTCGGAGCTGATCTCCGACGGGATCGTCGGCCTGGTGGAGAAGGGCGCGCTGACCGGCACGCGCAAGCGCACCCACCGCAACAAGATCGTCACCACGAGCGCCATGGGAACCCGGCGGATCTACGACTTCGTCGCCGACAATCCCGGGGTCGAGTTCTGGCCGGTGGACTACACGAACGATCCGCGGAACATCGCCCGCGAGGACCGCTTCACGGCCATCAACGCCACGATCGAGGTCGACTTCCTCGGACAGTGCGCGTCGGAGTCGCTGGGCAGCCATTACTGGTCGTCATCCGGCGGCCAGCCCGACTTCGCGCGCGGCGCGGTCCTCTCGAAGGACGGGCAGGCGTTCATCGTCCTCCACTCCACCGCCCAGGACGACGCCGTATCGCGCATCGTTCCACAGCTCCATCCAGGTGCGGCCGTCACCACGTTCAAGAACATCGTCGATCAGGTGGTCACCGAGTACGGCGTCGCGGAGCTGCGGGGTAGCTCCATCCGCGAGCGGACCGAGCGCCTGATCGCGATCGCCCACCCGAAGTTCCGCGACGAGCTCGAGCGCGCGGGACGGGAGTTCGGCTACCTGTAGCGCAAGCGATTTGCCGTCTGGCGCCAGCCTGCGGTGTAGGGTCGGCTTGGCATGGAGGCGACGCAGCACCTGTCCGAGAGCCGCGCTGCCAGGAACGTGGTTCTCACGGCCGGAATTGCGGGGCTGGGCGGCCTCCTCTTCGGGTACGACACGGGCGTCATCGCCGGCGCCCTGCTGTTCATCAAGCCGGACTTTCACCTCGACAGCATCGAGGCGGGGCTGGTCGTCAGCGCCGTGCCCATCGGCGCCGTCCTCGGCGCCGCGATCGCGGGCCCGCTGTCGGACGGCAAGGGCCGGCGGGGCACGATCCTGCTGTCGGCGATCATCTTCGCCATCGGCGCGCTGGGCAGCGCCGCGGCGCCCGGCACCGCCGCGCTGGTGATCGCCCGCCTCGTCGTCGGAGCGGCGATCGGCGTGGCCTCCGCGACGGCGCCCGTCTACATCTCCGAGGTCGCCCCGCCCGAGAAGCGCGGTTTCCTCGTGACGTTCTTCCAGCTTGCCGTGACGGTGGGCATCGTGGTCGCCTACCTGGTGGGCCTCGCGTTCAACTCGGGCGGGGAGTGGCGGTGGATGCTCGGCCTCGGAGCGGTGCCCGCCGTGATCCTCGCCATCGGGATGCTGGAGATGCCGCAGAGCCCGCGGTGGCTCGTGATGGCGGGGAAGGACTACGTGGCCCGGGTGACGCTGTCGAAGATCCGCGAGGACGACTCGGCGGCGATCGACGAGGAGCTCGAGGAGATCAAGGAGAGCCTCGACGTCAAGGCCGGCGGCTGGCGGGACCTGCTGCACCCCGTGGTGAGGGCGGCTCTCTTCGTCGGGGTCGGCCTGGCCGTCCTGCAGCAGGTCACCGGCATCAACACCGTCATCTACTACGCGCCCACCATCGTCCAGTACACCGGGGTCAACTCTTCCGCATCGGCCATCCTGGCGGCGATCGGCGTGGGCATCGTGAATGTCGGGATGACCGTCGTCGCCCTGCGCCTGCTGGACCGGGCGGGCCGGCGCACCCTGCTGATCGGCGGCGTGAGCGCGATGGTCGTATCGCTCCTCGCCCTTGGCGCGGCGTTCCTGGGCGGCGGCGGGAGCACCGGCGCGTCCATCGTGGCCATCGGCAGTCTCATGCTCTATGTCGCCGCGTTCGCGATCAGCCTCGGCCCGATCTTCTGGCTCATGAACGCCGAGATCTACCCGCTGAACGTCCGGAGCAAGGCGGCCGCGGTCGGGACGATGGCCAACTGGACCTTCAACGCCATCGTCTCGCTGACCTTCCTGGTGCTGGTCGACGCGCTGGGCCGCACCGGCGCGTTCTGGCTCTATGCCGGGGTCGGCCTGCTCACCCTGTGGTTCTGCTGGCGCTTCGTTCCGGAGACGAAGGGCAAGCATCTCGAGGACATCGTCGAGATCTTTCGCAGGCGCGCGGCCAAGAAGGGGCCGACTCCCACGGCCAAGCCGCCCGCGCCCGAGCCGCCGCCCACCGCACCGGCGTAGGCCTCTTCCTCTCTACCATCCCGCACCATGCGCATCGACGAGATCCTCGGCGGCTCCCAGCCCGTCTTCTCGATCGAGTTCTTCCCCCCGAAGACTTCCGAGAAGGTCGACGAGCTGTTCGAGACCGTGGAGGCGCTCAAGCCGCTGGAGCCGGCTTACGTATCGGTCACCTACGGCGCAGGGGGCGCGACCCGCGACGGCACCGTGGAGATCGCCACGCGCATCAAGCAGGAGTACGGCCTCGAGGCCATGGCCCACCTGAGCTGCGTCGGAGAGACGCGTGAGGGCCTGACGGAGATCCTCGACCGCTTCGCGGCGGCCGGCATCCAGAACGTGCTCGCGCTGCGAGGTGACCCGCCTCGAGGCGAGGTCGAGTTCCAGGCCCCCGAGGGTGGCCTGTCAAGCGCCGCCGAGCTCGCGGCGTTCATCGCGGAGCGCTACGAGTTCGCGATCGGCGGCGCGTGCTTCCCGGAGGTCCACCCCGAGGCGCCGAGCCTCGAGGCCGACCTCGCATATCTGAAGACGAAGGTGGAGGCCGGGGCAAGCTTCCTGATCACCCAGCTCTTCTTCGACAACAGCCTCTACTTCGACTTCGTCGACGCGGCCCGCGCCGCGGGCATCGAGGTCCCCATCATCCCCGGCGTGCTTCCGATCAACAGCTTCGATCAGATCGTCCGCTTCTGCGAGCGATGCGACGCAGCGATCCCCGATGAGCTCTCGGGGGCAATGCGGGCCCTGGGCGGCGACGCCGAGGCCGAAGCACTGCTCGGGATCGCCTACGCCGCACGCCAGTGCGACGAGCTGCTCGCCCGCGGAGCGCCGGGCATCCACTTCTACGCGTTGAACCGGGCCCCCGGCACGCGCGCTGTGCTGAGCGCGCTGCAGGCGTCCCGTCCGTGGGAGCGGGCACAGGCTCCTCCGCCCGCGCCGGAGATGGCGATCGACTAACGGGCGGCATCGTGCCCACTTCGTAGACTCATCCTCCCGATGGCATTCGTCGAAGGCTCGTTCTCCTACCACGGCCACCGCGTCACCTACGACGTGCACGGCACCGGGGATCGGGTGCTGGTGCTGGTTCACGGCCTGCTGATGAACCGGCGCATGTACGACACGCTGGCTCCGGAGATCGCCTCCCGGGGCTACCGGGTCGTGACGGTCGACCTGCTCGGCCACGGCCGGTCGGACCGCATCGCCGACCGCCAGATCTACTCGATGACCGCCTTCGCCGACCAGGTCCTCGCGCTGCTTGACCATCTGGAGCTCGAGGCACCCGTCGTCGGCGGCACTTCGCTCGGCGCAAACGTCGGGCTCGAGTTCGCCGCTCACCACCCCGAGCGCGCCGGCGGGCTGTTCATCGAGATGCCGGTGCTCGAGGATGCCCTACTCGGTGCGGCGCTGATCTTCACCCCGGTCCTGCTGGGCCTGCGATTCGGCAATCCGCTCCTCAAGGGAGTCGCGGCGCTCACTCGCCGGATCCCGCGCAGCAACTACCTGGTTGACATCGGCCTCGACTGGATCCGCCAGGACCCAGAGCCCTCGCGGGCCGTGCTGGAGGGGATCCTGTACGGCCGCACGGCTCCCACCGCGGAGGAGCGCAAGGCGCTCGACCACCCGGCGCTCGTCGTCGGCCATCCCAACGACCCGCTTCATCCCTTCTCCGACGCCGACATGCTGGTCGAGGAGATGCGCAACGCCCGCCTCATCGACGCCAACTCGATCCTCGAATGGCGACTGACGCCGGAGCGCCTGACCAACGAGCTCGGCGCGTTCCTCGACGAGGTGTACGTGGAGGGCGAGGCCGAGGGCGAGCGCCGGGCCCGCGCCGCCAGCGGCTAGATCAGTCGCGCGGCTGGCGATACAACGGGAAGAAACCCGCGTCTTCGCGGCCCTCGCTCAGGCTCGAGTACGCGTCCGAGTCACAGACGATCTCGTGCGTGTTGAACGGCATCTCCGCGTTCGCGAACCCGCGCTTGAAGTCCTCGAGGCCGTCCCCGGGCTCGACCCCGCCGCCGAGATTGAGAGCGGTGCCCAGCTCATCGGCGAGGGCGATCGTCGTCTCGATGATGTTCTTGAACGGTGATCTCGGACGGTGCACGTCGGCCGTGCCCCCCAGGTAGTAGTGGAGCACCCCGTCGGACAGCACGACGATCGCGCCGGCGGCCGTCGCGCGCTCGGGGCTGCGAGCCAGGATCAGCCACGACCGGTCGTAGCCGAGGATCGTCCGGAAGTAGTCCTGCTCGAAGAAGTAGCGCTCCGCGGCCTCGACGCCGTGCATCGTCTCCGTGTACACGTGGTGGAAGCTCACTCGCTGCTCGACCGAGGTGTCCGGGCCGTGGAGCGTCTCGACGTGGTAGCCCAGCCGTTCGTTCTGCCGGATCTGCTCCGCAAACCGGGACCGGATCCGGCGCTCGCGCCGCGGGTCGTGCACCTGGACGGCGGAGCGCCTCGTGGCACCCTGGAAGCACGGCTCGTGGCCGATCCGGTCGCGGGCGAAGATGCTGACCAGGCCGGTCTGCGACCAGTCGAGTGTCGCCGGGTCCGGCGGCGAGGAGTGGTCGGCCAGGACGGAGGCTCCTGGGTATCCGTAGGGGGTGATCGCATCGCGCTGGCCCGTCTCCGCGATCTCGTGCACGAGCAGGGGCAGCGCCAGCTCGTCGTTCCCGGCGCCCCCCACGGCCAGGGTGTGGCTGACGCCCTCGGCGTCGAAGAAGGCGCGGGAACGGAAGAAGTCGTCGCTCTCCGCGGCCCGGCCCTCGTCAGCGACGAGTTGCGCGACCCGGCTCGCGCCCCCGATCAGCTCCGTTCTGTCTGCCAACCCTTGAACTCCTCTGGCAAGAGGCCCCACACCTCGTTGTCGACCGTCTCGCCGTCGCGACGGATGGCCTTGCGCATCACTCCCTCCCGCTCGAACCCGAGGAAGGTCACGACCTTCTGTGCGGCGCGGTTGGTGGCCGGGATCTCCGCGTGGATCCGGTGGGCGCCGTGATCGGTGAACGCGTGGAGGCAGGCCTGCCGTTCGGCCTCCCGCGCAACCCCCTTTCCCCAGGCGGACGGGTCGCCGACGAGCACCGCGAGCTCCGGGCCGGTCTCGCGTGCGAGGCCGAAGAGCGCCACGAACCCGACTGGCTCCGTTCCGCCGTCCAGCAGGATCGCCCACTTGCGGTCGCGGCTCACCTCCATCGCTCGCTCGACCCAGCCGCGGGCGTCGTCCTCGGAGAAGCCATCCCTGCTGCCGACGAGGTCGGCGGTCACCTCAGGGTTGTTGAACCAGCGGTGGACGGCCGGCGTGTCATCCGGTTGGAAGTCCCGCAGCTCGATCATCGCCGCCATGCGGGGTACAAGCTACCTACCGACGAGAGCAGGGACCGTGGGGAGGGCCGGCGCTCGTGTGGGTCAGGTTGGAATGGGCCGCGTGGTCGATGGCTCGAACATACGTCCAGGTAGTGGGACCGTGCGAACCGTCGGGCGGTAGGCCGCCGATTGGGGGGCGAGTACTCAATTAACGAAGCCACACAAAGGAGGCAGGAATGACCGCCTTCGCTTGCTCGCCCAGTCGCCGGACGTACGGCAGTCACCTACAACGAGCCCGTGCTCGCACAGCGGTTGGCGCAGCACCGACGACTCCTTGGCTCACCGTCGTTGTCGCACTTGCTCTCTGCACGGCCGTCGCGCTCGTCGGGGGGTATCTGTTCCAGCGAGACGCCTTTGGAGGCTCGGCGAGATCGTCTGCCGCAGCCACCCCGGCCTGGACCAACGCTCCGCCGGGCATCTGGGTCCCTCGGAGCGGCGGCCCACTGGGCTCCGCCGTCACGGACGGCGACGCGCGCTGAACGCCGCGGCTGGATCTGGCCGGCCATAGGTCGACAGACCACACCCTGGACATCGACCGGGGGCGGCCCTTCAGAGGCGCTTGATGAAGCGCTTGGACGTCTCCTCGAGCCCCAGGTCGCGGTAGAAAGCGTGGGCGTCCTCCCGCCACTCGCCCGAGGTCACCTCGAGCCGGTCGCATCCCGCCTCGCTCGCCGTATCCTCGATGCGTCCGATCAGCGCAAGGCCGACGCCGCTCCGACGTGCCGGCTCGGCGACCACGACCGCGCTCAGGCGCCCGAGCGGCGGGCGCTCGATCAGGTGGAGGACGTGCAGCGACGCGAAGCCCACGATCGCGCCTGTGCGCTCGGCCACGAACATATGGATAGAGCGCTCGGCGGCGGCCCGGTTCATGCGCTCGGTGAGGAGCGCCACGTCGACGGGGTAGCCGAGCTCGGTAAGCAGGCCCCGGATCGCCTCAACGTCGGCCGGTCCGGCGGCCCGGATCTCGACCGGCGACGGACTGCGGCCGCCGCTCACCCGTACAGCCCGTGCTCGCTCGCCAGCAGGCGGAGGGTCCGGCCGAGGATGCGTAGGTCCAGGCGAGGGGAGCGGTTATCGACGTACCAGACGTCGAGCTCGATTCGCTCCTCCCACGGGATCCCGGCTCGCCCGTTGACCTGCGCCCAGCCCGTCAGGCCGGGCTTCACCTCGAGCCGGCGGCGCTGGTGCGGCGTGTAGAGCTCCACCTGGGCGGGCAGGGTCGGCCGGGGCCCGACGATCGCCATCTCCCCTCGCAGCACGTTGACGAGGTTGGGGATCTCGTCCAGCGAGAACCGGCGCAGGACCCGGCCGACCCGCGTCACGCGCGGGTCGCCCTCCAGCACGGGGGTCCCGACCCCGACCGGGTCCGCCCCCACCTGCATCGTGCGCAGCTTGTAGACCTCGAACGCCTCGCCGTCCCTGCCGGCGCGCTGCTGCCGGTACAGCACCGGCCCGCGCGACGTGAGCTTGATCGCCACCGCTGCGACGGCGACGACCGGGGCGCCGGCCACCAGTCCGAACGCAGCGAGCGCGACGTCCGCGACTCGCGGAAGCCCCTTACCGCTCATCGCGTCCCCTCGGCCTTGTCCCAAGTGGTGGGAACGCCGTGGCGCAGGTACTCCCAGAGCCCCGCGGCGCTCGACGCGGTCACCGCCACGTAGTAGTGGGCGATGCGGAGCGGGCGCAGCGGCCACAGCGCCCCGATCGCGGCGGCCGCGAGCAGCGCCACCTGCGCCGCCAGGGTGACCACGTAGATCGTCCCCTGGCCGGCCAACGCGACGTTGGCGGCGAGCGCGACCACGTGCAGGAAGGGCGACGCGTAGCGCAGCAGGCGATGCGACGCGATCTCGAACGCGTAGAGCGCCCCGTAGCCGCGCGGCGAGAGCAGCCCGTGCCGGAGCATGGTGCTCCAGGCGCCGGCCATCATCCGCCGCTTGCGCCCGAACTCGTCGCCGACCGTCGCCGCGAGCCGCTCCCGGGCCACGGCGTCGGGCGCGTACACGGGTCGCCAGCCGCGCTTGACGAGCTCGTACGGGAACGAGATGTCCTGGCCCCGAGTCGGCTCGAGGAAGATGTAGGCGTCGCGCCGGACCGCGTTGATCGCGCCGTTGCCCGCGGTCACGCCGGCGAGACGAGACTCCCACTCCCTGACCGCCATCTCGTAGCGCCAGTAGAGGCCCTCCTCGTTCGCCGCGCCCGCACCGTCGAATCGCACCTGGCCGCACACGTAGCCGACCTTCGGCTCGCCGAGGCGCGCGACCAGGCGCCTGAGCGCGTCGTCCCTCCAGAAGCTGTTCGCGTCGGAGAAGGCGAGGACCTCGCCGCTCGCCTTCTCGACCGCCGCGTTCAGCGCGGCGACCTTGCCTCCGCGCTCCAGGTCCAGGACCTGGTCCGCCCCCGCCGCCCGGGCGACCTCGACGGTGCGATCGCTGGAGCCGTCGGATGCGACGATCACCTCGAGCCGGTCTCGGGGGTAGTCGAGCGCGAGCGCGTCGCGAACCTTGCGCTCGATCACCTCCTCCTCGTCGTGCGCGGCGACGATGAGCGAGACGCGTGGAAGTGGCGCGTCGCCGGCGGAGCCGGACGGGTCATGGCGCGAGCGGACGAGCGTCCACAGGAGCGCCGGGTAGCCGAGGTGCGTGTAGACGAGCAGGGCCACCGAGACCCAGAAGACGACGGCGAGGATCGTCACGCGCCGAGCTCCGCGTAGAGCGCCATCGTCTGGGAGGCGACGAGCTCCCAGGAGTACGGGCCCGCCGCTGCGGCCGCGGCGGCCTCTGCGAGCTTCTCTCGCTCCTCGGGGTTGGCCAAAAGGAAGGTCAGGCGCTCGCCGAGAGCCTCCGGATCCCCCGGCGGCACGAGCGAACCCGCGCCGGTGCGCGCGACCTCGGCGAAGCCGCCCACGTCGCTCATCACGATCGGCTTGCCGAATGCCAGCGCCGCGTAGAGGACCCCGGACTGCTCGGCGTCGCGATGCGGCAGCGCCACGACGTCCGCGCGCCGGAAGTACGCCGGAAGCTCCTGGTCGCTCACGAACCTCGGGACGAAACGGACTGTGCCGGGAGCGCGGGCCGCGAGCTCACGAAGGGATTCCACGGACATGCCCAGCGGCCGGCCCACGACCCAGAGCTCGGCTCCCTCCACCGCGCGGAACGCCTCGAGCAGCACGTCGACGCCCTTGTACGGGCGGATCAGGCCGAAGAACAGGATCACGGGATCGGTCACCGCCGCGAGCTCGTCCGGGAGCGGGACCTCGTCGGGCTGGCGAGTGAGGTAGTCGAAGGCGCCGTGCGGGATGACGTGCGCCCGTGCCGGATCGATCCCGCCGGCCACGAGGCGCTCGCGCCCGACCTCCGACAGGGCGATCACGGCGTCCATCGAGTCCAGCACCCGGCGCAATCCCCGTTCGAGCCGGCGCTCGAAGCCCTCGGTTCGCAGGACGCCGTGCGCGGTGAGCACCCGCGGGCGGGCCGGCGGCAGCAGATAGCCGTCGATCGCCGGCACCGGGAGCCACTGGTAATGACGCACGTCCGCCGAGCCCCCGTCGATGCGGTGGCGCGCCATGTCCTTGACGTGCTCCGCGAGCTTCAGGGCCCGGCGCGCCGGGCTATCGGCCTCGCGCTTGGCGGAGTGGCTGTAGAAGAGCTCCCGCACCTCGTACCCCATCGGCGCCGGAACCGTGCCGTGCACGAACCGGCTCGTGACCAGCTCCACCTCCGCTCCGGCGCGGGCCAGGGCAGCGCAGAGCGACCGGTCGTACGGCGGCGTGTAGGCGGGCGGATCGACGACCTGGACGCGCATTCGCCAGGATTCTGGCGATGGAGCTGTCCTACTGCGTGGTGAACACCAACGGGCGGGATCTCCTGCTCGAGTGTCTGCGGTCGATTCACGAGACCCATCCGGAGGGCACCGAGCACGAGATCCTGGTCCTCGACAACGCCTCCGACGACGGCTCGGCGGAAGCGGTGGCGGCCAACTTTCCGGACGTTCGGGTGATCCGGCAGAACCGCCGGGCCGGGCTTGCCGACAATAACTCGCTGATCATGAGCGAGGCGCGCGGCGACTTCTGCCTACTCCTGAACGAGGACTCCGAGCTCCTGGACGGCGCCGTGCGGGAGCTGCTCGACGCGCTCGGCGGGGATCGCGGGGCCGCGGTGGCCGGGGCGCAGCTCGTTGACCCGGACGGCCGGCCGATCCCCTGCGCGTGGCGATTCCCGAGCCTGGAGACGGCGCTCGCGCAGGCGCTGCTCCTGCACCGGCGCCTTGTCACCCAGAGCCACGGCGGTGATGGCCCGCCGCGGGAAGTCGGCTGGATCCAGTCGTGCACGATGCTGATCCGGCGCGAGGTCGCCGAGGGCGTCGGCTATCTGGACACGGACTTCTTCGTCTACTCGGAGGAGGTGGACTTCCAGAAGCGTATGCAAGACGCCGGCTGGCGGATCCTCCACGTGCCGCGCGCCCGCGCGATCCACCACGAGCAGCTCGCGACGGACACCTCCCCGGGCGGCCGCCGCCGGATCGTGCAGTTCCACCGCGGGCGAGACCTCTACATGCGCAAGCACCACTCGAGGCCCGTGGTCCTGCTCTCGCGGCTCCTGTGGTCTGCCTCGTACGTCCCGCGGGCGATCGCCGCGACCTTCATGCGCGGCCAGGACCCGGGCACCTACTGGCTGCATGCCCGCCAGGCGCTGCGGGCGGAAAGCGGCGAGGGCATGCGCGAGGCGGCGGAGGCGTACAACGCCGCTCTCGCCTCGAGCGAGGCGACCGATCAGGTCCCCGAGCGGTCCTCGTCGCGCGCGGCGACCTCGTAAACCTCCGGCCCGAAGTCGGAACGCTCGTCCTCGTCGGCGTCGGCGTCGGCCGTCGCCGCGCGCAGGCCCTTGGCGCGCGCCGCGATCGCGGACGGGCGCATGAGCTCGGCCAGGCCGCTGCGCTCCTCGTCGTGCAGGAAGCCGAAGAGGAAGAGGATCGCGGGGTAGGCGAGCCAGAGCACGCCGCGGCTGAGCAGGCCGATCGCACCGGAGGTCGGCAGCAGGAGCTCGCCGGCGGCGACCACCGCGGCGGCGGACAGCAGGACCAGAGCGAGGCGGCGCCACTCGTACGGGACCGGGAAGAGGCGTTGCGTGAACGCGTACATGAGCGCGAGCACGATCACGTACGAGCCCACCAGCGCGAGGCCGGCGCCGACGATGCCGTGCGACGGGACGAGAATGAGGTTCAGGATCACATTCGTGACCACGGCCGCGATCGTCGCCGGAAAGCTGAACTCGGTGCGCCCGGTGCGCCCGAGGATCACCACCATCGCCAGGTACAGGCCGTAGAGGCCGATCCCGGTCGCCAGCAGGCCGATCGCCTGGTAGGAGGGGAAGAAGTCGGAAGCCGCGAGGAGCCGGACGATCCACCGCGACTCCAGCCACAGGCCACTCGCCGCGAACGCGAGCACCGCAGCGAACCAGGTGAAGATCGACGAGTACACCCGCCGCGCCTCGTCGTCGTCCTGGATCGAGTAGGCCAGGGGTGGCCAGGCGAGCTGGAGGCCGCGCACGAGCACCTGCATCCCCTGGGCGAACTTGACCGCCAGGGCGTAGAGGCCGACTTCCCCGAGTCCGACCGTTCGCGCGATGATGATCCGGTCGATGAAGTTGAGCGAGTAGAGGGACAGCTCGGCCGGCATCGTGGGGAGCCCGAACCGGAACATGCGACGCAGCAGTGGACGGTTGGGCACGAGGGCCAGCCGCCGGCGCTGACGCCACAGCATCCAGACGGTGACCGCGGCGCCCGTGCCGTAGGTCCCGAGGAGAATGCCGCTCGCGCGCTCGCCCTCGACGACGATCAGGAACACGGTGAACGGGATCGTGATCAGGACATTGACGATGGTGATCCCGAAGTACGCCCGCGCCCGCTCGTCCAGGCGCAGGAGGGTCAGCGCGTACTCGTAGAGGGTGAGCGTCCAAAGACCCAGGATCGCCAGGCGCGCCAGCGCGGCATCCTCGTGGCCCAGCAGGGCCTGGGAGAGCGGCCCGGCGAGCGGGAGGAGGACGAGCGCCAGGATCGTCGCCCCCCAGAAGAGCGACGCGAACCCCGTGGCGACGACGGCGGCCGGGCGCTCGCCCGCCAGGTAGTAGAAGCGGAGGATCGCCTCGATGATCCCCAGCCTGACGACGATGCTCGCGGCGATCACCGAGGCGAGCATCACCTCCGCGGCGCCGTAGTCGCTCGGCGTCAGGTAGTGCGTGTAGATCGGCAGCAGGAAGACCGCGATCAGCTTCGAGAGGACGCTCGAGGCCGTGTAGGCGGCGCCGGTCGTCGCGAGGCGGCGCAGGTAGTCGAACATTCGGGACTATGCGGTCGCGGGTCGCGGGTCGCGCGGCTGAGGCGCGGGAGTGCCGGCGGCGGCCGGCACCTCGGATCCCGCCGCGCGCCTTCGCCGCAGTGCCACCCCCACCCCCAGCAGCGCCCAGGTCGCCGGATCCACCGTGAAGTCCGCGTAGCCAAGGCTGTGGACGAAGATCGCAACGAAGCACGCCGCCACGGCCGCAGCCCCGACGGAGCCGCGAGCGGCGCCGAGCAGGACGATGAGGGCGAGCACCACCAGCGCCGCGTAGACGATCAGGCCGATCGCTCCCTGCTCCGCGCCGACGGTGAGCGGCTCGCTGTGTGAGGCCGTCGTCCTGGCCGTCGGGTCGATCCTGTCCTTGAACGCGGTGCCGAAGGCGCCTGAGCCGAACCCCCAGACCGGGCGGTCCTTGGTGAGGTGATAGCCGCCGCTGATCAGGCTGACCCGGCCGCTCGTGCTGACCTCGAGCTTGTCCGACGAGCTCAGATCGGTCCTTCCCAAGCCGCTGACCGCGCTGAAGATCGCCGCGGCGGCGACGATCACGACCCCGGCGGCGAGCGCCCAGCGGATCCCCCACCGGAGCGCCATCACGACCAGGAGGCCGGCAATCAGGGCGACGAACCCGGTGATCGAGTAGCTCAGGGCCAGCGCCCCGAGAAGAATGGCCGCCACGGCGGCGGCGGCGATGGCGAGCCTCGTGTTCCGGGTCCATGCGAGGTGGGCGCCGAGGGCGACCAGCACGAGCGCGAGTGCCCGCCCCAGGATGTTCGGGTCATAGAACAGCGAATTGACGCGGAAGTAGAGGTGAAGCTGGTTGGAGGCGAGCAGGTCGCCCTTGCTGAGCAGCAGGTCGCGCGCTGCGTACTCCCAAAATGCGACCCCCGCGAACACGAGCGCGACGGCGCTCACGGCGACCAGGACCCACCCGAGGAGGCGCCCGGTCCAGCGGACCTCGCCGAGCATCACGAACAGGAGCGCGAAGGGAACGAGGAAGAAGGCGGCGTTCTCGATCGCGTTCGAGACGTCGAGCGAGTAGGCACTCTGAATCGCGTAGAGGACCAGCGTGGCGGCCAGGACCCGGTACAGCCACACGACGACGGTGGAGTCGCGCAGGCTGGCGGGGTGTGCCGGCGGGCCCCCGTCGCCCCGATCGCCGCTGCCGCGCAGGGCCGCGTAGGAGAAGCACAGCACGCCGCCCGCGATCACCAGGTAGAGCGGGACGAGGAGGTGCGATGTCTGTCCACCGACGTGCACCGGCACCCGCAGCGGCAGGACGGCGAACGTCGCGAGCGGGAAGCTCCACGGCCAACGGCGGAAGATCACCGCGACCACCGCGGCCGCCATGATCGCGCCGACGACCACCAGGGCGAGCTTCTCCGGCGGGTGCCGCAGGGCGACGACCCGGGAGCTGTCCCACACGTCCCCCGCGATCAGGGCCGGGGCGGCGATGAGCGCGACCAGGGCGGCGGCGTAGCGGACGCGCGCGTCACGGGCGAGGAGCGCTCCGGCCGCCGCGCCGCAGGCGATCAGAATGCCGGCGAACTGCGCGGCCGAGGCGTTCACGCCCCTCCGCCTCCGATCAGGTCGATCTGCTGCGGGTACACCATGTCGCGGTCGGCGCCCGGCAACACCACCCGCAGTCGGTACTTCTCGTGGGGGCTCGCGAGCCGCCCGGTGTCGCTCCGCCCGTTCCAGTGGTAGGTGACGTCCTTGTAGGCGGCCAGCGGACCGTGGTAGAGCGTGCGGATGCGCTGCCGCCGGGGCCCAACGATCTGCACGGCCGCGTGGGTGTCGGTGTCGCGGACGAAGAACTCGATCTTCGCCGTGCGGGGATGCTTGGTGTTCCCCGCGGGAGCGAACTTCTTCGTCAGGTGCTGGACCTGGAGCTCGAGCTTGGGCGTGCGGGCGTGGACCACGACACCCGCCACGACCACGGTCGCCGCGAGCAGGAGCCCGAACAGAACCGACCCCAGGCGGGTCAGCGCGTCCGGTCCTTCCCCGCGATGACGACGACCTCCGCGTTGCCCGCCGCCTCCTGCGTCGCCCGGTCGATCTTCTGGACCGGCTCCACGCCCAGATCGTGCGCCACGTGCTGTGCTGCCTTCCTCTGGCCGGGCTCGTACATCACCACCGTCTGGTCGTACTCCTTGCGGCTGCTGCCCACGTTCCCGAGCGTGAAGTTGTTTGCCGTCACGTCATCGGCGACCTTCGCCCCGAGGCCGGACACCGGCGTTCCGTTGAGGACCGCGACGCTGACGTCGTGAGGCACAACCGCGCCGGGCTTTGGGGCCCGATCCGATCCGGTGTTGTCGCTCAGGAGCCGCTCGGAGCCGAAGATGCCGAGGATGCCGAGGATCACCGCTCCCGCAGCGATCGCGGCGAGCACGCTTGGCTGACTGACGCGCCGCGCGAATCGCCGCCACCGCGGATGTGGGAGCAGCGCCTCTCGTTCGGTCGTGATCTGCTCCAGGGCGGGCCGGTCGCCGGTGGTCGTCTGCGAGCTCGGAGTGGGTGCTGCCTCTCCGGGCGGGGCCACCACGGTCTGCTCGGCCGTGGACCCGGCCGGTGCCTCCACTCCCAGGATCTCCTCGAGCTCGGCCTCGGCGCGGTCGAGCAGCGCCTCGCTTCGCGCCAGGTCCTCGGCCGGATGGGTTGGGGCCGACTGCATCCAGGCCTGGAGGCGCATCAGATCGCGGCGCTGCGACAGATAGAGGACGAGCAGGAACACGAAACCCACCGCGGCCGCGATCGAGACGTATGCGGGCATGCGGTTGGCCGCGTCGTAGAGGACCTTGACGAGGGTGGCGGCGAGGAGCATGGGGCTCGCCTTACCCTCCTCCCCCGAAGCCGGCGTCGTCGAGGCCCAGCACCAGCGCGAGGTCGACCTTGCCCGCCGCGGCCTTGGTCTCGGGAGTCATCGGCTGCACGGGGGTCTTTCCAAGCTGCGGCTTGACCGCCGCCGCGAACTTCTGCGCGTCGGACCGCATGCCATTGGCGTACTCCACGACGCTTGCGTTCACGCTGGCGCTGGCGTTACCCACGGGTCCGGGCTTGTAGCCCACCTTCTTGACGACCTTCGTCTCGACGACGGCCGCCAAGCCCGGGACGTTCGTCCCGTTGATCACGGCGACCGTCGGTTTCGGCTTGGCCTTCGATCCATGCTTGCCGCCGTCTCCACTCCCGCCGCCCACGAGCCCGAACCCGCTCGTCACGACCCCTGCTGCGATCACGGCGACGGCAAGGAGACCGAGGATGTAGCGGCCGTCGATCGGCAGGCCGCGATCGACGGCCGCGCACCGGTCGCGCACTCCCCAGCTGAAGCGCTGCCAACCTCCTCGCAATCGCCCGGCGGCGGCCTCCGGCTGGGCATCGCCGTCGGCCGCAGCCGCCTCCTCCTCGCCGTCGCGGGAGGCTTCCGCCGCGGCCTGAACCGCATCGGCGGCCTCGGCCGCGCGCTCGGGGGCGCGCCCCGCCCATTCGCGAACGCGGCGGACCTCGCGCGCCTGCTGGAACAGGAGGAACGCCAGAACCGCCAGGCCCACGAAGGCGACGATGCCCAGAACGGGCCCGATGGACTCGATCGCGTGCATCGGTGACGGCGCATCTTAGGGCGCGGCCTGCCCGTACCGACCGCGCCAAGCGGCGGCGCGAAGCGGAATATTCGCGATTCAGGCGTGCGTCAGGAGGAGTCGAGCGTCGACTCCGCCATCCGCTCCTCTGCGACCTCGACCACCCGGTCGGCCAGACCGGCCTCGTCGCCGGCCGCGACGAGCGCCTCCAGGCGCTCCACCGACCGGACCACCCAGTCCGGATCGAGCGGCCCCGTCCGCACCGCGCGGACGATCCGCTCGGCGGTCGTAGGGCGCGCCTTCTCGTCGCTGTTCAGGAGCTCCTCGCGGAGCTTCTCACCGGGCCGTGGCCCGATGAACTCGATCGCCACGTCGACGTCGGGCTCGTATCCGGCCAGGGTGATCATGTTGCGCGCCAGATCGAGGATGCGAACCGGTTCGCCCATCTCCAGCACGAACACGTCCCCCGACCCCGCTCCGAGGTCGCCGGCCTGGATCACGAGCTGCACGGCCTCGTGGATGGTCATGAAGTAGCGGGCCATGTCCGGGTGGGTCACCGTGACGGGACCGCCCTTCTCGATCTGGCTGCGGAAGATCGGCACGGCGCTCCCGGAGGAGGCGAGGACGTTGCCGAATCGCACGCTGATGAAGCGCGTGGCCGCGTGGCGCCGTCCGGCGGCCTCCACGATCCACTCGGCCATCGCCTTCGAGGCGCCCATGACCGTCCTCGGGTTCACGGCCTTGTCGGTCGAGACGAGCACGAATCGCTCCGTTCCCGCCGCCGCGGCCGTCTCAGCGGTGACCCGGGTGGCGATGGCGTTGTTGCGAACGGCCTCGAGCGGGTTCGCCTCCATCAGCGTGACGTGCTTGTAAGCGGCGGCGTGGAAGACGACGTCGGGCTTGAAGCGCTGCATCACCTCCAGCATGCGATCGCCCTCCTTGCAGTCGGCGAGCACCGCCTCCACCCGCGTGAAGTGCCATTCCTCGAGCATCTCGCGATCGATGCGGAACAGGTTGTCCTCGGCGTGGTCGAGGAGCACGAGAAGCTTCGGGCGGACCCTGGCGATCTGCCGGCTGAGCTCGGCGCCGATCGAACCGCCGGCGCCGGTCACGAGGACGATCTTGTCCTCGAGGTAGGCACCGACGCGGTCGAGCTCCATCACGACCGGCTCGCGGCCGAGCACGTCCTCGACGCGCACCTCACGGAGCTGGCGCGTGAGCTGGACGCCGCCGCGCAGCAGCTCGAACACGGTGGGGAGAGTCCGCACTGGGATGTCCCGGTCCCGACACGCGGTTACGACCTTCGCGCGCAGCACGCCGGGTGCCGACGGGATCGCGATCACGACCTCGTCCGGGCCCTCGCGGTCGAGGATGTCCGCGATCTCGCCGGTGGAACCGAGCACCTTCACGCCGGCTGCCGTCATGTCGCGCTTGCCTGGGTCGTCGTCGACGAAGCCGATCGCCCGCACGCCCAGGTCGGGGTTCAGCTTTAGCTCGCGAACCACCATCTGCCCCCCGGAGCCCGCTCCGACGATGAGGACGCCACGCGTCCTGGCCGCGCGGGTCGCCTTGTCAGGACGCTCGGCGATCGTGCGCCGGACCATCCGCGCCCCGCCCACCAGCAGGATCGTGAGCAGCAGGTCGAAGACGACCACTGAGCGCGGCAGGTTGTAGGCGTACGGCTTCGCGAGGGTGAATACGGCGACGAGGATCATGCTCGCGACCACCGCCGCGCGCACGACCAGCCACATGTCCGGGAGCTGGAAGTAGCGCCACCACTTACGGTGGAGCCCCAGGACCTCGAACACGATCGCCTTGCCGATCGCGACGAAGACGATCGAGCCGGCGAGCATCGTCACGTACCGATGCGGAATCCCGATCGGCACGTCCAGGAAGCGCAGCACGAACGCCAGGCCGAACGCGATCGCCGCGAGCGCCGCGTCGGCCGCGAACTGCTGCGCACGGCGCTTGTACACAGGGTCCTTTAGACGGCGCACCGACCCGAGTGTAATGCTGCCGTGCCGTGCCAGCCGACATTTTGGAACCACTCGTCAACCTGGCGACCAACGTCATCGACGCGATGGGTCTCGCGGGCGTGTTCGTCCTCATGACGCTCGAGAGCGCCTGCATCCCGATCCCGAGCGAGGCGATCATGCTGTTCGCCGGCTTCAACGTCTCGGAGGGGAACATGACCCTGTTCGGGATCGTGGCCGCCGGGGTGCTGGGGAACATCGCCGGATCGCTGATCGCGTACGCGGCGGGCTATTACGGCCGCATCGAGCTCCTGGACCGAAACCGATTCATCCACATCAACCGCAAGCACCTGGAATGGGCCGACCGCTGGTTTGAGAAGCACGGGCCCGCGACCGTTTTCTTCTCGCGGATGCTCCCGATCGTCCGCACCTTCATCTCGCTGCCGGCCGGCTCGGCCCGCATGCCGCTCGGCCGCTTCGTGCTGTTCACCGCCGCGGGGTGCATCCCGTGGGTCCTGATGCTCGCCATCGTCGGCCGCGAGGTCGGAGCCAGGTGGGAGGACTGGCGTGGATACCTCCACTACCTCGACTACGTCGTGATCGCCGTGGTCGTCCTCGGCATCGTCTACCTCATCGTCAGGCGGCGCAGGGCGGGGGCCCAGGCGGAGTCGTCCCCGCCGGCTTGATCGCCAGACGGCTCCGGGCGAGGTCCCGCGGGTGCCTCACACGGCGCATGGCACTGATCCTGGGCGTCGTGCAGGGCCCGGCGGAGCTCCTGCCGGTGTCGAGCTCGGCTCACGTGTCGCTCGTCCCATGGTTCGCGGGCTGGCGCCTGGATGGCCTCGACCCCGAATCGCGCAAGAGCTTCGAGGTCGCGCTCCATGCGGGCACCGCCGCGGCGCTACTGATCGGGCAGCGCAACGCCGTCGCCGGTGAGCTCCGTCGCCTCGACGCCGGCCGTGCCGTGGCGATCGCCCTCTCCCTCCTCCCTCCCGCGATCGTCGGCTACGGGCTCGAGCACCAGATCGAACGGAGCCTCGGCGGCCCGCGCGCGATCGCGGCGGGCCTGGTGGCCGGGTCCGCAGCGATGCTCATCGCCGACGGGGCGCCGCAGGAGCGCACCGGCGACGACCTCGCACCAGCCGATGGGCTCGCGCTCGGAGCCGGCCAGGCGGCGGCACTCTTCCCCGGCGTATCGCGCACCGGTGCGACCGTCGCCGCCGCGCGCTGGCGGCGCTACAAGCGAGCCGACGCGAACCAGCTGTCCAGAATCGTCGCTCTCCCAGTCATCGGAGGCGCGACCGCCCTCAAGTGCGCCCGGATGAAGCGTCGGGGACTGGACCGTGAGGTGAGCGCCGCGATCGCCTCCGGAGCCGCCGCGTCGTTCCTCTCCACCCTTGCGTCCCAGAGGCTGATTTCCCTGACCGACCGCGACCGATCACCGTGGCCCTTCGTTGCCTATCGCCTCGCGCTCGCCGGGGCGGTGGTGGTCAAGCGGCGCCTGATGGTTGAATCCTCGGCATGAGGCCGGCGGACGGTGATTCCTCAGGGGCGGAGGCCTACGCACGCGCCGGCGTGAGCCAGGCGGACGCGAGCACTGCCGTCGATGCGCTGGTCCGGAGCCTCAAGCGGATCGACACCGGCAAGCCGTCGCGCGTCGTCCCGCTGCCCGGCCACTACGCCAGCGTCCTGCGCCTCGACGAGCGCATGGGCCTCGCGCTGTCCACCGACACGGTCGGGACCAAGATGGTCGTCGCCGAGCGCCTGCGCCGCTACGACACGATCGGGATCGACTGCGTGGCGATGAACGTCAACGACGTGATCTGCGTGGGAGCGGAGCCGATCGCCATGCTCGACTTCATCCTCACCGAGCGCGCGGACCCGGAGATCTGCGGCGAGCTGGGCATCGGCCTGGCCCGCGGCGCCGAGCTCGCGGGGGTGGAGATCCCCGGCGGCGAGATCGCTCAGGTAGGGGACATCGTGTCCGGGCAGGAGCTCGGGGGCTCGTGCGTCGGGCTCGTCGCGCTCGACGCAATCGTCACCGGGGCGGACGTGGAGCCCGGTGACCCCGTGATCGGGCTCCCCTCGTCCGGCCTGCACTCGAACGGCTACACGCTCGCACGCGCGGCGCTGGCGGACGTGCCGCTGGACGACGACCGCCTTGGGCCGCCGCTCGGCGAGGTGCTGCTCGAGCCCACGGAGATCTACGTGCGGCCCATCCTCGAGCTCCTCCGCTCCGAGGTCGGCGTCCGGGGGCTCGCGCACATCACGGGGGAGGGCTTCGACAACCTGCTGCGCCTCGAGGCCGACGTCGGCTACGAGATCGACGACCCGCTGCGCGTGCCGCCGGTCTTCGACCTGATCCAGGAGCTCGGAAGCGTGTCGGACGCGGAGATGCGCGAGGTGTTCAACCTGGGGTGTGGGTTCTGCTGTGTGGTCGGCGCCGGTGACGAGGCGCCCGCGCTCGAGCTCCTGCGGAGCCACTATCCAGACGCCAAGCGAATCGGGCGCGCCACCGACCGCCCGGGGGAGGTGTCCGTATGAGCACCCGGATCGCGATCCTGATCTTCGACGAGCTGACGGCCCTCGACGCCATCGGGCCCTACGAGGTGCTCTCGCGCATTCCCGGCGCGGAGCTTCGATTCGTCGCCAAGGAGCGAGGGATCAAGCGCACGGACACCGGCGCCCTCGGCCTGGAGGCGGATCTCGCGCTCGGGGAGCTGGCAGACCCGGACGTCGTGCTCGTTCCGGGCGGCCAGGGCAACCGGCCGCTGCTCGACGATCACGAGGTGCTCGACTGGCTGCGGACCGTGCACGAGGGCGCGACCTGGACGACGTCGGTGTGCACGGGGGCGCTGGTCCTCGCCGCCGCGGGCATCCTCGACGGCAAGCGCGCCACGACGCACTGGGCCTACATGGACCGGCTCGCGCAGCTGGGTGCGGACGCCGTGAAAGAGCGTGTTGTGGAGGACGGGAAGATCCTCACCGCCGCCGGGGTCTCGGCGGGCATCGACATGGCGCTGACGCTTGCCGCCCGGATGGCCGGCGACACCGTCGCGCGGGCGATCCAACTCGGTATCGAGTACGACCCGGACCCGCCATTCGACACCGGGTCTCCGGAGAAGGCGCCGAGCGAGCTGGTGGACCTGATCCGCTCGATGGAGCACTAGGACGAAACGACGCCACGGTCGCGCGCGCCGATCCGAACTCAACTGCGAGCGGCAGAAAATGAACCTATGCGGTTGATAATCGGCCGCTCGCTACGCGGCCACCGAGATTCTCTTAGGCGAGCTCCCAGAATGTTCCGCCCAGCACGCCGACCGGCCGCAACCTCCACTCGCGCGCGAGCCCCCACAGCTCCGCCGCGAGCACCGGGAGCGGCTTGCCCGTGAGCTCCTCCAGCTCGCGGGTCGTGCAGCGGCCGAAGAGCCGGATCGCCTCGAGTGGGTCGGCGAGCTCGCTGCGGGCCGGCTTGGCGCCGGCAGCGAGCGCGGCATCGCGGTACGGCTCGTAGGGCTGAAAGCCGAACACTGCGTGATCGGTGCCGTCCTCGCCGCGGAAGACCACCGAGGGGAAGGTGAGCCGCTCGTGCCCCTCGGTCTCGGACACCTTGCCCGCCTCGCGCGCCTCGCGCGGAGGATTGCGCACCTCGTCGAGGTCAGCGGCGAACGCCTCCATGATCGCGTTGGAGCTCAGATCGATGCGGAAGCGCTCCGTGTCGAGGCCGGCGGGCCCGGCCTCCCCGATGAGGCCCTCGGCGTGGTCGAGCTTCTTGCGCTCCGTCATCAGGCCCTCGCGCAGCCGGCGGAGGTAGCGGTACGCGGCGTCGGCGCCCTGCTCGGTGGCCGCCTTCACCGCCTGGCAGGCGGGGTAGGTCGACGCGATCGGGTTTCGGCTCCAGAGCCGGGCGTCGGTGGGCATGCCCGACTCGGCCGCTGCGTCGAGCCAATGGGCCATCAGGTCCGAGAAGCAGTCCGCCCCGGGGCCGACACGGGACGCGGAATCCCTGTAGGCGCTGCCGTAGGCTCGGGCAAGGCCACCCATGACCCAGGTGAAGCGGAGGGCGTCGCCGAACTCCCACATGAGGCGGCGGAGCTCGGGCTCGCCGGCCCAGGACCAGGGGCAGGCGGGATCGGTGTAGTAACGGACGACTGCGGGCATTGGCGTGCAGAAACCGCGCCGGTGAGCGGGGGCTTAGGGTGAGTGTCGAAAATACCTAACGAATGGCGGACGAAGCGACAACCGGGCTCGCGAGGAGCCTGATCGGAACCGTACTGTCGGGGCGCTACCGCCTCGAATCGAAGCTGGGCAGCGGCGGGATGTCCACGGTCTACCTGGCGCGCGACGGCACGCTGGAGCGCTGGGTCGCGGTGAAGGTCATGCACCGCGAGATGTCGGACCAGCCGGACCAGATCGAACGGTTCCGGCGGGAAGCGCGTGCCGTGGCCCAGCTTTCCCACCCGAACGTGGTGGCCGTCATCGACGCCGGCGAGGACGGCGGGCACCCCTACATCGTCTTCGAGTACGTCGACGGCGAGACGCTCAAGCAGCGCATCGAGCGGGTCGGCCCGCTGCCGGTCGACGAGTCCACCGCGTACGCGATCGAGATCGGGCGCGGGCTGTCGGCTGCTCACGCGCGGCGGCTGGTCCACCGGGACGTGAAGCCCCAGAACGTTCTGATCGACTCCGAGGGCCGTGCCAAGGTCACGGACTTCGGCATCGCACGCTCGCTCGAGGCCGACGGCCTCACCCAGACCGGCCGCGTACTCGGCACCACCGATTACGTGTCCCCCGAGCAGGCGATGGGCCGCGGCGTCGACGCCCGCACGGACGTCTACTCGCTTGGAGTCCTCCTCTACGAGATGCTCACCGGCGAGGTGCCGTTCACCGCCGAGACGGTCGTTGGGGTGGCGATGAAGCACGTGAACGAGCCGATGCCGGACGTGCAGAAGCGCCGGCCCGAGGTCTCCTCGGCGCTCGCGTCGGTCGTCGAGCGAGCCACCGCCAAGGAGCCCAAGAAGCGCTACCCGGACATGGCGAGCTGCCTGGCCGATCTGGAGGCGGCCCTGGAGGTCGAGGTCGCACGTGCCGGTGGCTCCCACGGGGAGGCGACCACCGTGCTCGGCACCGTCCCGAAGAAGCGTCGCAAGATCCTCACCACGCGCCGGGTATCGGCGGCAGGCGTCTTCATCGTGCTCGCGGCGACCGCGGCGGCCCTGCTGATCACGGCGCTGACCGGCAAGAAGGAAAGCCCAAGCCCGTCTCCCGCCCCTACGGGCACTCCGGTGAAGATCGCCGGCACGCAATCGTTCGATCCGCCACCCGGGGGCGGCGACGAGAACGACGAGCTGCTCAAGCTCGCGATCGACGGGAACCCGGGCACGGGCTGGGTGACCGAGACCTACCAGGCGCCGACGACGGAGGCCGCCGTCGGCAAGCCCGGTGTCGGCATGATCGTGACGACCGCCGAGCCCGTGGCCGCCCGCACGATGCGTATCAGGTCGGAAGCCACCGGATGGAAGACGCAGATCTACGCCTCGGCCAGCGGCCCTCCCACCACGCTCCAGGGATGGGGCAAGCCGATCGGCGAGGCCTCGATCAAAAAGACCGATGAGCAGATCGAGCTCTCACCGCGAGAGGCGAAGTACTACCTGATCTGGATCACGAAGCTGGCCTCCACCCCAGAGGGCTACAACGTCCAGATCAACGAGGTCGGGCTGAAGTCCTAGAAGCGGTACGCCCGTTGCGCCTCGTGGCGCTCCAACGCGTACTTGACGAGCAGGTCGCAGAGCTCGGGATAGGGGACGCCGTCCGCCTCGAAGAGCTTCGCGAATACGCTCGTCGAAGTGAAGCCGGGGATCGTGTTGAGCTCGTTGACGAGGACCTCGCCATCGTCGAGGACGAAGAAGTCGCAGCGCGCGAGACCGCTGCCGTCGATCGCCTTGAACACGCGTGCCGCCAGCTCGCGGACCTTTGCGTTCGCGTCGTCGCCGATCCGCGCCGGGACGACCAGGTCCATCCCGCCCTCCGAGTACTTGGCCTCGTAGTCGTACCAGTCCGCGTGCGCGACTATCTCGCCCGGCGGTGAGGTGCGCGGTTCCTGGTTGCCGACCACCGAGCACTCCACCTCCCTGCCGCCGCCGTTCGCCTCCACGATCACGCGCGGGTCGTGGGCTCGGGCCAGCTCTACGGCCTCGTCGAGCGGCCGCTCGGGGCTCATCACCTTGGTGATCCCGACGCTGGAGCCGAGCCGCGCGGGCTTGACCCATATCGGAAGCCCCATCGCGGCGACGTGCTCGCGCCAGCCGTCCTCGCCCGCCTCGCAGAAGTCCACCTGCGGGATCCCGTGGAACGCGAGCAGCCGCTTGAAGGTGAGCTTGTCGATGGAGATCGCCGCCGCGAGCACGCCCGGGCCCGCGTAGGGGACGTCCAGGCACTCCAAAAGGCCCTGCACGATCCCGTCCTCGCCAAACGGGCCGTGGAGAACCGGGAAGGCCACGTCCACGTCCAGGAGGCCGCCTGCCGCCCGGAGCTCCACCTCGGTTCCGTCGTGAGTCCAGCGACCGTCGCGCTCGAGCAGGACCGGGACCACCTCGTGGCCCGCTTCCCTCAGCCCGCTGGCCACCGAGGCTCCCGACTCCAGCGAGATCTCGTGCTCGCTCGAGCGCCCTCCGCTGAGGACGGCGATCCTCATCCGCCGGTGCCGCCGGTGGTGGGTGTGGTGGTTGGAGTTGTTGTCGGTGTGGTTGTCGATGTCTGCTTGAACTTGCCGACGGAAATCGTCACCGCCTCGCCGCGCGGGAGCTTCTTTCCGGGCCCCGGTGTCTGCTTCTGGACGATTCCGTCGGCGTTGGCATCGGTCGTCGTCACGGTCACTACGCGAGCGGCCAGGTTGCTCGCGTGCAGGTCGGAGATCGCCGCGTCCTTTGACTCGCCGACGACGTTCGGGACGGTCACGTCGCCCAGGCCCTTGGAGACCACGACGGTGACGCTGGTGCCCTTCCGCACGTTGCTGCCGCCGCTCGGGCTCTGGTCGATGACCTGGCCCTTGGCCTGGTTCGACTCCTGCTTTTGGAAGTGTGGCTTCAGCCCGGCGTCCCGGATCTGGGTGTCCGCGCTGTCCTGATCGAGGCCGACCACCGAGGGGACCTGGACCAGGTTGGGCCCGTTCGAGACCAGAATCGTCACCGGCTTCTCCCGCTCGAGCTTCGTCCCGGCCGGTGGATCGGTCGCGATGACGGTTCCCTTCTTGACTTTGTTGGAGTGCTCGTTCTTGATCGCCGTCTGGAAACCAGCATCCTTCAGCTGCTTCTTGGCGTCGGCCTTGGTCGCCCCCTTGACGTCGGGGATGATCGCCGAGCCCAGCCCGATCGAATAGGTGATGGTCACCAGTGAGCCGTCCGGTGCCCTCGACCCGGCCGTCGGGTCCTGCTCGATGACCCTGCCAACCGGGGTGTTGGACCTCGGGACCCCCTCGGGGACGACCTGGAACCCGGCGTCGGTCAGGATCTTGGTGGCGTTGTCCTTCGACTTGCCGAGCACGGTGGGCACCACGGCCGTGGAGGTCCCTCCGCCCCGAAGCAGGAAGAAGGCGATGGCCCCGGCGAGCAGCAGCAGGATCAGCGCGAGCAGCGCGATGCGCCCCGGCGTGAAGAATCCCCGGTCCTCGGGAGGCTCCTCGGGCGGGGGCGGGGGCTCGGTCCCGGCCGCGGCGGCGACCGCTGCGTAGGAGGCGGTGTCGCCGAACGCGGCGCCCGAGGGATCCTTCTCCGCGACGTCAAGGGCCTGCAGGAACTCCTCGGCCGATGCGAACCGGTTCGCCGGGTCCTTCGCCAGGGCGCGCAGGACCACGCCGTCGAGGGCCCGCGAGACCGCGGGGTTCAGCTCGCTCGGGGGACGTGGCCGCTCGGAGACCTGCTTGAGCGCCACGCTGACCGGGGAGTCCGCGTCGAACGGCACCCTTCCGGTCAGGGCCTCGTAGAGCATCACCCCGACCGAGTAGATGTCCGACGCCGCGGTCACGGGGAGCCCCTGCGCCTGCTCCGGCGACAGGTACTGCGCCGTGCCGAGCACGGACCCGGTCTGAGTGATCTCGGACGCCCCCGCGCGGGCGATCCCGAAGTCGGTGACGCGGGCGCGACCCTCGGAGTCAACGAGCACGTTCTGCGGCTTCAGGTCGCGATGGACGATGCCGTGCTCGTGCGCGTACTTCACACCTGCCAGCACCTGGCGGACGATCTCGACGGCCTCCGGCACCGAGAGCCCGCGCTCGATCAGGTCCTTGAGCGACGCCCCCTCCACGTACTCCATCGCGATGAAGTGAGCGCCGTCCACCGTCCCACGGTCGAAGACGCCCACCACGTTGGGGTGCTGGAGGCCCGCCGCCGACGAAGCCTCGCGGCGAAAGCGCTCCACGAACTGCTCGTCCTGGGCGAACCGCGGGTGCAGGAACTTGAGCGCCACCCGCCGATTGAGCAGCGAGTCCTCAGCGCACCACACATCCGCCATCCCGCCGGAGCCGAGGCGCCCCAGCAGCCGGTAGCGCCCGGCGACGACTGTGTCCTGCGCGAGCTGCATCAGCCGCCGTTCAGCAGGGAGTCCATCACCTGCGTCGCCACTGGGCCGGCTGCTTGAGCACCGAAGCAGCCCTGACAGCGCTCGATCGTGGCCGCGACCGCGACCTGTGGATCCTTGGCCGGCGCGAATGCGATGAACCACGGCTGGTTGACGCCATTGAGCGAGCCACTGATCTCGGCGGTTCCGGTCTTCCCCGCGAAGGGGACGTTGCCGCTCACCGACAGGCCCGCAGCCGTTCCCTGCGGATCCTGGGTGACGTGGGTCATCATGGTCGTGAGCTCGGAAGCGGTCTGCGGACTGATCGGGGTGGACTGCACGTGCGGTGACAGCTTCTGCGTCACCCGCCCGTCGGGGTCGGTGACCTGTTGCACGAACGTTGGCTGCATGAGCTTGCCGCCGTCGGCCACGGTGGCCGCCACCTCCGCCATCTGCATCGGCGTGGTCAGGTCCTGGCCCTCGGCTCCGCCCTGCCCGATCGCCACGCGGCCCACGTCGAAGCCCGACGTGACCAGGCTGCCCGAGGAGTTGTAGGGGCCGCTCGGCGCCATCTCGATGGACGGATAGTCGAGCGGGGGATCGCTGTAGAAGCCGAACCGCTTCATGTACTCCACCATCGTCGACGTACCGAGCTGCTCGCCGACCTGAGCGAAGTAGGTGTTCACGGACGCGGTCAGGGCCGTCGTCATGTCGATGTCCCCGAACTGCTCGCCGCCGGCATTTGACAGCGGCACGCCTCCGATGACCTGGGGCGACTTCCCGCTGAGCACGCTGTTGGGGGTGAACTTGCCCGAGTCGAGCGCGGCGGCGGCGGTGACGACCTTCATCGTCGACCCGGGCGGGTAGGTGCTCTGCAGTGCCCGGTTCACGATCGGCGCGGACTTGTCCGTCCTAATCTGTTCGTATGCGTGGGTGTGCTTGACCTTGTTCGGGTCGTATCCCGGGAGCGAGGCCATCGCCTTGACGGCCCCCGTCGAGGGATCCAGCGCCACCACGGCCCCCCCGGCGCCGTTGATCCCGTACTGGCTGATCGCGTTCTGGAGCGCCTGGGTGGCAACCTGCTGGGCGTGCGAGTCGATCGTCAGGGTGACGTTGTCGCCCTGCTGCGGGATCCCGCGCAGCTGGTCGAGGATCGACGTGAACTCGTTGCGCTCACCGGCTAGGGTCGCGTTCTCCGAGCTCTCGATCCCGGTCTGCCCCACGTTCACGAAGCTGTACCCCACGGGATTCCCGTAGAGCGGGCCCTGCGGATAGCTGCGGACGTAGACCGGGTGGGCTCCGCCACCGACCGGGTGGCTCTCGGCCACCGTCACGCCGTCGGAAGTCTTGATGAACCCGCGCTTGACCTGCTGCTCCTGGATCAGCGGGCGACGGTTGGCCGTCTCCCCCTTGAGCGTGGTCGAGTCGAACACGGCCCAGTAGGACGTGAAGCCGACGAGCCCTGCGAACAGCAGCAGGATGAACGCGTACAGGCGGACGATCGGCGTGTTCATGCCGGCAGCCCCTCCAGCTCCTCATCCGGCTCGCGTACCTCCCGCGGCTTACGCGCGTCGTGGGAGATCATCAGGAGCAGGCCGAGCAGGATCATGTTCGCGATCACCGAGCTCCCGCCGAAGCTCACGAACGGCAGGGTCACGCCCGTCAGCGGGATGAACTTCACCACGCCGCCGATGATCACCACCGCCTGAAGCGCGAACACGGCGGTCAGGCCCGTCGCCAGTAGCTTCGAGAATCCGTCGCGCGCCATCACCGCCGTCTTGAACCCGCGCGCCGCTATGAGCGCGTAGACGACGATCAGGCCCGCACCTCCGAACAGGCCGAGCTCCGAGACGATCAGCGCGTAGATCTCGTCCGTGTGCGGCGCCGGAAGGATGCTGCCGCAGTCCGGGAAGGGCTGCTCGCAGTGCGGCGCGAATGGCCCGGGGAGCTTGAGCAGGGACTCCCCCAGGCCCTGGCCGAATAACCCGCCGTCGGCCTGGGCGAACAGCGACTGCTGGATCTGGCCCAACCCGCAGTCCTGCCCCTGGTTGATCTGGTGCTGCGTGAGATGACACGGGTTCTTGTCGAAGGTGTTCTGCCAGATGTCGACCCGGTCCTGGACGTGGGTGACGTGCGAGGCGATCAGGGTCGCCCCGACGAAGAACAGCGCTAGGCCTGCGATCACGTAGGAGAGCCGCGACGTCGCGACGTAGAGCAGCGCCAGGAAGGCGCCGAAGAACATCAGCGAGCTCCCGAGGTCGCGGATGTAGACGAGCATGATCATGGTCGCGCCCCAGACGACCAGCAGCGGGCCGAAGTGCTTGATCGGCGGGATCGTCAACCCCGCGATGCGCCGGGCCGCAACCGTCAAGAGCTCGCGCTTCTCGGCCAGATAGCTGGCGAGGAAGACGACGATGCAGATCTTCGCGATCTCCGCCGGCTGGAACGACAGCGGGCCGAGGTTGATCCCGAGGTAGGCGCCGTTGACCTGCGACCCGACGCCCGGCAGCCGGGGCGCCATCAGCAGCAGGATGCCCGCCGTCGCGATCAGGTACCGGTAGCGCTGCAGGACGTGGTAATCCCGCACGAAGAGGATGGTCAGCGCGAGGAGCACGGCGCCGGCGACGAAGATCGACGCCTGCTTCAGGGCCAGCGATTCGTTGATCCGGAACAGCATCACGAGCCCGACCGCGGCCAGCAGGGCACACAGCGGGAACAGGTAGGGGTCGGCGTACGGCAGCCGGATGCGGATGAAGATGTGGACTCCGACGCAGACCGCGAGGAAATAGCCGCCGTAGATCAGGCCGACGTCGCTGATCTGGCTCGACTCGACGATGAGGACCGCTGCGAACCCCGCGGCGACGAGGAGGGCAACCGGGATCAGGGCCAGGAGCTCGCGGTTACGAGCGCTCAACCGCCGCCGCCCTTCTTGTTCGATCCGCCGCCGGAGCCGCCGCCGCTTCCTCCTCCACCGCTCCGGCCGCCTCCGGAGCCGCCGCCTCCCCCGCCTCCGGCCGATCCACCATTGCCGCCGCCGGACTTCGACCCCTGCCCGCCGCCGGACCGCTGCTTGCCGCCGCCGGACTGGCGCCGGTTCGCGGCAGCCTGCTGCTTGCCCGTGCGCCGCTCGGCCGCGGCCTGGAGGTCCTGGAGCAGCGACGCGGCATCGTCGTGGAAGCGGAGGGTGTGGTCGGTGGCGCTGTCGCGCCGGTTCTGCGGGATCGAGTCGACCTGCACCGGCGACACGTAGGCCTCGGAGTAGAGGTTGATGCCGAGCGGCAGGGTGTAGGGCAGGCCGCGGTAAAGGGCTAGGCGCCCGCCGGAGTCGCTGCCGAGGAAGTAGATCTGCCGCGCTCCCCAGACCGCCAGCGCCGCGAGGCCCACCGTGATCAACACGACCACGAGCACCTTGGCCGTGCGCCGTGGCCACCTGCGCCGGAGCGCGGCTGCGGATCCACCGCGCCTGGCGCCGGCAGGCTCCGGGGCTCGCTCCCCCCGCTCCTGCGCCGCCGCGGCCTCGACGCCGGCAGCGGTGAGGCCGGCCTCCTCGGCGGCGGGGCCGACGAGAGTGTGCCCCTCGTCGGGCTGGACCGCCGCCTCGGCGTCGTCGACGCGGAACGCGACCACCGTGATGTTGTCACGCCCGCCCGCCGCATTCGCCTCGGCGATCAGCCGGCTCGCCGCCTCGTCCAGCGTTCGCGACTCGCGCAGGATCTCGGCGATCCCCTCCTCCTTGACCATCGTCGTCAGGCCGTCGGAGCAGAGCAGGTAGACGTCGCCCGGCTTGGCGCGGTAGGTCATGGTGTCGACCTCGACGTCACGCTCCGGCCCGAGGGCCCGGGTGATGATCGAACGCTGCGGGTGGTCCTCCGCCTGTTCGTCGGTGAGCCTGCCCTGGCGGCGCAGCTCCTCGACCAGCGAGTGGTCGGAGGTGAGCAGCTTCAGCTCCCCGTCGCGCAGCAGGTAAGCGCGGCTGTCACCCACGTGGGCGAAGCCGACCTCGTCTCCCTCGACGAGTGCGGCCGTGAGGGTGGTTCCCATCCCCGACCGGGACTTGTCCGACTGCGACACGCGGTGGATGCGGGCGTTCGCGGTCTTCGCGATCGCCCGGAGATAGGCCTCGGGCGACTCGGTCCCCCGCTGCACGGTGTCGAACGACTCGGCCGCGAGGCGGGAGGCGACCTCGCCGGCCTGCGCGCCGCCCATGCCGTCCGCCACCGCGAACACCGGCGACGCGGCGAGGTACGCGTCCTCGTTCGCGTCGCGCTGGCGCCCCGTGTCGGTCCGGAATGCCTGTTCTGTGACCTTCAGCATGGCTCCACGCTCGCGGTCACCCGCCGGGGACGTCGAGCTCGAAACGGAACTCCGTGTTCCCGATCCTGACCTCATCGAGGTCGTGCAGCTTCGCCTCCCCGCGAAGCCGCCCGCCGTTCAGGAACGTCCCGTTGGTCGAGTTCATGTCCTCAACGTAGTAGTCGGCCCCCCTCGAGTACACGCGCGCATGGACACCCGACGCGAAGCGGTCCTCGATGCGGACGTCGGCGTCCGATGAACGCCCGATGGATATCCCGCCGAACAGGTCGAAGCGCTCGCCGGGGTCCAGGTCGCCGCCGGTGACGGCCACGAGCCAGGCGTCCGTGGCCGCCGAGCGCCCGCCCGGGCCCACGGTCGGGTGGATGCCGGTGGCCTCGGGGGCCGGGGCCGTGGTTCGCCGCAGCTCCCTGTACGCGCTTCTCGCCACCCAGAGCAGGAATAGGTAAAGGACGGCGAGGAAGCCGAACTTGAGCGCGACCGCGATCGGTTCGGTGTCCATCGACAGCTGGTGGCTACTGCTCGATGTCGAAGACGAACCTTGTCGTTCCGAGCGTGACCTCGTCGCCTGGTGAGAGGCGGCTGCGGTCCACACGCCGGTCATTCACCTTGATTCCGTTCGTGGAGCCGAGATCGACGATCTGCCAGTCACCGGTCGACCCGCGGCGCAGCTCGGCGTGCTGGCGCGAGATGTTGGGGTCGGCGAACACGCAGTCGGCCTCTCGCGAGCGGCCCAGCACGGCAACCGGACCGTCCAGCACGTAACGGCGATCGTCCATCGTCACGATCGCCTTGGTCTCGATCAGGCGGCCCTCGGGCCGGCGGCGCTCCTTGCGGGTCTGCTTGGGCGGGACCGAGTAGACCATCGTGTGCCCGTGCTCTCCCTGCGAAGGCTCCTCGCCCTGGCGGGCGGGGGGCTTGACCAGGCGAGTCTGGATGCCGAACTCCCCGAGGCGAAGGCGGTCGTCCGTCTCCAGGTTCACCTCGGGTCGGGTCAGCAGCGCGTAGTCGTGTCGGCGGGCGTGCTCCAGCAGGTAGCCGGACAGCTCCTGCTCGAGGGATCGCTCATAGCCCTCGAGGCGCTCGTGATCCTCCGCCGACAGCCAGACCGTGTACTGGTTCGGGACGTACGTACGGGCGACCGAGGCCGTCCGGTGCGCGTCCATCTCCTTGGCGAGCTTGCGCGCGAGCTCGACGGGCTGGACCTGCGACGAGAAGGCACGGCTGAACACCCCCTCGACGAGGTTCTCGATGCGCTGCTCAAGGTTTCTCAGAACGCTGATGTGTGGCTCCCTTCCGGGTCCGCAAGGTGCGCATACACAGGCGCAGGGAACGCGCTGTTCCCTGTACGCGCGGTGACAATCCTAGTGGTGAGGCCAGGCGCCGGGTCCCCCTCACGGGCGTCCTCGAGGCGTCTCAGGCCGACGCCGGGTCGCCCCCCGGGTATGTCGGTGAGCGGGCTTCAGCCCCCGAAACTGGCTGGTGCTGGTGCCGTTGCCGTTGCTGATTTGGGCACGGGCGCTCTGCGGCCGACAGGAAGGGCGCCTCGCCGCCTGAACTCCAAGATCACCGCGACCGCGGCCGCCGCAGCGGCCAGCAGGGGGGTTCCGGCGAGGGCGCCGTCCGCGACCAGGCGCAGCGCCGCCTCCAGGCCCGCCGCCCACAGCAATGCGCCCAGCAGGGCGACCGCCACGTGGCCGGCACGAAGGACCAGGCCCAGCAGGACCGCGGCGACGCCGAAGATGGCGGCCCCCAGGAGGGCCTCGGGCGCGAGGAGCGGCGCGAGGAGCGCCTTCGCCGCGGCGCCAGTCGAGCGGGTCCAGTCGTGCGGGGCGTCGTCGACCAGTCCGCCAGTCGTTCCGAGTCCAAGCGTCGCCGCGGCACAGAGCATCCAGCACCATCCAAGGGCTCCCAGCACGAGCCGCTCCCGCATCGTGCCGCGGCCACCCGCCACCGCGGGATAGGCGGCCCCGGCGGAGGCGGCGCCCAAGAGCGGCGCGACGAGTGGGACCCCGGCCCACGGAAGCCACGAGGCGACCAGGATCGCGGGCGCGCTCAGCACCCCGAGGACGAGCGCGAGGCCCGGGCGGCCGGCGGCGACCGCAATGAGGGCGGTCCCGATCCCCCAGGCGCACAGCGCCGCCAGCTGGGCGACCCGCAGGAGCGCCGGATTGTCACGCGCGTGCCGCGGTGGCTCGTCCTCGTCGGCGTGAGCAGGCACCGCAGAGTGAGCGTCCAGCCTCGGGATCGAGGTGTCGAGGTGATGGTCGAGGTCGTCGAGGCCCGGGCGAAGGTCCGGATCGGGATCGAGGCACGCGTCGAGGCACTCCGCCAGGTGGGCGGGCAGATCGGGGCGATAGTCGAGCACCGACGGGATCGGGTTGCCGATCTGGCGGGCGGTCTGGGCGGGGGTGTCTCGCGCCACCGGGTTGAAGCCGGTCCAGCACTCATAGAGGGTCAGCGCGAGCGAGTACACGTCCGCCGGCGCCGAGGTCTCCAGCCCCTCGGCCTGCTCCGGCGCCATATAGGACAGCGTCCCAACGACCTCTCCCGTGGCCGTGAGCGTCGGCGCGCCCACGAGGGACGCGATGCCGAAGTCCATGAGCTTGGCGCGGCGCCCAGCGCCGTCGTCCACCCGCACGATCACGTTCTGAGGCTTGACGTCGCGGTGGATGACGCCGCGCTCGTGGGCATGCGCCAGTGCCTCGCAGACGTCGGCCCCGAACTCCGCGACCTCCCGGTCCGACATGTCGCCGGACCGGGCAAGCTCGGCGAGCGTCGCCCCCTCCACCAGCTCGCTGACGAGCAGGGCGCGGCCGTCCTGCGACCCCAGCTCGTACAGGGTCACGATCCCCGGGTGGTTGAGGCGGGCCGCCGCCTGAGCCTCTCGCGCGACGCGGCCGGCGTCGGAGCTCGCGATCTCCTTCACCGCAACCTGGCGCTGGAGGCGCTCGTCGAAGGCACGATAGACCGTCCCCATGCCACCCGAGCCGATGCGCTCACCGAGCCGGAAGCGATCCATCACTACCTCACCGACCATTCCGGCTTAGGCTTCGCCGCCCGCGCAAGCTAACCTGCCGCGCTTCGCAAGCTCGCATGCGGGAGGAGCACCTCGCCGGTGAGGGCCGGCACAGGTCATACTCTTGCGCCTTGAAGGCACACCCCTGAAGGGGCTGAGCTTTGGCATTCCCCGACGAGGACGAACTGGCACCACCCACCGGCGGCGGACGGCCGCCTTCCCGGCGCGGCTCCGATCGCCAGCGGCAGATCCTCCTGCGCCGAGCCCTCGGGATCGGCGTCTTCGTGGTGATCCTGATCCTGATCGTCCTGGGGATCAAGGGGTGCCTGGACGCACGGAAGACGCGAAGCTTCGAGAACTACGTCTCGGACCTGAACGCGATCACGTCGCAGACCAGCCAGCTCTCCGGTGACTTCTTCGGCAAGCTGAGCGATCCGGGGACCGACAGCGCGGTCGAGTTCAGGTCGGAGATCGCCGCCGACCGCGGCACGGCCGAGAACCTCGCGAGCCGGGTCGACGGGCTCGACACTCCAGGTGAGTTGAGTGACGCCCAGAACGAGCTCGAGCTCGCCTACCGGCTCCGTGCCCAGGCCCTGACCGGGATCTCGGACGAGATGTCCACTGCGCTCGGAAACCCGGGGCCGGCGCGCAACAAGGCCATCTCCTCGATCTCGGACTACATGCAGTACTTCCTGGCCAGCGACGTGCTCTACAAGCAAGCGCAGGGCCAGATCGATGCCGAGCTCAAGAACCAGGGCATCGACGAGAAGGCCCCGGACAGCGTGTTCATGACCGACCCGACCCGGTGGCTCGACCCACTCCAGGTGTCGACGGCGCTGTCGGCGATCTCGAGCGGCGCCCAGGCGTCGAAGGGATCGCATGGCGTGGCAATCGTCCAGACGGTGGTCAAGCCCGGTGACGTCCTGCTGAACCAGGACACCCCCGCGACGGTACGCGGTGGCACGAGCGGTGCGCAGCTCAACGTCCAGGTCTCCAATCAGGGGAGCGTCGACGAGAAGGGCGTCGGCGTAAGCTTCAGCCTGACCGGCGGCCCGCAGACGATCCAGGGGACCAAGACCATCGGCTCGATCGCTGCCGGCTCGAGCCAGACGGCGGTCCTGCCGATCAAGCCCTCTCCGCCCCGGAAGACGCCGCTGACCCTGGAGGTCACGGTGAACCCGGTGCAAGGCGAGCAGATCACCACCAACAACCGCTTCACCTACCAGCTCACCTTCCACTAGCCAGATATTCCGGTGAGGGGCTTCGGCCCCGAAACTGGCTGGTGCCGTGCCGTGCCCGTATTCTTCCGCGGCTGATGGCGCTGCGAATCGCGTTTCTAGGACCGGCGGGCACCTTCTCGGAGGACGCTCTGCTCGCGGCGGCGGCGAACGCCGACATCGACCCCCAGCCCCGCCCCACCGTCTATGCCGCGATTCGCGCGGTGGTCGAGGGCGTGGCCGACCGCGCCCTTGTGCCCTTCGAGAACTCGATCGAGGGCTCGGTCCGCTCGACGCTGGACACGCTCGCCTTCGAGGCGCCGGGGGTGGCGATCACCGGAGAGCACGACCACGCGATCCGCCACAGCTTGATCGCCCGCGAGGGCGTCCCCCTGGACCGGATCGCCGTCGTCCTGTCGCATCCGCAGGCAAGCGCGCAATGCGCGCGCTTTCTGCGCGAGCAACTCCCTCATGCCAGGGTGCGTGCCGCCCAGAGCACCGCCGAGGCAGTTCGCTCGGTGGCGGGGGCGTACGAGCCGTGGGCGGCACTCGGTGCTGCCTCGGCTGCACCGATCTACGACTGTGTCGTGCTCCGCGACGGAGTCGAGGACAGCCCGGACAACGTGACCCGGTTCGTGTGGATCGCCCGGGAGGGCACCGAGCCCACGGGTGAGGGCCCCTGGCGGACCACCCTGGTCTTCTCCGAGCTCGGCGCCGACCACCCGGGGGCCCTCGTCGAGGCGCTGACCGAGTTCTCGAGCCGGGACGTCAACCTCACCCGCATCGAGTCCCGGCCGCTCCGCCAGGGGCTGGGCCGCTACATGTTCTTCTGCGACCTCGAGGGCAAGGAGCGGGACCCTGCGGTCGCCGGGGCGATCGAGGCGCTGCGCGGCAAGGCGGAGTCGGTGCGAATCCTGGGCAGCTACCCGATCGCGGCGAAGGGCGTGCCGGGCGCCTGAGACGCCCGTCGTCGCCATCGCGGGACCCCGGGGCCGGACTGGGCCTATGTCTACAATCGTGGCGCTATGGACAGGGCGGCGGACGACCCTCCTCACGTAGGGCTTCGGAGCGCAGGGACTTCGGGGCCCGGCGGGATTGCCTACGCCGCGCACAACGGAAACGGCGCGCACAACGGCCACAACGGACATGTTGGGATCGGCAGCCGGGTGCTTGTCCTCAATGCGAGCTACGAGCCGATCAACGTCTGCAACGTTCGCCGCGCCACGGTGCTCGTCCTGAAGGACCGCGCTGAGATCCTCGAGCGCGGCGAGGGCGCCCTCCACTCGGAGCGCCTCACCTTCGAGCGCCCCTGCGTGATCCGGCTGGTGCGCTACGTGCGTGTCCCGCGCGACGTGCATCGCCGCAAGATCACCCGCAAGGCCGTCCTCGCCCGCGACGCCTGGACCTGCCAGTACTGCGGCCGCCAGACCGCGGGGCTGACCGTGGACCACGTGATCCCGCGCAGTCGCGGCGGCCAGTCCGTTTGGGAGAACATCGTCGCCTCGTGCGCACCGTGCAACCGGAAGAAGGGCAGCATGACCCCGCGCGAGGCACGCATGCACCCCCGCTCCAACCCGCGGCCCCCGGGGCCAACGGTCTTCATCCAGCTGGCCAGCCCGCGGATCCCGGTGGCCTGGGAGCCGTACATCGTTGCCGCGTAGCGACTGAACGACGAAGGGCCGCCCGCAGGCGGCCCTTCGCTCAAAGGTGCGGGTTGGAAACGAGTGGAGGATCTCGTGGCGGGGCGGGACGTAGCTCCTCGCCTCCCCCTCTCGCCGGTGCCCGGGGTGGATTCGCCGGGTGGCCCGCACTGATCAGAGCGGCGACCATGCCGCCTGACCTGTCTCAGCCGGTGTGCGATCACCGGCTAGCCGCCACCTAGCGGCCCTGCACCTCCAGCGTCCCAAAAAACAAGTCAGACAAGTTAGGACCACCTCCTTTCTCTGGTACGACGATTGAAGCAGACGCGCCGGTTGCGTACTAGTCCGGGCGGCGTGCCTCGGCTGCGTCGAAGCGCTCGCGGGCCCTGGCCATGCGCTCGGCGAACTCACGCATCGGGCGCAGCCGGGAGAGCCGCCCGGCGGTCGCGGGCGCGATCGCGTTCAACAGGATGATCGGCTTGACGGGTCGGGCGTTGACGATGATCTCGCCGACGTCGTCGGTGATCGCGCGCACGACCGCGTCCCCCACCCGCTCAGGCGGCACGGTGCCCATCGGGCCCGACTCGCCCTCGATGTAGGGCTCGATGCGTCCGAACATCCCCACCCGGCCCACGAACCCGGGACAGATCGCCGAGAAGCCGACCGGGTCGTCGGCGAGCTCGGCGCGCACCGAGGCCGTGAACCCGACCACGCCGTGCTTCGTCGCCCCATACGAGGCGAGCTGTGGCGGCGGGAGCTTGCCGGCGAGCGAGGCCATGTTGACCACGTGTCCGCGGCGGCGCTCGAGCATCCCCGGGACCAGCAGACGTGTCATGTCCATCACGGCCAGCAGGTTGACCGCGACGGTCAGCTCCAGCTCCTCCGAGCTCGTGTCGAGATAGGGCCCGCCGAACTCGACGCCGGCGTTGTTGACGAGGATGTCGACCGGCCCGAGGGCGTCCGCGGCCCACGCGGCAACCCGTCGGCGCTCGTCTCGATCGCTGAGGTCAGCGGGGGCGTGCTCGACCTGGACGCCACGCGTGCGGAGCTCGGCCGAGAGACCATCCACCGATGCCTCGGGAAGGTCGGTGAGCGCGAGATTCACGCCCTCCGCCGCGAGCGCCCGCGCGATGTAGGCCCCGAGGCCGCCACCGGCGCCGGTGACGAGGGCGTTGCGACCGCGCAGCTCTTTCACCGCGCGGCAGCCTATCTAGCCCGAGCCGTCCTCCGGGCCGGCCCCGTCCGCCGAGGCGCCGTCCTTCGTCGCCTTCACGGTGGGCTCGCCGGCCTCTTCGACCGCGGACGCCTCGTCTGCCACGGACGCGCTCGACTCGACCACCAGCGCCACCGCGCTCACCCGATCGTCGTCGCGCAGGTTCATCACCCGCACGCCCTGCGTGGCGCGGCCCATCTGCGAGATCCCGCCGGCGTTGGTGCGCTGCACCATCCCGTTCTCGGAGATGAACAGCAGGTCCTGATGCTCCCGTACGATCAGCGCTCCCGCGAGACCGCCCTTCTTCTCGGTCAGCTTCATGGTCAGCACGCCCTTCGTCCCGCGTCCCTTCACCGGGTAATCCGATACCGCCGTGCGCTTGCCATAGCCGTTCTCGGTGACGACGAAGAGCTCGGCGTCGTCGCGTGCGACGTCCATGGTCAGGACGCGGTTCTGCACTCCGTTCACCTTGTCGGCGACGTTCATGCCCTTGACGCCGGACGTGTCGCGTCCCATGGGCCGCACCGCCTTCTCGCTGAAGCGGGACGCGTGCCCGGACTTCGACACCATCAGCAGGTCGTCGTTGCCGGAGGTGAGGCGGACCTGGACGAGCTCGTCGCCGTCGCGGATCTTGATCGCGATGATGCCGTCGGCGCGGATCGGCGTGTTGTAGGCGGGGAACTCGGTCTTCTTCACCATCCCCTTGGCGGTCGCGAAGGCCAGGTACTTGCCCTCGGAGAAGTTCCGGGTGGGCTTCACGGCCATGACCCGCTCTCCATCGCGGAGCGGCAGGACGTTCACGAGCGCCCTGCCCTTGGACGTGCGGGCCCCCTCGGGAAGCTCGTAGACCTTCAGGCGGTACACCTTCCCGCGGTTGGTGAAGAACAGCATCCAGTCGTGCGTCGAGCAGATGTGGAGGTGCTCGATGTAATCCCCTTCCTTGAGATTCATCCCCATGACCCCGATCCCACCACGCCGCTGCTGGCGGTAAGTCGCGAGCGGCAGCCGCTTGACGTAGCCGGAGTGGGTGATCGAGATCACCATCTGCTGGTCGGCGATCATGTCCTCGATGTCGACGTCGCCCTCGGCGAACGTGATCTCCGAGCGGCGCTCGTCGCCATAGCGATCGGCGACTTCGGCGAGCTCGTCCTTGATCAGGCCGTCGATACGGGACTCGTCGCCGAGGATCGCTCGCAGCTCGGCAATCGTCTTGACGAGCTCCGCGTGCTCGGACCGGACCTTGTCCGACTCGAGCGCGGTCAGGCGCTGCAGGCGCATGTCGAGAATCGCCTGCGCCTGCTCCTCCGAGAGCTCGAACCGGTCGATCAGGCCGGTGCGGGCCGACTCGGGGTCCTTCGAGCCGCGAATGAGCGCAATGACCTCGTCCAGGTTGTCGAGCGCGATCAGGAGCCCCTCGAGGATGTGGGCCCGCGCCTCGGCCTGACGCAGCTGATGCTGAGTCCGCCGGGTGATGACCTCGCGCTGGTGGACGACGTAGTGGTGAATCAGCTCGCGCAGCCCCAGCGTGCGGGGGACGTTGTCCACGAGCGCGACCATGTTCACACCGAAGCTCGTCTGCATCTGGGTGCGCTTGTAGAGCTGGTTGAGGACCGCCTTGGAGACCTCGCCTCGCTTGACCTCGATCACCAGCCGCATCCCCGAGCGGTCCGACTCGTCGCGGAGGTCGGAGATCCCGGTGACCTTCTTCTCGCGGACGAGATCGGCGATCTTCTGGATCAGCCCGCCGTCGCCGCCCTTCTTGACCATGAACGGCAGCTCGGAGACGATGATCGCCTCCTTGCCGCCCTTCATCGGCTCGATGTGGGCCTTCGCGCGGACCTTGATCGAGCCGCGCCCGGACGCGTAGGCGTCGCGGATTCCCTCGCCGCGCATGATCAGCGCGCCGCCGGGGAAGTCCGGGCCCTTCACGTGCTCCATCAGACCGGCCAGGTCGATGTCCGGGTTGTCGATGTACGCCGTGACCGCCGCGGCGACCTCGGTGAGGTTGTGGGGCGGAATGTTGGTCGCCATGCCCACGGCGATCCCCGCTGACCCGTTGACGAGCAGATTCGGGAATCGCGCCGGCAGCACCAGCGGCTCCTGCGCCTTCTCGTCGTAGTTGGGGCCGAAATCGACGGTCTCGGCCTCGATGTCGCGGAGCATCTCCGTTGCGAGCCGGTCGAGGCGGGCCTCGGTGTAGCGCATCGCGGCCGCCGGGTCGTCGTCGATCGACCCGAAGTTGCCCTTGCCGTCGACGAGCGGGTTGCGCAGCGAGAACTCCTGCGCCATCCGCACCAGGGTGTCGTAGATCGCCTGGTCGCCGTGCGGGTGGTACTTGCCCATCACCTCGCCGACGATGAACGCGGACTTCCGAAACGGACGGTTCGGCTGCAGGCCCAAGTCGTGCATCGCGTAAAGGACGCGGCGATGCACGGGCTTCAACCCGTCGCGGACGTCGGGCAGGGCGCGGCCCACGATCACGCTCATCGCGTAATCGAGGTAGGAGGAGCGCATCTCCTGCTCGAGCTGGCGGTCCTCTATGCGGCCGGTGAGGGCGTCGAGCGAACCCTCCATGTCAGTGCCTCCGATCAGACATCGAGGAAGCGGACCTCCTTGGCGTGCCGCTCGATGAAGATCTTCCGCGGCTCGACGCTGTCACCCATCAGGTCCGTGAACAGGCGCTCGGCGGTAGCGGCGTCCTCGATCGTCACCCGCTGCAGGGTGCGCGACTCCGGATCCATCGTGGTCTCACGGAGCTCCTCGGCGTCCATCTCGCCGAGGCCCTTGAAGCGCTGGAGGCTCATGCCCTCCTTCGCCAGGTCGAGCGTCACCTGCCGCAGCTCCCCAAACGACAGCGCCTCGCGCTGCTTGGCGCCGAGCGTCACCTGGAAGGGCGGGCGCCCGACCTGCTTGACCAGCTTCGCGTGCACCTCGGCGAGCCGGCGGTACTCGGTCGACTTGAAGAGATCGGCCGCGAGCCGGTGAGTGCGCGCGAGCCCGCTGGCGCGGTGGATCGCCTTGATCACGATCTCCGAGTCGCTGGCCAAGGCGACCGCGGTCTCGAACGGCTCCTCCTCGGGATCGGGTTGCTCGATGAGCTTGCGGACGCCCGCGATGCTCGCCGCGCCCTCGTCGAGGATCTGGGATTCGAGCAGGAAGCTCACCGCCTCGTGGCCGAACGTCGCCTGCAGGGCCGCGGTCCAGCCGTCGTACTCCTTGAAGTCACGGGTGAACCGCTGCCAGCGAGCGGATGTCCACGAGCGCTTCTTGGCCGAGCCGTTCGTGTACGAGAACTTCTCGAGCTTGTCGCGCAGAAGAAGCTCCTCGAGCTCGGACTCCTTCTCGATGTAGATCTCGTGCTTGCCGTTCTTGACGCCGTAGAGGGGCGGCTTGGCGATGTAGACGTAACCCCCCTCGAACAGATCCGGCATCTGGCGGTAGAGAAAGGTGAGGATCAGCGTCCGGATGTGCGCGCCGTCGACGTCGGCGTCGGTCATCAACACGACCTTGTGGTACCGCAGGTCCTCGAGGTTGAACTCGTCGTGGATCCCGGTGCCGATCGCCGTGATCAGCGCCTGGATCTCCTGGTTCGAGAGCACCTTGTCGATTCGGTTCTTCTCGGCGTTGATGATCTTGCCCCGCAGCGGGAGCACGGCCTGGGTGTTGCGGTCGCGCGCCTGCTTCGCCGAGCCACCCGCGGAATCGCCCTCGACGACGAACAGCTCCGCCAGCGCCGGATCCTTGACCGAGCAGTCGGCGAGCTTCCCCGGCAGGGTCGAGTTCTCGAGCGCTGACTTGCGCCGCGTCAGATCCCTGGCCTTGCGCGCGGCCTCGCGGGCGCGCGCGGCGTCGACCGCCTTCTGGAGGATTCGGCGACCCTCACCGGGATTCTCCTCCAGGAACTCGCCGAGCTTGCGGTTGACCGTCTCCTTGACCAGGCCCTCGACGGGCGGGTTGCCGAGCTTGGTCTTCGTCTGGCCCTCGAACTGCGGATCGCGAAGCTTCACCGAGATAACCGCGGTGAGGCCCTCGCGGACGTCCTCGCCGCTCAGGTTCGCGTCCTTCTCCTTCAGCAGGCCCTTCTCGCGCGCGTAGGCGTTCAGGGTGCGGGTGAGCGCCGAGCGGAAGCCGGACAGATGCGAACCGCCCTCGTGGGTGTTGATGTTGTTCGCGAAGGTGAAGATCGACTCCTGGTAGGACGCGTTCCACTGCATCGCGACCTCGACCTGACCGTCGTCGGTCTCGTTGTCGAAGTAGACGGTCTTGCGGTGCAGCACGTCCTTGTTCTCGTTGAGGTGGGCCACGAAGTCGACGATGCCGCCCTCGTACTGGAAGGTCTCCTTCTGACCGGCGCCGCGCTCGTCGATGAGCTCGATGCGCAGGTTCCGGGTCAGGAAGGCCGTCTCCCGGAGGCGCTCAACCAGTGTCTGGTAGTCGAAGTCCACCTCCTCGAACACCTCGGCATCCGGGAGGAACGTGATCGTCGTCCCTGTTTCCTTCGTCTTCGAGCCGCGCGTGAGCTCACCCTGCGGCGCTCCGCGCTCATACAGCTGCTCCCACGCGTAGCCGTCGCGGCGGACCTCGAGCCGGAGCCGCTCCGACAGGGCATTGACGACGGAGACGCCGACCCCGTGCAGGCCGCCCGAGACCTTGTAGCCACCGCCGTCGCCGAACTTGCCGCCGGCGTGGAGAGTCGTCATCACGACCTCGGCCGCCGGCCGCTTCTCCTTCTCGTGCTCCTCGACGGGGATGCCGCGACCGTCATCCGCGACGGTGACGCTGTTGTCCGGATGAAGGATGACGCTGACCTGATCGCAATAGCCGGCGATCGCTTCGTCAACCGAGTTGTCGACCACCTCGTAGACGAGGTGGTGCAGCCCTCGCGGGCCGGTCGACCCGATGTACATCCCGGGACGCAGGCGGACGGCCTCGAGCCCCTCGAGGACGGTGATGTCCTTGGCGCTGTAGCCGTCGCTCGCCGCGCGCCCGCGGGTGCCGGGCTTGGCGTTTGGGGCCGTGTTCTTTCGCGGCGTCTTCTTGGCGGCGGGCTTCGACTCGCCGCCGGTTCGGGCTTGGCTTGCCACTCAGTCCTCTCGGTTCGATGGCCTGGCTGAAATCCCTGGAGGCAAGAGAAACCCCGACCGTCCAGTCCGCCGCCAGGAGGACATGCCGGGCGGTTCGGGGCGCACTTCCAAGTTCACATAAGGATACCAGGGGAGGCCGCCGGAAAGTCCGTGGATGCCGCAGAAAATACCTGCAAACCATGCACAAAACGCGCTAAACGGGTCAACTTTCGAAACGAATCGCGTCGGCGGTGAAACGGAGGCCTCTGACGGGCGCCTCGAGACCCTCCGCATCCCAGTCAGCGAGCGCCGCCCCCAGCCGCTCGAGAAGCTCTGACTGAAGCAGGTCCAGCTCCTGCGCCCAGGTCGCGGATTGACACGCGATGGTGATCACGCCTTCGCGCTCGGCAACCGGATCGGCCTGGCCGGCGACCCCCTCGCCGGCGATCCTGGGCCACGCCTCCTGGACCGCGGCGAGCAGGGTCTTCGGGCGGGCGCCCCCCCGAGCCGGGCTCAGCGCCGAGCCCAGCCGGCGCGGGGCTCGCCGGTGCCTCATGCTGCGAACGCCTCGGGCGCCGGCTCGGCTCCACCGACCTGGAGGGCGGCGGCACCGCTTCGCATCCCGATCTCCCTGCGCTCCACCGCGGCCGGTAGGTGCGCGCCCTCCGTGGCGGTGATGAGTGTCTGGCCCGGGCCATCGCTGAGCCGCGCGGCCAACAGGTCCCTGCGATCCGGATCGAGCTCGCTCATCACGTCGTCGAGCAGGAGAAGCGGGGGGTTGCGCCGGGCTTCCAGGAGCGCACGGCGCTCGGCGAAGAGAAGGGCGAGGAGGGCCGCCCGCTGCTCGCCCTGCGACCCGTAGCGCCGGATCGCTCGTCCGTCGACCGCGATCTCGAGCTCGTCCAGATGGGGGCCGTGCTGCGAGTAGCCGCGATCGACATCGGCGCTCCGGCGCTCGGCGAGCTCCGCGGCCAGCTCGTCGCGGGTGGTCGCATCGGAGCGTGGCCGGTACCGCAGCGCGCCCTCGCCGGGTAGCCCCAGGTCCGAGGCAGCGCTGGTGAACTCCGGTGCCAGTAGCTCGACGGCATCCTGGCGCGCCTCCATGAGATCGATCCCGGCGCCCGCGAGCTCGAGCTCCCAGGCCTCGAGCGAATCCTCGCCCGCGATGCCGGCGCGCACGCGGCCGAGCAGCGCGTTTCGCTGCGCGAGCGCCCGGCCGTAGCGCCGTCTGGCCTCCGCCCGCGCGGGCCACAGCGCGGCGAGGAGCCCGTCCACGTGCGCGCGGCGATCCGTGGGTGGGCCCTTCACGAGCGCGAGGCGGTCGGGGAGAAAGACTGCGAGCGGCGGTCGGCGATCCGCGCGCTCGCCGCTCATCGGGGCCCCGTCGAGCAGATGGCGCCGGTCGCCGCCGCGCTTCAGCGACCACAGGAAGGTGGAGGACTCGCGGCCGGCGTCGAGCTCGACCTCCACTCGAGCCATAGGCTCGCCGAAGGCGACGGCCTCGCGGTCGGTGCGGGTCCGGCAGGAGCGGCCGGCAAGCGCGGTGTAGAGGGCCTCCAGCAGGTTCGTCTTGCCGGCCCCGTTCGGCCCCCAGAGCAGCGTGATCCGCGGCCCGAGCTCGACCTCCTGCGCCCGGAGGTTGCGAAAGCCGAGGACGCGAATCCGCGTCACCAGCATGAAGGCTCCTAAACGTTGAGCCGGATCGGCATCACGAGGTAGCTGAACTCCTCGCTGTCGATCGGCTCGAGCAGGCCCGGGCGAAGCGGCGAGCTGAGCTTCATCACCAGCTCCTCACCGTCCACGCTCTCGATGCCCTCGATCACGAACTGCGGGTTGAAGGCGATCTCCAGTGGATCGCCCGAGTACGGCGCCGGGATCGCCTCCCTGGCGTCGCCGACCTCGGGCGTCTCAGCCGCGATCGTGAGCTCACCTTCGGCGAAGCCGAACCGCAGCGGAGCGTTGCGCTGCGCGAGCTGGCTGATCCGGCGAGACACCTCGAGCAGCTCGGTCCGCGGCAGGCGGACCTCATGCTCAAACGACTCCGGGATCAGCTGGCGCCAGCTCGGGAACTGTCCCTCGATCAGCCGCGAGGACAGCACCACCTCGCCGGCGCGGAACACCGCCTGGTTTCGCGCCAGCGAGATGGCGACTTCCTCGGCGCCCCCTTGGCCCACGATCCGGGCGAGCTCGCGCAGCGCCCGGGCCGGCACGTTCGCCTCGATGCCGGCGGCGAGTGGCGCCTCGAGCTTCGTGTGCTTGACGCTCAGGCGATAGGAGTCGGTGGCCACCATGGTGAGCGTTGATTCGTCCGCTTGGAAGAGAACGCCGGTCAGGATCGGGCGGACCTCGTCGCGGGACGCCGCGCGTGCCACGCGGTCGATCGTCTCGGCGAGCGGGCCTGCGGGAAGCGTCGCGGCGTCATCCGCGAGCTCCGGAAGGCGCGGGAAGTCCTCGGCGGACAGCGTGCGAAGGTGAAATCGCGCGGCCGAGGCGGTGAGCTCCACGTCGCGCTGTTCGGCGCGAAGCGCCAAGGTCACGTCGCCCGGCGGCAGGCTGCGGACCACGTCGCCGAGCAGACGGCCCGGAAGTAGAACCGTGCCCTCCGTCTCGACCTGCACATCTCCGAGGACCATGGTGAGCCCCAGTTCCATATCCGTTGCGCGCAGCGTCAGGCTCGAGCCCGACGCTTCGAGCTGAATTCCGCCGAGTGACGGCAGCGTCGAACGGGTCGAAACGGCACGGCTCACGATCTGGAGACCTGCCAGGAGGTTTTCGCGGGAAAGGGAGAGCTTCATTGATGCACCCTGCATCTTCCTATCTGATTCAGATGTATTGAGTGTGGTGGATGGTTGTGGAGAACCGGGGTTCATGGCTTCACCTGTGGACTTTCGTCTGTGGACGGGATCGGTGGACGGTCGCTCTGCTGTTGAGATGACGCGAGTGAGGCTGACTCCTGTGCACCGAGGAGCTCTCGTGCCCTGTGGATGGTGTCAGTGAGCTCGGCGTCGTTCGAGGCGCGGCTGGAGATTGCCCGGACAGCGTGAAGGATCGTCGTGTGGTCGCGGTCGAAGTGGCGGGCGATCTCGGCGAGCGACAGGTCCGTCAGCTCGCGTGAGAGGTACATGGCGATCTGCCGGCTGCGTGAGATGTCGGACGCGCGGGAGGCCGAAAGCATCGCCTCCTGTGAGGTGCCGGCTACGGAGCACACTACGGCCTGGATCGCGGGGACCGACGGCGTCTGCGGATCCGGGTAACGATCGGCGGGTGAGGAGCGATCACTGGTCGCGGGGTCGTCCAGGGCCTGGCGGATGAGTGCGCGGTTCACCGGCTCGCCGAGGACGGACGAGAGGGCGGCGATCCGGGTGAGCGCACCCTCGAGGCGCCTGACGTTGCCGGCGGCGAGCCCGGCGATGTCATGGAGCACCGCCGGATCGGTGATTTCGATGGGAACCTCGCTGCTCATGCGCCACAGCAGCGCTGTTCGCGTTCGCAGGTCGGGCGGGCCGATGGCGACGCGGAGCCCCCACTCGAAGCGATCGCGAAGGCGCTCGGCGATGCGGCTGATCGCCTCGGGCGGCCGGTCGCTCGAGAGGACGATCTGCTTGCCGGCGGCGTGAAGCGTGTTGAACGTCTGGACGAACTCCTCCTGCGTGTGCTCCTTGCCCTCGAGGGCCTGGACGTCGTCGATCAACAGGGCGTCGAGGTTGCGGTACCGGAGCTTGAAGAGCTCGGGGCCGTCCTTGCGCAGGGAGGTGACGAACTCGCTCGTGAACTGCTCGGTGGTCGTGTAGTGGACCGTCAACTCGGGCCGCCGGCGACGCAGGTAGTCGACGATGGCGCCGAGGAGATGCGTCTTGCCGAGGCCGGGCGGCCCGTGTAGGAAGAGCGGGTTGTAGGCCTCCCCGGGGAGCTCGGCGACAGCGAGCGCGGCCGCGTGGGCAAGGCGGTTGCCGGAACCGATCACGAACCGCTCGAAGGTGTGCCCGGGATCGATCTCGGGAGCCTCGACGGTCCGCATCTCCTGGGTCGATCCCGGCGCGGCGGAATCCGCCCCCTCCTCGATGACGATGACGTGGTCGAGACCGCATTCCTGCGCCCGGAGTGCGTTCTCCACGGCGCCGCGGTAGCGCCGATCGACCCAGGCACGGATCGACCGTGGCGCTGTGACTCGAAGCGCCGTGCCGTGCGCGGCCACCGGGCGAAGCGGGTCGAGCCACAGGTCGTAGGTCGAGGTGGGAAGGCTCGCCTGAAGGTCCTCCGTGACGCGTCTCCAGATCGAATCGAGGTCGTCGTGGACGGCGTCTTCGGGCATCGACCGGCGATCATAGAACCGCGGTTGGGGGCCTCCGCGGCGGGTCCGCAGGGAGCCCGCATCCTGCGCGAAAAAGCAGCAGCGCGTATCGGAGCACCGCCTATACTGCCTCGCCGGTCGTGAAGCGGACGTATCAACCCAAGAAGCGAAAGCGCGCCCGCACTCACGGGTTCCGCGCTCGTATGCGTACCCGCAGCGGCCGACAGGTTCTCAAGCGCAGGCGCCGCAAGGGTCGCAAGCGGCTCACGCCGTGAGCACCGGCTCGCCGGGCGGACGGCGCAAGCGCGGGCGCCTGTCACGCAGCGGCGACTTCGATCGCGTCTATCGTGAGGGCGAGTCGCACTCGAACCGGTTCCTCGTGCTGTACACGTTTCCGCGGGGGGCGGATGAATCCGGGGAGGACGGCGCCCGGCTCGGTATCTCGGTGAGCCGCAAGGTCGGCGGCGCCGCAGAGAGAAATGCCGTGAAGCGGGCGCTCAGAGAGGCGTTCTGGTCGATGACCCCCGAGGTACCGGGGCGGCACGACTTCGTGCTCGTCGCGCGCCCCGACGTTGCCGGGCTGCTCGAGCGCGAGGGCACCAAGGGCGTCGCCGGCGCGCTCGGGGGGCTCATGTCAGAGGCCGGCCTCGCAGGCGGGGGCGTTTGACGTGAAACGCTTCCTCACGGCGACGCTACTGGCACCGGTCTCCGCCTACCAGCGCTTCATCTCGCCAGCCCTACCCCGGCGCTGCAAGTACTACCCGACGTGCTCGGCCTATGCCGTTGACGCCGTGCGTGAGCTCGGCGTGCTGCGGGGCCTGGTGCTGTCGGCCTGGCGCCTTCTGCGCTGCAACCCGCTCAGCCACGGGGGCTACGACCCGGTGGAGAACCAGACCCTGTTCAAGCGCCACCGCCGGGAGGCCGCGGCGTGATCCTGCCGCTCGCGAACATCCTCCAGCCGCTGATCGACGTCGCCGACTCGGTCATCACGTTCATCCACGACAACGTGGGCCTGAGCTGGGGCCTGTCGATCATCGCGCTCACCTTCATCGTGCGCCTCGCCGTGCTGCCGCTCTCCCTCCGGGGCATTCGCTCCATGCGCCGCATGCAGCTCGTCGCCCCGAAGATCCAGGCGCTGAAGGAGAAGTACAAGGACGACCCGCAGCGCTTTCAGCGCGAGACGATGGAGCTGTACAAGAAGGAGGGCGTCAACCCGTTCTCCTCCTGCCTGCCGTTCATCCTGCAGATCCCGTTCTTCATCGCGATCTACCAGCTCCTGCGCGGCGACACGTTCCAGGCCGACGTGATGGCCAGCCCCCCGCCCGGCTTCCTGTTCGTGAAGTCCGTGATCGAGGCTCCCCAGGGCGCCGAGCTGATCGTCCTGATCGTCCTCTTCGTCACCACGACCGCGGCGAGCGTCCTGCTCACCACCGCAACGAGCCCCACGGCCAGCCCCGCGCAGCGCTACCTGATGTTGCTCTTCCCGCTGATCATCGTCCCGTTCATCATCAACGCGCCGGCGGGGCTCGCCGTCTACTGGATCGCGACCAACCTCTTCAGCCTCGGCCAGCAGTGGGTGGTCCAGAGGATCATGCCGGCACCGGCACCGGCGACGCCGGAGGAGATCAAGGAAACCAAGCCGCCTCCACCCCCGCCGCGCAAGAAGAAGCGCAAGCGCCGGTAGCCGGCTCGCCGCCCGCGTAAGCGATCGACGGTTTGCTCCCACCCCTTGGGGTAAGTGGGCTTATCCGTAACAAGATCGCAAGCAAACGAAAGGTGAAATCCAGATGGCTACACGGACCGAAACCGAGAGGCGGGTGGCCGCCCAGAAGGCTGCGGCCACGCGGAAGCAGAACGAGGCGAAGCGACGCCGGTCGGCCCAGAAGGCCGCCGAGACTCGGGCTCGTGCGCAGCAGAGCCGCCTGAAGGCGGCGGCGCTCCAGGCGCAGCGCGTCGCGGATACGGCTGTTGGCGCGGCCGTCAGCGGCAGCGAGAAGGTGGTGGATACCCTCAAGCCGCTCCGGAGCCAGACGGAAGCCCGGCGCGAGGCGCAGCGAATCCAGCGACGCGCCTCGACGAACCTCCGCAAGTTCGAGCGACGCGGCGAGACCGCTCGCAGGCGCGCGGAGCGGACCGTCAAGCGCCAGCGCGCTCAGGCGCTGCGGACGCTTCGGCGCAACCGCCGGGACGCCGAGCGCCAGGTCAAGTCGGCGCGCCGAGATGTCGAGCGCCGCGTCGACGACGTGCAGGAAGGCGCGGAGGACCTGCTTCGCCGCGCCACGCCGCAGGCGAGCAGCCCCGCTCGATAGCCCTCGTGTCGGAGCACGCGCGGGAGAGCCGGGCGCGTTGCCCGGCTCTTTCACGTGCCCGATCGCGCGCCGGGCCAACCGACCCTGTTCGCCGCGTGGCGCCCGAATCCTCCGCCTGCAAGCTCGCGACCCCTTCGAGCGAAGCGCGACTAGACTCCCGCAATGCCCGCCGAGGAAGACCAGGCCCACGCCGCCGAGCCGGCTGAGCGCGTGCGGGCGATCCTCGAGCGGATTGTGGACGAGCTCGACGTCGAGGCGAGCGTCGAGGTGTCTGAGGCCGACGACGAGATCCTCGGCCGGGTGGATGGGGAGGACCTGGGCCTCCTGATCGGTCGCCGAGGCCAGACCATCGACGCCGTGCAACTCCTCTGCTACCGGGCGGCGTTCCGGGGCCGACAGGACCGAAAACGGGTCACCGTGGACGCGGCCGGCTACCGGGAGCGCCGCAGCGACGCCGTGGAGCGCCAAGCCGATCGGGCCGCCGACCGGGCGCTCAAGACGGGCAACGAGATCGAGCTCGAGGCGATGACCCCGAATGAGCGCCGCGTCGTGCACCAGCACCTGAAGGACCGCGCGGGGATCGAGACATTCAGCGAGGGCGAGGAGCCCGAGCGCTGCGTCGTGGTCGCCCCGCTCCTCAGCGATTGACCAGGCCCGGAACGCGGCCGGAGGACCTCGAGCCTCGAGGCCGGGCTGCCCTCGAGGCCATCGTCGAGCAGGTTGCGGGCGATCCCTCGGCGCCGAGCAGTGTCCGTGACCCCGAGGACGCGTGGCGCATTCACGTCGCCGACTCCCTCAGTGGGCTCGAGGTCGAGCCTCTCCGCGAGGCCCGCTCGATCGCCGATGTCGGGGCGGGCGCCGGTTTTCCAGGCCTGCCGCTCGCCGCGGCGCTGCCGAGCGCGCGGGTCGACCTGATCGAGGCAACCGCGCGCAAATGCGAGTTCATCGAGCGTGCCATCGCGGCAAGCGGACTGAGCAACGCGAGCGTCGTGTGCGGGCGGGCGGAGGAGTGGGCATCCTCCGAGCCGCCCGCCGGCGGGCGAGAGGCATACGAGGTCGTGACGGCCCGAGCCGTCGGCCGTCTCGCGACCCTCGCCGAGCTGGCGTCGCCCCTGCTCGTCGACGGGGGCGTCCTGGTCGCCTGGAAGGGCCGGCGCGATCCCGATGAGGAGGACGAAATCGACCGCGTCGCAGCCCGCCTTGGGATGAGTCGCGAGGACATCCGTTGGGTGGGTCCCTACGCCGGGTCGCGGAACCGGCACATCCACGTCATGCGGAAGACGGAGGCCACGCCGCCCGAGTTGCCGCGGCGGGCCGGAATGGCGAAGAAGCGGCCGCTCGGCACCTAGCCCGACCTGGTCGTCTCGATTTGCGCGCTGGGCCACTCGGTAAGGTCGTGCGCCGATGGGCTCGGTTTATGCGGTGGCGAACCAGAAGGGCGGCGTGGGCAAGACGACCACGGCCGTGAACATCGCCGCCTGCGCCGCCGAGGAGGGCAACCAGGTGCTCGTCTGCGACCTCGATCCCCAATGCAACGCCACGGTGGCCCTCGGGCTCGGCCGCGACCTGCGTCCGTCCACATACGAGTGCCTGATGGGCGAGCGCTCCATGGCTGAGGCGGCTCGGCCCGCCGGCCCCGACAACCTCTGGATCGTCCCCGCCAACCGCGATCTGGCGGGCGCCGCGGTCGAGCTCCCGCGGATCGATGGGTCGGAGCGCACGCTGCGCCGCATGCTCGGCCCGGTGCGTGAGCGCTTCGCCCTCACGCTGCTCGACTGCCCGCCGGCGCTCGGCCCGGTCACCGTCAACGCCCTGGTCGCGGCGGATCGGGTGGTGGTGCCGGTGCAGGCCGAGTACCTGGCCCTCGAGGGCCTCGTCCAGTTCCTCGAGACCCTCGACCTCATCCGGCGCGAGCTCAATCCGGGCCTCGTTCTGACCGGTGTGGTCATCACCATGCACGACGACCGCACCAGGCTCGCGCAGGACGTCGAGCGCGAGCTGCGTGGACACTTCTCCGACCTTGTTCTCCGCACCGTGATCCCGCGCAACATCCGAGTGGCCGAGGCGCCGAGCTTCGGCGTGCCGGTCGTCCAGCACGCCCCGTCCTCCAATGGGTCTGCCGCGTACCGCGAGCTGGCGGCCGAGCTGGCCGAGCGCGAGCGGGTCGATCAGGTGTCGGTGGAGCGCCGTCCGATCGATCAGTCTCAAGTGGAGGTCGAGGGGTGACCAGCAGAGGAATGGGACGCGGCCTCGCCGCGATCATCCCTGAAACGCCGGCCGAAGCCGCCGAGCTCCGGGACCTGCCCCTCGACCTGATCCGGCCGAATCCCCACCAGCCGCGGACTCAATTCGACCCCGCCTCGATCACGGCCCTCGCCGCCTCGATCGCGGACGCCGGGATCGTGCAGCCGTTGATCGTGCGACCGCTCGCCGACGGCCGCTACGAGCTGATCGCCGGCGAGCGCCGATGGCGGGCGGCCCGCGAGGCGGGCGTGCAGACGGTTCCGGCGATCGTCCGCGACGAGGCGGAGGCGGACCGACTCCAGACGGCGCTGATCGAAAACGTCGCCCGCGAGGACCTCAACCCGGTGGACGAGTCCCGCGCCTGCGCGGCGCTGGTCGAGGATCTCGGGCTGTCGAAGGAGGAGCTCGCCCGGCGGCTCGGCCGCAGTCGCTCGGCCATCTCGAACCTCATCCGCCTGCTCGACCTCCCAGACGAGGTGCTCCACCTCCTGGCCTCAGGCGAGCTCAGCGAGGGCCACGGCCGCGCGATCCTGCAGGCGCGCGGCAACGACGCCCGTCGCGCGCTCGCGCGTGAGGCCGTCGCGCGAGGGTGGTCGGTGCGCGAGACCGAGCGCCACGCGACGGGCCCGGTCGGTCCCTCCGCGAAGGTCGTGCCGCATCCGGATCAGGAGGCCGCGCTGGCCCGCGCCGAGGAGAGCCTCGAGCAGGCGCTCGGAACCGGCATCCGCGTCCGCGCGGCCCGGCGGGGAATCCGCGTCGAGCTGCGATTCGACGACCTGGACGAGCTGCACGCCTTCGCGCGTGCCACCCGTCGGGGCTAGGCGCGGTCAGGGCGCGAGCCGCCGGCTTTCCCACCCGTCGCCGTCGCGGGTGTAGACGAAGCGGTCGTGGAGGCGGGCGGCCTGGCCCTGCCAGAACTCGATCCGCTCTGGGCGCACCAGGAATCCGCCCCAGAACGCGGGTCGGGGTATCTCCTCGCCGGCGAACCGATCGCTCGCCTCCCTAACCCGCGCATCCAGCGTCTCGCGATCGGCGATGGGCTGGCTCTGCGGCGATGCCCAGGCGCCGATCCGCGCCTCCGACGCCCGTGTCGCGAAGTAAGCGTCGTCGGCGGAGGCCGGAAGCTTCTCGACATGCCCCCGGATCCGCACCTGCCGGTCGAGCTCCCGCCAGTAGAGGATGAGCGCCGCCCTGGGGGTGGCCTCGAGCTGGCGCCCCTTTGCGGACCCGAGATTGGTGAAGAAGCGAAACCCGTCCGGGCCGAAGCCCTTCAGCAGCACCATCCGCGCGTCAGGCGCCCCGTCGGCATCGACCGTGGCCAGCGTCATCGCGTCGACAAGCGGGACCTCAGCCGCCGCATGCTCGTACCACTCCCGAAACTGCTCGATCGGGTCCTCGGCCAGCGACGACCGGTGAAGAGGCGGCATGTCGGGGCGGCGGGGCATCGGCCTCGCCAGGCTACCCGCGCTCTTTCTAGAATGGGGCTCGCGGGGCGATTAGCTCAGTCGGTCAGAGCGCCTCTCTGATAAATGTCATTCTGACTAGAACTCCAGGCCTCATCCCGCATGAGGCTTCGGGTTCCGCCGCTCCGCCACGTTATGGTACGTGCCATCGATGTGCCATCAGGCGTGCCGCCTTCGATGAGTTTTCAGCGCTACGAAACCGGAGACGGAACTCGCTGGCGCGTCCGGTGGCGTGACGAGCTGGGGAAGATGCACTCGCGCTCGTTCCTGAGCCGAAATGACGCGCGCGGGTTCGATGCCGAGGTGAAGGCCGGCAAGTTCCGTGGCGACTTCGTTCCGCGATCCGGCAAGCAGACGTTGGCTGGCGCCTACGCGGATTGGACGCGGGTTCGGGCGCGACGGCGCTCGGGCAGAACGCAGGCCGACTACGCCGCCGCGTGGCGGACCCACATCGAGGGCCGCTTCGATCATCACCGCATCGCGGCCCTGGCCTCGAATCCGATGCTGGTCGAGGAGTTGGTCGCCGAGCTGGAGGACGAGGGCGTCGGACCGGCCGCGATTAGGAAGACCCTGACCGTCCTCTCGGCGGTGATGACCTTCTGCGTCAAGCAGAACAAGATCGCGTCGAACCCGGTCCTCGTTGCGGAGAAGCCGCCGGCAAAGCCGAAGCGTCACGCCAAGGCGTTCCCGCCGCTGGTCATCGAGCAGATCCGCTATCGGCTCGGCACACGGTCGGCGAAGCGGCGCAACGCAGCGCGGCCCATGGGGGAGGCGTGCTTCGTGAGCGTCCTCAGCTACGCCGGGCTCCGCCCCGGAGAGGCGCTGGCCCTGACCTTCGGAGACATCAAGGAGCGGACCATCAGACGATAAGGCCGTCCAGCACGACGCGCACGGTCGGCCGGTGCTGGGGCCAACGAAGACGAAGAAGGCGCGGACGGCGCCGCTCGTCGGCCCGCTCGGGGAAGACCTGCGAGAGTGGCGGGCGGCGCGAGGCGATCCGGCCGACACCTGCCTGGTGTTCCCTGCTCCCAGTGGTGGCTATTGGTCCCGGTCCACCTACAACAACTGGCGCGGCCGAGTCTGGTCTGCCGCTATCGAGCACGTCATTGAGGGTGACCCGAACCTTGGCGGGTTCTCCGACGCACGACCCTACGACTGTCGCGCGTCGTTCATCAGCCTTCAGTTGCTCGCAGGGTTCAGTCCCTTGCAGGTGGCGGCGTGGGCAGGGCACTCCGCGCGGGTGATGTTCGACCACTACGCGGGGATCATCGAAGACTTGGAAGGAGCCGAGCGTGTGGCGCCAGACGTTCTCATCAGCAATGCGCGAGCCGTCCTTGCGGAGCAGCCCAAGGAACGTGTTCGGGAGCTGGTCGAGGAGAGCCTGAAACCCGTCCGAGAAGTATCGCCTGGGGCGGCGCAGCTGCTCCTAGGCCGGGGCCGGCGCCTTCAGTTCCCGCGCTAGCCGGGACCCGCGAGGGGGACCGCGACAGGCGGCGGCGCCATCGCGCTTTCGCTGAGTGAAACAAGGGAGGGCGTTGCAGGCGCCCTCCCTACACGCCGGGGCCGGTGCCGCCGGGCGGCTACGAGTGGGACGAGGTGAGCCGCCCGACGGCGTAGGGCACCCGGAGCTCGTTGGCGATGACCTCGGCCAGGTCGCGCGGCAAGCAGCGGCGGAGAAAGTCGAGCGTCAGCGAGCCGATGATCTGCTCGCCGCTGCTTGCCTCGTCAATGTCGTAGGCCCAGGCGGTGGCGGCGTCGTAGGCGGCCGCTTCGACCTCGACCGCCACCTGCTCCGCCTCGCGCGCTCGCTCGATCCAGAGGGTCACCGCCACCTTCTCGATCCTCTCCTCGGGCGGTGCCTTCCGCGGTCGCCGCGCAACTGGCGTGATGCTTGTAGGTCGGGTTCCGCGTCCCATTGCAGCGAGAGTAGGCCGCGTGCGCGGGATCACATGACTTTCGCCTTAGGGCTTAGTCGGTCGATCCCCGTCGCGCCGCGCCGCGGTCGGCTTGCCTCGCTGGCGCTCGCTCGCCTCCCGCGCGCGTTGCTCAAGAGGATCGACCGCCTCGGCCGCTCGGCGCCTCCTGTTGGCCGCCACCCATGCGCCCGCTACGGCCTGCATCACCGCGCGAAGCGGCAAGGGCTTTGCTGCTGCCCTCGGCGCCGCTGCGCGGGGCGTCGATCGCGCCCGCACCAGACCCAGCTCGCGGAGCGCACGCACGCGCCGGTAGCCGACCTGGGCGCGGCCGAGCTGGTGCCACCAGTCGGAGCCGCGCTGGCTCGTGATCGCCACGAACCCCGCCAGACGCTCGGCCGTCTCGGCCGTCATCTCTCCGGCCTCGGCCCTGCGCGCGAGCTCGCGCGCGAGGCCTTCTGGGGTCGAGACGGTGATCGCCTGCGACCCGAGCGGCAGCACCTTGGCGAGGTCCTCGCCCCAGAGCTTCGCCGGGTCTTGTCGCTGGAGCGTCTCGGGGCGAGGGCGCCGGCCGCTCTTCCACCTTCGCTGGCGCTCAAAGCGGAGGCGAACCCCCGGTGGATCATCGCCGCGGCCCTCGACCCGGCGTTTAGTGCCGCTGTCGTAGATGCGAAACAAGCGCTGCTCGCCGCGCCGCAGGTAAACGGTTTCAACGCGCCCGTGAGCCGACCAGCACTCGCCCTTCCGGGTCGAGGCCGCCACCTCGGCGAACTCGCCCAAGCTCGCGAGGCCATCCCCGCCGTCCGCGAAGTGGACCTCGGCCGCGTAGTCGAGGCGGCGAACCACGGCGGCGTAGTCGGCGAGGTCGAAGACGGGCCGCAGGTAGTAGCGCTGCTGGCGACGGGGGAGCGCGGCGACCGCGGCGAGGAAGTCGTCGCGTTGCGGGACCGGATTCAGCGAGCGGTCGAGCATGGTGACGTAGCCGGGCGGCTCGGCGCGGGTTGGCTCGTAGTCGGCCGCCAACTCGGTAAACCGCTCGGCCTGACGGCGAGCGCTCTCGGCTAGGCGGCCGAAGTCGGCAAGGGTGTCGAGCTCCGGGTCGAGGCCGAGCATCGGAGCGAGACGGCCTTCGCAGTAGATGGTCCACCACCGCTGGTCGATGAACCACTGAATACCGCTGGCGGGATCGGCGAAGCGGTAGCGACGATTGCTGAGGCGCTGGACGGGGACGCCCGATGGCAATTGGCCAAAATGACAGCTTGCCGCGAGGGCGGCCCAGAGCCGCGGTGCCTTATCGGGTGGTGGGTGCCACTGGAACGAGGCCGTGTCCACCCCGGCCATGCCGGTCGCCATCCGCTTCCTCGTCACCACGACGCGACCTTGGAGCGCGCACGCGGCGGCCCGGCGGCTTTGGGCCCCGGACCTGCACTACCTCATCGCTCGCAAGCAAGACTCCGCTCTTTCACGCAGGGCGGCAACCCGCATGTCTGGCCCGCGCAGATGGGACACTCCTAGCGGTGCGGGTTCTCGTTCTCGTCCCGGGCATAGTCCTCGCTGTCATGGTCAGCGGCTGCGGCAGCGATGCACCCGAGGCGGAGAAACTGCCGTTGGCGCCTGGGTTGCGAGTTGTCTCGCACGAGGTTCGCGGGGGAGTGGCCGAGACGGGCTGGCATGGGAACTACCTTCTGATCACCGGGGCGGACGGAATGAGGTCCACGGTGATCCGCAGCCGCGAGCTGGAGCACCTCCGCGAACTCGGCTGGAAGTTTCATCGGGCCTTCCACGACGGGAGCCGGCGGCTCGTCTCGCCCGATGACCAGGTACGGGCGGATGTCGGGTTCGGGCGCGGCACCTACTGCGGCTTTGGAGGTGTGAAGCGCACAGCTCCGCCGGGGTATCCATCGATTTGCGCGGTGCTCGCCAATCACTAGTGGAGTAGGAGGAGTCCCGCCGCCCGGGCTACAATCCGGCGAGGCAAGGCGAGTTCGGTGCCATCAGTGTGCCATTTTAGGATTGCTGTTGGCGGTCGTTCAGGAGAGTTCTCCGCTTACCAAGCCAAGCGG